>NZ_JACFXY010000002.1 GCF_014946725.1 Mixta mediterraneensis
TGTAAAACACTAATCTCCACTCTGGTCTCCAATGTCATCATTGGCAGTGCCTTAAAACTGCCATTTTTACCCTAGGTGGGTCAGATTTACATCGGCAGGTGGGCCAGTTTTACATCGGTAGCGACACGCCAGTGCACGTCTGCTTCCCCCCTGTCAGGAAATAGGGTTAAGCCTCAGTACCTGGGGCGCTGGAATGGGCAGGCTGAAGACCGTCGCCCCATAGCGATCTGTCCTCATCTATTGAGTCTAGTGTGAAATTGCTCTTGCCACTCTCACCCGTAATAGCGGTAAGTGTCAACAACGGGTAAAAAGTGATCCACTTACCGTCACCACCAGCGGTCTAATATTGATCCACCTTGTTTATTTAGGATTAGCTTCCGCGATAACTCCGGCTTCCGTTTTGCTTCAGTCGATAGCTTTCTCCTTTTATTTGTATGACGTGTGAGTGATGTAAGATCCGGTCCAGCATCGCTGATGTCAGGGCTGCATCTCCTGCGAATGTCTGGTCCCATTGTCCGAACGGCAGGTTAGACGTCAGGATCATCGCGCTCTTTTCGTAACGTTTGGTTACGACCTGGAAGAACAGCTTTGCTTCCTCCTGGCTGAACGGCAGATAACCTATTTCATCTATGATGAGTAACTTTGGTGTCATTACTCCGTGGAGAAGCGTCGTTTTATAACGCCCCTGCCGTTGCGCTGTTGACAGCTGCAGCAGTAGATCCGCAGCCGTTGTGAAGCGAACCTTGATGCCCGCACGTACCGCCACGTAACCCATCGCTAATTCGCTTAGATATGTAATCACAGTATTCATCGAGCAGTGAGGACGCAGCAAGACGTGATGAATACTGCGGCTTTTCAGGTTTGGCTTTAAGGTGGCGGCGAACAGTATTACGCGAAATACCGAGTTCCCTGGCGATGGCCCGGATACTCATTCCCCGCTTGTGCAGGACTTTAATTTCCATACGAATCTCAAAAGTGATCATAAGCTCCCCTGTATTCAGAGGAGCAGATTAACCCCTGGATCAGTTTTGCATCGTTGGTGACATTTGTCTCTTTGTGAGATGGAAGAAAGACCGGATACTTCAGTTCATACTGGCTCTGTTTTCAGAGGGATCAATATCTGTACTTCGTCACGAAATACCATAATGGCATATCAGTTAGACGTCCGTCCCTGTAGCGTAAAATCATTTATCTTGTAATGCTTATAAAACTAGGTGTTGTGTTCAAAGAAAACGGCAACCTGAATATGAAATTAAATTTTGTTTAAGGGTGGGTTTATATAATTACAAATAAAACGGCGTTTTCGATGCATATAAATCATGAAATAAATGAATACTTTAAAGGGGTTGATATTAATGGTGCAATCAGTGTCATTTATATTTTTAATTGCTAAGATAAAGGTGAAAAAATATATTTTTTAAATATTAATGTAAGTGCTATTTTTTATTTCATAGGAGATTGTCATGGAGTTTACTAAAACCGCTGGCTGGCTTGATTTTCACCCAGCCCCATCAGTTCCACATTTTGTTTTACCTGAAGGTGCGGTGGATGCTCACTGTCATATTTTTGGTCCCGGTAACGAATTCCCTTATGCGCCACAACGTAAATACACACCTTGTGATGCATCAAAAGAGCAGCTTTTTGCTTTACGAGATAAGTTAGGTTTTAGCCGTAATGTTATTGTACAAGCAACATGTCACGGAGATGATAATAGTGCATTAGTAGATGCTCTGTATGCGGCAAAGGGGTTAGCTCGTGGTGTGGCGACGGTAAGACGAACTATTAGCGATGAGGAATTACAGGCTTTACATCAAGCTGGTGTGCGAGCAGTACGGTTTAATTTTATTAAACGCCTTGTTGACTTTACTCCAAAAGATGAATTAATTGAAATAGCGAATCGAATAGCTCCTTTGGGGTGGCACGTAGTGATATATTTTGAAATAGCCGATCTTCCCGAATTATGGGATTTCATTACCTCCATCCCTACCAAAATTGTCATTGATCATATGGGACGTCCCGATGTTTCAAAATCCTTTGAGGATGATGAATTTCAGCTTTTTATAAAAATGTTATATAAGCATGAAAATATATGGTGTAAAGTCACCTGTCCAGAAAGGCTGAGCCATACCGGTCCAGCAGCTGTAAATGAGCAACGCTCTCCTTATAAAGATGTGATTCCCTTCGCCAGATACATAGTTGAACATTTTCCAGACAGAGTGTTATGGGGAACCGACTGGCCACACCCAAATTTGAAAGCCCATATGCCGGATGATGGACTACTGGTCGATTTTATTCCGCTTATAGCAACCACTGCCGCATTGCAGGAAAAGTTACTGGTGAACAATCCATTGCAATTATATTGGGAACAATAATACTGCCACTATTTTACCAATAATGTGAAATCAGGGTGATAAATTTAACCGTTAATAAATTTAATTAAAAATCCCTAAATCTGATTATTTTTATAAAAATTACAACCCTACAAGTGAGGTCAATATGCGCAGGGCCAAAAAAGCATTTTATCGAACGATTTACTTCGAGGTTTTTATAGGTATTTTACTGGGGGTAATATTAGGGCTTTTTTGGCCTGCTATTGCGGTGAAGATGGCTCCTCTGGGAGACGCTTTTATTAAACTGATAAAAATGATGATTGGCGTTGTCATATTCTGTTCTATCGTAACAGGTGTGGCAGGAATGCAAGATATGAAGAAAGTTGGGCGCGTGGGAGGCAAAGCCCTTTTGTATTTTGAAATCATATCTACATTAGCATTACTGATTGGCTTAATTGGCGGGCATGTCCTAAATCCCGGAAAAGGTTTTAATATCAACCCAGAAAGTCTGGATGCTTCTCAGATTCAGGGCTACGTGGAAAAAGGGCAACATCTTGATCTTGTTAGCTTCTTAATGCATATTATTCCCGATACTGTAGTCAGTGCATTTGTGCATGGAAACATATTGAGCGTTCTGTTTCTGGCGGTCCTTTTTGGTTGGGCATTAAGTGCATTAGGCGAAGCCGGTCGCCCCGTATTCAATCTTATAGAGAGCTTCTCACAAGTCTTTTTTAAAATTGTAAATCTTATTACTCGCTTTTCGTCAATTGGCGCCTTTGGTGCTATCGCTTTTACCGTTGGACAATATGGAGCGCATTCGTTAGGCCCCTTAGCAAAACTGGTGGGCGGATTCTATCTCGTATGTCTATTTTTCGTGCTGGTTATACTGGGCCTGGTCTGCCGTCTGTTCCATGTTAACATCTTTAAATTTATCAATTACATTAAAGATGAGTTGCTGGTTGTTCTTGGCACCAGTTCTACAGAAGTTGTGTTACCACAAATGCTTGTAAAAATGGAAAAGCTGGGATGCTCAAAAACCATTGTTGGGCTGGTTATACCGACTGGATATTCTTTCAATCTCGACGGAACCAACCTTTATCTGACAATGGCAGTTGTATTTATCTCTCAGGCAATGAATATCGATTTAAGCCTGACGGACCAGTTGATTATTATTGGCGTGGGCATGCTGACCTCTAAAGGGGCCGCCGGTGTGGCTGGCGCAGCATTTATTATGCTCACGAGTACATTATTAGTCGTACCCATTGTACCCGTTCAAGGTATGGTCTTGATTCTTGGCATTCACCGATTTATGGGCACAGGTCTTGCCATGACCAATTTAGTGGGGAATGGTGTAGCATGCCTGCTCGTCTCCGCATGGGAAAAAGAACTTGATTTTAAAAAATTAAATTCTGAAATCAAAAACGTTAATCAAGCACTGGCTTAAATAATAATAATTACAGGCGGCCACCATGAAAGATTTTCGTCTATACAGGACGTTGCTGATTTTTATCGCTCTGCTACCATCCATTTCCCATGCGGAGGACTGGTTTTCACCTACCGGAAAGTACCTGACAGGTGACTGGGCGGGAGAGCGTACGGCGCTTTCCCAGATGGGATATGACTTCACATTTGATTATTCCGCCATGGCGGCATCCAATATTGCAGGTGGTTACCGCACGGATACAACAGCCCGCTACAGCGATCAATACACCTTTGGCACAAAACTTGATTTAGAGAAGATTGCAGGGATCAGCAATGCCCAATTTGTGTTTTCACTCAACACGCGTAATGGCAGGGACATTACCGTCGACAGGATCCAGGATTCACGCGCGCCGGTTGTCGGCTCGGGTGCGCAGAGTAACTATGGCCGCGGCGAAACATGGCATATAGGTCAATTATGGTACAAACAACAGCTGTTTGATAATAGTTTGGATATTAAACTTGGTCGTATGGCTATCGGAGAAGACTTCGATAATAATGGGTGTTATTTTCAAAATTTATCCTTATGTGGCTCCCTGGCCGGTCATGGTTCGGGCGTATGGTATAATGCTCCCGTTAGCCAGTATGGCGGGCGGATCCGCATAAACTTCAATAAATCCTACTATGCTCAGTTTGGTGCATTTTTGCACAATCCTTCCTATTTAACGCGTAGGGGGAGCTTTAAAATGAACCTTAGCGGTAGAACCGGCAACATGTATATTGGTGAGTTTGGTTATCTCACCATCATGGGAGCGGATAAGCTACCCGGAAGTTATAAAGTTGGCGGGTGGTATAATAGCGCCGAAGCTGCTGATTTACTAAACGATAGCAATGGCAATGCTTATCTCATTTCTCATAATCCGGCGCGTATACACAATGGGCGTTATGGCGGGTACTTATACTTCATGCAGCAAGTCAGTACGGTTGGAAATGATGTAAATCGCGGATTATCACTATTTTTGCATTTAGCGGTCAACGATAAAGATACAGCCACTGTAGATTATCAAGCCCAGTTTGGAGCTATCTTCAAAGGCCCCTTCTCATCAAGAATGAAGGATTACATCAGTTTTGGCGTCAGTAAAATGCATATTAACCAACGATTAACTCATCGTGCTGGCATTGCTAATAGCCTTAAGGGTGTCTATGACTATGATGATCCGGCATATCAGCCCGGGCGAAGCGCAGAATATGCAGCTGAATTACGTTACAGCGCCAAAGTCACACCATGGTTTACTTTCAATCCTAATATTCAGTTAATAGCAAATCCGGGTGGAGTGAGCGAAATCAAAGATGCCTGGGTAATAGGAACCCAAGCTATTCTTTCATTTTAGGTGTATTTCTTCTATTTGATAGAAACAATTCACTATAGTATAAGATGATGCATCTCTCACTGCACTTTATGATTTACTCAGCAAGTGCAGTGAAATAATTAATATAATTAACAGATTGCGTTCATAATATAGCATGTCATTTTCTTAGTTCCATCCGTTCCTTATTTGTACAGGTTGTAAATTTCTCCCACGACGCGACAATTACCGGTGCGCCTAATCCTGCTACACTTTCGAGCAACCATATTTATCCCCCTGCAATGGACTGATTACTTTCTCGTATGACGGCGAACTTTTTAAAAACTGTCACATTAAACGTCACTGCCAATTGCGGTTGGTTTAATCTTGCAACATCTACCCAAGCTGCGGCGTTGGTCAACTGAACAGTATCGCGCTGATGCGTCCTCTGCCACAGTTGCTGAAAATGGTTTACTGCTCCGAAGTGGCCTAGAAAATACTGGATAAATGCGTGTACGAACGCTGTATCTTTATCTACTCCCCGCCAGGAATGCCGACGAATAATGCCACCGTAGGTCGTTTAATAACCGGGAAGCAGGTCACGGCGGCTGTGCCTGGATGAGAACTGGTTTATGCCTCTAGAGTAAGTGAGGTGCAAAATCGAAGCCTGGTGCATACACATTAACCAGAGGTGTCCTCATTCTACACTGGGAATCACCCACGTCCGAATTCGCCGTAAAATCTGCTGATTATCCGAATATGTAACTAACCTGAAGTCGGTTATTCCTGATTATGACTGAGCATATTCGGGGCAGAATTATCAGCTCATTGGGAGCAAGGCAGCTGCACTTGATCAAATTTAGCACTTTCACTCGTTTACTTAACTAATTTAGGCAACTACGATACAGGTGTTTTTCGAATTTAACATGGATCTAAAGTTGGATATTAAACAGCTAGAATACTTCATATGTGTGGCAGAACTAGGCAGTTTTACTCGAGCCTCGATTACCCTTGGTGTTGCACAACCAGCTTTAAGTCGGCAAATTCGCCAGTTAGAGGTGGAACTTGGTCAAAGTTTATTGATACGGAATGGTCGTGGTGTATATTGCACCGAAAGCGGTAAGCTGCTGCTGGAACATGCCAGAGGGATTCTGCATCAGTTGGATCGGGCACGTAGTGAACTAGAACAAATGCGGGGTATACGACATGAAAGTATTAGTGTCGGTTTGCCGCCGACACTAGCTCGCTTTCTCACTCTTCCTCTAGTCACAACCTTCAACTCTCAAATGCAGGGCGCAACGATTTCAGTGACTGAAGGACTGAGTAACCAAATTCAGGAGCTGTTGATTAGGGGAAGGCTTGATATAGCACTTTTATACCATAACCATGCATCACCAGATATAGAAGCTGTAATATTTCATGAAGAAGAATTGTTTCTCATAGAACGGATTAATAATGCACAGAACACAGTGGTGACTCTAGAGGAACTTGCATCTCTACCGCTGGTTATGCCTAGTCGTCAACATGCGTTCCGTCTCCTTCTTGAAGAAGCGATGAGTGCATGTAATTTATCACCGACCTATGCTATTGATATTGATGGTGTAAGTACAATCCTTGAACTCGTGACGCATGGTCTTGGTAGCGCAATTCTTCCCAAAAATGCAATCGTAAATTTTGCTCAGTCCAATGAAGTACAATTTAGACGCATTGGTCAGGATGGTTTGTTTGCTCGTCTTTCGCTTGCTACAAGTACGCGGCGACCGCATACAATGTTGCAAAAAGCGACAATCCAATTAATTAAAGAATTAATAATCCCTTCAAAAAACCAGCCGGTTTAATTTCACAAAAAAACTAATTTAGTATGGATCATAAATCAAATATATAATTAATTGTTAACTATCACTGTCAAGATAATAAAATATATTATTAATTGTATTGTTATTCCAGAGTTTACTATTTTCCATCCAGGATGCTATCCCGCATAATTTGCATGCGTGTTATGAAATGCCCATAGCCCGTCTTACTAAGATTGCCATAGTATTAACCCTGGGGTAACCGCTTATTTTATTGCCTCTATTTTGAGTAAGGGCAAAGCTATCGTATTTTGTCATGCTCTTTGTTATGCCTTCTCATTGCATTTATTTTTAAATGAGATAGCGTTGTCTATATATCAGCTTAAATTGTTATTCGGGAGCAGCAATGTTTTTACCGGTATGGTTTGTTATAATACAATAAAAGTGATGAACATTAAAAGTGTTATTTTTATCACGAAAGGAGACAGGTGTTTTATTATTTTCCTGTTTTTAGTTGTCTTACAAATGAGTCATCGTTATTTTCGTATCTACCAAAATCAGGACGCTCTGGGAAAAACACTGCTTACTATTCCAGTCAACATTATGTGTCGTTGCTGTACTTTTTAAATACTACTTTACAAACTCCAGATGGTGAATTTGCATGACCACACAATCGTGTTTTCCTGCCTTTATCCAGTCTGATGGTTTTATCTCTGGATGGTTCATGGTTCATGCGGTAAGTTTCCAGTTGCGTCCAGACAGAACGTTGATAATTTTCCGACCAGGTGGTTTTAGTGACAAACCAACCTCTGGCAACAGTTTTAAAAGCACGGATGTTGTTACGCTTTTCCTGAACCGCTTTGTTGTCAGACTTTTTTTGGCGCTGGGATCAATTCCGGAAGCTAACAGCTTTTTGGCTTCATCACGGCGCTGTCTGGCATCAGCAAGAGAAACGGCGGGGTAAACACCAATCGAAAACACTTTCTGCTTGCCCTCAAAGCGATAGCCTAACTGCCAGTATTTTGAGCCATTGGGTGTACCAGCAGATACAGACCGAATCCGTCTGTGAGCTTCACCGCTTTTTCTGAGGGCCTGGCATGTTTTATTTTAGTATCAGTAAGTGGCATGGGTTCCCTCCGAATGCTGGTAAAAAGAAAAACGAACCCGCTTTACCAGCAAAAGGCTATAACTTCGAGTGGTTTTTAACCGACGTGTATAGATATGGGGAAGGGAATAACTAATTGATAAAAAGCAAAAAACCAGATGTCAGTAGACATCTGGTTTCTTTAAATTGGCTCCTCTGACTGGACTCGAACCAGTGACATACGGATTAACAGTCCGCCGTTCTACCGACTGAACTACAGAGGAATCGTTGGAACGAGGCGAATATTAGCGGCGCCGCAGGAGCGTGTCAACTCCAAAAAATACATTATCATTCAACTGGCTAGCTTTAACGCAAAGCGATCGCGATTTAAGCAGATTCTGACGAGATTGCCATCATGCGCGTTAATGGATCTTGTTGATAAAAGCGCTGTAAGTGCTGATACATAACAGGAAAACGCTCGACCAGCAGATCAGGTGCGCTGAAAAAATATTCGGACAGCACAGCAAAACACTCAGCGGGATCGCTGGCGGCATAAGGATCGATACTTGAGGCCTGTTCGCCGACCAGTTCAACTTCACTGGTGATCTCATCCATGGCTGCACGTAAGTCTCTTTCCCATAACGCGACCTCGCGCAGAGGCATCATCGGAATACCGCTGGTATAGCCGCTACCGCGTGCATCCAGCTTATGCGCCACTTCGTGAATCACCAGGTTATAGCCGGAAAGGTCAAACGAGTCCTGAATATCTGACATGTTGAGCACCACCGGACCTTGCGTCCAGCTTTGGCCAGCCTGTACCGCAGGAGCATTGTGCACAAGTCCCGCTTCATCCTGCCAGTTATCTTCAGTTAAAAAGGGGCCAGGATAGATCAGCACGTCATGAAAGCCGTCCAGCCAGTCGAATCCTAACTTTACCACCGGTAAACAAAACAGCAGGGCAATGCGCAACTTATGCAGTTCGTCGAGTTGCACACCATCCAGCGGCACCAGTTTTTTCTGCGATAAAAAACGCTGCGCCAACAGCACTAACGCACGCCGCTCATCATCAGTAAGGAGGGTAAAGATCGGTTGTGCCAAACCTTGCTGCCACGGCAATGCAGCTAAAGATGGCTCTACATGTGTTTTCCAGGGCCAGTTAAACATCACAGCACTCGCTCAGAATCAGAGGGTCACGCTATCCTGACGCGGCAAAAATAAAAATGCCAGCATCGAAACATCATGCTGGCAGGGTTTGATTGGCGACAGGCTCAGGAAAACTATTCAACCGCTTTGCAGCGGGCATGTCTGTGATTTCGCCCGCAAAGCGCGCTTAATTAGCCTCTGTCAATGCGGTGAAACTCAACGACCCAGACCCAGGGATTGACTTCCCAGCTGGTCGCGCCGTACTGTTTTTGCCATGCTTTGCGGTAGGCCTCTTTGGGTGACTCGGAGTCCATGTTCATGGTGAAGAAGTTATTAAGGAAGTGCGAATCGGTCTGTACGCCTTCGGCCATGATGTCATCTTCACTGATGTCCTGAATCTTTTCAGCGCGTACATCTGTGATCTCAAGATTAATGCGGCTCGCCCAGCGCGGCATATGAATGGCGGTTTGCCAGCCAAACTGCTCGCCTTCGGGGCTGTTCATTGAGTGCTGGCCTAATTCATTGCTGTCGGCACGATACTGACAAAAGGCGGGCAGGCGAAACGGTGTAGGATCGCGCTCGTATTCAGCCAGATCGCATTCAGGCACAATCGGCCCACGCCAGGTTTCCCGTACCCATAAAATATCGCCGGGTTTGCCATAAGGGCATTGATAACTGATGTCAGCCATCGACATCATTTTGTAACCATGCAAATGGTTTGCACTGACATCAAAAGCATGTACGCCTTCATGATGATCCTGTCCAGGACCAAAAGTTTGTGGCTTCATTATGCGCCGGGTTTGCGTTTGCTGACCAACCAACAGGGCTCGAACCCGTTGTTCAGAAAAAAGAATCGGTCGTTCTTTCATGGAGTACCTCTTTTATAAGTAGAACCCGGTTACTGCTATAAACGATCATGGCTAAAAACGCTCCAGGATAAAGCGTATATATCACTTTTCTTAATAATTTGTCGCCTTATTATCAAACTACCATCGCCTATTTTGCAGGTAAAAAATTCCAAAAAGCAAAAAACGAACCACAACTTTCTGGCAAAGCAGACGAAAACGGCTAATTACCCGGCTATAGTACGTAAAACCGGCAATTGTGGCGGGCTTTTAAGACGGATTAACCTAGGATTATAAGCGCATTTCGTGCTAGTACCGGCTTATTTATGCGGAAAATGTGATTCCTGGATAAAGCATCATGTCGATAAGCACTATTAATATTAATCTTATTTACCTAAGCCCAATTGCTTAAGGAAGTGCTGAAAAAGGTGGGATTTACGGCGATGAGGCGTAAGCGGTGCTATATAAATAATTGTAACCTCACTTTCCTGCCCGCATTTCTGGCAGCGTCGCTCTTTTCCACAGCACTGTAAAAAAGTGTCATTAGCCAGTCGCTATGATGGCTTGCCGTTCGCGCACCTTTATCTTTGGGAGGTTCGCGCATTAATCATTACAGGGAGATGGAATATGTCACTCACACTTTGGCAATCCCGCTTTGAAAGCTGGTTTCAACTTAACTGGATCCATGATGACGGTGCCCACGATATTGCCCATCTGCGACGTGTATGGATGAGCGCACAACGCATTATGGCGGGCAGCGAGGCCAACCCGCTGGTGGTATTGACTGCATGTTATTTTCAAGACGTGGTTAATTTGCCGAAAAATCATCCTGAGCGTCATCTGGCCTCGACTTATGCAGCGAAAGAGACGCAGCGAATTTTGCAGCAGGATTTTATCGATTTCCCTGCCGGGTTAATTGATGCCGTTGCACACGCCGTAAAAGCACACAGCTTTAGCGCAGCAATTACACCGGAAACGCTGGAAGCAAAAATTGTCCAGGATGCCGATCGTCTGGAGTCTTTAGGCGCGATTGGTCTGGCACGGGTGTTTTACACGGCGGGCGCACTGAACCGGCCATTGTTTGATAATGACGATCCGTTAGGCAAAACGCGGGAACTCAACGACATACAATGGACGTTAGATCACTTCCAGAAAAAACTGCTGCGTTTGCCAGACAGTATGCAAACCGCAGCCGGGCGAACCCTGGCTGAATACAATGCTGATTTCCTGGTGCGTTACATGGCGAAGCTGTGCGCTGAATTGCAGGGCAATTTAACCAGTCTGGATGAGTCGGTGTTACGCGATTTCTCTCCCTTAAACGCTTAATATTAAATTTTTATGACAGTATGTTAATCGAAACGGTCATCCGGTAGCGTGGTACGCATAATAAAAGGGAGTAACGAAATGACCGAAACTGTTAATTTGACGATTAAAATAGAACCTGCGCTCAAAGAGCATATCAAACAACTGGCGCTTGAAAATCAAATTTCAATGAGCCAGGAAATTGTTCAACGCCTGCAGGCTAGCCTGCAAACCCAGCAGCATCCGGCCATTGATAATCAAGGCACTGAAGAAGATGTACCCAGCCTGCTGACTTCAGCAGAAGTAAAACAACTTCGTACCCTGCTGAAAAAGCAGGGCAAGAAGAAGAAATAGCGGAGAATAAAAACCCGTCGCTTTGACGGGTTTTTTTCGGGTTTGATTTCCGAACAAAGGTTATGGCGTTACGCTGGACGAATGCGGAATTGCTGTACACTTTCCCCCAGCCGTGACGCCTGCAATTGCAGTGAATCGGCAGCGCGCTGCTGCTGGCGACTCAACTCTTCATTAGTCTGCAATTGCCTGTCGAGCGCCACCACTTCAGCAGCAATATGGCTGACGCGATTGCTCTGAGCTTTAGCGTTATGCTGCAAATTATCAAGCTGCGTCACTACCGCGCTCACCGCCTGACTAATTTGCCCAAAGAGCGTTTCCAGCGATTTTACTTTGTTAAAGCCCTGACTGACATGCTGCTGAGTATGTTGAATCAGCCCGTTAATCTGGCGGGTAGAATGGCCGCTTTTATTTGACAGCAAACCGATTTCCTTCGCCACAACCGAAAAGCTGCGGCCATAAACACCTGCATGAGCGGATTCAATTGCGGCATTCAACGCCAGCAGCCGGGTTTGTAATGACAAGCCATCCAGCATCTCTACAATGCCAGCAATATTTCCGGACGCATCGACAATGTGCCGCATCTGAGTTTCCATCTCCTCAACCTGACGTGTGCATTTTTGCACCAGGGAGTCCGCAGCCTGAACCTGCTGTGTGGCTTGCAGCGAGACGTTAGCGCTGGTTTCTACCTCTTGTGAAACACGATGCAGGCGCTGAGACAAATGACTGAAGCTGGCGTTTTGCGTTTTGTGTTGCTCGCTAGCCTGCGCATTATGCTGCTGCATTTCACTGGCCCCGGCTGCGACGCTGGCAGCAATTGTATTGATTTCACTGACGATATGGCGCAGTCCTTGACGCATCTCTTCCATCGCATTAAACAGTTGCAGCGTCTCGCGCGACTGTATACGCGCTGGCGTACATGACGGGATCAGGTCGCCGGTGGCGATGTCCTGCAACTGACAACTTGCCTGGCGTAGCGGCGTAATCACCCCATGAAAAAGCAAAATACCGCCCACCAGCAGCAAGCTGAACAGTAGAGCCGTGACCAGCAGGGAGAGTTTGCGGCTATCGGTTAAGGTCGTCAGCGTAGTGTGATTCACTGCACTGAGCTTTTTATTCGCCTGTGTAATTTCGCTAAACCAGGCGTCATTGAATTGTTGCTGATACGCCTGCATTGGCACCATAAAAAAAGCGTCAATATTGCTGGCGGCTAAGCCTTTCAGCTGCTCATTCAGGCCCTGAGTCAGCAGCGCAAAACTCTGATGTAAATCCCCGTTTGCTTCAGCGTGATACCGGGCAAAAAGCTGTTCAGCCTGATTTAATGACGCTACAGCGGTATCTGCCAGGCTTTTCCAGCTGTCTACCGAACCGCTTTGCTGGTCTTGCATTAAATAAATCCCAGCACGGTGACTGTTGTCGCTGGCGGTGAGCAGCGCCATGCGCGCGCGATCCAGCAGGGCCAGACGTTCACGCAGTGCACTGGCCTGGGTCAGACTGGTTTTAGTGTGATCAACCTGTGCGGTAAGCAGCACAATACCGAGTGACTGCAACAGGCAAAACAGCACCACGAACAGAACAAAGTTGCCGCGCAGGCTGGTCAGCCAGGCGGGTAGAGAGGGATAATTCAGCGGTTTACGGACACGCAGCGGTAATAAAGTGAAGATAGACATCGCCCAACCCAAAAAATAAAAACAGCAGTATTAGCGGGTTGCGTGACGTCTTTGTGACAGTCCCGCCGTTAAGCGGGAAAACAGCAGAATCGTGTTTCCTGACGGAAATTAAGAATAGAAATTAGCGTTTCAGGTTGCGAATATAGGGTAATAACAACTGGGCCACCGCTGCAAATACTGGCACCACCACAGAATTACCAAACTGTTTATAAGCCTGGGTATCTGATACCGGAATGCGAAACGGTTCGCTGCCCGGCACGTCAAAACCCATCAGGCGTGCGCATTCACGGGGCGAAAGGCGGCGGGGTCGACGCGCCATATTCGCCGCGTCGTGAAAATCCGCTTCACCGATCACACTATCCCAGCCGCGATCGATCAGAATTTCGGAGCCATCTTTGTAATAGCGCGCCGATAGCGTGCGCACACAACCGTGAAGATTACGCGGATCGTTGAGACCAAAACCAAAACCATTGCCTTTCGCTTTGTGTTTTTTCGCATATTCATACAGATAGCGCCAAAGCTGCGGAGAAAGGATGTATTTCTCATCTGGCTGCGTCTCCAGCAGGCTTTGCAGGCTGGGAACCTGTGACGGAAAGTGCTGACGAATATCGCGTAGCGTAAAAGTTTTACTGCCTGCAATGTCACGACGAATGCCCACCAGGACGATACGTTCACGATGCTGGGGCAGGAAGTGGCGTGCATCAATAATTTTGACGTCAGGCGCATCAGCCTCCGCATCGGCAACGTCATATCCAAGCGCATCCAGCGTTTCCATGATGATGGCGAAGGTGCGGCCTTTGTCATGACTTTTTAAATTTTTGACGTTTTCCAGCACAAAAAACGGCGGCTTTTTCGCTGCCAGAATACGTGCTACGTCGAAAAACAACGTGCCTTGTACCTGACATTCAAAGCCGTGCGCACGGCCTAGCGCATTTTTTTTACTTACGCCCGCCAGCGAAAAGGGCTGACAAGGGAAACCAGCCAGCAGAACCTGGTGATCGGGGATCGCCGCATCAATATAGCGATAAATCGCTTCGTCACCGGACAGATCGGCGGGTTGTGTAATCTGGCGAATATCGCTGTTAAAAGTATGTTCCAGCGGATCGCTGTAGTGATTTGCCCGATAAGTGCGAACCGCTTCTTTATTCCATTCGCTGGTGAACACACATTTACCGCCGATTGCGTCGAACCCGCGGCGAATGCCGCCAATACCGGCAAACAGATCGATAAAGCGGAACGCTGGCGCAGTATAATGTGCGGGTCGTGTGGGTAGTAGGCTATGGAACAAAGCCATTTCACCGGCAGAAAGGGATGGCAGCGCAGTCTTACCCTGACGTATGCGATTAAGCTGTGGGGGCGTCCAGTCCTGATAGCCTGCGTGATGCAGACGCGCCACGAGATCGCGTACGGAATAGATCGCCAGCACCTGGGTTAACAGGGCGGATTCATCGGCGTGTGGGACAGGCGAAAGAAGAGGGTCAGCGATCGCGGCGGCGTCATCGGCGTGCATGCATTTTTCCTTAACAGTGAAGCGCCTATGCTAACACTCCTGACGCGATGAGGAAATTGGTGGAAGGGGTCAGCCTGCCTAATCAGGCGCTCAGCGTCCATAATACCGACCCAGTAAACGGGCCGTTAAGCCACATTTTAAGCAGCGGGTTTTCTCCAGGCTACGCTTTGACGGATTACCTGGCGCTTATTCATCATCTTTTGACGTTTACTGAATCGCTTTCGCTTTTCCGACTAAAGTTGAAGGACCAGCTAAGAAAGGAGACGCCATGGCCGATGTTCACTCCAGCGACATACGCAGTAAAAATATGCGCGCTATCCGCCAGCAGGACACCTCAATTGAGCAACGCATCGCGTTATTGCTCAAAGATCGTGGGTTCACCTATCGCGTACAGGATAAGAATCTGCCGGGACGGCCTGATTTTGTGCTGCTGGAGCAGCAGGCAATCATTTTCGTTCATGGCTGTTTCTGGCACCGTCATCACTGCTATCTGTTTAAAATTCCTGCCACCCGCACAGAGTTCTGGACGGGCAAAATCAACAGCAACGTTGAACGTGATCAACGCTATGTTAAACAGCTACAGGAGGGCGGCTGGAAAGTGCTGATTGTGTGGGAATGCGCGTTGCGCGGAAAGCTGCGTCTGAGCGATGAAGATTTACAGGAAAGAGTAGAAGAGTGGCTGCTGGTAATGAACGACAGCGCCGAAATCGATCACCAGGGTATTCATCATTATCGGGCGCCCTGAGTTGGTAGCCTTGCCAATCAGCAACATAATTGGTTAGATCTCTGCTTTCTCCGTGACCGGGAGCCTGCAATGAGCAGCATCAAACTGACCGTTAAACGCCTTTATCAGATACGCGATGAGCGCATGGTAAACACCAAAGCGACAGCGCGGATTTATGTAGGCGCTACGCTTGTGGCCACGGAGGAGATTACGGGGTTAACAGAGAGCCCGGTGAGTAAGTATCTGCATGCAGAGACACAGGCAGGGCAAGTGGTACGCGTAGAGTGGGATTGTGAGGGCATCGCCGAAATGACGGTGGCTGAAATTGAGCGTTGCCCGCGTTGTCAGCATAACGAACCGGAATAGACCGGCATAAGGAGTGCATTTTGGCAGGAACAAGTTTACTGACCTTGCTTGATGATATTGCCACCCTCCTGGATGATATTTCTGTCATGGGAAAAGTGGCGGCAAAAAAAACGGCGAGTGTGTTAGGCGATGATCTGTCGTTGAATGCTCAGCAAGTCGCCGGCGTGAAAGCCAATCGCGAATTGCCGGTCGTGTGGGGTGTCGCCAAAGGCTCTTTTCTTAATAAGCTGATTCTGGTGCCGCTGGCGCTGGTGATTTCAGCGTTTGCTCCCTGGCTGATTACGCCATTGTTGATGATTGGCGGCGCTTATCTTTGCTATGAAGGCGTAGAGAAAGTACTGCATAGCCTGCAACACGATAAACAGCAAAATTCGCCTGAAGCGCGTCAGCAACGTCTGGATAAGCTATCAACGCAGAACCCGCGCGAGTATGAGCAAAAGAAGGTGAAGGGCGCAATCCGTACCGATTTTATTTTGTCGGCAGAGATCGTTGCTATCACGCTCGGTATCGTATCAAAGGCACCCTTACTGAATCAGGTGATTATTCTGGCGGGTATTGCCATTCTTGTTACCATCGGCGTTTATGGCATTGTGGCGGCCATCGTGAAGATTGATGATTTTGGTTACTGGCTGCGAGAAAAATCCTCCAGCGTGGCGCAGGACGTAGGCGGCTTTTTGTTGGCGACTGCCCCCTGGCTGATGAAAATTTTGTCGGTAGTAGGCACCATTGCGATGTTTCTGGTGGGCGGCAACATTGTGGTCCATGGTATTACGCCGCTACACCATTTGATTGAAGCCGTAACCGCGGATTTTAGCGGGCTGATTTCCTCCTTACTCAGTAATGGTGCCAATTTAGTGCTCGGCTTTATCATTGGGTCGATCGTGCTGTTAGGTGTGAATCTGATTGCGAAGCTGCGCGGGAAATCGGTATAAAGCGCGCTGAAATTGCGTAACGGGAGCAGAAAAATGGATGAGATGTTTGAATTTGATATTGATGCACAGCTTGAGCAGGCTGAAGCCAAAGCGGAAAAGAAGGCCAGCGAAGTGCCTGACGATCTCGGTGACGAAGCCGATTGCGAAGGCTGCAAAATTTAATATAACAGGGTAATGTTTCCTCAAAGCGGATAATAATTTTTATCCGCTTTTTTTATTTTCAATATTTCCTTCTGCTTAATTCTGAATTTGCCAATTTTCTGCGCGCCATAACAGGCAAGACTCTTTTTCTCCTGCTATAAAGAAAACGGTCTAATTAAAATCATTCAGGAGGGGGCAGCATGGTTTTTGCAATCAGTGATGAGGTTCAGCATAAGGAAGACGGACAAATGATGGTAGTAACCGGCCATGCCAGCGGCATGGTAGAGTGCCGTTGGTATGACGGTTACGCGGTACGAAGTGAAGCCTTCCGTTCTGACGAACTCAGTCATTCGACGCCGCCTCAACAGAGGGCGAGTTAAGACAGCCTTGCGTTATTACAGGCAGTCGGAAACGGAAGCGGACCGCAGGTTTTCGCTGGAAAACCCCAGGCCGCTTCCGCGTCGGCATTAAACGTTGCCTTCGTTATCGTCTTCAACAGCCTGATAAATGCGCTGTAGAATGTCCGGGAAAGCAGACTGAACGCGACTCCAGCTCGGAATAAATGGCTTGTCGTTTGGGCGTTCAATAAACGCCTGGCCCGCTTCGAGAATCGACTGCGTAAACATCTCTACCGCCGCTTCTTCAACGTGCTGTTCGAATTTCAGACCGTTCATCGTGGCTTCGTGATTGTAGATTTCCATCATATCAAGCGCATTGCGGTAATAGGTGGCTTTCAGGACGCGGAACGAATCGCTGGTTAGCGGCACGCCCATAGTGGCAAGCTTACGCAGCAGTGACTTTACGATGTCATTGCTCATACGTTTTAACCCGCCGGTACCATCATCTTCAGCCAGCGGCTGATGCTTATGATCGTAATTATCCGCAATTTCTACCTGACAAATTTGCCGGGTCGTGTAGTTACGGTAAATCTCCGACAGCACACCAATCTCCAGTCCCCAGTCACCCGGAATTTTGATGCCGTTCAGCACGTGAGTACGCATAGCAAATTCACCCGAGAGCGGATAGCGGAAGCTGGAAAGATATTCAATATACTCGGAGTGACCGTAAACTTTTTGCAGCGAACGCAGCAGCGGGCCTACCAGCAAGCGTCCGACACGACCATTTAACTTACCGTCAGCTACCCGGGCATAGAAGCCTTTACAAAACTCATACTGGAATGAGGGATTTGCCAGGGGATAAAGCAGGCGCGCCAGCATACCGCGTTCGTAGGTGACAATATCACAATCGTGTAGCGCCACGCAGCTGGTGCGATCGGACGCCAGCGTATAGCCGGTACAGAACCATACGTTACGACCTTTGCCGGGCTGGCTCGGTGATAATCCTTCTTTATCTAATTCGGCATCAATCGCTTTCAGGCGGGGACCATCGTTCCACAAAATGCGGTGACGCTGTGGCAGGCGAGAGAAAAACTCGCGGGCATAAAGAAACTGTTCGCGATCGGCACGGTCCAGACCAATAACAATCTCATTGAGATAAGGAACCTGAGCCAGTTCATCGACAATATTGCTCAATGCCGGCCCTTCAAGCTCCGAAAACAGCGACGGCAATATTAAACCCATTTTCCGTTTACGGGAAAAACGCACCAGCTCTTTTTCCAGCGATGTCACGCTGCGGTGGGTGAGGTTATGGAAATTGGTTATTACGCCATTCTGATAAAAGTCACTCATCGCATTATCCTTATCGTTTTGCAGCCATTGCCGCTAATCAGGGCTAAGTAAGAAAATAATCCAGACCTTCACACCAGCCCTCGGGGCCGTAATGCGTAGTGTGATAAATGTGAGAGAGATCCTGACGCTGCAGGCTGACTGGCGTTTTGCTGTATCCCTTGATCACCACTGCGTAATCAACGGTGTCCAGCATGGGACCGTCGTTAGGGCCATCGCCAAGCCCGACAGTGATACGCGGTTCACCTTCAAGCTGATGCAAAAGCCAGCGTAGCGCTTCGCCTTTACCGCTGCCTGCGGGCATCACGTGCCAAAAACGACCGCCCTGGGTCAGCGTCAGGTTGAGTGCGGCCAGTTCTGCGCGAAAGGCTTCAAAGGCTTCTTCGCTGTCGCGCCATACCAACACTTCTGAGGCGTCGCGCTGGCGGGATAATGCCGCATCGGCTTCGCTTAATCCGGTCATGGCAGAGACGTCGCGGTCGGTAAAATCATGGAAGCCGGTAAAACGATATTTGCTTTGCAATACCGATAACGTCTGGCACAGCGCTGCATAAGCTATGCTGTCAGCCGGAATGCGCATACGCTCGGTTGGATCAAGCTGAACCAACGCGCCGTTCTCAGCAATAAACGGAGCGTCGTCAATACCGAGTTTCTTTTGCAGCGGCAGAATTTCGGCCACCGTTTTACTCGAACAGATTACCAGCGGAATATTGTGTTGCTGCAGCAGCTCAAGCCACTCCTCGGCCGCGTCCCAGCGATAGCTGTGGTGATCAAGTAAAGAACCATCAAGATCGGTCACAACGATAAGTGGCTGTTGAAGCGTGGGCATCATTTGGCTCCTTTCGTCACGTTCGCCGCTAAAGTAGCGATTTTTCAATATTATAGTTGAATCTATGTCACATTTTTTTCTTATGCTTAACCCGTGAACTTCCAGGAGTAATCTTAAAACGCAACGGATAGTTCATCTTTGCTGCATGGTTTTAGCATGGCTTTAAGGCTTGATGCGCAAGGTTTTTTCAGTGATACATGCCATCAGAATAGCCGCTACGCAGTAGAATCGCGCAGGGTTGAGACTTGTCTTAAGACAGGGGAAGCGTAATCTGCAAAGGTGTTAAGAATTTCCTGATGTAACGAATTGAATTTTTTACCCGGCCACTCAGCCGGGTATTTTTTTGCTAATCCACTCAATGGTTCACTTCGCTAATAGCGTAGTCGCGAATATCCAGTTCAAACGCGTCAGCCAGTTCGGTATAGGTTTTGACGCGTTTACCCTCCACGGTTAGCCGATGCGGCTGTTCTGGTGCTATAGCGTCGCGTACGTCACCGGCTATTTTCGCCTGAATGGCTTCTAACAACGCGTCCACGTCAATATTCACTTCCCGCTGCGCATTGTCGCTGTACTCTTTTGCCGTTGTCATAGTCTGCCTCCTGAAGACGAGAGGATATTTGAGTATAGACTGAGACGGGAAAAGGATAAGGGGCGGGAAGACAGGCAAAAAAAAGCCCGCGCTGCGCGGGCAAAAATCCTTGTTACTTTTAGGTTGACTGCGCCTTTGGGGTTAGTGCAGTGCTGAGAAGTGTAAAAGGTCTTTGCGTCAGAAGTCTTGTTGATAAACGTTAAGAAAGTGAAAAATCCGCATTGACTCATCTTTACCTGCTTTTTCTTTAAAAGCAGCAGAAATGACTAAAGTTAACGATAAAGCTGTTTTTTATCAACGTCTCAAGGAGAGACTTATGGATATTATTCGTATCATTATCGCTATTTTACTGCCGCCGCTAGGCGTATTCATGCAGGTGGGTTTTGGCGGAGCCTTCTGGCTGAACATTTTGTTAACGCTATGTGGCTATATTCCCGGCATCGTACATGCCGTCTGGGTTATTGCACGTCGCTAAACTCTGGATCATGGCTGCTATTGGTTTAAACTGTGCCACAAAGCGTTATCGGGAGAAACGAGAATGAAAGTAAGTGACCGTGTCACGGTAAAAACCGATGGTGGCCCACGTCGTGTTGGGGTCATTCTTGCCGTTGAGCCGTTTAACGAAGGTACTATGTTTCTGGTGGCGTTAGATGATTATCCATTGGGGATCTGGTTTTTCAACGAAACTGAACATGCGGACGGCATTTTCGTCGAGCCTTTTGAATCAGCCTGAGCGCACGATGCTGTACCTGACGTTTTTACCTGTAAAACGCCTGATAAACCGCATCAGGCGCTTTGTCTTTGAATGGCGGATGTGAACGTTATCCGTTTTTTACCGGCTCATCTGTCATTTTCCTCAGCTGCTCGCGCTTCTTTTAACCGGTCAGGCTATCTATGAAGCCGTTGGAAGCCATGCTTTTCACTGTTCCGATAGCGCCTTAAAACGTTTCCCAGTTGTCATTAGCTGAAGCCAGCGCCGGACGCGGCGTTAAATGAGAGGATTCCAACGCAGGTACAGGCGTACTTACAACGTCTTTTGGTAGCGGCGTTTCATGCAGGCGGAAGGCTGAAACGGCCTGTGTCAGTTTGCCCGCCTGATCTTCCAGGGAAGAGGCCGCCGCTGACGCTTCTTCTACCAGCGCTGCATTCTGCTGCGTCACGTTATCCATCTCTGTAACGGCCTGACTCACCTGTTGAATGCCACGGCTTTGCTCGTCCGAGGCGGCGGCAATCTCGGCCATGATGTCGGTCACCCGGCGCACCGCCTCAACGATTTCGCCCATGGTGGTGCCCGCTTCGCCGACCTGCTGTGAACCATCATTAATAAGCGTAACCGACTCGGCAATCAGGGTCTCAATCTCTTTTGCCGCCTGTGCACTACGCTGGGCCAGGCTGCGCACTTCGCTGGCGACAACGGCAAAGCCACGGCCTTGCTCACCGGCTCGCGCTGCTTCTACAGCAGCGTTCAATGCCAGAATATTGGTCTGGAAGGCAATGCTGTTAATAACATTAGTGATCTCAGCAATCTTCTTCGAACTGCCGGAGATATCGGTCATGGTTTTTACTACGCCGTTCACCCGGTTGCCACCGCTACGCGCTTTACCGGAAGCATCGGCTGCCAGCTGGCTGGCATGATGCGCATTCTCGGCATTCTGTTTTACCGTTGCTGTTAACTGCTCCATGCTGGCAGCAGTTTGCTCCAGCGCCGCAGCTTGCTGTTCGGTACGTGATGAAAGATCGGTATTGCCTGCTGAGATTTCACTTGAGCCCTGATAAATCGCGACAGCACCTTCACGTACCGTGCCGACGGTTTTGACCAGCGCCGCTTGCATCAGTTGCAGATTATGAATCAACGAACCAATTTCACTGCGACCATGCGGCAGGGCAGGGGCGGTCAAGTCTCCCTGCGCGATGCGCTCAATGCGTGTCACAGACTGACGAAGCGGATTAATCACCACCCGACGAAGAAAGACGAAGGTCAACAGTACCAATACCAGTGCGGCAGAGAAGGCGACTGCCATGGCAATAAAGCCGATACGCGACTGATGCTCCGCATCGACATTAATCGCCTGCGCCCGATCGGTACGAATCTTGATGGCTTTCAGCAGAACATCATTATAAGCGGCATCGAGCTTACGCGTGACGTCCGTTTCGTGCGCGATAATGCCTTCAAAACTGCCTTGTTTGCCCGCGTTAATCATCGGCATCAGGCCCTTATCAACGTATTCAGTGAAACGTGTAGTTAAAGCCGCATCCAGCGCTATATCGGCTGGCGTCTTCACTTTACGGTTCATATATAGCTTAAAGCCCGCTTTCGCTTGCTGAATACGTGCCTCGGTTGCCGCAACGTTAGCGCGAAACGTATCCATTTCACCAATACGCGCCGCTGCTCCCGCCTGGATTATCGCTAGCCGTGCGGTCCGTAGATGATTTGAACTGTTGGAGATTCCCATGCGCACCTGAATCTCTTCGGTGGCATTTTGCAGAGACTGGTTACTTTGAATAAGAAAATAGCTGGCGAGGCCGATACAGAGTGCGAACAGCAACAGAATGCAGCCAAAAATCATACTAAACAGGGGAACGAGTCGGGTGTTTTGCCAAATGCCCGGTTTATATTGCCCATCAATCACCTGCGCTGTGTTCATATCCTTGCTCTCATAAAGATGTTGTTATAGAGCTAACATCGGCAATTTCTGAGAAAGGATTAGGCAGTTAAGTGAGATCTGGCTCGCAATTTAATACAAACAACCGACCATAAAGGTCGGTTGTTTTAGCTGTGTTATTATCTCACATTGACATAAATGCCCGAGGTAACATTATCGGTTAATCGCACCACATGATAGATAACTTGTTTATTATGGGTTTTGATTTTGCGTTTAATATTACCTTTATGTGACGAAACCGTTTTTGCTTTTATTTGCATTTTGTCGGAAATCTGAATGGTGTCATGACCTGACATCCACATTTTCAACATATTTGATTCAGTCTGACTCAGGGTTAAAGGATGGATGTCCAACCCGGAGGAAATACGTGGAGATTGATTAAGTTTCTTTTGCAAATACGTACTCAGCAGCGAGTCTAATGTAGATGTTTTTATCGATTTTGATGTAATAATCAGGTTCTTACGAACGTAGAGATATTCCTCAAAATGGATATTGCTGATCGCCATAAAGATAAAAAACAGGGTCTCAGGGTGCTGCATAATAATACTGCGGATACGCTCACTGGAGTCAGGTTCATGAATAAAGCAATCTTCATTAATAAAAACGACACCAGGTTTTAATTGCTCACAACGTTGCTGTAATTGTTCAATGTCAGAGGCAGAAGTAATATTTTTCCTTTTAACTCCTTTAGAAGACATATAGTCCATTAATCCCAGGCGTGTGTAGTTGCAGGAATCCATAATAATCGTTGGCATGTTAGCGACCCTCACCAATTTGTTATCCGTTTAAATCAACGATGAATTACGCGTTGCGGTACGAGAGAGATTTCTAAGATACTTTTTTATTCTGCTTATGCAGTGTGGCAACAGGCAAACGCCTGTAAAAGTCTTCTTCCCTGACCCGTTCTGCAAAAAAATTGTGCTGCTTTGACGTCACACACCTCTCAGCAATAGGGGAAATTGCTGGCGAGTTACCGAAGTACGGGTAAAACCTGCTTTTTTGGGAGCTTGATCACTATCGCTGAAAACCCAGAGTTTTCTGATAGGACAAATCTTAAAAACATATGTTTCACGAAAGTGTGACATCTCAACGAGTATTGACAATGCCGGAAAAAACAATTTCTGACAAGAAAAATCATTGAAGGATTTTTTTTGTTCAATTTCAATGTGTTGCCGGTTTTGTCAATAAATCCACAGTGTTACAGTTTTTGTGAACCGCCCAACTAAAATACGCGAAGCGGGGTTTAATAAGAATTATTTTCAGACTCCCGGTACATTTATCAGAATTTCCTTAGTTGATTTCTGAAAAACATGGTTCAGAAAATGCACTAAAGGTATCAAAATGTTTAAGTATCACTGTCGCGGAGTAGTTAGATACTTAATATTCAGGGACGAGATAGTTCCGATAAGAACAGCGCGAGTAAATCAAATACTTCACTGAATAAATGCTCACAGAACGGGGCAAGGAGGGGCATCAGCAGGCTAATGGTCAAAATACCTACTGTTAAGGTAATCGGGAAACCGATCGCGAAGATTGATAACTGTGGTGAAACACGGTTTAACAAACCTAGTACCAGATTTAACATGAGCAGCAAAACGATTAGGGGTACTAACATCATGCCATTAAGGAAAATTAACCCGCCCGATTTCACTAATGCCATAAAAGCATGGGCATTAAGTGGATGTCCTCCGATGGGTAACGTATGAAAACTGTCCGCCAGCAACGAGATTAACCATAAATGACCGTTGAAGGTCAGGAACAGTAACATCGCCAGCATGTCGAGAAAACGCGCAAGAACCGGCATGTTGAGCCGACTGCCCGGATCGAAAAAAGTGGCGAATGACAAACCCATCTGCAATCCAATCACTTCGCCCGCCGCCCGTACGGCGGCAAAAGCAAACTGCATAGTAAAGCCGAGCGCAATACCAATCAGCATCTGCTGGATGAGTAACCAAAATCCGGCAGGTGAAAAGAGCGTCACCTCAACCGGCGGCAGCATGGGCATTAACAGCCAGGTAATCATCACCGCCAGGCCAATTTTGACCCGTTTACTAATTGCGCGTTCGCTTAGCAGTGGTGCGGTGGCAAATAACGCCAGCAAGCGCACCAGCGGCCAGTAAAACTGACTGACCCAGTGAACAAGTTGGCTACTGTCGAGAGTAATCATCAGCCAATGATATAAGGCAGGTTGGTAAAGACGGTGCGAATATAATCCAGCGCCAGGTTCAACATCCATGGTCCCGCGATAATGCCAGTCGTCGCAACGGCAAGAATTTTCGGGATAAACGACAGGGTTTGTTCGTTTATCTGGGTGGCGGCCTGTAGCAAGCTGATCAGCAGACCGCTGACCAGCGCAGACAGCAGCAGCGGAGCGGCCAGCATCAGCGCGATGCGCATCGCTTCCTGCCCCATCACCATTACCGATTCGGGTGTCATATGTCGCTCCTGTCAGAGAAGGGGAAATCAGGAATAAAAACTTTGTGCCAGTGAACCGACCAGCAACTGCCAGCCATCCACCAGAACAAACAGCATCAACTTAAACGGCAGAGAAATTGTCGCGGGTGGCACCATCATCATACCCAGCGCCATTAAAACACTGGCAACAACCAGGTCGATAATCAGGAACGGAATAAAGACGGTAAAACCAATCTGGAAAGCCGTTTTCAGTTCGCTGGTAACATAGGCGGGCAGCAGAATACGCATCGGCACGGCTTCCGGGCCAGCAATAGGCGGCGTATTCGCCAGGCGGGCAAATAAAGCAAGGTCGGCTTCGCGCGTCTGACGCAGCATAAAATCACGCAGCGGCTGCGCACCTTTTTCAATCGCCACGTCCATGCTGATCTTATCCTGACTAAACGGCAGATAAGCATCCTGATAAATCTTGTCGAAAGTCGGCGCCATGATAAAGAAGGTCAGGAACAGCGACAGGCCAAGTAATACCTGGTTCGGTGGAGCAGAAGGCGTGCCCAGGGCATTCCGCAGCAGTCCAAAAACAATGATGATGCGGGTAAAGCTGGTCATCATCAGCAATACCGCCGGAATAAACGTCAGAGCGGTAATAAACACCAGCGTCTGTACGGGCAGTGACCAGCTTTGGCCGCCATTCGCTAAAGGATGGCTGACCAGGCCCGGTAACTGAGCATGAGCAACCGGTGCCAGCAGCAGCGGCAGAAGAGCAAACAGTCGACGCATCATTGAGGTTTTCCGGGACGTTTAACCAGGTTTTGTAATAGCTGACGAAAATCGTGTGGCGCAATGCTTTGCGGTGGATTTTCATCCGGCCCGCTGGGCGGCAACGTGTGCAGATGCGTGATTTGCTGTGCCGTTACGCCCAATACCAGGCGCGCGTCGGCAGTATCAACAATCACTACGCGTTCACGCTGCCCCACCTGCACGCTGGCGGTCATTTTCAGTTCCTGGCTGCTTACCTTTTGGGGAGCAAAACCGAGCCGGCGAGCCAGCCAGGCACAGACCAGAATCAACAATACAATTACGACTAACACGCCGCTGACCTGAGTTAACACCGAACCGGCAGAGATTGCCTGCGTTTGCGGCGTTGCAGGATGCAGGGTTTGTGACGAGGTATTCATTATCAACGACTCAGACGACGCATACGTTCAGAAGGCGTAATAATATCGGTGATACGCACGCCATATTTGTCGTTTACCACCACCACTTCACCCTGGGCGATTAAATAACCGTTGATCAAAATATCAAGCGGTTCACCCGCCAGGCCATCCAGCGCCACCACTGAACCCTGCGTCAGGCGCAGCAGTTCTTTGATCGTCATTTTAGTGCGACCCAGCTCCACGGTGAGCTTCACCGGAATATCCATGATCAGGTCAATGTCCTGCAGTGAGCCAGTCACGTTAGCGCTCTCAAACGTTTTAAACACATCGTCGCTTTGCGGCGCGCTGGTGCCAGCTTGCTCGTTCATTGCCTCAGCCCACAGATCGTCCGCAGAGATGTTATCATCGGACGGTTTCTTGCTGTCACTCATTGGGCTGTTCCTCGTTCAGCGAATTCAAAATTGGGTTAATCAGATGTTCGACACGCAGGGCATATTGGCCATTCATCGTGCCATATTGGCTGGTCAATACCGGAACGCCATCCACATGGGCGATAATGCGTTCGGGCTTCTCAATGGGCAGCACATCGCCTGGTTTCAGCTGCAAAATGCGTGACAGACGGAGTGAAGTCTCAGCAAAATGCGCAATCAGCTCCAGTTCAGAGTGCTGTACCTGCTTCACCAGGGTATCGCGCCAGTGATTATCTTCCTGACGGGAATTCTCCAGCGGCGGGGTCACCAGCAGGTCG
The DNA here is from genome assembly GCF_014946725.1 of Mixta mediterraneensis. GTDB lineage: Bacteria > Pseudomonadota > Gammaproteobacteria > Enterobacterales > Enterobacteriaceae > Pantoea > Pantoea mediterraneensis. Next base: position 27,040 of record NZ_JACFXY010000002.1, read on the forward strand.
CGCAGCGGCTCAATCATCGAAAACGGGATACAAAAATTAAATTCACCGACCAGGGTACCAAACTCCACCTGGGACGGCGTGTTAACCACAATGTCGTTGGGTGAAGTCGTGATATTGGTAAATTTTACCTGCATCTCGGAACGCACATATTCCACTTCCAGCGGATAAATGGCCTTCCATGCATCGCTGTAGCCCTCCAGCGCCAGCTTCAGCATGCGACGAATCACGCGTTGTTCGGTGTGAGTAAATTCACGGCCTTCCACTTTTGTCGGGAAGCGGCCATCCCCACCAAACAGATTATCAACTGCGATAAAGACCAGGCTTGGCGAAAACACCACCAACGCTGTACCACGTAGCGGCTTCAGGTGGATCAGGTTCAGGTTAGTTGGCACCGGTAAATTGCGGGCAAACTCATGATAGGGCTGAATCTTGATCGCACCGACGGAAATATCCGGGCTACGGCGCAGCAGGTTAAATAGCGCCATACGGAACTGACGAGCAAAACGCTCGTTAATAATTTCCAGCGCCTGCAGACGTTCACGGATGACGCGACGCTGCGTATTCGGGTCGTAAGGGCGAATATCGCCTTCCGGCCCGTTCTGTTGCTTTTCATCTGCCGGGCTGTCACTGTCGCCGTTTAACAGCGCGTCAATTTCAGCCTGGGAGAGAATGTTATCGCCCATTGATTCACCTCAAAATGAAGGCAGTAAACAGCACATCGCTTACGACCTGCGGAGGTTGACCTTTTACCAGCGGTGGTGCCAGCACCTGTTTGATTTGCTCAATAAGCGCTTGCTTTCCTTGCTCCGACGCTAGCGCAGCCGCGCTCTGTCGCGAGAGCAGCAGCAGCAAACGGCTGCGCACCTCAGGCAGATAATCATTCATCCGACGACGGGTTTCTTCATCCGGCAGACGCAGGGTAAAACCTACGTACAGCACGCGATCAAGATCGTTGTCGGGATTGACCAGGTTAACCGTAAATGTATCAAGTGCAAAAAAGACCGGGGCGGCAGGCGGTTCGACTTTCGCAACTTCCGGCTTATCGTCCTTGTGTTTATTCATCATTCGCCAGACTGCATAGCCTGCTACGCTGCAAGCGGCGAGAGTTACAATGAGTAACATCGGAATTAAAATTGAACGTTTGCGGCCTTTAGCTTTCGCTGTATCAGACATTTTTGCAGTTACTTCCTGTGAATTATGAACAAGCCTCTCGGCTCGCCTGGACAGATTATCCCGCGTCTTAAGTCAAACAATGGGAAGAAAAGACGCGGGTTTTAGGCTTACCTTCAGCGTTTGTTGCTATCAGGCAAAAGTGTCGACTGCACCGTTGCCCGCCAGACGCGCCTGAAGGGCAGCCGGTACGGCAATGGGCGTTATATCATTATCACTGTCCTGAGAGAAAGAGAAGTTGCCGTGCTGTCCGTCGCGCCGCGCCTCCTGTTGTGGTTGCTGGAAGCTCTGGCCTTGTGCGGAACTGTCACTGCTCACCTGACTCTCGCCCAGGTTGATGCCGCTGTCAGCCAGCGCGGTTCGCAGCTGAGGCAGCGCGGCTTCCAGTGCGGCCCGAACGTGGCTGTGGCTGGAAACCATATTTATCTGGGCCGTGTCGTTATCCAGTTTCAGACTGATCTGGATGCTCCCCAGATCTTCCGGATGCAAACGCAGCTCTGCATTCTGTTGACCGTTACGGCTGAACATTACAATTTGCTGGCTCAGCGCCTGCTGCCATTCGTTACTGCCAAGCTGCGCATTCAGCATTGGCGTTGACGGCGTGTTAGTGGTTGCTGATGCATTCAACGGCGTAGCCAGCGAACGGGTGCTGGAGAGCGACGCGCCGGTTAGCAGCACGTTATCGCTGGCGCTGTCCTTCGCCGCAGGCTGATCGTCCTGCTTGCTCCAGCCGTTCAACGCCTGCTGAAAATTGCCGTCAAGATCCTGCATCGTGCTGTTATTCGCTGCTGCCGGGCTGCTGTTACTGGCCGTTGCATTAACAGTACTGTTTACCAGGCCCGCATCGCTGGCTTTCGCGCCTTTTCCTTCCGGCTTGTCGTGCTGGCTGGCTAGCGCACTGTTCACCGCCTGCGATAGCGTTGACAAGACGCTGCGACGCGCATCCCCCGGTATTAACGCGCTGCTGGCAACCTGGCTGGCGTCGCGGGTCGTAGTTGCTGGTAACATCGCGAAAAGCGCCTGCATGTTTTGCATGTCACTGGCGCTTAAGGTAGTGGCATCTTGTTTATCTTTATCATCGGCTGATTTTGTGTCGGCTTTAATATTTTCCGGCTTCAGCAGGGCATTAAGCGCATCGGGATTTGCCAGCGCTGCCAGGAGGGCATCGCGCGGGCTGTCTGACTTACTATCCGCATCATTTTCTGTCGTCTGATCAGCTATTTGCGTTGCGCTGCCTTGCTGCTTTGCCAGCGTCGATAAATGTTGGCTCAACGCTGTCACAAAGCCCTGTGGCTGCGAATCAGCGCCCGGTGAGATGTCCGATGAAACGGACGCATCCGTGTTCCCGCTCGCAGCGGTTTGGGTGCTTATGTTCGGTAACGTAATCATTCGCCTCTCCTTAATGCGGCCCGTTGGGCAAATTCATCCATCCGTTTCTGATCGAGACGGTTTTCTTGTCGTAATGCATTTTCAGCCGCGCGCGTAATTAACGTTTGATAAGCGTTCAGGCGCTGCTGTTTCTCGCGCCAGTTCACCAGCGCCTGCTCCAGGCGCTGGTTCCAGTGCTGGAGTTGGTTACGGTGCTGCTCAATGGCTTTTTCTAACGTCTGGATAAACTGGTGATAGTTGGTCCAGCGGGTGCTGGCGATCCCGCTCGACATATCGGTGTTGAGCTTGTGGCGATATTCGTCCTGGTAATCGAGCAACATGGTGAGCTGCTGATCGGCGGCTTGCTGGCCGCGGCGCATGTCGCCTAAAAAAATGGCGGCTTTTTCCAGATCTTGCTCCGCCAGATCGCGCAGTGTGTCGATAGCATTCGCTGTTTTCATTGCCGTTACCTCGCGTTAACTAACCGAACAGGGCATGCAGATGCAGGCAGGCGTCGTCGTAATCGCTGCGTTCAAAGATGCCTTGTTGCAGAAAGGCTTCCATCTGTGGATAGAGTTTGATGGCTTTATCCAGCATGGGGTCGCTGCCTGCCGCATAAGCGCCGACGCTGACCAGATCGCGGTTGCGCTGGAAACTGGACAGCAATTGCTTGTACTGGCGAACCTGGGCGTAGTGATTCTCATCAATCAACGACGTCATGGCGCGGCTGATCGAAGCTTCGATGTCAATGGCCGGATAGTGACCGGCTTCCGCCAGACGGCGCGATAACACGATGTGGCCATCGAGAATGGCACGCGCCGAATCAGCAATCGGGTCCTGCTGATCATCACCTTCCGTTAAAACGGTATAAAAGGCGGTGATGGAGCCGCCGCCGTCAATGCCGTTACCGGCACGTTCCACCAGTGCAGGCAGTTTGGCGAATACCGAAGGTGGATAGCCTTTGGTTGCCGGTGGCTCGCCGATCGCCAGCGCGATTTCACGCTGTGCCATGGCATAGCGGGTCAGGGAATCCATAATCAGCAGCACATGCTGGCCGCGATCGCGAAAGTCCTCGGCGATGCGGGTGGCGTAAGCGGCACCCTGCATACGTAATAAAGGCGACACATCGGCAGGCGCTGCGATCACCACTGAGCGGGCACGGCCTTCGGCACCCAGGATATTCTCGATAAAATCTTTGACTTCACGGCCACGTTCACCAATCAGGCCAACAACAATCACATCCGCTTCGGTGTAACGCGCCATCATGCCGAGCAGCACGCTTTTACCTACGCCGGAACCGGCAAACAGGCCCATACGCTGGCCGCGTCCCACGGTGAGCAGGGCGTTAATTGCGCGCACGCCGGTATCCAACACGTCTGTAATTGGGGTGCGTTGCAGCGGGTTGAACGGTGGGGTGATCAGTGGCGCACGATAGCCCGTATCAGGTGAGGGTAAGCCATCCAACGGACGTCCGCTGCCATCCAGCACGCGACCCAACAACTGTGGGCCCAGCAATAACTGCTTACCGGCCTGCGGATTTTCGCTCGTCTGGCGGGCATAAACGCGGGCGCCGGGCAAAATGCCATCCACCTCTTCCAGTGGCATCAAAAACAGTTTCTGACCGTTAAAACCCACGACTTCACTTTCAACTTCAGTAATATTTTTGCCATTGTTACGTTCAATAACGCAGGTGGCGCCAAGCGGCAACTGCAAGCCGGTCGCTTCCAGTACCAGACCGGTGGCGCGCGTTAAACGGCCATAACGGCGAACCGCCTGCACTTGCGCAATGCGGTTTTCAAACGCGTCGAGCGCACCAAGCCAGCGATTGAGGCGCGTGGTCATTACAGCTCTCCCGGCGCGGCAAGGCGGCATAATTCCTGCCAGCGCGTCGCCACGCTGGCGTCGAGATCGCCATCTTCTGCGCTGAGTTTGCAACCGCCCGGATGCAGCGTGTTATCCGCCAGCAGGCGCCAGCCGTGTAGATCGAGCGTCGGGCCGAGCGTCTGCTCAATGCGTTGTAAATCGTCAGGATGTACGCGTAACTGTGGTTTTCCGCTGAACATCGGCTCCTGTTGTATCAGCTGCTGGATTTGACGCAGCAGGGCGCTGCCATCCACAGTGGTGGCCTGGCCAATGACTGAACGTGCGGCTTCCAGCGCCAGCTGCATCAAACGCGCCGCAATCACGCTGTCCAGCGACTCCAGCGTATTCTGGAACTCCGTTACCAGCTGCTGCATTCGTGCCTGCAAGGGTGCCTGCTGCTGCTGGGCATCGGCTAACCCTTGCTGAAAACCAGCGTCATAACCGGCTTTCTGGCCTTCTGCAAAACCCTGCTGATGGCCTTCGGTATAGCCTTGTCCCTGTGCTTCTTTGCGCATCTGCTGTTGCAGGCGTTCAAGCTGTTGCTGCTGCTCGTCCGCTTCGCTTGCGAAGGTAGCGATTTCCGGCTGTGGTTCCGCTTCCGGCTCGTCAACACGGCCTAAATCCATCGGCTGCCACAATTGCCACGGGCGGGCGGAAAATGCATCAGACATAGGTTTCCTCGCCGCCGCCAATCATCATTTCGCCAGCTTCGGCCAGGCGGCGTACCACCAGCAGAATGGCTTTCTGCTCGTTCTCCACCGCAGACATACGCACGGGGCCCCGGTTGGTCAGGTCGTCGCGCAGAATGTCGGCGGCACGCGCCGACATATTCTTGAGGAACTTTTCGCGCAGCGGCTGCTCGGCCCCTTTCAGGGCGATCAGCAACTGCTCAGATTCTATTTCCTGCAACAGACGCTGGATGCTGCGGTCGTCCACTTCCACCAGGTTTTCGAACAGGAACATCTCGTCGATAATTTTCTGGGCCAGCTCGCCATCGAAGTCGCGAACGGCTTCGATAACCGCTTCTTCCTGCTGCGTTTTCATCAGGTTGATAATTTCTGCTGCGGTTCTTACGCCGCCCATCTTCGCGCGCTTGAGGTTGGTGCCATCCAGCAGGCCGTTCAGCACTTCGGTCAGTTCCGCCAGCGCTGCGGGTTGAACACCGCCGAAAGTGGCGATACGCAGCATCACATCGTGGCGCAGGCGTTCGTCGAAAAACGCCAGAATATCGGCTGCCTGACTGCGTTTGAGATGGACCAGAATGGTAGCGATAATCTGTGGATGCTCATCGCGAATCAGGTCGGCGGCTGCCTGCGGTTCCATAAAGTTGAGCGTTTCCATGCCGCTGGTGGTTTCGCGCGTTTCAAGAATATCTTCCAGCAGGCTGGAAGCACGCTCTTCCCCCAGCGCCCTGACCAGCACCGCACGCAGATAGTCGTTGGAGTTAAGGCTGAGCGCGGCAAACTGCTCGGCATCTGCTTCAAACTCACGCAACACTTCAGTCAGCTGCTTGTGTGATACCTGACGCATATTGGCCATCGCGGCGCTGAGATGCTGCACCTCACGTTGACTCAGGTGTTTGAACACCTCCGCAGCGCGCTCTTCGCCAATAGTCATCATCAAAATGGCGCTTTTTTCAGTACCGGTCAGACTCATAGTTCTTTACTCATCCAGTCGCGAATAACCAGCGCGACGACGCGCGGATCGTTTTCAGACATGTCGCGGATGCGCTGGCTTAAAACTTCAGCGCTCATACGGTTGTTCGATTTACGTTCCTGATCCAGTTCATCTTTACTGAGCTGAACGTTAAAGGCTTCTTCATCTTTCTGGGCGGAGAGCTGGGCAGCTGCCGCTTCGGCGGTCGCTTTCTCTGCATCCTGCTTACGCATCAGCTGCGGACGCACCAGCTTGCGATAGAGAACAAAGGCAACTAGCGCAATCAACAACCATTTACCGGCGCTTATCAGCTGATCAAAGAAGGCTTGCTGCTGCCAGAAGGGCAGATCGGTCACTGTCGGCTCGGTGGTATTGAACTGCGAATTCACCACGTTGATGCTGTCACCGCGCGTTTGCGAATAACCCATCGCTTCGCGGGTTAAATTTTCAATCTGCTTCAGCTGTTGTTCATTCAGCGCAACCGCTTTGCCTTTTTCGTCTGTGCGATAATTCACCACCACGGCGACTGATAGACGCTGCACATCTCCCACGTTCATCTTGGTGTGACGAATGGTGCGGTCCAGCTCGTAGTTAACGGTGTCCTCATGATGAGAATTAGTGGGGCCTGAACTGGCAGCGGTGCTGAGTGCCTTCCCACTGTTCGCTGCGTTAGTTTGTCCGTTAGCATTTTGGCCATTGGCGTTTTGACCATTAGCCGCATTGTTAACGGGTGCATTAACCGGCGCGGTATTGGCTGGTGCAGGTTGATTTGACAGCGCGCCCGGCACGCCGCCGGGATAAGGACTACCTGACTGTTCGCTGATGCTGGTCTGACGTGAGCGGATCGCTGAGTTATCCGGTTGTCCGTTTGGCTGATATTTTTCGTCAGTCTGCTCGCGGCTATCAAAGTTGATTTGCGCAGTCACCTGAGCGTGAACATTTCCCTGTCCCAGAATGGGATTGAGGATCGCTTCGATACGCTGCTGATAACGTGCTTCAACTTCGGCGGCATATTTAAGCTGTGCATCGTTCAGATCACGACCGGCGGCATCAGAACGTGTCAGCAGACGACCGGTCTGATCGACCACGGTGACATTGCCCGGCGGTAAACCAGCAACGGCACTCGACACCATATGGACGATGGCCTGAATTTGGCCCTCATCCAGCGCACGTCCTGGTTGCAGCGTTAAGGTGACTGATGCTGACGGCGCTTTTTGTTCGCGCACGAACAGTGTTGGTTTTGGCATCGCCAGATGAATGCGCGCTGTTTTTACCGGACCCAGCGTTTCGATAGTACGTGCCAGCTCACCTTCCAGTGCGCGCTGATAATTCACCTGTTCGCTGAACTGGCTGATGCCAAATTTTTCTTTATCTAATAATTCAAAACCAACCGAACCGCCTTTTGGCAAACCTTGCTGGGCCAGACGCAAACGCAGCTCATGTACCTTTTCATCGGGTACCATCAGCGCACCGCCGTTCGCGGCGAAGCGATAAGGGATATTCATCTGGGTCAGTTGAGTAACAATCGCGCCGCCATCTTCATCGGTCAGATTGTTGTACAGCACGCTGTAATTTGGCGCTTTAGCCCATAACACCAATGCAAAAACCACCGCGATAGCCGCAGCGGTAGCAATCATTAAAGGAATACGCGGGTTGGCGCGCAGGCGGGCGAGAAGATCACTAAACCCTTTCTTTTCTTGATCCTGTGTGGCGGCTGCACTCGCATTCATGACCGATTCCTGCCTGACGTAATTGACCGGGTTAGTTGTAATGGCAAAACAGACTCCCTGATCTGCGTAAATAAAATTTCCACTTCAGTGCCTGGCATTATTTGATGAAACCCAAAATTTGATGGCTGAATAAGCCGGGTTTTTTGGGGTCATTTAGCGCCTTTGTCTCATTGACAATGTGCTAACTTTCCGAACGTAGAAAATTCTCTGTCTTCAAATAAGGTATCGGCAATGACCATTCAGGCAATCGACGGTGTGCTGCAGCAGCTGCAAACGGCTTCACTGCAGGCGAGCAATAAAAGCAGCGAAACCAGCAATCAGGTTGATTTCGGCGCAACCATGAAAGCGGCGCTGGACAAGATCAGCGAAACCCAAACCAGCGCCCGCGCCCAGGCGCAGGATTTTGAAATGGGTAAGCCTGGCGTTGCGCTGAATGATGTGATGGTCGATCTGCAGAAATCATCGATTTCCATGCAGATGGGAATTCAGGTCAGGAATAAATTGGTGTCGGCGTATACAGATGTGATGAATATGCAGGTTTAGGTATCGTATGTATGATAATAAAGCTAATCTAATTTAGATCGCTTCGTTATGGGACATCAGTGGGACAAAATCATTAAACTTTTCGTTTAACAGACTCCTTTGCATCTCGTCGTTTTCCTTCATCCAGGATCCGTACACCTGGTAAACCATCTGCGCATTTGCGTGACCCATCTGACTGGCGATGAAGTTTGGATTCCGCTGTGACAATGGTGAAAAGCTGCGGATGACCTTCGCACAGGACTGCTGCGACAGGGAGATCATTGACTGGGCGGCGAGCACCGGAGGCTATGATAAAAAAACGGTGCAGGATGTAATGTTGGGCGCGGTGGAAAAACGCTTCGGCAGGGAGTTGCCCACAGAGTCGCTGGAATGGCTGACGGATAACGGCTCAGCCTACAAAGCGCATGAAACCAGGGCATTCGCCCGAATGCTGGGGCTTGAACCGTGCACGACAAGAGTGCGCAGCCCGGAAAGCAACGGTATAGCAGAAAGCTTCGTAAAAACGATAAAGCGTGACTACATCAGCATCGTGCCGAAACCAGACAGTCAGGCAGCGGTGATGAATCTGGCAGTGGCGTTCAGCCATTATAATGAGCATCATCCGCACAGCGCGCTGGGATACCGCTCACCACGGGAATATATACGCAGGAAGTTATCGCAACCGTAAGAGAGTAAAGGCGTCTGGATATATAGGGTCAAATCCATTTAGCTCATCAACCAACCCGCAATAGCGCTGAGGAATCCCCAGTAATGGGCGGATGAGAAAAGGCAGGCATAGAAGTTTTGTGATCTGTTGCTTTGGGTTCGGTCTGCGAGCCAGTTCTAGCCGCTCAGCGGGAAGAATGCGGGTCCTTAGTCTGCTGGCGACGCTGAGTACAATCATCTCATCTGCACCATGCTTACTCACATTTATCCCGCGCCTCAGCAAGTTTCACCGCTGGATAATCACCCAATACAAATATGTTTGATTTGCCGTTAAGTTTAAACAGATAGCGCCACGTCTTTTTGTTGCTGGGTTTCACTTCGAGGTACAGTCCGTTGAAATCATTGAGCTGGTAGACCTTTACGTTAGGCAGTACGGTATTAAGTATCAGTGAGCATAACGATTTTTTTATGTTTTTTTATACAGTCATTGTGCTTGCCTGAAATGAAGATGGAAGTTGATCGTACTCATTTTTGACCTGGAGTTCATAAGGTCATGTGTGACGCCTCGAAACGAAAAATCCACGCAATTGCGTGGATTTTAGGAGGTTTTTTAGTATTCGTGAGCTTTACTGAAACCACGTAAGGCAGTAGAAACTAGACGTTGAACAAGAAGTTCATCACATCGCCATCTTTAACAATATATTCTTTACCTTCCGAACGCATTTTACCGGCTTCTTTAGCCCCTTGCTCGCCCTTGAAGGTGATAAAGTCATTGAACGCGATGGTTTGCGCACGGATAAAACCTTTTTCAAAATCGGTATGGATTTTGCCAGCGGCCTGCGGAGCCGTTGCGCCAACCGGAATGGTCCATGCGCGTACTTCTTTTACACCAGCGGTGAAGTAGGTTTGCAGATTAAGCAGCGAATATCCGGCACGGATTACGCGGTTCAGGCCTGGCTCTTCCAGACCCAGCTCGGCCATAAACTCAGCGCGATCTTCGTCCTCCAGCTCAGCAATATCGGATTCAACGGCGGCACATACCGGCACTACCACCGAGCCTTCGGCTTCAGCAATAGCGCGAACCTGATCCAGATACGGATTATTTTCAAAGCCGTCTTCGTTAACATTGGCGATGTACATGGTAGGCTTCAGGGTCAGAAAACTCAGATAGCGGAGGGCCGCTTTTTCGTCGGCATCCAGATCCAGGGCACGCAGCATACCTGCGTTTGACAGGTGCGGCAGGCATTTTTCCAGCGCAGCCAGCTCGACTTTAGCGTCCTTATCGCCGCCCTTGGCTTTCTTTTGCACACGCTGAATCGCACGTTCACAGGTGTCCAAATCAGACAACGCCAGCTCGGTGTTGATTACGTCAATATCTTCGGCCGGGTTTACTTTGCCCGCAACGTGAATGATGTTGTCGTTTTCAAAGCAGCGCACCACGTGACCAATAGCTTCCGTTTCACGGATGTTCGTCAGGAATTGATTGCCCAGACCTTCACCTTTGGAGGCGCCTTTTACCAGGCCGGCGATGTCGACAAATTCCATGGTAGTCGGCACGACACGCTGTGGCTTAACAATCTCTGCCAGCTGATCGAGGCGTAAATCCGGCATTGGCACCACACCAGTGTTGGGTTCAATGGTGCAAAAAGGGAAGTTAGCCGCTTCGATGCCCGCTTTAGTCAGCGCGTTGAACAGAGTGGATTTACCGACGTTCGGCAGGCCCACGATACCGCATTTGAATCCCATGGTTTGATACCCTTTATAACTGGATGAATAAAACATCGCGGGATGTTCTATCGGAAACGAAATAAAAAATTTCGCGCATTATACACATAATTGCGACGAATCTGGACCTTTAGTCTGGTCTGAAGGCGTGCAAACGATTCATTGCTTTGATGCGATCCTCTTTTAGCCACAATTCGGTGCAGCGCACGGCTTCGTCAATCGCATCGTCAATCATTTTTTGCTCGCTTGCTGGTGGTTTGCCTAACACAAAGCCGGTCACTTTATTGCGATCGCCGGGATGGCCAATGCCAATACGTAGCCGGTGGAAATTATTATTATTCCCCAGTTTGCTGATAATGTCTTTTAGCCCATTGTGGCCGCCATGACCGCCGCCTTGCTTAAATTTAGCGACACCAGGGGGTAAGTCGAGTTCATCATGCGCCACCAGAATTTCTTCCGGCGTAATGCGATAAAAAGTCGCCATCGCGGCGACCGCTTTACCACTTAAATTCATAAAAGTTGTCGGCACCAGTAAACGTACATCTTCACCGGCAATCGCCAGTCGCGCCGTGTAGCCAAAGAATTTGCTCTCTTCCTTTAATGACTGATTGTGACGATCAGCCAACAAATCCAGATACCAGGCACCCGCATTGTGTCGCGTGGCGGCATACTCTGCGCCCGGATTGGCGAGGCCAACAATCAGTTTAATGCTGCTCACGATGAATATCCTGCTGTTGTACGGAAAGGGCGATAGTTTACTTCGCCGATAACGAGATGACAAAGACCGCACGAGGCAAGTAATTAAGTGAGGTGATTAATCATTTTTCATCTAAATCAACAGGGTATCCGTAAAGATGTGTCAGCGTTTATTTCTATTGTGTGATCTCAGGCGCAACCGGGATGCCATTCATTGCCTAGACTTATGGTCAGTTAACATTGTGTGCGGTTTTCAATCGTTCATAACAATGGAGGTGGAAAATGAAGCGTCATCATTCTCGTGTAGCGGGTATTACCTTAATGGTGCTGGGTTTGCTTACGATGGTGCTGGGGGTTGGCTATTCAATTCTTAACCAGATGCCATCGCTTCACCTGCCACAATTTTTGGCTCATGGGGCGATGTTCAGTATCTTTATTGGCGCATTATTGTGGCTGGCTGGCGCATGTATAAGCGGTCGTGAAAAGGTTGAAGATCGTTATTACTGGCTACGCCATTATGGCGATAAGCGCTGCCGCCGTTCACACCATTCCCATCACTAAACGGCAGTAGAAAGGGCGAGATACTGCTCAGTGCGATTTCTGCCGCTGGATTTGGCGCGATAAAGCGCTTCATCGGCCAGCGCCAGCAGCGCTTCAAAGCGTTGTTCGCTGTTGTTTGAAGCAGCAAAGCCGATACTGACTGAGTACGCAATATTATCGGGTTGAGAGAGCTGAGCGGCAAGCCGAATGCGTTCACACCACAACCATGCCTCAGCGGCATGAGCCGGAATAATTGCAGCAAACTCTTCCCCGCCCAGGCGGGCGAAACGTCCTTCTCTCGGCAATAACGTTTGCACAACACCACAAAAATCAACCAGCACGCGATCGCCTTGTTGATGACCAAAGCGGTCGTTGATGCTCTTAAAATGATCGAGATCGAATATGACTGCAGTGAACGGTTTCTGCTGGCGTAAGCGGTGCGCGACCATGCGTTCGGCATAGTTGAAAAGTGCGCGTCGGTTCCAGACATTGGTTAAAGGATCGTGCATCGAAGCATTAAGGTGCGCAATCTGCGTGCGTTCATTTACCATCGCAAGAATAGTAAACGTCAATCCAATCACAAACAGGATAGATTCCAGGATCACATAGCCCGAAAAACTGGAGCCGCCGATGGCACCTTTTAACGGGCTGGCGGTAGCGTTATCAAGAAAGATGCGCGTCCCGTTAAACAACAAATGTATCCACAATAATAACTGGGCCGGCCAAAACGTTACTTTGAGCATGTCACGCTTGAGCCATAATAACTGGATTAACGCGCTGATATATAACATGCAGACGATGCACATCACTAAAATGCGCTTTGGCATCGAATAATAAAACGTAGGGAATAAACACAAAACTGCCCAGAGCAGCGCACCGAGCAACCAGCTGACACCAAATGGTTTACCACAGAACTGGCGAAACGCATTCAATAGTCCGCCATATGCTAACATCATCAATATATTACCGACGGCTACAGGTAAAAACTGCAAGCCGCTGCTGCGCAAACTGCTGAGAAAAACCGCGACGAGCGTTAGCGTTAGTGAAATGCAGGTAAAGCCAAGCACGCGATTGTATTGCGCGCCCATCCAGGCAAAAACCATAATGATGCTTAAAAACCCCAGCACGTAAAGCTCGCAAATAAACAGTGTGTAAATATCGAGGTTCATCGTGGTCGGCGTTCTCATCAAAAAGTGCCGAGCAAAATACCATTATTTAATTTACAGCAGAAGCATTAGTGCCAGCCCTAAATCAAAACAGTATTTGGCTTTGAGAATGACCGTATTAGAGCAAAATTATCGCGGGAATATTGGATGAGGAAGCGGGTTAATCGGTATTAAAAAAAGATGTTGCCAAAAGAGAATGAAAAAACCGGGCACGAGGCCCGGTTTGGCGAAGATTAATGCTCGAACATTGCCGAGATAGATTCTTCGTTGCTGATACGGCGAATTGCTTCAGCCAGCATGCCAGACAGCGTCAGCGTGCGGACGTTTGGCAGAGATTTCATCTCTTCAGACAGCGGAATGGTGTCGCAGACGATGACCTGATCGATGACCGACTTACGCAGATTTTCAACGGCGTTACCAGAGAAGATCGGGTGAGTGGCGTAGGCGAACACGCGTTTTGCTCCGCGTTCTTTCAAGGCTTCAGCCGCTTTGCATAGTGTGCCGCCGGTGTCGATCATGTCGTCGACCAGCACGCAATCGCGGCCAGCAACGTCACCAATAATATGCATTACCTGAGAAACGTTCGCACGTGGGCGGCGTTTATCAATGATGGCCATATCGGTATCGTTCAGCAGTTTGGCGATAGCGCGAGCACGTACTACGCCGCCAATGTCGGGAGACACGACAATCGGGTTTTCCAGACCGATCTGCAACATGTCTTCCAACAGAATCGGGCTGCCAAATACGTTATCAACCGGGACGTCGAAGAAGCCCTGGATCTGCTCGGCGTGTAAATCAACCGTTAGAACACGGTCAACTCCGACGCTGGAAAGGAAATCTGCCACTACTTTGGCAGTAATCGGCACACGCGCAGAACGTACGCGGCGATCCTGACGGGCATAACCAAAGTAAGGAATGACTGCGGTAATACGACCAGCAGAAGCACGACGCAGCGCGTCGACCATCACAACCAGTTCCATCAGATTATCATTGGTGGGAGCACAGGTGGACTGGATGATGAAAATATCACCACCACGTACATTTTCATTGATCTGTACGCTTACTTCACCATCGCTGAAACGACCCACTGCGGCGTCTCCCAGGCTGGTGTAAAGGCGGTTGGCAATACGTTGTGCTAGTTCCGGGGTGGCGTTACCAGCAAATAGCTTCATATCAGGCACGAGAAGAACCTCAGGCTTTGCGTCCAGAGAATGAACGTCATGACAGTAACCGGCGAATACGTTCATGAGCGTTCACACGGGTGTGTTAATGCGAGACGTGCAATGTCTGGAACGGAGTGACACTGTCACGCAGTCGCGGGTCGCTTAGAAAGTGTACGCTGAAGCGGAGAGACGTTAACGCCTCTTGCCACAAAACCGCGTATTCCTTTCGGAGCAAGTTCCAGCACCTGACGTGCAGCGGACTCGGTGTCGAATTCAGCAAACACACAAGCGCCGGTGCCCGTCAGGCGCGACGGCGCGTATTCTAGCAGCCAGGAAACAAGCGCATCAACCTCGCGAAAACGTTTTCTTACCACTGCTTCACAATCATTGCTGAATGGAGCACGCAAAAGTGTCGCTAAATCACGCAACGGTGTGTCCCACGTCAGGGCAGGATCGCTGAATACTTCCGGTGTACTAATGCTGACCCCAGGATGGGCTACCAGATACCACTTTTCGTCAGGCAGAGCGGGCTGTAGCTGCTCGCCGACCCCTTCAGCAAAAGCGGCAAAACCCTTAACAAAAACCGGTACGTCGGCCCCTAATTGCAGGCCAAGGTTTGCCAGTTCATCCTGGGTTAATCCGCACTGCCATAAATAATTTAGCGCCACCAAAATTGTCGCTGCATTTGAGGAGCCACCGCCTAATCCGCCACCCATCGGCAATTTTTTCACGATACTGATCTGTGCGCCGGCATTTTTCGGCAGCGAATGGCTGCGCTGGGCTGCATTTTTAAGCAGTTCTGCCGCGCGGACGATAAGGTTTTGCGCGTCAGGCACACCTGCAACCGGCGTTAACAGGCTGATAACGCCGCTCTGGTCAGGTGTGATGTGCAGCGTGTCGCCATAATCCAGAAACTGAAACAGCGTCTGCAGATTATGGTAGCCGTCAGGGCGACGGCCAGTGATATAGAGAAAAAGATTCAGTTTTGCCGGAGCGGGCCAGGTTGTAATCATTGAACGGTCCAGCTGTCCATACGTAGCTTAATGCGCTGATCGCCCTCTTTCAGCTCCAGATTAGCGGGCAGTGGGGGCGTAACGTTGTTGTCATAGCCAGAGAGGGTAACCTGCCATTGCTGGCCGTTGCGGCTGTAGTTCAGGCTACGCAACTGATACTTATCGTTCAGCTGGTAGTCGCTGGCATCGCCTGGTAACCCCATCATCCATTGCCGCAGATTAGCCAGCGGAATATCCATGCCGGTTAGCTGTGAAATCATTTTTTCAGCGTCGTTGCTGACGTAGCGCTTGCCTTTATTATCAACCAGCTGAACGACCGATCCCTGGGCATCCAGCTGCAATTCGGTGCTGCCCAGTGGGTTGGTTAACAGCAGACGATAGCGATCAGGCGCAGTTTGCTGCCAGTTAAAGCGTGCGTAGACTTTTTGCTTATCCGATAAGTAAGCAAACGCACCGCGCGTCTGGTAATGCGTCACTTTAGTAACCGCTTGTTGATGCTGTTGCCACTGTGGTGCGGTAATGTCTGGACCTGGCCCTTGCGGTTTGTTCACGCTACAGGCAGCAAGCAACACGCTGGCAAAGGGCAAAAGGCGCAACAGATTACGTGGGGAATTAAGCATCAAGTGGTCATCTCCTCAGACACATTTTTAATTCGTAACGGATAACGCTAACCATCCGCATTTAAGCAGTCAATGCTGTTATACGCGAAATTGCGCGAGTTCAGGTTAATCTTATTACAGTCATAGCCTTTGTATGGCTTTTCTTGATCTGTCGCATCTTGTAGAATGCGCTTCACAAAACCCTGACATTATTGGGACATCCCAACTCAAATCACCATGACGCTGCTCGCACTCGGAATCAATCACAAAACTGCCCCCGTTGCTCTGCGCGAACGTGTATCGTTCGGGCCGGAGACGCTGGAGCTGGCTTTAAACAGCCTGCTCTCTCAGCCAATGGTGCAGAGTGGCGTGGTGTTATCAACCTGTAATCGCACCGAACTTTACCTGAGCGTAGAACAACAGATTGATCTGCAAGAGCGTTTGGTACGCTGGCTGTGCGAATATCATCAGCTAAATGAAGAAGATGTGCGCAACAGTCTTTACTGGCATCAGGATAACGACGCGGTCAGCCATTTAATGCGTGTTGCCAGCGGTCTTGATTCGCTGGTACTGGGCGAGCCGCAGATTCTGGGCCAGGTGAAAAAAGCGTTTGCTGATTCACAACGCGGACATGCCCTGAGCAGTGAGCTGGAGCGCATGTTCCAGAAAACCTTCTCTGTTGCCAAGCGCGTGCGCACCGAAACAGAGATTGGGGCCAATGCCGTTTCCGTTGCCTTTGCTGCCTGTACGCTGGCGCGCCAAATTTTTGAATCTCTCTCTACCGTTAACGTGCTGCTGGTCGGGGCGGGTGAAACCATTGAGCTGGTGGCGCGTCATCTGCGTGAACACCAGGTGAAAAAGCTGATCATCGCTAACCGTACTCGCGAACGTGCCGAAGCGCTGGCGGCGGAAGTCGGAGCGGAAGTGATTAGCCTGGCGGATATTGATTCCCGTCTGACCGAAGCTGACATTATTATCTCTTCAACCTCCAGCCCGTTACCCATTATCGGTAAAGGGATGGTGGAACGCGCTCTGAAAGCACGCCGTAATCAGCCGATGCTGTTGGTGGATATTGCGGTTCCGCGCGACGTGGAGCCGGAAGTCGGCAAACTGGCCAACGCCTATCTGTATAGCGTCGATGACCTGCAGGCCATCATTGAACAAAATCTGGCGCAGCGCAAAGCAGCAGCGATTCAGGCAGAAAGTATTGTGGTACAGGAAAGCAGCGAATTTATGGCGTGGCTGCGTGCGCAAGGAGCCGTAAATACCATTCGCGAATACCGTTCACAGGCAGACGATATTCGCGCCGAGCTGGAAGGTCGCGCATTGCAGGCCCTGCAACAGGGAGCCGATCCGCAAAAAGTCATGCAGGATCTGGCGCATAAACTGACTAACCGCTTAATTCACGCACCAACCAAATCTCTTCAGCAGGCCGCCCGCGACGGCGACTCAGAACGCCTGCAGATTTTACGCGACAGCCTGGGTCTTGAGTAGATACCCTCTGGCTGTTGCCACCTGTTACGGGAATCCCACATTTAAATGAAAACCTCAATTGTTGCCAAACTAGAAGCGCTGCAGGAGCGCCACGAAGAAGTGGAAGCGATGCTGGGTAATGCGGCTGTCATTGCCGATCAGGAACGTTTTCGGGCACTTTCGCGTGAATATGCTCAGCTCAGTGATGTGACACGCTGTTTCCGCGACTGGCAGCAGGTCCAGGAAGATAGCGAAACCGCGAAAATGCTGCTCGACGATCCTGAAATGCGAGATATGGCCCAGGAGGAGTTACAGCAGGCGCGGGAGCAAAGTGAAACGCTGGAACAGCAGCTGCAAGTGTTGCTACTGCCAAAAGATCCCGACGATGAGCGCGCCTGTTTTGTTGAAGTCCGGGCGGGAACCGGCGGTGATGAAGCCGCGATCTTTGCTGGCGATCTGTTCCGTATGTACAGCCGCTACGCTGAAGCACGTCGCTGGCGTGTTGAAATCGTCAGCGCCAGTGATGGCGAACATGGCGGTTATAAAGAGGTCATTGCCCGTATCATCGGTGAAGGTGCTTATGGTCGGCTGAAATTTGAATCGGGCGGCCATCGCGTACAGCGTGTGCCGGAGACCGAATCGCAAGGGCGTATCCACACGTCTGCCTGCACCGTTGCGGTAATGCCGGAATTGCCAGAAGCAGATATGCCAGAAATTAATGCGGGCGATCTGAAAATTGACACCTTCCGTTCGTCAGGCGCGGGTGGTCAGCACGTTAATACCACCGATTCGGCGATTCGTATTACCCACCTGCCGACCGGCATTGTGGTGGAGTGTCAGGATGAGCGTTCGCAGCATAAAAACAAAGCCAAAGCGTTAGCCGTATTAGGCGCGCGTATTCATGCTGCCGAAATGGCGAAACGTCAGGCGGCAGAAGCCAGTACGCGTCGCAACTTGCTGGGCAGCGGCGATCGTTCCGATCGTATTCGCACCTATAACTTTCCGCAGGGGCGCGTTACCGATCATCGCATCAATCTGACTATTTACCGTCTGGATGAGACCATGGAAGGCAAGCTGGAAAGCCTGATTGAACCTATCGTGCAGGAATATCAGGCCGATCAGTTGGCCGCGCTGGCTGGTCAGGATTAATGGATATTCGTCACTGGCTGAAACAAGCCGTTGCCCTCTTATGCGGGGGTGATAGCCCAAAGCGTGACGCAGAAATCCTGCTGAGTTTTGTCACCGGTAAGTCGCGAAGCTGGCTGGTGGCCTTTGATGAGATACCGCTCAGCGACGAACAGCGTGCACAACTTGACGCCTTGCTGGCACGTCGCGCGCAAGGCGAACCCGTGGCGCATCTGGTGGGTGAACGCGAATTCTGGTCACTACCGCTGCGCGTTAACGATGCTACGTTAATTCCCCGCCCCGATACCGAAATACTGGTTGAGCAGGCGCTGGCGCGCTTGCCCGCGACACCTTCCCGTATCCTCGATCTTGGCACCGGCACGGGCGCCATTGCCCTGGCGATTGCCAGCGAACGGCCCGATTGCCAAGTGGTGGGCGTAGATCGCATCGAAGCCGCCGTTGAGCTGGCACAGCACAATGCCGACTCCCTCAATCTTTCTAACGCCACGTTTTTGCTCAGCCACTGGTTCCGTGAACTCTCTCCCAACCGCTTTGAGCTTATCGTCAGTAATCCACCTTATATTGATGCCAACGATGTGCATCTCGGACAGGGTGATGTACGTTTTGAACCACGCAGTGCGTTAGTGGCCGATGAGTCGGGTTTAGCTGATTTACGGACGCTGATTGAGCAAGCGCCAGACTGGTTAACAGCAAGCGGCTGGCTACTACTGGAACATGGCTGGCAGCAGGATGACGCGGTGCGTCAACTGATGCTGAAAAACGGCTACCAGGCGGTGGCAACCGCCAGTGATTATGGCGGCAACCCGCGTGTGACTTTCGGTCAAATAGCAAATTAACAAGGACCTGACATGTTTGCTTATTATCCTTTGATCAAACAACTGCACTTACTCACAGTGGCGATCACTATCACGCTTTTCCTGCTGCGTTTCTACTGGCAACGCAGCGGCTCAGCCATGCTGACACGCCGCTGGGTGCGCATTCTGCCGCACGTTAACGACACATTACTGCTGGTTAGCGGAGCCATGTTGGTGATGATCACCCACTTCTATCCATTTTCTCCACAAGGAAGCTGGCTGACTGAAAAGCTGTTAGGGGTTATTATCTACATCGCCTTAGCTTCCGTGGCACTGAGTCGTCGCCCGCGAACTGACCGCACCCGCTGGATTGCCTTTCTTATCGCGTTGATTGCATTGGTGATTGTCATTAAGCTGGCGGTGAGCAAAATGCCATTATTGGGGATAGTATGACCTCCACTGAACGATTAGATTTTAGCCAGACGCCGCTATGTAAAGCGGTGATTGGCGCCACGCTTGCTATCCGGGCCGATTTTCCGGCGTTGTCGGTAGAGAAGCAGTTGTCTGCCTTAGTTGCTGAAGCGCGTGATTATGTCAGCTGCGAACAGGATGCCGACCTGCAGCTCGAAAAATTGCTGGAGCTGTTTTATCGCCAGTGGGGATTTGGCGGCGCGAGCGGTATTTATAATCTGTCCGATGCGCTATGGCTGGATAATGTGCTGAAAACCCGCCAGGGCACTGCCGTGTCGCTGGGTATCATTTTTTTGCATATCGCAGCCGAGCTGGAACTACCGCTGATGCCGGTGATTTTCCCCACCCAGCTGATTCTGCGCGCTGACTGGATTGATGGAGATAAATGGCTAATCAATCCGTTCAACGGTGAAACGCTTGATAAGCATACGCTCGAAGTGTGGTTGAAGGGCAATATCAGCCCAACCGCCCGTCTGTATGACGACGATCTGGATGGCGCCAAAACCATTAATGTGATGCGTAAAATGCTGGATACGCTGAAAGCGGCATTGATGGAAGAGAAGCAGATGGAACTGGCGCTTAACGTCAGCCAGGTGCTGTTACGCATTGACCCCGATGATCCTTATGAAATTCGCGATCGTGGTTTGATCTATGCGCAGCTTGAGTGCGAACATATCGCCTTAACAGATTTAACTTACTTCGTTGAGCAGTGTCCCGAGGACCCGGTCAGTGAAATGATCAAAGTTCAGATTCACGCAATTGAACAAAAACAGGTGACGCTGCATTAAGCGCATTCACAATTAAGGAAAGGGCATGACACAGAAAGTCGTGAGTATTGGTGACATCAAGGTAGCAAACGATCTGCCGTTTGTTCTGTTTGGCGGCATGAACGTGCTGGAATCGCGTGATCTTGCCATGCGCATTTGCGAGCACTACGTAAAGGTGACCGATAAACTCGGTATTCCTTATGTGTTCAAAGCCTCTTTTGACAAAGCGAACCGGTCATCTATTCATTCTTATCGTGGCCCTGGTCTGGAAGAGGGCATGAAGATTTTTCAGGAACTGAAGCAGACCTTCGGCGTGAAAATCATTACTGATGTACACGAATCTGCCCAGGCGCAGCCAGTTGCGGATGTGGTTGATGTGATTCAGTTACCTGCATTTTTGGCACGTCAGACCGATCTGGTTGAAGCCATGGCGAAAACCGGTGCTGTCATCAACGTGAAAAAACCCCAGTTTGTCAGCCCTAGCCAAATAGGCAACATCGTTGATAAATTCGCCGAGGGCGGCAATGATAAAGTGATTCTGTGCGATCGCGGCAGCAACTTCGGTTATGACAACCTTGTGGTCGATATGCTGGGCTTTAACGTGATGAAGAAAGTGACTAACAACAGTCCGGTGATTTTCGATGTCACTCATGCCCTGCAAACGCGCGATCCGTTTGGGGCTGCTTCAGGGGGGCGCCGAGCCCAGGTTGCTGAACTGGCACGCGCTGGGATGGCGGTAGGTATTGCCGGTTTGTTCATTGAAGCGCACCCGGATCCCGCTAATGCACTGTGCGATGGTCCATCAGCGCTGCCGCTCGACAAGCTTGAGCCGTTCCTGGTACAGATGAAAGCTATTGATGAGCTGGTGAAAAGCTTCCCTGAGCTTGATACCAGTAAGTAATGCGCCTGACAAAAAAGAGCGAGCAATCGCTCTTTTTTTGCCTATAAAACAACCTCGTTACAGCATAATAGTCATCAAATAACCCGCAAATAAAGCCAGATGCGCCGCACCGTTCAGAACATTTGTACGGCCGGTGGAGAAGGAGAGCTGACACAAAATCAGTGCCGTCATCATCATCACCATTTGCGGTGGCGCCAGACCAAATATCAGTTCCTGACCGGTCAGGGTGGCAATAAGGGTAACCGCGGGCACGGTTAAAGAAATGGTGGCCAGCACTGAACCGAAGAACAGATTCATGGCGCGCTGTACCTGATTCATCAGTACCGCCCTAATCGCACCTAATCCTTCCGGCGACAAAATCAACAGCGCGACCAGAAAACCGGTAAACTGCTGTGGTGCATTCATTTCTGACAGCAAATGCTCCAGCGTACTGGCATTCATTTTGGTCACGGCAATAACCGCAATTAAATGAACGATCAACCATACCGTATGCCATACGCTGCTGTGCGCCGAGGGTTTACCGTGATGCGGGTCGCCATCGTCGCTTTCATCTTCATGTTCATAAACAAACAGGCTTTGGTGGGTTTTGGTTTGAATCAGCAGAAACACACCGTACATCGCGGCTGAGATGGCCGCAATAATCAGTGCCTGAGCGGGGGTAAAATTACTGCCCGGCAGCGCGTTCGGAAACACCAGCGCTAAAATCGCCAGCGGGAATATAGCGATCAAATACTGCTTAACGCCCGCCAGGTTGACGTATTGTGTGGCGAACTTACGTCCCCCCAGCAACAGGGCAAAGCCAACCAGCCCGCCGGTAACAATCATAATGATTGAATAAAGGGTATCGCGCATCAGGCCGGGTGCGGCGTCGCCGGTTGCCATTAGTGCTGAGATCAAGCTTACTTCCAGTATAACTACCGATAAGCTGAGAATAAGCGAGCCATAAGGTTCGCCAAGGCGATGCGCGAGGACATCGGCGTGGCGTACCACACTAAATGCGCTACACAGAATAGCAACCAGCGCTAGCAGGTTAATACCAATAACGACAGGCATTGCCATCTGCCCGCTAAAAAAATAAAGCACGCCTGGCGTAATAATGGGAAAAATCAGCGAAAATTCTTTGTGACGCGTTTTTTCATGTGTCGGCATCCACCATCCTCTCAGGCTGTTTATGTTGGCGGGACAAATCACTATTCCCGTAAAGTAGTATGAAAGTAATTATCTTAAACAGTTTAACTTTCATGCGTTAACGAGGGTAGAAATTTACTACTTTTTACTTTTATTGATAATTTTCATATAATGGCTTTAACAAGAACTTATCAAAATATATTCATTATTAATCAATAAAGTGGTTAGCAATAATTTTCAATAAATCCTCGTTTTTATGCGTTATTCTACTCTGATGAATGGCATTTATTGCAGCTTAACTGAACTAAATTTGTTAGTTCCTCATTATTCTGTATTTGAGATTTTTCCAACTTCAGCCAGACTTAAAGGGAGTCTTAACCTAAGGAGAAATTATGCCTTACCGTAGCCGCAGCGCATTACCGGACAGTGTCAAACATGTTTTGCCAGCACACGCGCAAGATATTTATCAAAAAGCATTTAACAGCGCCTGGTCGCAGTACAAAGACGAAGACGATCGTCGTGGTGATGAGTCACGGGAAGAAGTGGCGCATAAAGTCGCCTGGTCGGCCGTGAAAAAAGAGTACAAAAAGGGCGAAGATGACAAGTGGCATCCAAAACACTGACTGACATTAACCCTGAGGGCCAGAAAAATCTGGCCCTTTTCTTGTTTCCCTACGCGACTTGCCTGCTTTTTTCATCTTGTGAATCCCATCACCCTTGAAACCCGCAATAAAAATGAATTAATGTCGTTTTAATGAACGAAGCGCTACATCAGCTGAGCGCGTACCAGGAGAATATTTCAGACGGGATGTCGCAGGCGTTGAGGAGGTCAGATTGTTAACCCGGGAATTTTTATTAAAAGCGGATTGCAAAACGTCATTCGGCGATATTGAAGAAACGTTGGTATGGAGCTGCGAACAGCGCGCAGCTTCGCTGGCGGCCACGCTGGCCTGCCGTCCCGATCACAGCCCGGTATGGATCTTCGGCTACGGATCGCTGATGTGGAACCCTGTTTTTGAAGCCGATGAAATTGCAGCAGGTGCGTTGGATGGCTGGCATCGCGCCTTTTGTCTGCGTCTGATTGCGGGGCGCGGCACCTCAAGTCATCCAGGTCGTATGTTAGCGCTGAAAGAGGGCGGCAGAACCAGCGGGCTGGCTTTTCGGTTGCCAGAGGAGCGTTTGCATGAGGAGCTTGAGCTATTGTGGAAGCGCGAAATGGTCACCGGCTGCTATTTGCCAACCTGGTGTGAACTGACGCTGGATGACGGGCGAAGCGTGACGGCGCTGGTGTTTATTATGGACCCACGGCATCCGCTGTATGAATCTGACTCCTGCCCGGATGCCGTTGCGCCATTGATTGCGGCAGCAAGCGGTCCGCTCGGCTCCAATGCGCAATACCTGTTCTCACTGGAGCAGGAGCTGGCAAGGCGCGGCATGGAAGAGGAGAATCTGAGTCGGCTGGCGCATCAGGTTCGTGCTTTGCAATCCTGCGTGAGTCTGATGCAGGGATAACCCCATTTCGTGAGGGTGCGTGTCAGGCAAGGTTTACCTGATGGTAAAGCACAATCATAAACCGGCCTTGCTATCCCGACGTTGTACTTTCCAGGCGAACCTTGCCCATCGCCACTGCTTGTGCTCAAAATCCAGAGAAAGACGAGACAATAGGCGCGCCCGTTTACGCCTCGTTATTTCCCTTCAAACGTAAACCCTTACTTTCCCGGATTAATCAACCAGGTTCCGGGCTTATCAATGGTCAGCGACTGCACATGCGTGACGCTGCCAGCATGCACTTCAATGCGATATTGCCCGGCCGCCAGGCTGAGTGCCGCGAAACCGCTACTGCCGGGTTTAACATCGAACGGCTGACCGTTCAGCACAACGTTTTGACCATTTCCCAGCTTGAGATAAACCGTCGCCAGCGTTGCAGGGGTAGTGACAACGCCAGGGGCGGCGGGTGCTTCTGATGAGGCCGCAGGCGTGTTCTCCATTTTCGGCGCAACGCTGCGCTTGTTGACCATCCAGACGACGGTGATAACAGCGAGCAAAGCGACAAAAGCCATACCCAGCAAGCCCGGCGACAAGCGACGTACGTTGCGTGGCGTGACCGGTTCGATGGTAGAGGCTCCGTGATTCACCGCCATCACCACGGGTTCAGGGGCCTCAACCGCCTCTTCGGTCATGAGGATGGACGCAGGCTGCATCTCCGCCGCAGCCTGCAGGCTGTTGACTATCGCTTCAACGTCGCTTACCGGCAAATCAATCAGAGCAGCAAAGGCGTCAATGCTTTGTGGACGATCGCCTGGCTTCATTGCCAGCGCACAATCCACCGCGTGTAGCAGCGGAAGTGAAAAGCCCGCCGGTTTGCGCTCAACCAGCGGCTGATAATTATCCTCAATGCAACGTACCACGCTTACTGGCGGTGGATTGCCGGTAATCAGGCTGTGTAACACTGCGCCAAGGGCGTAAATATCCGTCCATGGACCCTGTTCGACTTCTCCTTCTTCGCTGTATTGCTCAATGGGGGTGAAGCCGGGTTTGAGCATGATCTCCGTTTCGTCAGACAGATTGCCAATCTCTTTGCGTGCTGAGCCGAAGTCGAGGAGCACGGGCAACTGATTGTCCTGGATCTGGATATTATCAAGCGAGATGTCACGGTGCAGATACCCGGCCTGATGAATCGTGCTGATAGCACCCAACAGCGGTGGCAGTAAGCGGCGGATCCAGACTTCAGAAATCGGTTCCGGGCTGGTAATTTGCCACTCTTTCAACGTCATACCGCTATAATACAGGGTACCCATATAGGCCGTGCCGTTTTCTTCCCAAAAACGCAGCACATGCAGCAGTCCAGGGTGATTAAAACGCGCCAACAGACGCGCCTCCTGGATAAAGCTATTCAGTCCGGCGTTAAATAATTTCTGAAAACGCTCACCGCGTAGTTCAAGGGTTAAATCCGGGGTGCGTTGTGCCAGCGAAACCGGCATGTACTCTTTGATTGCGATAGTACGTTCAAGTTGGTGATCCCAGGCGCGGTAAACAATGCCGAAGCCGCCGCCGCCAATCACTTCCTTGATCTCAAACTCGTTAAATCGGTACCCGTCAGGCAGGGCATTCGGAACCGTATTTTGTTTATCATTAGCCGACATGGTGAACTCTCTGAACACGCCTGTTCGCCAGGCTGCGCGGTGATTAATTAATGTTACGCCAGGCACCAATGGCCGGATCAACCAGATCCGCGTGCAGGGTGTCGATGAGTAACACATTCACTTTTTGCTGTGGCATGAAATGCGGTGCCCAAAGGCCGCGCAAGGTTTCGACGCGCGATTTTACTGCGTCAGCATCCTGCTGCGCTGTTTTCTTATCCATCTTCACTAATAAAGTACCGTTAAAGCGCCAGAGATGCTGTTTTGCATCAAACGGCAATACCAGCCAGCTATCGGTTGCGTCCGGGCGCGTTACAATCATGCGCTGGTTATTAGCAGAAACCACAACCAGCTTGCTGTCGTTAATCGCCAGGTTAGCCACGGGATACCCCT
This sequence comes from Mixta mediterraneensis, assembly GCF_014946725.1. Taxonomy (GTDB): domain Bacteria; phylum Pseudomonadota; class Gammaproteobacteria; order Enterobacterales; family Enterobacteriaceae; genus Pantoea; species Pantoea mediterraneensis. The sequence continues at coordinate 53,130 of NZ_JACFXY010000002.1, forward strand.
GATAGAAAGTCACGGGTACAGACGAGGGTTTGTCTGCGCTGGCGAGGGTTAATTCGCTTTTTCCTTCTAGCCAGCCATCAGGTGAGCATTGCTGCTTGCTGACATCAGGAATAAACATTGACGCCGCATTATCATCCCACGCGGTACGGAAATGGCAGCCGCTTGGTAAATCAAAGTGTTGCAACGGCGTGCTGTCAGCGGGCCGCGATAAATCCAGAGGAGCAGCATTGCTTTCATTGGCGCTGGTGGTGGCGTCTGCCATGACGATTGGGCGCCAGTTTTGCAGTTTGCTGGCGCTGCCGCTGGCTAACACACTGCCATCTTTATCGGTCATCTGCCACGGCAGTACATCAAGCGTGCCACATTGATTGGCCAGCAGCGTACCTACGCGCGGTAAAAAAGTGGTCAGCACTGCGGAGTCTTTGCTCTTACCTGAAACAATACGCAACGGTAGCGTCTCTTTACACCAGTCGTCAGGCGCTTTGCTCACTACATTATCGATATACACTTCCAGCGCCAGGCTGGGCGAATAAACTACGCGATAATCGTCGGCCTGCACGTTAAAAGCTATCAGCAAGGTGGCAATGCCGGGCAACCACAATTTCATATGAATCCTTGGAATCATTAACGAGGCGGTAGAAAACGTGCCGAATCAGCCAGTGAATAAAGCAAGGTGGCTTCCTGCGGCTCACCAATCCAAACAGCCAGGGCACTGAGATTATCTTTTTTTACGTTACGGTTAACCGCATCTTCCATCAGTGCTAACCACTCTTCGCAGGCGTTAACCATACGCAATGCCTGCTCCATTTCGTGAGTGGTCAGGTTAAGCCAAAACCCGTCGGTGCAGACTAAAAAGGCATCGCCATCTTCCAGCAGGATCTGTTCTGAGAAACTGACAGGACGTGACGGTTCTGCGCCGAGCGCATTATAAAGTAAATTACTGTTAATGCCGGTATTTTCATAGCCTGCTTCTTTAAGTCGCTGGGCCAGGCTGTGATCGCGCGTCACCTCATGCAGTATGCCGCGCCGGAAGTGATAAACCCGGCTGTCGCCTGCGTGCGCCCACCATGCACGCTGTGTTTCACGGTTAATAAACAGGGCCGCAAGCGTCGTGCTCATGCGCGAAAATTTCGGATTTTTTCCTTGTGCTTCATACAGGAGAGTTCGGCACTGTTCAATCGCCTGCTGGGTAAACGCGGGGGTAAACGCCGGGCAATCCTTGAACTGATGAAGCAGACTGTCGCGCACCAGCTGTGCCGCCTGGTCACCGCCCGGTAACCCCGCGACGCCATCACACACCACAAAACAGGCATTACTGGGGTCAAGTTCAGCGCCGGTTCGGTCCTGATTTTCATTGCGTAAACCCTGCTGGGAACGGCTGGCAAAAACAATCTTCATACGTCATCCACCCGCGTTTGGGAATCTTTGTACTGATTTACTTCCGTGTCATAGGCATGCAGGAAGGCTTCGCCGAATAAGGTATGGAAGTCGTCTTCGATTTCACCCGCGGTGCGTTGATAGTTACGCATAAAGTAATCCCACAAAGCCGCTTTTTTAATGCTCGAAAAGGGCTGTCTGGGCAGCATGCCATCGGCACGCGCCTGTTCTTCAAGGCGTTGTGGGTTAAAGGATTGCAGCATCGCAGCGATAATGGCGCGTATACCCGCAATCATACCGAGCTGGTGCGCTTGCAGATCGACCAGCGCATCGCGTACCGCCTGCTCTGGCGGCATAAATCCTGGCATCTGGCTTTGATACATCTGCATTAAAACGGTTTTGCCGGACGGTAAAATTTTAAAAGGGTTATTGGCTTCGTTAAGGATCATTGTCATATCAGCTTTCACACCGCGTTTCAGGATCGAACGCGATGACATCAAGGCCACGGTGCCTTGCGAAAAAAGGCTGAGCATACGTCCGGTGATGCGCATCTGTTCTTCATCAATCGGCGTGACATGACCATTATTCAGTCCCATGCCTTCAAGCAGCGCCGCGACCAGTTTATCCTGATCGTGCGGTTGGCTCTGGAGCAGACGCTGCGGCTCACTGGCCTGCGGATCGATCGCCAGCCGGGCATCGTTATGACGTTCCTGGCGTGGCGCAGGGTTTTCCGTGTCGGGCAGCGACGCTTCAGCAGCGTGCCGATCGTCAATGCCTAACGGATTAGCCTGATGATCGGTTTCGGCAGTAAACAAAGCGAGGGGATCGTCTTTGCTCTCATCGCTGCGGGAGGGATCGCGTACTTCCAGTGCATATTCACCAATACGCAGCGCGTCGCCGTGCTTAAGCAGCACCTGCATCCCACGCTCCAGCTTCACACCATTATGCTCAACGGGCGTCACGCTGCCCTGGCTGGTCAGGCGGCAATCGCCTTCGCTGGATACATGCACCAACGCCTGCAAACGCGAAATCGCCCGAGATTCGTCGGGTAATACCAGATCGTTATCCTGACTGCGACCAATGGTGCCACCGGGCGGTTGAAACGCCACGGTTTTCACCGGAACATCTGTCGTGCATTGCACAATGGTAAATTGCATGAGTCATCCCGTATTGAAGGGCAAACGCACCAGCCTCACTCAAACATAGGTGGATAGAGGCCATTACGTCCCGGCTGTGCACCTGCCGCCGGGTTAAACAGTAACGAAAACAGTTGAGCTGTAAGGTTGCCGCTGTGTTTGTGAGTCGCATGAGCGAAACCGTCGCTGCGATTACTCCACCAGTAGCTGATATGCTGCTGAGGGTCAAAACGATCTGCGACTTCACGCCAGCTGAGCGTGCAGGGCAAATCCTGAAAACCTATCACATCCATGATGTCGGACTGCTGCTTCATCGGCACCAGCAGCGGCAACAGCTTCTGGATGCGCTGCTCAAGCTGTTCGGCATTGAGCGGCATCTGTACGGCCTGAAGTAACGTTGAGCCAAGGTCCTGAAACCAGTCGCCGGAAATAGTCAGCTGTGCCGGATGCCATTGATTCAGCGAAAAGCTGTGCAGCGCCAGCAGCGGCCAGGCGCGGCCCACGCGATCGCAAGAGGGCAATAAGCAGCCCATTTGTATCTGCTGTCGGCCAGGGGCAATCGGCAAAACAAAATTCCATACCGGCGCACGCAAAAAAGCCGCAGTGGAGGCGTTGCCTTGCTGGTGCCAGTGCATTAACCCTTGCTGGTGCCAGTGCATTAACCCTTGCTGAAACCAGTGATTCCACGGGGAAATCTGCTTCTCGCTGAGTCGATGGTGCAGAAAATCGCCGGTCGATGGCAGTTTGCCATACCAGCCGGGGGCAGTATACGCAGCCATATTCACCTCCCCATTATTCGCTCATTACTCGCTATGCGACGTCAACTGCTGCGCAATACGTGCAGGTGCTACCGCGAACGTAGTGCCATCCTGACCCGCATTATTCAGGTTCTCGGCAAGTTTACGCATCATCAATGCGTTGTCGCGTGCATAAGGCGAAGACTGGATCTGCTGATCCAGTAACTGGCTTAAATGCCAGTCAAGCTGCTGTAAATCGCGTGCGCTGACGTTATCCGGCAGGGTACGTTGTAAATTCTGCAACAGCCAGGCGCGCAGGAATTCGCCATCATAATTACGCGGTTCGTACAGCATCTGATAAGCGCGTAATGCATTTCGACTGTAATGATTATCATCGCCCGGATCGCTACGCAGCAGATTCGTCACCTGCTGTGCCACGCGCGGTAACAGCAAAGACTTAAGTGCATTTTGATAAAGTATCCATGCCGCATCACTGATTTGCGTACCGCGATATAAGCCAACCCGCATAGTAAGCGGTGGATTATCCAGGGAAAAACGCTCTGAGAGCGGCAGTTTTACCAGTCTATTAAGAAAGGGTAGCAGATCAAAAATATTATCGGCTGGCTGATGAATCACCTGCTGGCTTTGCGCAATAATGGGCGGCACGCGCGCGGCTACCTGCTGCAAATAACGCTGATTCTGGTAATAGCTGAGGGTCCACAATCCCGATAAAATCAGCAGTACGCCTGCCAGTACGCCATAGCCAATCCAGTGGAAAAGCTGGTTGCGATATTCCCAGTGACGGTTGCTGCCCGCCAGCCCACTTTCTTTGAAGATCAATGAACTGAGCAGATCACGAATAAAAAAGCTTTGTCCTTTATTACCCGGAATAGGGCTGCTGCGATTGACGCTATCCCAGGCGGCAATCGAGTGCTCGCCCGCCTGACGCAGTTGCAGCTTACGGCTCAGCTCGCCCATAACCCGGTCAAACGGTAAACCTTCCTGCGTGCCGCTGGTGAAAAACAGGCCACGCGGACTCCAGGCCACCGTCTCTTTATGATCGGAAAAGACGACATTGAGGTATTCGTTCAGCAGGGGCCGTAGTGAAGCGAACTCCTGTGGGAACAAAAATGCTTCGGCGCGTTGATTAAGGTCGCGCTCTTGCGCCATCTGCTGCGCCAACTGTAGCTGTAACTGTTGCTCAAGCCGCTGGAACTGCTGAGAAAAATTAGGGTGCCAGTCGTCCTTATGTGGCTTGCCCAGATCCCAATTGAAGGTAAAGCCCCATATCGCATCACGCTGAGATTTTTCGAGCGCAGCGAAATAGCTCATAAAGCCCTTCAGCAAATCCGTCTTGGTTACCATCACGTAAACCGGGAAGTGAATACCGGTATGGTGATGTAGCTCGACCATGCGTTCACGCAGCGCTGTAGCCTGGGCAATGCGCGCTTCGGCTGAATCACTCAACAGATCGGCGACGCTGATGGTCATGATCACGCCATTAATCGGTTGGCGGGTGCGATAGCGTTTCAGTAAATTAATAAAACTGCGCCATTCGCTGGCATCACGCGCGCGCTGACTTTCCTGCAATGCGTAGCGCCCGGCGGTATCGATTAATACCGCGCTGTTGGTAAACCACCAGTCACAGTTGCGCGTGCCACCGAAGCCGCGAATAGCGTTTTTACCAAAACTGTCGATGAGCGGAAACTCAAGGCCGGCATTTAACAGCGCCGTGGTTTTACCCGCGCCCGGTGCGCCCATCACCAGATACCACGGTAGCTGGTAAAGATAATTGGCGCTGATGCGAGATAACCAACCGCCGTTTTGTGGGCGACGGCCAAACTGGGCGCGCTTTAGCTGCGTTGCCGCATCGCTAAAGCGTTGGTTGAGCAATTCTTCGGTGATCTGTCGTTACGCGGGATCGTCGCTATCGGATAATTGCAGTTGTGTCAGCAACCGGCTGTTAAACCAGGCGCGATATAACGACGGGATAAGCTGGAACAATACCCATACGAAAAACAGCACGCCGACAGCCAGCTGGCGATGCAGTGCCAGCTCCAGCGGCCGAGAATCATCCCAGACCCACAGTGGGCCAAGCATCCACAGCAGACAGCTCAGCGCCGTGACGCCAATAAAGCTCCACAGCAGCCGATGAGTTAAAAGCAAACGCATGGAAGCGCGCATCATTGAGCTCCTTGGTGGTTACTGAGGGCTTCGGGCGCAGCGAATAAAGTGATTTCAACACGACGATTGCGGGTGCGGTTTTCACTGCTGTCATTAGGCAGCAGCGGATCGCTGTCACCGCGGCCTTCCGAACGAATCGTATGTCCGTCTGCAAGCTGCACCTGCATTAGCTGGGTGACAGCGCGGGCGCGGGCAAAAGAAAATTCATAACTGGAGGCGAAACGGCCATTATCGACCGGACGATCGTCAGTAAACACCGACACCAGAATCGTGCCTTTCACACCTTTCATCGCCGCAGAAACGCGCGCCAGCAGGGCTCGACCCACCGGATTAATGGCGGTGCCTTCCGCAGCAAACAGCTTATCGGCGGGGATAATCACTTTGCTACCAAATGCGCCATCGCTGACTTCCAGTTGGCCTGCCGCAATCACATCATTCAGGCGTTGACGTAAATCCAGCAGGGCTTGTGGAGAAGAGGGACGACGGCCCGCGGTAATTTGCGGAAGAGGGGTTTGATAGATGGCACGCAGCAGCGGCTCAGCCGCATTACCCAGCCGCCAGTTCAATCCGCTGTAAATCAGACAGGCAATCAGTGCCACCAGCATGGCACAGGCCCAGAGCGGCACCATCGGACGCGCCAGCGTGCTCGCCAGCGGATGCACTTCAATCATTGGCGCCTGCGGTGCGTCCCGCTGCGCGCGCGTCTCATCAATCAACGTTGCCAGACGTTTACGAATGCCTTCACACTGCGCACGACCGTTATCGCTCCCGCGATAACGGCCTTCATAACCGAGCAGCAAACAGTAATGCACCACTTCCAGCAACCAGAGATGCTGCTGTGGGCTTTGTGAAATGCGTGACAGCAGCTGAAAAAATTTTTCGCCGCCCCAGCTTTCGTTATGAAAAGTCACCAGCATGCCATTACCGGACCAGACACCGCGCGTGCCCCACGGTGTCTGCGCGGCGGCTTCATCCAACGCGGTGCATAAGCTGTAACGCGCACCGATAATCATCTCAAACGGCAAACCGGCGTGTTTACAACGCTGTTCAAACTGACGAATTTCATCGATAAGGGACTGGCGTAATCCAGCGGGATCGTCATGCGTAGCCGCCTGACGAATTTGCACCACAGCATTCAGCAAAGGCGCTGCAGCGTTAAGTAATAGATTCTCATTGCCTGAGGATAATGCCTCACGCGCAGGGGATTCCACAGTCATTAATTTGTGTTCTTCCAGCCAATGGCAAATCCCTGAACCCGCAGCCCAGGACGGTGCTGCGGGCAATATGCGCCGGATTCCATATTTAGTCTAAGATCCAGGTCGCGGTATCGTTAGTGCGACAGGCTTTACTTGTGCCGCCAACAGCAACACAAACTTGTTTCGTCTTACGTGGACGTGGGCGATCGCTACGAATGGTTGCCTCATAACGGCTACTTTCAACCCCGGCTTTCAGCGGGACGTAACCGATCATTGGACCTTCTGCGTCTTCGGCAATTGCCAGCCAGTTATTTTCAACCTTACCCAGGACTTCAAAAGGTTTACCGCTTTCCAGATAACGCACTACTTTGCCGCCGTAATCGGGGGTGGTCATCACCGAAGCGCTATATAAAGCGCGCCAGGTCTGGTTGAGCGGCTCAAATTCTTTGGGTGCTACAACGGCATAGCGGTGTACCAATTTGACGTTATTAACCACGCTGGTGACCAGCGTATCATCATTGACAGGCGGTGGCGGGGCCTTACAGCCTGCTAAAGCGAACACCGCCAGCAGCGTTAACGCGAAACTCTTTTTCACCATGTTCCTCGTGATCCCATCAAAGTATCGGCACATTGCCCGGCATCATGCAGTTATTCGCAGAAGCGGGTTTTGCGTCATGCCTGAAATTGACCGGCTGAGAAATGGTCAATTTACATTAAGATAATGCTGCGCTCAGTCTACCTAAGACTTTTGAGAATTCAAACCATTGCGCCTCTGGTCGATGCGTGATAGCACGCGGTTTTCCGCGCAGAGAAGGCGCAAAGAAGACGCAGGGAAAGCGCTTTACTTTGTGATAGTTAAAGTGAATTAAATGATTAAGGCGACCCGAGACAGCAGGGAAGGACCGCTCCTCCTGTCATGCCACACTTATAACGGGAAACCATTAAGATTTCCTAATCACTTTTTACCATAAAATTTTACCCGTTTGGTTTAAGAATCTCATTAAAATCAGAATTTCCTGGACAACCGCCGTCACAGTCGGTTCTTAAAAGTGGCGTGATTTTTGTATGAGCATCCTGTTTACGGCAAAGAGGGAGAGCGCTGATAAAGACGTTGACGTAGCGGCAGACTTCATGCGGAAGCGACGTAATTGATGCAGGATAAAGAACGGCCAGTGCCACCGCTTTAGCCGGGCAGGGCACGCCGCAAACAACTGGCAACAGCAGTGGCGATTACCGAATGCGATACCTGCCCACTACAGCGGGCGCTGATCATCTTTATAGTTCAGCCGCTTTTTCAGCGGGGTATTACATTGCTCGCTTCAACGGCAGTGGTGCCACCAATACCTTCACGCCTAACGCCTCAAATGCCGCCACCTGCGCCGCACTAATGCCGTTATCGGTAATTAGATAATGGATATTGCTCCAGTCGCACGGCAGCGCGAACATCGAAACTTTGTCGATTTTGCTTGAATCCGCTACCACATACACGGTGTTGGCTGAGCGGATCATCGCCATTTTCACTTTGATGTCGGTTTCACTGGGAAAGCTCAAGCCCAGTCGGGGGGAAATACAGGCGGTAGCAAGAAATAACTTCTCTGCCAGCACGTTTTCGAAGAAGTTCGCTGCCTTTTCGCCGGAGGTTGATAAGGTGGGAAACTTAAAGGTGCCGCCGGTTAACAGAATATTGATCCCCGGCTCGCCGCCCAGTTTTAACGCGATATTTACTGCCGTGGTCACGACCGATAAACGGCGAATATGACTAATGGCTTCGGCGATCGCTGTGGTTGTGGTGCCCGAATCGAAAATCACCGTATCGCCGTTTTCGATATGCTGCGCTGCCAGACGGCCTATCGCTTCTTTCTCATCGAGATGGGTTTGCCGCTCCAGCAGTAATGCGCCGGTATTCTGTTTTCCGGTCATTAGCGTTGCGCCGCCGTGGTAGCGCTGTACAAACCCTTGTTTTTGCAGCATCCGCAAATCAGTTCTTAGCGTGGCTTCTGTCAGACCGAAAGTTTCTGTCAAGGCCTTCACCGTCACCGTGCCATCTTCACGGATCATCTCCAGAATCTTTTCGCGGCGTTGCTGCATATCGGCCAGCTGCTCAGTCTTGCTTTTCAATCGAAATGCTCCCTTTTCCAGTCGCAATTTTTCAGGCGATTAAGGATCTGTCGCTGAGTTTACCGCGCCACTTTGGCGAATGCGAGATGACCAAAAGTGTCAATGATTTTCGAAAGAAAATAAATAATAAACAGATTATTGAATTCTATCGTTTTGCTTTCTGGCTTTATTACCGTCATTTTCCCACTCTGTAACCCAAATCACGCTATTTCAACGTAATAAAAATAAGTTTATGCCAGTTGTATGAAATTTGATCTCACCCACACATCATTTCAATTCGATAGTTTATATTTTTGTTCGAAAATGAAAGGGCGAAACCGCGGAAGCTAAAATATGAAGGAGGGGGACGGATGAGTGGTGAATATGACGTCAATCTGCGCTACGGCGTGGATACGGCACAGGATCTCAGCGGCAAGGTGGCAGTGATAACCGGTGGACTGGGCGGTATCGCTATGGCCAGCAATGCCATGCTACTGGAAAAGGGCGCGCGCCTGGCGCTGTTGTATCCACCCTTTGAAGCGGAAAAAGTGGAGAGGATGAGCAGTGAATTTGCAGCGGAAAGCGTGCAGTTTGTCTGCTGCGACGTCACCGATCCGGCTTCAGTTGAGCAGGCATTTTCCCTGGTTGACGCGCATTACGGCCATATCGATATTCTGGTGAACTGCGCGGGTTATGTGATGCTGCAACCGGTGCTGGAAACCGTTTTTGACGAATGGCAGAAGCAGATAGCCGTTAACCTCACAGGACCGTTTCTGTGCTCGCAAGCGGCGGCGAAATATATGATCAAGGCCGGAAACGGCGGCAAAATCATCAATATCGCTTCGCAGGCAGCCTCCATTGCGATCGATAGCCACGTTGCTTATACCTCCGCGAAAGCCGGTCTGCTTGGCATGACTAAAGTAATGGCAAAAGAGTTCGCGCCGCATCGCATTAACGTCAACACCCTGTCTCCTACCGTCGTCCTCACCCCAATGGGGGAAAAAGCCTGGCGCGGTGAAAAAGGCGAACAGATGAAAAAACTGATCCCTTTAGGCCGGTTTGCCTATACCGACGAAATTGCTGCCGCCGTACTGTTTTTTGCCAGCAACGGCAGCGACATGATTACCGGTGCCGATTTGATGATCGATGGTGGTTTCACCATTTGGTAATGCTGTACCCCTGCAAGTGCAACACATCACCCTGCGATAACGATAAACAGAGAGAACATCACCATGAAAAAACGTACTTTGCTGTGCACTGCAATGGCGGCCTGCCTGGTTTCTCATGCGGCTTTTGCCGCCGGGAAAGGCACCATCATGATTTTGGTTAACTCGCTTGATAATCCTTATTACGCCTCGGAAGCCAAAGGTGCTAACCTTAAAGCGCAACAGCTGGGTTACAAAACCGCCGTGCTGTCACATGGTGAAGATGTAAAAAAACAGAGTGAGCTAATTGATACGGCTATCGGTAAAAAAGTGCAGGGCATTATTCTGGATAACGCCGATTCCACTGCCAGCGTAGCCGCGATCAAAAAAGCCAAAGATGCGGGCATTCCGGTCGTGCTGATTAACCGCGAAATTCCGGTTGATGATGTGGCCCTGGAGCAAATTACGCACAACAATTTCCAGGCCGGTTCAGACGTGGCCAATGTCTTTGTTGAAAAAATGGGCGAGAAAGGCCAATACGCCGAACTGACGTGTAACCTGGCGGACAATAACTGTGTGACGCGTTCCAAATCCTTCCATCAGGTGCTTGATCAATATTCTGATATGCAAAGCGTGGCCAGGCAGGACGCGAAAGGCACGTTGATTGACGGCAAGCGCATCATGGACAGCATTTTACAGGCGCACCCGGATGTGAAAGGCGTGATTTGTGGTAATGGTCCGGTGGCGTTAGGTGCGATTGCTGCCTTGAAAGCGGCAGGACGCGATGACGTTATCGTTGTAGGCATTGACGGCAGCAATGATGAACGTGATGCGGTGAAAGCCGGTACGCTGAAGGCTACCGTGATGCTTCAGGCGCAGGCCATTGCGGCGCAGGGCGTGAGCGATCTCGACAACTACATTCAGAAAGGAACCAAACCGGCAAAACAGCGCGTGATGTTCCGCGGCATTTTAATCACCCCGGAAAATGCTAACGGTGTGCAGGACTTCAATTATAAGTCGTAATTAACCACCGCAGCGTCCGTGTAAACGGGCGCCAGGGAGAATGAGATGTACAAACGACTCTGGCTGACGCTGGCTGTAGTGTTGCTCGGTGGTTGCCGCATTGTGTCGCAGCAAGAGCTGGCAGACCTGAAAAATCCCCCCAATCCAAAGATGGTTAACATTGCACAAACCTGGCAGCAAAAGCTGGTGCCACAAATTGTCCGTGAAGCGAAACCGCTGGCTGAATTGATGAAGTCATTGCAGTCAGCCGGGGATTTCGACACCGCCTGTAAAACTTACGGCTACCGTAGCCAGGTCGAAAACCCTTGTGTGTTCAGCGTGAGCGTGAGCGGCACCGTCACCGCCGTTAACACCACCTCACGCAGCGGTAAAATGATAATCAATACGCGTTTAGGTGACAGTGTCACTATCCAGATGGGACCGATTATCCGCGGTACGGCGCTACGCGATGGGTATAAAGGTGCCAGCTATCAGGATCTTAACGATCAGGTGCTGTTTGGCGATTACGGCAAAGCCATTAACCAACAGGCTTCCACTTTGATGCAACAGTTCAAGCCGAAATTAGGTGACAACGTCACGGTGGCGGGGGTCTTCAGCGCCTGGGATATTCCGCAACAGCCGCCTGTTATCACGCCAGCGCAGATCACGCGGCAGTAAGGAGCGCAGTATGCAAAATCCCCAGGCGCAGCAGGCCCCTGACGTGATTATCGAAACACGCAACGTATCGCGAATTTATCCCGGCGTCATCGCGCTCGATCAGGTCAATTACCGCGTTTATCGCAATAAAGTGAACGTGCTGATTGGCGAAAACGGCGCAGGCAAATCCACCATGATGAAGATGCTGGCGGGGGGGGAAACGCCCTCATCCGGCGAGATTCTACTGGATGGCGAGGCGGTATTGCTGTCGTCTACTCAGCAGGCAGAAAAACAGGGGATCAGCATTATTTTTCAGGAGCTGAACCTGTTTCCCAACATGAACGTCATGGACAATATTTTCATCGCCAATGAGTTTTTTCAGCGCGGCGTTATCAATGAAAAGTACCAATACGCGCTGGCAAAATCACTGCTGGAACGGCTGGAGCTGGATGTTGACCCTTACGCACCGCTGAACGAGTTGGGCATTGGTCATCAACAGTTGGTGGAAATTGCCCGCGCGCTGTCGAAAGACACGCGCGTGCTGATTATGGATGAGCCAACCAGCGCGCTGAGTCAGTCTGAAGTCAAAGTGCTATTCAACGTTATCGACCAGCTGAAGCGGCGCGGAGTCACCATTATTTATATCTCGCATCGGCTGGAAGAGCTGATGGAGATTGGCGATCACATCACTATTTTCCGCGATGGGCGATTTATCAGCGAACGCGAAGTGCGCGATGTCAGCGTACCGTGGATCATCGAACAGATGGTCGGCGATAAGAAAAAGCATTTCGATTATCAGGCCGCGCCGCAGGGTGAAACGGTGTTACAGGTTGAAGGGCTGACCGCACTGCATCAAAACGGTGGCTACAAGCTTAACGACGTCAGTTTTTCGCTACGTAAAGGCGAGGTGATTGGAATTTATGGCTTGCTGGGGGCCGGTCGCACCGAGCTGTTCAAGGGGTTGATTGGCCTGATGCACTGCCAGTCCGGCAAGGTTCATTTAGACGGGCAAAGCCTGGAGAAACGCACCTTCCAACAGCGGCTAAAGCGCGGTATCGCGCTGGTGCCAGAAGACCGTAAAGGCGAGGGGGTCGTGGCACTGATGTCGATCACTGCCAACATGACGCTTTCTGATTTGAGCCTGCGTGGCTTTCGTCGTGCGCTGCGTATGCTGAGTCCGGCTAAAGAGAATCAGCGGGTTAACGAAATGATTGGTCATCTGGCAATCAAAGTCAGCGATGCCGGGCTGCCGATCACCTCACTGAGCGGCGGAAATCAGCAAAAAGTGGTGCTGGGCAAAGCGCTAATGACCGGGCCACAGGTGGTGCTGCTGGACGAACCCACGCGCGGCATTGATGTGGGCGCAAAAACGGATGTGTATCACCTGATTGGCGACCTGGCAAAACAGGGGCTGGCGGTGATGTTTTCCTCATCCGAACTGGATGAGGTCATGGCGCTGGCCGATCGCATTTTGGTGATGGCAGACGGACGCATTACTGCCGATCTTCCACGCGCCGAGGCGACACGGGAAAAATTGATCAGCGCTTCTACACCACAAGCCTAAGATCGGCGGAGAATACCATGAATCAAAAATATCTGTTTTATATGTATCTGCTGAAGGCACGCACCTTTATTGCGCTACTGATTGTCGTCGGCTTTTTTAGCGTGATGGTGCCTAACTTTCTCACCACCTCCAATCTGCTGATCATGACGCAACATGTTGCTATTACAGGCTTACTGGCGATCGGTATGACGCTGGTGATCCTGACCGGCGGGATTGATTTGTCGGTGGGCGCGGTGGCGGGCATTTGCGGCATGGTTGCAGGCGCGCTACTGACCAATGGCGTGCCGCTCTGGGGGGGCAATATGCTGTTCCTGAACGTGCCGGAAGTTATCGTGGTAGTTGCGATCTTTGGCGTGCTGGTGGGATTAGTAAACGGCGCGGTGATTACCCGCCTCGGTGTAGCGCCTTTTATCTGTACGCTCGGCATGATGTATGTGGCCCGTGGCGCCGCATTGCTGTTTAACGACGGCAGCACCTACGCCAATCTGGTCGGCCTGCCTGCGCTGGGTAATACCGGTTTTGCCATTCTCGGTTCAGGTACGCTGCTGGGTGTCTATCTGCCGATCTGGCTGATGCTGGGCTTTCTGCTGCTCGGACTGTATCTGACGCGCAAAACGCCGCTCGGGCGTTATATCTACGCTACCGGCGGTAACGAATCGGCGGCGCGCCTTGCCGGTGTTCCAATTATTAAAGTCAAAGTATTTGTCTACGCTTTTTCCGGCCTGTGTGCGGGGCTGGTGGCATTTCTCGCGTCTGATGATGCGCGTTACATCACCGGACAAACTATCAATGTGGATGGCGGGTTAATATTTTCCTGATCGCCATCGCTTATCATCTAACATCAGGGTTTGCTCAGCCGCAAACCCTCTTCCCCGCAGTTCTTCAGAATGCTCTCACACAGGCACAAAAATCGGGACGCGTCCTGCATGATCATCACAATATGTTAAGGTAATCGTTATTGGTTTTGTAAATCTTCCTGGCAGAGACTCACTTATTGCCTATGACTTTTGCTTTATTGAATCGGAAATCGTTGGCTTTCTCGCTAGTGGCTTTAGCCATCGTCTGCGCTGCGTCTGTTGCTGCGCAACAAAGCGAACCCAGCGTGTCGGCTACGCCGTTTGACGATCCTACACGCTTTCGTCAGTCACTCGATAACCTGCCTTCGTTGGGGAATGATAATGAAAGCGGCGAGTGGAGCAAGAAACTGGCAGAGGTTGCAAAAAGCATTGGCGAAGCCAGCAAAAACAGCGATAGCGATGCCTCATTTAGCCAGCAGGCGGGAATCTGGGCATTCAATCACCTGCGTGACGAAGTTGCCGAGCGGGTTGAAAATAAAGGGCAATCACTGTTGTCACCTTATGGCAACGCATCGCTGGATTTGATGGTGGATATGGACGGTAATTTTACCGGCACCGGCGGCGATCTGTTTAGCACCTTAGCAGACGAACGCAACTCGCTTACCTTCAGTCAGGTTGGCTTACACGATACGTCCGACGGTCTGGTAGGGAATGCGGGGCTGGGCCAGCGCTGGGAGACCGGGCACTGGCTGCTTGGTTACAACACTTTTGTTGATCGCACCTTCAGTAGCGGTTTACAACGAGCCTCAGTGGGCACCGAAGCGTGGAGCGATAATCTCCGTCTGTCGGCTAACTATTACCATCCGCTTTCCGGCTGGAAAAACTTTGGTGATACGCAACATCAGCGTATGGCGCGCGGATATGACGTAACCAGCCAAAGTTATCTGCCCTTTTACCGTCAGCTAGGCATGTCATTAAGCTGGGAGCAATACCTTGGCGAAGACGTTGATCTGTTCAACAGTGGCAACCGTTATCACAATCCTTCGGCAATGACCTTTGGCGTTTCCTATACGCCGGTGCCGCTGGTGACATTCTCTGCAACGCATAAAACCAGCAGTGCGGGCGAAAGCCAGGATCAGCTCGGACTGAAACTGAACTACCGTTTTGGCGTTGCGCTGCGTAAACAGCTGGACGCCAGTAATGTGGCAGTTGCACACTCGCTGCGGGGCAGCCGTTACGACAGGGTGACGCGTAGCGATACGCCGGTTTTATCTTTCCGCCAGCGCAAGACATTATCTGTGTTTCTTGCGACACCGCCGTGGCAATTAAACGGCGGTGAAAGTTTGCCGCTGAAGTTACAAATACGCGCCAGTAATGCCATTAAAGCGGTAAGCTGGCAGGGCGACACGCAGGCATTAAGCCTGACGCCGCCCGCTAATAATAACAATCCACAGGGCTGGAGCGTCATCCTTCCACCATGGGACAATTCTCCTGGCGCGACCAATGAATATCATTTGTCGGTAACGCTGGAAGATGCTAAGCAGCAACGCGTCACTTCAAACTGGATCACCCTGAAATTGCAGCCGCCGATGACGTTAAGCGAGCACGCCGATGAGCGTTATGATTTGATGGCACCCGATGAAAAATCTGCCGGTTTAAATCTTTAAGAAGGTGCGCAGAAAATTGTGACAATTGTCACAATTTTCTGGTGGAAAGTTTTTAAGGAAACTCGCAGAATCGGCGAAAATTCCTGTTCACCTGCACACTATGATTCTTCGTCCGCAACGCCACTGGTTCATTCGTTTGTTCGCCTGGCACGGCTCTGTGCTGCCTGATATTCTGTTTCGCTTATCACTCAATTTAATGATGTCCTTAATCGCACTGGCATCGTTAGGTTGGTATGAAACACTGGGGATTAAGCTGACGCTTGCGCCGTTTAGCCTGCTCGGCGTTTCTATCGCTGTCTTTCTCGGT
This sequence comes from Mixta mediterraneensis, assembly GCF_014946725.1. GTDB lineage: Bacteria > Pseudomonadota > Gammaproteobacteria > Enterobacterales > Enterobacteriaceae > Pantoea > Pantoea mediterraneensis. The sequence goes on from NZ_JACFXY010000002.1 coordinate 68,996, forward strand.
TTTCGCAACAGCGTATGTTTTGCTCGCTTTAGTGAAGCCAGACAATTTTTAGGATCGTTGCTGATCGCCTGCCGCACGATTCAACGCCAGGTGATGGCGGTGTGTCCGGCGGATGTACCACGTGTACAAACGCTGCTACTGGCCTTTTGTGCCAGTCTTAAACATCAATTACGCCGCACCGATGCACGTGAAGATCTGACGCGTTTGTTAGGTGAGGAGGCCGGGTGGGTACTGAGCCGACATTCGCCCGCGAATGTGTTGCAATTACAGCTGTCCCATTGGCTGGCGGAACAGTGTCGCCAAGGGAAAATCAGTGATTTGGTGTGGGGCAATATTGATAACAACCTCAACCAGCTTGCCGCAGTATTAGGCGGCTGTGAACGCCTTGCCAGTATGCCGGTGCCGTTTGCTTATGGCCTGCTGCTGCATCGTACCGTCTACCTTTTCTGCTCATTACTGCCGTTTGCACTGGCTCCGGATCTGCATGCGATAACGCCGCTGGTTTCGGTATTTATCGCCTATACCTTCTTGTCGCTGGATACGCTGGCAGAAGAACTGGAAATGCCGTTCGGTTATGAGAATAACCATCTGCCCATGGATGCGATCTGCACCAATATTGAAATCAACTTACGTGAAATGGCCGGTGAGCATGACCTACCGCAGCCAATGAGACCGGATAAATATTATCGTTTGACGTGATATTTCCGTTGCGCCAGACGTAAAGGCAAACTGTTTTCACGCCGCCTTCACTGACTGCTTTTTATTTACGACTGCAATACTAAAACTCCCTCAAGAAAAGCCCGGCGAGATAAGCCGGGCCATCAGGTAAGCCGGATTAAATTTTCTGCCTGCCTTTTATTTCTTTCTTTTTATTCCTTTCTTCGGCTCGTGTGGGTTAATTGCACCGGCAAGATGCAAGCCGCCCGATAAAAGCGCAATACACGCGCATTTTTGGACAAACAATTTACTGGCGATCACAAAAGCGCTATTTCATAGCGTAATTGCATAATTCCGCTATTTAATCCTCGCCGTAAGCACTCCGTTAAGATTGTTATTCACTAAATATTCATTTTAAGTGAATGAGGTGTTATCGTAACTCCTTGATATTCCATAAATCAAACCGTTTTATGCATTTTTGTCCTTGGCTGGCACGCTATCTGCAATCTAGAGTAGAGCTGCGTTAACCCGGACTTTAACAATTTTAAAACAAACGCTTTACCCGCCAGGGAAAGCAGGAGAGATGGTTATGTCACTGCAAGTTTCACGTCACGATTTCGATCAATGGATGATGCCTGTCTATGCTCCCGCTGCTTTTGTGCCGGTCCGTGCCGAAGGTTCCACCGTTTGGGACCAGAATGGAAAAGACTATATCGATTTTGCGGGAGGCATTGCCGTTAATGCTTTAGGACATGCGCATCCGGCGTTGCAACAGGCGCTGCAAGAACAGGCTGCTCGCTTGTGGCATACCGGCAATGGCTACACCAATGAACCTATTCTCCGTCTGGCGAAACAGCTGATTGATGCCACCTTTGCCGACCGCGTATTTTTTTGTAACTCGGGCGCGGAAGCAAACGAAGCTGCGTTAAAACTGGCGCGTAAAGTGGCGCACGATCGCTTTGGTGCGGAAAAAAGTGGCATCGTCGCCTTCAACAATGCGTTTCATGGACGTACGCTGTTTACCGTCTCTGCCGGTGGGCAACCCGCCTACTCCAGAGATTTCACGCCACTACCACCGGACATTCAACACGCTGCATTTAACGATCTTGACGCGGCTGCGGCGTTAATTAATGACAATACCTGTGCGGTAATCGTTGAGCCGATTCAGGGTGAAGGTGGCGTGATGCCCGCTGACCCGGCTTTTCTGCGCGGCTTGCGTGAACACTGTGATAAACATCAGGCACTGCTGATTTTTGATGAAGTGCAGAGTGGCGTAGGACGTACCGGATCGCTGTATGCCTACATGCACTACGGCGTCACGCCAGATGTACTGACCAGCGCCAAAGCGCTCGGCGGCGGCTTCCCGATTGGCGCCATGTTAACGCGTGAAGATCTGGCCTTAGTGATGGGCGTCGGCACTCATGGAACCACTTATGGTGGTAATCCGCTGGCAGGGGCAGTGGCGGGAAAAGTTGTGGAGCTGATCAACCAGGCTGACATGATGGCAGGGGTTGCCCAGCGACATGCGTGGATTGTTGAAGCGCTGGAGGAGATCAATCAGCAGTTGCAGCTGTTTAAACAGATACGTGGGCTTGGCCTGTTGATCGGGGCCGTACTCAGCGATGAGTTTGCCGGAAAAGCCAAACAGATCAACCTCGCTGCGGCCGAGCTGGGCGTAATGGTATTAATTGCTGGCGCCAGTGTGGTGCGTTTTACCCCGGCGCTAAATATCAGCGAACAGGAGCTCAAAACGGGGATGGCGCGCTTTGCTGAGGCTTGCGGCTCCTTTGTGCGAGGAACGTCATCATGATGGTGATCCGCCCGGTTGAACGTGATGATCTCAGCCAGCTAATGGTGTTGGCGGGGAAAACGGGAGGGGGTCTAACCTCACTGCCTGTTGACAGTGCCACCCTGCATGCGCGCATTGAGCGTTCGTTGCAAACCTGGGAGGGGACGCTACCGCAGGCCGAGCAGGGCTATGTTTTTGTCCTGGCCGACGATAAAGACAACCGGGCAGTGGGTATTTGCGCCATCGAAGTCGCGGTAGGCCTGCAGGATCCCTGGTACAACTTCCGCGTTGGCACCCATGTGCATGCTTCGAAAGAGCTCAACGTCTATGCGGCGTTGCCCACGCTGTATTTAAGTAACGATCACACCGGCAGTAGCGAACTCTGTACGCTGTTTCTCGATCCCGATTATCGTGATGGCAAAAATGGTTATCTGCTGTCGAAATCGCGCTTTCTGTTTATGGCGAATTTCCGCGAATGCTTTACGGATCGCGTGGTAGCAGAAATGCGCGGCGTCAGCGATGAAAACGGCTATTCACCTTTTTGGGACAGCGTCGGCAGCCGCTTCTTCTCGATGGACTTTAGTAAGGCCGATTTCCTCAGCGGCACCGGGCAGAAAGCCTTTATTGCCGAGCTGATGCCAAAGCACCCTTTATATATACATTACCTCACGCCTGAAGCGCAGGCGGTGATTGGTCAGGTACACCCTAAAACAGCCCCGGCGCGCGCTGTTCTGGAAGCGGAAGGGTTCCGCTATCTCAACTATGTCGATATTTTCGATGGCGGCCCGACGCTGGAGTGCGAAATCGACCGCATTCGTGCAGTACGGAAAAGCCGCTTGCGTACGGCGGAAAAAGGACAGGCTAATGCGGATGCGCCACTCTGCCTGGTCGCTAACACCGATTATCGTCAGTTTCGCGTGGCGCTTTTGCCTGTCGATAGCCAGCGCGACAGCGTGCAGTTAACCGATGAACAGATGCAGGCATTGAAATGTCAGCCGGGCGACAGCCTGCGCGTGGTGACATTGTGCCGTGAGGAGAAAAAAGCATGACGCAGATGATTAATGGACAATGGTTGACGGGCGGTGCGGAGACAATCACTAAACAGGATCCGGTCAGCGGGGAGACGCTGTGGCAAGGGCAGGCAGCCTCAGCGACACAGGTCGCTAACGCATGTGAAGCCGCGCGAGCGGCGTTTCCGGCGTGGGCAGCGTTACCTTTTGCTGAGCGTCAGGCCAGGGTTGAGAAATTTGCGGCCCAGCTGACCGCGAATAAAGTTGATCTGGCCGAAACTATCGCGCGCGAAACCGGTAAACCGCGCTGGGAAGCGTTGACCGAAGTGGGCGCGATGATTAACAAAATCGCTATCTCTGTCAAAGCCTACCACGCGCGCACAGGTGAACAGACAGACGGCGAAAGTTCACTGCGTCATCGTCCACACGGCGTACTGGCGGTATTCGGGCCTTACAATTTTCCCGGCCATTTGCCGAATGGCCATATCGTACCGGCGCTGTTAGCAGGAAACTGCGTCGTATTTAAACCCAGCGAACTGACGCCGCTGACGGCCGAGAAAACCGTGCATTTATGGCTGGCCGCCGGTTTGCCCGCAGGCGTGCTGGCGCTGGTGCAGGGCGGGCGTGAAACCGGGCAGGCGCTGGCTGCAGATCAGCAGATAGATGGCTTATTATTCACCGGCAGCGCGCATACCGGCTATCAGCTGCATCGCCAGTTTGGCGGCCAGCCTGAAAAAATGCTGGCGCTGGAAATGGGCGGCAACAACGCCCTAATCGTTGAAGACCCGGCAGATATTGATGCAGCGGTGCATATAGCGCTGCAATCGGCCTTTATTACCGCCGGGCAGCGCTGCACCTGTGCGCGTCGCCTGTTGGTGAAGCGTGGTGTAGCGGGTGACGCCTTCTTGCAGCGATTAGTCGAAGTCAGCGCCCGCCTGCAACCGGCTGCGTGGAATGCGGAACCGCAACCCTTTATGGGCAGCGTTATTTCCTGTAGCGCAGCGGAAAAAATTTTCCATGAATGGCAGCATCGCGTGACGGCGGGGGGCAACGTGCTGCTGGAAATGCGCTGGCCCGATCGCCAGAGCGCGTTATTAACGCCTGGCATTATTGATCTGACGGCGGTCAAAAACCTGGCGGATGAAGAGGTGTTTGGGCCGCTGCTCGGTGTGATTCGCTATGATAATTATGACGAAGCGATTCGGCTGGCAAACCAGACGCGCTACGGCTTGTCGTGTGGATTGATCTCACCGTCGCGCGCTCATTTCGATCGGCTGCTGCTGGAAGCACGTGCCGGCATTGTAAACTGGAATAAACCGTTAACCGGGGCGGCCAGTACGGCACCGTTTGGCGGTATTGGCGCATCCGGGAATCATCGCGCCAGCGCCTGGTATGCGGCTGATTATTGCGCATGGCCAATGGCGTCACTGGAAACGACAGAGCTGACACTGCCTGCATCTTTATCGCCGGGGCTGGATTTCTCGGAGGCAGCCAAATGAAAGCATTAGAAGCTAACTTTGACGGGCTGGTGGGCCTGACCCATCATTACGCTGGCTTGTCGTTTGGTAACGTGGCCTCGACACGTAATCAATTGCAGCCTTCGAACCCGCGCCTGGCGGCTAAACAGGGTCTGCTGAAAATGAAAGCGCTGGCCGATATGGGGTTTGTGCAGGGAGTGATGCCGCCACATGAGCGCCCTAGTCTGCATGTTTTGCGCCAGCTTGGCTTTAGCGGGAGCGACGAACAGGTGCTGGCTAAAGCGGCACACACCGCGCCAGGTTTGTTGTCATCTGCCAGTTCTGCTTCAGCGATGTGGGTGGCCAATGCCGCCACGGTTTCGCCTTCTGTCGACAGCGACGATCGCCGGGTGCATTTCACCGTTGCCAATCTCAATAACAAGTTTCATCGCGCCATTGAGGCACCGGAAACCGCCCAGCTTTTAGGGGCTATCTTTCGCGATCCGCAGCACTTCTGCGTGCATAACGCGCTGCCGCAGGTGGCGATGTTGGGTGACGAAGGGGCCGCTAACCATAATCGTTTTGCTGGTAAGTATGGCGAACCGGGCGTGCAGATGTTTGTTTATGGCCGTGAAGCCCGTCACGATGGCAGCGCGCCGCAGCGGTATCCTGCCCGGCAAACACGTGAAGCCAGTGAAGCAGTGGCGCGCCTGCATCAGCTTTCACCTGAGAACGTGATCTTTGCGCAGCAGAATCCGGCGGTTATCGATCAGGGCGTATTTCATAACGATGTCATCGCCGTCAGCAACCGGCAGGTTCTGTTCTGCCATCAACACGCATTTGTTAACCAGGCCGCGCTGCTGGCGCAGCTGAAACAGCGCGTACCGGGTTTTATTGCCATCGAAGTCCCTGAAAACCGGGTTAGCGTCCAGGAGGCGGTAAATACGTATCTGTTTAACAGTCAGCTACTGAGCCGATCTGACGACAGCATGATGCTGATTTTGCCTGAAGAGTCCCGACAACACGCGGGCGTATGGGATTTTCTTTGCGAGGAAGTTGAAAAAGGCGGGCCGCTGCGCGAGCTTAAGGTATTTGACCTGCGTGAAAGCATGGCGAATGGCGGCGGCCCGGCCTGTTTACGTTTGCGGGTGGTCTTGACGCCGGAGGAGCAAAGCGCGGTCAATCCGGCGGTATTAATGAATGATCGCCTGTTCGCCGCACTGAATAACTGGGTTGATCGTTATTATCGCGATCGCCTCACGCAAGCCGATTTGGCCGACCCGCAACTGCTGCGTGAAGGGCGTGAAGCGCTGGATACCTTAACCCGGCTGCTAGACTTAGGAAATGTGTATGCATTTCAGCAGTAAAAGCCAGCCAGCTGCGGGCTGCCTTTTATTTCATGCGAAAAGGAGGAGCGATGCAGGATTTTTTGCAGCAGACGCTGTCTGGTAGCGCGCCGCGAAAGCGCAAGGGTGAAACTGACTTCCTTTGCTGGCAGTGGCTGGATCACGGCATTCTGTTGATGGAGCCAAAAGAAAAAGCGCGTCGCGCGCTGGTGCTGTCGGCGGGGATCCACGGCAACGAAACCGCGCCGGTCGAAATGGTTAATCGCCTGCTGTTGCCGTTACTCAGGGGAGAAAAGCCGTTACAGCAACGGTTGCTGGTGATTTTAGGCAATCCGGTTGCGTTAAAAACCGGTAAGCGATATCTGCGTTACGACATCAACCGGCTGTTTGGCGGACGCTGGCAGCAGATCGTTGATGGTGATGAAGCGCATCGCGTATTGCGGCTTGAACAGGCGGTAGAAACGTTCTGGCAGGCTTGCGAAACGGAGGAGACACGCTGGCATTTGGATCTGCATACCGCGATTCGCGGGTCGTATCATGCGCGCTTTGGATTGATGCCGTATACTGAGCGGCCATGGCCGCCAGAGTTTATGCACTGGCTGGCCGCAGCTGGGATGGAGGCGTTGGTGTTTCATCGTGCGCCAGGCGGCACTTTTACCCATTTTAGCTGCGAACACTTTGCGGCTGCCAGCTGTACGCTGGAGCTGGGCAAAGCCAGGCCATTTGGCAAAAACGATTTATCACAATTCGCTGCCGCTGAGCAGGCACTGGCCGGGTTGTTGTACGGTGAGGCTGTATCCGCTTCAGCATCACAGCCAAAACATTATCGTGTCACCCAGCAAATTACTCGCCAGAGTGAAGATTTTGTCCTGCACATGGGCAGTGACACGCTGAATTTTACCGCATTTCCGCAAGGGACTTTACTGGCAGAAGATAGTGACACACGTTATTACGTGCAACAGGCGCGAGAATATGTGTTATTCCCGAATCCTGATGTCGCGCTGGGGTTGCGTGCAGGTTTAATGCTGATTGAAGAAAGCGAACAAACTCAGGCCCTGCCGCTTTAAATAATCATGTTTTTCTCATAAAACAGCGGAAGTTTCCCTTCCGCTTTCCTACCAGAACCCTTACACTCCTCCATGATTTCTACCGATTCTTCTGTAAATTCATACTGTTTTGCAATTCCTCACGTAATTCTTCGCATTCTCTTCATGATTGCCGGTTTTCTGTCTTTTATGCTTTCACGGCTTTACTCAGGCTCTGAGTAGTTGACGTTCAGCATCGTATGCTTGTTTCCGAAGACGCGACAGAGCGCTGTCGTCATCAAACTGAATTATAAGGACACTATTATGCGTAAACTGACTTCCCTTTTACTGGCTTCCTCGCTGGCGTTTGGTGCAGCCAGCGCTGTCCACGCTGCGGCTGACAATCTGACGCCACCGCCAGCCGGTAGCGAAAAGCCGATGCATAAGCCGCCGATGCACCCTGGTATGCATATGATGTTCAGAGGTCTGAATCTGACCGATGCGCAGAAAACGCAAATGCGTGACATCATGAAAGAGAGCCGCAAAGAAATGAAACGTCCGTCGCTGGAAGAGCGCCGCGCCAATCATGCCATTATTGCCTCTGACAGCTTCGATAAAGCCAAAGCGAAAGCGCAGGCAGAAAAAATGACCGCAAATGCGAAAGAGAATGCGGTCGCGATGATGGAAACCCAGAACAAACTGTATAACGTACTGACGCCTGAGCAGAAAAAACAGTACAACGCCAATTTCGAGAAGCATTTGACCGATAAAGGCCCACACGCCGGTAAAATGCCGCCACCGCCAGCAGAGTAATTGGCGCTAAAGCAAGACGTTGAGACCGCCGACGTTGTCCACCGCATTTATGTTGTGGGCAGCGTCGGCGGTTTCGTTCAGGCTTTATAACGGATGGATAGGATAATGACCGGAAAGCACCGGCCGACAAAGAATTTTATAGCCATCATGGTCAAAGCCATCGGGTGCGCGCTTTAATTGCTTCGCCTCTTCAAGGGTATTGACCGATCCAAGATAGAACCAGTGATCAATGACGTGGATTTGCGTCATGGTTTCGCCTTTTTCCACTAACCCCACCGCGCCTTGCCACGGCCAGCAAAATATCCGCACATGTTCTAACGCCGTCAGCAGGCGATCCTGATGATCGCTGAGCGGTTCTTTACCACAGCAGGCGCCGGCACATTTACGCAATGCCGAACGGAAACAGCCGCGTTGTGGGCTAAGGGCTTCCAGTCCTAACAATCCGTGACATAGCTGATACTCATCGGCAAGTTGTTTAAGCCTTTCCAGCGCGGCAAAACGGCTGCGATAAAGACCAAACAGGTTGGGCGACTGGGTAAAATCAAGTTCGCGCGCATAAACCCCCTGCGGTTTGCCCTCGGTGATTTGCAGGGAGCAGAGTTGGCGGTTTTTACGTAAACGCTTATTGAACAGCGGCTGCTGTATTTTTATCATCTGAGCTTCAAGCAGCAGCGCGCCAAGGTCCCCCGCTGTTGGGATCCATGTCACCCGCCGCGACTGGCGCAGCATTTTGGCTTCATCTGGCGTGCGAAAATGGGACATAACGCGCGATCGTAAATTAACGCTTTTGCCGATATAGAGCGGTAAGGTGTCACTTTCGCCATGAAAGGTATACACACCAGGCACGTTGGGCAGATCTTCCAGCCATTCACGCAGGTGTTCGGGATATTGATAAATAGCAGCCGCGTCAAATTCGAGGCGGTGCGTTGCTGCACGTCGTACCAAGATGGACTCCATTTACTGGTTGTCCATACAGCATAACAGGGTGGTGAAATGTGCGCCAGCGGCTTGATCTCCCTGCATCGCCAGCCAGCAGCCTGTCGATTCCGGCAGACTCATCATGATTGCCGTTAAACCAGTCAGCGGGCATGGGCAAGCGGGAGGGCGTTAAGCAATCCCAGGCTGGATTCTCCCTGCACAAAAAGCGAGGGAGAATAAGGTTTATTTCCAGAAATCGTCGAATACGGTGATGGGAGGACGGCGTTTATGCTCAGTTTTCAGATACCAGCCTTCGATAATACGGGCGGTTTCTGGCGCAACCGTTTTGCCTTCAAGGTAATCATCAATCATTTCGTACGTGACGCCGAGTGCGACTTCATCCTGCAAGCCTGGACGATCATCTTCCAGATCGGCGGTGGGATGCTTCAGATAAAGATGCTCAGGGCAGCCCAGCGCTTTCAGCAGCGCTTTGCCCTGACGTTTGTTGAGGCGGAAAAGGGGATTGATGTCAGTGCCGCCATCGCCGTACTTCGTAAAGAAGCCAGTAACCGCCTCCGCAGCATGATCGGTTCCAACCACCACGCCTTTAGCCATTCCGGCGATGCTGTATTGTGCTTTCATGCGTTCACGGGCTTTTTCATTACCGCGGATAAAGTCTGAAAGCGTAATACCCGCTTCTCTCAGGGCACGTTCACTGGCTAAAACCGCCTCTTTAATATTCACCACCAATGAACGATCAGGTTTGATGAATGCCAGCGCATCCTGACAATCCTGCTCATCAGACTGAACGCCAAAAGGCAAACGTACCGCGATAAAGGCGTAATCGTTATCACCGGTTTCTTCGCGCAATTCGCTGATAGCCAGCTGCGACAGTTTACCCGCCAGAGTCGAATCCTGGCCGCCACTGATGCCGAGTACCAGACTTTTTATGCCGGGATAGCGCTTCAGATAGAACTTTAAAAAATCAATGCTGGTGCGAATTTCTTGTTGAGCGTCAATGGTTGGCTGAACGCCAAGGGCTTCAATGATTTCCTGCTGCTGTGACATGAACATCTCCTCAAGTCAGTAGCCTGTCGGCACGATGCAAACGGTGTATTAAAGCTAACGTGCATAACCGAAAACAACAAGCTAAAGCGGCTGCTGTTTTCGGTTAACCATTGCTAAATCAGGCAGTTTTTACCTTTGGCTCAGGTTTTTTAGCCAGCAGTATGAATAGCACGATAGCCGACATAAAGCAGCCAAAGATAGTCGCCGTCATGCTTAGCACCGATGTGCCACCGATCCCGGTGATCGGTACTGCAATCGCTCCAAGGCTAAACATGGTGACGCCAATCACCGCCGAGGCGCTACCTGCGCGGTGGCCCTGACTTTGCATAGCCAGTGAAGACGCGGTGGTTGCAATGACGCCATTACTGGCGATGGTAAAGAACAGTGCCAGCAGCAGCAACGGTAGCGGTGCGGCGGTCAGCGCTGCCAGCAGCAGCATACTGGAGGCGACAAACGCCAGCGTCAGACCGCTTTTCAGCACCCGATATTCGCCCCATAAAGGGCAAAGACGGGCGCTGGTTTGTGACGCGATAACCAGGCCGATGCCGTTGGTGGCAAAATAAAAGCTGAATGCCTGGGGCGATAAACCGTAAACCTGCTGCAAGACGAAAGGTGAAGCGCCAATATAGGCAAACATCCCAGACATCATAAAGCCCTGCGTCAGGCAGAAGCCCATAAATGGTCGATGGGTGATCACTTGCCCTAACGCAGCATAAGCTGAGAACAGCGATCCTTTACTGCGACGATCTTCCGCTAACGTTTCGTGCAGTTTCCAGCGAGCAAGAAAAATCAACAATACGGCGATGCAGCCCAGCACCACGAAAATGCCACGCCAGTTCAGCATCGTCATTAATACGCCACCCAACACCGGAGCCGCTATCGGGGCTAAACCATTAACCAGCATCAGCAGGGCAAAGAAGCGAGTAAGTTCATGACCGCTGTACATGTCGCGTGCCACTGCACGTGACAGTACCGCGCCGCCTGCACCCGCTAAGCCCTCAAACAGACGTGCCAGCAGCAGTTGGTTAATATTCTGGGCCAGCGCACAACCGATTGAGGCGATGAGTAACAGTACCAGCGATAACATGAGCGGGCGAATACGGCCAAACTTGTCACTCATCGGACCGAACAAAAGTTGCCCGGCGCCCAGTCCCAGTAATCCTGTGGTCAGGCTGAGCTGTGCAGTGGACGTTTCCGTGTTTAAATCCTGAGCCAGCTGTGGCAAAGCGGGTAAGTAAAGATCGATACAAAGCGGCCCAAGCGCCGCCAGTAATCCCAGCGTGATGGCATAGACCAGCCGGTTAGAATGTGCAGGTGTCATTTATCCTCTGAATGTTTAATGATGTGATGGATCAATTGTTGATAAAGGGTCTGAAGTGAGATCGCTGAAGCTTTCTGCGGCGTCAGTCGACGAAATGCGGTGCCTTCAACCAGCACTGCCAGCACCTCAACGCAGGCGGTAATGTGCTCATCGCTGAGATGGGGATAGTTCAGGCGCATTTTGCGGCAGGCATTGCTGAAAATATGGGCATCGGCGGCTTGTAAAATGTCGGCCACGCGTGGGTTGCGACTGGCTTCTGCGGCTACTTCCAGCATCAGCATTTCATCATCCTCGCTCAGCGTTTCTCGCCAGGCGAGCATGGCGGCAATGTGTTGCGCGTCAACGTGGTCGCTCATTGCGGCAACCCGGTTGTCGACAATACGTTTTACCATCTCTTCTATCAGCGCATCTTTGCTGGGAAAGTAGCGATAGATCTGGCCTACGCTGAGGTTTGCGCGGCTTGCCAGCTGTCCCATGCTGGCGGCGTGAAAACCGTACTGGCGAAAGCATTGTCGTGCCGCCATGATAATTTCATCCTGACGGGTACGATGGCGCTCCTCGCGGGTGTCGCGCTGTTGGTTCATGCCAGCTCCAGATAATAGTTTTGAGAGTGCTTATTCTCGCTGGCGATTATACGGATGCTATACCGGTAAATCAGCTTTCTTTACTAAAACCTGACGCTTCAGAATTCACTTAAAGTTCGGCATTAACTTGATAAATCTGGATTTATGCTCCAGGCTTTTTCCACATGGACAATAAATGAGGAACAACAAGATGAATAAAGTTATGGGATGTATCGCTGCGGCGCTGACGCTGGCTGCTCTGTCTGGTTGTACGACTTACGATCGCGCTGAAAGCTACGTGACTAAGCCGGTAGTGAAGGACGTTAAAAAAGGGATGACGCGCGATCAGGTTCGCCAGATTGCGGGAACCCCGTCGACTGAAATTACCATGGTTCACGCACGTGGTACATGTCAGACCTATGTTCTGGGCGAGCGCAACGGTAAACCGCAGACCTATTTCGTGAGCTATAACGATACCGGTCGCGTAATGAACTACGGTTTCCAGAGCTGTGCAGATTACGATACCGATCCGCAAGCCAGTCAGTAAATCGCAGACAGAATAAAATAATGAACGGCCCGTCAATGACGGGCCGTTTTTCGTTGGATAAGTTACAACCCAGCAGGACGAGGGACTTCGACATAATCGCCATTGATCTCTCGCTGGTAGTAATGTCCTGCCTGTACATAAAAACGTTTGCCGTTGAAATCAAGCACACGCATGGCGCTGCCTGACGGTTCTGCTGGCGGCTCAACCACCACGTAGTTATCCCCCTGACGTTGGTAATAACTGCCGTTCAGCAGGTAATACGTCAGGCCACCGATCAACACGGCGGTAGCCGCGTCGGGCAGAAAACCCAGCCGGCCAGGCCCGCCCCAGTGCGGTCCAGGTCCACCCCGGTGTGGTCCCGGACCGGGGCCCCATCCATCGGCATGGGCAAAAGCAAAAGCGGGCGATAACAGGGTTAACGCCAGCATCGAGGCGATAACTTTTTTCATGAGCATTCTCCTGGAAAGACTGGATGCAGGATTCTCCTTTTAGCGGGTAAAGACAAGCGTAAAAAGGGCGTTTTTTCGCCTCTTTACCATGCTTAACGTTTTCTTAACGGAGACGCCATGAAGGCAGGGAATTGTGGAGAGGTTACGCTGGAAAAAAGCAACCAACCTGGCGCAAAAACGCCAGGTTGCAGGGGAAATTAACGATGCGCCAGTTCAACGTGTTCGTCGCTTTCCAGACGTTTTTTGTCGGTTAAACCTAACCAACGGCTGGTCAGTGAACCGGCGGTCATTGAGCCATTAACGTTCAGAGCAGTGCGGCCCATATCAATCAGGGGTTCGATGGAAATCAACAGGGCAACCAGCGTAACCGGCAGGCCCATTGCAGGCAGTACAATTAGCGCGGCAAAAGTTGCACCGCCCCCGACGCCCGCCACGCCTGCAGAGCTTAGCGTAACGATACCGACCAGCGTTGCAATCCACAGCGGATCAAAGGGATTGATGCCAACCGTAGGCGCAACCATCACGGCCAGCATGGCTGGATAAAGTCCGGCACAACCATTTTGGCCGATAGTCGCACCAAACGAAGCTGAGAAGCTGGCAATGGATTCCGGCACGCCCAGACGACGGGTTTGTGTCTCGACACTTAAAGGAATACTGGCTGCGCTGGAGCGACTGGTAAAAGCAAACGTTATCACCGGCCAGACCTTCTGGAAGTAGCGCAGCGGATTGATCCCATTGACCGACAGTAGCAGCGCGTGCACGGCAAACATGATTCCCAGTCCAAGGTAAGAGGCCACCACGAAACTGCCTAGTTTGATGATGTCCTGCAGGTTTGAACCGGCCACCACTTTAGTCATCAATGCCAGCACACCATAAGGCGTCAGCTTCATGATCAGACGCACCAGTTTCTTCACCCAGAATTGCAGCGTCTCAATCGCCACAAGTACGCGCTGACCCTTTATTTCATCGTCTTTCAACAGTTGCAGCGCGGCAACGCCGAGGAAGGCGGCAAAAATTACGACACTGATGATTGAGGTCGGATGTCAGATCAGCAAACGGATTTTTCGGGATAAATGACAGCAGCAGCTGCGGCACGCTCAGGTCAGAGACTTTGCTGACGTAGTGACTTTGAAGGGCGCTGAGGCGGGCGGTTTCCTGTGCACCCTGGACTAATCCTTCAGCGCTGAGACCAAACAGACCGGTAACAAACACACCAACCAGGGCCGCAATCGCGGTAGTAAACAGCAGTACGCCAAGGGTCAGCACGCTGATTTTACCTAAAGAAGAGGCATTATGCAGACGCGCCACCGCGCTGAGAATCGAGACAAATACCAACGGCATGACGATCATTTGCAGCAGTTGCACATAACCGTTGCCGACAATGTTAAACCAGTTCAGGGAGGTTTTTACCACCTCGCTGTTTTCACCATAAATGAGCTGCAATGCCAGGCCAAAAAGCACGCCGATGACTAAGCCAGACAGCACTTTTTTCGACAGGCTCCACTTTTCACGGCCAAGACGTGACAGCAGCACGAGTAGCACGACAAAGGTCACGATATTAAGGATAAGGGGAAGACCCATACTGAAACTCCAGGATAATGCTGCGCTAAGTGAGGTGACAGGCAGCATAATGTTAATCACGAATTAAGCGTGCCGTAATGGTAGCAGTAGGTTATGGTGCAGCCTTATACCCAAATGGAATGGCATATAACTTACTGGTTAAATTCGTTTGTTTAGTGTGCACTCTGGTCAGAGATAAGGCGGCTGACGCCGTTTTGTAGCGTATCAAACAGCTGGCTGGGCCAGCCATTTGCCCCAAAAGAAGGCAGGCCAACAGGAAACCACAGCGCGTAGCCGACTAAACCCAGACATAAGGCGCGCTCCAGTTGGTTACCTTTTTGGCTATTCAGGATGGGTAAGCGGAAGCGCCAGCGGCACGGCCACAATAATGGGACCCCGGCGGGTGTCAGCATATCGGCAACGATATGGCTGAGATAACCTAACGTCATACCTTGCAGCACATCAGCAGGCAGCGGCCAGTCTTTAGGAACATTGATCTGAAATAGCCACAGCGCCGCAGCGACTGCAAGCAGGCTATGTGTAAAGCCACGATGACCAAAGGCGCGCGCAATGGGCTGAGAAAGCCATCGCAAGCGCTGGCCCAATACGGATTTAGGATGATCGATGTCGGGCAGCAGGCAGGTTAATAACGTTGCCGGGACCAAATGCCACCAGTCTGCCTGCGCCATCACGGGTGTGAGTTCGGCACGTTTAGCGAAAATAGCGCTGGCAATGGCAAAAATGATATGGCCTTCGGCCGTCATGATAAAACCTGGCTGCAACAAACTGTCAATGCATCCAGTATAGGGATTTAACCAGTAAATGAGAACATGTGACGCTGTAACGAAGCATTAATTTTTTTAAAAGCGGCGGGCGATTGGATCTTGCCCGTCCTGAACGTTAGCGTGCCAGCCAGCCCCCGTCCACGGCAAGGGTATAGCCGTGGACGTAATCTGAAGCGGCAGAGGCGAGAAAAACAACGGGTCCCATCATGTCATCCGGGATGCCCCAGCGCCCGGCCGGAATGCGTGCCAGGATTTCTTCACGACGTGATTCATCGTTACGTAACTGTTCTGTGTTATTGGTGGCCATATAACCCGGCGCAATGGCGTTGACGTTGATGTTATGTCTGGCCCATTCATTTGCCATCAGACGCGTTAAACCCATCACCGCGCTTTTCGATGCCGTATAAGAGGGCACGCGAATTCCGCCCTGAAATGACAGCATTGAAGCAATATTGATGATCTTGCCGCCGTGACCTTGTGCGATAAACTGGCGAGCAACCTGCTGAGACAGAAAAAACAAACTTTTGCTGTTGACGTTCATCACATCGTCCCAGTCCTGCTCGCTGAAATTCAGCGCATCGTCATGGCGAATAATGCCAGCGTTATTGATCAGAATATCGATCTTACCGCAGGCGGCAACAGCCTGTTCGACCACCCGTGTCACCACTTCCGGGTGGGTAAGATCAGCCTGTAGCGAGCAGAACCGGTGGCCAAGCGCTTCCACTTTGCTTTGCGTGTCCGCAGGGTCAGTACGGTTAACCCCGATAATATCGCAACCAGCCTGTGCCAGTCCTAATGCCATCCCTTGCCCCAGGCCGGTATTACAGCCGGTGATCAGCACCACTTTGCCTTCCAGATTAAACGCATCCAGTACCATCTTGTTTCTCCTTCGCTTAGCGCAGCTCGCTGATGTTGAGAGGGTCCATATCATCAAAGACCTGATTTTCACCGACCATGCCCCAGATAAAGGTATAGCGTTGTGTGCCGACCCCAGCGTGAATGGACCAGTTGGGTGAAATCACCGCTTGCTCATTGTGAATCAGCAAATGACGTGTTTCCTGCGGTTGGCCCATCATATGAAAGACTGCAGCTTCATCAGGCATATCGAAATAGAAGTACACCTCCATGCGACGCTCGTGGGTATGGCACGGCATGGTGTTCCACAGGCTGCCCTCTTCCAGTTTGGTTAATCCCATCGTGAGCTGGCAGGTTGGCAGCACATCCGGGACAATAAATTTATTGATAGTGCGACGATTAGAGGTAGCTGCACTGCCTGTCGTGACGGAAGAGGCATCCTGCAACGTGATTTTTTTATCAGGAAAAGTGTGATGGGCGGGGGCGCTGTTGTAATAAAACTTAGCCGGTTGAGCAGGACTGGCGCTGCGGAAGGTGAGATGACGCGCGCCCTTGCCAATATATAACGCTTCTTCACTGCCGATTTCCCAGGTTTTGCCGTCTATATCGATCACACCAGGGCCGCCAATGTTGATCACACCGAGTTCGCGTCGTTCAAGAAGATAGCTCACGCCAAACTGTTTGCCGATTTCATCCCCAAAGGTCACCGAATGATTTACCGGCATCACGCCGCCGATAATGATGCGGTCAATATGGCTGTAGGTCAGCGTATACGTATCGGCTTCGAAAATTTTCTCAATCAGAAATTCGCGACGTAGTGCGGCGGTGTCCAGCTGTCTGGCGTGATCGCTGTGAATGCTTTGACGAACGTCCATCTCAGACCTCTCTGCAAAAGTTTTACGCGCCCCGACTGGGATGTCTTTGCGCATCTTAGGCAGAGTGATACCTGAATTCAATAAAAATGAAACATTGTTTTATTTATTTGTGGGGCAGGTCAATACTGTCACCAGGAAGGCATTAAAAACCCGCCTTTATTCAGGCGGGTGGAAAGTTAACCCTGCAGATGTGCCACGGTAAGCTGCGTCAGATCGTCGAGTCTGACGTTGGCTAACGACCAGCGCGGATCGTGACGGTATTCAGCGGCAGGCACCACAACAGAACGCATACGCGCCGCTTTGGTGGCAATCATGCCGTTGAATGAATCCTCAAGCGTTACGCAGTTAAGTGGATCGATGCCGAGCTTAGCAGCCGCATCAAGGTAAACCTGGGGATGCGGCTTGCTGTAAGGCAATGCTTCGGCAGAAACCAGCACCTCAAAATAGTGGCGCAGATTAAAAATTTCTAAAACGCGCTCAAGCATAAATAACGGAGAAGCAGAAACGAGGCCAGTCTTTAACCCTTGCTGCTGGCAAAGTTGCAGCGCGTTTTCAACGCCAGGCAGCAGCGGACGAGCTTCTTCAATCAATGACAGCGCACGCGTAATAATGCGATGGGTGACTTCCTGTTGGTCTGGGCCACGCCATGGCAGCGTTTCGTACCACATTCGCACTACCTGGTCGATGCGTAAACCCAGCGTGTCGGGCAGTTCGCTGCGGCGAGTCAGGTCTACATCAAGCGTAGAAAAAATATCCATTTCGGCCTGATCCCACAGCGGTTCAGAATCGATAATTAATCCATCCATATCAAACAAAGCGGCAAGAACAGGGCGGTGATATGGCATACAGCGTCTCCTTGTGAAGTTTGCGCTACCTTAGCATAAACGTTCGACGACGGCGTAGACGGCTCCTGACGGTCGCAGCCCGCTCATTTTTTGGGAAATTTTCGTATGCACAGGTAAACTTAGTGCACATTGGATTTTGGGTTCAGGAGATACCATGACCTATCAACAGGCTGGCCGCATCGCCATCCTTAAGCGTGTGGCTGGCTGGGTGATTTTTTTACTGGCGTTACTTTCAACGGTGATTTCTGTGCTGAGTTTTATGTTTAAGCACAGCGAAAAGCAGCCTGGCATTGATGCTGTAATGCTGGATTTTGTCCATGTGATGATCGATATGGTGCGCTTTAATACGCCGTTTCTGGGCTTCTTCTGGCACAACTCGCCGGTGCCAGAGTTTAATGGTCAGATGAATATCGGCTTTTGGCTTATCTATATTTTGATTTTCGTTGGGCTGGCGCTGGAAGCATCAGGCGCAAGAATGGCGCGCCAGGCACGCCATATTAAAGAAGGAATTGAAGATCAGATGATACTGGAGCAAACGAAAGGCAGCGAAGGGCGCTCACGTCAGCAACTTGAAGAGAAAGTACGTGTGCCGCGCCATACCATTTTTTTACAAATCTTCCCGCTGTATATTTTGCCCATAGTGATTGCGGTAGTCGGGTATTTTGTGCTGTCACTGCTGGGATTGGTTTAAGCACTCAGGCCGGTTTAGCCTGGCGCTGTGCCGCTTCATCTTCATCTAATAACTGGCCAATGGCGAATTGCGCTTCGCTAAGCCAGTTACCGCCAAAAACATTGGCGCGATTAAGTAAATAGTAGAGTTGATAAACCGGTTGCCGCTGGGAGAATCCATCCGGCAGCGGCCAGACAGTATGATACCCCTCAAAAATCTGGCGTGGCAGATGGTCAAACCAGTTCAGCATCGCTAAATCACATTCACGATCGCCCCAGTAACAGGCGGGATCAAAAATCCATGGGCCTTGCGCGCTGCCCGCGCAGTTTGTCGGCCAGAGATCGCCATGAAGGAGAGAAGGTTGCGGATGATGAGACGCCAGAACGCGCTGTACACAGGCGACAATCAAGTCAGTATCGCCATATTGAATACCCTTCTCAGCGGCGATTTGGAGCTGCCAGCCAATGCGTTGTTCAGCGAAGAAAACTGACCAGCGCCGGAGCCAGCTGTTTGGCTGCGGCGTCGTCGTAATATTGTTATCGAAGTCGATGCCAAATTGCGTCTGCTCGCTCCACTGGTGCAGACAGGCCAGCTGCTGGCCGAGCTGAAACGCGCTGTGCTCATTCAGAGGCTGTGGCGCGATATATTCCAGCAACAGAAAGCTGTCATTGCGATCATTGCCAACGCCGTAAACTTTAGGCACGCGAACTGTTTGCGTGCGTTCAAGCAGCGCTAGCTGATCGGCCTCCCAGGTAAATAGCGATAACATTTCCCGACTATTACATTTGACGAACACGTCATAATCGCCATAACGAATATGCCAGGCAGGATGAACGTCTCCACCGGGAAGTTCATGGCGTTGTGTGATTTCGGCGTTGCCTAACTGCTCGCTTAACAGACGACTAATGGCTGACCACATCGGGCTATCCTCTTTATTCGCTGCGTAAGAACGATTGTAACGCTTAAATATTCACCAAAACCAGTGCTGGTGCACGGCTTATCTGGTCAGACGGTTGAATTTTTATCTGGCGCACTACGCAAGAAATCTTCCAGCGTGGTAATTGTCACTTCTGGCTGCTGCCCCAGCACACTTTCGCCTGCGGCGGTGACTTGCTGTTGCAGTTCAGCCTCTTCAAGGGTAGTGATAATGCCAAAACTATTGGTACCCAGCTCATGAGAATGACCTTCATCATCGATTAGCGCGGTGGTAAAGCCCGCCGACGTCATGGCGCTGGTCAGTTCGAGAATGTCGCTTAGACCGGATTCCTGAAAATGGAACGTAGCAATATAACGGGTTAACGATTGCTTGCTCATCATTCACCTCTGCCTGGTTAGACTGTCCTCAGCGTAGACTACGATAAAAAAATGGGCGAATTATTAAGGAGATGAGAAGACGATTTTTTAATTATCTACGCAAAGCGACGTAAGACGACAAAGACAGGATAAGATATTTCTCCTGTTTATTGGCCTGTGTCTACGGTAATTTCCCCGGATAATGCGCCGCGTGAATAAGAAAGTTCCCATAATTCAATAATTACCAACTGAGTACAGGCGCTTTTATGGCGTTAATATTTTTTTACAAAACTTACCGTAAATAGCATTGATTGCTCAAGGAAACGCTGCAAAATCTTCGTTTTTTAAACTGTCGCACGGATCACACTTAATGAAAGCCTTCAACAAGCTGTCTGCTGTTCTTTTACTCTCTGCCGGCGCATTTTGTCATCAGGCATTGGCCGATAATGCCGTTTTTACATCTATGGATGATCCTTCTACGGCTAAAAAACCGTTTGAAGGTTCTGCTTCTGCGGGGTATCTCGCTCAGACCGGTAATACCACCAGCGCATCGTTGACTGCTCAAACCAACATGACGTGGTATCAAAGTTCCATGGCTTACAGCTTGTGGGGCAACGCGGCAAATACATCATCTAACGATGAACGCTCTTCAGAGACTTATAACATTGGCGCGCGTACCCGCTATAACTTGAGTAACTACGATTACCTGTTTGGGCAGGCTAGCTGGTTAAGCGACCGCTTTAACGGTTATGATTCACGCGACGTATTAACCGCCGGTTACGGACGCCAACTGTTAAATGGCCCGGTACATTCTCTGCGTGCTGAATTCGGTCCGGGTGTCCGTTACGATGATTTCCAGGGCGGTGGGCATGAAACCAAAGCGCTGGGTTACGGCGCAATTAGCTATCAGTGGCAGCTGACGGATACCACTAAATTCGTGCAGGGCGTTTCTGTATTGAGCAGCTTTGGTGAAGATACGACGCTGAACTCAGAAACCGGTTTACAGGTTGCAATCAACGATCACTTCGCGCTGAAACTGGCTTACAACGTGACCTGGAATAACAATCCTCCAGAGTCTGCGCCAGATCGCACCGACACTAAAACCTCCGTTATGCTGACTTACGCAATGTAAGCATATTTCTGTTACCCCGGTTAAAGCAGCCTGGCATGATGTCAGGCTGTTTTTTTTGTTCTCTCCGGTGGTTAGGTGAAAGTGCATGGGTTTTGCTTGTTGTGTAAAACTGCTATTATTTGCGCCGCACTGCAATCTGGCGTCATTCCGACAATGTGGGTCTGACATTACGCCAGGTAATTAACTTTACTCAATGTTGCATGTAGGCTTTCGTGTGGCTTACCACTGCAATTAAGGATATGAAATGCCTGTAATTACGCTTCCTGACGGCAGCCAGCGTGTTTTTGATCGCCCTGTCAGTGTGATGGATATTGCGCTGGACATTGGCCCAGGCTTAGCCAAAGCCTGTATCGCTGGACGGGTAAATGGTGAGCTGGTGGATGCGGTTGATCCCATCAATGAAGATGCCTCCGTTGCCATCATTACCGCGAAAGACGAAGCCGGTCTGGAAATTATCCGTCACTCCTGCGCGCACCTGTTAGGTCATGCGATCAAGCAGTTGTGGCCAGACACCAAAATGGCGATTGGCCCGGTGATTGATAACGGCTTCTATTATGATGTCGATATTGATCGCACCCTGACCCAGGAAGATATTGACCTGCTGGAAAAACGCATGCATCAGTTGGCAGAGTCCAATTACGATGTCGTGAAGAAAAAAGTCAGCTGGCAGGAAGCGCGCGACGTGTTCGCTGCGCGTGGTGAAGTCTATAAAACCACCATACTTGATGAAAATATCAGCCATGACGACCGTCCAGGCTTGTATCATCATGAAGAATACATTGACATGTGCCGCGGTCCGCACGTGCCAAACATGCGTTTCTGCCACCATTTTAAATTGCAGAAGATTTCCGGCGCCTACTGGCGCGGTGACAGCAATAATAAAATGCTGCAGCGTATTTATGGCACCGCATGGGCAGATAAGAAGCAGCTTGCTGCCTATCTGCTACGTCTGGAAGAGGCAGCAAAACGCGATCATCGTAAGATTGGTAAGCAGCTTGATCTCTACCATATGCAAGAAGAAGCGCCAGGAATGGTGTTTTGGCATAACGACGGCTGGACGATCTTCCGTGAGCTGGAAGTGTTTGTTCGCAGCAAACTGAAAGAATATCAGTATCAAGAAGTTAAAGGTCCGTTTATGATGGACCGCGTGCTGTGGGAAAAAACCGGGCACTGGGAAAACTATAAAGAAGCGATGTTCACCACCTCATCTGAGAATCGTGAATACTGTATCAAGCCGATGAACTGCCCAGGTCACGTGCAGATCTTTAATCAGGGTTTGAAATCGTACCGCGACCTGCCGTTGCGTATGGCAGAGTTTGGTAGTTGCCATCGCAACGAACCATCAGGTGCGCTGCATGGCTTAATGCGTGTACGTGGTTTTACCCAGGATGATGCCCACGTTTTCTGTACAGAAGAGCAGGTGCGTGACGAAGTAAACAGCTGTATCCGCATGGTTTATGACATGTACAGCACCTTCGGCTTTGAAAAGATCGTGGTGAAATTGTCCACCCGTCCAGAAAAACGCATTGGCACCGACAAGATGTGGGATCGTGCTGAAGAAGATCTGGCTGCCGCGCTGAATGAGAACAATATTGAATTCGAATTCCAGCTTGGCGAAGGCGCTTTTTATGGTCCGAAAATTGAATTTACCTTGTACGATTGTCTCGACCGTGCCTGGCAGTGCGGGACAGTTCAGCTAGACTTTTCGCTGCCGAAGCGTTTAGATGCCACTTATGTTGGTGAAAACAACGATCGCCAGACGCCTGTGATGATTCACCGTGCGATTCTTGGGTCGATGGAGCGCTTTATCGGCATCCTGACCGAAGAATTTGCCGGTTTCTTCCCGAGCTGGTTAGCTCCGGTACAGGCTGTGGTAATGAATATTACCGACGGGCAGGCAGAATATGTTGAGTCTTTGACACGTAAATTGCAGAATGCAGGCATTCGTGTGAAAGCAGACTTGAGAAACGAGAAGATAGGCTTTAAAATCCGCGAGCACACATTACGTCGCGTCCCTTATATGTTGGTCTGTGGTGATAAAGAGGTGGAAGCTGGCAAAGTGGCCGTTCGCACCCGCCGTGGTAAAGACCTGGGGTCGATGGATGTCGATGTGTTTGTTGAGAAGCTGCAACAAGAGATTCGCAGCCGAAATCTTCACCAATTGGAGGAATAAGGTATTAAAGGCGGAAAACGAGTACAACCGACGCGTCCAAATCGAATCAACAGTGAAATCCGCGCGACCGAAGTGCGCTTAACCGGCATTGACGGCGAGCAGATTGGTATTGTCAGTCTACGCGAGGCTTTGGAAAAAGCTGAGGAATCGGGCGTTGATTTAGTAGAAATAAGCCCGAACGCCGAACCGCCGGTTTGCCGTATTATGGATTACGGCAAGTTCCTCTATGAGAAAAGCAAATCTTCTAAGGAACAGAAGAAAAAGCAAAAAGTTATTCAGGTTAAGGAAATTAAATTCCGTCCTGGAACCGATGATGGCGACTATCAGGTCAAACTACGCAACCTGATTCGCTTTCTGGAAGAAGGCGATAAAGCCAAAATCACGCTGCGTTTCCGCGGTCGTGAGATGGCGCACCAGCAGATTGGTATGGAAGTGCTTAACCGCGTCCGTAAGGATCTGTGTGAAGATCTGGATTTGGCCATTGTCGAATCCTTCCCTTCGAAGATCGAAGGCCGCCAGATGATCATGGTGCTCGCTCCTAAGAAGAAACAGTAGGCTTTCAAGTAACATCAACCGCGCAGCGTTCGCGCTGTGCGGATGTTTGTTCGCCTGTCTGGGTCATGTTATCAACAATGCGAAGTGGATATTTTTTAAAATGCCAAAGATTAAAACTGTACGTGGCGCGGCTAAGCGCTTCAAGAAGACCGCTTCTGGCGGCTTCAAGCGTAAACACGCAAACCTGCGTCATATTCTGACCAAAAAATCTACTAAGCGTAAACGTCATCTGCGCCCTAAAGGCATGGTGTCTAAAGGCGATCTGGGTCTGGTTATTGCCTGCCTGCCATACGCATAAGTCCATTTTTTAAACAGAATATAGAACAGGAGAGCTCACATGGCTCGCGTTAAACGTGGTGTAGTTGCTCGCGCACGTCACAAAAAAATCTTAAAACAAGCTAAAGGCTATTACGGTGCACGTTCACGTGTTTACCGCGTTGCCTTCCAGGCTGTTATCAAAGCTGGTCAGTATGCTTACCGTGACCGTCGTCAACGTAAGCGTCAGTTCCGTCAGCTGTGGATCGCTCGTATCAACGCAGCGGCGCGTCAGAACGGTCTGTCTTACAGCCGTTTCATCAATGGTCTGAAAAAAGCAGCCATTGAAATTGACCGTAAAATCCTGGCCGACATCGCTGTATTCGACAAAGTGGCATTCACTGCACTGGTTGAAAAAGCGAAATCAGCGCTGGCGTAAGTCAGATGAAAAAGGGAGCTTGCTCCCTTTTTTATTATCTATAACTTACGCAAATGATTGACTTTTTCAGCGCCGCGCATTTCAATAGTGCCTTAAATTAATGACAAGGTAACCGCAAGCATGAATGCTGCTATTTTCCGTTTCTTTTTTTACTTTAGCGCCTGACATTCAGGGGCTTTTGCGCATAAGAAAAGAAACGAAAAATCGCGCCGAAAGCTTCCCTCGTGGAGGCTTTTTTGTTTCTGGCGATAGTATATTGGACCGGCAGGTCCCAACGAGAACTGACCAGCCTGACTGGAAGAAGAGGAAAACATGTCCCAACTCGCAGAACTGGTGGCCAAAGCCACGGCGGCTATTGACGGGGCGACGGATACCGCCACCCTTGACGCGGTACGCGTTGAATATCTGGGAAAGAAAGGGCATCTGACGCTGCAGATGACTACGTTGCGCGAGCTACCGGCAGAAGAACGTCCAGCCGCAGGCGCGGTGATTAATGAGGCTAAGCAGCAAGTCACGGAACGTCTGAACGCGCGCAAAGATGCGCTGGAATCAGCGGCCCTGAACGCGCGCCTGGCGGCTGAAACTATTGATGTGTCACTGCCTGGCCGTCGTATTGAAAATGGCGGTTTGCATCCGGTGACCCGTACCATCGATCGTATCGAAAACTTTTTCGGTGAATTGGGTTTCGCGGTCGTAACCGGCCCGGAAATTGAAGATGATTACCATAATTTTGATGCCCTGAATATTCCTGGCCATCACCCGGCTCGCGCCGATCACGATACCTTCTGGTTTGATGCTACACGCTTGCTCCGTACGCAAACCTCTGGCGTGCAGATCCGCACCATGAGAAATCAGCAGCCACCCATTCGTATCATCGCTCCAGGCCGTGTGTATCGTAACGATTACGACCAGACACATACGCCAATGTTCCACCAGATGGAAGGTTTGATCGTTGATAAGAACATCAGCTTCACCAATCTGAAAGGCACGCTGCACGATTTCCTGAACAACTTTTTTGAAGAAAATTTGCAGATCCGCTTCCGTCCTTCTTATTTCCCCTTTACCGAGCCGTCAGCGGAAGTGGATGTTATGGGCAAAAACGGTAAATGGCTGGAAGTATTGGGTTGCGGCATGGTGCACCCGAACGTTCTGGGCAATGTCGGCATCGATCCAGAAATCTATTCTGGCTTTGCGTTTGGTATGGGCATGGAGCGTTTGACCATGTTGCGCTATGGCGTAACCGATCTGCGCGCTTTCTTCGAAAATGATTTACGTTTCCTCAAACAATTTAAGTAAGGGCAGGTTATCCAATGAAATTCAGTGAACTCTGGTTACGCGAATGGGTAAATCCAGCCCTGGACAGTGCTGCATTGTCTGAGCAAATCACCATGGCCGGCTTAGAAGTTGATGGCGTTGACGCAGTTGCTGGCGCGTTTCATGGCGTGGTTGTCGGTGAAGTGGTGTCATGCGGCCAGCATCCTAATGCCGATAAACTGCGCGTCACCAAAATCAACGTCGGCGGTGAGCGTCTGCTGGACATTGTCTGTGGCGCGCCAAACTGCCGCCAGGGGCTGAAAGTCGCAGTGGCTACCGTTGGCGCGGTGCTGCCGGGCGACTTCAAAATCAAAGCAGCCAAACTGCGCGGCGAGCCGTCTGAAGGCATGCTGTGTTCATTTTCCGAGTTGGGAATGTCGGACGATCACAACGGCATCATCGAGCTGCCTGCCGATGCGCCCGTAGGAACCGACATCCGTGAATACCTGCAACTTGATGACAACACCATTGAAATCAGCGTGACACCAAACCGGGCAGACTGCCTCGGGATAATTGGCATCGCTCGTGATGTGGCGCTATTGAATGGTTTGCCGCTCAATGCCCCAGATATTCAGCCGGTTGCGACAAGTATCAATGACACGTTCCCGATCCGGGTTGATGCCACGCATGCCTGCCCGCGCTATTTAGGTCGGGTGGTGAAAGGCATTAACGTGGCCGCCGCCACGCCGCTGTGGATGAAAGAGAAGCTGCGCCGCTGCGGAATTCGCTCAATCGATCCGGTAGTCGATATCACGAACTACGTGTTGCTGGAGCTGGGCCAGCCGATGCACGCTTTCGACCTTGATCGTATTGATGGCGGCATTGTTGTGCGGATGGCGAAAGAGGGCGAGGCCCTGACGCTGCTGGATGGCAACGAAGTTAAGCTGTCCAGCGACACGCTGGTGATTGCCGATCACCATAAAGCGCTGGCGATGGGGGGCATTTTTGGTGGTGAGCATTCAGGCGTTAATACCGAAACGCAGAATATCCTGTTTGAATGTGCCTATTTCGATCCCCTGGCCATTACCGGTCGCGCGCGTCGTTACGGCCTGCACACTGATGCTTCACACCGCTACGAGCGTGGCGTTGACCCGGCGCTGCAACACACCGCGCTAGAACGCGCCACTCAGTTACTTTTGGAAATTTGTGGCGGCGAAGCCGGTCCGGTTATTGACCAGACGCATCAGGAAACCCTGCCCGCCCAGACCACCATTACTTTGCGCCGCGAAAGGCTGGACCGGTTAATTGGTCATGTTATCGCGGACGATCAGGTAACCGATATTCTGACACGTCTGGGATGTCAGGTCAGTGTGAATGACGGTGAGTGGAAAGCCGTTGCGCCAGGCTGGCGTTTCGATATGGCGATTGAAGAAGATCTGATTGAAGAAGTCGCACGCGTTTACGGCTACAACAACATTCCAGATGTGCCGGTCCAGGCGGGCCTGGTCATGACCCAACATCGTGAAGCCGATCTGTCATTGAAACGTGCGAAAAATTTGCTGGTGGATAAAGGCTATCAGGAAGCGATTACTTACAGCTTCGTTGATCCTAAAGTGCAGCAACTGCTGCATCCAGGCGAAGAGGCGTTGATTCTGCCTAGCCCCATTTCAAGCGAGATGTCGGCTATGCGTCTCTCATTATGGACAGGATTGTTGAGCGCGGTGGTATATACCCAGAACCGCCAGCAAAGCCGTGTGCGCCTGTTTGAGAGCGGGTTGCGCTTTGTACCGGATACGCAAGCTGATTTAGGTATTCGTCAGGAACTTATGCTGGCTGGCGTGTTAAGTGGAAATCGCTATGAGGAGCATTGGGATCTGGCGCGTCAGACGGTTGACTTCTATGATTTAAAAGGCGATTTAGAAGCGCTGCTCGATTTAACCGGCAAACTGGATGATGTCCGTTTCTGTGCTGAAGTGAATCCGGCACTGCATCCAGGACAAAGTGCAGCCATTTATTTGCAGAATGAACGAATCGGATTTATCGGAGTGGTTCATCCTGAGCTGGAACGTAAGCTGGATCTTAATGGCCGCACCTTAGTCTTTGAACTGCTTTGGAATAAGGTCGCAGACCGCGTCCTGCCTGACGCGCGCGAGATTTCACGCTTCCCGGCAAACCGTCGTGATATTGCCGTTGTAGTGGCTGAAAATGTCCCGGCAGCAGATGTCATTGCGGAGTGTAAGAAAGTTGGCGTAAATCATATAGTTGGCGTAAACTTGTTTGACGTGTACCGCGGTAAGGGCGTTTCCGAGGGTTTTAAGAGCCTCGCTATTAGCCTGATTTTGCAGGATACCAGCCGGACACTCGAAGAAGAGGAGATTGCCGCGACCGTTAGTCAATGTGTTGCGGCATTAAAAGAGCGATTCCAGGCAACCTTGAGGGATTGAACCTATGGCGCTTACAAAAGCTGAAATGTCAGAGTACCTGTTTGAGAAGCTCGGGCTGAGCAAACGCGATGCAAAAGAGTTGGTGGAACTGTTTTTCGAAGAGGTACGTCGCGCTTTGGAAAATGGAGAACAGGTAAAACTGTCTGGGTTTGGCAATTTCGACCTGCGCGACAAAAACCAGCGTCCAGGCAGAAACCCAAAGACGGGAGAAGATATTCCGATCACAGCGCGTCGCGTTGTGACCTTTCGTCCAGGGCAGAAGCTGAAAAGCCGCGTCGAGAACGCAACACCTAAAGAAACTGACTGATTTCAGTATTTAAAAAAGGCCGCGCAAGTGGCCTTTTTCATTGCTGACGGCTGCAAACAGCATTATAAACCTTCACAATTTCTCCAGTGTGTCAGGATTCTGTCAGTATATTGAAAGTATCTGGCAAATCAGCCCCTGCCGATAGTGATCTGTTTAGGGCTTTTGTTATAACAGCGCCCACACATAACAAGAGGTCAGGCTGATGAAAAAGACAGCTATTTTATTAGGTATCCTGTCAGGTATGCCGCTGTTAGCGAATGCAAACGTTTCAGTAAATATTCATACGCCGGGGGTATCGATTCATATTGGCGATCGCGATAAGCGCGGCTATTACTGGGACGGTTACGACTGGCGTCAGCCGACATGGTGGAAGCAGCATCAGGGACGTCATGGCGGACTGAAAGGCCCGCATGGTTACTGGAACGGTAATGGCTGGCAATCGCAGCGTCCCGAACATCGCCAGCCAGCGAAAGCGCCACAAAAGCGCGAGCAACCACACAAAGAGCAGCAGAAACATGACAATAAAAATCGTGGCAACGATAATGGACAACCGGTCCCGCCACATAAGTAAATTTTATTCGGCGTCTTAAGGCGCCGCTTTTCACGCCTTTCTTTTTTCTGCAATCTCACTACAATCAATGCTCTGTTTTCTCAGCCAGCCCTGCTTATGCTCCTGCCAGACCAGCTCGCCCGCCAGGCCGATCGTTACAGCCAAAAATGGTTATACGGTTTAGCTATTATGCTACTTGTTTTGTTATTTCTTAGCCTGTGCGCTGGTGACAGCTGGATCGCGCCCTCCCAATGGTTGAGCGAAAGCGGCAGACTATTTGTCTGGCAATTACGTATGCCACGAGCCTTAGCTGTCATGCTGGTTGGCGCTGCGTTGGCCATTTGTGGCGTGGTGATGCAGGCACTGTTTACTAACCCTCTCGCGGAACCGGGATTGCTCGGCGTATCCAATGGTGCAGGTATCGGTTTAGTGCTTGGCGTACTGCTGGGCAGTGGCTCATTGTGGAGCCTTAGCATGGCGGCAATGACAGGTGCGCTGACCATCACCTTAATTTTGCTGCATTTTGCACATCGGCAATTATCCGTCACGCGTTTGCTGTTAACCGGTGTCGCGCTGGGCATTATCTGTAGCGCCATCATGACCTGGGCGGTGTATTTCAGTACCAGTCTGGATCTGCGTCAGTTGATGTATTGGATGATGGGCGGTTTTAGCGGTATTGACTGGCGTTATGGCTGGATGATGCTGGCGCTGCTGCCGGTGATATTAGCCTTGACCCGAACCTCACGCGTCCTCAATCTGCTGGCATTAGGCGAAACGTCGGCCCGTCAGCTGGGATTATCACTATTCTTCTGGCGAAATATCCTGGTACTGGCGATGGGATGGCTGGTTGGTGTAAGTGTCGCCATGGCCGGTGCGATAGGCTTCGTGGGGCTGGTGATTCCCCATTTGTTACGTCTGAGCGGACTCAACGATCATCGCTATTTGTTGCCTGCATCGGCTTTAGCCGGGGCCAGCGTGCTGTTAGGTGCCGATATTATTGCGCGTCTGGCGTTAACTTCCGCTGAACTGCCAATTGGCGTAGTGACGGCGACACTTGGCGCACCACTATTCATTGCGTTATTAATAAGATCTTCGCGCTAGCTTCGGCTGGCTTTAATGCATCAACAACAGGAATTCGTTATGAGTATTTATCAAACTGAACTGGTTACGCTTGATGGGGAAAAAATCTCGCTGACACAATGGCAGGGTAAGGTACTGTTGGTGGTTAATGTAGCCTCGAAATGCGGTTTAACGCCACAGTATGAAGAGCTGGAGAAGCTGCAAAAAGCCTGGCAGGATCAGGGATTCAGCGTGTTGGGTTTTCCTTGCAATCAGTTTCTTGAGCAGGAGCCGGGCAGCAGCGAAGAGATTAAAACCTTCTGTAGCACCACCTATGGCGTGACATTCCCGTTGTTTGCCAAAACTGACGTGAATGGTGCCGAACGCCATCCTCTGTATGCTCAGCTGGTTGCCGCTAAGCCGGACGCGGTTCGTCCTGAAGGCAGCGGTTTTTATGAACGCCAGGTAAGTAAAGGACGAGCCCCAAAAGCGCCAGGCGACATTTTGTGGAATTTCGAAAAATTCCTTATTGATCGTGATGGGCATGTCGTACAGCGTTTTGCGCCGGATATGTCGCCGGAAGATCCGATTATTTTAGAAAGTATTAAGATGACTTTAGCGAAATAAATGTTTTTTAGCCTGAAAGACGCAGCCGTCGCCGGGCGGTTGCTGCCTTTTACTGCCGGGTTAACCGCCGGTAAATTGATTCATGTGGTTGGGCCAAACGGCGCTGGAAAAAGCACCTTATTAGCGCTCCTGGCTGGTTTGCAAAATTACAGTGGTGAGGCAACATTACTCGGGCAGCCGTTGAACGAATGGCGCGGCCCCGCGTTAGCCCGGCTGCGAGCCTGCTTGCCGCAACATCAACATCCCCTGAGTCAGATGCCGGTTTATCACTATCTCCGCCTGCATCTGCAATCTGACGCGCCACAAGCCGATCGGCGACTTAGCGATTTGCTAAACATGTTCCAGTTGAGCGACAAACTCACACGTTCGTTAACCCAGCTTTCCGGCGGCGAATGGCAACGTGTACGTCTGGCTGCAAGCTGCGCGCAAATTGATCCGCAAATCAATACGCAAGGCCGTCTGCTGATTCTGGATGAACCCATGACCGCTTTGGATATTGCACAGCAGAAGGCCGTTGATGACGTCATTAGCCAACTGTGCCGGGCTGGGGTTTGCGTGATCGCCAGCAGTCACGATCTTAACCATAGCCTGCTGCATGCGGATAGGGCCTGGTTGCTCCATCAGGGTAAAATGATTGCGCAAGGCGAACCCTCTGCCATTCTTACGCCAGAACGCTTATCTCCGCTCTATCAAATCGCTTTTCGCCAGCTGAAGCTGGAAGGACACACGCTGCTAACCGTTATGCCCTGAGGCATCCGGCTTGCTACGCTCACTGTTTTCCCGCTACATTAGCACAGTTGCAACTTATCAAGGACATGCTGCGATGCGGATCGGCTTACTGATTTTGGTTCTGCTGTTAGTGGGATGTAGCCATCATGCGCCACCGATTAATGGACGTCTTTCCGATTCGATCACCGTCATCGCACAGCTCAACGAACAGCTGGGGGACTGGCGGGGTACGCCGTATCGTTATGGTGGCATGAGCCGCCGCGGCGTTGATTGTTCTGGCTTTGTCTATCTGACCTTCCGCGATAAATTTGCTTTGCAGCTACCCCGTACCACACGGGCACAAAGCGATATGGGAACGCGTATCAATAAAGAGGATCTCCTGCCGGGGGACCTGGTGTTCTTCAAAACTGGCGGCGGCGAGAATGGATTGCATGTGGGCATTTATGATGCTGATAACGCTTTCATTCATGCATCAACCAGTCAGGGTGTTATTCGATCGTCACTGGATAATGTCTACTGGCGAAAAGTCTTTTGGCAGGTGAGACGCATTTAATTAGTATGTCTGTTGCGTGTCTTAGGCCAAAATTAAATTAGCGGAAAAGTTTTTAAACAGTCTGCCTTAACTGAAACGCTTTTAATTATCATCATTGTTATGAAATTAGTTTTCAAACTTTAATGCATTGCTTTCTCTTTATTTGGCTTAAGGTTTATACTTTAATAAACAAAGCTTAATGGAAGCGCAAAACTGACCGTTTCTTCATGCGTTTGAAACTATTGCCTGCTTGTTTTCAATCATATACGATGCACATATTGCCGCATATTCTGGCTTCAGAAATGAAAATTCACTTGTCTGCCGACTATGAGTCGGAAATTTGGTTTTATCCTGTCTACGCATCGAACGGGCACTTAATTGCTGTTGAGCTGGTCAGTCAGTTTGTTCATGAAAGTGCGCCTGTTACGTTGCCGCAGGACTTACTATTGCCGCAGCTTGATAAAGAGCAGCAGTTACGCCTGCTACAGAGCCAAATTTCTCTGCTTGAACAGCACCGTTCTATTTTTGAGGAACAGGGTATACTGGCGTTAATGCGTATTAACCATCAACTGTCGGTTCGCATACTTGAGAGCGAATTTTTGACGCGCAAAATAAAGCAACTGCCTTTTCTGTTATTAGATCTTAGCGAAACCTTTCCGCACTTAGCGCAGGGTATTCATAATCCTCTGCTCGCTACTCTTCATCGTGAGTTTCGTTTATCTCTTTCACAGTTTGGCGCCGGAAACTCTCCGGCTAACGCGGTTTACGATAACGTGTTTAGCTGCATTAAATTAGATAAGTATTTTATTCAGGAGCTGGCAAAGCGGGATTCCTTCCAGCCTTTTATTCAGAGTATTTTAGATAATTTCCGTTCTCACTGTGAGCATATGATAATTTGCGGTGTTGATGATGAATTATTACTGAATAAAATAAACAAACTGTCGGGAGTGCATTTGCAAGGGGCATTATTTCCGGTGGCTAAATCCGATGCGCTTGAGGCGTTGATTTACGCCAATACCCATTCGCCCACCTCACAGCTTCCGCAGTAATCTGTCTTATCCCGGTTTTCAACGTTACACTGATAGTTTTACAACGACGGGGCATAATGACTACCGCTCGGGAGAAACTATGTTTTTTGACAACAGCTGGTTCCATGAGCTGAAGGGATGTTACACCGCCCTTAAACCGACTCCGCTGGAAGGCGGCCGTTTGCTGTACCACAATGCACCGTTGGCCAGCGATATGGCGCTGGATACCGCCTTATTTACCGGTGAGGGGGATGGCGTCTGGTACGGCGCAGCCTTATTACCGGGAATGGAACCGCTGGCGCAGGTCTACAGCGGCCATCAGTTTGGCGTCTGGGCCGGTCAACTTGGCGACGGGCGCGGCATATTGCTGGGCGAGCAACGTCTGGCCAATGGCAGCAAACTCGACTGGCATTTAAAAGGGGCAGGCTTAACGCCTTATTCACGCATGGGTGACGGAAGGGCGGTGATCCGTTCTACCGTTCGTGAGTTTCTGGCATCCGAAGCGCTACATCATTTGGGCATACCTACTTCACGTGCGCTAACCATTGCCATTGGCGATGAACCGGTACGGCGTGAAACTACCGAACGCGGCGCCATGCTAATGCGTATTGCAGAAAGTCATTTACGCTTTGGCCATTTTGAGCATTTCTATTACAGCAACCAGCAAGAAAAAGTACAGCTGCTGGCGGATTACGCTATTCGCCACCATTGGCCGCACTTAACAGATGATAAAGATCGCTATCTGCTCTGGTTTACCGATGTGGTAAAACGCACCGCTGGTTTAATCGCCCAATGGCAAAGTGTCGGTTTTGCGCATGGGGTGATGAATACCGATAACATGTCAATTCTTGGGCTGACGCTGGATTACGGGCCGTTTGGTTTTCTTGATGACTATCAGCCGGATTTCATTTGTAATCACAGTGATTATCAGGGCCGCTACAGCTTCGAAAATCAGCCGATGATAGGTTTGTGGAATCTCAACCGGCTGGCACATGCGCTTTCAGGTTTAATGAAAACCGAGCAGCTTAAACAGGCGTTAAGCCACTATGAACCGGAACTGATGCGCGTCTGGGGAGAGCGTATGCGCGCCAGGCTCGGTTTACTTAGCGCAGACAGCCATGACAATGAAATTCTGACCGGTCTGTTGGCGTTAATGAGCAAGGAGCGCAGCGATTACACCCTGACATTCCGTTTGCTCAGTCATACACAACAACATGAAGCGCGCTCGCCCTTGCGTGATGAGTTTATTGATCGCGAAGAGTTTGACCGCTGGTATAGCCGCTATCGCGAACGCTTAATGAAGGATGAAGCCAGTGATGAAACGCGACAGGCCACAATGAAGGCGGCTAACCCGGCGCTGGTGTTACGCAACTATTTAGCGCAGCAGGTCATTGAAGAGGCGGAAAAAGGCGAAAAAGGTGCGTTAGAACATTTGCATCAGGCATTGCAGCAACCGTTTAGTGACGAAACGGCCGCTGAATATCGACAGCGGCCGCCAGACTGGGGAAAAACGTTAGAAGTCAGCTGTTCGAGCTAAATTAAAAGCGATGCGACACAGCCTCGGCGAGCAGGGCCAGCACTTCTTCGCTGTCCTGCCAGCTGAGGCAAGGATCGGTAATTGACTGACCGTATACCAGCGGTTCGCCGCTTACCACTTTCTGATTGCCTTCCTCGATAAAGCTTTCAATCATCACACCCGCGACCGCACGTGAACCGGCCTGAATCTGTTGCGCGACCTCAACGGCAACGTCACGCTGACGACGATGCTGCTTCAGGCAGTTGCCGTGGCTGAAGTCGATTACCAACTGCTCCGGCAAATGGAATTCGCGCAGGTTTGCTGCCGCCTCTGCTACATCATTAGCATAATAATTGGGCTGCTTGCCGCCGCGTAAAATGACATGACTATACGGATTACCGCTGGTCTGATAAATCGTCATCTGACCCTCTTTATCCGGCGATAAAAACATATGGCTGACGCGCGAGGCACGGATGGCGTCAACCGCGATGCGCACATTGCCATCCGTACCATTTTTAAAGCCTACCGGACAGGAGAGCGCGGAAGCCATTTCACGGTGAATCTGACTTTCAGTGGTCCGTGCGCCAATAGCGCCCCAGCTGATCAGATCAGCAATAAACTGCCCGATCACCATATCAAGAAATTCAGTGGCGGTTGGCAAACCCAGGGCGTTGATGTCAATCAGCAACTGACGTGCAATACCAATACCGCGATTGACATCAAAGCTACCATCAAGGCTGGGATCGGAAATCAGACCTTTCCAGCCCACCACCGTGCGCGGTTTTTCAAAGTAGGCGCGCATCACAATTTCCAGTCGATCCTGATAGCGTTCGCGCAAAACATTAAGGCGCTGAGCGTAATCTAAGGCGGCTTTGGGATCGTGCAGAGAGCAGGGGCCAATCACCACCAGCAAACGGGGATCTTCCCCGGTCAAAATACGGGCAATGCGTTTACGTGCGGCGGTTACGTTATCAGCAATAGCCGCAGAAACAGGATGTTCTGCCGCCAGGCTGGCTGGCGTAATCAGCCCACCAATGCGTGCCGTACGCAGTTCGTCAGTTTTATTCATGGGTTTCTCGAAAACTATTCTTCGCAACGGTGAAATACCGGGAAGTGATGGGGGTCACAATAAACCATTAGTCTGCGAATTCAACCCAGATACCAGAAATGGGCACAAAATTGTCGGCAGCACCGCTTTACATCGCTGCCGCCCTGAAAGAAATCAGTACATGCGGCGCGTCAGCCCCATGATGTCGAGAATTTTGGTGGCAATCTCTTCGACGGAATAGTTGGTGCTATTGAGGTAGCGAATTTGATGGGTGCGAAACAGCGCTTCAACTTCGCCAACTTCGAGCCGACACTGACGCATTGAGGCGTAACGGGTATTTTCCGCGCGTTCCTGACGAATCGCCGCCAGACGTTCAGGATCAATAGTCAAACCAAACAGTTTATGTTGAAGCTGGCGCAAAGCAGGGGGCAACTTCAGATTATCCATATCATCGTCGATGAAGGGGTAATTCGCCGCACGAATACCGAACTGCATAGCTAAATAGAGGCTGGTGGGGGTTTTACCACAGCGCGAGACGCCTAATAGAATCACCTGGGCCTCTTCCAGACCACGCAATGAAATGCCGTCATCGTGTGCCAGGGTGTAATCAATAGCGGCGATGCGCGCATCATATTTCCCCAGATTACTGGCATCTAAACCATGCGTACGATGCGCGACAGGCGCAGGCGATAGACCCAGCTCCTGTTGTAGCGGCGCCACCAGCGCCTGCACAATGTCCTGACAAAATCCTTCGCTCTGGACAATGATGTCGCGTACTTCAGGTGTGACAATCGAGAAGAACACCAGCGGACGAACGCCGCTCTGCTGGTAGATCGCATTAATCTGTGCCTTAACGGCTTGCGCGCGCTGCACATTCTCCACAAAAGGTAACGTAACGCTGTTGGTATTTACCGGAAACTGGGATAGCACCGCGTGCCCCAACACCTCGGCGGTGATAGCGGTGCCATCTGAAATATAAAATACGCTTCTGTCAGTACTCATAGGGGATACCTGTTTCTGGTCGGGAATGTAAGAAGCTCAACGAGGTGTATAAGAGAGATTAAAACAAAAAAATCCATCATTCTCTTCTGTGAAGGTTTTATTTTTCCATAATGAGACCGGTTAGCGCTCTGCAAATAATAAATGAAATGACGTTTCTTAAACCTTTATTTTACGATCCAGTTCAGGATGAAGTGAAAATAGGCGCTTTTTTGTTGCGCAACGAAAATCATGGCATAAGCCGCTGAAATCGGTCCCATTATAGTGCCATCAACCCTTTAGCAAAAAATAGTCCGTTTGCGCAACATCAAATAAAGACAGGTACAATTCCGAATTTAAAAAATATCGTAAGCTTTAACGATTCAACACTTAGTCTTTATTTGGGCAATGTGCCAGGCTGTTTTGGCGAATTGCACGATGTTCCATATGCCCACTCATATTTAAAGGATAAGCTCAATGTCCAATAAAGGCGAACAGCCGTTAGTGCTCTGGTATAATCAGCTTGGTATGCATGATGTTGATCGGGTGGGGGGCAAAAATGCCTCTCTGGGTGAAATGATTACCAACTTGTCGTCGCTGGGTGTTTCCGTTCCGAATGGTTATGCGACCACATCTTATGCATTTAATCAGTTTCTCGATCAAAGCGGGTTGAACCAGCGTATCTATGAACTGCTGGATAAGACCGATATTGATGATGTTAATGAGCTGGCAAAAGCTGGCAAACAAATTCGGCAGTGGGTGGTGGATACGCCATTCCAGCCGGAACTGGAAGCTGCCATCCTTGAGGCCTATCAGCAGCTCTCTGCTGATGATGCAGAAGCCTCTTTTGCGGTGCGTTCTTCCGCTACCGCAGAAGATATGCCCGACGCGTCATTTGCGGGTCAACAAGAAACCTTTCTGAACGTACAGGGTATCGATGCGGTAATGGTCGCGGTGAAGCATGTTTACGCATCACTGTTTAACGACCGCGCCATCTCTTACCGCGTGCACCAGGGTTACGATCACCGTGGCGTTGCATTGTCAGCCGGTATTCAGCGCATGGTGCGTTCTGACCTCGCTTCATCAGGCGTACTTTTTACCATTGATACTGAATCCGGTTTCGATCAGGTTGTGTTTATCACTGCAGCATACGGCCTTGGCGAAATGGTGGTGCAGGGTGCCGTTAACCCCGATGAATTCTATGTGCATAAACCAACGCTGGCGGCGAATCGTCCGGCGATTGTGCGCCGCAATATGGGCTCGAAAAAAATTCGCATGGTATACGCTGACTCACGGGAGCATGGCGAGCAGGTGCGTATTGAAGATGTGCCTGAAACCGAACGGGATCGCTTCTGTCTGACCGATGACGAAATCCAGG
The DNA here is from genome assembly GCF_014946725.1 of Mixta mediterraneensis. GTDB lineage: Bacteria > Pseudomonadota > Gammaproteobacteria > Enterobacterales > Enterobacteriaceae > Pantoea > Pantoea mediterraneensis. The sequence continues at coordinate 106,846 of NZ_JACFXY010000002.1, forward strand.
CCCTTGCGCGCCAGGCGATACTCATCGAGCAGCACTACAAACGCCCAATGGATATTGAGTGGGCAAAAGATGGCCATACCGGCAAGCTGTACATCGTGCAGGCGCGCCCGGAAACGGTTCGCTCAAACGGCCAGGTCATGGAACGCTACAGCCTGCAAGGAAAAGGTAAAGTGGTGGTAGAAGGTCGGGCGATTGGCCATCGTATCGGTGCGGGTGAAGTGAAAGTAATTCACGATATTAGCGAAATGAACCGCATCGAGAAAGGCGATGTGCTGGTGACCGACATGACCGACCCGGACTGGGAACCGATCATGAAGAAGGCTTCAGCTATTGTGACCAATCGCGGCGGCCGTACCTGCCACGCAGCCATCATTGCGCGTGAGCTGGGGATTCCGGCGGTTGTCGGCTGCGGTAATGCCACCGACTTGCTAAAAGATGGTCACAAAGTCACGGTTTCATGCTCGGAAGGCGATACTGGCTACGTCTACGATGATTTACTGGATTTTGATGTCACCAGCTCTCAGGTTGATGAGATGCCTGATCTGTCTCTCAAGATCATGATGAACGTCGGCAACCCGGATCGCGCATTCGACTTCGCCTGTTTGCCGAATGAAGGGGTAGGTCTGGCGCGACTGGAATTTATCATCAACCGCATGATTGGCGTGCATCCAAAAGCGTTACTGGAGTTTGATCAGCAAACGCCAGAACTGCAGCAGCAAATCCGCCAGATGATGAAAGGTTTTGACGATCCGGTTGAGTTTTATATTGCGCGTCTAACGGAAGGCATTGCGACCCTGGGGGCAGCCTTTGCGCCGAAACGCGTGATTGTGCGCCTGTCTGACTTTAAATCAAACGAATACGCCAACCTGGTCGGCGGTGAGCGTTACGAACCAGAAGAAGAAAATCCGATGTTAGGCTTCCGTGGGGCGGGGCGCTATGTTGCTGACAGCTTCCGTGACTGCTTTGCCCTGGAGTGTGAGGCGGTTAAACGTGTACGTAATGACATGGGCCTGACGAATGTTGAAATCATGGTTCCTTTTGTTCGTACCGTAGACCAGGCCGAAGCGGTAGTTGACGAGCTGGCACGCCAGGGACTGAAACGTGGTCAGGATGGGCTGAAAATCATTATGATGTGTGAGATCCCATCTAATGCCTTGCTGGCCGATCAGTTCCTGCAACACTTTGATGGCTTCTCCATCGGCTCTAATGACATGACACAGCTGGCACTGGGACTCGATCGTGATTCAGGGGTGGTTTCTGCCCTGTTTGATGAGCGAAATGAGGCAGTAAAAGCGCTGCTTTCGATGGCGATCCGCGCAGCGAAGAAGCAGGGCAAGTATGTGGGCATTTGTGGCCAGGGACCGTCAGATCATCAGGATTTTGCTGCCTGGCTCATGGAAGAAGGTATCGATAGTTTGTCGCTGAATCCTGACACCGTGGTTGAAACCTGGTTAAGTCTGGCTGAGTTATCCAGCCCGGCATAACTGTCAAATTCGCGTCACAATCAGCCAAAGGCCAGCATTGCTGGCCTTTTCCTCTTTTTAGCAGTAAAAAAAAAAGCCCACCGCAGGGGATGGGCAAAGACTACACACAGCAATTCTTTTCTTACTCAGGGGAAAAAGGTTGTTTTAAAATCAGAGAGTTGATCTAAAACATAAGAAACATGTTATTCACCCGGCCCGCTGGCGTCTTTAAGAATCCTCTTATTAGTTTAAAGCCAATAACCTTTTGTCACGGTCTCAGGGCCATTTGGGGTAAGAAACAGCGTATAAAATAATCTTTTTTGAACGTGAGAAGGGGATTCCGGTCATAAACCGGTTTTTTTATTAAAATCTGCTTATGGGAAAAAAGAGTAACGAGACGTAATTAATTACGGGCGGTTCATTACCATTAACCGCCCTAATCATTGAAAGGTCAGGATGCGGGAGGTTCTTCGTCGTGCTCACCCAGTTCCTCAACCACCGTCAAGGGGTCGTCATTAGGTGAAGGTGCTTCGTGCATCCATACCGAAACCAGGCGGTAAGAAACTGCCAGCACGACCGGACCAATAAATAAACCGATCATACCAAACGCGATCAAGCCACCAATCACGCCAGACAGAATCAGAATCATGGGTAAATCGGCCCCCATGCGGATCAACATGGGCCGCAGCACGTTATCCAGAGTGCCAACCACGCAACTCCAGACTAATAAAACTGTGCCCCATGTTGTGTCGCCACTCCAGTAGAGATAGATGATGGCGGGCACCAGTACCAGCAACGGGCCGATTTGCACCAGACAGCAAAGGATCATTAACACCGTCAACAACGTGGCGTAAGGTATACCGGTAATCGCCAGGCCAATGCCGCCCAACACCCCCTGCACCAGCGCGGTCACTACGACGCCCAGCGCCACCGCACGAATCGCCTGTCCCGCCAGTAATACCGCCGCATCACCACGCCGTCCCGCCATGCGAAAGGCAAAATGACGGATGCCGTGTGCCGCTTGTTCACCACGCCAGTAAAGCAGCACGCTGAACAGCAACATCACCGCCAGGTGGATCATAAAACGACCGAAATGGCCAGCCTGCGCCACGAAAAACCCCGTTGTGCGCCCGATATAGGGCTGCAATTTAGCCATAATCGCTGCGCCGCCGCCAGCTACCAGCTTTTGATAGCTGGAGAAAAGCTTTTCGCCAATCAGCGGAATGCTATTGAGCCAGTTCAGCTCAGGCAGCATGTGACCTTGCATTGCCCAGGCGATGACTGGCGCGCTGTTATCGATCAGGCTATTCACCAATAGCGCGATGGGAATAATAAACAGCAGCAGAAGCAGAAGCGTCATAACGATAACTGCCAGCGATCGTCGTCCCCATAAGAGGCGCTGCAATTTAAGCATTAGCGGCCAGGTGGCAATCACCACCATACTGGCCCAGGAAAAGCCCAAAATAAATGGCTGAACGACCCATAAACAGGCGATAATCAGCAGTAAAATGAACATTAAGGTAAACAGTATCTGCGGTAGATCCATGTCCCGGTACTGACTTTTCATAATTAACATATGGCCTCGTTGACATCCTTCAATTCCGGGCTTTACGCGCCCGGTTTAATCATGAGCTATTTAATGGCGTTTAAACAGGGCACAAGGGAAAGGTTTTTACGTTTCCTGAAAAAACGGCAGGCACAGTAAAAATGTGATAAAACGAGGGATTAAAGCAAATCACACAGACGCAAACGTTTACAACATCTCGGTCTCACACTCATGATCCCACAGATTTCACAGGCGCCAGGCCTTATTCAACTGGTGCTGACATTCCTTGAGTCGCTGAAAGAGCAAGGCTTTACCGGCGACACTGCGACCAGCTATGCCGATCGTCTTTCCCTTTCCACCGATAACAGTGTTTATCAATTACTGCCCGATGCGGTGCTGTTTCCCCGTTCCACTGCTGATGTGGCGCTGATCGCCCGTTTAGCCAGTGAAGAACGTTTTACCAGCCTGGTCTTTACCCCACGCGGCGGAGGCACGGGCACCAACGGACAGTCGCTGAATCAGGGCATTATCGTTGATATGTCACGCCATATGAACCGCATTCTGGAAATCAATCCAGAGCAAGGCTGGGTGCGGGTAGAAGCGGGCGTCATTAAAGATCAACTGAATGCTTATCTGAAGCCGTTTGGCTTTTTTTTCTCGCCGGAGTTATCAACCAGCAACCGCGCTACGCTAGGCGGAATGATCAATACCGATGCTTCAGGACAAGGCTCGCTGGTGTATGGCAAAACTTCCGATCACGTCATGGGTTTGCGGGCGGTGTTACTGGGCGGCGAGATTCTTGATACGCGCCCAATGGCAACCGCGCTGGCGGAAAACCTGGGACAAACGCAGACGCCGGAAGGGCGCATTTATCAGCAGGTAAAAAGCCGGTGTCGCGAGCAGCGCAAACTGATTCTGGAGAAGTTCCCCCGGCTCAATCGTTTTCTGACCGGGTATGATTTGCGCCACGTATTTAGTGACGATATGCAGACATTCGATCTGACACGTTTGTTGTGCGGCGCAGAAGGGACGTTAGCTTTTATTACGGAAGCACGGCTGGATATTACGCCGATCCCCAAAGTTCGTCGGCTGGTTAATATTAAATATGACTCTTTCGATTCTGCGCTGCGTAATGCACCGTTTATGGTTGAGGCAAAAGCGCTATCGGTTGAAACCGTCGATTCAAAAGTCCTGAACCTGGCGCGGGAGGACATCGTCTGGCACTCAGTAAAAGAGCTGATTACGGATGTGCCAGATAAAGATATGCAGGGGCTGAACATCGTTGAATTCGCGGGCGACAATGCTGAGCTGATTGAAGATCAGCTCAGCAGCCTGTGTCAGCGACTGGATACGTTAATGACACAGCAGCAGGGTGGGGTAATTGGCTATCAGCTGTGTGATGATCTGGATGGCATTGAACGCATCTATAACATGCGTAAAAAAGCGGTGGGATTGCTGGGAAATGCCAAAGGTCGCGCAAAACCCATCCCCTTCGTTGAAGATACCGCGGTCCCTCCTGAAAATCTCGCTGACTATATTGCCGAATTTCGCGCGCTGCTGGACAGCCATGGCTTGAGTTATGGCATGTTTGGACATGTGGATGCGGGTGTATTGCATGTGCGTCCGGCGCTGGATATGACAGACCCGCAGCAGGAAATGCTGATGAAGCAGATCTCCGACGAGGTGGTGGCGCTAACGGCACGCTATGGCGGTCTGCTGTGGGGCGAGCACGGCAAAGGTTTTCGTGCGCAATACAGCCCGGAATTTTTTGGTGAAGCGTTGTTCGATGAGCTTCGTCGCATTAAAGCGGCGTTTGATCCGCATAATCGTCTTAACCCCGGTAAAATTTGCACGCCTTTCGACAGTCAGGCCGAAATGATGCAGATCGATGCGGTCAAGCGCGGCACATACGATCGCCAAATTCCCTTAACGGTGCGTAACGACTGGCGCGGCGCGATGGAGTGCAATGGCAATGGCTTGTGCTTTAACTTTGACGTGCGCAGTCCGATGTGCCCGTCAATGAAAATTACCCGAAATCGCATTCATTCGCCAAAAGGACGCGCGACGCTGACCCGCGAATGGCTGCGTCTGCTGGCAGAGCAGGGCGTTGATCCGCTCGAACTGGAAAAGCAGCTACCTGAGAATCGCCTCTCTTTGCGCACGTTTATCAGCCGCACGCGCCATAGCTGGCATGCGAATAAAGGTGAGTATGATTTTTCACATGAAGTGAAAGAAGCGATGTCGGGCTGCCTGGCGTGTAAAGCCTGCTCAACGCAATGCCCGATCAAAATTGATGTACCGAATTTCCGCTCCCGTTTTCTGCAACTTTATCACACGCGTTATCTCCGTCCGATGAGCGATCATCTGGTCGCGGCAGTGGAAAATTACGCGCCGCTGATGGCGAAAGCGCCTAACACCTTTAATTTCCTCCTTAAACAGCCATGGATACGCGAAATCAGTAAAAAACACATCGGCATGGTGGATTTGCCGTTACTTTCCTCGCCAACGCTCAGGCAACAGCTAAGCGGACATCCGGCCATGAATATGACACTGGAACAGCTGGAAGCATTGACTGAAGCGCAGCGCGCAAATTATGTGCTGGTGGTGCAGGATCCCTTTACCAGCTTTTACGAAGCTAAGCTGGTTAACGATTTCGTGAAGCTGATTGAAAAGCTGGGCTATCACCCGGTACTGTTGCCCTTTTCACCGAACGGCAAGGCGCAGCACGTTAAAGGCTTCCTGCAACGTTTTGCGCGTACTGCCCGTAAAACCGCTGATTTCCTTAATCGTGTCGCGCAGCTGACTATGCCGATGGTCGGCGTCGATCCGGCAACGGTGTTGTGTTACCGCGATGAATATCGCCAGACGCTGGGCGATACCCGTGGCGATTTCAATGTGCAGCTGGTGCAGGAGTGGTTGCAAACCGTGGTAACTGAGCGTGCAGTGCAAAACACCAGTGGCGAGGCCTGGTATTTATTCGCGCACTGCACGGAAGTGACAGCATTGCCATCAACGCCAAATCAATGGCAGGACATTTTTTCTCGTTTCGGCGCGAAGCTGGAAAATATTAATGTCGGTTGCTGTGGCATGGCGGGCACTTATGGCCACGAAAGCAAAAATCTTGAAAATTCATTGGGAATTTATGCACTTTCCTGGCATCCACAATTGCAAAAGCTGCCACGGCAACGCTGTCTGGCAACCGGCTTCTCCTGCCGTAGCCAGGTAAAGCGCGTGGAAGGCAATGGGATGCGCCATCCTCTTCAGGCCTTGTTAGAAATTTTGTAAAAAAATTGTGCGCGACGTCACGACGTGGCTGGATTAGAATATCCAGCCCGCGTGACGAACAAAGTCGCTTTGCAGCGCGGTGGCTTTATTCCACTCACCCACCATTGCGAGCTGATGGCAAAGGCGAGTAAGGGATAAACGTGCCAGTTGGTAGGCCTGAATGCGGAACAGGCGATCACGATCGCTGTTGCCCATTTCCTGCACTAACCGGTGATGGAGTTTACCCATCGCATGCAGATAACTGTGATCATCACCGTTGAGCTGGCAGATTTCAGCCATATCTACACAGGTATCGTTGAATTGACGTAACTGCTGGATGGAACAGTCGGCCCGGTCAAGTTTCGCCTGCGACAGGTAGAAGTCGACAGTGATGTCTCGCACAGAAAACGTGTATTCATCGATTTTCTGCTGAAGCCAGGCTGAGACAGAAAGCGTCATAAAACTGCCCTGAAAGGTGAATGATAATAATTATCATATTCAATTGAATCAGGATTGCAATTGCTTCGGTAGAAAAAATTATCGATTAACATTACCTGTTAGTACAATTGGAAATAACAATCTGTTTACTTCACAGAAAGGCGTAACCTGTCAATAAGCTTTTCATCATAAAGTGATGAAACGAAATTTCCCTATTTCTTAACAGGTTACATAATGCATTTCCCTAATCGCAGCCTTTCCGCAAAGTGACGTGAAGAGACTATGCTTAATAAATCAGCGATTAAAAACAGCACAAGATGATTATCCCTGCAAAACAAGAGGTTGAAGTGATCTCACAGATCACTACCATAGGGGGATAGCCTGAAAAGGTCCAGACTCAAGAGGTATCAACATGGCATCTGTTAACGCAGACTCTTTCTCACCCGACGATTTCGTCTGGAAAGGACTGACGCTGACCGAAACCGCAGCGCAACAAATTCTCAATCTGGTCGCACAAGACCCGGAAGTCAAGGGCTTGCGTCTGGGTGTGAAACAATCCGGCTGTGCCGGTTTTGGTTATGTCATGGATCTGGTTAAACAGCCAGTCGATGACGATCTGCAATTCTCGTTTCATGGCGCAACGCTGTTTGTGCCGCTTCAGGCAATGCCGTTTGTCGATGGCACCGAAGTGGATTATGTCCGCGAGGGCCTGAATCAGATCTTTAAATTTAATAACCCTAAAGCTCAGCATGCCTGCGGGTGTGGTGAAAGCTTTGGCGTCGAGTAAGTGAAATATGTCACGACACAGCGAAGCATCTGACGATGTACAAATGTGGGAAGGCAAGCTCAATTACAAAGAGGGCTTCTTTACCCAGTTGCAAACCGAAGAATTTGCGCATGGCATCAATGAAGATGTGGTGCGCGCAATTTCGGCAAAGCGTAACGAGCCAGAGTGGATGCTGGAGTTTCGTCTTAAAGCCTTCCGTGCCTGGCTTGAAATGGAAGAGCCGCACTGGCTGAAAGCGCACTACGAAAAACTGGATTATCAGGATTACAGCTATTATTCCGCACCGTCCTGCGGCAATTGCGATGACAGCTGCGCCTCTGAGCCAGGGGCAACCCAGGCTTCCGGGAACACGCCAGCCAGCGATTACCTGACGCAGGAAGTGGAAAACGCGTTTAATCAGCTGGGCGTTCCGGTGCGTGAAGGTAAAGAAGTGGCTGTGGATGCCATTTTTGACTCGGTTTCCGTTTCGACGACCTACCGCAGCAAACTGGCGGAGCAGGGCATTATCTTCTGTTCATTTGGCGAGGCGATCCACGATCACCCGGAACTGGTGAAAAAGTATCTGGGTACGGTGGTTCCGCCAAATGATAACTTCTTTGCCGCGCTGAACTCCGCTGCGGCTTCTGACGGTACCTTTGTGTACATCCCGAAAGGGGTGCGTTGCCCTATGGAGCTTTCTACCTATTTCCGTATTAATGCGGCGAAAACCGGTCAGTTTGAACGAACTATCCTGATTGCTGATGAAGACAGCTACGTCAGCTATATCGAAGGTTGTTCAGCTCCGGTCCGGGATACTTACCAGCTGCACGCAGCGGTGGTTGAAGTCATTATCCACAAAAATGCTGAAGTGAAATATTCCACCGTGCAGAACTGGTTCCCCGGTGGTGAAAACGAAGGCGGCATTCTGAACTTCGTCACCAAACGTGCGCTGTGTGAAGGCGATCACAGCAAAATGTCATGGACGCAATCCGAAACCGGCTCGGCAATTACCTGGAAATACCCAAGCTGTATTCTGCGTGGCGATTACTCGGTCGGCGAATTCTATTCCGTGGCCTTAACCAGCGGCCGTCAGCAAGCCGATACCGGCACCAAAATGGTTCATATTGGCAAAAACACCAAATCGACCATCATTTCCAAAGGGATTTCGGCGGGTAAAAGCCAGAACACCTACCGTGGTCTGGTGAAAATCATGCCAACCGCGACCAATGCACGTAATTTCACGCAATGTGACTCAATGCTGATTGGCCCGGACTGTGGCGCACATACGTTCCCCTATGTTGAAACGCGCAACAACACGGCACAACTGGAGCACGAAGCAACGACTTCGCGTATCGGTGAAGATCAGATGTTCTATTGTCTGCAGCGTGGCATCAGCGAAGAAGATGCGATCTCAATGATCGTTAACGGCTTCTGCAAAGATGTATTCTCTGAGCTACCGCTGGAATTCGCCGTGGAAGCACAAAAACTATTAGCTATCAGCCTTGAGCACAGTGTGGGCTGATGCCGTCACACGCGTTGCCGGAAGCAATGTGAAGGATTAAGTATGTTAAGCATTAAAGATTTACAGATTAGCGTTGAAGATAAAGCCATTTTGCGTGGCCTGAACCTCGAAATTAAACCGGGTGAAGTTCACGCTATTATGGGGCCGAACGGATCGGGTAAAAGTACCTTGTCTGCGACCCTGGCAGGGCGTGAAGATTATGAAGTGACCGGTGGCTCCGTCACGTTTAAAGGCAAAGACCTGCTGGAACTGGAGCCTGAAGAGCGCGCCGGTGAAGGCATTTTCATGGCGTTCCAATACCCGGTAGAAATTCCAGGCGTTAGCAACCAGTTTTTCCTGCAAACCTCTGTTAAAGCAGTACGTAAATATCGCCAGCAGGAAGAGTTAGATCGGTTTGATTTTCAGGATTTTATTGAAGACAAAATTCATCTGCTGAAAATGCCGGAAGATTTGCTGACCCGTTCGGTAAACGTTGGCTTCTCCGGCGGCGAGAAAAAGCGCAACGATATTTTGCAAATGGCTGCGCTGGAACCTGAACTGTGCATTCTTGATGAAACCGATTCCGGTCTGGATATTGATGCACTGAAAATCGTAGCAAACGGTGTGAACAGCCTGCGTAATGAGAAGCGCGCCTTTATTATCGTTACGCACTATCAACGTATTCTGGATTACATCAAGCCAGACTTCGTGCACGTGCTGTATCAAGGCAAAATTGTGAAAACTGGCGACTTTTCGCTGGTGAAACAGCTGGAGGAGCAGGGTTATGGCTGGCTTACCGACGAAGAGTGATAATGCGCTGCAGCAGTGGCATCACCTGTTTGAATCACGTGGCGACGTGCGCTCATTGCAGGCCCAGCAGCATTGGCAGCAACTGATGCGTGTGGGTTTACCGACCCGCAAGCATGAAAACTGGAAATACACGCCGCTGGAGTCATTACTGTCTCAGCAGTTTGTTCTGCCGCAGGCCCAGACGCTCAGTGCCGAACAGGTTGATGCGCTTGCGCTGCCGTTGGATGCGGTGCGCCTGGTATTTGTTGATGGTCGTTTCCAGCCCGCGCTGAGCGCGTCTGACACTGAGCTGTTTGAGATCCAACACAGCCTGGCGACCGAACGTCGTCCGCTGCCAGCGCCGGTTCAACCGGAAGTCTTTTTGCATCTGACCGAAAGCCTGGCGGAAGAGGTGACAATGATTCGCCTGGCGCGTGGCAAAGCGGCGGTTCGTCCGCTGTATTTGCTCCATATCATCAGCGGTCAGCAGGATGGCATGAATACTGTGCATCATCGTCATCATCTGCAACTTGAACAAAGCGCAGAAGCAGAAGTCATTGAGCATTACGTGACCCTGAACGCGACTTCACACTTCACTGGTGCACGTTTTACCTTTGACGTTGCAGATAATGCCCGTTTAACGCACACCAAGCTGGCATTTGAAGACAGCCAAAGCTATCACTTCGCGCACAATGACATAGTGATTGGACGTGACGCCGAGGTCAGCAGCACCAGCTTTCTGCTGGGAGCCGGGCTGACACGTCATAACACCAGTACGCAGCTAAACGGTGAAAATACCCAGCTGGCAATTAATAGCCTGGTATTGCCAGTGAAACAGGAAGTCGCGGATACCCGTACTTATCTGGAGCACAATAAAGGGTATTGCATTAGCCGTCAGATGCACAAAACCATCGTGCGTGACAAAGGGCGTGCGGTATTCAATGGTCACATCAAAGTGGCTCAGCACGCGTTGAAAACTGACGGACAGATGACCAACAACAACCTGTTGCTGGGACGTCTGGCTGAAGTGGACACTAAACCGCAGCTTGAGATCTATGCTGATGATGTTAAATGTAGCCACGGCGCAACCGTAGGCCGCATTGACGACGAACAGATGTTTTATCTGCGTTCACGCGGTATTGAGCAGGACGCGGCACAGTCCATGATTATTCATGCTTTTGCCGCAGAACTGACTGAAGCACTGGATAATAAAGTGCTGCGTCAGGAAGTGCTGCAACGTATTGCTGCACGCTTTCCCGGAGGCGACTCATGATGAACTTCGATCTCGAGCGGATCAGGGCGGACTTTCCGATCCTGAAGCGTGAGGTCAACGGTCATCCGCTGGCTTATCTTGACAGTGCGGCCAGCGCACAACGTCCGCTGGCGGTGATTAACGCCGAAAGCCATTTTTACCAGCACGGCTATGCTGCCGTGCATCGTGGTATTCATACCCTTAGCGCACAAGCAACCAGCGACATGGAAAACGTTCGCGATCAGGCGGCACGTTTTCTTAATGCGTCTTCGCCAGAAGAGATTGTGTTTGTTAAAGGGACCACCGAAGGTATCAATCTGGTTGCGAATAGCTGGGGCGGCAGTCAATTGCAGCCCGGCGCTAATGTTATCGTTACCGAAATGGAACATCACGCTAATATCGTGCCGTGGCAGATGGTTGCGCAGCGTACCGGTGCCGAAATCCGCGTGCTGCCTTTAACCGATACCGGTGAGCTGGCGCTGACACAGCTTGCTGACCTGATTGACAGCCGTACACGCCTACTGGCGGTGACGCATGTTTCTAACGTGCTCGGAACGGTCAATCCGGTTAAAGCGATTGTGGCACAGGCCAAAGCGGCGGGTGTTGTCACGCTGATTGATGGCGCGCAAGCGGTAATGCACGACAAAGTAGACGTGCAGGACATCGACTGTGATTTTTACATCTTTTCCGGCCATAAATTGTATGGGCCAACCGGGACGGGTGTGTTGTACGGTCGTAAAACGTTGCTTGATGACATGCCTCCCTGGGAAGGTGGCGGCTCGATGATTTCCAGTGTGGTTCTGCCAACCGGTACGACATGGAACTCATCGCCCTGGCGCTTTGAAGCGGGTACGCCGAATACGGGTGGCATTATCGGCTTAGGTGCCGCGCTGGCGTATATGCAGGCATTAGGGCTTGATACCATTCATCAACGTGAAAGTGCATTAATGAATTACGCGCTGGATAAGTTGGCTTCGGTGCCGGATATTCAAATTTACGGTCCACAGGCGCGAGCGGGCGTGATCGCCTTTAACCTCGGCAAGCATCATGCCTTTGATGTGGGCAGTTTCCTCGATCAATATGGCATTGCGATTCGTACCGGTCATCATTGCGCTATGCCGCTGATGCGCCATTACGACGTTCCGACAATGTGTCGCGCCTCTTTTGCTTTCTACAATAGCGAAGAAGAAGCGGATCGTCTGGCGGCTGGCTTGACGCGCATTCATCGTCTGCTGGGCGGTTGAGTAGAGTAAAGGGAGTCATAAATGGCGAATTTGCCAGAAAAAGAGAAGCTGGTTCGCAATTTTAATCGTTGCGCTAACTGGGAAGAGAAATACCTTTACATCATAGAGCTGGGAGCGAAACTCCCAGAATCCTCTGAAAGCTTGCATCAACCAGAGAACGTTATTTCTGGTTGTCAAAGCCAGGTATGGATCCGCATGACGCCGCAGTCCGATGGGCATATTGACTTTGAGGGTGACAGTGACGCGGCTATCGTTAAAGGGTTGATTGCAATAGTCTTTAGCCTTTATCAAAACCTGTCTGCCACCGAAATTGTCGCGCTTGATGTACGTCACTGGTTCGGTGAATTAGCTCTGCTACAGCATCTCACGCCCACGCGTTCGCAGGGCCTGGAAGCGATGATTCGGTCTATTCGCCATACCGCTCAGAACCTCTCCTAAGCTAAACTCGACAGACGCCAACCGGCGTCTGTTTTTTTTTCTGACGAGAAAATTGCATGAAACCTGCTTTACGTTTAGCCGGTGCACTGCTGCTGTCCTGTTTTGGGCTCTCTGCACCCACTTTTGCCACGGAATATCCTCTACCTCCGCCTGATAGTCGCCTGATTGGTGAAAACGTCCTTACTCAGGTTCCTGATAACAAACGTCCGCTTGAGGACATCGCCGCCAGATATAAGATTGGTTTGCTGGGTATGCTGGAAGCGAACCCAGGGACAGATCCCTGGTTACCTAAAGCCGGGACACAACTGACCGTGCCGTTGCAAATGATCCTGCCTGATACGCCGCGTGAAGGTATTGTGGTGAATCTGGCGGAGCTGCGTCTTTACTATTATCCGAAAGGTGAAGATAAGGTCATCGTTTATCCGATCGGTATTGGTCAGCTAGGCGCTGCCACTCCCATCATGATCACCCGCATCAGCCAGAAGATCCCCAACCCAACCTGGACGCCAACGCAGAATATTCGCAAGCGCTATGCGAAAGAGGGCGTCACGCTGCCGGCTGTGGTGCCTGCAGGTCCGGATAATCCGATGGGGCTGTTTGCGCTGCGTCTGGCGCGCGGTACGGGACAATATCTGATTCATGGGACCAATGCGAAGTTTGGTATTGGCATGCGTGTCAGTTCAGGCTGCATTCGCCTGCGTTCTGAAGATATTGAAGCGCTGTTTAATGGCGTACCGAAAGGAACACGGGTACAGATTATCAATCAGCCAGTGAAGTACGCGGTGGAGCCAGACGGGAAACGGTATATTGAAGTGCACCAACCGCTGTCGCGCAACGACAAGGACGATCCGCAGACCATGCCGATTGCATTAAGCGCTAATTTCAAAAAATTTATGAAAAGCGAGAACAGCGACACGGCGCTAATCAAAGCATCGATAGAGCGTCGTTCCGGCATGCCGGTGCTGGTAAACGGTGGGGAAGCGGTGCAGGGCAATACGCCACTGCCAGCCGTGCTCCAGACGTCACAGGAAGGACAGAGCAAAACGATCAACCAGGCGATGGGCAGTCAGGCACAGTAAGAAGCGGAAATACCGTTGTTGACATAACACGAGCCCAGGGAAGGGATAAAGGAGAGAAAAAAATGGCGCCTCAAGGGCGCCATTTTTAAACCAGAACTCTTACTTACGGTAAGAGTGAGCCTGGTTGTCCAGACGCTGGTTAGCGCGAGCTGCGTCATCTTTAGCAGCCTGAACGTCAGAACGCACTGCGTTCACGTCATTGCTCAGTTGGTCAACTTTAGCATTCAGAGTCTGAACGTCTGAAGACAGCTGGTCGATTTTAGCGTTGCTTGAGCAACCAGCCAGCAGAGTTGAACCAAGGATTACCGCGCCCAGTACCAGTTTAGTACGATTCATTATTTATACCCTCTAGATTGAGTTAATCTCCATGTAGCGTTACAAGTATTACACAAAGCTTTTTAAGTTGAGAATAATTTTTTGATGAGAAGATGCTTAAATTTGATCGTTCGCTCAAAGAAACAGCGGTTAGCAGAATATGATAAAAAAATTTAGCGAAAACAGAGAGATTTAATCGGATTAACCTTAATTTAACGCATATTTGAATAGTTATTTTCGATTGGAATTTTCCAGCATTTGTATTAAGTGAAAAATAAAAAAGCGCCTTTAAAAGGCGCTTATTAAATAAAAAACCAATAAATAATTACAGCATGTGAACCGATGCTGTATTTGTGGTTCCACTTGGTACTAACGCACCAGATACCAGGACAACGACATCACCTTTTTGTGCATAACCACTTTCCAGTGCCGCTTCTTTACCCAGGCGATAAAAATCATCAGTAGAAGCAATTTCGTTCACCAGGCGCGTCTCAATACCTTTACTCAGGATCAGCTGACGTGCGGTGGTGGCGTTAGTGGTCAATGCCAGAATAGTGGCGTTAGGGAAATATTTACGTACCGCTTTAGCTGATTTACCGCCTTCGGTAGCCACCACAATCAGCGGTGCTTCCAGCTTCTCGGCAGTTTCCACCGCACCACGACATACCGCTTCGGTAATGCGCAGTTTGCGTGTGTCGTTTTGGCTGTCAATGCGTGGCTTCATAACGCGATCGGTACGCTCACAGATGGTCGCCATGATAGTAACCGATTCCAGCGGGTATTTACCCTTAGCGCTTTCACCAGACAGCATCACCGCGTCAGTCCCATCCAGGATAGCGTTAGCCACATCGCCTGCTTCTGCGCGGGTAGGGCGTGGATTTTTGATCATCGAATCCAGCATCTGCGTGGCGGTAATAACCACTTTGCGGGCTTTATTGCATTTTTTGATCATCATCTTTTGCGCGAAGATAACTTCTTCTACCGGGATTTCCACCCCTAAATCGCCGCGCGCAACCATGATGCCGTCAGAGGCATCAAGAATTTCATCGAAATTATTCAAACCTTCCTGATTTTCGATCTTAGAGATGATCTGGATATTCTCGCCGCCGTGCTGCTTCAGATGCTCACGGATTTCCAGCACGTCAGAACGTTTACGGATAAAGGAAGCGGCCACGAAATCAACGCCTTGTTCACAACCGAAGATCAGGTCGCGCTTGTCTTTTTCGGCCAGTGCAGGCAGCTGAATGGAGACGCCTGGCAGGTTCACACCTTTATTTTCACCGAGATCACCGTTGTTCAGCACTTTACATACCACGGTATTTTCTGTAAATTCAATGACTTCCATGCCGATCAATCCATCATCAACCAATACCGTATTGCCAATTTTCAGGTCTGTGGTAATGCCAGCATACGTCACAGCAACACGTTCATTGTTACCAATAACGCTTTGATCGGTAGTAAAAGTAAATGTCTGGCCCGCTTTCAGGGAGACATCATTGCCACCTTCCAGCTTCATGGTGCGAATTTCAGGGCCTTTGGTGTCCAGCAGGATAGCCGCCTGACGACCGGTTTTTTTCATCACAGCACGCATATTAGTGATACGTTGGCCGTGTTCGGCGTAGTCGCCGTGGGAAAAGTTAAGACGCATAACGTTCATGCCTGCTTCAAGCAGTTGGGTCAGCATCTCTTCAGATTCGGTTTTTGGGCCGATAGTACAAACGATCTTAGTCTTTTTCATGACAGATTATCTATAAGTTGTGATGGATGATAAAAGTTGGGCTTCGATGGCAATGCACCGAAATGAAAATTCTGAGTGAAACTGAAAAGGACGATACAGAGTAAGAATAGGTGACGAAGGTCAGGCGTGCAGGGAAGTTGTGCGGTTATGCAAGTTAACCGCCACGTTGTTGTTGCGCAAATAATCTGAGTTATTGCAGTAAGCACGTATTCGCTGAAACCTTTCAAGTAAACAACGCGGCACAGTATAGACGCTAAGTATGCGAAAACCAATTAAAAAGCGGTACGGGTAAGCGAAGCAGGTCAGGAAAAAGGGGAGTTGCGCAACGGGAGAAAACAGCATGTGGTGCGCTCTAATGGACTCGAACCATCGACCCCCACCATGTCAAGGTGGTGCTCTAACCAACTGAGCTAAGAGCGCATTGCAATATTGGTGCGTCCGAGTGGACTCGAACCACCGACCCCCACCATGTCAAGGTGGTGCTCTAACCAACTGAGCTACGGACGCACTTGGTGCGCTCTAATGGACTCGAACCATCGACCCCCACCATGTCAAGGTGGTGCTCTAACCAACTGAGCTAAGAGCGCAACATGCTGTCAGGGCGACAGCGGGGACGAATATTAACGGCAGGTTGAGAAACTGGCAAGCGGAAAAACGCTTTTTCCGGCATGACTGTTGAGCAACTGCGCTATGCGTCGTTTTTTTAGCCATAACGGGCCTTTTCTGGCCCGTTCAACCACTTAGCGTGCGGCGCGGGTCAAGATGAGTTCATCCGGTATTTGCTGCAAACGGCGGATACGCCATAACATCATTATGGCTGCTGAGGTCAGCCCGATAATAAAGCCACACCAGAAGCCAGCCGGACCGAGACGCGGAAACACCCAGTCAGTCATTGCCAGGATATAGCCGGTAGGCAAGCCCAGCAGCCAGTAGGCAATAAAAGTAATGAAGAAGATTGATCGCGTATCTTTATATCCACGCAGAATTCCGCTGCCAATCACCTGAATTGAATCAGAAAATTGATAAATTGCCGCCAGCAGCATTAGTTGCGCGGCAAGCGTAATAACCGCAGGATTATCCGTATAAAGCTGCGCAATTTGATGGCGGAAGATAACGGTAAACAGGGCAGTGACTGTCACCATACTGAGTCCGACGCCTTGTGCCGTCCAGGCCGCGATGCGAGCTTGCTCAGTGGAGCCTTGTCCCAGACGGTAACCAACCCTTATGGTGGCGGCGACCCCCAGCGATAAAGGCAGCACGAACATCAGTGAGCTAAAGTTCAGCGCGATCTGATGACCCGCGACGTCCACAATACCCAGTGGCGAAACCAGTAAAGCAACAACGGCAAACAGCGTTACTTCAAAGAACAGCGCCAACGCTACGGGTAAACCCAGCGTCACTAAGCGAGACAGGATCGGGCGTGAGGGCGGCGATAAACGGCCAGCCATGCGAATATCGCGCATGCCGCCCATCCGGCGCACCCAAAAGCGCATACAGATAAACATCACCCAATAAACCGACGCCGTCGCCACGCCACAACCCACGCCGCCCAATGCGGGCATACCGAAATGGCCGTAAATGAAAATATAATTTAACGGAATATTTACCAGCAGCCCGATGAACCCCAATACCATGCCCGGTTTGGTTTTCGACATGCCTTCGCACTGGTTACGCATTACCTGGAAAAACAGATACCCCGGTGCGCCGAACAGCAGGGCATGAAGGTAACCTTCGGCTTTTAGCGCCAGTAGCGGATCAATGTCGTGCATCGCCCGGATCAAATAACCGGCATTCCAGAGCGCCAGCATGATCAGGACGGCAACAAAGAGGGCTAACCAGTATCCCTGACGAATTTGCTCGGCAATGCGATCGCGGCGGCCTGAGCCGTTGAGTTGCGCAACGGTGGGCGTCAATGCAAGGAGAAGACCATGACCAAACAGAATGGCAGGAAGCCAAATGGAAGTGCCGACAGCGACGGCGGCCATATCCGTGGCGCTTACCGCGCCGGCCATAATGGTATCTACAAATCCCATTGTGTCGCTACCGATGTAAAACTGGCCCACCTGCCGATGTAAATCTGACCCACCTAGGGTAAAAATGGCAGTTTTAAGGCACTGCCAATGATGACATTGGAGACCAGAGTGGAGATTAGTGTTTTACACCGTCAGGGCATGTCGATACGCGCCATCGCGCGCCAGCTTTCATGCTCTCGTGAGACCGTTCGCAGATATATTCGTAGCCCGCTGCCCGTAGCGGATATGCGCTACAAGCCTCGCGCACCCAGCCCCTGCAAGCTTGACCCGTTCAAGACCTATATCCTTGAGCGCGTGGCCGCTGCCAGGCCCCTCTGGATACCCGCCAGTGTGCTGCTGCGCGAGATCCGTCAGCGTGGTTACGAGGGTGGTTACAGCATGCTGACCGCTTTCCTGCACCCCATTAAGCAGCCCGTCACTGAAGAGGTAACACGCTTCGAGACCGAGCCTGGCTTTCAGATGCAAGTTGATTTCACCATCATCAGACTCGGTCATAACCCATTGCTGGCCTTTGTCGCCACGCTGGGCTGGAGCCGCGCGACTTTCGTCAAGTTTTACAGCAACCAGGACTCCGCTGCCTGGTGTGACGGCATTGAGTCTGCGCTCAGGTTCTTCGGCGGGACGCCGCATCAGCTGCTGTTCGACAACGCCAAGGCCATCATCATTGAGCGCGATGTCTACGGCCCCGGTAAGCATCGCTGGAACCCGCAGTTGATGCACGTCGCCGAGAAGTATGCCTTTACTCCCAAGGTCTGCCGACCCTATCGCGCCAAGACCAAGGGTAAGGTTGAGCGGTTTAACCATTACCTCAAGAACAGCTTTATCGTGCCTCTTACCGCGACCTTCCGGCAGGCCGGGCTGGTACTGGATGTACCTGCTGCCAACACACGCATCGGCGAGTGGCTGGTCACCGTCGCGAACACACGAGTGCATGGCACCACAGGCGTACCGCCTGAGCAGCGCATGCCGCGCGAGCGTGCTGCGCTATTGCCGTTACCGAAGGTCACGTTGGCATTGCCTGCACCTGTCCCAGCGCTCAGCCAGCGTCCGGTGCCGACCGAGAGCCTGCAACATCCTCTGGCAACGTACCAGGCCTTGCTCGAGGTGCCAGCATGAACCTTCAACATGATCGTATTGCCGCGCTCTGCGAGCAACTCAAGCTCGACCGCCTGCCGGCAGAGTGGCCGGGTGTGGCACAGGCGACCATCGACAACAGCGGCACGCATGCCGACTTCCTGGAAGCCGTTTTGCAGCTCCAGCATGATGGCCAGAACGAACGGCGTCGCCAGACCATTTTGCGGTTATCAGGCCTGCCGGTGATAAAAACACTGGAGCAGTTCGATTACGCCTATGCCAGTGGCGTTCCACGAAGTCAGATCCAGGAGTTGGCGGGTCTGACATTTATCGAACGTCAGGAGAACGTTGTCCTGCTCGGGCCTTCTGGCGTCGGCAAAACGCACCTGGCGACCGCCATTGGCTATAAGGCCGCGATGGCGGGTTTAAGCATTCGGTTCATTACCGCCGCCGACATGATGCTGCAACTGATGGCGTCACATCGTCAGGGTGACCTGAAGGGCTACCTGAACCGCGTCGTAGGTAAACCTAAGCTGTTGATCATCGACGAAGTGGGATATCTGCCGTTCGGTAAAATGGAGGCGAACCTGTTCTTCCAGGTAGTCGCTAAACGGTATGAGTCAGGCAGCGTGATCCTGACCAGCAACCTGCCGTTTACGCAGTGGTCCGGAACGTTTGGTGATGACGAGACACTGACGGCAGCGATGCTGGATCGGCTGCTTCACCATGCGCATATCGCCCAAATCAGCGGCCAAAGCTATCGACTGAAAGATAAGCTGAAAAGCGGTCAACTCCAGAAGAAAACGAAAGCAACAACGCTCGAATGATTCAAAGGGGGTGGGTCAGTTTTACTTTGGCAGGGTGGGTCAGAATTCGATCGGTATTGACAATTTACCGCTGTTTCTGGAGCATAAAAGCAGAAAGTCCGAAGCGTATCTTTGCCATGTTGGGGTATAGAGATGAACCCAGCCAAAGCCTGTTCCTGCCCCTGCCGGCATGTAGGCGGTTGCCATACAATAAACAAGATAAAGGCGTTACTGAAAGCAGTGACACCGCCTGAAAATGTTAAAGCGTTAAACTTATGCTCTTGGTAGGTTTAAATCTTTGTGGTGCAATGTGGTGATGTCCTAAGTTTTAAGCTGTCTCTGTCGGCATTATGGAGCGCACCCTTTCAATCCGTTATTGTCAATCGCGCCAGACGTTCTATCCATGACCGATAAAGCATCGGGGAAAAGTCCGGGTAAGACACAAAGGATAAGGGTGCTATGGCCAGTCGGACAGGTATCGCCCGGCAAGAAACAGATCCGTGTCGCGACTCTGCAGGTCTCATGATGTAAAAGGTTGAACCACATGCGTGCGATGAAGTGTATGGCTGGCTTCGCAAAGCGTGTGGTTAAATACAAAATGTTATTGACCCTACGAGTAAAATTTTAGCGCGGCTCAGGTTATTAACGGCTTTGTTGAATAAATCAGCTTCAGGACGAGTGACTCTGTAGCTGACCGGGTTTTCAGGCAATACGCACGCTTTCTGGCATACCAGCCTTCGTTATTTTATTCAGCGCACGCACCATGCCCAAAGCCTCTGCTACCTGACCATCGTAATCACGCAGCGTCAGTGAACCTCCGAACAGTTGCTTTACCCTGTACATGGCCGTCTCCGCTATCGAGCGACGGTTGTAATCTGTTGTCCATTTCCACCGGGCATTACTCCCGGTCAGCCGCTGATTCGCTACTGCACGGTTACGGTCTGCGTACTCTACGGGCCAGTAACCCGCTCCTTTTCGGGGCGGGATGAGGGCACTGATTTTCTTGCGCCGCAGTTCATCGTGACAGAGTCGGGTGTCGTAAGCGCCGTCTGCTGCGGCTGCCCTGATTTTTCTGTGTGTCTGCCGGATAAGACCCGGGAAAGCTTCTGAGTCCGTGACGTTGTTCAGAGACAGGTCCGCGCAGATGACTTCATGTGTTCTGCTGTCAACGGCCAGATGCAGCTTCCGCCAGGTACGACGGCGCTCTTTGCCGTGATTTTTGACTTTCCATTCGCCTTCACCAAAAACCTTCAGCCCGGTGGAATCAATCACCAGGTGTGCGATTTCACCCCGGGTGGGTGTTTTGAAACAGACATTAACCGACTTTGCCCGCTTGCTGACACTGCTGTAATCCGGGCAGCGCAACGGAACGTTCATCAGGGCAAAAATGGAATCAATAAAACCCTGCGCAGCCCGCAGGGTCAGCCGGAACAGGCGTTTAATCATCAGGACGGTGGTGATGGCAAGGTCAGAATAGCGCTGAGGTCTTCCCCGTGATGAAGGCGTTGCCGACTCATACCAGGCATGAGTCGCTTCATCGTCCAGCCAGAAAGTGAGGGAGCCACGGGGCTTTGTTGAATAAATCGAACTTTTGCTGAGTTGAAGGATCAGATCACGCATCCTCCCGACAACACAGACCGTTCCGTGGCAAAGCAAAAGTTCAAAATCACCAACTGGCCCACCTACAACAAAGCCCTCATCAACCGTGGCTCGGCTTTGTTGAATAAATCAGCTTCAGGACGAGTGACTCTGTAGCTGACCGGGTTTTCAGGCAATACGCACGCTTTCTGGCATACCAGCCTTCGTTATTTTATTCAGCGCACGCACCATGCCCAAAGCCTCTGCTACCTGACCATCGTAATCACGCAGCGTCAGTGAACCTCCGAACAGTTGCTTTACCCTGTACATGGCCGTCTCCGCTATCGAGCGACGGTTGTAATCTGTTGTCCATTTCCACCGGGCATTACTCCCGGTCAGCCGCTGATTCGCTACTGCACGGTTACGGTCTGCGTACTCTACGGGCCAGTAACCCGCTCCTTTTCGGGGCGGGATGAGGGCACTGATTTTCTTGCGCCGCAGTTCATCGTGACAGAGTCGGGTGTCGTAAGCGCCGTCTGCTGCGGCTGCCCTGATTTTTCTGTGTGTCTGCCGGATAAGACCCGGGAAAGCTTCTGAGTCCGTGACGTTGTTCAGAGACAGGTCCGCGCAGATGACTTCATGTGTTCTGCTGTCAACGGCCAGATGCAGCTTCCGCCAGGTACGACGGCGCTCTTTGCCGTGATTTTTGACTTTCCATTCGCCTTCACCAAAAACCTTCAGCCCGGTGGAATCAATCACCAGGTGTGCGATTTCACCCCGGGTGGGTGTTTTGAAACAGACATTAACCGACTTTGCCCGCTTGCTGACACTGCTGTAATCCGGGCAGCGCAACGGAACGTTCATCAGGGCAAAAATGGAATCAATAAAACCCTGCGCAGCCCGCAGGGTCAGCCGGAACAGGCGTTTAATCATCAGGACGGTGGTGATGGCAAGGTCAGAATAGCGCTGAGGTCTTCCCCGTGATGAAGGCGTTGCCGACTCATACCAGGCATGAGTCGCTTCATCGTCCAGCCAGAAAGTGAGGGAGCCACGGTTGATGAGGGCTTTGTTGTAGGTGGGCCAGTTGGTGATTTTGAACTTTTGCTTTGCCACGGAACGGTCTGTGTTGTCGGGAGGATGCGTGATCTGATCCTTCAACTCAGCAAAAGTTCGATTTATTCAACAAAGCCCCGAAATGGTTACGCCATGTACGTTGACGCCATAATGACGTGCCGCGTAAGCAGCAAGACCGCCCCATCCGCAACCAATATCCAGTAACGACATACCCGGCTCAAGCTGCAGTTTACGGCAAATCATATCTAGTTTGGCTTCCTGAGCCGCGTCTAATGTCGAAGCTTCTTTCCAGTAAGCACAAGAATATTGCATGTAAGGATCGAGCATCAGCGAAAACAGGTCATTTCCTAAATCGTAATGCTCTTTACCAACAATCCACGCACGTTTTTTGGATTGCAGATTTGTTAAGCGCGCGGCAGCGATACGTAAAGTATCTGTAAAATGGTGAGGCAGTTTTTGATCAAGCTTATGCTTAAGGACGTGATGGAAAAACATATCCAGCCTTTCGCATTCCCACCAGCCGTCCATATAGCTTTCGCCCAAACCGAGCGAGCCTTCCTGCAAAACACGCTTGAAAAAATCAGGGTTGTTTATCTGAATATCCCAAGGGCGAGAGCCATTGATTTCAATATCTGCTTGTTCCAGTAGTTCGTGGACGATGCGATACCAATGGTTTTCTTCAAGGCTCACTTCTTCTATACACGATGAACTCATAGCTTCTCCATCACCTGTTCAACCTGAACCTGAGAAAAAGAATAGTCAATTTCTCCAGAGTTGTGAGAAAAGTCACGGAAGGGTCCGTGCGTCAAGTATCCGACGTATTACAGAGGCGTGAAAACAGAACAACTTCAGTCTGGCACCATCAAAATTAAAACCGTGCAGACGCCATCCCAGCGACAAAGTCGCCAAAAAACAGGCTCATATATTATTGATTTGTTGCGTATTTATTGACCCAGATGAGTATATTCTCACGTGAGTCAATATTCAACGACTTATTGTTAGGACGCTATCTAAAAAATCATTGCCTTAGTGATTATCCTGGCAAACGGATTTTGCTGAAGCAATATCAGATTGTGCGCTGGCCTGATGCTGTAGCTTGTAACCCAGCCACGCCAGCACAACGGTCAGCGCCATAATCAGCGTAGTGGCAGGTAAAGCGTGCTGTAAGCCGGCAGAAACGGCCAGGCTGGCGATAAAACATAAGCCTAACTGGAGCGTATTTTGGAGTGCAGCGGCTTTACCGGTTGCATGGGGAAAAGGCAGCAGGGCGCTGGATACCACAATCGGGTAAATAGCTCCGTTTGCCAGCGCCATACCGCAGAAAGGCAGTAATAGCGTAGTCAAATTGTTAAGTTCGGCGAGAGCAACGGCAAACAGCACCATTATGCTCAGGCTATAGAGCACTAACAGCCAGGGAAGCAAACGCGCGCCGTTAAAACGATTCAGCAGCGCGCGGCAGCCAAAACCACCCGTCAGGAAAGCGAGCGTTTGTGGAATATAGCTCAGACCAATATCTGCTGGCGTTAATCCGATATGAGCCAGGATAAACGGTGAACCCGTTAGCCAGGCAAAAAAGCTGGCTGAGCAGGCAGAATAGATCAGGATATTGCCGCTAAACACCCGCGAGCGAAGCAGTGAAAGAAAGCCCGGTTGGCGATGCTTTTCTCTGATGTCTGTCGATCTGGCGGGTAAACGCAAAGTAACGGCAATAAGGACCAGAGCAATGACCATTAACACTAAAAAAATTGAACGCCAGTGAAAATGGCTGATAAGCCATGCGCCAAACAGGGGCGCTAATGCCGGCGAAAGCGCGACTAAAGGCATAATGGTGGCAAAGACTTTATTCGCACGCGCCTGCGGATAGCGATCAACCACCAAAGCCTGCCAGCTGACTGCGGCAGCACACACTCCCACCGCCTGAATAAAACGCAGCGCCAACATAAAAATGACGTCCGTAACCCACAACATTCCTGCGCATCCAAAGGCGAAGATCGCCAGACCTGCCAGTAAAACCGGTTTTCGCCCGATCCTGTCTGATATGGGGCCCCAGAAAAGTTGCGCACAGGCAAAGCCTGCAAGGAATAAGCTCATACTGGCGCTAATGATGCCAGACGAGGTAGCAAAGGTTTGCTGCATCACGCCGAAAGCGGGAAGGTACATATCGGTTGCCAGAAAGCCCAGCATGCTGAGTAAGGCGAGGTAAGGGATAAATCCTTTATTTGATAACATCTGATTCTCATTTTTGCAGAGTGAACGCGGCAGAGTGTAGAAGGTGCATTAAACGCTGTGAAACGCTAATATTTGTCTTAACCTGTTAAAATTTTTGAAGGCAGATTATGTGGTCCGAATATGCGCTTGAAGTCGTGGACGCGGTAGCACGGGGCAGGAGTTTTAGCGCCGCTGCGCAAGAGCTACATCGTGTACCTTCTGCCATTAGCTATACGGTACGCCAGCTTGAAACCTGGCTGGCGGTGCCGTTATTCGAACGTCATCATCGTGAAGTGGTTTTAACGCCAGCCGGTGAACATTTTGTCCGGGAAGGGCGAAGTGTTATCAAAAAAATGGTTGCGACCCGGCGTCAATGTCAGCAGCTGGCAAATGGCTGGCGGGGCCAGTTAAGCATTGCGATTGATTGCATTGTAAAACCTGAGCGAACGGGACAACTGGTGAAAGATTTTTACCGCCATTTCCCCGATATGGAACTGATCATCAGTTATGAAGTATTCAATGGGGTATGGGACGCCTTAGCAGATAGCCGCGTCGACGTGGCGATTGGCGCTACGCAGGCCATTCCCGTGGGAGGACGTTTCGCCTTTCAGGATATGGGCGCAATTAACTGGCGCTGCGTGGTTCAGCGCGATCACCCTTTAACGCTCGCCAGTGAGCTGGATGATGATACGTTGCGTAGCTGGCCGTCACTTGTCCTGGAAGATACGTCGCGCGCGCTGCCGCGGCGTATGACCTGGACGCTAGATAATCAGCGTCGGGTGGTGGTGCCGGAATGGCAAACCGGGCTGGATTGTGTATTGGCAGGTTTATGTGTAGCGATGGTGCCAGGGCATCTGGCTCGTCCACTACTTGACGCCGGTAAGCTTGTCGAGCTAACGCTACCGATGGCTTTTCCAGAGAGTCCGTGCTGCGTGAGTTGGGCAGAAGATCGCGCATCACCGGCGCTGGGTTGGTTGCTCAGCTATTTAGGTGATGCGCAAACACTTAATCAGGAATGGTTAAGCGAGAATTAACGGCGATAATCGCGAAAAGGGCCGTAGCCTACCGAGCGGCGTTCAATCAGTGTCGGATGGACTTCAATGGTTTGTGACTCTTCGCGTTTGCTGGTAATACGATCCAACAACATTTCCAGCGCTTTTTCACCTAGCTGCGCCTTGGGTTGGTGTACGGTAGTTAACGCCGGGGTGAAGTAGCGCGCGTTGCGTACGTTGTCATAGCCGATAACGGAAATGTCCTGCGGTACGCGCAGGCCCATTTCATCCGCTGCGCAAATGGCCCCCATCGCCATTATATCGCCGCCACAAAATACGGCTGTCGGGCGTTGTTTTTGCGAGAGAATCTGCTGCATGGCCTGATAACCTGATTCGGGTTCAAAATCTCCCTGGACTATCCACTCAGCACGCGGTTGGATGTTGGCTTCCTGAAGGGCTTTTAAGAAGCCTGCATGACGCCCACCGCCGGTATTGCGTTCTAACTGTCCGGGAATCGCTCCAATATCGCGATGGCCGCGTTCAATCAAATAGCGCCCGGCAAGATAGCCGCCCTGGAAAGCGTTATCCAACACGGTATCGGTAAAGTCAGCGCGTGATTCGCCCCAGTCCATGACCACCATGGGAATATTTCGATTCTCTTCCAGCATCTTCAACAGATCGTCTGGATATTCGGAACACATCACTAATAAACCATCGACGCGCTTTTGCGCCATCATTGATAAATAAGCACGCTGCTTATGCAAATCATTGTGTGCGTTACCTAAAATCAGGGTGTAACCTTTCTCAAAACAGTGATTTTCAATGGCTTCAATAATTTCTGCGAAGTAAGGCGCCTCGCTGGAAGTCGCAAGCAATCCCAGCGTTTTGGTGTGATTAACTTTCAGACTACGCGCCACAGCGCTTGGCGAATAGTGCAGCTCCTTGATGGCTTGCCAGACGGTATTGCGTGTTTCTTCTGCCACAAAACGCGTTTTATTGATGACGTGTGAGACGGTGGTGGTCGATACTCCCGCTCGTTTCGCCACATCTTTAATTGTTGCCATGAAAAAGAGACTCCTGAACTTATCTTAACCTATTGATAAGTATCATGTTAAACGATTGCGTCGGCTGAGGTTTTTGCCCACCAAAATGCAATTTTTTTGCCTGTGATCTGGCGTCTGGATAGGTAAAAATGCCAAAAAAGACGGTGAACGGAACCGACGTTGCGCATGTTGCGCAACAACAACAGGATTCTAACAAGGCTGAGCGGATAAAACGAGATTTTTACCGGACCTTATGGGAAAATGCAGTATCCCTACAATCTGTGTGGCTAAGGAGAGGTGATGAGTACCGATATAAAACTGGCGTTGATGACGAGCGGCGCAGCGCTGCTAATGATTCTGGCATTTAGCTTTACCGCCATTCTGCACTAATACAAAAGCCGGATAACGGAGCGTCTGCCTGGGAGGGCCACTCTGTCATCCGGCTTCTTCTGCCTGCGAAGGCAAATACCTCAGCGAATGGTTTTTGGCGTCATCATACGACGCGCACCAATATAGTGCCGCTGCCAGTAATCTTCACCCAATGCGCTAATCTGTATGTCTTTGCCGGTGCGCGGCGACTGAATAAATTTACCGTTGCCTAAATAGACGCCAACGTGATCGGCGGTGCCGCGTCCGTTAATACGGAAAAAGACCAGATCACCTTTCTCCAGCAATTCGCGCTTAACCGGTGCTGCATCACGCAGATGATACATTTCGTTCGCGGTACGGGGAATTTTGAACTTCAGTAAATCTTTGTAGGCGTACCAGACTAAGCCGCTGCAATCAAAGCCGGTATGCGGCGATACGCCACCCCATTGATACGGTTTACCCAGCTGTCCCATTAATTTCGCCATCGCGGTTGCGCGCGCTTTTTGATAACGCTGACGGTGAGATTTGCTCATTCTGAGGGTGCTGATGTCATTAATTTCATTCACGATTTTCGTTGATCGAGATTGACCGTGACGCTTGCTGGAAAGTTTATGCGTATTTTTTTGAGTGGCGGCGTTAACTGCGGCTACGGCCGCTCGCTTTTTTTTCAGTTTAAGTTTCTGAACGGTAACCTGGCGAGATTTCTTCACGGTACTTTTCACCGGACGACGCTTGCGCCGCTCGTCTTCACGCGCACTTTTTTTCTCTGCTTTATGCTGACTGGCATTAACCGGCATCTGCGGGGAAGCAGAGGCGACGTTAAAAAACAGTTGGGCAAAAGCCAGGATGAAAAGCGTAATCAGTAAACGCATAGTCCGGTTATAAGTTGTGCTGTCAGGTTAAAAAGGCCATAACAGAGTTAGAAAATTCTGATCCGCGATCAGGGCCGAAGCAATTTTAGACCAGTTTTTTTTAAAAAAGTAAGTCCTTTTTCTATTAATCTGTTCGCCGCGTTAATTTGGGGTTAAAATGTGCAATTTCAGTGGTTTATATCAGCGAAATTATTGCTAATTATTAATGTATCCATGCCAGTCTGTGAAACAGAGAATTATCGCTGACTAAACGAAGCAACCTGCGTGGCGATTTAACCTCAGCGGCTGCAAAATCCCGTTTTCAGTCCGGGGACGAAGTCGCTACAATAAACAAACACGAAGTGACGAATTAAGGAAGGCAATTATGAGTACTGTAGAAAAAATTCAGCGCCAGATCGCAGAAAACCCGATCCTGCTGTATATGAAAGGTTCGCCGAAACTGCCGAGCTGTGGTTTCTCTGCTCAGGCGGTGCAGGCGCTGTCAGCCTGCGGTGAGCGTTTCGCTTACGTGGATATTCTGCAGAATCCAGACATTCGTGCGGAACTGCCGAAATACGCGAACTGGCCAACTTTCCCACAGCTGTGGATTGATGGCGAGCTGGTCGGCGGTTGTGACATTATTGTTGAGATGTTCCAGCGTGGCGAACTGCAATCGCTAATCAAAGAAACCGCTGAGAAGTTTAAAGAAGCGGAATAATACGAAAGGCCGACCACAATCGGCCTTTTTACTGTCAGCTAGTCAGCGGTGTTCTCTGCCACATCTCCTTGCGCAAACGGCAAAGGCCATCCGCCAAGCCGCTTCCAGCGATTAACCAGTTCACAAAACAGCGTCGCGGTTTGTTCGGTATCATAGAGCGCAGAATGCGCCTGGGTACTGTCAAAATCCATGCCTGCCGCTTTACACGCTTTCGCTAATACCGTTTGACCTAAGACTAATCCGCTTAACGCAGCGGTATCAAAAGTAGCAAAAGGATGGAAAGGGTTGCGCTTCAGACTCGCTCGCCCGGCGGCGGCGTTCATAAAGTTGAGGTCAAAGGTTGCATTATGCGCCACCATAATGGCGCGATTGCAGCCGGTATCTTTGATACCTTTTCGCACCATTTTAAAAATGGCATGCAGTGCGTCATATTCGTTAACGGCACCACGCAGAGGATTGTGCGGGTCAATGCCGGTAAACGCTAACGCCTCGGGATGTAATAACGCCCCTTTAAAAGG
Organism: Mixta mediterraneensis; assembly: GCF_014946725.1. Taxonomy (GTDB): domain Bacteria; phylum Pseudomonadota; class Gammaproteobacteria; order Enterobacterales; family Enterobacteriaceae; genus Pantoea; species Pantoea mediterraneensis. The sequence goes on from NZ_JACFXY010000002.1 coordinate 135,943, forward strand.
TTCAACGTGGAAATGCATTGTCTGGTCGAGGTGGATCCAGCCATCTTCATCCATTTTCAGCGTCGTTGCGGCAATCTCCAGTAGCGCATCGGTTTGTGCGTTGAAGCCAGCAGTTTCAACATCGATCACTACCGGATAAAAGCCACGGAAGCGTTGGTTGAGCGCGTTTAGGGAATTCGATTCAGACATCAGGATCTCATTGCAGAAAAAGGGCAGCGCGCATTATGGCAAAAAACAGCGTTGGGTGCAGCAGGTCACCAGAGGAAGGAGAGAACGTCAGCCTGCCGGAAATGACAGGCTGAATCGTCAGGCTTAGTTGCCGAGACCGTGACCGGCATGTTTGTTTTCAATCAATTCGATCTTGTAACCATCCGGATCTTCAACGAAGGCGATAATGGTAGAACCGCCTTTTACCGGGCCCGCTTCACGAGTCACTTTCCCACCATCATTGCGAATGCGATCGCAGGCGGCAGCTACGTCATCTACGCCCAGTGCGATGTGGCCGTAAGCGTTACCTAAATCGTAATTATCCACGCCCCAGTTGTAGGTCAGCTCAAGCACCGCGCCTTCGCTTTCTTCGGTGTAACCCACAAACGCCAGCGTATATTTATATTCAGTGTTTTCGCTCTGGCGCAGTAAACGCATGCCCAGCACGCGAGTATAGAAATCAATTGAACGTTGCAGATCGCCAACGCGCAGCATGGTGTGAAGTAAACGCATAACATCCTCTTTAATCAAAACGTCATCGTCTGATGACACAAGCGCTAAGTATAGCGTTGAACAACGCCTAATAATAATATCTGCTGCAACAGCGAGTTGCAGCAGATTGATAACTTACAGCGTTGGGTAATCGGTATAACCTTCCGCACCGCCGCCATAGAAACTTTCTGGGCGCTGTGGATTGAGCGGAGCATCCTGCTGCAGACGTTCAACCAGATCAGGGTTAGCGATATAGTCACGACCAAAGGCAACAGCATCGATCAGGCCACGCGCAATCAGATCATCCGCTTTTTCCACCGTGTACGCACCGGCACCAATGATAACGCCAGGAAACAGCTTCCGAACTTTTTCACGGAACGCGTCAGTATAGGGTGTGCCGCCGGCCCAGTCAGGTTCAGACATATGCAGATAAGCGATATTACGCTTTGCCAGCTCAGCGATATACCACAGCGCGGCGGCCTCTTCATCCGGACCATTGTCCAGATTCTGGAAACTGCCAATTGGTGACACGCGAATACCAATACGTTCAGCTGACCAGTTAGCAATGACAGCATCAACCACTTCCAGCGCAAAACGTCCACGTTTTTCGATGCTGCCACCATATTCGTCGGTGCGCGTATTAGAACCCGGCGCTAAAAATTGATGCAACAAATAACCGTGTGCCGAGTGCAGCTCAAGCAAATCAAAATCGGCTTCACGAGCATTAGCGGCAGCCTGACCGAAATCTTTTACGATCTGCTGAATTTCCGCCACGCTCAGGTCACGTGGCATTGAGGTCTCTTCACGATAAACGCTGCCATCTTCGGCGCGTAATGAGGTGCGTGTCCCTGCGGGTAGCGCAGAAGGGGCTACCGGGGCTTTTCCTTCTGGCTGAACGCTGTGGTGTGAAATACGGCCGGTATGCCACAGCTGAACGGCGCTGTGACCGCCTGCCTGATGGATACCGTTATTGATCGCTTTCCACGCCGTGATTTGCTGCTGCGTGTGCAGACCTGGCGCACCGGCATAGCCTTTAGCCTGGAAAGAGATCTGGGTAGCTTCAGTGATAATTAAACCGGCACTGGCACGCTGGCGATAATATTCGCCCATCAGCGGAGTGGGAATATCGCCGGGTTCAATGCTGCGTAGACGGGTCAGTGGCGCCATGAAAACGCGGTTCGGTACGGTGATTGCACCGACTTTTAGCGGACGAAAAAGCTGGGTACTCGCCATGTTAACTCCTCATTAGTAGACCAGTCGTCTATAAACTATCATTTTAAAATTAGTGAGCTTTAAGCCACTGTTCGATGGTACTGAGTGCAAGTTGTATCGGCTGCACTTCGCGGGAAATTTTGCTTTGCAAACTGGCGCCTAACCATAAAAGATAAAGCAGCTCTGCCATCTGTGCAGGTGGCTGTGGCAAATGCAGCGTTTCCTGTTGTTGTGCCATCTCTAAGGCCTGAGCGTATGCGACGATGATTTTACCGGCGCCATGCTGCAATGCGTTCCGCATTGATTCGGACAAATCGCAGACTTCAGCAGATAACTTAACGCCTAAACAACCCACAATGTGTCCCTGTTCGCGAAACAGGCGCTCTGCGGCACGAAAGTGACAGAGTAATCGTTCACGGCTGGTGCTGCCTGACTGCTGCTGTAGCTGAAATTCAATGTCGCGTAAATAACGCGCAAAGTAGCGTTCCAGCAGGGCGACCCCAAACGCTTCTTTAGAACGGAAGTAATAATAGAAAGAGCCTTTCGGCACTTCCGCCAGAGTCAGCAACTCGCTTAACCCCATCCCGGTAAAACCGCGCTGTAAACAGAGCTGTTCACCAGTGATCAGCAGATGCTCCCGGGTTTCGTTGCGTTGTAGCGTCTTATTCATGACGGCCATTCTGGTAGACCAACTGGTCTAATGCAATGCCCGATTGCGCTTTTGGCACATTCTGTTTACTTTGTTGGAAGCGCATATGGCATTAATTGCCCGGTTTCGTGATGGCTTTTTATCCATCAGCGCGACTCTTTTTTCTGTAAATTATCAGTTTTATTGGGAGACCGTGTGGCGGAGCAACTTGAATTTTTTCCTGTTCCCAGCCCTTGCCGTGGTATCTGCCAAACCGATGCGCGTGGCTACTGTGTGGGATGCTTACGCAGTCGCGAGGAGCGATTTAACTGGATGCGCTTCAGTGATGCGCAAAAGCGAGATGTGCTGCGTTTGTGCCAGCAACGCCGTCTGCGTATGCTGCGCCAGCAAAAACAAAACGACATGTCCGATCCGGAACAACCGTCACTGTTCTGATGTGTTTCCCGTTCCTGCTATCCTGCCTTTCTTTTTTAATCCTCTTTAATCAAACTCTGACTTTCCAGGCGGCATGTCTTTGCCGCCTGCTTTCTTCAGTGCTGTTTATGCTTCAGTACTATCTTCGAAAACATTTCCCCCCTATGTTATTGATTCAGGTAAGAAAGCTTGTTAAGCGAAGGGGCGGAGGAATGAAAAGATCGGGCGCATTATTGCTGTGTCTGCTGCTGGTGGGATGCGATCAACCTAACGATTCACAGTTGGTGACCGAAACCGGACGTCAACTGCAGCGCACCATTGACACCAGTCCGATGCGTGCCATTTGCGAAAACATCGCTAAAGGACGTGAATGGTTGAGCCGAAAAACAATCCGTCAACTGCAAGCGAAAGGCTGTCAGGACGTGTTGCGCAGCGCCACAGAAACCAACTTTACCGACACGACCATCACCCATCGCAGCATGACGATGGTATGCGGTGGCATAACTGGAAAAAGCTTTACCGGTACGGATATTGTGCGACGCTTTATCTTCTCTCCCGACGAAAAAGCCCTGGTTATCCAGCCTATGACCGAGGTGGATAAAACCCGTTTCGAAGGACACAAAACATTGCAGCAGTTAAAGGATGATTTTCATCGTCAGCAACAGCAATACTGTCTGTAATCAGCCAGGAACGGTCTGTTTTAGCTGTGCCAGCGAGCAGCGTAAACGCCAGAGAATGCCCGCTAACGTATTGGCTTCACTGTCGTTATCATGCAGTAACTGACTGATGGTCGCTTCTAATTCATCCAGCGTACTTTGCAACGAATTATGCCGCACGCCGCGACTGCTGATTATTTGCTGTAGATTGTGCAGACTGCCCGCACGTAGCTGCGCCAGCGTACTGGAGGTGGGTTGCCAGTCGCGTAACTGCCAGACGATATGCGAACAGTTGAGTAACACCACTCCCCAGCGCAGCAACCAGACGCGCGCCTGCTCATCCCGACTGCTACTCAATTGGTTAATGTGATGATAAATCTGCGATTCAAACCTGTTTTCGTTCAAACGTGGATGCTGACGTAACTGATCGAGAAACGCCACGCGTAATGCCCGGATATGACGGCGGCTGCGTCGTGCATCCGAGCTGGGTCGCAAAATTTGAAACGCCAGCCACGCCAGTAAGACGCCACAAACCTTGGCAATATTATCGTTAAAAAAATCCTGATAATCCCAGCTGGGTGGGTTCGTCACCGCAATGAACGATCCCATAAAAACAATAAATTGCCCCCACATACCGGCACGCTGTTTCTGCTGAAGTTTGAAAAGTTGCAGCGTAATAAGCAGCGGGAATAAAAATATCAGAAATTGCCACAGCTGATTAATTTGCACCATCAAGCCAAACTTCATCACAAAGCTAAACACAAAAAGCCACAACAGCGTTTTCAGTAGCAGGCTGACGCTCCCGCTGGGTGAAGGCGCAGACGAATACAATACGCAGGCGATAGCCGTTAAGGTAAGCGCGGCAGCACCGGATGACCATTGCGAATTGATCCAAAAAGCGCAGCCCAACACGATAACGCAAAAGGTGCGTAACGCACTCCAGCCAGCTTCAGCACTGTCGCTTTCCCGCGCCAGCGATGGCACGGACGGCGGCTGAAAACAGGTGTCGGCATCGGCGCGTTCCAGTAGACGGATCCAGCGCGAAACATTCAGGTACATCCAGCAAAAGTAGCGCAAGCGCTGACAGAAAGCGCGTTGACGATAATCCCCCCCAGCGGCAGGCGTGATGCTGCGTAATATTTGTGCCAGACGGTATTTATCGCAGTGCGGTTTTGCCAGTTCTTGCATCAGTTGCTGCATGGCATCGTAAAGCGCTTGTGGCGCATCAGACCAGTTCAACAACATACGGCGTAAGCTCGACAGCACGCTGGTTAAGCGCAACTGTTGATGCAGAACGTAGTTCAGTACATTATTTTGGCGGCGATAACGGTAATGGCTCCAAAAGGCCTGAATGCGCAACAGATTCATAGTCAGGATTTGACTGATAACGTTTTCATGCGCGGTGCGCACGTTGTCAGTATCGGTTTGCTGCAACAGCAAAACGGCATGCTCCAGCAGGCGCGTATGCATCTGCCTGAGTGAATTCATCAGTGCATCGCCGTCAGAAGTACTCGGCAGTACCATCATCATGAATCCGGCACATAAAATGCCTGATATCACTTCGCACACCCGTGCCTGGGTAATGGTCCATAAATCTGACGCGTCGGTAATATCTACGCTACTAAACGCAATGATTGCCGCCGTATAACCAGCCAGTGAGAATGCATAAGCCACATTATTTTGATAGTGATTAGCAATCCAGGTACAAAAGGTCAGCCAGCCCGCAATCGCAAAGGTAAAAAGCCAGGGTTCGTTCAGCGTATGACCAGCAATCAGCAGCGCAGCGGTAGCCCCCAGCAGGCTACCAACAATGCGGCCCAGACTTTTACTGATCGCGCCCCCAACGGTGGGGAAACTAATGACAGCGGCAGAGGTCATTGCCCAGTAAGGCTCATCCAGATCCAGTCCATAAGCAATGCTCAGCGCCATACACATGGCGAGGGTGTTGCGCAACGCATAGCGCCACTGATTGGCATTGGCTTTTATCCAGGGCAGTTGATCCCAGGCTAACCAGTTAAAATTCATCGCTGAATATTAATCGTACAGGTGGTGCCCGCGACCAGCGGAACGTTATCAGGAATATGAGCGAGACGAATGCGTATCGGCACGCGCTGCGCCAGACGTACCCACGGCACGTTAGGTTTAATATCGGGCACCAGTCCGCTGTCGCTATCAACGCTTTGATCATAAATAGCGCGACCAATACTTTCGACAACGCCTTGCAGGTGCACGCCTGTGCTGTAAAGCACGATTTGCGCCGTCGCGCCGGGACGGATATGACGCAGTTTGGTTTCTTCAAAATACCCCATTACATAATAGGAATGGCTGTCGACAAGAGCAAACAGCGGCGTACCGGCGGTGGCGTAATTGCCAGGGCGCAAAGTGAGATTGCTGATCCAGCCATCGGTCGGCGCCGTCACGGTGGTTTGCTGTAAATTCCAGCGAGCCTGATCTAACGTTGCCTGCGCGGCTTTTGCACTCGCGGCCATGGCATTGGCGCTAAGACGATAAGCATCCACATCTTCAGCCGATATGACGTTGCGCGGCAGGCTTGCCCGACGGTTAGATTCGTGTTGCGCTCTGGCAAGATCGGCCTGCGCTTTATTGAGTTGCGCCTCAGCGTTATGTAGCGCGATTTCCCATGGCACGGTATCCAGCTTCAACAAGACCTGACCTTTTCGCACGTACTGATTATCTTTTACCGCCAGACTGACAATGCGCCCGGAGATCTGTGGCGTGATGTCCACCAGTTCGGCGCGCACCTTTCCATCCCGCGTCCAGGGTGACTGCATGTAATAGTTCCAGATCCACCAACCGGCCAGCAGAGCGAAGGCGAATACAATCAGGGTGGAGAAATACTTTACCGCGTTAAATTTCATAAAGATTATCCATGACCGATGAGCCAAAGTGCGGCGGTAACGCACAGCACAAACAACGAGAGATCGAATAAAGTGGGATGCCAGACATCGCCTGAATAAATCCAACCGCGTATCAGTGGATGAATCAGCAGCCAAAAAAAGAAGCCGAGCAGTACGGCTTTGAAGAGAGGGGGAAAAAACAGCGATGCGCCAAAAATCAGGTCGGTAAGCGGTTCGGCAGCGGCAAAGTTGGGAATGGCCACGTTCATCATCCTTCGTTAACCCAGGCAACTGTCTCAAAAAGCATAGATGCGTGGCGGCAGCCTGGGATTTGTAATTTGTCCTGTAAACTCGCAAAATAGTGTAAAATCAGGCTTGATTGCTAGCAAGCTAATTATAAGGAGATGAAATGGATACGCCTCTCGGAACGGATTTATCTCGCCTGGTGCGCCTCTGGCGCGCATTAATTGATCAGCGTTTAAAACCGCTTGAATTGACGCAAACACACTGGGTAACGTTGCACAATATTCATCAACTGCCCCCTGAGCAATCACAAATTCAGTTAGCGAAAGCGATTGGTATTGAGCAGCCTTCGTTGGTACGCACCCTGGATCAGCTGGAAGAAAAAGGGTTAATTACCCGATCGACTTGTGCCAACGATCGTCGCGCCAAACGCATTAAACTGACGCATCAGGCTGAGCCGATTATCGCAAAAGTCGAGAGCGTCATTGATGCGACCCGCGATGATATTCTTTTCGGCATCAGCCGCGATGAAATCAGCCAGCTGATGAACCTGGTCATCCGACTTGAGAAAAATATTCTTGAACTTCAGAACCGCGAGAAATAAAAAAACCGACGATTAGCGTCGGTTTTTTTATCGCATTGCTTAACGGGGCGAAACCGTAACCTGGCTTCCGTTGGAAGCCAGTACAACGCGTTGGCCCACAGAATAGCGGCTGGCGGCTTGCTTCTGCACCACCATGATGGTGTTGCCGTCATCCTTACGGATCTCCAGCTCAACACCGTTGCTTTTGTTCACCGCGCTTTGTCCGCCCTGGCCGGCTACACCGCCAAAAACTGCGCCCCCCGCCGTAGCCAGGCTACGACCCGCACCGCCGCCAATGGTATTACCCAAAAAGCCACCGAGTACCGCACCACCGATAGCGCCAATCACATTGCTATCATCGCCGCCCTGAATCTTAACCGGACGAACGGAAACTAACGTACCGTAGGAAACGCTCTGTACCTGTTTGGCTTCGCTTGCGCTGTAGGTATCGCCCGACAGGGTATCTGTGTTGCTACAACCTGCCAGCATCACACCGGTCAACGCGACCACAATTACACGCTTAATCATTTGAAAACTCCTTTATTCGAAAATGCGCCACATATATCGCCAGATCCTGCAAACAGTATAAGCCACAAAACTGACAATATAATCTTTGTCTGAGTAAAGGCGGTTGGCGAAGCGTAGCCTAAAGAGTATCAACAAGCGTTCAATCGATAAGAAAAAATAGTGCGATGCGCTATCCTGGCTGTGTCACGATAGCAAGAATGATCTAAACACAGAATCAGACAGCCGGATTTGTCAGGCTAACGGTAGAACATAAACTTCCCACTGGAAGTAAGGAACGGCAATGAAATCAGGTCGCTATATTGGCGTGATGTCGGATACCAGCCTTGATGGCGTTGACGTGGTACTGGCGGTTATCGATGAAAATATGGTTGCTCAGCAGGCGAGTTATTGCCATCCGATACCGCAGAATTTGCGCTGTGACGTTTTGGCGATTTGCCAGGGACAGGCCTTAACGCTGTCACAGCTAGGGCAGCTGGACACGCAGCTGGGGCTGCTGTTTGCCGAAGCGGTTCTGACGTTGATGAAGCGTGAAACGCTGGAAGCCAGCGACATTGTCGCCATTGGTTGCCACGGGCAAACGGTGTGGCACGAACCGCTGGGCGCAGCGCCAAATACGTTGCAGATTGGCGATAATAATCAGATTGTCGCGGCAACTGGCGTCAGCGTCGTAGGGGATTTTCGCCGCCGTGATATGGCGCTGGGTGGACAAGGAGCGCCATTAGTTCCTGCTTTTCATCAGGCATTGCTAATGGATGCAGTCGAACGTCGCATGGTGTTAAACATTGGTGGTATCGCCAATCTCTCTTTATTAATACCGGGTCAACCGGTGCGTGGCTTTGATACCGGGCCGGGTAATATGCTGCTTGATGCCTGGATTTGGCGTAACCTGGGCAAACCTTACGATAAAGATGCGCAATGGGCGCGTACCGGTACACGCATTCCGGCATTGCTGGAAAGGTTATTAAGCGATCCCTGGCTTGCATTGCCTCCTCCTAAAAGTACTGGACGGGAATATTTCAATCTGGGCTGGCTGGAGCAGCATCTCCGCCAGTTTCCGGGCGTCGCAGCGCAAGATGTTCAGGCGACGCTGACTGAGTTCACCGCAGTGACTATCGTACATCAGGTACAGTTGAATGACGGCTGTGATCGTCTGTTAGTGTGTGGCGGCGGCGGCAAAAATCCCTTGCTGATGGCGCGCCTGGCCGCACATTTGCCGGGCACAGAAGTCTCCTCTACCGATACGGTAGGCATCAGCGGCGATGATATGGAAGCACTGGCTTTCGCCTGGCTGGCCTTTCGTACCCTGTCGGGATTGCCAGGCAATTTACCTGCCGTTACTGGCGCACGCGAAAAGAGCGTATTGGGGGCCATTTATCCCGCTACGCCTTTATTTCTGCGCTAAAGGCGCATCAGATCTGTCAACGCAATGCTGAAAACAGGCGAGCGCGATCCCGCAGAAATCGCCTGTTTGCACTAAACCCGCCAGCAAAATGTACTGTAGTTTTAAAGAATAACGTATCAAAACTCTTGATAGCAGCGTTACGGCCAACAACGTTTTCCCTCGCTGTCGCGTCCCTGATAAGTGTCCTTCTAAATCCCTGCGATTTATCAGTATTACCGGGAGGATGTTCTATAGTTGTTAGCGTATTAAAGCGATAACAACAGGAGAAACGCGCAATGTCGAAAGAAAAAGATAATAAAGTCCTGAGCCACCGCGCCCCATCAACCGGTCCGGAGTCCGCACAACCCGGACTGGGTTCTCTGGCACCGAAAGATGGCTCACATAAACCTTCCTCACAGCCGACTTCGCCGGGCAAAGAGCCCACCGCGCCCGGTAGTCTGAAATCACCAGGTATATCCAATGCAAAACTTGATCAGCTTGAAGCCAACCGTAAAAACGGTGAAAACGCGGCCTTAACCACAAATCAGGGCACGCGCATCGCTGATGACCAGAACTCACTGCGCGCCGGTACTCGTGGACCGACGCTGCTTGAAGACTTCATCATGCGTGAAAAAATCATCCACTTTGACCATGAGCGCATCCCGGAACGTATTGTTCACGCCCGCGGTTCCGCCGCGCACGGCTATTTTCAGCCTTACCGTTCGCTAAAAGACATTACCAAAGCGGATTTTCTTAGCGATCCCGGACAAGTAACGCCAGTCTTTGTGCGTTTCTCGACCGTTCAGGGCGGCGCAGGTTCAGCGGATACTGTGCGTGATATTCGCGGTTTCGCCACAAAGTTTTATACGGAAGAGGGCGTGTTTGATTTAGTCGGGAATAACACCCCGGTGTTCTTTATTCAGGATGCGCATAAATTTCCTGATTTTGTGCACGCCGTAAAACCTGAACCGCACAACGAAATGCCACAAGGGCAGACTGCGCATGATACCTTCTGGGATTATGTTTCGCTGCAACCAGAGACGCTGCATAACGTTATTTGGGCGATGTCTGATCGCGGTATCCCGCGCAGTTATCGCACCATGGAAGGCTTTGGTATTCATACTTTCCGCATGATAAACGCCGAAGGCAAAGCCACGTTTGTGCGTTTTCACTGGAAGCCGGTAGCCGGTAAAGCCTCGCTGCTGTGGGACGAATCGCAGAAGCTCACGGGACGCGACCCTGATTTTCATCGCCGTGATTTGTGGGAAGCCATTGAGGCAGGCGATTATCCTGAATATGAACTGGGTCTACAGCTGATCCCTGAAGAAGATGAGTTTAAGTTCGATTTTGATCTGCTGGATGCTACCAAACTGATCCCGGAAGAGCTGGTGCCGGTACAGCGGGTGGGGAAAATGGTCTTGAACCGCAACCCAGACAACTTTTTCGCTGAAACTGAGCAGGTTGCCTTCCATCCTGGTCATATCGTACCCGGCCTCGATTTCACTAACGATCCGCTGTTGCAGGGACGACTGTTCTCTTACACCGATACGCAAATCAGCCGCCTTGGCGGACCAAATTTCCATGAAATTCCGATTAACCGCCCGGTTTGCCCGTACCATAATTTCCAGCGTCAGGGCATGCATCGGATGGAGATCGACACCAATCCTGCTAACTATGAGCCCAACTCAATCAACGACAACTGGCCGCGCGAAACGCCGCCTGCAGCGAAAGCGGGGGGGTTTGAGAGTTATCAGGAGCGCGTTGAAGGGCATAAAGTACGCGAGCGCAGCCCGTCCTTTGGCGAATACTACTCGCAGCCACGCCTGTTCTGGCAGAGCCAGACGCCGGTTGAGCAGCAGCATATTATCAATGCCTATTCGTTCGAGCTGAGCAAAGTGGCGCGCCCTTATATCCGCGAACGTATTGTCGATCATTTACTGCATATTGACGTGAAACTCGCCCAGGGCGTGGCTGACAATCTGGGCATCGCTTTAACCGATGAGCAACGTAACACGACACCGGCAAAAGATGTCAACGGCTTGAGCAAAGACAGTAGCCTCAGCCTTTACGCCACACCCGGCGGCAGCATAAAAGGCCGTCAGGTCGCGCTACTGTTAAGCGACGGGGTGAAATCCGCTGATGTGTTGAGTATTTTGCAAGCGCTAAAAGTACAGGGAGTACATGCAAAATTGCTGGCAGCACATATGGGACAGGTGCGGGCGGATGACGGCTCTGTGTTGCCAGTAGACGCCACCTTCAGCGGTTTGCCGTCATTGACTTTTGATGCGGTTATTGTGCCCGACGGCAATGTAGATGCCCTGCTGTTAAGTGGTGACGCGCGATATTACCTGCTGGAGGCGTATAAGCACCTGAAAGTTATCGGGCTGAGCGGCGACGCACGGCGTTTTAAAGCGCAGTTTGGTCTGGATGATGATGAGGCTGAAGAAGGCATTGTCGAAGACAGTAAAGCCGAGGATGCTTTTATGCGTGAATTCCTCAACGCGATGGCATCACATCGCGTTTGGTCACGCAGCCAGAAGGCCCTTACTGTGCCTGCCTGATCTTTCCGGGGGCGTATTTCGCCCCCTCATCATTGAGCAGCAGAGCGACGTAAATACGGTCATCGGAGGGCGGACCCGGTCACAATTCAGAGAGGCAAAAAGAACGGATTCATACACAAATGATAATTATTATCATAAACTGACTTCATGCTAAACAAGGAATCGTCATGAAGCTATCCTCGACTGAATTCTTTTCCTCAGACTGCTGTATCGTTGGCGCAGGCCCGGCGGGCCTGATGCTGGGCTATCTTCTGGCACGGGCTGGCCTGCGTGTGGTGGTCATTGAAAAGCATCCCGACTTTCTGCGCGACTTTCGCGGCGATACGATCCATCCTTCTACGTTAGAAATTATGCATCAGCTCGGTTTGCTGGATGAGTTATTACAGTTGCCGCACCAGCGGGCAGAGAAACTTCAGGCAGAAATTGCCGGGCAGGAAATCACAATGGCTGATTTTTCACGTTTGCCGGTAACCTGTCGTTTCATCGCCTTTATGCCGCAGTGGGATTTTCTGAATTTCCTGGCAGATAAAAGCGCGCAGTTCGCGGGTTTTACTCTGCTGAAATCCACCTCATTTGATGACTTCATCTTTGAAAAGGGTGCCGTGTGCGGCGTTCGAGCGACGAAAGGCACCTGTCAAATGACCATTCGCAGTCAGGTGGTGATTGGCGCAGATGGTCGTCACTCTGCTGTAAGAGCAAAAACCGGACTGACAAGCCGGGAATTTGGCTCATCGCGCGATGTCCTTTGGTTCCGGCTGAACAAACACGATGACGATCCCGCCTGGGGAGGAGGACATAAAGGGCCTGGTCAGAAGGTGATCATGATCGATCGCGGCGATTACTGGCAATGTGGTTTTAGCATCCTCAAAGGTCAGTTTACTGCACTGCAATCTGCCGGGCTGGCTGCTTTGAAGCACGAAATTGCCTTATCCGCGCCTTTTTCTGTGGCGCGTATGGCTGAAATTACTGAATGGGATCAACTCAGGCTGCTGTCAATTCGTATTGACCGACTGGATAAATGGATGAAACCCGGTGTGCTCTGCATTGGTGATGCAGCACATGCCATGTCGCCGATTGGGGGCGTTGGCGTAAATCTGGCGATTCAGGACGCCGTCGCGACGGCTAACTGTGTAACGGCGCCTTTACTCAAAAAAAACCTGCAACTGCACTATCTGGAAAAGGTGCAGAAACGACGTCAGTTTCCAACGGTGGCGACCCAATTTTTACAGATAAAAATGAGCAGTAATAAAGGCAAATCGAAACGGCAAAGCGAAAGTCCGCTGCCCACGATTATGCGTTATCTTCCGTTCCTGCGCTTTGTATTTGGACGTTTAATAGGTTTGGGTTTCAGAACGGAAAAGCCGCAACGCTATAATTGAGAAAAGTGAATACATCGAACAACAGATTCACAGTCCATTCGTTTTATAGCCACGGAAGGTCTTGTGATCTCTGTCAGAATTGTTATGGGAGAGGAGCTAAATCCGGCTCGTAATAATGTTATTAACTGGCAGGCAATAGGGTAATCTGTCAGGTTAAGGGTTATTTAGATGCAATCTTAATGGCGCTTAAGAAAGAGCCGTTTAGATACCGTGTAAATATTGAGGAAAATTGGCTGGCGTATGATGCAGTTTCAATATGAAACCAATAAAATTGGATGCGGTTTGTCTCAGGTACTTCAGACGCAAAATGTCTTTATCTTCTTTTTCTCGCCCATAGTTGGTGGAGGCTTTAGTGCAGAATAATCAAAGTGACAATGGAAAAAATCGTCTCAAAGCGGTCCGGGCGCTTCTGTCATCTGATGAAAGCAGAGAACAGGTGCTTGAACAATTTGTTCAACTGACCGGGCAAATACTGAATATTCCCGCGCGTTTTATTTCCATTGTTGATGATGACAATCAAGACATTAAAGCAGTCTGCAATTTCGCGCTTAAGCAGACAGCCCGAGAGGAAACTCTTTGCCGTCATATCCCTGATGGCGAAGGCCAATTAGTGGTGGAAGATACGCTACTTGATGCACGTTTTTCTACCTACCCTTTTGTCAAAGGTGAGCCGTTTATCCGGTTTTATGCTGGTGTTTCGCTAACGAATCAGAAAGGAAATGCTTTCGGTACGCTTTGTGTGGCTGATGTACGGCCTCATAAATTTAGTCAGGTTCAGATCACCACATTAAATTCGCTGGCAAAGCTGGTTGCCTCTTTGCTTGAAGCATGGAACTCTGCCGATTCTGCCGATTCTGCCGATGTAACGACCCGTTTGCCTGACCGCAGGTGCCTTATCCGCGATATTCAGCAACTCGCGCGGGTAGAACCCGCTCAAAATTACCGATTAATAGTGATCGACTGCATTGATATGCCTCGTATCCACGAATTGTCGCGCACCGTCGGGGTCGTGCCCGTAGAAAATCTTCTTAAGCAAATCGCTTTGTTGGTTGCTGAGCGTCTGCGGCTGGATGAAGGTAAAAAATTATATTGTTTCGCGCCGGGCCGCTTCGCCATTATTCAGGGAGTTAATGATAAATATCAGGCCCATAATATTGTTGATGTCTTAACGGGCATGAATGCCAGTCTGAGCGAAAATATTTTAATTGATCTGGATATTTTTATCGGCGAAACGACGTTTATTCCACAAAAGCTAAGTGCAAATGAGATACTTCGTCAGGCGGTTAGCGCGCTTCATGAAGCTATAGGGGAAGGGGAAGGTGCAACGCCTTTTCATGAAGATTATGATACGCGCCGTACTGAAGACTTTCTCATCATGAATGATCTGGCCGCCGCCTTAAAAAAAGATGAAGGTTTCTATCTTGTTTATCAGCCAAAGGTTTGTTTAAGGACGGGTAAAACGGTAGGGCTGGAAGCGTTGATCCGCTGGAACCATCCTGAAAGAGGCGAGTTATATCCTGCTGAATTTATTCCGTTAGCCAAAAAAACGAATCTGTTATCTGATCTGACCGAATGGATTATTGATCGATTAATCGCGCAGTTGGCTTGCTGGAAAAAAGAATATGCACTTATCCCCGTTTCAATTAATGTCAGTGAAAAAGATTTTGCGAAACCAGACTTTGCCAGCAGGCTTGCTGCCAGGGTAAAACAAGCCAAACTGTCAACGGCTTTGATTGGGATTGAATGTCTGGAAAATGAGCTGATTACCGAAAAAGATGTGGCTATCAAAGGGCTAAAATCACTTAAATCACATGGCTTTTTTATCTCGCTGGATGACTTTGGTAAGGGCTACAGCAATATCAATTATCTTCAGGATATTCCGCTGGATGTGATTAAAATTGATCTGTCATTAATCACACGACTGGCAGAAGAGGGTTCATCAAGAATTATTGTTAACAGTATTATTCACATGCTGAAAGAACTGAATTATACCGTCTTAGCGGAAGGGGTAGAAACAGAAGCCGTGTTGAACTTGCTTAAACAATATGGATGCGATCAAATTCAGGGTTATTTCTTTTCAAAGCCCCTTCCGGCAAGTGAAATTGAACACTGGCTATATCAAAACAGGGCCTGATTAAACGGTCGCGCTGACGTAAACAGCACGACCGTGACCTGATGAAAAGTATGCTGTGCCAAACGGAACTGGATACAGCAGGCAAATTATCAGGTCTGAGTACTCAAAATCAGGTATTACTCATATGACATTTTAGCGCTATGGTCTCCTGAACAAGGCGATGCTGCGGCCTTCAAGCTCGAAATCCCGTTCGCGGGTAATGACGAGGCCGCGTTTTGCCGTATCGGAGGTGGTGAGTCCGAGCACCCAGCCGCCTTCGCCGAATTGTGGAATACGGAACGGCACGTTACCTTCAAAGGGATTAAATAACATCAGTACGTCATACCAGATGCCGTCTTCGTCTTCTGTCTGAAGATCGGGGCGGCCGATATAAACCCCGAGCGTTGATCCTTCATCCCACTGTTCAGGCTGTTGAAAGCCGCCGCCGGCATTGAACCATTTAATATCCATGCCGTCGCGCCAGTTCTCACGACGCAGCAGCGGCTGGCTGGCCCGCAGTTGAATAACCTGGCGAGTGAAGTCGCGTAGCGCCTCGCAGGATTCAGGCAGCTCGTCTCAGCGGATCCAGGCGATCTCACTGTCCTGACAATATCCGTTGTTATTGCCCATCTGGCTGCGGCCAAACTCATCACCGGCCAGCAGCATCGGTGTGCCGTGAGAAAACAGCAGCGTTGCGAGGAAATTGCGTTTCTGGCGGTCACGCTCTGCGTTGATGCCCGGATCATCAGTCGGGCCTTCGGCGCCGTAATTGTAAGAGCGGTTGTCATTACTGCCGTCGTTATTGTCTTCGCCGTTGGCCTCGTTGTGTTTTTCGTTATACGAAACCAGAGTAAGCGTCTCATCCAGACCGTCTTTTATTTTTGCCCGCGTTTCCTACCATGGACACTTTCGCGAACATGGACACTACCGTGGACAAAAATACGCCTTACACCAGAAGACCATGGATCTTCACAGCGCTGAGCCTGCGCTTTAATGAGGCTCTGACTTACCGTGAAATAGCAGAACAACTGAACCTTAGCTCATCTGCCATACATAAAATGTTCACGCGTTTTCGACGAACCGGAATTAACTGGCCATTGTCGGAAGAATACACGCCTGAACGCCTGGAGGAAGAGCTCTATGCCTTCAATCTTGAGACAAATCTTCCTGTGAAAAAACGCCGGCCGGCCTGGCCTCTGGAATTCAAAATTCGCATGGCGGAGCTGACCCTGCAGCCGGACGCCTGTGTGGCTCAAATTGCCCGTGAGCATGGCATTAACGATAATCTGCTGTTCAACTGGCGCAATCTGCATCGTCAGGGGCTACTGGATCCGGCCAACAGAGCGACTCTGATTCCGGTTACTATGGAGCCTGTTGTCCCTCCGCCCAGGCAAAACGGCGTCGTATCAGCAGACCTGCCACCGGTCATCAGCTGCAGGCTGACGTTGCCAGGTGGAAGCCTCAACCTGACTGGCCCGCTGACGCCTGAACTTCTGCGCGCACTGGTCAGCGAACTCAGGGAGGGTGAGTCATGATTAGCTTTCCGGCAGGTTCGCGGATCTGGCTGGTTGCTGGCGTGACAGATATGCGCTGTAGCTTCAACGGGCTGGCAGCGAAAGTGCAGAACACGCTTCGCACCGATCCGTTCAGCGGTCATCTGTTTATCTTTCGCGGTCGTCGCGGCGACATGATAAAGGTGCTGTGGGCCGACCGGGACGGCCTGTGCCTGTTCACCAAACGACTGGAGCGGGGGCGCTTCGTCTGGCCGGTGACCCGTGACGGAAAAGTGCATCTGACGCCTGCGCAGCTCTCCATGCTGCTGGAAGGCATTAACTGGAAGCACCCACAGCGGACTGAACGGCCTGGCCTGCGGATATAACCTGCTGTAAAATGGGGTTATGGACGCATCCCTTCCCGATGAAAACGCCCGGCTCAGGGCGCTGCTGCTGGAGCAGCAGACCACCATCCGCAAAATGGCGGAGTATAACCGCCTGCTCTCACAGCGGGTGGCGGCGTACGCCAGCGAAATCAACCGGCTGAAGGCGCTGATCACTAAGCTTCAGCGCATGCAGTTCGGCAAAAGCTCCGAAAAGCTGCGTGAGAAAACGCAGCGCCAGGTGCGCGAGGCTGAAGAGCGCATCGGCGCCCTGCAGGAGGAGATGGCTGAGGCGCTGGGTGAGCAGCATGACCCGGTGGTTCCGCAACCGCTGCGCCAGTCTTCTGCCCGTAAACCATTACCGGCCACACTCCCCCGCGAAACCCGCACGCTGTCGCCGGCAGAAACCGCCTGCCCGTCGTGCGGCGGAGAGCTCAGCGCGCTGGGCTGCGACGTATCGGAGCAGCTGGAGCTCATCAGCAGCGCCTTTAAGGTTATCGAAACGCAGCGGCCAAAACTGGCCTGCTGTGGATGTGACCACATCGTTCAGGCGACCATGCCGGCAAAACCCATAGAGCGCAGCTACGCGGGTCCCGGGCTGCTGGCGCGCATCGTCACGGCAAAGTTCGCAGAGCACACGCCTCACTATCGTCAGTCAGAGATATACCGGCGTCAGTGCGTGGAGCTGAGTCGTGCCACACTGGGGCGCTGGTCCGGTGCGGTCAGCGAACTGCTGGAGCCGCTGTATGACCTGCTGCGCCAGTACGTGCTGATTCCGGGCAAGGTGCATACCGACGATATCCCTGTGCCGGTTCAGGAGCCGGGCAGCGGTAAAACCCGCACGGCCCGGCTGTGGGTCTACGTGCGGGACGACCGTAACGCGGGCTCACCGCTTCCCCCGGCGGTGTGGTTCGCGTACTCGCCGGACCGTAAGGGGATACATCCGCAGCAACACCTTGCCGGATACAGCGGTATCCTGCAGGCCGATGCTTACGGCGGCTACAACGCCCCGGACGAAGACGGCCGTATCGCCGCAGCGGCCCGCATGGCGCACGCCCGGCGCAAAATCCATGACGTTCACGTCCGCACACCGACCGACGGCACAAACGAAGCGCTGAAACGCCTCGGCAAACTGTATTCCATCGAGGCGGAGAGAAGCGGCAGCCCGGCAGAGGAGCGGCTGGCGGTCCGGAAAGAGCAGACGGTCCCGCTGATGCAGTCGCTGTACGACTGGGTACAGGCACAGATGAAGGTGCTGTCGCGCCACTCGGATACGGCGAAGGCGTTCTCGTACCTGCTGAAGCAGTGGGATGCGCTGAACCTGTACTGCAGCAACGGCTGGGCCGAGATAGACAATAACATCGCAGAGAACGCGCTGCGTGGCGTTGCCCTGGGGCGGAAAAACTGGCTGTTCGCGGGTTCAGACGCGGGCGGGGAACGTGCTGCGGTACTGTACTCGCTGATCGGCACCTGCCGGCTTAACGGCGTGGAACCGGAGGCGTGGCTGCGTTACGTCATCGGTCATATCCAGGACTGGCCGGTGAACCGGGTCCGTGATCTGCTGCCCTGGAAGGTCGATCTCACTTTTGTCTGAGCGTCAATACGGTCTGGATGAGACGCTTACAAACCAGATCGTTCAGCGTGAAACCATCATGGGCGGTAATAAAGTTAACGCTTGCCCAGGGACGACGGCCGCGCTGATCGTAAAGATCGCCGGAGCCGAGTAAACGCGCAGCGAAATCAGTTGAGACATTGTCACCTTTCCAGTATTCGCGCACCGTGTCGCGGTACTTATCATTCCATTCAGCCCAGCCTGGGGGAAAGCCGCCAACCTGATAGCCTCCCGGTCCAATGTCCCAGGGTTCCCCAATCAATTTCAGACGGGAAAGTACCGGGTCCTGCATCATCGCGTCAAAAAAGCCGCCGCGCTGATCAAATCCTTCCGGTTCGCGACCCAGAATTGTGCCGAGATCGAAGCGGAAACCATCGATATGCATCGATTCCGCCCAGTAACGCAGCGAATCCATAATCATTTGCAGCACGCGCGGATGCGAGGTATTAACGGTATTACCCGTACCGGTGTCATTGATGTAGTAGCGGTGTTGATCGGGCATGGTACGGTAATAAGAAAAATTATCGATGCCTTTAAACGATAGCGTAGGGCCAAGCTCGTTGCCTTCCGCTGTATGGTTATAAACCACGTCAAGAATGACCTCGATCCCGGCATTATGGAACGAACGCACCATATCGCGGAAACCCTGAATACCCCTTGGCCCAAAATAGCGTGTGGCGGGCGCAAAGAAGCCGAGCGTGTTGTAGCCCCAGTAATTTTTCAACCCTTTGTCGAGCAGATGCTGATCATTCGGAAACCAGTGTACCGGCAGAAGTTCCACCGACGTTATGCCAAGGCTCTTGATATAATCGACGCTGGCTTTATGGCCCATGCCGTCAAACGTGCCGCGCAACTCTTCTGGCAGCGCGGTATTAAGCTGCGTGAAGCCCTTCACGTGAGTTTCGTAGATGATGGTATCCGGCCACGAAATAGCCGGACGGTTTTTGTCCTGCCAGTCAAATTCATAAGGATCGATCACCCGGCACTTTGGTGTAAAGGGGGCACTGTCGCGCGTGTCGAACGTCAGGTCTTTATCTTCATGACTGAGGTCATAGGCAAAGTGCGCCTCATTCCATTCAATATCGCCAGACAGCTCGCGCGCATAGGGATCGATCAGAAGTTTATTGGGATTGAAGCGATGCCCATTTTCAGGATCATAAGGACCATGAACGCGAAAGCCATACAGCGTGCCGGGTAACAGACCAGGCACGTAGCCGTGCCAGATTTCGTCAGTGTATTCCGGCAGGTCCATTCTTGCGATTTCAACCTTGCCGCCTGGATCGTAGAGGCAGAGTTCGATGCGCTCAGCATGAGCCGAAAAAATTGCGAAATTGACACCTTCACCATCAAAATTGGCGCCCAGAGGCTGGTTAAACCCCTTCGTGATTACAAAAGAATTACCGTTTGGCATGCATCCCTCTCCATCAAAAACTCAGTTTGATACGGATTACAGCGATTTCTGATTTTCATTATTCTGCAACATCATCCACTGCGGAGTATGACTGACGAAAAATGCCCGATGTCAGCGACGTTAATCCGGTCAGTCAGGCACACCTCATTTCCGCTGAGAATATCGTGATAGCGGCGGTTTGCGAGCCGTTCTGGCAGCGCTATTTCCGTCTCTGTCCAGCATTTTGTTGGCTCGGTAATAAGATGCTCATCAATAACGTTGAGGACGAGGCGTGGAACAATGACAATCAGCATCTCGTCGTTTAACACCCGTGCAAAGGCAATAAGATTTTTCGCTCTCTTGCCAGAAGCGGCAAGCGGCAAATAGTCGCCCTGGCGAAACAGGAGTGGCGCTGCCTGACGGCAATGCAGGAGCACGGCGATGACATGCTGCTTAAGCTGCCCGTTCCGCCAGTCCGCTTCGGTGGTGAAATCTGGCTTTCCTGGCCCATCCAGTCGCTGTGCGAGCAGGGCAAAATCTGGCTCACGTCGGTTATCGGGATCGACGAGGCTGAAATCCAAAGCCTCGCTGCCCTGATAAATATCCGGTACGCCTGGGGCGGTCAGTTTGATGATTGTCTGCGTCAGACTATTGATTAACCCCGCACGGATAAAGCGTTGCAGTGCATCGGTAAAATCCACCAGAAAAGCCATATTAGCTGGCGAGAGCAGGTAGCGGACATAGTCGAACACGGCCTTTTCATAGGCATCGTTGCTGTCCCCCCAGTGAGTACGCAGCTTCGCTTCCCGCAGGGCTTTTTCTATATACGTAAGAAATCGCTCTTCAATCGCCTTTAGTCCCGCCTCGTTTTCTGGCTGGAGCGCTGGCGGCCAGACGCCAGCCAGCGCCTGATACAGCATCCATTCCACCGCCGGTTCGGGTGCCGGGCCATCGTCAAGGATCGTCACTCTGCAATGATTCAGTTGACGCCAGCGCGTAACACACCCGGCCCAGTGCTCCGGCGCTTCGGTGAGCGTATAAAGGCGTGCGCGGGCGTCTTCGCCACGTTTGGTATCGTGGGTTGAGGTGCCAGAAAGGGCATCCGGCTGCTGTTTAAGCCGTATTTGCATCGCCGTATGAAAACGCGCCAGCGAGAAATCGTGCGGCATGGGATCGGCACCGACTTCATTTAACGCCAGCGCCATATGCTGACGGAAAAAAAGCGTATCTTCCACGGATTTTGCCATCAACGGCCCGGTTAACTGCTGGAATCGGCTACGGAAAATTGCCGCTTCGCCGACAGCGGCTGGAGATAATTCGCCAGTGAGAACGCGGATAAGAAAATCGAGCGCGGCGGGATCGGGGGCATTCGCGCTGCTCCGCACTTTGTCAGTGATGTCGTTCAGCCTCTCAAGGTCGGCAGCAGGCAAACCCGCCACCGTGCCATAAGTGCGGTAAACCGGAAAGGCGACCAGCAACTCGCGCAGAGCCGCCCGGATGGCGCGTTCGTCCAGCGTGATGCCCTCGGTTTTGGCGATAGAGAGGGCGAGCTTCAGGAGCGTGGTAAATTCTCCCTCGAAGTGTTTATCTGTCATCAAAAGTTTGGCTGTCCGCAGTTCAGCCGCCCTGTCTACCGGTTTGCCCACCACCTTGTTATAAGCCGTGCGCAGAACTGTAATGCGTTCGCCATCGACCAGCGCATCGGAAAGCATCGCGATGAACTCGTAACCGGTGGTGCCGGAAACCGGCCAGTCAGCAGGCAGATGCTCACCTTCGCCAGGAATTTTCTCGACCGTGATATAGCAATCCGGTCCGGTTTGCTGACGGAGACGTTCCAGGTAAGCTTTCGGGTCAGCGAGTCCATCCACATGATCCACGCGCAGCCCATCAACCGCGCCGGAATGAACGAGTTCAAGGATCAGCCGATGCGTGTCGTCGAAAACGGCGTTGTCCTCGACCCGCATACCAGCAAGACCGGTAATCTCAAAAAATCGACGATAGGAAAGATCGCGTGGTGCATCCCGCCAGGACATCAGTCGATAGGGCTGGCGGTCATGCAGTTCAGCCAGCGCCGCCTTATCGGTGATGTTTAGTATTGCATCCTCCCGGCCTTGCCAGGTTTCGGGAGCCAGCGGGTAGAAGCTTTCAAAACAGGCGAAAGCTGGCCTGGCCGTTTTCGGGTCAGGCTTGACGACAATGTCGCCATTTTCCAGCACGTTTTTAAAGTTATCGCCGAGAAAAGGCAGCGTCAGTCGGCGTGACCAGTCGATGTCGAAATGTCGGGCATAGCGGCTATTCGCTCCATTTTCAACAACGTCGTGCCACCACGCATTTTCCAGCGAAGCGGCCATATGGTTCGGCACGATGTCGATGATCAACCCGAGCCCTGCTTGTTTCAGTGCCTTCACCATGCGATCAAAACCGGCACGGCCGCCAATGGCAGGCTCGATTTCGTTGGCATCGGTGACGTCATACCCGTGTGTCGAGCCAGAAGTCGCGGTGAAAATCGGCGAGGCATAAAGATGACTGACGCCAAGCCGCTTCAGATAAGGCACAAGGCCAGCCGCGCGGTCAAAGGTCATGCCGTTGCGAAACTGAATACGGTAGGTAGCGATTGGGATCTTCACATTGCATCTCCTGCGGCAAGGCGGACGATAATGGCATTCTGCGGCAGATCATGGCCCGCTTTTGGCCAGGCGAAAATTGTTGTACCGGACTGATCGGGAAGCGGCTGGGTGGTTTCGCCAATATTGAGCGCCATTGACAGCGTGCCTTGTGGAAAAGTCCAGGTCACAGCGAAGAAACCTTCCGCGCTCTGTACAATCTGGCCTGTATTTCCGCCCGCCGTCGCAAGCAACGGCACGATACAGATCTGACGCAGCGCCAATAGCTCACTGGTGAGCGCCAGCCATGCTTTACCGTCATCGCTGTCCTGTTTTTTCCAGTCAAGCTTTGACATCTCAAAAGTGCTTTTAGCATTCGGGTCAGGCACGCTTTCGTCTTCATGACCGGCGTGGCCTGCGAACTCCTTTGCGCGCCCCTCGCGCACGGCGTTGGCGAGTTCGCCGTGAAAATCGGTAAAAAACAGGAAAGGATGTGTCTCGCCATACTCTTCACCCATGAAAAGCAGCGGAATATGCGGTGATAACAGCAGCGAGGCGAGCAGAACTTTGGTGCGGTCAGCGCCCGCCAGTTCGATCAGCCTTTCACCCTGAGCGCGGTTGCCGACCTGGTCGTGATTCTGGATGAAATCGACAAAGGCAACCGGCGGCTGGCGGGTGCTTGTTACGCCGCGCTTTTCGCCTGTCTGTGCGGAAACTTCGCTCTGATAGGCGAAACCTTCTGTCAACGTGCACGCAACCAGTGTTTCTGGCTGGTGGGCAAAATCCTGATAATAGCCATGCGTTTCGCCCGTCGCGAAAACATGAACGGCATTGTGGAAATCATCATTCCATTCGCCGGTGAAAAGCGGCACGGAGCCGTCTTTTTCGCGCGGATGCAGAAAGGTAACGTTGCGGCTGTCCTCGGTTGTCAGATGGATTGGTCGGTTGGTGATCCCGGCGCGAATGCGCTCGGCAATCTCGATCAGCACATGTTTGTCGGCGTTGTCCTCAATCTGGTCGATGGCGTCGAAGCGCAGGCCGTCAAGGTTGAACTCTTCCAGCCAGTACAGCGGCGCTTCGACCATATAACGGCGCGTCGCATCAACGTCGTAGGCAATGCCCGCACCCCAGGGCGTCATCCGCTCCTGATGAAAGAAATCCGGTGCCAGAAGCGGCAGGTAGTTGCCTTCCGGGCCAAAATGATTAAGCACAATATCAAGCACGACCGAGAGGCCATAACCATGTGCAGAATCGACAAAAGCTTTAAAATCATCCGGTGTACCATAGGCGGAGTGCGGCGCGTAAAGTAGCACGCCGTCATAACCCCAGCCGCGGCTGCCGCCAAACTGCGCAAGAGGCATGACCTCGATCATCGTGATACCGAGTCCGGCGAGATAAGAGAGTTTGTTGATCGCCGCCTGAAAAGTGCCTTGCGGCGTGAAAGTGCCAAAATGCATCTCATAGATGACCGATTCTTCCCAGGGGCGCCCGCGCCACTCACTGTTCTGCCAGACGTAGCGAGTAGGATCGATGACGAGAGAAGGGCCGTTAACCGCTGTTTTTTGTCCGCGTGAGGCGGGATCCGGCACTACCGTGCCGTTGGCGAGAACAAAATTATACTCCGCACAGGGCATAACCTCCGTTACCCGCAGCTCGAACCAGCCCTCACCGCATGGGCGCATTTCGGTGTCTTTGCCGGAAAGCCGGAGTTGCACGCTGTCCTGGCCAGGCGCCCAGAGACGAAAGCGAACGGTGTTATCGGACACATATTCCGCCCCCCAACTTTTAAAAAAAGATTTGGATTCCACTCTTTTGCCTCATTTAATGACCCAGAAGTGAATAATGGACGTCATCGCGCGGATCGTGTGCCGGTGATGGTAGAAAAATCATAGTCTATTACGTAAGAAGTGATGCACCGCGGTGAAAGGGCCGCACTTTTAAGCGTTCGTCGGTGAGGGTGGAAGGCACCAGCGTGCAGGAAAACAGTCCGTCCAGTCCCGCTTTGCCTGCTTAATGTTTTCCGTTTCGTTTTGCAACGCTGGGCCTGTTAACCGTGATTCTGACTTACTTCAACAGAATTCCTACTTATAATGCTCATTACACTCGCTAAGGAGATGCTTTTATGTGGAAAAAGTTAACTGTTGCCGCCGCGCTGCTTCTGTCAGGTTGTAGCCTGATGCACAAACAGGGCGAGCAGCCAAAAACAACGCTGCATTACCGTTGTGGCACCATGCCACTGACCGTCACGCTGGATACTGCTCAGCAGCAGGTGAGCTTTATTATGGATGGCAAGCCGTTAACGCTGAAGCAGACCGTCTCCGCTTCGGGATCACGCTATAGCGACGGAAATTATGTGTTCTGGACAAAGGGTAACGGCGCATTTATCGAACGTAATGATAAAATTGTCGTCAACGATTGTGAGCTATCACCTGCCAATTAATTTGAGTCATTATCATGAGCGATAACGCTACTTTTCACGCTATTTCCCATCTGCGTCGTGAATACACGCGCGGCGGATTACGCCGGAAGGACTTGCCAGACACGCCCCTGGAGCTGTTTGAACGTTGGTTAAAACAGGCTTGCGAAGCCCAGCTGCCCGATCCTACTGCGATGACGGTCGCGACGGTAGATGAAGGCGGCCAACCTTATCAACGCATCGTGCTGCTTAAACATTTTGATGCGCAGGGGATGGTGTTTTACACCAATCTGGGCAGCCGCAAAGCGTTGCAGCTAGCGAATAATCCCCGCATTGCGCTGCATTTTCCGTGGCACTTCCTTGAGCGTCAGGTGATGGTGTTAGGCGAAGCCGAAAAACTGTCGCCAGTGGAGGTGCTGAAATACTTTCACAGCCGTCCGCGGGATAGCCAAATTGGCGCCTGGGTTTCGAAGCAGTCCAGCCGTATTTCAGCGCGTGGCGTGCTGGAAGGTAAATTTCTCGAACTTAAGCAAAAGTTCCAGCAGGGCGAAGTGCCGTTACCCAGTTTTTGGGGCGGTTACCGGGTGAAATTTCATACCGTTGAGTTCTGGCAGGGCGGCGAGCATCGTCTTCACGATCGTTTCATCTATCATCGCGATGGCGATGGCTGGAAAATCGACCGACTCGCCCCTTAAACGGCTTTTTCTCGCCTTTCAGCGCTGGTACAGAAGTCGCCAGCGCTTTATGCTATAGCCCTCATTTTTTGGTTCCGCAACTCAGCGGAAAGCTGTGTACCAGCATAGGTGCAGTCTGATCAATTTGGAGTCAGTGATGACCAGCAGTAACCTGATACAACAATTGCAAGAGAGGGGTCTAATCGCCCAGGTGACGGATGAAAACGCGTTAGTAGAGAAGCTGGCGCAAGGGCCAATTTCGCTCTATTGCGGCTTTGATCCCACTGCTGACAGCTTGCATTTGGGCCATCTGGTTCCGCTGCTCTGCCTGAAGCGTTTTCAGGACGCCGGTCATAAGCCGGTCGCGTTAGTCGGCGGGGCGACCGGGCTAATTGGCGATCCGAGCTTTAAAGCCGCAGAGCGTAAACTCAACACCAGCGACACCGTGGGTGAATGGGTTGAAAAAATTCGTAAGCAGGTCGCGCCATTCCTCGACTTCGACTGTGGCAGTAACAGCGCCATCGCCGCCAATAACTATGACTGGTTTGGCAGCATGAACGTACTGACTTTCCTGCGTGATATTGGCAAACACTTCTCCGTGAATCAGATGATCAACAAGGAAGCGGTAAAGCAGCGCCTGAACCGTGACGATCAGGGGATCTCGTTCACCGAGTTCTCTTACAATCTGTTGCAGGGCTATGATTTCGCCTGCCTGAACGAACTACACGGTGTGTCACTGCAAATCGGCGGTTCCGATCAGTGGGGTAACATCACCTCTGGTATCGATCTGACGCGCCGCCTGCATCAGAACCAGGTGTTCGGTTTAACCGTTCCGTTGATTACTAAATCAGATGGCACCAAGTTCGGTAAAACCGAAGGCGGCGCGGTATGGCTGGATGCGAAGAAAACCAGTCCGTACAAGTTTTATCAGTTCTGGATTAATACGGCAGATTCTGACGTGTATCGCTTTTTGAAATTCTTCACCTTCCTGAGCATTGATGAGATCAATGCACTGGAAGAAGAGGACAAAAACAGCGGTATCGCGCCACGCGCACAGTATGTGCTGGCCGAGCAGGTTACCCGTCTGGTTCATGGCGAAGAAGGGCTGGCCGCTGCCAGACGAATTACCGCCAGCCTTTTCTCTGGCTCGGTAAGTGACATGACTGAGGCTGATTTCGAGCAGCTGGCGCAGGATGGTATGCCAACTGTCACGCTTGGCGCTGATGACGATCTACAGCAGGCGCTGGTAAAAGCGGAGCTTGTGCCCTCACGCGGCCAGGCGCGCACCATGATTAATTCCAATGCCGTCGCGCTGAATGGTGAAAAGCAGGCTGATGCCGAATACCGCTTCAGCGAAACTGACAAACTGTTTAACCGCTATACGCTGCTGCGTCGCGGTAAAAAACATTACTGCCTGATTAACTGGCAGTAAGCTTGCAGGGCCGGTTTTCGGCCCTTTTTTATGGCAGGGCTTACAGGTCAAAATGAAAAATATTCTTGCAATCCAGTCACACGTTGTTTTTGGTCATGCCGGTAATGCGGCAGCTGAATTTCCGATGCGTCGTATGGGCGCAAACGTTTGGCCCTTAAATACCGTTCAGTTCTCGAACCATACGCAGTACGGTCACTGGACCGGCACGGTGATGCCAGCCACACATTTGACCGACATCGTTAAAGGCATTGCCGACATTGATCGGCTTAAAACCTGTGACGCGGTGCTGAGCGGCTATTTAGGCTCGGCCGAACAGGGCGAGCAGATCCTGGAAATTGTCCGTCAGGTAATAGCGGCCAATCCTGATGCCTGGTACTTCTGCGATCCGGTAATGGGTCACCCGGAGAAAGGCTGTATCGTGGCGCCCGGCGTAGCGGAATTTCACTGCAAAAAAGCCTTACCGGCCAGCGATCTTATCGCGCCCAATTTGCTTGAACTTGAAATGTTAAGTGAACGCACTGTCATCAGTGTGGAGTCGGCTATAGAGGCCGCGCGGGCATTGATCCTACAGGGTCCGAAAGTGGTGCTGATCAAGCATCTGGCACGTGCAGGCCGTCGTAGCGATCGCTTTGAAATGTTGCTGGTGACAGCCGATGAGGCCTGGCATATCAGCCGTCCGCTGGTGGACTTTGGCGTACGTCAGCCGGTCGGCGTGGGCGACTTAACCAGCGGCCTGCTGCTGGTAGATCTGTTGCATGGCAAATCGCTACAGGATGCGCTGGAACACGTGACAGCCGCTGTGTACGAGGTCATGCTGAAAACCCATGAAATGGGTGAGTATGAACTGCAACTGGTGGCGGCGCAGGATGCGATTGCACAACCGACGCAGCATTTTGCCGCCGAGAGAAGTTAATATACAGGGCCGAATTCCGGCCCTGATCCTTAGCTCAAACCTTCTGCTTTTAATGCTGCCTGCACCGCAGGGCGCTCTTTGACCCGGTTAAACCATCCTTCCAGCGCATCCAGCTGAGACAGATCTAACGCGATCGCTTTCGCCCAGCGGGTGACGACAAACAGATACGCATCGGCCACGCTAAAACGTAACCCCATCAACCACTGTTTGTCTCGCAGCGCATCATCAACATAACTGAATTTGTTCTCCAGCTGTGCACGCAGCAGCGTTTTATAATCCTCTGGCGTATCAGGCTTGAATAAGGGCGAAAATCCTTTATGTAACTCACTGCTGATATAGCTTAACCATTCCAGCGTGTGATACGCGTCAGGCTGCCAACCGGCGCCAGTAAGTGACGATCAGGCTTTAAATCTGCCAGATACTGTACAATCGCCACGCCTTCGGTCAGAATCGTCTCATCGCTAAGTTGTAACGCGGGAACCTGACCTTTTGGATTAATTTGCCAGTAATCTTCTCCACGCTCGGTCAGTTTCTTCGCTAAATCGACATTGACCTGGGTAAAGTCGTGTCCGCATTCACGCATAACAATATGGGGGGAAAGCGAACAGGCGCCGGCTTTGCAATAGAGTTTCATGATATGGCCTCTGGGTTGGGACGACAGGATAATTGCATAATAAATCGTCAGTGCAGAATTGCCAGTGAAGATGCGCAGGGATGTTCAGCGCCAGTAAAAAAGCCGGGCATCGCCCGGCTAAGTAAAAGCAGTAGCAATTACGCTTCGGCTTTTTTCATTTTTGGTGGCGGCGTTTGCGTCATACGATTCAGCAGGGGAGCCGTAACCAGCATCAGTACCGCGATAACCGCAGTAGCCATACCAATCTGTTGGAACACTTTGCTGTAGGTGACGAGCGAAATCAGAGGATCGGTAACATTTTCCGGCACTGCCATCAGGTTCGCGACTTTACCGGCGATAACGGCTGCACCGGCTGTGGTCAGGAACCATGAACCCATGATGAAGCCCATCAGACGTTGTGGCACCAGCTGCGCCACCATGGCCAGACCCAGACCGGAAATCATCAACTCACCGATACTTTGCAGCGCGTAGCTCAAAATCAACCAGTTCACTGAGACGATACCGGCATCATTGGCAAATTTCGCACCGACTGGCAGTACCAGAAACGCACCGGAACACAGCACCATGCCAATAGCAAATTTATGCGGCATTGGCAGCTTATCACCCAGCTTGTTATATACCGCGGCCAGAACCGGGCTGGCCAGCATGATCCAGAACGGATTCAATGCCTGAAACTGCTCAGGTTCAAATGTCAGACCGAAAATGGTGTGTTCAACATTGCGAATGGCGAAGAAATTCAGCGAGGTGGGCATCTGCATATACAGCACAAAAAAGACGATTGCCTGCACCATTAAGATAAAGGCAACAATCATTTTGCGGCGTGCAGCCCCGTGTAGTGAAAACGCTTCCTTCGCAAAAATCAGGACAATACCCAGCGCCACCACGCCCAGTACCAGACGTGCGATACTTTGGTTATGTAGCAGCCAGGTGGCTAGGGCGATCAGCAAGACTACACCAACCAGCGTCATTATCAGCTTGCCCACCTGTAACGGTGCAAAATCTGGCTTAGAACCAAAATTTTTCACCATACGTTTGCAAAACAGGAAGTTCAGCAGCGTGATAACCAGGCCTACCACCGACAGCGAAAATGCTACGCTCCAGCCATATTTAGCCGCCAGCCACGGTGTCAGCATCATTGAGAACAGCGAGCCGATGTTGATCGACATATAGAACATGGTGAAGGCACCATCGAGGCGCGGATCGTTTTTCTCATAACAGGTAGAAAGCAGCGAGGACGGGTTAGCCTTGAACAGTCCGCTACCCACGGCGATGGTTGCCATACCAACATAGACGGTACTTACATGGTGACCCGAAAACGCCACCAGCGCGTAACCCAGCGCCAGAACCAACACGCCTAAAACAATGACACGCTTGGTGCCGAGAACTTTGTCTCCTAACCATCCACCAATCGCTACCAGGCCATAAACCAGGGCGCTGAAAGAAGAGAACAGGGTGATGGAGTCAGATTCGGACATACCCAGCTGCTTAACCAGGTAAACAGCCATAATGGCTTGCAGGCCGTAGAAGCCAAAACGTTCCCATAACTCAATCGAGAAGATGAGATAGAACGCTTTCGGCTGTTTGAACGCGTTGAGGCTGACAGCCTCTTCAGTGTGTTTGTTTGCAGTTGACACGTGTACCTCAGTTTTTACATACCCTGTTTCGTGACAGGAATTAAGTCCGCGTCATGAACGACGTTCATGCGCAACATTGTTATTAGAAGTGAAAAGCGGCGCCTAATTTGGCTGATTAAGGACAGCAGGGCAAGAGATTTTTGTCTGCTGTAATATCTGTCAGCTCGGGGTTAAAAAGCCGAGTGTATTTTGTTAAGCGGTTTTTAATTCCATAAAAAGCCATTATATCAGGATAAAAAGTGAAAATTACGATACTTGTAGGATTTAAGTGGAATTAACTGCTATTCATGCGACCGGCAGTTTTATTGAGTGAGAAATGGGTTATTAAAAGAAAGAAAAACACGGATAAGCTCAATAATTAGACATTTTGACTTTATAATGACCTGTTATGGGCAGGCATTGTTCGAAAATCACGCTCTACATGATCAACGCCACAAATCCATGATTTAATTAATAAAGAAAAAGAAGAAAGCGTTTGCGCAGATGCCATCGGCCTGTCAAACAATCAGATTAACCATGTTTTAAAGGATAAAAACCGGAAAGGCCCCCCTGGCGGGGAAAATGATCGGTCGATGCTAATGAAACCTGTTTTTAACAGGCGTGAATGGCAAAATTTCTCTCCCTTGAACAAAAAATTAACGCATCCGTAACCTACTCAGCTCGCACGCTTATCGTATCAGTTTGCGTGATGAGGCGGTGTCTGGAGCGGAACATGCTGTTGTTAATGCCTATACGCCACTAAACAGAATTAAGGTTCTCACGGCAATTTTGGCAGCAGCTCCACATTCAGCCACCACGCGCAGGCGGAAAAATTTACGTAGCGGGTGGCGTTGAACTGACCGATCACCGTGCTTTATTCTGGTTCAGTCAGCACGCCCCGCGCGACAGCACAAAGCTGTCACTAAGGATGATTGCCTGAATGCAGGTGCCGCTCGCGCTATGCTGGCTTAAAAAGCCAGCATAGCGCCGTGTTGTTTAGCTGGCCTGTTTAAACTGACGCCGCAGGGCAATCATTTCGGCACGTTGCACCAGCGCTTGCAGATCGTCTTCATCAATATCCAGTAATTCACCGCTTTGCAGCGCCTCGTGAAGATCGCTCTGCGTCAGGGCGACAGGCAACGCGATGGGCTGCGGCTTACTCTCCTGGGGAGCTAGCGGGTGTGGATAACGCCGTCCTGAAAGATTGTTAAAAATAATCGCCAGTAACGCCAGGGTGACCGAGTTTAACAATACCGGTGTCAGAACAAACTGATAACCGAGATGCTGCACTGTCGGACCACCCAGGATAGCGGTAAGGGCCACCGCACCACCAGGCGGATGCAGACACCGTAGCTGAAACATCAGTACGATCGCTACGCAGGCTGCGATACCGCAGGCTATAGCAGAGTTGGGCACCAGTAAGCTCACGCTAATACCAACCAGCGCAGAAAGCGTATTGCCACCAACCACGGACCAGGGCTGAGCCAGTGGGCTGGCCGGTACGCCAAACAGCAGCACGGCCGATGCGCCAACCGGTGCGACAAACCATATATTCACTTCGCCGAGTAACCAGTGGCTCAACAAGCTGGTCAACGCAAGGCCACTGCCTGCGCCAATACCGGCCAGGATAATTTGCTGCCTGTTTACCGTCAAAGGATGGGGCCAGAGACGCATTAAAAAGAGACGGGTTTTATTAAACCAACCCGTATGCAGTTGTTCGTTCATTTACTCGTTCACCGATCCATAACATTTTCTTATTTTTGGGAAGGCAATTTTCTATTATCAACAAAGATGTAACAACCCCAAAAAAGTCATGTTTTACTCTTTATCTCTGTTATGCCTAAAAAATGCTTAATGTTTAGGGGGGACCGACGGGCATTGTGCCGTAGTTAGCGGAATGGATGAACGCCGCCGGAATAACCACCGACGGTCTGCGGAGAAGCAACAGGGGCGGGAAAGGAGAGGAAGGTAAAAGAGGCAAATACAATGCGCCACGGCTGGCTTTCGTTTTACGTCTCAGTTTTCTCTGAATACTCGCATAGATCTTCAATCAGGCACGAGCCGCAGCGAGGCTTACGGGCGACGCACGTATAGCGGCCATGCAAAATTAACCAGTGATGGCAATCCACCTTAAATGCCCTGGGTACGACTTTAAGTAGTTTATCCTCGACCTGCTCGACATTCTTACCGGGGGCAAAATTGGTGCGATTACACACGCGGAAAATATGTGTATCTACCGCAATGGTCGGCCAGCCGAAAGCCGTATTTAAAACGACATTGGCCGTTTTCCGTCCCACGCCTGGCAAAGCTTCTAGCGCCGCACGGTCTTCAGGTACTTCACCGCCGTGTTGTTCAAGCAGAATACGACAGGTCTTAATAACGTTCGCCGCCTTGCTGTTAAACAGGCCGATAGTTTTAATGTATTCCTTCACGCCATCCACGCCCAGCGCCAGTATCGCTGCCGGGGTGTTTGCCACCGGGTAAAGCTTCGCGGTAGCCTTATTGACGCTCACATCGGTGGCTTGCGCTGATAATAAGACCGCAATCAGCAGCTCAAACGGCGAAGAAAAGTTCAGTTCAGTGGTCGGGTGCGGATTGTTTTCCTGCAAACGACTCAGAATTTGTATGCGTTTGGTCTGATTCACACCACTTTCCCGGTATTGCCTTGCAGTTCAGCCTGTGCGGCTTCTTCCGCACGACGCGCTGCACGCTGCTTCATTTTTTGGTCAATGACGTATTTAGCCGCCAACATCATACCCAGGCCAATAAAAGCGCCCGGCGGCAGCATTGCCAGCAGCATGGGCGAATCGAAATGGACGACCTCAATACGCAACGATTTGGCCCAGGGACCGAGCAACTGATCGGCGCCGTTGAACAATGTGCCGTTGCCAATGATCTCACGCATCGAACCCAGTACCACCATCGCGCAGGTTGCGCCCATGCCAATGGCAAATCCATCCAGGGCCGCCAGCGGAATACTGCTTTTCGAGGCGACCGCTTCGGCGCGGCCTACCACGATGCAGTTAGTCACAATCAGTGGGATAAAAATACCCAGTGACTGATACAAGCCATATGCATAAGCGTTGATCAACATCTGAACGCAGCTCACGACCGATGCGATGATCATGACATAAATGGGAATACGAATTTCTGATGGCACCCAGCGGCGTGAAGCAGAAATAGCGCTGTTAGTGATGGTTAATACCAGCGTGGTCGCCAGGCCAAGGCCGAGGGCATTCGTCGCCGTGGATGTTACCGCCAGCAGCGGACAAAGCCCTAACAGTTGCACCAGCGCCGAGTTATTTTTCCACAGCCCGCCAACCAGCAGGTTTTTAGCTTCACTCATGTGCATCTCCACAGTCGGGTAGCGAAGAGAGTTTCCCTGGAAGGGTTTCAATCAACAGGGCGGTACGTTTGGTCGCGTTGACCACCGCACGTGGGGTGATCGTGGCACCGGTAAACTGATCAAACTCGCCACCATCTTTTTTAACGGCAAAATTTTTGTCATCAGCACCGTGAACGACTTTGCCATTAAAGCTGTTAATCCAGTCTGAAATGCGCAGTTCGATTTTATCGCCGAGACCGGGTGTTTCATGGTGTTCCACCACGCGCACGCCCAGTACCTTGCCATGAAAGTCTGCACCCACCAGCATTTGAATAGCACCAGAATAGCCGTCTGGCGCAGTGGTCTCAAGTGCGGCAGCAACAGGCTGATCGCCTTTACGGGCTAAATAGAGGCGATGAGGTTTGTCATTACCAAGCGCGCTATTCGTGACAACGTAACATTCTTGCTGAATGGCATTGTCATACATGTCAGCTGGCACCACCTGATCAAGCAGGTTCTTTTGTTGCAACTGGGCCTGTTGCTCCACGGTTGGTTTAGTGACAGTATTAACCACGGCCGTTAAGCCGGTGGTGATTGCCGCAAAGATTGCCAGTGTGACGCCGTTTTTACGAATTGTCTCCAGCATCGCTTATTCCTTGTGATGGCCGTAGACGCGCGGCTGGGTGTAGTAATCGATCAGCGGTACGCAGATATTAGCCAGTAATACCGCAAAGGCTACGCCGTCAGGATAACCGCCAAAACTCCGAATCAACCACACCAGCACGCCAATCAGCGCGCCATAAATCAGTCGGCCCCGGTTGGTTGTTGATGCGGTAACCGGATCGGTTGCGATAAAAAATGCACCCAGCATGGTTGCGCCAGATAATAAATGAATCATTGGGCTGTTAAGTGAGTCGGGTGAACAAATCCAACCGAGGGTGGCGCAGAATGCCAGCGCTGCCAACATCGCCACCGGAATATGCCAGCGAATGGCATTTTTCCACAACAGGAACAGGCCACCAGCCAGATAGCCAAGGTTAATCCATTGCCAGCCAAGACCTGCCAGTAAGCCGCTATAAATCGGTTGTGCCAGCAGCTGATCGGCGCTATGTCCGGCACGCAAGCCTGTTTTAAAGGTATCAAGCGGCGTGGCCTGGCTTACGCCATCTGCCCCGAGCTGCAACTGTTGCAGGGTATCGCCCGCTAACGTATGGCTGGTAAACACCATGCTAAGTGAATCAAGCAGGCTGGGTTTGATAACCTGCAGCGCATCGGGCGGCATCCAGCTGGTCATCTGTACCGGGAAAGATATGAGCAGCACCACGTAGCCAACCATGGCTGGATTAAAGGGATTTTGCCCCAAACCGCCATAAAGCTGCTTAGCAATCACAATGGCAAATACGGTGCCAATGACCACTAACCACCAGGGGGCCAGCGGCGGCAGGCTGATACCGAGCAAAACCGCCGTCAGCAACGCTGAATTATCAGCCAGGTGAGTCGCAACTGGCGCTTTGCGTAACCGTAAAATGATTGATTCGGTGAGCCACGCGGTGATCGTAGCCAGAATGACCTGTAACAGGCTGCCATAGCCAAAAAAATACCACTGAGCAGCAAAGCCGGGGACAGCTGCCAGGACCACCAACAGCATGATGTTGCTCGTGCTGCGGCGGTTGTGGGTATAAGGGGAACTTGCAATACGAAAAGCCATTTATTCCTCAAACGTCGATGTCGACTGCGCTTTACGCGCTTTGGCACGAGCAATGGCAGCGGCAATAGCCGCTTTGCGTGCATCTTCGGGTTGATTAAGTTCAGGCGCTTGTTCAGGTTCTGAATGAGCGTTGTTAGCTTGTTCTTCTGCCTGCTCAGCTTGCTCGACGTTAGCACGAGCGCGGGTGGCCATTTCGGCAGTGGCACGTACCTCTTGCTCTGCTTCTCTAACGGCTTCGTCTGTTGCTGCTTCCCCGGCATTTTGTCGCACCGCCGCTTTCTTCGCTTTTGCGCGAGCGATAGCCGCGGCCACTGCGGCTTTGCGTGGATCTTCCGCTACGGCTTCAGCCGGTTCAGCATCGACTGGTTTTTCTGCCGGGGCGTCAGAGACCACCGCTTTCTTCGCTTTTGCGCGAGCGATAGCCGCGGCCACTGCGGCTTTGCGCGGATCTTCCGCTGCGGCTTCAGCCGGTTCAGCATCGACTGGTTTTTCTGTCGGGGCGTCAGAGACCGCCGCTTTCTTCGCTTTTGCGCGAGCGATAGCCGCGGCCACTGCGGCTTTGCGTGGATCTTCCGCTACGGCTTCAGCCGGTTCAGCCGTGACCGGTTTTTCTGTCGGGGCGTCAGAGACCGCCGCTTTCTTCGCTTTTGCGCGAGCGATAGCCGCGGCCACTGCGGCTTTGCGTGGATCTTCCGCTACGGCTTCAGCCGGTTCAGCCGTGACCGGTTTTCCTGCCGGAGCGTCAGAGGCCACCGCTTTCTTCGCTTTTGCGCGAGCGATAGCCGCGGCCACTGCGGCTTTGCGTGGATCTTCCGCTACGGCTTCAGCCGGTTCAGCCGTGACCGGTTTTCCTGCCGGAGCGTCAGAGGCCACCGCTTTCTTCGCTTTTGCGCGAGCGATAGCCGCTTTGACTGCGGCTTTGCGCGGATCGTCGGCCTGTCGACTCAGCGCCTGTGTTTCTGCCTGCGTTTCGGCCTGACGCAGACGTGCCTGCGCATGACGCGCTTCACGCTGGGCTTCCAGCACGGCGTCATCTGTTTCGGTGTCCTGCTTCGCTTTTATACGTGCTTTCGCCGCTGCCAGCTCGGCGTTATCACTACGTGCCACACGCTGTTTGGCTTCAACATGGCGGGCTTCACGCGCCAGCTTTTCGCGCTCAAGCCGTGCCTGACGCGCCTCAAAGCGCGCCTTAGCTTCCAGCGTACGCTTCGCTTCAAGATCGATGGCGCGCAGCTCTGCCTTTTCCTGGCGGTAATATTGCACCAGCGGAATATTGCTTGGGCAGACATAAGCACAGGCACCGCACTCGATGCAGTCATCAATATGATGAGCTCGGGCTTTATCGTGATCGCCGCCCTGGCTGTACCAGTAAAGCTGCTGCGGTAGCAGCTTAGCGGGACAGGCATCAGCGCAGGCCGAGCAGCGAATACAGGATTGCTCTTCGCTGTTATCGCCCATTTCACGGCTGGACGGAGCCAGCAGGCAGTTAGTCATTTTAACGACTGGCACATCCAGCGATGACAGGGTAAAGCCCATCAGCGGCCCACCCATGATGACCATCTGACGCGGCGCCGGGCAGAATCCAACCTGGTGCAACAGATGGCTGATGGGCGTGCCGAGGCGACACCAGACATTGCGCGGTTGCGCAATGGCTTCGCCGGTCAGCGTTACCACGCGTTCGGTAATGGGCTCGCCGTTAATAATGGCGCGTTTGACCGCCCATGCGGTGCCAACGTTTTGCATCAGCACGCCAATATCGGTTGAACGTCCGCCATGCGGTACTTCCATGCCGGTCAGAATTTTCGTTAACTGCCTGGCGCCGCCCGACGGATATTTGGTTGGAATTACGCGAATCTGTAAATCACGCTCGTTACCAAGGGCTTTTTTCAGCGCGGCAATCGCCTCCGGTTTATTATCTTCAATCCCGATCAACACGCGCTCGGCCTGCAGCACCCATGCCAGTATGCGACAGCCTTCCAGCACTTCGGTCGCGCAGTCCTGCATCAAACGGTCGTCGGCGGTGATGTAGGGCTCGCACTCGGCAGCATTAATAATCAGCGTGTTGATCCCGCGCAGGCCGCCCTTCAGCTTGGTGGCAGTGGGAAACCCCGCACCACCTAACCCGGCAACGCCTGCATCATGAATGCGCTGCACAATTTCTGCTCGCTCGTGTTGCCGGTAATCGGGCAACGGATTGAGCGGCATCCAGCGATCTTCGCCATCCGGCGTCATGAAAATGCACAGCTCAGACAAGCCGGATGGATGGGCGGTCATATGCTGACCAATCTCTTCAATGACACCCGATGTCGGCGCATGTACCGGTAACATCCGCCCGTTGCCAAACGTCAGCGGCTGGCCGCGCAGCACCTTATCGCCGGGCGAAACGCAAATTTCGCCTTCATGACCAATGTGCTGCTTCAGGGGAATGATAAAGCGGTGCGGCAAGGGCAGTTCGCTCAGCGGCGTGCCATTGGACTGGGTTTTCATTTCAGGTGGATGAATGCCACCCTGAAAATCCCAGACCTTATCTTTTTTAAAAAAATTCAGAAAATTAAGCATGACTCTCAACCGGGATCACCCGAACAGGAATGGTGTCGAGATCCCATTTCCAGTTGGCGGTAGTGGTGGCCACTGGACGAATTTCAATGCAGTCGGTAGGACAGGGCGCGACACACAGATCGCAGCCGGTGCAGACGTCGCTTAACACGGTATGCATAGCGCGCGTGGCACCAACGATCGCATCAACCGGGCAGGCCTGTATACATTTGGTGCAGCCGATACAGTTTTCTTCATCAATCCACGCGACGGTGCGTACCGGCGCTTTGGCTTCTTCATCGCCATCAATGGGTTGAGGATCAACGTTAAGCAGCGCAGCCAGTTTGAGCATGGTCTGCTCGCCGCCAGGTGCGCATTTATTGATGGCTTCACCGTTATTGCCCACGGCATCTGCGTACGGACGACAGCCCGGATAACCGCATTGGCCGCACTGACTCTGTGGCAGGACCGCGTCAATTTGTTCAACAATCGGATCTTCTTCTACCTCAAAACGGCGCGAGGCATAGCCCAGCAGGGCGCCAAAAACCAGACTGAGAGCACTTAATACAGCAATTGCTATCCAAATCGCGGTCATCAGAATTTCACCAGCCCGGTAAAGCCCATAAATGCCAGCGCCATCAGGCCTGCGGTAATCAGTGCAATCGAGCTGCCTTTAAAGGGCGTGGGCACATTAGCCAGCACCAGACGCTCGCGCATGCCCGCAAACAGCACCATCACCAGCGAAAAGCCGAGCGAGGCGCTAAAGCCGTAAAGCGCGGCCTGGAGAAAAGTGTGATTGAGGTTAACGCTCAATAGCGGAACGCCAAGCACTGCACAGTTGGTGGTGATCAGCGGCAGAAAAATACCCAGCAGGCGATACAGCGACGGGCTGGTTTTACGTACCACCATTTCAGTGAACTGCACCACCACCGCGATCACCAGGATATACGCCATCGTGCGTAGATAAACGAGATCGAGCGGCACCAGAATAAGGTGATTTACCAGCCATGCACAAATCGACGCCAGCGTAATAACAAATGTGGTGGCGAGTCCCATGCCAATTGCCGTTTCCAGTTTTTTGGAAACGCCCATAAAGGGACAGAGGCCGAGAAACTTCACTAACACGAAGTTATTCACCAGCACTGTGCCAACAAAGAGAAGGAGATAATTGGTCATTTTTTCGCCATGAATTCAGAAAGCGGCTTATTATCAGGGATAAGACAATCTATCTCAACTCCCACACCCCATCGGGCAGGTAAGACCGCACTCAGAATTAAATTCCCGACGATTCTCACCGCTTACGGCTGGGTGAACGTGGCTTTTACACGTT
This sequence comes from Mixta mediterraneensis, assembly GCF_014946725.1. Taxonomy (GTDB): domain Bacteria; phylum Pseudomonadota; class Gammaproteobacteria; order Enterobacterales; family Enterobacteriaceae; genus Pantoea; species Pantoea mediterraneensis. The sequence goes on from NZ_JACFXY010000002.1 coordinate 175,280, forward strand.
GAGAACGTTTGAAATAGGGAGCAAAAACGGCAGCAGCCAGTAACGAAAGCAGTAAAGTTTGCAGTGCTTTGGCATCTGAAACCGGCGTAAAGGCAAAAGTTTTAATCGCCAGCAAAACCGTAACCAGCAACCACAAGATATAATGGCGGGGCAAACGGTATGAGCGCTTAAAGAATATCCAGCAAATCCACAGGCTATAAAGCCAGGTCGCAGCAGCGGTGAGCAAAGAAATTCCCCATTGGAGTAATAAGGTACTGCCGTGGGAAAACAGCGTAACGCGCCATTGCGGATTAAACAGTGGTGTAAGATACATTGCCGTTACCAGCGCTGTGGTCAATAGAGTCATAATCAACCAGGCCAGTGGCAGCAGTAACCAGCCACCAATACGCGGCGCAGCAACCTGTTCATTCATAGCAGATGTTCCTGTTTCAGGGGAGGAAAGCGGAGCAGAATAGCATGTCCAAACGGGGGATGCCCGACATGGACAAGGGGATGAATAAAAAGAGGGAGGGAGGGCGTCTAAACCACGTAATGCCAGACTGTTTTCGGCACACAACCTAAATCATATAAACGTCCGCCAGAAGCGAGTTCAGCGCGACGGTGATCGGCGGCGCGGTACATATTGATAATATCCTTGTCATCGGTAAGCGAATAATTGAGATGATCGTAAAGTTTTTCCAGGCTCTCAAGGTTATTCACTTTGCGAAATTTAAGCAGGTAATCGTGCGCAGTCATCATTGCCATAGCAGTCGAAGATACAAAGGAGTGCTCAGTATAGGGAGCAACCTTTGCCTGTCCAGATCCGATGCGGAAAAAAAGCGTAAAATCAGACTTTCTTACAGCATGTGTCGCGAAAACTGCTTTTTTTTAAACTTTAATGGATGATGAATTGAATTCTTTATCACATTTATGCAGGACAGCGACCGCTATCACGGCCTGAACGCCTGAATAAAAACCGGCCGAATTAATCAGCACATGTCGTTTTTTATGCATTTATGCGCATTTTCTGCCGCTATTGCCTGATGTTAAAGCGTCATTTCGACCGTTAACGGTCGCGTAAAATCTGTCGCTCTGCGGATCATGCTCACAAGATTTAGGGCAAGGTCTGTATCGCCAGATATGACTTTGTGCGGATAATCACAAAATCAATTAATTATCCGCCCACGCTGTAAATAACCATTCTGTACGCATCTCTGTAATCGCTTCCAGTGAATTATCGCATAAGCGGTTCTGTTTATTACAATTATTTAACCAGTGCCAGATAAAAACTCAGTAAATTTATCCATAGCCTCTTGTAAAATAAATGCCAGTTACGTTGCGTAACCCCTTTAAATTGCTCTGTTTTGTGACGTTCGTCGCCATTATCGCTGACGTTTTAGTCCAGGCTGAATAAGCTCTTTACCCTACAAAGCAAACGCCCTTCAGAGGAATAAAAATTATGTGGAAACGTTTACTTCTGACCACGCTGGTTAGCGCCGCGTTGACTGGTCCGGTGCTGGCGGCAAACATGACGGTTGGCTTCTCGCAGGTAGGTTCCGAATCCGGCTGGCGCGCAGCGGAAACCAATGTCGCGAAAAGTGAAGCACAGAAACGCGGTATCACGTTGAAAATCGCGGATGGTCAACAGAAACAAGAGAACCAAATCAAAGCGGTACGCTCTTTTATCGCTCAGGGCGTTGACGCCATTTTTATCGCACCTGTGGTACAGACCGGATGGGAACCGGTATTAGAAGAAGCTAAAGATGCCGAAATCCCGGTATTCCTGCTGGACCGCGCCATTGTTGTTAAAGATAAATCGCTCTATATGGCGGTAGTGACGGCAGATAACGTACTGGAAGGCAAGCTGATTGGCGACTGGCTGGTGAAAACCGTTGGCAACAAGCAGTGCAACGTGGTGGAACTGCAAGGCACGGTAGGCGCCAGCGTAGCGATTGATCGTAAAAAAGGCTTTGCCGAAGCGATTAACGGCCATCAAAACATCAAAGTTATTCGCTCTCAGTCTGGCGACTTTACCCGCAGCAAAGGGAAAGAGGTGATGGAGAGCTTTATCAAAGCGGAAAATAACGGCAAAAACATTTGCATGGTTTATGCACACAACGACGACATGGCTATCGGCGCGATTCAGGCTATCAAAGAGGCCGGTCTGAAGCCGGGGAAAGACATTCTGACCGGCTCTATTGACGGCGTGCCGGACATCTATAAAGCCATGCTGGCGGGGGAAGCCAATGCCAACGTAGAGCTAACCCCGAACATGGCTGGCCCGGCTTTTGATGCGCTGGAAAAATTCAAAAAAGATGGCACAAAACCGCCAAAAATTATCAAAACTGAATCGGAATTGTACTTACCCGCTGACGCGCAAGCGCAGTTGCAGACAAAAAAAGGCATGGGTTACTGACTCGAAGACCGCCCTTCAGGGCGGTTTTTTCGTGACGTGAGGCGGAGTTAGCCGGATGACCACACACAATGAAGATTCGCTGTTAACCATCAGCGGTGTCAGCAAAGAATTTCCTGGCGTAAAGGCGCTGGATAATGTCTCTTTCAGCATTCGCAAAGGCGAAATTATGGCATTGCTGGGGGAAAACGGTGCGGGTAAATCCACCCTTATCAAAGTGCTGACCGGCGTTTACACCCGCGATGCTGGCACCATTACCTTAAACGGCCATGCCGTCTCGCCACATAATACCGCCGATGCGCAGGCGATGGGCATTGGTACTGTCTATCAGGAAGTGAACCTGTTACCTAGCATGTCGGTGGCCGACAATCTCTTTATTGGGCGCGAACCCCGTCGTTTCGGCATAATCGATCGCAAGCGTATGGTCCGCAATGCCGATGCACTGATGCGCAATTACGGCTTCGCGCTGGATGTAACGCGCCCGCTTGGTCATTACTCGGTGGCGATGCAGCAAATTATTGCTATTTGCCGCGCTGTCGATCTTTCCGCGCAGGTATTGATCCTTGATGAGCCCACCGCCAGCCTTGATGCCAGCGAAGTGGACCTGCTGTTTAGCCTGATGGCGCAGCTGAAAGCCAAAGGGATGAGCCTGATTTTTGTTACGCACTTTCTCGATCAGGTTTATCGCATCACCGATCGTATCACCGTGTTACGTAACGGGCAGTTTATCGCAACGCGTGAAACCGCGTCGCTGCCACAGATTGAACTGATTAAGTTGATGTTAGGTCGGGAATTACTGGAAACCGCCTTGCAGCGTCAGGGCAGTACCTTGCGCAGCGATCAGCCCGTGGTTTCTTTCGAAGATTATGGCAAAAAAGGCACTATTGAGCCGTTCAACTTGCACGTGCGGCCCGGTGAAGTGGTTGGCCTGGCGGGCTTGTTAGGTTCAGGTCGTACAGAAACCGCTGAAGTTTTGTTTGGTATCCGCCGGGCCGATCGCGGTAAGGCCACGCTGAAAGGCAAAGTGCAACATATTCGCACGCCCGCCAAAGCCTCGCGACTGGGCATGGGTTTTTGCCCGGAGGATCGTAAAACAGACGGCATCATCGGCGCGGCTTCGGTCCGTGAAAATATTATCCTGGCCTTACAGGCGCAGCGCGGCTGGTTGAGACCGATCAAAAAGCGTGAGCAGCAGGCGATTGCCGAGCGCTTTATTAAAAGCCTGAGCATCCGTACGCCACATGCCGATCAGCCGGTTGAACTGTTATCCGGTGGCAACCAGCAAAAGGTATTGCTGTCGCGCTGGCTGGTGACCAGGCCGCAGTTTTTGATCCTCGACGAACCCACGCGCGGCATTGACGTGGGCGCTCATGCTGAAATCATTCGCTTAATCGAATCGTTGTGCGCGGATGGGCTTGCGCTGCTGGTTATCTCCTCTGAACTCGAAGAGCTGGTGAGTTATGCCGACCGCGTATTAATCATGCGCGACCTGAAGCAGGTGGCAGAAATCCCGCTGGAGCAGCTTTCGGTGGCATCAATTGTTAACGCCATTGCTAACGGAGGAGCACAACATGCTTGAATCCCATATGACACCTGAAAAATCGAACCGGCGTAAGCTGAAGCTACCGCCGGGTATGCCACAAATTGCTGCGCTCATTCTGGTCCTGCTGGTGGATAGTCTGGTCGCGAATAACTTTTTTGCCGTGCACCTGCAGGATGGCCGTCTGTTTGGTAGCCCGATTGATATTCTTAATCGCGCCGCGCCGGTGGCGTTGCTGGCGACCGGTATGACACTGGTGATTGCCACTGGCGGTATTGATTTATCCGTTGGCGCGGTCATGGCGATTGCCGGGGCTACAGCCGCGACCTTAACGGTCGCCGGTCACAGTTTGCTGTTTATTATCCTCGCCACGCTGGGCACCGGTTTGTTATGTGGATTATGGAATGGCGTGCTGGTGGCGCTCTTGCGTATTCAACCCTTTGTTGCCACCCTGATTTTGATGGTTGCCGGGCGCGGTATTGCGCAGTTAATTACCCAGGGCCAGATTGTCACTTTCAATAGCGACAGCTTAGGCTGGTTTGGTAATGGTTCGTTGTGGATGTTGCCAGTGCCGGTATGGATTACCGTGGTTGTGGCGCTGCTGGTATGGCTGCTGACACGCAAAACTGCGCTCGGCCTGTTTATCGAAGCGGTAGGAATTAACCTGCGTGCCGCACGAAACGCGGGCGTGACGGGCTGGCTGGTGGTGATGACTACCTATATGGTCAGCGGCATTTGTGCTGCGGTTGCCGGTTTAATTGTCGCGGCCGATATTCGTGGTGCCGATGCCAATAATGCCGGTTTGTGGCTGGAGCTGGACGCAATTCTGGCGGTGGTTATTGGCGGCGCTTCGTTGATGGGCGGACGGTTCAATTTAGTGCTGTCGCTGATTGGCGCGTTGATCATTCAGTCAATGAATACCGGTATTTTGCTCTCCGGCTTTCAACCTGAACTGAATCAGGTCGTGAAAGCCGTGGTGGTGATGTGCGTGCTGTTACTGCAATCGCCGCGCTTTATTGCAATGTTTAAGCGGAGGCGTCCATCATGATTAAACGTCATCTTCCTTTGATGATCACTTTGCTGGTGTTTATCGCTGGCTACCTGTTCTGCCTGAGCCAGTTTCCCGGCTTCGCTTCAACGCGAGTGATTTGCAATATCCTGACCGACAACGCTTTCCTCGGCATTATTGCTGTCGGCATGACGTTTGTGATTTTGTCTGGTGGCATCGATTTATCCGTTGGCGCGGTGATCGCGTTTACCGGCGTGTTTCTGGCGCGCGTGATTGGCGATCTCCATGTGAATCCTCTGCTGGCGTTCGCGCTGATCCTGGCGCTGGGTGCGCTGTTCGGCGCGATGATGGGCTGGCTGATTGATGTGCTGAAAATCCCGGCATTTATCATCACCCTGGCGGGTATGTTTTTTCTGCGCGGTTGTAGTTATCTGGTATCGGAAAATTCTATTCCTATTGATCATCCGTTTTACAGCATGCTTTCCAGTCTCGCCTGGAAGGTGCCAGGCGGGGGGCGGCTGAGTTTGCTGGCCGTCATTATGCTGGTTGTGGTTGTCGGTGGGATTATTCTCGCGCACCGGACACGTTTTGGTAATCAGGTTTATGCCATTGGCGGCAGCCTGACCTCGGCTCAGTTAATGGGGATTTCGACCCGTGCGACCACCATCAAAATCTATATGCTCTCCACTATGTTAGCGACGCTGGCAGGGATAGTCTTTTCAATTTATACCTCGGCGGGTTACGCGCTGGCGGGTCTGGGCGTGGAGCTGGACGCCATTGCGTCGGTTGTCATTGGCGGAACGTTGCTGTCCCGCGGCGTTGGCACCGTATTAGGCACACTGTTTGGCGTATTGATTCAGGGATTAATTCAAACCTGGATCAACTTTGACGGCACACTGAGTTCGTGGTGGACCAAAATCGCCATCGGCATTCTGCTGTTTGCTTTTATTGCTCTGCAACGCTTATTAACGGTGATGTGGGATCGTCAGCAGAACGCGCCGGTTAAGCGCTTAAGTTCGTAAATCTCTGGCGGCTCGTTAGCGCCGCGTTTTTCATTCAGTCTTATCAGGCTATTGCCGGATCAACGAAATCATGCCTCCTTTGCTCCCCAGCCTGCTTTCAGCAGGCTGGGCTTCATATTGCCCGGCAGCGGTACGTGAAGCCCGCAAAATGGCAAAGCAGGTAAGGTTGCAGATAAGAAACACTGAGTAAACCGAAGGGATGGCATCTGAGGGCGTGTTAAAAACTTGCCTGACGGCTGTTAACAAGCGGGGGAGCCTAAACGCTCCCCCTGGCGACCCGGCAGAAGGTTGCTCTCTGCCTCTCTTTTTACTGTATCTTTTTACTGAAAAACAGTGCGCTGGCCGGAAAGATGCCTGTCAGGATTCACCGCGTTTTTACGAAACTGCCCATCATTTATGACGGGACAGCACCGTTTTTAAACCTGACGAATCCGTGCATCATTACACAATAAGTCAACGTGTTATCCGGTAATAAGCTTCATTCCAGCGCAGCGCATCTTTAAAGGCGGGTAGCTGCGTATGTTCATCAATGACTAACACCTCAGTGTCGTTCATTTCGCCGTACAGATACATATCATCAAGGCTCAACGCCTGACTGAACACGGTATGATGCGCGCCACCAGCCAGAATCCAGGCTTCTGATGCGGTCGCCAGCGAAGGCTGGGCACGCCACAGCGCACGTGCCACCGGTAATTTCGGCAAGGGCTGCGGCTGTTCAATGGCATCCACCACGTTCACCAGCAAACGGAAGCGATCGCCCATATCAATCACGCTGGCGTTAATCGCACGGCCTGCGGGCGTTGAGAAAATCATCCGCGCCGGATCGGCTTTATCGCCGATACCGAGGAACTGCACGTCAATCAGCGGTTTTTCTTCAATGGCGATGGAAGGACAGACTTCCAGCATATGGGAACCCAGCACCAAATCGTTGCCCGGCGAGAAATGATAGGTGTAATCCTCCATAAAGGAAGTGCCGCCTGGGCGATCGCCCGCTAACACTTTGAAAATACGCAGCAGCGCGGCGGTTTTCCAGTCGCCTTCGCCAGCAAACCCATAACCTTGCCCCATCAAACGCTGAACGGCCAGGCCCGGCAGTTGTTTCATGCCGTGCAGTGTCTGGAAGTTGGTTGAAAAGGCGTGGCAATCTTCGGCTTCAAGGAAGCGTTTCAGGCCCAGCTCGATCCGTGCGGCATCCAGCACGTTTTGCCGTTTTTCGCCGCCTACTGCCGCCACGTCAGTAAAGCGATACTGACTTTCATACTCATCAATCAGTGCATTAACGTCGCCATCGCTGACGCTGTTGATCACCTCAACCAAATCGCCCACGCCCCAGCCGTTAACTGAATAACCAAACTGGATTTGTGCCGCGACTTTATCCCCTTCGGTAACCGCAACTTCACGCATATTGTCACCAAAACGCGCAACTTTAAGTTGCTGGCTGGCCTGTTTCGCGATTGCGGCGCGCATCCAGTTGCCGATGCGCTGCTGGCTCTGTTGATCCTGCCAGTGACCGGTTACTACGCTATGTTGCAGCCCCATGCGTGCACCAATAAAACCGAATTCGCGGCCGCCGTGCGCGGTCTGATTCAGGTTCATAAAATCCATGTCCATACTGTTCCACGGGATCTCAGCGTTGAACTGCGTATGGAACTGCAACAGCGGTTTGTTTAGCACGCTCAGACCACCGATCCACATCCTGGCGGGAGAAAAAGTGTGCAACCAGGTAATGATGCCGACACATTTGGGGTCGTGATTCGCGTCGCGACACAGCGCCAGCGCTTCATCTGGTGATTTCACCAGCGGCCTGAGCTCCAGACGCAGGGGTAACGCTGCATGCTGATTCAGGCCCTCGACCACTTGCTGTGCATGCTGTTCTACCTGACGTAACGTTTCCGCTCCGTAAAGGTGTTGTGTACCAATCACAAACCACACGCTGTGTGTGTTGAACTGTTCCATAAAATGTCTCCATTATTGAGCGGAAGCGGGACGTGGGGCGTAATGCGGTTCTGCCGTCACGCACCATTGTTGATAGCGTTGATAGAGTTGCTGATAGCGTGCGACACGCACCGGGTCGGGTTGCAAAGTGACGGCAATCGGGCTGGCCATCACGCGTTGAGCCTCGGGAACGCTGGCATAAACACCGGCGGCGACGGCGGCAAAAATCGCTGCGCCCAGCGCACAGCATTCGTCAGAGGCGACGATGTCTAACGGGCGATTCATCACATCGCAGCAGGCTTGCATGATAGCGGGGGACTTACGCGCAATGCCGCCAAGCGTCAGGATGTTTTCCACCGGGATCTGCTGCTGCTCGAAACACTCCATAATGGCGCGCGCACCAAAAGCGGTGGCGGCGATCAGCCCACCGAACAGCGCGGGCGCGTCGGTGCCAAGATTAAGATCGGCGATCACCCCTTTCAGTCGCTGATTCGCGTTAGGCGTGCGGCGGCCGTTGAACCAGTCCAGCACCACGGGCAGGTGATCCAGGTGCGGATCGGTGGCCCAGGCGTCGGTCAGATTTTTAATCAGCCCTTTTTGCAAGTCTGCCAGCTGTGGTTTCAGTTCAGGATGCTGTTCTGCTGCCAGCTTTAACGGCCAGCCAAGCAGGCGACTAAACCAGGCGTAAATATCGCCGAAGGCAGATTGCCCGGCTTCACAGCCAATCGCGCCCGGCATCACGCTGCCGTCAACCTGACCACAAATGCCTTTGATTGCGCGATCGCCTACCTTTTCGCTGTCTGCGATCAGGATGTCACAGGTGGATGTACCGATGACTTTCACTAAGGTATAGGGTTTGGCACCGCCGCCGACTGCGCCCATATGGCAATCAAACGCGCCGCCAGAAATCGTCACCCGTTGCGTTAAACCCAGGCGCTGTGCCCACGCCGCACTGAGCGTGCCAACCGGAATATCCGCCGTCCAGGTCTGTTTAAATAGGGGCGAATCAAGCTGCTGCGTCAGCAACGGGTCAAGTGCATTAAGGAAATCTGTGTCTGGTAAGCCACTCCAGTCGCTATGCCATAACGCTTTATGACCGGCGGCACAGCGACCCCGGCGCAGTTGCGCCGGGGCGGTGGTCGCGCTGAGCAGCGCAGGCACCCAGTCGCACAATTCGACCCAGGAAACAGCCGCGTCGCGTACTGCCGCATCTTCACGGGATATATGAAGGATCTTGGCCCAAAACCATTCAGAGGAGTAAATTCCGCCAATATAACGGCTGTAATCCGGGAAGCGTCCGCTGCGACAAAGTTGGTTGATCTCTTCGGCTTCTTCTATGGCCGTGTGATCTTTCCACAGCACAAACATCGCGTTGGGGTTATCGGCAAATTCAGGGCGCAGCGCTAAAACGTTGCCGTCACGATCGACAGGGGCAGGGGTTGAGCCGGTGGTATCCACACCAATCCCGACGACGGCGGCGCGTTGTTCTTCACTCAGCGCATTTAGCACGCCAAGCATCGCTTGTTCCATAGCGTCAATATAATCCTGCGGATGGTGACGAAAGCGGTTGGCATGCGGATCGCTGTAAAGACCTTGCTGCCAGCGCGAATAGCTCACTACCGCGCTTTCAAGCTCTTTGCCACTCTGACAATCCACCGCCAGCGCACGTACCGAATCACTGCCAAAATCCAGTCCGAGGGTGATGGCGCGCATCGGGTATCTCCTGTTGTGTGTGAGTGCTCCTATCCTGGAATTGGCGTGCGTGAAGGGTTAGTCATCGCTGGCTGAGAATATGCACTTTTATGCCGTCAGCAGTGATTTTGTGATCCATTGCAAAAGTTACAACTCGGTTAAATTTGCTAAATATATGGACCAATTTGTCGTGATTGTGAGTTGTGATACCGCTCTACATTTTTCTTCTTCATTCCAGCTAAAACTAGCGCAGCGTTTGAACAGGCATGGCTTATCGTGCTTTCTAACGTACTGATTTACATCTGACCCTAAAAAAGAAATTTGATTGGTAACGTTTACACCGATTCGTTATTAACAGCGATAAAACAACTAGCGCCGGAGAGCATCATGCATAAATTCACTAAAGCGTTCGCAGCCATTGGGCTGGCAGCGGTTATGTCACAATCCGCTATCGCCGAGACCATGAAGCTCGGCTTTTTAGTCAAGCAGCCGGAAGAACCCTGGTTTCAGACCGAGTGGAAGTTCGCCGATAAAGCGGGCAAGGATCTGGGCTTTGAAGTGATCAAAATTGCCGTCCCCGATGGTGAAAAAACCCTTAACGCTATCGACAGCCTGGCGGCCAACGGCGCGAAAGGTTTCGTTATCTGTACGCCCGATCCCAAACTTGGCTCTGCCATTGTGGCGAAGGCGCGCGGTTACGACTTAAAGGTCATTGCTGTCGATGATCAGTTCGTTACCGCTAAAGGTAAGCCGATGGAAACCGTGCCATTAGTGATGATGGCCGCCACGAAAATCGGCGAGCGTCAGGGCCAGGAGTTGTATAAGGAGATGCAAAAACGTGGCTGGGACGTGAAAACCACGGGCGTTATGGCGATTACCGCGAATGAGCTGGATACGGCGCGTCGTCGCACCAGTGGTTCCATGGCAGCGCTCAAAGCGGCGGGCTTCCCGGCAGGTCAAATCTATCAGGTGCCGACTAAATCCAACGACATCCCAGGCGCGTTTGATGCGGGTAATTCGCTGCTGGTACAGCATCCCGAGGTGAAGCACTGGCTGGTTATCGGCATGAACGACAACACCGTGTTGGGTGGCGTGCGTGCGACTGAAGGTCAGAACTTTAAAGCCGCTGATGTGATTGGCATTGGTATTAATGGCGTGGATGCGATCAGCGAATTGTCGAAAGACAAAGCCACCGGGTTCTACGGCTCGCTGCTGCCAAGCCCAGATGTGCACGGTTATAAGAGCAGCCAGATGCTCTACAACTGGGTAAGCAAAGGGGAAGAACCGCCAAAATTCACCGAAGTCACTGACGTCGTGCTGATCACCCGCGATAACTTCAAAACTGAGCTGGCGAAGAAAGGGTTGATGTAAACCCGCAGAGCGTGCCGATGTTCATTGCGACAACGGCATTTTAATGACGTATAGCCAAAATAGTTCGGACCGCATGAAAGTGGCGAACGCGTGATCGCAGCAACGTCCTTCAGTCAGTTACTGAAGTCAACGCACGCAGCCTCTCTATCGGCGGGCCGAAACAGGAAGGATAAGGAGCTTCCATGAACACTGATAAAGCCTTTCTGTCGTTTCATGGCATCAGTAAAACGTTTCCCGGCGTAAAAGCGTTGCAGGACATCTCGTTTGACTGTCACAGCGGCCAGGTGCATGCGTTGATGGGGGAAAATGGCGCCGGCAAATCGACGCTGTTAAAGATCCTCAGCGGCAGCTACCAGCCGAGCGGCGGAGGAATTCGTATCAACGGCCAACCGGTCAACTTCCAGCACACCACGGATGCGCTTGATGCAGGCGTGGCAATTATCTATCAGGAACTGCATCTGATCCCTGAAATGAGCGTGGCGGAGAACATCTTTCTCGGTCAGATTCCGCACAAGCGCGGCCTGGTGAATCGCAAACTGCTGCGGCACGAAGCCAGTTTGCAGCTTAAAAAGCTCGGTATAGATATTGATCCTGATATGCCGCTGAAATATCTGTCGCTTGGGCAATGGCAAATGGTGGAAATTGCCAAGGCGCTGACACGCGATGCCCATATTATCGCCTTTGATGAGCCAACGAGTTCGCTGTCGGCACGTGAAATCGACAATCTGTTTCGCGTCATCCGTCAGCTGCGTGCGGAAGGCCGCGTGGTGCTGTATGTGTCACACCGGATGGAAGAAATTTTCGCCCTGAGCGATGCCATCACGGTATTCAAAGATGGCCGTTACGTCCGCACCTTTACCGATATGGCAACCACTGAGCATGACGACCTGGTGCAGGCGATGGTGGGGCGCAATCTGGGGGATATTTACGGCTATACACCGCGTGCCAAAGGTGCGGTGCGCCTGACGCTGGACAACGTTGAAGCGAAGGGGGTGCGCACCCCGATCTCCCTGAATGTGCATGCGGGTGAGATCGTTGGCTTGTTTGGCTTAGTGGGCGCAGGGCGCAGCGAGCTACTTAAAGGGCTGTTTGGCGCGACACGACTGCGTGCTGGTCAGGTTTTGCTGGATGGCAAACCGTTAACGCTACGGGAACCGATTGATGCCATTCGCGCAGGCATCATGCTGTGCCCGGAAGATCGTAAAGCGGAGGGCATTATTCCGGTGCACTCGGTGCGTGACAATATCAATATTAGCGCGCGACGCCATAACCTGACGGCGGGATGCCTGATCAAAAATGGCTGGGAAGCGAAAAATGCTGACAGCCATATTCGTTCCCTGAATATCAAAACCCCCGGCGCCGAACAGCTAATCATGAACCTTTCCGGCGGTAATCAGCAAAAGGCCATTTTAGGCCGCTGGTTATCGGAAGAGATGAAAGTGATCCTGCTCGACGAGCCGACGCGTGGCATCGATATAGGGGCTAAGCACGAAATCTATAACCTGATTTATCAGCTGGCAAACAGAGGCATTGCCGTGCTGTTTGCTTCCAGTGATTTACCGGAAGTGATGGGCCTTGCCGATCGTATCGTGGTGATGCGAGAAGGGGCGATTGCCGGTGAATTACTGCATGACGACGCCACGGAGCAGCAAACGCTGAGCCTGGCGATGCCAAAAACTACTCAAGCGGCCGCCGTGGCCTGACAGGAGATCAATCATGGCTTCATCCACGACATCCAATACGCCGCCGCCAACATCACGCAGTGGGCTGCAGTTTGGTCGCATCTGGGACAATTTCGGCATGCTGGTAGTGTTTGCGCTGCTGTTTGTTGCCTGTGCAGTTTTCGTGCCGAACTTTGGTTCGTTCATCAATATGAAAGGGCTTGGGCTGGCGATGTCCATGTCCGGCATGGTGGCCTGTGGCATGCTGTTCTGCCTGGCGTCAGGCGATTTTGACCTGTCGGTCGCGTCAGTGATTGCCTGCGCGGGCGTGGTCACCGCTGTGGTGATCAATATGACCGAAAGCCTGTGGATTGGCGTGGCGGCAGGCCTGGTGCTGGGCATGCTGACCGGGTTTATCAATGGCTTTGTTATCGCCCGACTGAAAATTAATGCGCTGATAACCACGCTGGCGACCATGCAAATCGTGCGTGGCCTGGCCTATATCTTTTCCGACGGTAAAGCCGTGGGCATTGAGGATGAACGTTTCTTTGCGTTGGGTTTCACCAACTGGCTGGGGGTGCCGGCGCCGATCTGGCTCACCATCGCCACCATGGCGATTTTTGGTTTCCTGCTGAATAAAACCACGTTTGGCCGCAACACGTTAGCGATTGGCGGTAATGAAGAAGCTGCGCGATTAGCCGGTGTGCCGGTGGTGCGTACCCGCATTATCATCTTTATCCTGTCCGGGTTAGTCTCGGCGGCGGCGGGTATCATACTGGCGTCGCGTATGACCAGTGGACAGCCAATGACCTCGCTGGGCTATGAGCTGGTCGTCATCTCCGCCTGCGTATTAGGCGGCGTGTCATTAAAGGGCGGCATTGGCAAAATCTCCTATGTCGTTGCTGGCGTTTTGATTCTCGGCACCGTTGAAAATGCGATGAATTTATTGAATATCTCGCCATTCTCACAGTATGTCGTGCGCGGTTTGATACTGTTAGCAGCGGTAATTTTTGACCGCTACAAACAAAAGCATAAAGCCTGATTAAGTCGCAGTAACCACGCGGACGTCGGCGTCCGCGTTTGATCAAACATCGACAGAGTGAGGATATTATGTATCACCGTGAATTAGCTGCGGAACAACACAATCCCCTGTTGCCGGGTTACGCGTTTAATGCCTGGCTGGTGGCGGGGTTAACGCCCATTACTGCTGAAGGCCCGCTGGATTTCTTTATCGATCGTCCGCACGGCATGAAAGGCTACATTCTGAATCTGACCATCAAAGGAAAAGGGCGGGTATTTGATGGCGAAAGGGCGTTCGATTGTGAGCCGGGTGAGATGCTGTTGTTTCAGCCAAAAACGGCGCATTATTATGGCCGTTCACCGGAAAGCCCGCAATGGTTTCACCGCTGGGTCTATTTTCGCCCGCGCGCTTACTGGAATGACTGGCTGCAATGGCAGGATGAGAAAGAGGGCGTCGGGCGGCTGCAGCTACCGGAATCGTTACGCGGTGAATTTGATCGCCTGTTTGCCAGCATTGAACAAACGCACACGTCGGGGCGGCGCTTTGCCGAAGAGCTGGCGATGAATTTGCTTGAACGCCTGTTATTACGGGCAGTGGAAGAAGATCCGCGTAGCCACCAGCAGGTGCGTGATCCGCGGGTGATTGAAGCTTGCCAGTACGTCACAAACCATTTAGCCAGCGAAGTGAAAATTGAGGATGTGGCCCGTCATGTTTGTCTGTCGCCATCGCGCCTGGCGCATCTGTTTCGCGAACAAATGGGTGTCAATTTGCTGCGCTGGCGTGAAGATCAACGCGTTATCCGTGCCAAACTGCTGCTGCAAACCACGCAGGAACCGATTGCCACCATCGGACGTGAAGTGGGTTACGACGATCAACTCTATTTCTCACGCGTATTCCGTAAACGGGTTGGCATCAGCCCCAGTGATTTCCGTCGACGCAATCTGGATGTACCTGACAGTCTGGCGGCGCAAACGGCCTGGCCAGCGACACGACGTGCTATCTCCTGATTTTTAGGGAAATTCCACCTTGTTCTGGCCGGGTTAATGGTCTTAAATCAATCGGATTAGCGAACAAGAGGAATAAAGATGAGCGATAAACTTCGTGTTGGTCTGATAGGTTATGGCTTTGCCAGTAAAACGTTCCATGCACCGCTGATTGCGGGTACCCCTGACGTCGAGCTGGCGGCGATTTCCAGCAGTGACGCCAGCAAAGTTCACGCCGACTGGCCATCCGTCCAGGTTGCGACTGATCCTCAGGCGCTACTGGACGATCCTACGCTGCAACTGATAGTGATCCCCACCCCTAATGACACCCATTTTCCGTTGGCGAAGGCAGCGCTTAATGCCGGTAAACATGTGGTGGTTGATAAGCCGTTTACCGTGACGTTGTCACAAGCGCGCGAGCTGGATGCGCTGGCGAAAGCAAAAGGGTTACTGCTTTCTGTATTCCATAATCGCCGCTGGGATAGCGATTTTCTGACGTTAAAACAGCTGCTGTCGGATGGCACGCTGGGCGAAGTACGCTATCTGGAATCGCATTATGACCGTTTCCGCCTGGAGGTTCGTCAGCGCTGGCGTGAAATGAAAGGCGCAGGCAGCGGTATCTGGTACGATTTAGGCCCGCATTTACTGGATCAAACATTACAGCTGTTTGGTTCGCCGGTTGCTATCAATGTGGATCTGGCTGAAATGCGCCCAGGTGCGCAAACTACCGATTACTTCCATGCCACGCTGACCTACCCGCAGCGCCGTGTGGTGCTGCACGGCAGCATGCTGGCGGCCGCAGAATCTCCCCGTTATGTGGTACATGGCACCGCAGGTAGCTATGTGAAATACGGCCTTGATCCGCAGGAAGATCGGCTGAAAGCAGGCGATTTTCCGCCAAAAGAAGACTGGGGATATGACATGCGCGACGGCACGCTGACGCTGGCTGAAGGTGACAGCATGACGGAAAAACCCCTGATGACGCAGCCAGGCAATTATCCGGCTTACTACGCGGCAGTACGTGACGCGATTAACGGACGGGGCAGCAATCCGGTGACAGCGGAAGAGGCGATTCAGGTAATGGAGCTGATCGAGCTCGGCCTGCAATCAGCTGAAAAGCGCCAGACAATGTCGCTGAAATAACAAGCTTAAGCAAACGGGCCTGAATGGCCCGTTTTTTTACCTGCCATTACTGTACTTTTGCCCTGATCGCGGCTTTTTCATCCTCGCTCAAAAAGGCGATGGTTAGCCTGACGCATTTGCGCCTGACTCAGCCCCGCAGCTGGCGCGGCATGCTCATATTCATACCCCAGCTCAATGCCCTGAACCGCCGGGTCGTCGGTGTTAATGGTGGCCAGGATGCCATGCTCAAGGAAGGTTTTCAGTGGATGCTGCGCCAGTGATGGCACGGTGCTGGTCTGGATATTGGAGGTCAGACAGGATTCAATGCCAATGCGGTGCCCGGCAAGGAAATCCATTAGTGCGCGATCTTCCATCGCCTTGACGCCATGGCCGATGCGCTCAGCGCCCAGTTCGCGAATGGCTTGCCAGATACTTTCCGGACCAGCGGCTTCTCCGGCATGCACCGTGACGCGGAAACCCGCATCACGTGCCCGGTTAAAGTGGCTGAGAAATTCGCTGCCAGGAAAACCAGCCTCGTCGCCTGCTAAATCTACCGCTGTGATATGGTCGCGATGCGCCAGCAAGCCATCAAGTTCATTCAGGCAAGCTTCTTCACCAAAGGTGCGGCTCATAATGCCAATCAAACGCACCTCAATATCGTACTGCTGACAGCCTGCTTTGATGCCATCAATGACCGCCTCAACGACACCGGCAATGGGCAGATTGTGGTGCATCGCCATGTAGCCAGGAGAGAAACGCAGTTCAGCATAGTGGATACCGGCGCGCGCGGCATCTTCAACATTTTCCATGGCGACACGTCGGCAGGCATTCAGATCACCTAAGACTTTTACGCCCCAGTCCAGTTTTTGTAAAAAGCTGACCAGGTCCGGCTGGCTTTGTGTGACCTGTACGTGTGGGCGCAGCAAATATAAGGTGTCAGCAGGCAGGGTAAAATTAAACTGGCGGCCTAAATCGAGAATAGTTTGTGCACGAATGTTGCCGTCAAGATGACGATGAATATCAGTGAGGGGGATCTTTGAATCAATCATGGTGCACTCGCTTAGTTGTCGGTATGCGTTGGCGGGGAGTGCAGAGTAGTATAAAAACAACGTACGCAACTGTGCCAGTGGTTTGCGCAACAACCGTTTCAGATGCTGCTTAATTGTGCGGAAAAAGGCGCCGCTTCTGTCTGGACGCTTACCCGGTTTACGATCGGATAACCGCGCGTTGACGCGACATGCCATTTTCCAGTTGCATTTACCTGCTGCCGTGGCGAGTCACTGTTTCGATAAAATCAAACATGGTCGCTTTAAGTGACAACGTCATATTTAGGCGTGAGCGTTCGCCGCTGACTGGTTGAATGGTGGCTTAACCGCGCCTTTAAGAAAGTTTGCTGCAAGATCGCGCTGTAAAAGGCAGACACCTTGCCCGGCGTGATCGCTCAGGGGAGAAAACATTGCCCGAACGCGGGCGCTTAAACAGGGGTTGCGATGTTTTATCGTTTCACTTTAGCGTATTGAATAAAAATGCCGACCTATGGCGGGGTCGGCACTGTTCGCTTTTGGCACTGTTTACCTGTAGCGGGAGGTAAACCGAAAACGCTATTGCGGCATCCCATCACTGGTTGGCATACCCAGCATATAGCGTGACATAAATTGCTCAAGCGTCATCTTATTGCCATTCATGTTCACCTGGCCCCTGGCGTATTGCAGCGTGGTAACAATATTATCGTCTTGCTGCTGGGTCAGACGGAACATCTGGCCCATTGCCGCCAGGCCTTTAACCTGCTGGTCAGCCAGTTTTTGTGCATCTTCAGCCTGATAACCTTCTGCCAAACCAACATGGCGCATCGTTTCAGTCGCCATCGGCATATTAATAATTAATTTGCCATCCAGCGTTTTCAGAATCCGATCAATCATTGTGCTCAGACTTTGTGGTTCACCGCTCACGGTAGCCGGATCGTTAAAGTTAGCGGTCAGATTAAATGTGCTTTCGCCTTTATCATTTTTCCAGCTCAGCGGCGCAATGCTGATGGAAGGCGAGCCTTTCAGCAAGGTAGGTAAGTTGTTCAGCAAAATAGTATGAACGCCAGCCTGGTAGCGGATAGGATCGTCCGCCAGCCCCTGTTGATTTAGCAGGTCCTGCAACTGCGCGTTGTAATTATCGGAGAAGGTTTTCACCGCCTGCGCATCAAACTGTGACAGCTTCATCTTTAATGTCGCCTGGCCGAAATCCTGTTGCTGCAACTGAACGCTAGCGACGTGATAATCGATATTGCCGCCAATTTTGCCGGAATGATTATCAAAGGAGGAGGTGCCTTTCAGCTTCAGCAGGGTCAGGGCGTCCTGACCATTGATGCTTGCGTTGACTTTTTCGACGTCAATCGCTTGATCACCGATACGCACGCCTTCAGGGCTGAGATGAGTTTTGCCGCTGACGTTTAAGTTATTCAGCGTGAACAAGACCGGCTGGCCCATTTCATTTTTGCTGGTCAATGCCACGCTGCCAATATCACTGTCCAGCGACACGCTATCGCCTTTGCTGTCAATGCTGACGTTCAGCACGCCGCCATTGGTAGCCGCACGTTCTCCGCTTTGCACATTTTGATAATCGATCGGTAAAACTTTCAGCGCGGTATCGGTTGCACCGCTGTAGCCAATGCGCGTTTCAGCATTGATCAGCGAGTGATTATTGGTCAGTTCAAACAGTTTCTTCACCGCATTGGTATTCGCCAGTTCGGTATGAACTGACGCCATGCTGGGGATCAGATTGCCATGCTTCAGCTGGGCAAACGGAAAAGGGCCGTGGCTGATCTTTTCATTAAAGACGATACTTTGGCCGGGCTTCAACAGCGAATTATCTTCCGTCTGCGAGGTTGCCTGGATCACCAGTTTTGTCTGGCTGCTAAACACGCCGCGTTGATAATCCTGATAGCTAATCTTCAGTCGGCTGTTTGGTGCGTAAGCGTTCAGCTGGGTATTGGCGTTTTGCACCAGCTGATCCATGTGCGTTTCCAGTTGCTTGCCGGTGAACCAGGCTGCGCCAGTCCAGATTACGCCCAAGGCTACAATTACACCCACGGCAACGTTAGTCTTTTTCATTACTGAGTCGTCCTTATCCTTGAGTCCGCCTACGCCGCTTATCGTATCCGGCGAGTGAAGAAAAAACACCCGCAGGTGTTTTTTAGCTAATAGATTGAAATAATAGCAGTTACGCGCGAGAACGTCAGCCGCATCACGGTAAGTCGTTGAACACGCGTGCCAGACGGCCCGTTCCGGCGACGGTAATCGGGGCCTCATTCGCAGCAACAAAGCATGACTCACCCGGACGCAGCGTTAACTGCTGTGAGCCTCTGGCAATAATCGCCTGGCCTTCAATGCAAAACAGCAGGGCAGCGCTTTCCTGGCTCACCGATTGCGGCTCAGCATTCAGGGTATGAATAGCGAAAGCAAAATCATCAACCGGAATGGGGAAGCGCAGCTCATTACCCTGTTGTTCGGGCTGCGTCAGTAACTGATCCGCCGGTTTCTCGACAAATTTAACGTTCGCCGTCAGTACAGGAATATCGATGTATTTAGGCGTTAAACCGGCACGCAATACGTTATCCGAATTGGCCATCACTTCCAGCGCTACGCCTTTTAAGTAGGCATGCGGCGTTTCGGCAAACAGGAACATCGCTTCGCCTGGCTGCAACGTAATCACGTTAAGCAGCAAAGGGGAAAACAAACCGCTGTCGTCAGGATAACTGGCTGCAATGTTTTTGACCGTCTGCCACGGTTCACCTTCATTCGTGTTCAGGGCCGATTTCAATACGCCGAGCGCCAGTGATTTGGCTTCATCTTTCAGCGACAGCAGCGTGAGGAACAGTTTCGCCAGATTATCCTGATCAGGATGTTGCAGAAAGTGGGCAATTTGCGGATGCGCCCCGGCAACCGGCTCCAGTAAGGAAACGATCTCCGAACAGGTACGAAAACCGTTCATCGCCTGAAAAGGGGTTAACGCATACACCAGCTCGGGCTTGTGATTAGCATCTTTATAATTGCGTTCGGCAGCGTTGAGCGGAATTGACGCGGCGTTTTCCCGTGAATAACCCTCTTCGGCTGCGCTTTTGCTGGGATGAACCTGAATAGAGAGCGGCTGATCTGCACACAATACTTTGAATAAGAAAGGCAATTCACCAAAGCGTTGCGCAACGGCGGCACCAAGGACGGAAGCAGGATTAGCCGCAATTATATCGCGTAAAGAGCGGGTTTTACCCTGGTCGTCCAGGGTTGAAGGACTTTTAGGATGCGCGCCCATCCACATCTCGGCCATCGGTAAACCTTTGGGGTTGGCAATGCCATACAGCTCCGTTAAGGCCGTTTTGCTGCCCCATGCATAATTTTGCAGCGAATTGTTCAGTTTATACATTATTTGCCCTTATTCACGGGAAGTTAATGTGCTTATTAAAGCAGAAAGTATTAATGAAAATACATATCAAGTGCAATAAGGATGGCAGGCTTGCATAATGTTAAATTATTGTATGTAAGAATCTCGCCCGCCCAGATGAATTCGTCGGGCGTTTCAATCCCAAAACCTGTGCTAAAGGAGAAGTAGTCATGGCAGCCAATCGCATTGAAAAAGATTCAATGGGGCCCATCGATGTACCGGCAGATAAGTTATGGGGCGCGCAAACACAGCGCTCGCTGGAACATTTTCGTATTTCTACTGAAAAAATGCCGACAGCGCTGGTACATGCGCTGGCATTGACTAAACGCGCTGCTGCCAGCGTTAACCGTGATTTAGGTTTACTCCCGGCCGAGCGGGCAGACGCGATCGTTAACGCAGCGGACGAAGTCCTTGCTGATAAACACAGCGAAGAGTTCCCGTTGGCCATCTGGCAGACCGGTTCCGGTACGCAGACCAACATGAACATGAATGAAGTGCTGGCAAATCGCGCCAATGAAATTCTTGGCGGCGAACGCGGCATGTCGCGCTTAGTGCATCCGAACGATGATGTAAATAAAAGCCAAAGTTCGAATGATGTATTCCCAACCGCCATGCACGTGGCTGCGGTTATTGCTCTGCGCGAACAGCTGATACCGCAGATTCATGTCCTGAAGAAGACCCTGAGCGAGAAGTCAGAAGCCTTTAAAGACATCGTGAAAATCGGCCGAACCCATCTACAAGACGCGACGCCGTTGACGCTGGGTCAGGAAATTTCCGGCTGGGTGGCAATGCTGGAGCACAACCTTAAGCACATCGAACACAGTATTCCGCACGTAGCCGAGCTGGCGCTGGGCGGCACCGCAGTTGGCACCGGTTTAAATACCCATCCTGAATATGCGGTTCGCGTAGCAAAAGCCCTGGCCGAATTAACCCAACAGCCCTTTGTCACCGCGCCAAATAAATTCGAAGCGCTGGCAACCTGTGATGCCTTAGTCCATGCACACGGTGCGTTGAAGGGGCTGGCCGCATCCTTAATGAAAATCGCCAACGACGTGCGCTGGTTATCTTCAGGCCCGCGTTGCGGCATCGGCGAAATTGCGATCCCGGAAAACGAGCCGGGTAGCTCCATCATGCCGGGCAAGGTCAATCCAACACAGTGTGAAGCCATGACCATGTTGTGCTGCCAGGTGATGGGCAACGACGTGGCGATTAATATGGGAGGAGCTTCAGGTAACTTTGAACTAAATGTGTTCCGTCCGATGGTGATCCATAACTTCCTGCAATCGATACGCCTGCTGGCAGATGGCATGGACAGCTTTAATCACCATTGTGCAGTCGGTATTGAACCTGTGCACGAACGTATCGAGCAGTTACTGAATGAATCACTGATGCTGGTTACGGCTTTGAACACCCATATCGGTTACGACAAAGCGGCGGAAATTGCCAAAAAGGCCCATAAAGAGGGGCTGACGCTAAAAGGTTCGGCGCTGAAACTGGGTTATCTGACCGAGGAGCAGTTTGACGAATGGGTCCGTCCTGAAGAGATGGTCGGCAGCATGAAGCAATAAGTCATTCGTCACAACGAGGCCAGCTTATATTAGCTGGCCTTTTTACTGTGCTACACCGGCGAATCGACCCAAAGATGCAGGCGCGGAATCAGCAGATAAAGCGGTTCAGCGGCAGGTTTATGGCGATAAGTGATGTTATCGGCGTCATAATTAAGCAGTTCGCCCAGCAGCGGAACCTGGGTACGGTCACGACATAACACCAAAATCGGCGAAGGGCAGGCAAGCTGCGTTTGCTTTTTTTCATCGGCGCGCCAGACGCGGGCAATCGGCTGTACTTTTACGGGGCGCTTAATTTTCAAACGTGCCGATGCAGGCAGTGCCCGCACACTTTCTAACTCTTCCTGCACTTTCTGCGCCCACTGCTCACGTGACCAGGGCGCTTGCGAGCGTCCAGCCTTCAGGCTTTTCTCCAGTTTTGCCATGATCTCTTCGCGCGTCACATTTTTGATGATGTGTTTGTTAGCCCAGCCAAAACGCAGGCTGTCCGGTGCCTGTAGCAAAGTAATGGTACGGTAAGCGTTTAGCGTGATTAGGCCACGTAAGTGCTGATGGACAAATTCAAAGCGCGCTTCACTGGGTAAGCCCGAATCCACGGTGATTAGTTTCTCCAGCTGGGCTTTTAATTGATTAATCTCATCGATTTGCAGCGTGATTTGCTGTTGCCTTGCATCGTCACATTCAATGCAAATCGCGCCAGGCAAACGTACTGCCGCTTTGGTGCTGAGCTTTTCAGACTGATGCTGCATAAACAGGCGGCAGTAATGGTTCAGCGCCATTTCACGCGCCGTTTCACCGAGATGTTGCTCAACGGCTATCTGGGTGATGGCGTCATGTTCGCGGCCTTTTTCAACTGGCGGCAAGCTAAACACGCGCGCAATCAGCAGCGGTTGGGATTCAGTCATCTGCCTTAAGGAAGCGAGCGCCCGTTCTAAATCGTTTATGCACTGGTGTAAATCAGCCACTAAATCGTAACGCGACATAATTTTTCTCCTTAATTACAACATCCATAATGTGGCAGAAGAAAAACAGAGGCGCAAGCGTGGTTATAGTTACAACATACTTTTAGTGATCAACCAAAATCAGGCCCGCGGTTTTGCAAAGCAGAACAAAAGGACGGCCTCACGACTGGCAACGTTTTTCCTTGTCTCATAACGTGTTATAAAAATGCTTTGTTAGCGAATGGATTACAAACGTGAATCAAAAAAACAAACCTGGCGCTGCCGCTATTATCACGCTGGGTTTCGTGCAAATTCTCTCCTGGGGTGGATCGTTCTATTTAATGGCGGTGATGGCAGATCCCATCGTTGCCGAAACCGGTTGGTCGCAGCAATGGGTTTACGGTGCGTTATCGACGGGTATTTTAGTGTCTGGATTGCTGGCTCCGCTCAGTGGGCGCATTATCGCCAAAACCGGTGGGCGCCTGTTACTGGCATCAAGCGGGGCAGTGATGGCGCTGGGACTGGTGCTTATGGGACTAAGCCACACGCTGGCATTATTTTTAGGCGCATGGATGATTATCGGAACGGGCATGGCGATGGGGTTATATGATGCGCTTTTTGCTACGCTCGGCACGCGTTATGGCAGCCAGGCACGTTCAGCAATTACGGGTATTACGCTGATTTCAGGGTTCTGTACCCCCCTGGTCTGGCCCGGCACGGCGCTATTAATTCACTGGCTGGGCTGGCGCGGCACTTGCTTTGCGCTTGCAGCCATGCTTGTACTCTGCGTTTTACCGGCGTACTGCTATGCGTTACCGCAGAGTAAACCGATCCACACTATAAAACCTCAATCCTTATTGCAGAATGATGCCGATATCGCACCGATGCTGTTTTGGCTGTTGTGCGCCATTTTTACCCTGGCATCGGTGATTATGACGGCGATTTCGGTGCAACTCATTAGCCTGTTGCAAGCCAGCGGCCATAGCTTAACCTCAGCGCTGGCGTTAAGCGCCATACTGGGTCCTTGTCAGGTCGCTTCACGGCTGGTTGATATTGCCTTTAAGCGAGGGCATCCCATCTGGACCACTTTTTTCTCCGTTGGACTGGTGGCAACGGGCTTGTTACTGCTGTTTTTTTTCCCACAGCTGGCGCTGCTCAGCATGGTGCTTTACGGAGCCGGAAACGGTTTACGTGCCATCGTACGTGGAACTTTACCGCTGGCGATGGTCAAACCGGAGGTCTATGCCATTGTGGTAGGACGAATGGCGCGTCCGGCCCTCATCGGACAGGCACTGACGCCGCTGGTGGGTGGATATGTGTTTGAAACTATGGGCGCACCCGCTACGTTAGGGTTGCTTTGCGTGCTGGCAATTATTAACGTGCTGCTGGTGATTATTTTAAAACAAAAACTTCCCACGCCTTCGGCCGCTTTCAGCTAATAGCAGAATAATCTGGCGGTTAGTCGGCTAAGCACCTTGTGCTATCGTGCCGTAGGCTTTGGGGAAAACGTGCCTTGTCACTGTCGCCTTGCTTCTAAAAAGCAACAGTGTTTATTATATTTATTGCTTATTCATTGTTCTCTTAAGCGGCGATAAAACAACAAGATGCACCGCAACTCAGGATAAATAAATGCTTGATTACCGCTTCCCGACAGCTTTGCAGATGGTTCTGAGCGTAGCGATGGCGGAGCAAACGGGAAAACGCTCAACCAGCGCGATTCTGGCTTATGGGCTTGAAGCGAATCCCAGTTTTATCAGGAAATTGATGGTCCCTTTAACCCGCGACGGCATTATTGTCTCAACGCTGGGTCGCACCGGATCGATTCATCTGGGCCGTCCGGCCGCAGAAATCACGCTTCGTGACATCTATATCTCCGTCATCGAAGATAAAAAAATCTGGGCTTCCCGCCCTGATGTTACGCCGCGTTGTCTGGTTAGCGCCAATCTCTGCTGGTATTTTAAATCCATTGCAGATGAGGCTGAACAGGCTTCGCTGAATGTATTAGCTAAACGTACTGTCGCCGATGCGCTCAATGAGCTTAAAAAACGTGACACCAGCAATTGCACCGCTGTACCTGTACTTGACGAGGCGGATGATTGCTGCAAAAAAGGCCGCTGATGTGGCTTTTTTTCATTTCTGATCCCCGCTGAATCGAGAGCAATCGGAAGATTGCTCTCCCGTTTATGCACTTCACTGCGTTACAGCTTTTTTGCCTGCCTTACTCGTCAGCAGGCGATAAAAACCCTACAAGCTGTGCGGCATTTAATGTACCAATAAAACTTGCATTAAATGGCATAGTCACTCACCCTTTAAGTGTAACTGCAATTGATACTGATACTATTTTTCACCGCGACGGGAGAGACTGGAATGATGAGCGACGCCTTTATTCATGATCTAATCGACTGGATTGATAACAACATCGAAGCACGTCTGGATCTGGATACCGTTTCTGAGCGTGCAGGCTATTCGAAGTGGCATTTGCAGCGGATGTTCAAAGAACACACCGGCTATCCGCTGGGTGAATATATTCGCGTGAAAAAGCTGAAAAAGTCCGCTGATCGTTTGACCAGCACCAATGAACCGATCCTTAACGTGGCGATTTCGTTAGGCTTCGATTCACAGCAATCGTTTAACCGCAGCTTTAAACGGCAATATGGTGTTGCGCCGGGGACATGGCGTCGTCATAGCGCAAACACGCATTCACACGCTGCTTAACGCCGCTGGGGCCAGCTTGACTGGCCCGCGCTGTTTCTGCGCATGAAAACTGTTATTATCAGCATCCTGTCGTCACGGATGTCATCATGTCAAAAAAACTCTGGATTGGACTCTTTTTTGTCCTTGCCGCCTGCTGGACTGGTCTTAAACCTTATCTGAACTCATCACTGGCGCCTGCTGCTGGCGACATTACTTCGCTGACCGATGCGCGCCTTGTGGCCCGTTATATTTTGCAAAATCAGCAATTGCCCGATTATTACCTGACTAAAAATGAAGCGCGGCAACGTGGCAGGAACCCGGCTAAAGGGGATCTGTGCCAAGTCTTGCCGGGTAAAGCCATAGGCGGCGATCGGTTTTCAAACCGCGAGAAGCGACTGCCGCAACGCAAAAACCGTCAGTGGTATGAGGCTGACGTAAATTATCGCTGCGGTCATCGCGAAGCGGATCGTCTGGTCTACTCTTCCGATGGCCTGGTTTATCTCTCAACCGATCACTATCGCAGCTTTAAACAGGTGCCGTAAGCATGCTGATTCTGACCTTTGATTTTTGCCAGTTAGCCGATCGCGATGCGTTTTATCATCAGCTGGCACAGCAAAGCCATTGCCCGTTTCCGTTTGGCAATAACCTTGATGCGCTATGGGACTGGCTGACCGGTGGAATGGCACTGCCTGCGGAAATACACTTACACCACATTGATAAGCAGCGTGATGCGCTTGTACCGGTATTGGCGCTGTTAGAAGAAGCGGCGCAGTCGCTAAAAGGAGAGCTGCGCCTGGTAATACATTAGCTGCGCAGCGGCTTCAGCAAAGCAATCAGCGCTTCACGCGCAGCAGCGGGTAAATCGCTGCCGCCGGTGTAGCCGTTATTTTCGATAATCACCGTATTGAGTCCGACTAACCAGTCATAGATATAATAAGCCGTATGATTAGCGGGCGCGGCAGCAAGTCTGGTCAGGCGTTGCCCGGCACCAAAGCTTACGCTTGGCGCGGGGGGGCGCGAGAAAATAGGTTGACCGCGATTGACGCGGCTTGGTGGACGCTCCGGCTCCGGGCGCTGCAAGAAACCCAGCCAGGCGACAAAATCGCCCAGTACCGTCATTGCCCGCGTTACCTGCCGATCGGCGCGCGATCCATGCGTCACCGCATGCGAATCGGATTCATGCAGCGCCTGCTGCAATTTTTGCGTCATATCGGTGCGGAAACTGGCGGTGATCAACTCTTCAACCAACCATTCCATTGTAGCTTTATCGATATTCAGCAGCGCCAGTAAGCTGCGGTTTTCGGGCAGCTGACGTAAGTGATCGAGCCATAAACGGAATACCTGCTGCGGAAATTGCTGACCACTCTGACCCGATTGACTTTGCTGTACCGGCGCTTGCGCTGTTTCAGTGCTGCTAAACAGATCAAACTCAAACCCAATGCCAAACTGCGTTTCTGCCGCCGGGAGACTGCTGCTGGCGGGTACGGCGGTTTGATTCAGCCAGAGCTGACGTAACGTCTCACGCGGGGGTTGCAGACGTTCCAGCAGTTCACCGTGCAAACCGGTGCGGTGCTGCAGACACTTCAGCAGGGTGTCCGCGATAGTCTGTTTGCGTGCCGCCTGTTCCGGGCTGGCTTCGGCTTCCGTCCACGGCTGCAAGCGGCGCTCAACTACGGCATGCTGAACCTGAGCCAGTTGGGCGACAAGTCGATCGCGACGCGCCTCCGGCTGCATCTCGTCCTGTAACCAGGCGGCCATACGATCAACCCCTGCGCGATCCAGCGCCAGCATTGAACCCCAGTGCTGTCCCGGCTGACCAATCTGACGTTGTACCGCTTCATCTACATTGATCTGCTGATGGCGTGCATCGTAAGGGGTGATCGCCCAGATCAGCCGAGGCTTTTCACCGTTTTTATGCACGGGCTGGTAACGCAGCCATTCACGCAGCGTCTGGCTGGCAAGGCTGGCATCCTGGCGCTGGCTGGCAGCGGTGCAAACCAGTAACAGATCGATAGCCTGACGTGCAGCATAAAAGCCGGGCAGCAGGGCGCGTTTGTGGTCCAGTAGCCGCGCTCGCAGCGGATCCTGCTGTTGCAGGCGCAGACGCTCTTCCCGAATTGTCTGGTCTGCTGGCAGACCAGGCGCAGGCAGTTCGAGCATGTCGGCGTCATCGTACAGCGCGGTACGCGGCGTTGAACTTAGCGGAATCGACACTTCCAGCGTTAATAACGCCAGCAGGCCCAGCGCCACGCTTTGCGGTTTGGCGATGCGATTTCCGTTCAGTGGACAAACTTCGATTAGCCGTTGCTGGTCTTGCTCGCTGGCCGGTACGATCAGCTGTTCGGCAGGCAAAAAGGCGGTATCGGTCAATACGCTCAGCGGCACCAGCACACGGTTGCTGTTACGCAGCTGATGACGCAAATGCAGCAGGTCGCGCAGCACTTCATTTAATGCCGGTTCGGCAGGCCACAGCAGCGAAAATAGCTGCACGCGATCGTCAACGCTGAGCCAGGGAGCCAGTTCAATCGCCTGCGGCCAAAAATGGCGATCAAGCAATGCATCATATAAGTGATGGCGACGGCACCACGACCATACGCTGACTAACGCGTCGGTTTCTGATCCTGCCAGCGGCGTGGTCAGGCGATGACGCTGCAAACGGCGTAGTTCGCTGTCGATCTGAGGAATATCCGGCTGTGCAATACCGCCGCCGCAGGTGATGACCAGAAGCAAAATTTCCGCTTCGCTCAGCAGAGCTAATTCCACTGGCCATTCGCCAGACAGCGGCTCACGCTGGTGGCTGAAACGGGTCGCAATGGCAAAATCGAGGTTATCGGGATTGATATGCTGAAAATAGTTCAGCGATTTATCGTTCAGGCGAGTCATTAACTGGCCTTGCGCGTCGGCAACCATTTCACGTAGCAGCCAGGCTTTTCCTGCCTGTGATTGCCCAAACAGGGCCAGCGTAACCGGTCGCGCTATTTGCTGGGCCAGCGTTTCAGTTTGCACGCGCGCCTGGCGTAGTTGCAGCGTCAGCGTTTCAGCTTCCAGCGCCAGACGTGGTGAATGCTGGCGGCTGTTATCAATCCAGTCAAGGCTGGCGTTCAGCGCGTCCTGTAACAGGCTAAGACGTTTTGCCAGCGTTTGTGGCTGGCGCGGTTTTACCGATTTCATGATTTACATACGCTCCCGCTATCAATCCAGTATTGCGCATTGGCGTTGCCAGTGGCCGAGAGGGTATTTAATTTCAGGCTCAAATGGTCGAGCGGCACGCGTGTGCCGTCGTCAAGTTGCGCATCACTCAATATCAGGTTTTCCGGGCCTTGAGCATCCGCGCCTGCTTTGACCGCAAGCTTCACGCGCAACACGCTTTCACCAGCAACCTTACGGGCAAGCGCGGCGTCGTTCAGCGTCAGGCTATACAGCGGCGATGCTGGCCAGCGGTCATTGTCCAGTTGGCGGAAACCAAGGCAGACATTGCCGCGAATGCGGAAACTGCTTTTGCGATCCAGCACAAAACTGTTGTCATCAAGGTCAATCTCGCTGTAACAGAGATTTTCATCGCTCAGCGCCTGGTTTTCGTCGAGCATCCCAAGGTAGCGAATCGTTGAGTAAGGCTCAAAGTCACCCGCGCGGAACCAGAAGCTGCTGAGGCGTAAATCCAGTGCCAGCAGGCAGAGCATTGCGCCGACGGCGGCGGTGGATTTAGGGTTGTCAATGCGGCCATGTTTGTTAAAAGGATACCAGTCACTGGTATGATAGCCTTCCAGCGACAAAATGCGGCTGCCCGGCAACGGTTGCAGGTGACGCACCAGTGCCTGAATGCCAGGGAAACGTGATGGACGTCCGGTGAGCAGCAGCACATCGCACTGATAAAGTGAAACCACTTCACACATTGAACGCAGCGCGGGAATGATCGCCATGCGGTGCTGCATGAACTCTGCATGTAGCTGCGTCATGCTGACCACCAGCGGCACATCGAGCAGATCGAAGCGGCTGTTGCCGCCTAATTCACGCTGAATCTCACCATTTATAAACGCCAGTACCGCATCGCCAGGCCGCTGTCCCACCAGTTCACCGAACAACGCGTTAATCTCGGCGTGGCTCCCCAGCGGGTCCCAGTTTTCGTAGCGTTCCAAAACCGCCTGTGCCAGTGGAATGAACAGCTGCAACGTGGCTTGCTGGCGCAGCGTCGCTTGTCCATCCATGCGACTGTCATGGCCAAATAACTTCGTTATCAGCGGCTCTGCCAGCGTCAATCCAGCTTTTTGCAGGCTTTGCTGTAAGGCAGGTAAAACCCATAGCTGGATCACATCCAATAGAATGTCGTCGCCGGCCACTTTAAACCCTTCACGGAACAGCAGACGTGGGGTGATTTTGACATTATTGCCCTGGCCGTCATCAAGACGATATTGGGTTATCGCTAAATCAGTGGTGCCGCCGCCAATGTCGATGGAGGCGATGCGCAGGCTTTTGCCCGGCCGCTCATCGGTTTCACGCGGGCAGTCCGGACGCGCCATGCTGCTGAAAAAATCCCCGGCGCGACCGGCGAAGTTGACCTGAGTTTCGTTAAACAGCCAAACCATTTGCCCACAAGTGGCTTCATCCCACTCCATTTGTACATCTGGCACAGGTTTGCGGCTTTGCGCCAGGCTTTGTGGCGAAAAGGCTTCGTCGGCGGGATGCCAGCCTTCAGCCTTCCACACCAGCGCAATGGCTTCCTGCATCCGGCGACGGAATATCTCACGTTCTGGTTTTGGCATCGCCGAAGGCAGCGTAAGAATGACGTGACGCAGTTGACGCGGCGCGTGGCTTTGCGGCATGCGTTGCCGCTGTGCGGCACTGTTCATTTGCATCATTGCCTGTGCCAACAGCTCACACAGCATAAAAGTCATCAGAGAACTGCGACTGTAATGAGCAGAAAAAACCGGCAGGCGCTGATCAACAGGCAGCGTATGCAGCGGCTGGCCTTCATCATTAAGCAACAGCGTAAAAGGCGCAGCGCAGGCCAGCGGCTCGCCTTGACCATTCTGCTGATTGAAGCGCCAGCCTGGCTGATAGCGCGCTTCATCCCACAAGTAACGGCGCGGACTGGATAATCCGGTGCTGCCTTCCAGCCCGGCGCGTTGCAGCGCCATGCGGCTGGCTTCACGACCAACGCGGGTCAACGAGGGCCACATAAAGGCCGATTCACGTCCGCTTTCCAGCGAAAAGTTAGCTTTACCGAAACGCGCCTCGGCGAACTCCAGGCGGCTGTCGAATAGCTCGTTATAGACCCGATGTGGCTGCGTGAGATCGCGCAGTTGCAGCTCATAGGTCTGTTTCAGGCCGTTAGTCTCTTCGGGGTGATCTTCCACCAGAATGCCACAGGTATGGGAATTACCGACGTCGAGAATGATGTCGACATTCACCGCCGGGGTTTGCAGCGTGGTGGCCTGAATATGAATATCAGTGAGATTCAGCTGCTCACCGAGCACTTCCAACAGATTAAGATAGTGCGCCTGATATTCAAATTCGCGCAGCGCCTGGTTAATTGCCTGTTCGCGGCGATCCTGAACACGCTCGGTAAACGCTTCACGCAGCCAGCCATCAACCCAGGTATGATCGAGAAATTCACCCAGCTCATAGTTGTGCCACGCCAGCGCAAAGGTTACGCCGTTTTGCGCGTCAGCGGGGGACAGGCCAAGTTGTTCGCCACCTTCTTCCTCTGCCACGCAGCGGGTGTCAAACGCCAGGCTCACGCGATGGGTATTGCCTGCCGCGTCAGGGGTATCCAGCGCCACCAGGCGCATGCGCGCCCAGTTTTCTGGCCCGCCAATAAAGCGGCGTCCGCTGGCACAACGCAGTATTGGCAACGGCAACCAGCAGGCAGACAGCAGTGCCAGCGAATCGGCCAGCGCAATGTCAGATTCAGGACGCACGACCTCCGGGGCGCCTCCGTCTTTGGGATAGAGCCGGAATTTGCCGCTGTTACCGTCCAGATTAAGGCGCAGCAGTGGACCGTTTGCCGTCTGGCGCACAAACTGGCGGCGCGCCTGGGTTGCCGAAAATTGCAGACCAAAGTCAAGGAACTGTACGCCGCTGTCTTGAATCAGCGTGATTTTTTGTTTGTCATCGATCAGGGGAGCCAGCATGGTTATTTATTCTCACGCTTAATCGTCATTGGAAAGGCTTTGTCACCACTGAACCGGGCTTCGCATACCGCTGCCTCCAGGCCGGGTTTACATATCAATCGCGGCATACGATAGCGCGAGCCGTCACTGCACTTAGCGGTATAACGGCTGCGGATCACCATTTGTCCGCTGCTGACCATCGCGGCACTGACCTCGTCCGCTTCACAGCGCACATTATTGCCTAACGTAACGATGGCGCTGCCTTTACCGTTATTGAAGGCATAATGCAACACGGGGGAAGCGCCACCCGGCAGGGAATTTTGCATAACTACGCGCCAGCTGCCATCAACCACTTTTACCGCGCCGGTTCGTACATCATCGCTGCTTATCACCAGTTCGCTGCTTTGGGTAGATACCGTCGGGACAGGTGGCGTAATCACACTAGCGAGGGTAGCTGACGGCGCAACTGATACAGCAGCGGCTACTGTTGCTGTTTTTTGTGGCAGCGTAGCGGCCAGTTTTTCTGCTGAAGCGACGATCGGCGGAGATTTGATCGGCGATTGTGTCACAGACGTAGCCGGTGTGACGGGCGCAGGCGAGGGCGAGGTATGCAGTAAAACAGCCGTGACAATAGCTGCAGCCACTGCAACGGGTAGGATCACGTACCCTGGACGGAAGGTTGAACGACGCGAGATGGCTTGTTCAACGCGAACGGGTTCAGCGATAACCGGCTCGGCGGCAATCTGTTCAACGGGCACAGGTTCGCTCTTAATCACCGGTTCTGACGACGGTTCAACCCGTATTTTTGGTAACGACGCTTCAATGCTGTCGCGCAGGCAGGAAAGGGCATCTTCGCGGCTACGTGCCTGTGCGTTGACAAAGCCCCAAAAGGTAATGACCGGTTTGCCATCCACCAGGTAAACATATTGCTGATCAGGAAATTGCACGGTTTTGCTCAGCAAGGCACCAAACAAGCGCATCGCCGGATTCTCAGCTTCGCGCGCGCGTGCGCTCAGATCGTTCATATCCTGTTGATAAACGGTAAGCTGTTGCAGCGCCTGACGACGTTCGTGCTCACTGGCACCCAGCCAGGATTTTACCTTGCCGGAAAAGGGCGAATACCAGTCAAGGCGGTCACCACGCTCGTTGGCCTGTGGAATGGCAAGGCAGTTTGCCAGTGCGTTTTGGCGGCGCAGCCGCAGGGTTTCGCGAATTTGCAGGGCAGAGGCATAGACCGGTTGGCCGTTTTCACCTAAAGCCAGCACCGCGTCGAGATTACCGCTACGCAGAAAAGTTTTTGCCACCTGTTGGGCCCTTATCGGTCGTTGTCTGAGGCAGAAAATCGTGAGTTATCGGCTATTACGGTAATTTTACGTGGAACAAGGGCCAGTCAAACGGTGGAAAAAGGGGATAAATGGGTGGGTTTTTCGCGCGCTGCCGTAAAAACAGCAGCGCGTAAAGCGGTCAGGCTGACTTTCTTACCAGCAGCAGATGAACGATCAGGCCTCCCACTAATCCCCAGAAGGCAGAACCGATGCCGAGCAGCGCTACGCCCGACGCGGTGATCAGGAAGGTGATAAGTGCGCTGTCACGCTCAGCAGGATGCGCCAGGGCGCGTTGCAGACTGCCTCCGAGCGTTGCCAGCAGCGCAAGACCAGCCAGTGCCTGAATCAACACCGCTGGCAGGGCGCTAAACAATACGCCAATCAGTGCGCCGGAGAAGCCCGCGATAAGATAGAACACGCCCGCAATGGCAGACGCTACCCAGCGGCGGCGCGGATCGGGGTCCACATCTTCGCCCATGCAAATCGCTGCGGTAATCGCGGCGACGCAGACAGAAAAACCGCCAAACGGCGACAATACCAAAGCGATCAAACCGGTCCAGCTCATCAACGATGACACGGACGGTGCATAGCCATGCGCCTGCAACGTAGCGATGCCAGGCGCATTTTGCGAAGCCATCGTCACCAGAAAATAGGGTAAGCCGATGCCGATCAAAGTCGTTAAGGTAAAGTGCGGCATTACCGCGTCCGGCAAAGTAAAGCCAACGGGATGCGGCGGAAAATGGATCGCACCCTGGGCCATCGCGACAGCCACGCCGGCGATCAATGTCACCAGAATGGCATAGCGCGCCAGCCAGCGGCGGGCCAGCAGCCAGGCAAGACACATACTGCCGCACAGCGTGAAATTGCTTTGTAGATCGGCAAACGTTTGCAGACCAAAACGCAATAAAATACCGGCCAGCATCGCCGCCGCTAACGAGGACGGAATAGAGTTCATCAGCCTGGCGAACAAACCGGTTATGCCGCTTAGCACGATTAACGCGTTAGTAAAAACAAAAACGCCCACCGCTTCGTTGATGGAAATGCTGTGAAAGCTGGTGGCGAGCAGTGCAGCGCCGGGCGTTGACCAGGCGGCAAGAATGGGCATGCGGTAGAACAGGGAAAGCCCAAGCGATCCTATGCCCATCGCAATGCCGATCATCGACAGCCAGCCACCACCCTGGACGGGGCTGGCTCCCGCCGCTTGCGCGACCTGATAAATAATCGCGCCGGTGCTGCTGTAACCTACCAGCACAGCGACAAAACCGGAGACCAGCATCGGTAAGGTAAAGCGAGGGCAAGGAATAGCGATGAGCATGTTAAATATCCCGTTGTGCGTTATAGCGCACATGGTCGCATGATGCGCTATAACGCACAAGTGATACACTGCTAGTCAGCAAGCAGGAGGAACTATGGAATATCTGCACCACCATCTTAGTGAAGCGTTGAAGCAACTCAGACAGGCCAACGGCTGGAGCCTGACGTTAGCCGCGCAACGTACCGGCGTAAGCAAAGCGATGCTGGGCCAAATCGAGCGCGGCGAATCCAGCCCAACAGTGGCGACATTATGGAAAATCGCGACTGGCTTTAATGTTCCTTTCTCGTTTTTTATCCATGACGGTAGGTTGCAGCCTGGCGAAACGGTGGCATTTAACCAACCGAATGCGCAGATGAGTGTGCGTCCACTGTTGCCCTATGACGCGAAACTGCGCTTCGATTTTTTAGCTGTCGAATTAGCACCCGGCGCGCAAAGTGATTCATCAGCACATGAAGCGGGCGTTATAGAGCAAGTGGTTGTGCTGGAGGGAGAGTTATTACTGAGTCTGGACGGGATCTGGCGGCGACTGCAGGTCGGCGAAGCCATACAGTTTGCCGCCGACGTCGCGCACAGCTACCACAATCCGTTAAAAACGCCCTTGCGTTTCCATAGCCTGATCCATTATCTGGCGCGTACCTGACATTACAATTTGATACGAAGGTAAACTACACAGTCTGCCTTCCTGTTTGTAGAGTAACGCCTTCGTGGTAAGGAGCAGGCTAATGAGCGATTTGAACGCATCCGCAGCAGAATTACGCAGTGTGATTGGCAGGCTGGGTCGTCGTTTGCGTGAATCCGCTCCGTCGGGAGATCTGACCTGGTCGCAGGTTTCAGTACTCGGCTATCTGGTGCGTGACGGCGCGATGACCATTACCGAACTGGCGCGATCAGAAGGCGTTCGAACGCAGTCGATGGGCGCAACCGTCGCCCGTTTGCAGGATGCCGGCATGGTGCAGGGAAAACCAGACGCCCATGACGGGCGTAAGACACGCTACACGGCCACGCAAGCCTGTTTAGATTTAATTAGCGCCAATCGGGCACGTCGTGATGACTGGCTGGTGCAAACTATCGACACGCAATTTTCCTGCGATGAACAACAGCAATTGCTCAACGCTATTCCTTTACTACAACGTCTCGCTGACGACTAATCCTGAGAGGACTCAACATGGCTGTAACCACCCTTGATGCAAACACCGCGCTGCTTATTATCGATCTGCAGCAGGGTATTGTCGCATTACCGGTTGTGCATAAACCGCAACCGGTAATCACGTTGTGCGCACAGCTTAAAGACGCGTTTCATGCCAAAGGCTTACCGGTAGTATTGGTAAATGTGGCGGGAGGGGCGCCAGGCCGTAATGAACAGGCGCGTCACAGTGGTGAACTGCCTGCTGACTGGGCAACGCTGGTAGCAGAAATGACGCCACAGCAAGAGGATATCACGATTACCAAACATAGCTGGGGTGCGTTTAATAACACGCCGTTGCACGACGAGCTACAAAAGCGCGGCATTACGCAAGTGGTGATTTGCGGTATTGCAACCAGTATTGGTGTGGAATCCACGGCGCGTCAGGCTTATGAGTTAGGTTACAACGTCACGCTGGCGACTGACGCTATGACCGATTTGAATAGTGATACGCATAACAATAGCGTAAAACTGATTTTCCCCCGCCTGGGTGAAACGGGTAGCACCGAAGCGATCGTAGCGCTGGTAAAGGGTCTGTAATGTAAGCGTTGTTCGGATTGAGACACAGAAAAAAGCGCGGTAGCCGCAATAAACGTCTCTGTTTCAGAGCGTTTTATTGGGCACGCAGGTAACACAATAACCTGCTACCGCGATGCTGACGGGTAAAGCACGCAAGCCAAACGTCCTTTTTGTCACCTGCTACGCAGAAGGGGGGCTGATACCCTGGACGTGAACAAAGTAACCAGCCAGTACTGGAACGCGCCTCGCCTCAGCCTTTACCGCGAGACACGTTTACTGAAACGCGTAACTTACATTCAGGCCAACGCTGTAATTGCGGCCCGGCGCAGGTTCAAAATAGCGTCCGTTGCTTTCGTTCACGATGACCGAACCGACGTAATCGCGGTCAAACAGGTTATCGACGCGGCCAAACAAATCCAGCGTCCAGTTTTGCACCAGCCATTTATAACCGCTATTCAATGCGGTGAGCGTGTAAGACGGAGCCTTCACATCATTCTCATCATCGGCGGCAATATTGCTCATATAACGCATCTCGGCACCTGCATAGAAGCCTTGTTCCGGCGCATACTCCAGCCCGGCATACGCCATATTGCGTGCGATGCCCGGAATGCGATTGCCATCACAGCTGTCATCGCCACAAGCATTGGTCCGATAGCGCGCATCAAGCAACGTATAAGCCATTTTTAAATGCCAGTCGTAAGCGAATTGCTGATCCAGCCCTAACTCCAGCCCACGACGACGCGTCTCTCCGGCATTTTTATACGTGGTGCGTCCGCCGCTACTGGTATCAGCCACGATTTCATCCTGCGTATCGGTCTGGAAAACCGACGCGGTGATCAAACCATTGCCAATGCGTTTTTTGGTGCCCAACTCAATGGTGTCGCTGGTGGCGGGTTTCAGGCGCAGGTTCAAACCCGATTGATCATCTGAGCGATAAGATAGCTCATTGATGGTTGGCGTTTCAAAACCGCGACCGGCGGAAAGATAGGCATTCCAGCTATTGTCGAACGCATATTTCAGTGAGGCCGCTGGCAGCCATTTATGGTAGCGCGTATCGCCGCTGTCATCGCCATTGCCGGCGGTAATGTAATGATCGTTAGAATCGAAATTGACGGTACTGAAACGCACGACCGCATCCAGCGACAGCTTATTGGTGAGTTGCCAGGAGGTTTGCAGATACGGATCGAGATTCCACATCAAATTGCGCTCATTGCGACGCAAATTGCCCTTCGTACCGTAATCATACCCCCCGTTGCTGACGGTGAAATTTTCAAAGCCTTTACGGTATTCGGTCATGGTTTCATAGTCGAGGCCGCCGGTCAGCGTCACCGGAATTGAGAACAGCGCATCGCGGTGCGTCCAGCGCGTATCAATACCCTGATAATGACGCGTCAGCGAAATGACTCCGCCAGGATGTGACGCACTGCTTTGTACGCTGGCTGGAATTGACTGGTACTGCGTGGTTTCACGTATGCCTGCATACATCATCACGCTGAGATCATCGTTCTCGCCCATCTGACGCTGATAGTGCAGGCCGCCCTGGGTCTGATCAACGGTTTTGCGCGTGTTATAGAGCGACACATTGCTCACGACCTGACGCGGGTTAGCGCGCCACTGATCCGCTGTTAAACCGCCCGGATCCTGCGCATCAATATGGACACTGTTAAACAGCAGCGTCAGCGTGCTGACGTCATCCAGCCGCACACCCAGTTTGGCGTTACCCAGATTCTTCTGTGCGGCGCTGTGATCGCGATAGCCATGCGTGGTAAAGCGGGAGGCCGACACGGTGTAATTGACGTCGCCAACGTGGGTCCCGTCGCCCGTTGCACCGCTAACTTTAACGCTGTTGCGCCAGCTACCGTAGCTGCCGTACCAGGTCCCGGCTTCAACGGTGGTGGGCTGCTGACCGGTTTGGGTATTGACGTTGATCACCCCACCTGACGCGTTGCCGTACAGCGCCGAAAACGGCCCGCGTAGCACTTCGACATGATCGATCGAGCCAATGTCGATATTCGAGGTTTGCCCCTGTCCATCGGGCATGGTAGCGGGAATGCCATCGACATAAATACGCAAACCGCGCACGCCATAGGTGGAGCGCGAACCAAAACCACGCACCGACAGTTGTAAATCTTGCGCATAGTTTTGCCTGTTCTATCCATAATTTTGCCGGCTCTGTCTTGCATGTATCCATGGGTATTTTTATGTATTCATATGGCTATTAATGTATTTAAGTCATTGAAATTAAAATGGATAATATGGACCGTCTGTATTCTTTGTTATTTTCGTGTCCTTTGGCGTATTTCTTTGTCCAACGATGATCAAGTACAATATGAGTACCAATAAAATAAGTTGAGTACATAGATGGCCATCAGTGATACAAAGCTAAGAGGCTTGCACGGCAAGCCCTATGACGGACCGCCTGAGTTAACTGACGCAGATGGCCTGGGAATCCGCATCACGCCAAAGGGTATTATCAGCTTTCAGTACCGATACCGATTTAACGGCAAGCAACATCGCCTCGGGATCGGTCGGTATCCGGAAATTTCGCTGAGGGATGCCAGAATAAAAGTAGGAGAATTCAAGGAGTCGCTTGGAGCAGGGAAAGACCCTAAGCACCATAAGCCACAGGTTAAATTCCGCCCAACACTTCAAGACTGCATAAACTACTGGTGGAAAAATTATGTGCAGCAATCGCTCCGGGAAAGCACGCAAGAAGTTTACAACCGCGTAGTTCTGAACGAAATGGAAGGCGTGTTTGAGGGTATTCCTCTTGAGGATATAAACGTCAGTACATGGGTAGATTTCTTTACCAAAAAAGAGCAGGAAAATCCTGTTAAGGCCCGGAGGCTTCTGGTTAATCTGCGTGGTGCCGTAGACTGGTGTACACGAAGGCAATATATAGACAATTCAACCCTGCTTCGCCTTGACCCTAAAGACTTTGGCAAAAAACCAAGGGTAGGGGAAACAGTCCTGACCTATCGCCAGCTGGCCCAAATTTGGCTGGAAAATGAAAAAACCATGGCGACCGCCTCCTCTAAGCGCCTGGTTAAGTTGCTCATACTTTATGGCGCTCGAAATAGTGAGATGCGCGAAGCTCTCAAGCAAGAATTCGATTTCGAAGAAAACATTTGGACTCTGCCGGCCGCAAAGAGCAAAACAGATAAAATTATCAGGCGTCCTATTTTCAAGCATGCGCTGCCACTGCTTGAGGAGGCAAAAGCATCAGGAAAGGATATTCTTTTTCCGGGCGCTTACGATCGCGATGTTCCCTTGTCGATTGGCTCGGCAACAAGATATGTCAGGCTATTGCGTGATCAGTTGGGTATCGGTGATTTTACGGCTCATGACTTCAGGCGAACTCTGGCGACCAGGCTTTCTGAGGAAGGCGTTGCGCCGCACGTAATCGAGAAGATGCTTGGACATGATTTAGGGGGCGTGCTTGCCGTTTATAACAAGCACGACTGGTTAGCAGAACAGAAGGCGGCATATGAGCTCTATGCAGAAAAGATTTTTGAGCAAATTAAGCTGATTTCTGGTTAACGCCGCCGTTAAGTATCCAGCTATCAACCTCGGCCAGTAAGTAAAGCTTTGGACGGCTTCTTACTGGTTTAGGGAACCCCATCTTATGCGTGTAAGTCCAGATGGTCATTCTGGATGAAACCTTTAGCTTATCCATAACCTCTTTTTCTGAAATCAAGTCTGTATTGGCCATGCTATTTCTCCACTCCTGCTGCAACAGGTTAAGCAACCGTGACACGTCACGGCGTGATATTTAATTTTGTCTCAAGCCAACCGCTGGTGGCCCAGCACTGCGAATCACCCTGGCACGGGCAGGCGCTGACCGGCAGGCGATCGCCACACTTCCCGCACTGGCGCTTTGCCAGCTCTGCAAGCTGCTGCTGCAGCTCCGCGTTATCTTTGCGGATAAGCATGGTGATGTACTCGTTCAGCTCATACGGTTCACGACCGGGGCGGCGTGCGGCGCAGTTATGCGCCAGCATCTCCAGTTCCTGACTATCCAGCGCCAGCTCCAGCTTTTTACCACCGGCAGCGGCCTGTCTGGCACGCTGCGCGGCTTTTCGTTCGGCGGCGGATAGGCATCAGTCAATATCCTTCCCGTAGTCAGCCATCGCCTGGCGCAGAAGTGGTAACCCTTCGGTCCAAGGAAGTTCAATAGCAGCTTCGATAGTCCGATAGAGCCCGATAGCGTCGCATTCCCAACTTTCAGCTTCGCTTCTCCAGTCGCCTTCCTCATCGAGCTGGCTTTCAAGGTCAGCTATTTGCCCTTGATAGTCGCCGCGCACCTCTTCCTCAACCTCAGAGCGAACCCTTTCTTTAAGAACCTCCATCACCTCTTCAACTGACAGAGTTCCGAGCAACTGATCCGGCTCTGCATTACTGAATTTCAGCGCGAGAACGTTGCTCATGGTCAGCCCTCCACGCGCTTAAACTCAATGACCCACACCCACGGGTTGGCCTGCCAGCTTTCCTCTCCGTAGATGCTCCACCACGTCTGACCGAACCATGAACGTGAAAAGTCAGGAAAGCCGTAGTCACGCGAAACAGCATCAATGGATGGATGGCTCGGCGGCGCACCTTCTGCAATCGCATCCGCCTGGCTAATATCCTGCAACCGCTCCACACGAACGCCGGTAATCTCCAGCGTTATGCGTGAAGCCCAGCGCGGCATGTGGGTGGATGGCCGCCAAGGGAATCCCCTATCTTCTCGGTTTGATTGCCCAGATGTTTCGGCATAGACCGCATGCCAGTAGCTGTCTGATGATTTGGGGATTGATGGCATCCAGGTGCGTTCATCGACATTGCCAAACTCATCAAGCGAGTCGTGTATTGCTTGCCACGTCTCACGCACCCACAGGCGATCACCTACTGCACCGAATGGGCAGGTGAACAGCGCTGAACGCGTATGCGTGCCAGTCGCGTTTGATTCTGCCCAATGGTATTTGCCTATATCAGCGCGCTTAGTCGAATCAGTGATGCGTAGCAAGCCAAAGTTAGGCGAGTCTGGCTGCACCTTCATAATCCGGCGCGTCATAGTTTTGCGTCCATCAATGATGGCTTTAATCATTTCAGGGTTAAAAATGATCGGCCGCTCTTTCATTTCCAAGCCCTCCCAAGCTTTATGTGGCTAACTTGGCTTTGCGATATTCCAAAGCGATCAGCTATTTCACGCTGCGTGCATCCCTTTTCCAAAAGCCGCTTGATAGAACGAACATCGACCTCGCGCAATTTCGCAGCGCCGTTACTTTCCCCGCGCTTTATTGAGGTGGGAATTTTTGCACGACCTCTTGCGCTACAGTCCTTCATGTTCTGCGATCGAGTTCCTGCGACGAGATGTTCTGGATTAATGCATTTTGGATTGTCGCAGGAATGCATAGCGTCTAAACCTTCAGGCAATTCCCCCTTCACCAGTTGATAAGCCAACCGATGGGCATAAACTCCACGCCCATTG
Source organism: Mixta mediterraneensis (assembly GCF_014946725.1). Taxonomy (GTDB): domain Bacteria; phylum Pseudomonadota; class Gammaproteobacteria; order Enterobacterales; family Enterobacteriaceae; genus Pantoea; species Pantoea mediterraneensis. Next base: position 216,578 of record NZ_JACFXY010000002.1, read on the forward strand.
ATGGTTAGTTTTCCGTAACCGGCATTATTGGTGTGCCGCTGCCATTCCCAGCATCCAGTTTGTTCATTGATGCTGCATCCATTTGTAAGGCGGCGCGCCAAATGCTCCGGCGAATTTTGGTCGGCTCCTCGTCTTGGGTAGATTCGAGATTTGGTGTTGGTATTGCGCACCATGTCGGCGTTAAAGATGATTGGACGCTCATGCATCTTCTTCATCCTCCTCGACATGCTCTACTTCCGTGCCATCGTAGGCCGCCTTGACGCTATTGGCCGCCGAGATGATGGCGTTGAACTGTTCAGGATTAACCGTTACACCGGGGAACTGACGCGAAAGTTCAAAGCTAATGGCAGCAACGAGTTTCATCTGGTCGATGCAAATGGTGGTTTTCATCACTCACAATCCTTACCGGCGCGGAGTTGGGCGGAGATTTGATCGCCGGTGTAAACAGCTCCAGCAGCGACACCAATTTCCCGCGCATCGAACGTCCCTTCATCAATCAGTTGTTGGAGTTTTCCGGACAGCATTTCCACACCCTCAGCCCGCACAGAGTTGATATATGAGTCGGTGGCCGGGAATGGGTTTTCGGCGTTTACATCTCGGCTCGCATACATGTTGATTTCAGAAACATAATCCAGCGGAACGCCTGCAAACATATATCCTTCACCTTCAGAAAAATATTCGACGTGATTTTCACTGATATCCGTCAGCAACTTCAGCAGTACAGCATTCTCCTCCGCCAGCTCGTCCAACTTCTGCTGTAACTCATTACCACGCACGAACGCACAGTCCAGACGCGTTGATAGGTCAGAAATAAGGTTTGCAACATCCAGCATGTTATGTGATGAGCGGAGTGTTTTTGCCAGTTGATGTCCTGACGAGACCAGTTCTTTGCTGGTTGCTTCGGTTTTCATATTTTCGGCCTCAGTGAATGGTGATGTTGATGGTTTTATTAAGGCGCTCAGCTTCACGCTGCGCCTTAATCGGATTACTGATTACCGATCCGTCAGGCATTACCCAGCCGTTGAGGATATGGCTGTAGGGCAGGGTGATAATGCCTACGGTGATATGGTCGTTTGGCTTTTGCATCTCAGTAGACTCCTGGATAACCAATTTCGTCTGCATCATCAGCGTCCAGCACAAGCAGGCTGTCTCCGTAGTAAAGCGCCGCTACCAGCCTTTCGAAGTCGCCACGGAACTGGTGTACCTTCTTGCCCAGCGCATCGCCCTCAAGCGCGCCGGAGAAGAGCTGCCAAACGGGCTTTCCATCGTGCAACACGTCAACCGTCTCTCGCTCTTCGTAGGCCGTTTGTTTAGTGAAATACAGGTTGTTGTCGAACTGGAACGCGTGGTCTTTACTACGGGATCGGATGCTATAGCTGCTTGGTGCCTTTTCCAGTCCGACCATGAATGAGCCATAGTCGCTGTAAGCCATAAGTACTGATGGGGCTTCCCAGCCTTGCTGCGCCGCTTCTTCCTCGTGGTCTTTGACGAACGCAGCCCATAGGTCAGATGCCTTGATGTACTGAGGCACCTCATGGGATTTCACAAACTCCAAAACGTGTTCGCGCATCGAGGTGACTAGTCGATCAGAAACGGCGTTGCCTTCCCAGGTCGCGGCCAGTTCCTTCGCCATCAGCAAGTTGTAGCGTGGTAGATCGACCAGTTCGGAGATGTTGGCTGGCAGCGCCTCTTCCAGCGCTTTCTTCACAGCTCGCGGGAACTCGCCCCAGCGGAACGTGTCTTTAATGGCTTCTTCATACAGGCTGGTGACGTGCTTGCGTACCATGTCAGCAAACTCAGGTGACTTTTCAAACTCTGAGCAGTGCGCTGCAATTGCTGTTGCCAGGCTGTTAGCTATATTTTTTTCGTTACTCATTTCTGTCTCCACACACGATTTTTGGTTGCATGAATCCCTTGCCAGTGACGGCAATAAAAAACTTTTGGGATTCGTTTAAGTTGGCTGGTGAGCTACTGCAATAACCCACAGCCCGATTACTCCACACATTTGAAAGGTTGCTGCGGTGCCGGGTGCCTCCCGGTGCTCTGGCCGAACTGGCAAACTCCAGAGCGGTGACCTTTAGACTTTCAGCATCGCACGATAGTTACGATGCCAGTTCTCCGCGTGCGCTAGCCGCATTCACCACAACGGTTGAGAGCGCTGGCTAACCAGGCGCGCGATGTTCTTTGCCAATCACCGCTCAACGCTCTCACCGTTGTGTGCTCGTCTCTCCGAGCCGTCTCTGCTCTATCGCGGTTGTCGCGTATGCCACGCCAGCACCTAACGAGTTTTTACGCCCTTTGCCGTTTGCATCATCTTGGCGCCGCTATTATCGGTAGCAGTACCGCTACTTGGTGGACATTTATGGAGACCGTCTTGAAGTAGTAAACCATCCAGTCTCGTTCAAAGAACTTGTGAAAATTCTCTCAACGAGACGTTGGGTGCCGGTTACCGATCCGGCTCTGTCTCGCTTTTGGCTTACAGAAGATTAGTTGTGATGGCTGGTGACTATTACCCAGCTCAGTGGCGCGGTGTTTTCCATCGTAGCCGCCCGTTCCATCCGCGTTCAATCATTCCTTATGCTCGCCTAGAACGTCTCGCCTGCTTATCAATCTCAACCGTTTGACGGTCATCATCCGTCATTCATCACAACGAGAAGGGCATTTACTCCACGTCTCTAAAGCGTTCGAAAACACCCGCTTTGCAAACGCCCTTTTCGTTGTGAAAAAAGAGGGCGGTTTAATCAGAATGGGTTACTGAAGAAACCGCCAAACAACACAGCGTCATCCTTAAAATACCGGCTTGGCTGCCAGACTATCTACACAGCACTCCAACAACACGATCCCCGCATCACCATCACAAATCAGATCGGCATCTGGGAACAGGTACAGAAAGGTAATCTGGTCCCAAAACTTGGTGTTGCTCATGTTTTTGACCATTCTCATCTCAAAATCCGTAAGTAACCGCTGATGAGGGAAACAATAATGCGGATATGCATATAACGCAAGTGGTAAAATGCGTTATATGCAAATTATAAATGTTAAAGACGCAAAAAAGCCCGGCAGAACCGGGCTTATTGGGCTTGTAAGGAGGGCTTAGCCGTGTCGTTTGAAGGATTGCGACTGGCTAATCATGACCTTGCCGAAAATATAAAAGCGGTGCTCATTCGATTCATCAATGAACCAGTCACGATATCGGGTATTGTCAGAAATGACGACGATTTTATCGGGAACCATCTGTAAGCGCTTTATGTGAATTTTCCCATCGAAACCAAACACATAAATACCATCACCATCAAACTGATTCACTGAAACATCCACGAAAACCAAATCTCCTGGCTCGATAGTGCCTGACATACTGTCACCGCGGACATTAACCATCTTGACCGTAGTCGCAGGCCTACCGCCGAAGAAGTTCTTGGCGTGCTCTGTGTTGTACTCAATAGAGCGAATGACATCGATTATGTCACTACCAACAAACGCTCCTGGGCCCGCACTTACATTTACATCAAGCAAATCCACACGATACACATCCCCCCCTTGTATAACCTTAACCATATCATTACTGTTATTATATACAGTATTTTTTGGATCGGAGGGAATAAATAATTCACCGAGGCTCACATTTAGCTCATTCGCTATTTTTTTAAGCGATTGCTCGGTAAAGGATTTTTGCTTTCCTGTCTCAAGGCGTGAAATGTTCGCTTGGTCGACGCCTACTGCATCAGCCAGATCATTCATTGTCAGCCCGCGCGCAAGCCGCAGTTCTCTGATTCGATTTCCTATGTTCATGTGCCTATTTAATGGCTGGTTTGCATGAAACGCAAATTAACTTGCGCAATCCGCTAGCATGAAATAATATGCGAATTACGCAACTAAGGGGGTTAAAAATGTCTTCACCGTTACGAAACTTGCGCAAGTCGCAAGGAAGAACACTAAGTGAAGTAGCCGGCGCCATCCATCTGGATGTAGGCAACCTGAGCCGTATTGAACGCGGTCTGCAGGTGGCATCACTGGATGTAGCAGAGCGCCTAGCTTTGTTCTTTAAAGGCGAGATCAGCGAGCTGGAAATTCTTTATCCCCAGCGCTACCTGACCAGCACCGAGACTTTAACAGCTACGCCACCCGTAGCGAAACCACAGTAGAGAGGGCTTAGCCGTGGGTAAACCTGACTGGCAAATAGAAAAGCAACCAGCCTGGCTTGTTGCTGCGATCCGTAAAACCATCACCAGTATGCCTGGCGGTTATGCGGAAGCAGCTGAATGGCTTGGCATAACAGAGAACGCGCTCTTTAACCGCCTGCGTCTTGAGGGCGACCAGATATTCCCTATGGGCTGGGCGATCGTTCTTCAACAGGCCAGCGGAACTAAATATATCGCCGACGCAGTGTCGCATCAGTCGAACAGCGTAAACGTCCCGATGGTGGAGATCGAAGATGTTGATAATGCCGACATCAACGAGCGCCTGATGGAGTCGGTTGAGTGGATCGGCAAGCATTCAGCCTATCTGCGTAAAGCCACAGAGGATGGCGTGATTGATGCGGCCGAAAGGGAGCAGATTGAGGAGAACAGCTATCAGGTAATGGCTAAGTGGCAGGAGCATCTGACGCTGCTGTATCGCGTGTTTTGCCCGCCAGATAAGGCGAACGCCCCAGGTTGCAGCCCGGAGCGTTCAGTTGCGACCAAATCACTTGGTGTGGAGAAATAATCGCATGGTCAATTTAAACAGATTCCATCCTGTTCCGCAATTTAGATGCCTGCCATCGGCTGGTGGCCATTTCAATCAGGAGCCGCTGCGGTATGTGCTTAATGTACCCGGATGCAGCGAAGAGGTGAACCACAGCTTTGTTGAGTGGGCTGTGGGTGAGTCACACCGTCAACTGGGGTTAACGAAATGCGCGAGCTCAACCGAAGGTTTAAAGACAAGCGCGGCGTTATCATCCGTGTCGTTCGCTGGGAGCCCGAAACAAACCGCGTTATCTACCTGCGTGACAATTACGAACATGGCGAGTGTTTCAGCTCTCTCGAACGGTTCAAGCAATATTTCAGGGAGGTCACTGTAGATCATGAGCCTACTTCTGAAAGTTAAACCATTAGTGATTAGCCCGGAGCTGGCGCAACGTATCGGTTTGAATGAAGCCATTGTGCTTCAGCAGATATGCTACTGGCTGGAAGACACTACAGCTGGCATTGAGTATGACGGCAAGAGATGGGTTTATAACAGCATTAATGCTTGGAATGAGCAGTTTCCATGGTGGACCGGGAAGACGATACAAAGAACAGTTTCTTCATTGAAAAAGATGGGTCTGATTCATGTTGAGCAACTTAAGAAAAGACAGCATGACCAGACTAATTATTACGCAATTAACTACGTAAACCCTTTGCTGACCGATAAGGACAATTTGTCCCTATCGAGAGAGACAATTTGTCCCAATCGAAAAGGTCAATCTGTCCCTATGGATAAGGCCAACTTGTCCCAATCCATAGGGTCAAATTGTCCCAATGTTACAGAGAATACAACAGAGATTACTACAGAGATTACTACAGAGATTACAACAACCCCTTCTTGTCAGGTTGCGGGGCAACCCGACCATGCCCCTGACGCAAATCAGGATGCTTTCATTGTGCTGGAACATCTGGTGCGTGCTTCTGGTCTGCGCTTCCAGAAATCAAAATCATCGCTGGGGCCTATTCGCGGTCGCCTGTCTGAAGATTTCACTGCTGATGAGCTAATCCTCACTGTCGATTACTCAATCGCTAAGTGGGGTGAAGACACCAAAATGCGTGAGTACGTACGACCGGAAACCATTTTTCGTCAGGGTAAGTTTCCGGGTTATCTGGGCTCAGCTCAGAAATGGGACAAGGCTGGTCGCCCGAAGTGCATCAACGGCAAGTGGCAGCGCGATGCAATGAGTTTCGCTTCAGATTATTCCAAAGTGGATTACTCAACAGTTCCTGAAGGCTTCAATAAGGGATGGAAGAATCATGGTTAACCACGAATCAAAAATTCTTGAACTGATTACCCGCAATGGTCTGCTGAAGGTCCGCGAACTCTGCAAGCGCACTGGCCTGCATGAAACTTCTGTGAAGCGCTTTATCAAACCGCTGTTCACAAAGGGCCTGCTGAAGCGGGCAAGCGACTGGAGCTACTCGATCAACACTGACCCGCTGCCAGTTGAGAGCGAGAAATTTGCCCGCCTGGCGAAGCAGGCCAGCGAACTTGAGGCCAAAGGGTTCTGGCTACGTGCAGCACAGGTATGGCGTGAAGCCATGCTGGTGGCAAAGTTCGACGCATCACGCAACGAAGCCAAAGAGAATTGCGACCGCTGCGTCGTAAAAGGCTCACTCAACTGTGGCAGCTACGGTGGACTCGACACAGGTCGCATCATTTCAGCCAGCGTGCACAGGCATTTGTTATGAAAGCGCACCTGAAGAGCTACTACCAACGCAATGAGATTTTCTACCGGGCCATTCCTACTGCAGTAGTGATGATTGCCGCCCTGATTTTTGTCCTGACATGGGAGCTGACCACAGCATGAGTACTTTAGCGCGCATTTACGACGATAAGAAAAACAGCGATACCGACATCACCACCCGAAAAACCTATCTGCTGGGGGTTAATGAGCTCTATGTCGAAACCAATTACAACATTCGTGATATTGATCAGACCCATGTCGAAGAGTTCCGCGACGCCTTTATCGCTGGTGAGCACGTGCCTCCGCTGGCTGTTAAGGTCACTGAGAAGGGCATTAAGATCATCGATGGCCATCACCGCTATTACGGTGCAAAGCTGGCTCAGGAAGCAGGCTACACGCTACGCCTTGAGTGTAAAGACTTTGTGGGCAGTGAAGCTGACAGCGTAGCGTTCATGGTCACCAGCAGTCAGGGACGCGCTCTGTTGCCGCTGGAACGTGCAGCAGCTTGTCGCTACCGATGTAAAACTGGCCCACCTGCCGATGTAAATCTGACCCACCTAGGGTAAAAATGGCAGTTTTAAGGCACTGCCAATGATGACATTGGAGACCAGAGTGGAGATTAGTGTTTTACACCGTCAGGGCATGTCGATACGCGCCATCGCGCGCCAGCTTTCATGCTCTCGTGAGACCGTTCGCAGATATATTCGTAGCCCGCTGCCCGTAGCGGATATGCGCTACAAGCCTCGCGCACCCAGACCCTGCAAGCTTGACCCGTTCAAGACCTATATCCTTGAGCGCGTGGCCGCTGCCAGGCCCCTCTGGATCCCCGCCAGTGTGCTGCTGCGCGAGATCCGTCAGCGTGGTTACGAGGGTGGTTACAGCATGCTGACCGCTTTCCTGCACCCCATTAAGCAGCCCGTCACTGAAGAGGTAACACGCTTCGAGACCGAGCCTGGCTTTCAGATGCAAGTTGATTTCACCATCATCAGACTCGGTCATAACCCATTGCTGGCCTTTGTCGCCACGCTGGGCTGGAGCCGCGCGACTTTCGTCAAGTTTTACAGCAACCAGGACTCCGCTGCCTGGTGTGACGGCATTGAGTCTGCGCTCAGGTTCTTCGGCGGGACGCCGCATCAGCTGCTGTTCGACAACGCCAAGGCCATCATCATTGAGCGCGATGTCTACGGCCCCGGTAAGCATCGCTGGAACCCGCAGTTGATGCACGTCGCCGAGAAGTATGCCTTTACTCCCAAGGTCTGCCGACCCTATCGCGCCAAGACCAAGGGTAAGGTTGAGCGGTTTAACCATTACCTCAAGAACAGCTTTATCGTGCCTCTTACCGCGACCTTCCGGCAGGCCGGGCTGGTACTGGATGTACCTGCTGCCAACACACGCATCGGCGAGTGGCTGGTCACCGTCGCGAACACACGAGTGCATGGCACCACAGGCGTACCGCCTGAGCAGCGCATGCCGCGCGAGCGTGCTGCGCTATTGCCGTTACCGAAGGTCACGTTGGCATTGCCTGCACCTGTCCCAGCGCTCAGCCAGCGTCCGGTGCCGACCGAGAGCCTGCAACATCCTCTGGCAACGTACCAGGCCTTGCTCGAGGTGCCAGCATGAACCTTCAACATGATCGTATTGCCGCGCTCTGCGAGCAACTCAAGCTCGACCGCCTGCCGGCAGAGTGGCCGGGTGTGGCACAGGCGACCATCGACAACAGCGGCACGCATGCCGACTTCCTGGAAGCCGTTTTGCAGCTCCAGCATGATGGCCAGAACGAACGGCGTCGCCAGACCATTTTGCGGTTATCAGGCCTGCCGGTGATAAAAACACTGGAGCAGTTCGATTACGCCTATGCCAGTGGCGTTCCACGAAGTCAGATCCAGGAGTTGGCGGGTCTGACATTTATCGAACGTCAGGAGAACGTTGTCCTGCTCGGGCCTTCTGGCGTCGGCAAAACGCACCTGGCGACCGCCATTGGCTATAAGGCCGCGATGGCGGGGTTAAGCATTCGGTTCATTACCGCCGCCGACATGATGCTGCAACTGATGGCGTCACATCGTCAGGGTGACCTGAAGGGCTACCTGAACCGCGTCGTAGGTAAACCTAAGCTGTTGATCATCGACGAAGTGGGATATCTGCCGTTCGGTAAAATGGAGGCGAACCTGTTCTTCCAGGTAGTCGCTAAACGGTATGAGTCAGGCAGCGTGATCCTGACCAGCAACCTGCCGTTTACGCAGTGGTCCGGAACGTTTGGTGATGACGAGACACTGACGGCAGCGATGCTGGATCGGCTGCTTAACCATGCGCATATCGCCCAAATCAGCGGCCAAAGCTATCGACTGAAAGATAAGCTGAAAAGCGGTCAACTCCAGAAGAAAACGAAAGCAACAACGCTCGAATGATTCAAAGGGGGTGGGTCAGTTTTACTTTGGCAGGGTGGGTCAGAATTCGATCGGTATTGACAGCATAGCTTTTGCAAATTAGCTTTAAGACAATCATCTGCATAATTAATGAGAAAGCTCGGTATTTTCTCAAAAAGGAAATCACATGCCTTTAATGACAGACACGGCGATTCGCGCCAGTTTTTTTGACTTTACAGCTTTAGCCGACCAGCCAGACGACATTCTGGCTCAGGCCCGCTTTATAGACGATGGTGTACTGCTGCTGCGTGCAGGGCGCGTGGTCGGTTTGCATGAGTGGCAAAACATTAGCGAGCAGTTAAACGGCATGGATATTGTCGATCTGCGCGGCAAGCTTATCCTGCCGGGGTTTATCGACAGCCATATTCATTATCCGCAGACCGAAATGATAGGTGCATTTGGCGAACAGCTTCTTGAATGGCTGAATCAATATACTTTTCCGATCGAAGCGCAGTATCACTGCCCGCAGCATGCGGCGCAGATGTCAGCGTTTTTCCTGCGTCAATTGCTCGCCAACGGCACCACCAGCGCGCTGGTGTTTGGTACGGTGCATCCTCAATCGATTGAGGCACTGTTCAGTGCCGCCGAAGCGCTGAACATGCGCCTTATTGCAGGCAAAGTGATGATGGATCGCAACGCGCCCGATTATTTGCTCGAAACGCCGGAAGAAAGTTACCAGCAAACGCGTGCACTGATTGAGCGCTGGCATCAGCGCGGTCGTCTGAGCTATGCATTGACGCCACGTTTTGCGCCGACGTCTTCACATGCCTTGCTGGAAAAAGTGTGTCAGCTGCGAAAAGAGTTTCCGGATACCTGGGTACATACCCATCTCAGTGAAAGTGCGCAGGAAACCGCCTGGGTAAAAGAGCTGTTCCCGGAACGGGACGGTTACCTGGATGTTTATCATTATTATCAGCTTACCGGCCGCCGCAGCGTATTCGCGCACTGTATTCACCTTGAAGATGATGAATGGCAATGCCTGCACGATACCGATTCATCCATTGCGTTTTGCCCCACATCCAATCTGTTTCTTGGCAGTGGTCTGTTTAATATCAAACGTAGCTGGCAGCAGGGCGTTAAGGTCGGTATCGGTACGGACGTCGGAGCGGGAACCACCTTTAATCTGTTGCAGACGCTGGGCGAAGCCTACAAGGTCGGTCAGCTACAGGGTTACAAACTCAACGCCGCCGAAGCCTTCTATCATGCGACGCTGGGCGGCGCACATGCGCTGGATCTTGACCAGGTGATTGGTAATTTTGCCGCCGGTAAAGAAGCTGATTTTGTGGTAATCGATCCCGCAGCTTCGGCACTACAAAAGTTGCGCATCGGCAACAGCAAAGACATCTGGGAAAAACTATTTGTCTTAATGACGCTGGGAGACGATCGCAATATTGTTCAAACCTGGCTACATGGACGCCCCGCCTGGCAACGCGACGCCGGGGAGAGTACCGTATGATCCAGTTTCTTCTCAATAATACGCTGATTACCGAAAATGACATCGATCCGAATCTGACCGTATTGAATTATCTGCGTACCCGTCTGCGACGCACCGGCACCAAAGAAGGTTGTGCGTCAGGGGATTGTGGCGCCTGTAGTGTGACGCTGGGGAAAGCAGTAGAGGGGAAAATGCAGTACGAAACCGTTAACAGTTGCCTGACGCTGGTTAGCACATTGCAGGGTAAACAACTGATTACGGTTGAAGATTTAAAGCAAGGTAACCAGCTGCATCCCGCTCAGCAGGCGATGGTAGCATGCCACGGTTCTCAGTGCGGTTTCTGTACGCCGGGTTTTGTCATGTCGCTGTTTAGCCTGCAGAAAAACAGAAAAGACTGGGACCGTCATCAGGCAGAAATCGCACTGGCGGGAAACCTGTGCCGCTGCATCGGTTATCGCGCCATCATGGATGCGGCCAGGCAGGTCTGTTCTCAGCCATGTCACGACAAATTCGACCAAACGGCTGCGAATGTCGTGCAACGCCTTGAAGCGCTCATCCAGCCTGAGATGCAAGCGCTGAGCGGCAACGGCCATCGCTGTTTCCTGCCTAAAACACCAGAGCAGCTGGCTCAAATCTATCTTGAGCACCCTAATGCCAGGCTGGTGGCCGGCGGCACCGATCTCAGTTTGCATATTACGCAGCAGTACAAACCGCTGCCGATCCTCATTACGCTCGAACACATTGAGGCGCTGAAGGTGTGCAGCGAAGCTGACGAGCATTACATACTGGGGGCGGGGGCTTCCCTTAACCAGGTCAGTGAGTTTTTGGCTGCACGCATTCCGGGCGTGAGTGAAATGCTGCAACGTTTCGCTTCGCTGCAAATTCGCCATCAGGGAACGCTCGGCGGCAATATTGCCAATGCATCGCCAATTGGTGATGCGTCTCCCATGCTTTTAGCGCTCAATGCTTCGCTGCAATTGCAGCGGGGCGATCGGCAGCGGAACGTCGCGCTCGATGAATTTTTTACCGGTTATCGCCAAACGGTCTTGCAGGAAGGCGAATTTATCCGTGCTATTAAAGTGCCAAAAGTGACGGCGTCACCGGATTTTGTGGCCTGGAAAGTTTCCAAACGGCTGGATGATGACATATCTGCTGTTTTTGCAGCCTTTAATATTACGTGTCATCACGGCGTGGTCAGTGATGCGCGTATCGCATTCGGCGGCATGGCAGCCACGCCAAAGCGGGCCAGTGCCTGTGAACAGACATTAATGGGGCAACCCCTGAATGCGGTGACGGTTGCACAAGCCTGCGCTGCGCTGGCGCTGGATTTTCAGCCGCTAAGCGATTTCCGGGCCAGTGCCGATTACCGCCTGCAGGTTGCGCGTAATTTGCTGCGCCGCTATTACCATCGTTCCAGCGGCGATTTGACTATTACAGAGGTAAGCCGCTATGTCTCATAATCGTCCTGAACTTTCGGAAGCGGTGATCAAAGCGCAGTTTGCAGCGGAACTGCAAAGCGGCGTGGGCCGCAGCAATAAGGCCTAGTGGGAGCGAAGCTGCAAAATGCGACATCTGACTTTTTTGAACTGGATCTGAGTAAAAATTACTCACCTGTGAAATGGTTGCCATAGCGGTTAACCACTGATGATCCAGGGAGTTGTGATGTCGTCACCGGAGCAGACTTTTGATAACAGGGACGAGTGGTGTTTGCTTGCTGATGAACTTTCCCTGTTACCAGGAATGACCGATACAGGGCGCCTGGGATTTGCCATTCAACTAAAATTCCGACAGGTACAGGGCCATTACCCTGAATCATTAAACGATTTCCCTTCAGGTGTTGTGCATGCTATTGCCGGGCAGATCGGATGCACTTCGGTATCTCTTGAAAACTACCCGCTTCAGGGGCGGCAGGCTCAGCGGCACCGCCAGAATATTCGTCGCTATCTGGGTGTCAGGCTCCCAGATAAAGCTGATATAGCAAGGCTCAGCGCCTGGTTAACCGAATTTATCCTCCCGTTAAACCCGCAGGCTGTACAAGGCAGCGAACTTGTTACTGACTGGTGTCAGGAGCAGCAGATTGAACGGCCCGCCGCCGAGCATCTGGATCGGATTATACGTTCAGTCGTACACCAGTTTGAAATAAAACAACAAAACACCATATTTACCCGACTTTCACTCGACAGTAAGGTTGCCATCAATCACTTACTGTCCGCCGAAGAACCGGGCACTGCCAGAATAAACGAAGTTACCTTCAGTGGTCTCAAAGCTGACCCGGGAAGGCCCAGTCTGGAGAATGTCCTTTCCGTCATCGCCCAGCTAAAATGTCTCGATAGTGTTGCGCTACAGCCGAATATTTTTCAGGGAATATCCCCTAAATTCATCGTGCAGTTTCAACAACGGTGTGCCAGTGAATCGATCAGGGATCTTCGTCGCCACCCTTCAGCGATCCGTTACAGCATGGTCGCTATGTTTTGCTGGCGTCGCCGCCAGCAATTGACCGATGCGTTGATTGAGATGTTGATGGTGCTAATCCATAACCTCGGCACCCGGGCTGAAAAAAAGGTCGATAAAAAGCAGTTTGCGGCGTTTAAAAAAGTAAGGGGCAAGGCGCGTCTGCTGTTCCGCATGGCCGAGGCCACTGTTGATCAGCCGGACGGCGTCATAAAGGACGTTGTCTATCCCGTTGTCTCACAGAAAATGCTGCAAAATCTGGTCGATGAATTCAAAACACTTGGGGTAAATACCGAACAGGAAGTACATGAATCCATGCGTTCTTCTTACGGTAGCCATTATCGTCGGATGTTGATGCCGGTACTGGACCGGCTTGAGTTTCAGTCCGGCAACGCTCTGTATCGCCCTGTGATTGATGCCATCCAGATTATTAAGGAAAACAGGACCAGCAATCAGCATTTCTATGCGGTGGGTGATGTGCCTGTTGACGGTATTATTCAGAAAAAATGGCGGGATGTTGTCATCGTACAGAGCCCGTCCGGTGAAGAGCGTATTAATCGTATCAACTATGAAATCTGTGTGTTACGGGCCTTACGCAAGAGTCTGCGCAACAAAGAAATCTGGGTCACCGGCGCTGATCGTTATCGTGATCCGGCAGAAGATCTCCCTGCCGATTTTGCCACCAATCGCGCATATTATTATTCCCTGTTGCAGGCACCCACTGATGCGACAACCTTTATTAACCAAATCCAGGACAGGATGCATTATTGGCTCGGTACGCTGAATAATGGACTGCCGGATAATCCCAAACTTCGTATCAGGGAACAGGGGAAAAATCGTATCCACCTGACGCCGCTGGATAAACAAGCGGAGCCACCCAACACAGCAGCGCTGAAGCAGGAAATAGGCCAGCGCTGGGCCGACCTGGAGTTGATAGACATACTCAAGGAGGTGGATTTACGGGAACATTTCTCGTCGTTATTTCGCACATCTGCCAGTCGGGAAGTACTTGAGCCCGGGGTATTACAACGCCGCCTGTTGTTATGTCTGTTTGGCCTCGGTACCAATGTAGGCCTGAAGCGTATCGCCAGCCAGCAACCCCGCGTTAACTATGATGAATTGCGCTACGTTAAACGACGGTTTATTCAGAAAGATGCTTTACGCTCAACGATTTCACATATTGTGAACGGTATTTTCCGTATTCGTCAGCCCGCTATCTGGGGAAATGCGACGACATCCTGTGCTGCCGACTCCCGAAAGTTTGGTGCGTATGATCAGAATCTGATGACAGAATGGCATGCCCGTTATGGCGGGCGTGGCGTGATGATTTACTGGCATGTGGATACGCACTCCACGTGTATTTATTCACAATTGCGCCGCTGTTCCTCATCGGAGTTGGCCGCGATGATGGAAGGTGTTCTGCAGCACTGTACCGACATGGAAATCAACCACCAGTATGTGGACAGCCACGGGCAAAGTGAGGTGGCTTTTGCGTTCAGTGATGTGCTGGGGTTCGATCTGTTGCCGCGCCTGAAAGCGATCGCCCGACAGAAACTGTATGTGTGTGAAAAGGAAGATGCCTCGTTGTACCCGCATTTGACGCCGGTTTTAACCCGGGGGATCGACTGGGAGCTTATTGCACAACAGTATGACGAGATAATCAAATATACTGCGGCACTGAGAACCGGAACAGCAGAACCCGAGGCCATATTACGACGATTCACCCGCAATAACATTCAGCACCCTACCTATAAGGCACTCGCAGAGCTGGGCAAAGCGATTAAGACTATCTTCCTCTGCCGTTATTTGCACGATGAGTCACTGCGTTGCGAAATTAATGCGGGTCTCAACGTCGTTGAAAACTGGAACAGTGCCAATAAATTTATTTTTTATGGCGAACACGGAGAATTCACCAGCAACCGGCCTGCGGATCAGGAGCTGTCGATGCTCTCTCTGCACCTGTTGCAAATCAGTCTGGTCTATATCAATACATTGTTGATCCAGAATGTGCTGGCAGAGCCGCTCTGGCAGCAGCGAATGACAGAAGAAGACTGGCGTGGTCTGACGCCATTGATATACCACCATGTTAATCCGTATGGTCGTATCGAGCTGAACATGGATCAGCGGCTGGCGCTGGCCGCCTGATAGTGTCCGGAACCGTTCGGTTTCGTACACTGGATCTCAATACTGTCCGAAAGTAAGTGAAATTAATTTCGGATATGCATTATGATTCGGACATACTTTTCGGACGGGATTTTAACTATGTCACGCGCTTTTGCCTACTGCCGTGTTTCCACACTGGAGCAGAACACGGAAAACCAGCGCAGGGAAATAGAGGCTGCCGGTTTTGCCGTCAAATCCCAGCGGCTGCTCGAGGAGCACATCAGTGGCTCCGTTGCTGCCAGCGAGCGCCCGGGATTTACCCGCCTGCTCGACAGAATGGAAAATGGCGATGTTCTGATTGTCACTAAACTGGATCGTCTTGGACGAAACGCTATGGACGTCAGGAAAACGGTGGAACAACTGGCGGCATCGGGTATCAGGGTTCACTGCCTGGCCCTGGGTGGCGTGGATCTGACCAGCCCGGCGGGGAAAATGACCATGCAGGTGATCTCGGCTGTCGCTGAGTTTGAGAAAGACCTGCTGATTGAGCGCACGCATTCGGGTATTGCGCGAGCTAGGGCTTCGGGAAAACGCTTCGGTCGCCCTTCGTCACTCAATGAGGAACAGCAAAAGGTGGTGCTGGAACGTCTTAACGCTGGAGCAAGCATTAGCGCTATTGCCAGAGAATTTGGCACCTCGCGGCAGACTGTTAGTCGTTTGCGGGATAAGGCCGGAGGTTAACATTTAGCATTAAGGCGAATGAGCATCAAAGTTAGTGTCTGTGTTAAATGATTTTTTACTGTCTAAAAGGAGTTTTCTGATTAAAATTAGAACATTATATATGGCGATGCTGTTAATCTCGCCAGCCTGTCTGGCGTTGCCTGCAGGTGAAAAAAATAAAAATACCAATGTGGCACATGTCATTTCGGATTACCGGATATCACTTGTGTCACTTCCTCTAGATTATTATCTTCTGGAAAAAGTACAACACCCCAGAGCTATGCTTAAAAGGTATAACCTGAATTCACAGATATGGTCTCCGCAAGGCGTCGTCTCTCCGGACGCTGGCAGAACGGGAGCGATATCTATATACCTGCTTCCGCCAGAGAAAAAATTGATCAATAACGGCAGCAACAACAATGGTGTCAGGGATGCCAGTACCTCCCACAAACGGGCACTCCAGTATCAAATAGACAACAAGGCGTCGTGATGAAAAGAATTTTCAGACTATTAATTATTTTGCTTGTTATTTTACTGCTGGCTGCAGTGCTGTGGTGGTTCTTCGGGCGTGGCAATCCGAATGCACTATGGCAGATCGTCAGCCAGCAGTGCGTACCTAATCAGCAGCAGAACAATAATCCGGCACCGTGCTTAAGGGTCGATTTAACCGATGGTTATGTGCTCTTTAAAGATAACAAGGGTCCTTACCACGATCTGGTAATGCCGACCGAAAAAGTCAGCGGCATCGAGAGCCCCACATTGCAAACAGAAAAGGCTCCGCCTTATCTCGCTGTAGCTTGGAATAACCGCACACATATCTCCACAGAAATGGGTAAACCGTTAAAAGATGCATGGGTTTCTCTGGCGGTCAATTCGAAGTATGGCCGCTCTCAAAATCAACTGCATATTCACGTTGCCTGCTTGCGGCAGGATGTCTATAACGTGCTGAGTGAACAGGCACACCAAATTGATCAATAGTGGCGTCCGTTGGCGGTGAAATTGGTCGGCCATCAATATCTGGCCAGAAAATTGTCGGATACCGATTTGACTAAAGAAGATCCTTTTCGCTTGCTGCAAAACTATGTGGTTGAGCAGGGCGACAGCATCAGCAATTATGGTCTGGCGTTGGTTGTCAGTCCGCAGGGCGAGATGCTGCTGTTGGCGAACCGTTTGAAGTTGACCGATCTGAATCTGGGTTCGGCTGGCGAAATTCAGGACTATCAATGCAATGTGGCGGGGAACTGAAGGTTATAACAGCCCGTCGAGGATCCGATTTCACATATAGGTAATTAAAACCATCCATCCCCCAGAACCGTTTGGCTGATTTTTCGCCATTGGGGACAAACGAAAGTGGCGCTGACGGTGTTTATGAAGTGTGGTGGTACAGTCATAAAGTGGGTGTAATCGACCTCAAAAAGAGGTCATTCAGATGGGTAAACAATGTTAAAAAGTGTACACCATGTCTCCGGTCTGAACACCGCTCACAGGGTGGGGATGACCATCTCATTAGCCCCGCCTCATTACGTAACCCAATGAGGCGGGGTTTTTTATTTCTATATAAAACCGCCTTATTTTTTCGGGCTACATCGCAATATACAAAAAGAAAATCAACAGGATAAATTTAACAAAGGGGGGCTGAAGCTGTGAGTGGGAGGCTGTAAACAAACGCCACTTGTCCCAGTCATCAAAAGTCCGCTCCTGTGACAACATTTCAACTCCCTGAATCATCAATGGGTAATTGCATCGACAAATATCTCACAGGTGAGTGATTTTTACTCAGATCCAGTTAAAAATCAGATGTCGCATTTTGCAGCTTCGCTCCCACTAGGCCAATAAGCATGAAAGCGCAGAAAAACACGTTTCCGGCGAAGCAATTTACATTGATGATAAGTCTGAGTTACCGGGGCTGCTACATCTGTGTCCACGTTTGAGCGAACATGCCCATGCGCATATTACGCGTTTAGATATTCAGCCTTGTTACGCCATTCCCGGCGTAGTCAGCGTATTAACCTGGCAAGATGTACCGGGCGTCAACGATGTTGGCCCACTTGAACCGGGCGAGCCGCTGCTGGCACACGAAAAAGTTGATTACGCTGGACAAATCATCATTGCCGTCGCCGCCGAAACAGCCGACGCTGCTCGCCTGGGCGCTGAAGCCGCTATCATCGAATATGAAGTGCTGGAGCCGTTGTTAGATGTCGAACAGGCCCTGGCACAAGGCAGTTTTGTCCAGGAGCCGCATGTTCATCAGCGAGGAGACGCTGATGCGGCGTTAGCGCGTGCGCCACATCGCATTAAAGGGCAATTTCATATCGGGGGACAGGAGCATTTCTATCTGGAAACGCAGACGGCGCTTGTCATCCCTGGCGAGGACAGCACGCTGCAGGTTTTTTCCTCCACGCAAAACCCAACCGAAGTACAAAAGCTGGTGGCTGAAGTCATGGGTATTACCATGAATAAAGTCACCATTGATATGCGCCGTATGGGCGGGGGATTTGGAGGCAAAGAAACCCAGGCCGCTGGTGTCGCATGCTTATGCGCCGTGGCGGCACGGCAAACCGGGCGCGCCGTGAAAATGCGTCTGGCACGACGTGACGACATGCGCATTACCGGTAAGCGTCATCCATTCTTTGTCCGCTACGAGGTGGGCGTCGATGATGAAGGACGACTTTGCGGCGTAAAAATTGATCTGGCCGGAAACTGCGGTTATTCACTCGATCTTAGTGGATCGATCGTTGATCGCGCTATGTTCCACGCTGATAACGCGTATTACTTAGGTGATGCGCTGATTACCGGGTATCGCTGCCGCACCAATACGGCCTCGAACACTGCTTATCGCGGCTTTGGCGGCCCACAAGGCATGGTGGCGATTGAACAGATCATGGATCATATCGCCCGCGAACGCGGCCTGGATCCTCTGACGCTGCGCAAGCGCAACTACTACGGTAAAACCGAACGTAACATCACCCATTATCATCAGCAGGTTGAGGATAATCTGCTGGATGAGATGACCGAACAGCTGGAGCGCAGCAGCGCATATCAGGAACGCCGCGCTGAGATAACCCATTTCAACGCCAACAGCCCGTTTCTGAAACGTGGGCTGGCGCTGACACCCGTTAAATTTGGTATCTCATTCACCTCAAGTTTTCTCAATCAGGCTGGCGCGTTGATCTTGATTTACACCGACGGCACGGTTCAGCTTAATCACGGCGGCACCGAGATGGGCCAGGGCCTGAACACCAAAGTGGCGCAGATCGTAGCCGAAGTATTGCAAATTGACGTCGATAAGATCCAAATCACCGCCACTGATACCGGCAAAGTCCCTAATACCTCACCAACTGCGGCTTCAAGCGACACCGATCTGAACGGTAAAGCGGCACAGAACGCGGCTGAGATTCTGCGAGATCGGTTAACGAAAATGCTCTGCAAAATCCACAATTGCAGCGCCAGCGCAATAGGTTTCCGCAACGGCATCATTCACGCGGGTGAAAAATATTACACCTTTGCCGAAGTGGCACAGCTGGCATGGTTTAATCAGGTGCCGCTGTCAGCAAACGGCTATTATCGCGTGCCGGGTATTCATTATGACCGTCTGGCCGGCCGGGGTAAGCCGTTCTACTACTTTGCTTACGGGGCCGCCTGCTGCGAGGTGGTGATTGATACGCTGACCGGTGAATATCGCCTGTTGCGAGCCGATATTCTGCATGACGTTGGCGCATCCCTTAATCCAGCGATTGATACCGGTCAGGTGGAGGGCGGTTTCGTGCAGGGGCTGGGATGGCTGACCTGCGAAGAGCTGGTGTGGAATGACAAAGGGCGGCTGCTCACTGACGGCCCGGCCAGCTATAAAATTCCGGCGATCAGCGATGTGCCGCCCGATATGCGCGTCACGCTGGTAGAAAATCGTCAGAATCCGCAGGACACCGTGTTCCATTCCAAAGCGGTCGGCGAACCGCCATTTATGCTCGGTATTGCCGCCTGGTGCGCATTACAGGATGCCATTGCCAGCGTTGATGGCTATCGCCAGCATCCGATGCTGGATGCGCCCGCCACGCCTGAACGGGTATTTTGGGGCGCACAGCGGCTGGCAGGAGCGTGTGATGATTTATCATGACTGGATTACCGTGCTGCACGTGCTGCGTGAAAAGCGTCAAAGCTGCGTATTAATTACCGTTCTAAGCGAGCGCGGTTCGGTGCCGCGCGATAGCGGCAGCAAAATGGTAGTGACGCCCCATGAAACTTTTCTGACCATCGGCGGCGGCCATCTTGAATATCAATGCATCGCCCAGGCGCGCGACATGTTGCAGAGCGGCCAGCAAACGCCGCACAGCGAAAATTTTTCTCTTGGCGCACGCCTCGGGCAATGCTGCGGCGGTATGACAACCCTGCTGTTTGAACCGCTATTGCAGGCGCAGCCGATGATCCAGGTTTATGGCGCAGGGCACGTTGGTCTGGCGCTGGTCAATCTGCTGTCAACGTTACCCTGTCACATCAGCTGGATCGACAGTCGTGCCGGGCAGTTTACCCATGTCCCGCCAGGGGTGGTGGTAATTCAACCAGAAGATCCGCTGGATTGCGTGGCACAAGCGGCACCCGGTAGCTATTTTGTGGTGATGACCCATCATCATCCGCTTGATCTGGCGCTGAGCGAAGCGATTTTAAAGCGCGGTGATTTCCGTTATGCCGGTGTGATTGGCTCACAAACCAAAGCACAGCGGTTTCGCTATCGGCTGGAAGGCAAAGGCATTCCAGCCGATAGCCTGGCGTGCCTGCGTTGCCCGATTGGTTTACCCGATGTAAAAGGCAAGCTTCCCGTCGCGATTGCTGGCGAAATTATCAGTATTTATCAGCAGCAGGTGCTCGTCTGAGTTGTTCAACAGCAGGCAACCTGCCAGGATGAGTTTTTTGCGTTGGTCGTCCAGGAGTCATCATCATGAATACCCGACAGAACCCTTTCTTCAGTGTCAGCCCCTTGCCGTATCAGGCTCCGCCCTTTGATCAGATTCAGGAGCAGGATTTTTTGCCCGCTTTACAGGCCGGTATTGAAGAGAAGCGCCAGGACGTGCTGGCGATTGCCAGTAATAAAGATGAGCCGACTTTCCTTAATACCTATGAAGCGCTGGAACGCAGCGGTCAGTTATTAAATCGCGTTAATTTAGTGTTTAGTGCGATGACGTCTGCGCATACCAGCGATTATCTGCAACAGATTGATGAAGAGATTAGCCCGCAGCTTACGGCGCTGGATGATGAAATTACGCTCAATCGCTCGCTGTTCGACCGCCTGGATGCGGTGTACCAACAGCGAGCAAAACTGGACGCTGAATCCAAACGTTTAGTTGAAGTCACCTGGCAACATTTTCAACTGGCAGGCGCTAATCTGCCAGACGCGCAAAAGCAGGCGCTAAAAGCGCTGAACCAGGAAGCGGCCCAGCTGAGCACGAAATTCACTAATAAACTGCTGGCGGCAACCAAAGCTGGCGGTTTAGTCATAGCAGAGGCACAACAGCTTGCTGGCTTGAGCGCGGCGGATCTTGCGGTAGCACAGGCGGCAGCGCAGGCGCGTGGTCTGGAAAAGAGCTGGCTGCTGGTATTGCAAAACACGACTCAGCAACCTGCCTTACAAAGTTTGATCAATCGCGATACCCGCCAGACCCTGTTCCACGCGGCCTGGACACGCTGCGAAAAGGGCGATGATAACGATACGCGAGCGTTAGTGCTGCGTCTGGCGCAAGTGCGCGCCGAACAGGCAAAACTATTGGGTTTCGCCAGTTTTGCGGCCTGGCAATTACAGGATCAAATGGCGAAAACGCCGGATGCCGCTTTTGCTTTTATGCGTAACATTGTTCCCGCCGCCCGCGCCCGTGCCGAACGTGAAGCCTCAGTGATTCAGCAAACCATTGATCAGCAACACGGTGGTTTTACCCTGAGCGCGTGGGACTGGCGCTTTTACGCCGGGCAGGTACGCCATGCGCAATATGATCTGGATGAAAGCCAAATCAAACCCTACTTTGAGCTGAACACGGTACTGAAAAACGGTGTTTTTTGGGCAGCGACTCAGCTATTCGGTGTTACCTTCACTGAGCGCCATGATTTGCCGGTTTATCATCCTGATGTGCAGGTATATGAGATTTTCGATGCGGATAACACGCCGATGGCGCTGTTCTACACCGATTTTTTCAAGCGTGACAGCAAGGGCGGCGGCGCGTGGATGAGCAATTTTGTCAATCAGTCCACGCTGCTGAATAGCAAACCGGTGATTTACAACGTGTGCAACTACACAAAACCACCAGCCGGTGAACCGGCATTATTAAGCTGGGATGATGTCATCACACTGTTCCACGAATTTGGGCATACTCTGCATGGGCTGTTTGCCAGCCAGCGGTATCCCAGTTTATCTGGCACCGCCACGCCACGTGATTTTGTCGAATTTCCATCGCAGCTCAACGAGCACTGGGCCAGCGAAAAGCAGGTATTTCGCCATTTTGCACGTCATTATCAAACGGGCGAAGCGATGCCCGCCGGACTGCATGAGAAAATCATTCGCGCCGAAAAATTCAATAAAGGCTATGACATGAGCGAATTGCTGGCAGCCGCGCTGCTGGATTTGCACTGGCACAGCCTGAACAGCAGCACGGCTGTATCCTCAGTGGACAGCTTTGAACAGCAGGCGCTGCAAAGCGATAATCTGGCATTAGCGGCCGTTCCGCCACGCTATCGTTCCAGCTATTTTCAGCATATCTGGGGCGGCGGCTATGCGGCGGGTTATTATGCCTATATCTGGACGCAGATGCTGGCTGATGACGGCTATCAGTGGTTTGTCGAAAACGGCGGATTAACGCGCGAAAATGGCCAGATTTTCCGTGAAAAAATCCTGTCGCGCGGCAACAGCAGTGATTTGAAAAAGCTGTATGCAAGCTGGCGGGGGGCAGAACCGCAAACTGGACCGATGCTGAAGAATCGCGGTTTAGCTGAATAAGCGGTTAATAGCAGGGCGGTGGGCTGGTTTGCCACCGCCTGTTGCCTTCTTCCTGAATTAACCGAGCGGACCACCTTCAATGGTTTCACACATTCCCGCCAGTACATGCTCACCGGTTTCCGTTTTAAGCGATCGATACCATTCAGCGGTAATCGCTGGATTTTTAGCGTGTGTGACATCGCTTCGCTTACGCGCCTTCAGTACTAAATCTTTTACGCGTTCAACGCGACGCGCCTGGTAACGCAGTAGCGCATCTTCAATACCTAACGAATGCGCCGCCAGCGTTGATGCCAGCACAATCGCATCTTCCATTGCTGCGCATCCACCCTGGCCAATATCGGGCGTGGTACTGTGGGCGGCGTCGCCAAGCAATGCGATTCGGCCTTTGACAAAACGACTGAAGGGCTCAATATCATGGATCTCGACCCGATTTGTCGTGTCTGGATTGATAGCCGCGATCAGCTTCTGCACCGGTTCAGCCCAGCCGCTAAAATAGCCACGCAGATCTTTTTTTACCGTGCTGCGATCTTCCGCCAGACCTTTCGGCAAAGGCACATCAAAAAAGAAGTAAAAAAGATTACCACTAACAGGCATTAACGAGACGCGCTTACCTTCACCTACAAATGTGGTCCATTGATTAGCGGGAGCGATGCTTTCATCCGTCTCAACCAGGCCGTTCCAGTTCACATAACCGGCATAGCGGCGTTCGAGGGTTTCGCCTAATACATATTGCCGAATCACTGAATGTGTGCCGTCGGCTGCAATCAAAAAATCACCGCTGGCCTGGCTGTTATCGTCGAACGTGGAGATTACGCCGTTTTCGTTTTGCTCTACCTGAATAACGCGTTTGCCAACGTTAACGCGCGAACGGCCATAGGTATCAATCAACATGGCTTGCAATTCTGCCCTGGCAACCGGGTACGGATATTCTCCAACCTGTTGCACCAGCGGGGCCATGCTAAAACGCGTTAAGGTTGTACCGGTTGCGAAATCGTTATATGCCATATACGTCATATTGCCGCCTAATGCGCGCAGGGAAGCTTTCATCCCTAATGCGTTTAAGCATTTAACGCCATTTGGCCAGATGGATATTGCGGCACCCACCGGTTTAATTTCTTTAACTGCTTCAAAAACAGCTGTTTCATAACCCATCTTTTCCAGCGCAATCGCCGTACTCATGCCGCCAATACCACCGCCGATCACAATTGCTTTCATAGTGTCTCCTTCAGTTTGATGTTATCTTTGCAACTTTCGTACCAACTGAAAAAGAGTGTGCAATACGCATTTTATCACTTAAGAATCAGCAAATAACATCTTCATGTCGATGGTTACGGCAGAAGGGGATTTTTGATTTGCACTGTTAGATGGTGCAATTGCGCCCCATAATGGTGCGTATGGATTGGCTGAAAAGCAGCCTGTATCTTTTGTTTCAGGTGGGTGATAGCAGGGGGCATAACTCCATTTTAGTTAAGCATTGCCAGTATAAATTTTCCTTTTTTTTACAGTTTTGCTAATCAGTTTAAAAGTTATCAACTGATTTTAGATAGTGCGCGTCTGGTGTTTCACCATGACGCCTGATAATACCGATGGCGTCTTCACAGCCAGTGATTTTTTTCCGGTAAAATAGCATGACAAATCACGAATTTATACGAACAGACTCAGATAAGCTCAGGTTCACTTTATTAAAAATCACGTTAAAAAATACCCAGACGATAAAGATGGCTGAGGTTTCATCCATTAATATTTATCAACTGTAGAGATTATTATATCTTTTAAGATATTCCTCAGTCCCACGCCTGCGAACCTCATGTTATAGATCACCCGAATAACATTTCACATCGAAAGTAAATTATGAAAATAGGCATAACAAATAACCAGTACCCGGAGCAACGTAATATCTTAGTTAACCCGGAAAACACCTATATCAATCTAAAGAAACGCAATATCTATTATTTTATGAACCCTTTTCGCACACGGGTACTTAAAAAAAATAAAGTATTTGTATTTCTTCCGATTCCTTTTTTAGCAACAAAAAAACCAGATATTTTACATTTGTTTAACGAAGTGGCGATCACGCGACATAAATGGTTAGCCACTTTCGAGACTGAATTGCCGCGCGTATTGCCTGTCGCGGGTGTGGCTAAGCATGAGAATACTGAGCTGCACCGCCTGATCCCACATGTATTAAAAGATAACTGCTTCGGTTTAATTGCGATTTCAGAGGCAACATTAAACATTCAGATGAAGTTGTTTAAACATACGCCTGATATTGCCAAACGTATGCGGGAAAAAACGGTGGTACTTCATCCTCCACAACCGCTTTTTTGCCAGCAAAAACTGCCGCGCCCGCTAGGAAAACTACGGCTGGTATTTGCCGGTAATGAGTTTTACCGCAAAGGGGGAGCCGAAGTGGTGCTGGCCATTTCGCAGCTGCTGGAGGAAAAAAAGATTGATGAATCGCAACTGGACGTTCAGTTAATTGGCGAACTCAGCAAGCGTCATAATATTGCTCATCGTCAATATCAGGACAATGAAGCGTTCTATCGCGATATTGAAAACCGCATTCAGCGTTATTCCTGTTTCAAACATCAGTCGCGAATGGATAATGCCGCCCTGATGGAACTGTTCCGCAACAGTGACCTTGGTTTGCTGCCAACCTGGCAGGAGACATATGGATTCTCGGTATTAGAAATGCAGTCCAACGGTTGCCCGGTGATAACCAGCAACGTACGCGCATTGCCTGAAATCAATCCGCCCGAGGCGGGCTGGTGCATCGGCGGCACATTGAACGATGACCGGGAGTACAGCATAGGCAGCGTAGCGGAGAGGGATCAGCTGCGACAGGCGCTGGTTAATGCGCTTAAACTCGTGTTGCTGGAAATCATAGAAAACCCCGGTATCGTGCAGCAAAAAGGCGAGGCCGCCATTACGCGTATCAAAGAGCAGCACTGTCCGTCGCGCTACATTCAGCAGCTCAACGATATTTATCAGCGTGGCGTAACGGCATTCAGGTTACATCCGCCGCAGACCGCAAATTAGAAAGATTTTTCAGACGTGACGTACCGCATTGGCCATACTGATTACAGCGTCCCTCTGGAGATCGATCATGAAACTTATCCTCAGCCTCAGCGTGCTGTTGTCCAGTCTTTTGGTCGGCAGCACCTTCGCTCAAACGACCCGCTATCTTCCTTCTCGTGCGCCCATTGCGCAGTTAACGCCCATTGCCGCCAAATGTGATGTTTCTGCTTGCCAGACGAATTGTTATGTTGAACGTTCGCAATGTAAAAACAGGGATAATGGTTCCTGTAGTTCACAGGCGCAGATATGCGTGCAATCATATGCCTCTCAATGTAAATAATCTGGTTCCGTGAAGAAACAACGCGTCGATAATGCAAAAGCTGCTCCCTCTGATCTTATTTTTTTCTCTTGCGCCCAGTTGGTTGGCCGCATCACCGATGCTAACCTCACAGCAGGTTACTGCTGTGGTTAAACAGACCCTCGAACCGCTGCTTGCACAACAGGCGATTCCCGGCATGTCGGTCGCGGTTTTGTATAAAGGCCGCACGCAGTTCGTTAATTTTGGCGTGGCCAGCCTGGAATCGCGTCGTGTGGTTACTGAAAACACCATTTTTGAATTAGGATCGGTCAGCAAAAACTTCACTGGCGTGCTGGCGGGTGTTTTGGTAAGGCAGGGAGAATTACGGCTAAACGATCCGGTGAAAAAATACTGGCCAGCGCTTTCAGGGCCGCAGTGGCAAACGATCAGCATGCTGCATCTTGCCACCTACACGGCGGGGAATCTGCCCTTGCAACTGCCCGATACGGTGACCGATGAGGATTCACTGCGCAACTATTACCAGCAATGGCAGCCGCAAGCAGCGCCTGGCACCACGCGTCAGTATTCTAATGCCAGCATAGGTTTGTTTGGTCATCTGATGGTGAAGGGCAGTTTTGAAGCGGCGATGCAAAAGCATGTCTTTCAGCCTTTGCGCCTGACGCGCACCTTTATCACCGTGCCAAAATCGATGATGTTCGATTATGCCTGGGGATACAAAGATAAACAGCCGATCCGCGTTTCGCCGGGTATGCTGGATGCCGAAGCGTATGGCGTAAAAACCACCGCACGCGACATGCTAACTTTCATGCAGGCGAACGCGAATCCCAATGGCTTATCTTCCGGCAATACTGTGCTCAGAAATGCCATACTCACATCGCAGTCACGCTATTTTAAAACCGGTTCGATGTATCAGGGGCTGGGGTGGGAAATGTATGACTGGCCGGTAAAAGCGCAAACCGTGGCCGATGCCAGTGATAACAGCGTGGCGCTGAAGGCTCAACCCACAGAAAGGTTACTCCCCGTGCGCCCGCCGGTTCGTGCAGCCTGGATACATAAAACCGGTGCGACCAGAGGATTCGGCGCTTATATTGCTTTTATCCCCGATCAGAACACCGGTATTGTTATGCTGGCTAATAAAAATTATCCCAATCCAGAACGCGTCAAAGCGGCATTTAAGATTTTAGCAGCCTTACAATAGGAAAAATGCCCGCTCTATTTTTCCTGCTTTATCTCTTGTGCGGCACAAATTAGCGCCAGATGGCTCAAACCCTGCGGCATATTGCCGCGCCAGCTATTGCTTCGCACATCAAACATTTCATTAAAAATATCGACGTTGCCATGCTGGTTAAACGTTTCCAGAATCTCGTTCATTGATTGCTGCGCTAAATCGTTTTCGTCTAAGGCTGCCCAGGCTTCAACCAGCCAGAATGAACAAGCGAGAAACGTGCTTTCTTCTTTTTCAGCGCCGCTATAGCGATAAAGCATGGCGCTGTCATTGCCCAGCTCTTTTCTGATCGCCTGATAAGTGGCGAGCATGCGGTCAGGATTCACCGTCTTGCCATAGTGATGAGTCAGTGCCAGCGAGGCATCAAGCTGTTCACTGCCGACGTAAAACACATATGCCTGTTTTTGCTCCGACCAGCAATGCGTTTCAATCCAGTCACGAATGCGATCGCGTTCGCGCTTCCAGCGTCCAACCCAGGTCGGCTCAATATGCTGACTTTCGGCCATTGCCACTGCACGATCGAGCGCCAGCCAGCAGGCCATCTTCGAGTGTGTGTAATGGTATTGTTCGGGCAGTTCCCAGATGCCTGAATCCATCTGCCGCCAGTTATCGGCACAGCTGTTGGCCAGTTCACCCAACATGCGGGAGGTGGTGAGGTCTAATACGTGTCCCGCGCTGATAAATAGCTGAGCCGTTGCCAACATATCGCCAAACATGCTGAGCTGCACCTGATCGCGCGCATTATTGCCGACGCGTACTGGCTGCGATCCCATATAACCGGCTAAAGCAGGATAGCGCTCTTCAGGCACCGCATCGCCCTTAAGCGTGTAGCAGGCCCGCAGGTTGACGCCGTGGCGAATGATCGTTTGCGACAACCAGGAGAAAGCCGCCTTACTGTCTTCAAGCGCGCCCAGATAGACGAATGCTTTAATGATCAGGCTGGCATCTCGCACCCAGGCGTAACGATAATCATAATTTTTTTCGCCACCTATGCCTTCCGGCAACGAGGTAGTTGCTGCCGCAGCCAGCGCGCCGGTTGGTGAATACCACAAAAATTTTAGCGATAAGGCAGAACGCTTAACCAGCTCGGGAAAACTGCCCTGGTAGCTCAGGCTGTCTACCCAATCGCGCCATGCGGTATCGCTGGTTTCGATACGTTTGTCGATTGATGCAAGTTCCGGCACGGCCAGGGGTTCATTTTCACTGATTAACAGGGCACATAACGAGCGCGAGCCGGGCGAGGTGAGCAACCGCCCCGTGACTTTTTCATCATCTAAGTAATCGATTTCAACATCTTCGCTGGTGCGCACCATCGCCATTACCTTCGCGATATGAAAAACTTTTCCCTGATCGCTGTCGGCAACCCACGGTGAACGCGTTTCTGCCGCCGTCCCGAAACGCAGGTGAAAGGTCAACTTAACCTGACCTTCGATCCCTTCAATACGGCGGACGAGTTCGCTCCACGGTAGTCTACCCGCCAGCGTACTATTGATGGATTCAGTAATACGTACACAGCCAGACTCTGTTTCAAACTGCGTTTCCAGTACGTTGCTGTTCTCACGATATTGACGTGTTACGCGATAAGGCGCGTCAGGAACAATTTGGAAATAGCCGCCGACCTGCGGATCAAGCAGACGATCAAACAGCGGTTTAGAGTCCAGATTAGGCGCACACCACCAGTCAATCGAACCGTCGGGCGCAATTAACGCTACTGAACGTCCTTCACCTATCGCGGCGTAACTCCCCAGTTCGGCAAAACCGTTCTCACGTTCCGGCGTAGAAAATGTCTGGTTTTCCATGACTGTCCCTGTAAGAAAAGATCAAAAAAGTAGCCGCATTAAGCGGCCACAGAAGGGGAAAAGATTACAGCGTGCCGGTGCCCCCATCGGTGCACCATACCTGGCCGGAGGTATAACTGGTTTCGGTTGAGGCCAGGGTGACATAAAGCGGCGCAATTTCAACCGGCTGGCCTGGACGACCGAGCGGTGCTGAAGCGCCAAACTGCTTAACTTTCTCCTGGGGCTGGCCGCCGCTGGATTGTAATGCGCTCCAGAACGGTCCTGGCGCGACGGAGTTGACGCGAATGCCTTCTTCACCTAACTGCTTAGCAAGCGCTTTAGTGAAGGCGACAATTGCCGCTTTGGTCTGCGCATAATCCAGCAGAATTTCACTGGGCTTAAACGCCTGAACGGAAGAAGTATTAATAATACTTGCGCCACGCGGTAAATAATCGACAGCGGCTTTGGTGATCCAAAACATGGCATAGACGTTAGTTTTAAACGTCGCGTCGAAATCTTCGGTACTCAAGGTACGAATGGACTCATTAAATTGTTGGCGTCCAGCGTTATTCACCAGAATATCCAGACCCCCTAATTGCTCGACAGCTTCTTTAACCAGTTGCTGGCAAAATGCTTCCGTCCGAATATCACCTGGCAGCGCAATCGCTTTACGTCCTTCAGCCTGAATCAGCTTAATAACTTCTTTTGCATCCGATTCTTCTTCAGGCAGATAATTAATTGCCACGTCTGCGCCTTCACGTGCGTAGGCAATGGCAACCGCACGGCCAATACCTGAGTCTCCCCCGGTGATCAGCGCCTTGCGGCCGGTAAGACGGCCACTGCCGCGATAACTGGTTTCACCATGGTCAGGAACCGGTACCATTTTTCCTGCTAAGCCTGGCGGGTTTTGCGGTTGTTCTTCAAAAGGTGGTTTAGGAAATTCATTCAAATCGAGGGTCTTGTTCGTTGGCGTTGTCATCTGTAGCTCCTTGAACATTGTTATCGGAAAATATAAGTCTGGCATAAAGGTGATATTTGTCACATCTAAACGCTGACTATTTAACCAGGGAGCGAAAACAATTCAGATAATAACGAAAGCAAAGCAAGCATAATGGCGGGGGAAAACGGAAAGCTATTTAATTTGCGGGAAAAGTTTCTCCCGCAAATTAAAATGCCGGATAACACAATTTTTAAAAGGCGATTTATCCGCCACGTACTGAACTGCGCCATTTCACCTCTGCCTGATAAATGCGACATGTTTGCTCTTGCTCAGCATGGAGCTGTAAGGTGTGATCCTGGCGTTCAGTACCAATCAGCCATTGCACGGCATCGCGCGCGAACTGCTCAACCGGCTGGGCAAAGGTGGTGAGATTGTAAGACGACCAGCCTGCCTGCGGGATGTTGTCGTAACCTACGATGCATAAATCTTCCGGTATACGCAGCGAAAAGCGATGCCGGGCTTCATCCATAAAACCACAGGCAATAAGATCGGTGACACAAAATACCGCATCAGGACGATCGTCACGCGTCAGCAAGCGATGCGCGAGGATTTGCCCGCTTTCATATGAGGTGGAACCAAAGCGTTCTACCGTTACCGCCAGTCCTGCTTTATCTGCGGCGGCAAGAAAATCTTTTTCACGCTTTATCAGGCTGGGCGTGCCGGCTAAAGAATTAGCAAAAGCAAGATGACGACAACCTGCGCGTAAAAAAGCTTTCAGCGCCATGTCGGCAGCAGCGCGGGAATCAAGATTAATGCTTAACGAGCCCGGCAAGGCTTCATCACGGTTGATCAGGACCAGATGTTGACCATGTTTCGAACAAAGCCGTGTAATGGCGCTGTCTGGCATACCAGAAAGGATAATTGACGCATCGGCACGAAAGTTAATGGCCTGCTGTAAGGCAGCAGAAACGCTGTGATCGGAGCGATCGGTGTTAATCAGCATGGCGATTTTGCCCGCTTCCTGCAGGCACTGCGTTAGCCAGCGCACCAGATTAGCACGGTAGGGCGTATTCACTTCCGAGGCGATAAGGCAAATGATACCGCTACGATTACGTACCAAACCGCGCGCTAAATGGTTAACGTGATACCCCAGTTCTTCCGCTGCTTTTAATACGCGCGCACGCGTTGCCGCTGAAACACTCGCTCCTGGTGTATAGGTCCGGGAAACGGCAGAGCGGGAAACGCCTGCTCTGTTCGCCACATCTTGCGCGCTTACCCCCCTTTATCATTGTTCATTTGCCTTTTCCATACCACCCACGGAATGGAGTGAGTCTGCCTGAGATTGCAAAGCTGTGCAAAAAATATTTAGCACGTAATGTTTCAAATTTGTGACGCCGCCTAACAATTGCACAACAAGCAGATTGACAGGGTGTTTGCGCTTCCTTACTAATTTGCACACACGTGCAAAAACAGGCGCCAGTGAAGCGCCACCCGAAAAATCAGGAGAATAAAATGCGTTACTCATCGCTCGCCGCCGTAATCGTTCTGAGCTGTACGACATTGCCCTTTGCCGTTCATGCCGCAGGTAATCTCAACATGATTTGTTCCGCAGACGTGGTGGTTTGTGAGCACATGACGCGCATTTTTAGTCAGTCGCATTCCGACATTAAAGTCAATATGGTGCGACTGTCAGCGGGTGAGGCCTATGCACGCATTCGCAGCGAGGCACGCAATCCCAGAACGGATATTTGGTGGGCCGGAACGGGCGATCCGCATATGCAGGCCGCGGAAGAAGGGCTGACGCAGCCGTATAAATCGCCTCTGCTTTACCAGCAGCTGGACTGGGCGAAAAAGCAGGCTGAGATTTCAAAATACCGCACCGTGGGTATTTATGCAGGTGCATTAGGCTGGGGTTATAACACTAAATTGCTGGCAGAGAAAAAGCTCAAAGCCCCTGCCTGCTGGTCAGATTTAATCGATCCCGCTTTCAAAGGCGAGATTCAAATCGCTAATCCTAACTCCTCCGGGACCGCCTACAACACGCTGGCGACGCTGGTGCAAATCATGGGCGAAGACAAGGCGTTCGACTATTTGAAAAAGCTTAATGCCAATATTTCTCAATATACCAAATCAGGTTCGGCACCGGTAAAAGCAGCGGCGCGTGGCGAAACCACAGTAGGTATTGTTTTTATGCATGATGCGGTTGCTATGCAGGTCGATGGCTTTCCCATTAAATCCGTCGCACCGTGCGAAGGGACGGGTTATGAAATCGGCTCCATGTCGATTATTAAAGGCGCCCGTAATCTGGCCAACGCGAAAGCCTGGTATGACTGGGCGCTCAGCGCTGAGGCACAGTCGCATATGAAAGAGGCGAAATCCTTCCAGCTGCCGTCAAATCGTCATGCTGAGATTTCTGAATACGCCCCGCGCTTTGAGAACATCAAGCTGATCGATTATGACTTTAAAACCTATGGCGACTCGGCAAAACGCAAAGCGCTGTTAGGGCGCTGGGATAAAGAGATCGGCGCCAGCGCGCAGTAGTTAGATCGTTACGTTCGGTAGCGCTTACCGGACCATTTTCACGCTGAACAGCGGTGGCATAAGCCTGATTTCCGCTTCCTATTCAGGTCGAGGTAATTAATGAATGCGTATAACCGCCGCTTAACCGGCGTGCTAATCGCGGGCGCCATCGCGCTGCTTTTGTTGCCGTGGTACAGCCTGGAAAATGGCTTTTTTAGCGGAGGCTGGCTGGCAACGTTGTGGACAGATGCGGCGAGCGCGCCCGGACTCTGGCAAATTATCGCCTTTCAGCATTCGTGGCTGGGCATTGCCGCTGGGCTGTTTTTGCTGTGCGCGCTCTGCGGCTTTCTTCCTGTAACTCAGGCACGAAGCCGGCTGCTACTGCTGTTAAGCGCGGCAGGCGTCATCTATTTAGTGATGGAAGGGCATGCTATAGGCTACAGCGGCTGGAGCTGGCTCTGGCTGGAAAACAGGTTTGGGCCATTAGCGCAAGGGCAGCCCGCCATGGGGGCAGGTGCGCTGCTGCTGCTGACTGTTTTCCTGTTTATTTTCTCCTTTGCGCTGGCCGAGCGCGGTGTCCTGAGAGGTGATGCGTTTGTCGTTGCCTCAATCGTTTCGCTGGTGGCACTGGTCACGCTTTTTGTGCTTTATACGGTACTGAGCCTGTTCGTTGCTTCAGTGCAGGATATTGACGGTAGTTTCAAGCCAGATGGTTTGATCAGCAACATTCAGGATCCTGTTATCTGGAGCCTGTCATGCCTGACAGGCGGAACCTGCGGCACGGCCTGGCGTACTTTATGGCTGGCTATTATGACTGCCAGCGGCTCAACGCTCTTAGGGTTAGCCTTTGCGCTGGCTGCCACACGCACACCGCTGCCCTGTAAAAAAGCGCTGCGCATGTTGACGGTTTTACCGATTATCACGCCGCCTTTTGTTATTGGCCTGGCATTAATCTTGTGATTTGGTCGATCCGGCGTAATAACCGTACACCTCGCCGCGCTATTTGGTGTTGAACCAGGCCGTTGGCTGTATGGCTTAACCGGCATCTGGATAGCCCAGGTTTTGTCCTTCACGCCGATCGCGTTTTTAGTCTTGATTGGCGTGGTGGAAGGGGTCAGCCCTTCGCTGGAAGAAGCTTCGCAAACGTTGCGTGCGAATCGCTGGCGCACCTTCAGCCGCATCTCTCTGCCACTGATGGCGCCGGGCCTGGCGAATGCTTTTCTGATCAGCTTTATCGAAAGCATGGCTGATTTCGGTAATCCCATGGTACTGGGCGGCAGTCACGGCGTGCTGTCAACGGAGATCTTTTTCTCCGTGGTGGGGGCGCAAAACGACCCGAGTCGCGCTGCGGTGCTGGCAATGATCCTGCTGAGCTTTACACTCGCGGCCTTTCTCATTCAGCGCCTGTGGTTGTCCGGTAAAAGTTTCGCCACCGTTACTGGCAAAGGCGATGGCGGCATGCATGGAAAACTGCCAGGCGTAGTGCGTTACAGCGTGTACGGTATGGTGATCCCGTGGGGCATGTTTACCCTGGTGATTTACGGCATGATCCTGATCGGCGGTTTCGTTCAGTCCTGGGGACTGAATAATAATCTTACCTTCGATCACTACATTCATGCATTTGGCATCAGCATTAACCATGGCAGCGTCATCTGGCGCGGTGTGGCCTGGAATTCATTCTGGACCACGCTGGAAATTGCGTTGATCGCGGCTCCTCTTACCGCCCTTGTCGGTCTCCTTACCGCATGGTTAATCGTGCGGCAAAAATTTGCAGGACGACAAACGTTTGAATTCATGCTGATGTTGAGCTTTGCTATTCCCGGCACCGTCATCGGCGTCAGCTATGTTATGGCTTATAATTTGCCGCCGCTGGAAATCACCGGAACCGCAATGATCCTGATTGCCTGCTTTGTTTTCCGCAATATGCCAGTAGGCGTACGTGGCGGCATTGCCGCAATGAGCCAGCTGGATAAAAGCCTTGATGAAGCCTCGTTAACCCTGGGTGCCAACAGTTTTCGCACCTTGCGCAAAGTTGTGCTTCCGCTGCTAAAACCCGCCATCAGCGCTGCTCTGGTCTATGCCTTCGTGCGCGCCATCACCTCGATTAGCGCCGTCATTTTTCTGGTCAGCGCCCAGTACAATATGGCGACCTCGTATATCGTCGGCCTGGTCGAAAACGGTGAATATGGCGTTGCGATTGCGTACTCCTCGGTGTTGATCGTGGTCATGCTGATCATCATCGGCGCGTTTCAGCTACTGGTCGGTGAGCGTCGATTGCGCCGTGCCAGCCGCACGATTGATATTCCCACACCCCCTAATTCCACCGCCTTAACCCAGGAGAGAGCCGTATGATTTCGCCAGGTTCAGTTGTGTTTGAACATGTCGCTAAGCGTTTTGCGGATTTTACTGCGCTGCCCGATCTCTCTTTAACTGTCGAGGCGGGTACGCTGGTCACGCTGCTGGGGCCTTCCGGGTGTGGCAAAACCACCACTTTGCGGCTATTAGCCGGGCTGGAGCATCCGACATCGGGCCGGATTTTAATTGGGGGTCGGGATGTTACCCAGCTACCCGCCAATGTAAGAGACGTGGCGATGGTTTTTCAGTCTTACGCGCTATTTCCCCATATGAACGCCCTGGACAATGTGATGTACGGGCTACTTTCATCCGGCATCACCAAACGGGAAGCGCGGGATCGCGCCCGTGAAGGATTAAAGCTAGTGGGACTGGAACATCAAGGGCTGCGGCTGCCGTCAGAATTGTCAGGCGGACAACAGCAGCGTATTGCGGTTGCCCGTGCTTTGGTGCTGGAGCCGCAGGTACTGCTGCTGGATGAGCCGCTATCTAATTTGGACGAGCGCCTGAGAAGGCGAGTACGCACCGATATTCGTGATTTACAGCAACGGCTGGGCTTTACCGCTGTGTATGTGACTCACGATCAGGAAGAGGCGCTGGCAGTATCCGATAAAATCATTGTCATGAAAGAGGGCGATATTGCTCAGCAAGGCGCGCCGGAGGAGCTTTACCACTCGCCCAGCTCAGTATTTATCGCGGATTTTATGGGGGAAGCCAATATCGTGCCGTGTGAAGTTGAACGTCTGGATGGCAGCGATGCTCTGGTAAAAGTCGGCAGCCAGCAATACCGCATACGCGGTTCGGTGGCACAGGCCGGTGCAGCCCAGCTTGCAGTGCGGCCGCAGTTTATCACGCTGCGTGGTGAAGGGCCGGGCGCATTGAAGGGAGAGATCACCCACAGCACCTGGCTTGGCGATCATATCGAATATGAAGTTCAAACCGAGCTGGGATCACTATTTATTATCGACTCGATGATGGAGCAAAGGCTGCCGCTATCGACAACCGTTGCGGTGGATTTCAAACCGCAGGGGCTTGCCCTGATCGCCCGTTAATTCGGTTTATTACAAGGACAACTTATGGAACAACAGCAAACAGATTTACTCAGCCGTCTGACGTTAGCCGAAGAAGTCGCACGGAGCGGAGGTGCGATGGCGTTGAACTATTTTAATCAACGCGAAACGCTGGTAGTGGAAACCAAATATGATTTGCAGGATGTCGTCTCAATTGCCGATCGGGACGTTGAGCAACTCATTGCTGCTCGTATTCGAGAAGCGTTTCCAGAAGACGGTTTCCTGGGCGAAGAGTATGGTTTTCAGCCAGGAAGCACCGCCTACACCTGGGTGGTTGATCCTATTGATGGCACCAGCCCGTTTTTAAATGGCATGCCAAACTGGTGCGTATCTGTGGCAGTGCTGCACGAAGGCGTGCCGGTTATTGGCGTGATTTTTGCGCCTTATTATCAGGAATGTTACGTTGCGGCGCAGGGCAAAGGGGCGACTTTAAATGGCCGAAAACTGCAGGTCGATGCCACCCGGACGTTACAAAATCACGTCACCGGTTTTGGGGCTAACAGCTACGTCAGCCCGGAAAAAGTTGGCGAGATTCTGGCGTCATTACTGGCAGAGGGCGGCAATTTTATTCGTATTGGTTCTGGTGCGCTTATGCTGGCCTGGGTAGCAGCAGGGCGCGTTGTCGGTTATTACGAACCTTATATGCATGCCTGGGATTGCCTGGCAGGTTATTGCCTGGTGAAAGAAGCGGGCGGTTGGTGTCACCCGTTTAATACTGAAGGCGAACGCCTCAACAAAGGCGCTCAGGTTCTGGCGGTAGCACCTGGGGCAGAAGCCGATTTACGGCGTATTGCCGGGCTGTAATGAGACGCAACGCAGACATCTGAAATCGCCTGCGTTGCCGGTTATCATTCCGCTTGATCTCTCTGTCCAGGCTTCATCCTTTTCACTCTTTGTGCGATCACGCCTTTTCTCATCCATTTATTAGTGAGCTAAACAGGCTCATGAATCAATTGGCATAATGGTTTTAGAAATTTCTGTTAGGATTTTTATAACACACCGTAAATAGTGTGGTTTTTATTCTGCCCGCAAAAGGCTGGAATCGCATCCTTCGCTGACGGCGTTTAAGGCGCAAGCCTGGATGTTTCTGAGTTTTGCTTGCTGGTGTCGTCGTTTTACATTGCGGCAATGATAAAGACATCAACTGGCTTGATCTTTCCCTTCACTGGAACAGGTAAAAGCAATGTCTGAGAAAATAACTATCCAACTGGTTATCAATGATGAAACGCAGCGCCTGACGATTGATCCAAGGGTCACGCTGCTGGATGCGCTTCGTGAGCATCTTCAGTTAACCGGCACCAAAAAAGGCTGCGATCAGGGCCAGTGTGGGGCCTGTACCGTGCACCTTAACGGCCAACGGGTACTGAGCTGCCTGATGCTGGCGGTACAGGCTCAGGGCGGCGAGGTGACCACAATCGAAGGATTAGCCGATAAGCAAGGCAATCTCCATCCGGTGCAGGCCTGTTTTATGGCTAACGATGCTTTTCAGTGTGGTTACTGCACACCGGGCCAGATTATGTCTGCTGTCTCCTGTATCAAGGAAGGGCACGCGGGCAGCGAGGCGGAGATCCGTGAATACATGAGCGGCAATATCTGCCGCTGCGGCGCTTATCCCCATATCGTCGAAGCCGTTAAACAGGCCGCCACAGAAATGTCAGGGGATGCGCATCATGAATGAATTTACCTTCAAAACGCCGGACTCTGCCAACGAAGCCGTCAGGCTGAACGTTGCTGGCCCCTCCCGATTTCTGGCGGGCGGCACAACGCTACTTGACCTGATGAAATGCAATGTCGAAACGCCACAGCAGCTAGTGGATATTTCGCGTTTAACCACACTGCGCGAAATTAACATTAACAGCGGAACCCTGCGCGTCGGCGCATTAGTGCGCATGAGTGAATTAGCGGCGCATCCTGATTGCCAGCGCCAGGCTCCGGCCATTTACGAAAGCCTCTGGCAGGCGGCTTCACCGCAGATTCGTAATATGGCGACCATTGGCGGTAATTTGCGCCAGCGCACGCGTTGCGCCTATTTTCGCGATCCTGAAACCTTTCCTGCCTGCAATAAGCGTCATCCGGGTTCAGGCTGTTCAGCCATTGACGGCATCAATAATGGCCATGCCATTTTAGGCGCCAGCGAAGCCTGTGTAGCGGTATACCCTGGCGACCTGGCTGTTGCGTTAACGGCTTTTCAGGCGCAGGTGATTTTACGCAATGCCCAACAGCAGGAACGCCGCGTACCGGTTGAAAAATTTTACCTGCTGCCGCGAGATACCCCCGATCAGGAACATGATATTGCGGATGATGAAATGATTGTGGCGGTGGAAGTGCCATTAACATCAGCCCTGGTTCAGTCTCATTATTTGAAGGTGCGCGATCGCGCCTCGTATGAATTTGCCGCGGCCAGCGCCGCTGTTGGGCTTGAGATGCAAGGGGAAACCATCAAAGACGTGCATATTGCTTTAGGTGGCGTCGCGACTATCCCCTGGCGCGCTTATGAAGTTGAAGAGGCGCTACGCGGTAAAACACTCAATGAAACCCTGATTCGGCAGGCTGCGGAACGGGCGGTAATCAATGCCCGTGCGTTGTCGCATAACCACGCCAAAATTATTCTTGTACCGCGCGTCATTAGTCGGGCCTTGTTAAGCGTGGGGAAACTGACATGAAAAACTTTACCGACAAAACGCGACGAAATCTGCTTAAAGCCACTGCTGCAGTTTCTGTTGCCGCCGCCGGAGGTCTACAAGTGAAAAACACACACGCTGCTCAGCAAAAACAAGCGCCTGACTGCGCTCAAAATC
This sequence comes from Mixta mediterraneensis, assembly GCF_014946725.1. Lineage (GTDB taxonomy): Bacteria > Pseudomonadota > Gammaproteobacteria > Enterobacterales > Enterobacteriaceae > Pantoea > Pantoea mediterraneensis. The sequence goes on from NZ_JACFXY010000002.1 coordinate 255,118, forward strand.
ATTCTCAACACGGGCTGGGCGCTGTGCCGCAGCGGAAAGATGGCACGCTCAAAGTTAGCGGCCATGCGAAATACGCAGCAGAATATCAGGTTGATAATCTGCTGTATGGCGTGGTTGTACAATCGACAATCTCCAGCGGTCGCATGACTGGAATGGATACGCAAGCCGCTCGCAATGCCGAAGGCGTGGTCGCCGTCTATTCCCATCTCAATAGCCTGAAGATCAATAAGCCAAAGGCAATAGCCGAAGGCGGGGCGGCGCAGTCAACGTATACGCCGATCCAGAACGATCGCATCATCCACAACGGGCAAAATATTGCTTTGGTCGTGGCGCACACGTTTGAGCAGGCTACGTATGCGGCCTCTTTGATCAGGGTGGAATACGCTGAAACGCCTGCACTGATTTTTCCTGAAGACAACGGGGCAACGCCGCAGGATCAGTCGTCGCTGACTATCACGCTTGGCGACGCAAAACAGGCGATGGAAACCGCAGAAGTCAGGATCAGTCAGAAGTACGCTACGCCGCGTGAATATAATCAGCCGATGGAGCCGCACGCCTGCATTGCTCACTGGCAAGACGACAGGCTGACGGTATGGGAACCCAGTCAGTGGGTGTCTGGCGCACGTAAGGAAATTGCTGAATGGATGGGCATTGAAAGTCAAAACGTTGAAATCATCTCACCGTATGTCGGCGGAGGATTTGGCTCAAAAGCATCACCGGCCACCCATGTTGCCTTAGCCTGTGCCGCATCACGCGAGCTGAAACGTCCCGTGAAGGTTTGTTTAACGCGTCCGCAAACTTTTACGGGCTTTGGAGGCAGGGCATCCACGCATCAATCTCTGGAGATGGGCGCCACGCGTGAGGGCAAAATCCTTGCCATTATTCATGACGGATATAACGAGACTTCGCTTGATGATGTGTTTGCCGAGGGCACAAATCACGTCACTGCCCGGATGTACAGTATTGAAAACATTACGTCGCATCACCGCGTGGTGCCTATCAATACGGTAACCCCTGGCTGGATGCGTGCGCCGGGGGAAAATCCCAGCGCGTTCAGCCTCGAAGTCGCCATGGATGAAATGGCTTACGAGCTCAATATGGATCCACTGACGTTGCGCCTGAAAAACTGGGCAGATTATGATTATCAGATGAAAAAACCGTGGAGTTCTCGTCAACTGAAAGAGGCATATCAAAAGGGCGCTGAAGCTTTCGGCTGGAGCAAACGGAGCATGGCGCCACGTTCAATGCGCCAGGGCCGTGAACTGATCGGCTGGGGAATGGCATCAGGGACCTATCCGGTCAGCCGACAACCCGCTGAAGCGGAACTGGTTTTACAATCGAACGGACAATTGACTGTAAAAAGTGCTGGTGCGGATATTGGCACCGGCACTTACACCATTCTGGCGCAGACGGCTGCCGATGTACTGAAAATTCCGCAAGATCGCATTAGCGTAGCATTGGGCGACACCCGGCTTCCGCTGGCAGGGGTGGCAGGGGGGTCGCAGCTAGCGGGCAACCTGACGGCGGCGGTATTTAAGACCGCCGTGGCATTACGTGAGCGGCTGTTCACGCTGGCAACGGAGACGCAAGGTTCGCCGTTGCACGGCACACCACGCGACAAACTGGTGATAACGGATAACGCAGTCATTATGTCGATGCGTCCCAACCGTAAAGTCACGCTCGAACAGCTGTTGCAGCTGGTGGGTTTACCCGCGTTGAATATAACCGCCAACACCTTTGAAAAAGATGCTTCTGCCGAAGAGCGTAAGAAGTTAATCAGTACATTAAGTACCATCACTCAACCTGAAGACGTTTCAGCGCATAGCTGGAGCGCGCTGTTTGTCGAAGTTGCCGTGGATGAAGATTTCGGCACGGTTCGGGTTAAACGTCTGGTCGGCGCATTTGACAGCGGGCGACTTTACAACCCCACCCTGGCGCGCAGTCAGTGGATCGGCGGAATGGTCATGGGGATGAGTCAGGCGTTACTGGAGGAGGGGCAGATCGACCCGCGCAACGGTCGGGTGATTAATAACAACCTTGCCGATTACCGGATTGCCGTAAACGCGGATGTGCCAGAAATTACGACCATTGACGTCGGGCAACCCGATTACAAAGCCACCGTCATGGGCGGCAAAGCAGTTGGTGAACTGGGCATTGTCGGCATGGCAGCCGCTATCAGCAATGCTGTTTTTCATGCAACCGGTAAGCGGATACGCGATTTACCCATCACGATGGATAAACTGATTTAAACCCAGAATCGGCGTGCAGGGCTGTGTCGCCTGCGCGCTTTTCTTATGGCAAAGCCGGTGCGTAATTAATGAAATGTGCAATCTTGGTAATGGCAGCCGGTTTTGGTCGGCGTTTTCGCGAGCAGGGCGGCGGGCAAAAATTACTGGCGAAAATTCGGGGGTTACCGATATTGAGCCATAGCTTAAATCAGGCGCTGGCAACGGGCGCAGATGTTTTCGTGGTTACCCAACCCGAAGATCGGGCGATTCACTCCCTGCTAAGCGGCTGCCAGCCGGTTTATTGTCAAAGTCGCGGCTTAGGTGAATCGATTGCTGCGGGTGTACACGCAGCGGCGACTTATGACGGCTGGATCGTTGCGCTTGGTGATATGCCGTGGCTGAAAACGTCCAGTTACCTGGCGGTGATGGATGCATTACGGTCCGAACAGGTTGTTCGCCCCTGGGTGAATAACCAGCCGGGACATCCGGTAGGTTTCAGCAAATTTTTTTACTCACAGCTGGTGGCGTTGGAACACGATGAAGGCGCCCGCTCGCTGCTGACAACGCATCCCGCAACGTTACTTCCTTTAGACGATCCGGGTTGCCTGAGCGATGTCGATTACCCCGCCAGTTTAGCGTCAGGGAGAAATGCATGATTACGCTTGACCAACGCGTGATAGACAGCGCTATACGCTGGCTTCAGTCATCGCAACCTGTTTGGCTTTGCACGGTTTTGCATACTTATGGCTCATCGCCGCGGGCGCCCGGCACGATGATGGGCATCAACAATCAGGGAGACTCTTGCGGTTCGCTGTCTGGCGGCTGTATTGAAGAGGATTTCCTCCAGCAGCTGGCCAGCGGGGCTTATCAGAACAGCAGTCAAATCGTACGTTATGGCGAAGGCGGATTGCGTCCCAACGTCGAACTACCGTGCGGCGGCAGCGTGGATGTACTCATCGAATATCTGCCTGTTGATACTGCCAGTGCAGAACTCCTGAGCGCTATGCACGCCGCGTTATTCGGTAAACACTATCTGGTAAAAAAATTGCAACCCGGCCAGCGCGCGCAGTGGGAATGCTTTCCTGCGGATACGGTATTACCTGTGCTTTCCCATTCCCAGGAAGAAGTGGTGATCCCGGTTGGCGCGATCCCACAATTACTGATTGCGGGTTATTCAGTGGTGGCTTTTGAATGCATTCGTTTAGCGCTAATTCTCGGTTTTAAGGTGACGGTATGTGAACATCGAGCCAGTCAGCTTGCAGAAATTGAACAGCAATTTGGTACGGATCTTAACGTCTGTATCGTGCCGCAACATCCGGCGAAATGGCTGGAACAGCATAAAATTAGCAGCAAAATGGCCATTCTTTCACTGACTCACGATCCGCGTATTGATGAGCTAACTATGATGGAGGCCGTAAACACGCCCGCTTTTTATCTTGGCGTGATGGGTTCGGCCCGCAACAGCGCCAAACGACGCCAGCGATTAGGTGATATTGGCGGCCTGAGTGACGCAGAACTGAGGCGAATACAGGCCCCGGTCGGTATGAAGATTGGCAGCAAAACCCCTGCTGAAATTGCTTTATCGGTGATGGCAGATGTGGTGAGGGCGAAAAACCTTTAAGGCCTGCGGTGTGGCTGAATTTGATTGATAGCAAGCCCGCGTTAAGAGGCGGGCTGAACATTAAGCCGGATCCTTTCGATTAATGAATTTCCGTTGCGTAATTTTTTACGGGCGTTATTTTTCTGATGAGTTTGTTATCAAATAAAAACTGCTCATACGCCTGATAACGCGCTGTATCCAGTTTTGCCGGATGAGTGGCAAATAAGGGCAGCGATTTTATCCATGCCTGATGATTTAATTCAGTGTTTAATTCAGGATGCCGGCTGGCAAAAACTTTCCAGCTCTCTTCAGGATGCGCCTGGAGATACTCGGCTCCTTTTTCCAGTGCGATAAGGAATTTTTTAATCTTTGGCTCGGCGACCGCATCACGATTAGCCACAATGATTAATTCATCATAAGCGGGCACGCCGTAATCTTCGACATTCAGCACCATCGGATCTTTGCCCTGCAGCTTTATTTCCAGCGCTTCAATATTTCGATAACCGCCGATGACCGCATCCACTTTACCGGTCAATAACGCGCTGGTGAGCTGAAAATTAACGTTAATCAGCTTTACCGCATCAGCATTAAGATTGTCATGCTTCAGCATAGTTGCCAGCGTGGCCTGCTCAATACCGCTAACGGAATAACCTACCGTTTTACCTTTGAGGTCGGCTGGCGATTTTACATTTTTATCCAGCGTGATAACTGTATTAAGCGGCGTGTTGATCAACGTACCAACCCGAACCAGGGGTAAGCCTTGATCGGCGAAGAAGTGGATCTGTGGTTCGTAAGTAATGGCCAAATCGGCCTGTTTTGCCGCAACCAGGCGAGGCGGCAAAGCAGGATCGGATGGCGGGACGATTTTTACATCCAGCCCTTGTGCTTTAAACGCACCAATCTGTTCGGCCACCATAATCGGGGCGTGATCGGGATTAATGTACCAGTCGAGCATCAGCGTCAGTTTTTCATTGGCGCTGGCCTGAGTGACGAAGGCCGCGCTGAATAACACGCCCTTTACTAGCGGTCTGAACATGTTTTTACTCTTATTGTTGAGGTTATTAATCATTTTCCGGCATCCAGTTGATCAGCCGGCGCAGCAGGGCATCGATTACCGCCCAGATGAAAAGGGTCATCAGCACCAAAATAAATAACGCGGCAAAACAAATATCACTTTGCATGCGAGCATTCGCATTGAGCATGACGTAGCCCAGTCCTTCAGCCGAGCCGACCCATTCGCCAATAATCGCGCCGATTGGCGCGACGGCCGCCGCCATGCGTAAACCTGAGCCAAAGGCCGGTAAGGCGGCCATGATCCGCACGTGGCGTAACAGGGCAAGCGGAGAGGCGCGCATGGTGCGCGCTAAATCGAGGTAATCGTTGTTAACACGGCGCATACCGTCGAAAAAAGTGGACGTCACCGGGAAGAAAATGACCAGCACCGCCATCACGACTTTGGCGCTCATACCAAAACCAAACCACAATACCAGCAGCGGCGCTAGGGCAAAGACGGGAATGGCCTGGCTGGTCAGCACCAGCGGCATCAGCCAGCGTTGCAAGCGCGGCGAAAAAATCATGCCCAGCGCCAGGCCGCATCCCAGCAGTACACCAATCGCTAATCCGCTGGCAATTTCTGACAGCGTAATCAGGCTGTGATAAGCCAAAAACAGACGGTTGTTCCACATCGCCTGGATCACCGACGAAGGCGAGGGCAACAGGAAGGCGGGAATGCTGTCGCTAAGGGTTGCCAGCCACCATAATGCCGTCAAACCGATAAACACCGTTAATCCGCGGCCGAAACGCGTGCCGGTACTCTGCTTCATCCTGCCGCCTCGAGTAACTGTTGTAACAGCTCGCCCTGGCTTCGCATCAGTTCAGGATCGTCAGGGGCACGAGGTGGCAACCCTGCGATGTTATGTGAATCATCAATGCCTGCCGGATACGGTGAGAGCACCAGCAGCTGGTGACTCAGGCGGCAGGCTTCCGCCGGGTCGTGGGTGATCAGCAGAACCGTATGTTCTGCCAGAAGCTCCGCCGCTAACGTCTGAATTTGTGTTCGGGTAATGGCATCCAGCGCCGAGAAGGGTTCATCCATCAGCACAATCGGCTGGCGCTCGTACAGCGTGCGTGCCAGCGCCGCCCGTTACCGCATACCGCCGGACAGCGTCGCGGGCAGCGCATTTTCGTAACGATGCAACCCTACGCGTTCAAGTAAGTGCCTGGCCCAGTCCCGATCGGGCCTTTCACCACGCAGGCGAGCGCCGAGTGCGACATTCTCAATCACTGTCAGCCACGGATACAGCAGATCTTTTTGTCCCATCCAGGCGATGCGATCCGTTAAAGGCAGATCATCACTGCCAGTGACTGTGCCGGATGTGGGTTGTGACAGCCCCGCAATAATCCGCAACAGACTGGTTTTGCCTGCACCGCTGGCACCTAACAGCGCAACGAACTGACCGCCGCTGATAGTAAGATTCAGCCGGTTAAAAATGATGTGCTGGCCGAATGTCAGGCTGAGATCTCTCACCTTAATGCCAGGCGGTGTGCTGCGTAGGCTCATAAGGAACTCAACCCGTTTGTGGCATTTAATCCCATTTGCCAGAATGCGCTTTCTAACTGGGTCGCAGTGGTAAAGATGTTGGCTAATGCGTCAAAACGGCCTTCACCGCCGCGCTGGCGGGCAATGGATTCAAACAGCTCCAGCGAAGCCTGTACGCCCGCCAGATAGCTTTCATCACCGTAGTTTTGCATCCAGGCAGCATAAGGATTCCCGGCCATTACCGTAGCGGGATCGCTTAACAATCGCAGACCAATTTCGGCATAACCGGCCACGCAAGGCATCAATGCCGCCAGCAGATCCAGCGCATCGCCTGAATGCCCGGTGTCCAGTACATAACGGGTGTAATTCATGGTTTCAGCGGTTTCGGATTGATTAACGATGTCGCTTTCGCTCAATCCCCATTGTGTGCAGTAAGAAAGGTGTAAAGGCAGTTCGTTGACGATGGCATTCAGGGAAATCGTTGCAGCACGCATTTCTGGCAAGGTATGAAGCTTGCTAACTAACAGTGCATAAGCGCGGGCGAAGTGCAGCAGGAACAGATAATCTTGCGTGAGATAGTGGCGAAAAGCGGGCTGGGGAAGGGTGCCGCTCGCTAATTGTTGAACAAAATCATGAGAAACATAATCGTGTCAGTGATGACCAGCCTGCTGGCGAAGGCGTCCGTAAAGACCCCCGTTGAACATTGAAAGAGACACAGGACCTCCAGTGATAAGTGGAGATCCGGGCATACTGAGATAAGAACAGGCATTTGCTGAGTGCGATTGCCAACCCGTCCCTTCGCTGGCATGACCCAGATCAGGTTCAAAGGGTTCGGCTTTCGCCGTCTCAGCCCATTACAGGACGCCCCTCGGAGACACTTTTTATACGTCAAATAATTGTTAAATTCAACGTAAGGATAAATTCGCCAAGGCAGACGCTCCAGCGACGCAGACGTTTTTCGATTACACAGCCTGAATGACGGCGTAGCTTTTTTCGACATGGTTAACAGCATCAGCAGAGAGCAGCCAGATAAAGTGACAAACTCGCCGTATGTCCAAAAGTGGCATTATCAAATTGGACTCCCAACCAGAAGGCGCATAATGTATATTATGTTAAATTAACACTCCGCCGCTTATCCAACACTCATATCTCTGCCCCCGCCTGCCATATTTTTACCGTCAAGATGAAGCTGCCTGGCTCCATGCCTGGCCTGCGAGCGAAAACAAGCGCCCTGCGATATAAATGCAGGGCTTGAGGTTTAGCGCTCATAGCCGAAAAGGATATAACCGGGTTCTGGCAAGCAAGCGTTGACTTAAGTGGATGTCTGGACACAACGTGGAATAACCTCGCACTGCATAACAACAATACCAGTACGAAGCTGTTTGCTCCCCTGCTATGATTTATTCAATAAAACCAGCTTTAACGTCCTGTCAAAACCGGCACGTCTCAACGGAACAGGATTCGATGTCATATCAAATCGCGACTGATAAATTTTATGCAACAATGCGGCCCCTGTATTTTTACCTGTCTCCGTCCTCAGTATTGAAGCCTGAGCCTGACGGCAATCAGAAAGGATCCCTCTCAATGTCAATGACATTAACAAAGGAAAGAAAATGAAAAAACGACTGACCGCAGCCGCAATGGCGTCCATATTACTGCTTCCTGCCGCCACCATGGCTGAAGCACAGACCGGGCGTGCCGTTGCGCCTGAAAACCACAGCGCACCGGCGGTAACGCAGCACCATCAACAGGTAAACACCGGACAACTGTTCACCCTAACGCTGCCAGCAAACCCTTCCACCGGCTAAACGTGGATATTGCGCATCCTGCCTTCGCAGGTATCCTTTGTTTCATCTGATTACAGACAATCAGACGAATGTAAATCCGGCATGACCGGCTGCGATGGCGCGCAGGTTTTTACCTTCAGAGCAGAAAAGGCCGGTCATGGCGTGATTGAACTGATATACAGCCGCCCGTGGGAGCAGGTAAAAAATAAGATATGGATGGAACAGGTTAAAATCACTGATCCGACTAGTCACTAAGCGGGAGTAGTAGACATGCTGTGTCATTCCGGCAATATACGTCAGTAAAGGAATGACACCTATCCCAGCCCTTCGGTTTCGATAAGGTACTTAAGGTGCTTCAGTCCGGCCAGATTCTGACAGGTAACGTTTCTCTTAATTAGCCATCATGGCTTTGGCCGTCAGCATAAATTTCAAAAATTGTTCCGTCCCTGCACGGCTATGTTGAAATCCCTGCCATTAACGCTTCTTACCTGTCAATACCGATCGAATTCTGACCCACCCTGCCAAAGTAAAACTGACCCACCCCCTTTGAATCATTCGAGCGTTGTTGCTTTCGTTTTCTTCTGGAGTTGACCGCTTTTCAGCTTATCTTTCAGTCGATAGCTTTGGCCGCTGATTTGGGCGATATGCGCATGGTGAAGCAGCCGATCCAGCATCGCTGCCGTCAGTGTCTCGTCATCACCAAACGTTCCGGACCACTGCGTAAACGGCAGGTTGCTGGTCAGGATCACGCTGCCTGACTCATACCGTTTAGCGACTACCTGGAAGAACAGGTTCGCCTCCATTTTACCGAACGGCAGATATCCCACTTCGTCGATGATCAACAGCTTAGGTTTACCTACGACGCGGTTCAGGTAGCCCTTCAGGTCACCCTGACGATGTGACGCCATCAGTTGCAGCATCATGTCGGCGGCGGTAATGAACCGAATGCTTAAACCCGCCATCGCGGCCTTATAGCCAATGGCGGTCGCCAGGTGCGTTTTGCCGACGCCAGAAGGCCCGAGCAGGACAACGTTCTCCTGACGTTCGATAAATGTCAGACCCGCCAACTCCTGGATCTGACTTCGTGGAACGCCACTGGCATAGGCGTAATCGAACTGCTCCAGTGTTTTTATCACCGGCAGGCCTGATAACCGCAAAATGGTCTGGCGACGCCGTTCGTTCTGGCCATCATGCTGGAGCTGCAAAACGGCTTCCAGGAAGTCGGCATGCGTGCCGCTGTTGTCGATGGTCGCCTGTGCCACACCCGGCCACTCTGCCGGCAGGCGGTCGAGCTTGAGTTGCTCGCAGAGCGCGGCAATACGATCATGTTGAAGGTTCATGCTGGCACCTCGAGCAAGGCCTGGTACGTTGCCAGAGGATGTTGCAGGCTCTCGGTCGGCACCGGACGCTGGCTGAGCGCTGGGACAGGTGCAGGCAATGCCAACGTGACCTTCGGTAACGGCAATAGCGCAGCACGCTCGCGCGGCATGCGCTGCTCAGGCGGTACGCCTGTGGTGCCATGCACTCGTGTGTTCGCGACGGTGACCAGCCACTCGCCGATGCGTGTGTTGGCAGCAGGTACATCCAGTACCAGCCCGGCCTGCCGGAAGGTCGCGGTAAGAGGCACGATAAAGCTGTTCTTGAGGTAATGGTTAAACCGCTCAACCTTACCCTTGGTCTTGGCGCGATAGGGTCGGCAGACCTTGGGAGTAAAGGCATACTTCTCGGCGACGTGCATCAACTGCGGGTTCCAGCGATGCTTACCGGGGCCGTAGACATCGCGCTCAATGATGATGGCCTTGGCGTTGTCGAACAGCAGCTGATGCGGCGTCCCGCCGAAGAACCTGAGCGCAGACTCAATGCCGTCACACCAGGCAGCGGAGTCCTGGTTGCTGTAAAACTTGACGAAAGTCGCGCGGCTCCAGCCCAGCGTGGCGACAAAGGCCAGCAATGGGTTATGACCGAGTCTGATGATGGTGAAATCAACTTGCATCTGAAAGCCAGGCTCGGTCTCGAAGCGTGTTACCTCTTCAGTGACGGGCTGCTTAATGGGGTGCAGGAAAGCGGTCAGCATGCTGTAACCACCCTCGTAACCACGCTGACGGATCTCGCGCAGCAGCACACTGGCGGGTATCCAGAGGGGCCTGGCAGCGGCCACGCGCTCAAGGATATAGGTCTTGAACGGGTCAAGCTTGCAGGGTCTGGGTGCGCGAGGCTTGTAGCGCATATCCGCTACGGGCAGCGGGCTACGAATATATCTGCGAACGGTCTCACGAGAGCATGAAAGCTGGCGCGCGATGGCGCGTATCGACATGCCCTGACGGTGTAAAACACTAATCTCCACTCTGGTCTCCAATGTCATCATTGGCAGTGCCTTAAAACTGCCATTTTTACCCTAGGTGGGTCAGATTTACATCGGCAGGTGGGCCAGTTTTACATCGGTAGCGACACTATGCCAAAGCTGTTACTTGTTTTATTGTTAATTATCAGTCAGTTATGATGAATGGGAGTTATTGCTGATAACATTGAATATGTTAGTTCAACGCAAACGGTTGCTTACATTGGCAACCGTTTGCTCCGCGAAAAGCTTCCCTGAAAATATATTTTTCATTACGAAAGAGAAGTTCAGATCGAAAAATTTATGCACTATTACCGTGCGCGGTGCGCCAAAACAGCGCATTGCGGCTGGTTGAAAAATTCATTTACAGCGGGCTATGGAATTCGGCAGGCAGAAGGGAAATCTAAATGTTATGGTGAAACGGTCGAACCTGAAATTACATAAGGAACAGTGAGATGATTATTTTTGTTACCGGTGCGACAGCCGGTTTTGGTCAAAGTATCACCCGCCGATTCATTGAGACAGGTCACAAGGTTATTGCCAGCGGACGCCGCGCCGAACGTTTACAGGCGCTGAAAGAGGAGCTGGGAGATAACGTCTATACGGTGCAACTGGACGTGCGTAATCGCGCTGCTATTGAAGAAGCCGTCGCCGCATTACCGTCTGAATGGCGCGACATTGATGTTCTGGTGAATAACGCCGGGCTGGCGCTGGGGATTGAACCGGCGCATAAAGCAAATGTTGAAGACTGGGAAAACATGATCGACACCAATACGAAAGGACTGGTGTATATGACTCGCGCCCTGCTGCCACAGATGGTTGAGCGCAATATCGGCCACATCATCAATATTGGTTCGATTGCCGGAAGCTGGCCGTATGCGGGCGGTAACGTCTATGGCGCGACCAAAGCTTTTGTGCGTCAGTTCAGCCTTAACCTGCGCACGGATTTACACGGCACCGCGCTACGTGTGACAGATATTGAGCCAGGGCTGGTTGGCGGCACTGAATTTTCTAGTGTGCGCTTTAAGGGTGACGACGATAAAGCGGGACAGGTTTACGAAGGGGCGACAGCATTAACGCCGCAGGATGTGACTGAAGCGGTCTATTGGGTAGCGACATTGCCGAAACATGTCAATATAAACAGCCTGGAGATGATGCCAGTCAGCCAGACGCTGGCAGGGCTGAAAGTGCATAAGCCATGATATAAACAGCCAGCCCACCGCGGCTGGCTGTTTTCAGGCTCGTCCCCAACCCATCACCATGATCAACATGCCTGATGAAGGCGATGGAAGCCCCGCTCCAGTCCCAGACGCTTAACTTTACCCCTTCCACCAGACGCAACCATAGCAACGCGGTTAAAACATACACGCCGCCATACGCTGCATACACGCGTCCACTGGCAACGGGATGTAATGTCAACAACCACACAAACAGAGCCAGACTTGCTGCTGCGGGAATCAGCCACCAAACCGAAGCGCCCTTCTTTAGCCACAGCCACGGTAAAAAACAGCCAATAATTTCTGCCAGCGCAGTAAGGAAAAACAGTAAAACGGTTTTAACCAGCATCTCTCTCTCACAAACTTAAACGAAAGGCTCATCGCTGGTGAGCACAGAAACGGCAATGATATACTAAGCCTATCCGTGGTAACAGCCGTTCCCGTTGGCGATGTCTACGTTAACCGAAGGAAATTACGATGAAAAAAATGATTCCGGCCCTGATTGTGGCCCTGCTTTCTGCATCAGCATTTACTGCCAGCGCCACCACTAATCGGGTGATTATTGAAGATGGCAGCAGCGCCGCCAGCAATGAAGCGGCACGTCAGAGCAAAGAACAATGGAACGACACGCGTATGTTGCGTAATAAGGTCAATACACGCGTGGAGAAAGAGTTCGACAAAACCGACCGGGCGTTTGATACCCGCGATAAGTGCGAGCAAAGTATGAACATCAACGCCTACTGGGAACCCAATACCTTACGCTGCCTTGATCGTCGCTCTGGTCGCCCGGTTACCCCCTGATGTTAACCGGCTGCTATAGTAATGACGGACCTGTTACATAAGGAGAAGGTAATGAAGAAACAGACTGGATGGTTAGTTGCAACGTTATTCGCTATGCCGATACTGGCGCAGGCTTCTTGCGAATCGGTTAAAGCCGATATTAGCCAGAAGATCATACAAAATGGTGTTCCTGAATCTGGCTTCACGCTGGATATTGTTGCTAATGATCAGGTTGATCAAGCGGGTGGTCAGGTCGTGGGTCACTGCGAAAATGACTCACAGAAAATTGTTTATAAGAAAATTAGCCGGGACGATGAATCCAGCGTCCCGGCCAGTGCTGGCAGTTCTCAGGACGCGCCAGCTCAGTAACGTTCAGGGCGACCTTGTCGCCCTTTTCTTTACCCCTCATGTTCCAGCCGTTGACGCGGCATCAGCCACGCTACCCATAGCGCTAAAACAGCAATCAGCAGCGCGACGATAAATACCCAATGCAACGATGCCGCTATTCCTGCCACCAGATGCTGTAGCGTGTCGTGATTCAATGCGTTGCGCGTCTCTTCCGACATAATTTGCTGTACCGGGTCCTGTGCATGTGGCAGTCGCCATACCAGGTTCATATTGAGGATCGCGCCCATTAATGCCGTGCCAATGGCTGAGCCAATCATACGGCTGAACATGATCGATGCGGTGCAAATGCCGCGTATATCGTAATCTGCATGATTCTGCACCGAGACTAAAAATGTGGTGCTGGTCATCCCCATGCCGGTGCCAATGACAAAAGCGGTAAGCCCGGCCTGATAAATCGTGCTTTCAGGGTGCAACAACAGCAACAAGGCGCTGCCGGCGATCAATAACAAAGCTCCAAGCTGAGCGGTGAAGCGATAGGAGGTAGCCAGCATCAGGCGCCCGCTAAACGTGCTGGCGAGCGGCCAGCCAATCGACATCATTGCCAGCGCGCTTCCCGCCTGTAACGGCGAACCGCCCGTGATGCCCTGAATCCAGGTAGGCAGAAAAGCGCTTATCCCCATCATCGCGGCGCCAATAATAAGATTACCGGCATTGCCCGCAATGATTACCCGGCTACGCCAGATGATCGCAGGAAACAGCGGCGCGTCCGCCCGCTGTTCGTGGCGTTTGAGCTGCCAGCCAGCAAAAAGTGACACTGCAACAACCAAAAGCAGCCAGTAACCTAAGCGCTCAGCCTGTAGTAAAGCGGTTAACAACGCGCTAATGCACAGCATTAACCATGCGCTGCCTGCCAGGTTAAGCGGCTGAGGTTTTTCGGCCAGTTGATGCGCGGGCAACCAGCGCGCCAGCATAAGCATGCTCACAATACCTATCGGTAAGTTCACCCAGAAAATTACCGACCAGGTAAAGTGCTGCACCAACCACGCGCCGCTAAGCGGGCCCACTATCGCTGCTACGCCCCAGACGCTGGACAACCACCCTTGAACGCTGGCGCGCTCACGGGGTGAATAGATGTCAGCAACGATGGTTGAACTCAGCGGCATAATCGCCCCCGCCCCCAGCCCCTGAAAGGCGCGGAATACAATCAGCCACGTCATACTGTGAGCGAAACCGCACAATATCGAGCCAGCCAGAAAAATAGAGGTGCCAAGGAACAGCATGCGTTTACGTCCCCATATGTCGGCAAGCCGTCCATATAAAGGCACGCTAACGGCCTGTGTAAGCAGGTAGACAGAAAAAACCCAGCCAAACTGCGAAAAACCGCCAAGTTCAGCAATAATGGTTGGCATGGCCGTAGCGACAATCGTTACCTCAATTGCCGCCATGAACATCGCCAGCATGCAGGCGATTAATACCCAATGCCGCTGGCCAGTTTGAAGTTGCGCGCTCTCAGTCATAACACTCCCTTTTGAAGCTGCAAGGCTAGCCTAAAAATCACCACCGCAATTTCCTCGTTGTGCGCTGTTGTTGTGACGGCGTCACTTAAAGTCGATGAAATTTTTTTATTGTCAACTCGCGCCAATAACCACGCGGGTTTACCACGCTTTTGGCCGTATTCTATCTGCCTGATTTTGCGCATAAAAACTAGCGTGCTTCGCTTTGCACTGCTATAGGTTTGAGACAACTTTCTCAGTATTCGCTGAAAAAGCGCAGATAAACGGCCCTTTTATCTGCAATTTACGACAGACACAGTATTGGAAGTGACCACCTGTTTTGTTGCTTCTGTTGTGCCGTCACTGTTCGTCATAACAAATGAGACCGACTGATTAAACAGGGAGACTCACATTATGCAAAATGCTTCGCTGGCTAAACGCGCCGGCCTTGCTCTGCTTGCCATCATTGTCGTGCTGGCAGTACTCATCGGGGGGATTGGCTGGGATACGCTGGTTGCGCGTAAAGTCGATTTACTCTATCTCGGGCAACAACATCTTTTCTTAGTATTCTGGTCAATGCTGTTTGCGTTGTTAGTCGGCGTGCCTGGCGGGATCATCCTTAGCCGCCCTTTTGCCCGCCGATGGGCAGAATATGCGATGCAAATCTTCAACGTCGGTAATACCTTGCCTCCTCTTGCCGTATTAGCCTTAGCGATGGTGCTCCTTGGTATTGGCGATCGTCCGGCGTTAATTGCGCTATTCCTCGCTTCACTGCTGCCGATTGTGCGTAACACCTATGCCGGCTTGAATGCAGTGCCTCCCTCGCTTATTGAAGCCGCAGACGGTATTGGTATGACTAAGCTTCAGCGTCTGCGACAGGTGGAGTTGCCCAATGCGCTACCGGTGATATTAGCAGGTGTGCGTATTGCCACGGCGATTAATGTCGGTACCGCGCCGCTGGCATTTTTGATTGGTGCCAGCAGTTTTGGCGAACTGATCTTTCCTGGCATCTACCTGAATGACTTCCCAACTCTCATCCTCGGTGCTGTGGCAACAGCTTTAGTCGCACTGATACTGGATATGTTGCTGGCCGCATTAGGCCGTTTCCTCAGCCCGCATGCGGCGGCATAACATAAGGAGTTTTGCGATGCTAAAGCGTTGGATAAAAAACACAGCCCTGGCCTTAACCGCCACGCTGGCGATGAGCCAGGCGGCACAGGCTGCGGCTCCGATCGTCATGGCGACCAAAAGTTTCACCGAACAGCACATTCTTTCGGCAATGACGGTGATGTGGCTGCAAAAGAAAGGTTTTCAGATCATCCCGAAACGCAATATCGCCACCACTATTGGCCGTAATGCGATGCTGAATAAGCAGATCGATATGACATGGGAATATACCGGCACCTCGCTGATTATCTTTAACCACATCAACAAAACGATGTCGTCAAAAGAAGCCTATGAAACGGTAAAGAAACTGGACGCCAGACTGGGTTTAGTCTGGCTGGACCCGGCTCCGATGAATAACACTTACGCCTTTGCCATGCAGCGCTCACGTGCCGAGAAAGAGGGAATTTCCACCATGTCGCAGTTAGTGGCTAAGCTGGAGCAGGTACGCAAAACCGATCCTGATCACAACTGGCGTCTGGGACTGGATTTGGAATTTGCCGGACGCTCAGATGGCCTGAAACCGTTACAAAAAACCTACGACATGCCGCTGGACCGCCCGCAGATTCGGCAGATGGATCCCGGTCTGGTCTATAACGCCGTGCGTGATGGTTTTGTTGATGCGGGTCTGATTTATACCACCGATGGCCGCGTTAAGGGCTTTGACCTCAAAGTGCTTGAAGATGATAAGCACTTCTTTCCAAGTTACAACGTCACGCCAGTGGTCCGTAAAGATGTGCTGGATAGCCATCCGGGACTGGCAGAGGCGTTAAATCAGCTAACGCCACTGATTACCGATGACGCGATCACTGAAATGAATAAACGCGTGGACATTGATCATCAGTCTCCTCAACAGGTGGCTCGCGACTTCCTTAACTCAAAACACATGCTGTAAGGAGGCATTATGGATACCCTTCACTACATCATGAATAACTGGCACAACCTGTTAAACCTGACCTGGCAGCATACCTGGCTGGTGCTGGTGGCAGTAGGATGTGCCATCGTCATCGGCGTTCCGCTTGGGGTTTTAATTGTGCGGTTTAAGTGGCTGGCGACGCCTGTGCTGGGCATTGCAACGGTGGTGCTGACCATTCCGACAATTGCCCTGTTTGGCCTGATGATTCCGCTGTTTTCAATGATCGGTCAGGGCATTGGCGCCTTGCCCGCCATTACCGCCGTATTTCTTTATTCGCTGTTGCCAATTGTGCGTAACACCCATACCGCGCTGGAAAACTTACCGCCGGGCCTGCGTGAAGCGGGACGCGGCATCGGTATGACGTTCTGGCAGCGTCTGCGTTGGGTGGAAATTCCAATGGCATTACCGGTCATCTTCGGTGGAATTCGTACCGCTGTGGTAATGAATGTGGGCGTAATGGCGATTGCTGCTGTCATCGGTGCTGGCGGGCTTGGCCTGTTACTGCTGGATGGCATCAGCGGCAGTGATATTCGTATGTTAATTGCCGGGGCGCTGATAATTTGCCTGCTGGCCCTTATTTTTTACTGGCTGCTGCACCGTTTGCAGCTGGCGCTGACTCCTAAGGGGATTCGATAATGATAAAGCTGGAAAACCTGACGAAAACCTTTACGCAAAAGCACGGCTCCGTGGTGAAAGCCGTGGACAATGTCAGCCTGGAAGTACCGGCCGGGGAAATGTGCGTGCTGCTCGGTCCGTCAGGCTGCGGCAAAACCACCACATTAAAAATGATCAACCGACTGATCCCGTCGACCAGCGGTAAGATCCTGATTAATGGTGAAGATACCAGTACTCAGGACACGACTACGCTGCGTCGCAACATTGGATATGTTATTCAGCAAATTGGCCTGTTCCCGAATATGACAATTGAAGAGAACATTACCGCTGTGCCTCGTATGCTGGGCTGGGACAAGAAACGCTGCCACGAGCGGGCAACAGAACTGATGAGCATGGTAGCGCTCGATCCCACTAAGTTTTTGCATCGTTATCCGCGAGAGATGTCGGGTGGTCAACAGCAGCGTATCGGCGTTATTCGTGCACTGGCTGCGGATCCGCCGGTATTGCTGATGGATGAACCTTTTGGTGCCGTCGATCCGATCAACCGTGAAGTGATCCAGAACGAATTTCTCGATATGCAGCGCCAGCTAAAGAAAACTGTCATGCTGGTGAGCCATGATATTGATGAAGCCCTGAAACTTGGCGATCGCATTGCCGTATTTGGTCAGGGTAAAATCGTGCAGTGCGCCAGCCCGGATGAGCTTTTGGCAACCCCGGCAAATGAGTTTGTTGGTTCGTTTGTCGGACAGGACCGAACGCTGAAACGTCTGCTGCTGGTACAGGCGGGAGATGTCACCGATCAACAACCCACCATTACGGTTAAGCGTTCGACGCCGCTGGCTGAAGCATTTGGCACGATGGATGATAATGACATGCGTTCCATTACCGTGGTAGATAATGACGGTAAACCGCTGGGCTTTGTAAAACGTCGCGAGGCGCGTAACGCCAGCGGCAACTGCGAAGAGAAGCTACATACCTTTAAAGTGACCGGTAAAGCAGAGGAAAACCTGCGGGTGGTGTTATCGAAACTGTACGAGCACAACACGGTATGGATGCCCATTGTTGATGAAGAGGGACGCTATAGCGGGGAGATTTCGCAGGATTATATTGCGGATTATCTGAGTTCAGGCCGAACACGCCGTCGCCTGAATCCATAGTAAAAAGGGCCTTAAATGGCCCTTTTTTCCTTTATTACTCGTTTACCGTGATTACTCATTTACCGTTTTGCTTTGTGGCACTGTCTGCGTGCCCTGCTCGTTTGGCAATATTATATTCAGGATAATCGCCAGCATGCCGCCTGTGGTTACCGCATGACCAAACAGATTGTTAATCAATAATGGAAACTGTTTAAGCACATCGGGGACCGCCTCTACGCCTAAACCAATTCCAAAAGAGATCGCAACAATCAGCATTTCTCGACGCCCCAGCGGCGATTGCGTCATCACCCGAATGCCTGCCGCGACCACACTACCAAACATCACCACTGTTGCCCCACCTAAAACCGGCGATGGAATCTGCTGCAACAGCAAACCGATAGCCGGAAAAATGCCTAACAGCGCCAGCATTAGGCCCAGCACCATACCCACATAACGACTGGCGACCCCGGTCATCTGGATTACACCGTTATTCTGCGCAAAAGTAGTATTTGGAAACGCAGAAAACGTGGCCGCTAACAGGCAGCTGATGCCATCCGCCATAATTCCACCTTGTAAACGCTGCTGAAATTGCGGCCCGACGATAGGCTGTTGCGACAACATACAGTTAGCGGTGAGATCCCCTACGGCTTCAATTACAGCGATCACCGAAACCAGCGCTATCGGGACAAAGATGGATCAGTTAAAATCAAAGCCGAACCTGAAGAAAGAAGGCATCACCAGCCAGGCGGTTCCGGCGGTAGGTTTGAGCTGCAAATGTCCAGTCAATGCTGCGGCCAGACAACCCACCCCAATACCGGCCACAACAGCAACCAGGCGCGCCCAGCGGTTACGCGCACGGTTTAAGGCAATAATCACCAGCAGCGTTAATGCTCCTAATGCCAGATTACCCGGCGCGCCAAAATCCTGAGCATTATGTCCTCCAGCCCAGTCGGTGATGCTGACTTTTATCAGGCTGATGCCAATCAGGGTAATCACTGTGCCGGTCACCACAGGCGTTAATACTTTACGCAACTGACCCACACAGCGACTTAACAGCATGGGGATCAGGGCCGCGACCAGGTTGCAGCCGAACAACATCGCCATAATCTCTTCCGGCGAGCCACCTCGCGCCTTAACCATCAGACCGCCAGACAACATTACGCCAAGAAAAGCAAAGCTGGTGTCTTGCAGGCAAATCATGCCAGCACCCACTCCGGCAAAACGACGCGCCTGGAGAAAAGTGCCCAGACCGGAAACCAGTAAGGACATGCTAATCAGATAAGACGTGTAAGCCTGCAGCCCCAGAACAGATCCAATGATCAACGGCGGCGTGATGATCCCTACCACGCTGGCAAGAGCATGCTGTAGCGCAGCAAAAAATGCAGCGACTGGACCGATACGGGCATCAAGCCCGTACAACAAACCTTTCTCATGGGATTGCGACATGATGGTGCTCCGGCAAAATATTTATTAAGCCGATGCATTTTCTGCGCCACCCATCGGATGAAGCTGTCGAATCCCTTCCACACAATTGTTATTTAACAGGATTTAATTTCACGGAAGCGATGGTGATCATGAAACTTTAGGTTCACCATTTAGCGCAATGGTCCTTTTTGTTTTATTTTCGGGCGATTTTTGCACGCTCAAAGTGCACCTCTGTGCTGATTAATGAAGATAGCTGCAGGTAAGAGGTGAGATCGCGTTGCTCGGGGCGAGGCAAATAAGGCAGTTCACCCAATAAAGGCGCGGCTATTTTCGTACGCAACACATCAATAATATCGGCATAGTGCGCCAGTCCGGGATTAATTCGATTCGCTACCCAGCCCAGAAGCGGCAACCCGTCGTGAACAATACTTTCTGCTGTTAACAGCGCGTGGCTTATGCAACCTGACTGAATGCCCACCACCATAATCACCGGTAACTGTTACTCAATTACCCACGCTGAAAGCGGACGTGCATCGTTCATCAGGCTGCGCCAGCCGCCGGTTCCTTCCACGACCACACGCCCGGCTTTCTGACGCAGGCGGTTTAAGCCCTGGGTTAGCTGCTCATAATCAATGACGTTATAGGGATGGAGGCAAATTTCTTCTTCTGCGAAAACCAGCGGGTTAATGGCTTCATAAGGAAGCTGGAGTGAAGATGCGTTTTGCAGAATCAGTGCATCTTTATTTCTCAGGCCATTTTGTGTAGCTGTAGCACAGCGTGCAACGGGCTTGTAACCCACCGCGCTCAGGTTCGCCTGGGTAAAACATTGCAGCAATGCACGCGATACGACTGTTTTTCCTACAGCCGTATCGGTGCCCGTGATAAATAGTGTTTCCACCTCATTCTCCTTCGGACTTGGTTTCATTCGACAATAAACCTTTGGTGCGAAGGCGCATTTTAAGTAAAGGGATAGGTAAGCAATTTGCGTTAGCGCAAAGTTCAGTCAGGCTTAACCTTGTAATAGCTTTACCAGCAGATGCCCGCTATAAAGCGCATCTTTAACCAACGCCGCGGCACCTAGGGTGCCTGGCTCCCGAAACTCAGTTGACGTAAGTTGTATACGGGCGCTGTATGCTGGCAGTGCCTGTTGATAAATGGTCCGGCTAACGGCCGGAAACAGGACATCGGCGGCCTGATTAAGCGGGGAACCGATAAGAATTTGTTGTGGATTAAAGATATTCACCATCATTGCCAGCATGCGGCCAATATGTTGGCCAACGCTGACGATGGCATCATGTGACAGCCGATCGCCGGCTTGTGCCGCAGTGCAAAGTGATTCAAGTGTTAACGCCTGCTGATGCAACGCATTCTCCGGCTGTGATGCCAGTCGTTGCGCGACCAGTGTCAATAAGCTGCCAGTGCTGGCGACCGTTTCAAGACAACCATGATTCCCACAGTAACATTGTTTGCCATCAGGATCGATTTGGGTATGGCCAATTTCAACCAATGCGCGACCGCTTTTATGTAGCAATTTGCCACCGCTAATCACGCCTGCCCCGACCGTTTCATCAATGACAATCTGGATCACATCCTGCGCGCCGCGCGAGGCGCCAAACAGCGATTCGGCTAGCGTCCAGGCAGAAATATCATGCTGAACGAAAACCGGTAATCCGGTGCGCGCTGCCAGGGTGTCGCCCAGTGGCATATCCTGCACGTCATAGTCCGGCAAGCGATGTACCACGCCCGAGGCCGCATTAATTAAGCCGGGTAAGGTGATAGCAATCGCTGTCAAACGTTCCAGCTTTTGCTGGTGGCGGATAAAAAAAGCATCGACTTCTTTTATCAGGTAAGCCAGTAATGGCTGCTCTTGTGCAGCGGGTAACGGCCGACAATCTTCAACCAGTGAACGGCTGCTAAGATCGCGTAGTGTGATTGTCATCTCGCCGCGATGCAGGCGTATAGCTAAATAGTGCCAGGCTTCGGTATCCAGTATTAAACCAATCGCGGGTCGCCCACGACTGCCTGGCTCCTGAAACTCTGTTTCCTGTACCAAATGCGCTTCCAGCATTTCACGCACAATTTTTGTGATGCTGGCTGGCGCAAGCTGCGCTCGTTTGGAGAGTTCGATACGCGAGATGGGACCATAAAGGTCAATCAGCCGGTAAACGACGCCCGCATTGGTCTGCTTAATTTGGTCAATATGGCCAGGTTGACTGTCCAGATTCACACCCTGCCCCCGGTTATTTTCGAGCTTCTAAATAAACATGAGATATGGTGAGGCAGATTACGCAGAAGCGTAAAATATTTGACTGGAAATGTGATTTATCGCACATAAACCTTTGGGAACGCAGAATTAATTTGCTGAACCGCGCCCCAGAAGCTGCATCATTCGATCCATCTGTGCATTTATTTCCCGCTCTCCCGACCAGACTAACCACAGCTCTGATAACGCATCACTTTCTTCCAGCGGCAACCAGATAACATCGGCCAGTCGTGCCCGGCGAAAGGAAGCGGGCAATATCGACACGCCCAATCCGGTTGCGACTAAACCCAAAATCGTCATTGCTTCGCCTACTTCCTGAGTAATGTAGGGCTTGATCTGGTAGCGATGCAGCAGTGCCAAAATTTCACTGTAAAGCGCGGTGCCGCCCAGCGGATCGAAAAAAACAAAAGGCTCGGCCGCCAGATCGCGAACCGAAATTTTTTCCGCATCAGCTAAGGGATGGGCCCAGTGCACTACCGCATAAAGCGGCTCACTGAGTAACAGCTGATGGCGCAAATCGGCTGGCAGCGGGGTATTACGCATGATCCCCAGGTCGAGGCGGCCATCGTGCAGCGGCGCCAGTTGCTGACGCGTGTTAATTTCCTGCATTTGAATATGCACGCTCGGCCAGCGCTGGCGAAACTGATACAACGCGTCAGAAAGCACCCCTGTAAACGGGGCGGATGAGGTAAAACCGATGCGTAATTCCCCTTCTTCACCACGATGCAATCGCGCTGCGCGCGCTGCTGCCTGCTCCATCTGCAACAAAATGACGCGCGCGTCTTGCAATAGCTGCTGCCCGGCGGCGGTTAGCTGCACGCTGCGATTGGTGCGATTGAACAGCTGCGCCCCCGTTTCGGCCTCCAGCTGTATGATTTGCTGACTAAGCGGCGGCTGCGAAATATTTAAGCGCTGAGCGGCACGTCCAAAATGCAACTCTTCTGCCACCGCAACAAAGTAACGAAGATGACGAAGCTCAATATTCATATTTCATACGTCTTATTTGAGATTATTAATATATTAGACAACCTAATCCAGCTTTTCTAGAGTGGGCATCTATTACTAAAAATGAGGAAATTCCGTGAGTCGCTCTTCCCAGGCTGTGATACTCAATGATGACGAGCTATCCCCTTCGCCTGATTCCACGTCGTCGTCAGGCTGGATTGAACGGGGAACGCCGCAATTTATGCGCGTCACCCTGGCGCTGTTTTCTGCCGGTCTTGCCACCTTTGCGCTGCTTTATTGTGTTCAGCCTATTCTGCCGGTCTTATCACAACAGTTCGGTGTATCACCGGCGGCAAGCAGCATTTCGCTCTCTATTTCTACCGGGCTGATGGCGTTGGGTTTACTGATAACCGGCCCGCTTTCCGATGCCATTGGTCGAAAATCGGTAATGGTTACAGCCCTGATGCTCGCGGCGATTTGTACGCTGATTTCGGCGTGTATGACCAGCTGGCACGGGATTTTATTGATGCGTGCGCTGATTGGCCTGTCTCTGAGCGGTGTAGCCGCAGTCGGGATGACCTATCTGAGCGAAGAAATCCATCCCGGTATGATCGCTTTTTCAATGGGCCTGTACATCAGCGGGAATTCAATTGGCGGGATGAGCGGCCGCTTGCTTAGCGGCGTAATCACGGATTTCTTTAACTGGCGCATTGCGATTGCGGTGATCGGCTGCTTCGCGTTGGCATCGGCCTTAATGTTCTGGAAAATTCTACCGGCATCGCGCCATTTTCGTCCTGCTTCGCTTCGGCCACGCAGCCTGTTTATCAATTTTCGCCTGCACTGGCGCGATCAGGGTTTACCACTGCTGTTTGCCGAAGGCTTTTTGCTTATGGGGGCGTTCGTCACTTTATTCAATTATATTGGCTATCGACTGTTAGGCGCGCCCTGGCACCTCAGCCAGGCGGTGGTCGGCTTGCTGTCGCTCGTTTATCTGACGGGATCGTGGAGCTCACCGAAAGCCGGTGCGCTTACCAGTAAGCTGGGTCGTGGTCCGGTCATGTTGGGCGCAACCGCAATCATGCTGACCGGCCTGCTTATTACCTCTTTTAATTCGATATGGCTGATTTTTGTTGGGATGATGCTATTCACGGCCGGTTTTTTTGGCGCTCACTCAGTCGCCAGCGGCTGGATTGGGCCTCGCGCCCGGCGGGCAAAAGGCCAGGCTTCATCGCTCTATCTTTTTAGCTACTATGTCGGTTCCAGCGTGGCCGGAACCCTGGGCGGCGTGTTCTGGCACAGCTACGGCTGGGCAGGCATTACGCTATTTATCGCTGCGCTGCTGCTGCTCGCATTGCTGGTGGCCTGGCGTTTGCAGTGCCGAAAACTGTAGCTAAATTAATCATTTTTACGAGGGCGCGTCCGCGCCCTTTTTTATGCCCAGCCAATAAGTCACCTGTTTATCAGGACCATGCAAAACAAAACCCCTCATTTCCCGCTATAATCGTTTTCATTCCAATGATAAATGTAATTTTTATTTTTCACAGCAATGAGGTGTCTATGGCTATTTACTATTACGTCAATAAACAGGCGGGTTATAATGATAATCACGTCGTTCATGCTTACGGATGTAAATACCGGCCATCCCTGCAAGACAGGTTGTTTTTAGGGAGTTTCTACACCCCAACAGCAGCGATTCAGCAAGCACGAAAATATTATCCCGGCGCGTTGGGCTGTGATAACTGTTGCCCGGTCACGGTAAAAAAAAACCTGAACGTCCAGCATAGCGTGGGCCTAAAGCATATGGTCAGTCTCTGATAATCGCCTGCCCGCCGCGGCAGACAAAAAGCGCGGCCGCTGCGTCAATTTGTTAAGTAGTTTTCGTATTTTCCGTTATGTTAGCCACTTTGATACGTTTTATCTGGGATTAATATGCGGGAAAAATTTGCGGCTTCACAGATTGCGCTACACTGGCTCACGTTTTTGTTGATCGTGGTTGCGTATTCCGCCATTGAGTTACGTGGTTTTGTTCAGCGCGGATCCTGGCAGGGCTACGCACTGATCATCACACATTTCAGCGCCGGGGCAACGGTGCTGGTCCTGATGCTGGCCCGGCTGCTTTTACGCATACGCCATCGCACGCCTGAAATTCTGCCCTCTGCGCCGCGCTGGCAAACGGGTATGGCACATCTGATCCATACGCTGATGTATGCATTGTTTATTACCCTGCCCGTTTTAGGGCTGACTTCACGCTATCTGCGTGGCCGTGACTGGTGGTTATTCGGCGTTTCCATGCCGGTAGCCAGAGAGCCCCGTTTCGATCTGTCTGATACTCTGACCGACTGGCATGAAACGCTGGCGCCGCTGGGTTACTGGCTGGTGGGACTGCATGCCGTCGCGGCGCTGTTTCATCACTATTTTCTGAAAGACAACACGCTGCTGCGTATGATGCCTCGCCCCCGTCGCGATCAATAACCCCAGGCTATCGCCCTTGCTGAGGCGATAAAAATTATTCAGCAATAAAACCGTGCTTTGAGGTTTCGCAATCTGCTTTCTTCATCCACAATAGTCACATATTTGTGATGCACGTCACTTTCGCTGGATGCCCGATGTCATCCAATTTCGCTGTTCTGACTAATTGACTCTTCATGCAATCAACTACTGTTTCCCGTAAAACGGCCTGGCTGCGCGTGGTGCTGCTGGCAATTGCCGCGTTTGTATTTAACACCACTGAATTTGTGCCTGTTGGCCTGTTATCCGATATTGCCGCTGACTTTTCGATGAAAACCGCTGATGTCGGCATTATGCTGACGATTTACGCGTGGGTTGTCGCGCTGCTCTCACTACCGCTGATGCTACTGACGCGGAACGTCGAACGGCGTTTGTTGCTGGCGATATTGTTCCTGATCTTCATCGGCAGCCATATACTTTCAACCTTTGCCTGGGACTTTAACTCGCTGATCGTCTCACGTATCGGCATTGCTTTGTCGCATGCGGTGTTTTGGTCGATTACTGCTTCACTGGCGATACGTGTCGCGCCGGCAGGGAAAAAAACACAGGCACTGAGTATGCTGGCGACCGGCACCGCTTTAGCCATGGTTTTAGGCGTGCCAATTGGCCGCGTGGTTGGGCAATATCTTGGCTGGCGTACCACCTTTGGTATGATCGGACTCTCTGCCTTAGTCCTGATGATTATGCTGGCGCGCATTCTGCCGCGTTTACCGAGTGAACATACCGGCTCGCTCAGCAGCGTCCCGATGCTGTTCCGGCGCCCCGCGCTGGTTAGCATGTATTTGCTGGTGACGCTGGTTGTCACGGCGCATTACACTGCATATAGCTATATCGAACCTTTTATGCAAGTGGTGGCGAATTCCGGTGAAAACTTCACTACGCTGCTGCTATTGCTGTTTGGCTCGGCGGGGATATTAGGCAGTCTCCTGTTTAGTTCGCTGGGTAACAAATTTCCCTCTGCGCTGTTAATCGCGGCTATCGCCTTAATCACTCTGTGCATGGGATTATTGATTTTCGCTGCGGTTCGTCCTGCCACCATCTCAACGCTTTGCGTCATTTGGGGCATGTCAATGATGATGATTGGTCTGGCTATGCAGGTGCGGGTGTTATCGCTGGCGCCGGACGCAACAGACGTTGCGATGTCATTGATGTCAGGAATTTATAATATTGGCATTGGCGCGGGCGCGTTACTGGGGAACCAGGTCAGCGTGCATATGAAAATGGCTGATGTGGGTAATGTAGGCGGAATCATTGGCCTGGTTGCATTGCTGTGGTGTGTTTATATCTTCCGTCGTTATCCTCAGTTACGCTCTAATGGCTAAGAAAAAAGGCTTCAGATAAGTCGCCTTATCTGAAGCCTGCTTAATCAATTACTTATAAATAACTGCGGTGCCATGTAGGTTGTTGCTGCCAGAGGTCGAAGTGATGCGGAAAGACTTTGCGCCTACATCGCTGGCCTTATCTGACAATTGCTGTTCCAGTGAGGTCAAATTGGTACTGCCGGTGGCGCTAATCACGCCGATTTTTTGTTGATCCATCGGTGCTTCACGAACTTTTTGCGCAGCCAGTGATGCAAATGAAACGCTGCTTAGCGCGAACGCCAGCACAGCAATGTTCAAACTTTTCATAACGAACCCCTTCTTAACTTTTCAATTACTGATAAATCACGGCGGTGCCGTGTAATTTGTTCTGACCGGTTGTTGAGGTAATGCGGAATGATTTCGCACCTGCAGCCTCCGCTTTCGCATTCAGCTGTGCTTCGATTGAATCCAGACTGCTCCCCCCCTGAGCTGAAATGGTGCCAATCTTTTGTTGATTCAGCGGATCGCTGGAGACTTGTTCTGCGGCAAAAGCGCCAAATGTCAGGCTAGAAAGCGCAACGGCGGCCAGCGTGATTTTGATACTTTTCATAATTTACTCACTTATAAATCAGGTTTTAGAATCGGCGTCGCAAATTAATTAACGACCGTTAAATAAATGATAGAGCTGAACCCCAGGCATCGTCAATATTTTTTTAACGAGCGTTATTTTAATAAAAATCGTGTAAACGCTGGATTTATTGCCCTTTTTACTTTAACCACAGGAGCAAATGGCTTGTGGTAACGCACAAATTGCCAATGCATCTATGTCATACTGGCAGACCGCCTTGCATGTTTATTTAATGATCGGTAATTTAATGGAGTGTTTTCACAGCAGAGAGGATGTATGAGCCAGCTACCAGATTGTGATGTGAAGAAATGTCGGGGCCGCCCAAAAGTGTTTAACCGCGAAGCTGCACTGGATAAGGCACTGATACTTTTCTGGACACATGGCTACGAAGGCACATCGCTGGCGGATTTAGTTGCCGCGACGGGCGCAAAAGCACCTACGCTCTATGCTGAGTTTGTTAATAAAGAGGGCCTGTTCAGAGCAGCGATGGAGCGCTATATAGAAAAATTCAGCGCTTACCGTGAAGCTGCACTTAACGATGACAAACTGCCGGTTGATAAAGCGATTGAAGGCTATTTTCGTGCTACTGCCGCCTGCTTTACCGATCGGAATTCACCTTCAGGCTGCTTTTTTATCTGCACCTCAACAGCTCTGTCTGCATCGTCGAGTGAGATCGCAACGATGCTGCAACAGCAGCATCAGTCACAGGAAATGACGTTAAGAGGTTTTTTAACCGCTCGCCGGCAGCGCCACGAATTAGCCCCTACGGTGAATATTGACGCCCTTTCACGTTATCTTGCCTGTATGCTGCAAGGCATGTCGGTGCGCGCCCGCGAAGGCGCATCGCGCGAAGACTTAGACAGCATTATCGATACGCTTATGGCGATGTGGCCAACGTTGACTGGGTTATGTCAGCAGAAAGTTTAAAAACAGGGCGGATATACCGCCCTGTTTTTTGTGCGCAGGAACCCCCAGCCAGACCGGGGGTTCCGTAAAGTTTTCAGCGATAAGTCAGTTATAAAAACCCCTTTTGATTTGTTAAAACTACCTTGCGGTCTGGCAACTGCAAAAGTTAAACAAGAAACCAAAAGGGAGTCCCAATGGGGGGGACGAAAAGAGCTTAGCGCGCACCCGATGGAACTGTAAATATCATGCATTTTTTGCGCCGAACAGCCTGGGGATTTAAAGTACAAATACAGGAATCGAGAGTTCTGGTGCCGGAGGTATTACGTAGATACGGTGGAAAAAACACTTCGAAGATACAGGAATACATAAGGCACCAGCTGGAACAGGACAAGCTGGGAGAGCAGCTCTATCGATTCCGTATCCGGGCAGTCCGTTTACGGGCCGTAAATAACGAATCCGGATGCAGATGTCAGGTCGTAGGTAACAGAGCCTTACAGGCGCATTTGAAAAACCTCCGGCTATGCCGGAGGATATTTATGACTAAAGGAATCACTCAAGGAAAAAGAGCGGCTTTAGCGCCTGACTGACCGGACTGTTGTCTGGATTTGACGGCATCAGATCTTTCATTGACGCCCACCAGCGCTGACAAACTTCCGTCTGCGCTACCGCATTCCAGCGTTCTTCCGACTCAATTTCCACGCTGGCAAAAAGCAAATTACGATCGGCATCCAGCCAGATAGCGTAATTGTGCGCACCGTGTGCTTTCAGTGTCTGTTCCAGTGCTGGCCAGATGGGAGAATGACGACGCTCGTACTCAGCGTGGCAATTCCCATGCACCTGCATAACAAAGGCTCTACGCAGCATTAGCTGGCTCCACGTCTAACGCTGCCTGCCATGGCGTTACGCCAAAACGCTCACCCAGCGCTACCAGTTGTTCAGTGGTAATGCTTTGACGGATGCCGCCCATCGACAACACTTTCACAATCACCTCTGACGATTTTTCAGCGGTGTCGATCAGGCCAAAAGCTTCGTCGAGCGTCGGGCCAGTACCGAAAATGCCGTGGAAAGGCCACATTACCAGCGTATGTGATGCCATTTGTTCTGCGGTCGCGGCCCCGATGCCATCTGTGCCGGGCACCATCCACGGCAAAATGCCGACGCCATCTGGGAATACCACTAAACATTCAGTGCTGCCTTCCCATAACAAACGGGTAAAGCGTGCAGAATCCAGCTTAACCACATAGCTTAGCGCCATGAAATTGGTGGCGTGGCAGTGCATGATGACGCGATCGGCACCATTACTGACCGCTTTGCGTACGCAGTGCGACTGAAAATGCGATGCCAGTTCCGACGTAGGCAGTCCGCCATTGATTAAGCCCCAGTGAATTTTATACGAAAGACCTTTGTCATCGACCTGCAGTAGAACCAGAGAATCAGCCGGATCGAGTTGTATATTACGGAAAAACTTGCCGGAACCGGTGACTAAAAACCAGCAGTTGCCCAGCGCTGGTGCGGGTTGCGTCAGCTCAATGCAGCGTGGTTTGGCATAGAAATCTGCGGCAAAAGGCTTCACTTCCTCTTCCAGCAAACGCAAGCTGACGTTCCCACCGTTGCGCTCATCCCAGCCTTTCAACCACATATCACTGGTGGCTTTAACCATTCCTTTAACAAACCAGGAAGAAAGAATGCTTTGCATAGTGAATCCTTAACGTTGACTCAGAATTTGTTGTTCGTAATGGCGCACATTACTTAACCAGCTGGCATCTGCCGGGACATCATGGCGCAAACACCAGGCTTCCCACACGGCCTGCCACGGCAGAGATTTTTGCTCCTCCAGCAGCGCCAGGCGCGCGGTGTAATCGCCTTCCGCTTCGATCTTACGCAGGTGATCCGTTGGCTCCAGCAAGGCGCGCAGTAAGGCTTTTTTCGCATTGCGTGTACCAATAACCCACGCCGCGATGCGGTTGATGGAGGCATCAAAGAAGTCGAGGCCAATGTGAACCTTATCGAACAGTTGATGGCGCACGATTTCGCTGGCAATCGCCTGCATTTCATCATCAAGCAGCACAACGTGATCGCTGTCCCAACGCACTGGACGACTAACGTGCAGCAGCAGGCGTGGCACATAGAGCATGGCGGCGGAAATTTTGTCAGAGATGACTTCCGTTGGATGGAAATGACCGGCATCTAGCGTCAGCGCAGTCTGGCGACTGCTGGCGTAGCCCAGGAAAAACTCACTGGAACCTACGGTGTAACTTTCAGCGCCAATGCCAAACAACTTACTTTCCACTGCATCAATGTGATGCGCGGGGTTTAATTTCTCGGCGATAACCTCATCCAGTGCGCTCAGCAGTCGCTGACGCGGTGCCATACGATCAACCGTGATATCTTTCATGCCATCAGGTACCCAGATGTTCATCACTGACGGTGTACCAAGCTGTTCGCCGAAATAAGCGGAGACGTGACGGCTGGCTTTACAGTGATCGATCCAGAACTGACGAATGTTTTTGTCAGCATGCGACAGCGTGAAGCCGTCGGCACTCAGCGGATGCGAAAAACAGCTTGGGTTGAAGTCGAGTCCCAGACCGTTTTGCTTTGCCCACTCTACCCAGTTGGCGAAATGCTTAGGTTCAATCGCATCACGCTCAACAGGTTGATCGCTTTCAAGATAGATGGCGTGCAGATTGAGGCGCTTGGGGCCTGGGATTAATGACAAGGCTTTATCGAGATCGGCGCGCAGTTCTTCTGCATTACGGGCGCGGCCTGGGTAGTTACCGGTTGCCTGGATTCCCCCCGTCAACGTACCTTGCGGGTTTTCAAATCCACGTACATCATCACCCTGCCAGCAGTGCATAGACACAGACACGCTGTCCAGACGCTGAATGGCTTGTTCAACATCGACTCCTGTTTCAGCGTAACGTTGTTTCGCCAGTTCAAAGGCTTGTTCAATCAGCTTAGTCATAAGCAAGTTCCTTAGCAGGTTGACTCAGCGCCGTGAAGCGTGCCTGACAGGCAGCAAAGGCGCTGTTAGTTTGCGGTTCAAATTTTTCTAACGGGAAGTTGTCTGCCACGCAGCGGCGGAAATCTGCCACGTCGGTGAATTCACCCAGCGCAATAAGCTGGCAACCAATATTACCTAGCGTTGAGGCTTCTACCGGCCCAGCCAGCAGCGGAATCTGGCAGGCATCGGCACACAGCTGGTTAAGGAAATGGTTTTGGCAGCCGCCGCCAACCACATGCAGTTGGCTGAAGGGTTTGCCGCGCAGCGCCGCAAGTTCGTTAATCACCTCACGGTAAAGCAATGCCAGGCTGTCAAAAATGCAGCGCGCTAAGGCAGCTGCTGATTGCGGCACCGGCATGCCCTGCTCGGCGCAGGCATTTTGGATTTCACTGACCATGCTGTCGGGATTGATAAATCGCGAATCGTTGGGGTTAATCAGCGAACGACACGCAGGCTCATGCGTTGTATCAGCAATGAAGGCACACAGGTCGTCGATATTCAGCTCTCTACAAACACGTTGCAGCAGCCACAGCCCCATGATGTTTTTTAATACGCGATAGCCCTCTGCACCGCCCTCATTGGTCACATTGGCGCGCAGCGCGGCTTCAGAGGCATAAGGTTGTAAACTTTCGAATCCCATCAGTGACCAGGTGCCTGAACTTAGATAGGCGGCATCGTCCTGTATCAGCGGCGTCGCTAACACCGCGCTGGCGGTATCGTGCGTGGCGACAGCTATCACCGGAACCTGTACGCCAGTGGCGCTTTGCCAGTGACCCACGGTATTACCTGGCGCCTGCGGCTTGCCAAACCATTTGGCATCGACACCCGCCCAGGCCAGCAGATCAGCATCCCATTCACCGCTCTCAATATTGAGCATCTGCGTCGTGGTGGCATTGGTATAATCCCAGTTCATGTTGCCGGTCAGGCGATAATGCAGGTAATCCGGCATCATCAAGGCATGCGCCACGCGAGCCTGCCAGTCGGGCTGCATTTGATGCAGCGCCCGCATTTGATACAGGGTATTGAAAGGAAGAAACTGAATGCCGGTGCGGCTATAAATGGCGTTTTTGCCTAAATCCCGCAGCGCCTGTTCCATTATGCCGTGGGTCCGTGCATCACGATAACTGACGGCTTCGCCGACGCGCTTGGCCTGAGCGTCGAGCAACACTATATCTACGCCCCAGGTATCGACGCCAATACTGTCTGCCACTGTTTCTTCAGCATCAAGCTGCGCCAGACCTGCGCGAATCTCCTGCTCCAGTTGTTCAACATCCCAGCAGTCGTAACCGACACGGTGCTGACGCTGATTGGCGAAGCGATGCACTTCCCGTAGGCTGAGATGGCGAGCTGCTGCATCCCATTGCGCGAGCATTACCCGTCCGCTGGAAGCGCCTAAATCTACGGCAACGATATTTCGCTTACTCATGGCGTGTTATTCCTGTGATTTGACGATCACAGAGTAGGAACCTTGCGGTTTTGCCACCTTCCCCATACTGCCAGTGAGCCATTGTCGCTGGCAGACTTGCAAAGAAGTTCGTGAGAGAGATCACAGAGGCAGCAAGGAACGAGATGTGACCTTCGCCGCAATTCTGTTATCTGCTGAGAATTTCTTGAATAAACAGCATGATTCCTGCTGAGTTAAGATAAAAATTCAAGGTAAGGTGCGGGCGGCCTGTTTAGACTCGGTTACAGTTTTGTTAACAGTAACAAGAGGCGATTATGACCATTCTACACAGTGCTGATTTTTTCCCGGAAGGCGATTACGCGATTGCTATTGAGCCTCGCGTACCGCAGCAGGCCTTTCCTGAACATCATCATGATTTTCATAAAATAGTATTAGTAGAACAGGGGTCGGGAATTCATGTGTTTAATGGCCAGCCGCAAACGCTCTGTGCCGGTTGCGTCTGCTTTGTGCGCGATCACGATCGTCATCTTTATGAACAAACAGCGAATCTTTGCCTGACCAATGTACTTTATCGCAGCCCTGATGCGTTTCGCTTTCTGTCAGGGTTGCAGGCGCTGCTGCCTGTGGATGATGAAGGCCAGCATGCCTCGCACTGGCGCATCAATCACAAAGTGATGGCTCAGGCGCTGAATGTGGTTAGCCAGATGCGGCAGGATGATGCGTGGTCGCTGGAAAAACAGGCGCGTCAGGAACAGCTGTTTTTACAATTACTGGTTTTATTACGTGAGACCTGTCGCAATGAGCAGGCTCAGGATCAGGAAGCGCGGTTACACCGATTGCTTGACTGGCTGAATGAGCATTACAGTGATGAGATTGTCTGGGAGGCGCTGGCAGATCAGTTTTCGCTGTCGCTACGCACGCTGCATCGACAGATGAAGCAGCAAACCGGCAGTACGCCGCAGCGCTATCTTAACCGGTTACGCCTGCTACAGGCGCGTCATCTCTTGCGACACAGTGACATGCGTATTACCGATATCGCGTTTCAGTGCGGTTTCGGTGACAGCAACCATTTTTCTACCCTGTTCAGGCGCGAATTTGGCTGCGCTCCACGCGCGGAGCGCCAACAAATATTGTAAAGGAGTCAACCATGACGTTGATACTCAGTCGAGAGGATTACTTTCCCGCCGCCAGTTTGCCGGTGGCGGTGGCCGAACGTATGCCTCAGCCCTCTTTTCCGCCTCATCGACATGAGTTCAGCGAGATTGTTATCGTCTGGCGCGGTAATGGCCTGCATATCCTCAACGATCGCCCCTGGCTAATCACCTGCGGCGACGTCTTTTATATTCGCGATAATGACTGCCACAGTTACGATAGCGTCAACGACCTGGTGCTGGATAATATCTTGTACTGTCGCGACCGCTTTGGTCTCGGGCTGGAGTGGAATCAACTGCTACCACCGCAAGGCGATGATGCACCCCGCTGCTGGCGCTTAACGACGCGCGGTATGGCGTTAGCGCGCAGCGTGATTACCCAGCTTGAACGTGAAAGCCGCAAAACCGATCCGCTTTCGATACAGTTATCTGAAGCATTATTCCTACAACTGGCGTTGATTTTACGTCGTCATGGTTATGCAGCCGATCGCCCGTGGGCACTGCCTGAAGGCGAACAGCTCGACTTGCTGATGTCAGCCTTACAAGGCGCGATTGCTCGTCCTTTCGATCTGGCGCTATTTTGTCAGCAAAATCAACTTAATGAACGCGCGCTTAAACAGCTTTTTCGCCAGCAAACCGGTATGACCGTTGGTCATTACCTGCGTCAGTTGCAACTCTGCCAGGCGAAATATCTGTTACGTACTCAGGATTGTCTGATTGGAGAAGTCGCTGCCCGCTGTGGCTTTGATGACAGCAACTATTTTTCGGTGGTGTTTACCCGGGATACAGGTCTGACGCCCAGTGCCTGGCGCCAGCGTTTCTTTGCACCTCGCCCCGCCAGCCAAACCACCGCTATGGCAAAACCGTAAAGCGAGCCTGCATTGCAGGCTCGCCATTGCTTTGACGTTAAGCCGCCAGGCCAAGACCCACGATGTTAGCGGCGATGACGATAACGACGCAGCCAATTGATAGCACACCAATCGGACGACGCCCGACTGATTTCCACTCTTTCATCAATAACCCAACCAAACCACCACACAGCACATACAGGCTCATGTGCAGCATCCAGCTCACATAGTCGTACTGCGGTGGGATTTTGGCGTGGCCCCAGGCATAAAAGAAGAATTGCAGATACCACATGGTGCCGCCGAGTACGGCAAAAGCGATGTTAGCCAGCAGCAACGGTTTCGCCAGTGAGAAATCCTTACGCACCGACAGCTCGGGTTTGGTTGCCAGGCGGAAGAAACAGAATGCCAGGTTAACCAGCGCACCGCCGCCCATAATAACGACATAGCCAGGCAACGCGACGTAGAGCGGATCGATACCGGTCTGCGCGGCGGCTTCATGCATGGGTTTTGCTGCGTCCATGGCAAACGACATGCCTGCCGAGAAAATGCCGCACATGATCGCCAGCACTAAGCCTTTCTTCAGGTTGAACTCTTCGGCGTTAATGCCCAGCGCACGCTCTTTCAACAGACCGGCGCGCGACACGATCGCCACCCCAATCAGCGCGACGAACACGCCCAGCAGCGTTAGCCGCCCACCCGTTGAGGCAAACAGCTCGCCAAAGCGTCCCTGAATCAGCGGCGTCATCAGTGTACCCACCATCAGCGTAATGCCAATAGCAATACCTATTCCCATCGACATGCCGAGATAGCGCATAGTGAGGCCATAGTTGATGTTCCCTACGCCCCACATAGCGCCAAAAAGGAACACCGGAAGCAGCTGAGAGAAGTTAAAGCTGCCGTAATATGCCCAGAAGTCTGGCAGTAATACAGCGCTGACCGCCCATGGCAAAATCAGCCATGACATCACACCGCCCACTGACCACATGGTTTCCCATGACCATCTTTTCACCTGTTTAAAAGGCGCGTAGAAGCACGCGGCACTGGCAGCTCCGACAAAATGCCAGAAGATACCTGCAATAATGGCACTGTTCATTGTTATTCCTTGGTAAGGTTGAGGCCTACAGGAAACCCAGCGGTTCCCGCTTAACAGGCAGTCTACGGTTTGCAGGAATTCATCAGCCTTTGGATGGCTGCCGGAGACGCCAGCCTGATGGCAATATTTGCCCGTTACTCCTGTTGGAGATCACAAATTAGCATTTGTCGGAAATTCAGATGCTCAACCTGTTAAGCTGCTTATTATTAAGATATTTTTTGTTTTTTTGTGGTGTGGCGCAGCACATTTTCGTACTGATTGCCGCCATAGCGGGCAGTCTGGCAAAGAGAGAAAGAATGCTTTTCATCGGCGTGTTGAAACCGTATAAACGAATTTTCATCAATATAAGGGATTGTGATGACAACGAAGCGGTTAACGCTGCTTCTTTCACGCTCGGT
Organism: Mixta mediterraneensis; assembly: GCF_014946725.1. Taxonomy (GTDB): domain Bacteria; phylum Pseudomonadota; class Gammaproteobacteria; order Enterobacterales; family Enterobacteriaceae; genus Pantoea; species Pantoea mediterraneensis. Next base: position 291,151 of record NZ_JACFXY010000002.1, read on the forward strand.
CAGCCGCGTAATGTTGGATGATCTGCGCACCTTTTTACCTGCTGGCGCGGTGAGCGTTTTTATTAATGGGCTGGATGAATCGCAGTACGCGACGGTGGAGTGTCTGCAAAACGCGGAAGATTGCGCGCTGATTGCCTCAGCGCTCGTGGTCTGGCGGCAGCCTGGACAAATCCACCGCCTGACTTACAAGAAGGGTGAAGTGTCGCGTGATGTCGATGACGCTACACAATTTCAGTTATTCACGATGTTGAAAACCCATCGCGCAGTGTTGCAAATAGCGTGATAACATTAGCACCCCGTTTACAACAGTCATTAACAGGTAAATAATGAGAATTGGCATTCTGTTTCCCATCGCCATTATTATTGCGGGCGTGGGTTTTTTAGCCTGGTTTATCGGCAGTGGCCTGGCCATGCCTGGCTCCTGAAGCGCGTATTAGCGTAGTTGGCTGTCTTTACTGCCGCGGCGGTTAAACAGCCCAGCCCCTTTCTGTTGCTTATCCATTTTCTCCTGACAGTCCACACAATAGCGTACGCCCTGTAGCGCACGTCGCCGTGCCTCGGGAATAGGTTCGCCACAGGCTTCACATTCCGTCGCGCTTTCGCCATGGCCCAGAGACTGACGCACGCGCGTAATTTCATCGTTAACTGTACTGTCGATCTGCTCTTGTACTGCCCCTTCAGACGCCCAACCATTTGCCATGATTTCGCCCTCAATTTAACTTAACTCACTCTTTATTTTACAACAAATTCACAAATCTGCTGTCAATGTCATGCCAACCTGCGGTTGGTTGCCATACAAAGTAAGGCGCTGGCAATCAGAAAAAGGTGCTGCACCCGGAACTGTTTCACGCTGCATTGATTACATAATTGTAACGTACCGATAGCGGAGAACCTGCGAATGACAATACATCTTCAACATTATATTAATGGCGAATTTGTTTCCCATCAGAGTGATAAGTGGATTGAGGTAATTAACCCGTCAACCGAGGCGCTGCTGTCGCGCATTCCTGAAGGCAACGCTGAAGACGCCAGCCGCGCGATTGCCGCCGCAGAAACAGCGCAGCCTGGCTGGGAAGCGTTACCTGCCGTTGAGCGCGGCGTCTGGTTACGCAAAATCGCCGCAGCGGTTCGCGAGCGTGAGCCTGAACTCACTGCGACGATTGTTGCTGAAGGTGGAAAAACGCAAGGCCTGGCAAAAACAGAAGTGATGTTTACGGCTGACTACCTTGAATACATGGCTGAATGGGCGCGCCGTTACGAAGGTGAAATCATTAATAGCGATCGTCCAAACGAAAACATTTTCCTGTTTAAAAAAGCCATTGGCGTGACCACTGGCATTCTGCCCTGGAACTTCCCGTTCTTTCTGATTGCCCGTAAAGCAGCGCCTGCTCTGATTACCGGCAACACCATCGTGATCAAACCAAGTGAACTTACACCCAACAATGCCGGCATTTTTGCTGAAATCCTGCAAGAAATTGGTTTACCCAAAGGCGTTATCAACTTTGTTTATGGTTACGGCCCGGAAGTTGGCCAGGAGCTGGCGGCCAATCCAAAGGTAGGATTAGTCAGCCTGACCGGCAGCGTCGGCGCAGGTGTCGCGACGATGGCTGCCGCGGCAAAAAACGTGACGAAAGTTTCCCTGGAGCTGGGAGGCAAAGCGCCTGCCATCGTCATGGATGATGCGGATCTTGATATCGCCGTCAAAGCCATTGTCAGTTCTCGCGTGATCAATACTGGACAAGTATGTAACTGTGCTGAGCGCGTCTATGTGCAGGAAGGCATCTACGATCGCTTTATCACCGCCCTCACCGCAGCGTTTAAAGAGGTTAAGTTTGGCGATCCGGCGCAGCAAACGGATATCGATATGGGGCCGTTAATTACGGCGGTGGCGTTACAGCGCGTGGAACAAAAAGTGGCGAACGCCGTTGCGGATGGCGCTAACGTGGTGCTGGGTGGAAAACGTGCCGGTGATAAAGGCTTCTTCTTTGAGCCGACTATCATCACGCATGTGCGTCAGGATATGGAGATCATGCAGGAAGAGATCTTTGGTCCGGTACTGCCGGTAATGACGTTTAAAACGCTGGACGAGGCGATTGAATTAGCTAACGATTGTGAATATGGCCTGACCTCTTCGCTCTATACGCAAAACCTCAATACCACGATGAACGCGCTGCGTAAGCTGAAGTTTGGTGAAACCTATGTCAATCGTGAGAACTTTGAAGCGATGCAAGGCTTTCATGCGGGCTGGCGTAAATCTGGCGTTGGCGGGGCTGACGGTAAACATGGCCTGGAAGAGTTTCTGCAAACGCACGTTGCTTATCTGCAATTCAGTTAAATAGAGCTGGGCCGTTTATTCAGCGGCCCGGTTTTTATGTCACGCGTTTACCGCTGCGCAACAAGGCCAGACCACTTAACAATGCCACCGCCATTAAATAATAACCTGATGCCGGTGGTGCTAATCAACATGCTACATATCAATGGTGCGAATCCGCCGAACACCGTCACTGCCACGTTATAGCTGATCGCCATGCCGCGGGTGCGTGTGGTCACCGGGAAGATATCGGCCATCACTGACGGCACAGTGGAGAAAGAGAGCAACTTCAGCAATGCCATCCATCCCACCAGCAAAATTAGCGTGGTTGGCGTGGTGTGATTGACCATCGCTTTAAACGCCGGAGAGATAGTCACGATCAGCAACAGCAGCGAACCCCACATCAGCGGCAATCGACCAAGACGCTCAGCCCATAATCCCATGATCGGCGTCACCACGGTTAAAATGATCCCGGCCACCAGCGTTGCGCTAAAGGCTACCCATCCCGAAATGCAGCGTTTTAGTCGCATAAGTCGGGATGTAGTTGAGCATGTAGTTGACGGCTGTTGAGATTACCATCAGGCCAATCGCCAGCAGGATTAATGATTTCTGGCGACCAAATAGTGCCTTCAAGGGGGCCGCATGCTTCTCCTGCTCGGTAAAACTGGCTGGTTCATGGATATGACGACGAATGTACCCGCCCAGCGGCCCATCACTGGGATGGACAGCAAACTGCGTCAGAGCACATAAAAATGCGGGCCGCAGCCCGCAGTCACTATTTAATATCCACCTGATAAAAAATATGCTTACCAAACGGATCGACTTCATAGCCGCTCACCGATTTACGTACCGGCTCGAAGATGGTCGAATGGGCAATCATTACCGCAGGCATTTGATCATGCATTATCTGTTGCGCCTGCATATAGAGTGCGGTGCGTTTGCCTTGATCCGGCTCGGCTCGCGCTTCGGTGATCAGTTTTTCAAATGGCTGATAGCACCATTTAGAGGCGTTGGAACCGCCTTTAGCCGAAGTGCAGCTGTAAAGCGGGCCGAAGAAGTTATCCGGATCGCCTGTCGCGGTAGTCCAGCCCATCAATGCCGCCTGGTGTTCGCCGCTGCGTACACGCTTGAGATATTCCCCCCATTCGTAACTGACAATATTGGCTTTGATTCCCACTTTTGCCCAGTCGGCCTGAATCATCTCCGCCATACGGCGCGCATTTGGATTGTAGGGACGCTGAACCGGCATGGCCCAGAGCGAGATTTCAGTGCCTGGCTTAATACCCGCCTGCTGTAACAGTGCTTTGGCTTTTTCAGGATCGTAATCGTAATCTTTTAGCGCCTTATCTGCGCTCCAGACGCCTGGCGGCAAAATGTTTTTAGCCACAGAGCCTGTGCCCTTAAAAATGGCGTCAATGATTGCGGGCTTGTTGATTGCCATCGCTAACGCCTGGCGTACCTGAACGTTATCCAGCGGCGCTTTGGTGGTATTGAAGGCCAGAAAACCGGTATTAAGTCCCGCTTTCTGTGCCAGCGTGATGTCTGCGTTGTCGCGCATCTTTTCTAAATCAGCCGGGTTGGGAAACGGCATCACCTGGCACTCATTTTTTTCCAGCCTGGCATAGCGCACTGACGCGTCTGGCGTGATGCTAAAAATCAGTCGATCTAGTTTGGCTTTGCCCTGCCAGTAATCAGGAAAAGCTTTGTACAAAATGCGCGAATCTTTCTGATACTGCGCCAGTTCGAATGGCCCGGTGCCAATGGGATTCATATCGACTTTTTCAGGCGTACCCGCTTTCAACATCTTGTCGGCATATTCAGCGGAATGAATTGACGCAAAATACCAGGCTAAATCGGCGAGGAATGGCGCTTCGGCATGAGATAGCGTAAAGCGCACGGTATGGTCATCAACGCGCTCAATGCTTTTGATCAGCGTAGCCAGTTCCAGGCTGTCAAAATTAGCGTAGGTGCCGCCAGAAACAGCGTGATAAGGGTTGCTGGGGTCCTTCTGGCGCATAAAAGAGAAGATGACGTCATCCGCGTTGAAATCGCGACTGGGTTTGAAAAATTTGTTGCTCTGGAATTTAACGTTATGTCGCAGATGAAAGGTGTAAACCGTGCCGTCCGGGCTGATTTCCCAGCGTTCAGCCAGGCTCGGCACCAGTTCGGTAGTGCCGGTTTTAAAATCGACCAAACGGTTAAATACCGGCACCGCACTGGCATCCACGCTAGTACCGGAGGTGTAGAGTTGTGGGTTAAAGTTTTCTGGCGAACCTTCCGAGCAATAGACTAACGTTTTCGCGTTGACGCTTGCGGTCATACTCATCCCAGCGGCAAGCAGCGTTAACATGGCTATCTTCAATTTCATTATCATCCTCGCTTTTTATTGACTTCCGATGAGCAGAATATCTAAATGAATCATTGAGATGCTTAATTGATAGCATGATTCGGCTTGCTGGCGAACCCTGGAACAATAAGGAATAGTGATGACCGTAAAATTAGAGACGCAATTAACGCAGCGATTTTTCCGTTATCTGGCAGTAAGCAGCCAAAGCGATGCGAAATCCACCACGCTGCCGAGTACGCCGAGTCAACATGCCATGGCGAAATTGCTCGCTGACGAACTGCAAACGCTGGGGCTGGATGAGATCATTATCGACCAGCACGCCACCGTGACCGCCATTAAGCGTGGAAATCGTCCTGATGCGCCGCGCATCGGTTTTATCACTCACATTGATACCGTTGATGTGGGCTTGTCGCCAGATATTCATCCACAAATTTTAACCTGGCAAGGGGAAGACCTGTGCCTGAATGTACAGCAGGATATTTGGCTGCGCCGTGATGAACATCCAGAGATTGCGCCCTATCTGGGGGAAGAGATTATCTTCAGCGATGGCACCAGCGTGCTGGGCGCAGATAACAAAGCGGCCGTGACGGTAGTCATGACGCTAATGGAAAATCTTCAGGGCGAGCATGGCGACATTGTGGTGGCGTTTGTGCCTGATGAAGAGATCGGCCTGCGAGGCGCAAAAGCTCTCGACCTGGAAACACGCTTTAACGTCGATTTTGCCTGGACAATCGACTGCTGCGAACTCGGCGAAGTGGTATATGAAAACTTTAACGGCGCGTCGGCAGAAATAAAGTTCACTGGCGTGCCTGCTCATCCTATGTCAGGTAAAGGCGTGCTGGTGAATCCTTTACTGATGGCACATGATTTTATCAGCCAGTTTGATCGTCAGGAGACGCCCGAACATACCGAAGGCCGCGAAGGCTATATTTGGTTCAATGAAATTCAGGCCAATGCCAGCCAGGCAACGCTGAAAGCCTCGATTCGTGATTTTGATCTGAATAGCTATCAGGCGCGCAAAGAGAAATTGCAACAGGCAGTCGAAGATATCGCCGCACGTTACCCAACCGGCCACGTCTACATTGCTATAACCGATATTTACAGCAACATCAGTAATGCGCTGGGTGACGATCGTCGGGCAATTGATTTGATTTTCACGGCGCTGGCCGAACTGGATATTGAGCCGAAGGTGATACCGATGCGTGGCGGTACAGACGGCGCTGCGTTATCAGCAAAAGGTTTGCTTACGCCTAATTTCTTTACCGGCGCGCATAATTTCCATTCGCGTTTCGAATTTTTGCCCATTACCTCGTTTGTGAAGTCTTATCAGGTTGCGGAAAAACTCTGTTATCTGGCGGCTCGCTGAGAAAACTGTCGGGTGTGATAGCGCCCGACAGTATCCAGTTATTTCTTCACGCTGACATCAATGCCAGGAAAGTATTTTTCAGCCAGCTTCTTCACGGTGCCATCAGTCTGGACTTTGACAATTGCCGCATCCAGTGACTGCTTCAGTCCGGCATCGCCTTTACGCAAGCCAAAACCAATGCCCGTTCCCAGGATGGTATCGTCTTCTACCGGCTTGCCGATAAAAGAAAACCCCTTGCATTGCGGCTTGCTGAGGAAACCTGACTGTCCAGCCGCAGACATGACCAGCGTGCCGTCCAGACGACCTGCGACCATATCGTTATAAACCTGGTTTTGATCCTGATATGACGTTACGGTAACGCCCTGTGATTCCCAATGCTTTTTGGCATAGGTTTCCTGAATCGAACCCTGCAATACGCCAATGTTTTGCCTTTCAGCGCGTCTGCGGTGGGGGCCGTCACCTGCCCTTCTTTACCAATTAACATGGTTGGAATGCGGTAAATCGGGTTGGTAAAATCGATGCTTTTAGCGCGCGCTTCAGTGATATTCATTGCGGAGTTAATTGCGTCGAATTTTTTTGCGGTCAGCGCCGGAATTAACGCATCAAAACTGCTTTCAACCCAGTTACAGGTAAAGTTACCTGCTTTACAGATGGCATTCCCCAGATCAATGTCGAATCCTTCCAGCTCACCTTGCGCGTTACGGCTTTCAAAGGGCGGATACTGTGATTCGAGACCATAACGAAGGCTTTCCTGAGCAAATGCGTGTATTGACGTCATCATACCCAGAGCGAGAAACAGCGCATTCAGTTTTTTCATTCTTCATTAACCCCTGATTATTGTTTGACGTCGCACAGCGCCGCAGCGCCAGCCTGCAACGTCGCGTCGTCTTTTGCGAACGAAAGACGGATGAGTTTATTGTCTGTGCCATCCATATAAAATGCCGATAACGGAATGGTGGCCACACCGTGATCGACAATAAGGCGTTTAACCATTTCGCTATCGGATTCGTTACTGAAATGACCGTAACTCGCTAACATAAAGAACGAACCCGCACACGGCAGCAGCCTGAAAGGGGAATTCTGCATCAACGTTTGTAGATGATCGCGCTTCTGCTGATAAAAAGACGACAGCGAAAGATAATTTTCGGCATTTTGCAAATAGTGTGCGAAACCCACCTGCATCGGCGTGTCGGCGGCATACATCATAAACTGATGAACTTTTACCAGTTCAGTCATTAGCGCAGCCGGAGCCAGACAATATCCCACACGCCAGCCGGTAACGTGAAAAGTTTTGCCGAACGACGAAACGATGACGCTGCGCTCGGCCAGATCCGGGTGTGTTGCCATACCACAGTGTTTGCGGCCATCAAACAGAATGTGTTCGTATACTTCGTCAGACAACACCACAATATTGGTGTGACGAGTTAAGGCCGCCAGCCGGTCAAGATCCGCTGGCGTCAACACCTGTGCGCTTGGGTTGTGCGGCGTATTGATGATGATCATCCGGGTGCGCGACGTCAGCGCTGCCTGCAATTCATCCCAGTTAATGGCAAATTCTGGCATCTGCAATTTCAGGCCAATCGGTTTGCCGCCCTGCAAACGTACCACTGGCGCATAGCTGTCGAACGCCGGTTCGAAGAAAATGACTTCATCCCCCGGATGCACCAGCGCTGAAATCGCCATGTAGATGCCCTGGCTGGCGCTGCCAGTGATTAATACTTCGCTGGCAGGATCGTAGCGCTGGCCGTAAAGCGCATGAACTTTGTTGGCTAACGCTTCTCTCAGTGCCGGTAAGCCGGTCATGGGAGCGTATTGGTTATGGCCTTCCCGCATTGCCCGGCTAACCGCTTCTACCAATGCGGGATCGCAGGGAAAGTTCGGTGCGCCTTGCGACAGATTAATTGCCTTGTGCTGGGTCGAGAGCTGTCCGATGACGCTAAAAATGGTGGTGCCGACGTCGGGCAGTTTTGAGGAGATCTGTACGGGCGATTTCAGAGACATAGTTACTCCGGTTAAATGCATAAACAGCTAAAATGCGTAAATTTCTATTCAACGGACTACTGCTTGAGACAACAAGCGAATTGTTGTCATAATAGCCATGATAAAAATGCATAGCTTGAGGTTCATGTGTCACGCTCATCGCTTCCACTCAATGCCATTCATGCGTTTCTGGTGACGGCACGCCATGAAAATCTCACCCATGCGGCCAGCGAACTGTGCCTGACACAAGGCGCGGTGAGCCGTAAGATCGCAGCGCTGGAAAGCTGGCTGGGTTTCGCCCTGTTTGATCGTCATGCGCGCGGCTTGCGCCTGACGCCACAGGGCGCGGCGCTGTTGCCTGAACTGCGTCAGGGCTTTGGAATCATGCTGAAGGCAACTGAAAAGGCCAGCCGCAGTAATGCCAGCATTCGCCTTAAAGCGCCCACCTGCGCCATGCGCTGGCTGGTGCCACGGCTGGTTTTGCTTGAACAACAGCACCCTGAGCTGCATGTCGCCTTAACCACCACGCTCGATCATGCTTCGCAACTGGATAATTTTGATGCCGCGATTGTCTATGGCAAGCCGCAACCCGGAGCGATTCTGTTATTTGAGGAATCGATGGTGCCGGTAATGGCGGCGGGCTCACCGCCTCCCGCCACGCCAGCTAATTTAGCGGGTATGACATTTTTGCATCCCACCCATGATACACGCGACTGGCAGTTATGGCTGGATGCCTGTCAGGTAGAGGTATCCATGAAGCGTAATCAGCATTTCGCGACCATGGATCTGGCTATCAGTGCGGCCATTCAGGGATTTGGCGTCACTATGGCGGACAGTAATCTGGTGGAGAATGATATTGCCAGCGGCAGGCTAATAGCGCCTTTCGCTGGCGAGGTGAAGACCGGGGCGGCGTACAGTTTATTGCAGCGACCGGCGGGTGATGCGCCACCTTTCCTGCAGGATTTGGTGGCTTGGCTGTGTCAGTCTCAGAAAGTGACCCAATCCCCGTTGTCGGCGACCGGTTTAGCCTGAGCCGGAACCAAAGCGGGGGATTTTAATGGCTGGCTGACCGCTGGCGCTGGCCGAAGAGCGTGGCAGCTCTCTGACAGGCGGAATTTCGCTACCGAGGCTTGTAGTGCTTCGGTTTGAAGCGCCAGCGCGCTGGCTGCGGCGGAAACTTCCTCTACCAGCGAGGCGTTCTGCTGTGTAACGCTATCCATTTCTGTCACTGCCACGCCAACCTGCGATATACCTTTGCTTTGCTCTTCTGAGGCGGCCGCAATCTGCTTCATGATCGCATCCACATTCTGTACCGATTTAAGAATGTCATTCATGGTTGTACCGGTGGTGCCAACCAGTTCAGCGCCCTTCTCCACGCGCTGTACAGAGTCTTCGATGAGCGTCGCGATCTCTTTGGCTGCGCCGGCACTGCGCTGCGCCAGGTTACGCACTTCGCTGGCAACCACAGCAAAACCACGCCCTTGTTCACCGGCGCGTGCCGCTTCAACCGCCGCGTTAAGGGCGAGGATGTTGGTCTGAAACGCAATGCCGTTAATCACACTGGTAATTTCAGCAATTTTCTTCGAGCTACCTGAAATGCCGTTCATGGTATTGATCACTTCACTGACCAGATTGCCACCTTGCTGCGCGGTGGTTGAAGCTGTTTCAGCCAGCGTACTGGCCTGGCGCGCGTTGTCGGCATTGAATTTTACCGTGGAGGTCAGCTGTTCCATGCTGGCAGCGGTTTGCTCCAGCGCCGCGGCTTGTTCTTCCGTGCGTGACGACAGATCATTATTGCCGGCAGAAATCTCAGCGGCTCCGCGTGAAATATTTTCAGCCCCGCTACGAATAGCGCCAACCGCTTCACGCAGGCTCTCCTGCATCGCACTCAGCAACGGCACCAGTTTACCCACACAGTTGCGACCAAATTCATGTACTGGCTGGCTCAGATCACCATTGGCAATCAGGATGAAATGCGCACGCAACCGCCCTAAGGGCTTAACCAGCATCGCCGCTAAGTAACGATCGGTGAACAGCAAAATCAGTAAGCCTGCTATCACCGCAATCATGATAATGACTTTAGTTATCGCGGTCAGGTGATCAACAGCAATCCGTGTTTCGCCCAGTTTAACTGCCGCGGCCTGATTAAACTTCTCGGCGCTGGCACCAAAGGCGCGGCTTAATGCTGGCGTAACGTTATTGGCCTGCTGGCGATAGGCATCAACGCTTTCCTGGCGAGCACGTTGCAATTGTGGCGAAACGCCTTCATCCAGCAACTTCTGCCAGCTATCGATAACGTTATTGACCACCTCGACATCCATCGGGCCGGGTGCCAGCTGCTTAAAGCGCGCCAGCTTTTGGGTCATGTTACCGAGCGCAAGCTGTACCGGCTCCCACGCGCTATCGGCGGGTGTTGCGCCAGACGCTTTACTTTCCATCACACGTGAAAGCCTCGTCACAACGCGAAAATATTGGTCGTTGCCCTGACTCAGCACTGTCATTTGTTCTACAAGATGACGGTCAACTTCATTGCCTTCGCTTAATGTGCCAAGAGAATGAATACTAAACAGACCGACGCCGCTCCAGAGTAAACAAAACAGCCCCAGAACGGAGAGCAGGACAGTGCGAATTGTGAAGTTTTTGAAAATTCCCATACCAAATCCTTTACGGTGATAACCGGTGTTGGCCCGCTTAAAACGGGCATACAGGGGTTATCGGCAGGGAACAATGAAGATGTAACATGTTTGTTAGCTATGTTAACTAACTTACCGTTTTCCGCTGGTAAATAGCTTAATAATCGTGGTGTTATACGCAAATAAATTTGCTAACAGATTAAAATATTGTTCGTTCAGAGCTTAACCATCTTTGTCATCATCAGGCGAAACAGCCGCATGCGAGCCTTCATAAAGTTGCGCTTTAGCACCAGCCGATCCTGTTGTTGATCGCCCAGTGACAGCGTGATGTCTGCGCCTGGGTGCCATGCAGGCCAGGGCACTTCGCCTTCCAGCGTCTGCTTAAACTCGCTGGCATCGCGCGCAAAGGTAAACCAGTAATGACTTACCCGATCAGAAAAGGCCCGATCCTTTGCGGTATAGACCCGATCATCATTCGCGTTCGGCATATGGGCTAAAGTATTCATTACGTAGGGGACTTCATTGCCATGCCAGGTGCCGTGAGGATAAAGATCGCGGGCATTTTCCGAGACGTAATCAAACCAGTAGCGCCAGCCGGGCATGCCGACATTATGTTGCGCACGCATAACCAGCCAGGGGATGATGCTAAAGGCCATGTCGCGCGCGACTGCCCGACCCAGGCATTTATCATCATGGATGTCATACATCCATTTTAACAGGCGATAGCTGAAACGATTTTTATCACGCAACTGATGAAGAATCGCTGTGGCATCGACATCGAAATATTCCAGTACGCTGGCTTCATCGCTATTGCTGCCCGCTATAAGCGGCACGCGATGTTGTCGGGCAGCGAAAAATGTCTCCAGCATCGGCTCAGGTAAAACGACATCACCCGCAATCGGGACCGGACCAGTCATCAATGGCCGATCTAATGACCAGAACGCATCGGCTGGCAAGTCACGCAACTGCTCAGCGCTGACGTTCTCGTCTAAACCAAAATGTTTTGCTACGTTAATTCCCTGCTGCAACGCTTTTTTGCGTGGTACGTCTGGCAAACTGTAGGCGCTTTGAACGATGCCTTTATGGAACAGAGCTTCGGCCAGCGGTGAACAGCACAGCGACAGCACGCTACGTGCGCCTGATGATTCGCCAAACAGGGTGACATTGCGGCGATCGCCGCCAAAAGCAGGAATGTTGCGTTGTACCCATTGCAGCGCGGCAATTTGGTCGAGCAGGCCAAAATTATTCACCATCCCATTGGCTGGGCATTCCTTGTCCAACGCGGGATGGGCAAAGAATCCCAGGTGCCCTAAACGGTAATTGACCGTAACGACAACCGCGCCGCGTGATGCCAGTGGTTTGCCGTTATAAGGCGCTAACCCGCCCGCGCCGATAGTGTAGCCGCCGCCGTGCAGCCAGACCATCACCGGTAACGGCTTCACCGGTTCGATGTCTGGTGTCCAGACATTAAGATACAGACAATCCTCACTAAAATTCCCGGGATCGCCACCGCCTACAGCCAGGCAATATTCACGGTTCTGCCAACTGGCAGCACCAAAAAGTGTGGCGTCGCGCACAGTCTGCCAGGGCTTAACGGGTTGCGGGGCGCGCCAGCGAAGCGGGCCTTCTGGCGCAGCGGCATAGGGTATGCCTTTGAAGACAAAGAGATCATCGTCCATGCTCCCTCGCAACTCGCCTTCCGCAGTCATAATCCTCAGACCTGTTTCATTTTTCATTACCAGTTCCCTGTTCAAGCGTCTTTCCATTATTTGCAGGGCTTAAGACCTTGTCTATGACTGAGGCCCATTTGGTAAGCGTCTCATCCAGACCGTCTTTTATTTTTGCCCGCGTTTCCTACCATGGACACTTTCGCGAACATGGACACTACCGTGGACAAAAATACGCCTTACACCAGAAGACCATGGATCTTCACAGCGCTGAGCCTGCGCTTTAATGAGGCTCTGACTTACCGTGAAATAGCAGAACAACTGAACCTTAGCTCATCTGCCATACATAAAATGTTCACGCGTTTTCGACGAACCGGAATTAACTGGCCATTGTCGGAAGAATACACGCCTGAACGCCTGGAGGAAGAGCTCTATGCCTTCAATCTTGAGACAAATCTTCCTGTAAAAAAACGCCGGCCGGACTGGCCTCTGGAATTCAAAATTCGCATGGCGGAGCTGACCCTGCAGCCGGACGCCTGTGTGGCTCAAATTGCCCGTGAGCATGGCATTAACGATAATCTGCTGTTCAACTGGCGCAATCTGCATCGTCAGGGGCTACTGGATCCGGCCAACAGAGCGACTCTGATTCCGGTTACTATGGAGCCTGTTGTCCCTCCGCCCAGGCAAAACGGCGTCGTATCAGCAGACCTGCCACCGGTCATCAGCTGCAGGCTGACGTTGCCAGGTGGAAGCCTCAACCTGACTGGCCCGCTGACGCCTGAACTTCTGCGCGCACTGGTCAGCGAACTCAGGGAGGGTGAGTCATGATTAGCTTTCCGGCAGGTTCGCGGATCTGGCTGGTTGCTGGCGTGACAGATATGCGCTGTAGCTTCAACGGGCTGGCAGCGAAAGTGCAGAACACGCTTCGCACCGATCCGTTCAGCGGTCATCTGTTTATCTTTCGCGGTCGTCGCGGCGACATGATAAAGGTGCTGTGGGCCGACCGGGACGGCCTGTGCCTGTTCACCAAACGACTGGAGCGGGGGCGCTTCGTCTGGCCGGTGACCCGTGACGGAAAAGTGCATCTGACGCCTGCGCAGCTCTCCAGGCTGCTGGAAGGCATTAACTGGAAGCACCCACAGCGGACTGAACGGCCTGGCCTGCGGATATAACCTGCTGTAAAATGGGGTTATGGACGCATCCCTTCCCGATGAAAACGCCCGGCTCAGGGCGCTGCTGCTGGAGCAGCAGACCACCATCCGCAAAATGGCGGAGTATAACCGCCTGCTCTCACAGCGGGTGGCGGCGTACGCCAGCGAAATCAACCGGCTGAAGGCGCTGATCACTAAGCTTCAGCGCATGCAGTTCGGCAAAAGCTCCGAAAAGCTGCGTGAGAAAACGCAGCGCCAGGTGCGCGAGGCTGAAGAGCGCATCGGCGCCCTGCAGGAGGAGATGGCTGAGGCGCTGGGTGAGCAGCATGACCCGGTGGTTCCGCAACCGCTGCGCCAGTCTTCTGCCCGTAAACCATTACCGGCCACACTCCCCCGCGAAACCCGCACGCTGTCGCCGGCAGAAACCGCCTGCCCGTCGTGCGGCGGAGAGCTCAGCGCGCTGGGCTGCGACGTATCGGAGCAGCTGGAGCTCATCAGCAGCGCCTTTAAGGTTATCGAAACGCAGCGGCCAAAACTGGCCTGCTGTGGATGTGACCACATCGTTCAGGCGACCATGCCGGCAAAACCCATAGAGCGCAGCTACGCGGGTCCCGGGCTGCTGGCGCGCATCGTCACGGCAAAGTTCGCAGAGCACACGCCTCACTATCGTCAGTCAGAGATATACCGGCGTCAGTGCGTGGAGCTGAGTCGTGCCACACTGGGGCGCTGGTCCGGTGCGGTCAGCGAACTGCTGGAGCCGCTGTATGACCTGCTGCGCCAGTACGTGCTGATTCCGGGCAAGGTGCATACCGACGATATCCCTGTGCCGGTTCAGGAGCCGGGCAGCGGTAAAACCCGCACGGCCCGGCTGTGGGTCTACGTGCGGGACGACCGTAACGCGGGCTCACCGCTTCCCCCGGCGGTGTGGTTCGCGTACTCGCCGGACCGTAAGGGGATACATCCGCAGCAACACCTTGCCGGATACAGCGGTATCCTGCAGGCCGATGCTTACGGCGGCTACAACGCACTGTACGAAGACGGCCGTATCGCCGAAGCGGCCTGCATGGCGCACGCCCGGCGAAAAATCCATGACGTTCACGTCCGCACACCGACCGACGTCACAACCGAAGCGCTGAAGCGCATCGGTAAACTGTATGCCATCGAGGCGGAGATACGCGGCAGCCCGGCAGAGGAGCGGCTGGCGGTCCGGAAAGAGCAGACGGTCCCGCTGATGCAGTCGCTGTACGACTGGGTACAGGCACAGATGAAGGTGCTGTCGCGCCACTCGGATACGGCGAAGGCGTTCTCGTACCTGCTGAAGCAGTGGGATGCGCTGAACCTGTACTGCAGCAACGGCTGGGCCGAGATAGACAATAACATCGCAGAGAACGCGCTGCGTGGCGTTGCCCTGGGGCGGAAAAACTGGCTGTTCGCGGGTTCAGACGCGGGCGGGGAACGTGCTGCGGTACTGTACTCGCTGATCGGCACCTGCCGGCTTAACGGCGTGGAACCGGAGGCGTGGCTGCGTTACGTCATCGGTCATATCCAGGACTGGCCGGTGAACCGGGTCCGTGATCTGCTGCCCTGGAAGGTCGATCTCACTTTTGTCTGAGCGTCAATACGGTCTGGATGAGACGCTTACCCCATTTGCAGAATATGCTGAAGAGGGAAAAAGCGTTGAGCAAGCTAATCAAAACTACAGAACGGGCAGCGGCGTGGCTTTCTTTCGCATTTTATTGTGACCGGCAGAGGCGCCTGATGGATAAATCTAAAAAAGGCGAAGCGTATCGCCTTCTCTTTTAGTTCACTAAGCCACAGCGCTGAAGCGAACGCTGTTGCCGCTCAGCATACAGCTGCATCTCATCTTTTACTTCACTTCCTAAGGCGCGCTCAAAGCTCGCGCGGCTGGACTGTCCGGCAGAGTGCACTTGCGTTTTATCACCTAAGTTTGACTGGAAAATGCCTGCGGCGCTGACAGGCAAAAAATCTTCATAAATAACAGGATCGGCTATCACGCGCCCTTCAGCAATTAACGTCTCCAGGTCTTCCCCGTGGCGTGGTGGCGTTGCCTGGCCTTTTTCGCTTAAACGATAGTCAAACCATGCCAGTGCTTGCTGCCGCAGAGTCGCTTCATCATCAGGAAAATCACGGAATACGCGGGCAAGCTGTTGTTGATGCTGTTGATTATCTGTGCCGCTCCCCGCTTCGGTCAGTAAGCGATCATAAAGCGCGCGGCCTTTGGGGGTTAACGCCACGCCCCGCTGCTCGATTTCGCCAAAACGTGCGGTGTGTGTTCCCTGATGCCCGTCGTTAAAAATTACAGGTTCCTCAAGCGCTTTAAAACTGGTCTGGCGCAGCAAAATAGGGATCTGGCGACGGGGCGGACCTTCAATCAGGACTTTGGGATCGATACCGCGCGACGGCATCATTTCCTGCACCCGATCAATATCCAGTGTCCGCGGCGTCAGGTGATTAATGTGGCAGCCGGGGAAGCACACCACATCAGCAATTAGCCGGTGCTGCTGATTTAGCACATGGTAAGTCTCACTGTCCACACTGCTATGCGAATGCCAGCGGAAAGTTTCCAGTGCTTCATCGACAAACATTGCAGCGTCTTCTGCATGTAAGCCACCTTGCTGCTGATGTTGCAGGATCAGCTGACGGCAACGTGGCGTGAAAATATCGCGAACCGCCAGAATTTCTGCCGCTTTTTTGCGCAGCACTTCATCTTCAATTAATTCAAGACGCAACAGTGAAGTGAAAATGCGGAAAGGATTACGCCGTAAGGCGGCATCATCAACAGGGCGAAAAGCCGTAGGATGCACGGGCACACCGGCTTGTGAGAGGTCGTAATACCCTACGGGAAACATGCCCATCACCGCAAACATTTGTCGCAGCATTGAGAGCTCTTCCGCGCGGCCAACACGAATCGCGCCATGACGTTCTATATTAAGGCGGCTGAGTTCATCTGCTGCTGACAGCCGATTTTTCAGGCCAGCATCGGCTTCTAACCGGCGTTCATTAACCGTCATCACTAACTGCATCAACGTACCGTATTGCGGCACTTCCTGTTGATACATGGCTGACATCGCCTGAGAGAAGCGTGTACGGATGGCATCCGCACTTTGAAAGTTGTCCATCTTGTTCCCCTGGCAGTATGAGCATTGCTGCTACTTTAAATGCAATGCTTATAGTGCCAGCGGGAAAAATCATGATTTTGTGATCGGCTTAAAGCCATAGCGATTTTTCAGTATCAGCATAAGGCTGGTGATCACGGCGGGAACGGCGAGCAATGAAAAAATAGAACTAAACGACCAGCCAAGCGACAGGACTTCCGCACCGACAAAGGCGCTGAGAATGGCGCCAATGCGTCCCACGCCATGCATCCAGCTGGAGCCCGTGGCGCGGGCATGGGTTGGATAATAACTGGCAGCAAGCGCGTTCATTCCGGTATTCGCGCCGTTAAAACAGAAGCCGCTACAGAATGCAACGCCACTCATTATGCCTACCTGAGCAGGTGAAAATCCCAGCGCGATAATTGCTAATCCGCCACAGAAATAGATCGCCGCTAAGGCCAGACTGGCATTGAAACGATCCATCAACCATCCGGCAAACAGCGAACCAATAGTGCCGCCAGCCTGATACATTGCAGTGATGATCGCGGCTTCAGTCACCGACATACCTAATGTACTGACCAGCGATGGCAGCCAGCTGCCAATCAGATAAACCAGAAACAGCCCCATAAAATAGCCGCCCCACAGCATGATACTGCCAAACAAATAGCGCGGGGAAATAACCGTCCTGATGGCCCCGCTTTGTTGAGAAACGGGTTCGATAGCATGAAAATCGGTATCGGGCCGTGTGGTGCCGGGTAGCATACGTTCCAGAACGGCATGAATACGTGCCGCGGATGCGCGCCGATTAATCAGAAAGCGCACAGATTCAGGCAGGCCACGTAGTAAGAAAGGCAACACCATTAAGGGCAAAGCGCCGCCCAGTAACAGTACCGAATGCCAGTCATAACGCGGTAGCAGCCACGAAGCCGCAAAACCACCGCTGGCGGCGCCAAAGGTGAAGCCACAAAATACCACGGTAATAATAAAGGCGCGGCGACGTTCAGGAGCGTATTCCGCGACTAATGTCCCCACATTCGGCATGGCGGCGCCTAATCCCAGCCCGGTCAGGAAGCGGAACTGCATCATCTGTTCGATATTTTGTGAAAATGCGGTGGCGATCGTCCAGATACCAAAGAAAAAGACGCTGAGGATAACCATCATTCGGCGACCATAACGATCGGCCAGCGGTCCTGCGATCATGGCGCCTGGCGCCAGTCCAAACAAGGCTGCACTGATTACCATACCTAACTGATGATTAGTTACGCCCCACGCCGTTTTAAGCGTTGGCGCGATAAATCCCATCATGGCGATGTCCATACCATCAAGGGCGACCACAATGAAACACAATGCGATCAGCCTTTTTTGCCAACGGCTTAACGCACATTGGTTGATTAACTGGCGAACATCCACCGCCTCGACGCTGGTCACTGAGAACTCCTCACTTCGCGATCGGGATTAAACATCAGTTTTAGTAAAAAAAACGGCGCTAATAATAGCCGATCGTTAATAATAAGGCGTTCGATTTTTATAGCGTATTGATAATTATTCAACCTTTTTATAAGTAAGGTATTGATTATCCTGCCGCTCTGAAAACAGCGATGGCACTCCCTTTGGTGCATGTTCTTTTCAAATTTCAGTAGGTTATTGCTGATTCCACTGCGAGCCGCTATTTTGCTAATGTAATTTTGCAGTAAAGTTAACAATTTCCAGCTTTTAAGCTTGCTGGCACGCTGAAATTATCATTAAGTTTGAATAATGGACAAAAACATCATTTTTAATCAGCGCATTCGCTTGCGTCACTTACATACCTTTGTTGCCGTTGCGCAGCAGGGAACGCTGGGCCGGGCGGCAGAAACCCTTAGTCTGAGTCAGCCTGCGCTATCAAAAACACTTAATGAGCTGGAAGAACTTACCGGTGTACGGCTTTTTGAGCGGGGTCGGTTGGGCGCGCAACTCACGACGATGGGTGAGCAATTTCTTATTCACGCCGTAAAAGTTCTGGATGCGCTGAATCGCGCCGGCCAGAGTTTTAATGAACCGCTCAGCGATCGTCCTGTTATCATTCGTTTAGGTGCGCTGACAACGGCTGCCATGGGTATGCTGCCACAAATCCTGGATCGCTTTCATCAGTTGCAATCGAACACGACGGTACAGGTTGCGACGCTGCATAATAATGTGTTACTGGCTGGACTAAAAGCGGGCGAATTTGATATTGGCATTGGCCGAATGGCCGATAGCGAAATGATGACCGGTTTAACCTACGAATTACTGTTTCTCGAAACGTTAAAGCTGGTGGTGCGGCCCGAACATCCGCTTCTGAGTGACAACGTCACGCTTTCGCGCGCGATGCAGTGGCCAGTCGTGATTTCACCTAAAGGTACAGCACCACGCCGCATCGCTCAGCAGATGCTGGATGAACAAGGCTGCGTGCTGCCGCCTAATTGTGTCGAGACGTCATCAACGTCTCTGGCGCGTCAGCTTGCATTACGTTATGACTATATCTGGTTTGTCCCTTCTGGCGCGATTAAAGAAGATCTGACCCACAATGCCGTTTGCGCCCTGCCGATTAACTCTTCTGGCCCCGGCGAACCGGTGGGAATTATCACCCGGACCGGTAATACGTTGAGTCTGAGCGCTGAAGTTCTGATGGCGACCATCCGCAAATTCCACAATTAACGGCTGCGTTTGGCGTGCCGTTCGCGGTTATCCAGACGCGCTTTATCGGTTTTGCGCATACCAACATATAACACGCCCCGCTGCCGCCGTGTTGATTCTGGGCCACGCAAAAAGACTGTACATCATCGAACTGTTTCAGCCAGCGAGCCAAATAACTGCGCACGATGTTAGCGTGGGATTCATTGTTACGCCCTTTACCATGGATAATCAGCAAATTACGCAGGCTGTCTTTGCGTGCTTGCTGGATAAAGCTAAACACTGCCTGACGACAGGTTTCAACCGGCTGGCGCAGCAGATTCAGGCTGGCATCCAGGGGATATCCACCTTTGCGCAGTTTGTCCAGTACACCTTGCTGAATGCCATCCGCTTTGTATTCCAGCAAGGTATCCAGCGGCACAATATCCAGATAGCCTCGCGTCAGGAAGTTTTCCTGCTCCGCTTCGGGTTGTCTCTGCCGGGGTGCCTTAGTAGACGGTGATTTTAACCATAAGGTATTGGCCGTATCTTTCAGTGGAATGACCTCACCCATGGCAGCTCGAAAAATATTGTCGTCATCAAGATTCATGGTTATTCACACCTGTTTTATTGAGGAAATGCAAAACTGGCTCAGTCAGAAATCATAGTAAATAGGCAGTTGCTACGCTAAACGCATTTTTGGTGAGAGCCAGCAAAAGAAAATTTATGTTTTTGATCAAAAAAACGGCAACATTTCGTGACAAAACCGCCATTGCCTGAGCTTCACGGCCCGTGGTTCCTCTGTTTTAGATTTATTAAACCAACCTTATACTTTGTAAGCTTAAAGCTGCCTGCATACGTTCCCTTCAGCCTGAAAAATGTTAAAATTCCCCCCAGGCAACTATCGTAGAGCTATCATTATGATACCTGAAAAACGCAGCATTCGACGTATTCAGTCAGGCGGTTGTGCTATTCACTGCCAGGATTGCAGTATCAGCCAGCTATGTATCCCTTTTACGCTTAACGAGCATGAGCTGGATCAACTCGACAATATTATTGAGCGTAAAAAACCCATCCAAAAAGGTCAAACACTCTTCAAAGCGGGTGATGATTTGAAATCGCTTTACGCCATCCGCTCCGGCACCCTAAAAAGCTATACCATCACTGAACAAGGTGACGAACAGATCACCGGTTTTCATCTGGCGGGTGACTTAGTGGGATTTGATGCCATCATGGGCGGAAATCATCCCAGCTTTGCACAGGCATTAGAAACGGCAATGGTATGCGAAATTCCTTTCGAAACGCTGGACGATCTTTCCGGTAAAATGCCCGCCCTACGTCAGCAGATGATGCGTCTGATGAGCGGCGAAATTAAAGGCGATCAGGATATGATCCTGCTGCTATCGAAAAAGAATGCAGAAGAGCGTTTAGCGGCGTTTGTCTGGAATCTCTCGCGTCGCTTTGGTCAACGCGGTTTTTCACAGCGCGAAATCCGCCTCACTATGACACGCGGAGACATTGGTAATTATCTCGGCCTGACCGTTGAAACGATTAGTCGTTTATTAGGACGCTTCCAAAAAAGCGGCATGCTGGCGGTTAAAGGAAAATATATTACTATTGAAAACCATTCGTTACTGGCTGAACTCGCAGGACAGAGTCATCAGGCAGCTTAATAAATTTGCCGGTTCGTTAAATGTTATTTAATTGATCCGGCAACAACTTTTTCTCTTTTTCCCCGCATGAACATAGGCTATCTTTGATCCAATCGCTTTGGTTTATGGAGAGTGCCCTTATGTCCCGCTACCAAAATATTCTGGTCGCCATTGATGCACAACAAGACGATCAACCGGCATTACGCCGGGCGGTTTATCTTAATCAACTCATCGGCGGCAAAATCAAAGCCTTTTTGCCTATTTATGATTTTTCGTATGAGATGACTACCCTGCTTTCGCCTGATGAACGCTCTTCAATGCGTCAGGGTGTTATTAGCCAACGAACTGAATGGATTTGTGAACAGGCGCATGCTTATCTTGAGGCGGGCGTTGAAATTGAGATTAAGGTTATCTGGCACAACCGACCTTATGAAGCCATTATTCAGGAAGTCTTGAGCCACAATCATGATTTAGTCCTGAAAATGGCGCATCAACATGATCGCCTCGAAGCGGTGATTTTTACGCCTACCGACTGGCATCTGTTGCGCAAATGTCCTTGTCCGGTGTGGATGGTGAAAGATCAGCCCTGGCCGGAAGGCGGCAAAGCCGTTGTTGCAGTTAACCTCGCCAGCGAAGAGCCGCATCATGATGGAATGAATCAGAAACTGATTCGCGAAACGGTGAAGCTTGCCGAAATGGTTAACCACACCGAAGTACATCTGGTCGGTGCTTATCCCATCACGCCGATCAATATCGCCATCGAACTGCCTGACTTTGATCCCAGCGTATATAACGACGCCATTCGCGGCCAGCATTTAGTAGCAATGAAAGCCTTGCGTCAAAAGTTCTCGATTAGTGAAGAGTTCACACACGTTGCGAGGGGATTGTCTGAAGAGGTGATTCCCGATTTAGCCGGGCATTTAGACGCAGGTGTCGTGGTTTTAGGCACCATTGGACGTACCGGTTTATCGGCGGCTTTCCTTGGTAATACCGCTGAACAGGTTATCGATCATTTACGCTGTGATTTACTGGCGATTAAGCCAGATGATTTTAAATCACCGATTAATTTGGATGACGAAGAGGATCAGGACGATTAATCGTCATTAGAATTGAAAAAAGGGCGGCTTATTTAGCCGCCCTTTTTTCTACAGGTTACTACAGTGCTTTTAAAATACCTTCGACGCTGGCTTTGGCATCGCCAAATAACATCTGTGTATTGTCCTTAAAGAACAGCGGATTCTGCACGCCGGCGTAACCGGTATTCATTGAACGCTTAAATACAATCACGTTCTGCGCTTTCCACACTTCCAGCACGGGCATCCCGGCAATAGGACTGTGCGGATCTTCCAGCGCCGCTGGGTTCACCGTGTCGTTAGCACCAATCACCAGTACAGTATCGGTATCGCTGAAGTCGTCATTGATTTCATCCATCTCCAGCACGACATCGTAGGGCACTTTGGCTTCAGCCAACAGTACGTTCATATGTCCTGGCAAACGCCCCGCTACCGGATGGATGCCGAAACGGACGTTAATACCGCGAGCACGCAACTTATCGGTGATTTCAGCAACCGGATACTGCGCTTGCGCCACAGCCATTCCATAGCCTGGCGTGATAATCACCGAAGAGGACGCTTTCAGCACTTCAGCCGTTTCTTCAGCGGTGATTTCACGATGCTCCCCGACTTCTTCGCTTGTGCTATCGATGCGGGTATCCGTACCAAATCCACCCGCGATAACGCTAATAAAGGAGCGGTTCATCGCCTTACACATAATGTAGGACAGAATGGCACCCGAAGAACCGACTAACGCGCCGGTGACGATCAGCAAGTCATTGCTCAGCATAAATCCCGCTGCCGCTGCCGCCCACCCCGAATAGGAGTTCAGCATGGAAACCACCACAGGCATATCCGCGCCGCCAATTGACGCCACCAGATGCCAGCCGAAAGCCAGTGCAATCACTATCATCACTAACAGCGCAAATACCTGCGCGCCGGTGCTGTCGGTATTAACAAACCACAGCAGTAACAGGAACGAAACGATCAGCGCTAGCAGGTTCAGCTTGTGGCGATGCGGTAGCATCAGCGGGCGCGATGAAATCTTGCCACACAGCTTGCCAAACGCCACCAGTGAACCCGTAAACGTTACGGCACCAATGAAGATCCCGATAAAAACTTCGCTCAGGTGGATGTTTTCCATCACATCCGGCAGGCCAGGCGCATGGTCGATATAGCTGTTGATGCCAACTAACACTGCGGCTAAACCAACGAAGCTGTGCAGAATGGCGACCAGCTCGGGCATTTCGGTCATTTCGACCTTTTTTGCCAGACGTATACCAATCGCGCCGCCTATCACCATCGCTAACAGTATCCAGGCCACATTACCGCTGTCTGGACCAAAGATAGTGGCGATCAGCGCGATCGCCATCCCGCTGATACCAAAGGTATTACCCTGCTTAGACGTCTCGTGTTTTGAGAGGCCAGCCAGGCTACAAATAAACAGAATTGCGGCAACAATGTATGCTGCAGTGACTAATCCGCCAGACATGTGTTACCCCTTACGAAACATTTTCAGCATGCGTTGGGTGACCGTAAAGCCACCAAAAATATTGATGCTGGCGATCAGCACCGCAATAAAGGAAATAAACGTGACCCATCCGCCGTGGCCCATTTGCAGTACCGCGCCGATCACGATGATGCCTGAGATGGCGTTGGTTACCGACATCAGCGGCGTATGCAGTGCATGGCTCACGTTCCATACCACGTAATACCCCACCACGCAGGACAGCGCAAAAACCGTGAAGTGCGACAGGAATTCGCCCGGCGCTACGTTTGCCAGACAGGCAAACAGCACAATCGCCAGGGCAATCAGCAGGTATTTACGCAGCGGTGATGTCGGTTTAGCGTCAGTTTTTTGCACCGGCTCAACGGTAGCTGCCGCTTTCGGTGTGGCAGACACCTGAATCGGCGGAGCTGGCCAGGTGATTTCGCCATCACGAATCACAGTCACACCGCGCACCACAACGTCGTCGAAATCGACAGCAATGTCGCCGTTCTTTTCTCTGCACAGTAATTTAATCAGATTGACCAGATTAGTACCGTATAGCTGTGAAGATTGTGTTGGCAGACGGCTTGGCAGATCGGTATAACCGATAATCTTTACGCCATTCGGCGTTACTGTGACCTGGTCGGCGACAGTTAAAGCACAGTTTCCCCCGGTCTGGGCCGCCAGATCGACGATAACACTGCCCGGTTTCATGCTGGCCACCATCTCTTCGGTGATCAGCTTTGGTGCGGGTTTCCCTGGGATCAGAGCGGTGGTGACAATAATGTCAACCTCTTTAGCCTGATTCGCGAACAATGCCATTTCGGCTTTGATGAAGGCTTCCGACATCACTTTGGCGTAGCCGTCGCCGCTACCTGCTTCCTCTTCAAAATCCAGCTCAAGGAACTCGGCGCCCATGCTCTGCACTTGCTCTTTTACTTCTGGCCGGGTGTCAAAGGCTCGCACAATTGCGCCCAGACTACCTGCTGCTCCAATTGCCGCCAGCCCTGCCACACCTGCGCCAATCACCATAACTTTAGCCGGGGGGACTTTACCCGCTGCCGTAATTTGCCCGGTAAAAAAACGACCAAATTCATGGGCAGCTTCTACAATTGCGCGATAACCCGCAATATTCGCCATTGAGCTCAGCGCATCAAGGGACTGAGCGCGCGAGATACGCGGCACCGAATCCATTGCCATCACGGTAACATTGCGTGCAGCCAGTTTTTCCAGTAGTGCAGGATTTTGTGCTGGCCAGATAAAACTCACCAGAGTGCTGCCTTCACGGGTCAGCGAGATCTCCTCATCGTCTGGTGCGTTCACTTTCAAAACGATAGCGGATTGCCAAACCTGCTGGCGGTCAGCAAGTGTCGCGCCTGCGGCAACGTAGCTTTCATCTTCAAAGCTTGCGCGTTTACCGGCGTCATGCTCAATGGTCACGCTAAAACCCAGCTTAATCAGTTGTTCAACCGTTTTTGGCGTAGCAGCTACGCGCGATTCGTTTAACAACCGTTCTTTGGGAATTCCAATTAACATAATGTTCCCTTTCATCGGTTAAAGGATGATGGCCTGTTAGCTACACAACAACACAACGCCTGAAACACTGTTTCAGGCGCTTATGAATGAAATGTACTTGTTTCGAAGTGTTTATAACCTACTGAAAATATGACGAGTGATCTATAGCGATAATACATCCTTATGACATTCACATTATTATTCAGTATCACAGAATAAATTCCGCCTTTTATCACTGGCATTCGTCCGTTAAATAAAATTATCGACTATGAAAAATCGTATCATGGCGCACATCACTTCGATAAAAACCTTTATTTAACAATGCATTAACTGTTATAACATTAAGCCTTACCACTAATAGTGGTTATCCCAATGAAACACAGCCATAACAGCAAGGCGTGACGATTGAATGAAAAAGCGATAGCGGTTAACGAGATATGTCGCAAAAAATGGCTGCGACAGCCTGTTTATAACATGTAATAATCAGCGGCTAATCTGTTATACGTCAAGAGTCCAGCACGTTTTCGTACTCATTTTTGCGTAAGGCGAAGGATCATTTTTATGAAGCTGAAGAACACTATTCTGGCGTCCACCTTGTTATCGCTGTTAGCAGCCAATGCATTTGCTGCACAGGAACTCACGCCGGAAAAAGCGGCCGCGTTGAAGCCATTCGAACGTATTAATATCACCGGCCGTTTCAACGCGATTGGCGATGCTGCCGACGCGGTGTCAAAGCGCGCAGATGAGTCAGGCGCTGCCTACTACTACATTCAGGGTATCAATGACAGCAACGGCAACAGCGGCAACTGGCGCGTCACCGCCGATCTGTACAAAACGAATGCAGCTGAAAAGAAAGACAAAAAAACCTATCGCAGCTTTAATGGTGTGAAAGAGCTGCCAAAGGCGGAAGCCTATTTACTGGAGCCGTTCGATACCGTCTCAGCCAGTGGTTTTTTCGCCAGTCAGCCAGATGTCAATGACGCCATTTCCAGAGCCGCGAAAGCTAAAGGCGCAGCCTCTTTCTTTATTATTCGTCAGATCGATGCCAACAACGGCGGCAACCAATACATCACTGCCTATGTTTATAAAGCGGATGCCAAAGAACGTAAGGTACAAAGTCCGAACCTGATTCCGGCTGATTCTCAGTCAGGTAAAACTGCTCTGGCAGCGGGTGGCGCAGCAGCGAAAAAAGTAGAATTTCCGGGCGTCGCATCGTCTGAAACACCAAGCCGCAGCGTGGGACGCTTCTTTGAAACGCAAAGCTCTACTGGCAAACGTTACACCGTAACGACGCCAGATGGGAAATCCATTCAGGAAGTGAATGCGATTACCGCAGCGCAAATGCAGCCATTTGATACCGTAACCTTCACTGGTCATTTCGGTTCACCAACCGAAGTGTCTGAAGAAGTGGCGAAGCGCGCAGCTGATAAAGGTGCCAAATATTACCACGTCACACGCCAATGGCAGAATCAGAGCGGCGGTAATTTAACCGTCACCGCGGACCTCTTTAAGTAATCATCGCCGGGCGGTGCCAGCCGCCCGGCTGTTTGCATAATTCCTGCCCAATTTTGCATAAACACGCGTTGCCATCTCTTCCTGTACTCCGTAAAATCTGCCGCCTGCTTTTCAGGGGATTTTATCGTCTTTTCCATCTGAGCTACGATATAAATTTAAGATTCGCCGTTTTACCCAGTTACTTATGCTAGCAGGAAGGATGTTTTGGAGAAAAAATTAGGTCTTGGCGCCCTGACAGCGCTGGTGCTCAGTTCCATGCTGGGCGCAGGCGTTTTCAGCCTGCCACAGAATATGGCAGCCGTAGCCGGCCCAGCCGCGTTGCTCATTGGCTGGCTAATTACCGGGGTTGGCATTATTTTTCTTGCGCTGGCCATGCTGATGCTGACGCGTCTTAAACCTGAATTAGATGGCGGCATCTTTACCTACGCACGCGCCGGTTTTGGCGAACTGATGGGGTTCTGCTCAGCATGGGGATATTGGTTGTGTGCGGTGATCGCCAACGTTTCTTATCTGGTGATTGTATTTTCCGCGCTGAGCTTTTTTACTGACACGCCGGATCGTATCGTTTTTGGCGACGGTAACACCTGGCAGGCTATGCTGGGCGCGTCAGTGCTCCTGTGGCTGGTACATAGTTTAGTGCTTCGTGGGGTGCAAACCGCGGCAGCTATCAATCTGCTGGCAACACTGGGTAAATTAGTTCCACTCTTGCTGTTCATCATCCTGGCCGTAATGGCGTTCAGTTATGACCGCTTTCACTTCGACTTTTCGGGCGTCACGCTCGGACAACCGCTGTGGGAGCAAATTAAGCAGACCATGCTAATTACTTTGTGGGTCTTTATTGGCGTTGAAGGCGCAGTAGTGGTTTCTGCACGGGCGCGAAATAAAAAAGATGTCGGGCGCGCCACCTTACTGGCTGTGTTAGCTGCACTGCTGGTTTACCTGCTGGTGACATTATTGTCGTTAGGTATCGTACCGCGCGCTGAGCTGGCAGAAATGCGTAATCCTTCCATGGCGGGTTTAATGACGCATTTGATTGGTTACGGAGGGGATGCGGTTATTGCGTTGGGACTGATTGTCTCCGTTTGCGGCGCCTATCTGAGCTGGACGATAATGGCAGCGGAAATCCCTTTTATTGCTGCACAGCAAGGGGCTTTCCCCCGCAGTATCGCTCGTCAGAATCCGCGAAATGCGCCTGCTGCTTCACTTTGGCTGACGAATGGCAGCGTTCAGATTTGCCTGATTGCTATCGCTCTGACGCATGCCGATTACAATACGCTGTTAAATATTGCGTCCGAAATGATTCTGGTGCCCTATTTACTGGTGGGTTTATATCTCATCAAGGTCGTGCGCGGTCAGCAACAGCCGCTGGCGTTAGCCATCGGTATCGGTGCCAGCCTATATGGTATCTGGCTGCTTTATGCGTCTGGTCCAATGCACCTGCTAATGTCGGTGGTGCTCTATGCGCCAGGTATGCTGTTATTTTTATTTGCGCGCCGTGGCGGCCGTAGCGATATTGCGCTTACGTCACTTGAACGCGTGGCAATGGGATTAATTATTGCAGCAACACTGCCTGCAACGTGGCGATTAATGGCCTAATGAGACTGGCCGGGAATGGAGACGCACAGCAGGTCACCCTGCTGTGACAACGTCAGAGGTTTACGGTATTCCTGCTGGATTGCATCCAGTTGCTGGCCAGAGAGCGGATAAGGCAGCTGAATATCAAAGCGGCTGATATGTTGCTGTTCAGCCAGCGTGATCAGGCGAGCAATGTTAATCTCGTCACTCACCTGCGTTGAAATGATTTGTAATGCTAATTCTTTTAGATGCTCATCGCTGGCCTGTAAACTGTGCGCAGATTTGCGTGTTACCATGCCAAAAATCGGTAATACGCCATAAATGGCATCAACGAAACTCCAGCGTTTTTTACAAGATGCGGAAAGGAAATCGGTGTAATTGAAGCAGATGCGGTCACAGTATATGGCTGAAGCCAGCTCTTTATCAGACACACTCACGCTCCTCATGTTTATCGTTGCGGTTCCGAAGCTTGCGCGAAAAAACGCAGAGCTAATGATGCCACATCATGCTGGCTCTATACCAGTAACATAA
Source organism: Mixta mediterraneensis (assembly GCF_014946725.1). GTDB lineage: Bacteria > Pseudomonadota > Gammaproteobacteria > Enterobacterales > Enterobacteriaceae > Pantoea > Pantoea mediterraneensis. Next base: position 319,682 of record NZ_JACFXY010000002.1, read on the forward strand.
GGATATTTCGTGCGGTAGCGCGGAACTTAATAGCGGGAAAAGTTATGCTGCGGCCCGTACTTACATGCCTTTGCCCATTATGAACAAAATCGTTTACGTTGAAGATGAGCCTGAAGTTGGCTCACTGATTGCCGCTTATTTGGGGCGTCATGATATAGATGTGATTGTTGAGACGCGCGGCGATCGCGCTGAGGCAACCATTGCTCAGGCACAGCCCGATCTGGTGATGCTGGATATTATGTTGCCCGGTAAAGACGGCATGACGATCTGCCGTGATTTGCGCGCCAACTGGCAAGGCCCGATTGTGTTACTGACGTCGCTTGACAGCGATATGAACCATATTCTGTCTCTTGAGATGGGCGCACAAGATTATATTCTGAAAACTACTCCTCCTGCGGTGTTGCTGGCCCGGTTACGCCTTCATTTGCGCCAGTCACAACAAGGCCAGACGGGTGAATCCCCCATCAGCAATACGCCGCATAAAATGCTGCGTTTTGGCTCTTTAACGATTGATGCCCTCAATCGTCAGGTCACCCTGTTTGATGAGCAAATCGCCCTCTCTACCGCAGATTTTGAGCTGTTATGGTTTCTGGCCAGCCACGCCGGACAGATCCTTAATCGTGATGCGCTGCTCAAGACCTTACGCGGTGTAAGTTATGATGGGTTAGATCGCAGTATTGACGTGGCTATTTCGCGCCTGCGCAAAAAGCTGCACGACAGCGCGACCGAACCGTTCCGCATCAAAACGATTCGTAACAAAGGGTATCTTTTTGCTCCACAGGCGTGGGATACACGCGCTGTATGAGAAAACTTTTTATTCAGTTCTATTTGCTGCTGTTTGTCTGCTTTCTGGTAATGACGTTGCTGGTGGGTCTGGTTTATAAATTCACGGCTGAACGTGCCGGGCGACAATCAATGAATGATTTGATGGCCAGCTCGCTGTATTTGATCCGCAGCGAGCTACGTGAAATCCCCCCGCGCAACTGGAACAAAACCATTAAAAGCCTTGATCTCGGCTTGTCATTTGATCTGCACATTGAACCGCTGAATAAATATCAGCTGGACGAAAACGATATGCGGCGCCTGCGCGCCGGTGAAATCGTCGCGCTTGACGATCAGTACACGTTCTTACAACACATCCCGCGTAGCCATTATGTGTTATCGGTTGGGCCGATTCCTTATCTGTTTTATCTACACCAGATGCGCCTGCTGGACATTGCCCTGCTGGTTTTTATCGGCATGTCGCTGGCGCTGCCGGTATTTATCTGTCAATACCGATCGAATTCTGACCCACCCTGCCAAAGTAAAACTGACCCACCCCCTTTGAATCATTCGAGCGTTGTTGCTTTCGTTTTCTTCTGGAGTTGACCGCTTTTCAGCTTATCTTTCAGTCGATAGCTTTGGCCGCTGATTTGGGCGATATGCGCATGGTTAAGCAGCCGATCCAGCATCGCTGCCGTCAGTGTCTCGTCATCACCAAACGTTCCGGACCACTGCGTAAACGGCAGGTTGCTGGTCAGGATCACGCTGCCTGACTCATACCGTTTAGCGACTACCTGGAAGAACAGGTTCGCCTCCATTTTACCGAACGGCAGATATCCCACTTCGTCGATGATCAACAGCTTAGGTTTACCTACGACGCGGTTCAGGTAGCCCTTCAGGTCACCCTGACGATGTGACGCCATCAGTTGCAGCATCATGTCGGCGGCGGTAATGAACCGAATGCTTAAACCCGCCATCGCGGCCTTATAGCCAATGGCGGTCGCCAGGTGCGTTTTGCCGACGCCAGAAGGCCCGAGCAGGACAACGTTCTCCTGACGTTCGATAAATGTCAGACCCGCCAACTCCTGGATCTGACTTCGTGGAACGCCACTGGCATAGGCGTAATCGAACTGCTCCAGTGTTTTTATCACCGGCAGGCCTGATAACCGCAAAATGGTCTGGCGACGCCGTTCGTTCTGGCCATCATGCTGGAGCTGCAAAACGGCTTCCAGGAAGTCGGCATGCGTGCCGCTGTTGTCGATGGTCGCCTGTGCCACACCCGGCCACTCTGCCGGCAGGCGGTCGAGCTTGAGTTGCTCGCAGAGCGCGGCAATACGATCATGTTGAAGGTTCATGCTGGCACCTCGAGCAAGGCCTGGTACGTTGCCAGAGGATGTTGCAGGCTCTCGGTCGGCACCGGACGCTGGCTGAGCGCTGGGACAGGTGCAGGCAATGCCAACGTGACCTTCGGTAACGGCAATAGCGCAGCACGCTCGCGCGGCATGCGCTGCTCAGGCGGTACGCCTGTGGTGCCATGCACTCGTGTGTTCGCGACGGTGACCAGCCACTCGCCGATGCGTGTGTTGGCAGCAGGTACATCCAGTACCAGCCCGGCCTGCCGGAAGGTCGCGGTAAGAGGCACGATAAAGCTGTTCTTGAGGTAATGGTTAAACCGCTCAACCTTACCCTTGGTCTTGGCGCGATAGGGTCGGCAGACCTTGGGAGTAAAGGCATACTTCTCGGCGACGTGCATCAACTGCGGGTTCCAGCGATGCTTACCGGGGCCGTAGACATCGCGCTCAATGATGATGGCCTTGGCGTTGTCGAACAGCAGCTGATGCGGCGTCCCGCCGAAGAACCTGAGCGCAGACTCAATGCCGTCACACCAGGCAGCGGAGTCCTGGTTGCTGTAAAACTTGACGAAAGTCGCGCGGCTCCAGCCCAGCGTGGCGACAAAGGCCAGCAATGGGTTATGACCGAGTCTGATGATGGTGAAATCAACTTGCATCTGAAAGCCAGGCTCGGTCTCGAAGCGTGTTACCTCTTCAGTGACGGGCTGCTTAATGGGGTGCAGGAAAGCGGTCAGCATGCTGTAACCACCCTCGTAACCACGCTGACGGATCTCGCGCAGCAGCACACTGGCGGGTATCCAGAGGGGCCTGGCAGCGGCCACGCGCTCAAGGATATAGGTCTTGAACGGGTCAAGCTTGCAGGGTCTGGGTGCGCGAGGCTTGTAGCGCATATCCGCTACGGGCAGCGGGCTACGAATATATCTGCGAACGGTCTCACGAGAGCATGAAAGCTGGCGCGCGATGGCGCGTATCGACATGCCCTGACGGTGTAAAACACTAATCTCCACTCTGGTCTCCAATGTCATCATTGGCAGTGCCTTAAAACTGCCATTTTTACCCTAGGTGGGTCAGATTTACATCGGCAGGTGGGCCAGTTTTACATCGGTAGCGACATTTATCTGGATGCGCCCGCACTGGAAGGAGATGCAGCGATTAGAAAAGGCAGCCCAGCGTTTCGGACGCGGCGAGTTGAATGTCCGCACCCATTTTGACAGCGCCTCAAGCCTGTTTCGTTTGGGCATTGCGTTTAACCAGATGGCGGACAATATCAATACGCTGGTCGCCAGTAAAAAGCAGCTGATTGATGGCATCGCTCATGAACTTCGCACTCCGCTGGTACGGCTGCGCTACCGGCTGGAGATGAGTGATAACCTGACGGAGGCTGAATCAGCCGCGTTGAACCGTGATATTGGGCAGCTCGAAAGCCTGATTGAAGAACTGCTCACCTATGCCCGACTCGATCGCCCACGCGTCGATTTAAACCTAAAATCCCTCGATTTGGCGAACTGGCTGCGGGAGCGTCTGGACGATTTCCGCACCATCAATCCACAAACCCAAATCGATCTCGACCTGCCGCAGCGTGAAAATCATGGCATTTCCGATACCCGATTAATGGAGCGCGTGTTAGACAACCTGATAAACAATGCCCTGCGCTATGCTCAGCAACGCCTGCGCATCAGCTTATGGTTTGACGGTTCATTAGGCTTTCTACAGGTTGAAGATGACGGGCCGGGTATTCCCCCTGAAGAGCGTGAGCGGGTGTTCGAACCTTTTGTCCGCCTGGATCCAAGCCGCGATCGCGCTACCGGTGGCTGTGGGCTGGGTCTGGCCATTGTGTATTCCATTGCCCAGGCGCTTAACGGTAATGTGACTATTGAGAGTAGCCCGCTCGGCGGTGCCAGCGTTCGCTTTTGCTGGCCGGTTGATCTACCCTTGCGGGAAATTCCGCTGCGTTAAAACTTTGACAAGGAGCATGACGTGTCCTCAGCGTATCAACAACTTAGCGCTACTTTTCAGCGCCTTTCCCGTTTCGGCCATCTTACCGCCATCGCCGGATGCGATATGCAAACCACCATGCCACCGGGTGGTAGTCGTGCACGCGGTGAAGCGCTGGCGGAAATGAGCGTACTGCAACATGAGATCCTGACCGACAAACGTGTTGGCGATCTGATTCAGGCTGCTGAACAGCAAACACTGAACGATGTTGAGCGCGCTAACCTGCACGAAATGCGTCGCGCTTATCAGCAAGCGACCTTGCTACCCGCCTCCTTAGTTGAAGCCAAATCGATTGCCGGTTCACGTTGCGAACACGCCTGGCGTCAGCAACGTCCGGCTAACGACTGGCAAGGATTTTCCGTCAATCTGAAAGAAGTTGTGCGTTTAAGTCGTGAAGAAGCGCAACTGCGTGCGGAGGCGAATGGCAGCTCGCGTTATGACGCGTTGCTGGATATTTTCGAACCCGGCATGACCAGTGCCAAACTCGACAGCACCTTCGGTGAGTTAAAAACCTGGCTGCCGGAGCTGCTTCAGCAGGTAGTAGAAAAACAGGCGCAACAGACGGTTATCCACCCGCGCGGCCCCTTCCCGATTCATACTCAGCGTGAGCTTGGATTGCACATTATGAAAGCGTTGGGGTTCGACTTTAATCACGGTCGCCTTGACGTCAGCGTCCATCCGTTCTGCGGCGGCGTGCCGGAAGATGTGCGTATCACCACGCGTTATAACGAAAATGAGTTTCTTAGTGCCATGATGGGCGTGATTCATGAAACCGGACATGCGCGATACGAGCAGAATTTACCCCAGCAGTGGCGCGGCCAGCCTGTGGCGCTGGCACGCTCAACGGCTGTTCATGAATCGCAAAGCCTGTTTATGGAAATGCAGTTAGGACGCAGCCGTGAATTTTTGCACTACCTTTTGCCGCACATAAAAATTCTGATGGGCGATCAGCCCGCCTTGCAGGCTGACAATTTTGTTCGTCTGACTCAGCAGGTAAAGCCAGGTTATATCCGTGTCGATGCCGATGAGCTCAGCTATCCCGCGCACATCGTGCTGCGTTACGAGATCGAGCGGGCGCTAATTGAAGGCGAGATTGAAGTTGACGATATTCCAGCCTTGTGGGATGAAAAAATGCAGCAGTCGCTCGGCATTGATACGCGCGGCAATTATCGTGACGGCTGTATGCAGGATATTCACTGGACCGACGGCGCATTTGGCTATTTTCCAACGTATACACTCGGCGCGATGTATGCGGCGCAGCTATTCCAGGCGGTGAAAAAAGCCATTCCACAGATGAGCGAATGCATTAAGGATGGCGAATTGCAGCCCGTATTTGACTGGCTACAACAAAATATTTGGCAGCATGGCAGCCGTTTCTCTACCCGGCAATTACTGCTGAACGCCACTGGCGAAGCATTGAACCCCGCCTGTTTCCGTCAGCATCTTGAGCAGCGTTACTTAAACAGTTAAGTTTTTGGCGGCTCAGGAGCCGCCATTTCTCCTGCTTCGTACAATCCGTTACACGCCGATACCAAACACCCACGGAAACCTTTCCTCGCTTTACATAGAGTCTTATCACCGGCCCCGCAGTGGGCTACTCATGAAAAAATAGTCCGAGGAATTTGCAATGAAAAAATTATTTGCGCTGGTGATCGCCGCTGCTATGGGTCTGTCCTCTGTTGCTTTCGCGGCTGAAACTACCGCTGCACCTGCTCCTACTGCTGCAACGACCACCGCTGCGCCAGCAAAAACCGCACACAAAACCGCGCACAAGAAACACAAAAAAGCGGCCGCTCAGAAAGCACAGGCAGCTAAAAAAGTTCACCACAAGAAAGCGGTGAAAAAAGCAGCACCACAGAAAGCGCAGGCAGCTAAGAAAGTTCACCATAAGAAAGCGGTGAAAAAAGCGGCTCCACAGAAAGCGCAGGCAGCTAAGAAAGTTCACCACAAGAAAGTAGTAAAACCAGCTGCTAAGAAATAAACCTTAGCCCTGAAGATTCGACGATTAAAAACACCCGGTCCTGCCGGGTGTTTCTTTACTGGAGTAGCTGAAATGGTGCATCGCTATCGCTTCGAAATTATTCTGATTGTGATGATCCTGTGCGGCATAGTCGCAGCCTGCTTTTTTATCTGGTCGTTGTAGTGTGCTGATAATCCCAATAAAACTCCCTTTTTTACCGCTCACCGACTATAGTTATCGCTCAAGCGTGATGACAACATCCCCTACTTATTCTCGCCACTGAGAGAACTATGCGCCTGGCTATTTTGTTACTTATTGGATTATTCAGTTTTAACACCGTTGTGCATGCCGATGATGACGATGACGCGCCCAATCCTGACGAAATCAAAACGCTGTTTTTTGGTAAAGATCACCGCAAAGCGATCGGCGATATTATGGATTCCCCCTGGGATGCTATCGGTCAACTTGAGACCGAAAGCGGCAACTTATGCACCGCAACGCTCATTTCGCCCCATCTGGCGTTAACCGCCGGTCACTGCTTATTAACGCCACCGGGCAATTTTGATTAACCCGTGGCGCTGCGTTTTATGGCCAGCGATAAAGGCTGGCGTTATGAAATCCACGATATTGATGCACGCGTTGAGCCTTCTCTTGCAACCCATCTGAAAGCGGACGGCGAAGGCTGGATCGTGCCGAGCAGCGCGGCTTCCCTTGATTATGGCCTGGTGATTTTACGTAACCCCCCTTCCGCCATCACACCGATTCCCCTTTTTGCCGGTTCGCGTAGCGATCTGACCACGGCGTTAAAAGAGGCAGGCCGTAAGGTGACGCAGGCAGGCTATCCTGAAGATCATCTGGATACGCTCTATTCGCACAGCGATTGTGTGATCACCGGCTGGGCGCAACGGGCGGTATTGTCGCATCAGTGCGATACGCTGCCGGGCGATAGCGGCTCCCCGTTGCTGCTGAACAGTGATAAAGGCTGGCAGTTAATTGCCGTGCAAAGTTCAGCGCCAGCGGCGAAGGATCGCTATCTGGCGGATAACCGGGCAATTGCTGTGACATCGTTTCGCGATAAGCTAGAAGCCCTGGCGCAGTAAAACGTAAAGCCTGACTGGAGTGTTCCGTCAAAGAGGCTGAGTTATTGCGTAAAGACGGCCTGAATCTCACTGGCATCCAGGGCGTCTGTTTGCCCGCTTCATCCGTGAGGCGTTTTCGAAGCGCAAAGCGCCGGCGGGCTTTCTGGCGAGCGAACCTTCCCGTATTTATTCGTTAAGCAACCTGCTCCATCGCCTGTAAAACTCGTTTATCGGAAATCGGATAGGGTGTACCAAGCTGCTGAGCGAAGTAGCTGATCCGCAATTCCTCAATCATCCAGCGAATATTCACGACTTCTTCATCATTCTGACGCAGCGGTGGCAATTTATTGCGCCACGCCTGATAAGCCTGCTCAACCGCCTGGGCTTTCAACATCCGCGCGCGATCGCTATGAGGATCGACCGGCAGTTTCTCCAGCCGACGCTCAATACCGTGCAGATAACGCAACGTATCGGCCAGCCGTTTCCAGCCGTTGCCGGTCACGAAACCGCGATAAACCAATCCGTTCATCTGCGTCTTAATATCCGATAACGCCAACGCCAGCGTCATATCTACGCGTCCTTTCAGGCGCTTATTGATATTAAATACGGCGGTCAGGATCTGCTCGACCTGTCTGGCGATGGCGACCACCGTTTCATTCAGTTCGCCGCGCACTTTTTCATGCAGCTTCTCGAAATTATCCTGCTGCCAGGCAGGCCCGCCCGCTTCTGCCATCAGCTTGTCGATGCCACAGGCGATGCAGTCATCAATCAGCTCCAGTACTTTACCGTAGGGATTGAAGTACAGGCCCAGCTTAGCTTTATTGGGCAGCTTCTCATGGAGATATTTCACGGGCGACGGAATATTGAGCAACAGCAGGCGACGCTGCCCGCGCCACATCATCTTTTGTTGTTCCTGCTCACTGTCGAACAGGCGAATCGCTACGCTGTCTTTTTCATCAACCAGCGCCGGCCAGGCTTTTACCTGATAGCTGCCACGCTTCTGCTCATAGCTGCGCGGTAGATCGCCAAAACTCCAGATATGCAGATCGCTCTGCTCAAGGCCGTCGTCAGCCACTTTTGACAATGTTTCCTGCACTTTACCTTTCAGCAGCGCCTTCAGCGCGGTCAAATCTTTGCCTTCCTGTAACTTACGATTGTGCTCATCCACTACGCGAAATGTCATTTTAAGATGATCGGGCACCTGATCCCATTGCCAGTTTTCACGTTCCAGGGTTACGCCCGTCATGCGTCGAAACTCACGCGCTAACGCCTCCAGCAGAGGCAGTTCCATGGCAGTTACACGCCCTAAAAAGGCTTCGGCATAATTGGGGGCAGGCACCAGATTACGGCGCAATGGCTTCGGCAGCGATTTAATGAGAGCGATAATTAATTCACGCCGCACGCCGGGAATCTGCCACTCAAAGCCCTGATCCTCGACTTGATTCAACAGCGGGAGCGGAATATGCACTGTTACGCCATCCGCATCCGCGCCAGGCTCAAACTGATAACTCAGTTTCAGTTTAAGGTTGCCCTGCTGCCAGAAATTCGGATAGTCAAGCTGGCTGACTTTATTCGCGCCCTCTTTAATCAGCATCTGCTTATCAAAGTTGAGCAATTCAGCGTTATCGCGGCTGGCCTGCTTCCACCAGCTATCAAAATGTTTCGCCGACACCACCTCTTTGCCGATACGCTGATCGTAAAACGCAAATAGCGTTTCATCATCAACCAGGATGTCACGACGGCGTGATTTATGTTCCAGATCTTCGACTTCGCTACGCAGCTTTTGATTGTTGCGGAAAAAGGCGTGGCGCGTCTGCCAGTCGCCTTCCACCAGCGCATGACGAATAAACAGCTCACGGCTCAAGGTCGGATCGATGCGGCCGTAATTAACCTTACGCGCGGCCACAATCGGCAAACCATAAAGCGTCACTTTTTCACTTGCCATCACCGCACCTTGCGATTTCTCCCAGTGCGGCTCGCTGTAGCTGCGCTTAATCAAATGCTGCGCCAGCGGCTCGATCCATTCAGGATCAATGCGGGCGGCGATGCGCCCCCATAACCGGCTGGTTTCCACCAGTTCAGCGACCATCGTCCATTTTGGCGGCTTTTTGAATAACCCTGAGCCCGGAAAAATGGCGAAGCGCGCATTGCGTGCCCCAGTGAACTCTTGCTTTTCAGCATCTTTTTGACCGATATGCGACAGCAAGCCAGTGAGCAAGGCGCAATGGATTTCGCGAAATCCAGCGGGTTCGCTGTTAACCGGAATGCCGAGTTCACGTACCACCTGACGCAGCTGGGTATAAATATCCTGCCACTCGCGCACACGCAGATAGTTAAGGAAGTCACTCTTGCACTGACGACGGAACAGATTGCCTGACAACGCTTTTTGTTGCTCGCTCAGGTAATTCCACAGATTAACAAAAGCAAGAAAGTCTGACTCTTTATCCGCAAAGCGGCGATGTTTCTCATCCGACGCCTGCTTTTTCTCGGCTGGCCGTTCACGGGGATCCTGAATCGACAAACCGGCGGTGATAATCATGATTTCTCGCACGCAGCCATATTTTTGTGCTTCAAGCACCATGCGAGCCAGCCTTGGATCAACAGGGAGCTGCGCCAGCTGGCGACCTGAGCCGGTCAGTTTGTAGTGTCCGTTTTCGTCGTTCAGCGTCAGGGCGCCCAGTTCTTCCAGCAGCCGCACGCCATCCTGGATATTACGTTTGTCCGGCGCTTCAACAAACGGAAACGCAGCAATATCGCCCAATCCCAGCGCGGTCATTTGCAAAATAACCGAGGCCAGATTGGTACGCAGGATCTCAGGATCGGTAAACGCCGGGCGGCTGAGAAAATCATCCTCAGAATAGAGGCGAATGCAGATCCCTTCTGATACGCGCCCACAACGCCCTTTTCGCTGATTAGCAGAGGCTTGTGAAATCGGTTCGATGGGCAAGCGTTGCACTTTGGTGCGGAAGCTATAGCGGCTTATACGTGCGGTGCCGGGATCGATGACATATTTGATCCCCGGTACGGTAAGCGAGGTTTCCGCTACGTTAGTTGCCAGCACAATGCGGCGCCCGCTGTGTGGCTGAAATACCCGGTTCTGTTCCGCATTCGACAGGCGCGCATATAACGGCAAAATCTCGGTATGCGGCAGGTTGCGCTTCATCAGCGCGTCGGCGGTGTCACGAATTTCACGCTCACCGCTCATGAAAATCAGAATATCGCCCCGGCTCTCATGGCCAAGCTCATCGACTGCATCAAAAATGGCTTGTAGCTGGTCGCGATCGCCATCATCGGCCTCTTCCACGATCGGACGATAACGCACTTCCACCGGATACGTGCGACCTGAAACTTCAATTACCGGCGCGTCGTTAAAATGGCGTGAAAAACGCTGCGGATCGATGGTTGCCGACGTAATAATGATTTTCAGATCGGGACGACGCGGCAGCAACTCACGCAAATAGCCGAGCAGAAAATCAATATTCAGGCTGCGCTCGTGCGCTTCATCGATGATAAGCGTGTCGTATTGCAACAACAGGCGATCCTGCTGGATTTCTGCCAGCAAAATACCATCCGTCATCAGCTTCACCTGCGTCGTTTCGCTGACCTGATCGTTAAAACGCACCTTGTAACCAACGCATCCACCGAGAGAGGTTTCCAGTTCATCGGCAATGCGATTCGCCACCGTGCGGGCCGCCAGGCGGCGCGGCTGAGTATGGCCTATCAGCCCTTTCACGCCGCGCCCCAGCGTTAAGCAAATTTTCGGCAGCTGGGTCGTTTTACCTGAACCGGTTTCGCCCGCCACAATCACCACCTGATGATCGCGAATTGCGTCGGCAATCTCCTGCTGCTTTTGACTAACCGGTAAATTCGCCGGAAAAGTGATTTTAGGCGTAGCGGCGATACGCTGCGCCACACGCTGTTCGGCAGCGGCGAAATCCTGTTCGAGCTCTGCTGCAATATCTTGCTGCGCCGCAGGATTTTTAATTTTTTTTGCACCGTGCAGGCGGCGTTGCAAGCGCTGACGATCGCGCAGCATCAAGGCATCAAGCCGCGCCCAGAGCGGTGCAAGTGGAGAAGAAACCGGTGATGACATAGTAATGACGTACCTTACTCAGGCGGTATCGCTGTGAAATACAGCGCCCCAGAGGCTGGGCTAACCCGCTGATTAAATAAATAATTGTGCGCATAATAGCATATACGGCACCGCACGACCGTTTGGCTTGTTCAATAAATTCGAACATCGCTCTCGAAATATTGCGCTTTCACCCTACGGCTGTTAACCGTAGAGTGTAAATCATTGAGCGGGAAGCCTTCCGCGTTACAGACAGGAAAATACCATGAGCAAAGTTTTAGTTCTGAAATCCAGCATTCTTGCCGGTTACTCACAATCAAGCCAACTGGCTGACTACTACGTTGATCAGGCAAAAGCTAATGGCGACGAAGTGACCCTTCGTGACCTGGCTGCAAACCCAATTCCGGTGCTGGACGGCGAACTGGTGGGTGCGCTGCGCCCTTCTGACGCGCCATTAAGCCCACGTCAGCAAGAAGCGCTGTCACTGTCTGATGCGCTGATTGCTGAGCTGCAAGCGTATGATGTGATCGTGATTGCTGCGCCAATGTACAACTTCAACATCCCAACGCAGCTGAAAAACTACTTCGATCTGATTGCTCGCGCTGGCGTGACCTTCCGTTACACCGAAGCAGGTCCAGAAGGTCTGGTGAAAGGTAAACGTGCCGTGATTCTGTCAAGCCGTGGCGGCATTCACAAAGACACCGCATCCGATCTGCTAACCCCCTATGTGAAGCGGTTCCTGGGCTTCATCGGTATCAGCGATGTGAATTTCGTCTTTGCTGAAGGCATCGCTTACGGCCCAGAGGTGGCGACCAAAGCCACTGACGATGCTAAAAATGCCATCAAACAAATCGTTGCCGCTTAATCATTTTTGATGCCGTTGTATGTTGCCGGGTTTAATACCCGGCTTTTTTATGCTTTTTATTTTTGTCCGCCTTCCTCAACGTGAAATGTTGTGAGTCAGCCGGTTATTTTTGTCGCCACTGACCGTTAATACCACGCACATATTCGCCTGCGGCTGCACGGCTTACCAGTTTTTGACCGGCGATGCTGGCAATGTCTGAAGTCGTGAGAGCGTTCTGCTGCGCCAGCCGCTGATACTGCGTACGGCGTCCTTCGTTAATATGTTTCACTAAAGCCTGGGTTTCGTTGTCCTGCTGGCGGGCGGCGACATAACCCGAAAGCGTCTCGCCCACACGACCTTGCTGACGCGCTTCATCCAGCGTTAACGCCCATGCGGGCTGGGCAATCATCCACACCAGAAGCAGCGCAGCGCTCATGCGTCTCATGCTGTCTCTCCTCAAAACAGATCGCTCTGGTTTTTCAATAATGCTTCCACGTCTTTATCCACTTTAATGTGAATTTCATGCTCAATTTTCACATTCATATTGATAGTGATTGGCTCTTTTGGCGCGGCGACTTCTATGCGTGGTACGCAGCCGATCAGCGGCAGACCGGCTGCCAAAATCAGTAATGCCCTCAGGCTCATGGATGGTGATCCTTCTTCACTGGCAAGGTGGCGTTCTGCTCCACCCAGGATTGCAAATTATCGCCAAAGCGCAAACTGCGCCAGAGCTGGAACAGGTTTTCCTGATGACGATAGTTGAGATTGACGGTTTGATTACGATTGCTGAAGCGGCTGACGCCTTGCACCTGTGCCTTCATGGTGAGCGCGCCCAGGGTATCCAGATTAAGGGTGGCCCATGAACGTGAAATCTCCATGTAGCGCAACCAGTCCAGCGCTGCGCCGGTCGCCACATTGTTATGGGTTATCGCATCGGACATGTCTTTGTCCATGCGAAATGTCAGCGGCCCGCTATTGGCTATCCAGCCATCTTCAACCAGCCAGCGCTGATTATTCAGCCACAGCGGTAATTCACCGTTAATCTTGCCGGACATCGCAAACTGCCTGGGCTTAATGGCGGTAATCAGCTTGCTTAAGCTAATATCACGCAGCGAAACGCGTGCCGCTTCATGTTGCGGCATACGCAACGACGGCAACGTGATTTGCCCGCCAAGCACATCGAGACTGACATCCTGCAAGATTAAAGGATGTGATTCAGACCACGGCCAGGCACCCTGTAAATCGGCCCGAATGTTTTGCAGCGCAAACTGGTTTTTCACCTCGGCAATACGCAGAGAAACCGGGCCGCGTACGCCAAGCTGCCAGCGTTGGTTCTTCAGGCGGAAGGGCAGCGAAAAATCGACACCGTTGATTTGGCTGTCTGACGTCCAGACGCTGCCCTGTTTTACTGTCCAGTGACCGCCTGCTTCAAAACCCTGTCCTGGCGCGGCGGAAAAAGCCACCTGTGCGCGCAGTTCGCCGGACTGAATTTTCATCTTCAGATCCTGGCTTAATAACGGCTGAAAAACAGTCAGTGATTGCGAGGGCCACCACGCTTCGCCGCGCAGGCGCTCGCCATCCCAACGGCCATGGACGCGCAATGGGCCAATAGCCTCCGCTTTTAGCTGTCCACGCCAGACGAAATCACTGGGGTCGCGCCCTTTGGCTTCAAATTCCAGCTCAGAATCTGGTAGCCAGCCACCGTAGCTGAATTGGGTTTGGCCGGACTTCATCTGAAAACCGCCGTTAAAGGAGGGGTGTTGCGGATCGCGCTGCCAGTTAACCGGCGCCGTTAACGTTAAACGGGGTTTACTGGCCTGTACCATCGCGTATTTCAGCTGGTTAAAGCCGGTTGATAAGGTATCAAGATGAATTAACGTTCCCTGCCAGCCGCCGGTTCCCGTGAGATCCCACCGGGCGTTAAGCGGCACCATCTCACCCGTTCCCCAGTAATGCCAGTTCCATTCTCCTTTGTCAGGCCAGAAATTATTCGCCCGACCATCCAGGTGCAGCGTGAAGCGGCCAAAGCTGGGATCGTGCGCCTTTAGAATCGCTTGCAGACGCCCGTCAATGCCCTGCGAAGAGAGACGCACGCCCGCCAGCGGCCAGCGCGCTTCATCCACTTCCAGGGTCGATAATAAACGACCACGCGAACGCAACAGTGCGCCAGGTTTCAGCGTGAGGAGTGGATCGAGAACCGGGCCGTTGAGCTCTCCAGGTAGAGTGCCATACAACTGTATCGCCGCCAGCTTGCTTTCACCGGTGAGCTGAAACGGCAGCTGACTTTGCGTTAGGCTGAGCTTGCCCGGACCGATGTTCAAAACTACGTTGCCTTTGCCGCCGCGCCCCTGGGTCAGAAGATTGAAGCGGCCTGTTATACGCGTCCCTTCCAGCCCGGATCGCCAGTTATCCAGCGTTATATTGATAAAACCTGACAGCGGCTGGGTATCCAGCGGCCAGTAATACTGGCCCTTTTCAATGTGGATTTGATCTGCGCTGGCCTGCCACGGCAAATTCAGCAACGGCTGCGGGATGCCTTGCATCGCGACGCTCAATAAACCTTGCTGCTGCTGCCAGTTCAGTGTGACATCAAGCGCCCCAGGCAGCGCGCCGAGCGCCAGTTTACCTTCGACCTTACCGTTCACCGGTAGCCCGTCAGCGAATTCAGGCAATTCAAGCTGCCCCTTTAGCGTGACGGGTTCGGTAAGCGCCGCATTTTTCAGTGTCAGGCTGTTGATATGCAGTTGCTGGCCTTGTAAGTCCGCATCAAGTTGCAGGTTGTCGCCCTGAAAATGGAGCTGTTGCTGGTTGCTTTCCAGTTTCAAATCCAGTCGTCCGGCATAGGTTTGCCATGGCGCAACCATGAATTTATCGACATGAATAGTGGCGCCAGGCAGCATCGCTTGCCACTCGGCCAGACTTTTCGGTGCTGTGGGTTGATCTCCACTCGCGGGTAACTTTTGCAGGCAGTCAGTGTTCAGCGCAGCCTGACCGACGTTAAGCTGCCAGCGCGACGGGTGCCAACCCAGGGACGCCGCATCCACTGAAGCTAAGACACAATCGTCCGCCAGATAACGAATATGGGGAAACCACAGGCCGCCGTTGCGCCAGCGGGGGCTGCCTTCCAGCTCAACACGCGTATCGGGTGGCAGCCAGATACCGACCAGTCGCGGCAGCCATTGCGTGAGGGTCAGCAATAAGCCCAGCACCAGCAGAATCAGCGCCAGAATCGCAGCAAGTCGTCGGCGGAAAATCCGTGGCATGACAACAATAATCCTTTTCCTTACAGGAATCTGACAAAGATGATGGCATGTTATGCGCGGAAGGTGAAGGTTTGCTGAACAGACAATGAAGGTGATTCAGCAAAGTGCGGCAGAAAACGTTATTCTTTGGACATCCCCGTATGCAGGAGCAAGACGATGAAAATCGCGGTTTACAGCACCAAACACTATGACCAAAAATATCTTGAGCAGGTGAACCAGGCGTATGGTTATGAGCTGGTGTTTTTCGACTTTTTGCTGACGGAAACGACCGCTAAAAATGCCGTGGGATGTGATGCCGTCTGTATTTTCGTTAACGATGACGGTAGTCGCCTGGTTCTGGAAGAGTTAGCGGCGCTGGGTGTGAAGCATATTGCGCTACGCTGTGCTGGGTTTAATAACGTCGATTTAGCCGCAGCGAAGGCGTTAAATCTCAACGTGGTACGCGTACCGGCCTACTCGCCGGAAGCGGTGGCAGAACACACTATCGGCCTGATGATGACGCTCAATCGCCGTATTCATCGCGCCTATCAGCGCACGCGTGATGCTAATTTTTCACTGGATGGCTTAACCGGTTTTAATATGCATAACAAAACCGCTGGCGTGATTGGCACCGGTAAAATCGGCGTTGCTACCATGCGTATTTTGAAAGGGTTTGGCATGCGTTTACTGGCGTTTGATCCTTTCCCGAGCCCGCAGGCTTTAGTGCTGGGCGCAGAATATGTCGATCTTCATACTCTATTTGCCGAATCAGATGTGATTACGCTGCATTGTCCCTTGACGCCAGAGAATCACCACCTGCTTAACGCCGACGCATTCAGCCAGATGAAAGATGGCGTGATGATCGTTAATACCAGCCGTGGGGGATTAATTGATTCTCAGGCTGCGATTGACGCACTGAAACAGCAAAAAATCGGTTCGCTGGGCATGGATGTTTATGAAAACGAGCGCGACTTGTTCTTTGAGGACAAATCAAATGACGTCATTCAGGATGATGTTTTCCGTCGTTTATCGGCCTGTCATAACGTCCTGTTTACCGGACACCAGGCATTTTTGACGGCAGAAGCGTTAACGGCTATTTCAGCCACCACGCTAAGTAATCTCAGGCAGCTCGGTAAGGGCGAGACCTGCCCTAACCTGGTGTCAGCGTAAAGGTGCGCAGGCCGGTAAAATCCGGCCTTCAGCACGGTTTAGCGCGCGCAGCGGCCGCCAATCAGCGCCTGTTCATCACAGCGACGGCCATTAACCAGCTGACACATGCCAATGCGCGAACCATCTAACTGATGTGAAAATGCCAGCGTACCACCAGCATTAGCGCAGTTACTTTCTGCTAAAGAAGACATAACAACGTGCGGTTGAATATGGGCGGCGGTAGCCTGCTGTGGCGGTTCATTGTCATCGCCGTGGCTGCTACAGGCGGATAGCAACAAAGCGGCACCGGCCAGCAGAAAGGTGGCTGCTTTCATCAGTTGGACTCCGGGGTTGAGGTTAGAGGCAGAGCCAGCATATGTCAGGCAGCGTAAGGGGTCGAGAGGCGAAACAGCTTTTTACAAAATTTTCTTTGTTGCTTTGCAAGCAGAATTATCCTGTTTAGCGCCTGTGCTTGTGGCAGCAGGCCCACAACGGTTTATCACTTTCGGAGAAAAGCCATGTTAACGGATATGCTAATCCGTATTGCACTTGCGGGCGTGTTAGGTGGGTTAATTGGGATGGAGCGCCAGATGCGTGCCAAGGAGGCGGGCTTACGCACCCATATTTTGGTGGCCATTGGGAGCACGATGTTCATGCTGGTCTCCAAATATGGCTTTGCCGACATGCTGGATAATCACCATGTTGCCCTTGATCCCAGCCGTATTGCCGCTCAGGTCGTGAGCGGCATGGGCTTTCTGGGCGCCGGAACGATTATCATTCAAAAGCAAATCGTTAAAGGCTTAACCACGGCGGCTGGACTGTGGGTAACGGCCGCCATTGGTCTGGTGATTGGTAGCGGTATGTATGAAATCGGTATTTACGGGACGGTACTCGCGCTGGTGGTGTTAGAAGTATTCCGCCGCATCAGCCATTTTCTCATTGGCCGACACCATACCATTATGGTGTTACTGAAAGCGAAAAGTGTGCCGCTGGTGCTTTTGGCTTTGCAACGTGAGGGCATCCGCTATGGGCATATCGCGGTAGTCAATCGCGATCAGGAAAGCGGTTTATGTGAACTGAGCGTTCAGGTGACGTTGTCACATAAAGCCAAAGGTTCTCATCTCTATGAAAAAGCCATGGAAATCAAAGGAGTGCAATCGCTGGAAATGATTTAATTTGTGCGTTTGACGGTGACGGAGGTTCCCTTCCACGGCTAAAAGCATGCCGCCTTTTATGAGGTAATTACCGCCAGCAAACCTGGCGGTTCGGGTAAAATACATTTTAAATCAATGAATTAAGTGTGCCACCGATTTGCATAATCGAAACCACCAGCTACGCTTATTACTGTGACTAGCTAGTCCTTCTCAAAGAAAACACCCTTAGTTGAGGCCTATCTATGACACAACAGAAGCACCGAGGCGGTTCGGGGAATTTCGCTGAAAACCCAGAACGTGCCAGCGAAGCTGGCAGCGCCGGCGGCAAAGTAAGCGGAGGAAATTTCAAGAATGATCCGGAACGTGCCAGGGAAGCAGGCAGGAAAGGAGGCAAAATAAGCCGTCGCACCTCAAAGTAGCACTACTGGAAAGGCGCCTTAATGGATTTTTCACGCCAGGGATGGGCGATTACGCTTTTACCCACCGTTTTCTTTTATCGTAGAGAAAAAAGCAATAGCCGATTTAATCGGCTTTCGCATTTTATTGCGGCATGAGCATTTGGCTCTTATCGCCTTTTCCTGACTTGCCTCGCGGGACTCTGCTCCCTGTGCAGTCGCATCAGTGTTTTGATGCCTTTACTGAAAAGACATCAGGAGAGTGAATCCGCTTTTTCGTTACAACGTAACGCTAGCGCGCTTTGCAGGGGCAGATTAACGCTAGGAAGAGTTCCACATTCGCAGAGCGACACTTAAAATCATGCTGGCTTTCATCGTGGCAATCCGTACCATATTCACCCTATTTGAAGTCGCTACGGTCAGTGACCAGGACGCAAGCAAAATGGCTGCGCTTTCCTGGTGCCCCCCAATGTCAGGCAATAATTAAATGCAACAAAGTCAAAAAGATACAAAAAAAGATCACTATAATTTCAACAAACTGCAAAAGCGCCTGCGCCGCAATGTGGGCGAAGCTATCGCTGACTTCAATATGATTGAGGAAGGCGATCGCATTATGGTTTGCCTGTCGGGCGGCAAAGACAGCTATACCATGCTGGAAATTTTGCGCAGTTTGCAGAAAAGTGCACCAGTGAATTTCACGCTGGTAGCGGTAAACCTTGATCAGAAACAACCTGGTTTTCCAGGTCATATCCTGCCGGAATATCTTGAAGCGCAGGGCGTTGAATACAAAATTGTCGAAGAAGACACCTATTCCATCGTTAAGGATAAAATCCCTGAAGGCAAAACTACCTGCTCGCTTTGCTCACGACTGCGTCGAGGCATTCTCTATCGCACCGCCAGTGAGTTAGGTTGCAGCAAAATTGCTCTGGGCCACCATCGTGACGATATTTTGCAGACGCTGTTTTTGAACATGTTCTATGGCGGCAAAATGAAAGGTATGCCACCGAAACTGATGAGCGATGATGGCAAACACATCGTGATCCGTCCGCTGGCCTATTGCCGCGAAAAGGACATCATTCGCTTCTCCGAAGCGCGTCAGTTCCCTATTATCCCCTGCAACCTGTGTGGTTCGCAGCCTAACCTGCAACGTCAGGTGGTGGCAGATATGCTGCGCGACTGGGACAAGCGTTACCCGGGCCGGATCGAAACCATGTTTAGCGCCATGCAAAACGTGGTGCCGTCCCATATGGCTGACGTCAATTTATTCGATTTCAAAAGTATTAAGCATGGTGATGACGTGGTAGATGGCGGCGATCTGGCTTTTGACCGTGAAACGTTGCCAATAAACCCGATTGGCTGGCGGAGAGAAGACGAAGAGACGCCCGACCTGAGCGCACGGCTCGATATACTGCAGATCAAATAACGTCTGAAAATATTAAGGGCGCACAGTTTTTGCTGTGCGCCCTTT
Organism: Mixta mediterraneensis; assembly: GCF_014946725.1. Lineage (GTDB taxonomy): Bacteria > Pseudomonadota > Gammaproteobacteria > Enterobacterales > Enterobacteriaceae > Pantoea > Pantoea mediterraneensis. The sequence goes on from NZ_JACFXY010000002.1 coordinate 339,154, forward strand.
TCTTTTATCTGTGTGGCGGCGGATCCATAACCGGTGGAAATTCTGGGTCTGGTGGCGGATCGGGTTGCGGCTGCGGTTGTGGAATCGGCTCAGGGATAGGGGTTGGATCGGTTGGAATCGGTTCGCTGGCAGTAATCGCATTCATACCGTTCTCCTTCTCTTGCATAGGTTCTTTAAGCATAGAAAAGAATGCACGACAGAGCCAGTCAGGTAAAAAAAAGCCGGCGGATAAGGCCGGCTGATTCGAATTAAAAGGTGTTACGTATTAATTCTAAAGAAAAGTAAGACAATATGGAGCACAACGCCCATCGCTTGACGTTGCATTCACCTGCGGGAGTGATTCTGCGTCAGGTTCCGCCAGGAATTATTGATATTGATCATCTTTAATGTTCCTTCTGGAATTTTTATCTACATTTAACTTTTTGATAACGCTAATTTTAGTGTCCTATAACCAGCGTCGCCGTTTCAGGTATCCCGCCACGCCCAGCGCTAATACGGCGAGTAACAAGCAAAACACGCTAAAACCGTAATGCCACGTGCCACCGGGAATGCCGCCCAGGTTAACGCCAAATAAGCCGGTAAGAAAGGTGGCTGGAAGGAAAATCATCGCCATCAGCGACATGGTATAGGTACGGCGGTTCATGGATTCAGCCATCACTGACGCCAGTTCATCTGCCAGCACGGCAGTACGCGCCACGCCCGCGTCTAAATCGTCCAGGCCGCGCCCTAAACGATCCGAAATGTCCTGCATGCGGCGGCGTTCGCTATCATCCATCCACGGCAGTTTTTCACTGGCCAGGCGCGCATATACATCGCGCTGAGGCGCCATATAGCGTCGCATCACAATCAATTGTTTACGTAGCAGCCCAAGTTCGCCTCGCGCCGGAATGCGCTGATCGAGTAACGCATCCTCCAGTTCGATAATTTTGTCATGCAGTTCTTCAATAAATTCGCTGGTGTGATCGGTTAATGCATCGCAAATTTCCACCAGCCAGCTTCCACAATCCACCGGCCCATTACCGTTTTGCAAGTCAGTCAGCACTTCATCTACCGCATAGACTTTACGACGGCGGGTAGAAACAATCAGCTTGTCGTTAATAAACAGCCGCATCGCCACCAGCTGGTCTGGACGCGAATCGCTGTTGTAATTCACGCTGCGCAACACAATCATAAATCCATCGCCCAGGCGGTTAACGCGCGGGCGCATGCTATCCCCCGCCAGCGCATCGCGCACCGAATCCGGCAACAGCGGTGTCGATTGCAGCCATTCTAAACTTTGAGGATGGGTATAATTTAAGTGCAGCCAGCACGGTTTTTCGCAATGGATGACGTCTTTATCTTCAATGGCAATCTGGCCGCCCTTGCCGTCCAGCTGACAGGCAATAATGGCATCTGAAATCTGTAACGCTTTACCTTCAATCACATCCACGATGATGTCTCATTATCAAAATCAATACGATACAGTCTAGCGCGACAGTAAGCAGTTGCAATCTTCTGAATGTGAGGAAAGGTGTGAAACTGCGGCCTGCGACAGGCCGACAGCATTAATGCTTTTCGATCCACAACTCGCGGCTGTATGCCACGTCCTCTGGATTGGTAATCGGATACCCTTTCACCCAAGGCTTGATTAACCGGCCATTAGTGTACTGATAAATGGGTGCAACGGGCGCCTGATCGGCAAGAATCTGTTCAGCGCGATTATAATCAACGTTACGCGCCTGATCGCTGGTTTCAGTACTGGCTTTTGCCATCACGGCGTCATAATCGGTGTTTTTAAAACGCGCAATATTACTGCTATTCCCTGTCGTCAGCAGGCTCAGAAACGTTGACGGTTCATTGTAGTCGCCCACCCAGGAGGCACGAATTACATCGAAATTACCGCTGTTTCGGCTGTCGATGTAAGTTTTCCACTCCTGGTTTTCCAGCGTGACGTCAACACCCAGATTCTTTTTCCACATAGACGCAACTGCAATGGCAATCTTCTGATGGCTTTCTGACGTGTTATACAGCAGCTTAAGATGCAACGGTTTATCCGGGCCGTAACCCGCAGCAGCCAGCAGCGCTTTGGCCTGCGCGTTCAGCTCTTTTTGATTATGCTGCTGTAAAAATGATGGCAGCGGTTTAAAGCCCGCAGTGACATCGGGCGTAAAGTGCCACGCTGGCTTCTCACCGGTTCCTAATACTTTTTCTGCAATGATGTTGCGATCAATACTCCACGATAGCGCTTTACGCACCCGCACGTCCGCAGTGGGTCCTTTTTGCGTGTTGAAGGCGTAATAATAGGTGCCAAGTTGATCCGGCGTATAAACCTGACCTGGCAACGTCTTTTTCAGCAATGCATACATGTTTTTGGGGAAAGATTCCGTAATATCGATGTCATTCGAACGATAACGTTTGGTGGCGCTCGACTCTTCGTTAATCGGAAGAAAGGTGACGCGGGTCAGCACAGAATGGGCGTTATCCCAGTATTCAGGATTGCGCGTCAGCACAATTTTTTCATTTACTACGCGATCGCTAAGTTGATAGGCGCCGTTACCTACCAGTTTACCTGGCGATGTCCAGCTGTCGCCCTCTTTAGCAATCACTTTTTGCGGCACAGGAAACAGCGCTACGTTAGCCACTAAACCCGGAAACCACGGTACCGGTCGATCCAGCGTAACCTTCAGTTGCTGCTTATCCAGCGCGCTGACCCCGAGTTTATCGGGGCTCATTTCACCTTTGGTAATCGCTGTCGCATTTTCAATGCCGCTCAGGCCAGCAAACCAGGCAAAAGAAGAACTGTTTTTGGGATCGACCAGCCGTTGCCAGCTGTAAACAAAATCCTGCGCGGTAACCGGCTCACCATTGGACCAGCGTGCGTTCTTACGCAGGGTGAAAATCCAGGTTTTGTTGTCGCTGCTGCTCCAGCTTTGCGCCACACCCGGCACAATTTTACCGTGTGCATCTTGATTGGTCAGGCCTTCGAACAGATCGCGAATAACCTGGATCTCAGGTAATCCCACGGACTTAAGCGGATCGAGCGACGCAGGTTCGTCTTTTATATGGCGAACAATTTCCTGTTTTTCGGCGAGTTGTGCTCCAGCGGGAACATTGGCTGCCAGCACGGGCGAGACAATGGTACTCAGGCTAAGTGCCACCAGCGTCATGCGAAACGTCGTTATCATCATCACCTCTTTACCCCTAAGAAGCGCTGCATCAGGGCATTGCCAACGCAGCTTGTCCCTGGGCACTTTAGCGCAAATTGCTGATTGATAAATAGCTATTTTCCCACCCCGGCTTTTCAGCTACTTTTAGGCTAAACCCTTCGAGAGAATATAAATATGTTGTCATTACATCCGCGACCGCTGCGTGGAAAACTGGCTATACCTTATCAGCGTTATGGCACCTCAGCGTTGGGCGCACCGCTGTTATGGTTTCCGGCCCCGCTCGCTGATATTGACAGCGGTTTGATTCTGGCGGGCACCCACGGCGACGAAAACGCAGCAATTGCTACGCTGTCTGCCGCACTGCGCACCTTACCCGATCATCTGCGGCGCCATCACGTGGTGTTAGCGGTAAATCCCGATGGATGCCAGCTCGGGTTGCGCGCTAACGCGAATGGCGTTGACCTTAATCGCAACTTTCCGGCCGCTAACTGGCAACCCGGCAACACGGTGTATCGCTGGAACAGTCTGGCCGACGATCGCGATGTGAAATTATCAACGGGCACCCATCCCGCTTCTGAACCGGAAACGCAGGCATTGTGCGCACTCATCCATCAGCTCAAACCAGGCTGGATTGTGACATGGCATGAGCCGCTGGCCTGTATTGACGATCCTCATCAGATTGCAATTGGGGAGTGGCTGGCGCAGCACACCGCACTACCGCGTGTCAGTAGCGTCGGTTACGACACGCCGGGCTCGTTTGGTAGCTGGTGTAACGATCTTGGCTTGCCCTGCGTGACCGCCGAAATGCCAGCTATTTCCGTGGACGAAGCTACGGAATCCTACCTTGAAATGATGATTAATCTGCTGCGCTGGCAGTAATAATCACTTTACCGCTTTGCACCTCAATGGCGGGTTCGACATCTACCGCAAGCCAGGTTGGCCCGTCTAAATCGGCATAGCGCGCCTGGGGAATCAGCGGCAACGCCGCACGAATGGCGCGTGAGGTGCAAAGCATACAGCCTAACATGACCTCAAAACCCATTTTTGCCGCAGCCTCAGCCAGTGCCAGGGCTTCTGTCAGCCCACCCGCCTTATCCAGCTTAATGTTAACCATCTCATACCGACCACGTAGCGACGGCAGGCTGTCACGCGTATGGCAACTTTCATCCGCGCAAATCGGTAACGGATGGATAAAGTTAGCCAGCGCCGCATCTTCGCCAGCCGCTAACGGCTGCTCCAGCATGGTCACTTGTAAATCCGCGAGCAGCTGGCAACGCGCCGCCAGCCCTTCTGCCTGCCATGATTCATTGGCATCGACAATTAAGGTGGCTTCCGGCACCGCTGCACGTATCGCCATCAAACGCTCGGTGATATAGCTGTTATCCAGTTTGATTTTTAGCAGCGTGGCGCCGTTTTGCCACAAGGCCAGCGCGCTGCTCGCCATCGCTTCAGGCGTATCAATGCTGACCGTTTGCGCGGTCACGACTGACGAGGGCATCGCTGTGCCGCTAAGTTGCCACAGGGTTTGCTGCTGTTGATTCACCGCCAAATCCCATAGCGCGCAATCAATGGCATTACGCGCCGCGCCGGGAGGCAGCGCCTGCTGCAAGGCTTCACGCGTCAAGCCCTGCTGTAATTGCGGTAACAGCGTTGCGATTTGTTTCAGCACCAAAGCTTCGCTTTCACCATAACGTGCGTAAGGGGTCGCTTCCCCCGTTCCTTTGACACCCGCCTCTTCCACTTCGACAACGACAACCCTGGCCTCAGTACGGCTTCCGCGTGCAATGACAAACGGCGTATGCAATGGCCAGGCTTCGGGATACGTTTTTACCGTTCTCATTACCTCTCCTTAGTGGGCGCTATCAGGACTTAACGCGTGGTTTACCGCAATAAATGCGCTCGTAAACCCTTAAAAAATATGTCATAAACAACGGCTATACATGATCTGACGCAAAATTTCCGTCAGATCTTTTCACCATTAAAAGGAACGAGTATGTCTCAAACTGTTCATTTTCAGGGTAACCCAGTACCGGTTGCCGGTCAGTTTCCACAAGCAGGGGATCAGGCTAAACCGTTTTCGTTAGTCGCGAAAACGCTGGCAAACGTATCGCTCTCTGAGTATGCAGGAAAACGCAAAGTTCTGAATATTTTTCCAAGCATCGATACTGGCGTATGCGCTTCTTCCGTGCGCAAGTTTAACCAGCTGGCCAGCGAACTGAGCAATACGGTGGTGCTGTGCATCTCTGCCGACCTGCCGTTTGCTCAGTCGCGTTTTTGCGGTGCAGATAACCTGAACAATGTCGTTACGTTATCAACCCTGCGTGGCGCAGAGTTTAAACATGATTATGGTGTGGAAATTGCGGACGGTGCGTTGCAGGGTTTAACGGCGCGCGCTGTAGTGGTGCTGGATGAGCATGACAACGTCATCTACAGCCAGCTGGTAGATGAGATTACCCACGAACCCGATTACGACGCAGTGCTGGCAGCACTGAAGTAATCCTTTCTGGAAATTAAGCTGATCAAAAAGCGGATCACCTGTATCCGCTTTTTATTTACTGCTATTTATTCGCTGTCATGGCGTTTCTGGCCCAGGCCATATTCGCGCAATTTATTGGCAATCGCGGTATGTGATACGCCCAGCCGTTTCGCCAGCTTACGTGTGCTGGGATAAGACAGGTATAAACGGGTTAAAATTGAACGTTCAAAGCGGCTGGTAATTTGATCCAGCGTACCTTCCATCGCTTCCTCATCCAGTGACACATCTAAAGCCTGCTCCGGCAGGATAATATCTTGGGGACGTAATTCGTAACCCTCCAGCTGCGCCAGCGCGCGATAGAGCGCATTTTTTAGCTGACGGACATTACCCGGCCAGCTATAACGCGTCAGAAAGGCATTGAGCTGAGGCGATAAGCGCGGACGTGGAATACCTTGTTCATCAGCGAACCGGGCGACAAACATTTCTGTCAACGGCAAAATATCCTGGGGACGATCGCGCAGCGGTGGCAGGTTAAGCGTTAACACATTCAGACGATAAAACAGGTCTTCACGGAATTCGCCACGCTGTACCAGTTCAATTAAGTTTTTCTGCGTCGCGCAAATGACGCGTATATTCACATGAACTTCATGCTCTTCCCCAACGCGGCGGAAAGTGCCGTCGTTAAGGAAACGCAGCAATTTAGTTTGCATACTTGGCGACATCTCGCCGATCTCATCCAGCAGCACCGAGCCGCCGTTTGCCTGCTCGAAAAACCCTTTTTTACCTTCCAGCGCATTCGGATAAGCCCCCGCCGCGTGGCCAAACAGTTCACTTTCTGCCACATCATCCGGCAGCGAGGCGCAGTTTAGCGCCAGGAACGGCATTTTGCCGCGCGCGCTACGTAAATGGCAGGCACGAGCCAGCATATCTTTACCGGTGCCGGTATCGCCAATAATCAGCAATGGCGCATCATGCATTGCCAGTTTGCGTGCCTGATCAACGACCTGGCGCATTTTGGGGGCGACAGCAACGATGTGATCAAATTCTGATTCATCGGTAACAATCAAATTTTGCAGCTGGCGGCCCATGCGCGCAGTGGATTTCAGCATGATCATCGCGCCGACCGGCTGATCGCTTTGTCCTTCTTCTGCAGTCAGATAAATAGGACGCGCTTCCATCAGGAAATCACGTCCTTCAATCACCACATGCTGCGCCTGCGCTTCGACCTGTTCACTTTCCAGCCAGCGCATAAAATTGAACCCATTTATCAGGTTCCCGGCGCTGAAATTACGCATTTTCTGCTCGTCAAGATTGAACAGGTTTTGCGCGGCTGGGTTTGCCAGTTCCACTTTGCTTTTCAGGTCGATCGAAAATACCGGTTCAGGCATCGCTACCAGCAGTGCGCTCAACGCACGATGTTCACGCTCAGATGGCATGTATGTCACCGTGCGCACATCCGTCACGCCTGGTGTACGACGGATTTCGGCCATTAAATGACTAAACTGATCAAATTCCAGCGCCGAGAAATTGAGATAGATACGGCCTAATGCCGCAATTTCGATACCGCGAAGATCAATATTACGCGCAACCAGCAAGTCAAGCAGCTCGCGGGTCAAACCGATACGGTCCTGACAGAACACTTCCAAACGCATTGCGATGGCCTTAAACAGGTTAAGATTAAGCAATAATACGCTAACTTAGCGCGTGACAGAAAGAGGTCTGTCAGGAAAAGTTGACAGTTCAGAGGGAGGTGGTCAGGAATTGAGCGCATCGCTAAGATGGCGCGCTATGACAGAACAGCGCGCGGTTATTCATCACTTCGCGTTTTTTTGTAGCACCTCTTTTAACTGCCCTATTAGTTCGCGTCGGAAATCGGGTAATGCTCCCAACTTACTGATTTAGTGTATGATGGTGATTTTGAGGTGCTTGCGTGGCTTCCATTTCCATCAGATGTCCTTCCTGCTCCGCTACTGAAGGCGTGGTGCGTAACGGCAAAAGCACTGCCGGACATCAGCGCTATCTCTGCTCTCATTGCCGTAAAACATGGCAACTACAGTTCACTTACACCGCCTCTCAGCCCGGTACGCACCAGACAATCATTGATATGGCCATGAATGGCGTCGGATGTCGCGCCAGTGCACGCATTATGGGCATTGGCCTCAACACGGTTTTACGTCACTTAAAAAACTCAGGCCGCAGTCGGTAACCTCGCGCATACAACCGGGCAGTGATGTGATTGTCTGCGCTGAAATGGACGAACAGTGGGGCTACGTCGGTGCTAAATCACGTCAGCGCTGGCTGTTTTACGCGTATGACAGGATACGGAGGACGGTTGTGGCACACGTCTTCGGTGAACGCACTCTGGCCACACTGGAGCGTCTTCTGAGCCTGCTGTCGGCCTTTGAGGTCGTGGTATGGATGACGGATGGCTGGCCGCTGTATGAATCACGCCTGAAGGGAAAGCTGCACGTTATCAGCAAGCGTTACACTCAGCGCATTGAGCGACATAACCTGAATCTGAGACAACATCTGGCAAGGCTGGGACGGAAGTCACTGTCGTTCTCAAAATCGGTGGAGCTGCATGACAAGGTCATCGGACATTATCTGAACATAAAACACTATCAGTAAGTTGGAGTCATTACCGGAAATCGCCCAAACGCGGTTTATCTTCTTCCAGCCAGGGCAGTGGGCGGCATAACTCCATCGCCTTAATTCCCAGGCGCGCCGTTAATAACCCTGCACCGATTCCTTGTGCAGCACGCGCCGACAGCCTTGCAGCAATGTCCTGCGACATCCAGTCCATACCGACTTCGCGCGCCAGTTCTGACGCTCCGGCAAACGCCATATTCAGCAGCACCAGACGGAATAACCGGATGCGACTGAAATATCCCAGTTCAATGCCGTAAATTGCCGCGATGCGATTGACCAGGCGTAAGTTACGCCAGGCAATAAAAGCCATATCGACCAGCGCCAGCGGGCTAACGGCAATCATTAACGTCGATTCTGCGGCATGACGACTGATTTCACGCCGCGCCTGACGATCTAAAACCGGCTGCACCAGTTGAGCATATAAACGCACAACCTCACTGTCATTATGCGTTTCATGTAACGACGCCTGCCAGCGCTGCAAGGCCGGATGTGCGTGATCCAGCTCCGCCTGTTGTGCCAGCTTTTCACAAAAAGCGCGTCCCTGGCCGATGCCATGACTATGCAGCAGTTCTCGTGCAACATCTCGCTCTTCGGCACGCTGGCGTAACTGATACAGGCGACGCCATTCACTGGCTAATGCTCCCACGCCCGCCACCACGATTAATCCGCCAGCAACGCCGCTACCGAGAGCAAACCAGTTATGCGTCATCCAGGCGTCATGCGTCCATTGTACGCCTTGCGCAATGACGCTTACGCCAAACAGGGCCAATCCTGCGCCGACCATTTTACGCCACAGGCTGCGCTTTGGTTCCAGGGCAGCTTCCACGGCACGCTCGCCCGCGCCTTCTTCGGGCATCGCATCGTCGTCTGTTACGGCTAAAAAGGCAGTCTGGGTATTATCTTCAAATGTCTGTGCCGGACGCAGCGGTATTTCACGCTCGCCATCAAGGGGACGCGCAAAATCAATGCGTGGCTTTAAGGGATCGCTCATCGCAATTTATCTCCCAGTAAAAATTCCAGTGCTGCATCCATACGAATATGAGGTAACGGGCGATCAACATCCAACTGCTGCGGAAGAAACTGTTCAAACTGAAACCCCTGCTGCTGCCAAAAGGCGTTGCCCGGCAGGCGCGGCGGCACTTCGCCGGGATAAACGGTTAGTGCTTCACCATCCCGCAAGCGATGGCCGCGCAGCGCCGGGATCGTCTCGCCATGATGATCGACCAGACCACTTTGCGTTGCCTGCACTGACGCCAGGCCAATACAGTCCATACGAATGCCTTCAAATGCCGCATTTTGCCATGCGTCCTGCACCAGCTGTTGCAGCAATGACACCATGTTGCCATGCTGATCGCTGGTAATGTGATCGGCTTTAGTCGCAGCAAATAATAATTTATCGATCACCGGCGAAAATAGCCGACGAAACAGGGTGCGCTGGCCGTAATGAAAACTCTGCATCAGTTGTGTTAATGCCAGCCGCATATCACTGAATGCCTGCGGGCCGTTATTTAACGGCTGTAAACAATCGACAAGAACGATTTGGCGATCGAAACCCAAAAAATGATTTTTATAGAAATCCTTCACCACGTGCTGGCAATAATAATTAAAGCGCTGTTGCAACATAGCAAAATTGCTGCCCTTCTCCGCCTGCGTCAGTTTGCTTACCTGTGCATCGTCGTGGGTCGGCCACGGGAAAAACTGCAACGCAGGTGCACCTGCCATTTCACCGGGCAAAACGAAACGTCCCGGCTGAATGAAGTGCAAACCTTCATTTTTGCAGCGATGTAGATAGTCGGTCCAGGCCGCCGCAATCTCAGCCAGCCGGTTTTCATCTGCCGGCGCAAACGGATCGAGCTGTTGGCACATTTCGCGCCACGGCGTCGCCCATTCAGCGCGATCGCCTTGCAGCAAACCGTTCATCTGCCGTGACCAGGCAACGTAATCCTGCGCCAGCATCGGTAAATCGAGCAGCCATTCGCCGGGATAATCAATAATTTCGAGGTAAAGCGTGGCGGTATCTTTGAAATGACGTATCAGTGAATCATTGGGGCGGTAACGCAGCGCCAGCTGTATTTCACTGATACCACGCGTTGGCGTTGGCCAGGCCGGTGGCACGCCATAAAGCTGCGCCAGTCCCTGATCATAAGTGAAGCGTGAGGTTCCCATGTCACGCTGAGGAACGCGCTTTACGCCCAGCAGACGTTCCTCCCGCACCACAGAAAATAACGGCAATCGGGCGCCGCTGTGCACAGTGAGAAGTTGATTAACCAGTGAAGTAATGAATGCCGTTTTTCCGCTGCGGCTTAAGCCGGTTACCGCTAAACGAAGATGGCGATCAACGCTGCGATTCATCAACGCTGTTAATTCAGTTTGCAGTCTTTTCATCTTTCTCCTTGATGAAGCGTGATGCCGCCCGACTCAACACGCGTTTCAGCAGCGGTTCAAGGGCTACTGCCAGCAAAAGGCGTAAAGGTCGACGCGCCACCGATTTCACGGCCCAGCCGGTAACCCCAGCGGGACCATAAGTAACAGCATTGATAATGATGAATTTGGCCGCCGACTTCAACGCGGGAGCCGCGCGGTGACGAAAAGTAGCTGAGCGTAATGACATCAACACCTCCGAAAAGACAGAAAACGGGCCTGATTCAGACCCGTGAAAAAGGAGAATTAGAGCTGACGGAAGCGGCTGCGCACGCTGAAAGTTTCTGACGTAACGTAGCGCTCCAAATCCCGCACGCTGCGCTCATCGCGCTGTAATGCCGTTTCTAACTGGTCCAGCAGTTCGCTGGCACTGGGCTGGCGTGCATGACTTTCAGCCCCGGCAGGCTTGATGTCCAACACAAAACCCAGCACAAAATAGGCGATAATGGTAAAGCCAAACAGGCCAAAGAACAGCGATAACACCACGATCACGCGCAATAACCGCACCGGAATGTCGAGGTACTCAGCCAGACCCGCGCAAACCCCCATGAATTTCCCTTCGTCGGGTTTACGCCACAGTTTACGCCCCTTTATCATGGTTGCCTCCAGTCCGGGTGCTCCGCATCCAGGATCGCTTCCAGCGCATCAATACGTTCGCGCATGCGCTGAGCGTCTTTTGTGATCAGCTGTAAACGCTGGATTTCGCTTTGCGAGAGTTCGGCTCCACCATTACGTTTATTGCTGTAATGCAGCCATAACCAGATCGGCGCGACAAAAAGCACGAAAATCGTGAGTGGTATGGCAAGAAAAAGTGCGCTCATTGACTCTCCTTAATCAGTATTCGCAAAGTTCGTTAATTATTCGCTGCGGTTCATTTTGGCTTTTAGCGCGTTCAGTTGCTGGCTGATTTCATCATCGGCTTTAAGATCGGTGAATTCCTGATCCAGCGTTTTTGGCTTACCAAAACCGTGGCTTTCAGCTTCAGCTTCCATATGATCGATGCGGCGCTCGAACGATTCAAAACGCGCCATGGCTTCATCAATTTTGCCGCTGTCCAACTGGCGACGCACATCGCGGGAAGAAGACGCGGCCTGATGACGCAGCGTCAGAGCCTGCTGGCGAGCACGCGTTTCGCTGAGTTTTTTCTCCAGTTCGCTAATCTCGCCTTTCATTCGCTCCAGCGTTTCTTCCACCTGGTTTACTTCCTGGGTCAGGGTAGCGATAAGATCGGTTAACTTTTGTTTTTCAATCAGCGCTGAGCGTGCCAGGTCTTCCTTATCTTTACGCAGCGCCAGTTCGGCTTTTTCCTGCCATCCTGCCTGTTGAATTTCGGCCTGCTCGATACGGCGATTCAGCTGTTTTTTTTCTGCCAGCGTACGCGCTGAGGTTGAACGGACTTCAACTAAGGTATCTTCCATTTCCTGAATCATCAGGCGTACCAGTTTCTGCGGATCTTCTGCGCGCTCCAGCAGTGAGTTGATGTTGGCGTTCACGATGTCGGCGAAACGAGAAAAAATACCCATAATAATGTTCCTCTTAAAAAGTTATGTTTGCGTCTTGCGCTGTTTAATCTAATTCAAGATACGTGCCAGTTTTTTATCCCACTGATATTGCTGTATTTTAAAAAAATACTACACTTAACCTAACCTTTTGGCTGGTCAATTTGATTAACAGGTGGCGAAATTCATCATGGCAGACAATAAAGATACTCTGTTGGGCGAATCTAATAAATTTTTGGAAGTCCTTGAACACGTTTCAAAGCTGGCGCCGCTGGAAAAACCTGTCCTGGTGATTGGCGAACGCGGCACCGGTAAAGAGTTGATTGCCAGCCGTTTGCATTACCTTTCTGATCGCTGGCAGGGTCCGTTCATCTCGTTGAACTGCGCGGCGTTAAATGAAAACCTGCTCGACTCTGAACTTTTCGGGCACGAAGCCGGTGCATTTACCGGCGCGCAGAAACGCCATTTAGGCCGCTTCGAGCGCGCAGATGGTGGCACGCTATTTCTTGATGAATTAGGCGCAGCGCCCATGCTGGTCCAGGAAAAACTGTTGCGTGTGATTGAATATGGCCAGCTGGAACGCGTTGGAGGTAATCACGCATTACAGGTTAACGTGCGTCTGGTTTGCGCCACTAATGAAGATCTTCCGGCCATGGCAGCAGAAGGAAAATTCCGCGCCGACCTGCTTGATCGCCTGGCATTTGATGTAGTGCAACTGCCGCCGATGCGTGAGCGGCGCAGCGATATTCTGGTCATGGCCGAGCATTTTGCGATTCAAATGTGCCGTGAGCTCGGGCTGCCATTATTCCCAGGCTTTACCGGCGAGGCGCAGAAAACGCTGCTGGCACATGACTGGCCCGGCAACGTGCGTGAACTAAAAAATGTGGTGGAGCGTTCGGTTTACCGCCATCACAGCAGCGAAGAGCCGCTGGATAACATCATCATTAATCCGTTCGCACCGCGTGTCGAACCTGTAAAAGCAGCGGTCAATGCTGACATTGCCCTCCTGCCCGCCTTACCGTTCGATTTGCGTCAGTGGCAGAACCAGCAGGAGCGGGAACTGGTGGAGTCGAGCCTGTTGCAGGCTAAATACAATCAGCGTCGCGCGGCAGGTTTGCTTGGCGTGACCTATCACCAGCTCAGAGCGATGATGAAAAAACACGGCATTCAGGCCCGCGATGACGCAAGCTAAGGCAGGGCTTTTTCACTGTCTAAGGAGGTGGGAAAATGCGCGAATGGCAGCTGCTTATTTGTAATAACCGGGATAAATGGACACAGACAATGCCGCACCTTGCTCAAAACAGATCAAAAAAAAGCCCGCACAAGGCGGGCAATAATACTGGAAGCAATGTGAGCAATGTCGTGCTCTTCTACGGTAGAGCCACCGTCGAAGCGCAAAGTAATAATAATCATTCTTATTATCATCTGTAAAGCCATTGTTGAGAATTTTTCTCATCTCCACACCAACGATGTGATTATTTTTGCCGCTTTTCGCTTAAAATCCTCTCGACTCGCACCACAGATTTTGGGACAAAGCCTGCTTTGCGATACACTCAGCCCAATGCCTCAAAATCGTTGAGTTCTATGTCCAGACTAATCCCTTCGCTGTTGCTTAGCCTCAGTGTGTTGAGTGCGCCTGCGTGGGCAGCGCCATCGGGTGATATTCACCAGAGCGGCTTTGTCTATTGTGTTAATGGCACATTGAATTCTTTTAATCCGCAAATGGCCAGCGGTGGTGTGGCGGTCGATACGTTAGCAGCCCAGCTGTATGACCGCTTGCTGGATGTTGACCCTTATACTTATCGGCTAAAACCCGATCTGGCGGCCAGCTGGGAAGTGCGTGGTAACGGCGCAACCTACCGTTTTCATTTGCAGTCCGCCGTACAGTTTCAGCAAACCAACTGGTTTAAACCTTCACGGCCGCTCAATGCCGACGACGTCGTGTTCAGTTTTGCCCGTATGTTTGACCGCAAGCACCCCTGGCACAACGTCAATGGCGGCAGTTATCCCTATTTCGATAGCCTGCAATTTGCCGATTCAGTACAAAGTATTAAGAAAATCGACAACCACACGGTTGAGATACGCCTGAACAACCCGGACGCCTCGTTCCTCTGGCATCTGGCTACCCATTACGCACCGATTTTATCGAAGGAGTATGCTGATAAGCTCAGCGCCGAAGGTCGTCAGGAAGCGTTAGATCAACAACCTGTGGGTACGGGGCCGTTCCAGCTCAGCGAATATCGTGCAGGACAGTATATTCGCCTGGTGCGTAATCCCCATTACTGGAAAGGCGTCCCACGCCTGCAACAGGCGGTAATTGATCTTGGCGCAGGCGGCACCGGGCGCTTATCTAAATTGCTGACCGGTGAATGTGATGTACTCGCCTACCCCGCAGCCAGCCAGCTCAGTATCTTACGTGACGATCCGCGTTTACGTATGACGCTGCGCCCCGGCATGAACATCGCCTATCTGGCATTTAATACCCGCAAACCACCGCTTGATCGGCCTGAAGTACGCCATGCGTTGGCATTAGCGATTAACAACGAACGGTTGATGGAATCCATTTATTACGGCACTGCAGAAACCGCAGCGTCAATTTTGCCACGGGCGTCATGGGCCTATAACAACGATGCACGCATCACTGAATTTGATCCGAAAAAATCGCGTGATGAACTGCAAGCGCTCGGCCTGACAAATTTGCATCTGCGTTTGGTTGTGCCCGCAACGTCACAAGCATGGAATCCAAGCCCGCTAAAAACTGCAGAATTGCTACAGGCCGATTTGGCGCAGGTGGGCGTACAGGTCACCATCGTGCCGGTAGAAGGCCGGTTCCAGGAAGCACAGCTGATGTCGATGAATCATGATTTAACGCTTACCGGTTGGGCCACCGATAGTAACGATCCCGACAGTTTTTTCCGCCCGCTGCTGAGCTGTGCGGCAATTCGTTCGCAAACCAACTACGCCCATTGGTGCTCTCCCGCATTTGACGAAACACTGCAAAATGCGTTGCTGACCCAACAACTGGCAGGCCGTATTGATAACTATGCTCGCGCCCAACGGATGCTGGCGCAGGATCTGCCGGTGCTGCCGTTAGCATCGTCGCTGCGGTTGCAAGCCTATCGTCACGACATTAAAGGTTTGGTACTAAGCCCGTTTGGCAACGCCTCGTTTGCCGGCGTTTATCGCGATGAGCGAGAGGAACCGTAAGTGATCATTTATATCTTACGCCGCCTGCTACTGCTGGTGATTACGCTGTTTTTGCTGTCGCTGGTCAGTTTTAGCCTGAGCTATTTCACGCCGAATGCGCCGCTGGAAGGCGCATCGCTGCTGGATGCATGGTGGTTTTGGTTTAAAGGTATGCTCCAGCTCGATTTTGGCGTTTCCAGCACTAACGGACAGGAAATTGGCGTGCAGTTGCGCGAAGTCTTTCCCGCAACCATGGAACTGTGCATCCTGGCGTTTTTATGCGCCCTGCTGATTGGCATTCCTCTTGGCATTTGTGCCGGGGTTATGCGCAACAAGTGGCAGGATAAGCTCATTAGTGCTCTTATGCTGATTGGCTTTTCTATGCCAGTATTCTGGCTGGCGCTGCTGTTTACCCTGCTATTCTCGTTGACCCTCGGCTGGCTGCCGGTTTCGGGCCGCTACGACCTGCTCTATCCGGTACAAAATATCAGCGGCTTTGCGTTGATTGACGCCTGGATAAGTCCCTCGCCGTGGCGGCATGAAATGCTAATTAGCGTGTTAACCCATATGATTTTACCCGTCACTGTGCTGGCGATTGTTCCTACCACAGAAGTGGTTCGCCTACTGCGTGACAGCACCAGCGACGTTATGGATAAAAACTATGTTAAAGCAGCAGCCACCCGGGGTTTATCGCGTTTCACGGTGATCCGTCGCCATGTTTTGCATAATGCCCTGCCACCGGTTATTCCGCGTCTTGGTCTACAGTTTTCAACCATGCTGACGCTGGCGATGATTACTGAAATGGTGTTCAACTGGCCAGGCCTGGGACGCTGGCTAATCAACGCGATTCGCCAGCAGGATTACGCCGCCATTTCGGCAGGGGTGATGGTAACGGGGAGTCTGGTCATTTTAATTAACGTCATTTCGGATGTAATTGGTGCGGCTATGAACCCGTTGAAACATAAGGAGTGGTATGCCCTCCGATAGGGCTTATCTGAATAAATAAAAATACATATAAATCAATGGTATTTCGTGATTTTTGCGCCATAAATGGCATAAAGGCACTCTACAATGTACACATTCTTTAATTTGTTCTCTGTGGTGACTGTGCGGCGTCCGTTCGACTCCTGCTTAATGCTGTCGCGGAACGCGCCCTGAATTTCTGAGTAACGGCCCATGCTCAAATCCTCTCAATATATGCTGTATATAAATACAGTAATATCGATCGGTAGAACTGATCAAGCCGCTGCGGTTGGGGTTTTTGTAAAGCCCTTGGCGGGTAAGGAGATTTAGTTTGGTGGGGTGCGGAGCGAGTGACTAAGCTTTAATCACCCACCCCGCAGCCTGCTCAGACCGGCGCGATCTATCTCTGCCCCGTCGCCGGGCTTTTTTAAATTGCTGGCTTTGTAGGCCATTGAACATCAGGCGCGTCACTTAAGTCTGTATCATTAAGCACATCGATGTAATCCATCCAGGCGTTCAGTTTTTCGGTTTCGTCAGTGGTCAGCTTCCGGCCCATAAGCAGCTTGGTCTGCCATACGGTTATTGCGGTAGTGGCTTCTGCCAGCAGCGAATCACGCTGCGCCTCAGCAATCGCTACATAATCAGGCTCGGGTATTTTCTCTAAGCGCGGACCTTGCTCATCAAATACAGAATAATAGCCGTCTGGTGGGTTAAAGAAAGCGCTGTAGTCTTCGTCTGATATTTCTTTCAGGTCATCCGGTAAAGAACCTGCTTTTATGTATGGCTTTTGTTCTTCTTCATCGACAGGGTAAAAGCCCTTTGTCGTTGCACTGTACATAAACTGACTCATTTTAATATCCTATAGCGATATAGTTAACCCGAACAGCAGCATTGGTTAATCTGGCTGTTCCGTTATATACGCGAAAATCAAAACTGGTTGTTCTCGATGTTGAGTAGTTAATAATGATCATCGAAGTGCCTGTCGTGTCACCGGGAAGTATTACGGTCGCTAAGCAAGCATTATTGAACGCATTAAAATATGATACGGTTGATTCTCCGCTCTCATTTGTGGTTACTACAGTGGATCCTGCAACGAAACGATAAGTATACCCTGACGCGGTAGCTACATTGAGTGTACTGGTGTTAGCGGTAAATCCCAACGCAGCGAGCAATGAATTCAATGAAGTTTGCCCTGTACCGCCGTTTGCCACAGGTAACTTTCCCGAAAGGTCAGTAAGGCTTGGCTTACTGTTCGTTGTGTAAATTTTAGCCCAGTCTGACCAGCTTCCATTCACGCAGGTGCGCAAGTAACGGTTGTTAGCTGTACTGGTGTGCATCACCTGTTTAACAACTGTTCCAGCCCCGGTCGAACTAACCTCAATGAAACCATAAGCCCCGACAATCTCCGAAGGGCCATTAACATATCCACCACCGTAATAAACCCCGCTTTCTGTCAGCGTGTTCAAGTCCTGGCCGGTTGCCATTTCAACTGGGCGCAATGTAGTCTGTGTCCACGGCTGCCAGTTAGCGACCCCGGAAGATACAGTAGCCGATCTAGTCCACTTCCTGTTAATAGTGGCTGAGGATGTACTGACAGATGTAAATTCCTGAGTAACCGCAGCACCGGATGAAATTGTGAGACACAATAGCGTACCGTTAGCAGCTACAGGAAGGTTAGCAGTGGAGCTGGGTATGCTGTAGACGCCCGGGTTTATGATGTCGTTTGCATCCCCTGCAAAGTTAGATGTTGGCAACTTAAGGGAATTAGCCAAACCGTTTAATGCCGTATTCACATCAGTAGTCATTTTAGCAAAGCTGCTAATCGTCACAGCCGTTCCGTCCGGCGCGGTCATAGTAACACTGCCCGAACCGGTCATGATGTCCTGCCAGCCATCCATCTGAGACTGGTAATAGCTGAGCTGCGCGGCCAGGCGGCGGGCAAAATCCGGGATCGAGTCGGTATAAAACGACAGGATGGCGTAAGCCTGTCCCGCCGCAATGGTGCCTGGTGATGTCTTAAGGGTCAGCTTTGTTGCGCTGGTTACGCTCGCAATCTCATAAAGCTTAACGGTGCCAGAACCAGGAATAAGCAGTGCCTGACCGGGGCCAATTGACTGCTTGCTATCCAGCCAGTTTGTGCCGGTGCCGGTTACGGTTGTTCCGGATACGGCGATTGTGCCGGTGGTATACCATGCCATTGAATTTTCTCCGGGCAATAAAAAACCCGGCGCGGTGGCCGGGTTCGGTGAAAGGATAATAATTTAATTTGTTACAGTGACAGGTGAATAACTTGCGGGTAGTCTGCTGACATCCACAGCCATCATTTGTGATCGCGTGTTTGCATGTGCCCAGCCACCTGTGGGAGCCATATCCAGATAATCACCTCTCGGCACCAGTGACACGACGGCCTGATTATCACTCCCTGTCAGATGCACGCACTCGTAAAGCATTACCCCAAATGTTGACCAGCCGGTATAAATCCAGCCCCGGGGATTTGGGAGTGAAATAGCGATATTACCTGCACCAAGCGCACCAAGGTTAGTCCAGTTTCCGCCGTCCGGGTCCGTTGTGTCATGATTCGGATAGCCCGGGTCCAGCCATTTAACAGTGCGGACCATCATGAAGTTCCAGCCTGAATCAAATATGATGCTTTCGTTCTCATCGAATATCTGTATGCCGTAATCAGACCGCTCCGGTGGAACCCATCTGTCGAAAATGTAATATTGCAGACTTCCGATGTCTTTATTTTTCCATTTCAGAACGGTGGCTTTTTTCTGCGTCACGCTACCAGGAACAAGAAAATCATTAATCCCGGGGATACATGAAATTCTCTGGTCAGCGCTCAGCGGGCGAAAGAAAACAATGGGACAGTTAAATGAAGATATATCCAGATACAGACGTGAATAATATTCCCCGGCATTTGAAAACTGACCGTTACTAATCTGACCAGAAGCACGGAGAACGTAATTCACATCATTAGCATTAGCGATCACGTAGTCTTTGTTATTCGACAGCTCTATTCCATACTCAGCCATTGTAAACGCCCCAGTGTACAGTCACACCGCCAAACGCCAGGCTGTAAGCAGTGTCATCCGGAAATGAAAGTATTCGTGAGTTATAAGAAATATCTATATAGTCTGCGCCGCAATAGATATTAGGGGGTGAGTAAGCAAACGTCCTGTCAGCCGGAACAATCAGTCCCGGCGTAGGAACACAATAAGCAAAGGGAGTACCGTCCCGGAAAGCTATTCCTGATATTCTCTGGCTCCAGTCAGCCCCGCCACAGCTCATCATCGGAACCGTATATGACCCAAGCCATTTGGACATGATTACGCTGTCGTCATAAAGCAGGTTTTCATTAGCGTCAAAAACCTGCCAGCCATATTCGCTCATGACAATTTACCCGCTTTAAAACGAACTTTATTGTTCGCATCCGTAACTACCATGTTGTTATCTGTTTTACTCAACCGCCAGCCGCCGCTACCCCCGTAACTTGTAGACTGGATATAATTCCCGATCATCGCGTTGGTGAGCGTGCCGTCACCGATGAAAGCTGTATCAATGATGGTCTGCCCGTTCTGAATGGCGAAGAAGGTTTTAGGTGTGGCGCCTACCTGCGTCATTACTGCGAAGCGGTCAGCCAGGAACAGTACCTGTGACTGCATGCCATCAGGCGTATTTTCAAGGCCAATACCCATGCCAGCGGCGTAATATCTGCCGTTGGAATCAATGCCAAGCTTAATGCCCCACTGAGCGGAAACTTTTCCGTCGAGCGTAGCCAGGGCAGAAGAGGTCTGCTGGACCGTCACATTCGTCTGGTCAATTTCCTCACCTGTTGCATTAAACTGCGCAGTCACTGTCTGTTGGTACTGAGCAAATGCCTGGTTCGCATCAGCCTGAGCTGTTTCTGTGGTCACTATTCTGGCTTCAGCCTGCGCTACTCTGCCCCTGACCCCGCCAATAGCCCCCCGCTGAGCCTGGTCTGCTGCATCGTTGCCGAGGGCATTTTCAATATCAGTTAAAGCCTGATTATTGACACTTGAAAAAACCGCCTCGGTGTTTTGTGTCAGGCTTGCCAGTGCCTGGTCAGTACTGGACTGAGCGGTTTGCAGAGTATCAATGGAAGCCGAATTGTTGTCGGTAGTCGCCTTAACCGCATCGACCCGCTGACCAAGCGCTGTGTCTGCGCTGGCTCGGGCTGTCTGCTCTGCGGTGATATTTGCTGCATTGCTCTCCGTTGAAGCGTCCAGGCTATCGAGGCGCTGCGCTGTGGCGCTCTGGTTATCAGTTACAGTCTTCTCGACCGTAGTGATTCGACCAGTATTGCTTTCGGTTGTTGTTTTAACATCCGTTATGCGCTGGCTTAATGCGTTGTCGCCATCTACACGTGCGGTTTGCTCTGCAGTGATGGCGGCGCTGACATCAGCAACGTCACCGCTGTTTTTATCCAGCTCCTCACGAAAATCAGCAATGTCGCCCTGAGCCTGCGTGACAGCATCATTCAGTTCGCCTACCTTTTCCTCCACTGAGTCAACACGGGATACGAGCTGCTTACCGGCATCGGTATTCAGGATGTCATCCCCAATCCAGTCCAGAATGTCGCTGGCATCAGTTGAAGCCTGACCGCGAACCCAGTCGGTATAACCACTCTCATTGCCGGTCTTATCGACCAGCTGAGCGCGGTACCAGAAAATCTGGCCTGCTTTCAGCCCCATCTGCTGGTACACGCGGGTCGGATAGGCAACATCAGCCAGAAGCATGGGCGAAGCACCGCCTGCCGTCAGGCTGTACTGAATTTCCGTTTTCAGTGTGTCAGAGGTATTAGCCGGGAATCCCCAGTTAAGCTCAATGCCGAATACCACATCTTCGGAAGCCGTGAAGCCAACTGGCTTAGGTGGATTGCCAACTTTACCTGTGAGCGTTTTCTCCTGCGAGTAACCCCACCCAGACGAAATCTCAGCGGCATTGATTGCGCGAACACGCACCAGATAGCGGCCAGCGTAAATGCTCGGCACTTCAAAAGAGGTTGTTGAGCTGCGGGCTACGCTAATCCAGTTGCCATCGTTGCGCCGCCACTGCGCCTCGTAAGATATGGCGTTTTGCACCGCATCCCACTGGACTCGCATCGTCTCCAGGCTGATGCCCTGATTAACAACCGAGTAAGAGTCGATAACGATATTTGTCGGTGCGGCCTGATTGCCCGGAGGAATGACGCTGACTGGTCTCTGGTCGATAACAGCACCAGTATCAATGCGGGGGTATTTGTTCGGATCATGAGCTGCGGCGGTGATAGTGAACGTGCCATCATCATTTTCAGCAACAGAGGTTACCCGGTACTGCTGCGCATAAAGCTCTGATGATTCTACGACCCAGATATTTTCGGCTTCAGGCGTTTCAGAATATGCAGTCGTAACGGTAACGATATTATCGCTCAGGCTCTGGATGGTGCGAGCCTGAGAAATACCGCTGGGCAGATTCACCTGCAGGCGATCACCTGCTTTCGCATCGGGTGCGCGGTCAAGCGTAATCGCCCGTCCGTTCACAGAACTGATGCGTCCACCGGCTACGCGTCCAGAAAGGTACTCATCAGCAACAGCGATGACATAGCCCGGCATGGGTATATCGCCATCAAGCCCAACAGAGAAAGCAACGACGCGGTCTTTGTTGTTAGTGAGAATGCCCCAGCGCCCTTTACGGTTCGCCTCTGACTGACGTGTACAGCCAATCGCTGTCACTTCAAGCTGGTTATAAACCTTATAACGCGATACCAGGTCTTTTTCGAACACCGGCTCCATAGCATCGGCATAACCGTTGTCAGGGTCGGAATACGAAACCAGCGCGGAGGTATAGCGGGTTTTAGTGGTACTGCTGGAATAAGCAAATTCACCGTCAACCACGTTGGCATTGGTGAAGTTGTAATCCACATCGCGCGGCATATCAGCCAGGGCAACAATCTGATCGCCGCCCCAGTACGTCATGCCACGGAAGATGGCCGCAAAGTCACGCATGACCGTATAGGCGTCGTTGCGGGTCTGCACGTACACATCACACTTATAGCGCGGTTCGGTACCGCTACCTCCCTTGCCATCCGGGACCATCTGATCGCAGTACTGCGCGACCTGATACAGGGTCCATTTGTCAATGTTGGCAGCGGTAAGGCGATCACCCAGACCAAAGCGGTCAGAAACCACAATGTCGTAAAAAATCCACGCCGGGTTGTCTGTCCACGCCCACTTAAAGGTGCCGAGCCACGTTCCGCTGTAGCTGCGTGTGTTCGGATCGTAGTTGTCTGGCACACGGATAACGCGGCCTTTTGGCTCACAGGTGATCTGCGGAATGCTGCCGTTAAACTGGCTGGAGTCGAATTCGATATAGAGCAGCGCTGTGTTTGGATAACGCAACTTGGCGTCAATCACCTCGGTGTAGCTCTGCAGCGTCATGGTGTCGCCAATTTTGGCGCTATTTGCCTCGGCGGTGATTTTGCGAACACGAACCGTCCAGGTACTGCCATTCTGTGGTAAATCTATGCGATGGCTACGCTCATAACCGGTGGTGGTTTTGCCGGTTACAGCTGTGTTTAAAACGGTGGTCCATGTACCACCATCCGTCTGAAGATCAATCGCATAATTGATAGAGTAGCCAACCAGATCGCCATCATCTTCCTGCCTGAAGAGTGCTGGCCACTTCAGGCGAAGGCGGATAGCAGAAAGTTGAGTATTAGTGAAGGTATGAATCCATGCGGTAGTGCTGGTGACATCGGTCCCTACAGAAATCTCATTTTCAGTACCGGGGATACCCTGAATGTAATTCTGCGCCTGAGTGCCGGAACGGAATTCCCACGCCACGCCGCTAAAGTTCTGAGAGCCATCATCATTCTCAATAGCGGTGCCATCGAGAAAAACCTGCTTGCCCGACAGACCACCATAAAATTCACCCTCACCAAGCGCCAAAAGAATTTTTGCTTTTGCTACGGACTGGAGATCATCTGGCTGTTCGGTGGGTGTACGAGATTCTGAAGAGCCGCCTTTGCGCCCTTTATAAACGGTAGCTGTAGCCATATTGCGCCCATAAAAAAAGGGACGCTTGAGCGCCCCTTAAAGGTGGTGGAAATGGTTCGGTGTCAATACCGATCGAATTCTGACCCACCCTGCCAAAGTAAAACTGACCCACCCCCTTTGAATCATTCGAGCGTTGTTGCTTTCGTTTTCTTCTGGAGTTGACCGCTTTTCAGCTTATCTTTCAGTCGATAGCTTTGGCCGCTGATTTGGGCGATATGCGCATGGTGAAGCAGCCGATCCAGCATCGCTGCCGTCAGTGTCTCGTCATCACCAAACGTTCCGGACCACTGCGTAAACGGCAGGTTGCTGGTCAGGATCACGCTGCCTGACTCATACCGTTTAGCGACTACCTGGAAGAACAGGTTCGCCTCCATTTTACCGAACGGCAGATATCCCACTTCGTCGATGATCAACAGCTTAGGTTTACCTACGACGCGGTTCAGGTAGCCCTTCAGGTCACCCTGACGATGTGACGCCATCAGTTGCAGCATCATGTCGGCGGCGGTAATGAACCGAATGCTTAAACCCGCCATCGCGGCCTTATAGCCAATGGCGGTCGCCAGGTGCGTTTTGCCGACGCCAGAAGGCCCGAGCAGGACAACGTTCTCCTGACGTTCGATAAATGTCAGACCCGCCAACTCCTGGATCTGACTTCGTGGAACGCCACTGGCATAGGCGTAATCGAACTGCTCCAGTGTTTTTATCACCGGCAGGCCTGATAACCGCAAAATGGTCTGGCGACGCCGTTCGTTCTGGCCATCATGCTGGAGCTGCAAAACGGCTTCCAGGAAGTCGGCATGCGTGCCGCTGTTGTCGATGGTCGCCTGTGCCACACCCGGCCACTCTGCCGGCAGGCGGTCGAGCTTGAGTTGCTCGCAGAGCGCGGCAATACGATCATGTTGAAGGTTCATGCTGGCACCTCGAGCAAGGCCTGGTACGTTGCCAGAGGATGTTGCAGGCTCTCGGTCGGCACCGGACGCTGGCTGAGCGCTGGGACAGGTGCAGGCAATGCCAACGTGACCTTCGGTAACGGCAATAGCGCAGCACGCTCGCGCGGCATGCGCTGCTCAGGCGGTACGCCTGTGGTGCCATGCACTCGTGTGTTCGCGACGGTGACCAGCCACTCGCCGATGCGTGTGTTGGCAGCAGGTACATCCAGTACCAGCCCGGCCTGCCGGAAGGTCGCGGTAAGAGGCACGATAAAGCTGTTCTTGAGGTAATGGTTAAACCGCTCAACCTTACCCTTGGTCTTGGCGCGATAGGGTCGGCAGACCTTGGGAGTAAAGGCATACTTCTCGGCGACGTGCATCAACTGCGGGTTCCAGCGATGCTTACCGGGGCCGTAGACATCGCGCTCAATGATGATGGCCTTGGCGTTGTCGAACAGCAGCTGATGCGGCGTCCCGCCGAAGAACCTGAGCGCAGACTCAATGCCGTCACACCAGGCAGCGGAGTCCTGGTTGCTGTAAAACTTGACGAAAGTCGCGCGGCTCCAGCCCAGCGTGGCGACAAAGGCCAGCAATGGGTTATGACCGAGTCTGATGATGGTGAAATCAACTTGCATCTGAAAGCCAGGCTCGGTCTCGAAGCGTGTTACCTCTTCAGTGACGGGCTGCTTAATGGGGTGCAGGAAAGCGGTCAGCATGCTGTAACCACCCTCGTAACCACGCTGACGGATCTCGCGCAGCAGCACACTGGCGGGTATCCAGAGGGGCCTGGCAGCGGCCACCCGCTCAAGGATATAGGTCTTGAACGGGTCAAGCTTGCAGGGTCTGGGTGCGCGAGGCTTGTAGCGCATATCCGCTACGGGCAGCGGGCTACGAATATATCTGCGAACGGTCTCACGAGAGCATGAAAGCTGGCGCGCGATGGCGCGTATCGACATGCCCTGACGGTGTAAAACACTAATCTCCACTCTGGTCTCCAATGTCATCATTGGCAGTGCCTTAAAACTGCCATTTTTACCCTAGGTGGGTCAGATTTACATCGGCAGGTGGGCCAGTTTTACATCGGTAGCGACAGTTCGGTATTACTGTTGATCCTCCACATAAATACCCGCTGAGATAATTGCGCCACCGATGCGGCGCTGACCATACAGCAGAGGAACAGGATACCCCTGAGCGGCGGTGTTGGTCGGGCTACCGAATGCGTAAGAAGCCTGGTTATCGGCATCCTGCTTACTGGCTATTCCCGGCGTCTGAGGTGAAAGCATTTGGACGACACCACCCAGCATCATCGCCGCACCAAACTTAGCCACGCCATAACCCATTGTTGAAAGCGTACCCCCCGTGAAATAGCCTATTGCAACGCCAACAACTACCAATACCGCTCCCAGTATCGTCTGAAGTGCGCCTGCTCTTTTGCTTCCCATAATCACAGGAGCTATGCGGATTTCACTTTTGCTGTGATCAGCCTCAAGTTCCTCTACTGCAAGGTTTTGTCGTCCACTGAAAACCGCATAAGTCAGTCCACGCTTGCGGCTGGTATTGAGAAAGCGCTCAAATCCGGGAATGACCACACATAAAGCACGAATGGCCTCACGGGGTGTCTCAACGGCCATATGGTGAACACGTCCGAATGTGGCACCCAGAACGCCGTATAGCCGAATGGTTCTTAATGTACTTTCCATAATTAACCTGCTTTTTCACTGAAGGTCACGGTGCCGGACAATTTTCATTGTCCGTTCCTGCCAGTAGCCTCCGTATGGAATTCGATTGCTGATGCGACCGTAAAGGTGATGCAGCATCATGTTCCCTTCCAGCATAACTCCGGCATGATTCCACTTATTCGACTGCACCTGCATCATGATCACGTCCCCTGGCTGCGGTGCGCCGTTTACCTCTTCAAACCCGGCTGAGTGCCAGTTATCCTGATAAAGATTCTCCGGGTACTGGTCTTCCCACCAGGGGTAGTCCACTCGGAAATCTGGCAACTCTATGCCGTGTTCCTGCCGGAAGTAGCTCATGACCAGCCCCCAGCAGTCTGAATGCCCCAGCACGAACGGGCGTCCAATCAGCGGTAATTCATCGCGGGGATGGATAGTGCGCAGATCACCTTCAGGCCAGCTTACGATATGCCATGGTACGGCACTGGCATCACACATAGCCTCATCCAGTGGACTTGGGCGTGTTGTAGCGTCGGGATGGCTGTGTGCAATGGCGATGACCGTGCCCCATTCCTCCGCCGTTGCGTAATCCTCTGGAGACATGTGAAACTGTTCTGTTGGCTCAGATGCCAGATTTCGGCATGGGAAATAACGTTCAACACGGCTTTTCTGCGCCACCACGCCGCAGCACTCTCGCGGGTATTCCGCTTCTGCATGAGCAAGCAATGCATCGATTGTTTTCTGGCGCATGTCAGCTCCGAATCAGCGATGTGCCAGGGAAGCCGCCAAAAGATACTTCTTCGTCTTCACCAAAGCGCAGTTTGCACCCGGTGAGGGTACCGCTGCACTCATCAAGTGAGGGATCGTCCACCGGATTGTTGAACTTGTCGAAGTAGCGCGTGCCGGCATAATCACAGCCATCACCGGACCGATATTTACCGCGAATACACCAGGTGCACAGAGAATGAAGCTGGCGCGTCGGTATCATTAGCCCCTGAAGGTCCATAGGGCTACTGAGCGTGAATTCCACCTGTGTTTTCGTTTCGCTGCTCTTACTGTCGATGTAGAAGACCTTCAGCTTTTCCTGTGTCGGATCGGCTGATGCGTTTCCTTCAGCAAAGTTAACCGCGTCGAGATACTGCGCCAGCGTGTCATGAATGGACACTTTCGCCTGAAGCATATCGTCATAGGCAAGGCACAGCGCGGTGATCGAACCGTCCAGGTTAGCAACCGTCAGTTTTGGCTGAGCGCTGCTACCCGTTGTTGATGCTTCAATACCCGTGATCTGACACGGCCATGCTTTGTATTCCTGGCCCTGCCACCATACAGATTTGGCTGGCAGTTTGGTTTCATCACCACCAGCAGCAATGATCTCCGCCTCAGTGTGCGGGATATTGTAGGCATGGAAGCGCAGCACATCAGGCAGGTCGAACGCCGAGCCATCCACCTCAAATAGCCTGACCAGATTTCCGGGCTCCAGCTTCTGATAATCACTGTTCAGACTCATGGTTTAAACGCCTGTTCAAAGGTGGCCGTAAGGTCATAAAGTCCTGCGCCTAACGCAACGGGCTTGTAAGTGTCGCATCGGTACAACCCTGTCGGCTGTAGCGGTGGCTTCCACTGGAATGCGCGCACACCGCCGTGACTGTCCAGGAAATCCTGAATTGCCCCGATCATTGACTCATTGCCAGTAAAGGTCAGGTCCCAGCTTTGCGTACGGTTATTAATTCCGTTCCCGGCAACCTGTGTATAGCCGTCACCAAACTGAATTTTACGAGTACTGAATTTTGCTTCACCGGCTGCATTGAGACGGGCGCACCACGTAAATACTTCGATTGCCATGTATTACCTGCTTTTCATTGCGTTCCAGATGTCACCGCCAGGGCGAATATCACGCATCATGTTCTGCTTGTAGCGCTGGTCTACAAAGTTTCCGATTTCAGAACCAAATTGCTGCCATCCATCGGTAGACTGCGTGGAGGTATTGCCGTTGCTGTCTATGCTGATATAAACCTGTGGAGCGCCACCAGAAACAGCAGAATTGCCGCCACCCAGCGCACGAACCCCAAGCGAGCCATCTGCTGCGCGGGTCAGCGGCATGATTGCTTCAGGCCCGGCTTCGCCCATCAGACCAGCCCCTTTAGCGAAAGCGAAAAGTGTTGGCGAGCTGACAATAGAGTTGCTGTGCTGGCTAAGGTCGTGAGAGGCGTAAACGCCACCTTTGGCATTGAGCGACAGATTGCTATATGCACCGGAAGAGAATGCGTTTGAAGATGATGTAGCAGCAGAAGCGCCACCGCCAAAGTAACCTGCGATACCAGAAGCGACGGTCCCGAGAATTCCTGAAGATGAAGAACCACCACCCATAGCGCTGACAACTGCCATTTGCAGGGCAACCTTTTCGATGATCTGTAGAACCGATATGCCCCATGATTTCCAGCTAACCTTGTTGCCTTCAAGCATTGAGGTGACGTTGCTGAATACACCATCAAGGGATGACTTAACGCCGTCTGACACCGTACCGGATACATCACTAATCTCATCAGCCCAGTTAGCAAAACCATTCTTGGCACCAGCGACCCAATCAGCTTGTAGTTCATCCATTTTTTTATAGTGATCTTTTAAAGCTTTAATTCTGTCTGATTGGGCATCTTTTAGAGCCTGGGTTTCGCGGTCATAAACAGATTTAGTAATATCTCCTGATTGATACTGGGCCTGTAAATCTCTTTGCTGATCCAGATAATCTCGCTCGATGTTAAGGCGCTCTTTCAGCCTTTCACGCTCTTTATCACCAAGCCCTGCGCCCTGCTCGTCAATATCAAACGAGGATTGGGCATTGCTATTTTGAGCCTGAAGGTTGGCAACGAACGCCGCTACCTTGGCATTTTCCTGATTGGCCTTTTTGACCTCATTAAGGCGGTCCACTTCCTGTGCCAGATATTCAAGGCGCTTTTTCTGCGTCTCGTTAAGCCCCTGCAACTTGCCATCAGCAATATCGAACTGCAGTTTTTGCTGCTCGGTAACCACAGTGGTTTTTTTACCAGTGGTGTCGATTAATTCAATCTGGCGCATGTAGCTGCGCTCAGTGGCCTTAAAGGCACTTTCCAGTTTTTTAGCGCCGGCATCTGGTGTTGTTTTGCCGTTTTGCTGCCCGGGAGTAAGAGCAAATCCCGATTCCGGAGCAACTGTTGCGGATGCGGTGGGTAACGTTGGCTTATTCTGAAGGTCATCGCGAAGCTTAATTAGCTGTTCCAGCTCTTTCTGCGCTTTTTCGGTACTGTCATCAACCCCAAATAAGTTACCAAACCACGATCCGTTTTCTGATCGGTTAGACATGGTTTTTTGTAGGTATTCGATACGTTCAGTAACCTGATCAAGGTTGGTGGTATCGATATTGCCACCAACTGCAGCAGCCCTGTTGTTCGTTAAAGATGCTATTTCTCCTGCCTTAGCAGCGATAGTAATTATCCAGCCAGCAAGCTCTGCCACATCACTGACTAAGTCTACTATGCCTTTCAACACTGCAGGATCAGTCAAAACTGTATGGATTTGATCCAGCGAATGCTGAAGTGGAGTAAGGTCTACCTTCGCCAGTCCTGCAGCAATCTCCATCTTCAGGCCTTTCACCTGAGCTTCCATGTCCTGAAACAGATCGTTCACCTTAACCAGGTCATCAATAGACTGCGGGTCGGGCGCAACACCGTAATCTTTTGCTAGCTGGATAAACTGCTTCAGCTTCTCGTTATTGTTATCGAACAACGGAAGAAGTTTTGACAGGTCATTCCCCAGACTTTCAAGGATGGTGACTTTACCGGCATTGGTGCTGATTTTCCCCAGAGCATCGCCGATAGCCAGCATCTGTTTATCGGGTGAAACCTTCGAAAGCTTGTCGGCAGACAGACCTAGCGCGTTGAGCGCATCAACTGCCTCGCCGGATTTATTCAATACAGCATCACCGATTTTATCGCCCAAATCTTTGAAGATGTCGGCCATATTATCGCCTGACAGCCCAGCCTTTTCGGCAGCAAACTGCCACGCAAGCAGTTCCTGGGTGGACATTTTCAGCGATTTCGCCCACTGGTCAGTGGTGTTAACCTGGTCGGCAGTGGACTTGAGAAGCGCAAAACCAGCAGCACCGGCAGCTACGGCGGCGGCTGATACAGCAGTAAGCCCTACAGTAACGGCCTTGAAATCTGCCTCGGCCTGCTTGCGCCATTTCTGCGTCGCCCG
Source organism: Mixta mediterraneensis (assembly GCF_014946725.1). Taxonomy (GTDB): domain Bacteria; phylum Pseudomonadota; class Gammaproteobacteria; order Enterobacterales; family Enterobacteriaceae; genus Pantoea; species Pantoea mediterraneensis. The sequence goes on from NZ_JACFXY010000002.1 coordinate 369,387, forward strand.
TTCGGCTTTATCCATGCCAGCGGTAAAGCCGCCCACTTTGGCAATCAGGTCAATCGTCAGCGTGCCGAGTGATTTGGAAGCCATAAATTCTCCGTCTGGCGGTTATGCCCAGCTTTTCATCGCTTCTTCAAGTGATATTGGCTCATTAGCCGCTTTGACTTTAGTGAAATGCAGAGTGAAATCAGTGGGACTGAATGGCGGATTTTTAGGGTCGCGGTTAACGTTCGCAATCATGCTCGTTACTAACGCTGCTCCCCATTCGGTACGCATCATGGGATTCAGGCTTCCATAGCGTTCCCGGTACTTTGCCCAGAGCTGCGATTCTTTGAAGGAGATCGTCTCACGCGCTTCGGCGATGGTTTTGCCGCCGATCCCGTTGAGGACGAGCTCGCACCAGAATTCGTCTTCGGCGCTGAGCTCGAAGTCTTTCCCAGATCGTTAACTTCCTGAATAGCCACCAGCAGGGCTACGGTTAACGCTCCATCGAGCGCGCCGCGCTCTGGGTCTGCCTCACCTGTGATGTCGGCGGGGGTAAAGACAGGCTTACCAAATTCATCGCAGATGGATGCCGCAATTCGACCCGCAACGCCATCTACTTTCCCGCCAAAAGCCAGCACATCAGATGTCGCAGTGTGATAACCCATTGGGCGCACATAAACGGTCGCAGTGATTTTCTTATCGCCCTGTTTCCAGGTGATTTCTTTTTCTACAGGACGTCCGGTAAACGCGCCCGAATCCTTGAGTGCTTCAAGCGTTAATTTCATTTGTTGTCTCGCAAAATGGGGCGAAAAGCCCCATCAGTTTAAGAGGCTGTTTTAGGAATCCACACCGCAGAACCGGAACGCTGGATAGAAGCGGAGGAGGAAACGACTGTGTTGGCCGCGAAATCAAACGGGAAGTCGGAGACGTAGCCTTTGAAAACAAACCAGGTTCGGCTGTCGGGTAGCACCAGGCCATCAACAGCACCGCTTGCATCTTCTGCAGCAGCTGTAGGTGACGCGGTGCCATCAGCCCAACCAATCGCAAACGTCAGGTCCTGATCATTCTCATCATCAGAAATCGACAGGTTGTGCAGCATTACGTGGCTGGTATTTTTTGGATCAGCGTTCAGTGTCAGTGAAGCCGCTCCGGGAGTACGCAGACCACGCTTATAGGTACGGTCAAACTTTTCAGAAAGACAGGTATCTTCAATCTGGTCGGCTGGGCTGCTGCCCGGTGAGAATGCGGTGATGCATTCCACTTCGCTCACCGCGCCACTGGCGAGCACGAAAAGCTGCGTGCCTTGCGTCAATACAGACATGGTTATCTCCGGTCATAAAAAACCGGCACATGGCCGGTGGGTGAATAATTCGGTTATCGCGGCACTATCCAGTCGACATCAAATGAATAGCGGTACCGCTTGGTTTCGTTATCGTGGGTTTGGTCGCCCCATCGGGTGATGTAAGCGTGCGCCTCAATTGCATCGCGTAGCGCTGCGGCGACAGCAATAGCTTCATCAGGCGTATCGGCATAAACATCTACCTGAAGCGTGAATGAGTCTGCATCGGGACGCTGCCCCAGATAATTCTCTGGCTCACCGCTGATGTTTTGCCAGACTGCATAGGGGTAGATAACATCATCATCCTGCTGACCAAACGGATACAGGCGAAGGCTGTCACCACCAATCAGTGAATTAACTTCAGGACTGGCGCTGCATACAGGAAAAATAGGTGCTATCACGGTGACTGCCCTTTCTTACGGGCGCGTTTAATTGCCCGGTCAATTGCCAGTTCGTACTCAGTACCAAATATCGTCACTACCTGGTCAATACTGCTTTCAGCAGCCGGACGCATGAAAGGCTGCGCTTTCATCTTCTCGGTGCCGAATTCAAGTAATCGCCAGTGAGGTGTGGGAGCATTCGCGCTCTTGTCAGGGTGCTTCTGCAGAACTGCACCATGTGCTACGCCAATGCGAAACCCAAGGTTACCTGTTTGTTTAAACAGCCTGCCGTTCCAGCGAAGCGCAACGTTATCTGCAATGCTCCTGCCTGTTGAGGTGTCATCCAGTTGGCGGGCATTAGCTTTGGCTTTATCAACGATGACATTCCCCGCGCGGCGTAATGCTGCTCTTCCACCCTTACGGCGAAGGTCATCGCTGATTTCATCCAGCTTGCCCAGCAGGGAATCCATGCCAGTAAGGGTGAAATCAACGCCATCAGCCATCGTTAACGCCCTCCGAGCAAGGCAGAGTCAGATAATCACGTCCGCTTTTGTCGTCAGCCAGTACGCCTTCGATGTTGAAAATCTTACCGCCGTAAACGATGCGGTGTTTGGCTGTTACATCACTGCGAAAACGAATGATGATGCGCGTTGTGACCTGACTCTGGGTCGCCTGTGCTGCCACAAACTCTCTCGCCGAAAGCGGTGCAACTTCAGCCCACAGCTTTGCTATTTCCTGCCATGAATTGACGACCGCGCCGGTAGAAGGGTTCTGCGTTTTTACTGGCTTCTGAAGTGAGATGCGATGACGTAATTTTCCAGCCTGCATAGTTACCCCTTAGCTGCACCGCTAAGATATGTTGGTGCCGGAATATCGGGATCAGACTCATCAATCATTGACTGATAAACAACAGCAGCGAGGGCTTCGTTAGACTCAGCCAGGCGGTTTATCGCTTCGGTCTGCGCCTTCATGCCCTCCGCTACCTGATGAAGGCTCTCTGCCAGCTTCTCCAGCGTGGTTGCCAGCAGGCTTTCCTGTAATTCTTTCATTAGCGAGTGCCACCATTCTCTTTAGCCATTCGCGGCGCTTTTGGCATCCTGAGCACGCCATCAGTGCCACTTGCGGTGTCGGTATAACAACGCCTCCACACCAAACGGAATTTCAGCCTGACTCTGTCCGCTCGCTTCACGGTTCGCATAATACTGACCAATAAGCAGCAGCATCGCCTGCCAGATACCGGAAGAAAAAAGAACCTCACGAAGAGGTTCTTCATTTTCAACGGGAGGGGTGAGTTCAACAACCAGAGTGCCATCGCAGTAATGCTCAACAAAATCGACTGATGCCTGCGCATATCCTGCAATCAGGTCATCTTCATCACTGCTATCAACTCTCAGATGCTTCTTTATCAGCTCCATCTGCTCCGCGCTTATTTCCACCTTTACCCCCGGCTTTAGCTTTTACAGGTTGTTCAGGAACGGAAGTTTCCGCCTTTTCGGGCTCAATCTCTTCGGCAAGGTGCAGTTTCACAAGCGCTTCGCCGATTTCTTTCTTCACCACGCGGGTTTCGCCCTGGGATACCGTACCCAGGTGGTAATGCGAGAACATACGGAGAGCTTTAATTTTCATACATTAAACGCGGCCATTACTGACCGCGCCCTTCTGTTATTCGCCGGAGGAAACCGCAACATCGCCAGTGACGATAGCTGCAGGACGGTAGTGCGCCAGCGCCAGGCGTTCTTCGCACAGGATGGTCAGCATGTTTTTCACGAAGTTATCGCGATCCTGGTTGCTGATTTCGATAGTGGCATCCATGCGATCCCACACCTGAGACGCCAGGCCAAATGCGCCAACGGTGAATTTTCCTGCCGTCTGCGCCGTGGTCGATACAACCGGCAAGCCCCACAGAACTTTTGATGCGAACGCCTGAGGTCCGCCCAGAATGTAGTTGCCGTTGGCATCTTTCAGCAGAGCGATGCGGTGCCAGTCTGCCGGGTTCAGGATAATGCCATCAGCTTCAAACTCACTGAGAGAAACCTGGTAGATTGCATGCGCCAGAACGTCAGCGCTCGTATCACCGGTAGCATTCAGCGTACTCTCGTAGTCATTCGCCACTACGTTCAGGCCCTGAAGGTTATCGCCAGTGCCGTCACCGTTCAGCATCTGGTTTTCTTCTACCAGAGCCAGACCATACATCATGCGCGCATTGATGTAGGACTGAAGCGCTGGCGCATCGTCCATAATCTGACGGGAAGCCTGAATCCAGTGGGCGATGGTTTTCACGTTCGCCGTTTCTTTGGTGAAGGTGATGTTGCTCTCAGGCTTCAGGGTTCCTTCAGGTACAGGAGCCGCGGCGTTGGTAAACACGTTTTCACGTACGTATTCCAGTGAGTTACTGGTGATACGCCCCTGAGCCAGCAGATCACGAACAGTCAGGCGGCGCAGGCCCGGCATGAGGATGCCCGGTACCTGCTGTGGCTGAACCAGTGCGCCAGCAGAGGTTGTTCCCGAACCAATCGCTTTATCAAAGCTGGTCACTTTCGCTTTGGTGCGGGTGCCATCCCAGCCTTTAATCAGGTCTTCAGATACACGCTCAGCAAAAGACTTCTGTGCAGTCTGATCCGGGGAATTACCTGCAAGCTTCTGTTCCAGGTCAAACAGGCGGGTACCGGTGGTTTTCAGCTCATCCTGCGCCTTGGTCAGGTCAGCCTGCAGTTGCTGGTTTACCTGACCGTTTTCGGCAATAGACTTACGCTGCTCTTCGATGAGTTGCTTCACTTCTTTCTGTGAATTCTCAATCGCTTTTTCGAGAGTGGCTAATTCAGACATGTAATGCTCCGTTATGCGTTCCGCAGATTAGCGGCAAAGGAAGTTATGCGCTTTGCAAGCGCGTCAATGTCGCCGCTACCGGACTCACTCCGACCTGCGGACTTAACACTGGCAAGAAATGCCTGTGCTTCTGCACGCGAAAGCCCTGCTGAATCCCTCAGGAAAGCTTCTGCGTCTCGAATGGTTTTGATGGTTTCGATACTCTTCATGGCGGAAACGCCAGCGAGTTCGTTGGCCGGGAAAGTGCAAACGCTGATTTCCCGAAGATAAGAGATGTTCCTGAAGATCATCCCGGTGGTACCAATGCTGTAGTCGTCTTTCGATACTGAGAAACCGACCGACATACCTTCAACGGTACCGTGCTGCATGGCTGCTTTCAGATCAGAGGAAGCACTCAGTCCCGGCGTTAACTGACCTTTCACATAAAGGCCCTTTTCATCCTCTTCCAGTGATTCCCATTTACCTACCGGCACTTCAAATGTGCGGTGATTGAAAAACATCGCTACCTTGCGGCTTTGTGTGGCAAGCGTGTTTTTAAAAGCGCCAGGAAGGATAATGTCTCCGTCCGAGTCGGTGTTGTTAAACACAGAGGCGTAACCTTCAAAAATCCCCTGACTGCCATCGCCTGCAAACTTAATTTCTGCCTGATTAAAGGACAGCGTTTTCTGAATGTCCGGCATTGAAGCCCCCATAAAAATTAAGCCCCGTCAGTGCGGGGCTTGTCGTTTGTTCCGAGGTCAGTGATCGGGATGTTTTGAGATTGCCGCGTGGCGACATCGCCACCAGGAAGAGGTGGCAGATTATCCAGTCTTCGGACTTCATTAACTGTGCGAATGCCGGTGTTCACCATGGTCTGCATGAATGTGGCGCGGCTGGCTGAATCACCGCGCAGCAGGCCATCTAAATTATGCTCGGCGTGAAGCTTGCCTTGTTCAGACTCCTTAACAAGCCAGCGCTCAATGCTGTATTCCCAGCGATCCAGATAAGGCTTTAGCGTGTACTGAAGGAATCCAAGATTCTGCTGTTCAATGCCGCTACCCCATGAGGTGGTTTTCTCAACATCACCCACCAGGTGAGGTGGAACGCCATAAAATCGCGCCAGTTCAGCCACCTGAAACTTACGGGCTTCAAGCATCTGCGCATCCTGCGGTGATACGCCGATGGATTGCGTGGTAAACCCGCTCTCTAGTATCCAGAGGCGCTTTCGAACCGGGCCGCCAGCGATTTCTTTGAAGTTCTCTTCAAGCTGACCGCGCTGCTCTTTGGTGAGCACTTTGCCATCTGTCATCAGAATCTGTGGAGATTTCGCGCCGTTGGCGAAGAACTCGCGCTGATTGTCTTCCATGGCGATTGCCACGCCCGCCGATTTTGCGCTGAACGCCAGCGGTGACAGCCCTACCAGACCGTTAAAACCAAAACCCTTCAAGTGGAAAATTTCTTTCGGCTTGAAGTCAGCGTATTCGGAATCTCGCTTATAGCGATAAATGACGTTTTTGCCGTTATCACTCAGACGCACGTCCATATTGGCGCTCATCAGCGGTACCATGCTGATCACATCACCAACGCCGTTTCGCTCAACGTGCGCATAAGCGTTGCCGTACGCACAGAGCTGCATTGTCATGGCTTCGCGGAACTCAAGCGCCGTCATGAAGTTGTTAGGACGAAAGCGGAGAAGCTTAGCCAGCGGGTTACTGTTATCCGCTTTACGGCGCTCATCATTAACTGTTTCGTAAACATCCAGTGGAAGCGAGGCTGTAACGGTTGAGATAAGCCGGATGCAGGCCCATACCGTGCTGATTTGCATGTTTCGCTCATCAGTTACCACGGATTCACCAACGGTTCCATGCGCCGATGTGCCCGCCATCTGCGAGCCTTTATCCGGCGATACCAGGCGGCCGCCGGTAAGAATGGAGGCCATCCGGGCCCAGAATGGCGAACGTGTCCGCAGGTCAATGCTGTAATCGGTATCTGCCATGTTAAACGCTCAAAAAGTTGTAAATGAAATCGTTAACGTCGCCCTGGTCCTCTACCTCGTCGCTGGTCTGCGCGCCGATGGACATAGCAAGCGCGACCATGCCATCAATGCGCCCGCTGGATTTGCCTTTTACAAACTTACGGTTTCCAGCGGGATCGGTGATGACCGTAGCGTTCTTGGCACACATTTCCAGAATAGGATGGTTGCCATGCTTCAGTTGCGCGCCGAGAAGCTTGGCTTCAAGCTCCCTGAGCGCAGGAGACATTGAGACAAATCCCTGACCGAACTCAACGAATCGCTCAAGCCCGGCTTCCGTAAAGCCAGCATCAATCAGGTGCGGACGAAGAAATCGCATGTTGTAGCGGTCAAATGCGATAGCGCGGACATTGCAGGAGTCGAAAATTTTCCTAAGCTCTCTTGCAATGAAGGCGTATTCAATTGCCTTGCCGGGCGTCGTATTAAGGAATCCCTGTCGCGCCCAGATGTCATAAGGCACGCGGTCATTGCGCGCTTTGTCTGCCAGACCATCAGCCGGAAGCCAGAACTTGCTGTGAACATCGCCTTTAGCCGTTGTCAGCACCAGCGCAGTCAGGTCTGATACGCTCGACAGGTCAAGCCCACCCCAAACTGTTTTGCCAGTGAGTTCATCGGGCTCTTCTTTATTCATGTGCCAGACGGTCTGGCTGACGAACGGGCTTTTTGCCTCCACCCTGCGGTTCAACACGAGGTTTTCAAATTCAGCCTGGCGGGACGGCAGGCGCTTAGCGCTCGCGGCCATATCCAGAACTTCTTTTTGATTCATGAACACGTCGAACGCCGGGTTCGCCAGTCTTATCGCCTCAACTGAGAACGGGTCGATGTCTTCTGGCGCGGTCTGTAACCTGACTACCGTTCGCGGGTCTGCGCCCGTCAGACCATCGTCAATAAGCAGGCTGAGCAGGTCACTCGCATCGGGTGCCTGCGTGCTGATGATGACGGAAATGGGATTGTCCTGAGCAGCAGTTGCCGTTTCCAGTGCCTCATATAAAGGATCACGCGGCCCGCGCACCTGCCCAAGTTCATCGTGGGCGACAAAGCGCGGCGAGAAGCCATAGGCTGTGGTAGCTTCGGCGCTCAACGCACGGTAATAAGAGCCAAGATCGGGACAGTGAATTTCTTTCGCTGAATCTTTAATAGCCACGTACTGCATGAGCGAAGGATTCATGCGGCACATTTTCGACGCCAGGTTAAAAAGGATGGCGGCCTGATCGCGTGATCGGGCTGCTGAGTACAGCTGCGAGTTATGCGCCGCCTCCGGGCCAACCAGATAAAGCAGCATTAACATCGCTGTCTCTACCGTTTTAGCGTTCTTGCGCCCCCGGCTGATGATCGCCCGTCGAGTACCATGCTCGTTGTCGAAAATGGCTCTGAAGTCGTCCTTCATAAAATCAGCCATTTTAAGAGGCTGGCCGACATATTTACCTTCAGGGATCAGGATGTGCTTTTCGCACCAGGCAATGTTGCGTTCGGCCCTTGTCAGAATTTTTTTAGCCATCGGCTAACAGCCTTAATCAATTTCCCAGGGTTTTTTCTCCCGGGCGAGATTGTTATGTGCACGCCCCACTGTTTTGGGGTCTGCCGTCGCTTGCCGGGTGATCCTCAGCCTGGTCGCCAGAGAGGATGCCGAACGCACCTCGCGTTCACGCATGGTAAGAAGCTTGTCGTAACGCTTCAGACCGTCTTCACGAGACAGCCACTCCATCTCAAAATCTTCAAGCTGAGTGGTCAGCAGTCGCGCCTGCACCACATGACGGCAGTACATCTCCATCATGTCGCGATGAGTTTCGGTGAATGAACTGGCCGGATTGTCGTTAACGAGCCGGACCCAGACATTTATTTCAGGGTCACTGAGGTGCAATGAAGGCTGTAACCTGCTTTCAGCCAGTGCTGGCAGCGAGACAGCCGACGTCGCGGCAAGAGATTTTCTGCCTCGCTGAGCCATCGCATTTTTCCTTTTTTTCTGGACGTTTTTAAAAAAAAGACTGAGGGCGCGGTCTTTACGCGAGGTCGGTCAGAGTTTTGCCCCTCCCCCTGCCTGCTGATGCACATTTGAGATTTATTCTCATTTATGGATGTAGCGTGGCTTCTGCGGGGTGTCCGCACCAATACTCAGGGACTCGGTGCCGGTGAGGCCCGTGGTCAGGGTGAGCCGTGGCACTGTGTCGCCCACTACGTGGCTGAAGTGCATTGCGGTGACACCATTGACGAGTACGCCATCAACACGCAGCTCTACCAGTCTGCCGTCGCGGTACTCAATCTTGAGGTCTTTCATTCTTTCTCCTGTTACCAGATAACGCGCCCTTCATCGTCGAACTCAGTCACCGTTCCGCCCTTCTCCAGACGCTGCTTTACGGAGTCGTGGCAACGCTTGCAAAGTGACTGGAGATTGTCGGGATTATGAAATAACTCAACATCGCCTTTATGTGGCTTGATGTGGTCAACGATAGATGCTGAGATAACCTGATTGCGCCTGAGGTGGAACTCACACAGCGGTTGCTTCTGGAGCTGGTGATAGCGAAGTCGATACCAGCGCTTAGAGTTATAGAGGTTGTGCCAGGGTGAATTGCTAGCCATTAAGCGTTTCCTGCTGGCTGGATATGATTAACCCTCGGCAATGGTGAGACCACCAACCGATGATTCATTGTGTCTATGCTGAAAAGTGAACTCAGTGAATGCAGTTTTCAGCACAAAATAAAACCGCCCGTAGGCGGCCTGCATTAATCACTACCGCAACTGCCACCGCTATCTGACGAACTGCCAGAGTCGTAGCCGCCACTGCATGAATCAGAGCTGCTTGAGCTGCTGTAGTCGCTGCCAACGTAAATCGGGCTGATGGGGTTAAGCGGGTTCATCAGATCGCTGCTTGAGCCGGTATTGCTTTGGTGGCGGCGGCGTTCTTCTTCCTCGCGCTGACGCTTACGCTGCTGCTCGGTTTGATATGACATATTCACTCCAAATAGTTGATACTCATAGCACGGCGGGCTAAGTCCCCAGCTCTTGGCATCTGACATTGCGCACTGCCAAATGTTGCAACCAGCTCCATGAACCCGCCTTGCTATGAGCAGCATTATCGAGCACCCGCTTGCAGACGCTCTGTAATGCCTGCCAGCGCCGCGAGAGAATCCCGCCTATCCGCATTTCCTCACGGAGAATAGCGCGGACACGCTCAGCAAATTATTCATCGGCATCCGGCGGTGGCGGCGGTGCTGCGGGTCGCTGGTAGTTAGCCGTCGCAGGTGTTGGCGATTTCCTTCCCATCTTTACCTCGACTCTATTTTGCGGATGGCCCGCAATTCTTTCGCCACATCTCGTTATGCGTCAGAATGTCTCGCTTTGTCAGTGTGTCCAGCACTTCTACATCGTGACGCGTCACATAGACAGGCTTCACCCAGTCACAGGCCGTATCGACAACAACCGGTTTAACGGGTCCATTTGTCGCACAGCTGGCGATCAACATCGTCGTCAGACTGACGGCTAATATTCTGCTGTACATCGCTGGCCCCTTTTGATGCTTCCACGCGGCGTTCTGCGGCTGCTTTGGTTGCCGCTGCTGCCTCTACTGTTTGCTGCTGTTGAGCCCTGGCCTCTGCCGTGCTTTTGCCTTTTGCATGGCCCAGACCAAACGCCGCAGCGATCGCAGCCACAACCGCAACGATTGCGCCGATAATGGTTTCAATTCCCATCAGCTTAATCCTTCGGAGGTTTCTGCAAGGTGACGCGGGTATACAGGCCAACAGCCATTACCACCAGCGCCGCCACGCGCATCCATGTAGACGGAAATTCAGCCTTCCATTCAGGTGGCAGTTCAAACCACACTGTAGGCAGTAGTCCCAACGCAACGATCGCTTTTGTCGAGTGCCAGCGCCACCAGTTGCGGGCATCCTCAACGAGCTGAATTTTCATATTTTCCCTCTGTAGATGTCGTATGTACCTGTTCGCATCACTTCTGCATGTCTGCGGGCGCGATCAGGCGTCTGACGGGCCCACAGGCTATCCAACATGCCATTGGCTCCAGCATTGAAATCACCAGCAGCGATCGAACCAAGTGTGCCCCTGAATAGCGCAAGTCCATCGACGCCCATTTGGTAGGCCATGCTAATCAGGATGTCCTGACGCGCCGGATTGCAATTCGCCATTGCAGCTTTGATATTGCTTCTGGAATTCATCGCATTGATTTTTCCGTCCACAATTACCTGCTTCCAGACATCACCAACTTTGCGTGGCACCTGGAAGATGTAATTGCTCAGTGATGCGCCCTTTGGTCCGATGCGGATGCCACCGGCCACAGTAGGGAACCCCTGGGTATCGAGATAAGGCGACTCGCGGTAACCTTCCTCAAAATTAAGTATCTGGATTATTTGACTCACTTGCCGCCCCCCATCTCATCTGGCTCATGCGCTCTTCGCGCCGGTCTCTTTTACGCTGGAAATGGATGTTCACTGCGAACGTCAGCACTGCAAGAATGAAGCCACCAATAGCCAGCCACTCATTCAATGACATGCTCCCAGCGAGAAAAGTAGCGCCGGAGGTCGTGTATGCCGCCGCTGTCGTTACTTTGTCTGCCATAGTTTTCATACCAACCCCCTTAATGGGGACCTGTCCGGTTTAAGATTTGTCTAAATGTTGAACAGGACAAGCCCGGTTAAACTTTTCTTGTCGAGAGAAAAGCACCGACCTGCCATTGCGCAGTCAACAACGAATAATCCGCCTGAGTGCGGATTTTTTTTGTGCAGAAAATTCGCCCACTGCCACACAGGGAAATCAATGAGGTCACGCTATTGGCAAGGGCGAAAAGTGTAATTCCGGGCATTGACATATAGCACCAAAGGGGCTATCATTTATCACATGAGGTAGCGAACAGGTCGCAGCCCGAAACCCGAAAGGATGAACATGAGAACAGAAGAAATGACCCAGGCAGAATTAGCGAAGATCAACGCTGAGATTGCCAAGTTGATTGCGGAAACCTCTAAGCTCAATCGCGAATCAACCTGGTATCCGATTGTTGTAGCGTCCGGCCTGATTGGTGCAGTAGCAACAATCACAACGGTTCTTCTGAAAATGATTTAACGAAAGCCCCGAAAGGGGCTTTTTAACAGGTGCGCTGATGAGACTGATTAAAGAGTATTCCCCACCTACTACCGACGATCTGATTCGCCTTAAAGACGAACTCGGATACACGGGCAATCAGATGGCTGACCTGGCTGGCGTTGCCAGTAACAGCCAGTGGCGCAAATACACAGGCGGCGAGTCACCGCGTGATATGTCACCGCATATTCTTTTCTTCATGGCAGCACAGCTGGCGCTCTCAGAAGAAGATCTGAACAAGGTGCTGAAGAAGATGCAGCATATTGGCGCTGAAATTAAATAGCCCCCGACGCTAAGCGGTAATTACTGTCATCGTCATGACCGGGGATTGTCTGGTGCAAACTAGTGGTAACGATCCACCCTCTCAAGCTCTTCAGGCAAGCGCTAATCCATCTCAGCTAAGTTTGCATGTGTGGCGGGAAGGCGTGGATTCGAACCACGATAAGTTGGTTAACAGCCAACCGTAATAACCTTTATACGACCTACCCTGAATATTGTGTGGTGAAGGCGCTGGCTAGGGTGTGCCGGTCTAATGCCGGATAGCCATCGTACAAGTCGCGTACTTGTTCCTGCTTATTTGACGATTAGCGCAATCACCACAACGAAAAGCCTCCTGTTTCACAACACGAGCATTGCAAAGCAATGTCACGTCAGGGGGCTTATCTGTTGTGCTTACTGTTTAAATATCAGGATTCCATACTGCTCCTACCAGTACTAATCTGTGATCATTCTCGACCACGTACAAAACCGATAATGTACCCCAGCGCGAAACATGCAAATCCAAGCGAAAATACTGGAAGTATCGCGTTAATTGTCGCTACCGATGTAAAACTGGCCCACCTGCCGATGTAAATCTGACCCACCTAGGGTAAAAATGGCAGTTTTAAGGCACTGCCAATGATGACATTGGAGACCAGAGTGGAGATTAGTGTTTTACACCGTCAGGGCATGTCGATACGCGCCATCGCGCGCCAGCTTTCATGCTCTCGTGAGACCGTTCGCAGATATATTCGTAGCCCGCTGCCCGTAGCGGATATGCGCTACAAGCCTCGCGCACCCAGACCCTGCAAGCTTGACCCGTTCAAGACCTATATCCTTGAGCGCGTGGCCGCTGCCAGGCCCCTCTGGATACCCGCCAGTGTGCTGCTGCGCGAGATCCGTCAGCGTGGTTACGAGGGTGGTTACAGCATGCTGACCGCTTTCCTGCACCCCATTAAGCAGCCCGTCACTGAAGAGGTAACACGCTTCGAGACCGAGCCTGGCTTTCAGATGCAAGTTGATTTCACCATCATCAGACTCGGTCATAACCCATTGCTGGCCTTTGTCGCCACGCTGGGCTGGAGCCGCGCGACTTTCGTCAAGTTTTACAGCAACCAGGACTCCGCTGCCTGGTGTGACGGCATTGAGTCTGCGCTCAGGTTCTTCGGCGGGACGCCGCATCAGCTGCTGTTCGACAACGCCAAGGCCATCATCATTGAGCGCGATGTCTACGGCCCCGGTAAGCATCGCTGGAACCCGCAGTTGATGCACGTCGCCGAGAAGTATGCCTTTACTCCCAAGGTCTGCCGACCCTATCGCGCCAAGACCAAGGGTAAGGTTGAGCGGTTTAACCATTACCTCAAGAACAGCTTTATCGTGCCTCTTACCGCGACCTTCCGGCAGGCCGGGCTGGTACTGGATGTACCTGCTGCCAACACACGCATCGGCGAGTGGCTGGTCACCGTCGCGAACACACGAGTGCATGGCACCACAGGCGTACCGCCTGAGCAGCGCATGCCGCGCGAGCGTGCTGCGCTATTGCCGTTACCGAAGGTCACGTTGGCATTGCCTGCACCTGTCCCAGCGCTCAGCCAGCGTCCGGTGCCGACCGAGAGCCTGCAACATCCTCTGGCAACGTACCAGGCCTTGCTCGAGGTGCCAGCATGAACCTTCAACATGATCGTATTGCCGCGCTCTGCGAGCAACTCAAGCTCGACCGCCTGCCGGCAGAGTGGCCGGGTGTGGCACAGGCGACCATCGACAACAGCGGCACGCATGCCGACTTCCTGGAAGCCGTTTTGCAGCTCCAGCATGATGGCCAGAACGAACGGCGTCGCCAGACCATTTTGCGGTTATCAGGCCTGCCGGTGATAAAAACACTGGAGCAGTTCGATTACGCCTATGCCAGTGGCGTTCCACGAAGTCAGATCCAGGAGTTGGCGGGTCTGACATTTATCGAACGTCAGGAGAACGTTGTCCTGCTCGGGCCTTCTGGCGTCGGCAAAACGCACCTGGCGACCGCCATTGGCTATAAGGCCGCGATGGCGGGTTTAAGCATTCGGTTCATTACCGCCGCCGACATGATGCTGCAACTGATGGCGTCACATCGTCAGGGTGACCTGAAGGGCTACCTGAACCGCGTCGTAGGTAAACCTAAGCTGTTGATCATCGACGAAGTGGGATATCTGCCGTTCGGTAAAATGGAGGCGAACCTGTTCTTCCAGGTAGTCGCTAAACGGTATGAGTCAGGCAGCGTGATCCTGACCAGCAACCTGCCGTTTACGCAGTGGTCCGGAACGTTTGGTGATGACGAGACACTGACGGCAGCGATGCTGGATCGGCTGCTTCACCATGCGCATATCGCCCAAATCAGCGGCCAAAGCTATCGACTGAAAGATAAGCTGAAAAGCGGTCAACTCCAGAAGAAAACGAAAGCAACAACGCTCGAATGATTCAAAGGGGGTGGGTCAGTTTTACTTTGGCAGGGTGGGTCAGAATTCGATCGGTATTGACAGTTAATCGTCTCAGACATGGAAACCTCATGATGGAGCCACTTGGCTTAAGCAACTGGATTGCAATTATCGGAGTCGTAATCGCCGTGATTGGGATCATTACTCCGCACTTTCTCAGTGTAAAAAGTTCCGTTAAAACCAGATTCAGGGAAGCCGCCGCACCATTGCTGGAAAAGCTGCTCGACGAGATTGAGGCTATAGAGGGAGGATCTTATCCGTTCAGGAAAATCAGAGAGTCAGAGCTTAAAAAACTGCTTCACCTTATTCCAAACCGGAACAGGAAAAAATTTCAGTTTGCGATTGACCAATATCTGGAGGCCCATGACATTGCAATAACAAAGCACTGGCATGACGAAAACCCTTCCGATGGCCCGGTATTTTTTCCGGCGAGCTTTGTGATTAAAAACCCTGATGAAGTATTAGTTAAAATGTCACATCTCAAGAAAGAATTGAGCTGGTGAAAAGAAATAAATAACCCCGCCAATTGGCGAGGTTTCGAATGTTATGTGTCAGTGCGTAGTGACAACTCATAGCAGAATAAAGCCGGTTTTGTCATGACATGTACTAGCTCAGACCTGATCTGACAGTTACCGGTTATTTATACAGGTGTCTGTCAGATTAAATCTGGTTCAGATTCTTTTCTGCCCAGACTCGTTTTCCATCAAGTAAAGTCGCCATCGGCGTTCGCCCGCAGCACATTTTTCCCTGATGAGTTCGCTCATTATTGTAATGCCACAACCAGTTGTCCAGATCTGCCTGCAGGCTTTCCAGGTCTCCGTATAACTTCTTGCGGAACGTAACCTGATAAAAATCCTGCAAAATGGTTTTATGGAAGCGCTCGCAGATGCCGTTTGTCTGCGGAGACATCGCCTTCGTTTTTGTATGGTCGATATCGTTGATCGCCAGATAAAGCTGATAATCATGCTGCTCCACTTTACCACAGTACTCCGTACCCCTGTCGGTCAGTATTCTCAGCATTGGCAGCCCCTGAGCCTCATAGAACGGCAGTACACGATCATTGAGCAGGTCGGCAGCTGTGATCGGCGTTTTACTCGTATACAGCTTGCAGTGGGCCACTTTCGAGTGCGTATCCACGAACGTCTGATGGTAGATGCGGCCCACGTCCTTCAGATTGCCAACGTAGAAAGTGTCCTGCGACCCCAGATAACCCGGGTGAGCCGTCTCGATTTCACCACAGGCATCGTCGTCGTGTGCCTTTTTCTCCAGTGCAGCGATTTGAGCGTCGGTAAGCACGATGCCTTCTCTGGCGACCTTTTCCTCAAGCGCCTTCAGGCGTTTACGGAAGTTCTCCAGATCGTGTCGCTGCCAGACGGAGCGCACGCCGCTGCCGGAGATAAACACGCCTTTTTTACGCAGCTCATTGCTGGTCCGGTGCTGCCCGTGGGCCGGAAACTCAACGGCATATTCAACAACCGCGCGTTCAGTGGCTTCGTCGGCGCGGTTCTTCAGGTTGGGAACCCGCCGGTTCTGGTTAACCAGCGCATCAATGCCGCCTTCAGCAGCCAGTTCCTGATAACGGTAAAACGTGTCGCGTGACACGCCCATGATCTTGCAGGCTTTTGATACGTTGCCGAGTTCTTCGGCGAGATTGAGCAGGCCGGCTTTGTGTTTGATGATGGGATTGTTAGTATGAAGCATGAGAGTTACCTCGCGTTTTGTTTAAGGATTGGACACCTATATCAAAACCGGTAACTCTCAACCTTTCAAGGTCCAGTGTCAGATCAAGTCGCGACTAATACACATGACACAACTAATTTCAGTTTCGGTGGTAAAATATTTTCTTTCTGACATTCCCGATCCATTTCCAGCTTAATATCCAATGCGCAAAGCGCTCCCTGAATAAAACTCTCACCCTGCTGGATGCGCACTGAAACGGTGTTGTAGGAAATGCCCAGCACCTTTTCCAGCGCCCTGAGTGTCATCCCATCTATGTAATACTTTTCTAAAATTGCGCAAAGGTATTCGTCGTGTTTGCTCAGGCGGATCATTGCTTCACTGATAAACATGCCATCATCGTCACAGCATGACGGACGCCCGGCCCGGCTGGCGGGAAGCAGGCGTGAAAGACCAGCAGCTGTACGCGGGTAGCCAATATTTGTATCACCGCTTGCTGCCCATGCACCCCAACGAGCCAAAACCATTTGAATATCGCGCATTATGCTACCGCCTTTCGATTAAAAGTGAGCTCCCGAACCTGATCGCCTTTCTGGATGACGTCGTTAAAGTCATCAGAGTCAGGCCAGCGCACGGTTACTTTCTGTATGTCGTTTTTTGCCAGTAAATTTCTATGGGCACAGGCAAACGCCGCCGAATGCCCCGTTGCGGTATGTCTGTCCATGTCGGTGAAAATAATCAGGTGTGTTACCCCTGCCGGCGCGAGAAATTTTTCCATGAAGTTCGCGTTAATGACTGACCATGTATTGACGCCGTACAGCTGTTTGCAGGACAGCGCTGTTTCTACGCCCTCAGCAATACCCAGCGTCGAGGCAACCGGGAACAACCTAATCGCTACCGATACGGCATATTCCAGATAGCTATCGTCCTGTAGCTTTTTCTGTTTTTTAGCCATATCAACATCTGCTTTTTTATCTCCATCGAGTAGCGTGCGATGCAGGTAACACAGGTTCATTTTGCTGTCGGTTGCCAGTGACCAAATTGCCTGCAGTGAGCCGCCACCATGCAGTGGCTGGCTGGAACAGTATCTGGCCGCATCCGGCACCGGCAGCGTGAATATTCCTCTGCTGCTGAGATAAGACTGAGCGGGTGTGTCGCGCAGACCCTGCATGTCAGCGAACTTGCGCAATACGGCATCGCGTATTTGATCCACCGTTGCAACCTGCTTCTGACGTTGCGGAGCGCTGGGGTCACGCTGCCAGACATTGCCGATAATCTGATCCACCTCTGCAAACAATTCGCGGATAGACTTCTGCTGCGTCAGCTCAAGCAGTTTCCATCCGTCACCACTACCGCAGCTGCAAATCCACGTACCGCGACCGTCTTTATCGTCAATGCGGAACTTCCCTTTTCGGTCACACACAGGGCATTCTTTCGCCCAGTGCTTCAGGCCTGTAACAGGAGGCAGTCCAAACGCTTTGAATATCTGCGGCCACTTACCAACTGCCGCCTCAACCGTTTTCATCAGGCGGCACCTCGTGATTTACTGAAAGCGATGAACTTAGCCTTGATATAACCGGCTACTTCCGGCCCTGTTTCCGTTGGGAAATCTGAAAGACCATTAGGCCATTCTCCAAACTTCTCTCTGAAGGTGTGCGCACACCAGCCATCAGATACCGGCTTTTTCCCGCTGAAAGCCCTGAATCTCTGATAGCCTTTAATCTGGCTCCACCAAGACTGCTTTTCCCTGCGGGTATAAATGCGCTTCTTCCCGGTCAGCTTATGCAGATTCCGGCTGGTGTCAGTCTCAACGTTCTCACCGCCAACGGGCTTGAATCCGCACTTGGGGCAGACATAAACACCGGCAGGCTTCATGAAGTGACACTGATTGCACTCCTTCGGCTTTTTCTCTGGCTTGTCGCTGTCGATATAGCCGCCGGCAGCTTTCATGCCATCACTTTTGCCTGGCAGCTCGTCATACTCGATGTCGTCTGGATATCCCAGCCGGTGGATGCTTCCGCTGTGATCGAAAATCAGGCAGTGGTCTTTTCCTGATGCAGTGCGCAGCCCGCGGCCCAGACACTGGATCCAGCGCATTTCTGATTTAGTCGGGCGCGCATAGATGATGCAGCGCACATCGCTGTCAAAACCTGCCGTCAGCACACCAACATTGACGATTACCTTTGTAGCGCCCTGCTCAAAGCGATGGATAATCATCCGGCGCTCATCGGGTGGTGTCGCGTCAATGATGATTTCTGCTGCAACGCCAGCACGGTTAAATTCTGTTGTGATGAACCCCGCATGAGACTGGTTGACGCAGAAGCACACTGTGGGCCGGTCTTCACCGTTCTGAAGCCAGTTACTGACGATATCGCCAACCAGAGCAGCATCACCCATGATTTCTGCCAGCTGGTCCTCGTTGTAATCACGACCAAAGCCCGCCAGGCTGGATGTCTTCACACCTGCCAGATCCGGTGTTGTCGGTGCGTAAAATTCGTATGGGCTGAGGTCACCAATGCTGATCAGCTCTTTCATCGTGGTCGGCTTAATAAGGCGCTCGTAATACTGCCCCATCCACGGGGAAAACGGCGTACCTGACAAACCCACCACGCGGATGTCACGGTCGCGGATGATCTCCAGCAGCGCACGGCGTTTCATGTGGGCTTCATCGATAATCAGCAGGTCGATATTGTCCGGGAATTCACGGCGGATCAGCGTGTCAGCAGAAGCAATCTGAATAAGGCGATCCGGGTCGTGCGGCTGGTAATCACGCCATACATAGCTGATCTGGTTTTCCGGCAGTCCGTACTGCATGAAACGCTGAGCAGTCTGGTGAACCAGTGTCAGGTATGGCGCAACAAACATGGTGCGTTTACCGCTCTCCAGCGCCCTGTCAGTCAGGAATGCCGATACGAATGTCTTCCCGTAGCCGACTGGTGCGTACAGCAGGAATGTGCAATAGTTATTCCAGTCACTGCGAAGCATTTGAAGCCCGGTGATCTGCTTGGTCTTTGGTTTGAGATTAAGCATCGCTCCCTCCAGCAGCAGCCGAATCGGTATCACTCGCCAAAGTTCTCCCGTTCGGCTTGCTGTGTCCCTTGTTCATAATCTGTTCTTTCCACTCGTTGATAATCCGCTTGCTGTCATCACGGTGTGCAGGGTGTGGCATCAGACGGTAATCACGTTCGTAGTCGATTTTGTGAAAATGCGGGTTGATGATTTTCGGTGCCACAATGCCCACGGCGCGTTTCACGTCTTCGTCAGTCGGTACGCGCTCAAGGAATTTTTTGAACTCCAGATCCCCGTTAATCTTCAGTCCGTCAACAATCTTGCGCAGTTGCTTTACAGCCCGGAAAAGCTCTTTAACGAAATCGTTATCCGCTGACGGCATCGGCTCGCCTGCAACCTCAATACCGTCGATGTACAGCGGAATGCTGTCGATAAACGCGTGACGGTTCAGGTGTTTATTCACCTCAGCGGTGGTGATGTATGGGTAAGATTTGACCAGGTTGAACAGCTTAATGGCCGTTGCGCCATCGTGCCGGGATGGGCGACCATTAGCGCAGCGCACGGCGGCGATCAGCGCGTCCTGGTGCTGCAGCGTCAGCATGTCGTAATCACCTACCACGATGTAATGCGTGCTCAGGTCTTCCATGTTCACCGGCTTCGCGTGGCTGTTGTGGGGCTTGTGAGGTTTATGCTCTTTGCGTGCCGGGGTGATGGATTTAACCAGTACTTCGGCCTGCTGCTGATCCATGCCAGCCTTGACCAGTTCGGCGACAACACGGACGGGCTTCCATTCAGCAAATTTCCGATGCTTCGCAATGATCTGTTCCGGTGTCTTATTGCTCATTTCCTACTCTCTTTCTTATTGAGATTTGTTCTCATTTGTCGAAAAAAAATATGGGGGTACATAAGTAAGTGATCTCTGTCAGATCGGAGAAAGGTCACTTTTGCCAGTAACACAGTCCCAAACCTGAGTCGCTTTTCGCACGACTCTCACCACCACCCCTGTGCCAGCTGATCCTCTCTGGTCTCAACAGCGGCTACCGGCTGGGCATGGTCACTGGCAAGTGTGGGTTTTTCAGTCAGCCCCATAGCTGCATTCTGGTAACGGTTCACATACAGGCG
This sequence comes from Mixta mediterraneensis, assembly GCF_014946725.1. Lineage (GTDB taxonomy): Bacteria > Pseudomonadota > Gammaproteobacteria > Enterobacterales > Enterobacteriaceae > Pantoea > Pantoea mediterraneensis. Next base: position 389,547 of record NZ_JACFXY010000002.1, read on the forward strand.
CAGACGGGTGTTGGCATTGCGGCGCCCAGCGTTCTGTTGCTTGTGAGCCAGAGGTTCAGCGTCGAAAGACTCCTGGTAGCGATCAGCATAGAGAAGCGCCACCTTGTGCCGCATGGATACCGGCAGACGGTTAAGTTGCTCCTGAATCCACTTGCCATCCTCCGGAACGAAAACGGATGGCATCACCGTGGCGAGGTAATCAGGCTGCATGGCCGGGTCCTGCTGGGTGGGGGAATAAATCTGGAAGATCGGGCCGGATTTGGTGGGGTTGAACGCTCCCATTTGATGCTTTAACAATCGCCATGACGTAATCAGCCTTGACGCGACGACCATTTAACCAGCGGAAAACAGCCACCGATGAAACGCCACAAGCGCGGGCCAAAGCCGCCTGGCTTCCAGCCTGATCTACAGCCTGCTGAATGTAAGGATTAATCATTTTTGTTTCCCAAAGTTAAAATCAACATTCAGATTTTAGACTGTTGATTAACTTTAGGCAATACCGTAAGTTAATTTACAGTTATTAACTAAAGGTATAGAATTCGGGTCATGAAAACATTTGCTGAGCGGCTTCAGTCCGCAATGAAAGACGCTGGATACACACAGGCATCGCTTGCGCAAGCGGTGGGCGTATCTGTGCCCAGTATTTGGAAGTTGATATCTGGAAAATCAGTTACCACAAGAAAATTAGTGGAGATTTCAAATGCGCTTGGTGTTGAGCCTGAATGGCTCTCTACCGGCAAAGGACCCATAGTATCGGTGAGCAAAGGCACTCCTTCGGGGGCTATACCACCTCAAGATGAGTGGATACAGGTCGACTCTTGGGATGGAAACACGCCTCTTAACTCAGATGAGGTTGAGGTTCCATTTCTCAGGGACATTGAATTTGCCTGTGGTGATGGTAGTTGTACGGACGAAGACTACAATGGGTTCAAGTTGAGATTTTCAAAAGCGACATTGCGCCGAGTAGGTGCAAGAACTGATGGTAAAGGGGTGCTTTGCTTCCCTGCAAGGGGCGATAGTATGGAGCCTAATATCCCTGACGGCACAACTGTCGCGGTAAATACCGACGACAAGCGCATTATTGATGGCAAGATATACGCCATCGCGCAAGATGGATGGAAGCGCATTAAGATGCTTTACAGGGTAGGCCCTCATAGAGTCAGTATTAGGAGTTTCAACTCAGCTGAGCATACCCCCGAAGAGTGCGATCTTAAAGAGCTAGAGATTATAGGGCGTGTTTTTTGGTGGTCAGTGGTTGATTACTAATCAAAGTTAATAATAAGACCGGCGAAAGCCGGTTTTTTTTCGCGTAAAATCAATGAAATATAAAAAATACGGAATTTTATTAACTTTAGTTGTTTACCAAAGTTAATTGATGATTTACCTTTATCTCATCGGCAGCTATTGGAGTTAATGAGATGGTCATCTCACAGGATTTACCTAAGGCAATTCTTGTTAATAAAAAAAACAAAGAAATTGTGAATTGTTTTCACAAAGTTAACCCTTGCTTCGAACTTACCTTTGAAGACAAAGGTGACAATTCACCACCTTTCAAAATTAAATATAGCAAGCATGAGAAGCTAATAGCGTTATATGGACTCAATGGGGGTATGTATAACCTGTTGGACATATTCAATTGCTATGAAGATGCAAATAAAAAAACTCAGGGGATGATTGACCGAACTCCCGGCATGAAAGAAAAGATTAACAACTTCTTTAGCTAATTAAATCGAATTCAAATTACAGCGCCCGCGCTGGGGAATTCCGCAACCAAATTTCACGGAGGTCAGTATGGAATTATGTATCGCACTATCAATTCTTGCTGGCCTCTCAATGGTCATCGCGTTTATTACGCTGCCATTTATGGAGTAAAAAATAATGAGTAAATCAACTGTTTTGGATGGCTATGAAATAAAAAAGCCAGATTTATTAAAGCTTGAGCGAGATGGTATCTACTCTAACTCCGCAGTTGACACTGCCCGCGCTGCGGCTGAGTACGCCAGCCAGTTAAGTCATGAGTATCACAGCCTCCTTCATCGCCACCTGTTTATGGCTAATCCAAAAGTGGCGGGGCGTTTTCATAGTCTTATAACAGAGCTGACGACCATGACAGATTTAACGCTGCACAATGTAAGGTTCGGCAGGAAATGAAAATAAAAGACCATTCTAAATATGTAACCGCAGTGAAGTTACATAAAGCAGGTCACGACATTCTTGCCAACTTGTTTTTACGTGCAGCGTACGGGGTGAAATGATGAAATCTAATGACCTTGTTATTTGCGAAGCGGCTGAAATGGCTAGTCAGCTTACTTCACTGATGGAGCTTTTATTTGAACGTGGCACAGGGAACGGGCTGAAAGTAAATGATCCGTTAATCGGCCTCGCATTCAACATGGCTACAAAAATTCAGTTCTTTTTGCAGGAAGAGGAAGACCGTCAGGATAAGGAAGAAATTAATGACAAGCATCGTTGAGCGTAATCGCACGCGCCTGGTAAATATCTATCTTGCAACTCTGGTGCATAAAACCGGCGTAATGATGGCCCCCGTTAAATTGCCGGACGGGAAAATGACGGCTATCGAACTTGATTCAGAAATCGTAAGTAAGGCGCTTATTAAATTCTTCGAAACTGCTGTTAACAAAGTTATCTCTGGTGATGCAGCTGACCGTGAAATTGCAGAAACCTATGGCGACTGCGTGAAGCTCAAATCAGGAAAGCTTTCTGATATAGGCGTCGGTTTCATGAATGCGCTAATAAGCAATCTAATCGAGCAGGCATTCAGCCAGCGAGGTGCGGAATGACGATGGCCAACCCATTGCCCGAGCGCCAATACCTTTTGGAGTGCTTCTCTTATGAAGCTGAGACGGGCTCTCTCACATGGCGGAAAAGGCCAATTGAGCACTTCTCGAGTTCTAGCCGGCAAAAGCAGTTTAACTCCGCATTTGGAGGTAAACGGGCGGGAAGTATAGCAACAGTGTCTGTGTCGGCGGGTCGTCAATACCGGATTGTAAGGCTGAATGGTGTTTTGTTCTATGCGCATAGAGTTGCCTACAAGTTGGCAACCGGTGAAGAACCGCTGGTCATTGACCACATCGATGGCGACACATTGAACAACAAGCTTACCAACCTACGCACCTGCACCACGGTCGACAACAGCAGGAACGTGAAGATTAGAGAAACCAACAAGTCTGGTTGCACCGGGGTTAGCTGGACAGAGAGAAAACAAAGGTGGCGGGCATACATCACCGTTGGTGCCAGGCAGATCGCATTAGGAACATATAGGCGATTTGAAGACGCAGTAAGGGCCCGAAAAGCAGCCGAGAAAATTTATGGATTTCATCCAAACCACGGCACCAGATAACTAACAAATTAAGGACAGAAAATGATCCAAGTCTCTAAAAAATTGCCTGGTGTGGATGACGCTTTCCGCCAGGTCAAATCACCGGTTTATATCGTGACACGTCACGGACGTAACCGCCGCTTCCTCAGCCGCAGCGCTGCGATCAATAACCTGGTGCATTTCATGGTGACTGGCACCTTCGATAAGGCTGGCATCCAGACGCATGAACCCTCGCAGCAGGTATGGAATGAAGGCGTTCTGGTGCACAAGCAGGGAGAACTGACTGAGCAGTACTGGAATGCGCACCATCGCACCTATCGCCGAGTGCTGAAAATTATGGCCCGCCGCCGGGCAATCACGAAGTGGAAGAAGAATTACGACGCAGCCAGCAGCAACATCGCCCAACTGCTTAGCCAGAAACCTTACTGAGGCATAACTATGAACAATTTTGTTATCGGTACCGATTCACAGGCAGCAATGACCAGCCTGGACATTGCTGATCTGGTAAGCAGCCGCCACGACAACGTCAAAAGAACTATCGAGCGGCTTTCCTCTGCTGGCGTGATTTCCCACCCTCCAATGGAGGACGGGGAGAAGTCAGCTAACGGCGTAGTGCTGAAGCTCTACAGGTTCCAAGGGGAAACCGGCAAGCGTGACAGCATCATCGTCGTTGCTCAGCTCTGCCCCGAGTTTACTGCTCGCCTGGTAGATCGTTGGAAAGAGCTGGAAGAAGAACGCGCCAGGCCTAAGTCGCAGGCTGAGCTTAACCTCGCTTATGCGCTGGCTCAGGTTGAACAGGAGCGCAGGCTGAACACAGTTGAAAGCAAAATGCATGAGGTGGTCGAGACCGTAGAGAAAATTAAGCGCGGCTCGATCCCTGCAGGATGGGCGGGATATTCAGTGCTGCGAGTTAAATGCGGCATGACCGATGCCAAATGCCGGACGCTGGTTAAAGGCTACAACATCCCTACTGACACTATCACCATCATGACGCCGGAGGGACAGCCGCGCCCGATGAAGATCGTACTTGAGGCGGATTTTATGGCGACCTTTCGCGGAATGATGGATGAGGCGGAACAGCGCGGAACAAAGTGGTTTCACCCGAACATGGGCCTGTTTCAGGTCATCGGCTGGGAGGCTAAATAATGTTTATTCACACCGATTTCCTTCGCGCTGCACTTTGCTGTGTGGCCGAACAGACAGAAGAACGCCGCTATTTGCAGGGCGTTCATATTACCAGTACGCATATTCAGGCGTGCAACCGGGCCGCATGCGTTTCTATGGAGCATGGTGCCAGCGATGCTATTGAAGGTGTGTTCATTCTTCATGGCGTAATCCCCGATGAGGCTGAAGGGACGTATATCAAACCGCTGTATGGGGCACTTGTGGCTGAACATGTTACTGCGGATAACAAGGTGATCGGCCGCAGTAACCTTGAGTCTGTTCAGTGTCAGTACCCCGACTTCAGCAAGCTGCTGGCTGGAGAACCAGAGCCATGTGACACATTCCCGGTATTCCAGGCAAAGTATCTTGCCCTTCCTTTTCTGATGTTCGGGTTCGATTTCGGTGTCCTTCCTGTGCAGTTCAAACCATGGGGCAACGAAAAACCATGCCAGATCGTTTTCGACAGCGTGATCAATAAGTTTTACGGCAATCCTCAACTGGTAATCATGCCAATGCGGAATAACGCTTTCGAATTAATGGGGGCGTTGCTGAATGAAGAAAGTTGCTGAGCTGGTCATGTTCACACTGTTCTTTTCCAGCCTGGCGGGGCTGGGATTAACGGCGGGTTTCTACTCGTTCATTTACACAGCTCGACTGCTTGCGAGGGTGATCGGATGAAATTTGACTTCAAAGACCACGGAGCCGTGGCAACGCTGACCATCACCAGTAGCCTGCTGGAGTTTCGGCGGCACAACCGGGCGGTAGATGCCGCCCTGCTCTCTGCTGATGTGCTCGCCAGAACGTCAGGCATCCTCATCCGCAAAACAGTTATCAGCGGCCCGGTTAAACGCAGTCTGCGTGCATACCGTGCGGCCACAAGGGAGGCAGCGAAATGACTCAGCAAAATGTATTTGCACTGGCGCAGGTTATCAAAGCGGCTGGCACCGACCCCAGCGAGATTACAGATGCTGTATGGGCTGCTGGCTATCGTCGCCCGGCTCGGGTGGTAGAAGAAGCCGTAACGCTGACGCTGGACATCATCGCTGGTTTTGTTGGTAACGACTTGCCATGGGCAGTCTGGCCAAAAAGCTATGACAACATTCTCAAGTGTGAGCTGAATGAAATTATCGAAGAGGCTCTCCACGCATACAAAACAGCACACAGCATCGCCAGCAAGCTTCTGATTGACGGTTACAACAAGGTGGTGCCCAATGACGCAGCATGAAATGGCCAACCTCAACGACACGCTGGTGAAAGCCAGCGTCAAAATCGATGACGGGCGCGATCACTCGCAGTGCCTGGTGTGGCGAATGAACCAGAAGCGCCACATACGAAACGGAGTGGTGGTTCCGAAACCGGAGGCTCCTCAGGTGGCACCGGTACACATCGAGCCGAAGAAGAAGCCACGCAAGCGCGGGCACCGGGTGGTTCAGCAAGCGATAGGAGCGGTGTGATGAGCGAGCAAAAAATTACTGAACGCGAAGCCTTTGAAGCAGCTCTCGTTGAGTGGTGGCCTCAAGCCAAAGGCAACTTGAACTTTGATGATGGCGAATACAGCAATCATTTCATGAACTATGCATGGTGGGGTTGGCAGGCAAGTCAGAAGCACCGGGCCGCATCGCATGATGTCGCTGAAGCTAATTCAGGGTGGAAGCTGGTCCCCGTGGAACCGACGCGGCAAATGATGTCTCAGGGCCATTTCGCAATGGCCGGCACCGACAGAGGTAAGTTTCGCCGAATCTATATGGCAATGGTTGCGGCCGCGCCGGAGGTAAGCAAATGAAGTACGGCAAGCTGACAGATGGTGAAATCAGCGTGCTGGTCTGCAGGCTGGAAAATCCGAAGTATGAGGCAGTAGTACACCCGAACAATCCAAAGGGCGCCCAATATACACGGAATTTTGGCAGGATCAGCCATAAGTACGGTTTCTTTCCTTGCTCACGAAGTGAGGACGGCTTCCAGATTGCCATACGCAACCGGATCGCCATTGCGCCAGCATCCAAAACGACATGGGAAGCGAGACACGAAAGCGGTGTAGCCGCCCGGCATAAAAACCCGTTAAGAGCAGCGATGATTGTATATCTGATGGTAAAAGATTTTGAGGAGGGGAACAATGCAAGCTGATGAAATTATGCTCACGGCTGACGTGCTGAAGCGCTACAAGATTTCTCGCAGCACTCTTTACTTCTGGAGCACGCCAGAGAGGATGCCGGCATGTTTCAGCCGCCCATTCCCCAAACCAACGATCGGGGGGAGCCCTAAGCGCTGGCGGGGAGCAGACCTGCTGAAATGGGAAGAGGAAGTCAGTTGTATTAGTCGCGACTTGATCTGACACTGGACCTTGAAAGGTTGAGAGTTACCGGTTTTGATATAGGTGTCCAATCCTTAAACAAAACGCGAGGTAACTCTCATGCTTCATACTAACAATCCCATCATCAAACACAAAGCCGGCCTGCTCAATCTCGCCGAAGAACTCGGCAACGTATCAAAAGCCTGCAAGATCATGGGCGTGTCACGCGACACGTTTTACCGTTATCAGGAACTGGCTGCTGAAGGCGGCATTGATGCGCTGGTTAACCAGAACCGGCGGGTTCCCAACCTGAAGAACCGCGCCGACGAAGCCACTGAACGCGCGGTTGTTGAATATGCCGTTGAGTTTCCGGCCCACGGGCAGCACCGGACCAGCAATGAGCTGCGTAAAAAAGGCGTGTTTATCTCCGGCAGCGGCGTGCGCTCCGTCTGGCAGCGACACGATCTGGAGAACTTCCGTAAACGCCTGAAGGCGCTTGAGGAAAAGGTCGCCAGAGAAGGCATCGTGCTTACCGACGCTCAAATCGCTGCACTGGAGAAAAAGGCACACGACGACGATGCCTGTGGTGAAATCGAGACGGCTCACCCGGGTTATCTGGGGTCGCAGGACACTTTCTACGTTGGCAATCTGAAGGGCGTGGGCCGCATCTACCAGCAGACGTTCGTGGATACGTACTCGAAAGTGGCCCACTGCAAGCTGTATACGAGTAAAACGCCGATCACAGCTGCCGACCTGCTCAATGATCGTGTACTGCCGTTCTATGAGGCTCAGGGGCTGCCAATGCTGAGAATACTGACCGACAGGGGTACGGAGTACTGTGGTAAAGTGGAGCAGCATGATTATCAGCTTTATCTGGCGATCAACGATATCGACCATACAAAAACGAAGGCGATGTCTCCGCAGACAAACGGCATCTGCGAGCGCTTCCATAAAACCATTTTGCAGGATTTTTATCAGGTTACGTTCCGCAAGAAGTTATACGGAGACCTGGAAAGCCTGCAGGCAGATCTGGTCAACTGGTTGTGGCATTACAATAATGAGCGAACTCATCAGGGAAAAATGTGCTGCGGGCGAACGCCGATGGCGACTTTACTTGATGGAAAACGAGTCTGGGCAGAAAAGAATCTGAACCAGATTTAATCTGACAGACACCTGTATAAATAACCGGTAACTGTCAGATCAGGTCTGAGCTAGTACAAGTCAGTATTATGCCAGCCGACACGCAACCACCTTCTCCAGGTGCCTGACCCACACATCTAACCAGATGTGCTGGTCATCAAGGTAATCGTGAAGGTTGTAACGCGCCATAACGCCTCCCATCTGATGCCCCATCAACTTCTCTATCACATGTGGCGGCGCGCCGAGTTCAGAAAGGCGCGTTGCTACAGTTCTTCGCAAGTCATGTAGCGACCATTCCTTCATCCCGTTCTTCATAATTATCTGCTGGGAGAAGAAAGCAATATTTGGCTGAGCTGGCGGCTTGTCATCTTCCGGAGACTTGTAACGAGACCGGGTAATGACATGCTTTGTTATGGACTGCTTTTGGTGTTGCTGGAGCATTATCACAGCTGGTTCCGGTAGTGCCCTTCTTATCGTTTTGCCGGTTTTATATTCGCTGGCTGGAACGGTCCACGTTTTTTCCTTGAAGTTGAACCATTCCCATTTGGCGACTCTGATTTCATTGCTGCGGCAACCTGTCATCATAAGAAACCGCATGATGATTTGCTGGCGCACCGGCAATTCATTCAGGGTGTTCCAGACAAGCCGGATTTCATCGTCAGAAAGGACTCTGTCTTTCATCGCTGCTGCTATTGCCACGTCTGAACGTCGCAGGTCTGCAAGAGGGTTAATATCTATCACCCCCCTGTTATGGCAGAAGCGAAAAGCACGTTGCATCAGGCTTAGAATCTCACCGGTAACAACCCGTCGCCCCATACCATCAAACAGGCTGAGCCAGTGACTCTTGGTTGTGTGATTTACAATCATCTGGCCTAACACTGGCTTTACATGATTCTGAAAGTTCTGCCTGTTTTTATGAATCTTAATAAGGCCCTCTGGCTTGCAGTAATGCTCTTCCCAGTAATCAAAAGCCTCCTCAACAGTCATGGCTTCGATTTTTTTTATGCGGTCCAGAGCTACCTGCCGGCGAGGATCTAACCCTTCGGTAATCCACAGCCTAAATTGCTGGCGTCGTTCCCTTGCCTGTGAGAGGGATATCGACGGATAATCCCCTATAGTTAGCTGGATGGGCTTACCCTCCCAGCGATACCGGTAAAAAAATGTCACGCCACCTGAAATGGACAGCCTGACATTGAGACCGTGTGAGTCAGAAATGATCTCGATTTTGTCGCGGCGCTTTCCCAGTGCCTTCCTGAGTTTGGTATCTGTGAGCAATGTGTACACCCCTTTTGCGTATACGCAGGAGTGTACACAAAATCTATAAATTAAAGCTACACAGATTAAAGCGCAGTAAAACATCACGAAGCACAAATGAGAGATAAGCACCTGATATGAAATGCTTTTATAAATTAGATTTGCGCGAAGTAAATCATAGTAAAACGGATACGTATGCCCTCCGATAATATCTACGCAGAGAAACGGCTACCGAGCGCCTTTCGGCAAAGCTGGCACCATTTTTATGCTGATACCACTGCCATGATTGGTCTGTACGGCTTTGCTACTTTGCTGCTCCTGTGTTTGTTCGGCGGCCTGTTGGCACCTTACGGCATCGATCAACAGTTTCTTGGGTATCAGCTGCTGCCTCCCTCCTGGTCACGCTATGGCGATGTCTCGTTTTTCCTTGGCACCGATGATTTAGGCCGCGATGTATTAAGCCGACTGCTGAAGGGAGCGGCACCAACGGTGGGGGCCGCTATTCTCGTCACGCTGTTTGCCACCGTCTGCGCACTGCTGCTTGGCGTGCTGGCGGGTATGACGCATGGCGTGCGGTCAGCAGTAATGAATCACATACTGGATACGCTGCTGTCGCTCCCTTCATTACTACTGGCAATTATTGTGGTGGCGTTTCTCGGTCCGCGACTTGAGCACGCATTACTGGCGGTATGGCTGGCGCTGATGCCGCGTCTGGTGCGCACTATCTATAGCGCGGTACATGATGAGCTGGAGAAAGAGTATGTCGTGGCGGCCCGGCTGGATGGCGCCACCAGCAGCAATATTTTGCGATATGCGATTTTGCCGAACGTGTTGCCGATGTTAATTAGCGAAATTACCCGTGCGCTGTCCATGGCGATTCTGGATATTGCAGCGCTGGGCTTTCTTGATCTGGGCGCGCAACTGCCTTCGCCCGAATGGGGCGCGATGCTCGGCGATTCACTGGAACTGATCTACGTCGCGCCGTGGACGGTGATGCTCCCTGGCGCGGCGCTAATGATCAGCGTATTGATTGTTAACCTGCTCGGTGACGGTATTCGCCGTGCCGTCGAAGCGGGAGTGGAATAATGCCGTTACTTGATATTCGCACCCTGACCATTGAATTTATGACCGCCGATGGTCCGGTTACAGCGGTTGATCGCGTCAACCTGACCCTGAATGCGGGTGAAATTCGTGGTCTGGTGGGTGAATCCGGGTCGGGAAAAAGTCTGGTGGCAAAAGCTATCTGCGGCGTCACTAAGGATAACTGGCGCGTTACCGCCGACCGTATGCGTTTCGACGACATCGATCTGCTACGCCTGTCGGCACGCGAGCGTCGTCGTATTATCGGTCACAACGTGTCGATGATTTTCCAGGAGCCGCAGTCTTGTCTTGATCCCTCAGAAAGCATTGGCCGACAGTTAATGCAGGCGATCCCTCGCTGGACCTTTAAAGGACGCTGGTATCAACGTTGTTGGTTCTGGCGTAAAGCGCGTGCCATCGAGCTGTTGCATCGCGTTGGCATTAAAGATCACAAAGACATCATGCGCAGTTTCCCCTATGAGCTGACCGAGGGCGAATGCCAGAAGGTAATGATAGCGATTGCCCTGGCGAATCAGCCACGTCTGTTGATTGCCGATGAGCCAACGAATGCGATGGAACCCACCACTCAGGCGCAAATCTTTCGCCTGTTGAGTCGGCTCAATCAGAACAATAACACCACAATTTTGTTGATCAGCCATGACCTGCGCACCATGAGCCAATGGGCGAATCGCATTAATGTAATGTATTGCGGGCAAACGGTAGAAACAGCCCAAAGCGAAGATCTCATGTCGATTCCGCACCATCCTTATACCCAGGCACTAATACGTGCGATGCCCGATTTTGGCCGCTCGCTGCCGCATAAAAGCCGCCTGAACACCCTTTCCGGTGCCATTCCGTCACTGGAAAGTTTGCCGATTGGCTGTCGGCTTGGACCGCGCTGCCCCTATGCACAACGCAAATGTGTGGAAACGCCGCGTCTGACCGGCAGTAAATCGCACCTTTATGCCTGCCATTTCCCGTTGAATATGGAGGAGCAATAGTATGGAAACGCTGCTTGAGGTACGTAACCTTAGCAAGACCTTTCGCTATCGCACCGGGCTGTTTCGCCGCCAGCATGTTGAAGCGGTGAAATCGGTGAGTTTTACGCTTCGCGAAAAGCAGACGCTGGCGATTATCGGCGAAAATGGTTCGGGGAAATCGACATTAGCGAAGATGTTAAGCGGTATGATTCCCCCTGGCGAAGGTGAAATCCTGATTGACGATCATGCGCTTGAGTATGGTGATTACGGCTATCGTAGCCAGCGCATCCGCATGATCTTTCAGGACCCATCAAACTCCCTGAATCCACGCCAGCGCGTGAGTCAAATTCTCGATTTTCCGCTGCGGCTCAATACCGATCTTGATGCTGAGGCGCGTGAGAAGCGTATTATCGCCACGCTGCGTCAGGTGGGTTTGCTGCGCGACCATGCCGGTTATTATCCGCACATGCTGGCGCCAGGGCAAAAGCAGCGCCTGGGCCTGGCCCGCGCACTGATCCTGCAACCAAAAATTATCGTTGCCGATGAAGCCCTTGCCTCACTGGATATGACCATGCGTTCGCAGCTGGTAAACCTGATGCTTGAATTGCAGGAAAAACATGGCATCGCCTATATTTATGTTACCCAGCATCTCGGCATGATGAAGCACATCAGCGACCAGGTTTTGGTCATGCATCAGGGCGAAGTGGTGGAGCGTGGCGGTACCGCTGACGTGCTGGCTTCGCCCCTGCACGAACTGACAAAGCGGTTAATCAGCAGCCATTTTGGCGAGGCGCTGACCGCCGAAGCCTGGCGACGCTAGCGCTGATTTTTACCGCATATCGCGGAATTGACGGGTCGATTTACCCGATCTCCATGAGACGTGCTAGAATCCGCACGTCGATTAACGTCGGTCGCTCACTTTTTAATCAATGCGACCGCCAACAACAATGACCATAAGGATTACAGCTATGGGTTTTCTTTCCGGTAAGCGCATTCTGATTACTGGCGTTGCCAGTAAACTCTCCATCGCCTACGGTATTGCACAGGCGATGCACAAGCAGGGCGCAGAACTGGCTTTCACTTACCAAAACGACAAACTGAAAGGTCGTGTGGAAGAGTTTGCTAAAGATTTGGGTTCCGACATCGTTCTGCCGTGTGACGTTGCAGAAGACGAAAGCATCAAATCACTGTTCACTGAACTGGCAAAAACCTGGCCGAAATTTGACGGTTTCGTTCACTCAATTGGCTTCGCATCAGGCGATCAGCTGGATGGCGACTATGTGAATGCCGTAACCCGCGAAGGGTTCAAAATCGCTCACGATATCAGCGCCTACAGCTTTGTTGCGATGGCGAAAGAGTGTCGCGAGATGCTGAACCCAAATGCTGCGTTGCTGACCCTCTCTTATCTGGGTGCTGAGCGTGCTATCCCTAACTATAACGTAATGGGCCTGGCGAAAGCGTCACTGGAAGCGAACGTGCGCTATATGGCGAACGCGATGGGACCAGAAGGCGTCCGCGTCAATGCCGTTTCTGCTGGCCCAATCCGTACTCTGGCAGCTTCAGGCATCAAAGACTTCCGTAAAATGCTGGCACACTGCGAAGCGGTTACCCCAATTCGTCGTACCGTAACCATTGAAGACGTCGGCAACTCAGCAGCATTCCTGTGCTCTGATTTGGCTGGCGGCATTACCGGTGAAATTGTTCACGTAGATGGTGGCTTCAGCATCGCGGCTATGAACGAGCTGGAACTCAAATAAGTTCTTCAGGGCGAGCCTGTCTCGCCCTTGTTTCCTCTGTGGTTATTTCTGGCCTGCCCCTGTTTTCCTGCCGTTATATTCAAACGCTATTATTTATCACCGATCATTCTTTTGTCCTGACGTCCCGTTCGGCGACGATAAGTTAGCCCCTCGACGCCTGGCACGTTTTCAGATTTTCCTCGTGCAGGCGTGCCAGAATTTGCAAAAGGATTGACCATGGAACAACGCCGCTACCCTGGCCATAATCACTGGTTTTACGAGAGTCAGACCAGCCCACGCACCTCACAAGCGGCGCCGCTGGTTCCTGAAGCAGCCCACATTAACGATCGTTTCCTGCTGGGTTTACAGCAGGAAGCTCACGCGTTGCAATCATTGTTGCATGTTAATCAGCCCGCGCTACTGGCGGCGCGCGATCTCAGCCAGGTGTTATTTCCCGCCAGCCTTACGCCAACATTATCCCACACGCTGACCTTGTATGATCGCCTCAGCACCGCGCTTACCGTTGCCCAGGTGGCCGGTGTGCAGCGCCTGTGTAACCACTATTCCGCCCGGTTGAATCCGCTGCCGGGGCCTGACTCCTCGCGTGAAAGCAATAATCGCCTGACGCAGATCACCCAATATGCCCGCCAGCTGGCAATGCAGCCTGAGTTGATCAACGCGGCGTCTATCACTGCCCTTGATGTGGTCGGGTTGAGCGAGCCAGACATCGTCACGCTGAATCAACTGATCGGCTTTGTCTGCTATCAAGCGCGCGTGGTAGCGGGATTGCATGCATTACATGGTTCCCCGGTTCGTTGGTTACCGGGTATTCCCCTACCGCCCGATGCAGGCAGTGCAGGATTCGGGCAGGCACAGCGCTGGCAACCGACGCTCAAACCGCTGGAGTTACGTTATGCCAGCGCCGAACAGCTTGCGGCCATTACCCTCTGCCAGCCATACCACGAATTGACCGAGGCGAAATGGCTGCTGGCCCACGATCCGGCAGCGCTGTACGGCTGGATAATATTACGCCAGCGATTAGAAACCCAGCAGTTCAACCAGCTGGCGCAAGCCGCCTGTGCACGTATTCTCGGCAGCCGCTGGGCATTCCAGCATTTTCCTCAAGCAGAGGCGCTTATCGCTTCGGTCGATGAAGCCGTGTCAGATGAAGAACAGCGACAAATTGTTACGCTGGCGGCCCAGTTAACGCGCGTGCCAGAGCGTTTTAGTGCCGCACAGTTGCAGCCGTTAATGAATCGCGGATGGAAAATGGAGACGTTATTTGCGCTCATTCAGTCGGTTGCGCTAAGTAACTGGAACAGCCGCCTGTATTACGCCCTGGGCGAGGCGCGTTAAGCCAAATGTCCACGTGCCGCATCAAAGAAATGCTGAGCCAGTGGCGTGGCGCGCCCCGGTTCGGCAATAACCAATGCCGCTTCGCGCGTCATTTTTGTGATGTTGACTGGACGTTGCGCTAAATCGTGCAACGATTCGGGGAGCAGGTGCCCTTTTGGCGAAATCAGTACGCCTAAGCCCACTTGTGTGCACTGTAGTAGCTGCATAATCGATGCGCTTTCAACAATCACACGCGGGGTTACACTCGCTTCGCGAAACATCGTATCCAGATAGCGACGGAAATAGCGCGTCGGCTCGGCCAGACACAGCGGTTGCTGCGCCAGCGTTGCCAGTTCGATCACATCATATTGCGCTAAATCCTGGAAATATTCAGGATGGAAAATGATTTCAACGCCGCGATCGGCGAGTAGCGCGGCCTGAAAATGCAGCTCACGCAGTGTCGCCATTTCAAAAAAACCGATGCCGACATCAACCGTATGACTGTTTAGCGCCTCCAGTAGCTGATCGGCACTTAACACTGCAATGCGGTAATTCAACTGGGGATAACGCGCCTCTACCGCCTTCAGCAATTGTGGCAAGGCGACGCTACATTGTGGCACTACACCAAGACGCAAAGTACCATTGACGCCGTGTTTCAGCGATTCCACTTCCAGCTTTAACCCCTGATAAACCGAGACGATTTCCCGCGCCCAGGCTAAAACGCGATCGCCTTCTGGCGTAAAACCGGCAAAATTGTTGCTGCGGTTAATCAAAGACAATCCGAGTTCGCGCTCAAGATTCTTGAGCCGCATCGATAATGTAGGTTGCGTAACAAAACTGGCTTCGGCGGCACGGCCAAAGTGGCGCTCGCGCTCCAGGTTACAAAGATAAATCAATTGTTTTATGTCTATTTTCGTTACCTATCAATGGGATAACAAGGATTTCTATGAGTATAAATATAATTATGTACTAATTAACACTCCCCTTCCGAAAGGAAGGGGATTCTTGTTTCGCTGAGCCAAACCTAAGCCGCGTTAATCGGTTTAGGATCTACAGGCTCTCCACACGCTAACACGGCGAGTCCCGCCGCTTTTATATTTTATGCCGCGTTAATGTCATGGTCAGCGCTGCGGATGTCAATGTAAACTCATCATTCAGGTCGGCGTTCCTCTTCTGGTTCCTGCTCTTGCTTTTCTTCATCCTTGTTACTGACCATTGTTGCCTGGATCACTTCTTCTTCAAGCGTTGGATTCAGGGCCGCACCTAAAGGTGACGTCGCCAGGCTGTCGGGCAAAACAACGTGAGGCAAAGGCACTTCAGTGGTAGGCATGGGAACCTGTTTTACGGTGTAACTAAGCAGAGCAATCAGGAGCGCGCACAGTATAAAACACAGGTACAGCATATTGCTGCCAAGTGGCTGCATCAAGGCGCCAACCGCCAGCGGCCCGATACTGGCTCCGATACCAAACGCCATCAGCAAACAAGCGGTGAGGGAAACGCGGCGTTCTGCTGCTACCTGATCATTTGCCAGCGCCACCTGCAACGGATAAAGCGAGAACTGCATCATACTGACGAAAAACGCGGTGCCCAGCAGCCAGCCAAATGTCAAATGCGGCAATAACACCAGCGGCAGCGCCGTCATGGCAAACAGCGCGGAAATAAAGAACAGCAGGCGCTGGCGATCGTAGCGGTCAGAAAGCCAGCTCAGCGGAAACTGCGAAACCAATCCGGCAAAGATAGTCAGGCTCATAAACAACCCGGTCTGGCCGGTGGAAAAGCCTTTACTGCTCGCGTATACCGGCGCTAATCCGTAAAACGCGCCGACGGCCATGCCGGTGATCAGGATGGTGCTTAAGAGCTTAGGGATAGTGCGAATAAAATAGCCCAGCTCCATCGGTGCGGGCGACATCGCCTGTACGTTTGTGCGTGTGGTAAGGGCAATCGGCACCAGACACAGGGCAAAACACAGCGCTACGATCAGCAGAGAACTCACGCCAAAACCGCTTTGTAGCGTCAACAGCACCTGACCACCGCTCAAACCTAAATAAGTCGCCACCATATAGAAGCCGAAAATCACGCCGCGCTGGGATGACTCCGCCTGATCGTTCAGCCAGCTTTCCAGCACCATATACTGGCACATCATGCACAATCCGATGATTAAGCGCAGAAATACCCAAAGTGGAATGATGTCTGTTAAGCCATGACCGATAACGGAGGCGGTGATAATACCGGCGCAGGAAACATAAGCACGAATATGCCCAACGCGGGCGATTAAATTATGGCCAACTTTACCGCCAATCACTAAGCCAACATAGTTCGCGGCAGTAATGGTGCCGATTAACGCGCCATTGACCTGTTCATGTGCCAGGCGAAGGGAGACGTAAGTAGTCAAAAGGCCGGAACCCAGCAGCATCAGCAAGGTGGTGGCGTAGAGGGGCAGAAAGGTGCTAAAGATTTTTTTCATACGACTCCCTGTCAATAGCAGAAAGGCATCAGGTCTAAATCCTTAAAGATAGACAATTTTTTCCCGTTTCGGAGAATCGGCTAGCTGAAAGCAAAGACCGGAACAGTCTCGCCGGCCTTGGTGTTACTAATCAGAAGTTAGGAAAAGTGATACTATTTCCCGGCGCTTCGCGGTGCAGATGGATAAAGTTCAGGTGGCGTTCGTATTGATCGAGAATATCAATAATCACCTGCTCTTTACTGTAATCCATCAAATCGTTGCCCTGGCTGCCTTCCAGTAAGAAGGTCTCCAGTCGATAGTACGTTGATTTACCGCTACGCGCGCGATAGGTAAAGCCTGGAACGGAGTACTGTTGCGGCCAGACCTGATAAACGAAGTCCTGCTCTTCACCCAGATTAACGCGCAGATCAAGATAACCAATTGCGCTGCCCTCTTCGGCTGGCATGTTATCCAGCGCCACTTTACCGCCTCGCAACGCTAATTCTTTCGCCACGTCCTGCATTGCCGGGAATACCACCGTTTCCATCATCTGCTGGGTATAACGGGTGCCGGGATAGTTCATCAGGCGCGACAGGCGTTTTTTCCAGCTCAGACGATCATTAGCGGCGATCAGATACGATGCGGTTTCACGCGTTGCGCTGGCGCGCCGGTAATCTTCAATTTTCATTGACTTATACAGCCCCGCCATCACAAAGAAAATCACAAAGCTGAATGGCAGACCCATGATGACCGTGGTGTATTGGAGCGCGGAGATGCCGTTGGTCATCAACATGCTCAGGGTTAATACGCCGATGGCGACTGACCAGAAGATACGCAACCAGTTTGGTGCATCGCTGTTGATGTCTTTGAGCTTCGAGGTGAAGTTAGCCAGCACCAGCGAGCCGGAATCGGCTGAGGTGACATAAAACAGCAGCCCGGTAATGGTTGCCACCGATGCGCTCAATTTAAAGGCGGGGTACTGCGCCAGCAGGCTGTAGAAGCCACGCTCCGCATGACCCATCACTTCCTGAGCAAAACCGGCATTGCCGTGGATGATTGCATATAACGCAGCATTACCAAATACCGACAGCCACAGCAGCGTAAAGGTGAACGGGATAATCAGCGTGCCGACAACGAACTCGCGAATGGTACGTCCACGTGAAATACGTGCCAGAAACAAGCCGACAAACGGCGACCAGGCAACCCACCACGCCCAGAAGAAGAGCGTCCAGCTGTTCATCCATTCGGTTGGGCGATCAAAGGCAAAGGTGTTCAACGTCATGCCCATAAAGCGATGAATATAATCGCCCACGTTCAGCACCAGCGCATCAAGCAGGAACTCAGTCTTGCCCATAAACAGGACAAACAGAATCAGGCCAAGCGCCAGCGCGACGTTAAGTTCTGAAAGGATACGAATGCCTTTATCGACGCCAGAGGTGACTGAAATCGTCGCAATCACAACCGACAAGATAATCAGCGCCGTTTGTGCTGTCAGGCCCTCTGGAACGTCAAACAGCACTTTCAGACCGTAATTTAACTGCACCACGCCAATGCCCAGGGTGGTGGCGATACCAAAGATAGTGCCGACCACCGCAGCAATATCTACCGAGTGTCCAATTGGGCCGTTAATGCGTTTGCCGAAAATCGGGTACAGCGCAGAGCGATTGGTCAAAGGCAGGTTGTAACGGTAGCTGAAATAGCCCAGCGCGATGCCCATCAGCGCATACATCGACCAGCCCGTTAAGCCGTAGTGGAACAGCGTCCAGACCATTGCCTGACGGGCCGCTTGCAGGGTTTGCCCGGCCCCTTCTGGTGGCTGCATATATTGTGCAACCGGCTCAGCGACCGAGAAGAACATCAGATCGATACCGATACCGGCCGCAAATAACATTGCCGACCAACTCAGCATACTAAATTCGGGTTTCGACTGTTCCGGGCCAAGCTTGATTGCACCAAAACGCGAGCAGGCCATATAAAGAACAAACACGATATATACGGTAGCGGCCAGCATGTAATACCAGCCAAATTTAGCGGAGACCCAGTTTACCGCGTCCAGGATCCAGCCTGCGGCTAAATCGCTATACAGGATTGTAACCAGTGAAAATGTCAGAATCAGTCCGGCTGATGTGTAAAACACAACGGGATTGATTCTGTCTTTTTCACTGGCAGGTGGATTAATCATCGTTTACCTCTGGTTAATTTACTGCAAAAAATCAATAAGTCGCTTTTTACGATCAGCAAATTTCTGATCGGCTTCCTTCCCATGTCTGTCCAGATTATTGAATCGCGATTGAAAGCGTGTTGCCTGCCCCACCGCTGTGTTTATGTAACAACTAACTCACTGCATCCTAACAAAATTCTTTTTATATTGAACGTGCAATCAAAAAAAGTTTTAATAGTGGTTCGAATTGAAGGTGGAGCTGGAACTATGCCGAAGGTGGGAATGCAGCCGATAAGACGTCGGCAGCTGATTGATGCGACGCTGAGCACCATTAATGAAGTCGGCATTAATGATGCAACGATCGCCCAGATTGCACGCCGTGCAGGCGTATCGACAGGGATCATCAGCCACTATTTCAATGATAAAAATGGCTTGTTAGAAGCGACGATGCGTGATGTCACGCGCCAGTTGCGCGATGCGGTTGCCGCCAGGCTCAGGCCTCTGACCCACAGCTCCACCGAAGCACGCCTGTGCGCTATCGTCGAAGGCAATTTCGATGAAACGCAGGTGCATAACGCGGCCATGAAGGCCTGGCTGGATTTCTGGTCCCGCAGCATGCACCAACCTCAGCTCAATCGCCTCGAACGCGTCAGCAGCCGTCGTTTATTTTCTACGCTGGCAGCGGAGTTTCGCCGCGAGATGCCGCGCGAAAAGGCGCGCCTGGCAGCTTATGGATTAGCCGCATTGATCGACGGCTTATGGCTGCGTATCGCATTAAGCGGTAAGCCTTTTAATCCTGATGACGCCAGCGCGTTAACAACACAATTTATCCGTCAGCAGCTGGCTGGCGAGCACGAATAAAGGAAGGAGAAGAGATGTTTCCATTCGCCGAGCAAAAATTGTATATCGATGGCGCCTGTGTTGCCGCGGCTGAAGGCGAGACCTTCCAGACTATTAACCCGGCCAACGGCGAAGTGCTGGCTGAAGTACATCAGGCCGGACCGGCTGACGTAGATCGCGCAGTTGTTGCTGCCCAAAAAGGACAGAAAGTCTGGGCGGCGATGACGCCAATGGCACGTTCACGCATCCTGCGTCGTGCCGTTGATATTCTGCGTGAGCGAAATGATGAACTGGCCGAACTGGAAATGCTTGATACCGGCAAGCCCTACAGCGAAACCGCGAGCGTTGATATTGTGACCGGCGCCGACGTGCTGGAGTATTATGCGGGCCTGGTCCCTTCTCTGGAAGGCCAGCAGATTCCGCTGCGCGCGACCTCTTTCGTTTATACCCGCCGTGAACCGTTAGGTGTGGTAGCGGGCATTGGCGCATGGAATTATCCCATCCAGATCGCTTTATGGAAATCGGCACCGGCTCTGGCAGCAGGCAATGCCATGATTTTCAAACCCAGCGAAGTCACGCCTTTGACCGCATTAAAACTGGCAGAGATCTATACCGAAGCGGGCCTGCCCGATGGTGTATTCAACGTGCTGCCTGGCACCGGTCCGGTAACCGGTCAGCTACTGACCGAACATCCAGGAATCGACAAAGTGTCGTTTACCGGCGGCGTTGCCAGCGGTAAAAAAGTGATGGCGAACGCGGCAGGCTCCACGCTGAAAGAGGTCACCATGGAGCTGGGCGGTAAGTCTCCCCTGATCATATTTGATGATGCCGATCTCGATTTGGCGGCCGACATCGCCATGATGGCCAATTTTTACAGTTCTGGTCAGGTATGCACCAACGGCACCCGCGTGTTTATCCCTACTCCGCTGAAAGCCGCTTTCGAAGCGAAAATTGCTGAACGGGTGGCACGGATTCGCCCTGGCGATCTGCGTCAGCCGGAAACTAACTTTGGCCCGCTGGTCAGTTTTGCCCATCGCGATAATGTAATGCGCTATATCGAATCCGGTATTGCTGAAGGCGCACGCGTGCTGTGCGGCGGTAAGCGTTTAACCGGTCCGGGTTTTGATAATGGTGCCTGGGTTGCCCCAACCGTGTTCACTGATTGTCATGACCAGATGAAAATTGTGCGTGAAGAGATCTTTGGTCCGGTGATGTCCATTCTGACTTATAACGATGAAGAAGAGGTGATCCGCCGCGCCAATGCCACCGAGTTTGGTCTGGCTGCGGGTGTTGTCACGCAAGACCTGAACCGCGCGCATCGGGTTATTCATCAAATTGAAGCGGGTATCTGCTGGATCAATACCTGGGGTGAATCGGCTGCCGAGATGCCGGTCGGCGGCTACAAGCATTCCGGCGTTGGTCGTGAAAATGGCCTGATAACGCTGCAAAACTATACCCAGCTAAAATCGGTGCAAGTCGAACTCACGCGTTTTCAGTCTGTATTTTAATTTTTTAACCTGAGGAACGACGAATGGAATTTGATTACATCATTATCGGAGCCGGATCCGCAGGGAATGTTTTAGCAACACGCCTGACCGAAGACAGCGACGTCAACGTTCTCCTGTTAGAAGCGGGCGGACCTGATTATCGTTTCGATTTTCGCACTCAGATGCCTGCGGCGTTAGCGTACCCGCTCCAGGGAAAACGCTATAACTGGGCATACGAAACCGATCCTGAACCCCATATGAACAATCGCCGTATGGAGTGTGGACGCGGTAAAGGCCTGGGCGGCTCATCGCTGATTAACGGCATGTGCTATATCCGCGCAAATGCGCTGGATCTTGATAACTGGGCCGCTGAGCCTGGTCTGGAATCGTGGAGCTATCTGGATTGCCTGCCCTACTATCGTAAAGCGGAAACACGCGACATCGGACCGAATGATTATCATGGCGGCGAGGGGCCTGTTTGCGTCGCGACGCCGAAAGCCGGGAATAATGTATTGTTCGAGGCGATGATCGAAGCGGGTGTCCAGGCAGGTTATCCGCGCACCGATGACCTGAACGGTTATCAACAGGAAGGCTTTGGTCCAATGGACCGTACTGTGACGCCCCAGGGCCGTCGTTCCAGCACCGCGCGCGGGTATCTCGATCAGGCCAAAGGCCGTACTAACCTGAAGATTATTACCCACGCCACCACCGACCGTATTCTGTTCGAAGGCAAACGTGCCACAGGCGTAGAGTATCTGGTTGGCGACAGCCATACCGCGCAACAAGCCTATGCGCGCCGTGAAATACTGTTATGTGCGGGTGCCATCGCTTCGCCGCAAATTTTACAGCGTTCAGGTGTTGGCCCGGCTAATTTGCTGAAGCAGTTTGCTATTCCGCTGGTGCATGCTCTTCCTGGCGTCGGCGAGAATCTGCAGGACCATCTGGAGATGTACTTGCAGTACGAATGTAAAGAACCGGTTTCGCTCTATCCGGCATTAAAATGGTGGAACCAGCCGAAAATCGGTGCTGAATGGATGTTTAACGGCAGTGGTGTCGGCGCGAGCAATCAGTTCGAAGCGGGTGGGTTTATTCGTAGTCGTGAAGAGTTCGCCTGGCCGAATATCCAGTACCACTTCCTGCCGGTTGCCATTAATTACAATGGTTCGAACGCGGTCGATGCGCACGGTTTTCAGTGCCATGTGGGCTCGATGCGTTCGCCAAGTCGCGGCCATGTGCGTTTAAAATCGCGCGATCCGCGACAGCATCCGTCGATTTTGTTCAACTATATGGCGTCTGAACAGGACTGGCATGAATTCCGCGATGCGATTCGCATCACCCGTGAAATTATTCAGCAGCCTGCGCTGGATAACTATCGAGGCCGCGAAATCAGTCCGGGTCTGGATTGCCAGACCGATGAACAACTGGATGAGTTTGTGCGTAACCATGGCGAAACGGCTTACCATCCATGCGGCACGTGCAAAATGGGCAGCGACAGTATGGCCGTAGTGGACGGTGAGGGGCGCGTTCATGGACTGGAAGCGCTGCGTGTGGTCGATGCGTCAATTATGCCGCTCATCATTACCGGTAACCTGAACGCCACCACCATTATGATAGGCGAAAAGATTGCTGACCGCATTCGCGGTCGCCAGCCGCTGCCGCGCAGCACGGCGAAATACTTTGTTGCCGGTGAGACCCCCGTGCGCAAAGCGCCTCAGCGCGAAACATCAGAAGCGTAACGTTACCTGAATTAAATAAGCGCCAACAGCAAGACTGCTGGCGTTTTTTCATCCTGCTCTGCTTTATTCGACCGTCCCTGTAGCTGGCCTGCTCTGAGCGTCCTTAGAAATTTTCAGAGACAATAAATTACTCACCTCTTTTATCTGAAAAACAAGGGTATTTTGCCAAAAAAGCCGGGGGTTTCCGGTTTTCGGCTGCAAATTGTCAGTTTTTTATACGCTTGTTTGACAATCATTTACAGAGGGACGCACAGTGATATCAACATGGGTTCGTTTATGGCCAACGCTTAGCGGTATTCTGGTTAGCCTGTCTGGACTGGCTTATCTGATACTCGGCGGCTGGCTGGCATTTGGCTTTATCTGCTCACCTTCCTGATCGTGGTGATTTGGTCATTAGCCGAAGTGGGACTAGATGGCTGGCAGCTGCTGCCTCGTCTGCTTGCACTGGCAATCCTTGGCATCTGGTTGTGTATGCCCTGGGTGGTGCGTCCTGTTGTCGCCGTGCCTGCGCAACGCCGTGCAACTCTGGGTGCCGGGTTTATTTATCTCCTCGCTATCGTTGGCATTCTGTATAGCGGCTGGCAGGTCACTGACGCGCGCTTCGTTCATCATCAGCCCTTCCCCGCTACGCAAACCGGGCAAAACAGCGCCACACCCGATAATGATAATGACTGGAAGCATTATGGCCGCACGGCCGCCGGACAACGATTCTCACCGCTAACGCAAATCACGCCGCAAAACGTCAGTAAGCTGAAACCCGCGTGGCGTTATGACACGGGTGATGTTATGCGTAAAGGTGAAGACAAAGCCGGACGCGAATTCAGTTTTGAAGTCACTCCGATCAAAGTCGGCAATAGCCTGTATATCTGTACGCCCCACCGTGCCGTGATTGCATTGGATGCGACCAGCGGAAAACAGCGCTGGAAGTTTGAACCGAAAGCAAACACCTCGGCCAATGAATACCTTGCCTGTCGTGGCGTAGCGTGGAGTCAGGTTGAAAGTGACGCTACCTGCCCGGAAAAAATTATCACTACCACGGCGGATGCGCGCATGGTGGCGCTGAATGCCCGTACCGGTAAACCTTGTGAGTCCTTTGGCGATCATGGTTATGTCAGCCTGACCGACCATATGGGCGACGTGCCACCTGGTTTCCACTACATCACTTCGCAGCCTATGTTGATGGATGGACGCATTGTGTTAGGAGGCTGGATTTACGATAACCAAACCACCGGGGAACCGTCGGGCGTGATCCGTGCTTATGATGAAAAAACCGGTAAACTGAGCTGGGAATGGGATATGGGTAGAAATCCAGCCAATGCGCCATTAAAGCCGGGTGAAACCTATACGCGCGGAACCCCAAATGGCTGGGGAACTTACACTGCCGATGCGAAG
Organism: Mixta mediterraneensis; assembly: GCF_014946725.1. GTDB lineage: Bacteria > Pseudomonadota > Gammaproteobacteria > Enterobacterales > Enterobacteriaceae > Pantoea > Pantoea mediterraneensis. Next base: position 413,925 of record NZ_JACFXY010000002.1, read on the forward strand.
CTGGGTTTGATCTATATCCCGCTAGGCAATGCAACGCCAGACTATTACGGTGCCGGCAGACGTCCTTTCGACGAGAAATATTCCAGCGCGATTGTGGCGCTCGATATTCACAGCGGTGAAGAAAAGTGGCATTTCCAGACGGTGCATCAAGGGGTCTGGGACTTTGACTTGCCGATCGGCCCAACCTTAGTAGATTTGCCCTCATCGAATGGCAGCACTATTCCTGCGCTGGTGCAAACGACTAAAATGGGACAGATTTTTATGCTGGATCGCCGTACCGGTAAGCCGCTGGCGCAGGTAAATGAAAAACCGGTGCCGTCATCGCCTTCGCTACCCGGTGAGCGTCTTTCGCCCACCCAACCGGATTCCGTTGGAATGCCGGATCTTGGCCCTCCGGTGTTAAAAGCCAGCGAGACCTGGGGCGCGACGCCTTTTGATCAGCTGTTGTGCCGCATTCAGTTCCATCGTTATCGCTATCAAGGCAATTTCACGCCGCCAGCAGCCGGAACGTCCATTGCTTACCCCGCCTTTGATGGCGTGATGGACTGGTATGGTGCGTCAGTCGATCCACGCCATAACGTGATGATCGCCAATACCAGCTATATTCCTTTCACCATGCAAGTGATGAAAAGCGATGAAGCCATCAAGCAAGGGCTGATGCAGAAATGGGCTGGCTGGGCCAGCGGGCAACCCTATCCAAAACCAAAAGAGTTTGCGGTAGGTCCGCAATATGGCACCCCTTGGGCAGCGGTAGTCAAACCGTGGCTTGGCGTATTAGGCGCGCCGTGTAGCATGCCGCCATGGGGCAAAATTTACGCTATCGATCTGACCAGTCGCAAAGTGATTTGGGAGCGTCCGGCTGGCACCACGCGCGACATGAATATTTTTGGTACCCATACCAACGCACCGCTGCCTACCGGTATCTTTATGATGGGTGGCAACGTCATTACGCAAGGCGGGCTGATTTTCAGGGGCGCAACCGCCGATGATTACCTGCGCGCGTATGACGAAACCAGCGGACGAGAACTGTGGCGCACCCGTTTACCGGCTGGCGGACAGGCTACGCCAATGACTTACATGGGGGAAGATGGGCGGCAATATGTCGTTATCGCCGCCGGTGGTCACGGCGGGCTGGGTACCCGCTCGGGTGATTCTCTGATGGCCTATGCGCTTCCTGCACATTAATTCATTCTTTCAGGGCTGCGGTGCTTGCAGCCCTTTTTATTAATAGCCTGAGCCTGGTTATTACTCATAATTCATATGCAGTAAAAGTTTTTAATGCATTAATTATTTGCATAAAGCAACTGTCGCTTCCAGGCTTAAACAGTATCTAAATAAGGAGGCGTTATGCCTGAACAATATCGCAATTGTATTGAAGCCTGCTATTTGTGTGCCGCTGCCTGTGATAACTGTGCAGCCTCTTGTCTGAAAGAAGAAGATCTGGAAATGATGCGCGACTGTATCCGTCTGGATATGCAGTGCGCCAATATATGTCGCCTGAGCGCGCAATTTATGGCGCTGGATAGTCAGTCAGCGAAAGACTTATGCGCGATTTGTGCCGATATATGTCGGCAATGTGGTGAAGAGTGTGGGAAACATCAGCATGATCATTGCCAGAAATGTTCTAAAGCCTGTCTGCATTGTGCAGAAGCTTGTCAAAAAATGGCCGCATAAAGTGAAAAACAACCGCCTGTCAGGCGGTTGTTTTTCCTGCGTTAAGGAAAGGTACAATCCTAAACGAAGGGGCGACTATCAAGTGGTTTTTGTTTCAAATGGACCTGCATCACCTGTATTCAAAACGTCATTCTCGCGGGCAATAAGTTGAGAAACTTTAACCATATCCTCGAACTCTTGCAGCAGTAATTCTGTTTCAGCCTGGCAAGGATCGTTTAGATCAACTCGCACGGAGTTGATTGCTTTATTCACACTGCCAATGAGTTCATTAATTCCACCGCTTTGACCGATGGTAAAAAGCAACGCACTCATCATTAACGATTGCGCTTCTACCCGAGCGGCTAGCTGTTTTGCCTGAGCGTCCATCTTTGAAATCTTAGCGAGCATACTCAGTATGACATTATTCATCTGACCTCCTGGCATTTATTCAGAAAAACAATGGGCGCTTAGCGCTGAATATACTCAGCATACCTGAAAAGGCGATTAATATGCTACATGAACAGCTCACCCTCCGACTTATCTGAATATTACCGGGCGCTTAATTTTCCAGCCGTTATTAAACAGGGCATTTTAATCATCACAATAAATAAAGGATGTTCGATGTTTACCTTTTCGCTTTACGCTACGCCTAACGCTGTTTTGACTTCATTGGCAATTTTTTCTACCTGCGGGCCATAAATTACCTGCACATCATTATCACTGACGCGATTAACGCCATTAGCGCCTGTGCTCATTAAGGTTTGATCGACTACTTCTTTCATGTCTTTGACGCGCACGCGTAAGCGGGTAAAGCAGCAGTCAACATCCTCAATATTAGCCTGCCCGCCTAACCCGCTGATGATTACCTGCGTCCGTTCATCGGCGGCAACCGCCTGTGGCTTTTCATCCCCGGATTCGCGTCCCGGCGTTTCGACGTTCATGCGGGTAATAACAAAACGGAAAGCGTAATAATAGAGCGGCGCATACAGGCCCCCGAGCACCAGTGTCCACCACCAGTGGGTTTTGCTGCCGCCGAGAATACCAAACACGATCAAGTCGATTGCGCCACCCTGCACGTTGCCGATCATCAGATGCAGCATCGACATCAACATAAACGACAGGCCCGTCAGAAAAGCATGTAATAAATAGAGTACCGGTGAGACGAAGATGAAGCAGAACTCCAGCGGTTCGGTGATGCCTGTGGTAAACGAAGTTAATGCGCCTGCCATCACCAGCGCTTTGACGCGCTGTTTATGTTCCGGTCGCGCGGTGTGATAAATCGCCAGCGCTGCCGCCGGTAAACCAAACATCATCACAGGAATCTTGCCTTGTGCCAGAAATTGTGTGGCAGCGCGCAGGGTGTTATCCGGGATCATGCCTGGATTGGTTAATGAGGTATTAAAGATATTGAGCGCGCCGACAATACTTTGTCCATCGACCGTTGCCATGCCGCCAATCGGGGTGAAACGCACCGTTTCATTCAGAATATGGTGCAAACCGGTGGGAATTAAGATGCGCTCGAAGGCGCCGAGTAAGAACGCGCCGTATTGACCGCTTTTGCCAATCATCTGCCCGATCCAGGCAATACCTTCCCCAATTGTTGGCCAGATTAGCGCCAGTAATACTCCAATCAACGGCAGACAGACAACGGTCACAATCGGCACGAAGCGACGGCCGCCAAAGAAGCTGATCGCCGTCGGTAATTGTTGGGTATAAAAACGATTGTGCAGCGCGACGGTGAAAAGACCCGCAATCACCCCGCCGAGAACGCTCATGTTGTACGTAAAAACGCCAAGCATCTCGATATACTCAGCCGACGTCATCATTGCCGTGGTTTGATCCATGCCTGCCTGCTGTAGCGCGTCCGGCGTAGTGGTAGCAGCGGTTAGGCCTTTTGCCGCCAGAGTGGCATTGATACCCACGTTCATGGCCAGATAACCAATCACCGCAGCAAAAGCGGCGGTGGGTTTTTCTGCCTTAGCTAACCCGATGGCGCTGGCAACTGCAAAAAATACCGGCAAATTGGCAAACAGCGCGCCAGCCACTTTGCGAATAAAGCCAATGATTAACTGTGGCACCTGCATCTGTGCAAACGCATCGCCGGTGATCGCCGGGTTCTGCATCGCCGCGGCCAGGCCGAGAAATATCCCCGCAGCGGCAATGACAGAGATTGGCATCATCAACGCTTTGCCAAAAGCATGAATCTGGCTGGTGAGCTGTTTCATGGTGTCGCGCCCTTTTCTGTGGTGAAAAAACAGTATTAGCGCGATGTTGAAAGTTCACCCGTCATCGCCGGGTTAATCACCCGTAAAATTTGACCACTATCACATTTGAATCCCATGCACGATAAACAGCAACTATCACACCATTAAGTCAATCAATTAGACAACTTTTCCTGCGAGCTGCACACTTCCCTTTACTATTAAGCCATATCCCAATAACAAACTTCCTACAATATATAAGCCTGCACTATGAAATTTAAACGCAAAATCAAACCTTACCGCGCGGCTGCGGGCGGTTGGGGTTCACTGGAAGCCACCACGCGTTTCGTCTTTGACAGCAAAGCTGCACTGAAAAATATGCGTAACCTGCTGCGCATGAACAAAGCACGCGGTTTTGATTGTCCAGGCTGTGCATGGGGTGATGACAATAAAAGTACCTTCAGCTTCTGTGAGAACGGGGCAAAAGCCGTGACCTGGGAAGCGACGCGTCGTGTGGTTGATGGTGAATTTTTCGCTAAGCACAGCGTGACCACGCTGTATGCGCAAAGCGATTATTTTCTTGAATATCAAGGACGTTTAACCCAGCCGCTGCGCTATAACGCCAAAAGCGATCACTACGAACCTGTTAGCTGGGACGACGCCTTTGCGCTGATCGCGCGTCACATCAAAGCGATGGATAATCCTGACCAGATAGAGCTGTATACTTCCGGACGCGCCAGTAATGAAGCCTCCTGGCTGTATCAACTGTTTGGTCGTCTGCTGGGCACCAATAATTTTCCTGACTGTTCAAACATGTGTCACGAAGCCAGCGGCACCGGCCTGAAGCGCAGTATTGGCGTAGGCAAAGGCACTATTCGTCTGGACGATTTTGATCATGCCGACGCGATTTTCGTCTTTGGTCAGAATCCCGGCACTAATCATCCGCGTATGCTGCATAGCTTGCGCCATGCCGCCGATCACGGGGCAAAAATTGTCACGTTTAATACCCTGCGCGAGCGTGGCCTTGAACGTTTTGCCGATCCGCAGAAACCTCTGGAAATTGTCACATCAATGGCGGGCACCATCAGCTCGGCCTATTACCAGCCGAATCTGGGCGGGGATATGGCGGCGATCCGCGGCATGGTGAAAACGCTGCTGGAAACCCATCGCGCCCGACTGGCGGCGGGTGAAAGCGGGCTGTTTGACCAGGCTTTTCTGAATGCAAAAACGCAGGGCGTGGACGCTTATCTTGATGCGGTAGATACCACCGACTGGGCGCATATCGTGGCGCAATCTGGTTTGAGTGAAGCGCAAATCCGCGAAGCTGCCGCTATCTACCAAAGCGCCGACCGAGTAATTTGTACCTGGGCCATGGGCATTACTCAGCACAAACATTCGGTCGATACGGTGCGTGAAATCGTTAACCTGCAGCTGCTGTTTGGTCAACTGGGCAAGAAAGGGGCTGGCCTGTGTCCGGTTCGCGGTCACAGTAATGTACAGGGCAACCGTACTATGGGGATCGATGAGAAACCTGGCAAAGCGTTCCTTGATGCGCTGGGTACGCATTTCGGTTTTGAGCCTCCGCGGGCGCCCGGCCATAACACCGTTGAAGCTTTAAACGCCATGCTACGCAATGAGGTTAACGTGCTGATTGCGCTTGGCGGCAATCTCGCGGCGGCCGCGCCGGACTCACCGCGTACCGAAACGGCATTATCGCGTTGTGGTTTAACCGTGCATATCAGTACCAAACTGAACCGTAGTCATCTGGTGCCGGGTCAGGAAAGTTTAATTCTGCCCACTCTGGGCCGCACTGAGCGTGATGAACAGGCGACAGGAAACCAGTTTATTACCGTCGAGGACTCCTTCAGCATGGTCCACGCCTCAGAAGGTATTGGTATTCCTCTGGCAGAGACGCAGCGCTCAGAAACCGCGATTGTGGCAGGAATTGCCCATGCTGTTTTGGGTGACGATAAAGTCAAATGGCGGGATCTGGCTGCTGACTACAATCTGATCCGCGATCATATTGCTGCCACTCTTCCCGGTTTCGCCAACTTTAATGAGAAATGCGACCAGCCAGGCGGCTTCTATCTCGGCAATGCGGCGGCTGAGCTGCGTTTTAACACGCCTTCGGAAAAAGCGGAGTTTAGCGCTGCTTCGCTGCCAACCTCGTTATTTCCAGACCTGGATACCGAGGTGCCATTTACTCTGCAAACCCTGCGCTCGCATGACCAATATAACACCACTATTTACGGGCTCGACGATCGCTATCGCGGCGTTTACGGTCAACGTGAAGTGGTGTTTATCAATCCGGATGACATGGCAGCGCTAGGGTTTAGTGAGGGGCAGCGGGTTGATATTGAAACGCTGTGGAATGATGGTATAACCCGCTGTGTCAGCGGCTTCAGGCTGGTTCCGTACAATATTCCGCGCGGTAATCTCGCGGCTTATTATCCTGAAACCAACCCGCTGGTTCCGCTGAACAGCTTTGGTGACGACAGCGGTACGCCAACCTCGAAATCAGTACCTGTCAGGCTGGAACCGACCCAGGCTTTGCCCGATCAACGTATTGCCTAAAAACCTTGTTATACTCTTGTTAAAAAGCCGGTCTAACCGGCTTTTTGCCTTGCCGCGCGGCGTCGATTCGCGTAAAACTGTCAGCCGCTCTTAGGCCACGAAACTAAAAAAATTATGTTCCAGGATAACCCGCTGCTCGCGCAGCTCAAAGAGAAGCTCCACTCGCAAACGCCTCGCGCCGAAGGTGTGGTAAAAGGCACCGAAAAAGGCTTCGGCTTCCTCGAAGTTGATGCGCAGAAAAGCTACTTCATTCCGCCTCCGCAGATGAAGAAAGTGATGCACGGTGACCGTATTGTCGCCATTATCCACAGCGACAAAGACCGGGAAAGCGCAGAGCCAGAAACGCTGGTTGAGCCGTTTCTGAGCCGCTTTGTTGGTCGCGTGCAGAAGAAAGACGATCGCCTTTCTATTGTCCCGGATCATCCGCTGTTGAAAGAGGCTATCCAATGCCGTCCAGCGCGCGGCGTGACGCATGACTTTCAGGCTGGCGACTGGGCCGTGGCTGAGATGCGCCGCCATCCGCTGAAAGGCGATCGCAGCTTCTATGCTGAACTGACGGAATTCATTGTTACCGCTGACGATCATCTTGCGCCCTGGTGGGTAACGCTGTCGCGTCATAATCTTGAACGTGAAGCGCCTGACGTCAGTTTTGGCGACATGCTGGAGGAGAATCTATCGCGTGAAGATCTGACCGCGCTGGATTTCGTCACCATCGACAGCGCCAGCACCGAAGATATGGATGATGCGCTGTATGTCGAAGAAATGGCCGATGGCGCATTACGCCTGACCATTGCGATCGCCGATCCTACCGCCTACGTGCCGGAAGGCAGCGAGCTGGATAAACTGGCGGCGCAACGTGCATTCACTAACTATCTGCCGGGCTTTAATATTCCCATGCTGCCACGCGAATTGTCTGATGACGTTTGTTCGCTGCGTCCGCATGTGCGTCGTCCAGCGCTGGCGTGTCGCGTAACCGTGGCAAAAGATGGCAGCCTGGGTGATGATCTGGCATTTTTCGCCGCCTGGATTGAGTCAAAAGCCAGGCTGGTCTACGACGAGGTTTCTGACTGGCTGGAAAACAGCGGCGAATGGAAACCGGAAAGCGACGCGATTGCTGACCAAATTCGCAGGCTGCATCGCCTCTGTCTGGCACGGAGTGAATGGCGACAGACTCATGCATTAGTGTTCAAAGATCGCCCGGATTACCGCTTCCTGCTGGGTGAAAAAGGCGAAGTATTAGAAATTATCGCTGAGCCACGCCGCATTGCTAACCGCATTGTTGAAGAAGCGATGATCCTGGCTAACGTCTGTGCTGCCAGTGTGCTGCGCGAACGGCTTGGCTTTGGTATTTACAACGTCCACCTTGGCTTTGACACTACCAATGCCGAGCAGGCTGCTGCCGTGCTGGCAACCCACGGTATTACCGTGGACGCAGAAGCGATCACCACGCTGGAAGGGTTCCGCGTGCTGCGTCGTGAGCTTGACGCTCAGCCAACCCAGTTCCTCGACAGCCGTATTCGTCGCTTCCAGACTTTTGCCGAAATCAGTACCGAGCCAGGTCCGCACTTTGGTTTGGGACTCGAGGCGTACGCTACCTGGACTTCGCCGATTCGTAAATTTGGCGATATGATCAACCATCGCCTGCTGAAAGCAATTATTCGTGGTGATGAGATTGCCCGTCCTGATGATGCGCTGACCGTCACCATGAGCGAGCGTCGCCGTCTGAATCGTATGGCCGAGCGCGATGTAGGTGACTGGCTGTATGCACGCTATCTGGCGCCTTTTGCCGGTAGCGATCGTAAATTCAGCGCTGAGATTATCGACGTGTCGCGTGGCGGTATGCGCGTTCGTTTGCTTGAATTTGGCGCGGTTGCATTTATCCCTGCCCCGTTCATTCACGCGGTGCGTGACGAACTGGTGTGCAGCCAGGAAAACGGCACCGTGCAGATCAAAGGCGAAGTGGCCTTCCGCGTAACCGATGTTATTGATGTGACCATCGCCGAAGTGCGTATGGAAACGCGCAGCGTCGTCGCGCGTCCAGCCGTATAAGCAGGCAAGTCTGCGGGGCAACTCAGGTTGTCCCGCTCTTCTCCTGGCTGCGAAAAAGTTAGCATAAATGTTAAATTTGTTCTTCGCCTCACACTTCCCCATCGATTAACTTCCACTTACATTCCATTACATTACCTTTGACTCGTTGCTTTCGATCGCTTCTCTCTCGATCTCTACAAGGAGTCAGTTATGAAAAACGTCAAAACCAGCATCGTCTGGTTAGCGGTGGCGTTAATAGGTGCGGGCGCTTTCGCCATGCTTGCATTAAGCCGTGGTGAACACGTTAACGCGGTATGGCTGGTTATCGCCTCTGTTGCCTGTTACAGCATCGCCTATCGCTTCTACAGTCTGTTTATTGCCCGTAATATTTTTGAGCTGGACGATCGCCGTCGCACGCCAGCTGAGCGTCTTAATGACGGTCTGGATTATGTTCCCACCAATAAATGGGTGCTGTTTGGCCACCACTTTGCGGCTATTGCGGGCGCAGGCCCGCTGGTTGGGCCGATTCTGGCGGCACAAATGGGCTTTCTGCCTGGCACTATCTGGATTCTGGTTGGCGTAATGATGGCCGGAGCGGTGCAGGATTTTCTGATTCTGTTCATTTCCACCCGCCGCGACGGACGTTCGCTGGGTGAAATGGCGCGTCAGGAACTGGGGGCCTTTGCTGGCGTGATTACTATGCTGGGTGCGCTTGGCGTGATGATCATCATTCTCTCTGCACTGGCTCTGGTTGTGGTCAAAGCACTGGCAAACAGTCCCTGGGGCCTGTTCACCATTGCTGCGACTATCCCGATCGCCCTGCTGATGGGCGTTTATATGCGCTTCATCCGTCCGGGAAAAATTGCTGAAGTGTCATTAATTGGCTTCGTGCTGATGATGGCCGCCATCATTTATGGTGGCGACGTGGCGCAACATCCTTTCTGGGGACCGTTCTTTACCCTGAAAGGCACATCGCTGACCTGGGTGCTGGTGATTTACGGCTTTATTGCTTCAGTACTGCCGGTTTGGCTGTTGCTGGCGCCGCGCGACTATCTTTCAACCTTCCTGAAAATCGGCGTGATCGCTGGGCTGGCGGTGGGTATTATTTTCGCCATGCCTGAAATGAAAATGCCTGCGGTGACGCGGTTTATTGATGGTACCGGCCCGGTCTTCTCTGGCTCACTGTTCCCGTTCCTGTTTATTACTATTGCCTGTGGTGCCATTTCCGGGTTTCATGCGCTGGTGTCCAGCGGCACTACGCCGAAGCTGGTCGAACGCGAAAGCCATATGCGTTTTATCGGCTACGGTGCCATGCTGATGGAGTCGTTTGTGGCGATTATGGCGTTAATCTGCGCCTCGGTACTGGACCCTGGCGTGTATTTTGCCATGAACTCCCCGGCGGCGTTGATTGGCACTACGGTGGAGAGCGCCTCGCAGATTATTAACGGCTGGGGCTTTGTCGTCACGCCGGAAGTGCTCAGTGGCATCGCCCGCGACGTTGGCGAAAATTCAATTCTTTCCCGTGCTGGTGGCGCGCCGACCTTCGCCGTCGGCATGGCGCACATCATCACCGACATATTCAACAGCCGCGTGATGATGGCGTTCTGGTATCACTTCGCCATTCTGTTCGAGGCGTTGTTTATTCTGACTGCGGTTGACGCGGGCACGCGTGCCTGCCGTTTTATGGTGCAGGATCTTGTAGGCACTGTGGTACCATCCATGGCGAATAACCGATCATGGCTGGGCAGTATGGCCGGTACGACTGTGGCGGTTGCTGGCTGGGGTTTCTTCGTCTATCAGGGCGTCGTTGATCCGCTTGGCGGCATTAACACTTTATGGCCGCTGTTCGGTATCGGCAATCAGATGCTGGCTTCAATGGCATTGATACTGGGTACAGTTGTGTTGTTCAAGATGAAAAAACAGCGTTACGCCTGGGTAACGATTCTGCCCACGATTTGGCTGTTTATTACCTCAATGGCCGCTGGCTGGCAGAAAATCTTCCACGAGAATCCCGCCATTGGTTTCCTTGCACAGGTCAACAAGTTCCGCAAAGGGCTGGATGAAGGGGTAATTATTGCCCCAGCGAAAAGCATTGCAGATATGCAAACCATTGTGTTCAGCAATCAAATCAACGCGGCGCTGTGCGGCTTCTTTATGCTGGTTGCTGTCACCATGTTGATTGCAGCGATATTTGTTATCCGTCGTGCGTTGCACAGCAACGTTCCAACAACACATGAATCCGAACCGTCGCTTCGTAAGGAGGTGCGTCATGTCTGATGCTATTCATCGCGCGTTACGCCCGCAAGGCGTCTGGCGTATCGAACGCTGCCTGATGTTGTCAGCACCGGCGGCAACGTGTTTTAGCTGGCGTAGGTTGTGGCGAGGCTTACAGCAAAGCTTTCGCTTAATGGTCGGCGAACAGGATTATCAAAAATATTTACAGCATATGCGCTGTCATCATGCGAACCAGACACCGATGACGGAACGCGAATTTCATCGATATTGTCTGGACGCGCGTTTTCCCAGCCAGGCTGGCAAACTGGGAAAATGCCCCTGTTAAATACTTCTTATCGCCCCGCGCTGACGGGGCTTTTTTGTGCCATTTATAGCTGGACAAAAAAATATATTAGATTTGTATCTTGTACTGACATCTGATGATGAATACTGTTGCTAAAATAATGAGATAACACTGACTAAGCACTCCCCGGGAGGAAGTTTCATGACCGATGAACAAGGGCAAACCTTGTTGTATACCTTATTTGGTACAACCAGCCCTCATTGGCGTCTCACCACGGACAGTGATGCGTTGCATTTTGCTGAAGATGAATCATCAACTACCCATATTGCCCTGCCGTTAACGCCGGGTCAGGCCAGTTTATTGCGCAGCATGCCGGTTATCACCTCCAGTATTAACCTGACGCTACCGCTGCATGGCGTACCCGTGCCAATGCATTTCGTTGGTCGTAAGGTGAACCAATCAAGCTGGGGCGGTACAGCGTCGGCCTGGGGCGATACTACTGCCGTGGCGCGTGATTTAACGCAGGGTCTCTCTTTTGCTGAGCAGGTGGTTTCAGAAGCCAATTCGGTCATCGTTATTCTCGATCAACGCGGCAATATTCAACGATTTAACCGCCTGAGTGAAGAATATACCGGCCTGCATGAGCATGAAGTCATCGGGCGCAACGTTTTTCAGCTTTTTATGAGTAAACAGGAAGCTGCGGCTTCGCGTCGCAACATTGCCGGTTTCTTTCGTGATGGCAACTCTTATGAAGTAGAACGCTGGATTAAAACCAAAAAGGGCCAGCGATTGTTTCTGTTTCGTAATAAGTTCGTGCACAGCGGTAGCGGGAAAAATGAAATTTTTCTCATCTGTTCAGGAATGGACATAACAGAGGAAAGGCGCGCTCAGGAACGCCTGCGGGTGCTGGCAAACACCGATACGGTAACGGGCCTACCTAATCGCAATGCTATTCAGCAACGGATGAGCCAGGCACTGGAACAGGCAGGTGACGATGAAACGGGTGTCGTGTACCTCGATCTGGATAACTTTAAGAAAGTTAACGACGCCTATGGGCACATGTTTGGCGATCAGCTGTTACAAGCCGTGTCGCTGGCGATTTTAAGCTGCCTGGATAAAGATCAAACGCTAGGACGGCTGGGTGGAGATGAGTTTGTGGTGCTGGCAGAACATACCAGCCAGGCTTCTCTGGAAGCGATGTCATCCCGCATTCTGGATCGCCTGCACCAGCCATTCCGCATTGGGCTGATCGAAGTGTATAGCGGCTGTTCCATTGGTATTGCCCTCGCCCCGCTGCACGGTGAAGATCGCGAAAGCCTGATCCGTAATGCCGATACGGCGATGTACCACGCCAAAGAGAACGGTCGCGGTAAATTTTGTGTGTTCACCGCTGAGATGAATCAGCGCGTGTTTGAATATTTATGGCTGGACACCAACTTACGCAAAGCGCTTGTGCTTGATCATTTAATCGTATTTTACCAGCCAAAAATCGACAGCGATGGCGAAGTGCGCAGCGCAGAAGCGTTAGTGCGCTGGAACTCGCCGGAGCGTGGCATGGTGTCTCCCGCAGAATTTATTCCATACGCGGAAGAGTCCGGATTGATCGTCCCGCTGGGGCGCTGGGTTATGCTCAACGTCCTGCAACAGGTGCTTACCTGGCGTCAGCAGGATATTGACCTGCGCGTGGCGGTAAATGTTTCGGCGCGTCAGCTGCTCGATAAAAGTATTTATTGTGATCTGAAACAAGCCTTAACCGACGCCGGACTGAGCGATTGCCCAATCGATATTGAGCTGACCGAAAGCTGCCTGATTGAGAATGAAGCCGAAGCCCTGACGCTAATGAAACAGTTTCAGGCGCTGGGTGCTCAGGTTCATCTTGACGATTTTGGTACGGGTTATTCGTCGCTGTCACAGTTAGCCCGTATGCCAATCAACGCTATTAAGCTCGATCAGAGCTTTATTCGTAATATTAATCAACAACCGGTTTCACAGTCGCTGGTTCGTGCGATTTTTGCCGTAGCCAAGGCACTTGATTTGCAGGTGATTGCTGAAGGCATTGAAACTGAAGCTGAAGAAAAATTTGTTCTCAATAGCGGAGTTGATGGACGCCAGGGTTACTACTATGCAAAACCAATGCCCGCAGAGCAGTTTGGGCATTGGCTGGCTAAGCATCCTGCCCGCGTTTAACGCTGGCTTATATTACTATCCCGCTTTACGCAACGAAGCGCTATGGCGGTTTTGTAATTGCACCAGACGTTCCATATAAGCAATATCTTTTGGTTCAATGGTGAAAGCAAAATCAACCCAATCTTCAGTGATGTCCATTAGCTCAGCGCGCGACAGTTGCAGTACGCGCTGACGCGCTTTGAGCATTGCCCGCACGCCATTCAGTTTAGGGCGGAGGGTGTCAATGAACGTACGCGTGGCGCGATAACTCTCGCCCGGCTGGAACACTTTGTCGACCAGGCCGCGCGTTTCGAACCATTCGGCGCTGTGTGATTCCCCTTCACAGATTAGCTCTTCCGCCAGTTTCATACCTGCACGACGAGCCACCAACGAATATCCGCCCATGCCCGGAAACAGGTTAAAGGCGATTTCAGGGAAGCCCATGCGTGCATTGTTTTGCGCCAGGATAAAATGGTGTGCCAGTGCGGCTTCAAATCCACCGCCTAATGCACTGCCTTCAATCATTGCTAACGTTACCGCACCGGTATCGAACCCACGCGCTGCTGAGTGAATGCAATCCACACAGGCGCGGGCATAAGCACGTAAAGCCTCGCGACGATTATTGCGAATGCACTCGACAAAAAAGCGTAAATCACCGCCCGCATTAAACATCTGCGGCACCAGCGAGCCAGTTACCCAGAAATCAATCGGCAAGCCCGAACGCTGAGCGGCGTAACTCAGGTTCATGATTTCCTCGATCAATTCATGATTGAAGCTGGGACGCGGTTGCGCCCGCAACATCATCCACATGGTGCGGCGTCCTTCCTCGTAATAAGCCACCAACTGTGTGGTATGTCCGACTTCGGTAAACAATCTGCAAGTTGCTTGGTTAATTACTGTCATAGTCTCATCCTCTGTTTATTAGATGCGTTTTTTACGCTACATCAGCGTAATGCAGAGCGAGGCCAGACCAAATGAGAGATTGATTTATAACACGAAATCCAGAGGTATCCCCGACACGTCTATCAGGGATTGATTAGGAGGGTTACTTAATGGCCGCGCGTTGACTTATCGCAATCTGCGAACGCTTAACGCGTTTTGAATAAACAGCGGTGATAATCGGTACCAGGACGGAAGTGACAATAACTGAAGTCGCAACAAGTGCAGTTGCGGCAGGTGTAACCGGTTTAAACTGGGGCAGCATTTCAGCAATTAATACCGGCGTGGCGACGGCAGTACCTGCGGTACTGGACGCGGCGATACCTGCGGTTCCATCACCACCACCAATAAGGCGATCGGTGATGATTAACGGAATGCCGGTAATTATAATTCACCGCAACACCAGGCATAATGCCCAGCAAGCCGGTTTCGGCAACCACCGCTAGGTTAATCGTATTGCCTAAGGCAAAAGCGAAGAACGGGATCAGCGTATGTACCGCTTTGCCAAAAAATTCACGTCGTTCCGGGTCGGGATTACCCAGCGCAAAACCCCTTTAGGTTATTTACTTTTGTCCATACCAGGCATTTTCACCGTGTTTGCGCAGATAATGGAGATCAAGCAAGGTTTGCTGAATCGGCGGCAAGCTGGCGGTTAATTGCTGGCTGAATAAACCCTTATAAGCCACTTCTTCTAATATTACAGCGCTGTGAACAGCAGCATGTGCGTCTTTTCCCCATGCGAAAGGTCCGTGCGAATTAACCAGCACAGCGGGAATAGCACTGGGAGAGAGTTCGCGTTGAGCAAAGGTCTCAATAATCACTTCGCCGGTATTCCATTCATATTCGCTTTTAATTTCCTGATCGCGCATTGCACGCGTACAGGGGATTTCGCCATAAAAATCATCCGCATGGGTAGTTCCCCATGCAGGTATTGCGCGTCCCGCCTGCGCCCAGATCGTGGCGTGGCGCGAATGTGTATGCACAATACCGCCAACTTCTGGCCAGGCAAGGTAAAGCGCGCGATGGGTTGCCGTGTCAGAAGAAGGACGTTTGTCCCCTTCAACGACTTCACCGGTAGCAAGATCAACCACTACCATATCATCCCGCTTCATTACGTCGTAACGCACACCCGACGGTTTGATTACCAGCAGGTTTTGCTCGCGATCGATAGCGCTGACATTTCCCCAGGTAAACGTCACTAAATTATATTTGGGCAAATCCAGGTTGGCTTCTAAAACCTGTTGTTTAAGCTGTTCCAGCATTCCTTTTCTCCGGCTGACAATCGTGCTTAAAGTTTGCGGAGCAAGCGGGTAAAAGGTTATGGAGCAAATAGCTATAAACGCAGAATGAATTGGCTATGAAAGCAAAATTGTGGTGTGAATTGAGAATTGTCTGCCTTCGGAAATTTCACAGAATGTTTAAAATATTTTCAAATATAGAGCGGCCCTGTTTGCCTGGGTTTAATGCTCTTAAGGGAGGGGTAACAGAATGACGGTAGCGGGTGAAATTTATTTCGGCGCTATACTTAACGTGTTGCCTCTGTGAGCACACTAAAGGAGAAGTTTATGACAATTACAATGAAACGAATTAGTGCGGCCGTTCTTGCTACCACGTTGATTGTCGCGTTAAGCGGTTGTTCAAACTGGTCGAAGCGCGATCGCAATACGGCTATTGGGGCCGGTGCTGGCGCCATTGGTGGTTCTGTTCTGACTAATGGCAGCGGGCTTGGCACCGTGGGCGGTGCAGCGGTAGGCGGTATTATCGGTCATCAGGTCCATTAATAGCCTAATTAAACGCGGCTACCTGTACATCGGGCTAACTAACTAGCCCGATTCATTGCCTTAACCGCCCGCCAGCTTGACCTTCATCCCCTTCGCTTCCAGCAGATTTTTGAGCAGATCACGTTTATCACCCTGGATTTCGATAACGCCATCTTTTAATGAACCACCGCAGCCGCATTTTTTCTTCAGCTCAGCGGTAAGCTGGGTTAATGCCGCATCATCCAAATCGATACCAGTAATCAGGCAGACGCCTTTACCTTTACGGCCACTGGTCTGTCGCTGTATGCGAACGATGCCATCACCTTTAGGCCGTTCGGCTTTAGGCTGCGGCTGTTCTATGCGCCCCACACCGGTCGAATACACCAGAGGATTATCGCGACTCATTAAGCTTCTCCCAGGCTGTGCAGAATGGATTGCAGGGTAGCGGCCGGATCGGCTGATTGGGTGATCGGACGCCCAATTACCATATAGTCTACGCCAGCCTGTTTCGCCTGTTGTGGCGTCATAATGCGGCGCTGATCGCCGGCATCGCTACCCGCCGGACGAATACCTGGCGTGACTAGCGTAAAATCCTGTCCTATTGCCTGTCTGAAACGTCCGGCTTCATGGGCGGAACACACTACCCCGTTAAGTCCACATTCGGCGGTTAATTTTGCCAGCCGCTCCGCCTGTTCTGCTGGCGTGAGCGTAATACCCAAACCTTTAAGATCGTCGGCATCCATGCTGGTTAATACCGTAACAGCGATAAGCAACGGGGCATCTTTGCCAAACGGTATTAACGCTTCACGTGCGGCATTCATCATTCGCGCCCCGCCGCTGGCATGCACGTTCACCATCCAGACGCCAAGATCGGCGGCTGCGGCAACAGCATGCGCGGTAGTGTTTGGAATATCATGAAATTTGAGATCAAGGAATACATTGAAGCCGCGCTGTTGCAGGTCTTTTACCAGCGTTGGGCCAAATAAGGTGAACATCTCTTTGCCCACTTTCAGTCGGCAACTGCGAGGATCGATCTGGTCAACAAAACGTAATGCGCTATTAAGGTCGTGATAATCGAGCGCCACCAGAATCGGCGAAGCGGTCACAGTTTGGGGTGAAGGCATAGCATTTCCTCTGCAGTGGGCACCCGCAGGCGCATGATTCAAACGGCAAGCATTCTACCTGCGGCCCTGCATCATCACAATCGCTGTTCTTGCCTGTATGACAAGAAGCTGCTCGATGCTGGCAATGGAATAAGTATTTTTATTTGTATGTTGTAACTAAAACATATACCGACGTGCTTTCGCTCTGCAATCCCCCCGCTTTATTGTCCGTCGAGACCACGAATGGGTTTTACAGAGGACCAGGTACGGCAGGAAGGACAATGCCAGTAAAGCGCATGTGCAGTGAAGCCACATTTTTGGCAGCGATAGCGCGGTTTGGTGCGAATCTGCTCGCCCACCATATCGCGTAATACCATAAGGCTTTCTTTTGCGCGCCCGTCTTCAGCTTCGTGCAGGTGGAAATCCATCAGGCGATGAAACACCCGCATCGTGGGATGACGTTGTAATTGTCGATTGATATACAGCTGCGCCGCTTCCGGGCCCTGCTGCTGCTCAAGTATTTCGGACATGTAAAGCTCGGCCGCAGCCCCGGTGTTTTCTTCAACGCAACGCTGCAGAAAATCAGCCCAGGCTTCCGGCTGGTTCAGGCGCTGGAAACAGGTTTCCAGCATAGGGAGTGTTTCACTCACTAACTCTTTATCCTGATCAAGCACACGCTGCAAATGTCCAACGGCTTTGGCATAATCGCCCTTCTCCATCAGGATGCGGCCCATCATGATAGAAATACGCGCACTTTGCCGATCGGCGGCTTCGCCCTTTTTCAGTAAATTCATGGCGCGATCGAGATCGTCGCTGCTCATCGCCTGCAACGCGAGTTCGCAATAAAAATGGGCAATTTCGCCTTTTTGTTTATCTTTACCTAATTTAACTAAACGCTCGGCAACGTCTATTGCCTGCTGCCAGTCGCTGGTAGCCTGGTGAATCAGCAATAGCTGTTGTAATGCGCTGAGACGAAAATCTGTTTCATCAGTTAATTGCTTGAACATGTCCTCTGCACGGTCATAAAGACCGGCAGCCATGTAATCGCGCCCTAACTGCTGAATGGCAAGTAAACGCTGATCGTAGCTCAGAGACGCGCTTTCCATTAATGACTGATGGATACGAATGGCACGATCAACTTCGCCACGCGAACGGAATAAGTTACCTAACGTAAGGTGAGCCTCAACCGTGCCGCTGTCCTCTTTCAGCATATCCAGAAACAGATCAACCGCTTTATCTTGCTGGTTGGACAGCAGGAAGTTCACACCCGTGACATATTCGCGAGATAAGCGGTTCGCTTCCTGTTGCTTGCCCTGCTGCGCACTACGTCGGCCCATATACCAGCCGTACGCAGCAGCAATTGGAAGCAACAGAAACAGCAATTCAAGCATGGACGATTATTCCCGGGCAGACGATGATGTCGTCGTCATTGACGTACTGCCCTGTTCAATTTGCGCCTGCATACGTTTTACTTTGCGCTGTGCATTTGCCAACGAAACGCGGACGCGTAACCAGAACAAACCGCAAATTGCCCAGCCGAGCAAAAATCCTGCGCCAAACAAGGCTGCCAGTAAGGTAGAGATACGGAATTGGCCCTGTGCGAGCAGATAGTTAAAGGTGATGACCTGATCGTTATGCGCGCCTAAGGTGACGGAAATGATGAAGATGACCAAAACCATTAAAAAAATCAGCAAATATTTCACAGTGCATCCTGTTGTGAGGTTATCGGGAATAATTATGCCAAAATTACTGCAAAAATGCTGCTGCCAGCAGCACCGGACGATTCGTTTTTACGCAAGCGCAATCAAAAATATGAAGCCGACGCGTGGAATTACAATTCAGGCTTGCGTTGTGCGACTTCATTTTGCTCACCAGGAGGCAAGCTAAGCGGCCCGCAGAAACGCTGCGCCAGCCAGGTTGCGATGGTCACCAGCAACCATGACAATCCCGTCGCCATCACCAAATCACGCGGCCAGTGCATACCGAGTAACAGACGGCTGCCCATTACGGCGCTGGCCCACAAGAACACTATTGCTACCGTTTTGTAATGCCGACGTGGCCACAGTAATCCAGCGATCAGTAATGCCCAGCTGGCGGCAAACATAGTATGTCCCGAAGGAAATGCAAAGCCGGTTTCGTGCGCCCAATGTCTTTTTAGCCAGGCCGGTAACAGCGTATCGTCTGCCATCAATGTTTCCACCCTCTGGCTGCGCTGTTTGCGCTTTAACGCATAGAACGCTTTATCGTCCAGATCATGACTGTGTTCCAGCCACACCACATACGGACGCGGTTCCTGAACCCGATCTTTGATATAAGATTTAGTGTACTGTCCGGTCAGGATAGTGACGTTCATAATCAACAGCAGCAAAATCGCAGGCTTCCAGCGAAAGCGCAGACACCACATTACCCACGCGCTTAAAAGCAAACTGGTTAATGTCCCCCACGGGCTGGAGACGGTTTCAGTCATCCAAAATAAAAATTTTAATACCGTACCGCTTTCGCCGGGTTGCCATTGCCAGCCAGAAACCCACACGGTTAGCGGCATAATCAAAAGCAGCAGCAGCCCTACCGTGGTGCGGCGCAAAATCTTATACATCCATTTTCCTTTTACAGGGCCAGATTAGCGTCAGGCGAATAACTTTAGCTTAAAAAAGAATAACATAACCATTGCAGATTGGATAATTGTGCTTTATCACTACAATCGCTCTGACAGATTACCAGCCTACCTGTGGGTTGTGGCACAATATTAACGTTTATCGGGCTACACTCGCCCGGCGCTATCATGATGATAGTGCATCCGCTGAAGGTTCTGGAGAGTCACATGCAGCTTAAACGGGTGGCAGAAGCCAAACTGCCAACGCCATGGGGAGATTTCCTGATGGTAGGTTTTGAAGAACTGGCAACCGGCCATGACCATGTCGCGCTGGTCTTTGGTGAGATTAATGATAACGATCCGGTTTTGGCGCGCGTCCATTCGGAGTGCCTGACGGGCGATGCGCTTTTTAGTTTGCGTTGCGACTGTGGCTTCCAGCTAGAAGCAGCCTTAAACGCGATTGCTGAAGAAGGTCGTGGTGTGCTTCTTTACCATCGCCAGGAAGGTCGCAATATTGGCCTGCTGAATAAAATTCGCGCTTACGCATTGCAGGATAAAGGTTACGATACCGTTGAAGCCAATCATCAACTGGGTTTCGCCGCTGACGAACGCGATTTCACGCTCTGCGCAGACATGTTTAAACTGCTTGGGGTTAATGAAGTCCGGTTGTTAACCAATAATCCGCGCAAAGTAGAGATCTTATCGGAAGCCGGCATTAATATCGTTGAGCGTGTGCCGTTGATTGTGGGCCGCAATCCGAAAAATTCGCACTATCTCGATACTAAAGCAGCCAAGATGGGACATTTACTGCCGAAGTCTTGATGTAAAAAAGCCGGGGTTCTGCAACGAACCCCGGCTTTTTTATTCGTTGAGCATATTACGAATCACATAGTGCAAAATGCCATCATTACGGTAATAGGTCAGTTCATTACCTGTATCTATACGGCATCGGGTTTCAAGCATGTCTTTACTGCCATCAGCCCGCGTTAAGGTGACGTTAACCGTGCAGCCTGGCTGCAACTGCTCCAGATTTTCAACATCGATTAACTCTTCGCCGGTTAATCCCAGCGTTTTACGTGTCGTACCCACCGGGAACTCCAGCGGCAAAATCCCCATACCAATGAGGTTCGAGCGGTGAATACGTTCAAACGATTCGGCAATGACAACACGAACGCCCTGCAGACGTGGCCCTTTCGCTGCCCAGTCACGACTTGAGCCTGAACCGTACTCTTTACCGGCAATGACGGCCAGGGGAATCCCCTCATCCTGGTATTTCATTGCAGCATCATAGATTGCTAACTGTTCGCCATCAGGATGATGCCTGGTATAACCCCCTTCTACGCCAGGCACCATTTCGTTACGGATACGGATATTGGCAAACGTACCGCGCATCATAACTTCATGGTTACCACGGCGCGAACCGTAGGAGTTAAAATCATTGCGCTCAACACCATGCGCCAGTAAATAACGCCCGGCTGGACTTTCCGCTTTAATACTGCCTGCTGGCGAAATATGGTCGGTAGTAACGGAATCGCCCAGCATTGCCAGTACGCGCGCGCCCTTAATATCCTGAACTGGCTTCGGCTGTTTTTCCATATCATCAAAGAAGGGAGAAAGACGGATATAGGTTGAGCCTTCATCCCAGTCGTAGGTAGCAGCTTCACTGACTTTAATCTGCTGCCATTCCGGCGTGCCATCAAAGACTTCGGCATATTCTTTATGAAACATGTCGCTGGTAACTTGCTGAACGGCTGTTGAGATTTCTTCCGGGGAAGGCCAGATATCCTGAAGATAAACCGGCTGTCCGTTACGATCGTTACCGATGGGATCGGTTTGCAGATTAACCTTCATATTCCCCGCCAGGGCATACGCCACCACCAGCGGCGGCGAAGCCAGCCAGTTTGTTTTTATCAGGGGATGAATACGGCCTTCAAAGTTACGATTGCCGGACAGTACTGCTCCAACGGTTAAATCGCCTTCTTTAATCGAGGATTCAATTTCATCAGGCAGCGGACCGGAGTTACCGATACAGGTCGTACAGCCATACCCCACCAGGTTAAAGCCCAGTTTATCCAGATAAGGCGTTAGCTGCGCCACAGCAAGGTAATCCGAAACAACCTTAGATCCGGGAGCCAGCGACGCTTTGACCCACGGCTTACGCTTAAGGCCCCGCTCGACCGCTTTCTTCGCCAGCAAACCGGCCGCCATTAAAACGCTGGGGTTAGACGTGTTAGTACAAGACGTTATCGCGCTGATGACCACCGCGCCGTCAGTAAGCGCATGGCTTAAGCCTGTTTCACTATCGGTATAATTGACAGTTTTATGGGTTTTTTGCGCCTGATTCACTTCCAGCTCATTGCTGGCATCAAAAGCGGCAGGAACATCCCCCAGCGAAACGCGATCTTGTGGACGCTTCGGCCCCGCCAGGCTTGATTCAACATCATTCATATCTAATGCTAAGGTGCTGGTAAATACAGGTTCATCGCCCGCATTACGCCACATCCCCTGCTGCTTAGCGTAGGCTTCAACCAGCGCCACCTGTTCTGCCTCCCGACCCGTTAAAGTCATATAACTCAGCGTAACTTCGTCAATCGGAAAAAAGCCGCAGGTTGCGCCGTATTCTGGAGCCATGTTGGCAATCGTTGCGCGATCCGCCAGCGGCAAATCGGCCAGGCCATCGCCATAAAACTCCACAAACTTCCCTACCACACCGTGCTTACGCAGCATTTGCGTTACGGTCAGAACTAAATCTGTTGCGGTGATACCGGGCCGCAACTTGCCGGTTAACTTGAAGCCTACTACGTCCGGGATCAGCATTGATACCGGCTGACCCAGCATTGCGGCTTCAGCCTCAATTCCCCCCACGCCCCAGCCCAGAACGCCAAGCGCGTTGATCATTGTCGTATGCGAGTCGGTGCCAACTAAGGTATCCGGCCAGGCATATTCTTTACCGTCGATATTTTCGTGCCAGATGGATTTACCCAGATACTCCAGGTTAACCTGGTGACAAATCCCGGTGCCCGGCGGCACAACGCGGAATTTGTCGAAAGCTTTTTGGCCCCAACGTAAAAAGACATAGCGTTCATGGTTACGTTCCATCTCCAGCCGAACGTTCTCTTCGAAGGCATCATCATCGCCAAAATGGTCAACGGTTACCGAATGGTCAATGACCAAATCAACCGGAGATAACGGGTTCACTTTTGCTACATCGCCGCCAAGACGTTTAACCGCTTCACGCATGGCTGCCTGATCGACCACAGCGGGAACGCCGGTAAAATCCTGCATCAATACGCGCGCCGGACGATAGGCTATTTCACGATCGGCGTGGGCTGTCTTTTGCCAGTCAACAATTGCCCGAATATCTTCTGCCGTCACGGAATCGCCGTCTTGCCAGCGCAAAAGATTTTCCAGTAAAACTTTCATGGATTTAGGGAGACGATCAATATTACCGAGGTGTTGTGCAGCGCGTGGCAGACTAAAAAAATGATAGGTTTGGTTGTCGGCCTGTAATGTTTCCTGACTTTGCTCTCGTAGGGTTAACGGCATAGCTCCTCCTTTATAATCATGATCTTTAAACCTCAGCGATAATAAGGTTTATGTTAAATATAGACCACAATTCCGTTAACGTTTTGATTACACCACAGATTGCTACCTTCTAATGTAAACAAAAATGCCCCGTAGTAGCTACGAGGCATCAGAAAGAGGTGATTTAATTCAAATTAAAATGCGATCCATACAGCTGCAGACCAAAACGCCAGAGAAAAGGCGTAGGCGCTAAGCCAGGACAGTTTGATAATGTTCATAGGTTCACTCCCGCCGAAAACGGCGCAAAAAGTTATGTGCTTATCCCGTTATGGACGACATCTTTTATGCTGAGCGTGAGGATGGGTTTTTAACGTACCCGCCGGAATAACCGGAAAGAAGAGACGAATAGATTAATAAATAATTGTTTACGGCTTACTGCATTATTTACTTTTCGGATCCATGAAGGATTCGATGAAGTTACGCTGGGTATCACTCAACTCCCAGGAAACCGGGATTGCCGTTCCTTCCTGCTTCGCGACTGGCTCTTTTGCTTTACAGGCAGAAGGCTTGTGCTGGCGCGCTGTCAGAGAACGTTTATGGTTGAGTGTGTTTGCCCACATAGCTTAGCCCCACATACGCCAGATCATTAAAGCTACGACTACCCAGAACAGTGCAGAAGCAGCAAATACAGTTAACCAGGCTTTGCGGCGAGTATTGCCTGAACGCTCAACCTTGGTACTTTTAGTCGGGAATCCCGTTTGTACAGTCAGTCTCGTAGTCATAGTTTTTTATAATCACTCTCAATAAAATGATTGTTAACGCCGATAAAGAATTAGGATGAATCCTAAACTTGTTAAGACCAAAAATCCAGTTATTTTTATTGAACACAACGATTAACGCTATTTATCAAAATGGCCAAATAACTTAAGGAATCATTAACTTCGGCGCAGCATTTTAATTAAAACATTACATTGTAAATTTGGCTTAAATTGTTATTAGTGCCATCTAAAACTATAGTTTTAAATTCAGAGCCTGATAAAGCGCGGTTTCACATCCTGTTTTAACTAGAGTATGGGAATATTCCTGGTAGGCCGCAAAGCGCTAACACAAAAAATGTGTACTAATTCGCATTTAAGGAACAGCAGTAAGGAAACATGTGACCGATGTTTCATTTACAAAAAATAATAAAAAAAATTCGACATTAGGCTGGCGCTAACTGCTAGCCGTAAAAAAGGCCGCTTCAAGCGGCCTTTAGTAATATTAATGAATAACGCAATTATTTAAATGGCAATTTGATGTCTTTAAACATCGCTTCAATATCTTCATTTGAACGTAATGCAACCGCAGCGTCCACCACATCACGGGTCAAATGAGGGGCAAAACGTTGTATAAAATCATACATATAACTTCTCAGAAAGGTGCTGCGGCGAAAGCCAATTTTCGTGGTGCTGTTTATGAAAATTTCAACAGCTTCAATCCTGACCAGGTCAGGATCAGATACCGGATCAACGGCCATACTGGCAATCACCCCTACGCCTAATCCTAATCTAACGTAAGTTTTGATGACGTCTGCATCGGTTGCGGTAAAAACAATACGTGGCACTAACCCTGCCAGATTGAAGGCGGTATCAAGTTCAGAGCGACCCGTAAAGCCAAACGTATAGGTTACCAGCGGATAATCTGCCAGCTCCTCAATCGTTACCTGCGCTTTTCCTGCTAAAGGGTGATCTGGCGTAACGACAATCGCGCGATTCCAGTGATAGCACGGCAACATAATCAGGTCGTCATAGAGATGCAGCGCTTCAGTAGCAATAGCAAAATCAGCATTCCCTTTCGACACGGCTTCTGCAATTTGCGTGGGTGAACCCTGATGCATATGTAGCGAAACACGTGGATAACGTTCAATAAAGCCTTTGATTACGCCAGGTAGTGCATAGCGAGCTTGTGTATGAGTGGTTGCGACGTATAGCGAACCTTTATCAGGCCAGGTATGCTCGCCCGCTACTGACTTAATGGCATCAACCTTCGACAAAACTTCGCGGGCAATACGGATAATCTCTTCGCCAGCCGGTGTCACCTGAGTTAAATGTTTGCCACTTCGGGCAAAGATTTGTACGCCTAGTTCATCTTCTAGCATACGGACTTGTTTGCTGATGCCGGGTTGCGAGGTATAGAGACCCTCTGCCGTTGAAGATACATTAAGATTGTGATTAACCACTTCGACGATATAACGCAACTGCTGTAATTTCATATCTGTTCCATCCCGGTAAGTTACAGAGCCGCATCCCCGGCTGACGTGATGTCGCCTTAATAAAGTGCTGAATGCCAGGTATCAGAAAGGTCGGAAATGCTATAACCACTATATCATTTAACAGTCAAATGTAGAACGGATTGATATAAGGCTCAGAAAAAGGCCAGCGAAAGCTGGCCTGGAGAGATTACTTTTTGGCTTCCTGCCATTTGCCATCAATATAAAACGCTGACCAGCCGGTCGCTTTGCCCTCTTTTTCAGAAGAGACATATTGCTGCTTAGTTTTGCGGCTAAAGCGCACCATCGTCTTATTTCCCTCCGGGTCAGCAGCCGGAGCATCTGCCAGATATTTCAATTTTTCAGGCAGGCGATCGCTAAAACACTGTAACTCTTCAACTAACGGCGCACGTGTTTCGCGTGATTTTGGAAACGTATTAGCAGCCAGAAACACGCCCGCAGCCCCATCGCGCAAGACAAAATAAGCGTCTGACTTTTCGCATGGCAGCTCTGGCAACGGAACAGGATCTTCTTTTGGCGGAGCAACATCGCCGTTACGCAGGATCTTACGGGTATTTTTACATTCATCATTGGTGCAGGCCATGTACTTACCGAAACGCCCCATTTTCAGGTGCATTTCAGAACCACATTTTTCGCATTCAACAATCGGGCCATCATAGCCTTTAATCCGGAATTCGCCCTGCTCGATTTCGTAGCCGTCACATTCTGGATTATTACCGCAGACATGCAATTTGCGCTGATTATCGATCAGATAACTGTCCATTGCCGTACCACATTTTTGGCAACGACGACGAGCACGTAGCGCATTGGTTTCGGCATCGTCACCTTCCAGAATATTGAGGACTTCATTTTCTGGAATCAGATTGATGGTCTGTTTGCAACGCTCTTTCGGCGGCAGCGCATAGCCTGAACATCCCAGGAAAACACCGGTACTGGCAGTACGAATCCCCATCTGGCGTCCACAGGTCGGGCAATCAATGGATGTCAGCACCATCTGATTTGGCTGCATGCCGCCTTCTTCAGGATCTTTTCCTGCCTGGTCAAGCTGCTGGCTAAAATCGCTAAAGAAGTTATCAAGCACCGCTTTCCATTGCGCCTGGTTATTTGCAACCTGATCAAGGCTGTTTTCCATATGCGCGGTGAAATCATAATTCATCAATTCGCGGAAGTTCTCTTCCAGACGATCGGTAACGATTTCACCCATTTTTTCCGCATAGAAACGCCGGTTTTCAACGCGCACGTAACCGCGATCCTGAATAGTGGAAATGATTGCAGCATAAGTGGAAGGACGGCCAATTCCGCGCTTTTCAAGCTCACGCACCAAAGAGGCTTCACTGAAACGTGCTGGCGGCTTGGTAAAATGCTGGCCTGGCATCAGCTGTTGCAGATCAAGCACATCACCAACATTCACCGCAGGTAAGGTGCGATCTTCATCGTTCTTACGCAGCGCGGGCATAACTTTAGTCCAGCCATCAAAACGCAGCGTGCGCCCTTTGGCCTTCAATTTATAGTCGCCAGCGGTGGCTATAAGGGTGGTGGAATCGTATTGCGCTGGCATCATTTGACAGGCAACGAACTGACGCCAAATCAGCTGATACAGCTTTTGCGCGTCCGCTTCCATATCTTTGAGTTTTTCAGCAACCACATCCACATCAGAAGGGCGAATCGCTTCGTGCGCTTCCTGAGAATTTTCTTTGCTGGCGTAGGTATTAGCAGACTCCGGCAAATATTTTTTGCCAAAGTTGCTTTCAATATAGCCACGCGCCATTGTAACCGCGTCCTGGCTCAGGTTGGTCGAGTCAGTTCGCATATAGGTGATATGACCCGCTTCATATAAGCGCTGCGCCATCATCATGGTCTTCTTCACGCCAAAACCCAGTCGGGTGCTGGCTGCCTGCTGTAGCGTGGAAGTAATATAAGGTGCGCCAGGTTTGCTACTGGTCGGTTTATCTTCACGGTCTACGATTTCATAACGCGCTTTTTCCAGCAGCGCCACGGCGGCGTGGGTCTGTTCACGATTAACCGGACGGAAGGCTTTGTCAGCATAATGCGTGACTTCCATCGGTAAATCGTCCCCTTTCGGCGTGGCGAGACTGGCACGTAATTCCCAGTACTCTTCTGGCACAAACGCTTTTATCTCGCGCTCACGCTCTACCACCAGACGTACGGCAACGGATTGCACGCGACCCGCCGATAAACCACGCGCCACTTTTTTCCACAGCAGCGGAGACACCATATAACCCACCACGCGGTCCATAAAACGACGCGCCTGCTGAGCATTTACACGGTCTATATTCAGTTCGCCGGGCTTTTCAAACGCCTGACGAATCGCATTCCTGGTGATTTCGTTAAACACTACGCGGCTGAAGCGCTTATCATCTCCGCCGATCACTTCCCGCAGGTGCCAGGCAATGGCTTCCCCTTCGCGGTCAAGGTCGGTTGCGAGATAGACGTGGTCAGCATTAGCAGCTAGCGCTTTAAGTTCCTCGACAACTTTCTCTTTACCTGGCAGAATTTGATAATCAGCTTCCCAGCCATGATAAGGATCGACGCCCATGCGACTGACCAGGGCGGCCTTCTCGTCTTTTTTAACCTTTTTAACTTTTTTATCTGTCGAGGCGTCAGCACTTTTCTTGGTGTTTGAACCACTGGTCGGCAGATCTCGAATATGACCGACGCTGGATTTAACCACGTAGTCATTGCCGAGGTATTTATTGATTGTTTTGGCCTTTGCCGGGGACTCAACAATAACGAGTGCTTTACCCATATTTACCTTTACCTAATGAAATCGTCCTGCTAAACGGGAGAAGATTTGATGCCCAAAAACCCAACGGGTTCAATATTGCTGCGCCTGTTTAACTTTTCAAGGCGGCGGGATCAATCTCAGGTCAGACAGACTGGCATTGTGCAACTTTATGATAAAAAGCGCTTTTTATGCCTGACAAAATCACACATCCCGGTGCGATCTCCCTGAAATCTGAATCGCCCACACTCTACCTGATAAAATCCGTTACGCAACTTAAATAGCACTCTGTCCAAATTAGCGCCAATTTTTCAGCCCCAGCGTTCCTTTGTCGAACAATGGGGCTCGCAAGTAATATAGAAAGGATTAAGGTGCTGTCAAAAAAGGCGTGAACATATGCAGAATAATACCCAGACTATTACACGCCGTGCGTTACTGGAAAAAGCAAACATCCTGATCAAAAAACATGAGGATTATTTTACCGGTCAGGAAGCGACCGATGTTGTGCAACAAGGTGAGGTTCTGATGTTCCACGGCCCTTTTTTCTCGATGCAGACGAGGTTCCTACACAAAAAACCATGGCGGTATTTAACATTTTAAATATCTCGCGGTCGTGTTATCCGCTCAATACCATCTGGAATAACCTCATCGCATAAAAAACCCGGCTTTCGCCGGGTCTTGCCCTGCTGTTTTACTATTACAACAGGGGCTTTTCGCCACGTTGCCAAAGTTTTAAAATTAAATTTTCCACTACCGAACCTGCGCTATGCGTGACGCGATCAATCATTTTACGGCGACGGGCATAGTGCACGCCTAACACATTAAAAGACTTCATCTGGCGAATAATAAGATCATCGCTGGTGCCAATCTCATCAATCAAACCGAGAGCCAACGCCTGGCGTCCATACCAGTGTTCACCAGTTGCCACGTTATCAATATTCAGTGTCGGGCGCATCTGGTGGACAAAATCCTTAAACAGCAAATGCGTTTCGTTAAGATCTTCCTGGAATTTTTCCCGACCTTCTTCCGTGTTTTCACCAAACAATGTTAGCGTGCGCTTATATTGACCGGCCGTGTGCAGCTCCACATCAATATCATTACGTTTTAACAAACGATTAAAATTAGGGATTTGCGCGACTACTCCAATCGAGCCAATGATAGAAAAAGGCGCGGCGACAATGCGATCCGCAACGCAAGCCATCATATAACCGCCGCTGGCGGCAACTTTGTCTACCGCTGCCGTCACGCGCAGACCGCCATCACGCAGGCGTTGCAGCTGTGAAGCGGCTAATCCATAACCGTGTACCACGCCGCCAGGGCTTTCCAGACGCAGCAACACTTCATCGCCAGTTTGCCTGACGGCCAGAACGGCAGAAATCTCTTCACGTAACGAAGCCACTTCGCTGGCATCCATGCTGCCTTTAAAATCAATAACGTACAGCGTTGGCTTTAACGTTTCATTTTCACCCTGTTTTGCCGCACGTTTTTCCGCTTTGGCTTTCTGCTTTTCGGCTTTTTTATGATTTTTTAACCACTGCTTTTGCACCTGTGGTTTCATCTTCGCCAGCTGCAAATCTTCCTTCATCTGCTGATAATCATCACCCAGATGTGTCAGACGCAGCTGTCCGCTTTGACCGCGTTTACGCAACGCCGCATTTAAAATGATCAGCACGATCGCCGCAACGGCAATCACTACCGTCACTATTTTTGCGAGAAAAAGTCCGTAATTTAAAAGAAGATCCATTGCATCGCCTTAGTAAACAGAGAATTAAAGACAATAGGCTAGTTTAACCGGTTTACCTATACCCGTCGCCTGAAATGCCAGCACCTGGCACAGAATGCGCCTGTCGATGATTGCACACGACAGGAAATTGAGGCATAAAACACAAACACTTTGACCTTCGCCAGAGGAATCCGCTGTGCATTATCAACCGAAAAGCGATCTGCTCAATAACCGAATTATTTTAGTTACTGGCGCATCTGACGGCATTGGCCGTGAAGCTGCTTTGACCTACGCGCGCTACGGCGCGGAAGTGATTGTATTAGGCCGCAACCCTGAGCGACTGCAGCAAACTGAAAACGCCATTAACCAGCTAAATAAACGTCCTGCTCATCACATAGTTTTCGATCTGGCGCAGGCAACGCCTGAGAACTGCCAGCAGCTTGGACAACAATTAGCGCAAAAATTTTCCCATCTAGATGGGGTGTTACACAATGCCGGTATTCTGGGTGAGATTGTCCCACTGGCGGAACTTGACCCGCAAATCTGGCAGCAGGTGATGAAAATCAATGTGGATGCGACCTTCTATCTCACCCAGGCCTTACTGCCACTGCTGTTGAAATCTGACGCGGGTTCACTGGTCTTTACCACTTCCAGCGTTGGCCGAACCGGACGTTCCGGCTGGGGAGCTTATGCGGTGTCGAAGTTTGCCACCGAAGGCATGATGCAGGTGCTGGCCGACGAATATAAAAATCATCATTTAAGGGTAAACTGCATTAATCCTGGCGGAACGCGTACCAAAATGCGTGCCAGCGCTTTTCCGCAGGAAGATGCTAAAAAGCTAAAAACCCCAGGCGATTTGATGCCGCTCTACCTTTATTTAATGGGTGATGACAGCCGCCGTAAAACCGGCATCAGTTTCGATGCTCAACCGGGTCGAAAAGCAGGGGCGGCCGAATAATGAATGAGGATCGTCATCAGCAGCGTCAGCAGCGTCTAAAAGAGCAAGTCGATGCACGTATCGCCTCCGCAACCGACGTGCGCGGCATCGTGATGGTATTTACTGGTAATGGTAAAGGTAAAACGACCGCGGCATTTGGTACGGCATTGCGTGCCTGTGGGCACGGCAAGCGTGTCGGCGCAATCCAGTTTATTAAAGGCGAATGGCCCAACGGCGAGCGCAATATACTTGAGCAACATGGCGTTGAATTTCAGGTGATGTCAACGGGATTTACCTGGGAAACGCAGAATCGTCAGGCTGATACCGATGCCTGTCTGGAAGTCTGGCAGCACGCTAAACGTATGTTAGCCGACAGCAGCCTGGATTTAGTCATTCTTGACGAAATAACTTATATGGTCAGCATGGACTATCTGCCGTTAGAGGCGCTGCTTACAGCCCTTCGTCAGCGTCCTTCTCAGCAAAGTGTTATTATTACTGGTCTCGGTTGTCATCGCAGCATTACGGAGCTGGCCGATACCGTGACCGAAATGCGGCCAGTTAAACACGCTTTTGATACAGGGATTCAGGCACAGCAAGGCATTGATTGGTAGTAAAAGAAAACGCAGCCATCAGGCTGCGTTTTTTGGTTTGAGCAGAAATTAAGATGACGTTCGTTTGCTGCTTTTACCGCCAGTGCGACGCTGCGTGCCACTCGTCTTGCTGTGACGCTTCACGGCACGACGAATTTGGTTAGCTTTGGTACGCCGGCGATCTTTTTCAACGCCCAGTTTGGTAACGGTTTCATCGTCCATACCCACCAGGTTGCGTAAGTAGTTGACCGCAGACAGATCCAGCTCGGTCCAGCCACCACGCGGCAAACCTTTTGGCAAATTAATATCGCCATAACGGACGCGCATCAGACGACTAACCTGCACGCCAACGGCTTCCCATAAACGGCGCACTTCGCGGTTACGACCTTCAGTCAGCGTCACGTTGTACCACTGGTTGATACCTTCGCCACCGGTAAACTTCAGGGTCTTAAACGCGGCTGGGCCATCTTCCAGCTGCACACCTTTACTCAACTGACGAATTTTATCGTTATCAACCTGGCCAAATACACGCACAGCGTATTCGCGTTCAACTTCGCGGCTTGGGTGCATCAGACGGTTGGCTAATTCGCCGTCCGTAGTGAACAGCATTAATCCGCAGGTATTCACATCCAGACGGCCTACAGCAATCCAGCGTGAGCCACGCAGACGGGGCAGACGATCAAAAACCGTTGGACGCCCTTCCGGATCGCTACGTGTGCAGAGCTCGCCCTCTGGTTTGTAGTACGCCAGCACGCGGCATACTTCAGTTGCTGACTCAGCAATTGAGACCAGATGACCATCAATACGGATTTTAAGGGCTTTACTATTTTCGATACGGTCGCCCAGCGTAGCCAGTTTGCCATCAACGCTGACGCGTCCGGCGGCGATCATTGTTTCGATTTCACGACGCGAACCATGACCGGCTCGCGCTAAAACTTTCTGTAACTTTTCGCTCATTGAGCTTCCTCTTTGTCGCCTTCCCAGGCGTCACGGCAGGGTAGTAAGTCTTTTTAAATCAACGGCTTAACTTAAAAAGTTGGGTCTATTATACAGACATTTAACCCTGATGTAACGCGCTTTATGCCGAGGACTTTACGCTTAATAATAGCGAAGCTGTGAGGAATTTATAATAGACTGTTTTTGTGCTCAGCATTTGCCATGCTGGTTTCGAACGGTTGTTCTGTAGGCCATACAGAATACAGCCGCACGGCGATGCAGCATGTCGATATGAGCGTGACCGGCATCCCGACGATACCTGGGCCTGGTACACTGGGCACCAGCATCCCTCTTACACCAGAATATAGCCTGACCGCTGCACATGTTGCTAAATATGCGGCACAACATGTTAAGGCTTATCATCCTTATTGCGATCTCGCGATTATTTATCATAAGAGTGACGCTAACACTCTGGCTAAATTTCGCAGCAGTGACGTGGGTGATTCAATTTAAATGTACGGTTACAGTTTTATTTCAGCCATGCCGGTTGAATCAGCAGACGTTAATTTAGCGCGCACGGCTATTCGTAATGGCTGGAATAAAAGTCCCCGCATGGCGATGGCGTCAAATGCGGGTGTCGTACAGGGAATGTCGAGCGGCGGTGTATATAATAGCGATGAAACTCTGGGCGGTGTTATTGTGGGCTATTCTTCTGCCATTAAGAATGGACGCAGCGGAAAATCATTCTAAAAGACGTGTCGCTCTATATTCCTTATGGTGCGTTTAAAAACTGGTTACGGGAGACTATCGTTTAGGCACCGACACGCGGTGCCTGACGACGATTACTGAAACGGACGCGTATCGCCAACGCCTGCGCGAATGATTTCGGGCGCATCACGCGTCAAATCAATCACCGTGGTTGGCTGCTGTCCCAGCGTGCCGCCGTCAATGATTAAATCGACCAGTTTGCCAATGCTGTGTTGAATATCTTCCGGATCTGATTCAGTAAAATCATTGCCGGGCAAAATCAGCGAAGTTGACATCATGGGCTCGTTCAACGCTTCCAGCAACGCTAACGCAACCGGATTTGACGGTACGCGCAGGCCGATAGTTTTACGCTTGTCATTCATCAGCCGACGCGGCACCTCTTTGGTCGCTTTCAAAATAAAGGTGTAATTGCCCGGCGTATTGTTTTTTAACAGGCGAAACGCGGAATTATCGACCTGGGAATAGACCGACAATTCGGACAGGTCGCGACACATCAAGGTAAAGTTGTGGTGGCCATCTAACTGCCGGATGCGACAGATACGCTCCATTGCCCCCTTTTCTTCTAAACGACAGCCCAACGCATAGCCTGAATCGGTGGGATAAACAATCACACCACCTTTATTAAGATATTCCACCGCCTGATTAATCAGGCGCGGTTGTGGATTGTCAGGATGGATATGAAACAGTTGACTCATAGAAACCTCGTGTCACCTTTCCGCGCATTCAAAGACAGGTGCCAGCTCAGGAAAACGTTCCCAAACCGGCTCGACACCTGCGGGCAGCCATAATTTGCGGCCCAGCTCAATCCACGGACAGGGTTGATGAAAATCAGAACCTTGTGATGCGGCTAAATCATTTTCTCTGGCGTATTGCGCCAGCTGGGTACGCTCGTTTGGCGCTTGCTGGCATTGTGCAACTTCCATCGCGTCACCGCCGATTTCACGGAAATGTGCCACCAGCCGCTTAAGCCATTTGGCAGATAACCCATAGCGTCCAGGGTGAGCTAACACCGCACAGCCACCAGAATGATGAATTGCATCAACAGCTTGTTCTATTGTACACCATTGTGGCGGGACATAACCGGTTTTGCCGCGAGCAAGATAGGATTTGAAAACCTGAGCAAAATTATCGGCCCGGCCCTGTTCAATTAGAAAACGCGCAAAGTGACCGCGGGTAATCACGCCCCCTTCGGCTAAGCGCGTCGCACCGGCTAGCGCACCGGGGATCTGCGCTTTTTCCAGACGTTCCGCAATGTGTTCGGCGCGCGTCTGGCGACAATCATGCTGCGCGGCCAAAAAACCCGTCATTACCGGATGATGAATATCAATATTGAGTCCAACAATGTGAATCTCATGATTTTCCCACACGGTTGAAAACTCAACCCCTGCGATAACATTGACAGGTAAATTCTGGTCAATAGCCGCCTGTTGCGCAGCGCTTACACCCGTTACGCAATCGTGATCGGTAATAGCTAATACGCCAACGCGCATATCGACCGCGCGCTGGACCACCGCCTGAGGCGAAAGCAAACCATCTGATGCCCGCGTGTGGCAGTGGAGATCATAAAGAGGAAAACGGGCGATATTGCTCAAACTAACTCCTGTAACGAACTAACCCGACCAGCATGATAACGATTTTGCTGCCCAGAGAAAAAGTGTATTGACATTTCCGCCCCGAACCCGTTAACTAGTACACAAGTTCACACGTAGCGGGTATTTAATCATGGCTGTTGTTCATACGCTTTTTAACGGTTGGTGGCGCGATATTCCCAGATACGGGCGATGTCGTCGTGCACAATTTGCGTAAACGCTGTGCAGATACCTGGGCCCGCCACTTAGCGGGCTTTTTTTTGAGCGTCATTCAGAGAATCCATCATGCCAAATGCGAAACCTACATTGAAGTTAATTACCGGCATCGCGCCCTATCGCGAAGATCCGGCCGCAGTGTTTCATCAGTTATGCGGCGCACGTCCGGCAACCTTGCTGCTTGAGTCTGCCGATATTGACAGCAAGCGTAACTTAAAAAGCCTGTTGATCGTGGATAGCGCCCTGCGTATTAGCGCCTTGGGCAACCGCGTCACCTTGCAAGCCCTGTCAGAAAATGGTCGCTCACTGTTACCACTGCTGGATGCCGCCCTGCCGGAATCGGTAAAAATTGATGTCCGTCCCGATGGCCGTGAACTGACTTTCTCCACTAGTGAAAGTCTGCAGGATGAAGATTCACGTTTGCAGGCAATTTCGGTATTCGAGGCATTGCGCCTCATTCCTCAGTTGGTGAACGTCCCCGCTGACGAACGTGAAGCGCTGCTGTTAGGTGGGCTGTTTGCGTATGATTTAGTGGCGGGCTTTGAAGATTTGCCCGCGTTGCAAAATCAGCAACGCTGCCCGGATTACTGCTTCTATTTAGCGGAAACCTTATTAGTGCTGGATCATCAGGAGCGCAGCGCGCGACTGCAGGCTAGCCTGTTCTGCCCGTCCACCAGCGAATTCCAGCGCCTGCAAGGACGTATCGAACAACTGCATGGCCAGATGCTGCAACCCGCGCCTGCGTTGCCTGTGCAACGCGTTGAACAGATGACGTTGAGCACCAGTCAAAGCGATGAAGAGTATTGCGCCGTAGTGCGTCAGATGCAGGAAGCGATTCGCATCGGCGAAATTTTCCAGGTTGTGCCGTCTCGTCGCTTCTCGTTGCCTTGTCCTTCGCCGCTGGCCGCTTATGACACCCTGAAAAACAGCAACCCCAGCCCGTATATGTTTTATATGCAGGACCAGGAGTTCGCCTTGTTTGGCGCATCACCCGAAAGCTCACTGAAATATGACGCATCCTCGCGTCAGATTGAAATTTATCCGATTGCCGGTACGCGTCCGCGTGGTCGTCATGCTGACGGTACGCTGGATCGTGATCTCGACAGCCGTATTGAACTGGAAATGCGCACCGACCATAAAGAGCTGGCTGAGCACTTAATGCTGGTTGATCTGGCGCGTAATGATTTAGCACGCATTTGTGTGCCTGGCAGTCGCTATCTGGCGGATCTGACCAAAGTCGATCGTTACTCTTTTGTCATGCATCTGGTGTCACGCGTAGTCGGCACATTGCGCGAAGACCTTGACGTGCTGCATGCCTATCGCGCCTGTATGAACATGGGCACGTTAAGCGGTGCTCCGAAAGTTCGTGCTATGCAGCTGATCGCGGCCGCAGAAGGTACGCGTCGTGGCAGCTATGGCGGCGCAGTGGGCTATTTTACGGCTCACGGTGATTTGGACACCTGCATTGTGATCCGCTCTGCCTACGTTGAAGACGGCGTTGCTACGGTGCAGGCCGGTGCTGGCGTCGTGCTGGATTCAAATCCACAAGCGGAAGCGGATGAAAGCCGCAACAAAGCCCGCGCAGTGTTGCGCGCCATTGCAACCGCCCATCACTGCAAGGAGATTTTCTGATGGCTGACATCCTGCTGCTCGATAACTTCGATTCATTTACTTACAACCTTGTAGACCAGCTGCGTACCTTCGGTCATAACGTGGTGATCTACCGCAACAATTTGCCAGCAGAGCGTCTGATCGAACGTTTGCAGCAGATGGAAAACCCCGTGTTAATGCTGTCTCCCGGACCGGGCGCGCCAAAAGATGCGGGCTGTATGCCAGAGCTGCTGCGCGTGCTGCGTGGCCGTCTGCCAATTATTGGTATTTGCCTGGGCCATCAGGCCATTGTCGAAGCTTACGGTGGACAGGTGGGACAGGCGGGAGAAATCCTGCATGGCAAAGCTTCAGTCATTAACCACGACGGTGAGGCGATGTTTGCTGGCCTGAGCAATCCGCTGCCAGTGGCACGTTATCATTCGCTGGTTGGCAGCAATACGCCAGATGAGCTGACGGTTAACGCCAGTTTCAACGGCATGGTGATGGCGGTACGCCATGATGCAGATCGTGTTTGCGGATTCCAGTTCCATCCGGAATCCATTTTGACGACTCAGGGCGCGCGCCTGCTGGAGCAGACGCTGGCCTGGGCGCTGGCAAAGTAAAGGGAGATAATGATGAATACCATTCTGGAAAAACTTTACCAGGCGCAGACACTGAATCAGGCTGAAAGTCACCAGTTATTCAGCGCTATTATTACCGGGCAGCTTGAGCCGACACAGCTGGCCGCCGTGCTTATCGCCATGAAAGTGCGTGGTGAAAAGCCGGAAGAGATCGCCGGGGCGGCAACCGCATTACTGGAAGATGCTAAGCCCTTTCCGCGTCCCGATTATCCTTTCGCCGATATTGTGGGAACTGGCGGTGACGGCAGCAACAGTATCAATATTTCTACCGCCAGCGCCTTTGTCGCGGCAACCTGTGGTTTGAAAGTGGCAAAGCACGGTAACCGTAGCGTATCCAGCAAATCCGGTTCGTCTGATTTGCTGGCAGCGTTTGGCATCAACCTTGATATGCCTGCCGAACAGGCACGTCACGCGTTAGATGAGCTAAATGTTTGCTTTCTGTTTGCCCCGCAGTATCACACAGGGTTTCGACATGCGATGCCGGTTCGCCAGCAGCTAAAAACCCGCACGCTGTTTAACGTGCTGGGTCCGTTGATCAATCCGGCGCGCCCGCCGCTGGCAGTCATTGGTGTATATAGCGCAGATCTGGTGCTACCGATTGCGCAGGCGTTGAAAGTGTTGGGGTATCAACGCGCCGCGGTCGTTCACGGCGGCGGCATGGATGAAGTGGCGCTGCATGATATTACTCATGTGGCTGAGCTTCGCGACGGTGAAATTACCCGTTATCAGCTGTCGCCAGAAGACTTCGGCTTTAGCTTCCATCCTAAGGAAGCCCTGGCAGGCGGCACGCCAGAAGAAAACCGTGACATTCTGACACGTTTACTCCAGGGTAATGGCGAACAAGCCCATGAGGAAGCGGTTGCCGTGAATGTGGCTATGCTTCTCAAAGTATTTGGCAATGAAGATCTGCGTGAAAATGCACAGCGTGCGCTCGCCGCGATCCGTAGCGGACAGGCTTACGAGCGCGTGGTCGCTCTGGCAGCAAGAGGATAACCATGCAAGGTACAGTGTTAGATAAAATCGTTCAGGACAAAGCAGTTTGGGTTGAGGCGCGCAAGCAGCAGCAACCACTGACCCGCTTTCAGAATAGTGTGGAACCGGCAACACGTAATTTCTACGATGCGTTGCAAGGAACACGCACCGCCTTCATCCTGGAATGTAAGAAGGCATCGCCATCCAAAGGGCTGATCCGCGAGGATTTCGATCCAGCCGCTATCGCAGGTGTCTATCGTCATTACGCTTCAGCCGTGTCCGTATTAACCGATGAAAAATACTTTCAGGGCGATTTTGCTTTCCTGCCTGTTGTCAGCGCCGCGATCACCCAACCCGTGCTGTGCAAAGACTTTATTATCGATCCTTATCAAATCTATCTGGCGCGCCACTATCAGGCCGATGCGATTTTGCTGATGCTGTCAGTGCTGGATGATGAGCAATATCGTCAACTCGCTGCTGTTGCGCACAGTCTGAAAATGGGCGTGCTGACCGAAGTCAGTAATGAAGAAGAGCTTGAGCGCGCCATCGCGCTGGAAGCGAAAGTGGTCGGTATTAATAACCGCGACCTTCGCGATATGTCCATCGACCTGGATCGTACGCGCCGACTGGCGCCGCGCTTATCGCACGGCGTGACGGTCATCAGTGAATCTGGAATTAACAGCTACGGCGATGTTCGCGAACTCAGCCATTTCGCCAATGGCTTCCTGATTGGCTCTGCGCTAATGGAAGAGGATGATCTTCAAAGCGCGGTTCGGCGCGTTACGCTGGGCAGTAATAAAGTCTGCGGCCTGACCCGAGCCGAAGATGCTCAGGCCGCTTATGCTGCCGGCGCGATTTTTGGTGGCTTGATTTTTATTGAAGGCTCACCACGCTATGTGGATAACACTCAGGCGAAATCCGTCATGACGGGCGCTCCGCTTAGCTATGTGGGAGTTTACCGTAATGCATCAATTAGTGACGTTGTCACACAAGCGGATGCCCTCAATCTGGCTGCGGTTCAGCTTCACGGTGATGAAGATCGCGCTTACGTCGCGGCGTTACGTGCAGCCTTACCTGCGACGATACAAATCTGGAAAGCCATGCGTATTGAAGGGGCATTACCAGAGCGCGACTGGACGCACGTTGATCGTTATGTATTTGATAACGGTAACGGCGGTACGGGCCAGCGCTTTGACTGGTCACTGCTAAAAGATCAAAAGCTACATAACGTATTGCTGGCAGGTGGTTTAAGGGCTGACAACTGCGTTGAAGCCGCACAACAAGGTTGTGCAGGACTCGACTTTAATTCTGGCGTGGAAAGTACGCCGGGCCTTAAAGATGCCAGCAAAATCGCTGCCGTATTCCAGACGCTTCGCGCCTATTGATTTGCCGGCCCCGTATGACTGCGGGGCAGAATAAGGAAAAAAAAAGATGACGTTACTGAACCCCTATTTTGGTGAATTTGGTGGTATGTACGTACCGCAAATCCTGATGCCAGCCCTGCGCCAGCTGGAAGAAGCCTTTGTTGATGCACAAAAAGATCCCGCCTTCCAGGCCGAATTTACCGATTTGCTGAAAAACTATGCAGGACGTCCCACTGCCTTAACCCTGTGCAGCAACCTGACAAAAGGCACCAAAGCCCGCCTTTACCTGAAGCGTGAAGATCTGCTGCATGGCGGCGCGCACAAAACTAACCAGGTGTTAGGTCAGGCGCTGTTAGCCAAACGCATGGGCAAAAACGAAATTATCGCCGAAACCGGCGCTGGTCAGCATGGTGTCGCATCAGCGCTGGCCTGTGCGCTGCTTGGCATGAAATGCCGTATTTATATGGGCGCTAAAGACGTTGAACGTCAGTCGCCCAATGTTTTCCGCATGCGTTTAATGGGTGCCGAAGTGATTCCGGTTCACAGCGGTTCCGCTACGCTGAAAGATGCTTGTAACGAGGCGCTGCGCGACTGGTCTGGCAGCTATGAAAACGCACACTATATGTTAGGTACTGCGGCTGGTCCGCATCCCTTCCCAACTATCGTGCGTGAATTTCAGCGCATGATTGGTGAAGAGACCAAAAAACAGATTCTGGAAAAAGAAGGTCGTTTGCCAGATGCCGTGATCGCCTGTGTTGGTGGCGGTTCAAACGCCATTGGCATGTTTGCTGACTTTATTGATGACGCCAGTGTTAAGTTAATCGGCGTTGAGCCAGCGGGACACGGTATTGAAACCGGCGAGCACGGCGCGCCGCTTAAACATGGCCGCGTGGGCATTTACTTCGGCATGAAAGCGCCAATGATGCAAACGGAAGAAGGCCAGATTGAGGAGTCTTATTCAATCTCTGCCGGTCTTGATTTTCCCTCTGTTGGCCCGCAGCAT
Source organism: Mixta mediterraneensis (assembly GCF_014946725.1). Classification (GTDB taxonomy): domain Bacteria; phylum Pseudomonadota; class Gammaproteobacteria; order Enterobacterales; family Enterobacteriaceae; genus Pantoea; species Pantoea mediterraneensis. The sequence continues at coordinate 454,326 of NZ_JACFXY010000002.1, forward strand.
GCGCATCTCAACAGCACTGGTCGTGCCGAGTACGTGTCAATTACCGATAATGAAGCGCTGGCTGCCTTTAAACAGCTGTGCCGCTCTGAAGGGATTATCCCGGCGCTGGAGTCGTCCCATGCCCTTGCCTACGCGCTGAAGATTATCCAGGCGGAACCTGAGAAGGAGCAGCTGATCGTGGTCAACCTTTCCGGTCGCGGCGACAAAGACATTTTTACCGTTCATGATATTTTGACAGCGCAGGGAGAAATCTGATGGAACGTTACGAGCAACTATTTAAACGTTTAGCGGCGAGTAAGGAAGGCGCTTTTGTACCGTTCGTCACGTTAGGTGATCCCTCACCTGAACTCTCTTTGCGCGTGATTGACGCGCTGGTTGACGGCGGCGCTGATGCGCTGGAGCTGGGTATTCCTTTCTCCGATCCCCTGGCCGATGGCCCGACAATTCAAAACGCGACCTTACGTGCCTTTGCGGCGGGCACCACCACCGCGCAATGCTTTGAAATCCTCGCCAGTGTGCGTCAAAAATATCCCGAGCTGCCCATCGGTTTATTGATGTATGCCAATCTGGTGTTCTCCAACGGCATTGACGCATTTTATGCACGCTGTGCTGAAGCGGGTGTTGATTCGGTGCTGGTCGCTGACGTGCCGGTGGAAGAGTCTGCCCCTTTCCGCCAGGCCGCGTTGCGTCATGGTGTCGCGCCAATTTTTATTTGCCCGCCGAATGCCAGCGATGATTTGCTGCGTGAAATTGCTTCCCATGGTCGCGGTTATACCTATCTGTTATCGCGCGCTGGGGTTACCGGTGCAGAGAAACGCGCCAGTCTGCCGCTACATCATCTGATTGCCAAACTGCGTGAATATAATGCCGCTCCGCCGCTGCAAGGCTTTGGTATTTCCGAGCCGGGCCAGGTGAAAGAAGCCATCGCAGCGGGAGCCGCAGGTGCTATCTCTGGTTCAGCGATAGTGAAGATCATTGAGAAACATCACGCACAACCTGATGTAATGCAGAACGAGTTAAAAGCCTTCGTTAGCAATCTTAAAGCGGCCAGCCGTTAATCCTCCTCATGCCTTATCTTCGGGTAAGGCATGATTTTTCTCTCTTTCTTGTGCCCTGCTATTTGCTCATTTTGAATTTTCTGAACCACAATTAACCATGCGCCGTTATGGTAACGTCGCCTCACATTTGTGACAGGGAGAGAAGCAATGAAATGGTTTAAAGTGCTGGCAAGTGCGTTAATTGCGGGGGTGGTTGCGCTGACGCTGAGCGCCTGTGCGCCGACATCGACTAAAGAAGGAACCGGTGGCTACATTGATGACACCGTAATCACCACAAAAGTTAAAGGTCAGCTACTGAAAGATGACACGTTAAAGTCAACCGAAATCAACGTAGAAACCTTTAAAGGGAAAGTTCAGCTAAGCGGGTTCGTCAGCTCGCCACAAATGGCGAATCGCGCAGTAGAAGTGACGCGTAACGTAGCGGGTGTGAAATCTGTCGTGAACAATATGCAGATTAAGTAGCGCATATTTCTCCGTCAACAAGGCCGCTTCACAGCGGCCTTTTTTCGTCAGAAACGGTAACCCGCGCCGAAAAAGAATACCCAGGGATCGACGCGCATATTGATATTTTGCTGCGCGCCATTGGCTTTAAATTTCACTTCGGTATCAATATCCATATACCACACTGACGCATTCAGCATCCAGTCGCGGTTGATCTGATAATCCAGACCGACTTGTCCCGCCATGCCCCATGAATCTTTAACGCTTAAATCGGTCAGACCCGCGTCACGTCCGGTTTGGTTAAAATCGGCGTCATAAAAAGTGGTGTAGTTGATACCCGCGCCAATATACGGGCGCACTTTACTCTTGCTGTCAAAAAAATAGTATTGCGCCATCAGCGTAGGTGGCAACTGTCGTACTGTCGCCAGCGTGCCGGTTGGTCCTAAGCCGACCTTATGGCGGAATGGCGTCGCGGCCAGCAGCTCCACACCAATATTGTCGGTTGCCATGTAGGTAAACGTCAGGCCCAATTGTGTGTTGTTGCTGGCGCTAAAAGACCCCATGCCCAACACATTATCGGAACCTTCTGTAGGACGAACAGTGGCGCTGCCAGCGCGCATAAAAAAATCGCCAGCCTGATGAGCCAGCGCAAGTTGTGGTAGTACCAACGTCAGCAGCATCGCGCATTTTGCCAGTTTCATGGTCACTCCTTTGCAGAATTTGATAGTTGACGACGATGTCAGTTATTTGTCGGCAAAGATTTAACTGAATTTTCTGGAAAATGCATCCAAATCAATCGAATTAAATATCTTATAAAACAATGAGTTGATTCAGATCAATTTTGACGCTTTCTCGCGCTAAAAAATTTCGCTTGCCGGGCATTTCCGGCAGGATTATTTTGCTGATCTTCACGGGTGATTTTGGTTCGATGCCTCAGGAGCGGCGGGTGATCAGATGAGCGAAATAAACAATCCTTGTATTAGCTGTGGTGCATGTTGCGCCCATTTCCGCGTTTCTTTTTACTGGGCCGAAGCTGACGATGCCGGCGGTCTTGTACCGACCGAATTAACCGAACCGCTTAGCTTATTCATGCGCAATATGCGTGGCACCAACGATCGTACCCCGCGCTGTGTGGCGTTGCAGGGCGAGATTGGCGGCTGTGTTTCCTGCGGCATTTATGAACAGCGACCTACGCCCTGCCGCGAGTTTGCCATGTCGGGTGAAAACGGTGAATGGAATGAAGCCTGCGATCGTGCCAGAGCGCGTTATGGTCTGCCGGCACTTTTTCATCCATCTTTACCTGTAATGACAGAAAGTTATGCCACAGCGGGTGCCAGCGAGCTGCCAGAACATGTACAATCGCCGGGTTAATTAACCCGGTTCCTCCAAGGAGTGTACATGTCTATCACGGCGAGTTCGTTATACCGTGACACTGGAAATTTTTTTCGCCACCAGCTTTTAACGGTGGTGCTGTTGTCACTATTGACTGCTTTTATCACGGTTATGCTGGCTCATGTCATGACGCCCGGCGCAGATCAACTGGCGATTCTGCAACAGGGCGATTCCAGCGCCACTTCCCTGTTTGAAATGGTCCAGAATATGACACCCGAACAACAAGGCGTATTACTACGCGCTTCCGCTGCTGGCACTTTTGCCGCGCTGGTCGGTAATACCTTGCTGTTAGGTGGCATGCTGTGTCTGATCCCTATGGTTTCTACCGGTCAGCGCGTGAGTGCGTTGCGCGCCATTGGCGCTTCCGCACCGCTGCTGCCGAAACTGTTACTGCAAACTTTCCTGATCACTCTATTGGTTCAACTTGGCTTTATGGTGGTATTACTACCCGGCGTGATTCTGGCGATCCTGTTGTCGCTGGCCCCGGTAATGTTAGTCAGTGAAAAAATGGGGGTGATAAGTTCGCTACGCGCCAGCATCAGTATGGCCTGGAAGAATGTGAAACTGATTGCGCCTGCCATTATCCTCTGGCTGCTGGCTAAGATCGCGGTCATGTTTTTCTTCTCGTCGTTGACCGTGTTGCCGGTAAATGTCACCTCCGTAATGCTGACTGCGGTAGGTAATCTGGTTTCCGTCGTCTTGATCATTTATCTGTACCGGCTCTATATGCTGTTACGTTAAATGTCAGTGCGTCTTCGGACGCACTGATTAACGCTCCTGCCTTTACTGGAATGACTATGAAGCAGTTACTTGATTTTCTCCCCTTAGTGGTTTTTTTCATTTTCTACAAAATGTACGATATTTTTGTTGCTTCTGGCGCGCTGATCGTCGCAACTGGCTTAGCCCTGGTTGCAAGCTGGGTGCTGTACCGCAAGCTGGAGAAAATGACCATTTTCACGTTTGTGCTGGTTGCGGTATTTGGCACATTGACGCTGGTTTTCCATAACGATAAGTTTATTAAATGGAAAGTAACGGTAATTTACAGCCTGTTCGCCCTGGCGCTGCTATTTAGCCAATGGTTTATGAAGCAACCGTTGATCCAGAGTATGTTAGGCAAAGAGCTACAACTGCCCGATTACGTCTGGCGCCGTTTAAATATTGCCTGGGCGCTGTTCTTTTTTATCTGCGGTCTGGCAAATATCTATGTTGCGTTTTGGTTACCTCAGGAAATGTGGGTTAACTTTAAAGTATTCGGTCTGACAGGCCTCACCCTGCTATTTACCCTGTTCAGCGGACTTTACATCTGGCGACAAATGCCGCAAGAAAAAAAGTAAACCTCAGCAATTAATCGTTATATTCATTCGTTGAGTAAAAAGCACCGTGACGATGAGCAATCGGTAACAGGCGAATAAAACTAAGTCAGCGATGTCAGGTCAATAGCCTGGCATCCCGCTGAATTAGTAGCTATTAGCGGAAAATATCTTGCGACACACGCCACAAGTTTTATCGGATAGCTTCTGTCGCTGTTTTTACTCCTCTTGCCCAAAACTAATGGCAATCATGTGCTGCTTTGTTAGTGCTAACTCCGCCAGGCTGGATGGTTGCTTATGGGCAACCTGCTCGCCTTATCGTTTTCTGCTGGCACTAACTATTGATCATCTCTAAATGATGAAGCCTTTCATCAACATGCTGCCCTTTTATTAACTGAGGGAGAGGCACTGTTTCATTTATCGGTTTACTCAAATGATGAACGTGAATAAAGCGTGACCGCTTATTAAAATAGTCGCCAGGGCTAACGCCAGCTTATCCACTTTACTCATCGCTCTTTCCCCTCCGTCAGCTTAATAAAAGTGAATGCACCGCATCGCTCAGCATGGACTGGTGCCAGGCGCTTTAGCGTTGCGTTACGAAATTGTTACCTGTGTTTCCTTGCGTGCGGCAAGGGTATTGCTAAATAATTGCTAACGCTGAGCGATATGGATGTATTCTCTGTCGATACAAGAGAACGGTCTTACCGGTCAACCGTGTCACTCTGATATGACTTCTGTTTTCCCGTAACACTGACCCGGCCGCTGTCTGAAGTGAGCGTTGTGTTTTCGGTAGCACTACCCTAAATGCAGACAAACTGAAGTCATTTAATCATTTCGCAGTTAAACCTATCCGGGCAGCAAATAACTTTATGCCCCAGGTTTGCTTTGAGATACGCACAATAAATAAGCTGATTAAACGGCTATCAGGCCGATTTCACTCGAATAAAAAATGAACCTGCCCGGTACGCTGGGTATTTTTGGGCGCTTGTCGCCATCACCTGCATAAGAAACGGAAACAATGGACGATAAGCATACATTGCCGCAAGGCGAAATGGTGTTGCGTACCTTAGCCATGCCGGCGGATACCAATGCCAATGGCGATATATTTGGTGGCTGGCTCATGTCGCAAATGGATATGGGCGGCGCAATTCTGGCGAAAGAGATTGCTGAAGGACGCGTGGTTACAGTGCGCGTGGACGGCATGACTTTTCTGAAGCCGGTCGCGGTGGGCGATGTGGTGAGCTGTCACGCGAGTTGTATTCGCTCCGGTAACAGCTCAATGACAATTAACGTCCAGGTGTGGATCAAAAAGGTGTCATCAGAACCGATTGGGCAAACATATTGTGCTACAGAAGCTGTGTTTATTTATGTGGCGGTCGATGATGAGGGAAAATCCCGGCCATTGCCACCGGGACGAGCGAATCAGCAGTCGGGTATTTAACATCACGCATTTCCAGCCAAAGTGAAGGACGATTGGTGAAGGCGGCATAAAGATATTCATGCCGCCACGTCTTGCGTGTCCATGCAGCTGACGCTTAACGCCAGCGTCCCTCACTTTCGCCTTTATGCAGTGCCTGTTCCGTTAACGCCGGTGAAAAGATGCGCCCAAAGAGCGAGCTATTACTCAATACTCGCACCGCCCTTCATTTTAAACACGATATTCATCGTCAGATTTTGCCCCGGACGGCCGCTCTGATACCGCCACTTTTTCATTGCCATCTTGACTTCACGCTCAAACATATTGCGCGGCTCAGCTGACAGGATGCGCACGTTATCAACGCGCCCGTCACTATCAACATCAAACTGCACACGAACCCGGCCTTCTATGCGCAATGCATACGCACGCGTTGGATACGCAGGCTTGCCCGTTTGAATCGCTTTGGGCCCGTTTGATACCGATTGCGTCTGAGCAGGCGCCGTTTTCGGCGCAGTGGACGGCTTAGTCTGTGTTATTGGCGCATCTTGTTTAAACGGATTCGCCTGCGGCTTGCTCTCCGGTTTCACTTCGCGCTTCGGCTGTTCGCGCCTGTGCTCAGGTTTGGGCTTCGGTTTAGGCTTAGGCTTCGGAATAGGGACTGGCACAGGCTTTGGTGGTTCAGGCGCCGGTTGTGGCTCTGGAACCGGCTCAGGCTGTGGCTGCGGCGGCGTAGGTTGCACAACCGCTGGTGCCGGTTCGGGTTGCACTTCAGGTGCCACCATGGTCACGCTAATCGGCTGCGATGCCCTGGGAACTTCGATAACCTGATGAAACGAGGCGTAAAGAATTCCTGCAATCACCGCACCATGGAGAACAACGGAAATCAACATGGAAATCGGCGCGCGTTTTGGTAATGGCATAGTCAGCGTGGTCATAGCATTCGCAGTCATTGAGTGAAGTAGCTATTTTAAATGCAAATAGCAATCAGTTGCAATAATTGCGGTAATCGGGGCGAAAAAAAGCGCTTTTTAAGCCCTTTATGCTGAGCTGAGTTCCGCTTTTATCTTTCGTTTGCACTCTGATTGACGATCACTTAACGTGTTGCGAGATTCTGAAGGATTAATGGGAGCTTCCTGGTGCTTTACGTCATTTATGCCGAAGACAATACGGATTCACTGGAAAAACGTAATGCGGTGCGCCCCGCTCATCTGGCGCGCCTGAAACTGCTGCATGAAGAAGGCCGGTTGATCGTTGCCGGACCGATGCCTGCGGTAGACAGTAATGATCCGGGCGTAGCTGGATTCACTGGCTCGACAATTGTCGCTGAGTTCCCGTCTTTAGAGACTGCGCAATCATGGGCTGAAGACGACCCGTATATTGCTGCTGGCGTATATAAGCATGTCTCGGTCAAGCCATTCAAACGCGTATTTTAACGAAGAGTAAAAAGATTATTAATCAAGTGGTTACATTAAATAATGTGACCACTTATTTTTTAAAGGTACACATTTAGGTACACATAGTTTTGGTTGTTGCGCTTTTTCTTCCTCGCAGGCATTTCAATTTTCTAGCGTCGGTTTCCGCCCAGGGTAAAACCACCATATAAAGATCCTGCCGCTTCGCTAGCGTTTAACAAATCCCCGCCTATCATCAAATTGTCACTTCTACTTTTACTTCCCTAAGATGTTGACCATGCTCATTGGAAATGTTTAGCACCGGATTGTGCTGAGCCCGGCCACCCACCAGTACCGGGCTTTTATTTTTAGATCGTCGGCCTCCAGTTCTCTCCCAGCGTCAGCACTTCCACTATCACCGCGCCCAGTGTAAATGACCTGCGTTTCACCACCTGTTTCAGTTGCCGGGTCCCATTCGCCCTGGATGATGTAGAGACCATCGAACGTATTCACAGCATCCGCAAGGTCATCATCAAACGCTTCGGCCAGTTCAGCCTGAATTTCTTCACGCATTCCCATTAGCGATACACCCTGAAGGCGAGAGGATTTCCCATCCACGGCTGGAGCAGAGCCAGTGCCAGTTGTACGGCCGCCGGCAACAAGAACGTCGAAGTATATTTAACTCTCTGTAATTACTGGTCTATTCTGCATTCACAAGAGACAGAGAGGCAAGTAATGGCAATGTTATGACTCCATCATGGCACCGTTGTGACGCCACTATTCTGGCACTGTCAGTTTTCGCACCAGGCTATTCGAATCCGAAACAGGATTCGAACCCGTGATTCGCCACCCTCCCCAGCAGTTCGCCAAATCCCCTTACCATCAGGCATTCGCCAGTTAACCCGTTCGCATAAGTTCGCCATAGTTCGTTGACAGCCAGTTAATCGCCTGGGTAAATTCTGGGTAAATCAATTTTACCCACCCGGATTTTACCCAATGCTCACTATCAAGCAGATTGACGCCGCCAAGCCGAAAGAAAAACCCTACCGCGTTGCGGATGGTAATGGCCTGTTCCTTTATGTGCCAGCATCAGGGAAAAAGGTCTGGCAGGTGCGTTATCAGTTCGAAGGTAAAGAGAAGATTCACACGATCGGAAAGTATCCGGAGATCGGCCCCGCGGATGCTAGGAGCATGGCATTCGAGCTGAAGCGAGATTTAGCCATCGGCCTTAACCCTGCAGTGAAGAAAAAGCAGAAGGATAAAAAACCCGATTCGTTCAGCACGATTTTCGAGGAATGGTATAAGCACAAGAGGCAGGTGTGGTCTGAGAAGTACGCCAGCGAGTTACGGCGCATGTTTGATGATGACATTCTTCCTTATATCGGAAAGATGCAAATGGATGATGTGGAGCCTATGGCTCTGCTGAAGGTGATACGCAGGTTTGAAGACAGGGGCGCGATGGAACGTGCCAACAAAGCGCGCCGCCGCTGTGGTGAGGTTTTCAGATACGCCGTGGTCACCGGTCGGGCAAAGTACAACCCAGCGCCAGACCTTGCCGATGCGATGAAAGGATACCGGAAAAAGAACTACCCATTCCTTCCCGCCGAGCAGATACCGGCTTTCAATGCCGCGCTCGCCACTTACTCAGGAAGTGTGATTTCTCGAATTGCCACTCAGGTTCTACAATACACCGCCATGCGCACGAAAGAAATGCGCAGCATGCAATGGGCAGGAATTGATTTTGAAAACGACATGATCACCATCGACGCGGAGGTCATGAAGAATCGCAAGATGCACGTAGTTCCCATGTCGCGCCAGGTGAAAGAGTTGCTTAACTTCATTAAGCCAATCACCTCGCTTTCCCCTTTCGTGTTTCCGGGACGCAATGACAAATCCAAGTCAATCAGCGATGCCGCCGTTCTGCAGGTTATTCGTCAGATAGGATATGAAGGGATTGCCAGTGGTCACGGCTTCCGTCATCAGTTCAGTACTGTTCTGAATGAGCATGGTTGGCCCCATGACGCCATAGAGAGACAGCTAGCGCACGTAGACCGCAACAACATCCGCGGCATCTATAACCATGCTCAATACCTCGACAAGCGCAGAGAGATGATGCAGTGGTGGGCGGACTGGCTGGATGGTAAAGTAGTGAGTGACTAGCCTCAAATTACCCACCCCGCAGCCTGCTCAGACCGGCGCGGTCTACCTCTGCCCTGTCGCCGGGCTTTTTTAAATTGCTGGCTTTGTAGGCCATTGAACATCAGGCGCGTCACTTAAGTCTGTATCATTAAGCACATCGATGTAATCCATCCAGGCGTTCAGTTTTTCGGTTTCGTCAGTGGTCAGCTTCCGGCCCATAAGCAGCTTGGTCTGCCATACGGTTATTGCGGTAGTGGCTTCTGCCAGCAGCGAATCACGCTGCGCCTCAGCAATCGCTACATAATCAGGCTCGGGTATTTTCTCTAAGCGCGGACCTTGCTCATCAAATACAGAATAATAGCCATCAGGAGGGTTGAAAAATTTATCGTAATCCTCATCTGATATATCAATTAAATCATCAGGAAGAGTTCCTGCTTCTATATAAGGAAGCTGGGATATTTCGTCAGAAGGGTAAAAACCTTTTGTTGATATGCTGTATTTCATTATTTAATACCCCATTACTACATACGATATGCGGCAGTTAGATGATGTTTGGCCGTTAACATGAATATCAAAATTAGACAGACGTGTAGTATTTCCATTTATTTCCATCACAGATGTACCTCCTGTGTTGTCGCCTAAACAGACCACAACAAAGCCCCTTGATGTAGTGAAAGACGTAGGGAAAGAAACTGTAGCCTCTCCTGATACGTTAAGCGAAACAACATTTGAAGCATGTATAATGCGCATAGTCCTGGAAGCTCCAGGAATATCAAAACAGCTTACACTGGCCTGACTAAATCCTGCATTAGCAAGGCTAGCCCTGAGCGCAGTCGTACTGACCCAGTTCATCACATTAATTCCTGTGATATTATTGCCGTTAAGGGCCAGAGGTCCTGACATTGTGCCACCCGCAGCAGGCAAAGCGCCGAGATTAGCTAATGCTGTAGCTTTATTTGCAACACTGGACAGATTATCCGCTTTAGTAAGAACATCCGTGGTGTTTGCTTTTGCGTTTAGCGAAGTGGTGATGCTATTCCAGGACGGGCCGCTATATTGAATTCCGTCTGGCAAAGTGACTGTGATATTTCCTGTTGCGCTGTAAACTTGCTGCCAGTTTGCCTTGTCCAGGTTAAGCCCGCGTATGGCATAAGTAACCTGCGCGGCCAGCTGTGCCGTAATAGCTGCCATCGTGCCATATGGAACCGGCGTCCATGACTGAGCGGAAGCTGACGGGCCTGTGTAATTTTCAATGAGCGTTAAGGAAGTATCTGATTCGATAGATTTCACGCCAAGCGTATAAGCTACGCCGCCGACAGTTGAGACCAGAAAGTCATTTACTTTCAGCTCAGTTGAAAATGCTGTTCCAGAACCGGTGACGGTTGCAGAATTGTTAGTCAGGGTAATAGTGCCTGCTGGCATAGTTTATCTCCGGGCAATAAAAAACCCGGCGCGGTGGCCGGGTTATATTGTTTTAATTGGTTGTTCAGAAGTAATAGCTGGCATCAATACAGGGTAAGCGACACGACGCCTGAACCGCTTTGGGAGCAGTGCCAACCAGTATTTCTGACCCAGCTGAGCGTGCTCTGGCGCTCGAAACAGAGTTCCCGCTCATTTTCATTCCTGACTGTAAACATATTCTGTATTGCCAGCCATTGGACTCCCTGGTGTAGTCGCCCCTTTGCATGCCCAAACTACAGAGCGGGATCATGGGCTGTGAAACACTGCCTGTCGGATTGGCCCATGAAAGCACTTCGCCTGTACTGTCGTCATAGTTCTCGTAACCAGGAATATCGTAATATGCGTCTGGCCACATTACTGGTGGATACCTGCTTGAATAGGTCACCTGGTTAGCTGCGTTGCGAATAACCATACCGTATCCTGAGACGGGTAAAGCGGGTGTAAATCCACAAGATACGACCACAATTTGTATGTTTGAAACAGACCCACCCTGTTCCGACCCGTTTGTGCTACTAAAGGCATTGTATGTCCTTATGGTGTTAGTATCCCTGTCCAGAAATAAAGGCGTATTCGCGTCCGACCATCTGGCAAAAACAATATAGTTACCCAAAGCAACAATATCGGAAGGTATCGTCCAGGCCCCGTTTATACTTATGGTGCTTCTGTATGTAACAAACCCCAGATACGACGTATCCGTGATTTCCATGAAGTTAGCACCGTTAGTAATCCTGACACCGTATACTTCGCCAGGACTGGCTGCATAAGCCACGGAAAAGACATCCACAGTTCCCGCATAGTTATTTGCTGTGGCTGCCCCGTTTGTGTTATTACCAACATCATACGTTAGCGTGTTGCCGCTGTAACTCAGGGAGCGCCCATAGTAAATATTGGTCGGACTTGACGGGTTTCCTGTTTCATAAAGATTTACAAGGTTTCGCGGCACTATAATTGGCATTGAGTTGGACGGCATTTGCTTTAAGTTAACGGATCGCGCCGCTGCCGGTAAGGCTGCACTACCAAGGAACGACGCATACCGCATAGAGCCATCTAAAATAAGTGGCTTACCCCCATCATCAGGGGTAATTCGAATTCCAAATGTGGCCATTAGTTAAGTCTCCCGGCTTTAAAGCGCTCAACTCCATTTGAGTCATAAACCGCCATCCCTTCCGAATTAAACACAGTGCCACCAGCCGTGCCGCTCCCGCCGTACAACTCAAACGAGCCGTCAGCGCGCATGATTGTCCCTGATCTGCCTGACACATAGTTTGCTGAATACCAGGATCCAATCTTGGCGAGAGTTATCGAGGCGTAGTTGATTAACGCATCATTTATAAATACCTGACCATTAACCGCAGTGAAAGCCAGCTGATAACTTTGATTGGATGTGTTATAAACTGCAAAAGTATCCGCGCTGAACAAAGCAAAAGACTGTGTAGACCCGCCATTTCCTTCAACACCCAACTGCATCCCGGCAACATACTTCATTCCGTTACTATCAATCTGGACTTTTACGCCCCACTGGGCAGACAGCTTTCCGCTGAGGTCTGCGTAAGCACTTGATACCTGCTGTACAGATGATGTGTTCTCATCTGACTGAGCCTGAATCTGCTCAAACTTCTGAGCGTAGGCGCTATCATTATTGGCAATCGTCGTCTGAACGCTCAGTATATCAGCCCGGTTTTTCCCTGACTGAACCATCTGATGAGTGGTCGTAGAGTCACTGTCCAGAGCCGCCTGGAGAATCCCTTCAATACTGGTATCTATCTGACCGCTGAGATTTTCGAATGCCTCAGAGTTGCGAATTCCCTCGTCTATGTAGTCAATAAGCTCACCGGTGTCCGTGTTGCACACAACGGGTACTTCAACAAACGCTGACGTGCCAAACGCGTTTATTGTGCGCACATACCAGTAGTATGTTGGGCCAATTTTAAGTTCGTGAGCAGTCCAGTTGCTGCCAATACCAGACCGGCTGGCGTTTGCTTCAACTGTAGACTGACTGGAATTGGGAAGCTGTGTTAACCCTGAAGTCCAGAAATCAAACTGCGTCGAAACATTTGTGACCTCATTAATGCGAGGGATGAGAGTTACAGCAAAATAACCCTGCTTTTGTTCAACTGCAGAAGGAGGCGGTGGCGCTTCGATGCTGAATTCAAGATATGCCTCTGGAGACCAGGCTCCCATCTGGTTCACCGCTATTATATGCGCGGTATAAGTATCGCGAAGCAGGCCGGTCAGGCGAGTAAACGATCCCGGCACCTGAACGGAAAGAACCAGCTCTCCATCCTTACGAATAAGGACCTGGTTATAAACGTACTGGCCGATGTTCTGCCATGACAGTACGCCCTGCACAACCTGACCAATTTCCTCAACGGTATATTTGAGGTTCTGAGGCTGAGCTACGCCACCTGTAGGAAGCTGCGTGAATGGTGGCCGCTCAATGGGCTTACCAATGGCATCAGCCCACACCTCGGCAGTTTCCTGCTTCAGCGTCAGTTGCACGCCATTCTGGATGCCAAATTTCCAGTCGGTTACCCGCATTTCAACATCAACGATACCCAACGAAGGGAAATTGACCTTCACATACATACCGGGCCGATAACGATACCCACTTAAGTTGAGGGTAATGTTCATCGTTCTGGATATGCGGGTGCGCTTAAGTTTAATATCTGCAAGGCGCTGAGCCTGAAACTCGGAAGTAACAAACCTCAGTTTTAAATCCTGGGATATTTCTACCCCATCTTCAGTGACCCATTCCGTAACAGATACAGTCGGAAAGTCGACTTCTGAGTATCGCTGCTGTGGATCGGTGAACGTGCCTTTAATGGTATTGACTCGATCGGACTGTGAAACCTCTGGCATGATTTCAATATCGCCAGCCAGCTGACTTTCAGTGATAACCTCGGTGGCAGGGCCATAATAGGCACCCACCAAAATACCGTGCTTACCAGCAATATACGTTGCTTCGCCTGAGCAGGCTGAAAGCATAGATTCAAGGATGCTTGCTTTGTTTTCGCTCAGATCAAATTCACCATTGATGGTGTAGCGTGGCTCAGTCTGATCGCTTTCACTTGTGACACTTTCATCACATATGTTTGCAGCCTCCTGGAACTGGTCCCAGTTGATATTGTCGTCGGAAACCTTCAGGTAATTCCGGTAATAATCCAGAATGCAAAGAGCGGCGTTGTTGCTGTAAACGGTCAGGCCAGTGCGAGGGTCATAGACGGTGCGACCCATCTTTTCTGCGGTTATATTTGGGATGCCGGACGGGAACTTCTCAGCGTCAAACTTAAGTGTGACCCTTAACCAGCTGATGCCCTTGCCAATCATGTCGTCTTTCCATGACGGCGAATTATCCAGCATGTATGGATCCGCTGTTTGCCGGTCAATATGCACTTCGTATGACGCACTGTCGCCATAGGTCGAAATGTCATCATCACCAAGGTAAATTGCCCCAACGCCGGTAATTGGGTGACCGGCGAGCGTTATTGCAAGGTGTAACAGTTCACCATCAGTCTGATCGCCTGCCTGCTCTTCGGAAAAGAAGAGTGTCCCGGCTGACAGTGTTTTCCCATAAACAACCGTCTTGGCGCTTGCGGCGGCGCGCAGCACCTGCTTCCTCTCCTGCATATCTCTGTATGAATCGATAGAAGGCTTCTTTGCCAGCGCCTGAGAGGCGATCTGAGCGGCCACGGTGATCACCATGGCAATAGCATATGCTTCATTTGCCACAGCAATGCCTGCGGCAACAGAAGCGATGACTGGAATAGCTGCAGGCATCAGCGAACCCTCCATGCGCTCAGCGGCTTAACCCGTAACCCGACCAGACCTCTCTCTCCTGGTACCCAGACGGCGCCGCCATAAATGACCCCGGCGCATCTGCGTCCAGCATTCTCAATCACGGCAATATCACCACGCTGTGCAAGCGCTGGCTTCACTTCATCAAGAAATCGTGCCATCACCTTCTCGAGTGAACCACCGCCACGCAACAGAGCCTTTTTGGCACCCGTTTCGCTGTCATATGTACCCCGGAATTCTGCGGCGAAATCCTCTCCGCACATCGCTTTGACGCAGTCGGCAGCGAACAGGCAGCAGTCATGCTCACCCCATAAAAAAGGCCACTTTTCAGCGGCCTTAATCAGGGTTACCAGGCTTTTTTGCCAGTCAGAATTTTTCATAAAACCTCACGAATAGGTAAATCCCGGTGCGTCCTTCTGGCTCCCCCAGTAAATAGACCGTTCTGACATCTGCGCAACATAGCGAAATATGCGATCACCTGGCTCAACTGACTGTTGAGATTCATCGGTATAACGGTCAGGGAACGGTCGCTGCCAGTCCTCAAAAATGTTGCTTACTGTGTATTGCAGGGCATTGGTTTCGCCAGCGGTTGCCCCGGTACTGGAAACCTTCCCCTGGAAAATAAGGTCAGCAACCTGCGGGACGCCGTTGTCATCAATAGCCACCAGAAATATTTCTGCGGTTCTCCCTACGCAACGCTCATTCAGGGTCGTGGCAAAGAGGGATATATCCAGACCAGACAGCGTGAGTTTTAGCTGTGAGGGACTGGTGGTGCTTGTCTCTGAAACATCATCGATAGCCCCCATCCTGCCCATTCCGTAATACACGAATCCATTCAGGGTTAGCGTGCCTGTTCCCGAGTGAACATATACTGTTCCCGATTCAAACTGCACGTTGGCGGCGATTGCCACCGTCACTCTATCCCGTGACATCCAGTC
The DNA here is from genome assembly GCF_014946725.1 of Mixta mediterraneensis. Lineage (GTDB taxonomy): Bacteria > Pseudomonadota > Gammaproteobacteria > Enterobacterales > Enterobacteriaceae > Pantoea > Pantoea mediterraneensis. The sequence continues at coordinate 469,668 of NZ_JACFXY010000002.1, forward strand.
GACCATGGAGTCTGAAAATGGCGAATACTGCATCAGAATGCCTCCTCAAATTCGATGGTGGTTGATGAAATCAGGCCGGGTGAGCGCTTAAAAACGCCTTGTGAATTATCTGCCAGTTTGAAAATCCCCCACGGTGACTGAACCTCTAACGGGCTGTTAGCATCCGGCGATGAGCGGAGCATTGGGGCGAACGTAATTGCGGCCACGCCTGATGCGTCGCTGGTTACATCTGCTGTCACCTTTTTCAGCTCTGAATTTACGGTGAAATAATCCCCCGCCTTCATCACGAGGGTGTTAGCTGTCCATCCGCTCGTGGTCAGTGTTGTGCCAGTCTGCTCTGGATCTGAAACCTGCGGGTTGCCAGCAGGCGCTTTGCCATCCCTGCCCCAGTCCCTTATTCTCACCCGCCCGTACTCTCCATCCAGTGCGGCTATAACCGCCTCAATCTTTCTGGCCTGGTTTTCATCAAGAACCGAATACTCCACGGTGCACTTCCACCGGGAGCCGGGGAACCGGGCTGTCTGTGATGAGCCGTTAAATGGGGAGCGAAAGGTTTTGGTGTTTGATTCGAGATGCCAGTCTAACGAGGAAGGATTTGGTCCGGGCCACTCCAGTACATCTGCCATTATTTACTCCTTATTTATACGCCCAGCAATCGGCGACCCTGCCCTCTGGTCTGGAAGTCCTGCAGCATGTCCTGACGCGCCCGCTTAGCGCCGTCTGTTGCCCCCTTACGCGCAGCCTCTTCCATGGCTCTCTGAAGCGCTGCGTCACCATTCCCGCTTACCTGAATGGTCTGATGAATTATCGTATCACCAGACTTCACAGAGGCTGCCTGGCCTCCGCCTACCATCCTGACGCCCAGCGAGCCATCAGAAGAGCGCGTGAGCGGCATAATTGCCTCTGGCCCCGCCTCGCCAAATACGCCAGCACCTTTAGCGAAGGCAAAGAATTTTGGTGAGTCGTAGATGTCCCCGCTGTAAGCGCTCAGAGATGGTGAGTCGTATACGCCACCCTTCGCGTTAAGCTTGAGGTTGCTGTAAGCACCGCTGGAGAAGGCATTGCTTGAAGATGCAGCCGAAGCGGCTCCTGATGCTGCTGCGCCGCCAAAAAGGCCACCCAGACTGCCTGACAGGCTTGAGCCTATCCCTACCAGAGACTGACGGATAGCGATGCGGGCGATATCAGAGAGCACAGAGTTAGCGAAATCAGAGAAGGATGCCTTGCCTGTCGTAGCGAACTTCACCAGGGCATCTTCCATATTGCCGAAGGCATTGGTGAAAAGCTGTTCAGACATCGCAGAAACGTTCGCAGCGCTGTCCTGATACTCCTGCCATGCACGCGATGCGCCGGCAGTGAATGAGCCGCGTAGCTGGTTCATTCGGGCTATGTGGTTGTCGTAGTTGCTCAGCTCCGTCTGCAGCGCCTGCTGCTGCAGCTGAATCTCTTGGTCAATCTCTTCGCGGGCAATATCACTCGTAGCCGACGCCCGGTTCTGGCGAAGCTGCGTGATTTTGTCGTTGTAGGATTGCTCGAGTGAAAGGCGCTGCGTGTACTGCTGCTGCTCGTTCTGGCTCAGTCCACCGCCGGCGAATAGCTCGTCGGTTGCGTACTGGCTCTGCCGGTTGGTGATGGTTCGCGTGATGTCAGCGCGCGCCTTATCCAGTGCCAGCAGCTTCTCACGAGTTTCAATCTGCCGCTCAAGCGCCGCATTCTGCTGCAACTGAGAGGTGATGAGGTCGGCGCTGGCAAGCAGTGATTTCTGGTCAGCGGTAAGCGTCTGCTTGCTCTTGATGTCTGAGAGCTGCTGCTCCCACTTAATCAGCGCCTGCTGCTGCGTGCCAATCTTCTCGCCAGTGTCGGCCTGGCTCATCAGCACCTGCTGCTGCTGACGCAACTGGTCAAGCATCCTTGCACCGGCGTCTTCTGTATAGGCTTTCCCCTTAGGCTGCTTGGGATCCTTATACATGTCGTTTATGCGAGAAACTCGGCGGGCGTACTCCTCTGCGGTAATGGCGCCGGCCTTCAGGAAGCTGTTTTCTTTCTCGATAGCTTTAGCCCGACGCTCGGCGTTGTTCATGTACTGCTGGCCGGAGCGATCTGCTTCCTGTTGTGTCTTTATTGCTTTGTCTTGTCGTTCTTGGTAATCAGAAATGGCGTTATTCAAAACCCCCTGAGTGGTTATCTGACTTTTCAGGGTGGCTATCTGTTGCTCCATTTCGCTAATGTTGTAGCCATTAGCATTTGCCGTAAACCTGTTCCAGATTCCGCCTTCTGCTTGTCGCTGCCGGGCATCGGCTAGGCTGGCTTCTAATGTTGCAAGTTGGTTTTCTGGTGACTGAGTCCTGCCGGAGTCACGCATAGCGTCCCAAGCTGCCGATGCGGAAGACCAAATGCCATCCCACGCTCTTTCAAGATCGCTGAGATTATTTCTAATTTCTACTGTGCGCCGGTTAAGTTCTCCTGAATACGCCACGGTAGCCAGACGTGCAGCATCGGTAGTGTTGCCTTCATCCTGCAGAGCTTTAATGCGGTTATAGGTCTCGGCTGACAAGAAGTGATATTGCTCGTTTAACTTAGCTATCGCATCAACCGGGTCTTTCGCTATCTTTTCAAAGTCAGAAAGCATTCCGTCCGTAGCCTGACCGGTCGCTTTACTCATGTTGATGATAGTCGCTGTAACTTCCTGAAGTGTATCGCGAGAGATTTTACCTGATGCTACGACCCGATTTAGTACTGATGCTGCGTTGCCGACGCTAGTGTTTGTTACGCGAGCAACCTGCTGTGAAATTTGGCCTAATTGCCCGGCCGTAACGCCTAGGGTATTGCCGCTGAGTATCAGCGATTTGTTGAACTCATCTTGCTCTTCCGTTCCCTGATAATAAGCAAGAGCTAGCGCCCCCATTGATGCAGCTGCAACAGTAGCTGGATTCACCAAGCCGCTGATATAAGTGCCAACGCCTCGGATTGCTGGACCTATACCTCCAAACATATCCTTTAATTGCCCGCCCTGTTGGAGCAGCACCATTAATGGATTTTGCCCACCAGCCAAGCTAACGGCAATATCGGTCATCTGCGCAGGAATCATGCGCATTTGATACGCTGCTTGTTTGGCTGAAATTCCTGCCTTCCCAGCTGTATCGGCGAAACCAGTAAGGCGACCTCGAGCATCCTCAATTTTTTTCGAGTACTCACTAAACGTGTCAGTATCGATAAATCCTTTAGCCTGAAATTTAGCAAGTTGACGTTGCTGGTCGTCTAAACGGTTCAGGGCAGCATTAACTGGGTCAATCCGGTCGAGCAGGTCAGAGAGAGCTTTCGCTTCCTGATCCGTCGCCTTAGCTGTCTTGCCAGCGCTATCTGCGGCCTTCTGCCCGGCCTGCGTCATCTTTGCCAGTGCGCCTGCAAGGCCTTCTGCGTTACGCTGCGCACCAGTGCTGTCGATGACGATCGCAAGGCGTGATTGTTGTTCAGCCATGTTTTCTCCAGGCAATAAAAAAACCCCGCCGAAGCGAGGTTTCTTTGATTATCTTGTCTACATTCTTGAGTCAGCCATGAGGTTCATGACCTTCAGCGCTGAAGTAAAATTACCTAGGCTGATAGTTTCATCTTGATTATCACCATCAGAGGATGGGCTTCTTACTATCGCCTTCTTCCCTTCTGTAAAAGCAGAAATTATGGCTTGTGACTGGTCAACATCAAATCTACCGTCAGAATTACTTTTTAAGGCTTTGCTTTTATCAACCCTCACAAAGGAAGTTCCTCTTTGCGCGCCCCGACCAGCCGCCACTACCGTATAACCATTCCCTTGCTTAAAGATAAAAAGGTTTTTCTGGTGAATGTTGCATGTCACGCTGTCATCAATTGCATCTTTAGAGCATGCCGCCACCCATTGCTCTGATTCGGAATTCCCTTTGATGATTGCCGCGCCTAGATGATGAGGAATCTCTACTTCGTTCCCGTCAATATTAGCTACCTCATTCACTACCAACTGATTGACACCACTTCCAAGGTGGTCTTCCATAAGGAGACAGTTCAGCTTAGATTCAGGTAAGAGCCTATACTTACTGTAATAAGCATCCGGAATCGATATTTTTAAACCTTTAACGCTTTTTTTTCCTTCCTTTGAATATGTGTCGCAATTCAAAGAAGCCGCATCAGCCTTAGACTTTAACCACTCAACTTCATTCGGCGTCAGGCTTACCGAAGCAAATACTGGCAGACCAAATAAACATAACAGCGCAGCGAAAACCGCCTTCTTCATATCCCTATCCCCATGAGGTTTTATGGGATAAATCCTAAAGCCTATCTTATGCAATTGGAAGCAAGAAATAACCTAACGTTGCATCATCGCTCTCTTAACTCGCAAGCAAGATTGAAAGCATCATCGGCCATTTCCTGAAAAGCATCGTATAACAACTTCTGTTGCTTTTCGGACAGTCCACACCATTCAGATTTTAGCTCGTCTGAGAAGCGCGCGCTCCACTGCTCGTTATCGCCAATGCGCTCCCATGACTGATTATCAGCACCACGATTTACTTCCATGGTTTTTACAGGTATGTGATCAAACCTTTGATTATTAAAACCAGAACCTTCTTCGGCTTGATCCAGAATTCCTATACGAAGACGCTCCCTTCCATCAGAGTCAAAATACGAGTAAAAAGTCTGTGTAGATTCCATTTTTCCTCCGGAAAACACATAGAAAAGTGTCAAATTAAAAGGAATGACTGTGAACAAAGCTATTTTCGAATCTATGTTTATCAACAACGATACAACATGGGGCAGAGTGACATCCGCACTAACAAGCGAAGATGACATCGGCGTAGTTTTACGGGTCCACCTGATAACAGAGCAAATGATTGAGGCCTTCTGCTGCGCAGCTTCAGGCAATGCAAAGTTTTTTGAGGGCTTCGGTGAGAGCCTTACGATGTCCTACGCCGCCAAGCTAAAACTTGCTTCTAATTTTGGGCTGAATAAATATTCATATGATGAATTGAAATACGTCAATAAGGTGAGAAATGCGCGCGCTCACAAAATAGACAACGCAGCTCTTACTGAAAAAGAAATATCAGACCTTTTGAAACTTATCCGTAGTGGTGGCCAGGAAGATGAGGTAGACAGCAAGCCATTCGGCCTGCAGGTAGATGGCAAATCCGTTTACCTTAACAATTGTCGCTACCGATGTAAAACTGGCCCACCTGCCGATGTAAATCTGACCCACCTAGGGTAAAAATGGCAGTTTTAAGGCACTGCCAATGATGACATTGGAGACCAGAGTGGAGATTAGTGTTTTA
>NZ_JACFXY010000030.1 GCF_014946725.1 Mixta mediterraneensis
GCCCACAACGGGCATTTATAAAGGCTTGAGCGGTATGCGGGGAAACCTGCACGTACCGTTCTCAGGGGGCGGCGGCGCAGTAATGTGCTGCTGCTACCCGACATCAGGTTGTTGACACTTATGTCCGTTAAGTGCCGGAAGCGGACACTGGCGATTGTCACCTGCTTCAAGACCATCACGAGGCAATTTTCTTTTGCAACTCACATGGGCTCGGTAAGACGCCCATTATACCGAGCTGTTTTGCCCTGGATTTTTTAGTTTCATGCACATAAAATATGCTGATACTAAGCGCCGTCAGACTGGTGACATTATGATAGATTTCTTCTTTACCCTGCTGGATTCATCCGTATACGCCTCTTATATATTAGGTGCAGCAGGCGCTGCGATGATTATTTTCCTGGCAGCAACAGTAAAGTTGATAGCGTTCGTAATCGGGGAACGCCGAGCGCGTAAGGCTCTAATTCATAAGGTAAGAGCTATTCATGAAAATGAGATTCATAACTGATCTGACTGCCCAATATCCCTATTCCCTGCTTCGGTGGGGGATCACCGCCGCGAGGCGGTTTTTTTACGCTCTTCTCCGGGCATTCGGTAAAACGCCTATTCTGCCGAATTGCCTTGGTATTAATTTAAAGCCAACTGTATTGTATTAAATATAAGCTGATGCTTTTAGGAGAGTTAATATGCAACTGACAACAAAAAGAAAGATGCGAAAGCTGCCTTTCATTGGCGCATGGCACATGTTCCGCGTTCTTTATTCGCAGGACGAGTTGGAACGGCTGGAAGCAGAGATGAAAATAATGCAGGCTGAATATGACCGGCTCACTTCCGAAAGCGAGGACGTTCTGGAGGAAACGCGCCGTGCTAATCCCCGCGTATCGAGCGAGCTGCATATCCTTGAACTGGTTAGATACAAAGCCCGCCAATTGAAAGCCGAACTCGATTACCAGAAGATGATTGTTGAAGAAGCACGTAACCATGTTGAATAGCCGCCGCCAGGCGGTTTTTTTACGCCCTTCTGCCGCCGTTCGGTAAAACGCCCATAACCCCGAATCGTATCTAACACGCATAAAAAAGCCCGGAATAACCGGGCATTAAGTGTCATTTCAGTATGTTAAAGCGGTAGAGTATTTTGTCAAAATCCTGTTTCATGCTGATGAAAAGCAGTATTTCGATATGCTCCCCATCAAAATCATAAAGCACCCGATACTCGCTTTCCACATCAAGCCTTTCACGTAACATCAATCCCCGATCAGCAAGATGGGCATTGAAGCGGTATCTTTCAGGATCTTCCATGATATTTTTTACGGAATCCATCAGCAGGTTATCGACCAATTCAGCGGCACGTTGCGCCCCGATAGTCCCGCCTTTGTATGACTCAATATCTTGCAGGCACTGCTGCGCCATCGGCGCTACTTCGATTGAATACTGTTTTGACACTTAACACCTCTCTTTTATTTTCTTGCGGCACGCAACCTCCTTAAAGCCTCTTCAGGAGACATGCCTTTGCCATCGACGATTTCCTTTTTAGCCATCATTGCCAGCTTGAAAAGGGCGTTTATATTTCTTTCTTCTTTCATTTCTCTCAGCTCTGCCTCACGTTCGGCGGCGGTCTGAATAAAAAGTTCTGCTACTCCGTTTTTCGTGACGTACATACCTCCTTCAAAATTTTGTGCATTTCCGAGACTGTCTCTGGCGAGCTTCTGGGACATGGTTTGGGTCATAGGTTATTCCTCATTTGAGATTCACTGACGAGAACAGCAATCTCATTTCCTCATTAAAGGCTTTGCTGAATTGCAAAGCGGGTTTCTCGCTAGTGCGGCGAGGGCAGCACATGTTTAGAGTATATCACTAGTGGTAGAATTGAGTACACATTTATCCACCACGGGCAGGAGGTTGCAGGTTGTTTACAGAAATTCGGTACAACCCGCATAAGACCGAATCGCCCCGCTGCGGCGCACAATACTACATGCCGTGCCTTTCTCAGCTGGAAGACATACCAGATATAGTGGTCGGCGGTTAGCGCCGGAGCAGGCCGCGCCGGTTGCCCCGCTGCGCCATTCGGTAAAACTCCGGTAAGAGAGGGTTTCCCCGAATCGGAATTTGCGCCAGCGGAGTTTTTCTTCGCGCACTGCTATCAGATCCATGCTGAGCATCACAGGCCGTGCGTATTTATCTCATTTGTCTCTTCAGATGGATTTAACCCAGGACACTAAACATTAACCCCGCTAAGATTTCGCAGACCCTCACAGGGAGACAACATCCTTTTCTCCCTCATCCCGTCCCCCGGGAACAGATGTGTGTATTTAAAACCCGCTACGGCGGTTTCTTTTTGAAAGATAAAAAAAAGACGATGCCGCGAAGCATCGTCAAAACGGATTTGCCATCAATGTGTATCCCTGGTGAAGGACCTGAATACTATCGGCGCCACGATTTGAAACATTAACAGGTCTGACCGGTTAGTGTACTTTGTCTCTCGTCATTCAGTCCGGGCACTCTGGCGCCACACCCACGTCATATCCAGCAGGTCGTTCACCTGTACGCCCCGGCACCGCCAGTGCGTGTACCATCGCCGGTATGTGTGAACAGACTGGCTGGCCAGCGACGTTTCGGCCTCACAGATGAGCTTTTCATGCGCCTCAGCCATGTGCATCATCGCCTGGGGCGTTCGTTCTGACTTTGCAGGAGCGGACCGCCCGATAATATCAGTCAGGCTCTGCAACGAGGGCCCCCGAGGACATGCTCTACGCTTTGTTTGTGCCCTTGCTGCCGGTGCTGAAAACACTTCAGGGCATAAAGCTACGTTGTGCAGCCGGCAGACATTATGCCGTTGCACATAAAAACGTGGCGCCGCTGCCGGCATCATCATGACTGTGTTCATGCGCGCCCTCCCTTTTGGCCCAGTACCGCCACGATTTCCGCTGGCGTAATGCCCGCTGAGACCATCTCTTCAATGCGCGTCAGCAGCCGGCCGATGCTTTCCGGCTCAAACTGTTCGGTGTTCAGAACGTACAGCCCTGTGTGATCGGGATTTATCCAGATAAGCCCGTGCCAGAACGGCGACTCGCTGCCCGGGCTCAGGATGTCGAGCGTGACGAGCGGATTTTTGCGGTGCGTCAGACGCAGATGAACCGGGAACACCCCGCCCCACTCTCCCCGGCATTCGCAGTCGGTAAGCCAGGCATTGCTGAGCTGCAGGGCGTTCAGTACAGTCCCGCACAGCCGCCGGCGAAACTCCTCACCGCGCGCGCTGTAGGCTTCAAAGTCGCCCGGCGTGAATGCCTTAAGACGTTGCAGTGTCACGCTCTCATCGCGCGTCAGTTCGCTACCGCAGCAGCTGCGGTAGCCGCCGCGCTGGCGGCCGTAATACGCGGAGGTCTTGCCGTTACGAATTTTTTCTTTAGACTGAGTCGCTGACATATCGAGTTCCTCATAATTTGATTGTCATGCCCTGCGCGGAGTGACAGCTCCGCCAGGGCAACCATCCCGGCCGTTCCGGCCGTATTTCTGCTTCGTTTACCTGCTGTTTTCACCTGATTCGCCGCCTCGCGTGAGCAAAGCCGCGTCATTCAGAACGGGATGTCGTCGTCAAAATCTGCCGGCGGATAATTACCCTGCGGCGGTGCCTGGGGTTCCGGTTGGGTTCTGTCGCATTAACAGAGCAGAGTCAGCAAACGTTGTGCTGCCGATATTTTAGGCAGCCAACAAATAAAATTGTTCCGCTGGTGACAATCTGTCGCCGGCGGGATGCTGAAGTTGTCCTTTGCG
>NZ_JACFXY010000031.1 GCF_014946725.1 Mixta mediterraneensis
GCTGAAAAGCGGTCAACTCCAGAAGAAAACGAAAGCAACAACGCTCGAATGATTCAAAGGGGGTGGGTCAGTTTTACTTTGGCAGGGTGGGTCAGAATTCGATCGGTATTGACACCATTGCAGTCTGAGCCACCTGAGCCAGGATGACAGGAACCGCAAGGGCCAGCAATTGACGCGCTTCTGTAAAGTACTTCTGCACGTAAACACCTGACTTAGTTAATTAATGAAGGCGCATTGATAATCTCTGAGGAAAGCGCGGCATAGTGTAACTGGAGTAACAGAATTCTCCAATCTTTGTCACACAATGCGTTTTGCTAAGCTGTAAAGCAGCACCCACGGCTGGAACCTAACAGCCAGCATTAGCTGTGATAAACTAGCGCAAACTTCGCAGAGGCAAAGACTATGTTTACCGGTATTGTGCAGGGCACCGCAGAAATCGTGTCCATTGAAGAGAAAGATCTATTTCGCACCCATATTGTCAAACTGCCGGAAGCGTTATTACCGGGCTTAGCGTTGGGGGCGTCAGTCGCACACAACGGCTGTTGTTTAACCGTTACTGCCATTGATGACGATCGCGTCAGCTTTGACTTAATTAAAGAGACATTACGCGTCACCAACCTGGGTAATTTGCGCCCGGGTGATGTGGTAAATATTGAGCGCGCCGCGAAATTTAGCGATGAAATCGGCGGGCATTTAATGTCTGGTCATATTATGACCACCGCAGAAATCTGCAAAATCATCCAGTCGGAAAATAACCGCGAAGTGTGGTTTAAAATCCAGGATCCGGCGCAAATGAAATATATCCTGCATAAGGGTTTTGTCGGGATTGATGGTATTAGCCTGACGGTGGGTGATGTGACTAAAACCAAATTTTGTGTGCACCTGATTCCTGAAACACTGGAGCGCACAACGCTCGGTGCAAAAACATTTGGTGACCTTGTTAATATTGAAATTGACCCTCACACACAGGCGATTGTCGACACGGTTGAGCGCGTGCTGGCCCAGCGTGAAAATGCGGCAATAAAGACGTTCACAGAACAAACCGTTCAGGAATAACGGAGAAAATAATTAAAGGCGCAAGCGCCTTTAATTATTTAGCGGAAATATCAGCGAGTGACGCGTAATCCGCCCTCAACCCCGCGACTAAATACCACCTGCCATAACTGAATGTCACGCGCGCGGAAAGCTCCCGCACAGGCATTCAGATAATAAGAGAACATGCGTTTAAAACGGTCACCGTAAGCGTTTTCCAGCTGTGGCCATGCCTGTAAAAATCGCTCATACCAGGCCATCAACGTGGTGTCATAGTCGGCGCCAAAGTTGTGCCAGTCTTCCATAATGAAATGCGGTTCGCTGGCGTCGGCGATATGACGAACAGAAGGCAGACGTCCATTGGGGAAGATATATTTATCGATCCAGGGATCGACATTCATATCTGTTTTAATGGCGCCGATGGTATGCAGTAAGAAAATACCGTCAGGTTTTAAATTACGATCAACCGTATCAAAGTAGGTCGCATAGTTTTTAGGCCCAACATGTTCGAACATTCCGACGGAAACGATGCGATCAAATTGCTGATTAAGGTCACGATAATCTTGTAGCAAAATGGTGACGTTTAGCCCTTCACAGCGCTGCTGAGCAAGCTTTTGTTGTTCGGCCGAAATGGGGCTTTGTTGAATAAATCAGCTTCAGGACGAGTGACTCTGTAGCTGACCGGGTTTTCAGGCAATACGCACGCTTTCTGGCATACCAGCCTTCGTTATTTTATTCAGCGCACGCACCATGCCCAAAG
>NZ_JACFXY010000032.1 GCF_014946725.1 Mixta mediterraneensis
GCTGGAAAGGCTGGGGCATATCCCACCGGCAGAAGCCGAACGGGCATATTATGCTTCCATCGGGAATAAGGATCTGGCAGCCTGAGTTCCCAACTAAAATACTCTCCCGGAAAACCGGGGCGGTTCAAGGTGCGTAATCGTCAGTTACTTTGCGCTGGTTAAAATCTCTATCTGTCATAATGAGTTACTCCAATAATGCACGGATTAACCCAGATCAGAGATGTAAGCAAAATTTGCATGAATGCAAAATCTTCTGGAAATCTACGTCATTTAGCCGTAGTCTTCCGCCACGGCTTGGCCAGATCTTCGAAATCTGGCTAGGCCGCTTCAGTCTCTGAACTGGAGCATGAGCAGCTATCGGGTATGGGCCTCGGAACCTAATAACCTGATAGCTGCTTTTTCGTTTCTGGAATTCATGATCACCAGAATGCTAATCGTACCACGTCCATGCGGTATGCACATTTTTATTCTTCGTATTACGTATGTTTTCTGCTCTCAGCGTGCGCCAAATCGATTCTCCGGGGTTTTAAGGCTGATTTGACGTCAAACCTAGTCAAGTCTCGTCAACCGTCTATACGCCTTTTAGGGCGTTTTAAAGAGGGTGTTTAAAAAAACAGGTGTCAATTACACAGTTTGAAAACTTAGTCTGACTAGAGTTATGTACAAACCACGAGGGTAGGGAAGATGGATAGAGTGTGTTCGGTTTGTACTCCATTACAGCGCTTTGATCCCTCCCTTGCTTTTTATTTGTTCGGCGGTATAGTGAACTTAGGCACCCGCCTAAGTTTTGGACAGCTTAAAACAGGTAGTAGTACACCAAATCACTTTTAAACCTTCTTCATAGTGTAGGATCTGGCAAATGGTGAGGGTAACAAAATGTCCAATACCAAACCTTAAATGATTGCCAAGAGATCTGATACGCCGGAGTGGTTTATCATGAACGCTGCTATCCAAACTATCTGCTACAACATCTCCAAACGTCCCGAAGTCCAGAATACATCCCTGAAGCGGTCACAGCTTCATGAGGTAATTGCTGCTCTATTGGGTTATGCCAGCCATGCAGCATTGATTGCTGAAAGCAAATATGATGACCAGGACTACGACTTTTCTGATGCTGAGTTTATTGTTTTGAATGTTCCTTATGGGAAAAAACGAGCACTAAAATTCACCATGTCTGACGATGTTTTCAATATCTGCATTACTGAAGTTAAAGCCGGATTAGGAATCGCGGTTTATGATTCGGTTGAAAATTTTTATGAAGATCATCTGCGAGAGCTACTCGCGAAATTGATTTACGATGAGGCAGAAGAATCTGGTGTTATGGCTGATAGTAATGCTTCTTACCCAGAACACCCTTACATGGATGATAATTTAATCACCAGTGGCGATCTGTGGACCTCGATTAATGAATGGAAGATTGAGGATACAGGAACACTTGAAGGAGAATACGATCCAGAAGGGGATCGAATGGCTTTGTTGAATAAATCGAACTTTTGCTGAGTTGAAGGATCAGATCACGCATCCTCCCGACAACACAGACCGTTCCGTGGCAAAGCAAAAGTTCAAAATCACCAACTGGCCCACCTACAACAAAGC
>NZ_JACFXY010000033.1 GCF_014946725.1 Mixta mediterraneensis
ACTTTGGCAGGGTGGGTCAGAATTCGATCGGTATTGACACAGATGATTGTACTTCGCCGTCTGGCTAACAAAGGATCAGCTCAAGCCCTTTACACCTTTATTGAAAGCCTTCCCCAAAAACCACTTCCGCTTTCGTTTGCACGTATCAAAAAGCGTCTGATGCTTACTTCAGATAATGCGCAGCAAAACCGCACTATCAAAAAAGCTATTGATGATCTGCAAGCAACTGGTTATCTCGATGCTTCGGTTATTAAGAAAGGAAAAGAGTGGTATTTAAACATCCATAACCGAAACTCCCGCTGCAAGCTAATGGAAGGTTCTGATTTTATTGACGATTTCTCTTGATGTGTTTTTTATAAACGTATTGAGGATTTAGTTCAGAATAAATGTTTGCAAACTGGATGACCTGTAAAAATCATAATGGCCCCGAGCTACATGTTTGCAAACTGGATAATGGGCTTTCCGAGCGCAGATGTTCAAATTCATGTTTGCAAACTGGATAGTCGGCTGGAGGAGGACAGGTAGTCAGACACATGTTTGCGAACTGGATCATTGGCTATCGGGTAGTATAAGCGCAGAGACATGTTTGCAAACTGGAAAAAAGAGGAAACGAGCTTACGGCAGGAGACTCAATGTTTGTAAACAGGATAACGGGCAGCGCAGCGTAAGACAGATACCCCACACACTTAACCAGCTTATAGCCACAAGAGGCATGAGTATGCTTTGCCCTTTACAAATCTGCATACCAGTAAGCGGCTTCCTGTTTACAAACATGAGCTATAGAACGAGGCGTGCCAGTTTGCAAACATGATCAGTGAATGCCAGTGTTCCCGTTTGCAAACATATTGCATTTCCAGTTTACAAACATGTCTGCCTGAATGTATCCCATAAACAAACATGGCAGTTACGCTATACAAACAGAGTTAATGTTAAGTGAACCGCCCCGGTTTTCCGGGAGAGTATTTTAGTTGGGAACTCAGGCTGCCAGATCCTTATTCCCGATGGAAGCATAATATGCCCGTTCGGCTTCTGCCGGTGGGATATGCCCCAGCCTTTCCAGC
>NZ_JACFXY010000034.1 GCF_014946725.1 Mixta mediterraneensis
AAAGAAAAAGATCTACGGAACACGGGAAGAAGCACGCAGCGATATTTTTGATTACATCGAAATGTTTTATAACAGTAAGCGTCGGCATGGTTCGAGTGATCAGATGCCACCGACGGAATATGAAAAATAATATTATCAACGGCTCGGAAGTGTCTAGATTATCCGTGGCGATTCACGTACCTTTTCCTCGCTATCCATATCCTTGAAATCTCTGTGGGCGAACAATGTGACCTTTGTATGGTCTTGATAGACTTCAAAGTGAGGCGCCGGCAACTGGTAAATTTCAGTTTCGATTACAACTTTATCAATACCGCTTCCTCTTTCCTCACAGATCTTCATTCTACGCATAAGAGAAGCGATGCCTTCGTTTCGGCTGCGAGGAGGAGAATCTAATAGACGGTCAATGTCTACCAATGGTAGGCCGGGGTTACATATTTCCATGCGGCCATCAAATAGCTCAAGCATGGGGCTAGTGCCGCTAATGTTGAAGTCCTGATGAATGAGGGCATTGGCCACCAGCTCTCGAATTGACAATTCAGGATACATGCGGACTTCACTTCTAAAAGCTTTACCGATAACTTCATTGGTCGGCAAAAGGTTGTTTATATAATCTATAAGCCCTTCGAAACCAACAGCATAGCCCTTGTGCCCAACCTGCTCTTTGATAGTTTTAAAACGATTGGTAATGCTCCCAACTTACTGATTTAGTGTATGATGGTGATTTTGAGGTGCTTGCGTGGCTTCCATTTCCATCAGATGTCCTTCCTGCTCCGCTACTGAAGGCGTGGTGCGTAACGGCAAAAGCACT
>NZ_JACFXY010000003.1 GCF_014946725.1 Mixta mediterraneensis
GTGTAAAACACTAATCTCCACTCTGGTCTCCAATGTCATCATTGGCAGTGCCTTAAAACTGCCATTTTTACCCTAGGTGGGTCAGATTTACATCGGCAGGTGGGCCAGTTTTACATCGGTAGCGACAATTATGGGCGGCGCATTTGGTTCAGCGGGCGAGCGTTGTATGGCGCTGCCAGTGGTCGTCGCGGTTGGCGATGATACGGCAGACAAGCTGATTGCACGTCTGACGCCGCTGGTGAAAGCGCTGCGCGTTGGCCCTGGCATCAACAAAGGCGCGGAAGAAAATGAGATGGGGCCGGTAGTTTCTGCGGCGCATCAGAAAAAAGTGCTTGGCTACATTGATAAAGGCGAGCAGGAAGGGGCGAAGCTGGTGGTTGATGGCCGAAATTTCCAGGTCGCAGGCCATGCAGAAGGATACTACGTTGGCGGTACACTCTTTGATAACGTGACGTCCGACATGGTGATCTGGCGTGAAGAAATCTTTGGACCGGTGCTGAGCATTATGCGTGCACCGGACTACGACAGCGCTTTAAAGCTGGTTAACAGCCACGAATTTGGCAATGGTAGCGCCATCTTTACCAGCAACGGTAACACCGCGCGTGAATTTGTACAGAACGTTGAAGCCGGTATGGTTGGCGTTAACGTACCGGTTCCGGTGCCCATGGCCTTCCACAGCTTCGGCGGCTGGAAGCGTTCAGTGTTCGGTGCGTTGAATGTGCATGGACCAGACGGTGTACGCTTCTATACCCGTATGAAAACTGCTACCGCCCGTTGGCTGAGTGGTCAGCAAACGGTGTCTGAATTCAGCATGCCGACGCTGGGTTAATTCACCAAAACAGGAGATTTGGGATGTCTTTACTTTCGAAAGCACAACAGCCGGACAGCCAGGGGCGTATTCAAAATATTACCCCGGAAAGTGCAGGCTGGCGTTATGCAGGCTTTGACGCCTATCTGCTGAAAAAGGGAGAAACCCTGCGTCTGAGCAGCGGTGATAAAGAACTTTGCCTGGTATTAATTGCGGGACTGGCATCGGTGAAAACCCGCCATGCTGAATTTCCCGGCATCGGCAAACGCATGTCACCGTTTGAGCGCGTTCCGCCCTATTCAGTCTATGTGCCTCATGACGACGACGTTGAAATAAAGGCTGACAGCGATTTGGAGCTGGCCGTCTGTATTGCGCCGGGTCAGGGAAATCTACCCGCTCGTCTGATTGCGCCAGAGGATGTTGGTGTTGAGAAGCGTGGTAAAGGCCGCAATAAGCGTTTGGTGCATAACATCCTGCCGGATGACAAACCGGCGGACAGCTTACTGGTGGTAGAAGTGTATACCGATGAGGGTGATACCAGCTCTTATCCCAGCCATAAGCACGATCAGGAAAACAGCGAAAACGAAACCTATCTGGAAGAGACTTATTACCACCGTTTCGATCCGGAGCCGGGTTTCGCCATGCAGCGTGTTTATACTGACGATCGCACGTTTGATGAATGCATGGCGCCGTACAATCGTGATGTGGTGACGGTGCCGCGTGGCTATCATCCGGTGGCGACCATTGCCGGTTATAACAACTATTACCTGAATGTGATGGCTGGTCCGGTACGTTTGTGGAAATTTACCTGGGAAAAAGATCACGCCTGGGTCAATAGCGATAATTATCCGCGCAGTCAATAAGTGCGCAAAGCAGGAAGCGCGTAAAACAGTAAGGGCAGCCACAATGGCTGCCCTTATTGCTGTTTAAAGGATTAGTTCGGATTAGACAGGCGATCGTAAAGACGCAAAAACGCTATTCCCGGCAGCTCGCTTTGCGCCGCTTGTGGTGCGGGACGCTGTATGTTTGTGTCCCCCGAACTTCAGGTTTGCCCACAGTCAGAAAGACAGCAAAATGGCTGCTCTTCGGGTGAATCATCTGGTTAATCGCTGGGAATTACTGGGTTTCCGCATTATTCAGGGCAAGCGAGACGGCCAGCGTCTGCGCCAGACACAAAGAGGCAACCTGAGAACGGAAGCCGTCTACCTGTGCTTCACGTACCACGAAGCAGACATCGCTGAAGGCTGCCAGTGGACTGACCTGGCTATCTGTAATGGCGATCTGTTGCGCACCACGTTTGGCCCCTAATTCGACCACCTCGACGGCTTCACGGGCGTAGGGCGAATAACTAATCGCAATGACCACATCTTTCGGATTCACCAGACTTAGCTGCTCGGTGAACATTCCACCAAGGCCATCAATCAGGAAGGCGCGGCGCTCCAGATGACGCAGGGCATAAACCAGATATGAGGCAACGCTGAACGAGCGGCGCAGTCCAATCACATAGATATTTTCTGCTTCGTTAAGCAGCTTTACCGCTTTATTTAACTGCTCCGGGTTCACCTGCATTGCCAGCTGTTGTAATGCCTGGCTGTTCACCATGGTGAACACATTAAGGATTTCTGCCGGGCTTTCCGGGGCGTTGGCGTTATCATCGGTCGAGGTCTGACGAAACAGACGCGCCCGCTCCGTATAGTTAACCGTTTCCTCCATCAGGTGCTGACGGAAAACCTGTTTCATTTCATTGAAACCGCTAAAGCCAAACGCGTTGGCAAAGCGAATAAGCGTTGATGGCGGGACATCGGCCTGTTGTGCAATAGAGGCCACAGTATCGAAAGCAATGCTGTTACTGTTATCAAGAATATAACGAGCGACCTGTTTTAGACGCTTGCTCAGCGTTTCATAGCGGCGACGAATATCGTCCTGTAGCAAGGAAAGTTGGGTTGGGTTATTGGTCATTATTTCTGCTCGTCTAATAAGAATAATGGCTGGATAATGAGCGTTATAGTACCAGATGGATGGAAAATTTCATTTGTTTGCGCTGAATGAGAGCTTTATTTCATGGGATTATGAAATGCCTCACAGAATGCAGGGGAGATGCCCAGCCAGAAAAGGCATCTCCAGTCTGTCAGCTTTCGGCTGTGAAAAACAGCGAGGGGAAATCATTCAGCTACTGTAGCTGGCCACCTCTTCTGTACCCGTTCTGCAAGAGAAATGCAGGTGTAAGCACGGCGCGTAGCCGTTAAATTCCGGCGTTATCGCGAATATATTTTCGCGCCTTAACTGCATACTCGAACGGATTAGCCAGTGCCGGATCTTGCTCGGCCTCAACCACCATCCAGCCTTTATAGCCGTAATCATCAAGGATTTTAAATACCGGTTTGAAATCAATCACACCGTCGCCCGGCACGGTAAAAGTGCCTTTTTTCACGCCATCCAGGAATGAAAGTTTGTTTTGGCGCACCTCTGCAACCACTTCATCACGCACATCTTTCAGGTGAACGTGGAAAATACGCGGCAGATATTTTTCCAGTACCGCCAGCATTTTTTCCTGCGAACCTTCCGAGTAGTAAATGTGCCCGGTGTCGTACAGCAGACCGACACGTTCATCAGTCAGCGCCATGAAGCGATCAATCTCTTCAATGGTCTGAATACCGGTGCCCATGTGATGATGCAGCGTAACGCGCATGCCTTTTTCAGCAGCAATCTGCGCCAGTTCGTTGTAGCCTTCCGCTGTCAGGTGCCACTCTTCATCGGTGAAGATCGGTTTTTGTTCCAGTACTGCCAGCGTGGTGCCTTGAATACTCTTGCTCTGTTCAGAACAGCCAATCACACGAGCGCCCATCGCATGCAGAAAGTTCATGTGGTTCACGAATTCGTCGATGGTTTTGGCTTTATCACCGTTAGCAAAAAAGGTGCTGAACCAGGCGTTGCAAATCTCAACGCCGCGAATATCCAGCATCGGCTTTAAAATTGCCGGATCGCGCGGATATTTGCTGCCAACTTCGCTACCGGTAAAACCGGCCAGCGCCATCTCACTGACCGTTTGCTGAAAGGTGTTTTCGCTGCCCAGATCCGGCATGTCGTCGTTGGTCCAGCCAATAGGGGCAATTGCCAGCTTCACGTTATCTTTGTTCATTTTTTTACTTCCTGTGATAAGGGCGGCCAGGCCGCCCACAATGAAACGATCAGATTATTTGTTATAGAACGTTGGGCGCGGCGGCATTTCTACCGGTTCGATCGCGCCACTGTTCTGCGCTTTCAGACAGGCATCGGCGGCAACGGAAGCGGCAAAACCATCCCAGGCTGAAGGCCCGGTTAATTCACCTGCTTTTACATCATTGATAAATGCCTGTAACTCAACGTCGTAGGCATCAATGAAACGATCTTTCCAGTCGACCAGAATCGCGTTCGATAATTTGGCCTCTTTGCGCATCTGCACCGATGACGGCTCTGGCAGCTTAGCGATCCCGGTTTCACCTACCACTTCACATTGAATGTCGTAGCCATAACTACAGTTAACAAAAATCTCTACATCAATGCGCACGCCTTTTTGCGTTTCAAACAGCACGACTTGTGGATCTTTTAGTCTGGCGTGTGACTTTGACGTCACACGTGGAAACACGACCTGTACGCTTTTATAGTCGTCATCGGTCAACCAACGCAGCACATCCAGCTCGTGGATCAGCGTGTTGGTGATGGCCATATCGGTGGTGTAGCTTTCTGGCACTGCCATATTGCGGTGCGCGCAGTGCAGCATCAGCGGCTCGCCAATTTCGCCGTCAGTAATGACTTTTTTCAGTGCGCGATAGCCTGAATCGTAAGGGCGCATAAAGCCAACCTGCACCAGACGTTTACCATGTTTGATTTCGGCATCCACCACGCTACGGCAGCCTTCCGCACTCATCGCCAGCGGCTTTTCGCAGAAAACCGGTTTGCCGGCAGCAATCGCAGCAAGCGTAAATTGTTCATGGGTGGGATCCCAGGAGGTCACCAGCACCGCCTCGACTTCCGGCGACTGAATCACCTGATAGCCATCCTGATAAACTTCCGCTTCAATGTTCAAACGTTGCAGCGCCGCGCGCGCTCCCTCGACATTGATGTCAGAAACGGCGACAACCTTAGCTCCCTGCAACACATTGTTGCAGCGACGAATGTGTTCCTGACCAATTGCACCTGTACCGATTACGCCAAGTTTCAAAGTCATAATTACACCTGTAGGGTTCATTCGGATAAGAAAAAAGGGGGCCGGAAGCCAGCCCTGAAATTAATACTTACGAGCCTGTTCCAGATGCGCGTTGAGGTCGTCAGCGACGCTTTGAGTCCGTTCTGAATCTGAGGTTTGTGCTACGCCTACGTGCCACCAACTGAAATATTTATGAATCATGGTTTTTGGCAAGACTTTAATGTCGATGAGCGTTGAAACGGTTTGTTCCTTTGCATCTTCCAGGGCTGCTTTCAGCTGATCCAGCGTCGTAACGCGATAGGTTTTGCAGCCGTAACCAGCGGCAATGGCGGCGAAATCTACCGGTACAAAGCCGCCATCCAGCTTGCCGCCTTCCGGGTTACGAAAACGGAATTCGGAGGTAAAGCTGTCCATGCCGTGTTCCATTTGCAGGTTGTTGATACAGCCATTCGTCATATTATCCAGCAGCACCACATTGATCTTGGCTCCCTCCTGAATGGAGGTAACCAGCTCGGAATGCAGCATCATGAAGGAGCCATCGCCAACCAGCGCATAAACCTCACGCTGCGGCTGCGCCAGCTTGACGCCCAGAGCCGCGTTGACTTCATACCCCATGCAGGAATAGCCATATTCGACGTGGTACGCGTTGTAGTCTTTGGTGCGCCACACACGTTGCAGATCGCCTGGCAAGCTACCCGCTGCTGCGACTATCACCGCATCCTTTGGGAGCTGCTCGTTTAAGGTGCCTAGCACGCTGCTTTGCGTCAGCAGGGATTGCGTCAAACGATTAAATTCCGCAAATACGGCTTCGCGATCGATATGGTCGGCTATTTCCGGGATAAAGCCTTCGCTGTATTCCACCTGATAAACACGCTGTGTCTCTTTCAACAGCTTGCTTTGCGCTTGCTCAACCTGACTGCCCCAGTCATTGCTGTAGATTTGTGAAGCCAGTGCGGCGTCTAAGGCGGTTAAGCCTTCACGCGCATCGGCTAACAGCTGCACGCCATCCAGCTTGTAGCTGTCAAAACTGCTGACATTGACGTTAAGAAAAGTGACGTCCGGATTCTGGAAAATCCATTTCGACGCTGTGGTGAAATCGGTATAGCGCGTGCCAATGCCAATCACTAAATCAGCTTCTTTTGCCAGCAGGTTGGCGGCCAGACAACCGGTTTCGCCGACACCACCCACGTTAAGCGGATGATCGGATATAAGGGTGCCTTTACCGGCCTGAGTTTCAGCGAACGGAATCTGATAACGTTCAGCAAACTGGCGCAACGCTTCACCTGCTTCGGAGTATTTCACGCCTCCGCCGCAAATAATCATCGGTTTGCGTTTACGCACAATCAGCGCCAGCGCATCTTCCAACTGCGCTGCGGTTGGTAAACGACGATCCAGACGGTGAACGCGTTTCTGAAAGAAATATTCGGGGTAATCCCAGGCTTCGCCCTGCACATCCTGCGGCAGCGAAATCGTTACCGCACCGGTTTCAGCAGGGTCGGTCAATACGCGCATCGCATTGATGCAGGCGGTCATAAGCTGTTCAGGACGGCTGACACGATCCCAGTATTTGCTGACAGCATGGAAGGCATCGTTGGTGCTAATGCTGAGATCGTGAGATTGCTCGATCTGCTGCAGCTCTGGATCCGGCTGACGGGTAGCGAACACGTCGCCCGGCAGCAGCAACAGTGGAATGCGGTTTGCGGTGGCGGTGGCAGCGGCGGTGATCATATTAGCCGCACCGGGTCCGACAGAAGACGTACAGGCAATAATCTGTCGACGCAGGGATTGTTTGGCAAAGCCGGTTGCGGCATGCGCCATGCCCTGTTCGTTACGGCCCTGATGCACCACCAGATCGCCACTGTCCTGCTCCAGCGCCTGTCCCAGGCCGAGAACGTTGCCATGTCCAAAAATCGCGAAAATGCCTTTTACGAATTTTGTTTCAACGCCATCAACGCTAATAAACTGATTATCAAGAAATTTAACCAGCGCCTGTGCAGTGGTCAGTCTGATCGTGCCCATATGCTCTTCCTTTACATGCTGGTGGTATCTGTCTTCCGGTACGCCGCGATAAGCGAAGGCATACTTTGGAGAAGGTGACCGGAATAATTGAAACGTGAGCCGATTATAAACAAATATATTTTTCATAAAATACGACTACAGAAGAAACATTTCATTTTGCGAGTGAGATCAAATTTACCGGGCTGGCAGGACGTTGGCGGATTTCTCACTAGTGTAAAGTGGAACGTGCGGAAGGCTTGTCAGTTATATGAAAAAATCCATTTCACTTTATCCGCTTCCGTTATTTAAAGGACTTTTCCTGCGATCTGTCTCACAACCCTGTAGTAGCAAGCTATAGCGTTGTTGACGGTTTATCCGGTTGATAGCTTCCAGAGTTTTACCTGGTTCACAAAAATGCGATGGATATTTCATTTCATATTGAAATTGAAATTTTCATTCCCCATACTTCAGTTATAACCAGTCAGACAACTTGAGATCCCGAAGCAAAGCGCGCGTCACCGGGCTTTTCGCCGACAGTGTTTGCTTATCACAGAAGGAAACCACAGGTATGAGTACACAGCAGAAGCGGCTTGATGTGATTTGTATTGGACGCATCGCCGTTGATTTTTATGGCCAACAAATTGGCGCACGGCTGGAGGATACCACCTCTTTCGCCAAATATCTCGGCGGTTCTTCGGGGAACGTGGCGTATGGCACCGCGATTCAGGGGCTGAAATCCGCCATGCTGGCACGCGTGGGTGATGAGCATAACGGTCGCTTCTTGCGTGAGGAACTGCAGCGCGTGGGCTGTAATACCGACGGATTGATCACGGATGAGAAACGTCTCACCGGTATGGTGATCCTGGGGATTAAAGATGAAGAGACCTTTCCGCTGATTTTCTACCGTGATAATTGCGCCGATATGGGGCTGGTGCCGGAAGACATCAACGAAGCGTTTATTACTTCTTCTCGTGCCGTGGCGGTGACCGGAACGCATCTGTCGCATCCGCAAACCCGTGAAGCGGTGCTGAAAGCGCTGGATATTGCAAAGCGCAACGGCCTGCGTACCGCGCTGGACATCGATTATCGCCCGGTTCTATGGGGGCTAACTTCACTGGGTGACGGTGAAACGCGTTTTATTGAGTCGGCTCAGGTCACCCAGCAGTTACAGGAAGTGGTGCACTATTTTGATCTGATCGTCGGCACTGAAGAAGAGTTTCATATCGCCGGTGGCAGCACTGACACGCTGACCGCCTTGAAAAATGTACGGCAGGCCAGCCAGGCCACTCTGGTCTGTAAGCGTGGCCCGATGGGTTGTGTTGTTTTTGAAGGAAACATCCCGGATAGCTGGAAAGAGACCAGACTGCATACGGGCGTGCGGGTAGAAGTCTTGAATGTGCTGGGAGCAGGCGATGCCTTTATGTCGGGTCTGCTGCGCGGCTGGCTGAACGATGAAGGCTGGGAGCAGGCTTGTCGTTATGCCAATGCCTGCGGCGCGTTAGTTGTTTCTCGCCACGGTTGCGCGCCAGCCATGCCGACCAAAGCCGAGCTGGATGACTTTCTCAGCCGTGATAACGATGTGAAACGGCCCGATCTTGACAGCCGTCTGAATCACCTACATCGCGTCACTACGCGTAAACAGCAATGGCCAGAACTGAATGTTTTTGCTTTTGATCACCGGAAGCAGCTGGCCGATATGGCGCGTGAGGCTGGCGTGGATGAGAGCAAAATTCCACAGCTGAAAGTGCTGTTGCTGCGAGCGGCAGAAGAGGCGGCACAGGAAGCGGGTCTGGAGAACAAAAGCGGCATTCTGGCAGACACCACTTATGGTCAGAAAGCGCTGAATGCTATCACCGGTAAAAACTGGTGGATTGGTCGCCCGATTGAGTTACCCAGCTCGCGACCACTGCGTCTGGAGCACGGTAACATCGGTTCGCAACTGATCGACTGGCCGGCTGAACACGTAGTGAAATGCCTGGCGTTTTATCATCCGCACGACAGCGCTGAACTGCGTAAAGAACAGGATGATCTGCTCCTTGACGTGTGGAGAGGCTGTAATAAGAGCGGACATGAACTGTTACTGGAAGTGATTCTGCCCGAGAGTAACCCGGACCACAAAGAGTCTTACTATCTGGATATGCTCAGCCATTTCTATAGCATGGGGATCCAGCCAGACTGGTGGAAACTGCCTCCGATGTCAGCAGAAACCTGGCAGGCAATCAGCGGCCTGATTGAACAGCAAGATCCGCATTGCCGTGGCATTCTGCTGCTGGGTCTGGATGCGCCGGAAGAGAAACTTAAAACCGGTTTTGCCGCCGCCGCACAAGCGCCGTGGGTGAAAGGTTTCGCAGTGGGCCGCACCATTTTTGGTCAGCCGTCACGTCAGTGGTTGCAAGGCGAGCTGGATGATCAGGCGCTCATTGATGTGGTGAAAGGCAACTACCTGCGTCTCATTGAATACTGGCGTGCTGCGCGCGGATAAAGCGTGATTCGGGCGCCGTTGCGCGTCCGAATCACAAAGCCGTTCGGGCGGGCCGTAACCCGCCTTACCTCATTTCAACGTAATACTTTTTACGATGGTATCGGCATCGCTCTGTGCCTGCTGCTGATTCTCACCCGGCAGCGTAATCTGCATCGTCACCAGTTTGCCGTCCACTTTCGCCAGAATCACTGACGACCAGGAGGTCTGGTTGTTTGCAGAAATCACCGTATCTAGTTGCTGCGCTGTCTGATCGTTCAGCGTAACGGATTTGTTTGATACCACCTGCAATTGTGGATCGCGGTTGCGTTGCTGCTGCTCCATGCGCTGCGAAAGCACATCCAGCCCGTCAGTGGTTGTGTCACCCGCAATCACGATAATCGCACGCGCGCCGCTTTCATCGGCATAGACATGCATGTTAGTGGTCTGATTGCCCAACTTACCACTCTTATCAGACATGCCTGGCGGCAGCGAGAAGCTCAGCTTACCGTCCATCAGCGTGACGGTTTGACTGGATTGACTGGCGCTCACACCATTGTCATTCGCCGCTTCGTCTTTTTTCTGATCGCAGGCGGCTAAGCCTAAAACCAGTAAACCAATCCCCGCATATTTCACTACGTTACGCATCAGAATCCCTTTTTAAATTCCCAGACAGGCGTTTATACAACAGGAATCAGGCTGCAAACGCAACCTGATGATTGTCAGAAGATCTTAGCGTGTTGTGGCAAAAGGCTCTATTTCCGTTTAGCCGAAACTAACCTGGCTGCTATTCATGCGCATAGTCAGGCGCTTAAGGGCGGCATTCAGCAGCACGCCATAAGCAGGGAGGAAGAACACCATGCAGATCAGCACCTTGAAGCTGTAATCCACCAGGGCGATCTCAACCCAATGCTGCGCCATAAACGGGTCGGGGCTTTTATAAAAAGCGATGAAAAAGAAGGCCAGCGTATCGCTGATATTACCGAGGAACATCGCGCAACCGGGGGCAATCCACCACTGCGGCAGGCGGCGCAGACGATTAAATACGTGAACATCCAGGATCTGACCGAGCGCGTAAGCCATAAAGCTGGCACAGGCGATGCGTGCCACGAACAGATTCATTGCTTCCAGTGAGGCCCAGCCTTGCCATTCACCCTGGTAGAACAGGCAGGAAACCGCATAAGAGATAAATAGCGATGGGATCATGACCGCCAGAATAATACGGCGTGCCAGGGGAGCGCCAAAAATGCGTACGGTTAAATCGGTAGCGAGAAAGATAAACGGAAAGCTAAAGGCGCCCCATGTGGTGTTAAAACCAAAAATGGAAACCGGTAGCTGTACCAGGTAATTACTGGAGGTGATCACCAGCAGATGAAACAGTGACAGCCAAAACAGCGCGTGCATACGCTGACGCGAAGAGAATGCGAGCATAGTAAGCCTTTTTAGTGTTGGGGTGAGGGAACCCATTGCAGGACAGTGATTAGCACTATCTTGCCGTTAAACAGATTGAAAAAACGGCGGCATCTTACCGTGTTGTACTATTTATGCAATGGTTAATTTTAACGCAATCGTTATCGCCTTGCGTCGGCTTACTGACACGCTAGAATAAGTGCCCCAAACCGGAAACGAGTCCACTATGAGCGATGTTTTTAACTCTGCCGATCATCAGCTTGATGCTTGCGGCCTGCGCTGTCCAGAGCCGGTGATGATGGTGCGTAAAACCGTGCGAAATTTGCAGGAGGGCGAAACGTTGCTGATTATCGCCGACGATCCCGCAACAACGCGGGATATACCCGGCTTTTGCCGTTTTATGGAGCATCGCCTGTTGGCGCAGCAAATCGAAACGCTGCCCTATCAATATCTGATTCAGAAAGGGCTGGGTGATTAACGGACAACCTGCCGCGATGAATGGGTTCAAAAGCGCGAACACAGCAGCGCATTCGTCGTCACCAGCGTAGTGGTGCCCGAACCTGTCAACTTCATCTATCGCTGGGCTATCGCATTTGCAGCTGCATCTGCGCGCGCGGAACGTCCTGAAGATATATCGCAGCTTCGCGCTGGAATACCTTCAGGCTGATGACGCCGCGCTGCGCATTTTTCTTCAGAAAAGCCACAATGAACGAACGATCATAAAATGACCGGCAAAATAGCAGGCCGCGATAATGGCGCTATCGGCGCTGAAACGGCGGCGATAATGAGTAATAAACCAGATAATATTCGCCAGCAGGAGCAGGTTGGCACCGACTACGATGGAGAAGCTGTAATCGGTTGGACGGAAGAAATATTGCTCGGCTGCCATCCAGGTCATTACCAGCGTCATGCCAATAAACGTACATATCGGCCAGCGCAACTCGGCCAGTTTGCTCCAGATAACCGCGATCACCACCACGCCAATAATCAGCAAGGCCAGCGGGATCGGCCAAAAGAAGCTCATCGTCATGTTAGCGGCAAAGCTTAAGGTATAAAGCAGATGTGAAAGAAAAAAGGCCCCCAGCGCATATAACATCTGCTGGCGCGGCAGCAGCGTCAGAGCGTCGCCAACCAATGTAGCAACCAGACCGGCGAGGATCAGATAGTCGGTTGTGTGAAGCGTTGGTGTTTGCCATGCCAGGCCAACCAACAGCAGTAGCGTAACCGGTTTAAACAGCCAGCGTTGCCATTGTGGACCACGATATGAAGCATCCACATACAGCCAGCCGGAGAAAAGTACCGCGAGGAAAGACCAGAGCATTGTTTCTCCCTTTTAACCAAAAATGGTGAATGTTCCCAAAATGTCGATCCCAGTTTAGGTTATGCCTCGACGATGTGACAATCAGGCAACTCTGGTTGTATGCTTGCCCGCGCAATGCATCCCTTACTCCCTGAAGAACGAGCGAAAATATGAGCAAACCACCGCTACTCTTTTTTATCGTCCTGGCCATTATCGCCATACTGGCGACCCGTCAGTTTATTAAGCAACGGCGTGAAGCCGCCGTGAATGATGCCTCGCCGATCCGTAGTTTAACGGTAGAAGTGAAAACCAAACGCGAGTTTCCGGCACCGAATCGTCGTTCACGCCAGCGTGAAGTCATCGCCGGTGAAGAGATGCGTTACGAAGCCTGGTTTCACCCACTAAATGGGGCAAGCGATATTAAAGTGCAGGTGAAGGAAAATGATTACCATCAAATGGATAAGGGATCGAAAGGCGAGCTAAAAATGCAGGGTTCACGTTTTGTGAGTTTTACACCCGTACCATAAAAAGCGGGCCTTCCGCCCGCCACTGATTATTTTCCCGGAAAATTTTTCTTTTGCCAGGCCACCAGTTCGAACACCCCAAACAGGAAAACTTTCGCCTGGGTTACCCGATCAATGGGTGGTGCATCTTTGGTTTGTGTCGCGCGCAGCAGCACCAGTTGCAGGCCGTGCATCATGATCATGAAAAACAGGGCGACATTAATAAAATAGGTCAGCGGTTTCGGATACGGGTGTACCACGTTGAACAGTAAAAATCCCCAAACGCACAGCATCAACAGGCGTCCCAAATTCAGTAACATTATACGTCTCCCTGTTGACGTTGATACAAACGGTAAGCCACCTGGCCTGCGATTTTCTCGCGATATACATTCCAGTTAGCGGGTACTGGCGGTGTGCCATTTTCCACTTCACTTTCAACGTAAATCAAGGCTTCATCGGTCAGCCAGTTGTTCTGCTCCAGCAACTGTAGCGTTTGCGCTAGCAAGCCCTGGCGAAACGGTGGATCAATAAATACGACATCGAACGGTTTACCCGGCTGTGCCAGCCAGCTAAGCGCGTTAGTGTGAATCACTTTGCCATTGTCGGCACGCAGGGTTTGCAGATTTTTTTCCAGCTGCTGCGCCACTGGCCGTTCCAGCTCCAGCAAGGTTGCCGAGCCAGCATAGCGCGATAGCGCTTCCAGACCCAACGCACCACTGCCAGCAAAACAGTCCAGACAGTTGGCTTGCTGAATCATGGGGGCCAGCCAGTTAAACAGCGTTTCGCGCACGCGATCGGTGGTGGGGCGCAGACCGGTGCTGTCCGGCACCGGCAATTTACGTCCGCGCCATTGGCCACCAATAATGCGGATTTGTCCGGCGCCGCCCGTATTGCGGGAGTTTTTAATCATTTTGCTCACAACTCGTCATAATTTGTTGCGTAGTTTAACGGGCGAAACGATGAGAAGAAACGTTAAAAAAGGGTGCTGTGGTGAGCTGGCTGGAAAGTGTTAGACTACGGAGTTGCTGATGTCATGCATAATTCTGCGGTTTTACGCCCGTCTGGCGCTTAATACCACAACTGATTTTACCCCTGGGAACAACACGCGACCAGGATAAAGCCATCGAGGAGTGTCGTCACACAATGGCAAAAGAGAAAAAACGTGGCTTTTTTTCCTGGCTAGGATTTGGCAAAGAGGAAGAAAAGCAACCCTCGGCGGAGACGCAAGAGCAGCCTGCCGAGCCGGAAGTACAGCAGCCGGAACATTTATCCCCGGCAATCAACAAGGCCGAAGCGGAAGCGGAAGAGACTGTCGTCATTACCGAAGCGGTGGCCGGACAGCAACGTGAAGCGGAAGGCGAGCCTGCGTCAGTTACGGCTGAACCTGATATTCTGGCGGTCCCTGAAGCGGTTAAAGCCGAGCCTGAAGTCGAACCTGAGCCTGAAATCGCTCCGACGAGCGGGGTTGACGCTGAAGAAGCCAACGTCGACGTGCCGTTCAGCGATAAAGAGCAGAAAGCGCTGGTGCTGGCAGAGGCGGAAATTATCGAAGAAGCAGACATCGCTGAGCCGGAAGATACGGTGAGCGATCTGCCGCTAGCAGCGGCACCGATAATCACGCACGAACAGGAACGACCGACCAAAGAGGGCTTTTTTGCGCGATTGAAGCGCAGCCTGGTTAAAACCCGTCAAAACCTGGGGTCTGGTTTTGTCAGCTTATTCCGCGGCAAGAAAATTGATGATGATCTGTTCGAAGAGCTTGAAGAGCAGCTGCTCATTGCGGATGTCGGTGTGGAAACCACGCGTCGCATCATCACTAATTTGACTCAGCAGGCGAACCGCAAACAGTTGCGCGATGCTGAGACTCTGTATGGTCTGCTGAAAACGGAAATGGCTAATATTCTGGAAAAAGTGGATGCGCCGCTGGACGTCACCGATAAGACTCCTTTCGTTATCCTGATGGTTGGCGTAAACGGCGTAGGTAAAACCACCACCATCGGTAAACTGGCTCGTCAATATCAGGCCGAAGGCAAATCAGTGATGCTGGCGGCGGGCGATACTTTCCGCGCTGCTGCCGTAGAGCAGTTGCAGGTTTGGGGCCAGTGCAACAATATTCCGGTTATTGCACAGCACACTGGCGCAGATTCCGCCTCGGTAATTTTTGACGCTATTCAGGCGGCTAAATCGCGCGGCTTTGATGTATTAATCGCTGATACCGCAGGCCGCCTGCAAAACAAATCGCACCTGATGGAAGAGCTGAAGAAAATTACTCGTGTGATGAAAAAACTGGATGATTCAGCGCCCCACGAGGTGATGCTGACGCTGGATGCCAGTACCGGACAGAACGCCGTAAGTCAGGCCAGACTGTTTAATGAAGCGGTAGGTTTAACCGGCATTGCGCTTACCAAGCTGGATGGCACTGCCAAAGGCGGCGTTATTTTCTCGGTAGCCGATCAGTTCGGTATTCCGATACGCTATATCGGTGTCGGGGAAGGCATCGAAGATTTACGGCCATTCAAGGCTGACGATTTTATTGAGGCACTGTTTGCCCGAGAGGACTAATTGGGATGATTCGCTTTGAAGAGGTCAGTAAGGCATATCTCGGTGGACGTCAGGCGTTGCAGGGCGTGGATTTCCATCTGCGCCCTGGCGAAATGTCGTTCCTGACCGGCCATTCTGGCGCCGGTAAAAGTACGTTATTGAAGCTGATATGCGGCATTGAGCGTCCGAGCGCGGGACAAATTTGGTTTAGCGGTCATGACATTTCCCGTCTGCGCAACAGCGAAGTTCCCTTTCTGCGTCGTCAGATCGGGATGATCTTCCAGGATCACCATCTGCTGATGGATCGGTCAGTTTATGAAAACGTCGCGATTCCGCTCATCATTTCAGGCGCCAGCGGCGAGGATATTCGGCGTCGCGTATCAGCAGCGCTGGATAAAGTGGGCTTACTTGATAAAGCAAAAAGCTTTCCTATCCAGCTTTCCGGTGGTGAACAACAGCGCGTTGGCATTGCGCGTGCAGTTGTCAACAAGCCTGCGGTATTACTGGCGGATGAGCCAACCGGTAACCTTGACGATGCGCTGTCGGAAGATATTCTGCGACTGTTCGAAGAGTTTAATCGCGTAGGCGTAACGGTGTTGATGGCAACGCACGACAGCGGCCTGATCGCGCGTCGTCAGTATCGCGTAATGACGCTGAATCAGGGACGCCTGCACGGAGGCCACGATGGTCAATAAACGCAATAAACGCCCAGCGGCGCCAAAAGCGAAGCAGCCTTCTAAAAGCAAAGCGCTGAAAGGCGGCTGGCAGGAACAATGGCGTTATGCTTTGCGCGGCACGCTGTCGGATATGTGGCGTCAGCCCCTGGCAACGCTGTTAACAGTCATGGTGATTGCGATTTCCCTGACTTTGCCAAGCGTCTGTTATATGGTCTGGAAAAACGTAAACCAGGCGGCAACGCAGTGGTATCCCGCGCCGCAACTGACGGTTTATTTTTCTAAGACGCTGGACGATAGCGCGGCGGAAAACGTCGTGGCCCAGCTCAAACAGCTTGATGGCGTAGATAACGTTAATTATCTGACCCGTGAAGAAGCGCTGAACGAATTCCGTAACTGGTCTGGTTTTGGCGGCGCAATGGACATGCTGGAGCAAAATCCGCTGCCTGCGGTGGCTATTATCACCCCGAAGCTTAACTTCCAAAATTCAGACACCATGCAAAATCTGCGTGATAGCATGTCAAAAGTGCAGGGGATTGATGAAGTTCGCATGGATGATAGCTGGTTTGCCCGGCTCGCGGCATTAACCGGATTAGTCGGCCAGATCGCCTCAATGATTGGTATCCTGATGATCATCGCGGTGTTTCTTGTAATTGGTAACAGCGTGCGTCTCAGCATTTTTGCCCGGCGCGACACCATTAATGTGCAGAAACTGATTGGCGCAACCGACGGCTTTATCCTGCGACCTTTCTTATATGGCGGCGCGTTATTGGGTTTTAGCGGGGCGGTATTGTCACTGATTTTGTCGGAAGTGTTGGTATTGCGGCTGCAAACGGTCGTCGCCCACGTTGCTGCCGTATTTGGTACGACTTTCTCATTGAAAGGCTTTTCATGGGATGAAGCGCTACTGTTATTGCTGATTGCCACCATTATTGGCTGGATCGCGGCCTGGCTGGCAACAGTACAACATTTACGTCGTTTTACGCCCCAGTAAACGCCTGCAACATTTTTTTGTTATAATGATCCTCTGCTGTCGAAAGCGGAAAGCAGAGGATCCTTCTGCCGCTTCCTTTCTGATTATCTGTGTGTAAAATATGCACCGATAATATTGAACTTGTGGATAACTTTGACGTCCAATAAGTAGCACAGATTGCTTTCGGATTTCCGACGACGTTGACATACTGTAACGTCTGCGCAAGAAACTGTGCAGCAATTCCACTTATTTTGTGAGGGTTTGAATGACCAAAGAAATGCAAACTTTAGCTATTGCTCCTCTTGGTAACCTGGAGTCATACATTCGGGCTGCCAATGTCTGGCCGATGCTGTCGGCAGAAGAGGAAAAAGCGTTGGCTGAACGGCTGCATTACCAGGGCGATCTGGATGCAGCTAAGACGCTGATCCTGTCTCACCTACGCTTTGTAGTTCATATCGCTCGTAATTACTCCGGTTACGGCTTACCGCAGGCTGACCTGATTCAGGAAGGTAACATCGGCTTGATGAAAGCGGTGCGTCGCTTCAATCCTGAAGTAGGTGTACGTTTGGTGTCGTTTGCTGTGCACTGGATTAAAGCCGAGATTCATGAATACGTGCTGCGTAACTGGCGTATCGTGAAAGTCGCTACCACTAAAGCACAGCGCAAGCTGTTCTTTAATCTGCGTAAAACCAAGCAGCATCTGGGCTGGTTTAACCAGGATGAAGTTGAAATGGTCGCGCGTGAACTGGGCGTGAGCAGTAAAGATGTGCGTGAAATGGAATCGCGTATGGCTGCACAGGATATGACCTTTGATATGTCTGCCGATGATGAAAGCGGTGAAGGCAAATCCATGGCACCGGTGCTGTATCTGCAAGATAAAACCTCTGACTTTGCTGATGGCATTGAAGAGGACAACTGGGATTCGCATGCAGCCGATAAGCTGAGCTACGCGATGGAAGGTCTTGATGAGCGCAGCCAGCATATTATCCGTGCGCGTTGGCTGGACGAAGACAACAAAACCACCCTGCAGGAATTAGCCGATCAATACGGCGTGTCGGCAGAACGTGTCCGACAGCTTGAAAAGAACGCCATGAAAAAACTGCGTATGGCGATCGAAGCATAAAGATGAAGGGCGACAAAATGTCGCCCTTTTTGTTGCCTGTGATTTACTTTATCCAACCGTCGGATTGTGCCCTGAATCCACATGCCTGCATAAACGCTGCCCGCACCGACTGATCGTCGCTGCCGTCATCCACTATCCACCAGTCTGCCAGCGACCCGTTCTGCGACATGGTTTCTTCCAGTAAATATTTGCCTACCCCACGTCGCCGTGTTGCCTCCCGCACTTCAAGGTGATGCACTTTTCCATGAGTTCCAGAAATTTCAAGTTGCAGCGCCGCCAGCAATCGATCATTAAAGCGTGCCGCATAAAGACGCAAGGTTTCGCTCAGCGCCTGCTCTAATTGTTCGATATTTTGATTCGGCCAGATTTTGGCTAAATCAATGCGGTCCTGCGGCGTGAACGCCGTTAAACGCAGGATGGTGAGTTTCATAACCAACACCTGTACTCGTTAAAAGAGGAAAGTGTAGCGAAATTATACCGTCAGGGCGATGACAGTTTTTTCTGCATAAAACAGGTCAATAACTGGCCTTAACGCCAGAATGATAGTTATAAACAGGCATGGCTGATAAATAAACCAGCATAACGCGCTGGAAAAACGGTGGAAAACTGGCCATTGCATCCAGTTTATTATGCTGCTTAACCCTCCCTTTTCTGAATGTGTCAGTTGATTTAAAGAAGAAAATTCCTGTTTAATAAGCTGAAAAATAAAGCCTTATTAATTATAAATGCCAAAAAGCGCTGCTAACTCATTATTACTAAATCAGTTTTCACGCTTATCTGGCAGAAAATAAAGCCAGTCACAACAAACACGACACAACAGATGGGGAAGTTCGGATGAAAATGAAAGGTCGCGCATTATTAGCGGGATGTGTTGCGTTGGCAATGAGCCACGCGGCGCTGGCAAAAGATATTAAAGTGGCCATTGTGGGTGCGATGTCGGGCCCGGTTGCACAATATGGCGACATGCAGTTTGCCGGCGCAACGCAGGCGATTGAGGACATCAACGCCAAAGGCGGCATTAACGGCGACAAACTGGTCGCCGTAAAATATGACGATGCCTGTGACCCGAAGCAAGCGGTCGCCGTTGCCAACAAAGTGATAAACGACGGTATCCGCTACGTAATCGGTCATCTTTGCTCCTCTTCCACCCAGCCTGCGTCTGATATTTATGAGGACGAAGGCGTACTGATGATCACCCCAGCCGCAACGGCGCCAGACTTAACCTCGCGTGGCTACCAACTGATTATGCGCACTACCGGCCTCGATTCAGATCAGGGTCCCACCGCCGCTAAATACGTGTTGAGCGAAATCAAACCTCAGCGCATCGCTATCGTGCATGACAAGCAGCAATATGGTGAAGGGTTGGCGCGTTCTGTCCAGGACAGCCTGAAGAAAGCCGGAGCCAATATCGTGATGTTTGAAGGCATCACTGCGGGCGATAAAGATTTTTCTACGCTGGTGGCTCGCCTGAAAAAAGATACCGTCGATTTCGTCTACTTCGGCGGTTATTACCCAGAGATGGGCCAGATCGTACGACAGGCGCGTGCAGCAGGGCTGAAAACGCAGTTTATGGGGCCAGAAGGTGTGGGCAACGCCTCACTGTCTAATATTGCCGGCGCAGCCTCCGAAGGTATGCTGGTAACCCTGCCGAAGCGCTACGACCAGGTTCCAACCAACAAGCCTGTCGTTGATGCATTGAAAGCGAAGAAACTGGACCCAACCGGCCCCTTTGTCTGGACTACCTATGCGGCGCTGCAATCGCTGGCGACCGGTATGGAACGCAGCAAGAGCGCCGAACCTGAAGACATCGTGAAGAATCTGAAAGAGGGCGCTGCTGTGCCAACGGTAATGGGCAACCTGAGCTGGGACGAGAAAGGTGATCTGAAAGGCTTCGAATTTGGCGTATTCAAGTGGCATGCTGACGGGACTTCGACCGCAGTAAAATAAGTTCAGAGGGCGGCTGTACGGCCGCCCTTATCAAACCGGCTTTTCTTTTGGTGAAGCTTTCCAGGATTCGCGGTAACGGATTCAGTTCACGGACGTTTTTTTAAGGTACATTCTATGTCCGAGCAGTTCCTCTATTTCCTTCAGCAGCTATTTAACGGTGTTACCCTCGGTAGCACTTACGCGCTGATTGCTATCGGCTACACCATGGTTTACGGCATCATTGGCATGATTAACTTCGCTCACGGCGAGGTTTATATGATCGGTAGCTATGTCTCCTTTATCGCTATTGCTGCCCTGATGATGATGGGCATTGATACCACATGGCTGATGATCGCCGTCGGTTTTGTGATGGCGGTGATTATTTCCAGCGCTTATGGCTGGAGCATTGAGCGCGTGGCGTATAAGCCGGTGCGTTCCTCAAAGCGACTGATTGCGCTGATCTCTGCCATCGGCATGTCGATCTTCCTGCAAAACTACGTCAGTCTGACCCAGGGGTCGCGCGACCTCGCGCTGCCAGGCCTGGTAACCGGACAGTGGACGCTGGGTGAAGGCAACGGCTTTGCTGCCACGCTCTCCGCAATGCAGATTGTGATCTGGTTGGTCACCTTCCTCGCGATGCTGGCGTTAACGCTGTTCATCCGTTATTCGCGCATGGGGCGCGCCTGTCGCGCCTGTGCTGAAGACCTGAAAATGGCCAGCCTGCTGGGAATTAATACCGACCGTGTGATTTCGCTGACATTCATTATTGGGGCGGCGATGGCGGCGGTAGCGGGCGTGCTGCTCGGTCAGTTTTATGGCGTGATTAATCCATTTATCGGATTTATGGCCGGAATGAAAGCCTTTACCGCCGCGGTGTTAGGCGGCATTGGCAGCATTCCCGGCGCGATGATTGGTGGGCTGGGGCTCGGCATCGCCGAAGCGCTGACCTCCGCTTATCTCAGCACGGAATATAAAGACGTGGTCTCCTTTGCGCTATTGATTGTGGTGCTGCTGGTTATGCCAACCGGGATTCTGGGCCGCCCGGAGGTTGAAAAAGTATGAAGAACGCCCTGGTTAATGCGCTTATCTCTGCGCTGATGATGCTGGTTCTGGCAACCTTTTTTATGGGGCTGCGCCTGAATCTGGACGGCACCCGCCTGGTGGTACAGAACGCCGGAAGCGTGCGTTGGGAATGGATTGTCGTTGCCTGCGTGGTGGTGTTTATATTCCAGCTGCTGCGTCCGGTGTGGCAAAGCGGTATGAAAAAAGTGTCGTTGCCTGCGCTGGTGTTGCCGGGTATTGACGGTTCCACACTGAAGCAAAAACTGGTGATGGCGGCGATCATTCTGGCTGCGGTTGCCTGGCCGTTTTTGGTCTCGCGCGGCACTGTCGATATTGCCACCATGACACTAATCTATGTGATGCTCGGCCTGGGTCTGAACGTGGTGGTTGGCCTTTCTGGCCTGCTGGTGCTGGGTTATGGTGGTTTTTATGCCATTGGCGCTTATACCTTTGCGCTGCTTAATCACTATTATGGTCTCGGTTTTTGGCAGTGTCTGCCGCTGGCAGGCATGGTTGCCGCGCTGTTTGGTTTGCTGCTCGGCTTTCCGGTGCTGCGTCTGCGTGGAGATTATCTGGCGATTGTGACGCTTGGTTTTGGTGAAATTGTCCGCATCCTGCTACTCAATAATACGGAGATAACCGGCGGCCCGAATGGCATCAGCCAAATCCCGAAACCGACGCTTTTCGGCCTGGAATTCAACCGCAGCCCACACGATGGCGGCTGGGATACTTTCCACCATTTCTTTGGCCTTAAATACGATCCCAGTGACCGGATTATTTTCCTTTATCTGGTGGCGCTGTTGCTGGTAGTGCTGACGCTCTTCGTCATCAATCGTCTGCTGCGTATGCCACTGGGTCGGGCCTGGGAAGCGCTGCGCGAAGATGAAATTGCCTGCCGCTCGCTGGGCTTAAGCCCCACGCGCATCAAACTGACCGCTTTTACTATCAGCGCTGCCTTTGCCGGTTTCGCGGGTAGCC
The DNA here is from genome assembly GCF_014946725.1 of Mixta mediterraneensis. Classification (GTDB taxonomy): domain Bacteria; phylum Pseudomonadota; class Gammaproteobacteria; order Enterobacterales; family Enterobacteriaceae; genus Pantoea; species Pantoea mediterraneensis. The sequence continues at coordinate 21,941 of NZ_JACFXY010000003.1, forward strand.
TGTTTGCCGCGCGTCAGGGCTTTGTCAGCCCGGAATCTTTTACTTTCGTCGAATCGGCCTTTGTGCTGGCGATTGTGGTATTGGGCGGAATGGGATCACAGTTTGCGGTCATTCTTGCCGCCATCCTGCTGGTGGTCTCGCGTGAACTCATGCGCGATCTCAATGAATACAGCATGCTGGTACTGGGTGGATTGATGGTGCTGATGATGGTTTGGCGTCCACAAGGTTTGCTGCCGATGAAACGCCCTCACCTGAAGCTAAAACCAGGTAAACAAGGAGAGCAGGCATGAGTCAGCCTTTATTAGCGGTTGAGGGCCTGATGATGCGCTTCGGCGGCTTGTTAGCCGTAAATAACGTAGCGCTGGCGCTGCATCCGCAAGAAATTGTTTCACTGATTGGACCGAATGGTGCGGGCAAAACCACAGTGTTCAACTGCCTGACCGGCTTTTACAAACCGACCGGTGGTAGTATCAGGCTGCGCGATCAGCATCTGGAGGGGTTGTCGGGCCAGAAGATTGCGCGCATGGGCATTGTGCGCACTTTCCAGCATGTGCGGCTGTTTCGGGAAATGACGGTGATTGAAAACCTGCTGGTGGCGCAGCATCAGCATCTGAAAAGCGGCGTGTTTTCCGGGCTGTTAAAAACGCCGGCCTTTCGCCGCAGCGAAAGTGAAGCACTGGATCGCGCGGCCATCTGGCTGGAGCGCGTGGGGCTGCTTGAACTGGCGAACCGCCAGGCAGGAAATCTTGCGTATGGTCAGCAGCGTCGTCTGGAAATCGCACGCTGCATGGTGACGCGCCCGGAGATTTTAATGCTGGACGAACCGGCGGCGGGCCTGAATCCAAAAGAAACCCATGAGCTGGACGAATTAATTGCCGAATTGCGTGGCGAACATAAGGTGACAGTATTGTTGATTGAGCACGATATGAAGTTGGTCATGGGGATCTCCGACCGTATTTATGTGGTGAACCAGGGGACGCCTTTAGCTAACGGCACGCCGGAAGAAATTCGACATAACCCGGACGTGATCCGAGCCTATTTAGGAGAGGCGTAAGATGGCCAACCCGATGTTAACCATTGAAAATGTCAGCGCACATTATGGCAAAATCCAGGCGCTGCATAACGTCAGCCTTTATATTCATCAGGGTGAAATCGTCACGCTCATTGGGGCGAACGGCGCGGGTAAAACCACCTTGCTGGGAACGCTTTGCGGCGAACCGCGCGCTACCCAGGGGGCAATAACCTTTGACGGCAAAACCATCACTGACTGGCAAACCGCACGTATTATGCGTGAAGCGATAGCGATTGTGCCGGAAGGCCGCCGCGTCTTTACACGCATGACGGTAGAAGAGAACCTGGCAATGGGAGGATTCTTTGCCAGCCGCCAGCAATATCAGGAACGCATCAGACGCGTCTGTGAGCTGTTCCCGCGTCTGGATGAGCGCAAGGCACAGCGCGCAGGCACCATGTCCGGGGGTGAGCAGCAGATGCTGGCGATTGGGCGCGCCTTGATGAGTCAGCCGCGCCTGTTATTGCTGGATGAGCCATCGCTGGGTCTGGCCCCCATTATTATTCAGCAAATTTTCGACACCATTGAGCAGCTACGCAGCGAAGGGATGACGATTTTCCTTGTTGAGCAGAATGCTAACCAGGCGCTGAAACTGGCCGATCGCGGCTACGTACTGGAAAATGGCCGCGTAGTGCTGGAAGATAGCGGCGATGCGTTGCTGGCTAATGAGGCCGTGCGCAGCGCTTATCTCGGCACCTGATCTGGCTGGTCAGATTGCGGTTGGCCAGGGTTCGCCATCCTCTCGTACGCATGTACGCTTCGGTGGCTGTGCGCTGTCCATCTGCAATCTGCTTGTGCCGCCGCAGGTCGCTGCGATGGCTATCCGTCATCTTCTGTTTAAGTGCTGAAATCCTGCTGTAACTTTCCTGTCATTCATCTGTTATTTATCCGTCATTTTCCCGTGTCATGTTACTTCGCGAACAGAAAGGCGTGATTTCATGCGTACCTACCTGCACAGGAAAATAATATGTCCGTGTTTACTTTTCGTCGTAGCACTGATGAGTGCGGTGCTGGGCCTGATGCTCAGTGGTCATGCGCTCGCCGCCACTGAAATTCCTTTCTGGCATTCAATGGAAGGTGAATTAGGCAAAGAAGTTGACTCTCTGGCGCAACGTTTTAACCAGACTCACCCCGATTATAAAATTGTGCCAACCTACAAAGGTAACTACGAGCAGAGCCTGGCCGCAGGTATTGCAGCGGTACGTACCGGTAAAGCACCGGCCATTTTGCAGGTGTACGAAGTGGGTACTGCGACCATGATGGCATCGAAAGCCATTGTGCCAGTGCATCAGATTTTTCAGGACGCGGGAATCGCGTTTGATGAAAAGCAGTTTGTTCCCACCGTTTCCGGTTATTACAGTGACGCAAACGGCCATCTGATTTCACAACCGTTTAACAGCTCTACGCCAGTGCTGTACTACAACAAAGACGCCTTCAAAAAAGCGGGACTGGACCCTGACCACCCGCCAAAAACCTGGCAGGAACTGGCGAAAGATGCCGATGCTTTGCATCAGGCGGGCATCAGTTGCGGCTACGCCAGTGGATGGCAGGGCTGGATTCAAATTGAAAACTTTAGTGCGTGGCACGCACTGCCCGTCGCCACCAAAAACAATGGATTCGATGGCACCGATGCGGTACTGGAATTCAATAAGCCGGTTCAGGTTCGCCACATTCAGATGCTGGAAGCGATGAACAAAAAAGGTGATTTCACCTATTTTGGACGAAAAGATGAATCTACCGCCAAATTCTATAATGGCGATTGCGCTATCACCACGGCGTCATCCGGTTCACTTGCCGATATTCGTCACTACGCAAAATTCAACTTCGGCGTGGGGATGATGCCGTATGACGACACCGTACCTGACGCGCCGCAAAACGCCATCATCGGGGGGGCCAGTCTGTGGGTGATGAAGGGTAAAGATGCCAATACCTACAAAGGGGTCGCGGAGTTCATGAAGTTCCTGGCGCAGCCGGAAATCGCCGCAGAATGGCATCAAAAAACCGGTTATCTGCCCGTGACTACCGCCGCGTATGAGCTGAGCAAGAAGCAGGGCTTCTATGATAAAAATCCCGGCGCGGATATTGCTACCCGCCAGATGCTGAACAAGCCACCGTTGCCGTTCACCAGAGGTATGCGTCTGGGCAATATGCCGCAAATTCGCACCCTCATTGACGAAGAACTGGAAGGGGTCTGGACCGGCAAACAGTCGCCGCAAAGCGCACTGGATAATGCCGTGCAGCGCGGTAATGCGTTGCTGCGTCGCTTTGAGCAACAGGTTAAGTAATTACTTTCAGGCCGGTATCGCCCGGCCCTTATTCCCCTTACGCAGAGTACGCTATGTCCTCATCTCGTCCGGTCTTTCGCACCAGCCTGTTGCCCTATCTTTTGGTGCTACCGCAACTGTTGATCACCGCTGTTTTCTTTCTCTGGCCTGCCGGAGAAGCGCTGTGGTATTCACTGCAATCCCTTGATCCATTTGGTATTTCCAGCACGTTTGTCGGGCTGGATAATTTCAGACGCTTGTTGGACGAAGAATATTATCTGGCGTCGTTCTGGACGACGTTAAAATTCAGCGGGTTAGTCACGGTATGTGGCATGGCGTTTTCACTGCTGCTGGCGGCGCTTGTCGATTATGTGGTTCGCTTACGCAAGCTGTATCAAACGCTACTGTTGCTGCCGTATGCGGTAGCGCCTGTGGTGGCGGCGGTGTTATGGATGTTTTTGTTTAACCCCGGCCTCGGCCTGTTTAGTTATTTGCTGAACCAGCTTGGTTATAACTGGAACTACGCGCAAAACAGCGGTCAGGCGATGTTTCTGATTGTGCTGGCCTCAATCTGGCAGCAAATGAGCTACAACTTTTTGTTCTTTTTTGCCGCGCTGCAATCCATTCCTAAATCGCTGACAGAAGCCGCAGCGATTGATGGCGCCGGTCCGGTGCGCCGCTTCTTCAATTTATCGCTACCGCTGATTACCCCGGTGAGCTTCTTTCTGCTGGTGGTGAATCTCATCTACGCCTTCTTTGACACCTTCCCGGTGATCGATGCGGCGACAGGCGGCGGTCCGGTTCAGGCCACCACCACCCTGATCTATAAAATTTACCGGGAAGGTTTTACCGGTCTGGATCTTTCCTCTTCGGCGGCGCAATCGGTGGTACTGATGCTGCTGGTGATCGGCCTGACGGTGGTTCAGTTCCGTTTTGTAGAACGTAAGGTGCAATATCAATGATTGAGAACCGGCGCGGGCTGGAATCGTCAGCCACCTTGTTTTAGTGCTCGGTGTGCTGATCATTCTGTTTCCGCTGTATGTGGCGCTTGTGGCCGCCACGCTGGATACCGATGCGGTATATCAGGTGCCAATGACGTTGATTCCCGGTACGCATTTATGGGAAAACCTGACGCGCATCTGGACGCAGGGCGTAAATGGCAGTGGCCCGGCCTTCGGCATCATGTTGCTTAACAGCATGGTCATGGCGCTGGGAATTACCTGTGGAAAAATCGTGGTGTCGATGCTTTCGGCATTTGCTCTGGTGTGGTTTCGCTTCCCGCTGCGTTCGCTGTTCTTCTGGCTGATTTTCATTACTCTGATGTTACCGGTTGAAGTACGCATTTTCCCCACGGTGCAGGTCATTGCTGACCTGAACATGCTCGACAGCTACAGCGGCTTAACCTTGCCCTTAATGGCGTCGGCTACCGCGACCTTTCTGTTTCGTCAGTTCTTTCTGTCATTACCCGATGAACTGGTCGAAGCGGCGCGTATTGACGGCGCCAGTCCGATGCGTTTTTTCTGGGACATTGTGCTGCCGCTGTCCAAAACCAATCTCGCGGCGTTGTTCGTCATCACGTTTATCTACGGCTGGAATCAATATCTCTGGCCGCTGCTGATCATCAATGACGCCAGCTTAGGCACGGCGGTGGCGGGGATCAAAAGCATGATCTCAACCAGCGGCTCGCCGACTCAGTGGAACGAAGTGATGACAGCAATGTTATTAACCCTGATTCCACCGGTATTGGTGGTATTCGTCATGCAGCGTGCTTTTGTGCGTGGCCTGGTTGAGAGTGAGAAATAAAATATGGCAGGCGTAACGCTTCAGGCGGTCACAAAATCCTACGATGGGAAAAATCAGATCATCCAACCGCTGAATATCACGGTGAATGAGGGTGAGTTTATGGTGATGGTTGGCCCGTCCGGCTGCGGTAAATCTACGCTACTGCGTATGGTGGCCGGGCTGGAGCGCGTCACGACTGGCGATATTTATATCGGCGACAGACGTGTCACCCATGAAGAACCGAAAGATCGTGGTATTGCAATGGTGTTTCAAAATTATGCGCTCTATCCTCACATGTCGGTGGAAGAGAACATGGCATATGGCCTGAAAATTCGCGGCATGGGCAAAGCGCAGATCCGTCAGCGCGTCGCAGAGGCAGCGCGTAGTCTTGAGCTGGAGCATTTGCTGAGCCGACGACCGCGCGAGCTTTCTGGCGGTCAGCGTCAGCGCGTGGCGATGGGGCGCGCCATCGTGCGTGAACCCGCCGTCTTTCTGTTTGATGAACCGCTTTCTAACCTTGATGCCCGGCTGCGTGTGCAGATGCGGCTGGAGCTGCAACAGCTGCATCGTCGCCTGCAAACAACCAGCTTGTACGTTACTCACGATCAGGTTGAAGCCATGACGCTGGCGCAGCGGGTGATGGTAAGGAATAAAGGCAGAGTCGAGCAGACTGGTACGCCGGTAGAAGTCTATGAACGACCCGCCAGCCAGTTTGTTGCCTCATTTATCGGTTCGCCAGCGATGAATCTGCTGGCTGGACAGATCAACAGCGACGGCACGCGCTTCAGTCTTAATTCTTCTTATGCGTTACCGCTAAGTGAGCATAAGGCAGAATGGGCGAATCGTCCGGTGACGCTCGGCATTCGTCCTGAACATGTCCGAATCAGCAGCCGCGAGCAGCATGGCATTCCAATGCGGGTTGAAACGCTGGAGATGCTGGGCGCGGATAACCTTGCGCACGGACGTATTGGCGAAACGCGTTTGGTGGTGCGTTTACCCCACAGTGAACGACCGCAGGCAGGCAGCACGCTGTGGCTGCATCTGCCAGCAGATGCGTTACACTTCTTCGATTCAACTCATGGAAAACGTCTGGAATGAGTCAATATAACTGGCCTTACCCGCATATCGTTGCGCATCGCGGCGGTGGCAAACTGGCACCGGAAAATACCCTGGCGGCGATTGATGTTGGCGCTGAATATGGTCATCAAATGATTGAATTTGATGCCAAATTATCGAGCGATATGCAAATTTTTCTGTTGCATGACGATACGCTCGATCGCACCAGTAACGGCTGGGGCGTCGCGGGGGAACTGCCGTGGGAAAAGCTGGCGCAACTGGATGCAGGCGGCTGGTTCGGTAACGATTTCACTGGCGAACCGCTGGCGCGTCTGGAAGACGTCGCCGCGCGTTGTCGTCAGCATCAAATGATGGCTAACATCGAAATTAAACCGACCACCGGCAGTGAAATTGCAACGGGCCGCGCCGTGGCGCAGGCGACAGCGCAGCTGTGGCAAGGTCAAACCGCGCCGCTGCTTTCCTCCTTCTCATGGGAAGCGCTAAACGCCGCGATGCAGGCGCAACCGGAGCTACCGCGCGGATTGCTGCTGCACAGTTGGGATGAGCAGTGGAAAGAAAAAACCGCCGCGCTGGATTGTGTATCGATCCATATTAATCACAAAGTCGTGGATCAGACGCGCATCGCTGAACTCAGAGACGCTGGCTTACGCGTTTTGGTTTATACCGTAAACAGCCCGGAACGGGCGCGGGAATTGCTGAAGTGGGGCATTGATGCTATCTGCACCGATCGCATCGACATCATCGGCCCCGATTTTATTTAGTTCTGATTTTGCTGCTGGCCCGGCTGCGTTCTAATCACGCGCTGCTGGGCACTGTCACGCTGCTCCTGCATTTTGCGCTGCATATCCTGGTTCTGCCGCTGCTGGTCCTGCTGCAACTTCATTTTTTGCTGCTGCTGTTGAGTCTGCATCTGTGTCTGCATTCGCTGCTGACTTGGGTTATAACCCGGTCTGTTTGGCTCGTTAGTGTTATTCAGCATGTTCGCCATACTGGTTAACGGCAACAATACTGCGAATATGATCGTCCACTTCTTCATGTTACGTCCTCCGTAAATACGATCGCTGTTGTGTAAATCACCCTTAAAAAGGCCTACAGGTCGCAGCTCTAAGTGTATGCGTTATCACAGCTTTTGCCTTTAAAAGTGCGCCGTATTTGACTTAATCCTTACTATTTTGCTGTATTTGTAAACAGTTGCGGAAATGATAATAAATGTAAATAACTGAGGATGCGGCAGAATGACAAAACAAGGCAAAGTTCGCCAGCTCGGCTGGTCGTTGTTGATCTGTTTTACCGTCGTCAGCGGGGCCAGCGCGATTCCCTCGCAGACACCGCCCGTTTCTTATGGTGTCGATAGCGATACGTTCCATCCGGTGAGGGCGCAACACGGTATGGTGGCATCAGTGGATGCGACGGCGACCCGGGTGGGTGTCGACATACTGCGTCAGGGCGGTAATGCTGTTGATGCGGCGATCGCGGTGGGCTTTGCCCTTGCTGTGACGCATCCCCAGGCGGGTAATCTTGGCGGCGGTGGCTTCATGTTGATGCGCACCGCGTCAGGCCATACTACCGCGATAGACTTTCGTGAAATGGCGCCAGGCCATGCATCCCGCGATATGTTCCTTGATAAGCAGGGCAACGCCGACAGCAAGCTCTCACTGACTTCGCATCTCGCGTCCGGCACGCCAGGCACCGTTGCCGGTTTTGCATTAGCCGCGCAGAAATACGGCACGCTTCCACTCAGCAAACTGCTGGCACCGGCAATCAAGCTAACGCGTGACGGCATTGTGGTGAACGATGCGCTGGCTGACGATTTAAAAACCTACGGTAAGGAAGTGCTGATTAATCACGCCACCAGTAAAGCCATCTTCTACAAACCGGACGGCACGCCCTGGCAGAAGGGCGATCGTCTGGTGCAGAAGAATCTGGCGCATAGTCGGTAATGCTCCCAACTTACTGATTTAGTGTATGATGGTGATTTTGAGGTGCTTGCGTGGCTTCCATTTCCATCAGATGTCCTTCCTGCTCCGCTACTGAAGGCGTGGTGCGTAACGGCAAAAGCACTGCCGGACATCAGCGCTATCTCTGCTCTCATTGCCGTAAAACATGGCAACTACAGTTCACTTACACCGCCTCTCAGCCCGGTACGCACCAGACAATCATTGATATGGCCATGAATGGCGTCGGATGTCGCGCCAGTGCACGCATTATGGGCATTGGCCTCAACACGGTTTTACGTCACTTAAAAAACTCAGGCCGCAGTCGGTAACCTCGCGCATACAACCGGGCAGTGATGTGATTGTCTGCGCTGAAATGGACGAACAGTGGGGCTACGTCGGTGCTAAATCACGTCAGCGCTGGCTGTTTTACGCGTATGACAGGATACGGAGGACGGTTGTGGCACACGTCTTCGGTGAACGCACTCTGGCCACACTGGAGCGTCTTCTGAGCCTGCTGTCGGCCTTTGAGGTCGTGGTATGGATGACGGATGGCTGGCCGCTGTATGAATCACGCCTGAAGGGAAAGCTGCACGTTATCAGCAAGCGTTACACTCAGCGCATTGAGCGACATAACCTGAATCTGAGACAACATCTGGCAAGGCTGGGACGGAAGTCACTGTCGTTCTCAAAATCGGTGGAGCTGCATGACAAGGTCATCGGACATTATCTGAACATAAAACACTATCAGTAAGTTGGAGTCATTACCCGCATAGTCTGCAACTCATCGCCCAGCAGGGGCCAGACGCCTTCTACAAAGGAGACATTGCTGATGAAATTGCCGGTGAAATGGCGCAGCATGGCGGCCTGATCAACAAAGCAGATCTCGCCGCTTATCGTGCAGTTGAGCGTAAACCGATCAGCGGCACCTATCGCGGCTATGAAATATTTTCTATGCCGCCGCCCTCTTCGGGTGGGATTCACATCGTACAAATTCTCAACATTCTTGAAAATTTCGATTTGACGAAAATGGGCTTTGGCAGTGCTGATGCGATGCAGGTAATAGCAGAAGCAGAGAAATATGCCTATGCCGACCGCTCTGAATATCTTGGCGATCCCGATTTCGTCAAGGTTCCGTGGCAGGCATTGACCAGCAAAGCCTATGCGAAGTCGCTGGCCCAGCAGATAGATGTGGCGAAAGCGCGTCCTTCCAGCGACATCAAACCGGGCAAGCTTGCGCCTTACGAAAGCAATCAAACCACCCATTTCTCGGTGGTAGACAAGAACGGCAACGCGGTGGCGGTGACTTATACCCTTAATACCTATTTCGGGAGCGGCATCGTGGCAGGCAATAGCGGTATCCTGATGAACAATGAAATGGATGATTTTTCTGCCAGGCCCGGTACGCCAAATGTCTACGGATTAGTGGGCGGTGAAGCTAATGCGGTGCAACCGGCGAAACGTCCGCTCTCTTCAATGTCACCGACTATTGTGGCGAAAGCGGGCAAAACCTGGCTGGTAACAGGCAGCCCTGGCGGCAGCCGCATTATTACTACCGTGCTGCAGATGGTGGTAAACAGCATCGACTACGGTATGAACGTAGCAGAAGCCACCAATGCGCCGCGTTTCCATCATCAGTGGTTGCCGGATCAGCTGCGCGTTGAGAAAGGTTTCAGTCCCGATACGTTGCGCTTACTGGAAAATAAAGGTCAGCATGTAAACGTTCAGCCAGCCATGGGCAGCACGCAGAGCATCATGATCGGACCAGATGGCACGCTCTATGGCGCTTCCGATCCACGCAGTATCGACGACCTGAGCGCGGGCTATTAAGCTCCCAGAACGCCTTGCCGATGCTTTTTAGCGAGATAAAATACAGCAGATTTTCAGGCAGACGAATAAAATCCCTTTTAACATCAAGGGATTGATTTTTGAATTAAATCAAAATTAATCGGAAAATGACTTTACAAACGAGAATGATAATGATTATTATTGTCATGCATTCTCGGGACGTCTCTGACATCCTTAGAAAGCACGACATTGCTCACATTGCTTCCAGTGTTTCTTAGCCAGCCGGGTGCTGGCTTTTTTTTGCCTGACAATCCTCCACTTCTGCACTCAAAGACAGAGCGTTACCGACTCTGCCTGCCTTCTTTTTACAGCATCATATGCTGTAAAAAGCTCTGCTTATCGATGCGTGATAACTGATTCATTTTTTTTGAACAGAGGCGTGAAGTTTTTCAGCTATCAATCCCGTGCTCTCAGGGCCAGACTAGAAAAAATCTTGAGGAGAATTGAATATGATTTATTTACGTAAAGCGGAAGCGCGCGGACATGCCAGCCACGGCTGGCTGGATAGCTGGCACACTTTTTCATTTGCTAACTATTACGATGCCAATTTTATGGGGTTTTCGGCGCTGCGTGTGATCAATGAGGATGTGATCGATCCGGGCCAGGGTTTTGGTACACATCCCCATAAAGACATGGAAATTCTGACATATGTGCTGTCTGGCACCGTTGAGCACCAGGATAGCATGGGCAACAAAGAGCAGATTCCAGCGGGCGAGTTTCAGATCATGAGTGCGGGCACTGGCGTGCGGCATTCTGAATATAACGCCAGCAGCACTGAGGCGCTGCATCTGTACCAAATCTGGATTATTCCAGAACGTACCGGTATTGAGCCACGTTACGATCAACGCCGTTTCTCTGACGTGGAAGGTCGCCAGTTTATCCTGACGCCAGATGCGCGCGACGGTTCGCTTAAGGTTTATCAGGATATGACATTATCGCGCTGGGTATTTGCCGCAGGCGATAGTGACAGCATCGCGATTGAAGCCGGTCGCCGCATCTGGGTGCAGGTAGTAAAAGGTGAGATCAACGTGAACGGTGAGGTTGCCGAAAACAGTGATGCGTTGGCCATCTGGGATGAATCTGCCCTGACTATTGAAGCTAACAGCGCTGCCGAAGTTTTGCTGTTTGATCTTCCCCCCGCTTAAAGCCTTAAGGGGCGCGCCTCGTCACGCCCCAGTGACAATTTAGTGTTAGACTCATCGTAAATCCGACTTCAGGCGCTTACGATGAAGAAAAAAAGACCGGTATTACAGGACGTTGCCGATCGCGTCGGCATAACAAAAATGACCGTTAGCCGTTACCTGCGCAATCCTGAGCAGGTCTCTGCGGCGCTAGGCGAGAAAATTGCCGTCGCGCTGGATGAGCTTGGTTACATTCCTAATCGCGCTCCCGATATGCTTTCTAACGCCACCAGTCGCGCTATTGGTGTGCTGCTGCCTTCGCTTACCAATCAGGTTTTTGCCGACGTGCTGCGCGGCATTGAAGCCATCACTGATGAGGCGGGCTACCAGACGCTGGTGGCGCACTTTGGTTACAATCCGCAAAAAGAAGAGCTGCAATTACGTTCACTGCTGGGATGGAACATTGACGGCGTTATCCTGACGGAACGCGGCCATACGCCGGGTACGTTGCGTATGCTGGAAGTGGCAGGTATTCCGGTAATTGAAGTGATGGACTGCGTAACGCCGTGCCTGGATATGGCGGTGGGGTTCGACAACGTTGAAGCGGCACGTCAGATGACCCCGGCTATTCTGAAGAAGGGCCATCGCCACACGGTATATTTAGGGGCGCGCTTTGATGAACGCACTCTGCAAAAGCAGCGCGGTTATGAAAAAGCGATGCAGGAGGCAGGGCTTACGCCGCATAGCGTGATGATGGAAGATGCCTCCTCGTTCAGCGCAGGGGGTGAATTGTTACGTGAAGCACAGCGTCTTTACCCTGAAACTGACAGCCTGTTTTGTACCAATGATGATCTGGCAGTGGGCGCGATGTTTGAGTGCCAGCGTCAGGGATTACAGGTCCCAATGCAAATGGCAATTGCCGGATTTCACGGCCATGACATCGCACAGGTTGTGACGCCGCGTCTGGCAACCGTATTGACGCCACGCGATCGCATGGGGCGTGAAGCGGCCGCACTGTTGCTGGCCCGTATCGCGGGCGACCACAACGTTAGCCAGCCCCTTGATGTAGGATTTGAAATAACGGAAGGCGGCAGCATCTGATTCTGACAAATATTTGAATCAGCTCACACTTTTATGCTTTTCCGGGTAAAAAGGTTGCCAGGCCGCGAAGCGGTCAAGACAATAAGGATCGGTATTGTTATCGGTAACATTGGCAAGTTCATCTGCCGGAGCAGAAAAATGACAACGCATTCCCCGTCGCATCATGTCTTTATCCTGATGGGCGTTTCAGGCAGCGGTAAATCTGCCGTCGCCAACCAGGTTTCGCAACAACTGAATACCGCCTTCCTCGACGGTGATTTTCTCCATCCACGCGCCAACATCATGAAAATGGCCAAGGGCCATCCGCTGGATGACAACGATCGCCAGCCGTGGTTGCAGGCGTTGAATGACGCCGCGTTTGCAATGCAGCGCACGCAGGCGATTTCAATTATTGTCTGCTCGGCACTGAAAAAGCGTTACCGCGACATCCTGCGTCAGGGTAATGACAATCTGCGTTTCATTTATCTGAAAGGTGATTTCGACACCATCGAATCCCGGTTGAAAGCGCGTAAGGGACACTTCTTTAAGCCGCAAATGTTGGTGACGCAGTTCGCCACGCTGGAAGAACCTGGCAACGATGAGCCGGACGTATTAATGGTGGATATTGATCATTCACTGGACGAGGTTGTAGCGGCTACGGTTGCGACCATCAAGGAAGCAATCAATCAAGGCTAGTCAATGAATACCGCAACACTCGTTTTGACCGCAGCAGGCTCAGTCCTGCTGCTGCTTTTTTTGGTAATGAAAGCCCGCCTGCACGCCTTTGTTGCGCTGATGCTCGTCTCAATTGGTGCCGGTCTGTTTTCCGGTATGCCGCTCGATAAAATCGCAGACACCATGCAGAAAGGGATGGGCGGAACGCTCGGTTTCCTTGCCATTGTCGTGGCGCTGGGAGCGATGTTCGGCAAAATACTGCATGAAACTGGTGCAGTGGATCAAATAGCGAAACGGATGCTGAGTACCTTTGGCGAAAGCCGGGCGCACTACGCGATGGGGATTGCTGGCTTGATTTGTGCGCTGCCGCTGTTTTTTGAAGTGGCGGTGGTGTTGCTAATCAGCATTGCGTTTGCCGTGGCGCGTCGCACCCAGGGTAATTTAGTGAAACTGGTGATCCCACTGTTCGCGGGCGTTGCCGCTTCGGCTGCCTTTCTACTGCCGGGGCCAGCGCCGATGCTACTGGCCTCGCAGATGCATGCCGATTTTGGCTGGATGATCCTGCTGGGCTTGTGCGCTGCCATTCCCGGCATGCTGATTGCGGGTCCGCTGTTTGGCAACTTCATTGGTAATCATGTTACCTTCAGCGCACCGCCGGAGGATCATCAGCCTGATGTTGATGAAAGCAAGCTGCCGTCGTTTAGCTTTAGCCTGGCGCTGATTTTATTCCCGCTGGTGCTAGTTGGCCTGAAAACCATTGGCGCGCGTTTCACCACCGAAGGGACTTCGCTGTATGAATGGCTGCAATTTATTGGTCATCCCTTTACCGCGATTCTGCTGGCGTGCCTGGTGGCGATCTATGGTCTGGCTTACCGTCAGGGCATGGATAAAGAGAAGGTGATGCAGGTTTGCGGTAGCGCGCTGCAACCGGCCGGTATCATCCTGCTGGTGATTGGCGCGGGCGGCGTGTTTAAGCAGGTGCTGGTGGATTCGGGCGTGGGACCGGTACTCGGTAATGCGCTGACGGGCGCAGGTCTGCCGGTTGCGCTGGCCTGCTTTATTCTGTCTGGCGCGGTGCGCGTTATTCAGGGGTCTGCAACCGTTGCGTGTTTAACAACCGTTGGCTTGATTATGCCGGTGATTGAGCCGCTGCATTACAGCGGTGCGCAACTGGCGGCGCTGTCGATTTGCATTGGTGGCGGTTCGATTATTATTAGTCACGTTAACGATGCCGGTTTTTGGCTGTTTGGCCGCTTTACCGGCGCCAGTGAAGCGGAAACGCTGAAAACCTGGACGCTGATGGAAACCCTTCTCGGCACGGTTGGGGCTGTTGTCGGCATGATTGCATTTGAGTTGCTCTCTTAATGCAGTGAGGCGGGTTTAAAGCCCGCCTCAGCCTGATCGTTTAAGGCTTTAAATACACCCGGATTCCATCCAAAAACATCTGCGTTGCCAGCATAATCAAAATCAGCCCCATCAGACGTTCCAGCGCGTTCACGCCTTTATCACCAAGCAATTTCAGAAACAAACCTGACAGCAACAGAATCACTACGGTGATGCCCCAGGCGAGTAGCAGCGCACCGACCAGATGCGACATTTGATGGGGATATTGATGCGACAGTAGCATCAGGGTTGCCAGCAGCGATGGCCCGGCGACTAAAGGGATCGCCAGCGGCACGAGGAAAGGCTCTTCGCCAGCAGGCAAACCGGTGCTGCTGCTCTCCGGCGAAGGAAAAATCATTTTAATGGCGATCAGGAACAGGATCACGCCGCCAGAAATAGAAACGGTTTCAGTGCGCAGATTCAAAAACGCCAGGATGCGTTCACCGGCAAACAAAAACAGCAACATAATTGTCAGCGCAATCAGCATTTCGCGGATTAACACCACACGTCGCCGTCTGGGTTCCAGATGCTTTAAAACCGACATAAAAATCGGCAAATTGCCCAGTGGATCCATAATTAACAACAATAATATTGTTGCAGAAATCATTTCAGTCATTTGTTTTACGTCGTCTTGTTGCCGAAAAACCGGCGTTATTAGGAACGCTGCTGAAAAAGTTAGCGCTATCGCATTAATTCACTTGCCAGAAATGCTGCATTTTGTAGAGTTGATGGTCACAGGTAAATCTGATTATTACGCAGAGTGGCGTGAAAGTGACATTCTGCTCTTCCCATTGATAGAAAGTCAGGTGATGCATACAACCTGAAACGGGCACAACATGAAGAATGTAGGTTTAGTTGGTTGGCGCGGTATGGTCGGCTCAGTGCTAATGTCGCGCATGATCGAAGAGCGTGATTTTGATGTTATCAATCCGGTCTTTTTCTCCACCTCACAATATGGCCAGGCGGCGCCGGAATTTAGCGGTAAACGCGGCGTGTTGCAGGATGCGTTTAATATCGATGCGCTGAAAGCGCTGGACATTATTATCACCTGCCAGGGTGGCGACTACACCAGTGACGTTTATCCGAAGCTGCGCGCCAGCGGCTGGAAAGGGTACTGGATTGATGCGGCCTCCACGCTGCGTATGCAGAATGATGCCATTATTATTCTCGATCCGGTCAACCATCAGGTTATTCGTCAGGGCATCGACAGCGGTATCAATACCTTTGTTGGCGGTAACTGCACCGTAAGCTTGATGCTAATGTCGCTCGGCGGCCTGTTTGCTCAGGATCTGGTTGAGTGGGCATCGGTTGCCACCTATCAGGCTGCGTCGGGTGGTGGCGCACGTCACATGCGTGAACTGCTGACGCAAATGGGTATGCTGCACGATCACGTAGCGAAATCGTTGCAGGATCCCGCCTCGGCGATTCTGGATATTGAGCGCAACGTCACCGACTTTACCCGTTCCGGCACTTTACCAACCGATAACTTCGGCGTGCCGCTCGCCGGTAGCCTGATTCCGTGGATCGATAAGCAGCTTGAAAATGGTCAGAGCCGTGAAGAGTGGAAAGGCCAGGCGGAAACTAACAAGATTCTGCGCACTCAACACACCATTCCGGTGGATGGTTTGTGTGTACGTGTGGGGGCACTGCGCTGCCACAGTCAGGCATTCACGCTAAAACTGAAAAAAGATCTGCCGCTGGCTGAGATTGAACAGCTACTGGCATCGCATAATGAATGGGTGAAAGTGGTGCCGAACGATCGCGAGCTGACGATGCGTGAACTGACACCCGCTGCTGTTACCGGCACGCTGAACACGCCAGTTGGCCGCCTGCGCAAGCTCAACATGGGGCCGGAATATTTCTCCGCTTTCACAGTGGGCGATCAGCTACTGTGGGGCGCGGCTGAACCGCTGCGTCGCATGTTGCGTCTGTTGGTAGACTAAACTTCTTCTCTCTTCATCAAAGCCGGAAATGTCCGGCTTTTTTGCATTTTATACTGTAATAAGTCAAATCGTTTCGCTTGCTAAGTGATCAGCTTCCCCTTTTTGATTGTTAGTAAATAATTTTTTGCTTTCTGACCTGGAAAATTCCAACGCCAAGCTATGATTTAGCAATGATGTGCCGCTAGTTGACTGTTTTGATTTCCGAACTGAATGGTTGTTGTACACGGCAAAGAATCTTCCCCATGGACTGGCTCTCTCCCTTGTCGTTGTACGCATGGCTCAATGAAGAGCAGCGCATCTGATGCGCGCGAAAGATCGCGCCCATTTCGCCTGCCAAATATCACAGGAAGAAAGTCATGTCAGAGCTTCCCGTTCGCCAGACGATCAACGCCCTGTTTGCGGGTAATTATGCCGATCCCTTTTCGTTACTGGGGATGCACCAGACTGAACATGGCCTTGAAGTGCGGGCTTTGTTACCCGAAGCCTCGGAAGTCTGGGTCATTGAAACGAATACCGGACGAAAACTCGCCTAACTCAAGTGTGTCGATTCACGTGGTTTTTTCAGCGGCGTCATCCCGCGCCGCAAAAATCCTTTCCGCTATCAGTTGGCGGTGAACTGGCATGGGCAACAAAACCTGCTGGATGATGCTTACCGCTTTGGCCCCCTGCTGGAAGAGATGGATGCGTGGTTACTGGCGGAAGGCACACATCTGCGGCCTTATGAAACGCTGGGCGCCCATGGCACGGTCATCGATGGCGTCAGCGGGACACGTTTCTGCGTATGGGCGCCAAATGCGCGCCGTGTTTCCGTGGTCGGTGATTTCAATTTCTGGGATGGCCGCCATCATCCCATGCGGCTGCGTCGCGAAATGGGCATCTGGGAACTGTTTGTGCCGGGGGCTTTTAACGGCCAGCTATACAAATTTGAAATTATTGATGTTAACGACAAGCTACGCATTAAAGCCGATCCCTTTGCTTTTGAAGCGCAGATGCGTCCAGAAACGGCTTCAATGATTTGTGGCCTGCCGAACAAACTGGAGATAAAAGCCGAGCGCAAAGCGGCGAACGCGTTTGATGCGCCCATCTCCATCTATGAGGTCCATCTCGGTTCCTGGCGTCGCCACACCGACAACAATTTCTGGCTGAGCTACAAAGAGCTGGCTGAGCAACTGGTCCCTTACGTTAAAGAGATGGGATTCACCCACATTGAACTGCTGCCGATTAACGAGCATCCGTTTGACGGCAGCTGGGGGTATCAGCCGCTGGGCATGTACGCGCCGACGCGCCGCTTTGGTACGCGGGATGAATTCCGACAATTTATTGCCAGCGCCCACGCTGCGGGTCTGAACGTGCTGCTGGATTGGGTTCCTGGTCATTTCCCCAGGGATGATTTTGGCCTGGCGAAGTTCGATGGCACTGAACTCTACGAGCACAGCGATCCGCGTGAAGGCTACCATCAAGACTGGAACACGCTGATTTACAACTTTGGACGCCGCGAAGTCAGCAACTATTTATCGGGTAACGCGCTGTACTGGATGGAACGCTTCGGCATTGACGGCCTGCGCGTTGATGCGGTGGCATCAATGATATACCGCGATTACAGCCGTGCCGAAGGGCAGTGGATCCCCAACCATTACGGTGGTCGGGAAAATCTCGAAGCGATTACCTTCCTGCGTTATACCAATCGCACGCTGGGCCACGCTGCACCAGGTTCAATTACCGTGGCGGAAGAGTCTACCGATTACCCTGGCGTATCACGTCCACCGGAAAGCGGCGGGCTGGGTTTCTGGTTCAAATGGAACCTCGGCTGGATGCACGACACGCTCGACTATATGAAACTTGATCCGGTACATCGTCGGTATCATCACAACCTGATGAGCTTTGGCATGATGTACAACTATACCGAGAACTTCGTGCTGCCGCTGTCGCATGATGAAGTGGTGCATGGTAAGGGTTCCATTCTCGACCGTATGCCGGGCGATGCATGGCAAAAATTTGCCAACCTGCGTGCTTATTATGGCTGGATGTGGGCCTTCCCCGGCAAAAAACTGCTGTTTATGGGGAATGAATTTGCTCAGGGCAAAGAATGGAATCACGACGTCAGCCTTGACTGTCATCTGCTGGAAGGCGGTGACAACTGGCACAACGGCGTGCAGCGCCTGGTGCGCGATCTTAACTTTACCTATCGCCATTATACCCAGCTTTATCAGCTCGACTTCGAACCTGAAGGCTTTGAATGGTTAGTCGTCGATGACTTTGAAAACTCGGTGTTTGCCTTTGTGCGCCGCGATCGTGAAGGCAACGAAATGATTGTCGTCAGCAATTTCACGCCGGTGCCCCGTCCGGCATATCGCTTTGGCGTTAATCAGGCAGGTGGCTGGCGCGAGGTGTTGAACACCGATCAGCATGAATATCACGGCAGCGATGTACGCAATCATCAGGTATGGACCGATCAGATTGACAGTCACGGTCGACCACAATCGCTCAGCCTGAACCTGCCACCGCTTTCAACCGTGTGGCTGGTGCGGGAGGGTGAATGACGTTGAAACCTGGCCGTATTGCGCCGTTAGGCGCCAGTTACGATGGCAAAGGCGTCAATTTTACGCTGTTCTCGCAACATGCTGAGCGTGTTGAACTTTGCCTTTTCGACGATTTCGGCCTTGAGCAACGTTTTGATTTACCGGGCTGCCACGACGGGATCTGGCACGGCTATTTTTCCGCGCTCAAGCCGGGGCAGCGTTATGGGTACCGCGTACACGGTCCCTGGGCGCCGGAACATGGGCATCGCTTTAACCCAGCAAAGCTGTTAGTCGATCCCTGCGCTCGCGCAGTCGTGGATGATGTGCCGGATGATTCGCGCTTCAACGGTGGCGAGACCGCACCTGATCTGCTGGACAATGCGGCGTTAGCGCCAAAGTCGCTGGTGATTGCGGAAGATTTCGACTGGGAAGATGACGTCGCACCTAACACGCCCTGGGGTAAAACGGTTATTTACGAAGCCCATGTGCGGGGATTCACTAAACAGCATCCGGAAATTCCGGAAACGCTGCGCGGGACTTACGCGGCGCTGGGCCATCCTGTTATGGTGGATTATCTGCGCCATCTTGGTATTACTGCGCTTGAACTGCTGCCGGTTGCCCATTTCGCCAGCGAGCCACGGCTCTTGCATCTGGGCTTGAGCAATTACTGGGGCTACAACCCGTTTGCCCTGTGGGCGATCGATCCGCGTTATGCCTCCGGTCAGGAAGGTTTAACGCCCTTACAGGAGTTTCAGCAGGCGGTAAAAAACCTGCACGCCGCAGGCATCGAGGTCTTGCTGGACGTGGTGTTTAACCACACCGCCGAGCTAGAGGAGATCGGCCCGACGCTCTCTATGCGCGGCGTTGATAATGCCAGCTATTACTGGCTGAACGAGCAGGGCGAGTACCAAAACTGGACCGGCTGTGGTAACACGCTCAATCTCCATCATCCACGCGTGATGGAGTGGATGCTGGAAGCGTTGCGTTATTGGGTACGCGTTGGCCATGTTGATGGCTTTCGCTTTGATCTTGCCACGGTGCTGGGCCGCACGCCGGATTACCAGCGTGATGCGCCGCTGTTCGCAGCGATACGGGCCTGTCCGTTGCTGTCGAAGGTCAAGCTTATCGCCGAGCCTTGGGATACCGGTCCCGAAGGGTATCAGGTTGGCAACTTTCCGCCGCCATTTGTTGAATGGAACGATCGGTTTCGTGATACCGCGCGGCGCTACTGGCTGCAAGGCGAAATAAGCAACGGTGAGTTTGCCCGGCGTTTTGCCGCTTCCAGCGATCTCTTTCAGCATGAGACACGTTGTCCGCATGCCACGATCAATCTGATTACCGCTCATGATGGCTTCACGCTATGTGATCTGGTGAGTTTCAATAAAAAGCACAACGAAGCCAACGGTGAAGATAACCGCGACGGCCACGACAGCAATTACAGCCACAATCATGGCAAAGAGGGGCTGAACGTTAGCTTCGATGTGTTTGAACGCCGCCGCCGCAGCCTGCACGGTTTGCTTACCACGCTGCTGCTGGCGCAAGGAACGCCCATGCTGCTGGCGGGCGATGAGCGCGGCAATAGCCAGTACGGCAATAACAATGCCTACTGTCAGGATAACGTACTGAGCTGGCTCGACTGGCAGGCGGATGATAAAGGTCTGGTTGATTTCACCGCTGCCTTGATCCACCTACGCCAGCGTATTCCTGCGCTGACCGGAGATCGCTGGTGGCAGGAAGATGACGGTAATGTGCAGTGGCTCAATGCCAGCGGCAAGCCATTGCAGCACGAAGAATGGACGCAGGGGGCGCATAGATTGCAGATCCTGCTCTCCGGCCGCTGGTTAATAACAATAAACGCCACGGACTCGGTGAGTAATATCGTCTTACCAGACGGAGAATGGTATGCCCTTCCTCCTTTCGCCGGGGATGATAATCCCATCCTGTTAACTGTCTGGCATGGTCCCGCACACGGTGTGTGCGTGTTCCAAAAGCAATCATAAGGAGTCAGGCATGGTTAAATTAGACAGAACAGAACACCTGATGCTGGCCCGCCAGCTCCCTACACAAACGGTTGCCCTGATCCTCGCAGGAGGACGTGGCACGCGCCTGGTTGACCTGACGGCAAACCGCGCCAAACCTGCGGTACACTTCGGCGGCAAGTTTCGCATCATCGACTTTGCGCTCTCCAACTGTATCAACTCGGGGATCCGCCGTATTGGCGTGATTACGCAATATCAGTCGCATACGCTGACGCAGCATATTCAGCGGGGCTGGTCGATTCTCAACGAAGAGATGAACGAGTTTGTCGATCTGCTGCCCGCACAGCAGCGCTTCTCTACCGAGCACTGGTATCGCGGCACCGCGGATGCCGTAACGCAAAACCTCGATATTATTCGCCGCTATCAGGCGCAATATATCGTGATTCTGGCCGGGGACCACATCTATAAAATGGACTACTCGCGCATGTTGCTGGATCACGTTGGCAAAAACGCGAAATGCACCATTGCCTGCTTACCGGTGCCGGTACATGAAGCCACGGCGTTTGGCGTCATGGCGGTGAACGAAGAGAACATAGTAGTCGATTTTGTTGAGAAACCACCAAAACCGCCAACCATGCCGGGAGACGATACCAAAGCGCTGGCCAGCATGGGGATTTATGTTTTTAACGCAGATTACCTCTATCAGCTGCTCGAAGAAGATCAACAAGCGCCTAACTCGAATCACGATTTTGGTAAGGACATCCTGCCAAAAATTGTAGCGAGTGGTGAAGGTTACGCCCATTCGTTTGCCCTTTCCTGCGTGCAAATGGACGACGAAGCACCGCCTTACTGGCGCGATGTCGGGACCCTGGAAGCCTACTGGCGTGCCAACCTTGACCTGGCTTCGGTCACGCCGGAGCTGGATATGTATGACCATACCTGGCCCATTCGTACGCACATGGAGCCGCTGCCACCTGCGAAGTTTGTACAGGACCGCTCCGGTAGTCATGGCATGACGATGAACTCCTTAGTCTCCGGCGGCTGCATCATTTCTGGTTCAGTGGTGGTGAATTCGGTTTTATTCCCGCGCGTACGCATTAATTCATTTTGCAATATTGATTCCACCGTGCTGCTGCCTGATGTGGTCGTGGGCCGATCCTGTCGTCTACGCCGCTGTGTGATTGATCGTGCCTGCGTGCTGCCAGAAGGCATGGTGGTTGGCGAAAATCCTGATGAAGACAGCCGGCGGTTTCACCGTTCGGAAGAGGGCATCGTACTGGTCACCCGTGCCATGTTGGCCAAACTGGCTAATGCGGGACAGTAAGCGATAAGCGGCACACGCAATCGGCACGCGGATCGTGCCTGATAAACTTAATGAGGTCGAGGATGCAGGTTTTACATGTCTGTTCAGAACTTTTTCCGCTGCTCAAAACTGGCGGGCTGGCTGATGTAGTCGGGGCATTACCTCAGGCACAAATTGCGGGTGGAACGGATACGCGGGTGCTGATTCCCGCGTTTCCAGCATTGCGCAAAGGCATAACGGAGACGCAAGTCGTCGCGGAGCTAAACACCTTTGCCGGTGATGTGCGCTTACTTTTTGGACATTTCAATGGTGTGGGCATTTATATGATCGATGCCCCAGGACTGTATGAGCGACCGGGAAGCCCCTACCACGACGAATCTCAGTTCGCTTACGTTGATAATTATCTGCGTTTTGCGCTGCTCGGCTGGATGGGATGTGAGCTGGCGTGTGGGCTCGATACCTACTGGCGTCCTGACATCGTACATGCGCATGACTGGCATGCGGGCCTTACCTGCGCCTATATGGAAGCACGGGGTCGCCCGGCAAAATCAGTATTTACAGTGCATAATCTGGCCTATCAGGGGCTCTTTTCTGCCCATCATCTGGATCAGATTCAGCTACCCTGGTCGTTCTTCAATATGCACGGCTTAGAGTTTTTTGGACAAATTTCTTATCTGAAAGCCGGTCTGTTTTATGCCGATCATGTCACGGCAGTTAGCCCAACTTATGCTCATGAGATCACCTCGGCGGAGTTTGGTTATGGCATGGAAACACTACTGGCGCAGCGCATGCTTGAAGGGCGCCTAAGCGGCGTGCTCAACGGGGTTGATCCCTCCATTTGGGACCCAGCGCATGATTTGCTACTCAGTGCGCGTTACAACCGTGACACGCTGGAAGCTAAGGCAGAAAACAAGCGTCAGCTCCAGATCGCCATGGGGCTGAAAGTGGATGAAAAAGCGCCGGTATTCGCGGTTATCAGTCGTCTGACGCGTCAGAAAGGGCTGGATTTAGTGCTCGAAGCGTTACCTGGCCTGCTGGCGCAAGGGGGGCAACTAGTGCTGCTTGGGCAGGGCGATGCGGAGTTGCAGCAGGGCTTTTTAGCGGCTGCGGCAGAGCATCCCGGCAGCGTGGGGGTGCAGATTGGCTATCACGAAGCATTCTCACACCGCATTGTTGGTGGCGCTGATGTCATTATGGTGCCAAGCCGCTTTGAGCCTTGCGGCTTAACGCAGTTATACGGCTTGAAATATGGCACCTTGCCGCTGGTGCGAAGAACCGGTGGCCTGGCCGATACGGTTAACGACAGTTCGTTAGAGAATCTGGCGGATGGTATCGCCAGTGGTTTTAGTTTTGAGGACAGTAACGCCTGGTCACTTCTTCGGGCGATTCGGCGCGCTTTTGTATTGTGGTCCCGGCCCTCGCTATGGCGTTACGTCCAGCGTCAGGCGATGGGAATGGATTTTAGCTGGCAGGTGGCAGCACAAGCTTATCGCGATCTCTACCAACGTTTGCTGTAACTGATGAGATACTGGATATGAATGCACCTTTCACTTACGCCTCACCGACACTGACAGTTGATGCCCTAAAGCACTCGATTGCTTACAAACTGATGTTCACCATTGGTAAAGATCCCTCGATTGCCAATAAGCACGAATGGCTGAACGCCGCTCTGCTGGCGGTGCGCGATCGCATGGTGGAACGTTGGCTGCGCTCCAGCCGTGCCCAGCTGTCGCAGGATGTGCGTCAGGTTTATTACCTGTCGATGGAGTTCCTGATGGGCCGCACATTAGGAAATGCGCTGTTAGCGATGGGCATTTATGACGATCTCAACCAGGCGCTGGATGAAATGGGGCTTGATCTGGCTGAATTGATGGAAGAGGAGAACGATCCCGGCCTCGGTAACGGCGGCTTAGGCCGTCTGGCCGCCTGCTTTCTTGATTCTCTTGCCACACTGGGCATGCCGGGACGGGGTTATGGCATTCGCTACGATTACGGCATGTTCAAACAAAATATCGTTGATGGTCAGCAGAAGGAATCGCCGGATTACTGGCTGGAATATGGAAATCCGTGGGAATTCCAGCGTTTCAATACCCGTTATAAGGTGCGGTTTGGCGGACGTATTCAGCATGAGGGCGCTAAGGTGCGCTGGCTGGAAACCGAAGAAATCCTGGCGATGGCTTACGATCAAATCATTCCGGGCTTTGATACCGACGCCACCAACACATTGCGGTTATGGGGCTCCCAGGCCAGTAATGAGATCAACCTCGGTAAATTTAATCAGGGCGATTACTTCGCTGCGGTGGAAGATAAAAACCACTCGGAAAACGTTTCGCGGGTGCTTTATCCTGATGATTCAACCTATTCAGGTCGCGAGCTGCGCTTGCGGCAGGAATACTTTCTGGTCTCGGCCACCGTACAGGACATCCTGAACCGTCACTGGCGTATGCATCAAACCTGGGACAATCTGGCAGATAAAATTGCGATTCACCTCAACGATACGCATCCGGTTTTGGCAATTCCTGAACTGATGCGCTTGCTGATCGATGAACAGAAGTTTAGCTGGGACAACGCTTTTGAAGTGATCTGCCAGGTATTCTCTTATACCAACCATACATTGATGACCGAAGCGCTGGAAACCTGGCCTGTGGATATGATTGGTCGGATCCTGCCGCGTCATCTCAGTATCATTTTTGAAATTAACGATTATTTCCTGAAAACTATCCAGGATTACTACCCAGATGACTGGGATCTGCTGTCGCGCATTTCCATTATCGACGAAAAAAATGGTCGCCAGATTCGTATGGCATGGCTGGCGGTAGTGATCAGTCATAAAGTTAATGGCGTTTCTGAGCTGCATTCCAACCTGATGGTGCAGTCGCTCTTTGCCGACTTCTCCCGGCTGTTTCCGGGCCGTTTCTGCAACAAAACCAACGGTGTAACACCGCGTCGCTGGCTGGCGCTGGCAAACCCGGCGTTGTCTGACGTCCTGGATGAAGAAATTGGTCGTAACTGGCGCACCGAGCTGAGCCAGCTTAATGAGCTGAAAACGCAGATTGATTACCCGGCCTTTATTGAAAAAGTGGCGGTGGCGAAGCATCAGAATAAACGTCGTCTGGCGGAGTGGGTGGCGAAAAATCTGGATGTCGTGCTTGATCCGAACGCGTTATTTGACGTGCAGATTAAGCGCATTCACGAGTATAAACGCCAGCTTCTCAACGTGTTACATGTGATTACTCGCTACAATCGCATTAAAGCCGATCCGGATGGCGACTGGACACCGCGTGTGAATATTTTTGCGGGTAAAGCGGCATCCGCTTATTACGTGGCAAAGCATATCATTCATCTGATCAACGACGTTGCGAAGGTGATCAATAATGATCCGCAGGTGAAAAACAAGCTGAAAGTGGTCTTTATCCCGAATTACAGTGTCAGCCTGGCGCAGATCATCATCCCGGCTGCCGATCTTTCTGAGCAGATTTCAACCGCGGGCACATAAGCCTCTGGTACCAGTAACATGAAGTTTGCGCTGAACGGCGCATTAACTATCGGTACGCTGGATGGCGCTAACGTTGAAATGCTTGAGCATGTCGGGGAAGAGAATATCTTTATTTTTGGCAATACCACGCCTCAGGTCGAAGCATTACGACGCGACGGTTACAATCCGCGTAAATATTATGAAGAGGATGCAGAGCTGCACCAGGTACTGACGCAGATTGCATCCGGCGTATTTAGTCCACAAGAACCGGAACGCTACCGTAATTTGTTCGATTCGCTGGTGAATTTCGGCGATCACTATCAGCTGTTAGCCGACTACCGCAGCTATGTGGATACGCAGGATAAAGTGGATGCGCTTTATCGCCGACCTGAAGAGTGGCAACGCCGCGCCGCGCTGAATATCGCAGGGATGGGTTATTTCTCGTCAGACAGGACGATTCAGGAATATGCGGATGAGATCTGGCATATTTCGCCAGTGCGATTGTAGTGAAGGTTACGCCTGGCGTGGGAGATCACGCTGTGAAGCGTTCCGCCCGCCAGGCGGGGGAGTTAGCACGGTCTGACGGGCCGGTCAGGCACGTAGTGGTTCACTCCGTGAGGATTCCGCCCGCCAGGCGGGGGAGTCAGCATGGCCTGACGGGCCGGTCAGGCACGTAGTGGCTCACTCCGTGAAAGTTCCGCCCGCCAGGCGTGGGGAAGTTTCAGCATGGCCTGTGCAGGCGGACGTGTTAAGGGGCTTACGCCCGCCCCTTAACAATCCCGGCGTCCGGCAGCCTTCGCTGTCCCTTCGTCACTCACTGCGGCCTGACGGACCGTCCGGACTCGCCGTCCTGGCTCGTTCCGGCCTCTCGCCGACGTCCTGTCGGCTCGTCCTGGCCTCCGCTCTCTCCTCAGCGCGCCGGATGCCTTCTCAGACCGCCTTCTGTGAGTGATAAGTTTTTTCTCGGCCAGGCATTGTCTGTTGGTCAGGAATGCAAAAACTACAAAATTATCGCGATGAATTCATAAAAGGAAAAAGCCGCTGTTGCAGCGGGGGATTACCAGAGGCCATCCCGTCCGCTGAGCGGATGAGGGATTTCAGGACGAGCGGCAGGGAGGCCGCGAAGAGGACGGCATGAGCCAGGACGGCGAATCTATCCGGTCCGTAAAGAAATCGCGAAGAAGCGAAGGCACCGCGCAGCGGCGGGCGGGCTGGCCGGAAGCGCGGGTCAAGGGTTGCCGCTCTGCAAACCTTGTCGGTCGCCCGCAGCGGCAGTAATGAAACTGCCCGTCTGCCCGGGCGAACGAAACCTCACCGCGCTGATCCGCAGCACCAGACAGCCCCTCACCATGCCGGTTCGCGCCACGAATACCTTCTTCAACGTCAGTTGGCGTCCGAACCAAATTACCTCCCGGCCTGCACAACGCAGTAAAACAGCGACAGAAAGATACCGCTGTTGCAGCGGGGGATTAACAGAGGCCATCCTGCCCGCTGAGCGGATGAGGGATTTCAGTACGAGCGGCAGGGAAGCCGCGAAGAGGACGGCATGAGCCAGGACGGCGAATCCATCCGGTCCGTAAAGAAATCGCGAAGAAGCGAAGGCACCGCGCAGCGGCGGGCGGGCTGGCCGGAAGCGCGGGTCAAGGGTTGCCGCTTTGCAACCCTTGTCGGTCGCCCGCAGCGGCAGCAATGAAACTGCCCGTCTGCCTGGGCGAACGAAACCTCGCCGCGCTGATCCGCAGCACCAGGCAACTCCTCACCGCGCCGGTTCGCGCCACGAATACCTTCTTCAACGTCAGTTCGCGTCCGAACCAAATTACCTCCCGGCCTGCACAACGCAGTAAAACAGCGACAGAAAGATACCGCTGTTGCAGCGGGGGATTAACAGAGGCCATCCCGTCCGCTGAGCGGATGAGGGATTTCAGGACGAGCGGCAGGGAATCCGTCCGGTCCGTAAAGAAATCCCGAAGAAGCGAAGGCACCGCGTAGCGGCGGGCGGGCTGGCCGGAAGCGCGGGTCAAGGGTTGCCGCTCTGCAACCCTTGTCGGTCGCCCGCAGCGGCAGTAATGAAACTGCCCGTCTGCCCGGGCGAACGAAACCTCACCGCGCTGATCCGCAGCACCAGACAAATCCTCACCGCGCCAGATCGCGCCCCGAACAAATCTCTCACCACGCTGGTTCGTGCCACGAATACCCTCTTCAGCGCCGGTTCGCGTCCGAACCAAACCAGCCGGGTTACCTCCCGGCCTGCACAACGCAGTAAAACAGCGACAGAAAGATACCGCTGTTGCAGCGGGGGGGTTACCAGAGGCCATCCCGTCCGCTGAGCGGATGAGGGATTTCAGGACGAGCGGCAGGGAGGCCGCGAAGAGGACGGCATGAGCCAGGACGGCGAATCCGTCCGGTCCGTAAAGAAATCGCGAAGAAGCGAAGGCACCGCGTAGCGGCGGGCGGGCTGGCCGGAAGCGCGGGTCAAGGGTTGCCGCTCTGCAACCCTTGTCGGTCGCCCGCAGCGGCAGTAATGAAACTGCCCGTCTGCCCGGGCGAACGAAACCTCACCGCGCTGATCCGCAGCACCAGACAAATCCTCACCGCGCCAGATCGCGCCCCGAACAAATCTCTCACCACGCTGGTTCGTGCCCCGAATACCCTCTTCAGCGCCGGTTCGCGTCCGAACCAAACCAGCCGGGTTACCTCCCGGCCTGCACAACGCAGTAAAACAGCGACAGAAAGATACCGCTGTTGCAGCGGGGGGGTTACCAGAGGCCATCCCGTCCGCTGAGCGGATGAGGGATTTCAGGACGAGCGGCAGGGAAGCCGCGAAGAGGACGGCATGAGCCAGGACGGCGAATCCGTCCGGTCCGTAAAGAAATCGCGAAGAAGCGAAGGCACCGCGCAGCGGCGGGCGGGCTGGCCGGAAGCGCGGGTCAAGGGTTGCCGCTCTGCAACCCTTGTCGGTCGCCCGCAGCGGCAGTAATGAAACTGCCCGTCTGCCCGGGCGAACGAAACCTCACCGCTGGTCTGCGGCATCAGACAACCCCCTCACCGCGCCAGTTCGCGCCCCGAACAAACATTTT
This sequence comes from Mixta mediterraneensis, assembly GCF_014946725.1. GTDB lineage: Bacteria > Pseudomonadota > Gammaproteobacteria > Enterobacterales > Enterobacteriaceae > Pantoea > Pantoea mediterraneensis. The sequence goes on from NZ_JACFXY010000003.1 coordinate 50,470, forward strand.
CAGCGCCCGTTCGTGCCCGCCCCCCACCTCCGCTCGATCAGCCTGACGCCCCTAAAAGCATATTCGCCACCAGATACTTCTTCCCGTCCTCACCCTCTTCGGTATAAACACCCTGCAATTCCGGTGAGAAACCTGGCAACAAATTGACACCCTCTTCCAGCGCAAGGAAATACCGTTGCACCGCCCCGCCCCATACTTCGCCGGGCACAACACACAGCACGCCTGGTGGATAAGGCAGCGCGCCTTCGGCAGCAATGCGTCCTTCAGCGTTGGCAATTGGCACCAGCTCGACGTCGCCACGAATATAAGCCTGATGCGCATCCTGCGGATTAACGTTCACCTGCGGCAAGCCTTCCTCGCGGAACATCATGCGCTGCAAGCCTTTTACGTCATGACCCACATACAGATCATGCATCTCCTGACACAGACGGCGCAGTGTATATCCGGCATAGCGTTTACTGTTCTTGCGATAGATAGTCGGCAGTACTTCAGCCAGCGGTGCATCCTCTTTAACGTGTTGCTCAAACTGCGCAAGCATCGTCACCAGATGAGCCATCTTCTCTGGGCTTTCCGCTGGCGTCAGCAGAAACAGGATGGAATTGTGATCGCATTTTTCCGGCACAATGCCGTTTTCTCGCAGGTAGTTAGCCAGAATAGTCGCAGGAATACCGAAATCAGCATATTCCCCGCTCGCTGCATTAATACCCGGCGTAGTCAGTAGCAGCTTACAGGGATCGACCCGATATTGATCGCGATCGTAACCGGCAAAACCATGCCACTTTGCGCCTGGTTCGAAGCTGAAATAGCGCAGATCGCGGGCAATTTCTTCGGTCGGCGCGTCCTGCCACGCCTTACCTGCTACTGTTGCTGGCACGAAAGGCAGGATCATTTCGCAGCGTTCAAAAATCGCTTTACGTGCCTCAATTCCTGTGGTCACGCATGCTTCCCACATACGACGCCCCGCTTCGCCCTGATGCATCCTGGCGTTAATATCCAGCGCGGCAAACAGCGGATAAAACGGGCTGGTCGAAGCATGCAACATAAAAGCGTTATTCAGGCGCTTATGAGGACAAAAACGCTTCTGGCCGCGAATATGATTATCTTTTTTGTGAATTTGTGAGGTCTGAGAAAAACCCGCCAGTTGCTTATGCACTGACTGAGTAACAAAAATGCCGGGATCGTTTTCATTCAGATCCAGCGTCAATGGCGAGCAGCCTTCCATTAGCGGAATAAACTGCTCGTAGCCCAGCCATGCCGAGTCAAACAGGATGTAGTCGCAAAGTTGACCGATACGATCCACCACCTGACGCGCGTTATATACCGTGCCGTCATAGGTGCCGAGCTGGATAATCGCCAGTCGAAACGGGCGCGCGTCGGTGGCACGCTGGGGTGCCACTTTTTGAATTTGTTCGCGTAAGTAACTCTCATCAAAACAGTGCGCATCAATGCCGCCAATAAAGCCAAACGGATTGCGTGCTGCTTCCAGATAAACCGGGGTCGCACCAGCCTGAATCAGCGCACCATGATGGTTGGATTTGTGATTATTGCGATCAAACAGTACTAAATCGCCGCGCGTCAACAGCGCGTTGGTTACCACTTTATTGGCGCTGGACGTGCCATTCAGCACAAAGTAGGTTTTGTCGGCGTTGAATACTTTGGCTGCATATTTTTGTGCATCCTTCGCCGAACCTTCGTGAATCAGCAAATCGCCAAGCTTTACATCGGCGTTACACATGTCCGAACGAAAAACGTTTTCGCCATAAAAATCATAAAACTGCCGTCCTGCCGGATGTTTTTTGAAGAACGCACCGCCCTGATGTCCCGGACAAGCAAAAGTGCTGTTCTGCATATCGACATATTTAGTCAGGGTCTCGAAAAATGGCGGCAACAGCGCCGACTCATACGCCTGCGCAGCAGTCTCCAGCGCGGCCCAGCCTTCTGGCTCGCCGTTTAACTCGCCGGTTACGCCTGGCAGATGCAGCACCTCTTCTTCGAAAGCATTGGCGACAAAGACCGGCAAACCGAAGCCAGTGTGTCGCAACAACGCCAGCACGCCACTACGCGTATCGGCCAACGAGACGACCACAGCCGCCACGTCGGTAAAATCAGTATTATCCAGCGTCACCACGTCGCGCGCGGTGTTCAGGGTCAGGTTCGGCGCCACAGCGGCGCTGGCAGCAATTTTTAGTGGTGTCATAACACAAATCCCTAGCAGTCAGGGAGTGGGTGCCAGAGGCACAGCACTGGGGAAAATACCCCGGCGAATAACGTCATCTCGATATGCTGTAATCAAATTGCAAGGGATGGCAGGCGGATAAATGCCTGAAAACTTACCTGAGTCAGTGACCAGGATAAGCAGCGTAGCCAACGCACCTGCAACGCAACGTATGCGGTTACAGACTGATAGACATCAGTAAAGTCAGATGACATCTGTCTTTACGCATGTCCAACAGCGAGCGTCAGGCTGGCCTCACCGCATGGTGAGCGAGGAGTATGTCACTGGAATAATCGAGGAAAACTTGCGCCGTAGCGAACGGGAACAAGTGCGAATCAGCATTGTACCAGCCATGGCGGTGTCCTTTGTCATAGGGTGACGGGCGTCAAAAAACTGGCGGTTATGATGGCATCTTTTTTCGCTAGCGACAACCCAGCGCCGGTAATTAATCAGGCAAACCACAATAATCATAACTTACTGATAAATAAATAATTAATAATAATTACAACCTAAACATTGCTTAACTATCCGTGTCTTATGCGGTTTTATGCAACTGACAAAGATGCCTTACAACCGGTATTACTCCCGGCTCCGTTCGTCAGAGCACGTCAGGAAAAGCGAAAAGGCCACCGACGGATACGACATCTACCGCATCGCCCAACAGAAGCGTAGACTTAATTCTTTCTTTCCCAACCTGCCGGAGGTTGCATGTTTAAGGCGCTGGTCATTGAAAATGACGAACAGGGTTACCGCTCGCTGCTGAAAGATCTCCCCGAATCACAACTGCCCGATCAGAACGTCACGCTCGACGTCAGCTATTCCACCCTCAATTACAAAGACGCCCTGGCGATCTGCAACAAAGGGCCTATCGTACGTCAATTCCCGATGGTGCCTGGCATTGACTTTGTCGGCCGCGTGGCATCAAGCCGCCATCCTGACTGGCAGCAAGGTGATGTGGCGCTGCTTACCGGCTGGGGGGTGGGTGAAAAACACTGGGGCGGTCTGGCGCAAAAAGCCAGCGTATCCGGCGACTGGCTGATTAAAGTCCCTGCCACGCTGAGTCCGCTGCAAACGATGGCGATCGGCACCGCTGGTTTTACCGCCATGTTGTGCGTGCTGGCGCTGGAAAAACAGGGGGTAACGCCAGAGCGCGGCCCGGTACTGGTCACCGGGGCCAGCGGCGGCGTCGGCAGTTTTAGTGTGAGCTTACTGGCTCGCCTTGGCTTTGATGTTATCGCTTCCAGCAGTCGCGCCAGTGATAAAGACTATTTGATCACTACACTCGGCGCATCGTCAGTTATCGACCGCGCCGGTTTAGCGGAACCGGGCAAACCGCTGGCTAAAGAGCGTTGGGCGGCGGCGATTGATAGCGTTGGCAGCCACACGTTAAGCAACGTGCTGGCCGCGACTCAGCACGACGGTGTGGTCGCCGCCTGCGGCATGGCACAAGGGCTGGATCTGCCGACCAGCGTGGCGCCGTTTATTTTGCGGGGCGTGACGTTAACCGGCGTCGATAGCGCAATGTGTCCAAAACCGCTGCGCCAGCAGGCATGGCAACGTCTTGGCGAATTACTGGACACCACGCTGCTTAGCAAACTCACTCAGATCATCCCGCTGAGTGAGGCCAGACAAGGCGCTCAGGATCTACTGGATGGCCATGTTCGCGGCCGGTTAACCGTCGATTGCCGTTAATACTTTTCTGCTGCCCTGACCAGGCAGCGGTTAGTTCACCTCTTCGAGGTTAACGCCAGTCGCATTTGGCAGACACAGCACGGCAATAATCCCCACGCAGTAAGAGGCAATCGCCAGACTTCCCATCGCATAGCCCAGATGAACCTGACTTGAAATTATCCCCACCAGCGCAGGCATGAGCGAGCCAAAGCCACGCCCGAAGCTGGCACAAAATCCTGCCCCGTTGCCGCGAATACGCGTTGGATAAAGTTCAGAAAAAGCCGGTGTCAAACCCGAAGCCAGGCCACCTTGTAATGCGCCGAGGAAAAAGCCTAACCCCAGCGTCATGTTCAGGCTGACGTTAGCAAACATATAGACACTAACAACCGCCATTTGACACAGCAGGAACAAAATAATTGTTTTCCAGCGGCCAAACTTATCGCTCAATCTGCCATAAAGAAACGGCCCCACCAGCGAACCTAAAATATTGATGGCTAAATATCCAGACATCGACACTACTGGCAAACCTAATTCCATACGCAGATAAGTGGGCAGCCAGGTAATCATAATATACGCCCCACCAAATATGCCGCTGGCTAATAAAGTCGCCGTCACGGTAATCCGCCTGTGCTTAGCCTGAAATATCTCCGTCACTTTCTTAGGCTGTTTATTTTGCTTTAGCTGAGAAAAAACGGCGGACTCAGGAACTAAACGACGGATGAACCACACCAGAATAGCCGGAATAATGCCGATGAGGAAAAAAAGCTTCCAGGCGATTTGCTGTGGGAAAAAATTAAGCAGTACCGGCAGAACGGCTAATGAAATTGCGTAACCCAGCGCATAACCACTTTGAATTGATGCGCCAACGCGGCCCCGATAACTGGCGCGGATCACTTCACTGATTAATACGCCACCGACGACCACTTCTCCGCCGTAGCCCAGCCCTTGTAGAAAACGAACAATCAGGAACTGCCAGAATTCGCCGCATACCGCCGTGAGCGCGGTAAAACATGCTACCCACAGCACCGTTAGCTGCATCACGCGGATGCGGCCCAGGCGATCGGCCAGCATACCTGCACTCCAGCCACCTAAAGCGCTGCCAATTAAGGATGCCGACCCCAGGATACCCGCTTCTGATTTAGTGAGAATCGCCAGGCTTAATAATATTGGCATCACTAATGAATAGATGGTGCTATCCATCGAATCGAGGGTATATCCTCCCAGACAAGCCCACCAGGTTTTTTTTCATCCCCGTTAAGCTCACCGTACCATCCTGTTTTCATTTTTCACCTGCCGTTATCTAAAAAAAGAAAAAACGCGCCACCCTTTTCAGGTAACGTCAATTATTTATGGGAAACGCTTTAAATAATTAAAGTAAAAACAGGTTGGATGACAGAAATATCATGGTCTTTTGTGATCGCTGTCGCGCTGAAATAGTATGACAAACATGGCATCTTCATATCTAAATAAATTAAAAAATAAAGATAATCATTAATATTTATTGAGTCATGATTTTTATTTATCTGGAATAGAATGCGCCTTAAAATACAGCGCATTTTTATCATCATGCTGTTTGAAGAAGTCTGGTTAACTCTGTTAACGCAAACAGTGCGCCTTGCTCCATGACCTGTTTTGGTTCGCCATTGAACTGGCGGCATTTGGCATGGGTTTCACCATTCGCCAGCGTCCAGCCAACCCAAATCGTCCCGGCTGGCGTGCCATCTGCACCGCCATCCGGGCCTGCATAGCCGCTAATTGCCAGACTAACCGGCTCCGCAGAGCGCTGACAGGCACCCTGCGCCATCTCGCGAACCGTTTGTTCGCTGACGGCGGTATGCTGTTCAATCGTCTCAGCATTCACGCCCAACAGATGTATTTTTGCCCTGTCACTGTAGGTTACAAAACCGCTGGTATAGAAATCACCGCTACTTTCAACCGCCGCCAGCGTCATGCTGATTAAACCAGCAGTACAGGATTCAGCGGTAGAGAGTCGGAGCCCCAAAGATAACAGACGTTTGCCCAGCGCTTCTGCCGCTTGATGTAGCGTATTCGCCATCTTTTTCTCCCTGTTTGTACACCCAGAGAATGAAGTATAGTTGAAAATAATCGGTTAAGGCATACGCTGAAGCGATGTTTTAAAAATTATACCCGTAGCTGGATAGAGGGACGCCCACTTTCAATATGCGGCGTTACCTGTAGCTCGGCCTGATACCAGCGCGTGAGCGTCGCTTCGGTCATGACCTGCTGCGGCGTACCCTTGGCAACCAGTTTACCCTGATGCAACAACAGAATGCGATCAGCCCACAGCGAGGCCAGATTAAGATCGTGCAGCACGGTACAGACGCTGAAATCTCCTTTGCGCGTTAGCTTGTGCAGTAATCGTAGCGTTTGCTGTTGCCAGAACAGATCTAACGCCGAGGTTGGTTCATCCAGAAACAGCCAGCCATGCGGTGCGCCATCCTGCCATAGCTGGGCGAGTACGCGCGCCAACTGTACCCGCTGCTGCTCTCCGCCAGAAAGTTGCCGATAGTCGCGCTGAGCCAACGCGGCACAACCGGTTAACGTCATTACCTCATCAACAATCGCAGCCGATTGCATGGACGGCCAGGGCGCGCGGCCCATCGCCACGACAGATTGTGCAGACTGTGGAAAAGTTATGGTATTTTGCTGGCGCATTACCGCACGCCGCCGTGCCAGCTGCTCACGCGGCCAGTTATGGAGAGGACGATCACCAAGCCGGCACTCACCGCGATCCGGCGTCAGAAAACCGGTCAACATGCGTAGCAAGGTGGATTTTCCCGCGCCGTTAGGCCCAATCAACGCCACCATCTCGCCCGCTTCGAGTGACAGATCAAGGTGATCAATCAGCGTTCGCGTGCCACGTGCAAAATGCAGTCCGTGCGCCTGTAACTGTTCCATTATTCCATTCCTCGCTGCTGACGCAGGATCAGCCAGAGAAACCACGGACCGCCAATCAGGCTGGTCAGCAATCCCACCGGCATTTCTGCCGGAATCACTACCGTTCGCGCCAGCGTGTCCGCCAGCAGCAATAAAATGGCTCCCGCCAGCGCCGACCCCGGCAGCAACCAGCGATGATCGCTGCCAAGGCAGAAACGCATCACATGGGGCACCACTAAGCCAACGAAACCAATAATGCCGCTCACCGATACGGCGGCACCCACCAGCAAGGCGCTGAGCACCAGCAGCTGACGTTGCGTGCGTTTAACGTCAATACCCATATAATGCGCATCCTCCTCACCCAGCTGCAGCAGATTGAGATGACGCACGCGGGTCTGCAACAGCAGCAACGTCGGCACGATCAGCAATGCACAAACCAGTAACGATGGCCATTGCGCCTGACTTAAACTGCCCATGCCCCACAGTGACAGCTGGCGCAGCTGCTGATCGTTACTCAGCCACGACAGCACACCAACCGCCGCGCCACATAAGGCATTTATCGCAATACCAACCAGCAGTAGTCGCGGCAAGTTACCGCGTGCCAGGCGGCTAAAGCTGAAGATCAACAGCGTCACTATCAGGCTGCCAGTAAAAGCTGCGATCATCGGCAACCACAGCGCCAGTACCGCTGGCAGCGCCAGCGGCATCACGATGGCAATGGCTACCGCTAAACCTGCACCGCTACTAATGCCAAGCAGCCCAGGGTCGGCCAACGGATTACGAAACAGCCCCTGCATCACCGCGCCCGATACCGCCAGCGCCATACCCAGCAGCACTGCCAGCAGCACGCGAGGCAGGCGGATATTCAGCCAGATTTGCCAACTCATATCGCTTAGCGGCATCTGCCACAGGGCACGCAGCGACAGTGACATGGCGCCGAGATTCGCCGCCAGCCCCATCGCCACGAACATGCCGATCAGCATGACCAGCAGCCAACGAAGATTAATCATGCTGGAGGGATTCCGCCGCCTGTCGAAGTTTAACGATAGCCTGCGGCGTATCCAGGCCAAAACCCAGCAGCGCTATAGTATCAATCACCAGCAGATTGTGATGCTGACCGGCGGGTGTCAATGCCAGCCCTGGCAACTGCCACAGCTTGTCTTTACTGCCGAGCGCCTTCAGGCCGTCATCACCGATCACCACTAAATCAGGCGCCGCAGCAACCACTCCTTCCTGGGACAGCGCCTGATAATGCGGTATGGATGCCATGGCATTCACCAGTCCAGCGCTGCGAATTGCGCCGTCAGCGGCTGTTTGCCTGCCCGCCGCCAGTGACTTCATGCCGCTATTCGCCATAATAAACAGCACGTTAACCGGCAATTTTTGCTGTGGCAGTTGCGCCAGCTGCTTTTCAATCTGCGCGTCTAACGTTTTCGCCTGCGCTTCACGGTTCAGCGCCTTGCCGATGGTAGCGATCTTTTTCGGGATAGCCTGTAGACTATTTTCGCCCGTCACCTCCACCACTTTTACCCCCGCCTGCTCGATCTGCTGCAACACCAGCGAAGGTTTCGCCAGCTCGCTGCTTATCACCAGCGTCGGTTTGAGCGCCAGAATGCCTTCAGCGTTAAGCTGACGCATATAGCCAATATCCGGCAAGGCGTTGGCTTGCGCCGGATGTTGGCTGGTGCTGTCGCGCGCCACCAGATTTTGCTGGGCATCCAGCGCATAAATGATTTGCGTAACATCGCCACCAATCGATACCACACGTTCAGTCGCAAAGGCTGGCAGCGCCATCAGCATCATCAATAACAGCGATTTCATGCCGCTGCTCCTGCCGTGTTGAGCGTCATTAGCTGCTCGCGCCAGCGTGCTTGCTCTGGCGTTCCTTCGCTGCGTTGACCATAAAGCTGCGCGATTTGCGTGCCATCGGCAGCAAACAGTTCCAGGCTGGTAACGAAGCCATCGCCGCTGGGTTTACGCGTTACCCAGCTTTCGCTGATGTGATTTTCCATTAAATGCAGGGTGAATTGCGGATTGAAGATGTTGATCCAGTTTTCCATCGGCATAAGTTTCTGCACCGTGCCAGTAAAAATTTGGGTACAGCCGCGGTTGCCGACAAAAGTCATGATTTCGTTGCCATCTTGCAGTGCCAGGTTCAGCACTTTTGCCAGCGCATCATTACTGACCTGCCAGGCCAGATCGGCATCCGCCACGCGAAAAGCCTGCTGGCGAGAAATGTTGTGGCGCTTTAATAAGCCAAAAAACTGATGTACATCGGTCATTGCTCGCCATTCGCTGACAACCGCGGCTGCGTCGATATTGTTGCTCAACTCAGCCGCAGTAACAGGCTGTACGCTGATCGGCGCGGCATTAGCCTGAGTAAATTCGGCAATCAGTGCCTGCCAGGACGCTTTATCGGTGGTTTCGGTGAGATAGATTTTCAGCACCGCATCACCATGGCGATCAAAGATTTGTATACTCTGGCGCTTGCCGCGCGTGGTTTGTTCATGCAGAGCAAAGGCGCTGTGCCATTGCGATAGAAACAGACGCAAATCGAGCGCGCGTGGATTCAGCACCAGCCCACCATGACCGCCTAAACGCAGGTTTTTATATTCGCCATGCTGTTCATGTATCGCATAGGCGTTGCGGGTGATGCTCATGGTTTCGCCGACCGCTTCCAGCGCCGCCAGTAGCGCTGGAAAATCGGTTTTCAGGGCCTGCGCATCCTGCCCGATACGCGCTTCGCACAGCTGTGCTTCGCTCATACCCATCAGCGCCGCCAGATCGCGCGCATACTTTTTCGGTTGTTCGCCCTTCAATGCCAAATAATGTTGGTAGATCGCATTCATTACGCTTTGCTCCCATGAAGATGCCCTGCACTGCCGCAGGGCTTGCTATTATCAGAAATCAACGTTTACACCCAGCTGGAAAGTACGGCCCGGCATTACCGCCAGCGCCTGATCGTTAACATCCTGTTGTGAGCTGCCACTCAGCTCACGGCTGCTGAGGTAATCCCGGTATTTACGATCGGTGAGGTTATAAATGCCGCCGCTCAGCTTGACATTTTTCGTCACTTTCCAGTACGCGGTCATATCCACCATGCCATATCCCGGTACGCGCATATAATCAGTGCTGGAATCGGTAATCGCGCTGCCACTATTGGTATAGCTTTCCCGGTTAGTGGCCTCGGCTTTTTTGCCTTTGACGAAGGTGGCGATAACGGCTGCGCCGTATCCGCGCTCCACATCATCCCAGGCTAAGCCAACCACGGCTTTCATTGGCGCAACGCTGTCAATATCAATGTACTTGTCGCCGAGGTAGCTCGACTTCGATTTCCCTTCGCTATAACCAAACGCCAGCGTGGCGCTCAATCCATTAACCTCTTCGAACCAGGTGCCAAAGTTTACCTTCGTGCTGAGTTCAGCGCCGTAAATGTAAGCTCTGTCGCGGTTTTCAGCTTCATAAATGGTGTAGATGTTGCTCGGCACGTTGGCGAATTTCGCCGGACTGCCGGAACGGGTATAGCGCGTGTAGGCAATGAAATTTTTGTAATCGTTATAGAATACCGAGGTGTTGACGGTGACACCTTCAGTGACCTGACCCTTCAGGCCCCATTCAACGTTATTACTGGTCTCAGTATCCAAATCCGCATTGCCGATCAACGCATATTGCTGCGTGCCTGCGTAGCTGGACCCCAGATTCCATGAACCGTATAGCTGGCTGGCGTTAGCAAACTGCGCGCCGCGCTTGTACTGCAAATAGGTCATTAATGCTGGCGTCAGGTCGTACTGAAAGGTCAGGGACGGCAGGACCTGCGTATCGGCATTGCCGGAGCCGTACAACGTGTCCATTTCAGATTCGGTTATCACGCTGCTACCGGTGGTCAGGCTGGAGAGATTGCGTGGCCTGGTATTTTGATACATCACGCGCACGCCAGGAATTACCGCGAAATTGTGGCTATCCAGGTCGAAATTGATCTTATCTTGCAGATAACCCGCCACGACATAGCTACGGCTGTCAGCTTCCGGCTTCATGGTGGCGCTGTAAACGCTTTGGGTCGGCGTTTCACGGAACGGACGTTCAGTCTCTTCCAGGCGTGCATTCAGGCCAGCGCTAACTTCATGGCGTCCCAGGCTTTTTGCCGCTCGGGTATCGAAGCCGTAAGTATCAACGTTGTAATCAGAGTAGACCGTTTTATATGCGCTAGCGCTTGATGGCATGTAAGTGTTGTCATGCGCCTGGGTTTGTTGCCAGTAAACGCGGGTCTGCAAACTGTCGATAAAATCATTATACGGCGTGTATTCATCGGCCAGACTGATACCCCAGCGACGGGTATCGCTCTGCTGCTGTGCGGTGCCGTAAAGCGTATTACCGGTGCTGTCCCAACTGTCGTAATGGGTGTGATTAGTTTTGTGGTAGTAATCGAAGGTTGCGCTGAGCTTGTGCTCATCATTAGGTTGCCAGATGCCAGAAGTCATAAAGGCATCGGAATGCCAGTTAGCCGGATAAGCATCCAGCACGCCGCTGTTGTTCCTGGTTTCCTGGCCATCGCGACGGCTGTAAACAAAAATACCTCGCAGTTCTTCATTGCCCGCTGCGGCGGTAATGCCGTTGTGCCAGCTGCGACTGGAGGAGTCGTAATCGCTCTGGTAACCAAAGTAGGTTTCTTTGCCCGGATTGAGATAGTCATCAGGCGTTTTATTGCGGAAAGAGACATTACCGCCAATGGAAGTGTTTGGCTGCTCAACAGACGTTGCGCCCTTCTCAATATCAACGCGCCCAAACAGGTAAGGATCAATATAATCACGTCCGATACCAAAGGTATTTAAACCCGCACGGCTAACATAACTTCGTCCGGTAGCTTCTGGCAGCGGAATGCCATCTACATCAAACCCAACACGGTTGCTTTCCAGACCACGAATGTTGTATCCGGTATAACCGGCGCGGTCAAAGCCACTTTTGCCAGCCGACGATCCCCCGCTGGCACCGGTAGCGCTGATTAGCGGCTCATAACGCATAATTGAACCAAAGTCGTTAGCACCGCGCCGTTGCAGTTCTGCCGCGCTAATCGTGGTTTTACTGCCCGCCTGTTTTTCGGTTGCCGGCGCGGTGACGGTCATCACCGGTTCGCTGGTAGCGCTTTTGCTGCTGGAGAGCGCCAATACCGTATTATCAGTGCTGGCGGCATATCCACAGGCGGTATGTATAGCAGAAGCGATCAGCGCTATTTTGTACAGACGCTGTTGTGTTGATCCCTGAAAGAGTGATGACATGAGTGCGAATTACCTGATTAATAGTTAGTATCCGCTCACTTCCTTGCTGACAGTATGAAACTATGGCTTTGTACAATAACGCCATAAAAATATTGAACTTATTTTAGGTCTGAATTGTTTGCCGGGAATCTAATGCAATTGGTAATCATTATCAATAGTATTTGCATTAAGATGTATCTTAGGCAGCACATTTTGTTAAACTTTGTCATCTACGAATAACCCATCCATTTGAGGAGGTAACTGACATGACGCCTAAACCCGCTATTGAAATTCACTATTGCACGCAATGTAACTGGCTGCTGCGCTCAGCATGGATGGCGCAGGAACTGTTACATACCTTTGCCGGGGATCTCGCCGCAGTCACGCTTAAGCCCGGCACTGGCGGGATATTTGAAATTAAGGTGGATGGTTTTTTGTTGTGGGAACGCAAACGCGATGGAGGATTCCCCGATGCGTCAGCGTTGAAACAGCGGGTACGTGATTATTGTTTCCCTGAACGTTCACTGGGGCATGTCGATAAGAAAAAATCCGACACGCAATAAACTCCAGAAAAATAATCAGCTTTTGGCGATTTTCTCTGCGGCTTCATTAAGTGCAGCGATAATCACCTGCAAGGTATGATCAGAGATCCTTTCCTGCGACAGGCGACCATTTAACGCGAGTTTCATGTTATGTATCGCCTGTTCCACATCTGGAATGCTGCGATTATTCACCAAAATAGCCAGCGACGATAATCGATCGATCAGGTTAGCCACATGTTCGCGGTTCTTTACCAGCAGGTCGCGCCCGGCATCGTTCAGCGAATAGGCTTTACGTGACGCCTGCGCATCGATCACGCGAATGGCATCCATCTCTTCCAGCAGCGTTAAATTGGGGTAAATAATGCCAGGACTGGGCGAATACTCCCCTTTCGACAGCTCTTCAACCGATTTGATCAGTTCATAGCCATGCGCAGTATTCTGCGCAAGAAAGTGCAGCATTAACAAACGAATATCACTGGCATCCAGCATTTTTTCCCGACGTTTGCGACGTCCGCCACAAGCACCTGAACGAGATGAAGGGTCGTTGTGACATGAAAATGCCGAATCCTGTTTCATTGCCTGCCTGGGGATGGAAAAAGTGGACGTTGATAGTAGTCTACCGCCTGGCAAAATTCAACACAGGCGGCGCGGGTAACTTACTTCTGATGCCAGTAGGCGACCGCCCGCACATAAGCCGGGTCGATACCGCGACGCACAGTGAAATAGTCGCTCAGGGTTTTTACGAACTCGCCTTCACCGGTCAGCCAGATAAAATACTCATCCTGCGGAATCGAAATTTTGTCGAGCGCGGCAATCAGCGTGCCCAGATTGTCGCTTTGCATGGTGCCATTGCCAAGCCAGTTGACGTTCACGCCCATCAGATCCGGTAGATAATCGCGCCCCGTTTCTTCACTGGTGTAGGCAAACAGATGTAACTCTTCAGCCTGAACAGCTTCTTTGCGGCGTTTAAATGCCGGTAAACCCGTTTCATCACAAACATAAAGCTGGAAAGCGTAGTCGGCTGGTACAACCAGTGAGCCGCGCGGCCCGCCCATAATCAGAGTATCGCCAATTTTTGCCTGGGTCGCCCAGTCGCTGGCGACACCGCTTTCGTGGATATAGAAGTCGAGCGTGAGTGAGGACTCACCATCAAATTGCAGCGGCGTGTAATCACGCGCCGGTGGACGTACGCCCTCTTTCCATACAACCCCGTCATCGGTCATCTGTGGCAGCGCTAAAGCCCCGCTGCCTGCTTCCGGGAAAAATACTTTGATGTGATCGTCAAATCCCGGCGAACTGAAACCGGCCAGATCGCTACCGCTAAAAACGATGCGCCAGAAATGGTCGGCGACTTTGGTTTTGCTCGCCACCGTAATATGACGAAAACGCAATTCGTTGCGTACACGCTGCGGCGCACGGCTTAGACTTTTGTTGTTTCGCAAAAATATTCTCCTGTCATGCGAGGCACACGCATCCGCATGCCGCTGCGACTGGTGATACCAAGAGGTTTCACCCGCTATTTAACAAATAAAAACCATTCTCATCTAAAGGCGTTCAAGATAGCTATGATATATCTTAACCACAATGACAAAAAATGCGATCGTTGCGGATTAAGATATATTTTAACCGTCAGCAGGCTGCAGTAAAACGCCAGACACAGGCATAGAGTACGAAAATTAAATGAGATGCAGGCAGTGAGGCATGCTATGGAATGAGAGATCGCCAGTAACGGTAAAACCGACCTGGCGTTTCCGATCGCGCAACGTTAAGCCAGTAGCAACAGGAGAAAAAGAAAATTTAAAAGGTTATCCGTGGCGTTAACTTTTTGATTCAGAAGTTATTGCCACGAAAACCTGGCGTAGCCGGATTGTCCTGGCTGTGCTGAGGTAACTGACCATCGCCCAAAATTTCATGCTGCGTTGCCTGAGAGTGTGGATGCAGCCCGGCTGGCGGACTGAATGGCTCTGCCATCTGTGCCGCAGTAAGAGCCGGAATAGCAGACAGCGCTGTAATAAGGAACAACATTGGGAGTCGCATCATTTCGTCTTTGTCATTTTTAGCCAGAAACGGCCTGAAGTGCAGATAAATATCCAGCCCTGACGGGAAATTGCCCGATCAATGCGCAACGTCAGGGTTTCGGAAGAGGATTTTACGCCGGACAGGGCTATTTTTTTATAAAATCGTGCGGTTAGTCACGGTTTACCGCACAAATAGTGCGGTCAGTCTTTGGTTACCGGGACGGAGAAAACGCCGACTAACCAGTCAGGTGTTGAGGCTTTGAAATCTAAACGCAGCAGATCTTTCCCCGAACGACGGGCCACGCCGAGCGCCGGCAGGTGCAGATAATAAATATCCGCGATAAAACGCGTCAGCTGTTCCGGTGTGCCGCTCCAGTGAATCATGGCGTACAGGCCGCGCGTTGCGGTCCAGTTTAACTGCTGCGAACTCAGCTTTTCCGCGTATTGACTTTCCAGCGCCTGGAACAGGCTAACATGCTGCTGTTCGGCGGAAGAGTTACCGGGGCTGTAGTGAAAACCCAGCCATCCGCGTTCGACATGTTGCCCGACAAAGCGAACAAATTGCCGGGCCTGATCGGCGACACGATGCTCGCTGTCGTGAACGTAATCACCAAACTTACACTCCCACTCCGCTACTTCTCCACACATCTGCAGATCGTCCTTGCGTTCGATCAGCTCTGCGCGTTCAAGCGGTGAGCACGCCGGGATGCGGCCGTGAAAATATTTCACCGGCAGCTCGGGGATACGACGAAACACGCCAGGCGTTACCGCGAAATGGCTTTTAAAAACGCGGGTGAAGTTCTGCTGATTATCAAATCCAAAACGCACCGCAATATCGATCAGCGGCATGCGCGTGAGACGCAGCGCCATGGCTGACATTGTCAGACGCCGTTTGCGGGTATACGCCGCCAGTGTTTGTCCGGTCATCTCTTTGAACATGCGCTGCATATGCCATTTGGAGTAGCCGGATTTCAGGGTAATCAGATCGATGTTGAGCTCGTCGGTCAGATTCGCCTCTATCCAGTCCACCAAATCGTTGATGTACTGTTTCTTAAGAGTCAGGCTAAGCATGGTAGTTTATGTCGAAATGAGTTGAATTGAGAAATTCGTCACAAAAGCATAACAAAAACTTATAACGAACGTAAGGAAGGGTAAAGAAACGGTAGGGAAATGGAGAAGAAAACCGCATTAATTGCTTAGGGTACTAATTAAAAGGCTGGCACAGCCAGCCTTTCAGCAGAACACTTTGTTTAATGACTCCGCATACCGGCCGCCGTCATCATCATACGAAAGAGTGATGCCACCACACCAAGTGCCAGCACGCTTGCGCCGTAGATGATCACCAGCCACATGATGCGTTTCCACCATGGCGCTTTCGTTTCATTATGGGTTTTCATGCTGCTGACCTCGGTTTGCATATCAATGGTATCCTTCGTCTGCTTTGATTTTTCCGCGGAACACGTAATAACTCCAGAAGGTGTAACCGAGGATCATCGGAATGATCAGCAGGCTACCTACCAGCATAAATGCCTGACTTTGCGGTGGCGCGGCAGCCGCCCAAATGGAGATCGATGGCGGAATAATGTTTGGCCAGATGCTGATGCCCAGGCCAGAAAAGCCGAGGAATACCAGCGCCAGCGTTAACAGGAACGGTGAGTAGTGCGCTTCACGCCTGATGGCACGCACAATGCCCCATGAACATACCAGCACCAGTACCGGAACCGGCAGGAACCAGAACAGGTTTGGCCGGCTGAACCAGCGATGAGCAATGTCGGCGTGTGAGAATGGTGTCCACAAACTGATGATGCCCACGATCGCTAAAAGCGCAATCAGCAACGGCGTTGCCAGCGCAGACATCTTACGATGCAGTTCGTTCTCGGTTTTCATAATCAGCCAGGTACAGCCCAGCAGCGCATAGGCTACCACCAGACCCACGCCGCAGAACAGTGGGAACGGTGCCAGCCAGTCCAGCGCCGAGCCCGCAAAAGCACGACCTTCAACCGGAATGCCGTTCAGCATGGCACCCACTGCGACACCCTGACTGAACGTTGCCAGCAGCGAACCGGCGAGAAAAGATTTATCCCAGAACGGACGGTGCTCTTCTGTTGCCTTGAAGCGAAACTCAAACGCGACGCCACGGAAAATCAGACCGATTAACATCGCCGTCAAGGGGATCGACAGCGCATCAGCAATCACTGAATACGCCAACGGAAACGCACCATACAGGCCCGCACCGCCCAGCACCAGCCAGGTTTCGTTACCATCCCAGACGGGTGCAACGGTGTTAACCATCATGTCGCGCTCAACCGGATCTTTGTTGAACGGGAACAGAATGCCAATACCCAGGTCGAATCCATCCATTACGATATACATCAGGGTGGAAAAGACGATAATCGTGAACCAGATAATAGAGAAATCGATCATCTTAGCGGTCTCCTTCCTTATGCGTTGCCGCTGACAATGGACGCGCTGGCGTTTTCTTCTGGCCAGGACCACCGTGCTCAACAACATGACCTTCGCCGGTAACCGGACCCTGCTTGATCAAGCGCATCATATAGTGATAACCAACGCCAAACACCGAGCAGTACACCACGATAAACGCCAGCAGGCTGATGCTCATATGCAGATCGCCATGCGCGGAGACCGCATCAATGGTGCGCTGCACGCCGTAAACTACCCAGGGTTGACGGCCAATTTCCGTGGTAAACCAACCCGCCAGAATCGCCAACAGGCCCGCCGGTCCCATCAACAGCGCAAACCACAGGAACGGACGAGATTCATACAGGCGGCCTTTAAAACGCAGCCACAGGCTGACCACGCCAAGCGTAATCATCAACATGCCCAGCGCCACCATCACGCGGAACGACCAGAAAATGACCGTGGAGTTTGGACGATCCTCTTTTGGGAACCACTTCAGCGCCGGAACCTGTTTATCCAGGCTGTGCGTCAAAATCAGGCTACCGAGATAGGGAACTTCCAGCGCGTATTTAGTGCGTTCTTCTTTCATATCAGGAATACCAAACAGGATCAGCGGTGTCGCTTCGCCCGGAGGGTTTTCCCAGTGGCCTTCAATCGCAGCAATTTTTGCTGGTTGATGCTCAAGCGTGTTCAAACCGTGCGCATCGCCAATCATCGCCTGAATCGGCGAGACAATCAGCGCCATCCACAGCGCCATTGAGAACATTTTACGAATCGCCGGATTGTCATTGCCTTTCAGCAAATGCCAGGCTGCCGAAGAGCCGACAAAGAAGGCGCTGGCAAGGAATGCGGCGGTTGACATATGTAGCAGTCGGTATGGGAAAGACGGGTTAAAAATAATTTTTAGCCAGTCCTGCGGCACGACAATACCGTTCTGAATGATGTAGCCCTGTGGCGTGTGCATCCAGCTGTTTGAGGCCAGAATCCAGAACGTGGAAATGATGGTTCCCAGCGCAACCATGCAAGTGGCAAAAAAGTGCAGGCCCGAACCGACGCGGTTCCAGCCAAACAACATCACCCCGAGGAAGCCCGCTTCAAGGAAGAATGCCGTTAATACCTCATAGGTTAATAATGGACCGGTAATACTGCCTGCAAACTGCGAGAAACCACTCCAGTTAGTTCCGAACTGATACGCCATCACCAAACCGGATACCACGCCCATGCCGAAATTCACGGCAAAGACTTTGGACCAGAAATGATAGAGATCGCGATAGGTCTGATTACGGGATTTCAGCCACATACCTTCGAGCACCGCCAGGAAGCTGGCCAGGCCGATGGTGATGGCGGGAAAGATAATATGAAAGGAAACAGTAAATGCGAACTGTATCCTGGCCAGATGAAAGGCATCTAATCCAAACATTGCTTACCTCTTTGCCACATAGAAAACCATATATTTACTTATAGTTAACAAATTAAGTACAACGTTAATATTTACGTTGCGCTTAATTAAATTTCCGCCGCGAATTTAAAACATTTCGCAGCAGGGAAACAGAAACAATCGGGTGAGTAAAAACTATAACAGTCTTTTTTGATTTCGGTCATTGTTTTTAACAGGAAAAATCTATTTAAAAAGACGATTTAAACGTTAACTTCAAAGCCTTTATGTGACACGCAGGTTATATTTTGTGGTAATAAAAACCACTCTCCGCTAAGCGAAGCCCGGCAGTAAAATCCGTATCAATGCGCTGTTTTTACATGCTTTTATGGTTAAAACCTTACCTTCATAAGCACTTTAAAGAGCTCATCACTCATACAATAATCTTATTTTTTAATGCGTTAGGCCTATTTTTATTTCAACCTGACATTTAAGCTATTTTTTCAGCCTTAAGGTTAATTTACTGGCTTTATAAATATGTGCGAACCCCCTTAGTTCATAACGCCCGCGCTGGCAAATATTGTTAATAAATTGAGTGCTATTTTGCGCACCAATTAACAGTTTTGTTTGTAAAGAAATTTATTAGGTCTCAGAGACTTCCTCGCC
Source organism: Mixta mediterraneensis (assembly GCF_014946725.1). Classification (GTDB taxonomy): domain Bacteria; phylum Pseudomonadota; class Gammaproteobacteria; order Enterobacterales; family Enterobacteriaceae; genus Pantoea; species Pantoea mediterraneensis. Next base: position 69,525 of record NZ_JACFXY010000003.1, read on the forward strand.
AGAAAAATAGCCGGTGAATAATTTATCCGGACAATCACGTTATTTTCACGTACCGTTACGTTATCGCGCTACGCCTCTGGTTGCCTCGCCTGGCACGCTGTGCTTTGTTTAAGCAGCACTGCCTCCTGTTAATCCGGATTATCTGAGTCAGCAACTATGTCCTTGTGCTGGTGCTGGTGCTGATGCTGGTGCTGGTGCTGGTGCTGAAAAATAACATCAGTTTCAGGATGCTGATGGGAGAAAAAATTTGCCGGGCGGCCGAAACCAGGAGTTTATACGTCAAGACAGGAGAAATTTGTCCAAATATCAGTAAATAACCGGGGTCAGACACCCTGCTACTGACAGAATGCATGACAGGACAGCAACTGGTTTCACTGACAAACTACCTCGTACAGGCAGGCGAAACTTCAGACGCAGAGGCCTTTGTACGTAAACTGGCACAACGGGTGCCACAACATGAGGACGAACTGATGACCATCGCACAACAGCTTGAACAGAAGGGCTCGGTGGTCCCGGCGTCGCCCCTCCCCTGAATGGTTGACTGCTGAATTTTATAGCGAACTTCGTACTCTCCAGCCAGTAGCCGTCTGATTTTTCGGGGCTCGAACTACAATAATTGCTCCCACTGCGTGAATCGGTTAACAAGATGGTTGGGGCCTGGGTCAATGCCTGAACTGCCCATGTCGCATCAAATTTGTTAGCCAGAGCCAGAAATTCATACAAACGAGTAAATCTGACAGCGTATTACTGGTTCACTTAATTTCCATCAACGCGGGTTAAGGAGTCTTTATGGCACGTCTGACAGCAAAAGATTTTCCGCAGGAACTGCTTGAACTCTACGATTACTACGCCCACGGCAACATCAGTAAACGCGAATTCATTTCTATGGCGAGCAAGCTGGCGATAGGTGGCATGACCGGCGCTACGCTGCTCGGTATGATGAGCCCAAATTACGCCCTGGCTACGCAGGTTGAATTCACGGATCCCGCTATCAAAGCGGAATATATTCACTACCCTTCGCCGCAGGGCCATGGCGAGGTGCGCGGCTATCTGGTGAAACCGACTGTTGCCAGAGGCAACATACCTGCGGTGGTCGTAGTGCATGAGAACCGTGGTCTGAATCCATATATAGAAGACGTGGCGCGCCGGGTGGCGAAAGCGGGTTATATCGCGCTGGCCCCAGATGGATTGAGTTCAATGGGAGGGTATCCCGGCAATGACGATGAAGGCCGGGAGATGCAGGCGCGCGTTGATCCCATCAGGCTGATGAATGACTTTTTCGCTGCAGTTGATTTCTTAATGCACCATAAAGCAGGAAGCGGAAAAGTCGGCATCACCGGATTTTGCTACGGTGGCGGGGTAGCGAATGCCGCAGCGGTTGCCTTCCCGGATTTAGCCTGCGCCGTACCTTTTTACGGACGCCAGCCCAGCGCCGGGGACGTTCCCTCGATTAAGGCGCCCCTGCTGCTGCATTATGCCGGGCTGGATAAAAATATTAATGCCGGTTGGCCGACGTATGAAGCGGCACTGAAGCAGAATAATAAGATCTATGAAGCGTATATTTATCCGGGCGTGAACCACGGTTTTCATAATGATTCAACGCCGCGCTACGACAAAGCGGCTGCGGAATTAGCCTGGCGCCGGACGCTGGCGTGGTTTGAAAAATATTTACATTAAACGGGGGTAGATGTGCGCTGCGAAGACAGCGCACATCGCCTTTAAGCCCGATAAAAATTCAGTGCATCGCGATTAATTTCTATCCCCAGTCCCGGCCTTTCTGGGATTTGTACCCAGCCTTGCTGATGAGTAATCGGAGCCTGCAGGATCGCCTGGCGAATCGGATGCTCGGTCTGATCAAACTCCAGCAACGGCTGCGTTGGCGAAAGCGAGGTGGGCGTATGCGTTGGCACCATCGCCATCCATTGTAGCGATGCGGCGATACCAATGCCGCTGCCCCAGACGTGTGGATTGGTACGTACGCCAAATGCCAGCGCCATATCCGAGATCTTTTTGCATTCTGATAAACCGCCGGCTGCACAAATATCTGGCTGGATAATATCCATCGCATGCGTTGCCAGCACATCACGAAATCCCAGGCGGGTGAACTCGCATTCCCCGCCCGCAACGGGAATGCTCAGCGCCGCTTTTACCGCACGATAACCAGCCAAATCTTCTGGTGGCACCGGCTCTTCGAACCAGCCAATATCCAGTTCTTCAACTTTACGGCCCAGCTGAATCGCGGCAACCGTATCATAGGCATGGTTAGCATCAATCATCAGCGCCACTTCCGGCCCGATGGTTTCGCGAATCGCACGTGTCACCGCCACATCCTGCGCCACGCCAAAGCCGACTTTGAGCTTCATCGCCCTGAAGCCCTGCGCTACATATTCCGCCGCTTCTTCGCACAGGTAACTCAGCGGATCGCCGCTGTCACGACGATACAATCCCGTGGTATAAGCCTGTACTTCCGTACGCATTGCCCCGCCCAGCAGTTGATAAGCCGGAACATTAAAATATTTGCCGCGAATATCCCATAATGCAATATCAATGCCACTCAGGCCCTGAACCAGCACCCCTTTCTGACCATGATCGCGCAGCCGTGCGTACAATTCCTGCCAGAGAAACTCACTGCGTAACGGATCGTTGCCAGTCAGCATCGCACCGAGTTCCTTTACCACTGCTCGCGTCAGGCGCGCCGGACCATAACATTCGCCCCAGCCGATAATGCCTTGGTCGGTGACGATCTCAACCAGCATCGCCGTGCGGGTATCGTAGCGGGCGCGTGAATAAGAAAACGGTGTACTCAGCTTTGCTGATAATAAATGGGTATTAACTTCGGTAATTTTCATGCTTTTTTCCTGTTAGCAGGATGCATCCAGCATTTCACGCATAACGCGACCATCAAGGTCGCTGCCCGAAATCCCCAGTAAATGTGCGATGGTGGCGGCCGGATCGACCATACGATAGGGGCCGCGTTGCTGGCGATCGTGATAATAGCCCTGGCGGATACCGCGCCCAAAAGCCAGCAGCACGCCGTAGTTAGATCCCATTGCGGTTTCTGCTGTGGGTTTTTGCGGACCGTGATTAGCGCCAGGCTCGGACACCGGACAAATATCCTCCCCGCTCTGACTGACGCCCCAGACAAAACCGGTGTTGTAGGCGAAAATGATGTCGCCCGCGCACTCGCCCCAAAAACCGATCCCTGCTGCATCCTCTTTGCGCAGCGCGATACTTACCGCGTTCCGCACCTGCCCCTGATCGTTTACTTGCCAGTTCGCCAGCGCCTGCAATGCGCGTGCGCAAACATCATCAATATCCGCTACCTCAACCACGCCGCTGGCTTCACGTCCTTTCAGGTTGACGAAAATTTCCAGCCCGCCGCGCTCATCCTTTAAGTACAACGGCGTGCGCGCCATGTCAGGTAAGCCTTGTTCATCCAGCACTGCCAGCTGCTGCTTTTCCAGATAGCGATAGATGTCACACATATAGCGGTTCGGGACAGCCCCGTGATCGGAGGCCAGCATCAGCACCGTTTCATCATCCATCTCATTCATCAGTCGTCCAATGCTGGTATCAAGGATCTGATAGCATTTGCGCATCACCGCGTCATGCTGTTCTGCGTCCTGCGCTTGGTAAAATGGCGAATCAGGATCGCACTGGCCGAGGCAATTATGATGTGATTCATCCACCAGCCGATGGACCGTCGCCCATAAGGCGTAATTTTCACGCTGAGTCAGCGTCAATGCGCTGTCCACCAGCCATTGCGACTGCTCGTCGCCCTCTTGCCAGGTTGCCGACAGGTAATCCCCGTTTGCCGCAGCCTTTGCTACCCATTTGCTGAAAAACGGCCCTTTCTCCAGCAGCTGACGTGCCAGATGCGGTTGCTCCGACAGGGCATAGGCGCGCGTTACCTGACTTTGCAGCAACTCAACATCCTCGTTTTCTGCGTCGCAGCGGCCCAGATAAAAACGCACGCTGCCCGCAATATCCAGCGCGGCCAGGGATAGCCATGGCGACCAGGCCTGTCGCGGTAATGTCACGGTTTCGCTGCCTAAACGCAGCTGCGCCTGACCGGCTTCAATACGCAGCAGCAGCGTGCGGCTGTCGCCGTGCCCGCCATTTAGCGTGAGCTGATAACCTTCGGCGGTTTTCACCAGCGCCTGCCAGGCCCCTTTATTGTGGTAGGCCAGCGATCCCCTGGGTGGCCAACCCAGCGATTGCGGCCTGGCTTCACCCTGAGCAGGTAACCGCGTGGTGTGGCCCATTGGTTTGAAGATTTCACCCGGCCAGGGTTTGCCGCGTCCCCAATAGGGCGCGAAGCTAAAGTGATCGCCATCGGCTTTGATCGATTCAGGAAAATGCACCAGCGCGGCCTTTTTTCCGGCCTGCTGCATGGCAGCCAACAGATTATGGGTAGCCTGATTATCGGGTGGCAGAGATTGCCCACGCCATGAGGTGCCAGGGCTTTGACCGGCGAGAAAAGTCACCCAGTTTACGTCGCCCCATGCTGAGATAAACGGCAGCAGTTCTGCCGCTGCGCCTTGTTGAAACATCCGCGCAATGTTAGGTAATGCGCCCTGCCCGACGTAGCGCTTTAACAGCGGCATCGTTAAACCATCAACGCCAAAAACAATGACTTTACGCATAACAACTCCTGTGTTTTTCCGCCAACACTCAGCGCGCTTACAGCGGAGAGAGCCTGACGCCAGGTGAAGGAAAATTAGGGCTATGCATTAACCCCAGAAGAATACTGTCGAGGCTGCTGCGGATATGTTCACGCATACGCTGCTCTGCCTGTTCAGCATCGCGCGCCATCAGCGCTGCCAGAATCGCCCGATGTTCATGCCAGGATTGCATCTTGCGTCCCGGCAATTTCATGGCGATAACATGGAACATCTCCAGCCGATCGAGATAGAGCGTCATGATGCTGTTGAGGTAGGGATTACCGGCATATTCAAGGATCAAAACATGCAGGGCATCACCCGCGTCGGTGGCGTTGGCTTCATCATTAACCAATGAATCTTCCAGCGCTGCCAGCGCCAGCTCCATCTGATACAGCTTTTCGTCCGGGATACAGGACGCCGCCTGATGTGTCGCAATGCCTTCCAGCGCTTCACGAATCACAAATAGCTGCTGAATGTCCTGCAGTTTGATCTCGCTGACAAACCAGCCTTTACGCGGGGTCAGCTCAACAAACTTTTCCTGCTGTAGCCGGTAAAGTGCCTCACGGATAGGCGTACGGCTCATTTCCAGCGTTTCAATTAACCCCATTTCAGTCAGCGAACTGCCGGGCGCGAGCTCCATTCCCAGGATCATTCGTTTGATCTTGTGATAGGCAATGTCGCTGAGTGAGGCTTTAAAGTGTGGTGTTTCCATTCCTCATCCTCCTGTCTGCTCGTCATGGCGTAGCGTGAAGCGCTGAATGCGGCCCACAACAAACAGATAGCAAATCGCCACCACCAGTGCGTGAGCAATCACGAACCACAGCATACCGTTAAATGACCCGGTTATCTGCAAAATGAAACCGATAATAATTGGCGTGGTAATGCTGGAGGCGTTACTAAAGGTGTTCAGCACGCTACCGGAAAGCCCGGCAATCTCTTTCGGTGCGGTATCGGCGTTCACCGTCCAGCCCATGCCACCGATGCCTTTGCCAAGGAATGAAGCGGCCATAATAGCGATAACCGCGGTTTCAGAATCCGTGTAGTTACAAGCCACCATTACGCTGCATAACAGCATGCCGCAGACGATCGGTAGCTTACGCGCCAGCGACAGCGACATGCCGCGCCGAATCAGTAAGTCGGAGCAAAAGCCGCCCAGAATCCCGCCCAGAAAGCCACATACCGCCGGGATCGCCGCCACAAATCCCGCCTTCATAATGGTCATCTGCTTTTCCTGCACCAGGTACACCGGGAACCAGGTAATAAAGAAGAAGCCGATAGCGTTCAGGCAATATTGTGCCAGGTAGATACCGAGCATCATACGGCTGGTAAGCAGCTGCTTAAGGTATGAAAGACGTGGACGCTGATTATCCGCGCGATCCATATTCACCAGCGCACCGCCCGCTTCGATATGTTCGATCTCGGCCTGATTCGCCTGCGGATGTTTAAGCGGATCGTGTACCAGTTTGCGAAACACGGGCAGAAAGGCGATACCGATCAGTCCAAGCACGGTAAATACCGAGTGCCAGCCAAAAGTATGGGCCAGCCAGCCCATTAGCGGCGCGAAAAATACCGTTGCGCCATATTGCGCCGACGCAAAAATGGCCGCCGCCGTGCCACGCTCCGTTGCCGGGAACCACGCTGCAACGATGCGGCTGTTAGCGGGGAACGAGGGCGCTTCTGAAGCGCCGACCATAAAGCGCAGGCAGAACACCACAATTAACGCCGCGCCGCCGGTAACAAAGCCTGCCAGGCCCGTCATTAGGGTAAACAGCGACCAGAAGAAAATACTCAGGCTGTAAATCAATTTTGAGCCGTAGCGATCCAGCAACCAGCCGCCGGGTAGCTGAAACAGCACATACGCCCAGCCAAATGCGGAGAAGATGATCCCCATATCCACCGCATTCAGTCCCAGATCTTTTGCCATGCCAGGCCCGGCAAGGGAGATTGAGGCGCGGTCCGCGTAGTTAATCAGGGTGACAAAGAATAAGGCTGCCACCACCATCCAGCGGATGTTGGTTTTTTTCGCTGTCGTGGCGTGATCAATTGCCAGTGTTTTTTCATTTCCCTGCGACATAAGTAACCTCTCGGGTTGAAGCCAGTCGGGCAGACGCTGCGCCGGGTTAACGGGCAGCAAACACGTCTCTGTATGCTTTGTGGTGCCGTTAAACTCCCCACAAAACGTGGGATGCCGTTTGCATTCGGATTGTATACAACTTAGATACAGCCCCAGCGTGATGCAATCAGGGTTACGCGTAACACGTTGAAAGGATGTTAAATATGTGATCACGATCTTAAGAAGAATGCTTTAACGTAAGCGGAAGATGAAGCTGATTTTTGGCAGGGATAACAAATCTTTTGTGTCAAATAAGCGGGCGGCTGCGTTTTCCGTCAGGAGTAAGTGATTGTCCTTGTTCCATACTTTACAGCGACGGGCAGCGACTTATTTTTAACGCGTGAACCACCAGAGGGAAATCACCGTTGCGTATGCCACGATATGCACCAGGTTTTGCACCGCAAAACTTATCAAAATGTTAATAAAAGCCACTTTTTGTCAGTCTAAAACGATTTATTTAGTTACCTAAAGGATTCATCTGAAATGCGTTTTTTATGGAAAGCCGCATATTTAGTTGATATGGCTATAAATTCTGCGCAATAAGCGATTAATAGGCAATTTTTATCACGTCCATAGGCAATCTGCATTGTTGTCTGCCAGATGGAGGGGGTTATAATTTTGTCTTTGTGCAACCCGGACTGTTCAGGAGGCCGCTATTAATACTACACGCCAGCAACTTAATGCATTCGAAGAGGTTCGTGCAGGGGCGGAAGTTGAGTATCTATACGATCCCCATGAACTAAAACTGGATGGCATGCAAGATTCTGAACCGGAACCAGAGCATATTGAAGGCTTACCGGCTCCGGACGCGCTGACGCCTGCAGATCGCTACCTTGAACTGTTTGAACAGGTTCAGATGTCGCACATCTTTGAGGATAGCAAAACCTTTCCTGACTGTTCGCCAAAATACGATCCACTCGACGTGCTGATGCGTTATCGTCGGCAAAAACGCAGCAAAGATTTCGATCTGTCGCGTTTCGTCGCCGATCACTTCTATTTACCTGGCGTGAACGAGAGTTTTTACGTCTCGAATCCTGACAAAACGCTGAACGAGCACATTGATGAATTATGGCCCGTACTGACCAAAATGCCGCAGCAACATATGCCGCATTCATCACTGTTGCCGCTACCAAAACCGTATGTAGTGCCGGGTGGGCGCTTTGGTGAGACCTATTACTGGGATTCTTATTTCACCATGCTCGGCCTGGCGGAATCCGGCCGCGACGATTTGCTGCGCCATATGGCAGATAACTTTGCCTGGCTTATCGATAATTATGGTCATATTCCCAACGGCAACCGCACCTATTACCTCAGCCGCTCGCAGCCGCCCGTATTTGCGCTAATGGTTGAGCTGTTTGAAGAAGATGGTGCACGGGGTGCAAAACGGTATCTGGAACAGCTGATGAAGGAATATCAGTTCTGGATGGATGGTGCAGGTGAACTGATGCCAAATCAAGCCTATCGCCACGTGGTGCGTATGCCGAATGGTTCCCTGTTGAACCGTTACTGGGATGATCGCGATACACCGCGCGATGAGTCATGGATCGAAGATGTGGAAACCGCGCGTCAGTCAAAACGCCCCGCCAGCGAGGTGTACCGTGACCTGCGCGCGGGTGCGGCTTCTGGTTGGGATTATTCATCACGCTGGCTGCGTAATCCAAAACGTCTGGCAAGCATTCGTACCACACAATTTATTCCCATCGATCTCAATGCGTTTCTTTATAAGCTTGAGTTGATGATTGCTACGCTGTCGCATGCCAAAGGCGAAGAGTTAACCGCCCTGGCCTGGCAAAAGAAGGCCGAGGCGCGTAAGCGTGCCATTACGCGTTATTTGTGGGACAGCACCGCAGGTGTTTTCCGCGATTACGACTGGCGTCGTGAGCGTTTTGGCGCCTTTACTGCGGCGGCGGTGGTGCCGCTGTTTGTCGGTCTGGCTACGCCACATCAGGCACATCTGCAAGCTATCGCGCTGCGTCAGCTGCTGCTGAGCAATGGCGGGCTGGTTACCTCCATGGTAGATAGCGGCGAACAATGGGATGCACCAAACGGTTGGGCGCCTATGCAGTGGATGGCCGTTGTCGGCCTGAATAATTACGGCGAAGAGACGCTGGCCAGTGAAATTGCCGTTAACTGGCTGAATACGGTTAATAACTTCTATCAACTGCACCACAAGCTGGTTGAGAAGTATGACATCAGCGGCGATCGTGCCCGTCCTGGTGGCGGCGGTGAATATCCATTGCAGGATGGATTTGGCTGGACGAATGGTGTCACGCGCCGCCTGATGGCGATGTACGGCCATTTAATGGCTGATTAACTACCTACCACGCAGCGAATATGCGCTGCGTGGCAAAGCTTATGAGAAAACGGCGTTTAGCCGGCGACAGGTGCTCCCCTATTATCGCCAAAGGCTTCATCGTTTAACTCATAAGGATGCATCATGACACGCCTTAAAACTGTTAGCGGCGCCCTGTTGGCCGCCGCTTTGTTTTCGCTTCCGCTTCACGCCGCAGAACAAACTTTACGTATCGGTTATCAAAAATCATCGACCTTGCTGACCCTGATTAAACAGCGCGGCGAGCTGGATAAAACCCTCGCCAGTCAGGGCGTAAAAGTCAGTTGGCATGAGTTCTCCAGCGGCTTGCCATTACTCGAAGCACTTAATTTGAATAACGTTGATTTATCGGCCGATGTCGCTGATACGGTGCCGATTTTTGCTCAGGCGGCGGGCGCAAATCTGACTTATTATGCCCGCGAAACGCCGTCACCGAATGCGCAGGCGATTCTGGTCCCGGCTGATTCGCCGATTAATCGCCTGCAGGACTTAAAAGGAAAAAAGATTGCCGTGACTAAAGCGGTGGGCAGCCATTATTTACTGATTGCGGCGCTAAATAAGGCGGGTTTGAAATTTAGCGATATTTCCCCCGCCTGGCTGACGCCTGCTGATGGTCGCGCTGCGCTGGAAAACGGCAGCGTTGCCGCCTGGGTTACCTGGGAGCCATACGTAACCAGTGCGAAAGTGGAAGAGCATGCACGCGTCCTGACGAGCGGCAAAGGCCTGGCAAGTTACCAGCGCTATTATCTGGCCTCAACAGATTATGCTAAAGCGCATCCTGACGTACTGAATGCTGTCTATAAATCGCTGGAATCGCAAGCCGCGTGGCTAAAAACACATCCTGCTGATGCTGCGAAAATACTTTCGCCATTATGGGGAAAGCTGCCAGCTTCAACGGTTGAGCAAGCCAACGTTCAACGCAGTTATCAAATCAAACCGGTTAAACCGACGGTTCTGGCTGAACAGCAAAAAATTGCTGATGCTTTTTATCAGGCGAAGCTATTACCTAAACCGATCAACGCGCAAGCGGTTAACACCTGGCAACCTGCTTCGCCATAAACGCACTGCCTTGCCAGGAATGGGGTTTAAAAACATTCCTGGCCGTTATGCCCTATTTCTTCGCTTCTACACCCGGCTGCGATGAACGCTGTAAGAACTGCTGCGTGACTTCTGGCAAATGCGTATAAAGCCATTCAGCCATCGCAATCTCCTGCTCGCGGATTTGGGTCAGAATGGAAACGCCTTCAGCATCACCCACCTGCTCCGCAGCAGCAATCAGGCTTGTATAGCTGGCAATTTCGAAGTTTTCGAATACATAGCCGCTAATACCGCCTTTGACGACTTCGTCCGGTGTGGTCATACCGCCAATTGCCTGTCCAAATGCAGACATTTTTCCCATCGCATCTTTTAGCGCTGACTTGTGTATGTCGTGGCGTTCAAGTAACTGCTTCAGCATGGCCTGCTGCTGCTTAGTTTCTTCAATATGTTGAGTAATACGCTGTTTTAGCGCCGGATAGTGCTCAAGGCGGTCGGCCATTTTATTCAGCATACTTTCAGCCTGCTGTTCCATGGCATGCGCATCACGCAACCAGTCATGATAGTTTTCTTCTGGGGACATAAGGTTTCTCCTTCTCAGGAAGTAACAGTGATGGATTCAGCGACATCAGTCAGCTTTTCATCCGTTTGTTTCTCTTCGCTTAGCGTCTCCGCCAGCAGCTCCGCAGCCCTGGTATAGCCGAGTTTTGTCGCCAGCGCATAAAGCGTGCCGTAGGTGGCTATTTCATAATGCTCAACTTTTTGGGCAGCGCCGATGAGTCCCTGATCGCGAATTTCGCCTTTTTCAACCGAATCGATAATTTCTTGCGCTTCTTCTACCAGTCCTTCCAGCGCATGGCATTTCATGCGTTTCATTTTAATTTCTGGCGTCGCTTCGACAATTTCATCCAGCCGCTCTATTTGCCCTTGTGTTTCCTCAAGGTGCTGCTTAAAGGCGGCGATCAGTTTTTCATCGCTAGCCGCTCGCGCCATTTTTGGCAACGCACGGGTTATTTGTTTCTCAGCACTGTAAATATCCGACAGATCATGGATAAAGAGATCGTTCAATGTCTTAACCGTCATCACTCTCGCCTCATTTTTTGTTTCATTACATTAAGCATTGGTACCGTTTGGCGGTCGTCAGTTAAACCCCTTTAAAACTTTAGCTTATTAATGTCAGCTTGCTAAATAGCTGCGCATAACAGTCGATCGCCTTAAAGAAAAAAGATCAAAATAGGTGATCTGCCGCATCGTCAAAAAAATTATTATCGTCAGCCTGACTAAGCGATACGACTCATAGCCGCAATAAAAAATTCTCGTTTATCTGTCTGCTGAAAAAGCTGAAAGCAACCTGTCTACGAACTGAAATTAACAGGGTCCATTGATAACTCAGTCATTTACAAAAGAAGAGAGCCCTACGCTGGCCGAAGGGAAACGCAAAAACAGACAGCATGTTACATGAGATAATTTCCTGAAAAATATCTGATTTTAGACGGTAATGCCGAGTCTGAGACAACAGTTCCATTTTTGTAGCGCCTCCTTTGCTGATTAGCCCGCACTGCCTCGTTTTTTTTCAAAGCTGCCTTCAATTTCAAAAATCACAAAAAAGTAAGATATTTATCCAGAAAAACCTATAGAGCATCAGGTCTGTTTTCCGTACCATATGTGAGCCTTAACTGTCAGCACAATGAAGCTAAAATGAAAATATATAAATTTGAGGGATTAAATAAATGATAATAGATAAAAAAATACGTATAGCTGTCGCTGATCCTTATCCCATAATCACCAGTGCTTTAATTGAAAAAATCGATAAGTTTGATGAATTTTTTACCGTATTTTATGCCGGTACAGGTGAGGAACTCGTACGTAAAATCAATGCTGAGGTGAGTCAGCTAGATGTTCTGTTAACTGATTTAAACTTTTCTCATGGCGGAAATGATGATGGGTTTCGTCTGATAAAAAAAATTCACAACTCAGGAAAAGTAAAAAAAATTTTTATTTTTAGCGATATGAAAGATACGTTAACGCTCAGCCAGTTACTTGAGCAACCGCTTGCCGGTATTATCAGTAAACGCGACGATTTTAATATCGAACTGCAACGTATTATCAAACAATGTGCTTCAGTACATGATAAAAAGAAATGTTACTTCTCCCCTGCTATTCGGCATATTTTAGGAAATCTGGAGCAGCGTGCTTTCTCGCCCATTCTGACGCCGCGTGAGTTTGAAGTCGTCAAGCTTTATGCTGAAGGCATGCGTCTGAAAGAGATCGCTTCTCGCCTGAAGCGTTCAGTGGGAACCATTGCGGTACATAAATATAATGCCATGAAAAAAATGAATTTTGACAATAATGCTCAGCTTATTGATTTCGCACGTCAGGCGGGTATTTACCGTTTATAGAATGCCTGATGGGAGTGAATATTTTTATCAAAATACGAGACGGGTTCACAGGTTTGACATCTGAAGTAAAGCGCCATACCGGGTTTCCTCTGGTATGGCGCTTATGTTTACCATTCACTATCTTTTAACATTTCATTTTCATCACCCGGGTTGAAGATACTGTTCATAAAATCATCCCGTACTATTTGCATCATCAGTTCTGTTATTAACGTGTCCGGAGCGAGAGCATCTGGCCCGCTATCTGTACTGGCTGCACGTTCCGCATAACGCTGTTCAAGCGGCGTTACTACTCCGACCCCGTCACGATATGCTGTAACCTGTGCATTTAAATCTGCTGGCTTAACCGTGGTCATTATCGTTTCCCTTATCAATTCCTTAGAAACTCTTTATCTGCCTGATAGAGCGCATCCATTGTTGACGACAGGATTTTTGCCAGATTATTAAAGAGAGTGTTCGCCTGAGAATATTTTTGGCTGACGATTTGCGTATCACTTTCTACCGTACTGTTTGCGCTGTTAATAGCATTTTGCCATTCATTAAATCTGGCCATAGAAATAGTATCAGGCAGGTTATATACCGCATCTCTCATATCGATTACCGGGCTGGTATTAGCAAAAAAAACATAGCTTCCATCATTCTGTATTTTGTAATCAAAACCCAGTTGTTCTTTCCAGTATTTTGCAATATCCTCATTATCAACCTTAAGTAGGATAGTATTATCCCTCCACTTATTTATAAAAGCAGTCAGCAAAATCGAAAGTTCCCCCTGGTTTATAGTAGCTTCATCTTTGCCGGCCTCGGCATATTTAGCCATTTGCGTTTTTAGTTGGTTAAATTCACTCATAAACTGCTGGTATTTCTCAGTAACTTCACTGTAAATATCCATATAGTCACTTTGCAATGTATTCAGTTTTTTTACGACATCAGCATAAATTTCCCAGCTGCTGAGGCTGTCTTTCGCCTCTTTCATATCCTGAATATTATTCAGCGCGTCCTCTAACATATCCTGGGCGGGAGAGGCATCGATTTGCAATCCGGCTTCACTACGTTGCAGAGCATCCACATCGGAAAAATAATCGAACAGGTCATGGCTAAATGATTTTATTCTATTTGTATATTCCGTTTCGCGCTGCTGTTGATTAAATAATTCACCCTCCGGCACAGAAGATGTATGGGGCAAGGGATTAACAGAAGAAGAGATGACCACAGCCATACGCCCGTCCTTTTTATGCGTTATTGCTTAAGTGTAATGTCATGATGTTGTATCAATTTATTATGCGATAAGCTTTTTTACATAACTTGCAAAAATTGCCTCTGCGTGGCTCTTCTGCTTTTCAGTGAAGCACTAACTTTTATACTGATAGTGTTGCCAGTGCTTAATTATTTTCCTGATATATTTCTGAGTTTCTTTATAAGGAGGAACATGATTATGATAACGGGCAACGCCTCCTGGCCCGGCGTTATAAGCAGCCAGAATTAACTCCAGGTCATTATTATAGCGCTCAGTCAGCCAGGCGATAAAATAGACACCCAGGTTAATATTTTTTTCCGGGTCGTGCAAATCGTAGAATTCTTCTGGCAAGCCCATTATCTTAACCAGCCACCTTCCCGTTTCAGGCATGATTTGCATCAGACCAATCGCGCCAACGGGTGATTTTGCCTGCGGATTAAAATCAGATTCAACCGCAATAACTGCTTTCACAAGTAAGGGATCCACCCGGTATTTCTTCGCATAACTATGGATAATGCTATCCCAGCGATCCTTGTGGTTAGGCTGCCTGACTGGCCGGGAAAGCGCGCTGTTCGGCCTTCTCGTGGTGGGAACAACGATACGATTCCCCTGCTGATAGTGTTGTAATTGCATTCTGATGGCCTGCGGTAATTCAGGTTGCGCAGAGCAATTCTTATATCCACGATGCCGTGGACTATCAGCAACCTGAGTAATACCGTTTGTATCAGTAAAACACCATTTTTTAGCCTGCGCCGCAGGAATAACAGACATTCCTGTAAGAATTGTCATTACATAGATCAACAGCTTAAATTTATCATACCCGCACTGCCACGGATGCTTTATTCTTAATTTAAGCATGCTCATCCTTATTATCTTTTTGTGTCTCACTGCCTGGATTTCCTGGTTGCTCAGTTTCTTCAACGTCAACATCATGCTGTTGCCATTGCTGTTCAACCTGCTCCAGCCAGGTAAGGATTTGCATGATTTCCAGAATGTTGTCTTGCTCAACAAACTGGTATTGTTTTGCTGTTTTAAAAATTCGGCGTGCCAGTGGAATGTTTCTTATCACAGGTACCCCATGCTTTTCAGCATACCGAATCACTACCACTGCTTTTGCATTTTGCTCAACAAGAGAAACAAAGGGTAAATGGCAGATTTCATCATTAAAATAGATACCAATAGCTATATGCGTTGGGTTTGCCAGAATAAATTTTGAGCTTTTTATATCGGCCTTCGTCTGCTCCGAAAGCAATTCCTGATGAACCCTTCTTCGGTTGCGCTTTATTTCAGGATTACCTTCCATATTCTTGTGTTCCTGTTTGACTTCATGTTGGCTCATCATAAGCTCTTTGATATACATGAAGAATTCAACCAGGGCATCAATTGCGACCACAAACAATACGGGTAATAACATATAAAAAAACAAGACTGGGATAAGCTCCCGCCATTTTTCAATATACTTTTCCAGCTCATAGTTTGGAAGATTGAAAATTTCAGCCTTATGTATATAAGTAAAAAGCACCACACCAGACAACGATCCAAGCAGATATAAGATAACTTTTATCGCTTCCTTTAAGGTGCGCATGCTGAATATTTTCTTGAAACCAGCAACAGGATTAAGTTTATTAAAATCGATGCGTATTGCCTCTGTTGCCAGATGGAACCGGGTTTGAATCAATGTCGGCAAAATCGTAAGTGCTAATGATACGCCAATGATGCCAGCAATTAGCTTAAAAAAACTCAAGCATATTAGCCGAATATAATCGCCGAGTGGCATGGAAAACCCATCTGCATTAAAAAAATCAAAGCTAAACATCAGATCGGTGCGGTCTATAGTCAAAAAAACAAAGCCAGAGACGCCGATAAGGATAATCCAGTTAACCAGTTCACGGCTGAAGAATATCTGCCCTTTTTTGGCAGAATCTTTCTTTTTCTTTGTCGTGGGTTTCTCTGTTTTTTGCTGCATTATGGTCGGGCTCTATCGGGCAGCAAAAAAAGAATATCTTGCCCTGCCAGCTGAGGTGCCATAATCTGGGTAAGATAGATAAGTAATACCGTAAAAGCGATAAAACTTTTTATACTCAGTGCAACAGAAAAAGCATTAAGCTGTGGCGCAAACCTTGATAATATACCGGTTGCCGTCTCAACCAAAAATAAAGCCAGTAATACCGGACCTACGAGAATAACCGCTTTTAACAGCATTTCACCGATCAGCGATGACAGTTTGATAAGCGTCTCTTTATTGGTGGTTAAGGGAATATTAAGCGGATACAGAATATAGCTCTGGTACAGAAATTTAACTAAATCGATCATGCCACCGCTGAGCATAAAAATGGCGCTGTAAAAAATATTCATAAAATTAGCCATTACTGAGGTTTCGACCCCAACGCCTGGATTCATCGTGCTACTGATGGTTGCGCCTCGTTGGTTATCAATAATTTCACCAATAGCCAGAGCGGCCCAGAATGGCAAGGCAAGGCAGCAGCCACAAAGCAATCCAATAACCAGTTCTTTAAGGATGACAGGAATGACCGGCTGTGACGTTAAATCAACAAATTGCTGATTAAGCAACGGGTAGAGCCCCAGCACAATCAAGCAGACGATAACATTTTTGACAATCATTCCTCCCATTAATTGACTGTTAAACCACGGGAGAAACACGAAAGCAGGTAATATTCTGGCCAGACCAATAATAATCAACAGAATGCTATGATTAAATTCGCTATAAATACCCATCGGTCAAATCCTGTCAGGGTGTTCTGAACGCCATATTCAGAACCTCCAGCGAAAAGCCCTTCAAAGTCGAGATAAACCAGGAAGAAGTGAAAAACAGGCAGCTGCAAACAGCCAATAATTTAATACCAAATGGTAATGTTTGCTCCTGAATATGCGTTACGCCCTGAATAAGCGCTATAACTAAGCCGACAACAGTGGCAACCATAACCGGTACGGCTGAAAGCTGAAGTATCAAATACAATGCTTTGTTCCCGAGGTAAAAAATATTTTCCATGTCATTACCCTGCCGTATTCCACAAAGATGAGTATTGCATCACTATGCCAGTGGCGACTTTTGTCCAGCCATCAATCGCCACAAACAGTATCAATTTAATTGGTAAGGAAATAGTTACCGGGCTCATCATCATCATTCCCAATGCCAGCAGAATATTAGAAACCAACAGGTCGATAACGATAAAAGGCAGATAGATATAAAAACCCAGTATGAAAGCGCTTTTTATTTCACTGAGTGCATAACTTACCAGTAAAGAGAAAATGGATGTGTTTTCAACAGACTGTATTTCCTGTTCGATAAGATCATTGTTTTTACTGTCACTGCGTTGATTGTAAATATTATTGAAAAATGACAGCAATTCTTTATCTGAGAACTGATAAAGATATTTTTTATAGTCCACTAGCCCATTGTTAATGAAACTTTCAACCGACTCCACGCTATCAAACCTGACACCTTCCTCGCGATAATAGTCATATCCCTTATTCGCAACCGGCATCATAATAAAAGCCGTCAGTAATAACGCTATTCCGTTAAGCGTCATCGTTGAGGGCACCTGTTGTAAACCGATAGCGTTCCGAATAAGCGAAAAAACGATTGAGAATTTAATAAAGCAGGTTCCACCCGCAATAATAAATGGCAATAACGTTGCAAGCCCCAATATTCCTATCAGGGAAATATCATTCATCTGCCACATTTGAAATTATTCGCTCGCTGGCGCGCCTTGTACTTGCGTAATTTCGACCGCCAGCTGCCCGTCCAGTAGCACCAGTTCGCCTTCAGCAACGCGTTGATTTTGCACTTTCAGGTAAACCTGTCTCGTTCCCTGATGATCTTTTCGCAGTGATAAAACGTCGCCAGCGGTTAACTGCTGTAATTGCTGCAACGTCATTATCTCTTCGCCCACCATAAAATCGACTTTTACCTGCACCCCGTCCAGAGTAAAACCAGCCGTCAAAAACAGCTCTTCGCTCTGCTCATCGCTTTGGTTAGTATTATCCTCTGACTGTTCGATATACATACCTTCCTCTTCTAATCTGAGTGTACAAATTTCATTCTGGCCAATTCGGGCGACTCCCCGGCTGTTTTGCATCAATACGATGTCGCCAGGTTTTAATTGTGATAATTCATCTGCTGGCAGCATGGTGTAACCCAACTGTAAATCCAGCTTTAGTCTCAATGCCTGCCAGTTCACTGGTGCGGCGGTTTTGCGGTAAGCGGGTAAAGCGAGGGCTGATATATGAAACCATGCCAGATGTAGCCCTTCAGCAAAACTCACCAGTTCGCCCTCTATTTCTTTCCCCGTAACAATTGCCGTGCACTGAATATGCTTCAGTGCCGCAGTAAAGAAAGGTCCGGCATGGTTATGCAACGTAAAATAACCAACAGCAAGTTCTGCCAACAGCCCTTCATCGACAAGATCGCGCGGAAAAATAGCGGCAGAAAGCTGGCTGGCGTCAAATAACGCCATCTTAGTGCAATAAAACGTCACGACGCGTTCATCAACCGTAGCGGTCAGTCGAATATAACGCTGTGTTGGATCTGGCTGCTTAAAAATGACCGGCGTATCAGTCAGGCCACCATACTGAATAATCGCCTGTTTTCTGGCGTTTCTAACTGGCAGCTGCAATGATTGCATTACCTGTCCTCTGTTTCATCGAAATAATCATCGCGGCTTCGTTCCTGACATAGCCGCTTATCTGCAGGCGTGATAACAACCTCTTTCTGTGATTTGTGCTGTTCCAGCATGCGCTGAACCTGCCTGTTAGAAGGCGTAATGGCATAAACCGCATTGTTACCGTAATTTCCATGAGTAATCACCACCCGGGCAGAGTGATCGGCGTTGCTGTTCTTTATATTAAATCGCCATAAAATCTCGGTGCTCTGGTGTTTATTCGCCGACGACTGCACGGCAGTTGACCTGATTTGAAGGTAAGCGTCTCTGATTGCTTTAACCGTTTCTGATGGCTTTTGCATTTCAGAAAGGGTTTCTTCCGCTGAATCGGTACTGTGCCATTCCGGAGCGGCAGGGCGCATAGCGTGATAAACCGCTTTCTCTTCCTGCTTTTCCTTTGCCTTGGTTCGCGTAGTTTCGTGCAGATCCGCTTCGACAACTCTCTTTTTATCGGACATATCGGCGTAATTACCGGTACCAGCAGGAGTTAAGGTCTGTTTCCCGATGCCCGCTGGATGTCCTTCTCCCGGCGTTGCTTCGCGGGAAATAACTGCCGAAGTGCGCGCGGTTTCGTACAGGGCCGTTTCGGCTGACTTCTTTTTACCGGAAATATCAGCGTAATTACCGTTACCAGCAGGAATTAAAGTCTGTTTCCCGACGCTCGCTGGATGTCCTTCTCCCGGCGTTGCTTCGCGGGAAATAGCTGCCGAGGTGCGCGCGGTTTCGTACAGGGCCGTTTCGGCTGACTTCTTTTTACCGGAAATATCAGCGTAATTACCGGTACCAGCAGGAGTTAAAGTCTGTTTCCCGATGTCCGCTGGATGTCCTTCTCCCGGCGTTGCTTCGCGGGAAATAGCTGCCGAGGTGCGCGCGGTTTCGTACAGGGCCGTTTCGGCTGACTTCTTTTTACCGGAAATATCAGCGTAATTACCGGTACCAGCAGGAGTTAAAGTCTGTTTCCCGATGTCCGCTGGATGTCCTTCTCCCGGCGTTGCTTCGCGGGAAATAACTGCTGAGGGGCGCGCGGTTTCGTACAGGGCCGTTTCGGCTGACTTCTTTTTACCGGAAATATCAGCGTAATTACCGGTACCAGCAGGAGTTAAAGTCTGTTTCCCGCAGCTCATCGGATGCCCTTCTCCTACTTTTATTTCGCGGGAAACTGTGCTTTTGCCGACACCAGATAGTGATATTCTGTCGATATTTTCTCGGGATCCCGCTGGTGCCAGGCGCTGCCCGGTTACTGCGCTTTTGGCTATTGCGTCTTTGGCCATTTGCCGCTGCTGAGAAGGCAAACTCTGGGCCTGCCGATGGGATGCCGCTATATTTTTTTCGCTACCAGACGCTGGAGTCGCTAAGCAGTTGTTTTTGGGCTGCTCACTGCAGGCTGTATTTATGCGTCCAGAATGTAATGTTAGCTGGAGCTGCGGAGCATCCTGCGACGATAATAAGTGGGGTAAAATCGCGATATCAGTGCGGTTCCACTTTTCGTGTTGCTCTTTTTCTGCCAGCTTCATTCGCTGATCAAGCGATAATTTTTCATTCCCGGTATTATCATTAACGTTTAAGGCTGGGCTTTTGAACGCTGCGAGAATAATTCCACTTTGCATATTATGTTCTCATTAGCTTGCTGTTCTTCCCGGTTGATATTCTTACTCTTCCGGATTTTCCTCACACGCTTATTCAGCAGTGCCCATTTTTCTTTTTTCTTCGCATAACTGATTTTCTGATAATTAAGTTGTTGCCTCTGGTCTTCAACAGACTTTATCGCTTCAGTTAACTCCTCAAGTATCAATTCGATACGGTTATAGCGCGCCATTAATAAAGACTCTTTTCTTTTCATCACGAAAATAGCTTCTCGCGATAAGGACTGACCGGCTACCTTTTGCCATTGACTGGATATTGACAGGGACAAAGTGGATTGCCGCTCTTTATATTCAGCGATCTCACTTTTCAGCTGATTTATTTTTTGGTCACAGGCATTTTTCTTTAACTGCACCTGGTCATGGTAAAGATGATATAAATTATGAATTTTATTGTATGGCACGGAGCATATCCTTTGTTTCATGCAAAGATGAACCGTACTGTTCTGACTGGCGTAAAAAAGCCATTATCTTCTCTTTTTTACCAATCACTACATCAGTAGCAGCGTTTTCTCCAGCCTGATACTCACCCAGTTCAATCATGAGCTGTAGTTCTTCCAGACGAGCCAATGCCTCCCTGACACTGGCTGCCGCCCGCAGCGTTTCGCTATCTGCCACCGCTGTTGCCAGACGACTGACGCTTCGCAACACATCAATCGCCGGATAATGCCCCTTGTCAGCCAGCTTTCGTGAAAGGCAGATATGTCCATCGATAATCGAGCGTATTTCATCGCCAATTGGATCAACATCATCTTCCTCTTCCAGCAGTACGGTATAAAACGCCGTAATGCAGCCGTGTTGGGTATTTCCGCTTCTTTCAAGAATGCGCGGTAGATCATCGAATACCGACGCGGGGAAGCCTCTTCTGGCCGGAACTTCCCCGGCAGAAAGTGCCACATCACGCAACGCGCGGGCATAACGTGTCATTGAATCGATCATTAACACTACATGGTGACCAGCATCACGAAAGTATTCCGCAATGGTCGTCGCCAGCAACGCAGCATTGCGTCGTTCAACAGCCGGACTGTCTGAAGTGGAATACACCACAATCGTTTTGTCACGTTTCTCCTGCGGAATACCGGTTAGCAAAAATTCCGTGACTTCCCGGCCCCTTTCGCCGACCAGGCCGATGACATACACATCGGCCTGAGAATACTTCAGTATCATACTCATCAGCGTTGTTTTACCTGCGCCAGCCGCTGCGAATATTCCTGTGCGTTGCCCTATCCCACAACTCAGCAGTCCATCAATAGCCCGGATACCGGTGACAAAGATGTCTCGCACCGGTGCCCGCTGATCAATATCCGGGGGCGTTCGATTGATAGACCATGACTGCGAGCCAGTCATCTTCTCCACCGGTCTGTCTTTACTAATATATTGCCGCACCTCTCCCTGTGCGTTTATGACCGTACCCAGTAACGCCGGTGATAAAGCCACAGAGAAGGTGCTCCCTTGTGGGACAACAATGTCAGAAGTTGAAATGCCACTCGTTTCGCCGAGCAGACAAAGCACTGCACCGCGATGATCAAAGGCGATGGTTTCTGCGCTGGCAATCACCTCACCTCCCTGTAAACAGGGGTAAAGATGGCACTGCTCGCCAATAAAAGAGTGTCTGAGCGGTGCTGTAATAATCGATCCTTTCACGCCAGTAATTTTGGCACTGTTTCGGAAAAAGTCCGTTAAACTGAGTACATTCATCATTGTAAAGTCTGATAAAAAAGCTGCAGCAAGCGGAAAAAATCGACCAGCGCAACGGCGAATTCCTGGCTATCCTGTAGCACCCGCTCATGTAACGGTGCCCTGAGTTCAAAGAGATGGTCATTCTCTATTAGCTGGATCTGACCATATTTAGTCCATTCATAAATTCTGGTTAATGGCTCAATAAGCTGCTCTGCACCAGCCAGTAACTTTTGTTGATGATAATCGACTAATTTGCTCCATAGTACGACGTCGTCATCAAGCTGCGTTATGAGCAGATTAGGAAAGCCTTCTAACCCCAACTCGATGGTTGAGTGGTGATCTATATTTCCAATGATAGAGGAATCACAGGCAAGAATGTCTAAAGCTTCTTTTAAAAGTGGCACCAGCTCAATGTTCATTGATTTTCACCATCTTGTTTATACGGTATGTATAACGTTAACTTTTACAGTATTAGAAATTTCTCCGAAGGAAAGCACTTCAAGTTCTGTAAAGTCATTTTCGATAAGTCGTTTGGTATAACGCCGAATATCTACGGCTGTCAGCAAGACAATATCTTTCAGTGACCACAAACTCGAAGCCAGATTTTCCTGGAATGCCTGATGGATAAATTCACTGTCTTCCGGTTCAAGGTTGATGAAGCTACCGGTTGAGGTGTTACGGATTCCTCTACGAATACGCTTCTCAACTTCTGGTGACAAAACAAAGGCTGATATTTTATTATTCACCGCGAATTTATCAGAAATATAGCGCGCCATAGCAGCACGAACATGTTCAACCAGCATAATGGTATCGCGCTCTTTACCGCCCCAAAAAGCAAGGGCCTCCATAACCACCTTCATATTGCGCACGGAAATTTTTTCTTTAATCAGCCTGTGCAATACTTCCGTGATTCTTTGAACCGTCATATGACGGTAAACTTCTTTTAATAATTCAGGGTAATTAGCTTCCATTTTATCCAGGATATGCTTCATTTCCTGGATACCAAAAAACTCAGCGATATTAAAGGCAACTGCTGACTGGAATGACAGACTGAGTTCGTGCTCCCAGTCACGCAAGATGACATTTGGCAGGTTTACTTGCTGACTGTCCCGTTTAGAAATCCATTGAAAAGATTTATTCCCTTCATTAAGCACTTTAATATTAATATCACAGAGGGACAATGCTTCATTCCAGTACAAGACTTTACAGTGATCAAATACAACAGGAAGCTCGCCAGCAGCGACTTCGTTAATCAGAAGCAACGCGGTATCCGGAGACATATTTGGTTTGGTCAGAATACGAATTTCAGGAAGATGAATACCAAAATTAATGAAGAAATCTTTTTTTAGTCGTAAAGATAAATTTTTCAGCGCTGGCCCGGCTTCGCTCTGTTGTGGAACCAGCAGCATTAATGGAATGGTTTCAGGAATGACATCATGCAGGCTGGCTTCATCAGTTTCACTTTGCTGATAAAAACCACCATATTCCTTACTGTCTTCATCCCCAGTCGCCTTTTCTGCTTTGTCTGCTTTCAGTCTGCGCGAAAAACATAGCGCAAAAATCAGCAGTGAGATCCCGGCAAAAACAACGGTAGGGAAACCCGGTAATAGTCCAATAAGCAAAGAGATCAGTGCCGTTACCAGCAAAACAAAATCACGACGAAAAATTTGTTCAATAATATTTTCACCCAAATTTTTTCCGTCTTCACTTACTCGGGTAACAACAAAACCTGTACCAATAGAGATCAACAAGGCTGGTATCTGCGCCACCAGAGCATCGCCGATAGTAAGGATGGTATAAACTTCGGTGGCATGGGAAAAGTCCATATTATGACGGCCCATGCCGATTGATATTCCTCCAATAAAGTTAACAAAGATAATGACAATACTGGCAATTGCATCTCCTTTAATAAACTTCATTGTCCCATCAAGCGCACCGTATAGCTGACTCTCTTTTTCAAGTGATAAGCGATTTTTTTTCGCTGTCTCAGCATCAAGCGAGCCCGCTTTCAGGTCGGCATCAATACTCATCTGTTTGCCCGGCATAGCATCCAGTGAGAATCGTGCGCAAACTTCCGCTACCCGCTCAGAACCTTTAGTGATAACAATGAACTGAAAAAGCGTAATGATTGCAAAAATAATCAAGCCGATAATAATGTCGCCAGAAATAACAAAATTACCAAAGGTGGTGATAATATGTCCCGCATCCGCTTGTATCAGAATCATTCTGCTGGTGCTGATTGATAAAGCCAGTCGGAAAAGCGTAGTGATCAATAATAAGGATGGGAGCGATGAAAAATCAAGAATCTTCTGGATATAAAAGGTTCCGATAAATATAAGCACTGAAAAAATAATATTGACTGCCAGAAGAAAATCAATCAGCCATGTTGGTAAAGGAATAATCAACATAGCAAGAATTGTTACCATCAGTACGACGATAAAAAGTTCAGGGCGCTGAGAGATGCGCTGTAGCATAATAGTTTTTCCTGATTTAGTGTGCTGCACAATATTTGTATATACTTTTAATTCTGGTGGTTAGGTTATCCAGGCATACTTCTTCAAGATAAAGCACATACATAATTTCATTAGCGTTAAGAATGAAATGCTCATCATCCTGAATACTATCCTGCAAGGCGTACAAAAGGCTGGCCAGACGCGAGGGATAAATATTTAGCCTGGTCAGTGAGACGGTATAATCAGCCATCTTTACCACACGTGTACAAATTCCCTCCTGTTCAATAATAATTTCTCCGCCATCAGCGAGCGCTTCGAGCTGGTCAGAAAAATATTCTTTAATATTATCCTTAATCATAATCTTTCCAGCCTTCACTAATACGAATCAATTGATCCAGCATGTCCAGCAAACACCGATCAAGGTCATTTTTTAATCTCTCACCTTCTGTTAATTCATCAGCAAACACCTGGGAAGGAAAGTGAGAAATAATTGACTTGAGGAGCTGAATAAAAGCCACCTTGTCAGCATTAATCTGAAACCTGAGATATTTTTTTATAAACTCCTGCGTATGTTGCGCAATCTTTTCTGGCTCATAAACCAGATTAATAAATAACTCACTCAGTATTTTCTTGTAGCCATTCCCCAAGTGGCTCAAAAATTCACAAGATCTCATCCGGTTAATGAATGTTTCACTGGATGATTTGAGAATACTTAATCGATAATTAGCTTCAAGCAGGCGTCCAAACTCATCCTTCGAACAGGAAGGATCATGGCTGTTAATATCGGAATGTAATGCTAACGTAAAATACTCAAGTCCCAATTTAATTTTATCCGCACCAAAGGTGTTATACATTTCCTGATAAATAATAATCGGCGTCTGGTTCAGGGATATAAATTCATAATACATTTTACGCAGCTTTTTCTCGTCCTGTTGCAGCAACGAAGAATATTGACGCGTTTGCACTTCCGTGTTGAGTCCTGCACGTAATCCTTTTTTTTCAGGCCCCTGCAGCAGAAGTTTGAGCGTATCTTCAAGCAATGATAGCGGTACATCAGGCATCTCATCTTCATCATGATTTTTCAGCCTCTTTTGCCGAATCATTGCCTGTAGCAGCAGAGCAATCTGCATCGCATCGGGAAACTGCTGCTTAAGGAATGCCAGGAAAGTTCTGCTATTCATTCCCGCTGAAAGAGCAAAAGCACGAATTTTACTTATCGCAGACTGTCGCTCAGGCGCCAGGATCGCTTCACAAGCTTTATTAACCGATGGAGGAAGCTCGGAATCTTTTTTCCCCGGAACACGATTTTGCAAAAAGGCGCTAAGCAGAGCCGCCATATCATCTGCCATCGACATAGCAACGGACGAGGCGGTGGAATAAGTGATCTTCACCTCTGCCTTATCCTGCATGGCTTGCAGATTCTCAATAAGATCGTTATTAACCGGTAACGATTGACGAATAGTAATGTCCGGTTTCATATCGTCCCCATTAGCGGTTAATTAACGCATCACGATTAATGCGGCTATTTGTTTCAGCGTAATGCTTTACCGCATCCCACCCTTCATTGATATAACCATCTGTAGACGTATCTGACTGATTATTATCAGATAATACGCGAGGCTGAATCAAAAAAAGTCGCACTGACTTATGAACGCCGCTGCTTTTTCCTTTAAACAGGTAGCCAAGCACAGGTATATCTCCCAGGAAAGGTATTTTGCTATTACCGACCTGAAGCTGATCACGGGTATAACCCCCAATCAGCAAACTCTGCCCTTCATTAACACGCGCAACAGTACTTATGGTGGTATTGCCGACTACGGGTAAATTATCAACCTGTTCGACATTACCTTTGCCATCATTTAATGTGCTGCCATCCATAATATTCAGACTCATTTCGACAATTCGATTGTCATCTGAAATCATCGGAGTGACATTAATAGTTGTACCGTAACTTACGGTCTGTAACGCGACTTCACGCTCCCCGGTCAGCTTGACATAAAAACTTCGGGCGTTATCAAACAGCGCAGGCATATTTTCTTGCACCAACAGGACCGGACGCGAGACAACGTTTGCTTTTTGCTGCTTACTCAGCGCCATAATGGTGGCCAGAAACCAGGTTTGCTGTGGTCCGCTAAGAATACTGCCGGTATTCAGCAAGCCCAGCGCATTGCTGCCAAGTTCTATCTGCCCTTTCCAGTCAACGCCCAGTTCGTCGATATCAGATTTATTGATGTCAATAATCCACAACGACAGTTCGATTTGCTTACGTGGTATATCAAGGCTGGCAATCAGATCTTTTATCATATTGACCTGAGCACGCGTGCCTTTAATCACCAGACTGTTGCGCGTGGTAAAAGGTAAAATTTTGATACTCTCTTTATCAGCGCTGCCAGTACTTACCAATGCTGAGTGGCTTACGCTACCCGTTTCAGTAATATTTTTTTTACTGTCTTCCGTATCACCTTTGATAACTGAAACCGACTGTGAGCGACTGGCAAGGGTGCTGTCATTTAGCAGTTCGCTAATGGTTGAGGCAATGCCTTTAACGGTTATCTGACGGTCGCGGTAGTCGTAAAAGCGATCATCAACAAACGCATGACGTAATTTAATCGTTTCAATGACCTGTTTACTCAGCTCATCATGTGGCGTTTCACCCATGAAATTGGCAATAGCACTGATAATATCAACATATTTAGGCGGTCCAGACACGTACAGAGTACTGGCTGGATAATTCATTTTGACCGGATAACGGCTATCGTAAAGATGATTTTCTTTCAGAAAAAGCATCAAATCATTGTAGCTATAGCGAGGAAAGTGAACGATCGCTGTTTTTACTTCAGCTGCTTCATAAACATAATAAATCGATCCATCGTAATACCATATTAAACCGAGGTCATTAGCTATTCTGCTAAGAATTTCAGCAGGGTGATTCAGATTAAAATTGCCTGTTACGCTGTATTTTTTCGCTTTTGTGCTGACAACAACAGGTTTTTTCATCTCAGCAGACAGCGCTTTAAATACATATTCAACACTTTTATTCCTGGCGATAAACCCATTGGTGACAGGTTCTACTGCTGACGAGGGACGGTCAACAGGTAAACTCGTTTGTCCTGATGTGGTGATGGTTGCCTCTGCCTGCAACTTACCAGAAGACAACAACATAATAATCAGCAAAAGAACTGATTTATTTTTCAAATGTAAAAACATGTAGGTTTGATTCCATATATGAGCGGATCGCATGGCAACGCCCTTTTTCATCACTAAATACTC
Organism: Mixta mediterraneensis; assembly: GCF_014946725.1. Lineage (GTDB taxonomy): Bacteria > Pseudomonadota > Gammaproteobacteria > Enterobacterales > Enterobacteriaceae > Pantoea > Pantoea mediterraneensis. Next base: position 97,024 of record NZ_JACFXY010000003.1, read on the forward strand.
TAAAAAAAACTTCACCTTGTGAAATATGGATTTTACATTGCCCTATATGCGCTAATTTTGTCCACATAGCTGAGAGCAACGCATATTTCTCAATAAAAACATCATCGTAAAAACTGAAAACGTTATAATCAAAAAAATCATCAGCATTATCTAATCTCATGTTATCATCGAATAGAATTTCTGATGTTTCTTATAGCCAGCGGTTTTAACCCCAGCTGTTTTTTTATGGTTGTAGAAGCATGGGATGAAGATGAAAAACCATTTTGTAACGCAATGTCAGTGATTTTTCCTTTTCCGTCGATAATATCTAACACAGTTTGAGATATACGCCATGACAGCAATTTCTGCTTGGCTGTCATGCCAAAAAACTGGTGTACTACGCGGCGAAAATAAGAATAAGAAAAACCATATTCTTTACTTAATTTAATGATTTTCTCAGGAGAGCAACGATGCGGTAATAAATAGCGCACCAGCCAGTAAGCCTCGTTTTTTCGGAGAAATTCGCAAAATCTGACAAAATCGCTATTAGAGCGATGAGAGAGGTACATTAACGTAAACCAACATCTTGTGCCCTGTTCTGCTAAAAGTAAATTATAGTAATTTCCTGCTTTTGCGGGTAGATCAGGCAACTGGCTGCGACTTTCATCGAAAAATGCCAGCATTTCGCTTAAAGAATAAATAGTTTGTATGCGATACCGGCCTGCTGATGGCAAACAAAAATGACTATTGTGCGTGGTATAAAGTATATCTATCGACTGTTCTGTTTGTGCACAATGCCAGATGTTCATTACGATGATATGAGTATCTGGCGGATATTCCCGCTTTCCCTGGTAATCCAGCAAGCAACATGTGTCAGGTGTTAAAGACACAACCTCATTATCGCACGCTGTCCATTCATTGTTTTCTTCAGACATATCGCTACTCCTGAATGAACTTATCTGCCTGCTATTTCAATTACTCCGCTATCATTCTGCGGTAGAAAAGTGATGATGCCGGAACAAGCGAGCATATAATCACTTAACCCATTATCAGTCGTTTCATAACGAATGCGTTGATCATAAATCCTGTAACCTAATGTCATTTCACTTTGCTGCTGCATCAACATATATTGCGTAGCACAAAGTACCATTCTTCTTTTTAAACCACGCATGTCCTGATATTCTGCAAGCGTATAGGATGCTTCCTTATTCTCAACATTATGATGGTTAACACATCCATATTGCATAAAAACCATAAGCAATAAAATAGCCGTAGGGATTGACTTCCCCACTTTCTTGCTAACCATTTTGCCAACCGGAATCATTTCATTAATCCTTCACCTAATATGCTCCATCATAAAGACAGGTTAACTTACAGACCTATAAATAAATGTTTATTTCCTTTGCGTTACTAAATAAATGAAATTTTATATTTTCTCAGATACACCTTATTTACCATTGCGGTTCATTCATATCAGACAGATAACTTTTATTTTTACCTTATATGTATATTGCTGCTGAAAGATACACCTTAAGGATTCTCTCCGGGCCTATGTATGGAGTTGATCTGACGTTACCGGAAGCAGAGTTGCTCTATATCTGTTTTGCTGATACGGATAAATTTCCTACACAGTCACAGAAAAATAACTTTACTGATGCGTATTTGCATGCAGACAACAGTATTTTTATTCCCGCACCACGCAATATGGAAGAACGTTTTATCTTGCGTTTTTCTAACAGCTCAACCCGGACTGGTGGCGACGCTCTGGAATTTATCGAAGAAAATCCATTAAGTGAGAATAACAGCTCGATCCTTGCACAACGGCTGGCAACGATAACAACAGAAAATAGCGGTGCATGTGAAAGTGAAGACATTCCCGTTGCCTTTAATGAGCCGGTTACTATTGGTTGTATGACGCTGGCGATTAAAAACGTCTCAACCACCTGGAGCGACAGGGTACTTAATTACGCATCCAATAATATTGCTGCCGAACAACAGAATATGGAAGAAAACGAAGCTAAACGTTCATCGCTGCTTTCGGGATGCAAGCGCTGGATGTTAGTTGCTATAGCAGCAATAGTTGTACTGGCAATAATAGGTGCATCTATTGGTTATCCCGTCAGTCACCGTGATCGTACAACATCACTGTATGAAGTACTGAAGGAAGTGGCACCTACGATTGTTAAAATGTCAAATAACCGTTATTACATTATCGTTGATAACGCTCAGAAGAAAAGCTGGGTATATAATGCGCTACGTAAACAGCACCTGCTTGATGAAAAGGTGGAGATTGTTTACACAGATAAGATAGTTGAGAATATTAAGTCTGCATTACGGCAAAAAAGCGTGCCATTTTTTAACGTTCAGCTAACTGATGATGCGAATATAACGATTACGATCAGCCGTGAGCGCTGGCCTGATAATCAATCCAGCAATAATATTCTTAATACAATATTGCATCAAGAAGCTGGCTGGGCTAACAGCATAAATATCCGTAGAAAATCAGATAAAGAATTACAAACAAAAGCTGAAGAGATCATTACATCGTCTGGCTTAATTAGCCAGCGTGACAATGGCGGCCAGTACATTAATTACATTATTCGCGGCGACATTGATGACAGTCATATGCTGGCATTTCGGCGTCAGATAAATGAATTTTATCAACAAGATGGAGATGAATACATTAAATTCATCATGGTATTGAATGAAGATCCTCTGCGCGATCAATCGCTCAAAACTGGGCAGAATGGATATATTCTTACCCCCGGAAATCACTGGTTATATTCAGATATAACCATAAACGCTAATCAAAGGAATACACTATGAATCTCAGTCGTGATGAAATTTTATCCCCAGCGGATATAGGTGATGACCGCTATCTGGAACAACTCTCAGGTTCTTTTAACAAGGGAGTGGAGTCATTGAATGAGAAAATGGCAACGGCACTTCAAGAATTACAAGAGAACCCCACTAAACCTGAATTACTGGCCAACTATCAGGCTGCACTTGCTTCTTATACGATGTATCGCAATGCGCAATCCAACGTAGTAAAAGCGTTCCGTGATATTGATCAGTCAATTGTTGCTAATTTCAAATAATACGTTTAATCGGGGGGTAATATGAGTAATGGTACAATATCGCTTATTCAGGCGGTTAATGCAGTTAACCGTTCAGGCAGCTTGCGAGAGCTTTCTACTGAATCTTCTCTGGTTTCGCTGGACGAACGTCTCGGTAATGCTATTGCCAGCAAAGCCGTTGAAAGTCAGCAGATGCGCGATCAAATTTATGCTGCGCTCAACGACCCTGGCGTGGCGTCTGATCCTGCACAGCTGGTAGAGTGGCAAAAAAAACTGGCTGTTTATACACTGGAGACCAACCTGTGCAGTACCCTGGTACGCAAAGGCGTCTCTGCTATTGAAACATTAATAAAAACATGATCAGAAAACTTGGCTCCGCCTTATTACTGGTGATGATGGTTTTTTTACTGTCAGGTTGTAATAATGAACTTATTAGTCAGCTATCTGAGCGTCAGGCGAATGAAATCATCGCCATGCTGGAAAAACATAATATTGATGCTATAAAAAAATCAGATAAAAAGAGTTTCTCTGTACAGGTAAAGCCGGAGTTTCTTAGTGAAGCAACAGAACTATTGATTAGCTATAATCTCCCCTCAGCCGATAATATTGAAATTGCGCAACAGTTTCCTGCAGATGCGATGATCACCACCCCGCTGGGGGAAAAAGCGCGATTAATTTCAGCAATAGAGCAACGCTTAGGACAAACGCTCAGACAACTTGAGCAAGTAAGTTCGGCCCGGGTTCATCTTAGCTATCCTTTGGAAAAGGAAAATAATATTAACTCCGCTTCCGTTTTTATTATTTTTCGCGGAAAATTAAATGAAGATGAATATACATCAAAAATAAAAAGACTCATTAAAAACAGTGTTCCTGACATCAGTTATGAAGATATTTCTGTCATCATGTTTGAACAAAGTGAGCCCGTCAGAATCACGCGTTCGGACAATGGCTTCTTATCGGATGTATATGGCGTAATCGGCTGTCTGCTTGGTGGTATTCTGGTGCTACTGGTAGGATTGCTGCTAATTCAGATAAAGAAAAAACATTATTCGGTGCGTTTCTTTAATAAAAAAACCTCTACAGAAAGTAAATAACATAATCGCTTTAGTTTATTATGGACTTAAGAACCTATCCCAAAAGGAATTGTCAGATCGTAAATAATGGCAATTTTTGAGGGCGAAGTATGGCGGGCAACAAGTGGCAGATCAGCGATGAACTCTGGGAGAAAATGGCTCCACTTCTCCCGGAACATAAAACCCACCATCCGCTGGGCACGCATCGTAGACGTGTTGATAATCGTGCCGCAATGAACGCCATTTTCTTTGTGCTCAGAACCGGTTGCCAATGGAATGCCCTGAATGCCACGGATATTTGCTCATCCAGCTCAGCCCACCGCCGCTTTCAGGAATGGCGGGATGCTGGAGTATTTGAACGCTTCTGGCAAAACGGGCTGCTTGCCTGCGAGAAGCGGGATGCCATTGACTGGTCATGGTTGTCGATGGATGGCTGCATGACAAAATCGCCCCTTGCAGGCTCAAAAAAACAGGTCGCAACCCGACTGACAGGGGGAAGCAGGGAGTAAAGCGGAGCCTGATGACCGACGGGAACGGGCTTCCGCTCTCGCTGGCTGTCGCAGGGGCAAATACCCACGACATAAAACTGGTTGAAGATACGCTGGACGCGCTACAGACCGGCAGGCCGGGTCGCAGGCTGCATCTGTGTATGGACAAAGGCTATGAGGCTGAATGGGTGGAAATTTGTTTGAAAGCTCGTCGTTATGAACCTCATATCCAGTCGGGGAAAGAGGAGTCTGAGGCAATTAAAAACAGCGAGTTCAGGGCTCATCGTTGGGTTGTGGAAAGAACGCATAGCTGGATGAATCGCTTTCGCCGCATACTGACGCGATGGGAGAAGAAAGTCGAAAACTACGAGGCGATGCTGCATTTTGCTTGCAGCATCATTGTCTGGAATAAAATCCTTTTGGGATAGGTTCTAAGTTAACTATAACAGCCTGTCAGTTTATTTCTAATCAGAGGATAAACTGACAGCATTTTTTCATACAAAAAAGCAACAGAAGACAGATGTGAATAATACTTTAATAGTGATGAACATACTCTATAATCCGGCCAGTTATTACGATTCATCATGGCTACTGCGGCTAACATCAACAGCAAACTGTCGCGATCGATTGCCTGACAATGTAATTAATTATTTGCTGATTAATCATTACTGCTCCACTGTATTCGCCCCGCGAACAGAGAGTATTTCTTCTGCCGGCTGGCTATTGCTTAAGAACTGGCATCAGTTACATGAAGTAGCCTGGCTGCTGGGTTTAAAATGCACTGCGGCCAGCCTTATGCAGTCGCCTGTTTTTATACAGCGCCTCAGTCCGCGTCAACGTTCCTTTTTTTCCAGTCCGCTCTGTTTACCCTCCCGCATGACATTAGAGGCAACAAGTCAGGAGCAGATACTTGAATATGGCGCGCAGATACTGTTTAGCGCCGCCAGCCAGATACTCGCAGCAGATTACCTCCTTCGGCTGCGTTTCATTTTCCCTAAACATTTTAACTGCGAAACACAGGCCGATGAACGGGCATTTCCACTGGCTTTTGCTGCAGTTCAACAGGCGATGCTGTATGTATAAAAAAATCACGTTAATACCCGGTGTTAAAACACCATCTCCACGGATCCCACATGAGGTTGTTGCAACGGCTAAACGTTACCATTCATTGAACGAACAGGCTAAAGCCTGCGCTCGTGATATTGTGCGTAAGGCCAATCATGAAAGCGATGCCATTTATTCTCGCGCCTACCTTAGCGGCTTCGAACAGGGGATAATGTGCAGTATCCAGGACCTTATGTGTTATCTCAGTGCGAGTGAAATGTTAGCGGAAACGATTATCTCGCAAGCAACCCGTTATCTGGAGCAACAACTGAAGGACTTCTTTTCTGAGGATGAGGTAATTTGTTGCTTACTGGAAAAATGGCTGGGTGAATTACATACTATTTCACCGGAAAGCGATAAACTTATTCTCACACTGCCCGCTCAGCATCGAGCTGCTACTGCTCGTTTACAGCGCCTTTTTGCCGAAGCGGGATTAAACGTTGAAATCAGATTTATTCAGACATCACTCATCACCCTTGAGCATTTTAACGTTATCTGGAGCTGCGATATATCTGCCCTCTCCACTACGCTTAGCAAAAATGCACTGGAAGAAATTTTAAACCAGCACGATATTTATGAGGCCTGCCATATCAACAGTATCCATTCTCTCAATCAGCTTAAAGAAACCCTCGAACGCTACTGCCAGTCTGCTGATAATAATGATGAGTGCAAAGAGGCGTAAGTTGAGAGAATAACACGTCAATAAAAATCACTTCTCATCGGCAGGATGATGGACTGCTATAAATTTCTTAATAAAAATTGTCCATAACCTTTCTACGATCCCGGCATTTAACCATCATAAATACCGCCTGCTCCCTATAACACAAGCTGTGATGAGGCTCAGTGCTCAGGCATGAACAAGCTGGCTTCCCAGGTATATGATGAACTAATAATATGCGTCTAAACGAGGTCCCTCTGCTTTCCTGACAGAGGGGCGTTAAAACTACCTGGCAGCTAAAGATGACAAAATACCATGACGCTGGTGCCAGCGTTCGACCAAATGGTGAATTGTACGTACACCTGACAGATCATTTTCCTGAATGAATATTGCATAATCTTCTTCCAGTATAATAATCATCTCCTGCATCTCAAGAGAGTCCATATTAAGGTCATACACCAAGTCGCTTCCTGCATTTATTTTAACGGTTGGTATTGACTTTACTTTACCAATCGCTGCAATAAGACAGTTTTGCAAGTCGTGTCGACTATCACATGTCATGTTTATGATTTTCCTCTGCTGCTATTTGCCATCGCTTAGAACCTATCCCAAAAGGATTTTATTCCAGACAATGATGCTGCAAGCAAAATGCAGCATCGCCTCGTAGTTTTCGACTTTCTTCTCCCATCGCGTCAGTATGCGGCGAAAGCGATTCATTCAGCTATGCGTTCTTTCCACAACCCAACGATGAGCCCTGAACTCGCTGTTTTTAATTGCCTCAGACTCCTCTTTCCCCGACTGGATATGAGGTTCATAACGACGAGCTTTCAAACAAATTTCCACCCATTCAGCCTCATAGCCTTTGTCCATACACAGATGCAGCCTGCGACCCGGCCTGCCGGTCTGTAGCGCGTCCAGCGTATCTTCAACCAGTTTTATGTCGTGGGTATTTGCCCCTGCGACAGCCAGCGAGAGCGGAAGCCCGTTCCCGTCGGTCATCAGGCTCCGCTTTACTCCCTGCTTCCCCCTGTCAGTCGGGTTGCGACCTGTTTTTTTGAGCCTGCAAGGGGCGATTTTGTCATGCAGCCATCCATCGACAACCATGACCAGTCAATGGCATCCCGCTTCTCGCAGGCAAGCAGCCCGTTTTGCCAGAAGCGTTCAAATACTCCAGCATCCCGCCATTCCTGAAAGCGGCGGTGGGCTGAGCTGGATGAGCAAATATCCGTGGCATTCAGGGCATTCCATTGGCAACCGGTTCTGAGCACAAAGAAAATGGCGTTCATTGCGGCACGATTATCAACACGTCTACGATGCGTGCCCAGCGGATGGTGGGTTTTATGTTCCGGGAGAAGTGGAGCCATTTTCTCCCAGAGTTCATCGCTGATCTGCCACTTGTTGCCCGCCATACTTCGCCCTCAAAAATTGCCATTATTTACGATCTGACAATTCCTTTTGGGATAGGTTCTTAATGCCTTTTCCAGCAGTGCATGCCTGGATATTCTCAGCCCTTGCTGAGACAGAATCACGTGATCGGTGGCCGCTTTCGTTTTTGTCATGCCTTCAGTGGCATAGGCGGGTGGTAGATTCTTAAAGGCTTGAGCTTTATCTTCCGGCAAATTATTTGCCGCAATAACCCGTACAGCAAAACGTTCAACTACTTCTTTGTATTTTTGATGAGCATGAAACTCACTTAGCAAATTTAGAACCTTTTCTTCCGCCCTCCGTTGGCCCGTACTGTGACTATCCGCAGCTATATATAATTCTTTGAGGGTCTGGCGTACAGAAGGATTATAAAAAGTTGGCGCGTTAAAGGTTTTAACAAGGGTTGTTAATAGATCAGCATAGGCAGTTTCTTTATTTTTTTTGCCATAAAGATCATGGGCCTGACGCCAGGATTCTGCTGCAGGAATAAAATTGAGTCTGACATTACTTTTGACGAATTCGTCTACAACTGTTTTCATGCTATTTTCAGCCTGCCCGTTAGACGGCGAAATATTTGGCTGAGCGATAGTCTGCATGTTATTTTCAGTAACTTGTTCTTTCTCTTCCTTTTCTACTCCCCTTTTAGCATTCAATGCAGACAAAGTTGCCAACTCATTAGCTGGCTGTTTTTTCGCAAAAATGGGTTGCGGCGAAACCTTGCCTGCGGCACCGTATTCAACGGTATCGTGCGTATTCAGTTTTTCTGTGAGTTTCTTTATGTCTAGCCAATTTTTATATTCCTCTGGATGCTCAATAAATTCATCTGCCGCGCTGTTACGTAGCGTCTGCATATCAATTTTATAACCATATAATGCTAACCCTTCGACAAAAGCATGGAAAAAGCAGTTTCCGTCACCAGGGATAGCAATGATTTCATCCATCGGTCCATAGAGGTTATAATGTGGATTCTGTCCATTTCCGCTGTGCTGTAACTTAATGGTTTTTTTATCTTTATCCCCAGCAGTTTCCGGTGGGAAAATTGACATATTATTATATTCATCCACTATGCCGATATTTATATTTTTTGGCCATACTCTGGACTTGGGCAGTATATATACAAAAATATCACCGACATCCGAATTATAAGCACCATCAGCCCGAATCATCCGGTTAGCTATGCTGCGAATAAGTTCATCTGAAAGCTCATCATTGTCTGATTTTATTACCGGCTGGGGCGTGGTGTTCTTTTGCTGTGCAATTATATTATTTTGCTGTGGGATATTCTCTTTACCTGAAATCAATGCCTGCAATCGCTGTATAATCTCTCCGTCAAGATGTTTACTGGGAGTTAACAATTGCGCAAATCTTGTAATTCCATTCTCATAGCAAGGCTGGTTTTTTAACGCATCCAGTATATCTAACACCACCTCTCTGACGTATCTTTGCTCCTCACCAGCGTTTTCCAGTTCTTCATACATATCACAGAGCTGCCTCCGTATTTCGCTGAACTGTTGGATATCAGACAGGGTATCAGACGGGAGGATACTATCCGAAACCAGGTAGAGATGGCTAATAATGCCTTTTATCAAGACGTTCGAGGATTCTTCAGGTGTATAATTTCCCCGGGTATAAGTGTGCATGTTCTGGTTAAATTGTCTGACAATCGATTCAAAATCGATTATGACAGAATGCTTAGCAAACAGTGTGGCCATTTCATTCACATCAGGAGCAGCACTATGACTGGATCCTGTTCCGCTCAGCGAACTGCTAACCGAGCTCCTTCTTGTGTGATCAAACCCGCGATCCTTTATCTGGCTAGCTAGCGTGTTTAACTGACTGGTTTCAAACTGGCTGGCTTCTGGCTCATTTATTGTGCTGTGTATCGTTTCAGTAGACACCGACTTCATCTCGATCTTGGTAGAGCTTTCGCCGTTAAACAACTCAGCTTGTTTATTAGTGGCACTCTCTGAAAAATATTGCCCGGACGGTGTGGTTGCTGCGTCATTAACCGCTGGATCTCCGTCTTGATTCGCATCAGGAGCAGCACTATGACTGAATACTGTCACGCTCCCCGAACTGCTAACCGAGGTGTGATCAACCCCGCGATCCTTTAACTGGTTAGCTAGCGTGTTTAACTGACTGGTTTCAAACTGGCTGGCTTCTGGCCCATTTATTGTGCTGTCTATCGTTTGAGTAGACACCGACTTCATCTCGATCCCGGTAGAGCTCTTGCCGTTAAACGGCTCAGGTTGATTATTAGTGGCACTATCTGAAAAATATTGCCCGGACGGCGTGGTTGTTGCGACATTAGCCGCTGAGAAATAACCCGCCCCCCCGACTGGCCTGTTTTGTCCCTGAATACTTCGCAGACAATCGCTTAACAGCTTTTGCAGTTCTGGAACTATAACGTGATTTTCTATATGCGGACTCACAGTGATTTCAATATTACCGGGAAGTTTTGAGACAGGCTGACCGTTAACCTTAACAACTACATTGTCATTATCTTTTGTGCCTGGACCTGATGAATGGGGAATCGGTGTAGCTGGTTGCTCAGGTGTAGCAGTCTTCTGCTGGGCTTTTCGGGTGTATACCGGGTAATCGAGTTTAGTTTGGTTCGAATGTACCAGAGTTTGCATAAATTCGTAGCCGCGATTAGACGCTCCACTCTTGACAATATCGCGCATCTGATTAGCAGCATTTAACGGTTTATTATGCAAAAAATCATCCGGGATTTGGTTAATCCCCTGTGATTTAAATTTATCTCTATATAATTCATAAACTTCATCCTTAATTTGATTGCTTACCTCAGACAATATATGCTGGGTTTTGTCTAATCTTATTAAGAACTCCCCTATATCGTTCAGTGTCTTTTTATACTCATCAATAATTTTATTATGTTTTCCTGGCGTGTATGTTTTCGTGGTGAAATTCACCTTTTTATCGATTCCTTTTTTAACAACACTAAGCCATGCTTCTTTTAATGTAGTAAATTCGTCCAACACACTTCCGGGCATATTATTTTTAGTCAGATACGTTCCGACAAGATAAATTGCAGTAGCCTCTCCGGTTAACTGACAGCCCGCCAGTGCCTGCTCGTATACGGGTAATGTTGCTTTATACACATCTACCAGATCGCCTAGTAATTTCTCAGAAGCCTGCTTTCCAAATTCAGAACGGAAGGCCATATCCCCTTTACTCGCCGCACGCGATATTAATACGCTAAGATCGCAAAAATTTTCAGAACTGTTTGTCATACCCGTTAATGGTAAACTATCCATAAGATCAGCGGACGGTTGTTGTTCGATACTGGGTTGCATTTCACCAACGGAAACACTGCGCACCTGCATATTATTAACTCCCTACTTTAATTCTAATCTGGTAAATGGACAGGAATATGCTGCTAAAAGAAAATTTCCGATTCTTTCAATGGATTTTGCATCGTATTTTATTTTCCCTTTCATATCCCATGAAAGGCAATGTTGCGGAGGCGGTATCGTTTCAGCCTCAAGCTGAAACCGCTTTTTTTGATATTCGGAATAATAACAGCTATATTCCAGTACAAGCTTTGGATCTTCCTTAACACCCTGAAAATGAGCAAACTTCACTACATTCCGGATACGCTCACCAATTTCTACTACTTGCTTTAGCAATGCTGAGGTCGTTTTATCTGCCATTTTCTTTGACAAAAGGCATAACCATACATTCCCTATTTTCAACGTCATTTTTTTTACGTTATCAGAAGTGTACGCCAGTAAATATTGTTTCGTTGATTGCTCCAGAAGTTCGGGCTGGCAGTGTCGCCAGGCAGCGAGAAATGCCAGCCCACATGTCAGTTCTGGCTGGAAATGATTATTTTCGATGAGTCGCGTTGCCAACCGCTGGTTTTCCAGCGAGAGCCTGGCAAGGATCTGCTGTTGCGCATATAAGAGACGATAATTATCCCTGTCACGCCATACCTGTCTTTCTGTCATTGAACTTTCAGTTTCGGGCAGGCATGACAGTTCATCAGATGAAAAAAAGGGTTGATTATAAAAATTTGCCGCGACGTTATTCACCCCGGCTAACGTCGCCTGCAAAGAATGATCAACTATGGGTTCCAGCGTCCAGGTTAAGGGTAACGCACCGGCGTGGGGTGTTGTCTGTAAGTCCCCTCCTGTCAGGTCAGAGCGAATGAGAGGCCGACATAAATCGGCGTTCCGAAAATAGGGCATGTAGTCGCTCCCTTAACTAAAAACATTTCTCGCCGGTATATTCCTAACAGGCCCACTCAGGTGGGCCCCGTTTAATAAGCATTCTCAGGCTTTAATATTATTGCCCACTGCTGTTCCCAGCTCCTGAATTGCACGGCGATTTTCTGACATCATTGCCATCATATCTGCCAGCATTTTTGCCGATTTCTCTGCAGACTGACGCGTCATTTCAACAGCGCCGTCCAGCACTTTGGCTTCGGCTCTCTCTTCTGTTTCTTCTTTCTGGAACATGCTCACCGTCGAACTACCCGCACCATCGGCAATATTGGCGCTGGCGCCCCCGATGCCACGTTGTGTCTCAATTTTTGCTCTTTGCAGAGTGTATCTGGAATCCCCCTGGATATAGGCTGCGTTAAAAGCATCGCGTTCAGCAATAACTTGCTCCATATTACGTCTGTTTGCTGCCTTATCTGCCGCGCTAAGGCTATCGCGGTGAGACTCAAACTCCAGCTGCTGACCATTGCTGGCTGTCACTTCTTTGACTGGAGTATTAGCATTTGCTTTTGCCGGGTCATCGCTGCTCATCGAATTCGGAATATTTCCTGACTCCATATCAGCTCTGTTTGCTGCCTTATCTGCCGCGCTAAGGCTATCGCGGTGAGATTCCAACTCCGGCTGCTGACCATTGCTGGCTGTCACTTTTTTGACTGAAGTATTAGCATTTGCTTTTACCAGGTCATCGCTGCTCATCGAATTCGGAATATTTTCCATTTTCCGAAGGGTTAAATCTTTATTATGCATTCCTCGCATATTTTCTTTGATATTAACTTTCTGCCCCCGATAGTTATTGATCGAACTATGTAATGCAACCCCCTGTGCGCCTATATTGATTCCTGAAGAGACAATGCTTTTGGTCAGAATAGTTAATCCCTGCTCAACCTGAGCGCTTGCTGCGGCCTTACTGCTGGTTTCACTCATGGTGCCAAAGCGTGCACTCAGGGTATTATTCGCGATCGCTGAATCATTAGCTGCCTTAATTAACAGCTCCAGAATACTATTCCATCGGGAAGCTTGTGGCCCAGAGATGACAATACTGTCGTTTTTTGTCTCCCGAATTGCCTGTTCCAGTCCATGTTGTATTTCTTCACCCAATGTTTTATCAGACTCCAGTGCCGACTTTAGCTGAATTTTTGCCTGCTCCGGCGTCAGCTCCTGACGAAGATATTGGCGATCTATCTGGGACGTGATATCAACGAGTAATCCGCTTTCGTCTAATGGCGTACCCCGGCTTTCCACAGCTGCTTTCGTGTTTTCCGTAGATACCGATGTCTGTCGCTGGGTCCCGATAATAGCGGGACTGATATTCAGGTTAATTCCGGACATAAACATTCCTTTTCAAAGTCTAGATTATTATTTTTTACACACGCGCCTGAGCCAGAATAGCTCTACCTGTTACAAGATCGGCATTTGCCATATCCGATGACGTAATTAACATTTGATTGGTTTTTTCAATAATTGCAGCAAATGCTTCGGTAATCTGTTTATCAAAACGCTGCATAATTTTTGAGGCGCTCAGTAAGAGCGTAATCTCAGCCAGGACATCGTTCGCTTTTTTCTCAAAGGCACCGACGGCAACAGAACCTGATGTATTGACACCCGCGTTAACGCCTTCAAGCACATCACTACTCAGGCTGAGCATATTAGCGACCTGCCTCATTTTAACTTCACTTCCCATTAGCTGATTTAACAACCTGGTTAATGGCTGAGTCATTCGCGTAATAACATCATCAATAGTGGATACGGCACTTTTCATTGCGCTGGTGAGACCTTTTAATGCCTGGCCCAACATTTTTCCAACTGCTGACATTAATTTATCGACGGGAAGTTTTTTTAATAATACGGCCCCCAAAATAACCACCACCACAAATATCGCTATAGCCATAATGGTCGAAACTATTTGTGCTTTTTCAGGATCCAGACCCAGCTTAATAAGGAGATCGCTGATCATATTCGAAATGGCCTGGATTATCGGCATAAAAACGCTATCCATTAATGGTTTAAGCGCCGCACTGATAAAGGATTCGTTGCCAGTGGCCTTCTGATAGATTTCATCACCAACCATCATTGCTAACCCTACCGCTGCAATCGCCAGGCTGGCACCGCCGGTAAACACGGCGGCGACGCAGGAAACGACAGTAATGACGGCACCCAGCACTTTACCGATACAACCCATTGTTTCCTGCATTTGTTGAGCTTTACGCTGCTGTGCTTCGACTTCTTCTGCATCACTACGTAATTTTGCCTGCTGTGCCGCTTGCACCTTGCGGGAGAACTCAATATTTGTCCGCAGTGTTTCTTCGCTCGATTCACCAATAATGGCAATAATTTGCGCCATTAATAAAGCCGCCGTCCGGGTACTATTTTCGCCTTTAGCGATAATATCCTGGGCGGCAGCCGCTTTTTTATTCAAATCGTCCAGGTAATTCAGTGAATTTTCCATCGCACTGGCGGTTTTTTCCAGCACCCCCTGCGCCTGCGTAATGGTTTGCTGATAGCCAGCCTGTACTGTTATTTCCTTTTTAATTTGCTGTGCGGTCGTATTTATCTGCTGTTTTTTCTCTTCAATAGACGCGGCGAGTTTTTCGACAGTGCTCTGTTCGGCACCGTTTAGTACAGCCTGCTGGTGTTGCTGCTTAAGCAGCGCCAGGCTCTCTTCACAAGCTGCCTTTTTCTGCTGTAGCGTACTAAGATTTTGCTTACTCTCAGCCAGGTCATCTTGCGCATTTTTCAGCGTTTCCTTCGCTTCATCATATTTCTGGCGCTCAGTCTCAACCAGGTGCAACGTTTCCTTGCTGGCACTACTCATACTCTGGCTGAAACGTAAATACATATCTGCCCGAAGTTTTAATTCGTCCATCGCCTTTTCCCCCAGCAAAACGACCAGGGTTGCCATTAATTCATAGTAATTTTTCGTTGAGTTCGTGGCATCGGCCGTCGTCCTGTGAAGTGTGGGCGGTGGCAGATAAGGCTTTATTGTGCCATTTTGACTTCGATCCATTTCGGTAATAAGTTTTTGTTCAATGATTTTTCTTGCTGCATCGGACTGGCTGGAATCTAATTTAAAAATACCATTATTCCCAGCTCTAGATGAGGTAGGATCCTCATAGGCAAGCGACTTATTTACCGATAATGATGAAGTATTAGTTATACCGTTCATCCATTTCTTCCTTACTTTTCTCAAGCTCTCTTATGCTACGGATAGCATCGAGATATAAAGCAGCCTGGCTGACCAGATGCTGATCTTTTTCATATTCCATAACCAGTTCGAAGCATTTTTTCGCTTTGCCAATAAAATGCAGTTGTAAATTGCATTGACCTGCTTCGAACATGGCCCGGTAATTATCTTTGCTTAAGGCGAAAGCAACAGCATACACATCAAGCGCTTTTTTATACTCCTGCTTGAACTGATAAACGGCTGCCAGACCGAAAGCGTAGTCAGCATTGTAAATGTCATAGATAAAAAGAAATTTAAAAAACTGCTCCGCCTCGTCGATTTTTCCTTGCTGATACATTTCATAAGCACAGGTATAGAGCGCATCAAACATATTGTCAGGCAGCCCATACAACTGTTTACGTGATGTCCCGTTTGTCAGAATATCGCTGAGCAACGTGCCAATATTTTCATCATTGATTTCATTGAAAAAAATATCGTTATTTTTAAAATCCATAGACTTAAATTGCTCGAATGTGAAATTTATACGAGGAGCATTCTAAGATCCGCTTTCGCTATGACGACATAAAGATTTTTTTAATTTCCCCTATACGCAGGAAACATTGCTGGCTGTTGCGTTCGCTGTTCCGGCATTTTGCATTTGCTCTGCAGTAGCATTTCCAAAAGCGTAAGGCGCCAGGTGACGCTAAATAGTTTCTTCTGTTAATAGATCGCCTTGAATACGCTCATGATGCCGATAACAGGCGTAAAAATTTCAATACTGTTTACCAGCCTGGTAAAAAAGGTCCACCATTTAATAGAGACCGTCAGATGTCTTCTGGCAGAAAACAGCGCTGACAGGCGCGGCACATAAATATTTTTCCCTTTTATCACCATAGAGTTACCCATTGGTAATAAATCATAATGATGAACCAGCATAAACGGTGTAACAGGAGGGAATATGAGAAAAAGAGGGTAAACCTGGCGAATTAATAAATCGCTTCTACCAGATTTTACCTGTACCAATGCTTATCTTTTCAGGCAGCTTATACGCCATAAAAAATAAAACCGGAAAGGAAGCCTGTTCCGGTTTTAATTTATATGCCTGCATCAATAAAAAGGCGAGACATAAATAGCTAATATCTTTCATCAGGGAGTACCGTACTACGCGTCTATCTCTCCTGCTGCCTGCTATAACCTACTGTTAAATCGGTGATATATTTTCTCAGCTACGGCGACTGATTTTTCCCCCTTTGCGGCCCGCTTCAATGGCACGCTCGGGGTTGTTTTTAAAATTACCGCCGCTATTTTGTCCGCCTTTACGACCAGCTTCGGCTGCTCGCTCTTTGTCTGCAGCAAAGTTTCCCGCTCCACCACGATATTGAGTCATCCTGTTTTCCTCATGCAATTTAATAATTAAATTATCACAGACACGACGTCGTCAGACTGTTGATACAGAGTAAATGTAGCTGCCCCTTCCCTATAATCAAGTGCCTCAACAAACATTGCTCTGCAAAATTTCGCTTAAATTACTGTCTTAATCTATTGATCAATAGTTTACCGGTGAAATCATCTTATTTCACCATGGTGAAATATAGCTAAAAAGGCGTATAGCCCGTTATTTGTCGATTCCGACAACATTTTTCGATCATTTTCGACGAAACCCTCACTGCAAACCTTTTAAGCGAAGCGGAAAAGCCGTATATGCAGTATAAAAATTGATTAATTTGATCAACAAGTGTTCTTTTTAACTAAACGAAGCGGCCAGATTCTGTACGGACAAATAATTAGCGCGAAATAAGATCAATAAATGATCAATTATGCCTCAACCGATATTAATTAAGCCTGTCCAGGTAAGAAAAGCCTGGTCAAAAATCGTGTGATATAAACGAAGCGGGGATGCGAAATAATAATTGTCTGAGAGGACGTGTTGCGTAATTACATCTGACTTGCCCCCCTTTGCATTTTACCTGGCGACCATTTGCAAATTACTCGACCATCGCCAGCAAAATCTGACCGCACACATTCGAAGGTGGAGAACCTTCATCTGAACGACTGCTGTCTGCTGTGTGCCCAGACTGTGTGAAATCCCTGACTACAAACTGAAGGCCGCGCGTCTACACAAAATCTGAGATATTTTGACTGGTAAGCTGATGCAGATTTAACGTAAATGCGCATTTTTCAGCTCTGTTTGAGGGAATCCTTTCAGCTAAGTACGTTTTCACACAGCCTGTGCCAAAAGCTGGCGTAGCTAACTGGAGCCATTATGGTAAATGGGATTGGTTATGAGGAGGCTTATGGGTACAGGAACCCGGTCTGCCCCTTTCATAGATTCTACCTTGGTATGGATAGGGGAATTTTAGGAAAAAAAGAAAACAAACCACAGCAAGGTTATTTTTCAGCCAAACTGATGGCGATAACACCTTTTTTGGCAGGTGCCGCACACAGGAACGGCGGTTGCCCCCAGGCGATGTTGTTGGCTTGCCGTAGGGAGCCATGGCAACAGCTGCAACGAAGCTTATGGCTTAATCCTGATGCCTGATACGAGGAGTTTTCCCGGTATGAAAAGACGAGTTTTGAATTTCTACCGTCACAACTGGCACTTCGTGAGAGGCATAATTTTTGTCGTCCTCTCGTTTTTTATGGGCTTCTGGGGCAGTTTATTTAGCCCCATTCAGGTGATTTTGATATTCAGCTTCATGGCGATGCTCGCTCACCAAGTTGAGGAATATGGCTAACCCAGCGGATTTCCAACGGTAACTAATTTAATGGTGATGGGAGAGAAAGATATTCCTGACCGCTATCCCTTAAACGCCAATCAGTGCATGATCAGCAATACGCTATTAACCTATCTCTTTTATATCGCGGCCATATCCTTTCCCGACCTCATCTGGCTCGGCCTTGCGCAGGTCGGATTGGGCTTGTTTCAGGTACTCGCACACGGCATTGCCGTCCCTGTACGTATAAAGCGTCTGTACAATCCTGGACTCGCAACGGCCCTATTCCTTTTCTTGCCCATTGGTATTGATTACATTTGGTACGTAACGACAAACCATATCGCAAGCCCGGGAGACTTCGTGCCTGGCATCTTCGCTACGCTCGGCGCGGTGGTTTTCCTGTTTTTACTCCCGATTATTCTGCTCAGAAGTAAACAGTCGAAATATCCATTTTCAGAATCCGAAATGGGCCGGAGCGCCGGACAAAGGTTTTGAGAGAAGTCATCGGGTTTTATCGTTACGGTTTTTTCAAACAAACGCACCATAAAAAGCGGTGACCCGAGGTAGCTCGGTTCGCTATTCGTTGGGCAAAAAGCCTGCCGTGAACCCGCTCACGACCAAATCATGGCTTTATGTTTATTAAGGAAAGCACATGATCACCAATACTTACCAGGAGTGTTCTCCACTACATGGTTATATCCATCGAACGCTAAACCTAAGTCATCTACGGTGACCAGCTCCCCGTTGATTAATACAGCTACGTCTGATGTGCAAAGCAATGCCATGTTGATCTGGCTCTTTCGTCACCTGTAAAAATTGAATCGAGGGATCGTGTTATCGACCACCAGCGGCCTGTGTCCGCTGTTTCGTTAATAGCAGGGGCTGGAGGGTAAAGATTGATTCGCGATGTGCTGTGCTGTGCTAAGCGTGTGACGTCATTCGCCTGCCGTCAGTATGGGTATCCGGCAACCCTATGTTTAAATGGCCCGGCTTTAACTGTTGCGCTTTCTGACGAGGTCACAGCGTGGTGACTTTTCCAAGCGCTACGCCACGCTTGCCGTTTTTCTTAATGTAATACATAGCTTCATCGGCACGTGCCAACGCCGCGTCGAAGCTGTCTTGTGCCTCAACCTGCGCGACACCCACAGACGCACCAATACTGGCGTTGCCATTGTCCATTTCAAACATCGTCAACGCGGCATCAAGGCAGGCATACGCCGTATGGGTTATCAACGGATTATCCAGCGCATATGGCATCAATAAAACAAACTCATCTCCACCTAAGCGTCCAATCACCACCTCTGATGGACATGCTTCAATCAGGCGCTGACTTAACTGAATCAACACGGCATCGCCGCTGCGATGCCCTAACGTGTCATTGACGTGTTTAAAATCATCTAAATCGATGAAAGCCACACATAGCGCGCCTTGTGCTTTCAGTTCGCGGAAGTGATTGTGCAAAGCATACCGGTTGGTTAACAGCGTAAGGGGATCGTGCAGCGCCAGTACCGCCAGTTGCTCTTCGTACTGCTTCTCTTTGGTCATGTCGATATGGGTGCCAGTTACCTTGAGAGGGCGTCCTGCTTCATCCCATTCGCTGATCCGGCCACGATCCAATACCCAGGTGATTTTGCCATTTTTACCGATCATGCGGTGCAAGGCTTCGTAATAGGGCGCAACGCCTTCAATATGATCGTAAAAAGCTTTTAATACCTCGTCTGCATCGTCAGGATGTAAACATTCTTTCCACGATTCAAAATTGGCGGCGGTTTCCCTGGGCTGGAAACCGAGCATGGCTCCCCAGCGACGATTAAAAATCACCAGCTTACCGCTGGGAATTTCTAGCTGCCATAAGCATAAACCTGTGCCATCCAGCGCTGCATTTAATTTGTTACGTGCGTCGTGCGCTATACGCTTGAGCCGCGCATTATGCTTTTTCAGATTTTGTATCTGCTGATGCAGCGCTTCGTCAGACATGGCAATTATGTATAAGTATAAAAAGGGTATTTTGCCTGCCAGTTTTTATCTGTAAATAGAGCACTATAAAACGCGATTAGCAACGGATAATTGTGTCCGGCACAGGATATTAAGTGGCATGAAACGTTTAAACCAGCACAGCGCAATCATCGCCGTTTCCTTTGTCCGAGGGTTCGTCGCAACAAAGCATAATTGTGTCAAATGTCTTGTTCACCGTATGACTTTATTTTTCGGATGCGTAATCACTAAGGGTGTGGAGTTGCAAATTCTCCAGGAAAAACCGGTCCGACAGAGTGAGCACAGAAGATGGCGAGGACATCGAACCCGGAAAATTTCCGCACGCTGACGGTGACCTACCCTCGGCGGGCTGGCAGTCGTACCTGATTGATTTCACTTTCTGGCGAAAAGCTATCCGTAATGACTGAACATGATACAGCGTCGTCCGGCTACGAAAATCCTTCCCCCTGTCCTGAAAGGGCTAGCCAAAAGCAGATCCCCCTTTCGCGCAGCGAGTTTATTAGCGTTATTTAAATCACTCCCGGCCATTTTACGCCAATGAAAATCGTTATCCATCCCACTAAAATTTAAAGATATTTGCCTATTATCGTTTTCATTGATGAAAGTCAGGAGAGCTTCGCTTTGTGCTCCTGTAAGGTGCAGATAGCAGGCCAGACGCGCTTGCTATCTGTACCTTACCGCTTTCGCACAGAACGGACGAAAGCGCTCATAAAAAACTAAGGGATGAGTATGAAACTACATAAAGCAGGGCTGTCTGCTGCCGTTATCTTCCTTTCAATGCCTGCCTGGGCGGTTCCGCAGCTAAAGGGAACTGATTCGATACCTGCCGTTATCGCTGCTATGACGCCCGAAGAGAAAGCCTCACTGGTCTCTGGCACCGGCATGAACAATGCAGAAAAAGTGGCGGGTGCTGCCGGTTCGACGGTGGCCATCCCGAGGCTGGGGATCCCTCAAATTGTCTTTGCAGACGGACCGGTAGGCGTCAGGTTAGGGGCTGGCCCAACCGGCGGTGAGAAACGTTTTGCTACCGGCTTTCCGGTTTCCGTCGCGATGGCCGCGACCTGGGACCCGCAGTTGATCCAACAAGTGGGTGGAGCGATAGGTAATGAGGCCAGGCAGTATGGCGTTGATCTCATGCTTGGTCCGGCAATTAACATACAGCGCAATGTGCTAAATGGCCGAAACTTCGAGTACTTCTCGGAAGATCCGTGGCTAAATGCCATGATTACCGTTGGTTATATTAATGGCATGCAGGCTCAGGGGGTTGGTGCGGTACTCAAACACTTTGCCGCTAATAATCAGGAAACGCGCCGACAGACGGTTAATGAAATTATTTCTCCCCGTGCCTTGCGGGAAATCTATTTCCCCGGTTTTGAATATGCAATGGAAAAGGCACAGCCCTGGGCGGTAATGAGTTCCTATCCTGCCATTAACGGAACCCCCTCCTCACAAAACTCGTGGTTGCTAAAGGACGTGTTGCGTCATCAGTGGAAGTTCAATGGCTTTGTGATGTCTGACTGGTATGGCGTCAGTGACCCTGTCAGGGCGCTGCAGAACGGTAATGATCTCAACATGCCCGGCGGCCTGTCAGAAAAAGAGACGCCTTTCCTGCGTCGTAATACTGACCCGAAAGACGTTATTCTCGCGGCATTGAAGTCCGGTGAGTTAACCCAGCATCAGATCGACGAAAATATCCGCAATATCCTTAATGGAGTGATTAAAACACACCGTTTCAAAGATGCAGGCGCTGCCGGAAGATCGGAACCTATCGATCACTCTTCACTGGCGCGTCAGGTTGCAGCTGATTCCATGGTATTGCTGAAAAATGATTCAGCGACCCTGCCGATGCCCTCTTCCTTTCGCATTGCGGCTTTCGGTCACAACGTTAACAACTTTTTTGTTATCGGGGGCGGTAGCGCGGAAGTCAATATTGATCCCAAACGGCTGGTGACCTTGTCTTAGGGAATGAAAAATGCCGGATTAACTCTTATCGATACCATTGAGGGACAACCGCTCAATGAGCAGGCCAACGATGCTGCCATCACCCGTGCGGCGCAGCAGAGTGATATCGCCCTGATTTCAGTGGGACGCAGTTCTACAGAGGGGGCCGATCGCTATTCGATGACCATGCACGCAGACGAAGTAGCAATGATTGAAAGGGTATCCGCACTATTCCATCAGCAAAATAAAAAGGTAGTGGTCGTGCTCAACATAGGTTCGCCTATCGAGATGGCGTCATGGGAGAGCAACGCTGACGCTATTCTTCTTGCCTGGCAGCCTGGTGAACAGGCAGGGAACGCTGTAGCAGACATTCTTACCGGTAAAGTGAATCCTTCGGGCAAACTGCCGTTAACCTTCCCCAAACGCCTGGAAGATTCACCAGGCTTTGGCAACTATCCAGGCAGCGCCAAAACGGTTATCTATGGTGAAGGGATTTATGTCGGCTACCGTTATTTTGACACCCGACGTATCGCTCCGATGTACCCGTTTGGCTATGGGCTTTCGTATTCCAGCGTAAAGTATGGGAAAGCCCGTCCTGAAAAACCGGTATTTAATCTCGATAAGCAGGAAAGTATTAAGATTAGCGTTCAATTGCACAATCTTTCTCAGAGAGAGACAAAAGAAGTGGTTCAGCTCTGAACCGCCCCGGTTTTCCGGGAGAGTATTTTAGTTGGGAACTCAGGCTGCCAGATCCTTATTCCCGATGGAAGCATAATATGCCCGTTCGGCTTCTGCCGGTGGGATATGCCCCAGCCTTTCCAGCAGCCGGCGATTGTTGTACCAGTCCACCCACGCCAGCGTCGCCAGCTCCACTTCGCCGCGGTTTTTCCAGCTTTGCCTGTGTATCACCTCCGCTTTGTACAGGCCGTTGATGCTTTCGGCCATCGCGTTATCATAAGAGTCACCCGTGCTTCCCGTTGAAGCCAGAAGCTCCGCCTCCTGCAACCGCTGTGTGTAGGCCAGCGACACGTACTGTGAACCTTTGTCGCTGTGATGGATGGTTCCTGATGGCCGACGGGCCCACAGCGCCTGCTCCAGCGCATCCAGCACGAACGTCGTCTCCATCGACGATGACACCCGCCAGCCCACGATGCGACCGGCGAACACGTCGATAATGAACGCTACGTATGCGAAGCCCTGCCAGGTGCTGGCGTACGTGAAGTCTGCCACCCACAGCTGGTCAGGGCGTTCAGCCACGAACTGACGGTTCACCCGGTCATGCGCGGCAGGGGTCTTACGGCTGACGGTGGTTCGCACCTTTTTACCTCGCAGTACGCCGGTTAGGCCCATGGACTTCATCAGCCTCGCGATGGTGCATCGGGCCACGCTGAAGCCCTCCCGTAGCAGCTGGCGCCAGACCTTGCGAACACCATAGACGCCGTAGTTTTCGTCGTACACGCGCTGTATCTCCTGCTTCAGTTTCTCATCACGCTGGTCGCGATGGCTACGTCTGTCAGGATGCAGCTGATATTCACGGTAGCGGTAGTATGACGACGGGGCGATATCCAGCTCATGGCATACCGGTCCGACCCCGTATTCATCGCTCAGGGTATCCACCAGGAGGGCTATTTTTTCCAGAGGCGGTCGAACTCCCCCCTCGCCAAATAAACTGAGGCCTGCCGCCGGATATCATTGCCGCGCCGCCGCTCGCGGGTCTCACGCTCCAGCTCTTTCAGGCGCTGGCGCTCAGTGGTGGAGAGACCACCATCACCGCCACCGGCATCACGTTCATACTGACGCAGCCAGATACGCAGGGTCTCCGGCGTGCAGCCGATTTTAGGGGCGATGGAACTCAGGGCTGCCCACTGTGAGTCATATCCGTCCTGGCATTCCAGAACCATGCGGACGACGCGCTGCCGTATCTCGGGGGAAAAACGTGTATTTTTAGTCATCCTGTTTACCTCTCTCTCAGGGAGTTTAGTCTCCAGGATTCCCGGGGCGGTTCACTCTATGTGCACGACAACGCTTCGCGTCTCGACAGACCGGAACAGGAGCTGAAAGCTTTTGAAAAGGTCAGCCTGGCTGCGGGAGCAGAGAAGCAGGTGACGCTGAATCTTGACAAGCGTGCCTTCTCATATTTTGACGAGGACAGGAATGACTGGGTACTTGAACCGGGCCGATTCACATTGCGTATCGGCAGCTCTTCGCGGGACATCCATACAGAGGTTCCTCTTACTGTCACCTCATCGACACCAGCCTTCTCCTTTGAAACGCCGTGGATTGATATACAAACATATGAAAAAGCGGCTTCAATTGTGGCGAAAGCCATCGGAGATGAAGCGACTAATGCCTGGATTGAGGGAACACCAACCCTGGGTGATAAGCTGGACGATGCGTTGAAACAGCAACCAGAACTGATGAAGGACGAGAAGAAAAAGCTAATTCTGAAGCAGAATATCTTACGTCAAATCAATGCATTGTAGTACTCGTTGGCATGTAAATACGCACCGCCAATGACACAAGCAGTGCTGCTAAGCCAGCACTGCTTCAAAATATTACATTGCCTCTACCGCTCTATCCTCCAAGCTGCGCTTACCCTCTTTCCGATACAGTAACCAAAGAAAGGCGCTCGAACAGAGGCTTGCTTCATCTATGAATACGGACATTCAGAGGGATTCGCTGTGAATTATTGCCAGCTATCGAGAAAGGAACGCCAGGGCGAGCCACAGGAGGTGGCGAGGGCATCGAACGTTCGGGGACGGGTTCGGCCTCCTGAACGCAAAAACCCGCCTTGCGGCGGGTTCTTTAAATAGTGGTGCCCGAACCCGGAATCGAACCAGGGACACGGGGATTTTCAATCCCCGTGTTTTTGGAAAGCAGTGAAGTGAGCAATCGTTCTCATCTGAATAATGTTATTCAGGTGACGAAATGCATTCAAAAACGAAAGTTGTCCCCGTAGTTTCTACCAAAGGTGGCGAGGGGAAATCAACCCAGGCCGCTAATCTCGGCGGTTTTCTCGCCGATGCAGGCATAAAAACCCTCATTATTGACGGCGACCACGCCCAGCCTACTGCCAGCAGTATCTATCCCTTAGCATACGAAGCACCATGTGGCCTCTATGAACTGCTCATGCAGACCGTAGACCTCTCAAAGGCCGAAAACATTATTTCGCGCACCGAGATCGATAATCTTGACGTCATCGTCTCCAATGATCCCCGCAACCTTTTACCTACCTATATGCTCAATGTTGCTGACGGACGCGTGCGTCTCCGCAATGCCTTATCAAACCCGGTCTTCAGCCAGTATGACGTCATCCTGATTGATTCACAGGGTTCACGCTCGGTGATGTCGGAACTGATTATTCTTGCAGCTACCGGTGAAATGATTGGAATGGTCAAGCCGGTGCTGCCTGATGTACGTGAATTTATGCGCGGCACCGTTGCTCTGATGGAAGAGCTGCTCCCGTACATGGCTTTTGGTATCAGTCTTCCACGCATACGTATGCTGGTGAACTGCATGGATTATACGCTGCTTGCCAAAACTACGGTTGAACAAGCTGAGAGCATCATACTGAGCGGTGATTACAGCCAGCATGCGAATAAGATCGTCATCGATATGCTCCAGACACGCATTTATGATCTGGATGTTTACAAGCAGGGGCATGCGGCCGGTCAGCCCGTGCACCGCCTTGAGAAGAAAACCAGCCGTAAAAGTGATTCTGCGTTTGATTCTATGCACAAACTCGCCTGTGAACTTTTCCCGGAATGGAAAGAGAAGTTTGATGCATTAGCAAACGCTGGTGAGGGGGAATAATGTCTGACGTTAAACCAACCCCTGAATCAGTTTTGACATGCTGGCAGCATGAGCTGCCAGCAGGCAAACAATCACGCAGCCTCAAAGCGAAAAGGCGTATCCAGGCAGTCGAGTTTTCTCTCGATGCGGGTTTGCAATTGCTTCAGACCGGCGAAGTCGGTCCAGTCATCTGTAAGAGCAAGGGACAGTTCGGCCCAGGACATTTTGGACACATCTGCAGGAAGCAGGTGATGGCGACGGATTACTGCATAGTGCAGGGCATCTTTCGGCGAGCAGTTTCGGAATTGCTGTTTCCACTGGTTGCTTTTGCTGAGCCACTCCCCCAACCACAACAGACGATAGACCATCTGACGTTCTTCTTTCGGGGCTTTCTTCGCTTCTTCCCAGAAACGTTTGCTCAGATTGTCAAAAACGTCATCGTTATAAACCAAATCAATGCCGGACGGCAGCTGAGTATGTGCGCCGGTGGACGGCAGGTGTGCATGTGTATTCATAGATATGTCCTCAAAATTGGGTAATGCTCCCAACTTACTGATTTAGTGTATGATGGTGATTTTGAGGTGCTTGCGTGGCTTCCATTTCCATCAGATGTCCTTCCTGCTCCGCTACTGAAGGCGTGGTGCGTAACGGCAAAAGCACTGCCGGACATCAGCGCTATCTCTGCTCTCATTGCCGTAAAACATGGCAACTACAGTTCACTTACACCGCCTCTCAGCCCGGTACGCACCAGACAATCATTGATATGGCCATGAATGGCGTCGGATGTCGCGCCAGTGCACGCATTATGGGCATTGGCCTCAACACGGTTTTACGTCACTTAAAAAACTCAGGCCGCAGTCGGTAACCTCGCGCATACAACCGGGCAGTGATGTGATTGTCTGCGCTGAAATGGACGAACAGTGGGGCTACGTCGGTGCTAAATCACGTCAGCGCTGGCTGTTTTACGCGTATGACAGGATACGGAGGACGGTTGTGGCACACGTCTTCGGTGAACGCACTCTGGCCACACTGGAGCGTCTTCTGAGCCTGCTGTCGGCCTTTGAGGTCGTGGTATGGATGACGGATGGCTGGCCGCTGTATGAATCACGCCTGAAGGGAAAGCTGCACGTTATCAGCAAGCGTTACACTCAGCGCATTGAGCGACATAACCTGAATCTGAGACAACATCTGGCAAGGCTGGGACGGAAGTCACTGTCGTTCTCAAAATCGGTGGAGCTGCATGACAAGGTCATCGGACATTATCTGAACATAAAACACTATCAGTAAGTTGGAGTCATTACCCAAAATTGTAGATATGAATATGCTGTCCGCACCTTCATTCCGGGGTCGCCAAACTTACCGGTCTGAAAACGTGCAGACAGTCTCGGGGAGTTTACTCCCGGCAGCTGTTCGTCTGGCACCCTTTACGTATGTTTACGTCAGTGTCAATTCTCTGAAAAGACAAGATTTATCGTGTGAGGAAAGTGCCATTAAGCGCCGAACGGTAATGCCCTCCCTTAAGGGAGGTGCATATGTCTGACAACCGCAGAAATATCCCAGGTATTTATTCACTTGATGCCGAACAGTCGTAAGCGTCTCATCCAGACCGTATTGAAGCTCAGACAAAAGTGAGATCGACCTTCCAGGGCAGCAGATCACGGACCCGGTTCACCGGCCAGTCCTGGATATGACCGATGACGTAACGCAGCCACGCCTCCGGTTCCACGCCGTTAAGCCGGCAGGTGCCGATCAGCGAGTACAGTACCGCAGCACGTTCCCCGCCCGCGTCTGAACCCGCGAACAGCCAGTTTTTCCGCCCCAGGGCAACGCCACGCAGCGCGTTCTCTGCGATGTTATTGTCTATCTCGGCCCAGCCGTTGCTGCAGTACAGGTTCAGCGCATCCCACTGCTTCAGCAGGTACGAGAACGCCTTCGCCGTATCCGAGTGGCGCGACAGCACCTTCATCTGTGCCTGTACCCAGTCGTACAGCGACTGCATCAGCGGGACCGTCTGCTCTTTCCGGACCGCCAGCCGCTCCTCTGCCGGGCTGCCGCGTATCTCCGCCTCGATGGCATACAGTTTACCGATGCGCTTCAGCGCTTCGGTTGTGACGTCGGTCGGTGTGCGGACGTGAACGTCATGGATTTTTCGCCGGGCGTGCGCCATGCAGGCCGCTTCGGCGATACGGCCGTCTTCGTACAGTGCGTTGTAGCCGCCGTAAGCATCGGCCTGCAGGATACCGCTGTATCCGGCAAGGTGTTGCTGCGGATGGATCCCCTTACGGTCCGGCGAGTACGCGAACCCCACCGCCGGGGGAAGCGGTGAGCCCGCGTTACGGTCGTCCCGCACGTAGACCCACAGCCGGGCCGTGCGGGTTTTACCGCTGCCCGGCTCCTGAACCGGCACAGGGATATCGTCGGTATGCACCTTGCCCGGAATCAGCACGTACTGGCGCAGCAGGTCATACAGCGGCTCCAGCAGTTCGCTGACCGCACCGGACCAGCGCCCCAGTGTGGCACGACTCAGCTCCACGCACTGACGCCGGTATATCTCTGACTGACGATAGTGAGGCGTGTGCTCTGCGAACTTTGCCGTGACGATGCGCGCCAGCAGCCCGGGACCCGCGTAGCTGCGCTCTATGGGTTTTGCCGGCATGGTCGCCTGAACGATGTGGTCACATCCACAGCAGGCCAGTTTTGGCCGCTGCGTTTCGATAACCTTAAAGGCGCTGCTGATGAGCTCCAGCTGCTCCGATACGTCGCAGCCCAGCGCGCTGAGCTCTCCGCCGCACGACGGGCAGGCGGTTTCTGCCGGCGACAGCGTGCGGGTTTCGCGGGGGAGTGTGGCCGGTAATGGTTTACGGGCAGAAGACTGGCGCAGCGGTTGCGGAACCACCGGGTCATGCTGCTCACCCAGCGCCTCAGCCATCTCCTCCTGCAGGGCGCCGATGCGCTCTTCAGCCTCGCGCACCTGGCGCTGCGTTTTCTCACGCAGCTTTTCGGAGCTTTTGCCGAACTGCATGCGCTGAAGCTTAGTGATCAGCGCCTTCAGCCGGTTGATTTCGCTGGCGTACGCCGCCACCCGCTGTGAGAGCAGGCGGTTATACTCCGCCATTTTGCGGATGGTGGTCTGCTGCTCCAGCAGCAGCGCCCTGAGCCGGGCGTTTTCATCGGGAAGGGATGCGTCCATAACCCCATTTTACAGCAGGTTATATCCGCAGGCCAGGCCGTTCAGTCCGCTGTGGGTGCTTCCAGTTAATGCCTTCCAGCAGCATGGAGAGCTGCGCAGGCGTCAGATGCACTTTTCCGTCACGGGTCACCGGCCAGACGAAGCGCCCCCGCTCCAGTCGTTTGGTGAACAGGCACAGGCCGTCCCGGTCGGCCCACAGCACCTTTATCATGTCGCCGCGACGACCGCGAAAGATAAACAGATGACCGCTGAACGGATCGGTGCGAAGCGTGTTCTGCACTTTCGCTGCCAGCCCGTTGAAGCTACAGCGCATATCTGTCACGCCAGCAACCAGCCAGATCCGCGAACCTGCCGGAAAGCTAATCATGACTCACCCTCCCTGAGTTCGCTGACCAGTGCGCGCAGAAGTTCAGGCGTCAGCGGGCCAGTCAGGTTGAGGCTTCCACCTGGCAACGTCAGCCTGCAGCTGATGACCGGTGGCAGGTCTGCTGATACGACGCCGTTTTGCCTGGGCGGAGGGACAACAGGCTCCATAGTAACCGGAATCAGAGTCGCTCTGTTGGCCGGATCCAGTAGCCCCTGACGATGCAGATTGCGCCAGTTGAACAGCAGATTATCGTTAATGCCATGCTCACGGGCAATTTGAGCCACACAGGCGTCCGGCTGCAGGGTCAGCTCCGCCATGCGAATTTTGAATTCCAGAGGCCAGTCCGGCCGGCGTTTTTTTACAGGAAGATTTGTCTCAAGATTGAAGGCATAGAGCTCTTCCTC
The DNA here is from genome assembly GCF_014946725.1 of Mixta mediterraneensis. Classification (GTDB taxonomy): domain Bacteria; phylum Pseudomonadota; class Gammaproteobacteria; order Enterobacterales; family Enterobacteriaceae; genus Pantoea; species Pantoea mediterraneensis. The sequence goes on from NZ_JACFXY010000003.1 coordinate 126,635, forward strand.
CAGGCGTTCAGGCGTGTATTCTTCCGACAATGGCCAGTTAATTCCGGTTCGTCGAAAACGCGTGAACATTTTATGTATGGCAGATGAGCTAAGGTTCAGTTGTTCTGCTATTTCACGGTAAGTCAGAGCCTCATTAAAGCGCAGGCTCAGCGCTGTGAAGATCCATGGTCTTCTGGTGTAAGGCGTATTTTTGTCCACGGTAGTGTCCATGTTCGCGAAAGTGTCCATGGTAGGAAACGCGGGCAAAAATAAAAGACGGTCTGGATGAGACGCTTACGCTGTTTCCAGAGCCAAATGAAAAATAGCCAGCAACTGTGGATTTTTGCTGCGTAGGGCACGGGTAATCCGGCGCTCTTCCGGGGAGGTCAGACGTCGCGTGCGTCCTGGAGACGCTGTTGGTTTGCGGACGTATTCAACGGGATTGTGTGAACAGGTCCCCCATTCTATGCGTGCGAGATTATAAAGCGATGAAAGCAGTGCCAGCTCAAGCCTTACGGTATTGGGACTCACCACACGTCCTGTACGGTCGCTTACCGTATTCAGCCTCGTATCACGGTAATCAGCGATATCCACGGAGCTAATCTCATCCATGCACTTCATCGACAGCGCTGAACGTTTAATAACGTTGATACGATAAAACTCCTGAAGATGACCACGTTTATGGACAGAGACAGCACTGAAATATTTATCCAGTGCTTTTCCAAGTGCCATTTTTTTTATTCGGTTTCTGACCGCCATCATACCCCCCTGAAAAAACAGGAAAGATATCACATTGCTGCCAGACATCACTGTCAATCCGGTGTGTGGAAAACCCCGGCCCCCGGAGGCGGTCAGTATGTTCTCCGCAGGTACTCGTCAGACGGCTCACTTGTGCCGGATATCCAGGTGCTTTGTCAGGCAAACCCCGTTACAGGTGGATGTAACTGCCCGGCCGGTGCAACGGACAATGCCTATATGACGGGGCAGTCGTACATGTTTGTGCCCTGGGATACGTATTTCGAGACGCATTTTTGCACATTGTGATTGCCTGCAGCCTGCCCTGAAAACAGGCAATGGGCCTTTACTGATACTGATTAACACCAAAACGGCCTGGAGAGCACCCCTCTGATGGCAGAGGGGTAGATAATATTGTGTAAGCCGTATTCGCAGGAACTTCAAAAGTGATTGAGCCAGATTTTGACCATTCAGGGTTGTTATCATTACCGTAAGACACTGTTACCCCATTAACGATTCCTGATAAATTCCACGTATTTACGCACGCCCCATCTTTTACTGAGCGTGAAACAATAGAGTTACCGCCCTGGGCATAAACAGTCATCGTTGTTGTTCCTGAATTGTATCCGTTGTACTGCGAATCAAAGGTACCTACATAGCTATAACTACCGTTGCTGACATTTCCCCGCCACACACCGGATTGACAGGAAAGTATGGCACCAGATGCATCACGGCTTACCAGCCCGTTTGGTGAGCAAGCAGCGCCCGCCGTGTTAACGCCATCGAGCTGCAGAACTTCCCCCGTGGACAGGCGTCCGTCTGCACGCACGCTACCTCCACGTACCTGACCGCCGGTGTAAATATTTTTGTTATTGACGGCCCGGACCCAGTCATTATCTGACATGTAAAAACCACCCCCGTGGGTCTCATCGAGCCAGCCTTTACCGTTCCGCGTAATGAACCAGCCATTATTAGAACGGATATCGTTATTGGCTGTAATGGCATTACCGGCAGTGACATTTGAACCAGCAGTCACGTTCTGCCCCGTCACCGTACCGTTTGCGGTGATATTTCCACTGGCCGTTACGTTGCCGCTAAAAGCGCCCGTTACGGCATTAACTGTACCGGTATTGTTCAGGTTATTGCCGCCCATATCGATACTGGTATGCATGGTATTGAGATCGGGCTTGCCGGTGACCGAAAATCGGTAAAGCCGGTCACTTTCACCGCGTGAGACGCCCAGTTCGTCAGCGGTCAGCAGAGTGGCGATATGCCCCTGTGTGCTGCTGACACCAAACTGTGCGAGAGGAACGGTCCAGCTTCCCATTGCTCCGGTCGCAATTCCCGATGTCCAGACATAACCACCCATGCCGGTGGATATATCCATTGATATCTGGCGCAGCGCAAGAAACGTGTCGCTACCGATGTAAAACTGGCCCACCTGCCGATGTAAATCTGACCCACCTAGGGTAAAAATGGCAGTTTTAAGGCACTGCCAATGATGACATTGGAGACCAGAGTGGAGATTAGTGTTTTACACCGTCAGGGCATGTCGATACGCGCCATCGCGCGCCAGCTTTCATGCTCTCGTGAGACCGTTCGCAGATATATTCGTAGCCCGCTGCCCGTAGCGGATATGCGCTACAAGCCTCGCGCACCCAGACCCTGCAAGCTTGACCCGTTCAAGACCTATATCCTTGGGCGCGTGGCCGCTGCCAGGCCCCTCGGGATCCCCGCCAGTGTGCTGCTGCGCGAGATCCGTCAGCGTGGTTACGAGGGTGGTTACAGCATGCTGACCGCTTTCCTGCACCCCATTAAGCAGCCCGTCACTGAAGAGGTAACACGCTTCGAGACCGAGCCTGGCTTTCAGATGCAAGTTGATTTCACCATCATCAGACTCGGTCATAACCCATTGCTGGCCTTTGTCGCCACGCTGGGCTGGAGCCGCGCGACTTTCGTCAAGTTTTACAGCAACCAGGACTCCGCTGCCTGGTGTGACGGCATTGAGTCTGCGCTCAGGTTCTTCGGCGGGACGCCGCATCAGCTGCTGTTCGACAACGCCAAGGCCATCATCATTGAGCGCGATGTCTACGCCCCCGGTAAGCATCGCTGGAACCCGCAGTTGATGCACGTCGCCGAGAAGTATGCCTTTACTCCCAAGGTCTGCCGACCCTATCGCGCCAAGACCAAGGGTAAGGTTGAGCGGTTTAACCATTACCTCAAGAACAGCTTTATCGTGCCTCTTACCGCGACCTTCCGGCAGGCCGGGCTGGTACTGGATGTACCTGCTGCCAACACACGCATCGGCGAGTGGCTGGTCACCGTCGCGAACACACGAGTGCATGGCACCACAGGCGTACCGCCTGAGCAGCGCATGCCGCGCGAGCGTGCTGCGCTATTGCCGTTACCGAAGGTCACGTTGGCATTGCCTGCACCTGTCCCAGCGCTCAGCCAGCGTCCGGTGCCGACCGAGAGCCTGCAACATCCTCTGGCAACGTACCAGGCCTTGCTCGAGGTGCCAGCATGAACCTTCAACATGATCGTATTGCCGCGCTCTGCGAGCAACTCAAGCTCGACCGCCTGCCGGCAGAGTGGCCGGGTGTGGCACAGGCGACCATCGACAACAGCGGCACGCATGCCGACTTCCTGGAAGCCGTTTTGCAGCTCCAGCATGATGGCCAGAACGAACGGCGTCGCCAGACCATTTTGCGGTTATCAGGCCTGCCGGTGATAAAAACACTGGAGCAGTTCGATTACGCCTATGCCAGTGGCGTTCCACGAAGTCAGATCCAGGAGTTGGCGGGTCTGACATTTATCGAACGTCAGGAGAACGTTGTCCTGCTCGGGCCTTCTGGCGTCGGCAAAACGCACCTGGCGACCGCCATTGGCTATAAGGCCGCGATGGCGGGTTTAAGCATTCGGTTCATTACCGCCGCCGACATGATGCTGCAACTGATGGCGTCACATCGTCAGGGTGACCTGAAGGGCTACCTGAACCGCGTCGTAGGTAAACCTAAGCTGTTGATCATCGACGAAGTGGGATATCTGCCGTTCGGTAAAATGGAGGCGAACCTGTTCTTCCAGGTAGTCGCTAAACGGTATGAGTCAGGCAGCGTGATCCTGACCAGCAACCTGCCGTTTACGCAGTGGTCCGGAACGTTTGGTGATGACGAGACACTGACGGCAGCGATGCTGGATCGGCTGCTTCACCATGCGCATATCGCCCAAATCAGCGGCCAAAGCTATCGACTGAAAGATAAGCTGAAAAGCGGTCAACTCCAGAAGAAAACGAAAGCAACAACGCTCGAATGATTCAAAGGGGGTGGGTCAGTTTTACTTTGGCAGGGTGGGTCAGAATTCGATCGGTATTGACAGAAACGGAAGTGCAGAGCCATCATGCGTGTAGACCATCGCCTGCAGCTGGTCGGTGTTGGTGGCATTGCGTATAACCGCAGCGGAATAAGCCTGGCCGTCAATGGTGGTCTCACTGAAGCCCTGTTCCAGAAAACCGGTATTTTTCAGCATAGCGGGTGTCACAATGACCGGCGCGGTGGTGGTGGCGCTGGTGAGCAGCGTATCGTAATAACGCCCGGTATAACTTTTTACGGCCTGCGTGAAGCGGGACACCTACGCTGAGGTGTTCATCCAGGTCCGTTTCTGCATCCAGTCGCTGATGAGCGAATATCCCCATACGCTGACCAGCAGCAGAATCAGTAAAGCCGCACCCGTACTGAGAATAGCCCAGCCACGATCGGTTGTTTTTATTGAGTTCACTGGCATCACCATGTAATAAGCGGCTGATAAAGTTCAGGCAGTGTCACTGACATCGCACCGGCACACAGCCAGGGGCCCATCGGCCCGCCCTCGCTTATGCGACGGACGGATAACTGCCACAGGACAAAAAACATCACACCGGTCAGCAGGGCATAAAGCCCAACGGTTCCACCGAGCCATGCGGCAATGGCACCGGCCAGCCACACATCGCCCAGTCCCAGACACTCGCGACCATGAATCTTCGTTGAGGCATATCGCCAGCCGCCGAAAATCAACATCGCGATGACCGCAGAAAGGAGATGTTCCGTAAACCCCGGGTTCAGAAGTGCGGCAGCAAGCCCCGCAGTCAGACAGCTCACCGTCATTTCGCGGGGCAGCAGTCCCGTCAGCGCATCGGTAAGCGTCATTCTGAAAAGAAACAGGCTGATGAAAAATGACAGCAGGCGCGTCATCGCCGGTGCGGGTGCCAGCAGCATGACACTGACAGCAGCGGCATATAGCCAGACTATCGCCGGAGGCACAGGAGAACTGCGCCCGTTCCAGTTACCCGATGTCACCAGGTTAATACTGACGAGGCTCGCCATAAAATTAAACAAACCGAGGCTCAGTGGAAAAATGATGCCAAGCGTTGGCCACGGCATACTCAGTGTCAGCAGTGTCACAGTCTGATCCCCCGTTCTTTCAGTAAAAGGCGCCGGTAAATGGCATAAATCCGGTTGGCGTAAGATTCGCGCGTTTCGTGGCGATCCTGACGAAAACCAGCGTTGTAAGAACCCAGACAATTCCAGCTGATGCCGCATACCTGAAAATGTTTCGCCAGAATCCATGTACCAATCTGCACATTGAGACAGGGACGGGTCAGCAGATCCTGTGGACTACGGATAACCCCCTGCGCTATCAGCGCCGGGATGTGTGTGGAGTTGACCTGCATCAACCCGTAATCAGTGCTGAGCGCACGCCCGGTCTTTTTATCGCGGTTAACATTCGTAATCCCCGGACGCAGACTGCTTTCGCCGGTGGCAATGGCCTGAATCAGCAGCGGATCGATGTGGTACTTTGTCCCTGCTGCGTCGAAGCAGAATGACCCCGCGCGGGGGCTGAGCAGGATAAACAGCAGGAGGGCAGTCAGGCGCAGCATGTCATCAGCCGTTGTGGGTGAAGACCAGGGTGTTGTTACCGGTCATGCCTGTGTCAGCGGTACAGGCTTTGCCGGCATCTTCGGCGCTGACCAGGCCGTCACTGTAGTCGGTGCTGTTAAGGCTGATGGCACTGAACGCGCCACCGGAGCCGAGCTGGGTAGCAATGGAGATACAGTCGGCCTGCGGCACTTTCTGTGTGGTGACGGAGAAACCATTATTGAATCCGTTTGATGCCACCGGTGCCATGACAACCTGGCCTCCATAGCTGTTCCACATCGTCGCCGTGCCGGAACTGGCCGTCCCCTGAATCGTCCAGCCGGCCTTCGGCGCGCCCCCCTGCTGGATAAGCGTGCCGGTCATGGTGGTGCCACTGGTAAAGTTATACCCCCCCTGGGTCTGCTTGAGCTGCTGGGCATTGGTCACAATTGTCTGGATATTTGAGGTTTCCACCGCAACAGACTTTTTGCCAGAGAGACTCCAGACAAGCGCCCCGACAATGCAGATGACGATAACCGTAAACAGGGCAATGCTGCCGTGCTCAAGGATGCCCCAGCCCCGGTCTGGCTGGCGCTGGTAATAATGTGATGTCTGAGATGACATAGTCGTTCCTTAATGTATGTTGAAGGTGTTCATGTCCTGAATCTGCATCACCATCAGCAGGATGAGTAAGAAGAAACTCATAATCAGAACGAGAGAAAAGAGTTTGGTAACGTTTGCCCGCCGGGCCACTCGCGTCAGCGCCTGTTCGAGCCAGCGGTCGGCATAGTTAGTGATGAGTGACGCAGCACTGTTGCCTTTATCCAGCAGAGAGAGGTAGTTCACCGCCTCGCGGCTTGGGAAGTCGTAACCGCTCTGGCGCAGCGCCATGCCCAGAGAGTTACCGTCGCTCATACACTCCATTGCCCCTTCGATACGCTCCTGCAGCCAGGGCGGAGCGAACTCGTTCAGGATCTGCAGCGCCTTGAGCTCCTGCACGCCGGCACCCAGCAGGGCCCCGATATTCATCAGGAACACCGCCCCCTGCAGATCTTTATAAACCGACCAGGGCAGCAGATAGTCGGCCAGACGACGCAGTTTTCCCCGCCAGCGCGGTAGCGACCAGAACGCCAGAATGACTCCCCCGACAGCGGCACCCGCTGTTGTCACCCCCCACTTATCCGTCCACTGTGCCACGCCGTTCATCAGCCCGAGTGCACCGGTCCAGCGTGCCGGGTCAGACATTTTGCTTAAGGTGGGCACCAGTGCCATGTTGTTGGCCAGCAGCAGCCCCGTACTCAGCAGGGCCAGCGCTGACGGAAAGACCGAGGCAAAAACCACCTGACCGAGGATGCGCCGGCGGGCGACAATCAGCTTGTCAGCCTGCATCAGCGCGCCGGGAATATTGCCGGTTTCCATCCCCGCGCTGATAAGCGCTGCCTCTTCATAAGGTGCCCAGGCAGCAAGCACATCCTGCAGGGAGCGCCCCTCACGGTTGTCCTTAACCCCTTCCAGGCAGTCCTGTACCAGCTCATGATAGGGGTGCCATCGCTGACCAAAGTCGGTATGCACCTCGCCTATCATGGTCAGCGCCTCTTTCAGCGGTTTGCGGTTTTCCAGCAGGAAGCGCAGGGTTTCGTAAAACGGCTGGCGATACTGACCGGTAAACGTTGCCCTGACCAGGCGATACCGCAGCATTTCCGCCAGCGACATATCACGCTCAGGCGAAAAACGGGTCTTAACCGACATAGGGCACCTCACACTGCATGATGTCGTCCTCGTCCAGCGGACAGATAAGATCGCCTTCCACCGGATCAACGCGCCCCTCCCCGAGATAACGCAGCAGATGCATACGGCGGGTGATACCCCCCTGGTTTACCCAGTACTGACGGGCAACGGCCGGGCCGTGAGACAACCAGAGCTGCATCAGTCGGGCATCCGTCCGGACCACCTCGGCAATGGCCGTGCGACCGGTTACGCCGCGGCTGACGATGCGGCCGGTCAGCGGCACCGTTTTCTGGCAGTGAGGGCAGCCCTCGTGATTACGGAAGAAAAGTTTGCTTGTGTCGCACACCTCCCCTACGGTGCAGTATTTTTCCAGGCGCGTGCGGGTTTCGCCGTCAAGCTCAGGCGCTTTCACCTGCCAGGGAATACGGCATTTTTCACACAGCAGCGGCACCAGACGCTGGCCTATCAGGCCAGTAATGAGTGCGGCATCCGCCAGAAGGTGGCGGTCAATGCCGAAGTGCTCCATACGGCGCAGGGAACCGATGGGGCTCTGGGTATGAAGGGTCGAGAACAGCGCATGGCCGGTTTCACTGGCGTAAATGGCGGCGATCAGGGAATACAGGTCACGCATTTCGCCGTTCAGGATGGCATCCGGAACGAGACGCAGCGCGGAGGCGTTGGCGTTACTCCAGGCGCGGCTGATGGCCTCCGGCGAGTTGTCAGCTGGCATGACGGGGGTCTGGATGGCGCCGGGGATACGTCCCTCCGGCGGGTTTTCCAGCGTCAGCAGGCGCTTTTTTCCCCCGGTCAGTTTCAGCCATATATCGCTGAACACACGCAGCGTGGCGCTTTTGCCGGAACCGGTAGGCCCGGTCAGCAGCACCATGCCTTCCGGCAGGCGCAGGATCTGCATAATGAGCTTTATCTGCTCCGGCAGAAAACCCAGCTGCGGCAGCCCGGGAATATTATCGCCGTCATCAGGAATGAGTCGCATGACCACAATAAGCCCGTCTGGCGTGGGGCGGTGTTCATAGCGGGCGCCATACAGACCGGCACGGCGGGCAAACTTCGCATCGATGCGTCCTGACTGCTCGCGGCCAGCAAAAAATGACTGCTCGCGTACGTCGCACATGGAAAGATAGGAGGTGGAGGCCAGCGTCATTCCCTCCACATCTTTCACTTCATCCACCACTTCCAGTTCGCCGTGAATGCGCAGCTGGACGATACTGAGCTTACGGTCGGCGCTGATTTCAATATGGATATCAGACGCACTGAACTCGTTCCCCAGTCTCATATAGCTGATGACTTTATCCTGCGACACGCTGATATCACGGCTGTTGAGGTCAGCCTCATTGACGCTCTGAGAAAGGGCCAGCCCCTGACGCTCTGCCACTTCGCGCCGGCGGTTCAGCTCGCTCAGCGCCACAAACTCGGTTTTTGCCGTCGGATACTCGCGGGTGACATCCATCACCCAGCGCTGTATGGCCGGTTCTTTTCGCCGGTTACCGTCGATAAGCAGCGTCACGCCACCGGACGGATGCTGTTCGGCAAACACAAAATCCATAATATCTTTATCGGGCGTCATCGTGGCCTCAGAAGGAGAGTTCAGAATCGTCACTGAGGCGCACGAGCGTGGACGTGACCTCCGTGACCCGTTTTGAAGTGCCGGGGATCTGGTCGCCTTTTACCACCTCGGTTACACCACCGTCCGGCAGCACAATGCGGGCGCACAGCTGTGTGCCGCGACCGTAAATCTCCTGCAGGCGTACACTGCCGGCACGCTTCTCCGTGACAGACGTCGCGGCCGGTTGTGATTGGGCCGGTTGTGTCATGAGCGGTGCTGAGGGTTGCAGGGATGTCGCCAGATAATTACGGTCGGTACTCTGCCCGGACTGGCTTTCACGCAGCTGCTGTTCCAGACGGGCTGTCTGGACTTTCTGCTCCAGAATCAGGTTGCTGGCCTGAGCGGCTTCCAGCTCCCCGAGGGTAACGTTTGGTGGCAGTACATCACCGGTGGTGGCTGACAGCGCGGGCCCGCTGAGCAGAACGGACAGCAGCAGCCCCGTCCGGGCGGGATTAATTCTGCGCATAAATGCTCCCCTTCATGGTGTATCCGAACTGCCCCTGCGGGCTCATGGTGATGGACACGCTGGTCAGGCGAAGCCCGGTGGCATTAAAATCCTGCAGCAGGCGCTCAGGCTGCAGACGTGAGCTGACGGAGAAGGTAAATTCCCGCCAGTCCTGTACGGGCGTGTTTTTTTCCTGACCCGGGGCGACTGCAGGCGGCTTCACCTCCGTGAATTTCACGTCCAGGTTGCGGCGCTGCAGGTGAGAGATAAACCGCATCAGTTGCGCATCGGCACCGGGCAGTGCTTCATCGGTGTACTCACTGACGTTGTATTTACGGAATGGAATGAAAACATCGCCATTTTTTCCGCCTTCCTGCAGGTTAAAAACAGCCGCATGTCCCAGCAGTTCGCGGGCGCGGCGGGAGAAGTCTTCAACTGTTGAGCCGGGTGTGGCGACAAATCGCAGCCGCAGTCCTTCCGGCACACACTCACCATCGGTGAAACGCCAGCCGGCCACCGAGGCAAAGACCGGCTCGCGCGTCAGCCAGCAGTTGCTGAGCAGCACTGACACCGGAGGCTGGGAGGCCCACGGGTGCGGTGCACGGGCCGGGGCCACCGGTTTTTCCGGTGTCATCGCCATGCGCGCACGAAACGCTGCAGCGGCAGCAGCCTGTTCAGCCTTCTGCTGTACGGCGTCATACCAGTAAGCGCCGGAGGCGACGGTGACGGTCACTATGACGGCCGGCAGGATGAGTGACAGCGGTGTCCGGCGTTTTCGCAGGCGGCAGCGCTTCAGCTGCGCAGCACTCAGCCGGTCCGTCAGTGACGTGGCATCGAGTCCATCCTCTGCCGTGGCTGCACAGCGCAGGCCCGGCGCATCTGCATCGTTAAAGCGCAGAAAGTTCTGTGCTGCAGACTCAATGAATGCCCTTGAGCCGGTCACATCACCCATCACGGAGAGCTGACCACCACTGGCGGCAAAGAACACCCACAGGTCTTCATCCCGGCTCAGACGGTAAATGCCCCAGGCATTACCGCCCTCGGACAGCTGAAAGGCCACGGCAAGGGCATAAAGGCGGTGGCGCACACGTCCCGGGGAGACTACACCCGCCATTGATGAGTTTCCTCTGCCGGCCATCACGCAGTGGGTGTCCGGCGAGGCCTTGCTACGCAGACGGACCATGAATACGCTCCGCTGCGGTACCCAGTGAAGACCGGCCATCCAGTCCCGCCGGTGGTGGGTGATACGAATACCGGTGCGGCGCGCTGTTTTTTTCTGTGATGACATAGTTACCTCAGCAGAACAGGGGTGATCATGATGACGAGCGTGGTACGGCCGCGCGTGCCTGTCTGACCGCCGCCCAGAATAAAGTTGCCCGGCGTGAACGTCCCCTGCTTATCCGCCGAGACGTTCTGCTGTTCAGAACCGGTCAGCACCAGCGTCTGGCCGGAACGCAGGTTGACCTTGCGGGCGAGCCCTTCGGTAGAGGTGTCTGCTGTATCATTGCGGGTATTACCGTCCCGGCTGATAAAGCTTTTGATATCCGGCGGGCTGGTATAACTGAAGGCAAACTGCAGCTGCACATCACCGTTTTCCTGAATGAAGGGCAACATTGTCATGAACAGACCGGTGGTGACGTTGGTCGTGGTCATCGTTGACGTCACCCCCACGTTGGCGGTGGCCGTCGAACTGGAGCTGGTCAGCATTCCAGTGGATTTGGAGAGCTGATAGGCCACCGGCGTCAGGTTGGCGGTCGGGTCGGTCTGGTTCAGCGCCATGCTGACGTTACCCTGCTCAGACAGGGCATGAATCAGCAGGCTGGAGCCGGAGAATTTAGCGGCATTGCCGCTGGCCGTATCAAGAATGGAGATACCGGCGCTGGCGGCGGATGAGGAGGCGTTCGCCATTGATCCGGTCAGGCTGGCACCCACGTTCTGCAGCGATTTATAGACCAGCCCCCAGTCCAGCCCCATCTGCTCGTTACGCGTCTGGTTGACGCTGACAATCTGGATATTAAGCTGGACCTGTCGGCTCAGAACCTTGTTCTGGTATTCGATATAGCGACCGATACGATTCAGAACATCGGGTGTATCCGTTACGCTGAGCGTACCGGTGGCAGACGACAGCCAGAACCGGCCGGATTTTGGCGTCACCATCTGCTCAACCGTTTTTTTGATGTCATCGTACAGGTCGCTGTTCATTCCATAGTCGGTCTTCTGGTTCGAGCTGATGTCGCCGGTTGTCCCCCCGGACGTACCGCCACCGCTGCCGAGCTGGTTACCGGAGCCGGAGTTGATGGAGGCACTGCTGTTTACTTTCGTATTAAGGATGACGAGCTGAAAAGTACGCGTATCCTGCTGGTAGAAATACACGCCGCTGCTGTCGCTGCGCCATGACAATCCCAGACCACTCGCTGCCATATCCAGCAGCCCGCGGATATCGCCCTGATATTTCAGGCCCCGGATAAGCGATGGGGCCTGCTGAGACGAGACCGCCTGCGCAGCTGTGGTGCCCATCTGTGACAGGGGCACGCGTCCGTTATCATCCGGTGCCGGCAGATTACCGCTCATCTGTGAAGTCACCACGCTGCCGGTGGAAACGCTGCTCAGAGCGGCAAAGGCATCCGGTGTGATGGATACACGTACGCCGCAGAGTGCAGTGATACGCTGCCCCAGCTCAGGCAGCGAAATACCCTCCGGACGGTTAATGGTTATCTGGCAGGCGGGCAGGTTCTTCTCATCCGGCGTGGAGATGACCGGCGTGACAGGCTGCAGGTTCACCCAGGGTTTATCGGACCAGACAACGGTGGGCTGAGTCAGGGTCTGGCGACTCTGCAGCACCCGCTGAGCGGTATCGGCCTGCCCCGTGGCCTCCTTATCCATTTTGCTGATTTCATTCAGCGAACATGATGACAGCACAAGCGCGGCGGCCAGCGCTGTCAGGCAGAAAGGTAAACGCGGCATCCGCAGCTCCCTGATGAGGTTAGTTGAGGTAAACAATGCTGCCCTCCGTCACGCCGGACGGCAGGGGCAGGTTCATATCAGTGCCATCCGCCATCCGCAGCCGCCCGCCGCTTACAGTCAGCGCCAGCGCCGAGGTCACGGACTGCGTCAGCAGTGCCGCAAACACGCCATCGGTGGCGGGCACCCAGACCCAGAGGCGTCCCCCCTGAATCACGGTCTGAATACGGCTGTCAGGCACAGGGATGATGCCGGCCTGTGCAGGTGACACCGTGCCGTCAGCCACCGTCCGGCCGTGGCGCCAGTTGTTCACCGCATCTGCGGTGCGCAGCATGTCGGTGGCAAGCTGGTCAGGCAGAGTCTGCTGCAGCGACAGCCGGACGTGTTCAGAGGAGTGACGCTGCGCATCACCGGCCATCAGCGCAATAACCAGACAGAAAACAAATATGGGCAGCGCATAGCCCATATCAGTGTCCTCCGCCCGCGGGGGTATCGCTCACCGAAATCAGGCACTGAATGCGGTTGGCTTCGGCAAACAGAGGTTTTTCCGCTTTTCGGTAGAGGTCAAAGACCTGTACCAGGACGGATTCGAAGTTGCCGTGAAACACCAGAGGTGCATCAATGCGGTAATCCAGTGATACCGGCCAGATGACCACCCAGTTCCCGCCATTGCTGCACGTCGCCTTTGATGCCCAACCGGTCAGGGTCTCTTTCAGCGTGGACCCCGGCTCGGCCCGCCACGTCTGGCCGACCGGGAGGGGGGTGACCGGCGTACCCGGTATATATGAAGTGGCTGTCTGACTGGAGACAGGTGGGGCCGGCGGCAGTGAAGTGACGGGACGGACGGGCACAGTCTGGCGGGCAGTGTTCACTGTAGTCGGCTGTACAGTAACGGGATGAACTGCAGTCACAGGGGTTTTCTGAGATGAGGCTGCTTTCGGTGCAGCTGCAGGTGGTGGCACCGGCGGGCTTCCGACTGGCGGCAACGCAGCAGATTTCTGAGCTGCCGGCGCCTTCGCCGTTGTCAGTACTGGTGACGGGACGGCCAGACTCTGCGGCTTAAGTACAGGTTTTTGCCCGGAGCCCTGGGTGTTGTTGATGCGCGTATCACCGGTAAAGGGATTACGCGGCACGGCATTGACTGTGCTGACTGCCCCTGCAGTCTGAGCTGGCTGTATGACAGGCGGGAGACTGACTGATGCATGCTGTGGCGCAAGTGTGACCGGAACCGCTAACGGTGCAGCGAAGCTGCGATACGGGTCCCGCAGTTCAAAGCAGATTTCGCGGTTAACTTCATCCACCTTCAGTCGCCAGGCGGGTCCGGCCACAATCTGCAGGGCTTCACTTAGCCGGACCGGACCGATATCCCGCTGAACGGCCGGCAGTGGACGGCTGAGAAGTTCTGAAAATGCGGATGTTGTGGCTGAGCACAGTGAATAACCTGACTCCAGCAGCAGATAGCGAAAGCCTTCACCGACCGTGTTGACCAGCTGCGCTGGCATGCTGATATCGACAATCTGATTGAGCGGATCGCGCTGCGCATCGTCCGGGCGCGTGCTGACCAGCGTATAGCGATCGTACCTCACCACGTCGGGAGCACGGTTGCGGTAAATATCATCGAAGCGGGCGGGCTGCTGATAGCGGCCGGTTGCAAAGGGCGCGGGATCAGAAACCGCGCTGCTGCAGCCAGCCTGGATAACTGAACAGGCGAGGAGGGCGGCGCCCGTTGTCACACGTCTGGAAGGTACTGCCATCAGGATTCACCCCAGGATTAGTCTTAGTCAGGAGTGCTATTCTGGCGGTGAAGAAAAAACGGACAACGTGAAACTCTGACTGCCAAATAAAGAAAAAAGCCGGGACTCCTGCCCGTTAAGGTTGTCAGAGCAGGGTTTACCGCCTACCGGAGGATCGGTAAAACAGGTGTGTATTTAAAATCGCCAAAAAAAACGCCCTCAGGCGCTTTGTGGTCAGAAATGATGACAGATTATTCCGGGTAAAATTCCTGCGACAAAATCTGTCCCATATCCCAGATGCAATCCTCAGGAAAAACATCCAGCTGTGTTTCCTGTGCTGCAGAAGACACCGCATCGGCCCAGACTGCCGCAATCCAGTCAGCATCAGCAAGCGCGGTTTTAAGACTGAGTGTTCCTTTGATATGGAGTGCCAGTGCTTTTCTTTGTTCTTTGATGGTTCGCCTCCAGCCTGAGCCACGATGGCCCGGCTGAAACTTCCATTTGAGAAGATGCGCCAGCAGAATGGCCATACGACGGGCGAGTTCACGCTTTTCACTTTTACCCACGCCCTCGATCTCCCCGGCGATATTAGCTATATCAATCTCAGAGAACCGACCGGCACGGAGTAAAGCCGCCTGCTCCTGAGCCCAGGCAACAATGTCAGCTTCATATCGTGTGTTCATGGTTGATCTCCAGTGACATTCCTGATTAATACGTTGTGCCAGAAGAACGATAAGAAAAACGCCGGAAAACCGGCGTTTAATGTGATTTCAGCTCCGGGTGTTCAACAGATGACTACCAGCATGAAACCATCATATTTTGTAGAATAGCGTGTTAGTTGCGACCGGTGACTGCACAAAGCCAAAGTATTCATAGAACGCTTTAGCCTGCTCATTGATTGCATGCACCATGATAGCCTTGATGCCGACCTGATCCGCCAGATTCGATACACGCATCACAGCATCATTCAGCAACCATTTCCCGAAGTTATTGCCCTGAGTAGATACATCGACTGCAAGGCGGCCCAGCAAAACAACCGGTACGGGATCGGGCATATTCTGTCGCAGGCTACGGCTCAAATCGACATGACTCACTGAGCCCGTCGCAATGGAATAATACCCCACCACACGCGCAGTACCTTCAGGACAGATGACGAATGTACGGGAAGCATTGAGATGCTGATTCTTCATCGCACGCCGGCGAAGCCAGTCATCAAGTACCTCATTCCCGCAATCGAACGAGTGAAGGACATGCTCTTCTGTCAGTAAAGCAGGCGCAGTGACATTTATTTCCATTCAGGTTTTACATCCATCAGCCGCTGACGACCTTCAACATTCTGCACAGGGGCTTCGAGCTGCCTGATGAATTCCTGGTAACGGGCATCATCAAGAACGAACACGCGCTGGTCCAGAATAATGTTCTGGGCCTCATGCACAGCCCTTTCAACGATGAAATCAGTACGGTTTTTGTTAACCAGACTCGCAGCATAATCAATCACTGCGCGTTCTTCATCCGTTGCACGGATATTGATTTGCTTATCTCGAACGGACTTACGGACAGTAGTTTGCATAATTACTCCTGTTGGTAACAAATTGCTATACACGCATGATAGCCTGAATGGTAGCAAATTGCTATACATAGTTTTCAGCTTAAGCTGAAAAAGAAAGCGCCACACTGAACTGGCGCATGAGAGGGTATAATTATATGAATCCGTTAAGAAATTGCGTAAATGGCTTTCCGGCAAATGCCATACCCGTGCCCCAGAAACGGTATGTCATCGTCAAAATCCATCGGTGGCTCATTCTGCGGATTTTGTGGCGCGGTCTGAGTCTGCTGCGGTTGCTGAGGCTGGCCCCAGCTACTCTGCTGACCTGACTGCGCATTATTTCCACTGGTGTTGGTGCTGTTGCTACGGCTACCGCCCAGCATCTGCATTGTTCCGTTAACGCCCACAACGATTTCGGTTGTCCAGCGGTCAGTACCACTGTTATCCGTCCACTTGCGGGTGCGCAACTGACCTTCGATATATACCTGTGAACCCTTACGCAGATATTCACCGGCAACCTCAGCCAGCTTGCCAAACAGCACGACACGATGCCATTCGGTATTTTCACGGTTTTCACCGCTTTGTTTATCACGCCATGATTCTGATGTGGCCAGACTTAATCCGGTCACAGCTTTACCATTTGGCGTATAGCGTACTTCGGGGTCCTGGCCTAAGTTGCCGACAAGAATGACTTTGTTGACGCCGCGTGCGGACATAATGATTTCCTCTTAAGAATGGGGTTGAGAGGAGCACATCCACCGGGATGTGTTCCGGTGGTGTGTCCGTGGCGCTTAGAATGAGTTCGGATCATACTCTTTAGGAGCAGATGAACCGGATTCCGGCGTCTGGGAAGCATTAGGTGCTGTATAGACAACGTCCTGCCCTTTCTTGATGAACTCAACCTTAATCAGGCGAGCCTTCAGGGAAGGACGGCTTTCACCGGCATGATCACCCGACTGCAGGGTGAACACTTCAGCTTTAAGCCCACTGAGAACGAAACCGATTAACACCTTTTCCTCTTCATCCACCGCCTTCTGGCAGCGATTGATGAGTTTGGTGTTATCGGCGCCCGCGACAGTGACGTCGAAACGCTGGTAACTGGCATTATCTGTCGGACCGGTCAGGGCATTGATAACAGCGCAGGTGAACTCACCATTACCACTCTGAACACGGCGGATCGAACTCAGATAGCCGATACCGTTAACGTTGAGGTTGAAATACTCTTTTTTCTGAGTACCAGAAGCAGAGCCGTTTGAAGCAGGGGTTTGAGTCGTAGTTGCAGTCATGATGGTTTCTCCGGAGTAAAACTGAACAGGTTGCGGAGAAACATCTGTCCCGTACGGGAAGTGTTTCCCGCAGGGAGGTCAGCAAGGTTTGCCGACTGGCTGAATAGGTGAAATGGACCTTAACCTGGTCATCAGGTCCCTGTTTGCAAAGGTTAACAGGTTTGAACCGACCGAAAGCGCCATCTCTCAGGTTATGATGGCATTGGCATGTGATTACCCTAAGGCGCTCCTCTCAAATCACCGGAGCATTGGCAGTTGTCGGAACGACAACGATTAGCCTCTTTATCATTCATTCAGACGCCACGGTTGTCAACGCCGCAGCGTGCAAAAATTCATCAGCACCAGAAAATAAAAAAGCGGTGCCCTGCGGCACCGCCTTCTGAGGTCTGCACCATCGACCTGAGGTTAACCTGCTTTCGCAGTGGCTCCGCAGGCTGAAAGGGCCCGGCACGGGTTTCACGGAGTTTATGTGCCTTACCGCCTCCCGTTCAGGTGTGGACGGGGCCGGTCAGACTGTATTCAGGCAGCACATGCATTAGATGCTGCCTGAACCCGCAGTCACGGGGTGCGGCTTCAGAGCCGGGGTCACAATAACAGAGGCCACAACGCCCCGCAATCGGACAGGGTGGATTAATTCTTCTTTGATTCAGGAGACTTAGCCCTGCGTGGACGTTTCTTTTTGCTGCTCCCGATGTTGATGACGCCTTTGCACGCCGGATAGCGCTGGCAGCTCCAGAATTCCCCTTTTTCTCCCCTGCGCAGGCGGGTCTTACCGCCGCAGAGCGGGCAGGCGGGTGTGGGCGGAACACGAATACGGACCTGCTGCTGTGCGCCCTGGCTGACCAGGTTGCGCGTCCAGCCAGCCTGCCGCTGCAGGAAGTCGTCCAGTGACATGCGACCGGCGGCGACCTCATCCAGCGCCTGCTCCCACAGCGCCGTCATGCCAGGCTCAGTCAGTTGCGCCGGCAGGGCGTCAATCACATCGGCACCCAGTTCGGTCGCCATGATTTTACTGCCCTTACGCACAATAAAGTGACGGTTCAGCAGTTGTTCAACGATACCGGCGCGGGTGGCTTCGGTGCCCAGCCCGGCATTGTCTTTCAGCACTTTGCGCAGCGCGATGTCGGTGACAAATGCAGCGGCGTTCATCATGGCACCTATCAGCGTGGCAAAGGTATAGTGCGCCGGCGGGCGGGTCATCAACTGCGTGACCTCTGCACCGGTTACCGCGCAGCGGTCATTCTGCGCCAGCGGCGGCAGGGCAATGCCAGACTCGTCATCGTCCTGGACCTCATTGTCACTGGCTTTGTCAAACAGGACCTTCCAGCCCTTTATCACTTCCGTCCGCCCGGTAGTGCGGAACAGCTGACCGCCGATATCGAACTGCAGTCGGGTAATATCGGACTCATGCAGGGGAAGGAACTGGGCCAGATAGTTACGCCGGATAAGCAGATAGACGTTACGCTCGGTCTCCGTCAGCGCGGACAACTGAAACGCGTTGCGGGTCGGGATGATACCGTGGTGTGCCGTGATTTTTTTGTCGTTCCAGATGCGCGAAGTAAATGCTCTGTCGAGGCGTGCCAGTACCGGCGCACATTCCGGGTCGGTGCGGCCGATGGCATCGAGCACACCGGCAATCTCCTCCCGCATGGATTCGGGCAGGTAACCGCAGTCGGTGCGGGGGTAGGTGGTGGCTTTGTGCTTTTCATACAGGCTCTGCGCGGTATCGAGCACCTGCTGCGGAGACATATCCCACAATCTGCCACAGGCCTGCTGAAGAGACCCCAGAGAAAACGCCAGCGGCGCGGCGGCTTTTTCCCGTTTTGTGTCGCATTCAGTCACCACGGCCTGACCTGTCTGCCGGCAGAGCTGCGCCACCTGCTGCGCGATGTTCTGGTGAATACAGCGCTTTTCTTCATCGGTATACACCTTCGCCGGCACCCACTGCGCCGGAAAGGTGAGACCCCCGGCCGAAATGAGCGCTTTAACCTGCCAGTAAGGCTTCGGCACGAAAGCGGCGATTTCCCGGTCCCGGCGGACAACCAGCGCCAGAGTCGGCGTCTGTACCCGGCCGACCGAAACCACACCGTCGAAGCCGGCCTCGGCGGCACGCAGGGTATAAAGACGGGAGAGGTTCATACCTATCAGCCAGTCGGCCCGGGCGCGCCCCAGTCCGGCGTGATACATACCGAGCGTGGCCTGACCGGGGCGGAGGTCCTGAAGCGCCGCGCGGATGCTGAGTTCATCCAGCGCAGACAGCCAGAGTCGCTGCACCGGGCCTTCCCAGCGGCAGTAATCCAGCAGCTCGCGCGCAATGACCTCACCCTCACGGTCAGCATCAGTGGCAATGACCACGTCGTCAACCTGACGCAGCAGCCGTTCGATGACTTTAAACTGATCCTGCGTCTCTTTTTTGACAACAACCTGCCAGGGTGCCGGCAGTATGGGCAGCGCAGAGAGAGACCAGGGTTTACCGTACTGCTGACCGTAGGCCTCCGGCGGGGCGGTTTCCAGCAGGTGCCCCACTGCCCAGGTGACAGTGACGCCACCGCCCGCCAGAAAGCCGTCACCACGTCGGATGGCACCGAGAACCCCGGCAAGGTCGCGCCCCTGAGAGGGTTTTTCACAGATATAAAGCCGCATACCTGCCTCCTGCGACTCAGACTGCCTGATAACGCAGGCGCAGCAGGTTCACGCTCGCTTCATTAACAGGGGGCGAAAATGCTGAGCGCTTTTCTCCGAGCAGAACGGCACGATCGGGCTCACCCGCCTCCTGACAGGCTTTCTGCCAGACTTCATTATTCTCAACCGCATCCAGACGGGTTGCGCCGGTTTTACGATATCGCAGCACGCATCCGTAAATTTCCCGCAGAAGGCGGCTGCCATCGCTGAGAAGATCATAGCGATGGGTACGGGAAATAACCCCATAGTGCGCAGCCTGAAGAACTCTTTTAGCAAACTGATCAAACCCCATCAGCAGGAACACGCAGCGATACCCCAGCGGAGTACCACTGAACACGGTCAGGTCCAGTGGTTCGGCAGCCTGGGCATCGCTGATGGTCACACCGGCCGGAATGAAGTTCATCTGCCTGTCCAGCGTTTCAATCAGCGTATTCATTTCTTTGCCGGCATACTCAATTTTTTCCTCCAGGGCCAGCATGACCATATCTGCCCAGGGATCATTCTGAAGTGAGTCTTTGTTAATGAGGGTGGCACGGTAAAGGAACTGGGGCATTCCCATAATGGGTTGCTTTCCCTTTTTACCGTCCTCCCGCTTTTCAGCTTTTCTGCCTTCCCATAAACCGATCGCATAATTGGTATGGAGTTCAATATGAAGTTCGGACTGGAGCGCACCGGCCCGTTTTTGCTTTTCTGCCATCGTTGTCGTCACCTGTATTCAGTTAAGAAGAGCTGGCATAGTCCTGAATCACACGCATGACCAACAATGTGAAACTCATAATTACGGTTAAGAAATTAACAGCTGGTCAGATTCTGACCTTGTTGCGCCCCGCAACACTGCTCACTTTTTAGTCGCTGTTGCGCCCCGCAACACCGCTCACTTTTTAGTCGCTGTTGCGCCCTGGTCTTTTTCAGTGCCTAATCTGCTGCCGTATGGCAGAAAGCTCAAATTTCAACCACCCACTTATTTGGCAACACTCTGTCGAATGCTCTCGATCATCGTCCTGACCTCTTCCGCAGAGGGCCGGTTCGCAGGCTGAACAGGCAGGGTTGCTGCCGGCACAGCACGCGTGCCGGTTGACCGGGGATTGTTGCTGCCGGAACCGGCAGGCACCGTGGCTTCCGGCAGACTCAGCTCTCCGCTGCGGGCACGACGCAGCATCGTGAACAGCCAGCCCACCGGGTTGTTCAGCCTGCCAAGCCGCAGTTGCTCGCGCAGCATGTCAGCCAGCGTTTTCGCTACCGTTTCAGGCAGTGAGGCCATCTGGGTTGTCAGCATCTGACGGTCCTCGCTGTTCAGCCCGTTCACAAAATCGTCAGGCAGAAAATGTTCTCCACCCGGTACGTACGTTTTTTTATTCACACTCTGTGTGAAAGAACGTACGTTACAGTCCGGATTTCGGACTCCGGTGTAACTCGTTGATTTCATACTGAGTCCTGATTCCGGACTCAGTGTTTTATCCGGTAACGGGGTACTGAGTCCGTTTTCCGGACTGTAAGCGTCTCATCCAGACCGTATTGACGCTCAGACAAAAGTGAGATCGACCTTCCAGGGCAGCAGATCACGGACCCGGTTCACCGGCCAGTCCTGGATATGACCGATGACGTAACGCAGCCACGCCTCCGGTTCCACGCCGTTAAGCCGGCAGGTGCCGATCAGCGAGTACAGTACCGCAGCACGTTCCCCGCCCGCGTCTGAACCCGCGAACAGCCAGTTTTTCCGCCCCAGGGCAACGCCACGCAGCGCGTTCTCTGCGATGTTATTGTCTATCTCGGCCCAGCCGTTGCTGCAGTACAGGTTCAGCGCATCCCACTGCTTCAGCAGGTACGAGAACGCCTTCGCCGTATCCGAGTGGCGCGACAGCACCTTCATCTGTGCCTGTACCCAGTCGTACAGCGACTGCATCAGCGGGACCGTCTGCTCTTTCCGGACCGCCAGCCGCTCCTCTGCCGGGCTGCCGCGTATCTCCGCCTCGATGGCATACAGTTTACCGATGCGCTTCAGCGCTTCGGTTGTGACGTCGGTCGGTGTGCGGACGTGAACGTCATGGATTTTTCGCCGGGCGTGCGCCATGCAGGCCGCTTCGGCGATACGGCCGTCTTCGTACAGTGCGTTGTAGCCGCCGTAAGCATCGGCCTGCAGGATACCGCTGTATCCGGCAAGGTGTTGCTGCGGATGTATCCCCTTACGGTCCGGCGAGTACGCGAACCACACCGCCGGGGGAAGCGGTGAGCCCGCGTTACGGTCGTCCCGCACGTAGACCCACAGCCGGGCCGTGCGGGTTTTACCGCTGCCCGGCTCCTGAACCGGCACAGGGATATCGTCGGTATGCACCTTGCCCGGAATCAGCACGTACTGGCGCAGCAGGTCATACAGCGGCTCCAGCAGTTCGCTGACCGCACCGGACCAGCGCCCCAGTGTGGCACGACTCAGCTCCACGCACTGACGCCGGTATATCTCTGACTGACGATAGTGAGGCGTGTGCTCTGCGAACTTTGCCGTGACGATGCGCGCCAGCAGCCCGGGACCCGCGTAGCTGCGCTCTATGGGTTTTGCCGGCATGGTCGCCTGAACGATGTGGTCACATCCACAGCAGGCCAGTTTTGGCCGCTGCGTTTCGATAACCTTAAAGGCGCTGCTGATGAGCTCCAGCTGCTCCGATACGTCGCAGCCCAGCGCGCTGAGCTCTCCGCCGCACGACGGGCAGGCGGTTTCTGCCGGCGACAGCGTGCGGGTTTCGCGGGGGAGTGTGGCCGGTAATGGTTTACGGGCAGAAGACTGGCGCAGCGGTTGCGGAACCACCGGGTCATGCTGCTCACCCAGCGCCTCAGCCATCTCCTCCTGCAGGGCGCCGATGCGCTCTTCAGCCTCGCGCACCTGGCGCTGCGTTTTCTCACGCAGCTTTTCGGAGCTTTTGCCGAACTGCATGCGCTGAAGCTTAGTGATCAGCGCCTTCAGCCGGTTGATTTCGCTGGCGTACGCCGCCACCCGCTGTGAGAGCAGGCGGTTATACTCCGCCATTTTGCGGATGGTGGTCTGCTGCTCCAGCAGCAGCGCCCTGAGCCGGGCGTTTTCATCGGGAAGGGATGCGTCCATAACCCCATTTTACAGCAGGTTATATCCGCAGGCCAGGCCGTTCAGTCCGCTGTGGGTGCTTCCAGTTAATGCCTTCCAGCAGCATGGAGAGCTGCGCAGGCGTCAGATGCACTTTTCCGTCACGGGTCACCGGCCAGACGAAGCGCCCCCGCTCCAGTCGTTTGGTGAACAGGCACAGGCCGTCCCGGTCGGCCCACAGCACCTTTATCATGTCGCCGCGACGACCGCGAAAGATAAACAGATGACCGCTGAACGGATCGGTGCGAAGCGTGTTCTGCACTTTCGCTGCCAGCCCGTTGAAGCTACAGCGCATATCTGTCACGCCAGCAACCAGCCAGATCCGCGAACCTGCCGGAAAGCTAATCATGACTCACCCTCCCTGAGTTCGCTGACCAGTGCGCGCAGAAGTTCAGGCGTCAGCGGGCCAGTCAGGTTGAGGCTTCCACCTGGCAACGTCAGCCTGCAGCTGATGACCGGTGGCAGGTCTGCTGATACGACGCCGTTTTGCCTGGGCGGAGGGACAACAGGCTCCATAGTAACCGGAATCAGAGTCGCTCTGTTGGCCGGATCCAGTAGCCCCTGACGATGCAGATTGCGCCAGTTGAACAGCAGATTATCGTTAATGCCATGCTCACGGGCAATTTGAGCCACACAGGCGTCCGGCTGCAGGGTCAGCTCCGCCATGCGAATTTTGAATTCCAGAGGCCAGTCCGGCCGGCGTTTTTTTACAGGAAGATTTGTCTCAAGATTGAAGGCATAGAGCTCTTCCTCCAGGCGTTCAGGCGTGTATTCTTCCGACAATGGCCAGTTAATTCCGGTTCGTCGAAAACGCGTGAACATTTTATGTATGGCAGATGAGCTAAGGTTCAGTTGTTCTGCTATTTCACGGTAAGTCAGAGCCTCATTAAAGCGCAGGCTCAGCGCTGTGAAGATCCATGGTCTTCTGGTGTAAGGCGTATTTTTGTCCACGGTAGTGTCCATGTTCGCGAAAGTGTCCATGGTAGGAAACGCGGGCAAAAATAAAAGACGGTCTGGATGAGACGCTTACGGCGATCACTTCGGCGCTGTACGATATCGAAGGTGTGGAATCCCTGTCGTATCGTGAAAACTATACGGATGCGGATCAGGTTATTGATGGCGTTCCGCTGGTCAAACACAGTATCTATGTTTGTGTTGATGGCGGGCCGCGTGAGGAAATCGCTGTTGCCCTGCTACGCACTAAAACAGCGGGGGCCGCGTACAATGGCAGTGAAACGGTTGAGGTGACAGAACCGTCCAGCGGTCAGGTGTATAACGTCAAATTTGACAGGCCAAAGGAAATTACCGTGTTTTGTCGGGTGACGGTGCGCAAAAGTCCCTTTGATGCACAGACCCTAATTCCCGATGCGGTTGAAAAATGGGTAGCCGGTGAAACCGATACTGATGATGGCCTGGCGGTCGGGCATGACGTTTCGCCATTTGAAATTGCGGCGGCGGTCAATACGGCTGAACCGCGATTGTTTGTGCTGAAGGTCGAGCTATCAACCGATGGCGTGACCTGGTCAACAGACGTGATCCCCGTGCAGATAAACGCCGTTGCCAGACTCAGGCGCAACGCCGTGCAGGTGGTTATCTTATGACAATACAGTCCCTTGATTTTCATTCCGACTTGCTGAAAGCCATTCTGTGGCAGTATGAAAATTCGGATAATATTAAAGCACTGGCACACTATAAATCTGAGTATTTTAACCGGGCGACAGTGGAGTTCTGGCGTAACTGGTATCGCGATGTGTTTAATATCGATACCGCGAATGATTTTGGTCTGGCGGTATGGGGGCGCATTCTGGATGTGCCGCTGGGTATTGATGTTCCACCCAGCGACAAAAATAAAATCGGTTATGGTTTCGGCGCTAATAAGCGCAATTTTAAATCCAATTTCAGGCGCAACGCTGATTACACGCTGTCGCTGACCACAGCGCAAAAGCGTCTGCTGGTGAGAATGCGCTATTTCGCCCTGACGGAAAGCCCGACAATTACTAATATCAACGCCTTTCTTCAGCGCTTTTTCAGTGATGAGAACGGCAAAGTATTTGTCCTCGATTCCCTCGATATGTCTTACATCTGGTACGTGTTTAATTTTAACCCGGATGAAAGGTTGCGCCTGCTGCTTGATAATTTTGACCTGCTTCCACGTCCTTCTGGAGTAGGGGCTAAATACCGTATTGTCACCCGTCAGGCATTCGGCTTTGGCGAAAACCGTAAAAACTTCACAAATAACTTCGGAAACTAAACCATGACTAAAGTGTTTAAAACGCCCTTCGCTGCGCAGGGTGACAGAACTGCTGTGCCTGTAGAAACACAGGCTGACGGCTCGGTATCTTACACTCAGGGCTACGGCTATGACTATGAGCGCGACCAGGCGACAGATCCGGCTGCGAAGGATATTGAACGTGAGAAGATGAATGCGCTTTTCCACGATGTTACCGAGGCAACTGGCGAAATGCAGCAGTTCGGCTCTGCTAACTGGTCAGAGGATGGTAAACCTTATCCGATACGCTCACAGGTTTACTACAGCGAGAGAACGTGGCAATCCAGAATAAAAAATAACAACGAAGAACCGGGAAAAGGTAGCGGCTGGATAGAATTCAAAGCCGATGTAAACCCTGTCGATATGCTGTACCCGGTCGGGATAGTGACGTGGTTTGCGCAGAACA
The DNA here is from genome assembly GCF_014946725.1 of Mixta mediterraneensis. Taxonomy (GTDB): domain Bacteria; phylum Pseudomonadota; class Gammaproteobacteria; order Enterobacterales; family Enterobacteriaceae; genus Pantoea; species Pantoea mediterraneensis. The sequence continues at coordinate 152,030 of NZ_JACFXY010000003.1, forward strand.
AAGATCCTAACGCGCTTTTCCCCGGCACTACGTGGAAATATATTGGGGAGAACCGCACAATTCGTCTGGCCAGTGCTAATGGCAGCGATGTGATGACAACGGGTGGTTCCGATTCGGTCACGCTGGCAGTAGGGAATATCCCTGCACACGGCCATACGTTTTCAGCCAATACCAGTACGTTTGATTATGGTTCCAAACAAACTACAGGGTTTGACTACGGATGGAAGACTACCAATAGTTTTGATTATGGGACTAAGACAACAAACAGTACAGGTGAACATACCCACAGCGTTAATGGTATAGCTTCTAATGCATCTAATAGCAGGCACTTTTCCGGTGGTTCTGCAGGTGTTTGGACAAATATAACAACAAGTATTAGCGGTGCTCACACCTACATAGTCGGGATTGGTGCCCATGCGCATAATCTATACATAGGTGCGCACGATCATTGGGTTGGTATCGGTGCCCATTCCCACTCAGTATCAGGAACCACGTCAAATACAGGATCTGGGACGGCTTTAGGTATAACCAACTCATTTGTAAAACTTATGGGTTGGTATAGAACTGCATAGTAGATAAGTGATACTTCAAAGCGCGAGACTTTTCCCTTTGAAGTATCACACGGATAACAACTACTTACACAACGTGTGTATTTATTTAATGAAAGGGTTTTTATACTTTTTAAGATATTCCTCTCCTAATTTGTACGAAGCATAATCAGTTAGATGTCCTTGATCTCGATAGATAGGAACGTCATCAATGTTCCCAATGCATAATCCACTATTGCATTGTATTTCACTTGGGCCGATGAATATTATGTCAGGATGGCTTTGCCGAATTTTAACGAAAATATTTTCAATTAATTGATTTGGCGTAGTTTTAGCAAAGCCACAGCGGGATGGTGTTTCAATGTTATGTTTTCTGTTTTTATAAGGTGAATAAAAACACTCCATATACCTATTCGGCATGTGTGCAATTTCTTTTACTAAAACCGCTTTTGAACCTGATTTTTCAATCAAATTAACCGCATTATCTAACGCTTGGAAAATGACATTTTCGGCCTCTGCTTGAGTTGCACGTTTATTGTCTGATAGTGCAATGTTACTAAGGTAGTTTGACCATAACTCACCAATTATTACATAATCATATTTTTCTGATTGTATTTTGTTGAAATATTGATTGGTTCTATCGTAACAACTTGTGTTCAGTTTATTAGCTGTTCCCCACTGATATTGTTGTATTTTTGGTAGTGCTAAGCAACTTGAACTACTAATCGCAATAATGTTTATATTCGAATCCTTTCCAAGAACATCGAAAAATTGCCAAAAATGATTTGAATTTGAGTCGCCAATCAGTAGTGCCTTACGATTTGATTGAGCATTTCCAATGCTACAAGTCGGATTATTTGTATCAATAATACCGTTAAAACACTTCTCTCGACTTTTTGAATTTGCCCCATTCAAAAGTGATTCTATGCGGGCATACCCATCACCGAAACGAGATGGGAAACCATTAAATGTTTTACTCATCGAATATAGGGTTGTGGAAAATGTCAGGGGTATTATGGCTAAGGTAATAACCGACACCCGCAATGAAAGTCTTATTTTTCTGAATTTTTTCTCTACAAAGACATAAGAAATATACGATAGAAAAAGTGTTAACAAAAAACAGGTGATTGTGAATGTTGTGTTTTCTTCAATACCTAAATATCTGCCGGTAACAAAAATAGGCCAATGCCAAAGATATAAAGAGTATGATATCGTCCCTATGAAAACTATTGGTGATAGCGAAAGTAACCTAGTTGAAATGCTGGTTGCTGAAGTTCCAGCAAGAATCAAAAAGCGCTAGCTAAACTAACTATAACCGCATGATAATTGGGATGGCCAACTACAATGTTTCTTTTTGATGCCACATAAAAAAGTGCCACTAAGGAGATAATTCCAAGAAGAGAGGTTATTTTTCCATTTAACCTAAGTTTTTCATAATTAAATATAACAAGACAACTACCAAACATAAATTCAAAAATACGAGACGTCAAAAAATAATAACTTTTATTTTGATATCTACTTGAAAGATAAAGCGACAGGGCAAGCATACATATAGTAATAACACTTGTTACTACTTTTAGTGATTTCTCTGATAAATTTTTACGAAGCAAATAAATACCAAGTGGTAAAAATAAGTACCATTGCCATTCAATTGATAGTGACCAAGTATGCAATAATAAAAGATATTGATTATCTTGTGCTGCATATGCTGTCGTGGCATTTGCGAAGTACTGATTAGAAGTGAGTTGTGTTGTATATTTTAAACTTTTTGCATAGTTAATAAAATCATCTGGCAGATAGAATATCGAAGCTAAAATTAAAGTAAAAATAACCACAGAAATTAGAGCTGGCTGTAATCTCCATAGCCTCCGAATATAAAAATCTGATAATGAGAAAGAACTATTTTCAATCGAACGACTAATTATTTCTGTAATCAAAAATCCTGAAATAACAAAAAATATGTCAACACCAATAAACCCCGATGGGAATAAATCGCTCCCAGCATGGAATATAAGTACAAGGATAACAGCTATTGCTCTTAACCCATCAATATCGGAACGGTAACGGGCTTTGTTGAATAAATCGAACTTTTGCTGAGTTGAAGGATCAGATCACGCATCCTCCCGACAACACAGACCGTTCCGTGGCAAAGCAAAAGTTCAAAATCACCAACTGGCCCACCTACAACAAAGCCCTCATCAACCGTGGCTCCCTCACTTTCTGGCTGGACGATGAAGCGACTCATGCCTGGTATGAGTCGGCAACGCCTTCATCACGGGGAAGACCTCAGCGCTATTCTGACCTTGCCATCACCACCGTCCTGATGATTAAACGCCTGTTCCGGCTGACCCTGCAGGCTGCGCAGGGTTTTATTGATTCCATTTTTGCCCTGATGAACGTTCCGTTGCGCTGCCCGGATTACAGCAGTGTCAGCAAGCGGGCAAAGTCGGTTAATGTCTGTTTCAAAACACCCACCCGGGGTGAAATCGCACACCTGGTGATTGATTCCACCGGGCTGAAGGTTTTTGGTGAAGGCGAATGGAAAGTCAAAAATCACGGCAAAGAGCGCCGTCGTACCTGGCGGAAGCTGCATCTGGCCGTTGACAGCAGAACACATGAAGTCATCTGCGCGGACCTGTCTCTGAACAACGTCACGGACTCAGAAGCTTTCCCGGGTCTTATCCGGCAGACACACAGAAAAATCAGGGCAGCCGCAGCAGACGGCGCTTACGACACCCGACTCTGTCACGATGAACTGCGGCGCAAGAAAATCAGTGCCCTCATCCCGCCCCGAAAAGGAGCGGGTTACTGGCCCGTAGAGTACGCAGACCGTAACCGTGCAGTAGCGAATCAGCGGCTGACCGGGAGTAATGCCCGGTGGAAATGGACAACAGATTACAACCGTCGCTCGATAGCGGAGACGGCCATGTACAGGGTAAAGCAACTGTTCGGAGGTTCACTGACGCTGCGTGATTACGATGGTCAGGTAGCAGAGGCTTTGGGCATGGTGCGTGCGCTGAATAAAATAACGAAGGCTGGTATGCCAGAAAGCGTGCGTATTGCCTGAAAACCCGGTCAGCTACAGAGTCACTCGTCCTGAAGCTGATTTATTCAACAAAGCCACGGTAACGCATGAAATTACCTTATAAATGCACTTAATATAAGGCCTCTTGCGAGGCTTAACGTTTTTCTCGTCCTATCACTTTATCAGCCGCCACGCGGGACAGGAAGCCGGAACGGCTACCATATTCAGGATGTGCAGCGACAAACTGATCAATACGGCGGATCAGCAAAGAAGGAAGCGTTACGTTGATTTTTTCCGCTTTTCCCATCAACCGGGTAACGTCAACATCAACCAGCGCCCACACTACCCCCGCATAATCGGGATCGGCCAACCAGTTTTCCACGCTGGTGGCTTCCGGCACCGCATCGCCATCTTCCACCAGTAATTCGATATGTGCGTCGATAGCCTCACGCACGCTCTCAATCGCATCCTGATAGCTGTCGCCGCCAGAGAAGCAGCCTGGAATATCGGGTACGCGAACGCCGAAGGATGAATCGCCTTTATCAATAGCAACAGGGTATAACATTTAAACCTCCAGTAGGTGGGGCTTAAAGCCCCGCCTGTTTTTTGATACTTTTTAGTGTTGGTAGCGGTATGTCCTTTTGTGGATGTTTTACCGTTACCAGCCCTTTTTTCGTTGGGTGTTTGAACTGGTGATGACTGCCTTTAACTCTCACCAGATACCACCCATCGGCTTCTATCATTGCTATTGCATTCCTGCTATCCATCCTCCGGCTCTCTGTGCTGTTTTGGTGGGGTTATAGTAACCCCAAATGGTTCTGTTGTCAAATCTTATTAGGGTTATAGGGGTTATCGAGCATTAAATAAGAGTTTCGCTTGTATTGGTGGCGGCAACTCATATCGTGATGCTTCGGTAATTTGGGGCATTTTTGGGGCAGTAGTGAGCGCAATCCAGCTTAACAATAGGAAAATCGGTTTTTATAGCTGCTTTAGGAGCTGAGCCGCAAGCCGCTTGTGGCAAGGGGTTCAGGGATTGAGGGAAAAAGACTGCTGCATCATTGGCGTGTGGGTGGAAAAGTCCTTTTCGGTTGGCTCTAACATAATGTTTTAACTCATCTCTGATGCGGTAAATTTCTGGCGGTCAACGCCTATGAAACCGAAAGGGAACAGCGTCGGCGCGCAGGATAAGCTGATGATAACGAATAGCGCAGGGCATATGCCAGCCTGACGCAGTGTCAGGGTATTAATCGGTAGTGGCCTGAGTGGCATCCTGGCAAATGAGGCGGCGGCTGGCGACAGAAAAGTCGCTGTCTTCCTGCTTTTAAGTGGGGCATACGAGGCGGCTCGCGATTTCTGCGGCGGTAAGATTTGCTGCGTTAAAGATGACATTCATAGCCGGGAAGCCGGGCGCTGACACGCCTAATGTACGCCGTTTTGCAGTGCCCAGACAGCCGCTTCCAGCCGGGACTCCAGATGCATCTTTTTCAGCAGATATTTGACGTGCACTTTGACGGTGCTTTCGCTGATCGTCAGTTTTCGGGCAATCGCTTTGTTGGTCATGCCAGCGCTGATAAGTTGCCCGTTCTCCGCGCAGCATATGGATGGCAGTGAAATGATGAAACTGGTGGGCTGGGCCCAGGCAGTGGTCACGTTCCAGGGTGACGCGTCGCACCATCTGGAAGGTGTAGCCTTTATCTACCGTGTACATATGGTACTGGGAATGACGCTATTCCTGCTGTTCCCATTCTGCCGACTGGTTCATATCTGGAGCGCGCCGGTTGAGTATCTGACCCGCCGTTATCAGCTGGTCAGAAACTGCCGCTAAAGAAGTTCAGGCCGCGGGGAGAAGCTGCTCCGTGACCCTTTTATCGGGTTGCGCCTTGACGTTTTTTAAGATTTTGACCTGTATGTCGCTGCGCTAAACGTCTACTATTACCGCATCTGAATTTACCCTTCGTTTATGGATAACCGATGCGTCTCAAGTTAGCCCTCCTTGCGTTTATTTCGCTTCTGGCCTCCTGCAGCAGCAAACCTGATGTCCCGCCACAGCAAAAAATGCTGGCTGCGCCGAAAGGGGGATTTTTACTGGAACCTTCTCATACGGTTCAACCTATGTCTGGAGACTTTGCGGGCAATCCTGCAGCGGAGCAGTTCATTGATCAAATGGTTGAAAAACATGGCTTTGACCGCCAACAGTTACACGCGGTACTGGGCCAGGCTAAACGACTGGATTATGTTTTGAGTTTAATGGATCGTCAGGCGCCGTCGTACACGCCGCCAGCTGGGCCTAACGGAGCATGGATTCGCTATCGCAACAAATTTATCACGCCGAATAACGTGCAAAACGGCGTCGCCTTCTGGAACCAGTATCAGGATGCATTACAGCGCGCGCAACAGGTTTACGGGGTGCCGCCGGAAATCATCGTCGGTATTATCGGTGTGGAAACGCGTTGGGGCCGGATAATGGGTAAAACGCGCATTCTGGATGCTCTGGCTACATTGTCCTTCAGTTATCCACGCCGTGCCGCGTATTTCAGCAGTGAGCTGGAGACTTTCTTGTTGATGGCGCGTAACGAACAAGACGATCCGTTAGATTTACGTGGCTCTTTTGCCGGGGCAATGGGTTATGGACAATTTATGCCATCCTCTTATAAACAATACGCGGTGGATTTTAACGGTGATGGTCACGCGAATTTATGGGATCCGGTTGATGCAATTGGTAGCGTAGCGCATTACTTCCAACAACATGGTTGGCGCAGCGGTGAAAATGTAGCCGTTCCGGCAAGTGGGCAGGCACCTTTGCTGGAGGATGGCTTCAAAACCAGCTACAGCGTTGGCATGCTTGCCGCATCTGGCCTCTCTCCGCAAGGTTCATTAAATGGTCATGATCAGATTAGCTTACTGCGACTTGATTTTGGTACCAGCTATCAGTACTGGTATGGCTTACCGAATTTCTATGTCATTACGCGCTATAACCACAGCACGCATTACGCAATGGCAGTCTGGCAGTTGGGTGAAGCGGTAGGTAAAGCGCGCCAGGGAACGATATTTTAAGTTCTGTCCTTAATAACGTTAAGGTTATATGATGGCGCCGTTTTGTCGCCATCATACTTTTCGTAAAATTTTGGAGTTGTTATGTCCTTACCCGCTTGCCCGAATTGTCATGCCGATTACACCTGGCAGGACGGTGATAATCTTAACTGTCCATCATGTGGGCATGTCTGGACACAGGCAGAAACCGACAGCAGTCAGGATAAATTAGTGGTGCGGGACGCTAACGGGAATCTGCTCGCCGATGGCGACAGCGTAACCGTGATCAAAGATCTTAAGGTAAAAGGCAGCTCTGCACCGCTGAAGATCGGCACCAAAGTGAAGGGAATTCGTCTGGTTGAAGGTGACCATAATATCGATTGTAAAATCGATGGTTTTGGACCAATGAAACTCAAGTCTGAATTCGTCAAAAAGAACTAAATGTGACGGGCGCAATGATGCGCCCGTGCAAAAGCTTAACAGATCAGTCGAATAAACGATCAATTGCTTCGCACTGCTGTACTGTTAGCGTGCCGCCATAATTACGGGATTGACGTGTCATTGAATCGAAACGGCGCGAAACGGCTGTTTTAATCGTCGTGACAAAATCATCGCCGATAGTATAAATAGCCATTAATTTACCGATACGTTGTTGAATACGGGTTAACTCAGGTAAATCGCCGCTACGCCAGGCGCGCATTGCATTTGCAAACAGCTCGGGGACAATATTATTTAATCCTGAAATAACCCCCGCCCCGCCCGCGAGTAGATTGGGTAACAGATATTCGTCATAGCCAGAAAGCACAGCAAAATCACTGCGTACTTTCCTGGTTTCCTGTATTAATGCGCGATTGTGCGACAAACAATCTACCGTGTCTTTAATGCCCACAAAGTCAGGCAATTTTGCTGCCAGTTCGCTGACTATTGACGGCGAGAGATCGCAGCCGGTGCGGGCAGGAAAATTATAGGCAAGCCATTTGCCGCCTAGCTGTTGGTCCAGCGCTTCAAAATAACGCAGTAGCTGATTTTGCGTTTGTCCGTAATAGTAGGGCGGCAAAACCATCACAGCATCAAAACCGCTTTTCCAGGCTGCCTCTGCCAGCTGAAGCATGTCCGAGATGCAGGTGCTGGATACATTCGCTACCATTTTCAAGGGCGATAACTGGCGGGCTTCTCGCAGGAGTAATAGCCGTTCTTGCTGTGATAACGAGGCAAACTCTCCAATACTACCCATCAACAATAAAGTGTCGATGCCTGACGTACTCAGACGCGCAAAATGACGTCCTAGCGCCTCAATGTCGATAGCGCCTTGCTCATTAAATGGCGTAACGGAAGGACACCAGACGCCAGCAAATTCGGAATGGGTAGTCGACATGATTAGCTCCTGCATCAATTATCATTAAAATGAAACGCTGTTTTAATCTAATGAGCTCAACGCTATTCCGCCAGCGCATAATGCAAAAATGGAGGATGCATCGCACTTTTCAGTTTTGCGTGCGTCTTATTTTTATCGAATCAGGTAATGCGACGACGAAGGTAAATCATGAAAGACTGGGATCCACAGCTATATCGTAAGTTCGAAACAGAGAGAACTCGTCCAGCCAAAGAGTTGTTGGCGCAAATTACAACAACAGACGTGCTTCACGTAACGGATTTAGGTTGCGGCCCTGGTAACAGTACGGAATTGCTCGTCGCAGCATGGCCACAAGCCCAGGTCACTGGTATAGACACGTCTGAAGCCATGCTGACTCAGGCTCGTGAACGATTGCCGAAGTGTGATTTTCTGTATGCTGATATTCAGTCCTGGCATCCTGATACGCCGCAAAACGTCATTTATGCTAACGCATCGTTGCAGTGGCTAAACGAACATGACACGTTACTCCCGCATTTGATAAACCAGCTTACAGCGGGCGGCACGCTGGCTATACAAATGCCGGACAACCTCAACGAACCCTCTCACCGTTTGATGCGAGAGGTAGCCGCGCGGGCCCCCTGGAATGCATTAATTGGGGCGCAAGCTTTAGATCGGAAAAAGCTTCTCACCGCTGAACGTTATTATGATCTGCTGACTGAAACAGGCTGTGAAGTCAATATTTGGCGCACCACCTACTACCATGTTATGCCAGACATATCGGCTGTTATTAGCTGGCTAAAAGCGACCGGTTTACGGCCATTTTTAGCTCCGCTGGATGATGCTCAACAGAATGCCTTTCTCGAGGCTTATCATGAGCAATTAAGCATGGCTTATTCACCGCGTGCAGACGGCCAGGTTTTGCTGTCCTTCCCACGTCTTTTTATCGTTGCAATGAAAAAGCATACATAAATCGGGAAAGTGGTGCGCAAATCAACCGCCTCTTATGCCAAAAAGCTTGAAAAAGCTGCTGTATTCCACCACCTTGCTAACAGCTAAACGGAGGCCAGAGATGAATGATCAACAACTGCAAAGGCTTAGCGCGCAGATTGGTGAACGACTGAAGCAGCTCGATGCAACGGTAACCTGTGCGGAATCTTGTACAGGCGGCTGGATTGCTAAAGTCATTACTGACATCAGTGGCAGTTCAGCCTGGTTTGAGCGCGGCTTCGTAACGTATAGCAATCATGCGAAACAGCAGCTTGTGGGCGTACAGGCCGTTTCATTAGAGCAGTTTGGCGCGGTAAGCGAAGCCGTTGTCCGTGAAATGGCCGTAGGCGCGCAACGCGAAGCACAGGCTGAATTTGCGGTTTCGGTCAGCGGTATTGCTGGACCAGACGGCGGTAGCGACGATAAACCGGTGGGTACCGTCTGGTTTGCTTTTGCAGCTCCGCAAGGCAAAGTGGAAGCTTATTGTCAGCATTTTTCAGGCGATCGTGAAGCCGTAAGGCGGCAATCTGTTGCCTGGGCGTTGCAGACGTTGTATCGCGAATTTCTGATAAATTAAACTTGATACTGTATGACTATACAGTATAATTATCGGCAACAGAAAGAGAGCAGGCACCTTGTGTGCATGGTTACCCGGCATGATTAGGAGTTGAAATGGCAATTGACGAAAACAAACAGAAGGCTTTAGCAGCCGCACTGGGCCAGATTGAGAAGCAATTCGGTAAAGGCTCCATCATGCGTCTGGGTGAAGATCGCTCAATGAACGTAGAGACTATTTCTACCGGTTCGCTCTCACTGGACATCGCACTGGGTGCAGGCGGCCTGCCTATGGGGCGTATCGTCGAGATTTATGGCCCGGAAGCCTCTGGTAAAACCACGCTAACGTTGCAGGTCATTGCAGCGGCGCAGCGTAAAGGCAAAACCTGTGCCTTTATCGACGCAGAACACGCCCTGGATCCGGTTTACGCTAAAAAGCTGGGTGTTGATATTGATAATCTGCTGTGTTCTCAGCCAGACACCGGTGAGCAGGCGCTGGAGATCTGTGATGCGTTAGCACGCTCCGGCGCTGTTGACGTTATCATTGTTGACTCTGTGGCTGCGTTGACGCCGAAGGCAGAAATCGAAGGTGAAATTGGTGACTCACATATGGGCCTCGCGGCACGTATGATGAGCCAGGCGATGCGTAAGCTGGCCGGTAATCTCAAACAGTCCAATACGCTGCTGATTTTCATCAACCAGATCCGTATGAAAATTGGTGTAATGTTCGGTAACCCGGAAACCACTACGGGTGGTAACGCGCTCAAGTTTTACGCGTCCGTCCGCCTGGATATTCGCCGTATCGGTGCGATTAAAGAAGGCGATAACGTAGTCGGTAGCGAAACGCGCGTTAAAGTAGTGAAGAACAAAATCGCGGCACCCTTTAAACAAGCTGAATTCCAGATTATGTATGGTGAAGGTATCAATACGTTTGGTGAGCTGGTCGATTTAGGCGTGAAGCATAAGCTGATTGAAAAAGCTGGCGCATGGTACAGCTACAATGGCGATAAGATTGGTCAGGGTAAAGCGAATGCGGGCAACTTCCTGAAAGAAAATGCAGCAATAGCGAATGAAATTGACCTGAAGCTGCGCGATATGCTTCTCAACGGTGAAAGCAGTCCAGCGGTTGTGCCTGCTGATGACGCTGAAAACGTTGCGAGCGAAGCGAACGAAGACTTCTAGTATGTTTACGGGAGTGGAGAAATCTGCTCCCGTCTGTTTTCCTGCCTTTCCTTACCTTCCCTCTGCTTTGCCCTGCCGCCATAATTCCACTCCGTTTGTATAAGGTGAGCAGTATGTCTGAACAACCTCAATCGCAAGTTATTACCTTCTCTCGTTTACTTGATCGCGCGATGCGCTTATTGGCTCAACGCGATCACAGTCGCGAAGAACTAAAGCATAAATTGCAGCAGTCGGTGCAGCGAACAGCCTATATGCAACAAAAACCCCCTGAAACCATTACCGAAGAGCAAATGGAAAAGGTGCTGGACTGGTGTCAGGAAAACGGCTGGCTCAATGATGAACGTTTCATGGTGCGCTTCATTCAAAGCCGCAGTCGTAAAGGGTATGGCCCACAACGTATACGCATGGAGCTTGCGCAAAAAGGCATTGACCGTGAATCTATCGATTTAGCGATGGAGGAAACCAGCATCGACTGGGCTGAATGCGCAGCTCAGCTTGCCGAACGTAAATTTGGGCTTCCGTTACCTAAAGAATGGAAAGAAAAGGCAAAAGTACAGCGCTTTTTGCAGTCGAAGGAATTTCTGACGGAAGATATTCAAGCCATTTTTAGAAATATTGATGACCAGGAGCCGATGTAATTTTACTTCCAACTGAAGAAAATTTATCTTATTCCCACTTTTTTGTTCCTCTGAACAGGTAAGTCGTACGGTTGCGGCTTGCCTGAAGAGGCGGAACGTTCGTTAGCGTGATTCAGGATATTTATGAGCAAGAGCACTGCTGAGATCCGTCAAGCGTTTCTCGACTTTTTTAATAGCAAGGGACATAAGGTTGTAACCAGCAGCTCCCTCGTACCGAATAACGATCCGACGTTACTGTTCACTAACGCCGGCATGAACCAGTTTAAAGATGTTTTCCTCGGCCAGGAGAAACGTGATTATTCACGTGCAACGACTTCGCAGCGCTGCGTGCGAGCTGGCGGTAAACATAACGATCTGGAGAACGTGGGTTACACCGCACGTCATCACACCTTTTTTGAAATGCTGGGTAACTTCAGTTTCGGTGATTATTTCAAGAAAGAAGCTATTGCATTTGCCTGGGAACTGTTAACGAGCGAGCAGTGGTTCAAACTGCCGAAAGAGCGCTTATGGGTAACTGTTTATGAAACCGATGACGAGGCTTACGATATTTGGGCCAAAGATATTGGTATTCCTCATGAACGTATCATCCGCATTGGCGATAACAAAGGCAGTGCTTACGCGTCTGATAACTTCTGGCAAATGGGCGATACCGGCCCTTGCGGCCCATGCAGTGAGATTTTCTACGATCATGGTGATCATATTTGGGGCGGACCGCCGGGAAGCCCGGAAGAAGATGGTGATCGCTATATTGAGATCTGGAATATCGTCTTTATGCAATTCAACCGCCAGGCTGATGGCACCATGCTGCCACTGCCGAAACCCTCCGTTGATACCGGCATGGGTCTGGAACGTATTTCAGCTGTTCTTCAGCATGTTAATTCCAACTATGAAATCGATCTGTTTCAGAAACTGATCCAGGCGGTAGCTAAGGTCACTGGCGCAACCGATCTGAATAACAAATCGTTGCGCGTTATTGCCGACCATATCCGTTCTTGCGCTTTTCTGATCGCCGATGGCGTGGTCCCGTCAAATGAAAATCGTGGATATGTGCTGCGTCGTATTATTCGTCGCGCCATTCGCCATGGCAACATGCTGGGCGCTAAAGACGCTTTCTTCTATAAACTTGTGGCGCCGTTAATCGAAGTGATGGGTGCTGCCGGGGAAGAACTCGCGCGTCAGCAGGTTCAGGTGGAAAATATCCTGAAAAGCGAGGAAGAGCAGTTTGCTAAAACGCTTGAGCGGGGCTTAGCACTGTTAGACGAAGAGCTGACAAAACTGCAGGGTGATACGCTGGATGGCGAAACGGTTTTCCGTTTGTATGACACCTTCGGTTTTCCTGCCGACCTTACCGCTGATGTATGCCGCGAGCGTGATTTGAAAATCGACGAAGCGGGTTTCGAAAAAGCAATGGAGCAGCAGCGTCAGCGTGCACGTGAAGCGAGTGGCTTTGGCGCAGATTACAGCAATGTGATTCGCATTGATGCGGCTTCCTCCTTTAAGGGTTACGATCAACTGGATTTAAACGCGACCGTAAAAGCGCTGTACGTGGCAGGCGAAGCTGTTGACGAAATCAGCGCTGACCAGGACGCCGTTGTGGTTCTGGATGTCACACCGTTCTATGGTGAATCCGGTGGGCAGGTGGGTGATACCGGCTTGCTGAAAGGGAAGAATGCTGAATTTAACGTACAGGATACACAAAAATATGGCCAGGCTATTGGTCATATCGGTAAGCTGACAACTGGCCAGATACGTATTGGCGATCGGCTGGAAGCGGAAGTTGATGCTGCACGACGTGAACGTATTCGCCTGAACCATTCTGCCACCCATTTAATGCATGAAGCGCTGCGTCAGGTGTTGGGTGAACACGTTGCTCAGAAAGGCTCGCTGGTAAACGACAAATATCTTCGTTTCGACTTCTCGCATTTTGAAGCAATGAAACCGGAAGAGATTCGTCGGGTAGAAAATATCGTCAACGCTCAGATTCGTCGCAACTGGCCTGTTGAGACCGAAGTAATGGATCTCGATGTCGCAAAATCCAGGGGTGCACGTGCGCTGTTTGGCGAAAAATACGATCAGCGTGTGCGCGTATTGACAATGGGTGATTTCTCAGTAGAGCTTTGTGGTGGCACGCATGCTGCCCGTACCGGCGACATTGGCCTGTTCCGTATTCTGGCTGAATCCGGCACAGCGGCGGGGGTCCGTCGTATCGAAGCTATTACTGGCGAGGCCGCTTTGGCTCAGGTTAATGCGCAGAGCAGTCAACTGCTTGATCTTGCTCAGTTGGTTAAGGCAAACAGTAGTAATCTGAATGACAAAGTACGTGGATTAGTTGACCATGTTCGCGCATTAGAAAAAGAGTTACAGCAGCTGCGTGACCAGCAAGCCGCTCAGGAAAGTGCTTCACTCAGTAGCAATGCTAGAGATGTTAAAGGAGCGAAGCTGCTGATTAGCGAAATGAGTAATATCGAGCCTAAAATGCTGCGCACCATGGTTGATGATTTGAAAAACCAGCTGGGTTCAGCAGTGATTGTATTGGCGACGGTAGCGGAAGGTAAAGTCTCGCTCATTGCTGGGGTAACTAAAGATTTAACCGATCGCGTTAAGGCGGGTGAACTGATCGCAGAACTGGCGCAGCAGGTGGGTGGCAAAGGCGGCGGTCGACCTGATATGGCACAGGCGGGTGGTACTGATGCCGGGGCGCTGAAAAGTGCACTGGCAGGGGTTGAAGCCTGGGTTTCCAGCCGTTTGTAATGAATAAAACAAAGTATCGTAACAAGCGTCAGAACTGCTGTTCCGGCGCTTTTTCATTCGATGCACAGTAGCTAATGACAAAGTCAGGTTGATGCAGTGTATTTCGGCTAAACTAACTATCAGCAGAATGTATTGGCGCATGGATGTACATTGGTGTATTTGACATAGTCTATGTTCAGCGTTTAATGATGGATAATGCCGGGAAGCCGTACAAGCCCGACTCTTTTAATCTTTCAAGGAGCAAAGAATGCTTATTCTAACTCGTCGAGTTGGTGAAACCCTCATGATTGGCGATGAGGTGACTGTAACGGTGCTGGGTGTTAAAGGTAACCAGGTTCGTATCGGTGTAAATGCACCGAAAGAAGTGTCTGTGCATCGCGAAGAAATTTATCAGCGCATCCAGGCCGAAAAAACGCAACAAACGAGCGTTTAACGGATTCAGCGTCTCGCATTTCTGCGAGGCGCTACCGCTTTTATCTAAAGCTTCTTTTCTTTCCCTTCTCTGCATTCCTTTTTTTAAACGACACGCCTCTTTCTTTGTTGATTCTTCACTCTTTTTGCCGTCATTTTGTTCCAATTGCCTGTCATTTGTTCGATCAGGCGCGTAGTGAAAAAAAAGGGTTTGACTTATAAGTGCGGGAAAGTAATATGTGCGCCACGCAGTGCCGATGAGCGGAAACAAAGTTCAGAAGCACAGTTCGTAAGAACGCGTAAGGTGAGGTGGCCGAGAGGCTGAAGGCGCTCCCCTGCTAAGGGAGTATACGGTCAAAAGCTGTATCGAGGGTTCGAATCCCTCCCTCACCGCCATTTCCGATGCATCCGTAGCTCAGCTGGATAGAGTACTCGGCTACGAACCGAGCGGTCGGAGGTTCGAATCCTCCCGGATGCACCATCGGAAAATGAGTTAGAACGTGATTTAAAGTGAACGAGCAGTTCCTTTCTTGGTGAGTAGTTAGCACCCTGTGTTGTACAAGAATTTTTAAATGCATCCGTAGCTCAGCTGGATAGAGTACTCGGCTACGAACCGAGCGGTCGGAGGTTCGAATCCTCCCGGATGCACCATTTTAAGCCCGCAAATCCGCTTCAAATTTTTACCGCTTGCATACCTAACCCCTGTTCAACATCATCTCCCCCCTGACATTCCCATCGTTTCAGCTTTTCTTTTCCCCACTCCCGGCTTGTTAAAAAACGCAGTAATTCCACGCAGTTATACCGGGTTTCATCCGATCACCTTTTTCTGAAAAGTAAAAATGCTAATGCTTTCAAAGCATTTGCTGTTCATCCCCCCTGGCGACAACCTGTGCGCATTAGGCTAAAGTAATGTCTCATTTGTTGAAGGTCCGGAGTGACAATGTACGATCAATACGACGCCCTGATTTTCGATATGGACGGCACCATTCTTGATACCGAGCCGACACATCGAAAAGCGTGGCATCAGGTACTGGCGCGTTATGGATTAACGCTGGATGAAGCACGAATGGTTGGTTTCAACGGTGCGCCGACCTGGCGACTTGCGCAGTTCATTATTGAAACGAATCGATCGTCTCACGACCCTCATCTTCTTGCGGCCGAGAAAACCGCTGCCGTCAAAGCTATGTTATTAGAAAACGTGCACCCGCTTCCTTTAATGGACGTGGTTAAAGCCTATAACGGACGTCGCCCAATGGCCGTCGGGACGGGTAGTGAGCACAGCATGGCCGAGGCGCTATTAAATCAACTGGGCGTACGTGAGCTATTTACGGCGGTAGTTGGTGCTGATGATGTGCAGCGTCATAAACCCGAGCCAGATACTTTTTTACGTTGTGCTGAACTCATGGGTGTCGCTCCGAAACGTTGCGTTGTTTTCGAAGACGCTGATTTTGGCGTGCAGGCGGCAAAAGCCGCCGGTATGGACGTGGTTGACGTTCGCTTACTGTGAGTGCAATTCTTGCTTACGCCTCTATGTTTGGCAGCAGTTTTTTAAGCGCGACGCTTTTACCGGGAAGTTCTGAAGCACTGCTGATTGCTTTACTGATTGCTCAAAAAATATCAGTTTATGGGTTGGTTGTGGCCGCATCGTTGGGAAACACCCTGGGCGGCTTAACCAACATTTTTATTGGTCGCTTACTGCCGTTAAAACGTCAGGGGCGATGGCATGACACAGCAATAACGTGGTTGCACCGATTGGGGCCTGCAGCGCTGTTGTTTAGTTGGTTGCCGGTAGTAGGGGATCTGCTCTGCGTTCTCGCAGGCTGGTTACGCTTCGCCTGGCTCCCGGCAACTTTGTTTCTCGCTGTCGGTAAAACGCTGCGTTATATCGTTATCGCGACCGCCACATTACAGAGCATGCAATGGTGGCATTGATTCGCACAGATTCGAGGCTACGGTTAACATTATGCTGAACAAAAATAAATTATTCTCACAGCGGGAGGTTAATGTGATCCCGGATGTATCTAAAGCGCTCTCCTGGCTGGAGGCGCATCCTAATGCTTTGAAAGGCATTGGACGTGGCATCGAACGTGAAACATTGCGTGTACAACCCAATGGTCACCTTGCGGAAAGTGGTCATCCGCTGTCATTAGGTTCTGCATTAAAGCATGACTGGATTACTACCGATTTCGCTGAAACGCTGCTTGAATTCATTACGCCGGTTGATAAAAATATCGACCATATGCTGGCTTTCCTGCGCGACATCCATCGTCACGTTGCGCGTGAGCTAGGTGAAGAGCGTATGTGGCCGTTCAGTATGCCGTGCGTTATTGAAGACGCAAACAAGATTGAACTGGCGCAATACGGCAATTCAAATATCGGCCGGATGAAAACGCTTTATCGTGAAGGGCTGAAAAATCGTTATGGTGCGCTGATGCAAACCATCTCAGGTATTCACTACAACTTTTCGTTACCGCTGTCGTTCTGGCAAGAATGGGCGGATGTGAAGGATATAGAAAGCGGTAAAGAAACAATTTCTGCAGGCTATCTGCGGTTAATCCGTAACTATTATCGCTTTGGCTGGGTTATTCCTTATCTGTTTGGTGCCTCGCCAGCTATTTGTTCGGGCTTTCTGCAGGGTCGTGAAAGCGCGCTACCGTTTGAAACTAACGGGGAAGGGATGCTATGGCTACCGTATGCGACCTCGCTACGCTTGAGCGATCTGGGCTATACCAATAAATCGCAAAGTTCACTTGGCATTACCTTCAACTCTCTGGATGGCTATGTTTCCGCTCTTAAAAAGGCGATTAAAACGCCGTCAGAAGAGTTTGCGAACATGGGCATTAAAGATGCCGACGGCAACTGGCTTCAGCTCAATACGAATGTGCTGCAAATTGAAAACGAGTTATACGCACCGATCCGTCCGAAACGCGTTACGCGTTCTGGCGAAGCGCCATCGGACGCGTTATTGCGTGGCGGCATTGAATATATTGAAGTGCGTTCGCTTGATATTAATCCGTTCTCCGCAATTGGCGTTGATGAAAACCAGGTGCGGTTCCTCGACCTGTTTTTAATCTGGTGTACATTGGCAGATGCGCCTGAGATGAGCGCTGAAGAGTTGCAATGCACCCGCAAAAACTGGAACCGCGTCGTATTAGAAGGGCGTAAGCCCGGTCAAAAAATTGCGGTGGGATGTGGTGAAGCAGAACATTCGCTACAGGAAGTAGGAAAAACACTCTTTGCCGATCTGCGCCGTGTCGCTGAGACGTTAGACAGCAACCAGGCCAGCACGCAATATCAACAAGTTTGCGATCAACTGGTGGCGTCGTTTGACGATCCTGAGCTAACCTATTCGGCGCGCATCCTTCACGCGATGAAGGAAAACGGTTTAACCGGAACCGGCGTGGCACTGGCAGAGCAATATCGCCATTTGCTGTGTGAAGAGCCGCTAGAAGTGCTGAAGGAAGACGATTTCACGCGTCAGGCGCAGGAATCTGTGGCGGCACAGCAGCAGCTTGAAGCGAGTGATGCGTTGGATTTCGAAACTTATCTGGCCAGCCGGGAAGGGTAGAAAAGAAAAAGGCCACATCAATGTGGCCAAATTAACATCTCTGTTGTCAGGGATGATGATAACAAATGCGCGTCTTTCATATATTCAGACGTTGGGCGAACAGAAAAGTTTCATCGTTTTAAAAAAATTCTCAGAACAGGAGGCAACGTAATGCCACTACTGGATAGTTTTACTGTTGATCATACCATCATGGCCGCGCCCGCAGTGCGTGTTGCTAAGACCATGAAGACGCCGCATGGCGATACGATTACTGTTTTTGACCTGCGTTTCTGCCGACCCAATATTGATATTCTTACTGAACGCGGTATTCATACGCTTGAACATCTTTTTGCGGGATTCATGCGCGACCACCTCAATGGCGAAGGCGTTGAGATTGTCGACATTTCGCCAATGGGTTGCCGCACCGGTTTCTACATGAGCCTGATCGGTACGCCAGATGAACAGCGTGTCGCCAAAGCCTGGAAAGGTGCGATGGAAGATGTCCTGAAGGTTAAAGATCAGAATCAGATCCCAGAACTGAATGAATATCAATGTGGTAGCTATAAGCTCCACTCGTTAGAAGAAGCGCAGCAAATTGCCCGCAATGTTCTGGCGCATGATATTGGTGTGAACCACAACGAAGAGTTGAAACTCCCTAAAGAGAAACTGCAAGAACTGCACATCTAGTTTTTGCCGTTAACGACAAAGTAAAACGCCGCTTTTTAGCGGCGTTTTTTGTAAATATCAGGAGCCAATAGAGGATTGTAACGGCGTCTGCGGCGTAATTCTTACCTGTTTGACCATGTTGTCCTGCACATCCAGAATATCGATGTTGTAGTGGCTAATTTGTACTAGCTCAGACCTGATCTGACAGTTACCGGTTATTTATACAGGTGTCTGTCAGATTAAATCTGGTTCAGATTCTTTTCTGCCCAGACCCGTTTTCCATCAAGTAACGTGGCCATTGGCGTACGCCCGCAGCACATTTTCCCCTGATGAGTTCGCTCATTATTGTAATGCCACAACCAGTTGTCCAGATCCATTTGCAGGCTCTCCAGGTCTGCATATAGCTTCTTGCGGAACGTAACCTGATAAAACTCCTGCAAAATGGTTTTATGGAAGCGCTCGCAGATACCGTTCGTCTGCGGGGACATCGCTTTCGTTTTCGTATGGTCGATATCGTTGATGGCCAGATACAGCTGATAATCATGTTGCTCTACTTTACCGCAGTACTCTGTGCCCCTGTCGGTCAGTATTCTCAGCATCGGCAGCCCCTGAGCCTCATAGAACGGCAGTACCCGATCATTAAGCAGGTCGGCTGCAGTGATCGGCGTTTTACTCGTATACAGCTTGCAGTGAGCCATTTTCGAGTACGTATCCACGAACGTCTGCTGGTAGATGCGGCCAACGCCTTTCAGATTCCCAACGTAGAAGGTGTCCTGCGACCCCAGATAACCCGGGTGAGCCGTTTCGATTTCACCGCAGGCTTCGTCATCGTGCACCTTCTTCTCCAGTGCGGCGATTTGAGCATCGGTAAGCACAATGCCTTCTCTGGCGACCTTTTCCGTAAGCGCCTTCAGCCGCTTACGGAAGTTCTCCAGGTCATGTCGTTGCCAGATGGAGCGCACGCCGCTGCCGGAGATAAACACGCCTTTTTTACGCAGCTCATTACTGGTCCGGTGCTGACCGTGGGCCGGGAACTCAACGGCGTACTCAACAACCGCCCGTTCAGTGGCTTCATCGGCCCGATTCTTCAGGTTGGGTACCCGACGGTTTTGATTAACCAGCGCGTCAATGCCGCCTTCTTCAGCTAGCTCCTGGTAGCGGTAGAATGTGTCGCGTGACACCGCCATGATTTTACAGGCTTTTGATACGTTACCGAGTTCTTCGGCCAGATTGAGCAGGCCGGCTTTGTGTTTGATGATGGGATTGTTAGTATGAAGCATGAGAGTTACCTCGTGTTTTGTATAAGGATTAGACACCCATATCAAAACCGGTAACTCTCAACCTTTCAAGGTCCAGTGTCAGATCAAGTCGCGACTAATACAGCTAATTTGAATACACGTGTTTACTTCAGGAATTTCTTCCAGCGCTTCCAGGAGCATGCCATTGATGGTGCGCGCTTCTTCTTCAGGAAGATGCCAGTTAAAAGCTTTGTTTATTTCACGCACGTTGGCGCTACCTTCGATTAACACTGAACCATCATTTTGCGGCATGACTTCTTCTGCCAGCGAAGGCGACATTGAAGTGGTGAAATCGCCAACAATCTCTTCCAGAATGTCTTCAATGGTGAGTAAGCCCTTTATATCGCCATACTCGTCCACCACCAAACCGACCTTCTTCTTGTTGCGCTGAAATTTAACCAGTTGGGTATTTAATGGCGTGCCTTCAGGCACATAATAAATTTCATCAGCAGCGCGCAGCAATGTCTCTTTATTGAACTCTTTTTTCTCAGTCATCATGCGCCAGGCTTCGCGCACGCGCAGCATGCCAACGCAATCATCCAGCGAGTCGCGAAATAGCACGATACGCCCATGCGGCGAATGGCTAAGCTGACGCACCACCGATTTCCAGTCATCGTTGATGTTGATGCCGACGATCTCATTGCGCGGCACCATGATGTCGTCAACGCTGACTTTTTCCAGATCAAGCACGGAAAGCAGCATATCCTGATTACGACGTGACATCAGGCTGCGTGACTCATAAACGATGGTACGCAGCTCTTCTTTGCTTAATGCTGAGCTGATTGAACCTTCAGTTTTAATACCCACTATGCGCATCAGAATATGCGTGATGGTGTTTAACAACCAGACCAGTGGCAGCATGACATATTGTAATGGCCCAAGTAGTACGCTACTGGGATAAGCGACTTTTTCTGGATACAGCGCGGCAATGGTTTTGGGCAGCACTTCAGAGAACACCAATACGATAAATGTCAGTACGCCGGTGGCAATGGCCACACCGGCATCGCCATACAGGCGCATCCCCACAATAGTCGCAAGCGCAGACGCGAGGATATTAACCAGATTATTGCCTATTAACACCAGGCTAATCAGGCGATCAGGGCGGCGCAATAATTTTTCGACGCGACGCGCGCCGCGATGACCGCTTTTTGCCTGATGACGCAGCTTATAGCGGTTAAGTGTCATCATGCCGGTTTCGGAACCTGAAAAATAAGCCGAAACCAGCACCATAATAATCAACGTAATAATCAACGTGGTGGTTGAAACATGTTCCAACGCAGAACTTCCTTAATTAATGAACGGTATGGGTGAGCAGATGCTGTAAAACGCGGCTGCCGAAGTAAGCCATGGTTAGCAGTAACGCACCGCTACAGTTAAACCACACTACGCGACGACCGCGCCAGCCCTCGTGATAATGACCCCAGAGCAGAACGATGTAGACGAACCAGGCAATGATGGAAAGCACCGCTTTATCTACATTCTCGGCGCTAAACAGGTCATGCATATAAAACAGGCCGGTGCACAACACCAGCGTCAACAGTACGACGCCGACCTGGGTAATATGAAACATCTTGCGCTCAATAGTCAGCAGTGGCGGCATATCTTGCGTAAAAGCCAGTTTTTTATTTTTTAACTGATAATCGATCCAGGCCAACTGTAGCGCATAAAGCGCCGCGATGATCAACGTGGCATAGGCAAACAACGACAGGCCAATGTGAATCATCATTCCCGGCGTGGTTTCAAGATGGGTAATAAACGCGTTAGGAACAAAGGTCGCAAAGGCGAGGTTGATTAACGCGAAACTATAAACAATGGGTAAGAGCAGCCAACCGCGATTGCGCGATGCGACAATGGTCATAATGGCGCAAATCAATAAACTGACCATAGATCCGATGTTTAGCAGACTTAAATTTTGTCCGCCGTCGACGGCAAAAATGCGTTGCTGTAACGCTACAGCATGAGTAATCAGCGCCACGCAGGCAGAAAGCACCGCCATCCGCCGCCAGCCGCTGTTACGTTTTAACAGGCTGGGAATGATCAGTGCAAGGCTCAGGGAGTAGGCGAACAGGGCCACAATCGCGAAAACGGACATAGATCCTTTCAGGTATCGGTCGGATATAAAGAAAAAAGCAGTATAACGCCAGCGACAGCAGGCTCCAAACGATCTGAGGGGCAATTGCAGAGATCGCTGATGCTTCGTGTTATAATCCGCCGCATTCTGCCGATCAGGCGCCTCGCGATTTTTTAAGTGAGAGAAAATGTTTGATAATTTAACCGATCGTTTGTCGCAAACCCTTCGCAATATCAGTGGCCGCGGAAGGCTGACCGAAGAAAACATTAAAGACACGCTGCGTGAAGTTCGCATGGCGTTGCTCGAAGCTGACGTTGCGCTGCCGGTAGTGCGCGACTTCATTAACCGCGTAAAAGAGAGCGCGGTTGGCCATGACGTTAATAAAAGCCTGACGCCGGGCCAGGAATTCATCAAAATCGTTCGCAACGAACTGGTTGCAGCGATGGGGGCGGAAAACAATGCGCTGGATTTAGCCGCACAACCTCCTGCGGTCGTGCTGATGGCCGGTTTACAAGGTGCAGGTAAAACTACCAGCGTCGGTAAACTGGGGAAATTTCTGCGTGAAAAGCATAAGAAAAAGGTTTTGGTTGTTTCTGCTGACGTTTATCGTCCGGCTGCAATTAAACAGCTTGAAACGCTGGCACAGCAAGTGGGGGTGGATTTCTGTCCGTCCGATCTGAGCCAAAAGCCGGTAGACATCGTCAATAATGCCCTAAAAGAAGCCCAACTGAAGTTTTACGATGTGTTGCTGGTCGATACTGCTGGCCGTTTGCACGTTGATGAAGCGATGATGGACGAAATCAAACAGGTTCATGCCGCGATCAAACCGGTTGAAACGCTGTTTGTTGTCGACGCGATGACCGGTCAGGATGCGGCTAATACCGCGAGAGTTTTTAACGAAGCATTGCCCTTAACGGGCGTGATCCTGACCAAAGTCGACGGTGATGCACGCGGCGGGGCGGCGCTGTCAATTCGTCATATTACGGGCAAACCCATTAAATTTATGGGGGTCGGTGAAAAGACCGAAGCGCTGGAGCCTTTCTATCCGGAACGTATTGCGTCACGCATTCTCGGCATGGGCGACGTGCTGTCGCTGATTGAAGATATTGAAAGCAAAGTCGATCGCGATCAGGCTGAAAAGCTGGCGAAGAAATTAAAAACCGGCGACGGTTTCGATCTTAACGATTTTCTTGAGCAGTTAAAGCAGATGCGCAACATGGGCGGCATGGCGAGCCTGATGGGTAAGCTGCCTGGCATGGGCCAACTGCCGGATAATGTTAAATCGCAAATGGATGATAAAGTCCTGGTGCGCATGGAAGCCATTATTAATTCGATGACGCGCAAAGAGCGCGAAAAGCCAGAAATCATCAAAGGCTCACGCAAACGCCGTATTGCGACGGGGTCAGGCATGCAGGTACAGGACGTTAATCGTTTACTTAAACAGTTCGATGACATGCAGCGCATGATGAAAAAGATGAAGAAGGGCGGCATGGCAAAAATGATGCGCGGTATGAAAGGTATGATGCCGCCAGGTTTCCCGGGACGTTAACCGTTCCACAAAAAAGCCGGAAAGAAGTGCTATTAGGTTGCTTTTTGCGCCAAAATGTGTAAAATTTTCGGGCTTTTTATACAGCACCCGGACCCCGTTCCTCGATGGGGGCCGGGTGTTTTATTAACTGAAGAGGATGTTATGGTAACAATTCGTTTGGCACGTCACGGCGCGAAAAAGCGTCCGTTCTATCAGGTCGTCGTCACTGACAGCCGTAATGCACGCAATGGTCGTTTCATTGAGCGCGTAGGTTTCTTCAACCCGATCGCTTCTGGTCAGGCTGAAAGTCTGCGTCTGGATCTGGATCGCATCGAGCACTGGGTTGGCCAGGGCGCAACGCTTTCTGATCGCGTTAACGCGCTGATCAAAGAAGCAAAGAAAGCAGCTTAATCTGTCACGGTGGTGAGCATGAGCAAACAACTTGCCGCAACGCTTCCTGTTAATCTCATCGTTTTGGGTAAAATGGGGGCCGCATACGGCATCCGCGGTTGGCTCAAAGTGTTTTCCTCCACTGAAGACGCCGAAAGTATCTTCGACTACCAACCCTGGATTATCCAGCGTGCCGGTAAATGGCAGCAGGTCGAGCTGGAAGGTTGGAAGCACCACAATCAGGACCTGATTATCAAAGTCAAAGGCATTGACGATCGGGATGCGGCAGCGCAATTAACCAATTGCGAAATTCAGGCCGATTCGACGCAGTTGCCAGCGCTAGAGAACGGTGACTACTACTGGAAAGACCTTATGGATTGCCGGGTAGTTAACCTCGACGGCTACGAGATGGGAAAAGTCGTTGATTTGATGGAAACCGGCTCGAACGACGTACTTGTCGTTAAGGCAAACCTGAAAGATGCATTCGGTGTACAGGAGCGGTTAATTCCGTTTCTTGATGAACAGGTTATCAAGAAAGTCGATCTCACTACTGGCCTCATTGAAGTAGACTGGGATCCTGGTTTTTGATCTCCGAATCAAACGGTAACGTAACGGCGAATACAATGTGGATTGGTGTTATTAGCCTGTTTCCAGAAATGTTTCGCGCTATTACCGATTACGGGGTAACTGGCCGGGCAGTAAAAAATGGCCTGCTCAGCATTCAAAGCTGGAGTCCACGTGATTTCGCGCTTGACCGGCACCGTACCGTGGACGATCGTCCTTACGGCGGCGGACCGGGAATGCTGATGATGGTGCAACCTTTACGGGACGCCATCTCCGCAGCGAAAGCAGCGGCGGGAGACGGAGCCAGGGTGATTTATCTTTCACCTCAGGGTCGTAAACTTGATCAACAGGGCGTTTGCGAACTGGCGACACGGAACAAGTTGATTCTTGTCTGCGGTCGTTATGAAGGGATTGATGAGCGCGTAATCCAAACCGAAATTGATGAAGAGTGGTCAATCGGCGATTACGTACTCAGCGGTGGGGAACTACCAGCAATGACATTGATTGATTCGGTCGCCCGGTTTATTCCTGGCGTGCTGGGCAAGCAAGCGTCAGCCGATGAGGATTCGTTCTCAGAAGGTTTGCTGGACTGTCCACATTACACCCGACCTGAAGTGTTAGAAGGGATGGAGGTCCCGGCAGTGTTACTGTCTGGCAACCATGCTGATATTCGCCGTTGGCGCCTGAAACAGTCGCTAGGCCGTACCTGGCTAAGAAGACCTGAACTTCTGGAAAACCTGGCTCTGACTGAAGAGCAAGCAAGGTTGCTAAAGGAATTCAAACGGGAGTTCCAGCAGCAGCAAAATGATGATGTGGAAGAGTGATCTTCCCTGACTATCAGTTTACCCAGGATAAGAGATTTAATTATGAGCAACATTATTAAGCAAATTGAACAAGAGCAGATGAAACAGGACGTACCTTCCTTCCGTCCGGGTGATACCGTGGAAGTGAAAGTATGGGTCGTTGAAGGTTCTAAAAAACGTCTGCAGGCATTCGAGGGCGTGGTTATCGCTATTCGTAACCGCGGTCTGCACTCTGCATTCACTGTTCGCAAAATTTCTAACGGCGAAGGCGTTGAGCGTGTTTTCCAGACTCACTCACCGGTAATTGACAGTATCACTGTTAAACGTCGTGGCGCTGTACGTAAAGCCAAACTGTACTACCTGCGTGAGCGTACTGGTAAGTCTGCTCGTATTAAAGAGCGTCTTAACTAAGGTATCGCTAACGCGACATCTAAAAGTTAATAGCAAACAAGGGGTTGGCGTGATGCCAGCCCTTTTTTTACACATGTTCTGACAAAAATGCCTACACCATTGAGACGATACACAGAACATGCCAGGCAATTTTACTCGCTGAAATAGCGGATTACACTTCGTGTCCTTCGCATGGGCGAGAAAAATGGTAGATCGCAGTATTTACCGGCCTGCTGTCCAAAATGATGAGTCCATAGCGACAACCAATAAAATGTCCGCCACACTTCTCTGCTACTTTTCTGCTTGCTCTGTTTTCTTCTGCCGCAAGGATCTCGATAACGTTTATTTCCGGGCGGTTAAATCCTGATTTGAGCAGCAGGTTCACTGCGCGACTGGCTATGCCATTGCGTTGAGCATCGCTGCGTATCCAATATCCTAAGGCACTCAATTCACAGGGACGACGCGCGAACCGAATACCTGCGGCACCTAATAACCTATTGTGTTCATCGACAATGGCGAATTCTTCCGCCTCGCCTTTTTCTCTTTGTAGCTGGGTAAAGTTTATCCAGCTGGCCGCTTCATGCTCCTGATAATTCTCGTGAGCCCAAACCATCCAGGGTAACAGAGTATCAAGTGAATCGTTTACTGCGGCCGTAAATGCAGAAACATCAACCGCATGAAAGGGACGCAAATTGATCTCAGAATAGAGCGGCTGCATTTTTATCTTTCCCGTTAAAGCAATAAGTTAAATTCTATTAGCGCGACTCTAAAAATGTAAATGCCTTTAATGTAAAGTTATTGGTACACTTAGGTTCGAGTGTGTAATTCTCATTTTTGTATTTATTTAAATGATATTAAAGGTAAAAAATTAAAATAATGAGGTGTTTATTTCTTGTTGGTAATTAATATGTACAGTTTAATTGCAAGTTGTACGCTATGTGATACAGTGTGCGCATCCTTCATCAGGATCTTATGACCGCATTAACGAGTAAAAAGGATCGTAATCATGCAAAAAGACGCGCTGAACAATGTGCATATCGCCGATGAACAAGTGTTGATCACACCGGAAGAGATGAAAGCTAAATTTCCGCTGACCGCTCAGCAGGAAGCGCAAGTTGCGGCTTCTCGGCAGACTATTTCTGACATCATTGCTGGCCGCGATCCGCGCCTGTTAGTGGTGTGCGGGCCTTGTTCAATTCATGATACGGAAGCTGCCCTTGATTACGCTCGTCGTTTGCAAATCCTTTCTGAACAGCTGAAGGATCAACTGTATCTCGTTATGCGCGTCTACTTTGAAAAACCACGGACCACTGTCGGCTGGAAAGGGTTAATCAACGATCCTTATATGGACAACTCATTTGATATGGAAGCGGGTTTGCACAGCGCGCGTCAGTTGCTGGTTAATCTGGTGGAGATGGGATTGCCGCTTGCAACGGAAGCGCTTGATCCTAACAGCCCACAATATTTAGGCGATCTGTTCAGTTGGTCAGCGATTGGTGCGCGTACCACGGAATCACAAACTCACCGTGAAATGGCGTCCGGACTTTCCATGCCGGTTGGTTTTAAAAACGGGACCGATGGCAGCCTTGGCACCGCTATTAATGCCATGCGCGCTGCCGCAATGCCGCATCGCTTTGTTGGTATTAATCAGGCCGGGCAGGTCTGCTTACTGCAAACTCAGGGTAATCCGGATGGGCATGTGATTTTACGTGGCGGAAAAGCGCCTAATTACGGGCCGGAAGAGGTCGCGCAATGCGAAAAAGAGATGCGCAAGGCGGGACTGCGTCCAGCCTTAATGATAGATTGCAGTCATGGCAATTCTAATAAAGACTTCCGCCGCCAGCCCGGTGTAGCTGAATCCGCTATCGCTCAGATAAAAGATGGTAACCATTCAATTATTGGTTTGATGCTGGAAAGCCATATCAATGAAGGGAATCAGTCCTCTGAGCAACCACGCAGTGAAATGAAATACGGTGTTTCTGTCACGGATGCCTGCATTAACTGGGAAGTGACTGAAACACTGCTGCGCGATATTCATCAGGATCTGCAAGGTGTGCTGTCGGCGCGTCTGTCACACGAGGTGTAATAAGTAATGGTGGCTGAACTGACTGCGTTACGCGATCAAATAGACAATGTAGACAAGGCGCTGCTCGATCTGCTGGCGAAGCGGCTTGAGCTGGTAGCTGAAGTAGGTGAAGTAAAAAGCCGTTATGGTTTACCTATTTATGTACCTGAGCGTGAAGCTTCAATGCTGGCATCGCGCCGTAAGGAAGCTGAAGCCTTAGGTGTACCGCCTGATTTGATCGAGGATATATTGCGTCGCGTGATGCGTGAATCCTATACCAGCGAAAATGATAAAGGCTTTAAAACGCTATGCCCTGAGTTACGACCCGTGGTAATTATTGGCGGAAATGGGCAGATGGGAAAGCTGTTTAAAAAGATGCTGACCCTGTCGGGTTACACCGTTAAAACGTTGGATAAGGATGACTGGGAGCAAGCCGGGCCACTGCTGAGCGACGCCGGTATGGTGATTGTTAGCGTGCCTATTCATTTAACTGAGCAGGTAATAGCGCAATTGCCGCCGCTACCAGAAGACTGCATTTTAGTTGATATAGCTTCGGTAAAAAATCGTCCGCTACAGGCAATGCTCGCGGCGCATAATGGCCCGGTACTCGGCCTGCATCCGATGTTTGGACCAGATAGTTGTAGTCTGGCGAAGCAGGTTGTGGTGTGGTGCGATGGTCGCCAGCCAGAAGCATATCAATGGTTCCTTGAACAGATTCAGGTTTGGGGCGCGCGTATGCATCGCATTAGCGCGGTAGAACACGACCAAAACATGGCCTTTATTCAGGCGTTGCGGCATTTTGCGACTTTCGCGTATGGGCTGCATTTAGCCGAAGAAAATGTCAATCTCGACCAGTTGCTGGCGTTGTCGTCGCCAATCTATCGGCTGGAACTGGCAATGGTCGGACGCTTTTTTGCCCAGGATCCTCAGCTATACGCTGACATCATTATGTCCTCTGAAAGTAACCTGGCATTGATCAAACGTTACTATCAGCGTTTTGGTGAAGCGATAGCTTTGCTGGAACAAGGGGATAAACAAACCTTTATTGACAGCTTCAGGCGGGTTGAAAACTGGTTTGGCGATCATGCCAAACGCTTCCTGGTGGAAAGCCGCAGTCTGTTACGCTCGGCCAACGACAGCCGTCAATAAAAGCAAAAAGGCATCCCATCGGATGCCTTTTCTTTATTCGCCCGGTTGGACCGGGATAATATTTTCGCCTGGATAGCAGCCCAAAACTTTCATTGAACGCGTCATCGCCTTTAATTCTTGTAAAGCCTGCTGCATCCTTTCTGACTGCAGATTCCCTTGTACATCAATATAAAACATCTCTTCCCAGGGATTCCCATTAATAGGGCGTGATTCCAGCTTACTCATGATCAAATTATGCTGACGCAGAACCAGCAGAGCGTCTACTAAAGCGCCAGCTTGTTGGCCTGTGGCCATAATAAGCGTGGTTTTTGCTGGAACCTGATCCGAAACTTCAATAGCTTTACGTGCCAGTACAATAAAGCGAGTATGGTTTTGTTGCTGATTGGCCAGATTGCGCTCAAGAACCTGCAGTTGGTACAGCTCTCCACCGGCTTCGCTGCCTAAAGCCGCGGCTTTTGGTGAGTTCAGTGCGGCAACCTTTTCCATTGCGGCGGCGGTACTTTCGGTGTACTCAATTTTCCAGTGCGGGAAGCGATTGATGAACTGACTGCATTGCTGAAAAGGCTGAGGATGGCTGTAAACCGTTTCAATCTGTTGCAGATCGGTCGAGCCATGGATCAAAACACAATGCTCGATAGGCAAAGTCAGCTCGCCTACAATCGATAAGCTTGTTTGCTGTAGCAAGTCGTAAACATCATTGATCGAACCTGAACTAGTGTTTTCAATCGGTAATACAGCGTAATCGGCCAGGCCATTTTCAACCTGTTTAATAATATCGTGAAACTTCAGGCAGCCGCTTTCCACCATATTGTCAAAATGACGCGCAGCGTATTTACGGGCGGCAAGGTGAGAATATGATCCCTTCGGACCCAGGAAGGCAATACGTGCAGCGTGAGCATGGGGATGGTTTAAATTCTTTTGCAGCAATGCTTGCTGGGTTAAGACTGAATCTTCAATCACCAGTTGAAACAGGCGCGTAATATAATGCGCATCTAAGTGATGCTTTTTGCCTAAGACAATTAAATGCTCCAGCAAGGCGCGTTCGCGTTCAACGTCACGGATTGGGCGGTGCGTTTCCAGCTTGGCCTGAGCGACTTCAACCGCAAGCGAACGGCGTTCGGCTAACAGCGTTAGTAATTTTTCATCGACCGCACTAATTTCGTCACGCAACGCCAGTAAAGGATTATCGGGATTCATAAGGCTCACCTGTAAGCTGTCCAATAAAAAAGCCTCCCGTTTGGGAGGCTTTGTTGTTCGTCTTCGCTTTCGTTTTCACATGACGAATTGCCTCCCAGTCAGGGGAAGGTAAAAAAGAAAGCGAAGAAAAACGAATGTTGTTTCATGGAAGTTTCCGCAAATAAAGTGACCTGAGAGTAACCGCACTGATTTAAAGCTGTCAATAAAAAACGCGCCCGCAGGCGCGTTAATCTCATTAAGCGTTTAGCTGGCCGGTATGAAATCTTTAACACTGCTTGTTGCGCGGCGAGCCTCTGATTTGTGCTGCACTTTGTTAAGTTGGCGTTCGAGCTTAGCAATCAAATCATTTATTGCGGTGTACATATCGACGTGCTTTGCGCTGGCGACTAAAGTTCCGTTTGGCGTATTGATAGTAGCGTCAGCGACGAATTCTTTTGGTTCTTTAGATAAGACGATATGGGGATTAATCAGGTCAGTTTGCCACCTTTCTAACTTGGCGAGACGGTCTTCGACATGGTCACGGATAGCCGCAGTGATTTCCATTTGTTTGCTGGTAATGTTGAGAATCATAGTTCTTACCTCTCTGTCATTTCCGTCATGGTAGGACCAGCATAGCGCGAACAAATGCAAAATGTTTGATCTTTATCACGAAAAAATGTCATTTTTTGTCAAGGCCGATTATTTGTGAGAAAGGCCGGGAAAGCGGGCCAAAAAGCTTGAAGCATCATGAATAATGGCGCATTGTTGATGGGTTAGATCAGCGGAAAGTCTTTATTTTTAATGGATCGCTGAGCATAAAAAAAGCAGTCTGATACGGCTGCTTTTTTTATTTTACTATGAAAATGCAAATCAGCTGGTTTTGTTTGCTGCAATGATTTTCGCGACTTTATCTGCTTCAGTGGTAAGTTGCAGATGACGATAGGCATTTTCCATCAGCGGTAGCGCATCGTGTGTTGCCTGGGTATCGGGATAATCACGCATCATACCTTCAACCCGGTTAACAACCGCGACATACGCCTCGCGCTTAGTATAGAATTGCGCCACGGACAGTTCATATTTTGCTAAACGGTCTTTCAGATAAACCAGACGTTTTTGTGCATCGCCTGCATACTGGCTGTTCGGATAACTGCGTAATAGCTGCGAGAAATCACGGAATGCATCACGAGCATGGGTTGGATCGCGATCGGAGCGATCAATACCAAAGAAGCCCTGCAGCGCCGAATCGTCCAGCGCCATATCCGTCAGGCCTTTCATATAGATGACATAGTCAATGTTCGGATGAGTAGGATTCAGGCGCGTAAAGCGAGCAATTGCCGCCTGTGCTAACGGCAGATCGGCATTTTTGTAATACGCGTAGATCAAATCCAGCTGAACCTGCTGTGAATAAGGACCGAACGGATAACGATTATCCAGCGCTTCCAGTTGCTTAATCGCCGCTTTAAAGTTACCGTCCTGCAGCTTTTGCTGCGCTGTGGCGTAAATTTCAGAAGGCGGGCTGTCCGGTACCGCGTCATTAGAGCCGGAACAGCCTACAAGGGCCAGGCTCAGTGTGGCAGCAGCCACCAGATGTTTCATACGCGTCATGACGAAATGATTATCCTCAAAATGTTATGGCGGAAGCTGTCCGTATAGCTCCCGGTAATGACCAGGTACGATAGCACATTATATTAAACGGCATCGCCGTGAAAACCCAACGTTAACGAAGAAGCTGTATATGGCACAACAAGTTCAACTCACCGCAACGGTATCCGAAGCACAACTCGGACAACGCTTAGATCAGACTTTGGCAGAATTGTTCCCTGATTATTCACGTTCTCGCATAAAAGAATGGATCCTTAACCGTCGCGTCAGTGTCAACGGCACGATCGTCGACAAACCCAAAGAAAAAGTCTTAGGCGGCGAACGGGTCGCTATCGACGCTGAGATCGAAGAAGAGCAACGCTGGGAACCTCAGAATCTGCCGCTCGATATTGTTTATGAAGACGATGATATTCTGGTGATTAACAAACCACGGGATTTCGTGGTTCATCCTGGAGCGGGAAATCCTGATGGAACTGTGTTAAATGCGCTATTGCATCATTATCCAGCCATTATGGATGTTCCACGCGCGGGAATTGTCCATCGTCTTGATAAAGATACAACCGGTTTGATGGTGGTGGCGAAAACCATCCCGGCGCAAACGCACCTGGTTGAAACGCTGCAACTGCGTGAAATCACGCGTGAATATGAAGCGGTGGCGATTGGCACGATGACGGCAGGTGGTACAGTTGATGAGCCAATCAGTCGCCATTCAACCAAACGCACGCATATGGCGGTGCATCCGATGGGTAAGCCAGCGGTGACGCACTATCGCATAATGGAACATTTCCGTGCCCACACGCGTCTGCGTCTGCGTCTGGAAACCGGACGTACTCATCAGATTCGTGTGCACATGGCGCATATAAACCATCCGCTGGTGGGCGATCCGCTTTACGGTGGCCGCCCGCGCCCACCAAAAGGAGCATCGGATGCTTTCATTTCTACCTTGCGCAGCTTTGACCGTCAGGCGCTGCACGCCACGATGTTGCGTCTGTATCATCCCATTAGCGGTATTGAAATGGAGTTTCATGCACCCATCCCGCAAGATATGATCGCGCTGATAGATGCATTGAAAGCGGATACCGAGGAGTTCAAGGATCAGCTGGACTGGTGATGAGTTTAATTATTCCTGACTGGCCGGCGCCGTCTCGCGTGCGGGCCTGTTCTACATCCCGTCATGGCGGCGTTAGCACCGCTCCCTGGGCCTCGCTGAATCTGGGGAGTCATGTTGGGGACAAGCCAGCAGATGTCGCCTGCAATCGTCAACGACTGATCGAACTGGCAAGTTTACCCGCTATGCCGCAGTGGCTGGAACAGGTGCACAAAACAGATGTTGTTCGTCTGGCGCACAGCGGTCAGGATACGCCGCAAGCGGACGCCTGTATTACCAGTGAAACCGGCGTAGTGTGCGCAGTGATGACGGCGGATTGTTTACCGGTCTTGTTTTGCTCGGCTGATGGCTCGGAAGTTGCGGCTGCACATGCGGGTTGGCGAGGGCTTTGCGATGGTGTACTTGAAAACACGCTGGCGCAGTTTCGTGCTTCGCCCGATCAGGTTCATGTATGGCTTGGCCCAGCCATTGGCCCGGATGCGTTCGAAGTTGGCGAGGAAGTACGCAGCGCTTTTGTGACGAAAGACGCACGGGCTGCTGTTGCGTTTCGTCCTGTTGGCAGTAAATTCTATGCCAATATCTGGCTATTAGCCCATCAGCGTCTGCAAGCGGCAGGCGTGCGTTCTGTCAGTACGGAGACACGTTGTACCGTTAGCGAACACGAAAATTTCTTCTCCTTTCGTCGCGATGGAGTCACTGGCCGTATGGCAACTTTGATTTGGCTGTTATAACCTTAAGCCATAAGACGATCCGGTTAGTATGTTTTTTACTCTTATTTCAGGTCATTAACCTTGAAATTTTGAGGGTTGACCTCATTTAATCTCCAGTAGCATTTTGACCTGCAATGGGAGGAATCATGCGTCTGGATCGTCTTACCAACAAATTCCAACTGGCTCTCGCCGATGCGCAGTCCCTCGCTCTGGGACACGATAATCAATTTATCGAACCTTTACATCTGATGAGCGCGTTGCTCAATCAGGAAGGGGGATCGGTTCGTCCGTTATTAACCTCTGCAGGCGTGGATACTGCAGCATTACGCACGCATGTTGAGCAGGCGATTGATCGTCTGCCTCAGGTTGAAGGGACCGAAGGCGATGTTCAGCCCTCATCTGATTTAGTTCGCGTGCTTAATATATGTGACAAGCTGGCGCAGAAGCGTAACGACAACTTCATTTCATCTGAATTATTTGTTCTGGCGGCCCTCGATTCACGAGGTTCGTTGGCAGATCTGCTTAAGTCTGCTGGCGCAACCAACGAAAAGCTTACCAGGGCCATTGAACAAATGCGTGGAGGAGAAAACGTGAATGATCAAGGGGCTGAAGATCAGCGTCAGGCATTAAAAAAATTTACGATTGATCTGACCGAGCGGGCCGAACAAGGCAAGCTTGATCCGGTCATTGGCCGTGACGAAGAGATTCGCCGCACCATTCAGGTATTACAGCGGCGTACCAAAAACAATCCGGTGCTTATCGGTGAGCCTGGCGTGGGTAAAACAGCCATTGTTGAAGGCTTAGCCCAGCGCATCATTAATGGCGAAGTGCCCGAAGGCCTGAAAGGGCGTCGCGTTCTGGCGCTGGATATGGGCGCGCTGGTGGCAGGCGCGAAATACCGTGGTGAATTTGAAGAGCGCCTAAAAGGCGTATTGAATGATCTCTCTAAGCAGGAAGGTAATGTGATCCTGTTTATTGATGAGCTACATACCATGGTTGGCGCGGGTAAAGCTGATGGCGCAATGGATGCCGGTAATATGCTTAAGCCTGCGCTGGCGCGCGGTGAACTTCACTGTGTGGGCGCCACGACACTTGATGAATATCGCCAATACATTGAAAAAGATGCCGCTTTGGAACGTCGCTTCCAGAAAGTGTATGTGGCAGAGCCGAGCGTTGAAGATACTATTGCTATCTTGCGTGGCTTAAAAGAGCGTTATGAATTGCACCACCATGTGCAGATTACCGATCCGGCTATTGTCGCCGCGGCAACGTTGTCGCATCGCTATATTGCCGATCGACAATTACCCGATAAAGCGATCGATTTAATTGATGAAGCGGCGTCGAGTATCCGCTTACAGATTGATTCCAAGCCAGAAACGCTTGATCGTCTTGAGCGCCGTATTATCCAGCTGAAGCTGGAGCAACAGGCCCTGAAGAAAGAGTCGGATGATGCCAGCATTAAACGTCTGGAGATGTTAGAGACCGAGCTGGATCAAAAAGAGCGTGAGTACGCTGAGCTTGAAGAAGAATGGAAGGCAGAAAAAGCCTCTTTATCTGGCACGCAAAATATCAAAGCCGAGCTGGAACAGGCCCGTCTGATGCTGGAGCAAGCGCGTCGTTTAGGCGATCTGGGTCAGATGTCTGAATTACAGTATGGCAAGATCCCGGCGCTCGAAAAACAACTGGCTGCGGCGACGCAGGCTGAAGGTAGTTCGATTAAATTGCTGCGGAACCGTGTCACCGATGTGGAAATTGCGGATGTGCTGGCACGCTGGACCGGCATTCCGGTGGCGCGCATGATGGAAGGCGAGCGCGATAAACTGTTGCGCATGGAACAGGCATTACATGCGCGAGTGATTGGTCAGGATGAAGCGGTTGAAGCCGTCTCTAATGCTATTCGTCGTAGCCGCGCGGGCTTATCGGATCCAAACCGGCCTATTGGTTCGTTCCTGTTTCTTGGACCAACGGGTGTTGGTAAAACCGAACTGTGTAAGGCACTGGCAAATTTCCTGTTCGACAGTGACGACGCGATGGTGCGTATTGATATGTCTGAGTTCATGGAAAAACATTCGGTTTCACGTTTGGTTGGTGCCCCCCCTGGATACGTTGGCTATGAAGAAGGGGGATATTTAACGGAAGCGGTGCGCCGTCGTCCTTATTCAGTCATTCTGTTGGATGAAGTAGAGAAGGCTCACCCGGACGTATTTAACATTCTGCTACAGGTTTTGGATGATGGGCGTTTAACGGATGGCCAGGGGCGAACCGTGGATTTCCGCAATGCGGTTGTCATTATGACTTCAAATCTGGGATCAGATTTGATTCAGGAACGCTTTGGCAATCTCAACTATGGCGAAATGAAAGATATAGTTATGGGTGTCGTTGGACAGCACTTCCGTCCTGAGTTCGTTAACCGTATCGATGAAGTTGTGGTGTTCCATCCGCTGGCTGAGAAACATATTGCTTCAATTGCGCAGATTCAGCTGCAGCGGTTGTATAAACGCCTGGAAGAACGCGGCTATAAACTGCATATCTCCAGTGAAGCAATTAAATTGATTGGTGAGAACGGCTACGATCCCGTTTATGGCGCGCGTCCACTCAAACGTGCCATCCAGCAGCAGATTGAAAACCCGCTGGCTCAGCAGATACTTTCTGGCGAACTGGTGCCAGGCAAAACCATCGAAATGGACGTTAAAGACGGCGTGATCACGGCGCAACAATAATGTTCTTTCTTTAAAACGGGCCTCTGTGCCCGTTTTTTATGGGTAAAACAGACAAAATTGGCTAGGATCGCGACAATTGGTCTAAAAAATGAGCACTTGAGCGATTTATTGAAATTAGCGCTTGTCAGCCCGTAAGAACTCCCTATAATGCGCCTCCACTGACACGGCACACCGGCTTACGGTATGACGTGCTGGCAGGTTCGGGAGACTGAGCCGCCGGAGAAAAACTTCTCAGAAAGAGGTTGACTCTGCAGGAGGAAAGCGTAATATACGCCACCTCGCGACAGCCGGTTAAGCCGCTGTACGCACTGCTCTTTAACAATTTATCAGACAATCTGTGTGGGCACTCGCAGGATTGATATCAGCGTCTCCGGACGTAAAAAATATCAAGTCTCTGCTGAGTGAACACGTAATTCATTACGACGTTAAATTCACAGAGCATCGCTGCGCCGTTCTTTAATGAACGGTGTCAGCAAATCAGACTTTTAATTGAAGAGTTTGATCATGGCTCAGATTGAACGCTGGCGGCAGGCCTAACACATGCAAGTCGGACGGTAACGGGAAGAAGCTTGCTTCTTTGCCGACGAGTGGCGGACGGGTGAG
The DNA here is from genome assembly GCF_014946725.1 of Mixta mediterraneensis. Classification (GTDB taxonomy): domain Bacteria; phylum Pseudomonadota; class Gammaproteobacteria; order Enterobacterales; family Enterobacteriaceae; genus Pantoea; species Pantoea mediterraneensis. The sequence continues at coordinate 188,901 of NZ_JACFXY010000003.1, forward strand.
TAATGTCTGGGAAACTGCCCGATGGAGGGGGATAACCACTGGAAACGGTGGCTAATACCGCATAATGTCTTCGGACCAAAGTGGGGGACCTCCGGGCCTCACACCATCGGATGTGCCCAGACGGGATTAGCTGGTAGGTGAGGTAAAGGCTCACCTAGGCGACGATCCCTAGCTGGTCTGAGAGGATGACCAGCCACACTGGAACTGAGACACGGTCCAGACTCCTACGGGAGGCAGCAGTGGGGAATATTGCACAATGGGCGCAAGCCTGATGCAGCCATGCCGCGTGTATGAAGAAGGCCTTCGGGTTGTAAAGTACTTTCAGCGGGGAGGAAGGGATGAGGTTTAATACGCCTCGTCATTGACGTTACCCGCAGAAGAAGCACCGGCTAACTCCGTGCCAGCAGCCGCGGTAATACGGAGGGTGCAAGCGTTAATCGGAATTACTGGGCGTAAAGCGCACGCAGGCGGTCTGTTAAGTCAGATGTGAAATCCCCGGGCTCAACCCGGGAACTGCATTTGAAACTGGCAGGCTTGAGTCTCGTAGAGGGGGGTAGAATTCCAGGTGTAGCGGTGAAATGCGTAGAGATCTGGAGGAATACCGGTGGCGAAGGCGGCCCCCTGGACGAAGACTGACGCTCAGGTGCGAAAGCGTGGGGAGCAAACAGGATTAGATACCCTGGTAGTCCACGCCGTAAACGATGTCGACTTGGAGGCTGTGCCCTTGAGGCGTGGCTTCCGGAGCTAACGCGTTAAGTCGACCGCCTGGGGAGTACGGCCGCAAGGTTAAAACTCAAATGAATTGACGGGGGCCCGCACAAGCGGTGGAGCATGTGGTTTAATTCGATGCAACGCGAAGAACCTTACCTGGTCTTGACATCCACGGAATCTGGCAGAGATGCCTGAGTGCCTTCGGGAGCCGTGAGACAGGTGCTGCATGGCTGTCGTCAGCTCGTGTTGTGAAATGTTGGGTTAAGTCCCGCAACGAGCGCAACCCTTATCCTTTGTTGCCAGCGGTTCGGCCGGGAACTCAAAGGAGACTGCCGGTGATAAACCGGAGGAAGGTGGGGATGACGTCAAGTCATCATGGCCCTTACGACCAGGGCTACGCACGTGCTACAATGGCGCATACAAAGAGAAGCGACCTCGCGAGAGCAAGCGGACCTCATAAAGTGCGTCGTAGTCCGGATCGGAGTCTGCAACCCGACTCCGTGAAGTCGGAATCGCTAGTAATCGTGGATCAGAATGCCACGGTGAATACGTTCCCGGGCCTTGTACACACCGCCCGTCACACCATGGGAGTGGGTTGCAAAAGAAGTAGGTAGCTTAACCTCCGGGAGGGCGCTTACCACTTTGTGATTCATGACTGGGGTGAAGTCGTAACAAGGTAACCGTAGGGGAACCTGCGGTTGGATCACCTCCTTACCTGAAGATACCTTCCTGCGAAGTGCTCACACAGATTGTCTGATGAAAACGTAAAGAAGCAGTAAAACCCCGGCAGGCTTGTAGCTCAGGTGGTTAGAGCGCACCCCTGATAAGGGTGAGGTCGGTGGTTCAAGTCCACTCAGGCCTACCAGATTTTTCCTCATTCTGCGTTATGGTTCCGGCCCGCATACGTCAGTATGTTTCGTGAAACCACGCCTTACCTGAGAAAGAATTGTGGTCACGGGTTTTACCTGTTCGGGGCTATAGCTCAGCTGGGAGAGCGCCTGCCTTGCACGCAGGAGGTCAGCGGTTCGATCCCGCTTAGCTCCACCATCAACGCACGTTGATGCCCGAAAAAACGTCAGAATGCATTTTCGAGTGCATTGCGACGTTTTACTGCTCTTTAACAATCCGGAACAAGCTGAAAATTGAAACGACACGCCGTGTTCATTCTCCGTAATAAGAATGAAATTAACGGTGTGTCCGGGTCTCAGCTTTGCAGTCTGCATGCGTAAAACGCCTGTGGGTTGTGAGGTTAAGCGACCAAGCGTACACGGTGGATGCCCTGGCAGTCAGAGGCGATGAAGGACGTGCTAATCTGCGTAAAGCGCCGGTAAGGTGATATGAACCGCTACAGCCGGCGATGTCCGAATGGGGAAACCCGGTGCACTCCGTGCATCATCGTAACATGAATACATAGTGTTACGAGGCGAACCGGGGGAACTGAAACATCTAAGTACCCCGAGGAAAAGAAATCAACCGAGATTCCCCCAGTAGCGGCGAGCGAACGGGGAGGAGCCCAGAGTCTGAATCAGCGTGTGTGTCAGTGGAAGCGTCTGGAAAGGCGCACGGTACAGGGTGACAGTCCCGTACACGAAGACACACAGGCTGTGAGCTCGATGAGTAAGGCGGGACACGTGATATCCTGTCTGAAGACGGGGGGACCATCCTCCAAGGCTAAATACTCCTGACTGACCGATAGTGAACCAGTACCGTGAGGGAAAGGCGAAAAGAACCCCGGCGAGGGGAGTGAAACAGAACCTGAAACCGTGTACGTACAAGCAGTGGGAGCACCTTCGTGGTGTGACTGCGTACCTTTTGTATAATGGGTCAGCGACTTATATTCTGTAGCAAGGTTAACCGTATAGGGGAGCCGCAGGGAAACCGAGTCTTAACCGGGCGACAAGTTGCAGGGTATAGACCCGAAACCCGGTGATCTAGCCATGGGCAGGTTGAAGGTTGGGTAACACTAACTGGAGGACCGAACCGACTAATGTTGAAAAATTAGCGGATGACCTGTGGCTGGGGGTGAAAGGCCAATCAAACCGGGAGATAGCTGGTTCTCCCCGAAAGCTATTTAGGTAGCGCCTCGTGAATTCATCTCCGGGGGTAGAGCACTGTTTCGGCTAGGGGGCCATCCCGGCTTACCAACCCGATGCAAACTACGAATACCGGAGAATGTTATCACGGGAGACACACGGCGGGTGCTAACGTCCGTCGTGAAGAGGGAAACAACCCAGACCGCCAGCTAAGGTCCCAAAGTCATGGTTAAGTGGGAAACGATGTGGGAAGGCCCAGACAGCCAGGATGTTGGCTTAGAAGCAGCCATCATTTAAAGAAAGCGTAATAGCTCACTGGTCGAGTCGGCCTGCGCGGAAGATGTAACGGGGCTAAACCATGCACCGAAGCTGCGGCAGCGGCGCGTAAGCGCCGCTGGGTAGGGGAGCGTTCTGTAAGCCGTCGAAGGCGGACTGTGAGGTCTGCTGGAGGTATCAGAAGTGCGAATGCTGACATAAGTAACGATAAAGCGGGTGAAAAGCCCGCTCGCCGGAAGACCAAGGGTTCCTGTTCAACGTTAATCGGAGCAGGGTGAGTCGACCCCTAAGGCGAGGCCGAAAGGCGTAGTCGATGGGAAACAGGTTAATATTCCTGTACTTGGTGTTACTGCGAAGGGGGGACGGAGAAGGCTGTGTCAGCCGGGCGACGGTTGTCCCGGTTTAAGCGTGTAGGCGTGTGTGCCAGGCAAATCCGGCACACTCTACGCTGAGGCGTGATGACGAGGCACTACGGTGCTGAAGTGACAGATGCCCTGCTTCCAGGAAAAGCCTCTAAGCTCCAGGTAACACGAAATCGTACCCCAAACCGACACAGGTGGTCAGGTAGAGAATACCCAGGCGCTTGAGAGAACCCGGGTGAAGGAACTAGGCAAAATGGTGCCGTAACTTCGGGAGAAGGCACGCTGGCGCGTAGGTGAAGGGACATGCTCCCGGAGCTGAAGCCAGTCGAAGATACCAGCTGGCTGCAACTGTTTATTAAAAACACAGCACTGTGCAAACACGAAAGTGGACGTATACGGTGTGACGCCTGCCCGGTGCCGGAAGGTTAACTGATGGGGTTATCGCAAGAGAAGCTCCTGATTGAAGCCCCGGTAAACGGCGGCCGTAACTATAACGGTCCTAAGGTAGCGAAATTCCTTGTCGGGTAAGTTCCGACCTGCACGAATGGCGTAATGATGGCCAGGCTGTCTCCACCCGGGACTCAGTGAAATTGAACTCGCTGTGAAGATGCAGTGTACCCGCGGCAAGACGGAAAGACCCCGTGAACCTTTACTACAGCTTGACACTGAACCTTGAGCCTTGATGTGTAGGATAGGTGGGAGGCTTTGAAGCGTGGACGCCAGTCTGCGTGGAGCCATCCTTGAAATACCACCCTTTAATGTTTGATGTTCTAACGTAGGCCCGTGATCCGGGCTGCGGACAGTGTCTGGTGGGTAGTTTGACTGGGGCGGTCTCCTCCTAAAGCGTAACGGAGGAGCACGAAGGTCAGCTAATCACGGTCGGACATCGTGAGGTTAGTGCAATGGCATAAGCTGGCTTGACTGCGAGCGTGACGGCGCGAGCAGGTGCGAAAGCAGGTCATAGTGATCCGGTGGTTCTGAATGGAAGGGCCATCGCTCAACGGATAAAAGGTACTCCGGGGATAACAGGCTGATACCGCCCAAGAGTTCATATCGACGGCGGTGTTTGGCACCTCGATGTCGGCTCATCACATCCTGGGGCTGAAGTAGGTCCCAAGGGTACGGCTGTTCGCCGTTTAAAGTGGTACGCGAGCTGGGTTTAGAACGTCGTGAGACAGTTCGGTCCCTATCTGCCGTGGGCGCTGGAAAACTGAGGGGGGTTGCTCCTAGTACGAGAGGACCGGAGTGAACGCACCGCTGGTGTCCGGGTTGTCACGCCAGTGGCACTGCCCGGTAGCTAAGTGCGGAAAAGATAAGTGCTGAAAGCATCTAAGCACGAAACTTGCCCCGAGATGAGTTTTCCCTGACCCTTTAAGGGTCCTGAAGGGACGTTGAAGACGACGACGTTGATAGGCCGGATGTGTAAGCGCAGCGATGCGTTGAGCTGACCGGTACTAATGACCCGTGAGGCTTAACCTTACAACGCCAGAGGCGTTTTAGAGAGACCCGGTTTTCAGCTTGGTTCACGGACTGGTTCACGTGGTTGCCTGAGGGTGACGGCGTGAATAAAACAGAATTTGCCTGGCGGCCGTAGCGCGGTGGTCCCACCTGATCCCATGCCGAACTCAGAAGTGAAACGCCGTAGCGCCGATGGTAGTGTGGGGTCTCCCCATGCGAGAGTAGGGAACTGCCAGGCATCAAATAAGAGAAAGCCCTTTGCATATGCAAAGGGCTTTTTTACGTCCGGTTCCCGGACCGTTTTAACGCGATAAAAGCCAGCTCTGTCGGTTTCCTGCAAAATACAATTGCGCGAAAGTAAGGTTTTTAATTTGCTATAAATTGCATGTATTACAAGCAAATAACCGGTCATGTCACAATTTGAAATATGAGAGCTAATTTTCTTTCCGGTCACCCTTAACAAATGCTCTACTCAATTCCTTGACGCTGCTTATCAGTAAGGAAAAGAGGCAAAGCATGACAGACACAATTAAAAGCCAAAGCGGCGAAAATCCGCATCCTGCTTCTACTAAAAAACGCATTTGGGCCATTGTTGCTGCCTCATCAGGCAACTTAGTTGAGTGGTTTGATTTTTACGTATATTCCTTCTTCTCTTTGTATTTCGCGCACATTTTCTTCCCCAAAGGCGATACCACCACACAGTTGCTGCAAACGGCGGGCGTATTTGCTGCGGGTTTTTTGATGCGCCCAATCGGGGGATGGCTATTTGGTTATATCGCCGATCGCCATGGACGGAAAAAATCGATGCTCACCTCTGTATGCATGATGTGCTTTGGCTCGCTGGTTATTGCATGTTTGCCGGGTTACGAAAGCATTGGTATTGCTGCCCCAGCCATTTTGTTACTGGCGCGTATGTTTCAGGGATTATCGGTTGGTGGAGAATATGGCACCAGCGCAACTTATATGAGCGAAGTCGCGCTCGAAGGACGTAAAGGCTTTTACGCCTCCTTTCAGTACGTCACGCTGATCGGGGGGCAACTGATGGCGGTGCTGACAGTAGTCGTATTGCAGTTTGTTCTGAGCGATGAGCAACTACACAGCTGGGGGTGGCGAATTCCATTCTTCTTTGGGGCTGCATTAGCCATTATTGCGTTATGGCTGCGTCGATCGCTTGACGAAACTTCAGATAAACAAAGCCGGGAACACAGAGACGCGGGGAGCGTTCGTGGCTTGCTACGTAATCACACCCGAGCCTTTCTGATGGTGTTAGGTTTTACCGCTGGCGGCTCACTCAGTTTCTATACTTTCACTACCTATATGCAAAAATATCTGGTGAACACGGCAGGTATGGATGCGAAAACGGCCAGCGGTTTAATGACGGGCGCCTTGCTGGTCTTTATGCTGCTACAGCCCGTTATTGGCGCTTTGTCGGACAAAATTGGTCGACGTGGCTCAATGATGATTTTTGGCGCGGGCGCGGCGATTTGCACTGTTCCGGTCCTGACGCTACTGCAAAATGTGCAAAGCCCGTGGATCGCTTTTCTGCTTATCATGCTGGCCTTATTTATCACCAGCTTTTATACCGCTATCAGCGGCATCCTCAAAGCTGAGATGTTTCCCTCACAGGTCAGAGCATTAGGCGTAGGACTATCTTACGCGGTTGCGAATGCCATTTTTGGTGGCTCAGCAGAATACGTGGCGCTATTGATGAAACAACAGGGGATTGAAACCACTTTCTTTTGGTATGTTTCGGCGATGGGCGCGCTGGCGTTTTTGGTGGCTTTAATGCTTCACAAACGCGGTAAAGGGATGCAACTCTGATATTACTGGCTCAGATTCCATAAGGCGATGCCGCCTGTCGCGCCTGCGACATCCCAGGCTAAGTCCTTCCAACTCCAGCCGCTGCCATTGGCGCGGCTGTCAAACCACTCTTTGCCGACGCCGAAACTCAGAGAAAACATCATGCCAACACTGCTGCTTTGACGAGCAGAAAGGTGCTGACGATCGCCATATTCACTGCCAGCCGCTGCTAAAGCGGCGGAAGCAAAAAAGTGTTCAGCTTTATCCTGACCTGTCCAGCGGTCATCAGCGACATGTGCGCAGCCGCTACAAAGCAACACAGTTAATAACAAAATACGCATACATTTTCCTGAAAAAGCCCACAGTGGGCTTGAATCAAAGAATACGACTAATCAGGCGATCAATACGAATGCGGCGAAGGCGACGAATAAGTTTACGTACCTTGGCGGGGTAATCAGCAATACTCTCCAGCTCGCGAAAATGCTTCACAATGGTTGTATGTTGACGAATCAGCGCGAGCTCTTTTTCACGTTGCTCTGCAAGTTGTTGCAAAGGATCATGAATCAGAACCGCATTTTCGAGATCGAGTCGCCAGGCGCGTGGGTTAAGGTTATTGCCGGTAATGAGCTGCCATTCATCGTCCACCCATATGCCTTTCAGGTGATAACTGTTTTCACCATCCTTCCACAAGCGCACCACTAACTGATCATTACTGACGTAATATTGCAGACGGCTCAAAAAACGGCGTAGATTAATTTCGTAGAGATAGGGCAGAGCGCCGATAATCTTGAATGGCTGATCTTGCGGGATATAAAAATCATTAGCCGTTTTATCACCTACGATGATCTCAACCTGCCTTCCCTGACGCAGCAGATGAATGATATTGCGCACCAAAATTGCCGGCAGGTTAAAGTAAGGCGTGCAGATAGTCAGCTTTTGTTCGGCACACGGCATTAAATGAAAGATGGTTTTGTTTAACAGACTGCGTTTGCCAAGGCCAACCAGCGGCGTCACAGTTAACTCTTCATTGTGACCGTTACCTTCAAACTGGTAGTTAAAACCCCGCAGATCCTGGCGGAACTGTCGCGTTTCATTTTTAATTTCCGGGCTGGAAGGGCGTTCGGCATAATCCAGACGATTTACTGCTTCCGCCTGTTTTAAATGGACGTTTATCCATTCATACAAGGTGTCGGCCAGCGCTGGATTACGAATCACCTGATAGCGATCGTAGCGGTATTTATCATGCTGATGCAGATAAACATCGTTCAGGCTGGCACCGCTATAAAGCAACGTATCATCAATAATAAAGCCTTTCAGATGCAGTACGCCCAGCGCCTCACGGGTATTCACCGGAATGCCATAAACCGGAATAGCAATGTCCGCATGCTGTGTAGCCATTTCGCAATACCAGTCAGCATTAGTCAGTCCACGCGCTGCACCAATCCGCCCACGCTGTGCACGATGCCAGTCAACCAGGATGCTAATAGTTAATTGTGGGCGTGCTTGTTTCGCTGCATACAATGCATCCATAATGGCGCGACCGCCATCATCATTTTCCAGATAGAGCGCAACGATACAAATGCGGGAATGTGCTGTCGCGATCATTTCCAGTAGCGACTGGCGGAATTCGGCAGGCGAGTAAAGGGTCGACATATCCGAAACGGATTGTGACAGTTTCGGCAGCTGTGCGAGGTGTTGTTGGTGTTTATTGCGTTTAAATTTAGACAACATCGCAGTGCACTTCTTCTCTGTTTATTGCATGGCCTTTTGCCATCAAATCATGGTCATAACGATACATAATAACATCAACCACGCCGATCCGGGTGATTTTTACCTTTCTCTACAAGGTTAGCTGATGCCATCCTGTAGCGACAATTTCAGGCTGACAATACCTTCATCCAGTTGAATATCAACATGAAAACCCAATTTCCTCGCCAGGGTAATCATGCCGCGATTATGTGGCATAGTGATACCGTTCAATTGTTGCAGGCCATGATCGCGAGTATAGCGAATCATCTTTTCCAGCAAACGTCGTCCCATTCCCAGGCCTTTCAGATCGGAACGAACCAGCACCGAAAACTCCGCATCAATATTATCCGCGTCTGAAATAGCCCGCGTGACACCAATGATTTCAGGCTGTCCGTGATGTTGCCGTAACGCAATAATGGCCATTTCCCGGTCATAATCAATTTGAGTCATATTGGCGAGATCCTCGTGAGTGAATTCATTGATCTCGCTGAAATACCGGTAATAAAGATCCTCCTTTGTAACCTGACTAATAAATTCACGCAGCAGCGGTTCATCTTCAGGCAAAATTGGCCGAAACAGGCAAGCCTGACCATCTTTCAGCTCAACCTGTTCCTCGAGATGTTGTGGATAAGGCCGAATCGCCAGTCGTGCTTCGTTATCGCCGCTGAAAGGCGCAAGATTAAGCGTGACGTCGAGTAGAGTGAAATCATGGCCGGATGCCAGTAACGGATGGATGTCGAGCCGTTGAATTTCCGGGCAATCCACCACCAGGTTGGATACCTGCACCAGTAGCTGGCTCAAGCCCGCAATATCAAGAGGATTCAGGGCGCTACGGCTGCGTAATTTGCCATTTTTAATCGCCTGAATAACCTGATAACGTGCCAGCGTCATATTTAACGGTGGCAGCGCGACGGTGGCTTGTTTATCCGCTTGCCATTCAACGCCACCTTCTCCCAGCATAATAACGGGACCGAAAAGCGGGTCATGTTCCACCACTATACGTAACTCTTGTGCTCCCGCGCGGTTCGCCATGCTTTGTACCAGTAAACCTTCGATGCTCGCCTGTGGGACGTTTTGTTTCACGCGATCAAAAATAGCATCCGCTGCGGCTTGCACTTCTGTGGCGTTACGTAAGTAGAGCATTACGCCTTGTACATCTGATTTATGGGTAATGTCTGGCGAACGCAGCTTCAGCGCCACTGGATAGCCAATTTGTTCGGCAATGACGACTGCCGCGGCGCTATCGCTGGCAATCCATGTTGGCAATGTTGCTAAACCATAGGCTTCCAGTATCGGATGCACTTCATGTGTATCCAGCGACGTAATGCCCTTTTCCAGCGCCTGTGATAACAGCAGATGCGCTTGCTCAGTATCTTGCGTCAGGCTGGCGGGCAAGGCAGGCGTTTCGCGCAGTTGCTTTTGGTTACGACGATATTCAACCTGATGCATAAACGCCGTTACCGTACCTTCCGGGGTGCGCCAGGTTGGAATGCCTGCCTGCGTAAAAGCACGGCGGGCGGCCAGTGATGAAAACTCGCCGCTCCAGTTGGTTAACAGCGTAACCAACTTACCACGGGGATGCTGCGCAATCGCGCTAATCAATCGCTCCGCCGATTCCGTGGCGGGTGCGACCGCGCTGGGAGCGTGAATAATCATCAACGCATCCATTTCATGACTATTCAGCAGAATATTAATGCAGGCTACGTAACGTTCCGGCGTCGCATCATCTTTTAAGTCGAGCGGATTACCGTGCCCCGTGCCTTCTGGCAGCACTTCTGCCAGCTGCGCCAGGGGTTCTACGCTGAGGGTCGCCAGCTTGCCATTGCGCGCATACAGTTCATCAAGCGCCAGCGCAGCCGGTGCCGCGCCATTGCTGACAATCATTAACCGCTCCCCACGCAGCGGGCGCATATGGCTCAATGATTCTACGGCCGTAAATAGCTCATGCGTGTCCTGCACGCGCAACAACCCGGCGCGTTGAATCGCTGCATCCCAGGCTGCATCCAGACCACTGTGCGTACCAAGTAAGGCTTGCGCCTGATGGCTGCGACCGCTTTTGATCACCAAAATGGGTTTGTTACGCGACGCGCTGCGTGAAGCCGAGACGAAGCGACGCGCATCGCTGAGATGTTCAAGATAAAGCAAAATGGCGCTGGTTTTACCGTCGCGCGCAAGAAAATCGAGCAGATCGTCAACGTCGGTATCCAGGCTGTCGCCTAAAGCGATAAACCATGAGAATCCCAGGTTACGCTGTTGCGCCCAGTCCAGAATGGTATTGGAGACGGCTGCAGACTGCGAAATAAACGCGATGCGGCCTTTCCCGATTGGCACTGGCGAGAAGCTGGCGTTCAGCCCTTGCCAGGGCGCCAGCAGGCCTAAGCTATTTGGACCCAGCAGACGGATCTGCCAACGGCTGGCGCAAGCCTTGAGTTCTGCCTGCTGGCTGGCTGGCGCGGAGAGAATAATGCAGGCTTTGCAGCCTTTTTCACCGAGCTGTTGCAGCAGCGCCAGATTGCGCCGGGCATGGGTGCAGATTACCGCAAGATCGGGGGCGAAAGGCAAACTTGCGATAGTGGGCCAGGCGAGAACGCCGCTGACCGCTTTGTATTTTGGTGTGACCGGCAACACCGGGCCGCTGAAGCCGCCCGCGAGTAAGTTGCGCAGCATAATATACCCGGCACGTCCGGGCTTTACTGAGGCGCCAATCACCGCAATCGATTTAGGTCGTAACAGTGCTTCCAGTCCGCGTTGGCTCATCGTGCTCTCCAGAGCTGAGGTTTTGCGTGAGTGTAAACGCTTTTTAGTCAGCTTGCCGCCTGGCAGATCGCAGGCTGCGTAACACAATCAACTTTCTGTTTGATGGCAGGGATGATGCGGTTTGCCCGCCAGGTAAGCGGCGCGGAATTTTTCGAAGTGATTAAGCAGCGCCTCTGCTGCCTGATGATCGCCAGCTTGCTCTAATAACGCCGCCGCCACTTCAGCGGTACAGTGCTGACCTTCGCCATGTGCCTCACGCAGGCTATAGCGCGAGGGCGTATTAACATTCAGCGACATCACTGGCAACGCATCCAGCCACGGGCTTTTGCGAAACATCTTACGAGCCTCGCTCCAGGTTCCATCCAGCATAATAAACAACGGCGGTTTACCGCTAAGTGGCGGCGCAGTTATCACCTCGCGGTCCGGCTCGGCGTAGCTGGCAGGAAACACCACCAGCGGCTAATAATCAGGGGGGGCGACGGCCTGCAATAACAAAGCATCCGGTTCGGTTCTTGACCAGCCGAATGCCTGAGTTTCCGGCAGAATATCGGCAATCAGGCGTCCAGTATTACTGGGTTTCATCGGTTCTGTATCAAACATCACCAGGCAAAAACGGCTACGTGCTGATTGCGGCTCAATGGAGGCGCACAGGCAAAGCTTTTCAGGCAGTAAACATCCCTGACAGCGCAACACGCGGTTACCGCGGGCAAGAAAAGGGCGTGTGGCACGAGCCAGGCGGTGCGCGCGCAGACGCAAGACGGCATTTTCAGACATGATTTTTCGGAGCAGGGAAAACGACAGTGTAATCGAAGCGCAGAAAAAAGGAAAAGGCCAGCGTGGCTGGCCTTAAAGCATTAGAGCGACTCGTCAAGCCACTCGTTAAAGGGTGCTTTCGGCATCGCACCGTTCAGCATATCGACCATTTCGCCGTTCCTGAACAGCATAATGGTTGGAATGCTGCGAATGCGAAAGCGTGTGCTTAAAGACGGTTCGGCTTCAGTATTCACTTTAATAAAGCGTACCTGGCCGCTGCGTTCGCCAGCAATCTCTTTAAAGACCGGCGCGAAGTTTACGCAAGGACCGCACCACGGCGCCCAAAAATCCACAACTACTGGCAAATCGTCCTGCAGATATTTGTCCAGGGTCGCTGCGGTGGCACTGATCACTTCGCCGTTAAACAGCTCATTGCCACAACGGCCACATTTTGCTCCGTCGGCAAGTCGTTCTTGTGGAACGCGATTAGTTGCCTGACAGGAAGCGCATACCGTATTCATAGGAACCTCTGATGTTGAAACATGTCAGTCTGGTAAATATTGTCCATTATGAAAGAGGGAGCAATACCGCTCAATTTGGATTTCCCAATAGGTTCAATAGTTGATAGCTAAGCGCTTGCACATCAGGTAATCTTCGCGCTCTCAATGCAGGAGGAAGAAATGAACGACGAATTTAAAGGCAAAAGCGGTAAGGTCAAAGTGATGTATGTGCGTGGCGAGGATGATAAAAGTGCGCGTGCGCCAAACCCTCGTACCGGCAAAGGTGGCCGTCCCGCTGCCCGCCAGCAAGATAATCGTCGTACTTCTGGCCCTCGCACTGAGCGTAATGAAGAAACTCGCAATGCGGGTCGTCGCAGCGATCGTAATGACGAAGGTGGCCGTCGTAATGAGCGCTTTGATGACAGCCGCAAATCAGGCGGTAACAGCGATTCACCATGGCGTACCGTTTCGCGTCCGCCAGTTGAAGCGGATGATAACAAGCCCGATCACGGCGGTATCAGCGGCAAAAGCTTCGTTGATCCGGCACAGATTCGCCGCCAGCGTTTAGAAGAGACCCGCGTTTACGGTGAAAATGCCTGCCAGGCGCTGTTTCAGAGCCGCCCGGATGCGATTGTGCGCGCATGGTTTATTCAGAGCGTAACGCCGCGCTTCCGTGAAGCGCTGCGCTGGCTGGCGGCAAACCGCAAAGCCTACCATGTGGTAGATGATGCAGAGATCACCAAAGCCTCGGGTACGGAGCATCATGGCGGCGTCTGTTTCCTGATCAAAAAGCGCATGGGTATGGCGGTTTCAGAATGGCTACATCAGGCCGACGCGAGAGATTGTGTATTAGCGCTGGAAGATGTCAGCAATCCGCACAACCTCGGCGGCATTATGCGTAGCTGCGCCCACTTTGGCGTAAAAGGGTTGCTGGTGAATGACGCGTCGCTGCTGGAATCAGGTGCTGCTGTACGTACCGCTGAAGGCGGGGCTGAGCACGTGCAGGCTATCAGTGCTTACTCTTTCAACGAGGGGCTCGAAGCATTCCGCAAAGCCGGTTATACCATTGTCACCACTTCAAGCCATGAAGGTTCGCCACTGGCGAAAGCAAAACTGCCCACCAAAATGGTGCTGGTGTTAGGTCAGGAGCGCGAAGGTCTGTCTGATAGCACTTTCCAGCAGGGCGATATGAGCGTCTCGATTGGTGGAACGGGCAACGTGGAAAGCCTCAATGTTTCGGTTGCTACCGGCGTATTGCTCGCCGAATGGTGGCGTCAGAATGCATAAAAAACGGGCCTGAATGGCCCGTTTCGCTTTTATATTTAGTGCGCACCACCGCCGCCGCCCGCACCAAATGGCGGGCGGGCGAACCAGATCAGCACCAGCAAGACCAAAAATACCCCCGCCGAGGCCCAAAAGATCTCATTAGCCGAGATGATCAATCCCTGATTAGTAATCTGCTGTGCAATATAGGCCGACGCTTGTTGATGCGTCATACCCATCCCTTCCAGCTGAGTGTACATTTGCTGTGAATTGGTACTATAGGGCGTCACCGATTCCGACAAATAGCTGTGATGCATTGATTCGCGATCGGTCCACATCGTAGTGGTGATCGAGGTGCCAATGGAGCCAGCCAGCGTTCGCACAAAATTGGATAAGCTTGATGCCGCCGCCAGCCTGTCCGGTGTCAGACCTGACAAGGTAATGGTAGTCAGCGGCATAAAGAAACATGCCACCGCGAAGCCCTGAATAAATTGCGGCCATGCCGACGCGCCGAAATCCATGCCAGGCTCAAAGGTGTAAGCGCGCCAGTAAAAACAGACGGCATACATAATAAAACTGAACGTGACCAGATGGCGCATATCCAGCTTATTGGCGAAGCGGCCAATAATGGGCGACAGAATAACCGGAAGTATCCCGACCGGCGCCGATGCCAGCCCCGCCCAGGTTGCCGTGTAGCCGTAGACTTCCTGCAAGAGCTGCGGCAATAAGACAATAGAGCCAAAGTAGAGCATATAGGCCAGGCTAATCGACAGGCAGCCAATCGTAAAGTTACGCGATTTAAACAGCGACAGATCGACTATCGGATGGTCATCGGTTAGCTCCCATACCAGCAATATCGCCACCGCAACCACCGCGATGATAGTCAGGACGATAATTTCCGTCGAGCTAAACCAGTCCAGCTCTTTGCCGCGGTCAAGCATGACCTGCAAACAGCCGATACCCACCACCAGCAGCACCAGTCCGACGATGTCGATGGGACGGATTTCTGTTTTGGTCTCGCGGCCACGCAAGGTTTGTAGCGTCAGCATCACGACCACGGCGCCAATAGGCACGTTGATGAAGAAAATCCAGCCCCAGTGATAGTTATCACTGATCCAGCCACCGAGTATCGGGCCGCAAATAGGCGCAACGATCACGGTCATCGCCCACAGCGACAAGGCAACGCTACGCTTTGCCGGAGGATAATTGCTCAGCAGCAAACTTTGTGACAGCGGGATCAGCGGACCTGCAACAATGCCCTGGATAACGCGAAAGAAAATAAGCATTTCCAGGCTTTTGGACATGCCGCACGCCCAAGAGGCGATAGCAAACAGAATCGTCGCCCAGGTAAACAGTTTGACTTCACCAATGCGTTTTGCCAGCCAGCCGGTGATCGGAATCGAAATGGCGTTCGCCACCCCGAATGAGGTAATAACCCAGGTGCCTTGCGAGTTCGATGCGCCGAGATTACCGGCGATAGTGGGAATTGCCACGTTAGCAATGGTCGAGTCCAGAACCTGCATGAACGTCGCCAGTGATAATGCGACGGTCATTAAGACCAGCGGCATCCCTTCAAGCGGTTTGTGTGCCATTACAGCCTTCGCTCCTTTATCCGGCGTTGGCGCGGACAATATCGGTGATCAGCTGATTAACCGGCGTAAGATCAATCGCCAGCGCATTGCTGCTATAAGCCGCCTGCTGACGCACGCTGGTAGCCAGAGCACTGCCGTCTGCGACGCTGGTATCGATTTTCACTAAGGTTGAAAGGCCAATACGCAGCGGATGTTGAGCAATGTCTTGCTGCTCCAGTTCAATACGCACCGGCAGGCGCTGAACCCCTTTGATCCAGTTCCCGGTCGCATTTTGCGCAGGCAGCAGAGAGAAGGCGCTGCCGGTATTCATATCAAGGCCAACCACTTTGCCGTGATAAACCACATCGTCACCGTAAATATCCGCCACTACCGTTGCGGGTTGGCCGATGCGCACGCCTGCCAGCTGCGTTTCTTTAAAATTGGCGTCTACCCACAAGTGAGTTGCAGGCACTATCGCCATCAGCGGCGTACTGGTGTCGATCTGCGAGCCAACCTGCACGCTACGGCGAGAAACATAACCCTCCATTGGGCTACGAATATCAGTGCGTTGCAGTGCCAGCCAGGCATCACGCAATTCCGCAGCGCTCTGTTTTACCGCCGGCTGATTTTCCAGCGAGGTCTTCAGAATCATTGCCTGATTAGCATTGTATTGCTGTTCGGCTACATCAAGCTGAGCTTTGGCCGTAGCCACTGCGTCACGCGAATGTTGCAGTTCTTCACGACCAATCAGGTTAGAGGCACCTAGCGGCTCACGGCGTTTCAGATCGGCCTCTGCCTGTTCCAGTGCGGTTTGCTGCAGTTTAATACTGGCCTGATATTGCTTACCGTTAATCATAAGCTGATGTGTTTGACGCACGCTGGTGGCTAATGCGGTTTGCGCTTTCTCAAATGCTTGCTCGGCATCGGTTTTGTCCAGTGAAACCAGCACATCGCCTTTTTTGACGAAATCAGTGTCATCGAACCACACCTTGTTTACGCTACCTGAAACCTGTGCCATGACCTGCACCTGATTACCCGCAACGTAAGCGTCATCCGTTTCCTGATAATGACGCAGCACCAGGAACCAATAAACCAGCCAGGCAATACCGAGCAGCACGAATATCACCATCAGCCCAATTAACACCCCTTTGCGCTTTTTCTTTTTATTACCAGTCTGTTGCGGACTTTGTGCTTCTGCTGTTGCACTCATGTCATTCTCCACGTTTTCCATTTTATCGGGGTGCGGAGATCCATTCTCGCAAATGCCCGAGTCAAAAAAGGCCAGCGACTGAGCGCTGGCCGGACAAAAAGGAAATTAAGGTAACGGTTTCGAAAGGTGATTGTGTCGCACTTCTTGCTATTAACGCGACAGCGAGGCGATAAGTTGTTCTTCGTCCATTTTATCTAAGCGGTTAAGCAACTTACGGGTTATTCCTTCCAGCTGCGATTTTTCATCCACTGACAAAGAGGACCATAAATATTGCAGACTCTGATGCTGGGGCGGCAACACCTGACGCAGAAAATCGTTACCTTTTTCGGTCAGGTGTAGATGCAGACAGCGGCGATCGTGCTCGCTTTCACGGCGTTCAATCCAGCCGCGTTTCTCCAGCTCATCGGCAATGCGCGTTGCATTGGTGCGAGATGAACCCAGCGCTGCACTCAACTCAGAGGGTTGAATGCTCTGGTTTTCCTGTGCATCCAGCGTAATCAGAGCCATAAACAAGGTTTCGTTAATTCCCTCCGCCTTGAGCATCTTGTTGCGGTTATCTAACAATTTGCCCTGCATATGCATGCACAGGCGCGTCAGAATGATCTCCTGCAACGGGAAATCTTTATGGCGGTTAGCACGGATGTTTAACATCTGTTCAATGGGAGTAAACGAACTTTCCATTTAAAAAACCTCACTAATTGCAACTAGTATAATAACCATTGTGACAGGTTAAGCGTAGGCAGATTTTCCGCTCGTGACTGTTCACACTATCACTCTGTCAACGTCAGGCGATTCCAGGTCAATCCGTAACCCTGGGCGCGAAACCCTCGCTTGCTGCGGCAAACGCAGGCAGCAGGCGGCATCAAAAATGTGTGAAAGGAAATAATTTCACCGGAAAAAATAACTAATGTTAATAAGTCTGCTGACAACCATAACAAACTCAACCAAACGTAACCAGACTTAATCAGCACGCTGGCGGTGGCTTTACATTTTCTGACTCTGCTCGAAACGGTGGCCTCGCCACCAAATCAATAAGTTAATTAATGTCATGATCGCACCCGCTGCGCATACGCCGTACCAGCCTGCCAGATGATAAGCATTAGCTGACAGCAGGGAGCCGAACGCACCACCAATAAAATAGCTGGTCATATAACCGGCATTCAGGCGGTTACGTGCCTCCGGTTTTTGCGCGTAAATCACGCTTTGATTGGTGATGTGTACCGCCTGCACGGCCAGATCGAGCAGCAAAATGCCAATAATCAGGGCCGCAAGATTGTGTGCTCCCAGCGCAATCGCCGCCCACGACACAAGCATAATCAGCAAACCGCCGCTGGTGGTGAGTTTCGCTTTGCCCTTATCCGCCAGCGAACCGGCCTGACGTGCCGCTAAGGCTCCCGCCGCGCCGACCAAGCCAAGCAAACCTATCTGTCCTTCTGAAAAATGGTAAGGCGGCGAAGAAAGAAGAAATGCCATGGAAGTCCACATCACGCTGAAATTGGCGAAGGAGAGGCAACCGGTGTAAGCGCGGGTGCGAATCACCCGTTTCCCGGCATATAAGCGGAAAATAGATACCAGCAACTGGGGATAATTCAGCGGAACGGATTGCTTCGTGCGCGGCAGGAAACGCCATAACGCCAGCGCCATCAGCACCATTAAAACGCTGGCCGTCCAGTAAACGGTACGCCAGCCGCCGAGCTGAGCCAGTAAACCGGCGACAGTGCGCGCCAGCAAAATGCCCAGCAGCAGGCCGCTCATGACCGTGCCAACAATTTTGCCGCGCCGTTCAGGCGCCGCCAGCGTAGCAACCAGCGGCACCAGTATTTGCGCGACCACGGAAAACAGGCCAGTAATGATAGTGCCGAGTAACAGAAAGACAAAAGATGAAGAAAGGGCGGTGATGACCATGCCGCCCGCCGCCAGTAAGGTCATGCTAACAATCAGCCCTCGCCGTTCCAGCATGTCGCCTAAAGGCACCAGCAGCAGTAAGCCGCAGGCATAACCGAGTTGGGCTGTGGTGACAATAAATCCAGCCAGATTCACAGAAAGGCTAAATTGTTGAGCAATGGTATGAAGCAGAGGCTGCACATAGTAATTACTGGCGACCGACAAACCGGTAGCGATCGACATCAGCAATACCAACGCGGGCGTTAACTCCTGGCGCGATGTATTCATTGAGTGAGAGGGGAAGTAATAATCATATTAGATTAATAGTAACTCAAAAAACTATTTCAATGTTGCGTTAATTAACAGGACATACCAGTGACACACAACAATAAAAAAGGGCGGAAATAATTCCGCCCTTGATCGGTGTGTTAACGATTATTTAGCTGCAGCCTGAGCGTCGCTTACCCATTTGTCGAATTCAGCCTGATGTCCTTTGATCCAGCCATCAACGTGAGCGTTAATCGCGTCTTCGGAAGACTGACCGTTATGCATTGCCGCGTTCTCTGCATTGATGTCAGAGAGAGGCAGCTTCATTTCAGCAAACAGTTTTGCTGCTGCCGGGTTTTTCTCAGCCCAGGCTTTATTGGCCACGATATGCATGGTGTTGACCGGGAAGCCGTAGTTTGCGCCATTTGGCAGTTTGGTATCGACACCTTTCTGCTCACCTGGCAGCGATGAGAACGGAACCTGCAACCAGACGACATCGCGACCTGGCTTCAGCGTATCGCTTACCCAATAAGGCGTCCAGGTGTAATACAGAATGGGTTTACCCTGCTTAAAGCGAGTAATGGTGTCTGCAATCATTGCAGAGTAATTCCCCTGGTTGTGCTCAACGGTATTGCTCAGATCAAACGCTTTAATCTGATGATTAATCACCGCTTCACAGCCCCAGCCTGGGGTGCAACCTGTCAGGTCTGCTTTACCGTCATCATTGGTATCGAACAGTTTGGCGATTTTTGGATCTTTCAGCTGGGCAATATTGGTGATGTGGTATTTCTCAGCCGTTTTCTTATCAATCAGATACCCCTGCGCAGCACCGCTGACATACGTACCCTGACGATAGAATTTATTGTCGCCACCGGCCGCTGTATACATATCGTCATGCAACGGCTTCCAGTTGGTTGCTATAAATGTGCCATCGCCTGCGGCGATAGTGGTGTAGCCGACGTTGTAATCGACTTCACTCGGCTTCTCAACGGTATAACCCAGTTTCTCCAGCGCGCGGCTGACCAGCAGCGTCTGAAAGGTTTCTTCGGAAATGGTGCTTTGAATAGGTTTGACCGTAATGCCTTTACCAGGCAGATCGGCAGCGGAGACATGTGAAACGGCAAACGTCGTTAACACGGCGGCGAGCAGAGGAGCTGTCTTGCGCATAGTCATTCCTTATTTTTAGATGTCGCTACGGGACGGGCGGCACGTAGAAGCCGCCCGAAAAATTATTTCTTACGGAAAGGGGATAACAGCAGGCCTACAGGGCCAGAGTGATACCAGTGGCGATTACCCCGGCTACGGCTGTCACGGCCCATGGATTGCGTCAGGCGATCAAGGATAATGGCGAGAATCACGATTCCAACGCCGCCTACGGTAGCAAGGCCCATATCAAGACGACCAATGCCGCGCAGGACCATTTGACCAAGGCCGCCCACCGCGATCATGGAAGCGATCACGACCATGGACAGCGCCAGCATCAGCGTTTGGTTCACACCCGCCATAATGGTGGGCATCGCCAACGGCAGTTGCACCTTGAACAGCATCTGACGCGGGCTGGCACCAAAAGATTCACTCGCTTCGATCAAATCGGCAGGCACCTGCTTAATGCCAAGGATAGTCAGACGCACAATCGGAGGCAGGGCGAAGATTATTGTCACCACTACGCCAGGCACGTTACCGATACCAAACAGCATCACAATCGGCACCAGATAGACAAAGGCGGGCGTGGTCTGCATCGCATCCAGCAGCGGGCGTATAATACGCGCCGCACGCTCGCTACGGGCTAGCCAAATTCCCAGCGGCAAGCCGATGACGATACAAAACAGCAGGGCGGTAAGTACCAGCGCCAGCGTCACCATCGCCTGTGACCATGCGCCAATCGCGCCAATCAGGATCAGTGAAATCAGCGTCGCAACGCCCATTGCCGGGCTGGCAATCTGCCAGGCAATCAAAGCAAACAGCACTATCGCGACGGGCGCAGGCATGCCCATCAGCATCTGCTGGAAGGCGCTAAGGATGTAGTCCACCGGCACGCGAATGCCCTGGAACAGCGGACGAAAATGATTGACGACCCAGTCAATTCCCTCCGTGACCCAATGATCGAGCGGTATCCAGGTTTTATGGAACGGATCCATCATATTAAAATGTTCAGGTTGCGGTGCGGGCGTGCTGCTCAGCCAGTCACTGCTGCCGGCACTGCTGGCTGCTGCATCGTGACCACCGCTGCTGCCTGCAGAACCCCACGCATCGGCACCACCGCCATCGCTGGAGGGGACTGCATTGCTGCTGTCAGTAGGCGTATTACCGGCGCCAGACCACGGATCGCTGCTTTGATCGGCTGGGGCAGGGGAAGTGGGTGCAGGCGCGCTAGTGGCGTCCCACGGATTGCTTGCATCTTTACTCATTGCTGGGCTCCTTCACGATCTAAAGCGCGTAATAACATGCTCTTTGAAATGATACCGACGTACTGATTCTCTTCTCCGACGACCGGCACGGCGCAAGGCGCCTGTGCGACGTGGGAGAGCAAATCGTTTAACGAGGTATCCGCAGGAACCGCGGCAGGAATATCCAGCAGGGCGCTGTCGAGCCCTTCGCCAGCCGCTAACGCCGCTTTCAGTGAATCCGTTGAAACCACACCAATAAACTTCTGTTTTTCCAATACGTAACCATATTCGCGATCTTCATCTTGCAGTAATTTAATCGCAGAACGTGGGCCGAAACCGGCGGCTTTACGAATTAATGCCCCCGCGCTGCGACGGGCAATATCTTTGGCGCTAAAGACATGGCTTATATCCACACCGCGGAAGAAAGTACGAACATAATCATTGGCTGGATTATTGAGAATTTCATCCGGCGTGCCCACCTGTACGACTTCACCACCTTGCATAATGGCAATGCGATCGCCAATACGCATCGCTTCGTCAAGATCGTGAGAAATAAACACAATGGTACGCTGATGTTTAGCCTGTAATTTTACCAGCTCATCCTGCATCTCGGTGCGAATAAGCGGATCAAGTGCGGAAAAAGCTTCATCCATTAATAAAATATCTGGATTAATGGCTAATGCGCGGGCTAATCCAACGCGCTGTCGCATCCCCCCAGAGAGTTCATCAGGGTAAGCCTGGGCATAATTTTCCAGCCCGACCTGACGCAGGGCATCCAGTGCTTTTTCCTGACGTTCAGCCACGTCAACACCGGCTAATTCCATGCCAAAGGCAGTATTATTGAGTACATTCATGTGCGGCATTAACGCAAATGACTGGAATACCATGCTGATTTTATTTCTGCGCACTTCACGCAGTTCGCTGTCAGATATTTTCGCAATATCGACACCATCAATGATGACCTGGCCGCGTGTCGGCTCTATCAGACGATTGAGAAGGCGAACCATGGTCGATTTTCCTGAACCGGATGATCCCATGATGACAAATATCTCGCCTTCTTCAATGGCCAGACTGGCATCTTTGACGCCGAGAGACAAACCTGTCTTTTCGAGAATGGCGTCTTTTCCTTCCCCTTTTTCAATGTATTTAAAAGCGCGATCTGGATTGTCGCCAAATATCTTATATAGATTTTTTACTTCGAGTTTAATTGCCATGCACTAATAAAATCCCGGTTAAAATATTTAATATAAAACTACTTCCTAATGAATTTTAAGCAGGCCATACCGTAGCATACTCAGAATATCTGACAACCCTGAAGAGGAATACAGGCGGGCCTTGACAGGCGGTTGAACGCGATTATTCCTAGTGTCCACAAGGGATACGGCCAGATTAATTTTTTGTGATCCTGAAAGTGATTTATCCGTGTTTCAGCAGGTTTTTTGTCGAAAGCCGCTGAAAATTACTCTGAAAAAGGCGAATATTTAGCGTAAAGCGAAAGGTTAAACAGGGCGAAACAGAAAATTAAGAAACAGTAAATTCTGGCGTCAGAATGCAGGCTACCAAAGAGAAATAATCGAGCCAAAAATGGCCCGAATCGCCCTATTTAGAAATTCCAGTCCTCGTCCTGGGTTTCCACGGCTTTTCCCATCACATACGATGACCCTGAGCCGGAGAAAAAGTCATGATTTTCGTCCGCATTCGGTGACAAGGCAGAGAGAATCGCTGGGTTTACCGTGGCTAGTTCTGCCGGGAACAGAGCTTCATAGCCAAGGTTCATCAACGCCTTGTTAGCGTTATAGTGCAGGAAGGTTTTTACCTCTTCTGCCCAGCCAACATCGGCGTACAAGGCGTCAGTATAAGCCAGCTCATTTTCATAAAGCGCCAGCAGCAGATCATAAGCGAACTGTTGCAATGTTTCGCGGCGGCCTGCATCCACCTTTTCCAGGGCTTTTTGGTATTTATAGCCAATATAATAGCCATGTACGGCTTCGTCGCGGATGATTAAACGAATCAGATCGGCAGTATTGGTTAGCTTGCCGCGGCTGGACCAATACATGGGCAGCCAGAAGCCAGAATAGAACAGGAACGATTCCAGAAACACGCTGGCGATTTTCTTTTTCAACGGATCGTCGGCGTGATAATGTTCAAGTATGATGCGCGCCTTATTTTGCAGCGGTACATTCTCTTCGCTCCATGCATAAGCCGCATCCACATCACTGGTATTACACAGCGTCGAAAAAATGGAGCTGTAAGATCGCGCATGTACCGCTTCCATAAAGCTGATATTCGACAGCACCGCTTCTTCATGCGGCGTAATCGCATCAGCCATTAATCCCGGTGCGCCAGTCACATTTTGAATGGTGTCGAGCAGCGTCAGGCCGGTAAATACGCGAATTGTTAACTGCTGTTGTTGCTTATTCAGCGTTTGCCAGGCAGGCAGATCGTTGGACAACGGCACTTTTTCCGGCAGCCAGAAGTTGCTGGTCAGACGATTCCATACTTCGAGATCTTTCTCGTCCTGAATGCGGTTCCAGTTGATGGCCTGAATTTGATTTAGTTGCATAGTTTTCATCACAGCGCGCAGGATACGCAGCCCTGAACCTCTGTGCCTTGAAGCGCCATTTGGCGGAGTCGAATGTAATAAAGCGTTTTGATGCCTTTCTTCCATGCATAGATCTGCGCTTTGTTGATGTCACGTGTCGTGACGTCATCGCGGAAAAACAGCGTCAGCGACAGTCCCTGATCGACATGTTGCGTTGCTTCAGCGTAGGTATCAATAATCGCTTCCGGACCGATTTGATAGGCATCCTGATAAAGATCGAGATTGTCATTGGTCATAAACGGCGCCGGATAATATACGCGACCGGTTTTACCCTCTTTGCGAATCTCAATACGCGACACAATCGGATGAATGCTGGAGGTCGCATGGTTGATATATGAAATCGACCCCGTGGGGGGAATGGCCTGTAAATTCTGATTGTACAAACCGTGTTTCATTACCGCGTCACGCAGCGCCAGCCAGTCGGCGTGCGTCGGCAGCGTAAGCCCCGCATCGGCAAACAGCTGTGTCACGCGTTCGGTGCGCGGCAACCATTCACGCTGCAAATATTTGTCAAAATAGGCACCGCTGGCGTATTGCGATTGCGCAAAGCCGTCAAAAGTTTGCTGATGCTCTTTGGCTAAATGATTTGAAGTACGCAGCGCGTAATAGGTCACGCAATAAAAGTAGAGATTAGTGAAATCCAGGGCTTCTGCTGAGCCGTAAGCAATTCCTTCACGCGCCAGATACCCATGCAGATTCATTTGGCCTAATCCAATGGCGTGCGAGCGGCGATTACCTTCTGCTACTGACGGCACCGAATCGATCTGGCTCATCACCGACACCGATGTCAGCGCGCGTACCGCTACCTCCACGGTACGCGCCAAATCGCGTGAATCCATCGCATGCGCAATATTCAGTGAACCCAGGTTACAGGAGATATCTTTGCCAACACGGCGGTAGCCGAGATCGTCATTAAATTCACTGGCGCTGTTAACCTGTAAAATCTCTGAACACAGGTTGCTCATATTGATACGACCGGCAATGGGATTGCTACGGTTCACGCTGTCTTCGTACATGATGTACGGATACCCTGACTCAAACTGGATTTCCGCCAGCGTCTGGAAAAAATCCCGTGGCTGAATATAGGTTTTGCGGATGCGATCGTCTGCCAGCATCTCGTGATACTTCTCGCTGATGGCAGTATCGCCAAATGCCTGGCCGTATATACGCTCTACGTCATACGGTGAAAACAGCGCCATCGGCTGGTTCTCTTTTGCCAGCTGGAAAGTAATATCTGGGATCACCACGCCAAGTGATAAGGTTTTAATGCGGATTTTTTCGTCGGCGTTTTCACGTTTAGTATCAAGGAAACGGAGAATGTCGGGATGGTGCGCATTCAGCCATACCGCGCCTGCGCCCTGACGTGCGCCAAGCTGGTTAGCATAGGAGAAAGCATCTTCCAGCATCTTCATCACCGGAATGACGCCGGCAGACTGATTTTCGATACGCTTAATCGGTGCGCCAGCTTCACGCAGGTTTGACAGCAGAAATGCCACGCCGCCGCCGCGTTTCGACAATTGCAGCGCCGAGTTCACCGCACGACCAATCGACTCCATATTGTCTTCAATACGCAGCAGAAAGCAGGAAACCAGTTCACCGCGCTGTTGTTTACCACAGTTTAAAAAAGTTGGCGTGGCAGGCTGGAAACGACCGCTGAGGATCTCTTCTAACAGCGCACGTGCCTGCTTTTCATCGCCCTGTGCCAGCGTCAGCGCAACCATACAGGCGCGCTGCTCGAAGGTTTCCAGATAGCGTTTGCCGTCAAAGCTTTTCAGCGTGTAGCTGGTGTAGTACTTCCATGCACCCAGAAAAGTTTTGAATTCAAAACCCCAGGCCGCAGCCTCGTCGTGGAATCTGCACAGGAAACTGAAATTGTACTGATTAAGCACGTCCGCTTCGTAATAGCCTTCTGCCACCAGATAGCGTAAACGCTCAGCAGCCGAGTCAAAGGCAACGGTATTGGGCTGGACGTGTTGAAGGAAAAACTGACGCGTTGCTTCACTATCCTTGTCAAACTGGATACGGCCATCGGCATCGTAAAGATTTAGCATGGCGTTGAGCGCGTGGTAATCCAGCGTCAGATTATTGAGGGTGTCTGTTGTTGCCAAAATTGGGTTACTCCCGCTTTTACATGAGCAATATCATCAGGGGTTCCCATCAATTCAAAGCGGTAGAGACAGGGAACCTGGCATTTCCTGGCAATAATGTTGCCTGCCAGACAATAACCTTCACCGAAGTTGCGGTTACCGGCGGCAATTACGCCGCGAATGCCGCGCCGGTTGTTTTCATCATTGAGAAACTGAATCACCTGTCTGGGTACGGCACCGCGGCTGCTGCCACCGCCATAGCTCGGCACGACCAGAATATAAGGCTGGTTGACGTGCAACTGCTGCTTCGCGTCGAGCGGTATACGGCGGGCGGCCAAGCCCAGTCGGATGATGAATCGATGGGTATTTTCCGACTGGCTGGAAAAGTAGACCAGTGGAAACATGGGATTACCCCTCAACAGCGGCAAGCTGACGCAGGTTGGCGATTTTGTCTGGGCGGAAACCGCTCCAGTGATCGTCATCAGTCATGACCACCGGGACCTGGCGATAGCCGAGGGATTTCAAATTGGTGATAGCTTCCGGCTGAGAATCGAGATTGATCAATTGATAATCAATGCCGTTACGATCCAAGGCATTTTTAGTCGCGTTACACTGGACACAATTGTTTTTGGTGTAAATAATAATGCGCATGATTCGTATTCCTCTTTGTGAGCGGTTCAGGACACCAGATACGAAGTAAATCCCCTTCGCTGTGGCGTCGTCCTTGCTGACATCTTGTGTCGTGTTGATGAGATAAATACTAGATGTAGTGGTTAATCAGATCAAGCGCACTATATATAGGGATTTGCGCTGTTGACTTGCAGAACGTGGCAAATGTCAGTAAACATGCGGCTTTCCCGGCTGGAAATTAACAGGAATTAATTTTGTAAAGAGAGTTGCTTAAAAAACAGGCGTAAAAAAGCCCCGCAGGAAGCAGGGCTTAGGTGAAGCGGGGATTAGCGGCGTGAAACCAGCAGCGCACCTAAGACAATACCGACCGCAGCGCCGATACCGACCCCGTGCCACGGTTTATCACGCACATATGCATCAACCTGGCAACCCGCGTCACGTGCAGCCTGCGTGACGCGATTCCCTCCGCCGCTGAGTCTGGAGCGGGTTTGCTTAAGTAATGTCTCGGCCTGGCTGCGTGCAGCCGTCACTTCCTCTTTTGCATCGCTGCCATAAGATTTCAGCAGCGCTTCAAGCGAATCTGCCAGTTCGTTCACATCCTGATTAAGATCAATGTCATCGTTTTTGTCAGTTCGATTAAACATTTTTTGGCTCCCTTTAATTTAAAACGTAATACTAAGTGTAGACGGCCTTTCAGCAAACGAGACGGTGAGCGCGGCCTTTAGGGAAAATTCCGAACGCCAGATACTGTCATGCTGTTGTAAGGTTGCGAGGCTTTTGAAGAGGAGAGGATCAAGCATGTATTTAAGACCAGATGAGGTAGCGCGCGTACTGGAAAAAGCGGGTTTTGAAATGGATGAAATTACGCCACGTGCCTATGGGTATCGTCGTGGTGACAACTACGTTTATGTTAATCGCGAAGCGCGAATGGGGCGCACGGCGCTGGTCATTCATCCGACGCTAAAAGAGAAAAGCCAACCGTTCGCTGAACCTGCATCAGAAATGAAAACCTGCGATCACTACACCCAATTCCCTCTCTACCTGGCGGGTGACTCACAGGAACATTATGGTATTCCACACGGCTTCAGTTCACGTATGGCGCTTGAGCGCTATCTGCAAAGCGTTTTTGGTTAACGCATCAGGCCCCGCTGCGACGGGGCGCTGAAAGAACTTTCACCGAATCCTTACCCCTCACCCTGCTGCAATCCACTTCTATGGCGGTTATAACGCGGTCCGACAGAGCCGCCATGGAGGTCTGTACGGCAAACATACGCGCGGGCAGGAAAAACGCCCTGACATCTCGCCAGGATGTGCTAAAAGTACGCCAGCTGTGACGCTATCGTGTACGTTGTCAACGGCAAAAAGGCGTCAGAAACGAGCGATGATAGTCTGATTGAGGCGCGTGAAAAGGCGGGGCGGGCAGTTTACACTGTGCGTTCTGACCTTTTTGCGGATCCCTTCATGAAACAGCGAATACTGGCTCTGGCCGCCGCGCTGCTACTTAGTGGCTGTGCCAGCCTTGTTGGCAATGAAACTCAGTTGGTGCGCATCGACTCTCTGCCGCAGGGCGCGCAATTTACCGTGCAGGATGAAAATGGTCGCGCCGTCGCCCAGGGTTTCACGCCGCAAACTGTCGAACTGGAGAAATCCACCGGCCATTATTTCGGTAAAAAACGCTATTTGCTGATGCTGCAAAGCCCCGGCTATGTACCGGTGACAATGCCGATCGAAGCCTGCGCTAATCTTTGGTATCTGCTGGGTAATATTCCGCTGGGCGGATTCCCCGGCTGGCTGCTGGTCGATCCATTCTATGGCGGAATGTACAATCTGAAGCCGGAACATCCACGGCCGTTTATGAATCCGGTTGGCGCACGCGGCTAATTACTGCGCCGTTGGCTTCACCATGCCGCCAGAAGTTTTGTGTTTTTCCAGATACTGATGCTGGAAAATACACATGCGGATGGTGTTGCGGTACTCGCCATTGATAAAAAATTCATGCTTTAACACGCCTTCGATCTCAAAGCCCAGTTTAGTGTAGATGTGGATCGCTTTTTCGTTTTCCTGATCGACAATCAAATACAGCTTATAGAGATTTAATACTGAAAAGCCGTAATCCATTGCCAACTTTGCCGCCTGGCTGGCAAGCCCTTTACCTTGGTGTGTGGGATCAATAATGATCTGAAACTCCGCGCGGCGATGCACATGATTAATCTCGACCAGCTCCACCAGCCCAGCTTTTTGCCCATTATGCTCGACGACAAAGCGTCGCTCGGTCTGATCGTGAATATGTTTGTTATACAGGTCCGAAAGCTCTACAAAAGCTTCATAAGGCTCTTCAAACCAGTAACGCATCACGCTGGCGTTGTTATCCAGTTGATGGACAAAATGCAGATCTTCTCTTTCCAGCGGGCGTAATTTAACGGTCATTGTTTATTCCTTTTGTCGCGTATCTGCCGCAAGCGTCGTCAATTGTCAGCGAAACGTCACTCAGTGGCGCGTTAAAGCGTTTTGCTGAGATAAACGCCAAAGGGATCGTCGCCGTAGGGTGGAAAGGCTTCGCAGTGCTGATAGCCCAGTCGCTGATAGAATCGCAGCGCGGCGTGATGATGAAGACCCGTTTCCAGCCTGATGTGCTGCAAACCGTTATTACGCGCCTGCATTTCAATCTCAACCATTAATTGTTCTGCTACGCCTTGCCCCCGCATTTCGGGCGCCACAAACAGCCGCTTGAGCTCCCCGAACCCCTTTGGCTGAATCATCAGCGATACACATCCCACAGCATGGCCTTGCTTATTGCGCGCCATCAGCAGAATTAATTCGTCATCAGCGAGAGCGGTGAGATCGGTGCAATGTTGGCTTTCGGGAGGATAAAGGGCATTTTGCCAGTCGTCTAATGCGGCAATGAGCTGCGCAGCACAAGGCGAGAAAGGTTCCTGTTGAATCGAAAACACGCGGTCCTCAGCATTCTGTTTAGGGTATTTTACCCTACGACAAAACGGGAGCGCGCATCAAGTAAAACAAGCGGTTAAGCATCGCGCTGTTTGATGATGCGTCCCATAAGCCCTGCGTACGGCACGATCGCACCTATGATCAGGATCGTGGCTCCCCAAAATCATGTTTAAGCCATCCTGCTGTTTCAGCTCGTTCAACAGGTTGATGATCTCCGCCTGCACCGACATATCCAGCGCCGGGGTTGGCTCATCCAGCAGCAGGATCGACGTCAGCTCAAAACTTTTGGCGGGTCAAAGCTACCAGCATCATCTTTTGGCGTTGCTGCTTGCACGCTGTAGGCGGCGGCCAGGGTTATTGCCTGTAGGGAGAGCAGTATTTTTTCATGAAGTTCCCTTATCTAAAAAGTCATGCGCGTCTCTGAGAGGATTGTAATAGTCAAATACGGACGCCCCTATGCAAAGAAGATCTAATTACAGGAATAGGGCGATAAAAAATCGCATTGTTAAAGAATAGACAATCGATTCAGAAACAGAACATCAACGAAACGTTATTAGCCGATTTATTTTCTTTACCCATTTTACGCTCTGCCTATAATAGCGGAAATTTTACTGGAGGATTAAATTGGACAGTTACCTTAGATATTTGCACTAATTTGGCAAGCTGAATTCTCTTCGCTGCTTGCCACTCGGCGGGCAACAATCCCTTTGTTTAAGTACGATTGCTTTCCCAGTTTATTTCTCTGTCAATAAGTGTGATCGTTATGTTGACGTTTATCTTTGCACTTTTTCCTCCGCCTCGACAGGCGTAGCATCAGGCTACGCGACACTTCCCGGCTATTATACGCCTGACCATTGATGGGCTGAGTGATACTGGATTTACGCTAAAATTTCTGCAGCAAATAATCTGTTATTTGGCTGAGGCTATTTTATTCCTATTCAGTCACGCCAGTGAAATATGCATGCGTCCCCGCGTGCAAGAAAGTTATTGCCTTAAAACAAGGGATGTCGAAATGAGCGACATGAAATTAGATACGCTGGTGAGTAAAACCAGCGAAGATCGCACCGTTAAAAAAGCGAAAAATAGTTATGCCATTGAACGCGAAGCGCGTAATCACCTCAATACCACCTTCGCTAATTTGCAAAGCCAGCCAGAAGGATTAACGCAGCAAGAAGCCGATGCGCGGTTGGCGCGCTTTGGACGAAATGAAGTGATGCACGAGAAAGCGCCACCTGCGCTGATTCAGTTGCTGATGGCATTTAATAACCCTTTTATCTATGTTCTGTTAGCACTGGCGCTGATCAGTTTCTTTACCGATTACTGGTTGCCGCTACGTGCCGGAGAGGAAACCGAACTTTCGGGTGTGATCATCATTTTCACCATGGTTACGTTAAGCGGTTTGCTGCGTTTCTGGCAGGAATTTCGAACCAACCGGGCGGTGCAGGCACTTAAAAATATAGTGACTACCCAGGTTACGGTACTGCGCCGTGTTAATGGAAGATCAGAACGCCAGGATACAGATATAAATACGCTGGTTCCAGGCGATGTTATCTGGCTTAGCGCCGGAGATTTAGTCCCTGCCGATGTGCGGTTACTCACGTCGCGCGACCTGTTTATCAGTCAGGCAGCGCTGACGGGTGAATCACTGCCGGTAGAAAAAAGAGATTTGTCCCTCGATGCCAGCGGCAGGTCACCGGTTGTGCAGCAGATTGAAAGCGAGGAGAAAGGTTTATTTGAGCGGGACAATATTTGCCTGATGGGGACCAATGTTGCCAGCGGAACGGCCAGCGCTATGGTCGTCGCTACTGGCGCGCAGACCTATTTTGGATCGTTAGTTAAATCACTGGCTGGTAAACGCCCACAAACTGCCTTTGACCGCGGTGTGAACAGCGTTAGCAAATTATTGATTCGTTTTATGCTGGTTATGGTCCCGGTTGTCTTGTTGATCAATGGGTACAGTAAAGGCAACTGGATGGACGCTGCGCTGTTTGCCTTAGCTGTCGCGGTGGGTCTGACGCCTGAAATGCTGCCGATGATTGTCAGCTCGAATCTGGCAAAAGGGGCGATTGCCCTGTCACGGCGTAAAGTGATCGTTAAGCGTCTCAACGCCATTCAAAACCTGGGGGCAATGGATGTGCTGTGTACCGACAAAACCGGCACGCTGACTCAGGACCATATTTTGCTGTCACAATACCTAAATTGCGCGGGGGAAGACGATGAGCGAGTGCTGTTACTGGCATGGTTAAACAGTAACAGCCAGAGCGGGGCTAAAAATTTGATGGATCGCGCAGTGCTGGAAGTTGGTAAAACGGCGATTTCGCCTGCACTGCGAGGTCAGTTTCACAAAATGGATGAGTTGCCGTTCGATTTTGTTCGCCGTCGGGTATCGGTGCTGGTGGAGGATCTCGAATACCATTCACCATTGTTGATCTGCAAAGGCGCGGTGGAGGAGATGCTGGCTGCCGCGACGACGCTGCGTCAGGGCAATGTGATTATCCCGCTGTGTGAGGCGCGTCGGGCTGAACTACTGGCAATGACGCAACGCTATAACCAACGAGGTTTTCGCGTTTTGCTGGTGGCGACACGTCAGAATAGCGTGCGGCTGCCGCTGTGCAGCGGTGATGAGCGCGAATTAACCCTTGAAGGTGTGCTGACCTTTCTCGATCCTCCGAAAGAGAGTGCGGGAAAAGCCATCCAGGCGCTGCGCGACAGTGGCGTAGCGGTGAAGGTGCTGACGGGAGACAACCCGCTGGTCACGATGCGCGTCTGTCAGGAAGTAGGCTTGTCGTCGCCAGTAACGCTAACCGGCGATGAAATTGAAGCAATGAGCGATGATGTGCTACGTCAGAAAGCCGAGCGCTGCACGATTTTTGCCAAACTGACGCCGTTGCAGAAAGCACGCATTCTGCGGCTGCTTCAGCAAAATGGTCATACGGTGGGCTTTCTTGGCGACGGCATTAACGACGCACCAGCGCTACGCGATGCTGATGTTGGCATTTCAGTGGACAGCGCGGCGGACATCGCCAAAGAATCTTCAGACATTATTTTGCTGGAAAAAGATTTGCGGGTACTCGGCGACGGTGTGATGAAAGGGCGCGAGACGTTTGGCAATATCATCAAATATCTCAACATGACCGCCAGCTCGAACTTCGGCAACGTCTTTTCGCTGCTGGTCGCCAGCGCTTTTATTCCGTTTCTACCGATGCTGTCTATTCATCTGCTGATTCAAAACCTGATGTATGACATCTCACAGCTGGCTCTGCCATGGGACAAAGTGGATAGCGAATTCTTGCGTAACCCACGGAAATGGGAGGCGAAAAATATTAAACGCTTCATGCTGTGGATGGGGCCGACATCTTCCATTTTCGATATTACGACGTTTGCGCTGATGTGGTTTGTGTTCGCCGCCAACCATGTGGAAGTGCAGGCGCTGTTTCAGTCAGGCTGGTTTATCGAAGGGTTGTTGTCGCAGACGTTGGTGGTGCATATGTTGCGGACGCAGAAATTGCCCTTTATCCAGAGCCGTGCGGCCTGGCCCGTGTTGATTATGACTTTATTTATTGTGGCGGTCGGTATTTTTATTCCATTTTCGCCGCTGGGCACGATGGTCGGATTGGTGCCGTTACCATGGCAATATTTTCCCTGGTTAGCGCTGACGTTGTTGAGTTATGGCGTGCTGGCACAAGGCATGAAAACGTTGTATATCAAACGATTTGGTCAATGGTTTTAAGGAGGGGAAATGCGTGTAATTAAACGGGAGAGCGTATTGCCCTTTTGGCTTTGTTGAATAAATCAGCTTCAGGACGAGTGACTCTGTAGCTGACCGGGTTTTCAGGCAATACGCACGCTTTCTGGCATACCAGCCTTCGTTATTTTATTCAGCGCACGCACCATGCCCAAAGCCTCTGCTACCTGACCATCGTAATCACGCAGCGTCAGTGAACCTCCGAACAGTTGCTTTACCCTGTACATGGCCGTCTCCGCTATCGAGCGACGGTTGTAATCTGTTGTCCATTTCCACCGGGCATTACTCCCGGTCAGCCGCTGATTCGCTACTGCACGGTTACGGTCTGCGTACTCTACGGGCCAGTAACCCGCTCCTTTTCGGGGCGGGATGAGGGCACTGATTTTCTTGCGCCGCAGTTCATCGTGACAGAGTCGGGTGTCGTAAGCGCCGTCTGCTGCGGCTGCCCTGATTTTTCTGTGTGTCTGCCGGATAAGACCCGGGAAAGCTTCTGAGTCCGTGACGTTGTTCAGAGACAGGTCCGCGCAGATGACTTCATGTGTTCTGCTGTCAACGGCCAGATGCAGCTTCCGCCAGGTACGACGGCGCTCTTTGCCGTGATTTTTGACTTTCCATTCGCCTTCACCAAAAACCTTCAGCCCGGTGGAATCAATCACCAGGTGTGCGATTTCACCCCGGGTGGGTGTTTTGAAACAGACATTAACCGACTTTGCCCGCTTGCTGACACTGCTGTAATCCGGGCAGCGCAACGGAACGTTCATCAGGGCAAAAATGGAATCAATAAAACCCTGCGCAGCCCGCAGGGTCAGCCGGAACAGGCGTTTAATCATCAGGACGGTGGTGATGGCAAGGTCAGAATAGCGCTGAGGTCTTCCCCGTGATGAAGGCGTTGCCGACTCATACCAGGCATGAGTCGCTTCATCGTCCAGCCAGAAAGTGAGGGAGCCACGGTTGATGAGGGCTTTGTTGTAGGTGGGCCAGTTGGTGATTTTGAACTTTTGCTTTGCCACGGAACGGTCTGTGTTGTCGGGAGGATGCGTGATCTGATCCTTCAACTCAGCAAAAGTTCGATTTATTCAACAAAGCCGCGTGGGGCCGACTTCAGCGGCCCGACGGCCAGCAGGTCATCCAGCAGCGCGCAGGCAATTTCCTGACCGCGCTGGCGTCCGTGCTGGCGCAGATAAAAGCCCTCCAGCTCGGTTTCAATAATGTGCTCAAGGCGCGCCAGCGTCATGCCGGGGTAACGCTGCTGCTCAGTGCAGGCGCTCAGCCAGGCGCAGGCGACGGCGCGACGGGACAGCGCCGCGCGCAGCTCCGGTGTAAGGGTGCGTTCTTTCATGGTTTAACCTCCGCGTTCATCCAGCTGTTCTGGCAGCGCGTCACCACGTCGTCGAGCTGTTCGGTGATAAGGAAGACCAGCGAGGCCAGCTGCGCGCGCTGTGCTGGCTGCGGCAGTTCGTGGCATTCCTGAAAGGCGGTCATGTCGCTTACGAAGCGCCCGGCGTTGCGCAGGTGCTCAAGGCGTACCAGGTCGGCGTGGGAAATGGTGACGTGATTCATGCGAGCACCTCGCGGACCGGCAGGCGTGCGGCAAAGGACAGCACGTAGTCGCGGGCCAGCGTCAGGCGGGCGGCGCGTTCATCGGCGGCAACTGTGCGGAGCATGTGAATTCGCTGCTGGCGCTCGGAGCGGCGCACGGCGGCAAAGACGAAAACAAACTGAGGGTATGGGGAAATAAGGACCGTAGCCATAGAGGCAGTCTCCATCGAGTAGCGGTTATCGCCACCACCGGAAACGCCAATTTCACTGGTGGTAGCCCGAACGGGGTTGGCGTAACCGGCCTCAATGGATACCGGCGCTTCGTGAGAAGCCCCCGCCCGAGCCACCATTACGCAGACGGCACTACGGCTAGTAAACCGCAGCCCGAAAAATGGGTGCACTGAGGCATGGACACAAAAAAAGACGCATGGCGCGTCTGGTGTCGCCATTGAGATATTCAGGACGCCAATCCCGGCTGCCGATTTTGCGACAGCGAAAATACTGTACCAGGGAATAGCCCCGGCGCGCAAGCCGGGGAAAAGGTTAAGCAGCATTATTTGATTTGCCTCAGCAGTCGGTGAGGATAATGCCCACGTGGGAAAATGTCAGCGTATCGGCGTCTATGG
This sequence comes from Mixta mediterraneensis, assembly GCF_014946725.1. GTDB lineage: Bacteria > Pseudomonadota > Gammaproteobacteria > Enterobacterales > Enterobacteriaceae > Pantoea > Pantoea mediterraneensis. Next base: position 224,060 of record NZ_JACFXY010000003.1, read on the forward strand.
CTGACGACGTTGTGCTCTGAACGCTGAAGCTTGTCTCTTTACCGTTGAAGCGCTGCGGCTGTCCGGGCTTATCAACCTCACAGGCGATTGCCAGCGCCAGCTGCTTCGCGTCCGCTACGGACAGTTCGTGTGATTTACCGCCAAGGGTGAGCAGGATCATGCTGCACGCTCCTGACCGCGCGCGGCGATACGTTCATTCATCCAGACGCTGATTTCACTGGCGAGCCACGCGACGTTTTTACCGCCCAGCGTGATCTGCGCCGGGAAGGTGCTGCGACTTATGAGGTCATAGATGGTGGAACGCGACAGGCCGGTTATATGAATGACTTCTGGCAGGCGCAGGAAGCGGTCATTTAGTGCAGGGTGTGCAGGTAAAACCGGGGCCGCCGGAGCGGATTGTTGTGCTGAAACTGTGGTGTGCATGAGCTACCTCTTGTGTTTCCGTAATGAGCCGGACAGGCACGTCCGGTGTCGGGTAGCTCTTTATTTTCAGCATATTTACCACCAAAGCAACAAGGTGAAATTGTGTGGAGGATGACACCTTTAGCTTGCTTTTTAACCTCTCAGTCTTATTGGTGCTTATTAGTCTTTATTTGCTTTTCGGTAAGAAATAACGATAGGTTAAATCTATAAATTTTGAATTATTAAAAGTTTCCAATACTGTTAATTTACAGTTCCTTACTTTGGATTGGTGAAGAGTGGTGAACAGAGGGTGAATGATTATTCAACGATTGTTCATGCTTTAATTTACTGTATTTGTTATCTTTTTATTAACGGTGAAGAGTAGTGAAGGATATATGCAGAAATATAAAGTTAGGTGAAGGTTGACGAGACCTTTTCCTGGCTGGCCAGAAGAAGGTCTTTTTGTCTGGTTCGTGGCACAACGCCCTTCGGTAGTTCCCTTGTGCCAGCCCCGGCACAATTGACTTACCCAAACCAGCCAGACAGGAACCGATATGACCGACATTAAAACTGAAGACGTGACAACCACGCTCCCCGCTACTACTCAGGCAGCTTTAGACACGCTCAACACCGCTAAATCAGCGTGGCTTGACGCGCACCATAAGCAGCGCTAGGCATCAGACCGGGTTGAAACCATCCGCCAGCGCCGCACTGAAACAGAAAAAACGGTCAATGCTCAGAATGAAGAGTGGCGCACCTTATTCAGGGAAAGTAACGGCGTTATGACGCCGGAAATGAAAAAGCTTCGTACTGAAATTGCACTGGATCGTGAAACGCTGGAAGAGTTTGATGCGTTGCTGGAAGTGCACAAAAAGGAAAATGAGTTTCTTCCGTGGGAGACCGCTGATCGCGCAAAGGAATACATTCATGCCCATAACAGACTTGTTGAGCTTCGGGCTATGCAAATCTGGCAGGAGTTCATGCAGGGGCATGGTAAGCAGCTCATTGAGACTCTAAGCCTGCTCAAAATAACGCTCGGACGTGCATCCAGCTCTGTAGTCGGCGTTGTGCACACCGTAAACGATCCTGAATCGGTGCTGAAGGATTTCATCAGCAGAAAGATTACTCAACCCGCGCTGTCACGCGATGCGCTGCCAGAAGAAGACCCGGTATTTAAGCTGGCAGGTATCAGCCCGGATTATGCCGCCCATGTTGACTTTAGTAAGGCATCAAGCCCGGCTGCCCGCCATAAAATGCTTGTTCGTCGCGAAATGGCTACAAAGGGTGATGCACAATGACAATTGCAACAACTCCTTCTCAGGCGCTGGAGCAGTATCGCGCTGCACACAGTCAGTGGCAGCGTCTTCTTACTTCACGCAGTGAGGCGCAAAGCGAGCTGAAAGGGCTGCTGGCCGCCGGTGAAGGACCTGCTGGTTTCAGCGAGCGTGTTTCGCAGCTGCGCGAGCATCTTGAGGTGCTGGACTGGCAGATTAACTGTGCAGCCCGTGAGGGTGTTTACGCTCAACGCATAGTGCTTGAGGCGTGTACCGGAGAGGCGCTGAATATTTTCATGGCAACGCAAGGCCCGGCACTGGCTTCCGCGCTGGCTCCGTTCCTGAATGGCACCGGCGGGATGGACGTTGCGGCCCGCATGATGCGCAGCGCCTTAGCTCATCAGTTACAGGCGGCACGCCCGGAAGTCGGAGAAACTTATCGCGACGTGCTCAGTGAAACCGGGCTGACGCCAGTAGAGGAAATGCTCAGAGAATGTCAGCAAGGTTATACGCCAGCGCAACATCTGCGCTACCAGCAGCGCCTGAGCAGGTTTGAAGCTCAGCGAGGAGGTGCATCATGGCTCTGAAATGTCCTGAATGTGGCTGCATTGCCCATACGCGCACCAGCGCCTATGAAGCACCGAGCGTAAAGCGCACATGGTATCAGTGTCGGAATCTGGATTGCTCCTGCACCTTTACCGCACTGGAAAGCGTCGAGAAGATCATTATGAAGCCGCTGAAAGCTACCGTTGAGCCGGAAGTAGCAGAAGATAAGCCACTGAGAACGCCACAAAGCCTTAACCGTTATGGTTCGGCGAGTAAGCTCTCAAACCGGCAGCAATCACCCGTCTGATATTCCCCCCGACACCCGGCCATAGCGCCGGGTTTTTAATGCCCTTTCTCTGGCGAGCCAGCTTTTACGAGAGTGCATGTCTATGCTGCATGAAAACGCATGAATGATTGCACCCTGACTATCCATCCGCAGCCCATACCGGGCGCGTTCTGAGACAAGTCATGCAGGTGCATGAAAATCACTACATAAAGCGGGCAGGCGTGGCGGGGGTACGAGCGCGCGCAACGGGGTAAAGGTGCTTAGCGAAAATGAATACAACAAACATAATCAATAATAAAAAATGGCCGCCAGTTTGGCAGCCAAATGATAGCAAGTAGTTATTATGGTGTTTTTATACCCAATTCAAATTCATCTCCATCTCTCACTTTTTCAAGTAACTCTCTAAGATAATTTGAATATCTATGGGATTGTATTTCCTCACCATTCATAATTGCGTAATGATATTTGTTATCGAAGGTTTTAATGTCTACTCCAGTTATGTTTTTTACTGTTTCAAGAAGCTTATTAGCGTCGTGCCACCCCTTGTAGCCTAGAGCTTGGCCGAGAGTTGTTAGCGTGAAAGGATAGCTCGCGTTAAATGCCATTCCGTCTGACGATGTCGCAATTCCGTAAAGCTTAGCAAGCTCACCTTCAGACTCGCTGATGTTAGAAAGAACACGATAATCAACCTGAACAGGGTTTCTAGGAATGTCAGTTCTAACGAGGTCATAAGTGAGTGCTAACAATGCACGTAAGAGCTTTGGATTTATATTATCAAGAGCTCTGTTAGCACCAAAAGCAGAAAATACCCAAGAGAAATCATTCGCAACAATGCTTTTTATTCTTATGCTTTTGTTGGTAGAGACTTGGATTAACCTTTCTCTGCGTGGGTACTCATTTTCGCTTTGTTTTTCAACCCATTCCAATATGTAAATATTTGGTATCACGTCGCCATTTTCAGATAGTAATTCATCAATATCAGATAGTATGTGAACCGCCCCGGGAATCCTGGAGACTAAACTCCCTGAGAGAGAGGTAAACAGGATGACTAAAAATACACGTTTTTCCCCCGAGATACGGCAGCGCGTCGTCCGCATGGTTCTGGAATGCCAGGACGGATATGACTCACAGTGGGCAGCCCTGAGTTCCATCGCCCCTAAAATCGGCTGCACGCCGGAGACCCTGCGTATCTGGCTGCGTCAGTATGAACGTGATGCCGGTGGCGGTGATGGTGGTCTCTCCACCACTGAGCGCCAGCGCCTGAAAGAGCTGGAGCGTGAGAACCGCGAGCTGCGGCGCAGCAATGATATCCTGCGGCAGGCCTCAGCTTATTTTGCGAAGGCGGAGTTCGACCGCCTCTGGAAAAAATAGCCCTCCTGGTGGATACCCTGAGCGATGAATACGGGGTCGGACCGGTATGCCATGAGCTGGATATCGCCCCGTCGTCATACTACCGCTACCGTGAATATCAGCTGCATCCTGACAGACGTAGCCATCGCGACCAGCGTGATGAGAAACTGAAGCAGGAGATACAGCGCGTGTACGACGAAAACTACGGCGTCTATGGTGTTCGCAAGGTCTGGCGCCAGCTGCTACGGGAGGGCTTCAGCGTGGCCCGATGCACCATCGCGAGGCTGATGAAGTCCATGGGCCTAACCGGCGTACTGCGAGGTAAAAAGGTGCGAACCACCGTCAGCCGTAAGACCCCTGCCGCGCATGACCGGGTGAACCGTCAGTTCGTGGCTGAACGCCCTGACCAGCTGTGGGTGGCAGACTTCACGTACGCCAGCACCTGGCAGGGCTTCGCATACGTAGCGTTCATTATCGACGTGTTCGCCGGTCGCATCGTGGGCTGGCGGGTGTCATCGTCGATGGAGACGACGTTCGTGCTGGATGCGCTGGAGCAGGCGCTGTGGGCCCGTCGGCCATCAGGAACCATCCATCACAGCGACAAAGGTTCACAGTACGTGTCGCTGGCCTACACACAGCGGTTGCAGGAGGCGGAGCTTCTGGCTTCAACGGGAAGCACGGGTGACTCTTATGATAACGCGATGGCCGAAAGCATCAACGGCCTGTACAAAGCGGAGGTGATACACAGGCAAAGCTGGAAAAACCGCGGCGAAGTGGAGCTGGCGACGCTGGCGTGGGTGGACTGGTACAACAATCGCCGGCTGCTGGAAAGGCTGGGGCATATCCCACCGGCAGAAGCCGAACGGGCATATTATGCTTCCATCGGGAATAAGGATCTGGCAGCCTGAGTTCCCAACTAAAATACTCTCCCGGAAAACCGGGGCGGTTCAATGTTTTTAATATTTATATCTTCAGCACTGTAACCAATAAATAATAGAGGGTGCTCGGCAAAGAATGTGAGAAGCTTCGCGCTTAGATACTTTTTCTTTTTTATGAAGTCATCATAGTCGTTGCGGTTGATAATAATACTTTCTGGATCGGAACAACAACCATGAATCTTGAGTATTTCACCCACACTGCCATGATTAGCATAAAGGATTTTTTGACCAATAATAGGTGTGAAATCGGTGTATATTGATTCCAGTAGCTTGTCGTAGTTAGTTGTGATAATTGAGTGTGGATGTATTTGTCTTAAGAGTTCAATCTCATCACTATCTGAAATAGGTCTTTCTTTAAGTAACGAGTCAAAGAGGGCTGAGACCTTATGTTTGAAATAAATGCTAGGATCGTTCCCTGCTTCAAATAATTCAGGTGGAAACTCATTCTCTCCAGCCCCCCAAGCCCATTCATTATACGAATCAGAAAAAACACTTCCAATATCAATTAACTCAGGGTATTTTTGTTTGTAGTAAGCGAATCTCTTATCTATATTTGGGCACTCAGCAGATAGCTGTTGGAGCAACTCTTCCCAGTTTGGACCTGAAAGATAACGTTTTGTTAATCCTGAACCTACAAAAAGTATAGGTTGGCATCCCATTCCTTCAAGGCATGTTTTTATGTCATCACTGACATCTTCAACATATTGAGGGTAATTATTTGGCATTCAAGACTCCTTCTTACTATTATGCTAAATTATTAGGCTATGCGAATAACTTTGTCAGCGTTAACCGTAAACTCTCCCCACCACTTCATCAATCCTATGCGTTGTTCAAGATAAGTTGAACGATTATATGCTCTTCGAACTTCATTTTTATCACTGTGTGCAAGAGCTGCTTCAATAACATCAGGATTGAAACCAGCTTCATTTAAAGCTGTACTGGCAATGGAACGCAGCCCATGTGCAACAAGTTTTCCGCCATATCCAATTCGTTTCAAAGCGGCATTAGCAGTCTGACTATTCATGGATTGTTTTGGATCATTTCTACTTGGGAATACGTGCTCTCGATGTGAACTTATAGATTTCATTAGTTCAAGAATGCCTAAAGCTTGAGGCGATAAAGGAACAATGTGCTCTCTTTTTGCCTTCATCCGTTCTGCCGGAATCGTCCAAAGCTTTTCATCGAGGTTTATCTCTGACCACTTTGTTCCAGAAGCCTCGGCAGGGCGTACTAGAGTTAAAAGCTGCCATTCTATTAAGCAACGTGTGGTTAAAGACAAATTCGACATAACCAAGGAGCGCATTAAATTTGGCAGTTCTTCTGGTCGTAACGTCGGCATATTTTGTTTTTTTGGCTTCTCAAAAGCCATGCCAATCCCTGATGCTGGGTTTGCATCAATCAAGCCGGTGTTAACCGCGTAAATCATTATCTCGTTAATACGTTGAACCAATCTGCGGACAGTCTCTAATGCCCCACGAGCTTTAATCGGCTCAAGGGCCTCGACTAATGATCTAGCCTTAATTTGTTGAACGGGAATTCCACCAACGGCTGGAAACACGTCTTTCTCTAATGAGCGCCAAATATCTTTGCCGTAATCAGGTGTAACGCTTTTGCTTTTAAGTTTGAACCAGTTAGCAGCCACAGTTGAGAAAACGCTTTCCAGAGCAATCTGTTGTTGCTCCTCAGCAACCTCTGCCTGTACTTGCGGATCGATCCCATTAGTTAACAGGGCAAGTTAATCCGCTCTCAAGCTGCGGGCATTGGCAAGTGTAAGGGCGGGGAAGGCACCTAAACCGATCATTGTCCGTTGCTTCGTGGCGGGACGTTGATAACGAAAGCGCCAAAGTTTTTTGCCACTGGTTTTGATGACTAGGAAAAGACCATCACCATCATGCAGAGTCATATCTTTATCATCTGCTTTAGCGCGTAGAACTTCTGTGTTGGTTAGTGGGCGCGTAGTCCTTGCCATGCCTGTATTTCCTACATGAATTGGTATACGGAATTTGCATACATTCTAGCGTATACCAATCCGTATACCAATTATCACCGGATTCAGGCGGATCGTCTCGGAAGGTTACAGACACAAAAAAGCCCGCAGGGCTTGTGCCGTGCGGGCTTTCAGGACTTCTACGGATGACTCTGGAATCATCTTCGAAGGATTTTGGTGGAGCTGGCGGGAGTTGAACCCGCGTCCGAAATTCCTACATCCTCGGTACTACATGCTTAGTCCAGTTTTTACATTCGCCAGCCAGCTGCGAACGGACACGCCACTGACAAACTAGCCTGATTAGTTTTAACGCTTCAACCCCAGGCAGGGCATCCACGCGATCTCTTTTGGGTTTGACCTCTCTTGATCCCCGTCCTAAGAGCGGAGGCTAGGGAGAGAGGGCTCTAAGCAGGTTATTAAGCTGCTAGTGCGTAGTTTTCGTCGTTTGCGACTATTTTTTTGCGGCTTTTTAACGAGGCCTACCGCACCTCGGCATGCACCATGGGTTTCGCGAATCCCGTCGAATCCAGAATCAGCCCCAAGAACTTCTTATATTAGCAAAAAAGAACAGCCCAATCCAGCGTTTAACGGCTAGAGTTTTTCATGATACGCGCTTTGTCCATCTGCCATTCACGATCTTTAATATCTGCGCGTTTATCATGCTCTTTCTTACCGCGTGCCACCCCAATTTTGAGTTTGCACCAGGCATTTTTCCAGTACAAAGACAGCGCAACGATGGTGTAGCCTTCACGGTTAACACGACCGTACAGGGAATCGAGTTCGCGCTGATTCAGTAACAGCTTACGGTTGCGAGTAGGATCGCAAACCACATGGCTTGAGGCAACGGCCAGCGGCTGAAAGGTTGAACCGAACAGATACGCTTCGCCATCACGCAGCAGGATATAACTGTCGCTGATGTTAGCCTTACCGGCGCGGAGTGATTTTACTTCCCATCCTTGCAGCGCCATGCCGGCTTCGAACTCCTCTTCAATGAAGTATTCGTGACGGGCGCGCTTGTTGAGAGCAACGGTGGCAGAACCGGGTTTGTGTGATTTTTTCTTTGTCATAGTGGGGCGTACTTTACATCACTTGGTCGGTTATCGCATCCCCAGTCCAGCGGGGGGTCAGGAAACAGGGTATTCTAGCACACCCCAATACCGAGGAATTTTTGTTTAATCGCTGAAAATGCTATTATTTAGCGGTTTTGTGACGAACAGGAACCATTATGGCTCAGATTAGTCGTTCGGCGCTGGTGCCTTTCAGTGCCGGGCAGATGTACCAACTTGTAAACGATGTGGATGCCTACCCTCAATTTCTGCCGGGCTGTACCGGCAGCCGCGTTCTGGATGCGTCAGAAAATCAAATGACGGCATCTGTTGATGTGTCGAAAGCGGGTATCAGTAAAACCTTCACCACGCGTAATACGCTGACCGATAACCAGAGCATTCATATGCAGTTGGTGGACGGGCCGTTTCGTAAATTAACTGGCGGTTGGCGCTTTGTCTCGCTGGGCGATGATGCCTGTAAAGTAGAATTAAGCCTGGAATTTGAATTTACTAACATGTTGGTAGAAATGGCTTTTGGACGTATCTTCAAAGAGTTAGCTAACAGCATGGTCCAGGCTTTCACACAGCGCGCCAAAGAGGTTTACCGTGCCTGACATTTCCGTTGAGGTGGTTTACGCGTTGCCCGAAAAGCAGTATCAGCGCTATGTTACGGTAGAGCAGGGCAGCACAATTGAGCAAGCCATCGAAGCGTCAGGGATACTTGAACTACGCAAGGAAATTGATCTCAGCAGCAATAAGGTAGGCATTTATAGTCGGCCTGTAAAGCTGAGCGACAGGGTGGAAGAAGGCGATCGAATTGAGATTTACCGCCCTCTGATTGCCGATCCCAAAGAGTTGCGCCGTCAACGCGCCGAGCGAGCAAGCAGCAAAAAATAGTCACTTGAACGCAAGCTGGCTCAAATACAGAGAAAAAAGGCGCGAGAGGCGCCTTTTTATGGACTGTGGCCTGAGATTACCCGTTCGTCTTGGTTAAACTCGGCTTGTTATCAATATTCGTGAGCACGCCATTACTGTCGAAGTTAAGCGTTAAAGTCTGCTGTGTTATAGCTTCGTGTCCGGGTTCCTGCCGGAAAATGTAGTACCAAACGTTGCTGCCGAAAGGATCTTTCATCATCGGCGTACCGAGCGTGTAAGCAACCTGCTGCTGAGTCATGCCGGTGTGAATCTTGGCCACATCATTGGCAACCAGGTAATTTCCCTGATTAATATCTGGTCGATAAACCACGCGCTCTAAAGTGGAACATCCGGCGGTCATCATTAACATTACCACTGCCGCGGCAGTCAGCGTTTTACAGCGCATCTATACATTCCTTTTCTGGGGCTAAACGCCTTTCAACAGGCTGTTTTCTTGCCATCAAAATCTGAACTCTGCTTGCGGCAGGCTTTATTACTTTGGCGACATAAGGTGCCGATGATAATAAACCTTTACGCTATTGGGAACCTTTACAGAGCATGCATATGACCGCGCTGTGTTAAAAAAGTGCCTTCTCAGGCGGCTAAAAGTTCTTTAGCGTTGGCAAGCGTGTTACGTGTGACTTCACTGCCGCCGAGTAAACGCGCCAGTTCTTGCAGACGTGCACGCTTGTCTAAGGGCTGCATATGCGTTTCCGTCATCGCGCCATCAGTGTCTTTGCTGACAAAGAAATGTTGATGACCACAGCCAGCTACCTGTGGCAAGTGCGTAACGCACATGACCTGAGTGGATTCGCCTAACTGACGTAACAACCTGCCAACCACAGCGGCGGTTGGGCCGCTAATACCCACATCCACTTCGTCGAAAATCATGGCTGGCGTTTCCATTTTCTTTGCGGTGATAACCTGAATGGCCAGTGCGATACGTGACAGTTCACCGCCAGAAGCCACTTTGCCCAGCGACTGCAAAGGCTGGCCCGGATTGGTCGTGACCTGGAAATCAACACGGCTGGCACCTTCTGCCGTTAGCTGGTCAGGATTAAACATTAACTCAATTGTAAAACGACCGTGGGGCATTGACAGCATATGCATGCTTTGCGTAATCAGCAGTTGTAATTCATGCGCAAAAGTCACGCGCTGTTGATGCAACTGTTCTGCGCTATGCAGTGCTGCCTGATAGTGTCCGGTCACTAAATTTTGTAAGCTTTCCTGATCGCTTTCCTGCTGTGAAAGCAGCTCCGCTTCTGCCAGCAATCGCTGATGCAACTCAGGCAAGCCTTCCGGCGTGACATGATGTTTGCGTGCCAGCGCAATCTGGCGTGAAATACGCTTCTCTAGTTCATATAAACGGTTTGGGTCAAGCTCAAGACTCTCGCAATAATGACGTAATTCATCACTGGCTTCGCTTAACTGTATGGCCGCCTCTTCAAGCAGATTTGATACGCTAGCGACTTTATCATCGAGAGTGACCAGCTCTGACAGCATCTGACGTGCGCTGTACAGTAAACTGTTTAGGTTGGTTTCATCGCTGTCAGCTAAGAGTTGCAACGCTTGTTGGCTGGTAGAAAGAAGCTGGCCGCTGTTAGCCAGCCGCTTGTACTCTTCGTCAATTTGCTCATATTCACCCGACTGAGGCGCAAACTCGTTCAGCTCTTTTAGTTGATAATGGAGCAGCTCACGACGCGCTTCCCGCTCCTGGGCCTGTTGCTGATGTTGTGCCAGTGTCCGACAGCTTTGATGCCAGGTTTGATAATGTTCGCGCATACGCTGTAGCAGCTCATCATGACCTGCATAGGCATCTAAAAGGTGTTTTTGGTGATCGGCTTTAAGCAACAGCTGGTGAGCATGCTGACCGTGAATCTGGATCAGTAATTGCCCTAGATCGCGCAGCTGAGAAAGGGGAACGGCTGTGCCGTTAATAAAACCGCGTGAACGTCCATCAGCGCTGATAACGCGGCGCAGCAGGCATTCATTGCAATCATCAAGGTGATTTTCTTTTAGCCAATGCTGTGCAGAAGGCGAGAACTTTAACTGGAAGCGGGCACATAGATCAGCACGGCTGGCGCCCTGCCGCACCATATCGACTTCAGCACGCCCGCCAAGGCATAAACTCAGTGCATCAATCGCAATGGACTTACCCGCGCCGGTTTCACCAGTAATTGCTGTCATACCACGTTGAAAATCAATGTCGAGCTCACGAACGATAGCGAAATTACTGATGGTCAGTTGTGCCAGCATAGAATCACCTGTATAGAAAAACAGATATGGTTTTCTATACAGTATAAACTGGTTTTTTATCCAGTAAAGAGGGCGTGCGGATTTTTAGAATAATTTTTTTGACCAGCCCAGTTTAGAACTCAGTGTGTTGAAATAGCTGTAGTTTTTAGGATGGATCAAGTTGAGATGGTTTTCGCTGCGCCGAATTAATACCTCTTCTCCTTCCTGAATCGGTAAAGCAATTTGGCTGTCACAGCTAATTTCGAGATCGCTGCGTCGCGAAGAAAAACGCAGGCGGATGGTACTGCTGCTGTTTATCACCAGAGGACGGGCCGATAAGGTATGCGGAAACATTGGCACTAAAACGATAGCATCCAGCGAAGGGGTTAATATCGGACCACCAGCAGATAGTGAGTAGGCGGTAGAACCGGTGGGTGTTGAGATAATCAGGCCATCTGAGCGTTGTGAAAAGGCGAAGGTTTCATCGATATATACTTCAAATTCAATCATATGCGCGACTTTGCCGGGATGAAGAACGACTTCATTGATCGCGCTACCAATGCGGGGAGAACACGCTTCCCGGCATACCTGCGCTTCCAGCAAAAAACGGCTTTCTACAAAGTAATCGCCCTGTAACACTTCATCCAGTTGCTGTTGCGCATTATCAGGGTCAAGATCGGTCAGGAATCCCAGGTTGCCGCGGTTGATACCAATCACTTTAATATCATAACGCGCCAGTACGCGCGCTGCGCCCAGCATGTTGCCATCACCGCCTACCACAACGGCCAGATCGGCTTGCTGCCCAATCTCTGCAAGCGTACCGGTTTGCGCATCGTGTAATGAAAGTTCCTGCGCGATTTGCTTCTCGATGATCACTTGATAACCTTTGGCTGTCAGCCAACGCCAAAGCATTTCATGCGTTGTAAGCGCAGTAGGATGACGTGGATGACCCACAATACCAATGCAGTTAAAGTGTTTGTTCATGTAGTGGGTGTTCCTCATAAGCCAAAACGGCAAGGCAATGTGATGGGTTCCCTTGAAACCGCTAAACCGATCCCCATAATAAGCCAACCAGCGAAATGAATGTGCAAAACGCGGAGAAATTCATGAGTAGTAAAGAACAGAACACCCCGAACGAGCAAGTCTCAGATGAAATTCAGCAGGATCAGCAGCAACCACAGGAAGCGGAGACAGCAACTGAGGTGGATCCGCGTGATGAGCGTATCGCCCAACTCGAAGCTGAATTAGCGCAATCTCAGTCTGGCGTCCGTGATGCGCAACTGCGAGCGCAAGCCGAGATTGAGAATATTCGTCGTCGTGCTGAGATGGATGTGGAGAAAGCGCACAAATTTGCGTTAGAAAAATTTGCTAACGAACTGCTGCCAGTGATTGACAGTCTTGAACGTGCGCTGGAAGTGGCGAATAAAGAAGATGAGCAGCTGGCGTCAATGATTGAAGGCATCGAACTCACACTAAAATCGCTGCTGGGTGCGGTGCGTAAATTTGGTGTGGAAGTGGTCGGTGAAACTGGCGTTCCGTTCAATCCGGAAGTGCATCAGGCTATGTCGATGATGGAATCTGACGACTTCGCGCCGAATCATGTGATGTTAGTGATGCAGCGCGGCTATACCCTAAACGGTCGCCTGTTACGTCCGGCGATGGTGGCGGTAGCCAAAGCGAAAGGCTGAACTAACACCTGACGTTTACCATACGGCCGCGCATTAACGCGGCCGTTGACCGATCAGCTATTCGGGTAGAACCGGCGTCCAGTCAATGGGTGCTTTTCCTGCTTCGCTGAGAATAGCATTCGTTTTTGAGAAATGCTGACAGCCTAAAAAGCCCCGATGTGCTGACAGCGGAGAAGGGTGCGGTGCCGTCAAAACATGATGACGCTGGCGATCGATAATATTTCCTTTTTTCTGCGCATGCGAACCCCACAATAAAAAGATCACGCCTTCCCGGTGTTGGTTAATTGCCGCAATAACGTTATCTGTAAACGTTTCCCAGCCAAAACGAGCGTGTGAATGCGCTTTGCCTGCTTCAACGGTCAAAACGGTATTTAACAACATCACACCTTGTCTGGCCCAGCTTTCAAGAAATCCATGATTAGGTTTTACAAAGTCAGGAATATCCTGCTGTAGCTCTTTATAGATATTCTGCAAAGAAGGGGGGATCTGTACACCCGGCAATACTGAAAATGCAAGGCCATGCGCCTGTTTCGGGCCGTGATAAGGATCTTGCCCGAGGATAACGACTTTAATATCGCCCAGTTCGGTTAAGCGAAAAGCGTTGAAAACATCTTTTTGCGGCGGGTAAACCGTTACTCCTGCTGCACGTTCATCGGCAACCAGTTTTAACGTCTCTACGAAATACGGTTTCTCTTTTTCTTCGGCCAGCACGTCGTGCCAGGTTAGCTTTTCGGCCATGCTTAACTCCCTAAAAAAACACTTTTACTAAGCTTAGCTGTTCTGAGATAAGAGCTGAAGCGTAAATATTTTTTAAAATCACAACAGAAGTTAAGTTGACAGACGGCTGTAAATCAACGGGATACAGAAGATCATGATCATCAGCTAAACGGAATTGATTCAGGTCAACACCTGGCCAGATTCCAAATGTTATACCAACGCTTCAACTTAAATTATTTACTGCGTTGGCAAGAGCTGATGCATTGCCGTGGAGGCTCAATCATGATTACCGGAATCCAGATTACTCAAACCAATAATTCAGCGCTCCTCAACTCTTTCTGGTTGCTGGACGAGGAGAAAGCAGAAGCGCGCTCTTTGTGCGCAAAAGCGGGTTATAAGGAAGATCAGGTTGTAGCGATAAAAGAGTTAGGCGAATTTGCGTATCGTGAAGTGCCGTTAGAAATGAAACCACAGGTACATGTAGAAGGTGGCCAGCATTTAAACGTGAACGTATTGAGCCGTGAGACCCTTGAGGACGCAGTTAAACATCCAGAGAACTATCCGCAACTGACCATCCGCGTTTCTGGTTACGCTGTGCGTTTTAATGCGCTGACACCGGAACAGCAGCGTGACGTAATTACCCGCACTTTTACAGAAAGCATGTAAAATAAAAGGTGTCAGATGCTTTTGAGAGTTTGCTGAAAAAAAGACAAGACTTGCGCAGCATATTTTTTCAATTTAATTAAGCAGATATATCTATACCGTGAAAATCTAACCAGCACCTGTTTACACTTTCGGCAGTTAGCACTTCACGTTATGCTTAATGCGCTATTAACTCACGCTGAAATAAAAAAATCGTCCCGCAACAGGCGATTTTTTTGTATGACTGATGATTTATCCTGCTTTATCGGAGGATGTCGCCGTACCGCTTGGCTTGCGGCGTTTACCGATATTTTTCGTGTCGCGGTGACGCTTTTTAACCCGTGGTTTTTCAGATTCTTTTTCTTTCTTTTCTGACCGCTTCGCAAGGGCTTTTTTCGAGGGTTTACCGGTCACTTTAGCGCTGGGTGCACGCGTTGAAGGGCGCAGTTCATCAATGGTACGAACTTTTATTGGCTCGTTGACGTACCGGGTAATCTTACCCAGTAATATGTGGTCGTGTGATTCAACCAGTGATATAGCCGTGCCTTTACGTCCAGCACGTGCGGTACGGCCAATACGGTGCAAATACGTGTCTGCGGTACGAGGCATATCGAAGTTAAACACGTGGCTGACATCATCAACGTCAATACCGCGCGCTGCCACATCGGTGGCCACCAATACGTTTACTCGCCCATCGATCAGGCGTTTTAGCGCTTCATTACGCTTTGCCTGCACCATTTCGCCTTCAAGATAGCTGCTACGAATCCCCGCCTCGTGCAGCCAACTGACCAATTCATGCAGGCGCTCGCGCTTACGTACAAAAACAATTGAACGCGTTGCTTCTGGCTGCTTCAGCAAATGGACTAACAGTTTGGTCTTGTGCTCCAGATCGTCAGCACGGTAATACCATTGTTGAATTTTTTTACGCTCGCGGCGGCTTGGATCAGCCTCAAGTTCGACCGGCTCATTCAGCAAACGCTCAGCGAAACTTTTAATATTCTCGCCTTCCAGCGTCGCGGAAAACAGGAGTGTCTGTTTGCGCCAGCGCGTCTCGCCCGCGATAGTTTCAATATCCTGTGCAAACCCCATATCTAACATGCGGTCTGCTTCATCAAGGATCAGCGTTTCCACTGCGCGGCAGTCAAAATTTTCTTCTTTGATGTACTGCAGTAAACGGCCAGTAGTTGCAACAACCACATCCTGGTTCTCACTGAACACTTCGGCATGGTTCATATAGGCAACCCCGCCGGTGATAGTCGCGATGTCGAGATGCGTATGTTTCGCCAGTTCGCGCGCCTGGTCGGCTACCTGCATAGCAAGTTCACGCGTTGGCGTTAAAATCAAAATACGCGGCGGGCCTGATTTTTTGCGTGGAAAGTCGAGCAAATGTTGCAACGCCGGTAACAGATACGCAGCGGTTTTCCCTGTCCCGGTAGGTGCCGAACCCAACACGTCGCGGCCCTCCAGCGCGGGCGGAATGGCAGCGGCCTGGATCGCCGTCGGGCGAACGAAGCCTTTCTCCTGCAGCGCTTCTAGCAGGCTTTCATCGAGTTCGAGTTCGGAAAATGTGGTTACGGTCATGGTCTACCTCAGTTTGGGGCGCTGATTATAGACAGATCAGACATAATCTTCATCTGTTAATCCACATCCGCAGCATCGGGCATCGTCTGTCGCGTGAATTCAAGACCACGCCACGTTACACTGATGCGCTGTTGTATGGCAGAAAAAATGAATGGTAGCAGAGAATGATGCAGGACAAGCCGCACGGCCGGCCACAGTTAAAGAAGAATGGTTTTACTTTTAAGCAGTTTTTTGTCGCGCACGATCGCTGTGCGATGAAAGTTGGCACCGACGGCATTTTATTAGGGGCGTGGGCGCCTGTCGCCAATGTAAAACGCATTTTAGATATTGGCTGTGGAAGCGGATTAATTGCGTTAATGCTGGCTCAACGCACGGCAGAAACGGTGCAGATCGATGCAGTTGAACTGGATGCGCAAGCCGCCCAGCAGGCATTTGAAAACGTGCAGCAATCGCCCTGGCCAACGCGTATTCATATTCACCAGCAGGATATTGCCACCTGGGCAGAAAATAACGAGCAGCGTTATTCATTGATTGTCAGTAATCCTCCTTATTTTACGCCCGGCGTAGCCTGCTCCAGTCCTGAACGTGATAGCGCGCGTTCTACTTCTACGCTCGACCATCAAACCTTGTTGAGCAGCGCAGCGCTATTAATTGAAGAAGAAGGATTTTTTTGTATCGTGCTGCCTGAAACGGTAGGGCAGGCGTTTATTGAGCTGGCGTTAGAGGCGGGATGGCATTTACGTTTCCGCTTTGATGTGGCGGAATATGCGAATCGCCTGCCTCATCGCGTACTGTTAGGTTTTTCACCCAGCGCAGGAGAAACAGTGCTGGAGCGTCTCGCCATCCGCGCTGAGGATACCCGCTATTCAGAAAACTGGTGCAGCCTGACGCGCGATTTTTACCTGTTCATGTGATGATCAGGGATCAAGATCGTCGGTAACGCTTCCGGCAATAAATCGGGATAGTCACGGGTGAAGTGCAAACCGCGGCTCTCTTTTCGTTCCAGCGCACAACGCACCATTAACTCAGCAACCTGAACCAGGTTGCGCAATTCCAGTAAGTTATTGGACAGACGGAAGTGGGCGTAATACTCATCAATTTCTTGCTGTAGCAGTTTAATGCGACGCAGCGCTCGTTCGAGACGCTTAGTCGTCCGCACGATGCCCATATAATCCCACATAAACAGCCGTAACTCATGCCAGTTATGTTGAATCACAACCCGCTCATCCGCATCATCTACACGGCTTTCATCCCAGATGGGCAACATTTCAACCGCTTCTGTGTCAGGTAGCGTATGGATTAAATCTTCAGCCGCTGACCAGCCATAAACTAAACATTCCAGCAAGGAGTTCGATGCCATGCGATTAGCACCGTGCAAGCCGGTATAGCTCACCTCGCCAATCGCATATAAGCCTTTCACATCAGTACGCCCTTGCTGATCAACCACGACGCCGCCGCAGGTGTAATGTGCTGCGGGAACAATGGGAATCGCATCTTTGGTCAGATCAAAACCAAAGGTCAGCAACTTTTCGTAAATAGTTGGAAAATGAGCGCGAATAAATTCCCTGGGCTGGTGGCTAATATCCAGATACATACAGTCCATACCCAGCCGTTTCATCTCATGATCGATAGCGCGGGCCACTATATCACGCGGCGCTAATTCACCTCGCCCATCAAAATCAGGCATAAAGCGCGTGCCATCAGGCCGAACCAGCCACGCTCCCTCACCGCGCAGCGCCTCTGTTAACAGGAAGTTTTGCGCTTGTGGATGAAATAAGCAGGTCGGATGGAACTGATTAAATTCAAGATTGGCAACACGACAGCCCGCGCGCCAGGCCATTGCAATGCCATCGCCGGACGCAATATCGGGATTGGTGGTGTATTGATAAACTTTTGCCGCACCGCCCGTTGCCAGCACCACCGCCCGTGCGCAGCAGGTTTCAACCTGTTCACGATTACGGTTCCAGATCCACGCGCCAACTACTCGACGTGGGCCAGGTAAACCGAGCTTGTCAGAAAGAATCAGATCAACCGCGTTGGTGCGTTCGAGAATGCGAATATTGGGATGATTTAAGGCCAGGCTAACTAAGGTGGTTTCAACTTCACGCCCGGTAGCATCAGCGCTGTGCAGAATACGACGATGGCTATGGCCGCCTTCTCGCGTCAGGTGATAACGCATTTCACCCGCGGCCTGCGGATCAAGATCAAAGGCCACGCCACTGTCAATCAGCCATTGCACGCAGTGTCGGGCATTGCTGGCGATAAACGACACAGTTTCCCGATCACATAAACCGGCTCCGGCGATCAATGTGTCTTCAATATGTGAATCGATGCTGTCGGTTTCATCAAAAACTGCCGCGATGCCACCCTGCGCATATAACGTTGATCCTTCGTTAACCTGTGCTTTGCTCAATACGATGACCTGATAATGCTGAGCTAATCGTAACGCCAGCGACAATCCTGCTGCGCCGCTGCCTACAATCATGACATCGCACTGATAATCAGGAAGTGAATTCATTTTCATAATGTTTAATTTACTAAACAAGAATGGGTCGAGCATAAGCGCTACACTTAATTCTGTGAAGTATTTTGAACAAATAATCGACGCGGGAGAGTGCTTTTTTGGTAAATGATTTTTATTTCAGTAAGTTAAATTCGAGCGGCTTAAGCAAGCTTTTTAAGCCACGCTTATTTGCGGGTAAGGATTTAAAGATGAAAAAGCCGTTGTCATGAGTTACTCTGCCAGCGATTCAGGCTCTGTGATAGTGAACGATACCAAACAGGCTGTTTTACCTGCAGCGGAGCGGTAAAAATCAGGGCGATAAGTGAACTTAACGCCACATCGCAACTCTAAGTGCATGCTTGCTCAGAATAATGAGATGTGCTGGCAGTTCCTTTACGCATTAGAAATGAATTTGGGGAGATATTACCTCGGATGAGCGAGCAGTTAACGGATCAGATCCTCGTTGAACGGGTTCAGAAAGGAGATCAAAAGGCTTTCAATTTACTGGTGATTCGTTACCAGCATAAAGTGGCGAGCCTAGTTTCACGCTATGTTCCGTCGGGCGATGTACCTGACGTAGTTCAGGAGTCTTTCATTAAAGCTTACCGCGCGCTGGATTCGTTCCGGGGCGATAGCGCCTTTTATACCTGGCTTTATCGAATTGCGGTCAATACCGCTAAAAATTATCTGGTTGCGCAGGGGCGTCGTCCGCCATCAAGCGATGTGGATGCGATTGATGCAGAAAATTTCGAAAGTGCGGGTGCACTAAAAGAAATTTCGAACCCTGAGAACTTAATGTTGTCAGAAGAACTGAAACAAATCGTCTTTCGTACCATTGAGGCGCTTCCTGAAGATTTGCGTATGGCAATCACTCTCAGGGAACTGGACGGGCTGAGTTACGAAGAAATTGCCGCCATCATGGATTGCCCGGTAGGTACTGTTCGTTCACGTATCTTCCGTGCACGAGAGGCTATTGATAATAAAGTTCAACCGCTTATCCAACGTCAGTGATAACGGCTACTGGAAGGGTATTTAGGCATGCAGAAAGAAAAACTTTCCGCTTTAATGGATGGTGAGACGCTTGATAACGAGCTTTTTTCCGCGTTATCAAAAGATGCAGATCTGCAGAAAAGCTGGGAAAGCTATCATTTGATCCGCGATACCCTGCGCGGCGATGTTGGCGATACTTTGCATTTCGATATTTCTGCGCGCGTAGCTGCTGCCATCGAACAAGAGCCGCTGCGTAAAGTCACTACGCTGATTCCTGAAGCGCAGCCAGAACCGTCTCGCTGGGAAAAAATGCCATTCTGGCGTAAAGCGCGGCCCTGGGCAGCGCAACTGACGCAGGTTGGCGTTGCGGCTTGTGTTTCTCTGGCGGTCATCGTTGGTGTTCAGCATTACAATCAACCTAACGGCAGTAACGTTGAATCCTCGGATTCTCCGGTTTTTAATACCTTACCAATGATGGGAAAAGCATCGCCAGTGAGTTTAGGCGTACCCTCTGATGCTTTTGATACCAATAGCGCGAATCAGCAGGTTCAGGAGCAGCGTCGTCGTGTAAACGCTATGCTGCAGGATTATGAACTTCAGCGCCGTTTACATGCTGATCAATTGCAGTTTGAATCAGATGTGCCTAAACAAGCGCAGGCAGATGTTCCCGGCAATCAGTCCTTAGGAATTCAACAGCAGTAATGAAGCAGCTTTGGTGCGCCGTTAGCCTGCTGGCAGGCAGCCTGCTTTGGTCCTCTACCGCCCCGGCGCAAACGTCTGCGTCTGGGGCGTTGTTACAGAAGATGGAGCAGGCAAGCCAGAACCTCAATTACGAATTTGCTTACATCAATATTTCCCGTATTGGCATTGAGTCGCTGCGTTATCGCCACGCTGTGGTTGATAACCGGGTATTTGCACAATTGTTGCAGATGGATGGTCCACGCCGTGAAGTTATTCAGCGTGGCAGCGATATTAGCTATTTTGAACCCGGTCTCGACCCTTTCTCATTGCCTGGCAACCATATTATTGATGCACTGCCGTCAGTGATTTTTGCCAACTTCGCAAAACTTGCCAGTACTTACGAATTTATTACCGTTGGGCGTTCCCGTATTGCCGATCAGATGTGCGATGTGCTGCGCATTGTATCGCGCGATGGCACCCGCTACAGCTATGTTGTGTGGCTGGATGTAGATACTAAACTACCGCTGCGTATTGATTTATTGGATCGCGATGGTGAAACGCTTGAGCAATTCAGAGTAATCAGCTTTGCCGTTGATGAAGGCGTGCGCAACTTAATGCAGGGCTTAGAAAAAGCCAATCTGCCGCCCACCTTATCGGTGCCAAAAGACGACAAGATCACGCTAACCTGGCAACCTGGTTGGTTACCCGCTGGCATGTCATTAGTATCTCAAAATCGTCGCGATATTCCGACCATGAACAAAGGTATGGAGACGCGCCTCTACAGCGATGGCTTGTTTAGTTTTGCGATTAATATTACCCCGGCGGATAAAAGCAGCACTACACAGACATTGCGCACTGGACGTCGTACCGTACAAACGATTTTGCGTAATAATAATGAAATTACGGTCGTTGGAGAGTTACCCCCCTCGACAGCAAAACGCATTGCGGACAGCATCGATTTAAGGTCACAAAAATGATGAGAGAGTGGGCCACAGTGGTGGCATGGCAGGATGGTATTGCTACGCTGCATACTGAAGCGAAAACTTCTTGCAACAGCTGCTCGGCGCGCAAAGGCTGTGGCAGCCATATGCTGAATAAGCTTGGCCCAAAAGACGCGCATGTGATGCAGATTGCCAGCAGCAAGCCATTGGCGCCCGGTCAGCGTATTGAGCTGGGTATCAAAGAAAGCAGCCTGCTTGGTTCGGCGTTACTGGTTTATATGACGCCGCTGTTTGGCCTGTTTCTGTTTGCTGGCATTTTTCAGGCATTTTTCCATAGCGATCTGGCAGCAGCCTGTGGTGCGTTGTTAGGTGGTATAGGTGGATTTATTGTCGCGAAAGGCGTATCGATGAAATTTGGCGATCGCGAAACCTTCCAGCCGGTCATTCTCAACGTCGCTTTACCACCTGATGCGCTGCGCGTTGAAAGCGAAGCGTAATTCTCACTCAGGCCGCGCTGTGATTGTGGCCTTCGTTATGTTCCCTTCTCGCCACAAACTGTTGTGATTCCACTACGTTCCATTCTTTTATGCGCGGCATTAACAGTGTAATATGCGTCGTCATTAATGAGGCTGACAGGATTGTGGGTAAAGAGCGATCTTCCTGAATGTGTCTGTGCTCAGGTTTTCAACTGATTTTCTACGTGAAGATATTCATATAAATGAAGCACATCCGAAATTTCTCCATCATCGCGCACATTGACCACGGCAAATCGACGCTCTCTGACCGCTTGATTCAAATTTGTGGTGGCTTAACCGATCGCGAAATGGCTGCGCAGGTTCTGGATTCTATGGATCTGGAACGTGAGCGTGGTATTACCATTAAAGCGCAAAGCGTTACTCTCGATTATAAAGCGTTAAACGGCGAAACTTACCAGCTCAATTTCATTGATACCCCTGGACATGTAGACTTCTCTTATGAAGTTTCACGATCACTGGCTGCCTGCGAAGGAGCATTGCTGGTGGTAGATGCCGGACAGGGCGTAGAAGCGCAAACCCTGGCAAACTGCTATACAGCGATTGAGATGGATCTGGAAGTAGTGCCGGTCCTGAACAAAATTGACCTGCCGGCTGCTGACCCTGATCGGGCAGCCCAGGAAATCGAAGATATTGTCGGTATTGATGCGACTGATGCAGTGCGTTGCTCGGCAAAAACTGGCGTTGGCGTGCCGGAGGTGCTGGAGCGCCTGGTGCGCGACATTCCCGCACCAGAAGGCGATCCTGAAGCACCGCTTCAGGCATTAATTATTGATTCATGGTTCGATAACTATCTCGGTGTGGTGTCGTTGGTACGTATTAAAAACGGCACTATGCGTAAGGGTGACAAGATTAAAGTGCTCAGTACTGGTCAGGTGTATAACGCCGATCGGCTGGGTATTTTCACACCCAAGCAGGTTGATCGCACGCAATTGAACTGCGGCGAAGTAGGTTGGTTGGTCTGTGCGATTAAAGATATTCTCGGCGCACCAGTAGGGGATACTTTAACCGGCGCGCGTAATCCGGCAGATAAAGCCTTGCCGGGCTTCAAAAAAGTGAAGCCACAAGTTTACGCCGGTTTGTTCCCGGTCAGTTCTGATGATTACGAAGCCTTCCGTGATGCGCTGGGTAAGCTGAGCCTGAACGATGCTTCCCTGTTCTACGAGCCAGAAAGCTCCACTGCGCTGGGCTTTGGCTTCCGTTGTGGCTTCCTTGGTCTGTTGCACATGGAAATCATTCAGGAGCGTCTGGAGCGTGAATATGATCTTGATCTGATCACCACCGCACCTACGGTTGTTTACGAAGTGGAAACCACCAGCGGCGAAGTCATCTATGTTGACAGCCCGTCTAAACTGCCGCCGCTAAACGATATTGAAGAACTGCGTGAGCCAATCGCTGAATGTCACATGTTGCTGCCGCAGGAATATTTGGGCAACGTCATCACGCTTTGTATTGAGAAGCGCGGCGTGCAAACCAATATGGTTTATCACGGCAATCAGGTCGCTCTGACCTATGATATTCCGATGGCCGAAGTAGTGCTCGACTTCTTTGATCGTCTTAAATCAACGTCGCGCGGTTATGCTTCTTTGGATTACAACTTTAAATGTTTTCAAGCCTCTGACATGGTGCGCGTTGACGTTCTGATTAACTCTGAACGTGTTGATGCGCTGGCGTTGATTACCCACCGTGAAAATGCGCCTTATCGTGGCCGTGACCTGGTTGAGAAGATGAAAGAGCTCATTCCACGTCAGCAATTCGATATTGCGATTCAGGCGGCAATCGGCAACCACATTATTGCTCGTTCAACGGTTAAACAGTTGCGTAAAAACGTTCTCGCCAAGTGTTATGGCGGTGATGTTAGCCGTAAAAAAAAAATGTTGCAGAAACAGAAAGAAGGGAAGAAGCGAATGAAGCAGGGCGGGAACGTTGAGCTGCCGCAGGAAGCATTCCTTGCCATTCTGCATGTCGGTAAGGACAGCAAATAAGGACGCACAATGGCTAATATGTTCGCTCTGATTCTGGCGATAGCAACACTGATTACAGGCATTATCTGGTGTATTGATCGGTTTAAATGGGCACCTGCACGTCGCGCCCAACAAGCCGCAGCGCAGGCGCAGGCAGGCAGCACGCTAGACAGCAAAACGCTGGCAAAAGTGTCGCCTCAGCCAGGCTGGATTGAAACGGCAGCATCGGTTTTTCCGGTGCTTGCAGTGGTGTTCATCGTGCGTTCGTTTATCTACGAGCCATTCCAGATCCCTTCTGGATCAATGATGCCCACGCTGCTCATTGGCGATTTTATCCTGGTTGAGAAGTTTGCTTACGGCATTAAAGATCCGATCACGCAAACCACGTTAATTCCAACGGGTCAGCCGAAGCGCGGTGATATTGCGGTATTCAAATATCCGAAAGATCCAAGTCTGGACTACATTAAGCGTGTGATTGGTTTGCCAGGCGATAAAGTCACCTATGATCCGTACAGCAAAACGCTGACGGTGAATCCGGGCTGCAACCAGGGCAAAGCCTGTGTTACCGCCTTGCCGGTAACGTATACCGATGTGCAGCCAAGCAGCTTCATTCAGACCTTCAGCGGTTTCGATGGTAATGAAAGCGGTAGCGGTTTTTACCAGGTTCCGCAGGGGGAAACCATGCGCGGCGGTTTGCGTCTGGGTACGCGTAAGGAAACGATTGGCAATGTAACCCACGACATTCTGCTGGTGAATGAAGCGCAAAGTCAGGCTGGCATGTACTATCAACAGCCGGGCCAGTCGCAGGCAAGCTGGGTAGTGCCGCAAGGGCAATATTTCATGATGGGCGATAACCGGGATAATAGCGCCGACAGCCGCTACTGGGGCTTTGTTCCGGAACGGAATCTGGTCGGAAAAGCGGTTGCTATCTGGATGAGCTTTGATAAACAAGAAGGTCAGTGGCCGACCGGCGTTCGCCTGAGTCGAATTGGCGGCATTCACTGACAGTAAACGCCTGATCGCAAGGCAACCGGGTGACCTCCTGCTGGAGGTCACTGCACACCAAACAGAATGTGTTGGAAACTCAGCCCTGTTTGGTATGCAGAGTCACAGACGCAAAAAAGAACTGGAATCGCATGAACCCCATCTTGATTAACAAGCTTCAGCGCAAACTGGGCTACACTTTTACTCATCCGGAACTATTACAGCAAGCGCTTACACACCGTAGCGCCAGCAGTAAACACAACGAGCGACTTGAATTTCTCGGCGATTCTATTCTCAGCTATGTGATTGCAAATGCACTTTATCACCGTTTCCCCCGGGTGGATGAAGGGGACATGAGCCGCATGCGCGCCACGCTGGTTCGTGGCAATACGTTGGCTGAAATGGCGCGCGAGTTTGATTTAGGTGAATGCCTGCGTTTAGGTCCGGGCGAATTGAAAAGCGGCGGTTTTCGTCGTGAATCTATCCTGGCGGATACGGTAGAGGCGCTGATTGGCGGCATCTTCCTTGACAGTAGTATCCAGACGGTGGAACAACTGATCCTTGACTGGTATCAGACGCGTCTTGACGAAATCAGTCCGGGCGATAAGCAAAAAGATCCCAAAACGCGCCTGCAGGAGTATCTGCAAGGTCGCCATTTACCGTTACCAGGTTATTTAGTGGTACAGGTACGCGGCGAAGCGCACGATCAGGAATTCACCATTCATTGTCAAGTGAGTGGCATGGCTGAACCGGTGGTGGGCGTAGGCTCCAGCCGCCGTAAAGCAGAACAAGCAGCTGCTGAACAGGCACTGATTAAGTTAGGACTCGAATGAGCGAACATGTTACCTATTGCGGCTTTGTCGCAATTGTCGGCCGACCCAACGTCGGCAAATCCACTTTACTGAACCAGTTGCTGGGTCAGAAAGTATCGATCACCTCGCGTAAACCACAAACTACGCGCCATCGTATTATGGGGATCCATACTGAAGGCGAATATCAGGCGATCTACGTTGATACGCCTGGCCTGCATATGGAAGAGAAGCGTGCGATTAACCGCCTGATGAACCGTGCAGCCAGCAGCTCCATTGGCGACGTTGAGCTGGTGATTTTTGTTGTGGAAGGCACCCGCTGGACGCCCGATGACGAAATGGTGTTAGGCAAGCTGCGCGACGGCAAAGTGCCGGTGGTGCTAGCCGTCAATAAAGTGGATAACATTCAGGATAAAACTATCCTGCTTCCGCATTTGCAGTTTCTTAGTCAGCAGATGAATTTCCTCGATATTGTGCCGATTTCTGCCGAAAGCTGTAAAAATGTTGAGACGATTGCGGCAATCACGCGCAAGCATTTAAAGCAGGCTGAGCACCACTTCCCCGAAGATTATATTACCGATCGCTCGCAGCGCTTTATGGCGTCTGAAATTATTCGTGAGAAACTGATGCGTTTTCTCGGCGCTGAATTGCCTTATTCGGTTACCGTGGAAATTGAACGCTTCGTGACTAACGAGCGCGGAGGTTATGACATCAACGGCCTGATTCTGGTTGAGCGTGAAGGCCAGAAGAAGATGGTGATAGGCAATAAAGGCGCCAAGATCAAAACCATCGGCATTGAAGCCCGTAAAGATATGGAAGAGATGTTTGAAGCAAAAGTGCATCTTGAACTGTGGGTGAAGGTGAAATCCGGTTGGGCAGATGACGAACGTGCGCTGCGTAGCCTGGGTTATGTAGACGATCTCTGATTCGATGGAAGGCTGGCAACGCGCCTTTGTGCTGCATAGTCGCCCTTTCAGCGAAACCAGCCTGCTGCTCGACCTGTTTAGTGAAAGTCAGGGGCGGGTGCGGGTCCTTGCTAAAGGCGCACGCTCCCGACGTTCACAGCTCAAAGGTGCGCTTCAGCCGTTCACACCTTTGTTAGTGCGCTGGAGCGGGCGTGGCGAGGTTAAAACCCTGCGCAATGCTGAGGCGGTATCGCTGGCTTTACCGCTGCATGGCATCACGCTTTACTGTGGCCTGTACGTCAATGAACTGTTGTCACGCGTACTGGAGCAGGAAATCCCTTTCTCCGATCTCTTCTTCGATTATCTTCATTGTCTTCAGGATCTGGCGGCCAGCAGTGGATCACCGGAACCGGCATTGCGTCGCTTTGAGCTGGCGATGCTGGGCCATCTTGGTTATGGCATTGATTTTCTGCACTGCGCCGGCAGCGGCGCGCCTGTTGACGATGCCATGACCTACAGCTATCGCGAAGAAAAGGGATTCATCGCCAGTGTGGTGGTAAACCAGCGTAGCTTTACCGGCCGCCAGCTACGTGCGCTATGGGAACGAGACTTTCCAGATGCCGACTGCTTACGCGCTGCTAAGCGCTTTACCCGCATGGCGTTAAAGCCGTATCTTGGTGGCAAGCCGCTAAAAAGCCAGGAACTGTTTCGGCAGTTTATACCTAAAAAAAAGCCGGATGCGGCAAAGGATTAGCGCTAGTCGTACCGCATGTGATTACCCGCACGGTACACTCATTATTTCGACCTAAAAGAGTTGAGGATTGTCATGGCTGAGTTACTGTTAGGGGTCAACATTGACCATATCGCCACGGTGCGTAACGCGCGCGGCACGTATTATCCCGACCCGGTGCAGGCAGCATTTATTGCCGAGCAGGCAGGTGCCGATGGCATCACCGTACATTTGCGTGAGGATCGCCGTCATATTACCGATCGCGACGTGCGTATCCTGCTCGATACCATCCAGACGCGCATGAATCTGGAAATGGCCGTGACTGACGAAATGATTGGCATTGCCTGCGAAATCAAACCCCATTTCTGCTGTCTGGTGCCAGAAAAGCGCCAGGAAGTGACGACTGAAGGCGGGCTGGATGTGGCCGGGCAGCAGGACAAGCTCAACGCCGCAGTCAGGCTGCTGAGTGAGGCCGGAATTTTGGTTTCGCTGTTTATCGATGCCGATCATCGTCAAATTGAAGCAGCCGTTGCCAGCGGCGCACCCTATATTGAAATTCATACCGGTGCCTACGCTGAAGCGCCAGAAGGTTTAGCACGTGACGCGGCATTTGAACGCATCCGTAAAGCGGCGAGTTTTGCCAACAGTCTGGGTTTGAAAGTGAATGCCGGACACGGCCTGACGTATCACAATGTGTTACCCATTGCAGCGTTACCGGAAATGCATGAACTGAACATTGGTCACGCCATTATTGGCCGTGCTGTGATGTGCGGCCTGTCTGATGCCGTTAAAGAGATGAAGCAGCTGATGCGAGAAGCACGCCGCTAATGGCTATTCTTGGGCTAGGCACTGACATCGTAGAAATCGAACGCATCGCTGGCGTGCTCGAACGCTCCGGCGATCGTTTAGCGCGTCGGGTCCTGAGCGAGGCCGAATGGCAACAATATCAGGCTCACCAGCAGCCGGTACGTTTCCTGGCGAAGCGGTTTGCAGTAAAAGAAGCCGCAGCGAAGGCTTTTGGCACCGGGATTCGTGGTGGCCTGGCGTTTAACCAGTTTGAAGTATTTAATGACGAGCTGGGGAAACCGGGGCTTCGTTTTTTCCAGCATGCTGCTGATGTCGCGCAGCAGTTAGGGGTAAAAACCGTTCATGTTACGCTGGCAGATGAGCGGCATTATGCTTGCGCCACGGTCATTATCGAAAGTTAACCTTAACCGTGCAGCTCGACAAATTTCTCCCACAGCGCATCGCGTGATTCGATGTGCTGTGGATCGATGATAATGGTGGTATCAATGGGGCAGACGCTTTGACAGGTCGGCGCAGCATAATGCCCGATACACTCCGTGCAGCGGCTGGTATCAATTTCATAAAGCCTGTCACCCAGCGAAATAGCCTGATTTGGGCATTCCGGCTCACACATATCGCAATTAATACATTTGGCCGTAATTAACAGCGCCATAAAATCCTCTGATAACAACAGAAAAAGCGCGGGTATTATACGCGCAGAAACTGCTCAGACCAGCTTTTTCACCAGGGCTTCGCTGTGGCGGATATGGCTCGACGCACGTTCGGGATCATTTTGTATCAGCGCCATAAACAGCAGATCGGTTAACGCCAGTTGCGCAGTGGTAGATGAAATTGCGGCGCTACGCGTGCTTTGCTCTTCCGCCACGGTATAAAGACAGTGTGTTGCACGCTGTTGCAGGGTATTTGGTGTGAAGCCGGTAAAGGCTAACACGCTTGCGCCAACGCTTGCCGCTTCCTGGGCCGCCAGATTAATCTCGCGCCGCTCGCCGGTGTATGAGATCGCCAGTAATACGTCGCCGGGTCCCATCGCCTGAACGCTCGCCAGCAAGGCATGCATATCCTGCTCAGCCACCGCGTTAATACCAATTTTCATCAGCTTCCAGGAGAAGTCTTTTGCCACCAGACCTGACGCGCCAATGCCAACCAGCAGGATGCGCCGGGCGTTTTTCAGCAGCAGCAAGACGTCATTGAGTTTTTTTTCGCTGTTAATATCCAGTGTCGCCCGAATAGCGGAAAGCTTTTCGGTCAGTAATTTCTCACCTACGGTTTTCAGCGGATCGTCACTTAATATGTGGTTGTGCACGGTAATCGCATCCTTGTCTGCCAGCGATTCACTCAAGGCTAATTTCAGCGCCGGAAAGCCTTTGTAACCGAGCTTCTGGGCAAACTTCACGACGCCAGACTGGCTAATCCCGGCTTCTTCTGCCAGCTTCTGTGAACTCAGATGCCGCGCCCTGTCCGGTTGCGATAGCAAAAAATCGGCCAGGCGGCGCTCATTTAGCGCCAGGCGGGGATAAAGCTGGCGAATACGCAACAAGGCGCTCATGCCCAATCCTCTTGGTTTTAATGATTATTTCGCGAAGAATAAACTATTCATTGAGCATTGTAGACACTGGAATTAAAAATGAGAGTCGTCGCCGCGTCGTCTGATGATGGCTACAATGAAGGCAGATAAGGCAAAAATCAGCGAAAAGGAGAGTGGCTTGACCAAAGGTACACAACGTCGCGTGGTGTTTTTTGACCTGGATGGTACGCTGCATCAACAGGATATGTTCGGCACCTTTATGCGTTATTTGCTACGGCGTAAACCGCTCAATTTGCTGTTAATGGTGCCGCTACTGCCGGTAGTCGGGCTGGGATTATTGCTTAAAGGCCGGGCGGCACGCTGGCCGATGAGCCTGCTGCTGTGGTCAATTACGTTTGGTCGCTCTGAACGCACCTTATTACAGCTGGAAGCGGAATTCGCGCAGTGGTTTCGCCTGCGGGTAAGGGCTTTTCCGGTGGTCCAGCAACGTTTGACCGATTATCTCAATAGCGATGATGCCGACGTCTGGTTAATTACCGGATCGCCGCAGGCGCTGGTCGAACAGGTTTATTATGATTCTGCTTTTTTGCCGCGCGTGAAACTGATCGCCAGTCAAATGCAACGTGGGGCAGGAGGGCGCATACTCGCGATGCGTTGTCTTGGTCATGAAAAAGTGGCGCAGCTGGAAGAAAAAATTGGCACGCCGCTGCAGTTGTACAGCGGTTACAGCGACAGCAAACAAGATAACCCGCTACTGTTTTTCTGTCAGCACCGCTGGCGTGTGACGCCAGGCGGTGAACTGCAACAGCTGGAATAAGCCGCTTCGAATCGGGCGAAGAGATCGCTATAATGCGCCGCTTTTCTGTAGTCGGGAGTCGCCAGGGTGGACCAACAACAACATGAATACTGGATGCGTCATGCGCTTGGGTTGGCGCGTCTGGCCTGGGAGCAGGGTGAAGTCCCGGTTGGCGCGGTGCTGGTACAGGGCGATCGCGTAATTGGTGAGGGCTGGAATCGACCGATTGGGCAACACGATCCGACTGCCCACGCCGAAATCATGGCGCTGCGACAGGGTGGAGAAGTGCTGGAGAATTATCGTCTGCTTGATACCACGCTTTATGTCACGCTGGAACCCTGCGTGATGTGTGCGGGCGCAATGGTGCATAGCCGTATCACGCGTCTGGTTTTTGGTGCGCATGACGAGAAAACCGGCGCGGCAGGCTCGCTGATAGATGTGCTGGGTCATCCAGGCATGAACCATCAAATTGAGCGGGTCAGCGGCGTACTGGCTGAAGAGTGTGCGGGCATGTTGAGTGACTTTTTCCGCATGCGGCGCGAGCAGAAAAAAGCGCAGCGTCAGGCCCTGCGCGAGCTTTAATTCATTGCAATTTTTGGCTCAACCGCCGGATAACCTCTGCCCAGCTCTGCTTCTAACGCTGCCTGTCGGGCAATACGCTTATCCTGTTCCTGCAAATAGCCCACCAGGCTTATCTGATATTTACGGATATTTTCAACATAGTTATAGGCTTCGTGGCCGCGTGCGTAGCCGTAAGTCGTCTGCGTGTAATAACGCTTCTGGCTTAGCATCGGTAAGCGCAGCTTTACATCGGCCCAGCTGTCTGGATTGCTGCCTTGCCTGGCGGTGAGCTTGCGCGCATCCAGCATATGCGCATAACCCATGTTATACGCCGCCAGCGCAAACCAAATGCGCTCCTCTTCAGGAATGGTTGGCGGCACTTTTTCCATCATACGCTGTAAATATTCGCTGCCGCCGCGAATGCTTTGTTCGGCATCGGTACGATCAGCAACCTTCAGGCTATCGGCGGTATTTCGCGTCAACATCATCATACCGCGCACGCCGGTAGGCGAAGTGGCTTGCGGATTCCAGTGCGATTCCTGATAAGAAATAGCGGCTAATAAGCGCCAGTCAATGCCGCTGGCATATTTTTCAAACAGCGGTTTGATGTCCGGTAAGGTGCTGTCGATAGCACGTAAAAAAGTACGAGTATCAACATAATCGAAAGTGCCTACGTGACCGAGGTATTTCTCATCCAGTCGTGCCATCGCCCCTTCTTCGCCCATACCATTAAAGAAATCGAGCATCGCAGCATTCAGGCTGCCATCTTCACTGTGGGGCAGATACCAGGTCACAGGTACTTCATCGGTCACGTCAAAAGCCACCGCCAGCTGCGGATGAATACGCTGGAGCAGCGCAATCGTCACTGAATCGCCAATGGTATAATCAAGTTTGCCATCGGCCACTGCTTCCAGTAGCGCTTTTGGGTTCTGATCGGTAGAGATAGCCCAATCGAGATTAGAATACTGTTTAGATTTGGCATTTTTTAATGTCGATAAATAGGCTGAGCCCGAGGCAACCGTTAACCGCCCATTCAAATCACCAAGGTTTTTAGGGCGTGGTTTGTTCACGCGATACACCAGCTGCTGCGACACATTGTAGTAACCTGGCCCGGTTTGATAACGCGCCAGACGTTCGCTGTTGTAGATCAGTCCTGCAGCCAGCAAATCCGCTTTGCCATCATCAAGGTCGTCAAACAGGTCGCTGAGATTAGGACGGACAGTGATTTTCAGCTTTACGCCCAGATAATCGGCGAAGCGCTTCGCCAGCTCATAATCCATCCCGGCTGGAGATTTATTGATGGTGTAGTAAGTCAGCGGGGAATTAATGGTGCTGATACGCAACACTCCCCGTGATTTAATCCGTGAGATCGCGTCTTGTCCACCGCCATACCAGGGGATGGACGGCCATAAAGCCAGTGCTAACAGTACGGCAACCAGACCGATAAACAGATAATTAAATTTAAAGCGTTTCAAATAGTTATCTCTCGATGGCTCTAAGGCCCCTGTCTTTTACAGGCAATATTGATCTTTTTTGAACTCCCAGAGCGAGGGCATTTTGCGCAACAAAGCGAAGCAGAGCAACTCATAAAGCAATTTCTGTGCAAAATTCAGGCAAATCCGGGGGGGCCATAAATTTTGCGCAAACGGTTTCGTCGCGAGTGCTGTTTCTCTATAATACGCCCCGTTTTCCCTGTTGCGCCCAATGAAGCGTCGCCCGGCGCTTCGAAGACGAGAGATCTTTAATGATGGAAATTCTGCGTGGTTCGCCCGCCCTGTCGGCTTTTCGTGTAAACAAACTGCTGACCCGCTTTCAGGAAGCTCATCTACCGGTGAGTGATATTTACGCTGAGTACGTCCATTTTGCCGATGTCAGCACGCCGCTGAGCGCCGATGAAAAAGCCCGCCTGCAGCGCCTGCTTAAATACGGTCCTTCTCTCGCTGAATACGCGCCGCAAGGGCGTCTGCTGCTGGTTACGCCACGTCCAGGCACCCTTTCGCCCTGGTCATCAAAAGCGACCGACATCGCCCATAACTGTGGTTTACCACAGGTGCGTCGCCTTGAGCGCGGTATGGCCTTCTATATTGATGCACCACAGCTAACGGACGCGCAGTGGCAAACCCTGGCCGCATTACTGCATGATCGCATGGTGGAAACCGTGTATAGCGATCTGGCACAGGCTGAACAGCTGTTTGTCCGTCATGAGCCGCAGCCGGTAAAAAGTATTGATATATTGCGTGAAGGTCGTCAGGCATTGGTTCAGGCAAACATCAGCCTGGGCCTGGCATTAGCTGAAGACGAAATTGACTATCTGCTCGATGCCTTCACCAAACTGGGTCGCAACCCGAATGACATCGAACTGTACATGTTCGCGCAGGCCAACTCAGAACACTGTCGTCACAAGATTTTTAACGCCGACTGGATTATCGATGGTGAAAAACAGCCGAAGTCGCTGTTCAAAATGATCAAAAACACCTTTGAGCAGACGCCAGATTACGTGCTGTCCGCTTATAAAGACAATGCCGCAGTGATGGAAGGTTCTGAAGTCGGCCGCTTCTTCGCTGACGCGGATAAAGGTGAATATGCATACCATCAGGAAGCCGCACATATCCTGATGAAAGTCGAAACGCATAACCATCCAACCGCAATTTCCCCATGGCCTGGGGCATCAACCGGTTCCGGTGGCGAAATTCGTGACGAAGGCGCAACCGGACGTGGCGCCAAACCGAAAGCCGGTTTAGTGGGCTTCTCCGTCTCTAACCTGCGTATTCCCGGCTTCGGGCAGCCGTGGGAAGAGGATTTCGGCAAGCCTGAACGTATTGTTAGCGCACTGGACATCATGACCGAAGGGCCTTTAGGCGGCGCAGCGTTTAACAACGAATTTGGTCGCCCGGCGTTAAACGGCTATTTCCGGACTTATGAAGAGCGGGTTAACAGCCATAACGGTGAGGAGCTGCGCGGTTATCACAAACCGATCATGCTGGCGGGGGGCATTGGTAATATCCGTGCCGATCACGTACAGAAAGGGGAAATCAGCGTCGGGGCCAGGCTAATTGTGCTGGGTGGGCCGGCGATGAATATTGGGCTGGGCGGCGGCGCGGCGTCGTCTATGGCATCCGGTCAGTCTGACGCCGATCTTGATTTTGCATCAGTACAACGTGACAACCCTGAAATGGAACGTCGTTGCCAGGAAGTGATCGACCGCTGCTGGCAGCTCGGTGATGACAACCCCATTTTATTTATCCATGACGTTGGCGCGGGCGGGCTTTCCAATGCCATGCCAGAACTGGTCAGCGATGGTGGCCGTGGTGGTCGTTTTAACCTGCGCGATATTCTCAGCGACGAGCCAGGTATGAGCCCGCTGGAAGTGTGGTGTAACGAATCGCAAGAGCGTTATGTCATGGCTGTTTCGCCAGAAAAACTGGCTGAGTTTGATGCCATTTGCCAGCGTGAGCGTGCTCCGTATGCGGTGATTGGTGAAGCGACAGAGGCGTTGCATCTGAGCCTGACGGACAGCCATTTCGACAACAATCCAATCGACATGCCGCTGGATGTGCTGTTGGGAAAAACGCCAAAAATGACGCGTAATGTGGTGAAGCAGCGCGCACAAGGTACGGCGTTACAGCGCGACGGTATCACATTGGCTGATGCGGTAAATCGTGTGTTGCATTTGCCAGCCGTGGCTGAAAAAACTTTCCTGGTGACCATCGGGGATCGTAGCGTTACCGGCATGGTCGCGCGCGATCAGATGGTCGGACCGTGGCAGATTCCGGTTGCCAACTGTGCGGTCACTACTGCCAGCCTCGGCAGCTATTACGGTGAAGCCTTCGCACTCGGCGAACGTGCGCCTGTTGCATTGCTGGACTTTGCCGCTTCCGGGCGCCTGGCGGTCGGTGAAGCACTCACTAACCTGGCAGCGACGCAGATCGGCTCATTAAAGCGGGTGAAGCTGTCGGCCAACTGGATGTCTGCTGCGGGCCATCCGGGTGAGGATGCTGGTTTGTATGAGGCGGTGAAAGCTGTGGGCGAAGAACTGTGTCCAGCGCTGGGTATCACTATTCCGGTGGGTAAAGACTCAATGTCGATGAAAACCCGCTGGCAGCAAGGCACCGGGCAACGCGAAATGACCTCGCCGCTGTCGCTGGTTATTACCGCATTTGCTCGTGTGGAAGATGTCCGTCGCACCGTAACGCCACAGTTACAGGCCGATCAGGAAAACTTACTGCTGCTGATCGACCTGGGTAATGGTGCGAACACGCTGGGCGCAACAGCACTGTCGCAGGTTTATCGCCAGTTAGGTGACAAACCCGCCGACGTGCGCGATGCACAACAGTTGGCTGGCTTCTTCAATGCTATCCAGGCGCTGGTGGCCGGGCAGAAACTGCTGGCGTACCACGATCGTTCAGACGGAGGTTTACTGGTAACGCTGGCAGAGATGGCGTTTACCGGTCATTGTGGCATAGACGTTGATATTGCCGCTCTGGGCAGCGATGCACTGGCCGCTTTGTTTAGCGAAGAGCTGGGCGCGGTGATCCAAATCAATGCTGCCGATCGTGCACGGGTTGAGACGATTCTTGCTGACCATGGTTTAGCTGCATGTAGTCATGTGCTGGGCAGTGCGCAACCAGGCGATCGTTTCGTTATTCGTTCCGGCGATAGCGCGGTGTACAGCGAAAGCCGTACCACGTTGCGTACCTGGTGGGCAGAAACCACCTGGCAAATGCAGCGCCTGCGTGACAACCCCGCTTGTGCCGATCAGGAGCATGAGGCTAAGAAAAATGACAGCGATCCCGGCCTGAATGTTCATCTGACATTCAAACCGGAAGAAGACGTTGCCGCGCCAATGATTGCCTGTGGTGCGCGTCCCCGTGTTGCGGTGTTGCGTGAGCAAGGCGTCAACTCGCACGTTGAAATGGCGGCGGCCTTTGATCGCGCCGGTTTCACTGCGGTTGACGTACACATGAGCGATCTGCTGGCCGGTCGTCGCGGTCTGGAAGAGTTCCAGGCATTAGCGGCATGTGGCGGTTTCTCCTACGGAGATGTATTAGGAGCGGGGGAAGGGTGGGCGAAATCCATTCTTTTCAATCCACGCGTTCGTGATGAGTTTGAGCAATTCTTCCATCGTCCACAGACCCTGGCGCTGGGCGTGTGTAACGGCTGCCAGATGATGTCCAACCTGCGCGAATTAATTCCGGGCAGCGACTTGTGGCCGCGTTTTGTGCGTAATCAGTCAGAGCGTTTTGAAGCACGCTCTAGCCTGGTTGAAGTCGCTGCAAGCCCATCGCTGCTGTTAGAAGGCATGGTCGGTTCTTATATGCCGATCGCGGTCTCGCATGGGGAAGGTTTTGTTGAAGTGCGTGATGGTGCGCATCTTGCGGCACTGGAGGCGAAGGGACTGGTTGCGCTGCGCTTTGTTGATAACTTCGGCAAGGTGACAGAAACTTACCCGGCTAACCCGAACGGTTCACCGAATGGCATCACCGCTGTAACAAACGAAAGCGGCCGGGTGACGATCATGATGCCGCACCCGGAACGCGTGTTCCGCACGGTGAGCAACTCATGGCATCCGGCAGAGTGGGGCGAAGACAGTCCGTGGATGCGTATTTTCCGTAATGCGCGTAAGCAGCTGGGTTAAAGATAAAAACCAGATAAAACAAGGAGGCAGCGATGCCTCCTTGTTTACGTTGGTGATTGTTGGGAAAAGACGACAATCATCTTACTTATATGTCTCTAAAAAGAGACGTTTATTTGACTGATTTTTAATGTTTTTGTTTTTTCTGGCCTTAAGTGTTGGTCATTGGCGACACTATTTCAGACCAAACGGTATAATCGGCTGCTACGCGCTGCTCTTGTTTAAGCAATTTTCTGATAATAAAGGCTTTATTAAATCTGGCACGGATATTGCTATGTAACCATTACTGCTCATTCACCTGTTTATGATTGCCTGGCTTTATGGCTCAGAGCTCATAAAAATCGAATGACGCACCAAACGGAGCCTGCCGTCCACCCCACCGATAATCGTTTGCTATGCAACGTTATCAAGCATCGGACGTAACGTTGAGTTAGGCTCCACCTTATTCTTCCGCAATGCTCAGGCGTTGCGTTAACGGCAGGCCGCAGAGCCTGCCGTTTTCTTTTGTTTCACTTTCTTCCAGCGTCAGACTCCGCTAGCATCCGTTAAGCGTTTTTTTAAGGAAGCGGTTGCGTGAAAAAATGGCGTCTATTTCCTCGATCTTTGCGTCAGCTGGTACTGATGGCGTTTTTGTTGGTGCTATTACCGCTTTTGGTGCTGGCATGGCAGGCATGGGAAAGCCTTTCCGCCCTGAGCGAACAGGCCGCCGATACGAATCGCAACACCTTCACCGACGTGCGTCGTAGCGAGGCGATGGCCCGAACGGCCGTTGAGCTAGAGCGCAGCTATCGTCAATACTGTGTTTTAGACGACGCCACACTGGCGCGGCTTTATCAAACCCAACTTGCACGTTACAACCAAATGCTGGATTCGCACGCTGCCAGCCTGCCAGAACTGCCCGCCTTCCAGACGTTACAGGCTATTATGCCGCAGTTAACCCAGCTGAAATGCGAAAGCAGCAATCCGGTAATTACGGCATCGCAGGCGCTGGACCGCTTCTCTGCTACCAATGCGCAGCTTGTGCAGGATACGCGTCAGGTCGTATTCTCCCGGGGCCTGCAACTGCAACATGAGATTGCCGATCGCGGCCAGTTTTTCGGCTGGCAGGCGCTGATTTTATTTGTTATCAGCCTCGCGTTGGTACTGCTGTTTACCGGTATGATCATTGGTCCGGTTAAAAGCATTGAACGCATGATCAATCGCCTCGGTGAAGGACGCGAGCCAGGCAGCAGCATTGCGTTCCGTGGGCCGCGTGAATTGCGCTCGCTGGGCCAGCGTATCGTCTGGCTGAGCGAACGGCTGGCATGGCTGGAAACGCAACGCCACGAATTTTTACGTCACCTCTCCCATGAGCTGAAAACGCCACTCGCCAGCCTGCGGGAAGGAACCGAGCTGTTAGCCGATGAGGTGGCAGGTGCATTGAATGCCGATCAAAAAGAAGTGGTTGCGATTCTGGACAGCAGCAGTCGTCATTTACAGCAGTTGATTGAACAACTGCTCGACTATAATCGCAAGCTGACAGACAGCCCAACGCCGCTGGAAACGGTCGCGCTGGATGAGATCATCAATATGGTCGTCAGCGCCCATGCTTTGCCCGCCAGAACGAAGCTGATGCATACCGAAATTGTGCTCAACGTGAAGCACTGCCTGGCAGAGCCGATGCTGCTGATGCGGGCAATTGATAATCTCTATTCCAATGCCGTGAACTACGGCAGTGAATCCGGTAACATCTGGCTACGTAGCCAGCAGCAGGGCGAAAAGATTTGGATTGAAGTGGCGAACACTGGCACGCCAATTCCCGCTGAAGAGCAAAAAATGATTTTTGAACCCTTTTTTCAGGGTAGCCAGCAGCGTCAGGGGCCGGTTAAAGGCAGCGGGCTGGGTTTAAGCATCGCTAAAGACTGCGTTCGCCGTATGTATGGCGATCTGAGGCTGGTCGATAGTCCAGAAGCTGACGTTTGCTTTCGCATTGAACTGAACACCACAGCCGGGAATGTCTGAATAATGAAATTCTTCACACCCTTATTATTACTAAGCGCGTTAACCAGCCTGTTGCTTAGTGGATGCCAGACCTCCCCCGTTTCGCCCTCGCTGCCTTCAACGCATTCGGTTGCAGAACCGCAGGTAAAAATAGCCGATTATCTGACAACCGAATGCAGCAGTGTCTGGCCGATTGAAACTGCCGCTGCGGTAAGCAATCCGCTTTACTGGCTACGCGCCATTGACTGCGCTGAACGCTTGTCTCCTGACCAGGCACGAGCCGAAGCCCATCGCTGGTCGGCAGAAAACTGGTCGCGCGCCTTTAAACAGGGCGTATTAATGGCTAACGGCAACGTGACGCCAATGGAACGACGCGATTACGTTACGACACTCGACAGCTTCAGCGCCACATTTCCAGCCTCGGTTCGTCCACTTATCCAGCTATGGCGCAGCAACCAGGCGGCACAGCTTGATCTGAGCGAAACGCGCACGCGTTATTCACGTCTGCAACAAACCAGCGATATGCAAATGGATCAACTGCGCCAACAGCAAATTCAGATGCGCCAGCAGCTCAGTGATACCCAGCACAAACTGGAGCGGCTGACCGATATTGAACGCCAGCTATCGTCGCGCAAAGCGCCGGACATCTCCGACAGCACACACGGCACGGCTTTGCCACAGGCGGAGGAGCAATGATGATAAAACAACCCGCACGCTTGCTGTTGGTGGATGACGATCCCAGCCTGTTAAAGCTTTTGGGTATGCGCCTGAGCAGCGAAGGGTATCAGGTGATCACGGCTGCCAGTGGGCCGGAAGCGTTACGTCTGCTGCAAAAAGAGAAGATTGAGTTGGTGATAAGCGACCTGCGTATGGATGAGATGGATGGCCTGGCGCTGTTTGGCGAGATCCAAAAGCGCCACACTGGCTTACCGGTGATCATCCTTACCGCGCATGGATCGATCCCTGATGCCGTTTCTGCTACTCAGCAAGGCGTATTCAGCTTCCTGACTAAACCCGTCGATCGTGACGCGCTGTACAAAGCCATTGATGAAGCGCTGGCACAGCGGGTGCCCATCAGCGATGACCGCTGGCGCGAAGCGATAGTCACGCGCAACCCGCAAATGTTGCATTTACTGGAGCAGGCGCACATGGTGGCACAGTCAGACGTCAGCGTGTTAATTAACGGTCAAAGCGGCACTGGCAAAGAAGTGCTGGCTCAGGCTATTCATGCCGCCAGTCCGCGTGCAGATAAACCTTTTATCGCCATTAACTGCGGAGCATTACCAGAACAGCTGCTGGAATCCGAACTGTTTGGCCACGCCAGAGGCGCGTTTACCGGCGCAGTCAGCGCACGCGAAGGTCTGTTTCAGGCGGCAGAAGGCGGCACGCTGTTTCTTGATGAAATAGGCGATATGCCCCAGGCATTGCAGGTAAAACTGCTGCGCGTGCTACAGGAGCGAAAAGTGCGCCCGCTGGGCAGCAATAACGATGTTGCGATCAATGTCCGTATCATCTCTGCCACGCATCGCGATCTGCCGAAGGCGATGGAAAAAAAAGAGTTTCGCGAAGACCTTTTTTATCGTCTGAACGTGGTGAATTTAAAAATACCAACGCTGCATCAGCGCGCCGAAGACATTCCCCTGCTGGCGAATCATCTGCTGCGTCAGGCCGCCGAGCGGCATAAGCCGCAGATACGCAGTTTCTCGGTTGATGCTATGAAGCGACTCATGGCCGCCAGCTGGCCAGGTAACGTGCGCCAGTTAGTTAACGTGATTGAGCAGTGCGTTGCGCTCAGCTCGTCGCCTGTTATCAGCGATGCCTTAGTCGAGCAAGCGTTGACGGGGGAGAACAGTGCGCTGCCAACCTTTGTCGAGGCGCGTAATCAGTTTGAACTTAATTACCTGCGCAAATTGCTACAGATGACCAAAGGCAACGTCACCAATGCGGCACGCCTGGCTGGACGTAATCGTACTGAGTTTTATAGGCTGCTGTCTCGTCACGAACTGGACGCCAGCGATTTTAAAGAGTAGTTTTCTGCCGCGAGGCGCGATAAGCCTGCGACGCCGCCAGGAACATTTATACTTGAGACACCCTTCCGACCACGGAGGGAAAGAGAAAAGGGTCTGACATGAAAAAGATCGATGCAATTATCAAACCGTTCAAGCTCGATGATGTGCGTGAAGCCTTAGCCGAAGTAGGCATTACCGGGATGACCGTGAGCGAAGTTAAAGGCTTTGGTCGTCAGAAAGGCCATACCGAACTGTATCGCGGTGCGGAATATATGGTCGATTTCCTGCCAAAAGTGAAAATTGAAATGGTGGTGGGTGATGATATTGTTGATACCTGTGTGGAAACCATCATGAAAACCGCACAGACCGGCAAGATTGGTGACGGTAAAATCTTTGTCTTTGACGTGGCGCGCGTGGTGCGTATTCGTACCGGCGAAGAAGACGAAGAGGCGATTTAACCCCGCATTCAATAGAAAAACCGCAACGGTTACCGCTGCGGTTTTTTTTATTACAGTACTTTGTGTGGTCCAAAAACTTCATAATGAATGCGCGCCAGGTCCACACCCGCATCCCGTAACTGGCCGCCTGCGAACTGCATAAAGCCCAGCGGACCGCAAAGATAGAAGTGGGTGTTTACATCCTGCAGACGTGCTGGCAGCGTAGTTAAATTCATCAAGCCTTGTGCGGTAAAACGCCCGGCGTCCTGTTCTGTTGGCTGGCGATACCAGACCTGCTGTTCAAAATCATTCAGACACCCCCCCGTCGCGGTGACTTCCGCAGAAAAAGCATGCTGTTCACCATTTTCAGCCGCGTGTAACCAGCTAACCGGGGCGGCATGCTGTTGTTCTGCCAAAGCATGTAACATTGCCAGCAGGGGCGTTTGTCCAACACCGGCAGAGATAAGTGCAACTGGCGTCTCAGGCGTCACTTGCATAAAGAAGTCGCCATGTGGGGGGGCCAGCTGAATCTCGTCGCCGACTACGGCGTACCGGTGCAGATAGCCAGAGACAGTGCCTTGTGCTTCGCGTTTTACCGCAATGCGATAATCCTTGCCGTTGCTGCTGTTGGTAATTGAATATTGGCGAATTTGCTGGTACTCAAACGAAGCGGGATGCAGGTAGACGGTGAGATATTGCCCTGGCTGGAAGGCAGCCACCGCGCCGCCGTCAACGGGCGTGAGTGTGATGCTTTTAATTACCGAACTTTGCTCCTCAATGGCGCTAATGCGAAACGCACGCGTTCCCCGCCAGCCACCACGTTGTTGTTCTGAATCCTGATAAATGGCTTCTTCGCGCTGGATAAACACCTGTGCCAGTACGCCGTAAGCACGTCCCCATGCCGCCAGGACTTCATCACCGGGATTTAATAATTCTTTAATCGACGCCAGTAAATGCTCGCCCACAATAGCGTATTGTTCGGGCTGAATATTCAGACCGGTGTGTTTTTGCGCAATCTTTTCCACCGCTGGCAGCAGCGCGGCAAGGTTTTCCAGATTTGCACCATAAGCACAAATCGCATTGAACAACGCTTCACGCTGAGCGCCGTTGCGCTGGTTATTTATATTAAAGACGTTTTTCAGTTCGGGATGATGTGACAGCATGCGATCATAAAAATGCGCGGTAAGCTTTGGACCACAGGCCGCAACGGCAGGAAGGCTGGCTTTCACAGTAGCGATAGTTTGTGCATCAAGCATAAAAAGGACCTCGTGTTTATAAGTTGCATTTTAAATGCATCTTAATGATATGACCTCGGTTTGTAAATAACCCGCTCTTTTTTCAGGGTAATAGAGTGGCAACTTTTCGGTGCAAAATGAAAAGTTTTCCACCATAACCTGAATAAAAATCGTGTCGCGCTGGGCTTGCAAAACAGCGTTAAAATCCTTTAGCAGAAAGGGGCCAATCGTTTGCGTAAAAAGAGGGGATTCACGCTACCTTCACCCATTAAAACGGTTTACACTGTGGGCCTTCGCCCCTTGCGGGGGCTTAAACTGCCGTTAAAATGATAGCTGAGTCAGGAGATGCGGATGCTAAAGCGTGATATGAACATTGCCGATTATGATGCCGAGTTGTGGCAGGCGATGGAGCAAGAAAAGGTGCGTCAGGAAGAGCATATTGAATTGATTGCTTCTGAAAACTACACCAGCCCGCGTGTTATGCAGGCGCAAGGCTCGCAGCTCACCAACAAATATGCGGAAGGCTATCCTGGTAAACGTTATTATGGCGGCTGCGAATATGTTGATATCGTTGAGCAATTAGCGATTGATCGGGCAAAAACGTTGTTTGGCGCTGATTACGCGAACGTGCAACCGCATTCCGGTTCTCAGGCTAATTTCGCGGTTTACACTGCGCTGCTGCAACCCGGCGACACCATTCTGGGTATGAACCTGGCACACGGTGGTCACCTGACGCACGGCTCACCGGTAAACCTGTCCGGTAAACTGTACAATGTGGTGCCTTACGGCATCGATGAAACCGGCAAGATTGATTACGACGAACTGGCTGAACTGGCGAAAACCCATAAGCCAAAAATGATTGTGGGCGGTTTCTCTGCTTATTCTGGTATCTGCGACTGGGCAAAAATGCGTGAAATCGCAGACAGTGTTGGCGCTTATCTGTTTGTTGATATGGCGCACGTGGCGGGTCTGATTGCTGCTGATGTTTACCCAACGCCGGTTCCACACGCTCATATCGTTACTTCAACGACGCACAAAACCCTGGCGGGTCCGCGTGGCGGTCTGATCCTCGCTAAAGGCGGCGATGAAGATCTGTATAAAAAACTGAACTCCGCAGTCTTTCCAGGAGGGCAGGGTGGTCCACTGATGCACGTTATTGCAGGTAAAGCGGTGGCATTCAAAGAAGCAATGGAACCTGAGTTCAAAACTTACCAGCAGCAAGTCGCGAAAAATGCAAAAGCGATGGTGGAAGTGCTGATTGAACGTGGCTACAACATCGTTTCCGGTGGTACTCACAACCATCTGTTCCTGATTGATCTGGTGAGCAAAAACCTGACCGGTAAAGAAGCGGATGCCGCGCTGGGTCGCGCTAACATTACCGTGAACAAAAACAGTGTACCTAACGATCCGAAGAGCCCGTTTGTCACGTCAGGAGTACGTATCGGTACGCCGGCAGTGACACGCCGTGGTTTTAAAGAAGCAGAAGTGCGCGAACTGGCTGGCTGGATTGCTGACGTATTGGATAATATCAAC
Source organism: Mixta mediterraneensis (assembly GCF_014946725.1). GTDB lineage: Bacteria > Pseudomonadota > Gammaproteobacteria > Enterobacterales > Enterobacteriaceae > Pantoea > Pantoea mediterraneensis. The sequence continues at coordinate 267,222 of NZ_JACFXY010000003.1, forward strand.
GACGAAGCGACCATTGAACGCGTTAAGCAGAAAGTGCTGGATGTCTGCAGCCGGTTGCCGGTTTACGCATAAGCGATTACCCGCTGAGCAAAACAGACAAAAGGATGGCGAAAGCCATCCTTTTTTACTGCTGTACATTCTATTGCACTGCCAGGCCGTGGCTATGCTTGCTGCAATGACGCACTCTTGCTGGAAGGAATATGGAAATCGGCTCCGCCAAATGGCTCGGATTAAGTTATTTCACCTACTTTTTTTGTTATGGCATTTACCTGCCTTTCTGGGGCGTGTGGCTAAAAGGCGTTGGCCTGGAGGCTGAAAAAATCGGTTTGCTGCTCGGCTGCGGTATGGTTGCGCGTTTTGTTGGCAGCCTGTTGATCGCTTCGCAAGTTCGCAATCCGTCTCAACTGATTACCGCATTGCGTGCGCTGGCGTTAATGACGTGTCTGTTCGCTGTCGGTTACTGGATAGGGCAGCAATGGCTGTGGCTACTGCTGCTGATGGTGGGTTTCAATCTGTTTTTCTCGCCACTGGTGCCGCTTAGCGATGCGCTTGCGGCAACCTGGACACAGCAAATTGGTCTGGCTTATGGTCCGGTGCGACTCTGGGGATCGCTGGCGTTTGTTATCAGCTCGGCGTTAACCGGCATGCTGGTTAACGCGTATTCATCGCAGGCTATTCTGGCGTTGTTAACAATTGGCGCGATTAGCATGCTGGCAGGAATGATGCTTTCGCCAGCCACACAACCGCAGGGTAGCGAACGACAGGGCGCAGCCGATGGCGGATGGGACGCCTGGCGCGTGTTATTGCAAGCGCGCGCAGTTTGGCGCTTTATGTTATGCGTCACGCTGTTACAGGGCGCGCATGCCGCTTATTACGGCTTTAGCGCTATTTGGTGGCAAGAGAGCGGCTACTCAGCCTCCGTGGTGGGATATTTATGGTCACTCGGCGTGGTGGTAGAGATCGTTATTTTCGCCTGGAGCCACGTCCTGTTTAAACGCTGGTCGTCCCGCGATTTGCTGCTGTTATCCGCGATTTGCTCGCTGCTCCGTTGGGGACTGCTGGGTGCCAGTACGGCACTGCCGCTGCTGATTGTGGCGCAGATTCTTCATTGCGGTAGCTTTACCGTTTGTCATCTGGCAGCGATGCGTTTTATCGCCGCACGCAAAGGTACAGACGTGATTCGTCTGCAATCGCTTTATTCCGCGCTGGCGATGGGGGGTGGCATTGCCATTGTGACCATGATTTGTGGCGTGCTGTTCACCCATCTGCAAGGCTATGTGTTCTGGGTTATGGCGCTGATAGCGTTACCTGCGCTTTTTTTGCGTCCAGGTTACGATTCCAGTAAATAACGAATTCGCTGCTGCTGATGTGCTGTCAGCGGCAGCTCAGCGTGAATCAGCGGCGGCGAAAACAGCGGCAGCGAGGCGGCGTAAGGGGAAATCACCAGGTCTATTTCACGTGGTGCACCATTATGCTGAAAATCATTCATTTCCTGGTACTTTATATTGATCGGCAGCAGTGTGATCTCACGGATCTGCTGCTCAACTTCCTGCTCTAGCGCGCTATTTTCACCCGTCAGTAGCAGTACCTGTTTTTCCTGTAACGCGTTTCCCTGCATCAGCCAGGCACCAAAAATTACCGTGATCAAGCTGACTTCTTCGGGGTTAAATTCAACCTCGTAATCACTTTCAAAAACGGTTAACGCCTGCTGAGTAGTACGCAGCAGGCGAGGATAAAGGCGTACAACGTCCAGCGCCACGCTGTTATCAATGCCGATATTAAAATGGATGCGATCTAATGCTTGCGCGAGGTGGGTAAAAAGCTGGTGTTGCAGCTCACTACGATCGGCGAATATCACCTTTGCGCCGCGTTCAAAATCATCGATTAACCTATCGGTGGCCTGTATCAGGCGGTATTCGCTGGGGTGCTGTAAAGATGCGGCATTGGGCGCATGGATCAAACTGAACAGCAGCGTCCAAAAATCAGCTTCGCTGATCGGCGGGGCGAGGTGACAGCGCTTTTGCCAGTGATGAATTACATCCAGCGCCGCATCACGTTCGGCTTTGTGTTGTAACCAGGCAGCTTGGCGTGTACTGAACAAGGCTGGCTGGCGCTGGCACAAACCGTATTTCATAAAAATCTGCAAAAACAGGCGATCACGTGGGCTGAAATCACGTGCTAGCCGCAGGCTGCAGTGTTGAATCAACGCCTGTAAATTGATCTCATCGTATAATGCTTTTTCAATCTTCATTACCTGCAAACGCTGACGCAGCGGCATGGCAAAATGTTCACAGACAAAATCTTGCGACAAGCGCAGACTACGCCGCAGGTTATGCAGCAAACAGATGCGTCGGTCCAGCTCCGTACCATGAATACGTAAACTGCCGTCCACCATTTGATGCAGTTCCAGTTGGTGGTAGCGCTGTATCTCATCACTGACATCTGCAATATCCTGTCGGGCAACCGCAGGCTCTACCCGATTAAGCTGGCAGAGTTTTTCAAGCGTTAGCGCGGGAGACGGCAGAAACAACAGTAACAAAAGATGGCAACGACGCTGTGAACGGGTGAAGAGTGGTGCTGAAGATGTAGCAGAACTCATCAATCTAAATTCCAGCGAGTAATTTTGAGCTAAGAATAGTCAAGGTATAAGTTCACTGCGTAGATTGGCCGGTTTTTTGCTCAGAGGTTTAAAGCGGGTCACAAATTTTTGTTACTAATGGACTCTTTTTGACGGAAACGTTACTTTATAACATTATGAAACGCGCACTTTTTGCTTTGCTGATATTGATGAGTTCGGATGTCTTCGCACATCCACATAGTTTTATTGATATGAAAACGGAACTGATGGCTGACGGGGATCGCTTTACCGCCCTTAAAATGACCTGGACGATGGATGAGATCACCTCTGCCGATCTGTTGTATGACGCTGGCAAGGCGAAGCCCGGCACGGTGGTATGGAAGAAGCTGGCGGCAGGCGTGATGGCGAATGTGTTGGGCCAGCACTATTTTTCTGAAATCTGGCACAACAAGCAGCGGGTGAAATTTTTGAATCTGCCAAAAGAGTACAATCTTTCTCGCAATGGACATAAAGCGGTGCTGGAATTTATTCTGCTGCTGGCAGAGCCCCCCGTGCTGAACGGGCAACGCTTTGAAATCGTTACTTTTGATCCCAGCTATTTTGTCGATATGACTTATGCCAGTGCCAACGCGCTGAGTCTGCCTGCCGTTTTACGCTCGCGTTGCCAGTTCAGGCTCAACACGCCTGAGCCAGCTGATTCGCTAAAGCAATATGCGCTGTCGCTGGATAAAGCCGATGCGCCGCGCGAAGACGTGGATTTAGGACGGCAATTTGCCCAAACGGTGATTTTGGCATGCCATTAATGAAGGTTTCGCTACGTCGCTGGCCGCTGTGGTTAGCAGCAGGCATCATCATTTTGCTGGGCGCGACTTTTTGGCTGCACTGGCCGCAAATCTTATTGCAAAGCGTGTTATGGCAGAGAGAGCTGCATCAGCAAATGACTCAGCTACTGCAACAGGTTGCCGCACAGCCGCAGCAGGCAGGTTTTTCGCTGGTCGGCTTCAGTCTGATCTATGGTGTGCTGCATGCGCTGGGACCGGGGCACGGCAAAGTCGTGATTACCACGTTTCTGGCAACCCATCCGGCAAAGCTAAAAACCAGTATGAGGCTAACCCTGCTGGCATCGTTGCTGCAAGGTTCGACAGCCATTGTACTGGTTACGCTGATGCTGGTAATTCTGCAAACCTCGTCGCGCCAGCTGCACCTCAGTAGTTTCTGGCTTGAGAAGGGCAGTTATCTGCTGGTTATTGGGCTGGGTGTGTGGATTGGCTATCGCGCACTGAAATCACTGTGGCGGCTATGGCGTTCGCGCCCAACGATGACCCTTTATGCAATACAAGCCGTCCATCAGCACCATAAACATTGCGGATGCGGCCATGCTCACCTGCCAGATGCGCAACAGATTTCTGAGGCGGTGAACTGGAAAACCCAGCTGCTGGTGGTGATGTCGATGGGGTTACGCCCCTGTTCAGGTGCGATCATGATGCTATTATTTGCCAAAGTGATCGGTGTTTATCTGTGGGGCGTAGTGTCGGCAGGGGTCATGGCAGCGGGTACAGCGTTAACCATCTCAGCAATAGGCTTAATAGTACAGCGTTCGCGTACTTTCGCTCAGCGATTAGGGAAAAACAACGTAGCGGCGAGCAATATACGTCTATTTATGCCGTTACTGGCTCTGTCAGGCAGCCTGATATTAATAGTTGCAGGTGTCGCATTATGGCAATCGGTACAACCTGTAATGAGCAGCGGTATTCGTCCTTTCTGATATTTAAAAGCGCAACGGTAAATATATCGTCCTGCGCTTTCTCTCCTTGCGGGTTATTTTCACGGCGCGTTAAAGTTTGTATTTCTCTTTGCGCTTTGCTGGTGAAAAATGTTTTTTCTGTCTACGCTAATAACGACTAATCGGACATCTTTTTGTGCGGTTGAATAATTAAAATTGCTCTACGTCTGGTTCAAGGAGAACATATTATGGCTGAAACCCGGATTAATAATGGCACTACTCAAACGGTGACGACAACGTCTGCCGATTTGCCGCTGAAACGTATTTCCTGGAGCGCCGTTTTTGCTGGGGTGATTTGTGCGTTAATTGTGCACATTTTACTTGCCCTGCTAGGAACCGCTATTGGCGCAACGACTATCGATCCTATGGATGAACAAAACCCTTTGCAGCATATCGGCACAGGTGCCCTGGTATGGACTGCGGTGGACATGTTGATCGCGATGGCGGCCGGTAGCTATATAGCCGGACGTCTTGCTCAACGCGAAGGAGCACTACATGGTTTATTGATGTTTGGTCTGAGCACTGTTTTCACCATTTATCTGGCAATTTCACTTGCGAGCAGCGTTTTAGGCGGCGCGATGAATATTGTTGGATCTGGCTTCCAGGCATTAGGTAGTGGTATTTCCGCCGCCGCGCCATCAGTGACGCAAATGGCGAAAGATAAACTGCAAGAAAATAATATTAATTTAGATGATCTGCAAAATCAGCTAGAAACTACGCTTCGCCAAACCGGCAAGCCAGAATTACAGCCTGAGAATTTAAAACAGGATGCAAATAACGAAGCGCAAAATGCAGAGAATCAAGCCTCTAATACTGCTAACCATCCGCAAACAGCCGATACTGATTTAGCTAACTGGGTACGTAGCGTAATGAATCGTCATTCCGATACATTGCAAGCAGCCGATCGCGACGCATTGAAAAATATCATCAAAGCGCGGACCGGTAAAAGCGATCAGGAAGTCGATCAGATCGTTGCGCAGACTGAGCAAAGCTATCAGCAGGCGGTGCAAAAATACCAGGAGCTGAAACAACAGGCAGAACAAAAAGCGCGTAAAGCGGCACAGCAGGCTGCTGCAGCCACGGCGAAAGCCAGCTGGTATGCGTTCTTTATGTTAATTATTGAAGCCATCCTGGCTGGTGTAATGGGTATGGTAGGGCGTCGTACTCAGCCGCATCAGGTGCTGGGCCACGAACGTCGTTAATGTAGCGGATACATTAACGTAGTTGAGAAATGATAAATAAGGCGGCATTCAATGCCGCCTTATTTTTTTAGCGTTTCAGCGCTTCGCTTAATTCTTCACGCATGCAGGAAAGCAGTGCTTTCACTACGCGTGGATTACCGGCGACAATATTACCGGAATGCAAATAGCTGTGATTACCGGTGAAGTCAGTCACCAGCCCGCCCGCTTCACGCACCAGCAATTCACCCGCGGCGAAATCCCATGGCTTCAGGCCGATTTCGAAATAACCATCAACACGACCCGCTGCCACATAGGCCAAATCCAGCGCAGCAGAACCGGTGCGGCGGAAGTCGGCACATTGGGTAAACAGTTTGGTGACGATATTCATATAGGCGGGAGCATGCTGTTTCATTTTGAACGGGAAACCCGTTGCCAGAATGGTGCCATCCAGATCGCGAGCGATGCTGCCGCGTAGGCGATAACCATTAAGCTGAGTGCCCTGGCCACGTACCGCGCTGAACAATTCGTTGCGCATAGGATCATAAACCACGGCAACTTCGGTGCGGCCTTTAATGCGCACGGCGATAGAAACAGCAAAGTGGGGCAAACGTTTGATAAAGTTAGTGGTGCCATCCAGCGGATCGATTACCCATTGAATGTCCTGATCTTCGCCCGCCAGTTCACCGCTTTCTTCGGTGATGATGGTGTGCTGCGAGTATGATTTACGAATGACTTCGATAATCAGGCTTTCTGCGTCGCGGTCAACATTAGTAACGAAGTCGTTGCTGCCCTTCTGGCTGGCTTCGACTGCGTCCGGGGTTTCGTAATTTTTGGCAATTAAATTTCCGGCCTTGCGCGCTGCGCGCACGGCGATGTTGAGCATCGGATGCATCGGTATCTCTCGCTGGATGTTAAAGAACGGGGAAAACGGCGCGGAGTATATCAGCGTGTTCGGTAAATGTCCTCCTTTTATGTTAGGCTACGCGCCATCATTTTCTGACCAATCCCAATTATGCTGCAAAATATTCGAATTGTACTGGTGGAAACCTCTCACACCGGCAACATGGGCTCCGTTGCGCGCGCCATGAAAACCATGGGTTTAACGAATCTCTATCTGGTTAACCCGCTGGTCAAGCCCGATTCACAGGCGATTTCGCTGGCGGCGGGCGCCAGCGACGTGATTGGCGAAGCCAAAATTGTCGATTCGCTCGACGAGGCCATCGCCGGATGTAGTCTGGTTGTAGGTACCAGCGCGCGTTCACGTTCGCTGCCCTGGCCAATGCTCGACGCACGCGAATGCGGCATCAAAAGCGTAGAGGAGGGGCAGCAGGCGCCGGTCGCTCTGGTGTTTGGTCGTGAACGCGTTGGCCTGACGAACGATGAGTTGCAGAAGTGTCATTATCACGTTGCGATACAGGCGAACCCGGAATACAGTTCGCTGAATCTGGCAATGGCGGTGCAAATTATTGCGTACGAAGTGCGGATGGCATGGTTGCAGGCGCAGGAAGCCGCGAAGCCAAAACCACAATATGAAGAATCCCCCTATCCGCTGGTAGACGATCTGGAACGTTTTTATCAGCATATGGAACAAATGATGCTGAGCAGTGGCTTTATTCGTGAAGCCAATCCGGGACAGGTGATGAGCAAGTTGCGCCGCCTTTATACCCGTGCGCGTCCTGAACGCGATGAACTCAATATTTTGCGCGGCATGCTTTCCTCTTTTGAGAAACGTAAAACCCACAAAAATGGCGACGATAATAGTTGAGTAAATTACTCGGTTAAATAGTTGACCAATTTACTCGGGAATGTCAGACTCCAGACATCTTTCGTTAATCCTCCGATAACCGGACGCTATTGAGGTCGTACGCTATGAGACTGACATCCAAAGGACGTTATGCCGTTACTGCTATGCTGGACGTTGCCCTTCATTCCCATGAAGGCCCGGTTCCGCTCGCTGATATTTCTGAGCGTCAGGGCATTTCGTTGTCGTATCTGGAGCAGTTATTCTCACGTCTGCGTAAAAATGGCTTAGTTGCCAGCGTCCGTGGCCCTGGCGGCGGTTATCTGTTAGGTAAAGAGTCAAATACTATCGCCGTTGGCGAAGTGATTACCGCGGTTGACGAATCTGTCGATGCGACTAAATGTCAGGGTAAAGAAGGGTGCCAGGGCGGTGAGCGTTGTCTGACACACGTGTTGTGGCGCGACCTGAGCGTGCGCATCAGCGAGTTTCTGAACAACATTACGCTGGCGGAACTGGTGAATAATCAGGAAATCCTTGATGTTGCCGATCGTCAGAATGCCAACGACAACCGTCGCTTCCAGAATCCGCGAGCACAGGAAATCAACGTTAACCTGCGCGCGTCTTAATTCCGGCCTCTGCTGCTGCGGCCCTTACTGCTAACGCGGTCAGGGCCGTTTCTGCTATAAAGACGTATGAATTCTTATACGGAGCTGTAGCGCAATGAAATTACCGATTTACCTGGATTATGCCGCGACCACGCCGGCCGATCCGCGTGTGGCCAGCAAAATGATGCAATTTTTGACGCTGGATGGCACGTTTGGTAACCCGGCCTCTCGATCTCACCGTTTTGGCTGGCAAGCAGAAGAAGCGGTTGATGTTGCGCGCAATCAAGTCGCGGAGCTGGTCAATGCTGACCCGCGTGAAATCGTCTTTACCTCTGGCGCGACTGAATCCGATAATCTCGCCATAAAAGGTGCCGCGCATTTTCATCAGACGCGCGGCAAACATATCGTGACCAGCAAAACTGAACACAAAGCGGTGCTCGACAGCTGTCAACAGCTGGAGCGGGAAGGCTTTGACGTCACGTACCTGTCGCCCGCCGCCAATGGCATCATCACCCCGGAAGCGTTACGCGCTGCGTTGCGTGACGACACCGTGCTGGTATCGATCATGCATGTTAATAATGAAACGGGTGTGATTCAGGACATTGCTGCCATGGGGGAGTTATGCCGCGAACGTGGCATTCTGTTCCATGTTGATGCGACACAAAGTGTCGGCAAATTGCCCCTCGATCTCAGCGAACTGAACGTAGATTTGATGTCGTTTTCGGCGCACAAAGTTTACGGACCGAAAGGGATTGGCGCGTTATATGTACGCCGTAAACCGCGTACCCAAATTGATGCGCTGATTCATGGCGGTGGTCATGAGCGCGGCATGCGATCGGGAACGTTACCGGTGCATCAGATTGTTGGCATGGGCGAAGCCTATCGGATTGCGCGCGACGTGCGTGAAGAAGAAATGGCGCGTTTGCAGAGGCTGCGCGATCGCTTATGGCAAGGACTCAGCGTACTGGATGAGGTCTATATCAATGGCGATCTGCTGCACAGCTCTGCCAATATTCTTAATGTCAGTTTTGCCTATGTTGATGGCGAATCCTTGATCATGGCGCTGAAAGATTTGGCGCTTTCCTCGGGCTCAGCCTGTACGTCGGCCAGCCTTGAACCTTCCTATGTATTACGCGCGCTGGGCCTGAGCGAAGAGCTGGCACACAGTTCGCTGCGCTTCTCGCTGGGACGGTTTACCACTGAAGAAGAGATTGACTACGCCATTACCCTGGTGCAGAAATCGGTCACGCGCCTGCGCACGCTGAATGTAATCCGCTGATTGCAGCATTCTGGAAACGGCATCATTCACCGGGTTGTGCTGGCGTCGCCTGAATTAATCTGCTATCAGAACAGTCTGCGCATTCCACCTAACACCTTCACAGGCCGTTCCTACACTTTGCCTGGATGAAACTTATAACATATACGGAGCTTCGCGATGACTACGCAACCGATGAACATCACTCTTAGCAACCAGCCCGCCGATGCGCGCTGGGGCGAAAAAGCTATTCTGACCAGCAACGACAGCGGCATGACGCTGCACTTAACCAGCGATGATACGCTGATGACGATTCAACGTGCTGCGCGCAAAATTGATGGACAAGGCGTGCGCCATGTGGCGCTGGTCGGCGAAGGCTGGCACCTCGAACAGTGCTGGGCTTTTTGGCAAGGCTATCGCGGGCCGAAAGGTAAACGTCAGGTTGACTGGCCAACGCTAGGCGAGCATGAGCAGGCAGAATTTTCGCGCCGTCTGAGGATCATTGACTGGGTGCGTGACATCATTAACTTGCCAGCGGAAGAGCTGGGCCCGGAAGTTTTAGCCCACAACGCGGTGGATCTGATTAACGAAGTGGGCGGCGATGCCGTCAGCTATCGCATCACCAAAGGTGAGGACCTGCGCGAGCAAGGTTACAGTGGCTTACACGCCGTAGGGCGTGGTTCAAACCGTCCGCCTGCTTTCCTCGCGTTAGATTTCAATCCAACGGGTGACGAGAATGCGCCGGTTTATGCCTGTCTGGTAGGCAAAGGAATTACTTTTGATACCGGCGGCTACAGCATGAAACAGAGTAATTTTATGGACTCGATGAAATCTGACATGGGCGGCGCGGCCACCGTAACCGGCGCGCTGGCAATGGCCATTTCACGGGGGCTGAACAAGCGCGTAAAACTGTATCTGTGCTGCGCCGATAACATGGTCAGTAGTAACGCCTTCAAGCTGGGCGACATCATTCACTATCGCAACGGTAAATCCGTTGAAGTGATGAATACCGATGCAGAAGGGCGCCTGGTATTAGCCGATGGCCTGATTGATGCCAGCGAGCAGAAGCCAACCTTGCTGATTGATGCGGCTACGCTGACCGGTGCGGCAAAAACGGCACTTGGCAACGATTACCACGCGCTGTTTACCTTTGATGACGTTATGGCGCAATCTCTGATGGGCAGCGCGGTCAGCGAAAACGAGCCTTTCTGGCGCTTGCCTCTGGCGGAGTTCCATCGCAATCACCTGCCGTCCAACTTTGCCGATCTGAACAATATCGCCAGTCCGGCGCATTCAGCCGGGGCCAGCAGCGCGGCCGCTTTCTTGTCGCATTTTGTCACTCATTATCAGCAGGGTTGGCTGCACATCGACTGCTCAGCAACGTATCGTAAAAGCGCAGTTGAACAATGGTCTGCGGGCGCAACCGGCTTAGGTGTGCGCACACTGGCAAACCTGTTACTGAAGTAAATTGATCCCGACGGTGGCCAACGGGTCGCCGCTTTTTTGAGAGTAGAATATGAATCGTCTTGAAGAAGTGCTGAAGCTGGCGGCAACGGAGCCTGCGCATCGACCGGAATTTTTTCAGTTGCTGCTGGAGTCGGATGCCTGGGTGCCGGGCGAAAGTACCACGCCACAGCTCGACGCGAATACGCCGGTCGATTTGCAGCACTGGGAAAAAGAGGATGGCAGCAGCGTCATTCCGTTTTTTACGTCAGAGCAGGCGATGAGTGAAGCCATCAGTGAGGAGCAAGCGTACCTGCGCTTGCCGGTGCGAACGTTGTTTGAAATGACACGCGGTGAAACGCTGTTTCTGAATCCCAGGCTATCGAGTGGCAAAGCGTTCTCTCCGGCTGAGATCAGCCATTTGCTGGGCGAAGCAGGGAACGCGCTGAGTCAGCAAACGGTGCTGGAAGGCGGACATTCACTGCTGTTATCGGAAGTGGCGGAACCGCCTGCACAGGTGATCGATTCTCTGACGCAGCTGTTTAGCAAGTATAAGCAGGTACGACGCGCATTCATCGCCAGCATTCGCGAGCGTGCCGAAGACACGCCCAATCTGCTGATCGGTATTGAAGCGGAAAGCAATATTGACGAGATTATCCAGGCGGCAGGCAGCGTAGCGACTGACACGTTGCCGGAGGATGCGCCAGTTGATATTTGCGAAGTGACGGTAGACGATCGCGGTATCAGCCATTTCTTTACGGCGCACATCACTCCTTTTTATGAGCGTCGCTGGGGCAGCTTCCTGCGCGATTTCAAAGGAAGCCAGCGTATTATCTAAAAAAGTGCGGCACTGAAGCCGCGCTTTCTGTTATTTCTCAATCGGTAAGTCGTCGCGACTCCCCCATTCACCCCATGAGCCGTCATAAAGCGTCACGTTGCGCGCGCCCAGCGTAGTCAGCGCCAGAATCACCACCACCGCAGTGACACCCGAGCCGCAGCTAGCAACGACAGGTTTACTCACGTCTACGCCGGCTTTAGCAAACAGCTCGCGTAATTCGGCCACCGGCTTTAGCTCGCCATTCGCCACTAAATCATTCCACGGCACGTTAAGGCTATGCGGGATATGGCCGCGATGCAGCCCTGGACGTGGCTCATCCACCTCGGCATTAAAACGATTTGCGGCCCGCGCATCGACAATTTGCGCGCCGCCTTCATGGCTAATCAGCAGCACATCGTTAAGACGTTTAACCTGGCCTTCATCATAGTGCGCTTCAAACTCGCCCTCCGGCAGGGTTACCGGGCCGGTTTCAACTGCGAAGCCCGCCGCTTTCCAGCCCTGTAAACCACCAGCCAGAACAGACACGTGCTGAACGCCAAAAGCGCGCAGCATCCACCATGCCCGCGGTGCCGAGAACAGATTACCTTCATCGTACACCACTAAATGTTTGTCACTGCTGACGCCCAGTTCACGCATCGCCACGGAAAAACCTTCGGGGCGCGGCATCATGTGCGGATAGGCGCTGGTGTGATCGGACAGCGCTTCAATATTGAAAAAAGGCGCATTGGGCAAATGGCCTGCGAGATATTCGGCTTGAATATCGCGCACCGCTTCCTGACCAGGCGGTAACATGCGTGCGTCCAGCACCTGCAGGGTTTCCTCGGTGTAATGTTCATGCAACCAGTCAGCGGATACAAACAGGGGAGCTGTCATAGCAACCTCTTTTCAGAATTCAGGAACGTTTAGTTTCCGGTAATGAGCGTGCTATCTCAAGAAAAAGCGATGACTAAATGGCGACGCTGATCGGGCGCATCGCACAATTACTGACTCAATGCTTCGAGGCAGATCAATATTTTTCAATAAATTATGAGATCTCTGATAGGCAAGGCTTGGCTCTGCCCCTATAATCGGCGCCGTTTCTTAGCTGGGGCGTGCGCTCCCCGGTTTCTTCAGGACGTTATGACAGAGGTCAACATGGCAATCGAACGTACTTTTTCTATCATCAAGCCAAACGCCGTCGCTAAAAACGTGATCGGTGCAATCTACAATCGTTTTGAAAGCGCAGGCTTCAAAATCGTTGGCGCAAAAATGCTGCAGCTGAGCAAAGAGCAGGCTGAAGGTTTCTACGCTGAGCATCAGGGCAAGCCTTTCTTTGACGGCCTGGTTGAATTCATGACTTCTGGTCCGGTTGTGGTTTCTGTCCTGGAAGGCGAAAATGCCGTTCAGCGTCACCGTGACCTGATGGGCGCGACTAACCCAGCGAATGCCCTGGCAGGCACCCTGCGTGCCGACTATGCAGACAGCTTCACCGAGAACGCGACTCACGGTTCTGACTCTGCTGAATCTGCTGCACGTGAAATCGCTTATTTCTTCGGCGAAAACGAAATCTGCCCACGTACCCGTTAATCGCCCGGCGATAAACGGATAGCTGGCTTTACAAAAATCTGCCAAAGGATCTCGATCCCGCCTGGCATCAGGCAGCAGATGTTGTACAATATTGCGCCTTCATTGAGCATGCTTAGTGAAGGCGTATTCTTAACCAGAGCCATAACGTGTAACAACGAGGCCAGAGAACATTATGTCCGAACAGATTGTGACGCCGTCGTCCGCATCCCCCATTGTTGTTTCCCCACAAAACCAAAAAATTAATCTGCTGGATCTGAATCGTCAGCAGATGCGTGAGTTTTTTATTGCGCTGGGCGAGAAGCCTTTCCGCGCCGATCAGGTCATGAAATGGATGTACCACTACTGCTGTGATGATTTCGAACAGATGACCGACATCAACAAAAAGCTGCGTACCAAACTGATGGAGCTGACCGAGATCCGGGCGCCGGAAGTGGCTGAAGAGATGCGTTCCGCCGACGGTACGATTAAATGGGCGATCCGCGTGGGCGATCAGCTGGTGGAAACGGTCTATATTCCGGAAGACGATCGCGCAACGCTGTGCGTTTCTTCGCAAGTGGGATGTGCGCTGGAGTGTAAATTCTGTTCGACTGCGCAACAAGGCTTTAACCGTAACCTGCGTGTTTCGGAAATTATCGGCCAGGTATGGCGTGCCGCGAAAATCATCGGTGCGGCAAAAGTAACGGGCCAGCGTCCTATCACCAATGTTGTGATGATGGGAATGGGCGAGCCGCTGCTTAACCTGAATAATGTCGTACCGGCAATGGAAATCATGCTGGATGATTTCGGTTTTGGCTTGTCAAAACGCAGAGTGACGTTATCAACCTCGGGCGTCGTGCCCGCGCTGGATAAACTTGGCGACATGATTGATGTCGCGCTGGCCATTTCGCTGCATGCACCGAACGACAAACTGCGTGACGATATTGTGCCGATCAACAAAAAGTACAACATTGAAATGTTCCTGGCGGCAGTAAAGCGCTACCTGGCAAAATCAAATGCCAACCAGGGACGCGTCACCATCGAATATGTACTGCTGGATCACGTTAACGACAGTACCGATGATGCGCATGAGTTGGCTGAGCTGTTGAAAGAGACGCCGTGCAAAATTAACCTGATTCCCTGGAACCCCTTCCCGGGTGCGCCTTATGGTCGTAGCTCTAACAGCCGCGTGGATCGCTTCTCCAAAGTGCTTATGGAATACGGTTTTACCACCATTGTGCGCAAAACGCGTGGAGATGATATTGACGCCGCCTGTGGACAGCTGGCCGGGGAAGTGATTGACCGCACCAAACGTACAATGAAGAAAAAAATGGCGGGTGAGCCGATAACTGTGAAGGCTCTCTGAAACCCTGGCGCTTAGCGTTTCCCGCTTGTGTCGCTCGTGGCAGGCTATTGCCAGCTAATGAGCGACATAAGGGTAACGAAATGCATAAAGGATTATCGACAGGATTACTGGCGCTGTTTGTTGTAAGCGGTTGTGTCAGCAAAGCAACGCCCCACGGTGCTGCAGAGGTGCGTCTACAGTTAGGGATGCATTATTTAGCTGTAGGAGATTATGCCGCTGCACAGCGTAATTTTTTGCGTGCTCAGGCCGCTGCACCGCGTGATTACCGCATAGCTTTGGCACTGGCCCGGCTGGCCCAGCGGCAAGGAAACATGGCAGCTTCGACAGAGCAGTTTCTTCATGCCCAGCGCCTGGCACCAGATAATGGTTACATCGCTAACAATTACGGTGCGTTTCTTTGCGCTTTAGGGCAGTATGACGAAGCGCATCAACAGTTTAAACGGGCAAAAGATGCGCCGGAAGGCGACGCCCGCATCGATGCGCTCGAACTATCGGGATATTGTTATCTGCAGGCAGGCGATGATGACGCGGCACGTTCAGCACTGCTGCACGCGCTGGATGCGGACCGCAGCAAAGGAGAGTCCGTGTTAGCTGAGGCCGAAAGGCTGCTGGAAACAGATCAACAGGCTAACACATCGTTATTGTTAAAGATTTACCAGCAACGTCTGCCTGAAACGGCACGCAGTCTGGCGTTACATATACGTTTCGCCGCGCAACAGGAAAATGTCGCAGATGTCAGGTTTTATGGCGACCAGTTAGCGCGGCGTTTTCCGCAATCGATACAGTACCAGCGTTATTTAGCTAATGAATACTGAAGCCAATCAAGAGAATTCTGCAGTACATTCAACAGGTGAACGCCTGCGTCTGGCCCGTGAGCAGATGGGACTGACGCAGCAGAACGTTGCTGAGCGCCTGTGTCTGAAACTTTCTACCGTTCGAGACATTGAGGAAGATAAATCGCCCGCTGATTTAGCCTCGACGTTCTTACGCGGCTACATTCGCTCTTACACCCGTCTGGTGCATATTCCTGAAGAGGAATTACTGCCAATGATGGCGAAACAAACGCCGGTGCGTGCCGCAAAAATCGAACCGATGCAAAGTTTCTCTTTGGGTAAGCGCCGCAAAAAGCGCGACGGTTGGTTGATGATTTTCACCTGGCTGGTGGTGTTTGTGGTGATTGGCCTGACGGGCGCATGGTGGTGGCAAAACCATAAAGCGTCGCAGGAGGAACTGACGACCATGGTCAGTCAGAACGGCAGTAATGATGACAGTAGCCAGTCCATTCCGCTGGGTGAAACCGCAGGCGATAGTACGTCTGATGAAACTGCTGCGCCTGCCGCACCGGATGAAAGCAATCCGGCACCCATAACCATGGATAACAGCGCTGCCAGCACGCCTTCCGTGACTACGCCCGCGAACAATGCCAGTCATCCTGCTACGTCAGCGCAGCCTGGCGGCGATAACGCCGTGGTTTCACCTTCTCAGGCTCCGGTCAATACGTCTGCTGCACCCACGTCAACCGCACCGCAAATACCGGTTGGGGCTGCTGCTGTGAGCGAACCGGCAACGGATCCCAACGCGGTTGTTATGACTTTCAATTCTGATTGCTGGTTAGAAGTAACGGATGCCAGCGGTAAAAAACTGTTCAGCGGAATGCAACACAGCGGTGGTAAACTCAGCCTCGCGGGTACGGCTCCGTATCGTCTGAAAATTGGCGCGCCATCGGCCGTACAGGTGCAATATCAGAACCAGCCTGTTGATTTAAGTCATTTTATCCGTAATAACCAGGTTGCTCGCCTGACATTAGGTGCGCAATAACAGCGTATCGCGTACCGGGCAATTGTGGAGAAGAAATATGCATAACGAAGCACCCATTATCCGCCGTAAATCAAAACGCATTTACGTCGGCAAGGTGCCAGTCGGCGACGGTGCACCTATTGCCGTTCAGTCGATGACCAATACCCGCACCACCGATGTGGCTGCGACAGTAAACCAAATCAAAGCGCTTGAGCGCGTAGGCGTGGATATTGTCCGCATCTCTGTGCCCACTATGGACGCCGCCGAAGCATTTAAGCTGATTAAACAGCAGGTCGACGTACCGCTGGTGGCAGACATCCATTTTGATTACCGCATTGCACTGAAAGTCGCTGAGTATGGCGTCGATTGCCTGCGTATCAACCCAGGCAATATCGGTAACAACGAACGTATTCGTATGGTGGTTGACTGCGCCCGCGACCGCAATATTCCGATTCGTATCGGCGTGAATGCGGGGTCGCTGGAAAAAGATCTGCAGGAAAAATATGGTGAGCCGACGCCGCAGGCGTTGCTGGAATCAGCTATGCGCCACGTTGATCACCTTAATCGCCTGAATTTCGATCAATTTAAGGTCAGCGTGAAAGCCTCGGACGTGTTCCTGGCGGTCGAATCGTATCGTCTGCTGGCAAAGCAAATTGAACAACCGCTGCACCTCGGTATTACCGAAGCAGGCGGCGCGCGTGCGGGGGCGGTGAAATCGGCTATCGGACTTGGTCTGCTGCTGTCGGAAGGCATTGGTGACACGCTGCGCATTTCGCTGGCGGCCGATCCGGTCGAAGAAGTGAAAGTGGGTTTCGATATTTTGAAATCGCTGCGTATTCGTTCGCGTGGCATTAACTTTATCGCTTGCCCAACCTGCTCGCGTCAGGAATTTGACGTAATCGGCACGGTAAACGCGCTGGAGCAGCGTCTGGAAGATCTCATCACGCCGATGGACGTTTCTATTATTGGTTGTGTCGTGAATGGTCCAGGCGAAGCCACTATCTCTACGCTTGGCGTAACCGGCGGTAATAAGAAAAGTGGTTTCTATGAAGATGGAGTGCGTCAGCGGGATCGTCTCGACAATAGCGATATGATCGATCAGCTGGAAGCCCGCATCCGTGCCAAAGCGTCGATGCTCGACGAAAGTCGTCGTATCGACGTGCAGCAGCTGGAAAAATAATGGCGCACGCAGGCTGCGTGCGTGACTTTTTTGACTGAACCTGTGCGGTTTCATCCTCATAAGGTATGATGCCGGACAGGTTTTTTTGTATTAAGAGATTCTAACGTGGCGAAGAATATTCAAGCTATTCGTGGGATGAATGATTATCTGCCCGCGGATACAGCCATCTGGCAACGGATTGAAGGCGTTCTGAAACAGGTTCTGGCGAGTTACGGTTATAGCGAAATTCGTATGCCGATCGTTGAACAAACGCCGCTGTTTAAACGCGCTATCGGTGAAGTCACCGATGTGGTTGAAAAAGAAATGTATACTTTTGACGACCGCAACGGTGAAAGCCTGACGCTACGCCCGGAAGGGACCGCAGGGTGTGTGCGTGCGGGCATCGAACATGGCTTGCTCTATAACCAGGAGCAGCGCCTGTGGTACATGGGACCGATGTTCCGTTACGAGCGTCCGCAAAAAGGCCGCTATCGCCAGTTCCACCAGATGGGTGTTGAAGTATTTGGCTTGCAGGGGCCAGATATTGATGCTGAATTGATCATGCTTAATGCGCGCTGGTGGAAAGCATTAGGTATTGCCGACCACGTCCGGCTCGAACTCAACTCCATCGGTTCGCTTGAGGCACGCGCTAATTATCGCGATGCGTTAGTGGCTTTCCTTGAGCAACATAAAGAAACGCTGGATGAAGATTGCAAACGCCGCATGTATACCAATCCGATGCGCGTGCTCGACAGTAAAAATCCTGAAATTCAGCACTTATTGAACGATGCGCCCCAGCTGGGCGATTATCTGGATGAAGAGTCACGTGCGCATTTTGACGGTCTTTGCGCGCTGCTGGACGATGCGGGCATTGCGTATACCGTAAATCAGCGTCTGGTGCGTGGCCTCGATTACTACAACCGGACGGTGATTGAATGGGTCACCGATAGCCTGGGCTCACAGGGTACCGTGTGTGGCGGCGGCCGTTACGATGGCTTAGTTGAGCAACTGGGCGGTCGCGCAACGCCTGCTGTCGGTTTCGCCATGGGCATGGAGCGTTTGGTCCTGCTGGTTCAGGCGGTTAATCCTGAATTTGAACCGACTCGTGTTGTTGATGTCTATGTTATCGCTTCGGGTCAAGGCGTACAGGCATCAGCAATGCTGCTGGCAGAAAAACTGCGCGATGAAATGCCCGATCTGAAGCTGATGACCAACTTTGGCGGCGGCAATTTTAAAAAGCAGTTTGCCCGCGCAGATAAGTGGGGCGCACGCGTTGCACTGGTAGTGGGTGAAGACGAAGTGAAGGCCGGTCAGGTCGTGATTAAAAATCTGCGCAGTGGCGAGCAGCAAACGCTAGCGCAGGCAGAGGCTGCTGCTGCATTGCGCACGCTGTTACAGTAAGCGTGTCACAGCACCGATCATTAAAAAGAGAGGGATTGCGTGGAAGTTTATAGCAATGAGAATGAACAGATTGATGCCGTGCGCCGCTTCTTTGCCAACAATGGCAAAGCGTTAGCGGTTGGCGTAGTCATCGGTATTGCCGCGCTGGGTGGCTGGCGCTACTGGGCGAACCATGAAGAGAGCTCGGCCAAAACCGTTTCAGCGCAGTATCAGCAGCTGACCAATGCTATGCAGGCGGATAAGCCTCAAACGCTGGAGGCGGTGAGCAATTTTGCCAGGGATAACAGCAACACCTACGGTGCGCTGGCATCAATGGATGTAGCCAAACAGTATGTTGACAGCAACCAGCTCGATAAAGCGGCTGCTCAGCTGCAAAACGGCCTGAAAGACACAAAAGATGCCAACCTGCAGGCGGTTATTAACCTGCGCCTGGCGCGCATTCAACTGCAACAAAATCAAGCCGACGCAGCACTTAAAACCCTGGAAGGCGTGAAGGGTGATGGTTGGACAGCCATTGTGGCCGACATCCGCGGCGAAGCGCTGCTAAGCAAAGGCGACAAGCAGGGCGCACGCGATGCCTGGAGCAAAGGGGTGGAATCTGATGCCTCTCCGGCATTGAAGCAAATGATGCAGATGAAGATGAATAACTTAAGCTAAGCCAGTCAAGAGAGAGCGCATGGAATTACGTAAATACCTGCTGCCAGGGCTGATTTCAGTCACTTTGCTCAGCGGTTGTTCGCTGTTTAGCGGCGAAGAAGATGCAGTAAAAATGGCCCCGTTGCCGAAGGTCGAAAATCAGTTTACTCCGCAAGAAGTATGGAGCACGTCGGTGGGTGATGGTGTTGGCGATTTTTATTCCAACCTGCATCCCGCCTGGCAAGAGGGCACCGTTTATGCGGCCGATCGCTTTGGTATCATAAAAGCATTAGACGCAGCGAATGGTAAGGAAAAATGGAAAGTCGATCTCTCTGAGAAAACCGGCTTCTTCTCAAAAAATCGTTCAGCCCTGTTGTCTGGCGGCCTGACCGTGAATGGCGACCGCCTGTATGCTGGCAGCGAACGCGGCCAGGTTTATGCCTTAAACAGCAGCGACGGTAAGATTGACTGGCAAACCAAAGTGGCTGGCGAAGCGCTGTCACGTCCGGTTGTCAGTGATGGTTTAGTGTTGATTCACACCAGCAACGGCATGTTGCAGGGGCTGGATCAGAACAGCGGCGCCATCAAGTGGAGCGTTAACCTTGATATGCCAGCGCTGTCTCTGCGCGGTGAATCTGCGCCAGCCGTTGCCTTTGGCGGTGCGATTGTCGGCGGAGATAACGGTCGCGTCAGCGCAGTCATCATGAATCAAGGTCAGCTGATTTGGCAGCAGCGCATTTCGCAGCCAAGCGGCGCGACGGAAATCGATCGCCTGAATGATGTTGATACCACGCCGGTTGTGGTAAATGGCGTGGTTTACGCGCTGGCTTACAATGGCGATTTAACCGCGCTGGACCTGCGTTCAGGACAAATTTTGTGGAAGCGTGAAATTGGTGGCGTGAAAGATCTGATTGTAGATGCGGGCCGTATTTACCTGATCGATCAGGACGATCGCGTCATTGCTCTGAACGCGGATGGCGGCGTGGCAATCTGGCGTCAAAGCGATCTGCTGCACCGTAACCTGACATCGCCCGTGTTGTACAATGGCTACATCGTGGTAGGTGACAGCGAAGGTTATCTGCACTGGATGAACACGACCGACGGTCGCTTTGTTGCCCAGCAGAAACTGGACAGCTCCGGCTTCCAGACTGAACCGGTGGTTGCCAGCGACAAGTTGCTGATCCAGTCCAAAGACGGTGAGGTTTATGCGATTACCCGCTAATGGGTAAACGCCAGTCAGGTGAAATCCTTCCCTGAAAGCGGCTCCTGAGTTTATCAGGGGCCGTTTCGTTTTTAGTCAGGCATGGTATTCTTTGCGCCTTCAGCCTGAACTTAGCGGCAAGAGCCGTTATAATCACGCCATTCGGGCGATTAATTATTTATTGAGGCATGTTTATGGTACCTGTGGTCGCGCTGGTTGGGCGTCCCAATGTGGGAAAATCTACGCTTTTTAACCGCTTAACCCGCACACGTGATGCGCTGGTAGCGGATTTTCCTGGACTGACTCGCGATCGCAAATATGGTCGCGCCGAAGTGGAAGGGCGCGAATTTATTGTTATTGATACCGGCGGCATTGACGGCACTGAGGATGGTGTCGAAACGCGCATGGCAGAACAGTCGCTGCTGGCGATTGAAGAAGCCGATGTTGTGCTGTTTATGGTAGATGCCCGTGCGGGTCTGATGCCGGCCGATCAGCAAATTGCTAAGCATCTGCGTTCGCGCCAAAAAGCTACCTTCCTGGTGGCTAATAAAACCGACGGACTCGATCCCGATTCAGCCGTCTTAGATTTCTACTCGCTGGGCCTGGGAGAAATCCATGCCATTGCAGCCTCGCACGGTCGTGGCGTGACCAGCCTGTTAGAAACCGCGCTGCTGCCGTGGATGGAACAGGTCGATCCGGTAGAAGTGACCGAAGAAGACGAAAACGAAGCCTACTGGGCGGCACTGGCGGCAAAAGAGAATGGTGAACCGCCTGAAGAGGAAGAGGAAGAGTTCGATCCAACCGGTTTGCCGATCAAGCTGGCGATTGTAGGCCGCCCAAATGTGGGCAAATCTACCCTGACCAACCGCATTCTTGGCGAAGATCGCGTAGTGGTATATGACATGCCGGGTACGACGCGCGACAGCATCTATATTCCGATGGAGCGTGATGGGCGTGAGTACGTGCTGATTGACACCGCAGGTGTGCGTAAGCGCGGAAAAATCACCGATACGGTAGAAAAGTTTTCGGTAATCAAAACGCTACAGGCGATTGAAGACGCAAACGTTGTGATGCTGGTGATTGATGCCCGCGCCGGGATTTCCGACCAGGATCTCTCGCTGCTCGGTTTTATTCTGAATAGCGGGCGCTCACTGGTAATTGTGGTTAATAAGTGGGATGGCCTGTCGCAAGAGGTGCGTGACGAGGTCAAAGAGACGCTCGATTTCCGTCTGGGCTTTATTGATTTCGCCCGCGTTCACTTTATTTCTGCGCTGCACGGCAGCGGCGTGGGTAACCTGTTTGAATCGGTCACGGAAGCTTACGACTGCTCAACTAAACGGGTTAACACATCGTTACTGACGCGCATTATGAATATGGCAGCAGAAGATCACCAGCCACCGCTGGTTCGTGGTCGCCGCGTGAAGCTGAAATATGCGCATGCCGGAGGTTACAATCCACCTATTGTCGTGATCCATGGCAATCAGGTGAAAGATCTGCCGGATTCTTACAAGCGCTATCTGATGAACTACTTCCGTCGTTCTCTCAATGTCATGGGAACGCCGATTCGTATTCAGTTTAAAGAGGGCGAAAACCCTTATGAAGGCAAGCGTAACCTGTTGACACCCACTCAGCAGCGTAAACGTAAGCGCCTGATGGCGCATATGAAAAAAAATAAGCGTTAATTATCGAGGGCCGGTTTGGCCCTCTTTTTTTGCGGTAAGCAGCCAGGTTGCAAAAAGGGAAACGTATTGAGGGATAGCTTTATCCGCTGTCGTTAACGTAGCGCAAAGGCATTTGTAAAATATGTGGTACGTCATACGCAGCGCAGGTACGTTGCTCAGGTTGTCCTTAGCTGCAGGCATACTTTAATCTTTTGGTCTAATTGGCTGTTTTGACGCTTATAAATACGGTTTAACCGTTAAAGAACATCGGATATGTACCGTTAAGCGCTTAACGCACGCTTACACATCGACCGCCTGAAAGCCTGTTATTGCAAGAACCGTGTAAATTTAATTACTTAACGCACATTTTGTAGCAAAAATGCTATTTCTCAGTAACAAATGAGTAATAGATATTCACCTTTTTATGTACCAGGTGGTACAATCCAGCCCCGCTGTGGGCAGATCTATAGACAATTCTTAATGTCGCCTGCCTCACATTGCTTGAATCCCGGACGCAGGTCCGTTTTTAATTCGATTTAAAATAAAGTGTTCCCCAGCGTAAAGCTCTCGGATCCCGAAACGGCAAGCGGGCGTGGAGCGCGGACGCTTTTTTTTTTTCAGGAGAGTTAGTGTTATGGCTGAAACATCATCCCGCTCCGGTAAAGGGTTGGGAATATGGACCGTGCTGCTCGGGTTGGTGCTGCTTGCCACCGGCCTGTTCTTTGCTATCGGCGGCGGTAAGCTCGTCGCGCTTGGCGGCAGCTGGTACTTCTTAATCGCGGGTATTGTTACCGTTCTGTCGGCAGTTCAGTTCTTCCGGCGTAAATCTTCTGCAGTGACGCTTTTTCTGCTGATGTGTATCGGCACGCTGATTTGGGCGCTTTTCGATGCTGGGCTGGCGTTCTGGCCGCTGGTTTCACGCCTGATGGTGCCAGCCGGACTGATGATCCTGGCGTTCCTGACCTGGCCTGCGCTGCGTAAGCGTGAAGGCAAAACGTCGCTGGCTAACGTTTCCTACGTCTTGTCTGCCGTGCTGGCTATTGGCATGGTGGTGACGTTTGTTCAGATGTTCCAGCCACATCCCACTGTTGCCAGCAGCGGTCAGGAATTGCCGCTGATTCCGGTTGATAAAGCGAAACAGCAGAAAAACTGGGATAACTACGGTAATACATCAGGCGGGAGCCGCTTTGTTGCGTTGGATCAAATCACACGTGACAACGTAAAAGACCTGCAGGTGGCCTGGACTTTCCATACTGGCGATACGCCAGTTAGCCCAACCGGTAACGGTGCGGAAGATCAACAAACTCCGCTGCAGATTGGCAATACGCTCTATCTCTGTACGCCGCATAACAATGTGATTGCGGTAGAAGCGGATAGCGGAAAGCAAATCTGGAAACGCGAAATCAACGCACAAGCTGAAGTCTGGAATCGCTGCCGCGGTCTGGCTTATTTTGATGCGACCAAACCATTGACGCAGCCGTCAAAGCCAGGCTCAACGCCGGTGACAGCCGTAAATTTACCTGCGGGTGATACCTGTCAGCGCCGCATCCTGATGAACACCATTGATGCACGCCTGATCGCAATCAACGCTGACAATGGTGAATTCTGTCAGGACTTCGGCAACAACGGACAGGTTGATCTGAAAGCCGGTTTGGGTAAAGCGCCAGATCCGCAATATCAGCTGACCTCTGCACCGACCGTGGCGGGTACTACCGTTGTGGTTGGAGGACGTATCGCGGACAACGTTCAGACCGATATGCCAGGCGGTGTATTACGTGGTTTTGACGTTATCACAGGCCAAATGCGCTGGGCGTTTGACCCAGGCAATGTGGACCCGAATGCGATTCTGATGCCAGGCAAAGATTATACGCGCAGCACACCAAACTCGTGGGCGCCGATGTCTTACGATCCGGCGATGAATACCGTATTTATCCCTATGGGCAGCTCTTCTGTTGACCTGTGGGGCGCGAATCGTACTGCACTGGATCACAAATACGGCGCGTCCGTGCTGGCGCTGGATGCCACCACGGGTAAAGAGAAGTGGGTTTATCAGACCGTTCATAACGATCTGTGGGACTTCGACCTGCCGATGCAGCCAGGCCTGATCGATTTCCCAATGCAGGATGGCACCACCAAACCGGCCGTGGTCATCGGCGGTAAAACCGGCATGATCTTTGTGCTGGATCGCATGACAGGCAAGCCGTTGACGAAAGTCGAAGAGTTGCCAATGCCGCAGGGCCATATTCCGAACGAGCAGTACACCAAAACTCAGCCGCATTCGACCGGTATGCCACAGATTGGCAACCAGACGTTGAAAGAATCTGACATGTGGGGTGCAACGCCGTTCGATCAGCTGGTATGCCGTGTTGCTTTTAAATCCATGCGTTATGATGGTCTGTTCACCGTGCCGGATACCGATAAATCCCTCAGCTTCCCAGGTTCGCTGGGCGGTATGAACTGGGGCAGCATGTCCACCGATCCGAACAACCATCTGCTGTTCGTCAACGATATGCGTCTGGGCCTGTGGGTACAGATGATTCCGGCTGATACCAGCAAGATTGCCCGTGGTAGCAATGGCGGTGAAGCGATCAACACCGGCATGGGTGCGGTTCCGCTGAAAGGCACGCCTTATGCGGTGAATAAAAACCGTTTCATGTCTCCGCTGGGCATTCCTTGCCAGGCGCCACCGTTTGGTACGCTGTCCGCGATTGATATGAAAACACGGAAAATCGTCTGGCAGGTGCCAGTCGGTACGGTGCAGGATACCGGTCCTTTTGGTATCAAAATGCGCATGAAAATGCCACTTGGTATGCCAACGCTGGGCGGCACGCTGGCAACGCAGGGCGGCCTTGTGTTTATCGCGGGTACGCAGGATTACTATCTGCGCGCCTTCGACAGCTCAACCGGTAAAGAAGTATGGAAAGCTCGCCTGCCGGTTGGCAGCCAGGGCGGTCCAATGAGTTATGTTTCACCGAAAACCGGCAAACAATACATTCTCATCTCAGCGGGCGGCGCACGTCAGTCTCCCGATCGTGGTGACTATGTCATTGCTTACGCCCTACCTGACAGTAAATAACGTGATGAAAAAGCCGACAGCGATGTCGGCTTTTTTTCGCTATTCGCCGTCGCGCCACAGGGATTCCAGTTCAGGTGGCGCCACCTGTTCCGGTATTAACAGCACTATCGTGCCACTTTCCCGGTGGGTGGCGTACTGAATCTGAATGCGAAAATAACGCTGATCGCCACGACCAACCTGAGCAGCCTTTTCTTCCGGTTCTCCTAAAGGCATCGCCTGTTCCAGCACAGCACAAACGCGCTGTTTTTGGGGGGCAGGAAGCTGGCCTAAAGTGAAACGACGCTCGCCGCGCAGGCCCGGAATAAACGCGATACCGCCTTCACGTGCCACCACAATGATTGCATCGTCGGTGAGTTGAGGAAGCTCGCTCATAACACGCCCACCTCTTTCCAGGCTTGTTCAATCGCGCTGCCCACTGAACGGTTAAAGCGCTTTTCGCCGTGCTGCATGGTGTACTGAGCAAAGGTTTTAAAATCGGCATCCTGCGGCAACGCTTTATCACACAGGCTGTCATACCACGCATGACCAGCCAACTCCCATGCATAACCGCCCAGCGCTTTGGCAGCCAGACAGAAAGCGCGATTAGGAATACCAGAGTTAAGGTGCACGCCGCCATTATCTTCACGCGTCTGCACATAGTGATCCATATGCGCAGGCTGTGGATCTTTGCCCAGCATGGGATCGTCATAAGCCGTGCCGGGTTCAGACATTGAGCGTAAGCCCCGGCCATGAATACCTTTGGCCAACAAGCCTTCACCGATAATCCAGTCGGCCTGTTCGGCGCTCTGCTTCTTACTGAACTGCTTCACTAACGAGCCGAATACATCTGACAATGACTCGTTCAGTGCACCAGCCTGTTCGAAATAGATCAATCCGGCTTCATTTTCAGTAACGCCATGCGTCAGCTCATGCGCTACCACGTCTATTGCAATAGTGAAGCGATTAAAAATTTCGCCGTCACCATCGCCAAACACCATCTGCTGACCATTCCAAAAGGCATTCTGGTAATTTTTACCGTAATGCACCGTGCCCAACAGTTTCAAGCCCTGATTGTCCAGAGAGTTACGCTTGTAAGCCTGCCAGAAAAAGTCGTAGGTTGTACCGAGATAATCCCAGGCTTCCTGGGCGGCAATATCACCGTTTGCCGATTGACCTTCCTGCCGGATCAACTTGCCCGGCAAAGTTTGCTCGTTTTGCGCATCATAAATCTCACGTTCAACCCGGCCGCCAACAGCGGTTTTCGCCACGGATGGCTTTTGCCAGGGCGCTGCCATTAAATGCTGTACGTGGGTTAAGGTACGACGCGCTTCTTCCTGCTGATGGCCGGAACCGTGTGCAATGATTTTGCGTAAGATGTAGGGAGGAATAACGCTATAAGCCATATCCGACTCCTTGGCACGATGAATTAACAGTTGAGCCAAAAAGTATAGTTATGACCTCAGGAAGATGTTTGGCGCCGCCGCGGCTTTTCGGGCAGAAGTTTTGTCACCTGGCTCTCTGCCCAGCCATCTTCAAGTCGGGTGCGAAGAAGATCGCCGGTATGCAGCTGGCCGGTTTTTTTCACTCTCTGGCCGGAAACGTCAGTGGTTACGCTAAAACCGCGTGCAAGTGTCGCCAGCGGGCTGACGCCTTCAAGCTGAGCAGCCAGGGTTGCAAAGCGCTGCTTATCGCAATTGAGCACTTTTTCCATGCTTTGTTCGAGACGGTAATGCCAGTTTTGCAATGACTTTTGCGCCAGAAACAGGCGCTGCTGTGGGTATTGCGCCGTAAAACGTTGTGTTAGGCGATCCTGCTGGCGCGTGAACACTCGAAGGCGTGATTCCATTGCTTCGGTCAGACGCTGTTGCAGACGGAAAAGGGCAGTTTGCTGCCGCGCCAGACGTAATTGTGGATGTTGCTGCTGCAGGCGATGGTCTAACCGACTAAACAGCCGCTGTTGGCGAGCCAGGTAATAATCCATAGCCATTTCCAGCCGCTGCTGCTGAGACTGGAGCTGGCGTAATAACTCAACCT
Source organism: Mixta mediterraneensis (assembly GCF_014946725.1). Taxonomy (GTDB): domain Bacteria; phylum Pseudomonadota; class Gammaproteobacteria; order Enterobacterales; family Enterobacteriaceae; genus Pantoea; species Pantoea mediterraneensis. The sequence goes on from NZ_JACFXY010000003.1 coordinate 294,498, forward strand.
GATTGCGGCTGACGATTTCGGCTGCGGCTGAAGGGGTTGGCGCACGCAGATCCGCAACAAAATCGGCAATGGTAACGTCGGTTTCATGACCGACAGCGCTCACCACTTGAATGCGGCTGGCGAAGATGGCGCGCGCCACACGTTCGTCGTTAAAACTCCACAAATCCTCCAGCGAGCCGCCGCCGCGGCCTACGATTAATACATCACACTCATTACGCAGGTTGGCTATTTCAATGGCGCGAACGATGGCGGCGGGCGCGTCAACGCCCTGGACGGCGGTGGGATAGATCACTACCGGTAAAGAGGGATCGCGTCGATGCAGCACGCGCAGCACATCATGTAACGCCGCGCCGTTGGCAGAGGTGATCACGCCAACCTGTTTCGCCGGTTCCGGCAAGGCCTGCTTATGTTGAGGGTCGAACAAGCCTTCGGTTGCCAGTCTGGCTTTCAGCAGCTCAAACTGCTGCTGCAATAAGCCTTCACCGGCGGGGCGCATGCTTTCGATAATGAGCTGGTAGTCGCCACGGGGTTCATACAGCGTGATATTGGCACGAACTAAAATTTGCTGGCCATGTTGAGGACGAAAGGTCACGCGACGATTGCTGTTACGGAACATAGCACAGCGAACCTGGGCGCCATCATCTTTAAGCGTAAAATACCAGTGGCCGGAAGCGGGCTGAGTAAAGTTAGAGATCTCCGCGCTCAGCCAAACCAGGCCCATCTCTTTTTCCAGTAACTGACGCACCGTGTTATTGAGGCGGCTGACGGTAAAAATATTGGCGGTTGGAGGCAGTGACATGTGACGAAGATCAAATTCCAAATCAGCAGGTTAATTAGTCGATACTACAGGGCTGATACCACGGATCAAGAGTTTTTATTAAATAATGCTGGAGGCAATCGATTACGGCCTGTATAATGCCGCGGCAATATTTTATCTATTCTCATTCACCCGAGGTGGAGTATTGCCATGTTAAGAATCGCTAAAGAAGCACTCACTTTTGACGACGTCCTGCTCGTTCCTGCTCACTCCACCGTCCTGCCAAATACGGCTGATCTCAGTACCCAGCTCACTAAAAACATCCGTTTAACTATTCCCATGCTGTCCGCAGCAATGGACACCGTGACGGAAGCGGGCCTGGCCATTGCGCTGGCGCAAGAAGGCGGTCTGGGCTTCATCCATAAAAATATGTCGATTGAACGCCAGGCAGATGAAGTCCGCAAGGTGAAAAAATATGAAAGCGGCGTAGTCACTGAACCGCAAACCGTGTTGCCAACGACTCCGCTGGCCGACGTAAAAGCGCTGACTGAGCGTAACGGCTTTGCAGGTTATCCGGTTGTTAATGCCAACAACGAACTGGTCGGTATCATTACCGGCCGTGACGTTCGCTTTGTGACCGATTTGACTCAGCCTGTTTCGGCGGTAATGACACCGAAAGAGCGCCTGGTAACGGTAAAAGAGGGTGAAGCGCGTGATGTAGTTCTGCAGAAAATGCATGAGAAACGCGTAGAAAAAGCCCTGGTGGTGGATGAAAGCTTTCACCTGTTGGGCATGATTACCGTTAAGGATTTCCAGAAAGCTGAACGTAAGCCTAACGCCTGTAAAGATGCGCAGGGTCGTCTGCGTGTCGGTGCTGCGGTAGGCGCTGGCGCTGGCAACGAAGAGCGTGTAGATGCGCTGGTTGCCGCTGGCGTTGACGTACTGCTGATCGACTCTTCCCATGGTCATTCTCAGGGCGTACTGCAGCGTATCCGTGAAACCCGTGCTAAATACCCTGACCTCGAAATCGTCGGGGGCAACGTCGCGACAGGCGCGGGCGCATTAGCTCTGGTAGAAGCGGGCGTGAGCGCCGTGAAAGTGGGCATCGGCCCTGGTTCAATTTGTACCACGCGTATTGTAACTGGCGTAGGCGTACCTCAAATCACCGCTGTTTCTGACGCTGTTGCCGCCCTGGAAGGCACCGGCATTCCCGTTATCGCCGATGGCGGTATCCGTTTCTCAGGCGACATTGCAAAAGCTATCGCCGCGGGCGCATCCTGCGTGATGGTCGGTTCAATGCTGGCGGGTACTGAAGAATCGCCGGGCGAAATTGAGCTGTATCAAGGTCGCGCATTCAAATCCTATCGCGGCATGGGATCGTTAGGCGCCATGTCCAAAGGTTCATCTGACCGTTACTTCCAGACCGACAATGCGGCTGACAAACTGGTACCGGAAGGGATTGAAGGTCGCGTCGCGTATAAAGGTCGTCTGAAAGAGATCGTTCATCAACAGATGGGCGGCTTGCGTTCCTGCATGGGCCTGACCGGTTGCCTAACCATTGACGATTTGCGGACTAAAGCGGAGTTTGTCCGTATCAGCGGCGCCGGGATCAACGAAAGCCACGTGCACGATGTGACAATTACCAAAGAGTCGCCAAACTACCGCATGGGTTCATAATCCCGTAAGATTTCTCGCCCGGCTCAGCCGGGCGCTTTTATTATCAAGTCACCGTTCTGGAAACCCCTCAATGACGACGGAAAATATCCATAAGCATCGCATTCTGATTCTCGATTTTGGTTCTCAATATACCCAACTGGTGGCGCGTCGCGTGCGTGAGCTGGGCGTTTACTGTGAACTTTGGGCATGGGATGTCACCGAAGAACAGATCCGCCAGTTCAACCCGAGCGGCATCATCCTTTCCGGCGGCCCGGAAAGCACCACGGAGCTGAACAGCCCACGGGCACCGGAATATGTATTTAACGCTGGCGTACCGGTGCTGGGCGTATGCTACGGCATGCAGACCATGGCGATGCAGCTCGGCGGAAAAGTTGAAGGTTCCAGCGAGCGTGAATTTGGCTACGCACAGGTTGAAGTGACTACCGCGAGTGCCCTGGTTCGCGATATTGAAGATGCGCTCAGCGCGGCCGGCAAACCCTTACTGGACGTATGGATGAGCCACGGCGACAAAGTGACGGCAATCCCGTCTGACTTTGTGACCGTCGCCAGCACCGAAACCTGTCCGTTTGCCATTATGGCCAATGAAGAGAAGCGTTTTTACGGCGTACAGTTCCACCCGGAAGTGACGCACACGCGTCAGGGTTTGCGTATGCTCGAGCGTTTCATTATCGACATTTGTGGCTGTGAAGCGCTGTGGACACCAGCAAAAATCATCGAAGACGCCGTTGAGCGTTTGCGTAAGCAGATTGGCAACGACAAAGTTATTCTTGGCCTGTCGGGAGGTGTGGATTCCTCTGTTACTGCGATGCTGCTGCATCGAGCCATCGGCGATCGCCTGACGTGCGTATTCGTTGATAATGGGTTGTTGCGCCTCAACGAAGCGCAACAGGTAATGGACATGTTCGGTGACCACTTTGGTCTGAGCATTATTCACGTGCCGGCTGAAATGCGCTTCCTTAACGCGCTGGCAGGTATTGATGATCCAGAAGCCAAACGTAAAACCATTGGTCGGGTGTTCGTTGAAGTGTTTGACGAAGAAGCGACGAAGCTGACCGATGTGCAGTGGCTGGCGCAAGGCACCATTTATCCTGACGTCATTGAATCTGCGGCTTCTGCAACCGGCAAAGCTCATGTGATCAAATCACACCATAACGTCGGCGGGCTGCCAAAAGAGATGAAGCTGGGGCTGGTCGAGCCACTGAAAGAGCTGTTCAAAGATGAAGTACGTAGAATTGGTCTGGAACTTGGCCTGCCATACGACATGCTTTACCGCCATCCATTCCCAGGTCCCGGTTTGGGCGTGCGCGTATTGGGCGAAGTGAAGAAAGCGTACTGCGACCTGCTACGTCGCGCCGATGCTATCTTCATTGAAGAACTGCACAAAGCTGATTTGTACAACAAGGTCAGCCAGGCCTTCACCGTGTTCCTGCCGGTACGTTCTGTTGGCGTAATGGGCGATGGTCGTAAGTATGACTGGGTTGTCTCGCTGCGTGCGGTCGAAACTATCGACTTTATGACAGCACACTGGGCGCATCTGCCCTATGACTTCCTTGGCCGCGTATCCAACCGTATCATCAATGAAGTAGAGGGTATTTCCCGCGTTGTTTACGATATTAGTGGCAAACCACCGGCCACCATTGAGTGGGAATAAGTTTCTGACTTATTCTAAAACGCGCTGATTACCCAATCGCCAGTTTAATCGTCAGATTGACTGGCGTTTTTTTTTCTTTGTCTTAACCACCGGGATCCCGCATGCTTCCACTGAAAGTATTCAGTCTCTTTTTTCTTGCTGTGTTGCTGCTATCTCTGGCGGCGAGTATTGCGCAGGCAACCCGCCATAGCGGTGCAGCCAGTCAGGAAGGATGGTGGTCGGCACGACGCGATTCCGCCGGGATCGCGCCCGATCCACGTACCCATGCCAGTTTAACGATTGTGCAGGTTTATGCCGCGCCGACATATGGCTGGAAGGGGGCAGTGGCGATGCATCCGTGGATTATCTTCAAACGCGCCGGAGAAACCCAGTATAACCGCTACGAAGTGATCAGCTGGGGGAGCGGCGATAAAGTACGGCGCAACACCAATATTCCCGACGGATACTGGTACGGCGCAAAACCTCGCCTGCTGGTGGACCATCGCGGCCCGGCGGCAGAAGCGATGATTCCGCAAATTGAAGCTGCGATAAAGTCTTATCCCTGGCCGCAAACCTACCATGCATGGCCGGGACCTAACAGCAACACCTTCCTGGCACACATTGGCCGACATGTGTCGGCCTTAAAACTCGATTTGCCCGCCAATGCGCTGGGTAAAGATTATCGTCCGCTGTGGCGTCCGATTGGATTACCACCGTCTGGCCGCGGTTTGCAGGTGTCAGTTTTAGGCGTGGCGGGGATGACGCTCGGCGCGGAAGAGGGCGTTGAGCTGAATATATTAGGGCTGAGTATGGGGGTAGATTTCACACCGTTACGTCTGCGTTTGCCGTTTATTGGCGGCCTTGGTCACGATAATCTGCAACATAATAACCCCTGACCATTCAGGCCCCTAATGGGGCCTCTTAACTTAACAGACGCCGAAATCATCCTCTTCGTGATACAGATTCACGCTGCCGGCTTTCACTTCTATTTCTTTTTTGGTTGCATCATCCACGCGCGCGCACCACAACACATCGCCTTCTACGCGCAACACTAACATCTTTGGCCCACCGGTTTTTGCCTGCACAAAATCGTTAATCTTAAACATCACTCCCTCCGTTTTTTAGTCAGTGTCGAGCGGGTTACATGGGTAAGTTAGAAAAATTTTGCGTCATGCTTTCCAGTTTAGCGCGCTGATTTAAACCGTAGAAAGAAGTAAGGCATGCTCGTCGTCGTTGATAACAAAACTAAATGGACTGAAGGGGCAGGCAAAGGCTGGCAGAAAGCGCCCCGAATAAAAAGACAGAAGCCACGTCACGCTATGCCGAAAGCCAGGGTTAGCGGTGATTTGGCATCTGGCTATTGTACTGGAATGGCTACGTATTTAATGTCGCAGCAGGAATAACGTCGCCAGGCCAAGAAAGATAAAAAAGCCGCCGGTATCGGTAATGGCCGTAATGAATACGCTGGAGCCGACCGCCGGATCGCGCTTCATTTTAGTCATTACCAATGGCACCAGCACGCCCATTAATGCCGCCAGCAGCAGATTAAGCACCATCGCCAGCATCATTACGCCGCCGAGCGCGGGGTTGCCATACATCAGCCAGGTAATGATTCCCATAATGCCGCCCCAGCAAATACCGTTGATTAAAGCGACTCCCAGCTCACGCACAATCAGGAAAGAGAAGTTTCCCGGTTCCACCTGATGCAGCGCCAGGGCGCGCACAATCATAGTGATAGTCTGATTACCGGTATTACCACCGATACCCGCGACAATCGGCATCAAAGCAGCTAGCGCGACCAGTTGCGAAATGGTTGATTCAAACAGGCCGATCACGCGTGAAGCAACAAAGGCGGTACACAGGTTAACCGCCAGCCACGCCCAGCGATTACGTACTGCTTTACGAACCGGAGCAAAAACGTCCTCTTCCTGGCTGATACCCCCCATTTTACGAATGTTGCTTTCGTTCTCTTCGTTCACTAAATCGATCACATCTTCAATGGTAACGCGGCCTATCAGCTTGCCTTTGGCATCAATAACGGCAGCAGAAATCAGGTTATAGCGCTCAAAGGCACTGGCTGCATCCTCTGCTCTGTCGTTGAGCTGGAAGGTGGTAGGGTGCGTGTTCATTACTTCGTCCACGCGCATTTGCGGTTTGTTGAGCAGAATGTCGGTAAGCAACAGCTCACCTAGTAGGTGATTATCCTGATTGGTGATAAACAGCTTGTCAGTGCCCCCTGGTATGGCTTTACGATAGCGTAAGTAACGCTGCAAGGTGGCTAAAGTGACGTCGGAACGCACCGTGAGGATATTAAAATCCATCACCCGGCCCACACGGTCGCGGTCAAACTGCATCACGTTGAGTATGCGCGCCCGCTGGCTCGGTTCCAGCGTAGTAAGCAAGCGTCCGGTAAGATCGCGTGGTAGATAGCGCGCCAGCCAGACCTGGTCGTCAATATCCAGCGGTTCGATAGCGCGCAGAATATCGCGGTCGCTCATCTCTTCAGTCAGGCTGGCCCAGACAGTTTCTGCGGCTTCGACCAGTACATGGCCGCGCCGCTCGTTGGGCACCAGACGCCACAACGCCTGACGTTCTTCTTCAGGTAAGGCTTCGAGAATATCGGCCAGGTCTGCAGCATGCAGCTGAGTAATATCCTGTTCCAGCATTTCGCGCTGGATCGCATTTTCACGTTGCTGTTCAGAACTGAGATGGCTGGTTTTTTTAAGCAGCGCATCAACCAGATCGTGCTCGTTAAGCAGCAGCGTCAGAATACGATGACGTATTTCACTTAAACGTTGCGAGTGAGAGGCAGACATATTGCGTCCCTTTTGTCTGAAAGTACCAGCACGAAGTGTAGCGTTTCGTCTGTAAAAGGGATGCAAAAAATCGTACTGTCGTCTGGACAGCGTTTTAGTTGCTTAATGAAGCGTCTGGCTAGCGAGAATCGTTAACGCTAAGGCTTACCGGTGCGGGGATGGATTTTTTTTGCTGATGATGTTCAAAAGCAGCAGGCAGGATAAAAATCATTCGGCTAAAGAGGATGATAAAACTGATCAACAGAACGATCCGGGTCATGGTGCCGGTTTTCTGACGTCTTCGGGAAGGTATAGCGCTGTTCACGCGGGATGGTTCCTGTAATGACCCAAATGGGCGACAGCAATATTTAGTCACAGTCGCCAGATGAAATCAATCGTTGTCTAAAAAAACGACAGAAATAATTAATAGCTGGCCTTTTGCGCCAGCAGTGTGGCGAAACGGCAGGTGATGCGGTTGCCATTTTCATCGGTGCGATGCAGCTGGCCTCTGTTTTCGTTGTACTTTACGATGTGCCAGTTGCGGTAATAGTGGCTAAGTTCCCCGGATTTAAAAGCAAAAGAAAAATCAGTCGGGCAGGGCGTATCATCCGTGTTCATCGCCGCGACAATCAGGTTGTAGCCATATTTCACCGTGCAGGCCTGCATATCGGCGATCAGCTGCGGGATGGTTTCCGGTTGTAAAAACATCATCACCACCGTAGACAGTACGAAGTCGTAGCCGCCGTTAAAGCGCGTCTGGTTAAGGTCACGCAGCCCGGTGTGAATACCCTGTAAGCCTTCGTCTGCAATGATGCGGTTCAGGCGCGCCAGGCTTTTTGGGTTGTGATCCCATGCGGTAACGTCAAAGCCTTGCTGATTAAGAAACAGGGTGTTGCGTCCGTTGCCACAGCCCAGATCCAGCGCTTTGCCCACTGTGAGTTGCGGGAAAGCCTCCAGCACTTCTGAATGTGTCGGCGTCAGGCCATATTTTTCTGAGAAGTTAATCGAATTATTCATCTTTATCGCTTCAGTGAAGTGGGCACAAAGGTCCACAACGTCAGGCTTCTTCAAGGATCAATTTCCAGCCGGTGATTTCGTTCCAGTAGCTTTGTTCACGCTCCAGATCGAGTTGTACCAGGTTGTTCTGGCTGAGAAATCCCACCGGGAACGTTAACGTCCAGTGTCCATCATCACAGCTTAGCTTTAAAGAAATTGGGCGTGTAGTGGCCTGGCGCTGATTATTCAGCAAGGTGCCAAGGCGCAGCAGGAAAATCAGCGGCAGGAACTGCTTTTTCTTAAACAGCGTCACACGAGGCAATTCGTCAACCTTAACCGCTTTGCGATGGAATCTTACCAGCGCGGCCAGCAGCATCTGCTGATCCTGATTGAAACCCGGCATATTGCTATTTTGCAGGATATAGGATGAATGGCGTTGCAGGCCGCTGTGGTTGATGGACAACCCCACTTCATGCAGCATCGCCGCCCATTTTAGCAGGGCAGCCAGTTGCGGGTTCGCCAGTTTGGGATGCTGGTCACGCCATTGCAGATAAAGTTGCTCGGTGGTTTCCAGCACGCGCCGTGCCTGATCGCTGTCAATGGCGTAGTGGTTAGCCAGGCTTTGCGCGGTACGGCTGCGAATATCCTGATGACGGAAACGGCCTTCCATTTCATACAGCACGCCTTCACGCAGCGCGCCATCAGAAAGACGTAGCTCGCGAATTGCCAGCGCGTCAAACACACCGCAAATAATGGCCAGCCCAGGAACGAAAACGCCTTTACGTTCTTCAGTTAATCCCGGAAGGCTTAGTGCCGTAAAGGTTTTATGCTTCATCACTTCGTCATAAAGCATTTCAAGGCGTTCTGGCGTAATAAGCTTCTCTTTTTCGCCCATCTCCTGTAGCACTTCACAGGCGGCTTTGATCGTGCCGGACGCGCCTAAGGCATACTGCCAGCCGTGCAGACGATATTGCCATGCCAGCGTTTCCAGCTTTTGCGCTGCCGCTAAACGTGCCCGACGAAAATTCTCGCGGTTGATTTCGCCTTTAGGAAAATAAAGTTGCGCAAAGCTGACGCAACCCATGCGGCGACTTTCCACCAGCTGCGGCTCGAAATCTTCACCGATAACCAGTTCAGTTGAACCGCCACCGATGTCGATCACCAGCTTGCGGCCTTTTTCCGGCTGCGTGTGCTCTACGCCCATAAAAATCAGGCGGGCCTCTTCGTGACCGGAAATCACTTCGATTGGATAGGGGATCACTTCTGCGGCGCGTTGTAAGAATATTTCGGCATTCACGGCCTGACGCAACGTGTGAGTGCCAACAATAGTGACGTTGCTGGCCCTGAAGCCCTGTAATCGTTCAGCAAACAGCGCCAGGCAACTCAGGCCGCGCTCTATTGCCTCATCACTCAGACGATTATCCGGACCCAGCCCGTCGGCTAAGTGCACACGCTGTTTCAGGCGACCGAGTACCTGCATAGCGCCGTCAACCACACGGGCAATCACCATGTGGAAATTGTTCGAACCGAGGTCAATCGCCGCAAACTCTTGGGGTTTCGGCGTAGTTTTCTGGGAAATTGGCATAAGCGTTATTCAGGTTGTTCCAGTTTCTTAATGTAATCATAAATCGCCAGTTGCGAGCGCACCTTACGACGATTTCCGCGTGGAACGTATTGATTGCTTAATTCTTTATCAATAATCCGGGCTTTCACCGTATCACTTAACTGAATCGCAATAATATCCAGGATACGCTGTTTAATTTGCGGATCGAGAATTGCCACCGCCACTTCGATACGGTAGTCGATGTTACGCGTCATCCAGTCAGCAGAAGAAAGAAACACTTTTTTATCGCCGCCATTCTCAAAAATATAGACGCGATCATGCTCCAGATAACGGTCAACGATGCTTGTAACGCGAATATTTTCGCTTATGCCCGGTAAATCAGGGATCAGCGAGCACATGCCACGCACCAGTAAGTTGACCTTTACCCCTACGCTGGATGCGGTATAAAGCCGGTCAACCAGGCCTTTGTCCACCAGATTATTAATTTTCAGCGTAATGCCGGACGGCAGTTTTTGCTGCGCATTGGCAATTTCTTCATCGATCAACTGATACAGCATGCGGCGCGAGTTTTGTGGTGAGACCATTAAATGCTCGAAAGTCACCGGCCGATAAGGGTTCTCAATAAAATTAAACACCCGACGCACTTCATTGGTAATACGTGCATCGGCGGTCAGCAGTGAGTAGTCAGTATAAATGCGCGCGGTTTTCTCATTAAAGTTGCCCGTACCGATGTGCGCATAACGCACAACTTCATTCCCTTCGCGGCGCGAAATCAGGAATAACTTAGCGTGAATTTTCAGGCCTGGCGCCGAGAAAATGACGTGAACACCGGCTTCAGTCAGACGTTTTGCCCAATAAATATTGGCTTCTTCATCAAAACGCGCCTGTAGCTCAACCACCACCGTGACTTTTTTACCGTTATAGGCGGCATGAATCATGGCATCCATAATGCGCGAGTGTTTTGCTACACGATAAATATTGATTTTGATTGCCAGTACGCTGGGGTCAAACGAGGCCTGACGCAGCAGTTCTAATACGTGTTCAAAAGTGTGATAGGGATAATAGAGCAGTACATCCCGGTCACGAATGGCGTCAAACCCGTTTCGGTAGCCATCAAAGCCAATATGACGAATCTGCGGCAGCGGACGGTTGACCAGATTATTTTTACCGACATTGGGAAAGCCGATAAAGTCTTTGAAGTTGTGGTAACGCCCACCCGGCAGTACTGAGTCAAAGTTAGTGATCGACAATTTATGGCACAGCAGCTCCACCATCGAATCCGGCATATCGCGCTGATAAACAAAGCGTACCGGCTCTGCGGTTAAACGTTGTTTCAGGCTGGAGGACATCAGTTCCAGCAGGCTGGACTCCATTTCGGTAACCAGGTCGTACTCGGCATCGCGCGTCATCTTCATCGAATAGGCGTTCAGCGCATCGTAGTCGTAGAAACCTTTAAAAATATCGTCCAGGCAATAACGCAGAATGTTATCCAACAGAATCATCGGTTTGCGACGGCGGGGTGATTCAGCGGGCAGGTTAACGAAACGTGGCACTTTATCCGAAGGGATTTCCAGTAACGCATAGCGAATATTGTCCCCACGAATAATCTCAACCGCTAAATAGGTGTAATCGTCTTTAAGAAATTCGGTCAGATCGGTTTCGTGAGTAATAAGAATGGGGGAAATATGCTGGCGCAGTTCGTTTTTAAAATAGTGGCGCAGCCAGATTTGTTGATTCGGTGAAAGCTGACGCTCATTAATCAGGAAGATCTGGTTACGCGCCATTTCCAGCAGTAGATCGTTATACAACGCGTCGAACTCTTGATCGGATTTCAGCACACGCTGTTGAATTTTTTTAAACAAATGGCGCGGTGTGCCAGGGGAGCCTTGCTCCTCACCGATAAGGATACGGCGCTTTAAATCGGCAAAACGCACTTTATAGAATTCATCCAGGTTATTGGAAAATATACCCAAAAACCGCATGCGTTCGATTAGCGGATTCGTTTTATCCGCCGCTTCCTGTAAGACACGTTCATTGAAAGATAACCAGCTTAACTCTTTTTCAATATACAGCTTTACCTGACCCATTCTCACTCCGTATAGCGGTTGCAGGACTGAAGATCCAGTGTCCAACAACATTATGGCGAGAGTATGGCAGGCTTGTCCAACGGCAAGAGTTGTCTTATCAATCAGCTACGGGCAACATAGCGGCTTATTTTCCGCTGCATTTAGGACCGCATGAGCATAAACCACATTCCCGTTCAGTTTAGCGACCGCCGACGTCGTAGGATTGACCGTTTGACGCGGCGACTGGTCACGTCATGTGGCATTGCGATTCTGCTGCTTATGCTGCTGCTGTTTTTTTGGCTAATCTGGGTAGTTCTGCCGCTGTTCAGCGCGCCGGACATGCAGCCAGGCGCTTCGCAGCAACTGTGGGATCGCGCACCTGCGCTGGCGATAGGCAATGACGGCAGCCACGGCTGGCGTATCAGTACGGCTGGCGCGGCGCGTTTTATTCCGCTTAACGGTCAGCCTGCCGATCAGGCATTAGCGCTGACGCCAGCCCCGCAGGCAGTGGTACAGAGCGCCGATCGCCAAACGCTGCTGCTTAATATGCAGGGCGATTTACTGTTGCTGCAACCGGTTCTGCGAAAAGATGAAGCGCAGTGGCGTTTCCCGCTGGGTGATAAACCTTTCCACCTGCCACAAGGCACGGTGGAAAAAATGGCGCTAGCGACGCTGAGCCCGAATCAATGGCGTATCGCCGTTGTTACCACCCATGGCCTGGGCTATCTGACGCTGGGTCCCTATCATCAGGCAACGATGATCAGCTTGCCGCAACAGCATCCCGATCATCTGCTTCTTGCGCCGCAAGGCGATCTTCTCTATACCAGCGAAGGTAATGTGCTGCGGGTCTGGCAGTTGGACAAGGATCACGCGCAGCTGCGTGAGACACAAACGCTACCGCACACGCCGCAGAGCCTGCATCTGTTAACCGGTGGCCAAACGCTGCTCGTCCAGGATGAGGCGGGGGTAACGCAATGGTTTTCAATTGCCAGCGAACAAGGCCCGCGTCTGCATCAGATTCGTACCTTCAGGCACAGCGCAGGCAAGGCGCAACTGATTACAGAGCCACAGCGCCGCGTCTTTGCCACCTTCACCCAGGACGGTATGCTGAAGCTATTTTCCAGCAAACAAGCAGGGCCGATATTTCAACGCCAGCTAGCCCCCGGCATCTTGCATGCGCAGTTCTCGCCGCACGGCGACAGCCTGCTGGTGGAGCGTCAGGGAAGTTGGCAAACCTTTAAGCTGGATAATCCGTGGCCAGATGTTACCTGGCGCAACTTCTGGCAGAAGATCTGGTACGAAAACTATCCCAAAGCGGACTGGGCATGGCAATCCACCGCCGCAGGCGACAGTTATCAGGCCAAATTTAGTTTAGTGCCAATGGTCATCGGCACGTTAAAAGCTGCGAGCCTGGCGCTGTTATTTGCTACGCCGCTGGCGTTGGCTGCGGCGATGTAAACCGCATGGTTTATGGCGCCGGGTCTGCGTCGCTGGGTTAAACCGTCGATTGAGATGATGGGCGCGCTGCCCAGCGTGATAGTTGGGCTGATTGCGGGATTGTGGCTGGCGCCGCATATCAGCCAGGCGCTGACAGGCGTACTGCTGCTGCCGTTCACCTTAGCCGCCAGCCTGCTGCTGTGTGGTGTGCTAAGCGCCTGTCTGCCAGCGCGCTGGCGACAGCCAGGCCGCGAAGTGCTGCTGTTGTTACCGCTGCTGTTGGTTGTTATCGTGCTGACATTATGGCTGCCGACGCTGTGGGTGCGTGACGCAGGCGACTGGGTGCCTCATTACGAACAGCGTAACCTGCTGGTGGCGGCGCTGGCGATGGGTTTTGCCCTGGTGCCGCTAATTTTTACCCTTGCTGAGGATGCACTGTTCAGCGTGCCTGCCTTGCTCGGACAGGGATCGCTGGCTTTAGGCGCGACGCCGTGGCAAACCTTAACCCGGGTGGTATTGCCTGGCGCATCAGCCGGTATTTTTGCGGCATTGATGATTGGCTTTGGTCGTGCAGTTGGCGAAACCATGATCCTGCTGATGGCAACAGGCAATACGCCGCAAAGCGAAGGTGGCTTATTCAGTGGGCTACGCGCTTTATCGGCTAACATCGCGATTGAAATGCCTGAAGCGGCGCCAGGCAGCGCGCATTATCGCATTTTATTTCTGAGCGCCTTACTGTTGCTGGTGTTTACCCTGGTGATCAACACCATTGCCGAAGTGATTCGCCAACGCCTGCGACAGCGTTACAGCCAACCTGAGACATCAGCATGACGGCGATGCGACAAAACAGCCGCTGGCGCTGGCTGACTGCCGGTGCCGTCACGGTTTGCCTGCTGGCCTTCACATTACTGATTGCGCTACTGGCGTGGCAAGGCGCGCGCGCTTTTTGGCCACAGCCTGTCGATTTGTATACCTTCACGCAGCACGATGGCCATAAAAGCCGCTTGTCTGGCGAAACCATTGAACATCAAAAACATTTTCCGGCCCCAGCCGGGGAGCAGGGCAACAGTGCAGATCAGGTGAATCGTTACCTGATTAAAACCGGCAACCGTGACTGGGATGCGCCGGATTTTCGCGTTGTTTATAGTCGCGATCCGGCAAACGTGAGCCGACCCAAAGATATTCTGCTATTGCAGCGCCGCAGCCACGGCAATGCTTATGGCTGGTTAGTCGGCCTGCGTGAAGACAATGAAGTACTGGTTGCGCAGAACACCGATGCGCTGCTGCATCAGCGTCTGGCGCAGACGCATGCCCTGGTGCGGCAGATAAATCACATTCGTCGGATTGATATGGCGCGGCTCAATAATCAGCTGGAAATGCTGAAAGAGCAGGCCGGGCGGCAACGCCAGGCAAAACAGTTCGATTTGCAGGCGCAATCAGAATATCAGGCCAATCAGGCTGCGTTGCAGCGCCGTTTTGAAAAACTCAGCGCGACCCTGGCGAGCTTACAGCATGAAAGCCAGCGAGACGTTTTAATCTTGCGCGACGTACAGGGCAACGACCACGCCATTCCGTTGTCACAAATTTTCGACGTCTGGAAACCTAACGCGCTTAGCCTGAAAGAAAAAGTGCTGCACTTTTTGCAGCAAACCTGGCATTTCGTAAGCGATTCTCCCGCTGACGGCGAAAGCGAAACCGGGGCGTTTCCGGCTATATTTGGCACCGTGTTGATGGTGTTGCTGATGTCGGTGGTGGTGATGCCGCTCGGGGTGATTGCCGCCGTCTGGCTGCATGAATATGCCGGACGCAACGCGTTAACGCGGCTGGTGCGCATTGCGGTTGTGAATCTGGCAGGCGTGCCGTCGATTGTTTATGGCGTTTTCGGTCTGGGTTTCTTTGTCTGGGGCGTGGGCGGCACAATCGACCAACTGTTTTATAGCAATGCGTTGCCAAACCCGACCTTTGGTACGCCAGGTCTGTTATGGGCGGCCCTGACGCTGGCCTTACTGACGTTGCCGGTGGTAATTGTCGCCACGGAAGAGGGGCTATCACGCATCCCTGACAGCCTGCGCCAAGGCTCTTTGGCGTTGGGCGCAACGCAGGCGGAAACCTTATGGAAGATAGTGTTACCCATGGCAATTCCGGCGATGCTGACCGGTTTGATTTTAGCGGTAGCGCGCGCTGCCGGTGAAACTGCCCCGTTGATGCTGGTGGGCGTGGTGAAAATGGTGCCAGAGCTGCCTGCGGATGCGGTGTTCCCGTATCTGCATCTTGATCGTAAATTTATGCACCTGGGTTTTCAGATTTACGATTTAGCGTTTCAAAGCCCCAATATTGAAGCCGATCGACCGCTGGTGTTTGCCACCGCGCTGCTGCTGGTGCTGATCATTCTGTCGCTCAATCTGTTGGCGATGGGTCTGCGTCACCGCCTGCGCGAGCGCTATCGTCTTATGACTCAATAACAGGTTATGACTATGATGCCCGAAACTGACATCGCGCTGAGCGTAAATCAACTCTCTCTGTGGTACGGCGAGCGTCAGGCACTGCAAGGTATCTCGTTGCAGGTGCCGAAAAATCGTATCACGGCCCTTATCGGACCTTCGGGCTGTGGCAAATCGACACTGCTACGCTGTTTTAATCGCATGAACGATGTGATCGATAATTGCCGTATCGAAGGCGAAGTGCTGCTCGATCAACAAGACATTATGCATCCGAATCAGGATCTGTCCGCGCTACGCCGTCGCGTTGGTATGGTGTTTCAGCGGCCAAATCCGTTTCCAAAATCCATTTACGAAAATGTGGTTTATGGCCTGCGCTTACAGGGCGTGCGTGATAAGCGGGTGCTGAATGAAGCCTGTGAGCGTGCGCTGCGCGCCGCAGCGCTGTGGAGCGAAGTGAAAGATCAGTTGGGGCAGAATGCGTTGGCGCTTTCAACTGGTCAGCAGCAGCGCCTGGTGATCGCCAGGGCTATCGCTATCGAGCCGGAAGTATTATTGCTGGATGAACCAACCTCGGCGCTGGATCCGATCTCCACGCTGGTGATTGAAGAGCTGATGACCACGCTCAGGCAGCACTTCACGCTGGTGCTGGTGACGCACAATATGCAGCAGGCGTCGCGCGTGTCGAATTACACCGCGTTTATGCACAATGGAGCGGTGATAGAGTTTGATGAAACTGACCGGATTTTTACCACGCCGCAGGTACGTCGTACTGAAGATTACATTACCGGGCGCTACGGTTAAGGAAGCAATAAAGGAGAAGCGTGCGCTTCTCCCTGGAAAATCAGGCGCGATCGCAGCCTTGTGGCGGCAACGGCTTGCCATCCAGCCAGGCTTTGCCGTCACGCATCACGAGTCGTCCTTCGATAAACCAGTTAATGACCTGCGGGTAAATAACATGTTCTTGCTGCTGTACGCGCCCGGTAATCGCTTCCTCGCTGTCTCCGGCAAGCACCGGCACCCGCGCCTGTAGAATAACCGGGCCACCGTCCAACTCATCGGTAACGAAATGCACTGACGTGCCGTGTTCGGTATCGCCGTTCTCCAGCGCCTGACGATGGGTATGCAGGCCAGGATATTTCGGCAGCAGGGAAGGGTGGATATTCAGTAAACGATCGTGATAGCGCGCAACAAAAGCGCTGCTCAGGATGCGCATATAACCGGCCAGCACCACCAGATCCGGCGCATACGCGTCGATTTCGGCAATCAGCTGGCGATCAAAAGCTTCGCGATCGGCAAAATTGCTGGCGGCTAACGACAGGGTCGGCACGCCAGCTTGCTGGGCACGGGTTAAACCATAGGCAGACGCTTTATTGCTGAACACAGCAGCGACACGGCCATGAATGCGCCCGCTTGCGCAGGCGTCAAGGATGGACTGAAGGTTGGTTCCGCTGCCGGAAATCAGTACAACCAGTTTCTTCATGCCTGAATAACCACACGCTCTTCGGCGTCAGACGCTTTAATCACGCCGATTTTCCACGCTTTTTCACCGGCTGCGCTCATCAGCTCAACCGCTTTGTCAGCATCCGCCGGACTCAGCGCAATCACCATGCCCACGCCGCAGTTAAAGGTGCGATACATTTCGTGACGGCTGACATTGCCTGCCTGCTGCATCCAGTTGAACACCGAAGGCCATTGCCAGCTTTTCTCGTCAATCACGGCCTGGGTATTATCAGGCAGTACGCGTGGGATATTTTCCCAGAAGCCGCCACCGGTCAGGTGCGCAATAGCATGGACGTCAATTTGCGCGATCAGGCTAAGGATGTTTTTCACGTAAATACGGGTAGGTTCAAGCAGATGATCGGCCAGCGGTTTACCGTCCAACTGTTCAGTCAGCGGATCGGTGTTGCTGACGTCAAGGATCTTACGCACCAGCGAATAACCGTTGGAGTGCGGGCCGCTTGAGCCGAGTGCGATCAGTACATCGCCGTCCTGCACTTTGCTGCCGTCGATAATTTCGGACTTCTCAACCACGCCGACACAGAAACCCGCAACGTCATAATCTTCGCCGTGATACATGCCCGGCATTTCAGCGGTTTCACCGCCCACCAGCGCACAGCCCGACTGTAGACATCCTTCGGCGATACCGGTGATCACCGCAGACGCGGTTTCAACGTCCAGCTTGCCGGTTGCATAGTAATCCAGGAAGAATAAAGGTTCAGCCCCTTGCACCACCAGATCGTTGACACACATCGCCACCAGATCAACACCAATAGCATCGTGGCGCTTCAGATCCATCGCCAGACGTAGCTTAGTGCCCACGCCGTCGGTGCCGGAGACCAGCACGGGTTCGCGGTATTTCTGCGGCAACGCACAAAGCGCACCGAAACCGCCCAGGCCACCCATAACTTCCGGGCGACGCGTTTTTTTCACTACGCCTTTAATACGGTCAACCAGAGCGTTACCAGCATCAATATCAACACCGGCGTCTTTGTAGCTGAGAGAGGTCTTGTCGGTCACTGCGAGGTCCCCACGCGAGTTGCGGTTGGTGGTTAAAATAAAGCGCGGCAATTCTACCAGCGCAGGCAAACGTTTGCGAGCCTCAGATTGCGCGCCATGCGATTTTCATCAATCCTTAATTTGTCGGGCAAAAATTACCGACCAGTGCAAGGACATATGGCGCAAAGCCGAAAAGGCGGTATAATCCCGCGATTTTTTTTAGCTCAACTCATTCCGGGAGAACACCAATGAAGATCGTGGAAGTCAAACACCCGCTGGTCAAACATAA
This sequence comes from Mixta mediterraneensis, assembly GCF_014946725.1. Lineage (GTDB taxonomy): Bacteria > Pseudomonadota > Gammaproteobacteria > Enterobacterales > Enterobacteriaceae > Pantoea > Pantoea mediterraneensis. Next base: position 312,646 of record NZ_JACFXY010000003.1, read on the forward strand.
ACTGGGTCTGATGCGTGAGCATGATGTCAGCACGAAGCGTTTCCGTGAGCTGGCCTCAGAAGTCGGCAGCCTGCTGACCTACGAAGCCACCGCCGATCTGGAAACCGAAAGCGTTACCATTGAGGGCTGGAACGGCCCGGTGCAGGTCGATCAAATCAAAGGCAAAAAAATCACCGTTGTACCTATTCTGCGTGCCGGCCTTGGCATGATGGAAGGCGTACTGGAACATGTTCCGAGCGCGCGTATTAGCGTAGTTGGCGTGTATCGTGATGAAGAGACGCTGGAGCCGGTGCCCTATTTCCAGAAGCTGGCCTCTAATATTAAAGAACGCTTAGCGCTGGTGGTTGATCCAATGTTAGCAACCGGTGGTTCGATGATTGCTACCATCGACCTGCTGAAAAAAGCGGGTTGCAACAGCATTAAAGTGCTGGTGTTAGTGGCTGCGCCGGAGGGTATTGCCGCCCTGGAAAAAGCCCATCCTGACGTTGAGCTGTATACCGCCTCTGTCGATCAGGGCCTGAACGAAAAAGGCTACATCATTCCGGGTCTGGGCGACGCCGGAGACAAGATTTTCGGAACCAAATAAAGTGAATAGCCGACCAGAGAGTCGGCTTTTTTTTGACAAAAAAGCACCACACATCTCAAGGGGATACATGATGACTCGTCGCGCCATTGGCGTTAGCGAACGACCGCCGCTACTGCAAACCATTCCACTCAGCCTGCAACATCTGTTCGCCATGTTTGGTGCAACTGTCCTGGTGCCGATTTTATTTCACATTAATCCGGCCACGGTATTGCTGTTTAATGGTATCGGCACACTGTTATACCTTTTCATCTGTAAAGGCAAAATTCCGGCCTATCTGGGTTCGAGCTTTGCCTTTATTTCGCCGGTGCTGTTGCTGTTACCGCTGGGTTATGAAGTGGCGCTGGGCGGTTTTATTCTCTGCGGCCTGCTGTTTTGCATCGTCGCGCTGATCGTAAAAAAAGCCGGCACCGGCTGGATCGACGTGATGTTTCCGCCAGCGGCGATGGGAGCAATTGTCGCGGTTATCGGCCTGGAGCTGGCGGGTGTGGCGGCAAATATGGCTGGTTTGCTGCCTGCCGAAGGCAGTTCGCCAGACAGCAAAACAGTGATCATTTCTCTCGTCACGCTGGCGGTCACGGTATTTGGTTCGGTGCTGTTTCGGGGCTTTCTCGCCATTATTCCTATCCTGATTGGAGTGTTGGTCGGCTACGGGCTCTCGTTCTTTATGGGTATTGTTGACTGGAGCGGCGTCTATAATGCGCCGTGGTTTGCGCTGCCAACGTTTTATACCCCGCGCTTTGAATGGGTGGCGATGCTGACCATTCTGCCTGCCGCGCTGGTGGTGATTGCCGAGCATGTTGGACACCTGGTAGTGACAGCAAATATCGTGAAGAAGGATTTAATTCGCGATCCAGGCCTGCATCGTTCAATGTTTGCTAACGGCTTATCGACGATGATTTCCGGCTTTTTTGGTTCAACGCCGAACACGACCTATGGTGAGAATATCGGTGTGATGGCGATTACCCGCGTTTACAGTACATGGGTGATTGGCGGCGCGGCGATTTTTGCCATTCTGCTTTCCTGCGTCGGCAAACTGGCGGCCGCCATTCAGGCAATACCGGTGCCGGTGATGGGCGGGGTATCGTTACTGCTGTATGGCGTAATCGGAGCTTCAGGTATTCGTGTGCTGATCGAATCTAAAGTGGATTACAACAAAGCGCAAAATCTGATCCTGACGTCCGTTATCCTGATCATTGGCGTGAGCGGCGCAAAAATACACCTCGGTGCAGCAGAACTGAAAGGTATGGCGCTGGCAACCCTTGTTGGCATTGGGCTGGCATTGATCTTTCGTGTTATCTCACTGCTGCGCCCGGAAGAAGTAGTGCTGGATACCGAAGAAAAAGGCAGCCATTAAGGTCAACATCGGGGCAGGGAAGCCTCATTCATCTCTTTTTAAAAACTGTGGTAGACTGCCCCGGTTTTTTAGCTTGTTCGCTTGCTGAGGTGCTTCTGAACACGCCGGCACAATTGTCATTGCCACTTTATTTACCTGACGACGAAACCTTTGCCAGCTTCTGGCCGGGGGAAAACCCGTCGCTGATTGCCGCGTTAAAAGGTGCACTCAGTCAACATCATGGCAGTTATCTCTATTTCTGGTCACGCGAAGGCGGAGGGCGCAGCCATCTGCTGCACGCCGCATGCGCCGAAATGTCGGCTCGCGGTGAAGCGGTCGGCTATGTACCGCTGGATAAGCGCACCTGGTTTGTGCCAGAAGTGTTAGATGGCATGGAACAGCTGGCTCTGGTGTGTATTGACAACATCGAGTGCATTGCGGGTGAAGCCGAATGGGAGATGGCGATTTTTGATCTCTATAATCGCATTCTGGAAACGGGTAATACGCGCCTGCTGATTACCGGGGACCGGCCGCCACGTCAACTCAATTTGCAACTTCCCGATTTGGCTTCGCGCCTTGACTGGGGACAAATCTACCGTTTACAGCCGCTTTCTGACGAAGACAAACTACAGGCGTTACAGCTGCGAGCCGGATTACGTGGATTTGAACTGCCAGAAGATGTGGGCCGCTTTCTGCTTAAGCGACTCGATCGTGAAATGCGTACGCTGTTTGAAACGCTGGATCGCCTTGATCGCGCTTCCATCAGCGCCCAGCGCAAACTCACCATTCCCTTTGTGAAAGAGACGCTTGGCCTTTAAAGGATCTTCAGCACCGCTTCTGGCGGTCGCCCCAGCTGTGCCTGCTCGCCATTGATCACAATCGGACGTTCAATCAGTCTGGGGTGCTCAACCAGCGCCGCGATCAACGCGCTTTCACTTTTATCGCTTTCGCTAAGCGCTAATGTTTTGTACATCTCCTCTTTTGTACGCATCAGCTGACGTGCGCTGGTCATGCCGAGTTTTTTCAGCAAAATTTGCAGTGTTTCGCGGTCTGGCGGGGTTTCCAGATAAAGCACCACGTCTGGTTCAATACCTTGCTCTTTTAACAGCGCCAGCGTTTCGCGACTCTTACTGCAGCGCGGGTTGTGATAAATGGTCACCATAATCGTTATCCTTTTTGATACTGCTTAAAACGTTGTTGTAACTGACGTAACTGGTCGATGCGAGCATCGTAACGCGCCTGCTTCAGGCTGCCGAGCGGCACCTGCGCGCTGGCTCTGCTCAATGCGGAAATCGCCTGATCGAGCTGGCCATTCAGGGCCAGGCTTTCAGCGCGCGCCGACAGTTCTTCATCACTCAAACCCTGTTGTGCCGATGCCTGCGCCAGTAAATCCCAGCCATTTGGGTCATCTTTATTCGTCCAGGCATAACGGTTAAGAATGCGGCTGGCGTTGGCGGGTTGTTTCGCTTCGACGTAAGCGTTAGCAAGGTTAAGCTGCACCACCGGACTGTTTTTTGCTCCGCTGGCGTTATTCAGCATGATTATTGCCTGCTGCGGTTGATTCAGCCCAATATCAATGTCCGACATAATATCTAGCAACCAAACGTTGCCGGGCTGTTTCGCCAGCAATGGGGCGATGATTTTTTTCGCAGCAGCAAAATCTTTCGCCTGTAAAAATTGCACCGCTTTGCCGTATTTCGCGGCCAGTTGCTCTCGCGCATTGCCGTTAGCATACTGGTCGAGCAACTCCCCGGTCAGTTGATTGCGCCCGGTAGGATACATTCCCAGCGAGCGTACCTTTGCCATATAAAAGTCTTGAGAAGACTGCACGACCACAGGCCGCATCTGGTTGGCGCGATTACGTGCGTCGGCCAGACGGCTATCAGGCAGCGGGTGGGTTAGCAAAATTTCTGGCGGTTTAGAGGAGAAGCGGGTTTGATCCGCCAGCTTTTGCAGGAAGTCAGGCATCGCTTGTGGATCGAAGCCAGCGCGTTGCAATACCTGAATGCCGATGCGATCGGCCTCCTGCTCGTTGCCCTGGGTAAAACTGATAATCCCCTGTTGCGAGCCTGCCAGCGTGCCGGTTAGCGCTGCCATTCCGGCTTGCGGATTCGCCATTGCTAACAGGATCGAGCCCAACGCACCTACCCAGGTCAGGGGCGCATTACGTTTTTGATCTTCCATCGCGCGCGCTAAGTGACGTTGAGTAACGTGAGAGATTTCGTGCGCCATCACGGAAGCCAACTGGCTTTCATTATCTGTAAAGCGAAACAGCTAGGCGTGCAGCACCACATTTCCGCCGAAGAAAGCAAAAGCATTTAGCTCATCATTTTGAATCAGGAAAAAGTGAAAGGGCGTTTTGACTGCATCTGCGTGCGATACCAGCCGCTGACCGAGTTGATTAATGTACTGATTTAACAGGGGATCGTTAATCAGAGGGGCACTGGCGCGCAGCTGGCGCACGTAAAAATCGCCCATCTGTAGTTCCTGATTAATGGAGAGTGTCGATCCGGCGGTCGTGCCAATGTCAGGCAGCGAATCACTGACATCGGCTCTGACAGATGCCATGCTGGTCACGATCAGCGTAGGAATAAGCGCGGCGAGCAATGTTTTCGTTAACCGGTTCAACATGACGTAATCCTGTAGAGAAGACCTGAAATTGGACAGGTGCGCAGCAGCAATGTTCTGTTTTTTTCGGCAGTCATAACGCGTCGCGCTTATCTTAACCACAGCCCGACAGGAAAGAAATGGGGTTTACTGCCCCGGGATGCTGGTATTTGTAGCAAACCAGGGGCGCTTGCAGCAAAAAATTGAATATCTCGCCAACCTCAACCAAAGCTAAACACACGCCATATTGCGCCAGTAAGCCAGCGTTTCAAGGGAAATATTAAGGCGTGTCTGATCGCTTATTTTATAAACTCTGTTAACAGGGAGAAACCCTGTGGGATTTTAACCGAAAGGAAAATAGCTCCTAATTAAAGTTATGTAAATTCTCTCAAAAAAATTGAAGGTGGCATGATTTTTTCCAGGTTTACTCCGAAAAAATAACGGCATTTGTTCATTCTCACGCTTTGGTTTAATCACATTTTTTTATCGTGGCGGCGTAAGCGACAAATAAAAAAGCATTAATGAGTGGACTTATAAAGATGAGATAAACCACCAGTCATAATTATTAAGCGGCGGGAATAAGAGCCAGTTTTAAAAAATGTCCGGTCAGCACATCATTTAATATTTTTTTTAATCCCCTCCGTTAACTGTAACTTTAGAAACTAAAATCCTGTTTTGCCTATTTCGCCTGCGCGCTCACGTTCGTCATGCTGTGATATAGATAAGCCACATCTGAAACGCGTTGTTTTCTGGAGAGGGGAGTTATGCGTTCTGCCGTATCTTATGCACTTATCGCCATTATTGGCGGTGCCGTTGGCGCGGGCGTAACGCAAAGTGGTGTGATATATGACAAAGTCGTTCGGCATTTAACTGCTGCGCCTGAATATCCAGACGATTTCTGGAGTACGCCTGCGGTAGAAGGTTACGGGAAAATACATTACGAAGCAGATGCGGCGTTTAAACCGGTGGTGGGTTTAAGCAATAAAGTGGTTTTCCAGATCAACCACAGCGATGGCGCGATGACCGCGCCTAATACCGGACTGAAGCGTGTGGCGCGTGTGGTGAATCTGTATATAGCTTCCGGTATTCCTGCCGATCAATTGCAGTTTGTCGTCTCGGTAAATGGCAAAGCAACGCCTGCGATGCTGGACAACACCCATTTCAAACAGCTTTACGGCACTGATAATCCCAATCTGAAGTTAATCAGCGAGCTAAATAAGATCGGCGTGAAAGTGTCGGTATGCGATCAGGCTGTGGCATTTCATCATTATCCCAAAAACTGGATTGATAAATCGGTAATCCATGCGCTTTCCAGCCTGACCACGGTATCAACCCTGCAAAATCAGGGTTATGCATGGTTGCTAATGTAATTTAAACAGGAGAATAAGCGATGCGTCCAGCAGCGTATATTGTAGTGGCAGCCGTAGCCGGATTTATTGGTGGTAACGTTTTACAGTTTCCACAGGCTTTGTTGAATAAATCAGCTTCAGGACGAGTGACTCTGTAGCTGACCGGGTTTTCAGGCAATACGCACGCTTTCTGGCATACCAGCCTTCGTTATTTTATTCAGCGCACGCACCATGCCCAAAGCCTCTGCTACCTGACCATCGTAATCACGCAGCGTCAGTGAACCTCCGAACAGTTGCTTTACCCTGTACATGGCCGTCTCCGCTATCGAGCGACGGTTGTAATCTGTTGTCCATTTCCACCGGGCATTACTCCCGGTCAGCCGCTGATTCGCTACTGCACGGTTACGGTCTGCGTACTCTACGGGCCAGTAACCCGCTCCTTTTCGGGGCGGGATGAGGGCACTGATTTTCTTGCGCCGCAGTTCATCGTGACAGAGTCGGGTGTCGTAAGCGCCGTCTGCTGCGGCTGCCCTGATTTTTCTGTGTGTCTGCCGGATAAGACCCGGGAAAGCTTCTGAGTCCGTGACGTTGTTCAGAGACAGGTCCGCGCAGATGACTTCATGTGTTCTGCTGTCAACGGCCAGATGCAGCTTCCGCCAGGTACGACGGCGCTCTTTGCCGTGATTTTTGACTTTCCATTCGCCTTCACCAAAAACCTTCAGCCCGGTGGAATCAATCACCAGGTGTGCGATTTCACCCCGGGTGGGTGTTTTGAAACAGACATTAACCGACTTTGCCCGCTTGCTGACACTGCTGTAATCCGGGCAGCGCAACGGAACGTTCATCAGGGCAAAAATGGAATCAATAAAACCCTGCGCAGCCCGCAGGGTCAGCCGGAACAGGCGTTTAATCATCAGGACGGTGGTGATGGCAAGGTCAGAATAGCGCTGAGGTCTTCCCCGTGATGAAGGCGTTGCCGACTCATACCAGGCATGAGTCGCTTCATCGTCCAGCCAGAAAGTGAGGGAGCCACGGTTGATGAGGGCTTTGTTGTAGGTGGGCCAGTTGGTGATTTTGAACTTTTGCTTTGCCACGGAACGGTCTGTGTTGTCGGGAGGATGCGTGATCTGATCCTTCAACTCAGCAAAAGTTCGATTTATTCAACAAAGCCGTTTCCACAGTTAATGGATAAAGTTAGCGGTAAGTTTACAGAGAATAAAACTGAACCCGCTGATTTTTGGAGCACACCTGCAATTGAGGGATTCGGCAAAATACATTATGTCGATACGCCAGCTTTTAAACCCGGCACGGTGGCAGGTTTGAGTAATAAAATCGTTTTCCAGATTAACCGCAGCGAAGGCGATATCCGTCGACCTAATCTGGGGCTGGAACGTGTTGCACGCGTAACGAACCTTTATTACGCTGCAGGCGTGCCGCTTGATCAGCTGAAATTTGTGGTATCAATTAATAGCGATGCGGTGCCTGCCGCACTGAGTAACGATCAATTCCGCAAAGCATACGGCGTGGATAATCCAAACCTGAAACTGATCGGCGAGCTGAAAAAAGCCGGGGTTCAGGTATCAATCTGCGATCAGTCAGTCGCTTTCCACCACCTTGAGCGTGAATGGATTGATCCGATGGTGACGCATACTATTTCCAGCGGAACCACCGTTGCGACGCTACAAAATGAAGGTTATGCCTTCCTGATGTTGTAACGCCTTAACAATGCCATCTCAGCTGCTTTTAGCGCTGATTCCCTGCGCCCTGTCGTTAAAAAACAGGGCGCAGCAGTGAGGATCGCCGCGCCCTGGGGAGATCAGGCAGACTGAACGTAATCCAGCACGATGTCATGGTGATTCGAGGTTTTAAAATCGTCGAAAACTTTTTCGATTTTGCCATTCGCATCAATCAAAAAGCTGATACGGTGGATGCCATCATAGGTTTTGCCCATGAAGGTTTTCTCGCCCCAAATGCCGAACTGCTCGCTCACCTGATGATTTTCATCAGACAGCAAGGTGAAATTCAGCAACTCTTTCTCGATAAAGCGTGACAGCTTTTCGGGCTTATCGGTACTGATACCCAGTACCTCTACACCGGCCATTTTCAACTTATCCATATTGTCACGCAGACCACAAGCCTGCACGGTGCAACCTGGCGTCATCGCCTTCGGGTAGAAGTACACCAACACACGCTGTCCCTGGAAGTCAGTCAAATTGACCTGTTCGCCGTCCTGATCGGGCAGGCTAAACTTCGGTGCGGGATCTCCGGCTTTCAGTGGATTCATCACATCTCTCCATTTTTTAATCATGCTGTGGGTAATACACCATCCGGCGCGTAACTGCCAAATGGAAAATTACCATCAGGGGTATTTCACCGCATAGCTTTTCATCGTTATGCAGCAACGCAGAGAAATAGCTCCGGTTTACCACGCGCGCAATACAGTTAGCGCGAGGAGGCTATCTGCTCGACGCTGTCTCTGTCCGACAGACTATAAAGACGCAGTGTACCTTGGGCATTCAATTCCTGACAGAGCGCATTAAAAGCCTGCTCAAAAGGCCCGCCTTCGTTACGCGTTGGGCTGTGGGCAGTCATTTGAATATAGAGCGTGGGGGGCTGATTGTGTTGAGCAGGGGTGATGCGCGAAACCAGCTCAGCAATGTTCATCTGATGTTTATCGATTAAATCGGTAAAGCGTTCAATGATATGTGGCGAATCGGGGACTTCTACCTGCACCAGGGCGGTATCGGGCATAGGGGGGCGCGCTCTGGCATTGGTGCGTTTCATTACGATCAATAATTCCAGCTCGGCACCTTTCAATGGCAGCGTCGATTCGATCAGCGTAATGGCGTTCCAGCTACCAGACAGCAGCATAATAAAAGTGAATTCATCCCCCAGCATGGCAAGTCGGCTGTCTTCAATGTTGCAACCGCAGCTGCTGACATGGCGGGTAATCGTATTGACGATACCCGGACGGTCAACACCCAGCGCGGTGATGACCAAATGGTGGGGCTGAGATTGCGGCAAAATGGGATTTCCTGTGCATTCGCTAATAACCATAAGGTAAACATAAAAAAAACTGCTGACAAGCGCGGGAATGGCGTGGCTTGCTTGCTTTTCACTAAGCGTAAAACGTACCATGAAGCACTTGTTTGTCGAGGGGATCGCCAATGTTTACGGGAAGTATTGTTGCACTCATCACGCCGATGGATGACAAAGGTAATGTCTGCCGTGCGAGTCTGAAAAAACTGATTGATTATCATGTCGCCAGCGGAACCGCAGCGATTGTTTCTGTTGGCACGACCGGCGAATCAGCCACGCTGAGCCATGATGAACATGGCGATGTGGTGCTACAGACGCTGGAACTGGCTGACGGACGGATTCCGGTCATCGCCGGAACGGGTGCCAATGCCACCGCTGAAGGTATCTCTCTCACCAAACGCTTCGAAAATTCCGGGGTGGTCGGATGCCTGACCGTCACGCCGTACTACAACCGTCCAACGCAGGAAGGGTTGTATCAGCATTTCAAAGCTATCGCCGAAAGCACCAGCCTGCCGCAGATGCTGTATAACGTGCCGGCGCGTACCGGTTGTGACATGCTGCCGGAAACCGTAGCGCGCCTTGCTGAAATCAAAAATATTATCGGAATCAAAGAGGCCACGGGGAACTTATCGCGGGTTAATCAGATCCAAGAGCTGGTTGATGATGAATTCATCCTGGTCAGCGGTGACGATGCTACCGCGCTGGACTTCATGCAACTGGGCGGCAAAGGCATCATTTCTGTGACAGCGAACGTCGCTGCACGCGAGATGGTTGAATTGTGCGCGCTGGCACAGCAGGGCAATTTCGCCGAAGCGCGCCAGTTGAATCAGCGTCTGATGCACCTGCACCAGACGCTTTTCTGTGAACCCAATCCTATTGCGGTAAAATGGGCTGCGAAGCAGTTAGGATTAATCGCTAACGACACGCTGCGTCTGCCGATGACGCCACTGACAGCAGCAAGCCAGCCAAAGGTAGAGCAGGCGCTGGTTAAAGCGGGTTTGCGATAATTTAGGGAGAATGAATGAATTATTCAGTTAAGCGGTCAACAGTTGCCACAGTGGTGGGGCTTTCCACGCTGATGCTGTTGTCGGCATGTTCGAGCGATCAACGTTATAAGCGTCAGGTCAGTGGTGATGAATCCTATCTGAAAGCCAGTGAATTGCACGAACTTAAAGCGCCAGCCGGTATGATCCTGCCGGTACAGCGTGGTGATTACGATGTTCCCCGCACCGCCAGCAATGCACCGGTCGGTAAACAACTTGACATCCGTCCACCGGCGCAGCCTCTGGCGCTGATGAACGGCACGCGTGCCCAGTTCAGCAACAATACCGGCGCGCTAATGATTGAAAACAGCCATGGCTCAGTCTGGTCGCAAGTGGTTAATGTAGTGCAGTCCTACAAATTCCCGATTGCGTCGCGTAACGATGCAGGCCAGGAGCTGACTACGGATTGGGTGCAGTGGAATCGTGCGGATGAAGATAACCAGTATCGTGGCCGGTATCAGATAAGCGTGCAGTCGCAAAGCTATCAGCAGGTATTGACCGTGCGTCTGCTTGAGCTGCAGCAGACAGGCAAAACCGTTACTTCACCGGTTCAGATCCAGCGCTATACCGCCCAGATGCTGAATGATATTAGCACCGGTATGGATAAGATCGACACCGCCAGTGAAAGCGCTGCAGCAGGTCGTGTCAATGGCACTATTGATGTACAAAGCGGCGCCGATGATACCGGCTTGCCAATGCTGGTTCTGCGTACCCCGTTTAATGTGGCATGGCAACGACTGCCAGGCGCCATGAAACGTGTAGGCATGGAGGTTACGGACAGCAACCGCTCGCAGGGCAGCCTGAACGTGACCTATAAAGCACCGGGCAGCGGTACATGGGATGAAATAGGTGCCAAAGATCCTGAACTGCCAAACGGTGATTACAAAGTGCAGGTCGGCGATCTGGATAACCGCAGCAGCCTGCAGTTTATCGATCCCAAAGGGCATGTGCTGACCCAATCGCAAAATGATGCGCTGGTGGCCGTGTTCCAGGGCGCGCTGAACAAATAAATTGTCCCAGGCCGGAGATTCTCCGGCCTTTTTATTTTGTTTTTGGCATAATAGCGCTCGGCGAAGTAAACGATTGCGTAGACGCAGTCGCCGCAGCGGCTCAAGCCGTTGAACACCCGTTATTTCATGTCTGGAGTTAATAAGATGCAAAAGCGAGCTGAGTTGTATCGCGGTAAAGCGAAAACCGTATACAGCACCGACAATCCGGATTTGCTGGTACTCGAATTCCGCAACGATACGTCAGCAGGTGATGGCGCCCGAATCGAACAGTTTGATCGTAAAGGAATGGTAAACAATAAATTCAACCATTTCATTATGACCAAACTGCAGGAAGCGGGTATTCCGACGCAGATGGAAGCACTGCTTTCTGATAACGAAGCGCTGGTGAAGAAGCTGGATATGGTACCGGTTGAGTGCGTAGTGCGTAACCGTGCGGCCGGCTCACTGGTCAAGCGTCTGGGTGTGGAAGAGGGTATGGTGCTTAATCCCCCGCTGTTCGATCTTTTCCTCAAAGATGACGCCAAACATGACCCGATGGTCAACGAATCTTATTGCGAAACCTTTGGCTGGGTGAGCAAAGAGAATCTGGCACGCATGCAACAGCTGACTTTCAAGGCCAACGAGGTACTGAGCAAACTGTTTGATGACGCGGGCCTGATCCTGGTCGATTTCAAACTGGAGTTTGGTTTGTTTAACGGTGAAGTGACGCTGGGTGACGAGTTTTCCCCGGATGGCGCACGCCTGTGGGACAAAGAGACCATGGACAAAATGGACAAAGACCGCTTTCGTCAAAGTCTTGGCGGCCTGATCGAAGCTTATGAAGCGGTTGCGCAACGTCTGGGTGTGAAACTCGACTGAGTGGCTGACGCACGACCTGATGTGTAGAGAGGAGAGCTTCGGCTCTCCTTTCATTTTGGCGTAAAGCTGGTGATTACCCCGGCGTGCAACTAAAATCATGCCATCCAGGCAAAACACAAAATGGAGTGAAGCCATGCGCTGGCAAGGACGTCGCGAAAGCGACAACGTAGAAGATCGACGCGATCAGTCGTCGGGTTATGGGACCGGACGCCAGATCCGTTTACCACGGGGCAAGGGCGGCATCGTGCTACTGATTATCGTTGCGGTGGCAGGTTATTACGGCTATGACCTGACGGCTTTGTTAACGGGTGAACAAGTTACGCCAGCCAGCCAGCAACAACAGCGCAGTATCAACAGTAATCAGGACGAGGCGGCAAAATTTACCTCCGTAATCCTCGCCACCACCGAAGACACCTGGGGCAACCTGTTCCAGCAGATGAACAAGCAATATGTTCCGCCAAAGCTGGTGATGTATCGCGGCGCGACGCGTACTGGCTGTGGCACCGGGCAATCAGTCATGGGACCGTTCTATTGCCCCGCTGACCAAACGGTGTATATCGATCTCTCCTTTTATGATGAGATGAAAAACAAGCTTGGCGCGGATGGCGATTTTGCACAGGGGTATGTGATTGCGCATGAGGTCGGGCATCACGTGCAGAAACTGCTCGGGATCGAACCGAAAGTGCGTGAAATGCAGCAGAACGCAAATCAGACCCAGGTTAATCAACTGTCCGTGAAAATGGAACTGCAGGCCGATTGCTTTGCTGGCGTATGGGGCCATTATATGGAGCAGCAACACGTGCTCGAAGTGGGTGATTTGCAGGAAGCACTGAACGCGGCGGAAGCGATTGGAGACGATCGTTTGCAGCAAAAAAGCCAGGGCCGCGTCGTGCCGGACAGCTTTACTCACGGCACGTCTCAGCAGCGTTATACCTGGTTTAAGCGTGGTTTTGACAGCGGTAATCCAGGTCAGTGCAATACGTTTGCCCGTAACGGATGACGCGTGAAAATATCAGCCGCCAGATGCAGCAGGCGGGGGTGCGACGGCTGTGTGTTATCAGCGGTGAAGCGAGCTGGTGTCAGCTAAGCGCGCAAAAATGGATTGACGAGCTAACCGGCGACTGGCTGTGTATCAGCGAGTCGCCGCTGTTTTCTACCCCTTATTGTCCGCCTGGTGCGCTGCGCACTTTGCTTGGGCGGGAATTTCTCCACGCAATCTTTGACGCACGACACGGGTTTCATGCAGAAGCCTTTGCCGCGCTTGCCGGGACATTGAAAGCGGGAAGCTGGCTGATATTGCTGGTGCCAGCCTGGGACGACTGGCCACAAAAGCCGGATGCCGATAGCCTGCGCTGGGCCGACGTGGCCGAGCCGATTTCAACGCCACATTTTATCTGGCATCTTCAGCAACGGATTAATGCTGACGAGCAAATATTGCTGCATCGTCAGGGCGATCCATGCCACATTCCCTCCTTACCACCGTTGCCCGCCTGGCAATGCCAGGCGCCGTTGCAACAGCACGCCATACTTTCGCAATTACTGCATCAGCCCAGGGGGGTGGCGGTAATAACCGCTGCGCGTGGACGCGGGAAATCAGCGCTTGCAGGGATGCTGGCTAAGCAAAATACACGCTGTCTGATCACCGCCCCGGCAAAAGTTTCCACTGAGGTATTAGCGCGTTTCGCCGGCGAGCATTATCACTTTATGGCGCCCGATGCCATTCTCGAACAGGTGATAACACCAGATGTTGACTGGCTGATTGTTGATGAAGCCGCCGCTATTCCCGCTCCGCTGCTGCACGCGCTGGTCGCGCGTTTTCCACGTGTCTTACTGTCCACCACGGTACAAGGCTACGAGGGCACCGGGCGGGGCTTTATGCTGAAATTTTGCGCTGAGCTGCCCCAGGTGACCTGTTTCACTCTGGATGAACCGTTGCGCTGGTCACGTGCCGATCCGCTTGAAAAATGGCTAAATCAGGCGCTGATTTTTGAAGATGCGCTGCCTGCGCCGGTTAGCAACGATCCCCTGATTCAACGGTTTGATATTGCTGACTGGGCTGACAATCCCGCCCCGCCTGAGGCGGCGTATCGCTTACTGACCAGCGCGCACTACCGCACTTCGCCACTGGATTTACGGCGCTTATTTGATGCTCCCGGTATGCATCTGTGGCTGGCTGGTGACGTACCGGGCTTAAAAGGCGCACTGTGGCTGGTGGAAGAGGGGAATTTACCGGCCAATCTGGCGCAGGCGGTCTGGGCGGGTCGGCGAAGGCCGCGTGGTAATCTGGTGGCGCAGTCATTAGCAGCACACAGCGGATTTAAGGACGCCGCCATGCTGCGTTCTTTGCGCATCACCCGTATTGCGGTGGCCGCCGAATGCCGCCGTCAGGGCATCGGGTTAGCGCTGATTAATGCCGCACGCGCTGCCGAATCGCAATGCGACTTCTTTTCCATTAGCTTTGGTTATACCGACGCGCTTTGGCATTTCTGGCGCGCCTGCGGCTTTACGCTGGTGCGCATTGGTAGCCAGCGTGAGGCCAGCAGTGGCTGCTACGCGGCAATGGCGATGTGCGCCATTACGCCTGCCGGGCAGCGCTTACAAGAGGCGGCGGCACAACAGCTGGCGCGCGACTGGCCAGTTTTACGGCAGTTTATTGATATAAAACTGACATTATCATCCGCAGATTTACCCGCAGATGAACAAGAGTTTACGGCATACGATGCACAACTGGCCGCGGGGTTTGCCTGGGCGTTGCGACCCTTTGAAGCCAGTCTGCCGGTTTTAAAGCGGTTATTAAGGGCAACAGATCAGCCGGTTCCGCTGCTGCGCGCTGCTGTCGATGCATCTGACGAATTAACCTTGCTGGCGAAGCAGGCGGGATTGAGCGGACGCAAGGCGATCATTACTGCGTTACGCCAGCAGGCTGCAGCCGCGCTTGAAGCGCTGGGCAGTGAGCGTGCTGCCATCCTGCGCCAGCCATTTCGGTGAGGCGCCAGACGTCACCGGCTGCTGATGTAAAACGGCCCTTGCCATGGCAAAGGCCGCGTTAACTCACTTTTTCTTTGGCCAGTCGTCATCGTCATCCCACTTATCGTTGAAATCACGATGCGGTGGCAGATCCGGCTTATTATCCATGTATTTTTTGTGATCGATGCGCTTCAGATCTTTGTAGACATTCATGAGCACACCTACCATCAGCAGGATCACCAGGATCCACCAGTAATCTTTAATAAACGCCATTTGCCCGCTCCTTATGACCGCGATCAGGCGATCAATTGTTCCATGATGCGTTGATACATCCGGCTTAGCATTTGCAGATCCGATGCCTTCACGCACTCATTGATTTTATGAATGGTGGCATTTACCGGACCCAGTTCCACTACCTGTGCGCCCATACGCGCAATAAACCGGCCATCTGATGTTCCACCGGTAGTGAGCAACTGCGGTTTGATCTCATTATAGTGTGCGACCGCGTTGATCACGGCATCAACCAGCTTGCCGCGCGAAGTCAGGAATGGCTGACCCGATAATTTCCATTCAATGGTGTAACGTAACTGATGGCGATCGAGCAGTTCCGTGACGCGCTGGCGAAGCGTGGTATCAGTCGATTCGGTGCTAAAACGGAAATTAAACTGCACAAACAGCTCGCCAGGGATCACATTATTGCTGCCAGTGCCGGCCTGTACGTTGGCAATCTGCATGCTGGTTGGGGGGAAAAATTCATTGCCGCGATCCCATTCCGTTGCCACCAGCTCGTTTAGCGCTGGCATGGCGCGATGTACCGGGTTATCGGCCAGGTGTGGATAGGCGACGTGGCCCTGTACGCCATGCAGGGTCAGATTGGCGGTGATTGAACCGCGACGGCCATTTTTTACGACATCACCAACAACCTCAGTGCTGGACGGTTCGCCCACCAGGCAGTAATCCAGTCGTTCATTACGCGCCATCAGGCGTTCAACCACCTTTACCGTACCGTTGGTCGCGCTGGCTTCTTCGTCAGAGGTAATGAGAAATGCCAGACGGCCTTGATGATGTGGATGCGCGGCAACAAAACGCTCGGCTGCCACTACCATCGCCGCCAGCGATCCTTTCATGTCTGCCGCACCGCGACCAAACAACATACCGTCACGAATGGTTGGTTCAAACGGCGGGTTGATCCAGCGGTTGGCATCGCCCGGTGGCACTACGTCGGTATGGCCAGCAAATGCCAGCGTTTCGCCCTGGCCGCGTGTGGCCCAGAAGTTCAGGGTATCGTCGATGTTCATTGATTCAATATGGAAACCGATAGCTTCCAGACGCGCGATCAGCAGCGCCTGGCATCCGGCATCATCGGGGCTGAGAGAAGGACGACGAATAAGCTGCTGCGTCAGCTCAATGACCGGACAAAACATATTATGACTTCTCCTGAATAAAGTTCTGGTAAGTGGTTTCACTGAAGCCGGACAGCAGCGTTCCATCTGGCGCACGCAACAGCGGACGCTTGATCATAGCCGGTTGCGCCAGCATTAGCGTTTTGGCGCTGTCCGCATCGGTAATAGCTTCGCGTTCGGCCTCTGACAGCTTGCGCCAGGTGGTGCCGCGTGTGTTCAGTAAATTCTGGTAGCCCAGCGCGTCGATGAACTGCTGCAAGCATTCAGCACTCAGCCCATCCGCGCGGTAATCGTGAAAGCGATAGTCGATGTGGGCGGCTTCTAAAAAGCGGCGGGCTTTTTTAATCGTGTCGCAGTTCTTTATCCCAAACATCATCCAGTGCGCTGTCATCACTTCATCCCGTCATAAAAATAAAGCGCGAGTTTAACATAGTGTGATCTGTTGCGGCATCACACCTGTCAGCAGAGAAAAAACGCACTAAGGGTTAATTTGAGTAACGTCAGCACGACGTAAACGATTTCACTTCTCGCTATACCCGCACCTTTCCTTAGCATGCTTTTTTTAGAATGCGTCCAGTGTGAGTTTTTAGCCTGGCACTGAACGAAAAATGCATTAAACCCTGTTAATTTAGCAGGTTGCTAAAATGCCCATCCCTAAGCAAATTAAAAAATAAAGATTTTAATGACCAGCGCCGATAGTCATAGCAGGTGTAAACGTATTCACCTGGCAAAAAAAGAAGCGTAAAATTGCCAGCACAATAAGAGAGGGCTTTATGATTGATATTGAAATGGAAAACTGGAAAGAGTTTATCGAAGCGATGTTACGCAAGTAACACGTGAAGAGAAAAGCAGGGCATTTCCCTGCTTGCTGGAGTTCTTACCACACACAGAAAAAAGGCAGCCAGGAAAAATGGCTGCCTTTTAATTTATTCACCCTGCGGTTTTTCGCGCAGCGGAAAGCGGCGACGTACGACAACGAAAAATAGCGGCACGAAAAATATCGCTAACAGGGTAGCTGAGATCATCCCATCCACTACGCCGGTTCCTACCGCGTGCTGACTGCCGGAACCGGCGCCTGAACTGATGGCCATTGGCAACACGCCAAAGATAAAGGCCAGCGAAGTCATCAAAATAGGGCGCAGACGCTGACGTGATGCTTCCAGCGTCGATTCGGTCAGCTCACCTCCTTTGCTGTTAATTTCGTTGGCGAACTCAACAATCAGGATGGCGTTTTTGGCCGACAACCCCACCACGGTTAACAGTCCGACCTGGAAATAAACATCATTTTCCAATCCACGCATCCAGGTTGCGATTAGCGCCCCGATCACGCCAAGCGGCACCACCAGCATGACCGAGAAGGGAATCGACCAGCTTTCATACAGCGCTGCCAGACACAAAAATACGACCAGTAGCGAGATGGCGTATAGCGCAGGCGCTTGCGAGCCGGAAAGGCGTTCCTGATAGGAAGCGCCGGTCCACTGAAAGCCCACACCCAGCGGGAGCGCGTTAACCAGTTTTTCCATCTCATCCATAGCTTTGCCGCTGCTGACACCCGCAGCGGCTTCACCGACGATCTCCAGCGATGCGTAGCCGTTATAACGTTCAAGCCGCGGTGAGCCGGTTTCCCAGCGGCTGGTGGCGAAGGCAGAGAAGGGCACCATGCTGCCACTGCTGTTGCGGACATACCATTTATTGAGGTCATTGGGCAGCATGCGGAATTCAGGCGCAGCCTGGACATACACTTTTTTAACGCGCCCGCGGTCGAGAAAATCATTAACGTAGGTTGAACCCCACGCGGTGGTAAGGGTGTCGTTGATCGTATCAATCGAAACCCCCAGTGCCTGCGCTTTGCGATCATCAATATCAATCTGTAACTGCGGACTGTCATCCAAACCGTTGTGGCGCACGCGCGACAGTGATTTATCGTTGTCGGCCATTTCCAGCAACTTGTCACGCATTGCCATCAGTTGGGTATGACCGATGCCCGCATGATCCTGCAACTGTAGATCAAAGCCGGATGAGCTGCCCATGCCGGTAATGGCTGGTGGACTGCTGGCAATTACCCGGCCTTCTTTGATTTTCTGGAATGCTTTGGTGGCGCGTTCAATGATGGCAAACGAGGTGCGATCCGCGCCTGGGCGATCTTCCCACGCTTTTAACCGTACAAACAGACGCGCAACGTTTTGTCCATTTCCGCCAGGGCCAGCGCCGATGGTTGAAAACACGGACAATACGTTGTCCTTTTCTTGCGTCATGTAGTAATTCTCAACTTTAGCCACCACCCGTGAGGTTTGCTGCAACGTTGAGCCTGCCGGTAATTGCACCTGGGTCAGGAACACGCCGCGATCTTCCAGCGGCAGAAATGAAGAAGGCAGCTTAATAAACAGAAGCGCCATCACGCCAATAATAGCGAGATAAAGCAACAGCCAGCGGCCGCCTTTCAACAAAATGCGGGCAACGCCGCGTTCATAGCGTTCAGCATTGCGGTTGAAATGGCGGTTGAACCAGCCAAAAAAGCCGCGCCGCCCGTGATGATGCCCCTGTGGGGTGGGCTTTAACAATGTGGCGCACAAGGCGGGCGTCAGGATCATCGCCACCAAAACCGACAATACCATCGCCGAAACGATGGTGATTGAAAACTGACGATAGATAGCGCCTACGGTGCCGCCAAAAAACGCCATTGGTACAAATACTGCCGACAGCACCAGCGCAATACCGACCAGCGCGCCCTGAATTTGTCCCATCGATTTTCGCGTGGCGGCACGAGGCGATAATCCCTCCTCACTCATGATGCGTTCAACGTTTTCCACCACCACGATAGCATCATCGACCAGGAGTCCAATTGCCAGGACCATGGCAAACATGGTTAATGCATTGATACTAAAACCACAAGCGTACAACACGCTGAAGGTACCAAACAGTACCACCGGAACGGCAATGGTCGGGATCAGGGTGGCGCGGAAGTTCTGCATAAACAGATACATCACGCCAAAGACCAGTACGATCGCTTCCAGTAAGGTTTTCACCACATCTTTAATTGAAGCTTTAACGAACGGCGTGGTTTCATAGGCGACTTTGGCTTCCAGCCCGTGGGGAAAATAGTGCGACAGCTCTTCTATGCGGGCGCGCACCAGCTGGTCGGTGTTCATCTCATTGGCACCAGAGGCAAGTTTCACGCCCAGGCCAGAAGCGGGTTGACCATTATAGCGGCTAAGGTAATCGTATTTCTCTGCGCCTGGCGCTACGTCTGAGACATCTCCCAGCGTCACCACCGATCCATCGGGATTATTTTTTAAGGTGATAGCCTTGAACTGCTCGGGTGTTTGCAGCATCGATTGCGCATTCACCGTGGCGTTCAGGGCTTGCTTATCCACTGAAGGCAAGCCGCCCACCTGGCCTACTGCCACCTGCGCATTTTGCGATTCGATGGCGCTTACCACGTCATCGGTGGTGAGTGCATAAGCAATCAATTTATTGGGATCAAGCCAGATGCGCATCGCATATTGCGAGCCATAAGCATCCACTTCTCCCACACCGTCTACCCGACTCAGCGGGTCCTGAATGTTACTGGCGACATAATCTGCAATATCCTGCTTGTCCATGCTGCCGTCAGTTGAGACAAAAGCGACCATCAAAATATTACTGTCGCCGGTTTTAGTGACCGTCACACCCTGTGACTGAACGGCCTGTGGCAATTTACGCAGCGCAGATTGCAGCTGGTTTTGCACCTGCTGACGGGCCTCATCGGGATCGGTTCCGGCGGTAAAGGTCAGGGTGATGCGTGCCTGGCCAATATTGCTGCTGTTCGAGGACATGTACATCAGATTATCAATGCCGGTCATGTTCTGCTCGATCACCTGGGTTACGGTATTCTCCAGCGTTTCGGCGGAGGCGCCGGGATAATTAGCGGTAATACGAACATTGGGAGGAGCCAGGTCGGGGTATTGCTCAATCGGTAAAGCGATAATGGCGAGCGTGCCGCACAGGCACAATAAAATCGCCAGAACCCAGGCAAAAATGGGGCGGTCGATAAAAAAATTCGACATCGAATCGACACTCCTCAGCAGCGTATCGTCATTATTATGGAAATGGCTTCTCAACCAAACATGCGCACAGGCAGAGGAATAATAATGCTATCAACCAGATATTTCTGCCGTAACTTACTCTACGTGCAACAGGTAAGGAAATCGTGGAGAAATTAAGGAGAAAGTGTAAAACAGCCCGGCAGGTTAATTAATACGATTCTCCAGCCACATAACGGTAGCGGCAACGCGGGAGCGCACATTCAGTTTACGCAGCAGATTGCGAATATGTACCTTCACCGTTTCTTCAGAGATGTGTAGCGTGGTGGCAACCTGTTTGTTGGATAATCCTCGCGCAACTTCCTGCAGTACATCCCGTTCGCGTTCGGTCAGCTGGCGAAACGGATCGGCGCTGTATTGACGGGTGGCGAGATAATTTTCCACCGCTTCACTGAATACTTTTTCACCCTCCGCCGCCTGCATAATCTGGCTGAGCAACTTCTCTGGTTCGCTGTCCTTCAGCAGATACCCATCAGCCCCAGCATCGACCATGGCGTAAATATCCGCGCGTGCATCAGAAACGGTCAGCACCAGGATACGAGATGCAATACCTTCGTGGCGCAGGGCTTTTAACGTATCCAGCCCGGACATGCCTTTCATATTCAGATCGAGCAGAATAACGTCTGGCGACAGCCGCCGTGCTTCAGCCAACGCTTCGGTGCCATTATTGGCTTCGGCCACCATGTCCAGCCGCGGCTCCAGCGCTAATAGCTGGCGAATGCCCCGACGCATCAGCGGATGGTCATCCACAATCATTAAGGTCAGCATGTTAACTCCCGGTAAAAAGATGCTGTAACGCGCACAGTATGTCTGCGGTTACGCTTTTTGTCTCTTTATTCAAGTGGACGTCCCGGATGTGGCGGAAAGCGCAGCGCTATTTGTGTACCTTGCGCCTGTACGCTGATGCTTAAACTGCCCGCTAAACGCGCGGCCCGTTCCGCCATGGTCGTTAAGCCGTAATGTCCCGGCGGTTCATCAGAACTGGCAATGCCCACACCATCGTCCGAAATGGTCAGTACATGCTCACCTTCAGATGTACGTTGATAAGCTATCTGAATTTCCTGGGCATTAGCGTGACGAATGGCGTTAAGTAATGCTTCACGCGCAATCTGTAAAACATGTACCTGCTGCTGTGCATCAAGGTTCTGCAAACCTGACTGATAATGAAAGCTAATTCGCGCATCAGCCTGTTCTTGCAATGACGCGATCATTGCCTGCATGGCCGCCACTAAATCGGCTTGCTCAATGCTAAGACGAAAGGTTGCCAGCAATTCTCGCAGCTGACGGTAGGCATCAGATAACGCGCGATCAACGTCAGCGATGATAAATTGCGCGGCGCTGTCTGCCTGGTCTACAGTACGGCGCAGCAGGGTGAGTTGAATGCGTAAAAATGCCAGCGCCTGGGCCAGGGAATCATGTAATTCGCGGGCGATGGTGGCACGTTCTTCAATTAACAACATTTGCTGATACTGCTTCTGGGTTTGCCAAATCCAGAGTGCGCGCCCCAGTATTGCCGCCAGGCTGTGCATCAAGGCTTCCGGCGGCTCGTCGTGATTAGCCTGCCAGCGCAATTCGCCCGTTAGCCGATCGTCCTGCCGTAACGGCACGCGCTGCCATGTCAATGAAGGATGACCAGTACCGGCGCAAAACAGAAAGTGATCACTCTCCAGCCGGATAGCGGCCAGGTCTTCATGCGTCAGCACGTTCGCCAGTACGCTTTCAAAAAGCGTCGGATGCAGCGGGCTGGCAGTTAACATTTGCGAGCTTTCATACAGCAGCGAAAGGGTACGGTTGGCTTCGGTTAGCGCTTCGGTTTTCTCACGTACCGTGCTTTCCAGCAGTTGATAATGTAGTTGCAGGCGCATTGCCATCTTGCTAAAGGTTTGCGACAGCATCTGCAATTCATTTTCCTGAGCAACGACCAGCGGAGGAAAAGCGAAGTTACCGTTCTCTATATAGCGACTGGCGGTCACCAACGCGTTCAGTGGTCGAACCACCTGTTGACGGGTAAAGCGAATGGTCAGCAGCGTCAGCGCTACAATGGCAATCAATCCGAGCAGGCTGCTGGCAACGACCAGATGCATCTTCAGTTCAGCATAACGCTGTAAACCCAACACAAAGCGATCGATTTCACTGACGTAAACCGCCACCTGCTGCTGATAACGGTGAGCTTCACCTTGTTGCAGATTATGTTGCAGTTGCGGCCAGGCGCGGCGCAGATGGCGATAATATTTGAATACGTCCCGTGGGGTCCAGAAGCGATTGAGGTTTTTTAGTGCCGGTGCATCCAGCGTCTGCTGATATTGGGCTAAATGACTCACAAGCTGCTGCGGTTCATGCGCAGCGTCCCACGCCAGGCGATAGCTTTGCATACGTAACGAACCGGCCAGATTGATGACTTCCGCGTCGCGCAGACTACTGAAAAGGGTGATTAACGCCAGGCCGGTACTTAATAATGACAACAGCACAATGGCGATAAGCGCCTGAGCAATGCTGTGGGTTACGGAACGTTTCACAAACACCTTGGTATTCCTGATGCTGGCGCGAGTTTATAAGGAGGAGAAATTGCGCGCCAGGCTATTCCCCTTCAAAAAGCAAACAGACGATTAGGTGCTGAGTGAAAAACAACCAAATCTGACCTTTCCCAGGATTGTGTCTGCATCATTGGCTAAAAGTTAAATAGCTTTACATTGCGCTGATGTTCGCTTTCATTGCGTCGCTAATAATTCAATCGGAATAAACAAAAAGGTTTCACTGAGGAGTCTCCCATGAAAAAACTGACTGCAGTTCTGGCCGGTGCCCTACTGACCGCCGCTTCGTTCTCGTCTTTTGCCGCGACCCCAATTGACCGCGATCAGGCGCAAAGCATGCAAAGTTTAGGGAGCGTATCCGTTTCCAGTATACGGGGTTCTATAGATGACGCCACCGAACAGCTTTCGCAAAAAGCAGCAGAGAGAGGAGCCAGCCATTATCGTGTTATTGGGGTTGATAACCTAGGCGACTCCAGCTTGTGGACGGGCACGGCAGAAATCTATCGCTAAATTTCTTTCTGTTTTCCCTTCCTGTCATTTTTACCGGCCCGCCAGTGGCCGGTTTTTTTGTGTATGACCAATCATTCTTACAAATCATTCTGTGCATCCCCGCGGTATATTTTGCTTCGTTCATGCAGAACGGGTAGGATTCATCGCCGTAAATTCCCGCGCTGCTATGGCCTCACTCACAGGCAGGCGCACAGAGGAAAATACCCCTTTCGCACGGCTCAACGCAATCGATTGGTTTTGCCGTGGATTGATGGTCAGGACAAACAGGAAGGCTATGAAATCTACTAAAAAAACCGCAGCCGAGATGCGCGCTGCGAAAAGACGTTGGCTGAACTCTCACGATACCGGCTACCAGAAAGCGATGGGTAACCGTCACGTACAAATGATTGCGATTGGGGGAGCTATCGGCACTGGCTTGTTCCTCGGCGCGGGGGCGCGTTTACAAGCGGCCGGTCCTGCCTTAGCAACCATCTACCTGGTTTGCGGGATCTTCTCATTCTTTATCTTACGCGCCCTGGGCGAACTGGTTTTACACCGTCCAAGCAGTGGTAATTTCGTTTCTTACGCGCGTGAGTTTCTTGGTGAGAAAGCCTCCTATGTAGCGGGCTGGATGTACTTCGTCAACTGGGCCATGACCGGTATTGTCGATATTATCGCCGTTGCACTTTATATGCATTACTGGGGCGCGTTTGGTGATGTACCGCAATGGGTTTTTGCTTTGGGCGCGCTGGCGATTGTCGGCACCATGAACATGATTGGCGTTAAATGGTTCGCTGAAATGGAGTTCTGGTTTGCGTTAATCAAAGTGCTGGCGATTGTGGTGTTCCTGGTGGTCGGCGTGGTGTTTTTGGGCACAGGCAAACCGCTGGCTGGCAGCACCACCGGCTTCCATTTAATAACCGATAATGGCGGGCTGTTTCCGCACGGCTTGTTACCGGCGCTGGTGTTAATTCAGGGTGTGGTGTTCGCCTTCGCCTCGATTGAGCTGGTGGGAACGGCGGCAGGCGAATGTAAAGATCCAAAAACCATGCTGCCGAAAGCCATTAACAGCGTGATTTGGCGTATTGGCCTTTTTTACGTGGGTTCGGTGGTACTGCTGGTACTGCTGCTGCCGTGGAATGCCTACCAGGCGGGACAAAGTCCGTTTGTCACTTTCTTCTCTAAACTCGGCGTGCCTTATATTGGCAGCATAATGAATATTGTCGTATTGAGCGCAGCGCTGTCGAGCCTGAACTCAGGGCTGTATTCAACCGGCCGCATTCTGCGTTCTATGTCGATGGGCGGATCGGCGCCGAAATTCATGGCGAAAATGAGCGGCCAGCAAGTACCCTACGCCGGAATCCTGGTCACTATTGGTGTGTACGTTATCGGCGTGGTGCTGAATTATTATGTCCCTTCGCAAGTGTTTGAAATAGTGCTGAATATCGCTTCGCTGGGCATTATCTCTTCATGGGCGTTTATCGTGGTGTGCCAGCTGCGCCTGCGTAAGGCGATCAAAGAAGGCAAAGCGGACGATGTCAGCTTCAAACTGCCTGGCGCGCCATTCACCTCGTGGCTGACGCTGCTGTTCCTGTTTAGCGTGCTGGTATTAATGGCTTTTGACTACCCGAACGGCACTTATACCATTGCGTCTATCCCCCTGATTGCGGTGGTTCTGGTGCTCGGCTGGTTTGGCGTGCGTAAGCGCGTAAATACTATTGCACAGACGGAACACGATCATCTGCATAGCCAGGATGATGCCAGTTCGATCAAACTGGTTGATGAAGCGTCGCGCTAAACGGCCATAAACGCGCTTTAGCTAGCCTTCGGGCTGGCTTTTTTGATCCTACCTCATGCCATTTCCACTTTATTTAATCCAGTTTTGGGAAAGATGCCCTTTGAATGATATTTCCCGGTAAATGGTTGGCTTATTTTGCGTGATAGCACTCTGTTACTGAGATAAGGGCGGCATCATGCTATGAAGAAAAATCATTCGCAGGCGTGTCGAAACTACCACAACTTCGAAGAGAGAGATTTCACCCAGCAGAAAACCGTTGCCGCTAACATCCATGCCAGTGTAGTAGCAACCGGACAAATCTGTATCGCCTGTCATAAAGGCATCGCGCACCCTTTAACGAACAGGAAAAATAATCCCAACGGTTTTTAAGCGGGTCAGCGCACCCAACTTATGGTGCGCTACATCACATTTCAGATAGTTTTTCGGTGTGTGGCGTCCTAAGATGTGAAGCTCCCTTCAAAAATGCGGAGAACGCATGTCATTAAAGATCAATATTATCAAAGAGAAATTACTGTCCGAGAACTGGTTTGTTCTGCGCAACTTCACGTATGAACTCACCGACAAAGCGGGTGACGTGCTGCGTCACAAACGCGAGGTGTATGACCGGGGCAATGGTGCGACTATCCTGCTTTATAACCGTGAAAAAAATAGCGTAGTGCTGACGCGCCAGTTCCGTATCGCGACCTATGTCAACGGCAATGAAAGCGGCATGCTGATTGAAGCCTGTGCCGGACTACTCGACGACGACTCGCCGGAAGATTGCATCCGTAAAGAAGCCATTGAGGAAACGGGTTATGCGGTGGGCGAGGTGGAAAAACTCTACGCATGCTATATGTCGCCAGGCGGCGTCACTGAAATGATTCACTTTTTTGCGGCTGAGTATAATGATTCGCTGCGTGCCAATGCAGGTGGCGGCGTTGATGATGAAGTTATCGACGTACTGGAACTCACTTTTCCTGACGCGTTAGCGATGGTAAAAGATGGGCGCATCCGCGATGGTAAAACCATCATGCTTTTGCAACACGCCCAACTTGTCGGTTGGCTCACTCCTTAACGCCTTCGCCCGGCACCACATTGCCGGGTGCGTCTGCAAACCTTCCACTCGTTCGCGTAGGGCGGCATTAAATATGCCGCGTCTGCGTGCTCTACCTGCTGAGGCACACCCTCTGGCCCCGCGTTTCGCCAGCCATGCCTGATATGCGCATTAGCAGGCTGTCTGCTGCGTGTGGCGAACTGGCTTGTGACTCTTTTTTTGGCGTCAGCAATCTATTTTCCGCGTCAGCCTTCATGATCGAACCTGAGGAATAACCCGCAAGAAAGAGTGTCTATACTATGACTGTTTTTGGCCGTTGACGCCGATTTGACCAATTCGTGACGATGAATTGTCCGAGGAATCCGATTGAGCGCGTTAGCGGCAATGACGATGATGATTTCCTGTGCTTCACTTTTACGATATGACGTGACGCTGAACGTTTTTTAAGCAGTTAACGATGCTTTCTGGGCGGGGTCACATTTTCCGGGCTTCGCCAGGTTCGCTGTTGCGCTATCATCTCCACTCTAAAAATTTGGGGACCGGTTTTATTAATGTCGTATTGGATGAAGACGCTGTTTGTATTGTCTTTTCTTTTTGTTGCCAGCGTACGGGCCGCTCCGCTGCAAAAGTCATTTTCTGACTGGCAGATGACCTGTAACAATGCGGCCTTTTGCGTGGTACGCAATATTCCGGGCGACAATGGATTAGTGATGACGATTTCGCGCCATGCGGGGGTGAACGATCGCCCCTTGTTGCGTATCGACTACGGCAGTGCCTACAGCGGTGAGTTACCCGGCGGGGCGCTGAAAGACAATCTGCTCATTGACCAACGCCGCCTGCGACCCGATCTGAAACACTGGACGGTCGAGCCACATCATCTCGCTACCAGTAATGCTATCGCCGTTGATGAGTTTCTTGATCTGGTGATAGAAGCAAAAAGTCTGCAACTTACTTTTGATCCCAGGGCATTGATTTCGCTGCGTGGTATGAAAGCTGCGCTACTGCTAATGGACGATATACAAGGGCGGGTTAACGGCATGAGCGCCTGGGTAAAGCGTGGTGACCGCGCTAGCTGGGATGTGCCGCCACAGCCCGCGCTGCCACGCTTACCCCCGACACCACAGCAACCGGCAGCCCTTACGCGTGAAGAAACCAGCGGCTTAATTGATTATGGCACCTGGCGCATCAATACTGACTCCTGTTCTCTTGATCCCATGCGGCGTGAAGTCAGCGTTTCGCCATTAACTGACCATAAAGCTTTGCTGCTGGTGAGTTGCGAAATGGGCGCTTATAACATGATCGATTTGGCGTTTGAAGTGACGCGTACCCAGCCTTATATCGCACGCGGCATTAGCCTGACGTTGCCCTTTACGCCGCCGACGACGAATGAACGTCAGCTTGAACTGATTAATGCGGAATATGATGCGGCAACCGGTTTGCTGTATACCTTTAGTAAAGGGCGTGGCCTGGGAGACTGTGGAACGGCAACGCGCTGGCAGTTTGATGGCAACAACTTCGTGCTGGCGGAATATGCACAGGAGACAACCTGCGATGCATGGCACAGCAGCGATGACTGGCCCACGTTATGGGTGAGCCAGTCAAATTCAGCCACGCAACAGCGTTAACGCATGGCCTGTACCATCATGGGTGACCCGGTTTGGTTGCCAACCAGCTCGGCCAGCATATTATTGACTCCATCGCTCATCGGCGTAAAACGGGTCAGCGGCGAACGCGTAACGACGACAAATACTCCGACGTTATGCTGCGGCACCATCGCCATATAGGTAATAAAGCCGCCGCCTCCGCCAGTTTTCTGAATAATGCCAGGGCGTCCGTCTTTTGGCTCCATATACACCCAACCCATACCCAGCGCGTCAGCTTTGCCCGGTACATCCATGCCTTCGACTTTCTGCAACTGGTCGCGACGATAGATCAGCGTTTGCAGACGATCAATCTGCGGCGTACGTTGGCTTACCGCTGAGTGATGCGCCGCGCGATAAATGCGACCATTTCCGTGAGATAAATGGCACCGCTGCGGCGTTTCAATATTTGCAAAAGAATTACAATCCTATTGAAGCGGCAGAACAGCAGAAAGCTTCACTACTGGCGGAAGCTCAGACAATAATCAGCTTCTGGCAGATGGAGCTACAGTTAGGCATTATCAGCGATGAAGACAGAGCCAGTCTGATCTCATGGATGAGATACATCAGGGCAGTGCAGGCTGTTGATACGTCGAAAGCGCCGGATATTGAGTGGACTGAAAAGCCCAACTAAAAATAAAGCCCGCTTTGCGGGCCTTTTATTAAGGTTTCTGCGGCCAGATAATGTCCGGCGCATTATTAATGTCAATCGCCTGCACCGACTGAATATATTTCATCCATTTTGTCAACGTGGCTTTGTCTTCGTCCGTAATAATTCCGAGCAGAAGTTGCGTCTGCCATGCCTGCGTAATGCTGTTCGCTTCCGCAATCAGTGCGGCCTGCAGTTCTCTGGCTTCTTTGATGGCTGCCGCTTTCTCTTCAACTGGATCAGTTACCCATTTCTCACCATCCCATTTATCCCAGGCAGTTGCAGGTTTCAGCGGCGTAGTGTCTGCCGGATAATCACCGGGCAGATCAATCAGCACTGCTTTTCCGTCGTTGACTGAATACACTGTTTCCCCACGATGATCGGCAACTGCCTGCCAGCAGCCACTGATATAAAGCGCTACATGCCCGGAATCAGTAATCAGTGGCGCGGTGGTGCAGGCATTAGCTGGCAGACCAACCCCTTGCGCCAGATACTCATCATTTGAACCAGTAAACTCTCCGCTTACCTCATCAAAATTATAAACCGTCAGCGTGCCGTCAGTTTTTGCCAGCCCGTTTTCATCAAGTTTCACCTTTGCCATTATGCGGCCCTCACGATGTAGTTAAACGCCACGTTGCGCGGGCGCGTTGTGATCCAAACAGAGCCGCCCGGAATGCCTGCCTGCAGTTGAGTTGCCTGGATTGAGTTGTCACTGAGTACCGCGCCTAATTTGCCGTTATCAGGATTTTTCGCATCCCCTGGTTGTGCCTTCGTGACTGAATCAGGCTGATTGAAGGCCGTGCCTACGGTAGCACCAGAAGTTGTCGCATCAATGCCAGGGTAATCAACAGCAGCGGTTCGCAGGCCCGTTGATGCCTGCGCGGAACCTAAAGAGCGGTAGGTGTCAACGCCGCGCCCGTCATCCCAGCCACGAATAAACTCCCCGCGCAGATCAGGCAGCTTAAGCGCCGGATAAGCCAGCGCCAGCTTTGGGTACAGTGTGCCGCTGAAACTGGCCCCGTTACTTTTCAGAAAGACCATGCCAGACATTGAGGGAAACAGTTCGTTTGGCATTTTCGCGTGCGGCCAGGGGAACGGTGAACCGATAACAGCAGAGCCTTCTCCTAAACCAAGGTTTTTGACAAAGAGCGCCGGGTCAGGAATATCTGCGCCGTTCTGGTCTTTGGCCAGCTTCTCCGCCAGATTATTCAGTACCGTGGTTGCAAAGTTTGGATCGTTACCAAGGGCATCAGCCAGCTCTTTGAGGGTATCCAGCGTCTCAGGGGCGCTGCCTGCAAGCGCCGCAAGTGCTTTGGCCACAAACTCCGTCGTCGCCAGTTTCTTGCTGTTGTCGCTATTTGCAGGCGTGGGCGCTGTTGGCGTGCCGGTGAATGTCGGGCTGGCTTTCGGTGCGTACTGGGTATGCGGGTCAACTGCCGCAATGTGTTTCTCAAGGTCTGCACCGCCTTTTTCAACCTGTTGTTTCAGGTATGAAGTACGGCTGGCCAGCTGTTTAGCCTGACGGTTAGATATCCCGTCAGCCCCCCCCAGAACGGGGTCAGAGACCTCAATCTGGTAGACGCCTTCTTCCCACTGCGGGGTTTCGGGTAGGTTTGCCATAGTTAACTGCTCCCGTGGTTATAGCTGCCGTCATAGTTGACGGTGTTGTTGTAGCGAATAGCGACAGACTGATACTCCAGGCTCGCCAGATGGCAGCGGGCCGGAGCAAAGGCTGCCAGCGTCTGACGTAACAGCGCCGCCTGATCGTTAGTGATGGGCTGTTGAAGGATGACGCGATAAACCGCCCATGCTTCAGCATCTCCATGGACGAAAAGCCCGTTGTAAGTGTGTTTGCCGTCGTAGCCGATCTGACCAGTGCCTTCAATCAGATCCACTTCTCCGAAGCCGAAACGGCGGATAATTTCCCGGATTGACCACGGTGTCCCTTTATAGCGGTGGTAAGCGTCTCATCCAGACCGTCTTTTATTTTTGCCCGCGTTTCCTACCATGGACACTTTCGCGAACATGGACACTACCGTGGACAAAAATACGCCTTACACCAGAAGACCATGGATCTTCACAGCGCTGAGCCTGCGCTTTAATGAGGCTCTGACTTACCGTGAAATAGCAGAACAACTGAACCTTAGCTCATCTGCCATACATAAAATGTTCACGCGTTTTCGACGAACCGGAATTAACTGGCCATTGTCGGAAGAATACACGCCTGAACGCCTGGAGGAAGAGCTCTATGCCTTCAATCTTGAGACAAATCTTCCTGTAAAAAAACGCCGGCCGGACTGGCCTCTGGAATTCAAAATTCGCATGGCGGAGCTGACCCTGCAGCCGGACGCCTGTGTGGCTCAAATTGCCCGTGAGCATGGCATTAACGATAATCTGCTGTTCAACTGGCGCAATCTGCATCGTCAGGGGCTACTGGATCCGGCCAACAGAGCGACTCTGATTCCGGTTACTATGGAGCCTGTTGTCCCTCCGCCCAGGCAAAACGGCGTCGTATCAGCAGACCTGCCACCGGTCATCAGCTGCAGGCTGACGTTGCCAGGTGGAAGCCTCAACCTGACTGGCCCGCTGACGCCTGAACTTCTGCGCGCACTGGTCAGCGAACTCAGGGAGGGTGAGTCATGATTAGCTTTCCGGCAGGTTCGCGGATCTGGCTGGTTGCTGGCGTGACAGATATGCGCTGTAGCTTCAACGGGCTGGCAGCGAAAGTGCAGAACACGCTTCGCACCGATCCGTTCAGCGGTCATCTGTTTATCTTTCGCGGTCGTCGCGGCGACATGATAAAGGTGCTGTGGGCCGACCGGGACGGCCTGTGCCTGTTCACCAAACGACTGGAGCGGGGGCGCTTCGTCTGGCCGGTGACCCGTGACGGAAAAGTGCATCTGACGCCTGCGCAGCTCTCCATGCTGCTGGAAGGCATTAACTGGAAGCACCCACAGCGGACTGAACGGCCTGGCCTGCGGATATAACCTGCTGTAAAATGGGGTTATGGACGCATCCCTTCCCGATGAAAACGCCCGGCTCAGGGCGCTGCTGCTGGAGCAGCAGACCACCATCCGCAAAATGGCGGAGTATAACCGCCTGCTCTCACAGCGGGTGGCGGCGTACGCCAGCGAAATCAACCGGCTGAAGGCGCTGATCACTAAGCTTCAGCGCATGCAGTTCGGCAAAAGCTCCGAAAAGCTGCGTGAGAAAACGCAGCGCCAGGTGCGCGAGGCTGAAGAGCGCATCGGCGCCCTGCAGGAGGAGATGGCTGAGGCGCTGGGTGAGCAGCATGACCCGGTGGTTCCGCAACCGCTGCGCCAGTCTTCTGCCCGTAAACCATTACCGGCCACACTCCCCCGCGAAACCCGCACGCTGTCGCCGGCAGAAACCGCCTGCCCGTCGTGCGGCGGAGAGCTCAGCGCGCTGGGCTGCGACGTATCGGAGCAGCTGGAGCTCATCAGCAGCGCCTTTAAGGTTATCGAAACGCAGCGGCCAAAACTGGCCTGCTGTGGATGTGACCACATCGTTCAGGCGACCATGCCGGCAAAACCCATAGAGCGCAGCTACGCGGGTCCCGGGCTGCTGGCGCGCATCGTCACGGCAAAGTTCGCAGAGCACACGCCTCACTATCGTCAGTCAGAGATATACCGGCGTCAGTGCGTGGAGCTGAGTCGTGCCACACTGGGGCGCTGGTCCGGTGCGGTCAGCGAACTGCTGGAGCCGCTGTATGACCTGCTGCGCCAGTACGTGCTGATTCCGGGCAAGGTGCATACCGACGATATCCCTGTGCCGGTTCAGGAGCCGGGCAGCGGTAAAACCCGCACGGCCCGGCTGTGGGTCTACGTGCGGGACGACCGTAACGCGGGCTCACCGCTTCCCCCGGCGGTGTGGTTCGCGTACTCGCCGGACCGTAAGGGGATACATCCGCAGCAACACCTTGCCGGATACAGCGGTATCCTGCAGGCCGATGCTTACGGCGGCTACAACGCACTGTACGAAGACGGCCGTATCGCCGAAGCGGCCTGCATGGCGCACGCCCGGCGAAAAATCCATGACGTTCACGTCCGCACACCGACCGACGTCACAACCGAAGCGCTGAAGCGCATCGGTAAACTGTATGCCATCGAGGCGGAGATACGCGGCAGCCCGGCAGAGGAGCGGCTGGCGGTCCGGAAAGAGCAGACGGTCCCGCTGATGCAGTCGCTGTACGACTGGGTACAGGCACAGATGAAGGTGCTGTCGCGCCACTCGGATACGGCGAAGGCGTTCTCGTACCTGCTGAAGCAGTGGGATGCGCTGAACCTGTACTGCAGCAACGGCTGGGCCGAGATAGACAATAACATCGCAGAGAACGCGCTGCGTGGCGTTGCCCTGGGGCGGAAAAACTGGCTGTTCGCGGGTTCAGACGCGGGCGGGGAACGTGCTGCGGTACTGTACTCGCTGATCGGCACCTGCCGGCTTAACGGCGTGGAACCGGAGGCGTGGCTGCGTTACGTCATCGGTCATATCCAGGACTGGCCGGTGAACCGGGTCCGTGATCTGCTGCCCTGGAAGGTCGATCTCACTTTTGTCTGAGCGTCAATACGGTCTGGATGAGACGCTTACCACCACCACGGTGAACGGCAACTTTGAAATCAACGGGAACGCCCATGCGACAGGTAACATTTTTGCTGACGGCCAGAACTCCAATCACCACTCCCACTGACCTTCTTAAACGCCTTTAATATCGGCGTTCCCGCACAGGGGCAATACTGCCCCCATGAAAACAACCTCAGTATTCTGGCAACCGGCCCTGCAGGCCCCTGGCGAAATCGTCCGGGGGCTGGATGATATCTGGCAGGCCATTCAAATCATCCTGCGTACTCCTCGCGGCAGCGACCCGCATCGCCCGGAGTTCGGCAGCAATCTGCATCTTTATATCGACTGGCCCATCGACCGGGCTATCCCGCATGTGGTGCGCGAATCCGTCGATGCCATCCGCCGCTGGGAGCCTCGCTGCCAGCTGATGTCGGTAAAACCCGCCGTCGACGGCGAACATCTTACGCTCCGGGTGAGCTGGAAAGGCTCTGACGGACAGACCCGGACTCAGGAGTTGCTATGGCGCTGACAGAACCCGACTTTATTGAACGCAATGCCGATAAAATCACGGCTGAAATGATTGCACAGTACGAAGCCGCAACCGGCAAAACGCTGTACCCCGCTCAGGCTGAGCGCCTGTTGATTGACCTGTGGGCCTACCGCGAAATGCTGGTCAGGGTAGCGGCGCAGGAAGCAGCCAAACAGAATCTGGTCGCCTTTGCCCGTGAGCCGATGATTGATTACCTCGGTGAACTGGTCGGTGTATACCGTCTTGCCGCGCAGCCTGCCACGACCACGCTCCAGTTCTCCGTGGATGAGGCGCTGGCCATTGATGTGCTGATTCCGGCAGGCACCCGCGTCAGCGCTTCCGACAGCATTATTTTTGCCACCGATACGGACGTGGTGCTGAAAGCCGGATTGCTGCTGGTCAATGCCACGGCCACCTGTACCGAACCGGGAGCCGCTGGCAACGGCTGGCAACCTGCGCAGGTCAGCCAGTTGCTCGATGAGATTGATAACGTCGACCTGCAGGTGACCAATCTGGCGGCCAGTTCTGGCGGTTCTGAGCAGGAAGACAATGACAGGCTCCGCGAGCGTATCAAACTGGCCGTAAGCGTCTCATCCAGACCGTATTGACGCTCAGACAAAAGTGAGATCGACCTTCCAGGGCAGCAGATCACGGACCCGGTTCACCGGCCAGTCCTGGATATGACCGATGACGTAACGCAGCCACGCCTCCGGTTCCACGCCGTTAAGCCGGCAGGTGCCGATCAGCGAGTACAGTACCGCAGCACGTTCCCCGCCCGCGTCTGAACCCGCGAACAGCCAGTTTTTCCGCCCCAGGGCAACGCCACGCAGCGCGTTCTCTGCGATGTTATTGTCTATCTCGGCCCAGCCGTTGCTGCAGTACAGGTTCAGCGCATCCCACTGCTTCAGCAGGTACGAGAACGCCTTCGCCGTATCCGAGTGGCGCGACAGCACCTTCATCTGTGCCTGTACCCAGTCGTACAGCGACTGCATCAGCGGGACCGTCTGCTCTTTCCGGACCGCCAGCCGCTCCTCTGCCGGGCTGCCGCGTATCTCCGCCTCGATGGCATACAGTTTACCGATGCGCTTCAGCGCTTCGGTTGTGACGTCGGTCGGTGTGCGGACGT
Organism: Mixta mediterraneensis; assembly: GCF_014946725.1. Classification (GTDB taxonomy): domain Bacteria; phylum Pseudomonadota; class Gammaproteobacteria; order Enterobacterales; family Enterobacteriaceae; genus Pantoea; species Pantoea mediterraneensis. The sequence goes on from NZ_JACFXY010000003.1 coordinate 347,299, forward strand.
GAACGTCATGGATTTTTCGCCGGGCGTGCGCCATGCCGCCCGCTTCGGCGTTCCGGCCGTCTTCGTCCGGTGCGTTGTGGCCGCCGTAAGCATCGGCCTGCAGGATACCGCTGTATCCGGCAAGGTGTTGCTGCGGATGTATCCCCTTACGGTCCGGCGAGTACGCGAACCACACCGCCGGGGGAAGCGGTGAGCCCGCGTTACGGTCGTCCCGCACGTAGACCCACAGCCGGGCCGTGCGGGTTTTACCGCTGCCCGGCTCCTGAACCGGCACAGGGATATCGTCGGTATGCACCTTGCCCGGAATCAGCACGTACTGGCGCAGCAGGTCATACAGCGGCTCCAGCAGTTCGCTGACCGCACCGGACCAGCGCCCCAGTGTGGCACGACTCAGCTCCACGCACTGACGCCGGTATATCTCTGACTGACGATAGTGAGGCGTGTGCTCTGCGAACTTTGCCGTGACGATGCGCGCCAGCAGCCCGGGACCCGCGTAGCTGCGCTCTATGGGTTTTGCCGGCATGGTCGCCTGAACGATGTGGTCACATCCACAGCAGGCCAGTTTTGGCCGCTGCGTTTCGATAACCTTAAAGGCGCTGCTGATGAGCTCCAGCTGCTCCGATACGTCGCAGCCCAGCGCGCTGAGCTCTCCGCCGCACGACGGGCAGGCGGTTTCTGCCGGCGACAGCGTGCGGGTTTCGCGGGGGAGTGTGGCCGGTAATGGTTTACGGGCAGAAGACTGGCGCAGCGGTTGCGGAACCACCGGGTCATGCTGCTCACCCAGCGCCTCAGCCATCTCCTCCTGCAGGGCGCCGATGCGCTCTTCAGCCTCGCGCACCTGGCGCTGCGTTTTCTCACGCAGCTTTTCGGAGCTTTTGCCGAACTGCATGCGCTGAAGCTTAGTGATCAGCGCCTTCAGCCGGTTGATTTCGCTGGCGTACGCCGCCACCCGCTGTGAGAGCAGGCGGTTATACTCCGCCATTTTGCGGATGGTGGTCTGCTGCTCCAGCAGCAGCGCCCTGAGCCGGGCGTTTTCATCGGGAAGGGATGCGTCCATAACCCCATTTTACAGCAGGTTATATCCGCAGGCCAGGCCGTTCAGTCCGCTGTGGGTGCTTCCAGTTAATGCCTTCCAGCAGCATGGAGAGCTGCGCAGGCGTCAGATGCACTTTTCCGTCACGGGTCACCGGCCAGACGAAGCGCCCCCGCTCCAGTCGTTTGGTGAACAGGCACAGGCCGTCCCGGTCGGCCCACAGCACCTTTATCATGTCGCCGCGACGACCGCGAAAGATAAACAGATGACCGCTGAACGGATCGGTGCGAAGCGTGTTCTGCACTTTCGCTGCCAGCCCGTTGAAGCTACAGCGCATATCTGTCACGCCAGCAACCAGCCAGATCCGCGAACCTGCCGGAAAGCTAATCATGACTCACCCTCCCTGAGTTCGCTGACCAGTGCGCGCAGAAGTTCAGGCGTCAGCGGGCCAGTCAGGTTGAGGCTTCCACCTGGCAACGTCAGCCTGCAGCTGATGACCGGTGGCAGGTCTGCTGATACGACGCCGTTTTGCCTGGGCGGAGGGACAACAGGCTCCATAGTAACCGGAATCAGAGTCGCTCTGTTGGCCGGATCCAGTAGCCCCTGACGATGCAGATTGCGCCAGTTGAACAGCAGATTATCGTTAATGCCATGCTCACGGGCAATTTGAGCCACACAGGCGTCCGGCTGCAGGGTCAGCTCCGCCATGCGAATTTTGAATTCCAGAGGCCAGTCCGGCCGGCGTTTTTTTACAGGAAGATTTGTCTCAAGATTGAAGGCATAGAGCTCTTCCTCCAGGCGTTCAGGCGTGTATTCTTCCGACAATGGCCAGTTAATTCCGGTTCGTCGAAAACGCGTGAACATTTTATGTATGGCAGATGAGCTAAGGTTCAGTTGTTCTGCTATTTCACGGTAAGTCAGAGCCTCATTAAAGCGCAGGCTCAGCGCTGTGAAGATCCATGGTCTTCTGGTGTAAGGCGTATTTTTGTCCACGGTAGTGTCCATGTTCGCGAAAGTGTCCATGGTAGGAAACGCGGGCAAAAATAAAAGACGGTCTGGATGAGACGCTTACTGGTGGTGTCAGCGGTCAAATCAATGGTTTTTCCCTTCAGGCTGATACCTACCGCAACCTCGATCACCACATGCTCGATACCACCTTTGACCGTCAGCGTATGGGTCGCGTGGTTATAGCTGAACTCTGCGCCATCCGCGTATTTCGTGCCCCGGACATTTTTGTCGCTGAACGGCGGTTTATCGACTTCTGAGTACACCGCGCCCAGAATGACACCATCCTCGCCGTTGGCATCGAGCAGCACTTCAACCTGCTCCCCCACGTCAGGGAGCCAGTAATCCTTGTTATCCTGGGTATTGCGCTGCAGCACGTTAAGCCAGTTAGTGCGCAGGTTATCGCATTCCGGCAGACGAACGCGGGCCTGAACCTTGTCGGCATCGACGGCGCTGACCGTACCGACCTGACGGGTGACGCCTGTCATTATTTTTTCTCCTTTATTACCGTGGACGTGCTGCCGTCCGGTTTATAGACGGTCAGCGTCTGGGTTTTTCCGGTCTTTTTACCTTTCTTCGCTTTGCCCTGCGTAACCGGCCCTCGTGCCACTTCCAGTTCGGTGATGTAGCCGCTGTTACGGTCAAACGCATGGCGGGCAGTAGTTATCAGCCATGGCCCGGATAACTGACCAAAACCCACCAGTTCAATTTTGTTGCCTGCAGTCAACTGGGGCGTCCCCATCAGCGTCAGGGAGCCGTTCTGCTGGTATTCGTTATGCCTGGCCAGCGCCGAATCTGCTTTAATCCGTGCGGTGTCCGGGTCGCTGACGCGGCTGTTGACCTTCAGTGAGTCGGCACTGGTGACCTTACCACCTTTGGTTTTTTTGTCGCTTTCGCTGGTACCGCCATCAGCTTCATAAACGATCAGCTTTTTATCGCTGCTCTTCTGGTGTTTTACTTTCGCTGATTTGTAGACGCGGTTGATGGTGTCACGCAGGGAAAAGCTGGCCACATCCTGCGGCTTCAACTGTTTTACCGGCTCCTGACCGCGCAGCGTGGCCAGATGAGAGAAAATCAGCTGGTCGCTGACCACTTTCACGGCATAACCATACTCGCTGGCCAGTCGGCGCAGGAAGCCCACGTCCGTTTCAGCATACTGGGTCACCCGGTCAATTTTGATGGACTCAATACTGCCAACCAGCTTCAGCTGATGCTTTTTGGCAATCCGTCCGGCGATGGCCGCCAGCGTGGTGCTCTCGAAACCACGACTGGATTTTGTCCGCAGGGCGTTGTTGACCGACGTGGCCACGCCCCGGATAGCGACAACGGACGCGGGCGAACTCACCTCGATCTCGTCTATAGAGAACGTACCGCAGGACAGCAGCTTCTCGCCCTGATAACCCATTTTCAGCGTCAGCGTGTCACCCTCGCCCGGATACCACTTATCCAGCCAGCGGTCATCGGTGTCGTCCAGTTCCACCTCAATGGTATCGGACTCGCTTTTGATGTTATCGCTGTAGGTTACGCGGGTGACATAGGGGGCGATATCGGTGGTGATGTTCTTCTGCAGATACCATAGCGTGAACACCGGACTCAGAACATCGCTGACGCCGGTTAACGCTGATGCGGCTTGTGCAGTGCTGTTTATCTCAGCCATGGGGCAATATCCTCTTCTGTACTGGCTTCTTCAGCCTCGATAACCGGAATCAGTAACAACAGCCCGGAGGGCAGCACCGGCGTGATGGCCACGTGTGGATTGGCGGCAATTATCCGGGGATAGCCCAGCGGGTCGCCGTAGTACTGCCATGCGAGAGAGTCCCAGCGCTCTCCGTCACGGGTGACATGTTCAAGAAACATCACACACTCCTCGCCAGAATTTTGGCTGCCATGGTGCTTAACCCCGGCGACATACGGGTGAAGGTGGTGCTGGCGGAGTTAAGCTGCCCGGAAACGGCATCCAGCGCTGCTGCGATATTGCTGCCGTCCACGCCGCTCAGTGAAGACTGTGCCTGTTGTACATACGTGGCCGCATCACTGGTGGCTCTGGCCAGACTGATGGCATCAGGCATGGATTCAGAAAGCGCATTAAATGCCGGAACGCTTTGACCCAACGCCCCGGACACGTTGCCCAGCCCGCTCATAAGCCCCGGTACGCGGATCAGTGCAACGGCGGGGTTATCCTTCATTTTCTGCGCAACCCGAACGGCACTGATGGTGGTCTGGAGAACAGACTGCGCCTGTTTGGCGTAGTTGACGCCGTCGCGGACGTACTGCGCTACCCCGGAAGGTGAAGGAACGGCACCGGAGACCGCCCCGACGCCGGGAACCTGCGTGCGTATTGCGGATGGCTGTAGCGGGTTTTTCGGGTCGCCGATGTACTCCCGGAGAGACGCGGTGGCGTTGACGGCCAGCACGTTGCCGGTGCTGTCGGTCTGCTCGCTGGTCGCAGTAACATCGGTAATCACGAACCAGCCGCGATAGTCACCGTTGCCGAAGACCAGCGCCAGCGCCTGATGGGCCTTCATGGCCGTTCGCAGTCTCGCCAGCTCCACGTCGGGCACACAATAGTGCTGATGGAAGACCAGGCTTATCTGGATTTCGTCGAGCTTATCGCCAACGAACTGCAGGCCGGGCTTACCCTCGATACGGGGATGCTCCGCATAATCGACGCCGAACGTCGCCTCGAAACCGTCCCAGTAGGTAATCAGTTCAAACTCAATATCTCCCAGTACTGCGAACATTAGCTGTACCTCCTGCGTTGTTGCTGAGCCAGCAGACGCTCCAGCATTTTCTCCAGTTCATGCAGGCTCATATTCAGTGTGCCGGTCAACCCGTCAGGCGCTGCGGTTTCTTTGCCATTGAGGAAAAACTGAGGATTAAAGCTGACCTGAATACCGCCAGACGCTCCGCCGCCAGTTGCAGCTGCGCCACGACCTGAATATCCCGCCGCCATGATTTCCGGCGACGGGATACGGGGAACATCCGGTGTCATTTCAGTGGCCAGGCGCTGCCCGGCCAGCGCAGCCTGTGGTGTCGTGCGTTGCAGGCCGATAGCCGCTCCCTGCGCGATGTTGTCACCAAAGCCCATGAATACCCGGCTTGGCGAATGGATACCCAGCTTTTCTTTAAACCAGCCACCGACGCTGTCGCCCATGTCTGTGACGGTGGTTTTGAGCGACTCCCATTTGTTTTTGATGCCGTTAATCAGGCCGTCGATAAGATGGCCACCGAAGTCGGTGAACTTCGCTGGCAGATCAACGCCGAGATATTTCAGCGCAGCCGCAAAGGCTTTATAGAGCAGACCAACCGGCGACCAGTTAATCAGCAGCTTACCAATCCCCACGACACCGCCATTAAACGCCTCTTTAATGTCAGCCCAGCGCTGTTTAAACCAGCTACTGACTGCGCCCCAGTTGCGATAAATAAGGTAAGCTGCTGCCGCGACGGCGGTGATGGCGAGACCAATGGGATTCATCAGCAGCGCCCGGCCAATCCAGAGAACGGCCCGCCCGGCGATCATAATGCCGCGAACCAGCCCACCTGACAGCACACCACCCAGTGTTCTGGCTCCTCTGGCGACGGCGCTGAAGCCGGTCACCAGCCAGCGGAGCTTACCGCCTTCACCGAGTGCAAGCGACAGTCGAAGCCAGTTGGCCCGCAGTAAAACGGCATTTTTCCAGACGTTAACAAAGGGGGAAATAAGGAGATTCAGCCCCAGCTTGAGACCGATAGTGGCCATCTTGAAAGCGAGTAATGCTCCTACAACCTTTATGGTGCCGCTGACGATTTGCGGGTTTGCCGCTATCCATTTGCCGACACTGTCCATTAAAGGAATAAAAGTCTCACCCAGTTGGATCAAGGCCGGGCGTAGTGACTCACCAATGCTGATGGCTGCCTCGTTAAAACCAATCTGAGTTCTGCGCCAACGACCTTCGAGCGTATTATTTTGTTTTGCAGCATCCTTATCCAGCGTAGACATTGCTGACGGGGTATTCATTTCCTGCTTGCTGGAAAGGTATTTATTCCAGCCCTGACGCATTGACAGTAAATGGTTAACGGTCTGGATATCAGTGAAGACTTCTGCCAGACCAAATGCCTCCATTAGTTTCTGCTGGCCTTCCTGATCGCCTCTTGATCCTGCTGCTTTCCATTGCTGTAAAAACGCCTTACCTTTACCGTCAATGAAACGGTTGGCAATCATCAGCGAGGCTTCGTACTGTGAAAAGCCCTGAGCGACGTAATTCTGCATTGACCCCTGGTAATCCACCCCGGCTTTAGCATATTTCTGGATAGTATCTCCGCGCCCCATCGCCGCCAGCCAGTTTGACATATTGGTGACGGCCTCTTCCGCTGAGCCGCTGCCTTTACCAACTTCCAGACTGGCGACGATCTGGGTTATGGCGTCTTTGCCGTAAATACCACGTGCAGCGAAGGCTTTGGCCATACCGGGTAACGCTTTCGCCATATCCTTTAGTTCAAACGAGCCTAGCTTAGCCCCGGTTGCCGCAATCCCAAACGCCTGCTCCAGCTCTTTCGCATCGGTAATTTTCAGCGCATCGCTAAAGGCGTAGGTCATTTTTGCGAGGTCAGTCATATCCGCTTTGGTGGCCGTGGCCGCTTTACCGAGCATCCCGGCAAATTTAGCTGCCTGCTCCGGGTTCATACCATCGGCAACTAACTGATTAACACCCCCTAGCAGGGACTCCTGGAGCTGATTGACCTGAAGGGATGCCCGACGAATGGCAGTACCGATGGCCTGTTCCTGCCTTGAATCCAGATCACCAGTGACACTGATATCCCGCAACTGCGATTCAAACGAGGCATATTGTTTGACTGAGGCCATGACCGGTGCACCCAGTGTTCTGCCGATGGCATAGGTTTCTGCTCCCTGGCCATAGAGCGCCATGCGGTTAGCTTTCAGCGCGTCACTGGTGGCTGATACTGCTGACAAACGGCGCTGCTGGCGCTCAATTTGCTCCATTGTGCGGCTTACCCGCAGCAGGTCGCTGTTGAGGCGCTGCATCCGGGAAGAACCCAACTGACCATAGCGTTCTGTTGCACGGGTTAAGGCGTTTTGGCGTTCCTGCAGGCGGCGCGATGTATCGCCCAGGGAATCAAGGGCGCGTCGGGTACCGCTGACGGCTGAGCGGAAGCTGCTCCCGACAATGCCGCCAATAATGACGCCGACTGAAAATTCACTGGCCACGGTGGTTATCCTCTGAAAGCGGAAAAACGGAAGGAAAATGTCTGAGAGCCATGCAGAACAGCCGCGAGTAGCGGCTGTTAAGTGATGAGGAGTTAATGATTATCGCCGAACTCGCTTCTGATTTGCTCTTCAGCCTGCTCCAGCCACATCTCCAGATCGTCAGTATCGAGGGCATCAATCTCCCCCGGCTGAAATCTAAACCACCTCGCCAGCAGCCCCTGCGCCTGCATCAGCGTTTTCGTCGCTCTTGCCCAGCCCAGTGACTTGCTGAAATCGTTTCTGCAGCTCCATGTAGTCGGCAAGATCCATATTATCGAGGTCTTCCGGAAGAATACCGGTGCTACGGGCAATCAGCGGCTCGTCCCAGTCAGCCGGGTCTTTACTGATTTTGCGCACCTGCTTCAGGTCTTTGACCGTCAGGCGTTTCAGTTCAACCTGCTCAACTCTGGTGCCAGCAGCGGTGGTGAAGGGGTAAGACAGCTTAAAAGTATCGGATTGGGTTTGTGACATGATCGTGCTCCTGTGTAAGTTCAGAGCAGTATGTCTGGTGGTGGGACTGGCAGATATTAAAGGGGATTAAGAAGAAAGGGGCCGAAGCCCCTGTGATATCAGTGAGTGCGAAAGCCTTTGCAGTTACGCAGGAAGGCGATAAGAAGTGCCTTTCCTTCAGATTTGCCGATGCCGGTGAACCAGTGGTCAGGTGGCTCTCATGCCTCAATCAGGTCAGCTAGCTTTCGTGCTTTGGAGCGTGTGCAGTCAATCGGGTCATTGGTTTTCTGGGTATTAAAAAGGTTTTCCACCCCTGAAATATCAAGGATGGTAAACCACGTACCATTCCCCATGCCAATCGAACCACAGTTCCCGCCTTTATCTTCAATCTCGACGGTCACCGTCAGCCCCCGATGTTGATGCGGTAGTCGGTCAACTGGTCAATGCCGCCGACGCGGAAGATGTTGGCCAGATAGTCCAGCTCCAGCAACTCTTCACCATCCAGTACCTGCTTGATGTACGTGCAGGTGAAGCTACTGGAGAACTCGGCGTTCTCATGCTGTTTGAACGTCCCCAGCGGGTTCTTCTTAAACATGATCGTCAGGAAAGTGACCAGCGGAATTTCGTCAATCAGCCCCTGCGAACTGTAGCGCTGAACGCTGGAACGGCACTGCAGCGCCAGCGACTTATACGGGTTCGCGGCAGACAGCATCGCGTCGCGGTAAAAGCTGTTCCACTTGATCTCGCCCTCAAGCTTGTCGAAGCCAGCAGGGAGTTCCACCTTGCCCACCATCCCCAGCGCCTTATGCTCCTGCATGGTCATGGAGACGTCAGGCAGTTTGACCTCCTCGGCCCGGCCCAGCAGGTTAGCGCCATCCAGGTAGATGTTGGCATTCGTGATGCGGTTGATCTCAATCTTTGCCATCAGCTATTCCCCTTCAGGGTTAACAGGTATTCCGAGGTGATCTCAGTCTCAAACGTCAGTCGCTCCAGTGGCGGTGGCGGCGTGTATTTGTAGCTCAGCAACAGGTGACCGGCGGCCAGCTCCGTCTCTTCATTACGGGCCGGATCAAACCAGCAGCTGAAGCCCAGCAGCGCACCGTCGCCAATCAGCTTGCGACGTAGGCGTTGACCGACTCCGTCAGCGCATCAATCAGCGCCTGGGTAATCGGCATGTCGATGTACTGCTGGCTGAAATAACGCAGCGACTCGTTGATCACATCACCGGTGCGGCGAACGTTCTCAAAGTTGCGCATATGGGTGACCGTTGGCCATGCTGCCGTCCGGTTCCCCCACAGACGCAGGCCGCTGCCGTAGCTGCTGAAGACCGTAGTGATGCCCTGTTCGTTGAGCAGGTTCACCTCGCTCTGCGGGTCATCAATCATTGCCGACAGCTGGCGCTCGACGCCGGTGATACCCAGAATCTCCTGGTTGGAGGACGACCACCAGTAGCCCTTGTCCAGGTCGACTTTGGCACGCAGACCTGCAGCACGCTGGCTCAGCGGCTCCAGCCGTTCGCTGTTGGTGGCCGCGTCGTACACCTTGACGTGCGGGTAGCACAGACGGACGCGGTCGGAGCTGGTATTGAAGTTAATGGTGCCTTCCGGGCCACGCCCCGCCAGAGCCTGCGCAAAAGTGGTACCAATCGGCGCGTCGATGTAGGTCACCGCGCCCAGCTTCTCAGCCATGGCGATAAGCTCAACCGAGACGCTGTTCTGGGTGCAGAATACCGGGGCAATCAGGATTTTGGCGAAGTAGCCAAACAGGTTGAAGCTGTCGTTGAGCTGCTTCATGCCGGTACGGTTGCCCGCCGCGTTAACGGCACCGATGATATCAGCCGGGGTGACTTTGGTCGGATCAGCATAGTTATAGCTGGCCTTCACCGTTGCATCTGCAGCAATGCTCTTACCGAGGTTGGTAATCACCCCGGTCTGTGCATCAAGCGAGTAGTCCTGACCTTCCACATAAGGCTGGCCATCGCTGTCCGGTTTCAGCACCAGCTGCGCGACCACCGGATTAGCCAGCTGCGCTTTGCCCGTCGCCTTGTCGAACGTTATGTCTTCATCGGCCACAGTGGTTTTATGCACAACTGGATCTAGCACGTTAATGACCAGAACGGTGCCTGCGCCATGGTCGTAGATCGCATCCAGTGCCTGCGGAATGGTAAAGCCGGTGAGCTGGCTGCCAAACGTCGCTGCATCTTTCTCAGACAGGCACTGCACCAGCGTATTGACGTCCCCCATCGGGGCAGTACCAATCAGGCCAATGACGGCAGACTTCACCGTTTTTACCGGGCGGGCACCGTTTTCCACCTCAATGGTTTCGACGCCATGCAGATAGTTAGCTGCCATGGGAGTCCTCCGTTTTCACATCGTTGTCGCCGGCGTTCCTGCGCTTTGGTGACTGCACAGCCGGTGTGCTGGCGGGTTTAGTCTCTTCAGATACCGGCGTCAGATGCTTCAGCGCCACCAGTACCTTCACATAGTCATGCTCCTCCGGCAGGGAAACATTCTTCCCCGGCCAGAGCAGGATTTCGGTTCCGTCCGACAGCGTGACGCCGCTGGCCGGGCCGGAATAGCGGTATTCTTTCATCACTCGCTTTCCTCATAGTTCACTTCGGTTAACAGCGGGCCGGACGGTAAGTCGCTGTCTTCGATAAAGACGCTTTCGGTTGCGAAGTCGAGAGCGTACTGCCACAGCCCCTTGACCTCACCGATAAACACTTCACGGGTCAGCCAGATACGACGGCGGCAGTTCGTCGGGGTGTAGCCACCGAGGATGCGGCGGACTGCATCCAGAACGTCAATCGCACCTCTTTTACCGTTGAGCTGGCGAAAGACCACCGTGACGCAGAGCTGGATACTCTGAGGCTGGAGCACCGCACCAATATCATCGGGTTTGTCGAAGCGCGAACCGGCATAACTCAGCAGCAACGCCCCGACAGGATGATTCAGGCGGTATTCGGACGGTTTTTCCGGGAAGTACTCCACCTGCAACTGTGGCAGCTTCTCCCGTAACCGGGCCAGTACCGCATCGAGGACGGGCAGAACGTTCATCAGTATTTCTCCAGTAATCCGTCGCGCCCGCCAAAGGTGGGGCGGCGTGCCCGCGCCCGGATTTCACCGGACTCGGGCACATCCTTCTGAGTGGACTGCAGCCCCAGCGTCAGCTTCCCGTCGCGGATGGCCTCCAGCTGTCGCCGGGCCTCTTTGTGGTCATCCTTCACGGTATCCGGGACAGCCCCTTCCGGGCGGCGGGTGTAAAGCCGGTAACGCACCAGCGTGATGGCAATGTCCCGCAGAACGGTCGGTATCTCTGCCAGCGGCAGGGTATAGCGTCCGCGCAGATGGGCATCAATCAGCTCATCGGCATAGCGAATACAGCTGTCCACCACCTCAGTTTTCACCGTCGCGGGCGAGTCGAAGTCCAGCTCCTCATTGGTGAGCTGAATTAGCGTCCGCTCAGGAACCTGTTCAAGCAAATCCGCGAGGGTGCAGTACATATCACACCCCGCGCAGGATGCGGATAACGTCGCCTTCGGCCAGAGCCTCATCCAGCGCAATCCCGGCAGAAATACCCGCCGGGGTCTCGCCTGATGCGGCTGTCTGGGGAACGGCGCAGGCATTATCATCCGACTGGACGTTCTGCCCTTTAGCAATCGCAGCACCAGCCTCGACTGCAACAATACCCAGTACGTTGACCGGCGTTACATCACCGGCAGCGGCATCCACCTCTGCCACGCCGAGCGCGACGGCTCCGGCCTGACAGGGGCCATTATCGGCACCGACAAAGCGCTGTTGCGTCAGCGCTGCGCTGGCCGTCACGGTGGTGGTCAGAATGACCTGTTGAGTTGTACCCATAACCGTCTCCTTATTTCACGATGTTGGTGACGAGATACCCGGCATCGCCACCGACCACGGCGACTTTGTAGATATCGGTATAACGGCAGTACTTCACCTTACCGCCGACGCCGTCATATTTATCCGCCACCGGCATCCCTTTACGGCGTAGGGTGTAGCCGAAGGACGGCTCGTTTTCGTCGGCGCTGTCGGTGCCTGGCTGCGGTTTGCCAACGTAATGCAGCATCAGGTTGTCACCCCAGATATCGGTCGGGACTTTGTCCTTGTTCTGCGCGTCTTTCATGGAGGCCATGGAGACCGGCTCGCCGATCGCCACATCTTCCAGCTGGAAAAGATCTTTCAGAATTTCGATGGTGATACGCTTGCGCTCGTTAGCACCAATCGCGGCCTGAATCGCCGGGTGGAACTTCAGCAGCGACATGACACTTGCCCCCATGGTCATCAGGTTCGGACGCAGGCCGGTGGCGTTACGTACCGCCTCAATCCCGCCTTCAATGACGCCAATCGGGTCACCCTTACCACCGCCCCAGCGGTCAGCCGCAGCCAGCGCCTTGACGTTAGCCGCGCGATAGACGTTTTTGTCCTGGGCCAGACGGGCCGCATACAGTTCTCGCTTCAGGTTGACGCCGCTCGTCACACGGCGAATGGCTTTGGCCTCTTCGTTGAACATCGACTCTGCCTGCTCGCGATAGTCCACCGGCGCGGCCAGATCGTGCTCGTTGAGAACCAGGTCCAGCTTGCCGGTTTTCTCGCGCACCAGAACGTTACTGTCAGCCCCCACGGCACGCTCGGTGTCGTACTCCACAAAAGCGGATTTACCGAAGGTCGGCACGGTCACACCTTCCTTATCGGTAAGGACAATGGGGAAAATGCGCTCACCGATGAACGCGGCATTTTTATAACCGCGAGCGATGCTGGTCAGCACCGGGTCAACGACGCGCTTACCCTTTAAATAGTCAGACATGTTCTCTCCTTAATTACAGGCAGCGGGAGACAGCAGCGTCGTAGCTGATGCCTTCTTTTTTCGACAGTTCCAGCGCTTTCTGATGCAGCGCCAGACGTTCCGGGTCGGCTTCAGCGAACTCCGCTGACGTCGTTTTGATATCCGTGTTCACGCGGTCTTTGGTCGCATGCTCACTGAAATTCAGTACCGGATCAGTGCTGTCCAGCAGCGTCTTAAACGCCGTGGCCAGCGGGGTGCGGGTATCGCCTTCAGCAAACTCAACCGGCTTGTCACCTGCAGAGACCGCGTCCAGGATGGCCACGACTACCGACTTCGCTTTGGGGGCCAGTCGGCCATCGCCAACCAGCTTCTCGGCAAAGGAGACGTTCTCCGCGTGCAGTTTGTCCTGCTTGCTCTTCGCTTCCTGTTCTGCCCGCTGGGTGGCTTCCGCTTTCAGACGTGTGTTTTCCGCCTGAAGCGCTTTGATTTCTTCTTCAGTCATGGTGCTGTTCTCTTGTTGAGGGTTGGGATTGTGTTCACTGAAGTCCGGTTCAGACTTCCCGGTGTCGCGGTAAGCCTCTTCACGCAGGGAGTCAACCTGCCATGAAGGAAGCACCTTGTCGGTCTCGTCCAGCCCGAACTGAGCAATCAGAAAATCGCGCAGACGGCCCCATAAAGAGGCATTGGTGATATCACTCCAGTCGGCAAACTCCACGACGCCTTCTTCTTTCTCACCAAACGAGACCTGCTTCAGCCCCTTAATGGAAGGTGGCTGCGCGCCCAGAAAGCCGACATGACGCAGGTAAAGCGTGCCGGGCTTCGGGTTGTTCGGTGAGTCAGGGAGATAGAATGAGGCGGAGACCTTCTTGAAGCGTCCGTTGCCCACCAGTTCGGCAAACTGCGGATCGAGCTGGTCAGGCTCAGCGAGCAGATCGCCGCCGTTAAGCGACAGGGATTTCACCCAGCCCCACGCCGGATCTTCCGTTTTGGGGTGGCCAATAACGAGAGGCGCTTCATGGACGGACGGGTCATAGACTTTCACGCAGGCGGCAAGATCGCTTTGCGTGAACGGCAGTTTCGTGCCGTGCATATCGGTATGAGTACCGGCTTTAAAAATGTGAATGGCTGGCATTTTGCTGTCCCGCGTTACGTTGTCGGGGACAGTCTGTGGAAAAAGCATCAGCAGCGCTTTTAATCTGCTTTAGAAAAAATCGGGGGTATCAGTACGGGGAATGTCATGCTGCAGGCGAATAGTGGTGCAAAGCGGGGGCTGTAAAGCCTTTATAAAGGTAATACAGCCCCTCAGCGGCTGGCAATGATTAAATCACCCGCCTGTAGAGACAAAACTCAGCGACGGGCCGCTGCTTCAAGATGGCGGACAATCGTATCGAGGATGGGGACAACCACTTCAGGCTGCAGTTCACCGTCCCCCGTCAGCGGCAGGAACGGACGGGCAGGAAGTTCAACGGACTCATTACGTCCCGTTTTACCACCGAACTGGTGAATCGGCCCATAAACGACATTAGTGCCAACCTCTGCCTGCCGGTCGTCATGGTCGGTTGATACCGACCCCATCAGACGCCCGGTATCCTGCAGCGTTTGCCCGTCGCGCTCCTGCGCTGCCAGTGAGGGAGTCCACCCCGGACGCCCCTCATCGAGAAAGTTAAACTGCGTTTCCGCCAGCAGGGTTCCGGCGATTTTGCGCATCGCGGGTTCCAGGTCTGTGGCTGCAAGGTCCAGCGCACGAAGGCTCCGGCGCAGGGATTCATCGTTAATGGTGACATTGACCAGGTTATCGGAAGCCATCGTTATCCTCTCAGTTCCTGCTGTGCCAGCGGTTGAAGCGTACCCTGATAGCGGGCAAGGTCGGGACGGTATGCAGCCCCCGGCGCATAAGACCAGCCGACGTCGGTGGCCACCTTCGTGGTGCCGGTATTGAAGGTGGCGACGTTCTGCATCTCGCCTGTTTTCTCTGAAACCAGCTTCAGCTCCCATCCCATGGCTGAGCCAGAACCTGACACCTTCAGGCCACGGGCACGCACATCCGCCGCGCTCAGGGCAATCACACCACAGCGGCAGCGCCAGCCGTTCGGTGGGTAGAACGCCTGCCAGAACGGGTCATCATAGCGCAGTACCAGACCATGCAGCGCCAGATGGCTCTTGCGGGTATGGCTGTCGTTGATGCCGGTATACATCCAGTACGGCCTGTCGTCGACGTTCTCCATCTGCTCAGCCCAGCGACCGGCGCTGTAGAGTACGGACATATTGGTGCGAAAGATGGTGTCGAGCCGCCACGAGCTGCCCTGCTGGATGGTGACCGGCTCGCCCGTTACCGGGTCGGTGGTGTCACGTGGCCCCCACCATCCCTTACGCTGCAGCTCCGGCTCCAGCTCCTGCCGGAACCAGCGGCCTGTTTTTCCTTCATCGACAGCCTGCTGCAGTGCCCCGCGAATATCTTCCAGGATATCAAGGCGGGTCACTTTGGCGACGGTAAAGGCGCGGGCATGGGCATCCTGCCACATCTCCTCCCAGTCCCACGTGAAGCTATACCCTTTGGACTTCAGGTAACTGATAGCCCGTTTGGGGGGCAACGTCATGCAGTACGCCAGTTCAGCCGTTGTCACGCTCATGCAGACGCCCCCAGACAGTTGCAACAAACATAATCCGTGCCAGCCGTTCCTGCAGGTCTTCAGCGTTCATCTGAGGGTACAGCTCGGCCAGTTCGCCCAGCAGCTCAGAAGGGTTGACGCCATCTTCAACCCGCTTAAACAGAGGAGCCAGTACGGGTTCCAGCGTGCCATTTAACGCGCCTCCGTTCATCAGAATATCCAGCGCGTCGTCCAGGGCCTGCTGTGCCTGAATATCGGCATCAATGGCCTCGGCAAATGACAGCGGCAGCATGTTCTTCTGGCGTTCTGACGGTGGTGCCTCGTCAATATCGCCGTCCTGCAGCTGGTACTCACGCTTAAAGTATTGCGGGGTGAAGACCACACCGGCGCGGCTGAGTTTCTCGTCGCGGGTTGCCTGGGTATCGTCGACCGTTCCCTGTTCCCACATCTTCCAGACGGGGCTGGCCACATCGCCAAAGTTCATTGATACCGCCATCCTGATGGCCTGATTCACCGCGCTTTCCACGATATCAGCGTCAGCGTCACGGATATCATCGGTAACCTCCAGTCCGACCTGCGCGGAGGCGCGGTTACTGTTGGCCTCGGTGGTCTGGTTCTGCCCCAGCAGGGCGATGGAGATTTCACTGCGGGCAAGCGTTATCAGGTTCTGATAAATATCGCTGCTGTCGGCCTTGCCTGCGGCCTCCTTAATTTCAATGGAGGAATCGTCAGGGATAGCGGCCACCGCGTCTTCCACCATTGCCTCCATGGAATCCAGCAGCAGGTCAATCTCGCCCTGGGCCGTCCCGCGCGGATGCTTGCCGATGACCCACGGTGAGCCGTACTTCTCGGCAAAACGCACCCAGAATTTCATGCCGCCTTTTTTGAAGGTCACGGGCCAGAAGCACATCGACAAATCAGGGAAGCCATACGGGTTGTCGTAGGTCGCATCCTGACGCGGTACCACGAACTTGTTCAGCGGTACCGGCTCGCCTTCCAGCCCGGCGTCCTTGGCGCGAAAGCGCAGCAGGTTGTCATTATCGAACTGGAACCACTCTGGCGGCTTGCCCACAATATCGGCAATGGCCCAGGATTTAACAGAACGCCCCCACATGACCTCACAGGGCTGATACCCGTAGAGAACGGCGTCGGTCATCTCGCCGATGATGCGGGACAAATCCAGATCATCGAGCATATCCCGGATGAAGCTGAATACCCGCGCCGGGGCATGACCGCGCTCAAGACCACGCACCAGCGACTTGACCGCCGCCTTACGCCTGCGGATGCAGCCGCCGACCAGCGGGTCGGTACGCAGCTCGCGATAGATGCGGATATCCCGGCCCTGAGATTTCAGAATGGGGTCAGGGTTAGGCAGGTACATCCCCAGCCCGAAGAAGTCGATGGAGCGGCTGCGCGAGGCGATCTGCTCCGTCAGCGTTTTATTGGGTTCGGCAAATTTGACGAACTCACTGGGTGAAACCCAGAGTCCACGGGCCATCAGTAATCCTCCAGCATACGGGCCGCCTGACGACGACGGCGTGAGCTTGCCTTCACCGGCCCTTTGTTAATTTCACGGCTGGCGAAGTACGCCAGCGTCAGCGCGATGGCTGAATCCCCGTGACGTTTGCCACTGTCAGACTTCGCTTTTGAGCGCTGTTCCGGCACGCGGGGAACGCCGTTTACCACCTGAACGGCCCGCAGATCATCCAGCGTGTCTTCATCCTTCGGTAAATCCACCAGGTTGCCATCTTCCAGCGCAGCCTTGACCGGCGGCATATGCTCGCGATACCAGTTTTCAGTTGGCATCACCTGCTTAACCCGGCTGGAGCCGTAGCGCTGCATGGCGTATTCGGCGAGGTAAGAGCCGTTACCACGGGCATCAAGCGCCGCGCCCATCAGGTTTGGCAGGCCATCCATCAGGTACCAGGCGATTTGCTCCTGCTGTTTGAACGGCACGTTACGCAGCTCCAGCACGAACGGCACGCGGCGAACCAGGTTCTTCTCCTGCAGCAGGGGATAGTCCACCGACAGGTCACCGCTGCGGCCAAAGTCGCGCCCCAGGAAAGAACGTGCGTCAGCAGGCAGCGCCTCCAGCAACGGTTTCAGATGTGTATCAAGCCACTCCTGCGTCTCGCTCCAGCGGACATCATCGGGCTTCAGCTCGTAACCCTCCGGGCAGGTCAGGCGCAACACCGGCGTGCCAGCCGACATACGGGACTCAATCAGGGCGCGGGACAGCCAGGCTCCGCCACCGTTGGCCGGAACACAGTCAAGCTCCTCCGATGCACCGGCACCGTAGAATTTGTATACCGATGCCATCCACGCCTGCTCGGACGCTTCCGACCATTCTTTCCCGGTACGCAGGCAGACGCGGTGGAACAGTCCCTCGGACACAGCCTCCTGAAAAGTAATGCGATGTACGCTGCCCCCCTGACGCCCGGCCCGGATATCACCGATAAGCGTATTGAACGGGTTATCGTCACCGTCATGGGTGGAAATAACGCGCACTTTACCGCCCCAGATAAGCATCGCCAGCGCCGCCTTCAGCAGTTCGTCCAGTTGCTCATGGAACGCCGCTTCGTCGATAACGATGATGCCCTGACGGCCACGCAGGTTAGACGGGCGACTTGAGAGCGCGACAACGCGGAAGCCGGAGTCAGGGAATTTGATGGTGTAGGTCTTGATGTGCTTGTCGTCTTCGTCCTCCTCCCAGAAACCCTCTTCGATTTCACTGGCGGCATAGTTGAATGCCCGCGCCCACATCGCACACGCCTGGATATATTCGACGGTCATGTCCTGGTTATAGGCGATGTAATACACGTTCATCCCGCCCGCAGGCGCTGAAGAGGCAGCGGTCAGCACATCATCGGACGCCTCAGCCCAGGTGATACCGGTACGGCGGCTCTTCTCAATCACCTTAAGCGGAGACGTGTCAGCCACCCAGCGCTGCTGGTAGGGCATCAGAACGGCGGGGATATCCAGCGCCGAGGTATCAGGCAAAACGGGAGCAAGCTGGCTCATGTGGCAACCCCCAGAATTTCACGGCGCAGCGCCTGTACTGCATCGGTTGACAGTCCACCCTTACGGGCAATTTTCTCGGCGTTGCTGACCGCCTGCTGCGCTCTGGCCCGGACTTCGGACTGGAACTTCTTGAGGTTGACGGACGCGCGGGACAGCGTGGCCACGTTCTTCGCCACCTTCGACAGCAGCGCCACCCGCTCTTTAGGGTCGACTTCGCCTTCTTCCGTCTCCTGCAGCTGGACAATACTCTCGAACAGCTCAGTCTGAATCAGGGCGATCACCGCCTCCGAACGCGCATCCTGATCGTCAGCCGCGCCCTCGGTCAGCATGCGTGCCGCTTCGGTGGCCGCACGGATAGCGCCATAGCGGCGCTCAATCTTCTGGCCATAGCGATGGATAGCTGATTTGCTGATGACGTAACCCTGCTCACGCAGCAGGGACTCCAGCTCGTTATACCCGCTGAAGCCGGATTCAGTCAGCGCCCGCTCAAGCCAGCGACGCACGTCTTCCGGCAGCTTTTCTATCGTGCTGCGTCTGGCCATCATTCACTCCAGTACTTTTCCGGGCGGGCGATACCGGGGCCGCATTCCACGGTGTATTCCACCAGGTCAACGCCGAGGCGGGTCAGGTCGGCAAACCAGTCGCCGGAGGGTTTTTTCTCCAGATCAACCATCTTGCGGTCAGCCAGATAATCCAGCTCACGGCGCAGCTCCAGCGGCGTGGTGTCCTGGTAGATGGCGCGGGACACGTCCAGCAGCAGCGTCTCGCTGGCGGTGTACGGGCGGGTTTTGTTCAGAGCAACCAGCAGACTCCAGCGCAGGGATTCCCGGCGCACGCGGGCGATATCAACCATGGTGACCTCCTGTATGACGGTACTGCTGTACCACTTCCAGTTTGTTGTAGAGTGCGTCCAGCTTGGCCTCGATGACCGTCTGGCCACGGATATAATCCTCGCGGCGGACGTAGTTCAGCGGTAAATCCGCCTTAAACCGCATAAATTCTTTTTCCAGCTCGCCCCAGTTGGAGGCGGACTGTTGCAGCGACTGCTCAAGGGAGGCGAACCGCGCCGCCTGACGCTCCTCCGCTTTACTGAACAGCCACTTGGCCATACCGCCGACAAAGCTCATGAAGGTGATGAGAAAGCCCACCACCGTCCAGAATTCAACCTGCAACGTCATTTCTGTAATCCTTCCCGTTCGTCCAGCAGTTGGTTTATCTGGCTGCGCCAGATGCGGCACTGCTTCGCGTTGTCGATGATGTTGTCGCTACCGATGTAAAACTGGCCCACCTGCCGATGTAAATCTGACCCACCTAGGGTAAAAATGGCAGTTTTAAGGCACTGCCAATGATGACATTGGAGACCAGAGTGGAGATTAGTGTTTTACACCGTCAGGGCATGTCGATACGCGCCATCGCGCGCCAGCTTTCATGCTCTCGTGAGACCGTTCGCAGATATATTCGTAGCCCGCTGCCCGTAGCGGATATGCGCTACAAGCCTCGCGCACCCAGACCCTGCAAGCTTGACCCGTTCAAGACCTATATCCTTGAGCGGGGGGCCGCGCCCAGGCCCCTCTGGGTCCCCGCCAGTGTGCTGCTGCGCGAGATCCGTCAGCGTGGTTACGAGGGTGGTTACAGCATGCTGACCGCTTTCCTGCACCCCATTAAGCAGCCCGTCACTGAAGAGGTAACACGCTTCGAGACCGAGCCTGGCTTTCAGATGCAAGTTGATTTCACCATCATCAGACTCGGTCATAACCCATTGCTGGCCTTTGTCGCCACGCTGGGCTGGAGCCGCGCGACTTTCGTCAAGTTTTACAGCAACCAGGACTCCGCTGCCTGGTGTGACGGCATTGAGTCTGCGCTCAGGTTCTTCGGCGGGACGCCGCATCAGCTGCTGTTCGACAACGCCAAGGCCATCATCATTGAGCGCGATGTCTACGGCCCCGGTAAGCATCGCTGGAACCCGCAGTTGATGCACGTCGCCGAGAAGTATGCCTTTACTCCCAAGGTCTGCCGACCCTATCGCGCCAAGACCAAGGGTAAGGTTGAGCGGTTTAACCATTACCTCAAGAACAGCTTTATCGTGCCTCTTACCGCGACCTTCCGGCAGGCCGGGCTGGTACTGGATGTACCTGCTGCCAACACACGCATCGGCGAGTGGCTGGTCACCGTCGCGAACACACGAGTGCATGGCACCACAGGCGTACCGCCTGAGCAGCGCATGCCGCGCGAGCGTGCTGCGCTATTGCCGTTACCGAAGGTCACGTTGGCATTGCCTGCACCTGTCCCAGCGCTCAGCCAGCGTCCGGTGCCGACCGAGAGCCTGCAACATCCTCTGGCAACGTACCAGGCCTTGCTCGAGGTGCCAGCATGAACCTTCAACATGATCGTATTGCCGCGCTCTGCGAGCAACTCAAGCTCGACCGCCTGCCGGCAGAGTGGCCGGGTGTGGCACAGGCGACCATCGACAACAGCGGCACGCATGCCGACTTCCTGGAAGCCGTTTTGCAGCTCCAGCATGATGGCCAGAACGAACGGCGTCGCCAGACCATTTTGCGGTTATCAGGCCTGCCGGTGATAAAAACACTGGAGCAGTTCGATTACGCCTATGCCAGTGGCGTTCCACGAAGTCAGATCCAGGAGTTGGCGGGTCTGACATTTATCGAACGTCAGGAGAACGTTGTCCTGCTCGGGCCTTCTGGCGTCGGCAAAACGCACCTGGCGACCGCCATTGGCTATAAGGCCGCGATGGCGGGTTTAAGCATTCGGTTCATTACCGCCGCCGACATGATGCTGCAACTGATGGCGTCACATCGTCAGGGTGACCTGAAGGGCTACCTGAACCGCGTCGTAGGTAAACCTAAGCTGTTGATCATCGACGAAGTGGGATATCTGCCGTTCGGTAAAATGGAGGCGAACCTGTTCTTCCAGGTAGTCGCTAAACGGTATGAGTCAGGCAGCGTGATCCTGACCAGCAACCTGCCGTTTACGCAGTGGTCCGGAACGTTTGGTGATGACGAGACACTGACGGCAGCGATGCTGGATCGGCTGCTTCACCATGCGCATATCGCCCAAATCAGCGGCCAAAGCTATCGACTGAAAGATAAGCTGAAAAGCGGTCAACTCCAGAAGAAAACGAAAGCAACAACGCTCGAATGATTCAAAGGGGGTGGGTCAGTTTTACTTTGGCAGGGTGGGTCAGAATTCGATCGGTATTGACATGATGTTGGCGAGGACGTCACGCTGGGTGACGCCTGAGTCGCGTAGCCAGGCGTCAGCGGCTTCAGGTTGCCCGGACGCTGCGCGAGTGCCGGTGCCAGCGGCGGCAGTTGTGTCTGAATGACCGGTGCCGACGGATGCGTTGTCATATCCGAGCGCGGCGTTGTACTGGCGTACGAAACCGCGAGTAAACACGCACTCAATGGGATGGCTCTTACCTTTTTCATCAATCCAGCGCTGTGTGACATCGTTAATTTGCCCCTGTAGTTGTTTGTTATGGCTCTCTAGCTGAGCAATCTGCTCAAGGTAACTGGCTTCGGCCTGATGCCCGGCGGCAACCTGCTCGTGATACCGTTTTGCCCAGGCCCGCAGCGCTGCGTTCTCAAGCGTCGTTTGTTCGGTTTTATAGGTATCAAACGCTGACTGCAGCCGACTGAGCGCTGCGTCACCGTCACGTTTTGCGTCCTCAGAACCGTCGTGATAGCCCCAGCGGTTCAGTCCATAAAGAGCAGCCACCAGAACAAGCGCCAGCACCATGCCGCGCCACGGCAATCTTTTAACCAGGTTCCACACAGCTGCTGCCTCCCCATGTGAGATAGCGCGGAGCCAGCTCCCGCAGGATACGCTGCGGGTAGTGGCGGTTCTCCCGCCAGTTGGCGGCGCTACGTCCGGCATTCACCGTCTCGACATGACCAAACCAGCGGGTGCTGTCCAGCCCCTGCTGCGAGGCCAGCCGCTTGTCCCGCTGTACCTAGCCCAGACCGCCGTTATAGCCCGACAGCGTCATGGCCATACGTTCGCAGCCGTTGGCGGCGCTGACACGCTGCCACAGCCAGCGGTCATAGCTGACCAGCGCCCGGATGGCCCACGCCGGATTAAACGGCTCGCGGCTGTTCAGCCCCGGCATCAGCTGGCTTATCCAGTCAGCGGTGGCGGGCATAAACTGCGCCAGCCCCTGAGCGCCAACCGGCGAGACCGCATCAGGTCGCCAGCCGCTTTCCTGATGCAGCTGTGCGGCGAAGTCAGCCACCGGCGCAGACAGTCCCCATTCAAGCCGGGCATTACGGATCACATCGTCGCGATACTGCAGCGCGGCCTGCGGTGGTTGGGCTGCGCGGGCCTGACTGAAGAAGCCGCCACACCAGAGCAGCCAGGCAATAACCAGGTTGCCAGCGAGCTGCCACCAGAAGCTGTATTTATCGTTGCGTGGCTCGCCATGCTTAATGGCGGTTACGCCCAGACCAAAGGCAAGCAGGATGATGAGGGTGATTTGAGGCCAGTTCATGATTACAGCCCCGTCGCTACGGCCAGACAGACTGCGGCAACAATCAGCGCACGGCGGATTAGCGCAGCGGAAAAGACCAGGTGAAGGCCAGTCTGGACGGGGAAGCGACCATCAGCCATCAGCCTGTCATCATGCTTCAGGTACTGACCGGGACGGGCTTTGGGGAAAAGCGAACGGTCAAGCCAGTAGCCCAGCACTGCTGCCAGCGTGATGAGTGACAGCTTGTAGACAACCACCGGAAGCTGCTGGGGCGATACCAGACCGATGGTACCGAGCAACAGCACTGCGGTCAGCAGCCAGCCGCTGAGACGTGGCTTTTTAACAGGGGGAATGAGTTTTTTCAGGTTTTTCATGGTGCGTCTCCTTGTGTAGTGGAGACAGCATCACAAATGGTCGGGGAAAGGGATTTTAAACAGCGTTAATAGTGAGGATGCGGACGTGAACCGCATGATGGCTTTGAAAGAACGACCAGCCCGGTGCTGTAACACCAGGCTGGTCATCAACCCACAGGTATGCACTGTGAGCCGACCAGGGTTCAGTCAGTCTCGCGAGACCTGACTAGCCTGCCATATTTTCATTGATTGCAAAAGGCTTACGGATAATGAAAGAACAATCTTTACCCATCGTCCCATGGATTGGCGGCAAACGTCGTCTGGCTAAACATATTCTGCCGCTGTTTCCGGCCCATACCTGCTATGTGGAGCCGTTCTGCGGGGCAGCTGCGCTCTATTTTCTCAAGACGCCCAGCAAGACCGAAGTCATTAACGATATCAACGGGGAACTGGTGAACCTCTATCGGGTGGTCAAGCATCATCTGGAAGAATTTATTCGCCAGTTTAAATGGGCGCTGGTCAGCCGTCAGATATACAAGTGGCTGCAGGATACGCCGGAAGAAACGCTCACTGACATTCAGCGGGCGGCCCGGTTCTACTACCTACAGAAACAGGCGTTTGGCGGCAAGGTGGCCGATCACTCGTTCGGAACCTCCACCACAAGTGCGCCGTGCTTTAACCTCCTGCGCATCGAAGAAGAACTGTCGATGGCACACCTGCGCCTGTCCAGAACGCTGATAGAGCATCTGGACTGGCACCAATGCATAGAGCGTTATGATCGCCCGCATACGCTGTTCTACTGTGATCCACCGTACTGGGGAACAGAGGGCTATGGCGTGGATTTTCCAATAGGGAACTATATCCACATGTCGGAACTGGCCCGGAGTATCAAAGGGAAAATGATTATATCGGTGAACGATATCCCAGAGATGAGGCAGGCTTTCAAAGGCCTCAACATCCAGACCGTTTGCATCAACTACAGCCTGTCGGGTAAGTCATCACCGCGCCAGGAACTTGTGATATGCAATTTCTGAAAGGAGAAACGCATGAGTTCAGCAACTAATAAACCCAAACACTCATACTTAATGGGAATAACCTGCGATGAGTATGAAACTGCAGCAAAAATCTACACACTTAGCGTCAATGCCGACAATCTGGCAGAGGCACTAAGAGAGATGCAGGCCGCGCTTGAGCAGGTGGAGAAAACGCCACGAATGCTCCCTGAAAATGAGCTGAAAGGAATACTCATTGGAGAGATAAGACTGACCATCAGCGCCAACCCCCAAAGCAGAAAGCCTTGCTAATGTTAGTTTATCGGGCAGCTCCAGCTAGTCTTGTCATCAGGTGTAAATATCATCAGACAGCCCGCTCTTGGAGGTTTATTGTCTGTCGTAGGGGGTAACACCTCCATTTTTTTCTCTACTGGTGGAGCTTGCCTGATTTCTTTTGCACAACTCACAGCGCTTTCATGATATGAGTCATATTGACGTTTAATTTGTTTTAAAGCGGAACCCGCTCGTTGGGGGTCATTTGAAGATAAATCTTTAAGTGAGCTAATTTGTGTAGACCACCATTGCTGAGCGTTAGCCCCCGCCATCCTGCAAGAGCCATAAGCTGGGAACATATCCCCCTCCATTACAAACTGCTTACCCTCACTCTCCAGTTGCCTGAACAATCTGGCGTAGTTAGGAAAATCATCTGGTTGCCAGTCTGTTTTTTGCTTAACCATCTGCACGATATCCCACATTTTTTTTAGATATGCGACACCAATATCTACACGTTGTTTGTCGTTTAACTTTGCAAAATCATACGGCATATAGGTTAATTCGTCGGCATTGAAATAGAACCAATAGTCGCTATCTAAATCCTGCACAACTCTATCTAGGGCAACGGATTTACAGGCTCTTTTAGGCACTTTTATAGCTGTACCTTCTTTATTGATCTCGATGAAGCAATTATTCCCCTGAGAGAGATAATCTGCGGGTATGTTTGCATTTTCGGGAACATGAAACACGATAGTGAGCCAATGATTTTGCTCAACGTGAATATTTTCGAACTGATCTGCGTACCGATTCAACCCTGGCAGTAGATTTTTGATAGCAGGCAACAGCTTGTTTACAGTCAAATCGTCCGTTTTTACATTGAATTCTACGGACGGAGTAGAAGGAGAATCCGATACACCATCTGATCCACTATCACAACCGACCAGCAATGACAGAGCTAAGACCAAAAACATCTTACGCATATATATCCTTATGTTGTCTGTTAGAACGTTCTAACCCTATTTATTCTTTTTGTAACTTAGCCTGCGAAAGGTAGCAAAATCGACCACATTATCTTTACTTTCAGCCCCTTTTTACCAGTGTGCTCAACTAGCAAACTTGCTGGGCTTTGGCTGAGTGAGGACTTTGCCGACCTCAAGAATAGCCCTCCGCTGTTCGGGACTCATGTCGTCGAACGCGTCCATCAACTCTTTCTTTTCTTGTGACTCGTAAGGTGCAACAACTGGTTGGCTCCTCGTCCCAGTAACTACATACAAAACATCCACGCCGATTTCTGATAGTGCAGATAACTGCACTGCAGTTGGGGAGGTGCGATCTTTCTCCCAATCTATGAAAGTTCTCTTCGCCACACCTATAGCGTCAGCTAACCCTTGCTGCGTAAGGGATAGACGTTCTCTTTCTTCTTTAATACGTAAACCGATCATGTGAGTATTTCTGCACTCTTAAAGTTGACTGGTGAGGAAATCTGCACCATAATCTATCACACATAAGGCAAACATCATTGCATGAACAAAGGAGACAACGATGACTGCAGAACAAGTCAAATCTCTCTTCCGCCAGCGCGGGGTCACTTTCACCCGCTGGGCTGAAGAAAACGGCTACAGCCGCAATGAGGTCTACCGTGTTCTTAACGGCTTCACCAAAGCTCGTTACGGCAAATCACACGAAATTGCCGTGAAGCTGGGTCTGAAACCAGATTCGAATGCGGCGTAACGTTTTAGCCCGTGTAACAGATTATCACATATCGCAAAAAGGGGAATGTGACATGAGTAAGGCAAATGTATCCAGTTCTGGCTCCCGCATTCTGCGCGTTCTTAAAGCACTGCGTGGCCACGCCCTGAACGGTGTTTCTAACGGTGAACTGGCATCGGCTCTGGGCGAGTCCCCGGCGAATATCAATCGGGCACTCAATACCCTTATCGAAGAGGGACTGGCCCTGAAACTGGATAACGGGCGCTTCGCCCCTGGAGTCCAGCTCTTACAAATCGCCATGGCGCACAGCACCGAGATGGCGCGGGCGCAGGATCGTATTAATGAAATCAACCAGCGTGTTATGGCTGGCAGTCGCTAAGGAGTTGAAATGGGACGCACAAAATCACAACCAGTTGAACTAATGGAAGATGCATCGGTAAGTGATGGCCTCAACGTTAGTCTTAATGCCATGACTGAACATCGCCTCGAAATCATGCAGCAGTTCGGTGATGGCCTGCCGTATGAACGTGATCGGATTATTCATGAGGCTCGCTTTTATATGGCGCAAAGTGCCGAGTCTATGCTCGAAGCCGGTAAGCGTTTGGTGATATTGAAAGAGAATGAGCCGCATGGGGAGTTTATTAACGTCCTCGAAAATGAGTTGGGCTTACCATACCGAACTTCCGTAAGAATGATGCAGGCTGCTACTAAATATTTATCTCCCACACTGAAATCAAATGTGCCAGCGCTGGCACATTTGGGCAAAACTAAACTGTTCGAATTAATAGCAGAGGACGACGAAGAGCTATCAGAGTTAGCCGAAGGCGGCACCATTGCAGGCTTAACCCTAGATGATATCGATCGCATGACCAGCCGCGAACTCCGGGCTGCATTACGCGAAGCCCGCGAAACCAACGCAGCACAACAGCGCGTGCTGGCCGACAAAAACGAAAAAATCGACTCGCTTTCCACCAAACTGGAGAAGAAATCCCGTATCCAGCCGCCCAAGCCTGACGAAGAGGTGAAGAAGCTGCGTGCGGAAGTTACAGCGTTAGCGGTTGAGGCGGAATCTGCCATCGCCGTTCGACTGTCCAGCGCCTTTGAGACCCTGTGCGCATACTGTGCTGAAAACATGATTGATACCCCCAGAGACTTTATGGCCGGTCTGGTCTGCCAGCTGGAAAGCACCGCGCGTAGCCTGCGCTCCACATTTGACCTGCCGGACGAGCCGACAGGCAACGCCGCCCCTTCATGGCTGACTGACCCGACGCCAGAGATTAACGGGCAGGAGGCATAACCCATGAGTGCCGCCCTGACTGAACGACTGGTTTATGTTGCCCGCGCGGCACGTGACGCGGGGCATGGCAAGCGCGGTGCGATATACGACGCCGCCTGCGCTGAACTGGGCATGTCCCGCGCCACCCTGCTGCGCAAACTGAAGGAGGTATCAGTGACTGACAAACGCAAAAAACGCGCCGATGCCGGGCGCAGCGCCCTGAGCCGCGACGAAGCCGCGCTGATATCTGCCACGCTACGCGAGGCCACCCGTAAGAACGGTAAGCGCCTGTATTCCATCGCGGATGCGGTGGAGACCCTGCGTTCAAACGGCTTTATCACTGCTGGCAGAACGGACGAGGCCACAGGCGAGTTTTTCCCGCTGTCCGAGGACACCATCAGCCGCGCCCTGCGTAACTATGGCCTGCACCCGGAACAGCTTGACGCACCGGCACCTTCATCCGAGATGGCCAGCCTGCATCCCAACCACGTCTGGGAGATTGATGCCTCACTTTGTACGCTTTACTACCTGAGCAACGGCCATAAAGGGCTGCAGGTGATGGACAGCGCTAAGTTCTACAAGAACAAGCCTGCCAACATCGCCCGCATCGCCAGTGACCGCGTGTGGAGTTATGAGATTACCGACCATACCAGTGGCTGGATTTACGTTGAGTACGTAATGGGCGCGGAGTCCGGTGAGAACCTCTGTTCTATTCTTATTAACGCCATGCAGGAACGCGGCGGCGCTGACGTGCTGCACGGTGTGCCGAAAATACTCTACCTCGACCCCGGCTCGGCGAACACCGCTGGCATGACGAAAAACATGTGCCGCTCGCTGGGCATCAATCTGATAGCGCACAAGCCGCATAACGCCCGCGCCACCGGGCAGGTGGAAAAGGCCCGTGACATTATCGAACGCAAACTGGAACCGGGTCTCAAATTCCAGCCGGTTCATAGCCTGAACGAACTGAACGCGCTGGCGGTGAAATGGCGCAGCCACTTTAACGCCACGGCGGTCCACAGCCGCCACGGTAAAACCCGCACGGATATCTGGCTGAAGATTACTGCTGACCAGCTGAAAAAAGCGCCATCCGTTGAGGTTTGCCGCGAACTGGCGGTGGCCGTACCGGAACTCCGCAAGGTCACATCAAAACTGCGTGTTTCGTTCCGGGGCGCTGAGTTTGATGTTTCGACAGTACCGGGCGTACTGGTCGGCGAAAAATTGATGATTACCCGTAACCCGTGGCGCAGCGATGTGGCACAGGTGGTGCTGACCGGCGAGGACGGTCACGAGACGTTCTTCCTGGTCGAGGAGGTCAGAAAGAACGAGTTCGGCTTTGCCGAAAGCGCGGTGGTATTTGGCGAAAGCTACAAAGCCCTGCCGGAGACCCCGGCGCAGACGGCTGCAAAAGAAATCGAAGAGCTGGTCACGGGCACCGATAACGCCGCCGATGCAGCTGCTGCACGCAAGGCGAAGGCGCTGCCGTTCGGCGGGCGACTTGACCCGTACAAACATATCGACGACACCACGCTTCCGGCCTATATGCCGAAGCGCGGTCAGGCTTCAGACGTGCGCGGGCCGCGTATTGAGCAGCGTCCGCTGACCCATGTGGAGGCCGCGAAAGCCCTGCGCGAGAAGTTTGGCGCTAACGGCCATATCTGGACGCCGGAACATTACCGCCAGTTAACGGCACAGTACCCGGATGGCGTACCGGAAGCCACGCTGGATGAGGTCATGGTCGCCCTGACCACTCCGGCCCGCAACAGCGTTATCAGCATCGTTAACGGTAACTGAGGAGGAAGGCATGCTGGTACTGAAGCAACAACTGAAAGAGGCCCGCATCCCGCAGGCGGTGGTGGCAAGAGCCGTCGCCGTTTCCGAGGCCACGCTGGCCCAGATTGTGAACCACAACGAGTGGCCACGCACCAGCACGGAGGAGGTGCGCCAGCGTCTGGCGTTATATCTGGAAAGTCAGGGAATTGATACAGCGAAGAGTTTTGATGCTGCACAGGGCGCTGTCACGCCCCGTACAGCGGGTACTACCGATAAAACCAACCTCAGCGAGGAAGAGAACATGTTACTCAAAAAGCAGGTGTTATTTCCAGCAACCAAAAAAGCGTTTGGCCTTTTCCGTGACCCGTTCGCCGATGAAGCCATGCAGGGCGCGGACGATGTGTTCACCACGCCGGATATCCGCTACGTGCGTGAGGCGCTGTTCCAGACCGCCCGCCACGGTGGCTTTCTGGCGGTTATCGGCGAGTCTGGCGCGGGTAAATCCACGCTGCGCCGCGACCTGATTGAACGCGTCAACCGCGAGAACGCGCCGGTGATTGTTATCGAGCCATACATCATTGCCATGGAAGACAACGACGTGAAGGGCAAAACACTGAAGGCGGCAGCTATCGCCGAGGCCATCATCAGCACCATCGCGCCGCTGGAGAGCATCAAACGCAGCCAGGACGCCCGTTTCCGCCAGTTGCACCGCGTCCTGAAGGACAGCAGCCAGGCGGGTTTCAGCCACGTTCTGGTGATTGAGGAGGCCCACAGTCTGCCCATCCCGACGCTGAAGCACCTCAAACGCTTCTTCGAACTGGAGTCCGGCTTCAAAAAGCTGCTGTCCATCGTGCTGATTGGCCAGCCTGAACTGGCGGACAAACTGTCCGAACGCAACATGGAAGTCCGTGAGGTCGTCCAGCGCTGTGAGGTGGTTGAACTGCTGCCGCTGGACAACAGCCTGGAAGAGTTTCTGACGTTCAAACTGCAACGCGCCGGTAAGCAGCTGGCCGACATCATGGACGCCAGCGCAGTGGAAGCCATCCGCGCCCGTCTGAGCAATCTGGGTAGTAGCCGTAAAAGCATGGTCAGCCTGCTGTATCCGCTGGCCGTCAGTAACCTGGTGATAGCCGCCATGAATCTGGCTGCTGAAATCGGGGTTCCGCAGGTCAACGCCGACGTCGTTAAAGGGGTTTAATCATGAAATCCATCGCCGATATCAACCAGCAGATGAACAAGGTGCAGTCCGCCATTATGGCGCTCAACGCCATGAACACCACCGTGCAGAGCGTCATGATTGCTGGCAGTAAGCCGGTTATCCGTATCGCCCGCAACGGGCACTGTGCCCGCCTGCTGGAGCAGGGCAAAGCGAGTTATACCCATGTTGGCCATGACGGCTCAGGGCGCTTTCGTCAGGGCGTCTTTGAGTTGCATGGCTGCCGTATTACCTGGTCAGAGTCGTTACATTAACCATAAGGTGAACAGAGATGAGCGAAGTAAATAAAGAAAACTACATGAAAGACCGCAAGGGGCGTCTGGTGCCGGTTGACCAGGTGTCTGACTATGACCTTGCGATGGACTCTTTCGTTAAAGAATAGGTTGCCGCCGCGAAGGTTAAACGCGATGAACTCAGTGACTTCAAGCGTCGTGCCTTTGACGAGTGCTATGCCTGGCTTGACCTTGTGGCCGAGAAGTACGGCAGAACGCGTGGCGGTGCCAAAGGCAACGTGACCTTCAGCAGCTTCGACGGTGCTCAGCAGATCACCATCCGCGTGCAGGAAACCCTGACCTTCGGGCCAGAGCTGCAGATTGCCAAAGACCTGATAGACGAGTGCGTCACCGAGTGGTCGGAAGGCGCAAATGCCAACCTGCGGGCCATCATCAGCGATGCTTTCCAGGTGGACAAAGAGGGCCAGCTTAATACCGGACGTATTCTTTCCCTGCGCCGCGTCAAGATTCAGGACGAGCGCTGGAACCGTGCTATGGAGGCCATATCGGAATCACTGCAGGTAGCAATGTCCAAAACCTATATTAATTTCCGGGAGAAAGATAAACACGGGAAGCTAATTAATATTCCGTTAGATATCGCTGCCATTTAATTTTAATTCAATTTCTTTTTTATTTCGGCGTCAGTGCCGTGGGCTTCTGCACGCCGAAAACAGCATGGAGGAATAAATCATGTCCATCAAATGTTCCAACTGTAAGAAAGGTATCACCACCCTGAAGTTCAGCGACGCCAGCGTCATTACCTCTGGCAAATACCATGTGCCAGCCGTCCTCATCACGCTGGTATGCCCTCACTGCAGCCAGCATTACTACACCGAAGTCCCGGCCATGGAGTTCATCCCCTGCGAGGCAAAAAAATGAAAGGCATGAAATTATATAACCGCTCCACTATATACAATCTGGCCCTGAAAACCTTTGGCCCTGAAGCACAGGCGCTGAAGCTGATGGAAGAAGCCGCCGAACTGGCCGCTGCTGCCGCCCGTAACATGAATGGGCTGGGTAATGAGGTTGACCTGGCTGGCGAACTGGCTGACGTTGAAATCATGATTGAACAGTTCCGCCTCAACGGGATGGGCCTGATGATTGACTTTCATAAGCAGAAAAAGCTGGAACGCCTTGCCGAACGTCTGGGGGTGACTTATGCCGCAGAATAATGAAAAGCAGCTGGAGAAATTAAAAAAGCTACTTGCGCTGGCTAAATCCGATAACCCCCATGAAGCGGCATTGGCCCTGCAACGCGCCCAGAAACTGATGCAGGCCTATAACATCACCCAGGCTGACCTCGCACTCAGTGATATTGATGAAAGCGTCAGTCACTACTGGGCTGCAGGTAGCGTTAATCCGCCGCGTTACATGCTGGGTCTGCTGGACATTATCCAGGTGGCATTTGGCGTTAAGTCTATTATTCACTCCGGCTTTAAACCCAGCGTTGGCTTTTACGGTAATAAAGACCGGGTTGAACTGGCCTCATATACATGGGAGGTACTGGCCAGACAATTAATCATGGCCCGTAAAAACTATATTCGACAGCAAAATAAAAGGATCAAAAACACGACCAAGACCAGCCGTGGTGACAAATTTGCCGAAGGCTGGGTTCTGGCCGTGCGCAGCGAGGTTCATTTATTTGCTATGTCCCGCGAAGAACGGGAGCTGGCAAGCCTCTGGCTTGAACAAAAATACCCTGACTCAGGCACAACTAGGGGCCGTGGGGCCGGGAAATCACGTGACGCAGACATGTCCCGCCACATCGGTTACAGAGAAGGGGAAAACGTCCGCCTGCATCAGCCCGTTGGCGGGCAGGAGCAGCATAAACTGAGGGCTGAAAGATGATGTTATCGCGTAAGAAGAAAGCACCGAACCCTTGCCGTACAGCTGCTAAATATCTTTTTGCTCGCGCCTTTTTTAAGAACGTAAAGCCCGGCATTCAAATTGGCGTTATTGCTGGACGAGAACAGGTTAAAAATTATATGTCAGGTGCATGGTGGAATAACGATCCGGTTACTACAGCCCGTAACATTCATATTAACTGGGGTGGTATTCATTATGATGGCTGAATCAATTGTATGTGCCCTGTTCTGGTATGGTCTCGTGGGGTGGTGTACTGCTGAACTGCACCGCCGTTCAGGGTTTTACTCACGTTACAGCGGTGCCGGACACTGGATCAGTTGGGCCGTTATGTTCCTGTGCTGGCCTGTCGCGCTTCCTTTATATGTCGACTATATCGGTGGCGCAGGTAAAAGGAGTGGCAATGATGACTAAGCAGCGTCTTATTCAACTCATTCATATTGCCCGCAGCGACCTCCAGATGGATGAGGACACCTACCGCCTGATGCTACAGGGGCTGACCGGCAAAGCCTCAACCAAAGGGATGGATACCCCACAGCTAAACCGCGTGCTGGAATCCATGAAAAAGAAAGGCTTTCGCATTAAGCCTGCCGGGAAAGCCAGGCCCGGCTTACCGCTCGACAGCCATCCGCAGTCAAAGAAAATCCGTGCGCTATGGCTTGAAATGGCTGCCGCAGGCATCATCCGTGACAGTTCAGAGCAGGCGCTGGCGCTGTGGGTTAAACGGGAAACGGGCATCAGCGCGTTACGCTGGCTCAGCAATGAGCAGGCAAGTAGCGTGATTGAGAAACTGAAGAAGTGGCAGCGCAGAGCTGCGGGAGTGAAGCAATGAGCGACCTGAATCAGTTTCGTAGTAAAGGGCCGGAACTGTTGGTGGAACTGGCACAGCATACCTCTGAGACCGTCCGCGAGATTATTGATATCGAACCCGCTGTTGCCGACCAGATTGGTCAGGCTGTCGCTAACCGCATGATGCAGGTCTGGGGCGGGCAAAACGTCTATTTTCCGATGGGCATGGTCTGGAAGGTCAGCCAGCGCGACCGGGAAATCTTCCTGGAGTTTGACGGGCGCAACCATCACGAACTGGCCCGCAAATTTGGTGTTTCACTACAGTGGGTTTACAGCGTGGTGAAGCGTGTCAGAAAAGAAGAATTGGATCGGATGCAGGGCAAACTGTTTGATGGCGAACCTGATACCGATACAGGGAAAAAGGAGTAATATCTGCAATCAGGCTGGCGCGAGTTCTGTTTTTTTCGGGCCGGTCTGATTTTCACATACTGTAAGGTTATTGCATATTCCATCCAGTCTCTTCCCATGTTGACCCAGTTCTTCCCATAATTATCTCACTTATTCCCTGTCATTTATCTCAAGTCTAATCAGCTGAGTTAAGAAACTGCTGCATCCAGCGGCTCATATCATCTGGGGTGGAGTAGACGCCGCCGCTGCCAATGGCCGCCAGCGTATTGTTACACGGGCTGGCCCCTTTCTCTGCCACCATCAGGCGTCCGCACTGTTCGGGCGACGGCGTAAAGGTTGTATCTTTCATGCCAAGCGGGCGCGTAATCAGCTGCTGGAACAGCGTCGGGTAGGGTTTACCTGCGGCGCGTGCCAGTGCATCGCCGAGCAAATCATAACCGAGGTTAGAATAGGACGCATCGGTACCCGGTGCGGTTTTCAGGGTGGCATGGGGCAGCCAATCCCAGCGTTCGCTGCGTGTTGGCCAGATAAACACCGGTCGGTGCGGTTTACCGCCCGGCTGCTCACGTGGCAGACCGCTGGTGTGGGTGGATAAATTGATCAGGCGAATAGGTTGACCATTGTAGCTGGGAACGCGAACGCCAGGCGGTGCATATTTGCTCAGCGGATCGTCAAGGTTAATCTGACCACGCTCGGCTAGTTTTACCATGATTTCGCTGGTCATTAACTTGCTCAGCGAGGCAATACGGATCAGGGAATCTTTTTGCGGACGCACGTTATTGCCCGGTCGGGTATCACCAAAACTGGTGAATACGCGCTGATTACCATCAATCGCCACCAGCGCCATCCCGGTTGCGCCGCTGCCGTAAAAGATATGCTCAGCGTAGCGATCCACAATTTGCGAAGCGAGTAACGGATCGGGCGCGACCTGCGCCATGCTTTTTAATGGAAGCAGAGAAACCATTAAGGCCAGTAAATAAGGTATGCGCATTTTCAACAGGCGTGGGTACGCTATCAGGATCAGAGGAAAACCTATAGTAATCAGTTTAGGCCGGACGGGAAGAGGGAAAAGCGGATTTTTTTCTGTTTCAGAAGATGAACTGAAATAGCCCTTCCCGACTGAGCGGGAAGGGCAAAAGCATTACACAGGCTTGAGTAATGCTTCAGCATGACTGACGATATTCTCGATTGTGAAGCCAAACTCGGTGAACAGTTTGCTGGCTGGCGCAGACTCACCAAAGGTGGTCATACCAACGATAGCCCCATCAAGGCCAACGTATTTAAACCAGTAATCTGCAATACCGGCTTCGACTGCCACACGCGCTTTCACCGTTGATGGAAGCACCGATTCGCGATAGGCCTTATCCTGAGCATCAAACAGATCGGTGGACAGCAGCGAGACTACGCGTACTTTATGGCCGCCGGTGGTCAGTTTTTCGGCTGCACCCAGCGTGATTTCTATCTCTGAACCGGTAGCGATGAGGATCAATTCCGGCGTGCCGTCACAATCCTTCAGCACATAACCGCCGCGCGCAATGTTTTCAACCTGTGCCTGGGTACGCTCCGGTTGTGCCAGATTTTGACGTGACAGGATCAGCGCGGTGGGGCCATGATGGCGTTCAACGGCCGCTTTCCACGCCACTGCGGTTTCCACCTGATCGCACGGACGCCAGACGCTCATATTGGGCGTCAGACGCAGACTGGCGAGTTGCTCAACCGGCTGGTGCGTTGGTCCATCTTCGCCCAAACCGATCGAATCATGGGTGTAAACCATAATGTGGCGCGCTTTCATCAACGCCGCCATACGCGCTGCATTACGTGCGTATTCCACAAACATCAGGAAGGTTGCGGTGTAAGGGACAAAGCCGCCGTGATGCGCAATGCCGTTGGCAATGGCAGTCATCCCGAATTCACGTACGCCGTAGTGAATGTAATTACCGGCCCAGTCTTCTTTAATCGATTTTGACCCTGACCAGATGGTGAGGTTGCTTGGCGCAAGGTCAGCGGAACCGCCGAGGAATTCCGGCAGCAGCTTGCCATAAACTTCCAGCGAGTTTTGCGACGCTTTACGGCTGGCAATTTTTTGCGGATTAGCCTGCAGATCAGCAATAAATTTCGCCGTATCGGCTTCCCAGGTCGATGGCATTTCGCCATTCATGCGACGCAGATATTCCTGTGCCAGTTCGGGATGTGCCTGCTTATAGGCTTCCAGTTTGGCGTTCCAGGCTTTTTCACGCTCGGCACCTGCGGCTTTAGCATCCCATTGCTGATAAATCTCTTTGGGGATTTCGAATGGCGGATAATTCCAGCCGAGCTGCTTACGCGTCAGCGCGATCTCTTCTTCGCCCAGCGCTGCGCCGTGCGCCTCTTCTTTACCGGCTTTATTCGGAGAACCAAAACCAATAACGGTGCGACAAATAATCAGCGACGGCTTATCCGTCACGCTTTGCGCTTCTTTAATCGCCTGGCTGATGGCTTCCGGGTCGTGCCCGTCAATATCACCAATTACGTGCCAGTTATAGGCTTCGAAGCGTTTATGGGTATCATCGGTAAACCAGCCTTCGGTTTCCCCATCAATGGAAATACCGTTGTGATCGTAAAATCCAATCAGTTTGCCAAGGCCCAGCGTACCTGCCAGCGAGCTGACTTCGTGCGAAATGCCTTCCATCAGACAGCCATCGCCCATAAAGACATAGGTGAAATGGTCGATGATTTCATGGTCGGGACGGTTAAACTGCGCGGCTAACGTGCGCTCAGCAATCGCTAAACCGACAGCATTGGCTAAACCCTGGCCCAGCGGCCCCGTCGTGGTTTCGACGCCGGGCGTGTAACCGATTTCCGGGTGGCCCGGCGTTTTTGAGTGTAACTGACGGAAGTTTTTCAACTCTTCCATAGGTAAATCGTAGCCGGTCAGATGCAACAGGCTATACAGCAGCATTGAGCCGTGGCCGTTAGAAAGAATAAAGCGGTCGCGATCAAGCCATGCGGGGTTGGTTGGATTATGGTGCAGAAAATCGCGCCATAACACTTCCGCGATGTCTGCCATGCCCATTGGTGCGCCGGGATGGCCTGAGTTTGCTTTCTGTACTGCATCCATACTTAATGCACGAATCGCGTTTGCCAACTCTCTGCGTGATGACATAGGGTTCTCCCTTGTTATGCCTGCGGACGAGAAAGCTCTCGTCCGAGAAGAATGTGATGAAAACTACAGACGA
Organism: Mixta mediterraneensis; assembly: GCF_014946725.1. GTDB lineage: Bacteria > Pseudomonadota > Gammaproteobacteria > Enterobacterales > Enterobacteriaceae > Pantoea > Pantoea mediterraneensis. The sequence continues at coordinate 384,088 of NZ_JACFXY010000003.1, forward strand.
GCAGCGAGCACATCTTCCAGTTTCTGCTGATCAACCGCGAACTGGCGAATACCGTCAGACAGTTTTTCTACCGCCATCGGATCCTGGTTATGTTCCCAACGGAATTCGGCTTCAGACAGCGAGGAAGGCTGATGGAAGCCTTCGGTTGAGGGCTCCAGCTTGCGTTCAACGGGCGCATCGCTGTTTTGCAGCTCTTCCAGCAGGTTTGGCGAAATGGTCAGGCGATCACAGCCTGCCAGTGCGACGATTTGCTCTACCTTACGGAAGCTGGCTCCCATAATAATGGTGCTGTAGCGGTGCTTTTTGTAATAATCGTAGATGCGACGTACGGATTTCACTCCCGGATCTTCTTCAACTATATAGGGGTCCAGGGGCTTGCGGGTGTTGTACCAGTCGTAAATACGACCCACGAAAGGTGAAACCAGGAACACACCCGCTTCGGCGCAGGCCCGCGCCTGAGCGAAGGAGAACAGCAGCGTCAGGTTACAGTTAATGCCGTTTTTCTCCAGCTCTTCTGCCGCACGGATGCCCTCCCAGGTGGACGCCAGTTTGATCAGGATACGCGAGCGGTCAATACCGTTTTCTTCGTACAGCCGAACCAATTTCTCTGCTTTAGTGACACACATGCCACGATCGAAAGAAAGGCGAGCATCCACTTCGGTCGAAACACGGCCCGGTACGCTTTTCAGGATTTCCATACCAAGGTTAATCGCCACTTTGTCACTGGCATTGATGATTTGCGTCTCTTTACTGCCGCCTTGCTTTTTAGCATAGGCAATGGCGTCGTCAATCAGATGTTTGTAGGCGTCGAGACCGGAAGCTTTGAGAATGAGGGAAGGGTTGGTGGTGGCGTCTTCAGGATGATAATTACGAATGGATTCAATATCGCCACTGTCCGCCACCACGGTGGTGAACTGTTTTAAGGCTTCTAGCTGGTTCATCTCTAAACTCCTTGAAAAGAAATCATTAAAGCGAAAAGGGGGCACCTTTGGCTTCGCAGCCGTTCTGTTTCCGGTAACGCGGACCTATCACATTGCAACAGACACTTTCATATGAAAATGCGGTTTCTCTGATTGTTGCCATTGGGGAAGCGTGTGGCGTTGCCGTCTGCTATTAAACCGCCAGGTGCGCCTTTTTCCATCTTTAAGCATAGCAGCCTAAGCAAATGCCGCTGGCTGCACTGTAGCAATCTGTGCCGTTTGTAAAGGCGCTTCTTTGAGCACCTTCACCGTCTGGCCAGATATGGCTCCCTATACTGGAACAACTTTTCCTGACGATTAAGGATGCGAAATGGATGATCAACTGAAGCAAAGCGCGCTTGATTTTCATCAATATCCCACGCCCGGCAAGATTCAGGTTTCACCCACTAAACCGTTAGCGACGCAGCGCGATCTGGCGCTGGCCTATTCACCAGGCGTTGCAGCCCCATGCCTGGAGATAGCTCAGGATCCGCAGGCTGCGCATAAATATACCGCGCGTAGCAATCTGGTGGCGGTAATCTCCAACGGCACGGCGGTGCTAGGGCTGGGTAACATTGGCGCGCTGGCGGGCAAACCGGTGATGGAAGGCAAAGGGGGGCTGTTTAAGAAATTTGCCGGCATTGATGTCTTTGACATCGAAATTGATGAGCGGGAACCTGACAAGCTGATTGAGATCGTTGCCGCTCTGGAACCGACATTTGGCGGTATCAATCTGGAGGATATTAAAGCCCCCGAATGTTTTTATATTGAGCAGCAACTGCGCAAACGGATGAAAATCCCCGTTTTTCACGACGATCAGCACGGTACGGCAATCATCTGTACCGCCGCCGTTTTAAACGGCTTACGCATTGTCAAAAAAGCGATTTCTGACGTGCGGCTGGTTGTGTCCGGCGCAGGTGCATCCGCTATCGCCTGCATGAATTTGCTGGTGGCACTGGGGCTGGAGAAGCACAACATGGTGGTTTGCGATTCCAAAGGTGTTATCTACCAGGGACGCGATGAAAATATGGTGCCGACCAAAGCCGATTACGCGACAGAAGATACCGGCAAGCGCAAGCTGGAAGAGGTGATTGCGGGTGCGGATATTTTCCTTGGCTGTTCGGGTCCGGGCGTACTGACGCCAGACATGGTTGAAAAGATGGCGAAAGACCCGCTGATTCTGGCGCTGGCTAACCCCGAGCCGGAAATCATGCCGCCGCTGGCGAAAGCCGTGCGTCCCGACGCGATTATCTGTACTGGCCGCTCTGACTTTCCTAATCAGGTCAATAATGTATTGTGTTTTCCGTTTATTTTTCGCGGCGCGCTGGATGTGGGCGCGACAGCCATTAATGAAGAGATGAAGCTGGCGGCGGTGCATGCCATTGCGGCGCTGGCGCAGGCCGAACAGAGCGATGTGGTGGCATCAGCTTATGACGATCAGGACCTGAGTTTTGGTCCGGAATATCTGATCCCAAAACCTTTTGACCCGCGTTTGATCGTGCAAATTGCCCCGGCCGTTGCCAAAGCAGCAATGGATTCGGGTGTGGCTACCCGGCCCATTGAAGACTTCGATGGGTATCGCGAGCACCTCACGGAATTCGTCTATAAAACCAATCTTTTTATGAAGCCGATTTTTTCTCAGGCACGCAAGGCGCCGAAGCGCGTGGTCATGGCGGAAGGCGAAGAGGTTCGTGTGTTGCACGCTACGCAGGAGCTGGTCTCGCTGGGGCTGGCGAAACCGATTTTGATTGGGCGCCCTAATGTTATTGCTATGCGTTTACAAAAGCAGGATTTGAAGATTGAGGCAGGGAAAGATTTTGAGATAGTGAACAACGAATCCGATCCACGCTTCAAAGCGTACTGGAATGAATATTACCAGATGATGAAGCGGCGCGGCGTATCGCCGGAGCAGGCGCAGCGTGCCGTGATCGGCAATCCGACCTTAATTGGGGCCATTATGGTTCATCGTGGCGAAGCTGATGCGCTGATTTGCGGCACCATTGGCGAATACCGTGAGCATTATGAAGTGATCGAAAAGGTATTTGGTTTTCGTGATGACGTGAAAGTGGCAGGCGCGATGAACGCGTTACTGCTGCCGAGCGGCAATACCTTTATTACGGATACCTATGTGAATGAAGATCCGACGCCGGAGCAGCTCACCGATATTACTTTGATGGCGGCAGAAACCGTGCGGCGCTTCGCATTGAGCCGCGCGTGGCGTTGCTGTCACACTCCAGTTTTGGCACCTCGGATGCGCCAGGGGCACGCAAAATGCGTGATGCGCTGGCACTGATCAGGCAGCGCGCGCCGGAGCTGGAAATAGACGGAGAAATGCACGGCGATGCGGCTTTGATCGAAAGTATCCGCCGCGATGTCATGCCGGACAGCCCGCTGAAAGGCACCGCAAACGTGCTGATCATGCCTAACGTCGAAGCGGCACGCATTAGTTACAATCTGCTACGCGTATCGTGTACAGAAGGGGTAACGGTCGGGCCAGTATTGATGGGGATTACCAAACCGGTGCATATACTGACCCGCATCGCCTCGGTGCGACGCATCGTCAATATGGTGGCTCTGGCCGTGGTTGAAGCCCAAACCCAGCCTTTATGATCGCCTTCAGCGTGGCTACCAAGGCCGCTATTTGGGCACAATCCAGTCGCGGACAGGCAAGAAGTCGCGGTACAACGCGGCTTCTGCCGAACCGGCTTCCGGGTGGTAATCGTATTCCCAGCGCACCAGCGGCGGCATTGACATCAAAATTGATTCGGTGCGCCCGCCGGTCTGAAGGCCAAACAACGTACCGCGATCCCATACCAGATTGAATTCCACATAACGTCCGCGACGATAAAGCTGGAACTGGCGCTCACGTTCGCCCCACGGAAGGGCTTTGCGGCGTGTCACAATCGGCTGATAAGCCGCCATAAAACCGTTGCCAACTGCCTGCATAAAGCGAAAACAGTGGTCGAAATCGGGCGTGTTGAGATCGTCAAAAAACAGCCCGCCAATGCCGCGCTGCTCGTCACGATGCTTTATGTAAAAATAGTCATCGCACCATTTCTTGTAGCGTGAATAAACATCGTTACCAAACGGCTGACACAGATCGAAAGCGGTTTGATGCCAGTGAAGCGCATCTTCTTCAAAACCGTAGTAGGGTGTCAGATCAAACCCACCGCCAAACCACCACACCGGATCGGCACCGGGTTTTTCGGCAATGAAAAAACGCACGTTAGCGTGACTGGTAGGAACATAGGGGTTACGGGGATGAATGACCAGCGACACGCCCATCGCTTCGAAGCTGCGGCCCGCCAGTTCAGGACGATGCGCGGTTGCCGACGCGGGCATTTGATCGCCATGCACGTGGGAAAAATTGACGCCCGCCTGTTCAAATACCGTGCCATCGCGCAGCACACGGCTGCGTCCGCCCCCGCCCCCCGGCCGCTGCCAGCTGTCCTGGGCAAACTGTGCGCCACCGTCTTCGGCGGCGAGACGGTGACAAATATCTTCCTGCAATTGCAGCAAAAAGGCTTTTACGCGTGAAATATCAGGCATGTTTATCGCTTAAGTTTGCAAATTTTACCGGCATTATATCCTAAATAATCCGCGCTGCGGAAAGCTGGCAAGCGCATAAGTCACGGCAGCCTTCCACCCATGCAGTCGGGACGGATGGCGATAATCAGTGCGCCGCCGCGCGAACCAGGACGTAAATTTAAGCCGTGTGGCGATCGTACTCAGCAAAATAATTCACAATGCCATCGGCGATGGCGCTGGCAATTTTCTGGCGAAACGCATGCGTACCAAGCAGCAGCTCTTCGTGTGGATTGGTAATAAAAGACGTTTCCACCAGCACCGAAGGAATCGAAGGGGATTTTAAGACAGCAAACGCGGCTTGTTCGGTGTGCTGACTATGCAGGTGATGTACCGGGCGGATGCGGTCGAGCACATGTTTACCCAGCGTCAGGCTATTTTTGATGGTGTCGGTTTGCACCAGATCGAACAGGATCTGCTGCAAATAGTGCTCCTGTTGCTCGACTTTTGCGCCGCCAATTTTATCCGCATCATTCTCGCGCTTTGACAGATAGCGCGCCATGGTGCTGCTGGCGCCGCGATTGGACAGCGCGAAAACCGAGGCGCCGTTGGCTTCCGGGCTGGTAAAGCCATCCGCATGAATGGACATAAACAGATTCGCGCCGTGTTGGTGAGCAATTTCTACCCGCTGATAGAGTGGAATAAAATGGTCGCTGTCGCGCGTAAGACGCACCTCAATATGCGGATGATCCTGCAACTGACGGCGCACGTTATTGGCAATCTCCAGTACCACATGTTTCTCTTCTGACCCTTGTTCACCCACCGCGCCGGAGTCGATCCCGCCGTGGCCGGGATCGAGCATCACGATGCGCTTGCCGTTTTTTGCCGGTGGGGCAGGATGTGAATGATGCGATGAAGGCAGGGCGGCATCTTCTTTTGCCAGTACAGCGCGCGGTGACAAAATGGCCAGCGCCATGCCTGAAAGCAGCAGCTGGCGACGGTTGGTCAAATGTTTAAGCAATTTCATATTCAGGTCCGTGAAGGGAAACGTGCTACGTGTTATATCGTAGCGTTTTACCGCTCGCGAGCGTCCAGTCATTTCAGGGCTTTACTTTGTATTTCAGCTCGCTAACAGAAAAAACCGTACTTTTTATCCAGACCCGGCTTTTACAGGGTTGCACGACGCAAAGAATGCGTGATAATCAGCAAATTGTGCTTAATTGCAGGTAAAGAACATGGAAATTCGCGCCTTCCGCCAGGAAGATTTTGAAGAAGTGATTACGCTCTGGGAACGTTGCGATTTATTACGGCCGTGGAACGATCCAGAGATGGATATTGAACGTAAGATGAATCACGATCCTGAACTTTTCGGTAATGACTCCAACTTACTGATAGTGTTTTATGTTCAGATAATGTCCGATGACCTTGTCATGCAGCTCCACCGATTTTGAGAACGACAGTGACTTCCGTCCCAGCCTTGCCAGATGTTGTCTCAGATTCAGGTTATGTCGCTCAATGCGCTGAGTGTAACGCTTGCTGATAACGTGCAGCTTTCCCTTCAGGCGTGATTCATACAGCGGCCAGCCATCCGTCATCCATACCACGACCTCAAAGGCCGACAGCAGGCTCAGAAGACGCTCCAGTGTGGCCAGAGTGCGTTCACCGAAGACGTGTGCCACAACCGTCCTCCGTATCCTGTCATACGCGTAAAACAGCCAGCGCTGACGTGATTTAGCACCGACGTAGCCCCACTGTTCGTCCATTTCAGCGCAGACAATCACATCACTGCCCGGTTGTATGCGCGAGGTTACCGACTGCGGCCTGAGTTTTTTAAGTGACGTAAAACCGTGTTGAGGCCAATGCCCATAATGCGTGCACTGGCGCGACATCCGACGCCATTCATGGCCATATCAATGATTGTCTGGTGCGTACCGGGCTGAGAGGCGGTGTAAGTGAACTGTAGTTGCCATGTTTTACGGCAATGAGAGCAGAGATAGCGCTGATGTCCGGCAGTGCTTTTGCCGTTACGCACCACGCCTTCAGTAGCGGAGTAGGAAGGACATCTGATGGAAATGGAAGCCACGCAAGCACCTCAAAATCACCATCATACACTAAATCAGTAAGTTGGGAGCATTACCGATCAGGTCGTGGCGTTTTATGAAAAACTGGATTACGAGCCGGTAGATGCGCTGCTTTTTGGCAAACGGTTGATTGAAGATCGTGAGTATTAATGGACTGAAATATTTGCCGGACGAATATGACGGCAAAGGACAGCTGCGGCTGCCCTTTCTTTTTTGGCTGATTTTACTGTTACTGGCGCGAACGTGGTTATTGCTGGTGATGGCAGGCGCGTCGCGTCAGCAGGGCAGTGATTTGCTGGCGCTGTTTTATCCCGATCGACAGGCATTTTGGATTGGCCTGGTGTCAGGTGCTCCCGCCTTGTTCGACATGCTGCTGACCGGTTATCGCGCGCGTTGGCCACGTATATGGCAATACGGTCACAGCGTGCTGGTGTTATCGCTGCTGGTCAATCTGCTATGGCAAGGCGTCCAGTTTGCACAAAGCGATTTGCTTCGCTCGCCGCTGCCATTGCTGCTGGCGGGTTTTGATCTGCTGGCGCTACTCTGGCTCCAGTTTAATACGCGCTTGCGCGACTGTTTTTTGCCTGAATACCAGCTCGAATAAACTTTTTGCCGCTTTGCGACTCCAACCAGTTCCATCATTATGTATTTCGTTAACAGGAGTTTTCATGAAAGCTGTTCGTTCCACGCTACTGATTGCCGCCGTTATGTTGAGCGGCTGCGCCAGTTCCGGCTCCGGTGCTAACAGCAGCCAGCAGGCAAGCTGGTGGAATCCGCTGAGTTATCACTGGTCTTCGGCATTACCGTGGAACTGGTTTAGTTCTTCACTGACCGTCACCGGGCAAGGCGTCGGGGGGCTTACCGCGTCAACGCCTATGAATGAAAGCAGCATTAAAGAAGGATTAAAGGGGAATTATGACTTGCGTCAGGGGATGCGTGGTCAGAACGGTCAGGTTATCTCTTTCTGGCAGGCGCTGGATGACGATAAGGTGAAGCTGGTGATTTACGGGCAAACGCGCGTTGAGCGGATTGACGTGCTGGACAGCGACATTGTCAGCGCCGACGGTAGCAAAATCGGTGACGCCTTCAGCAACAAGTTCAGCAAAGCTTTTAACAACTGCACGCTGGCTTCTGGTCTGGATAGCCGGGATGTGGAATGCCATGCGCCAGGCAGTCAGCACTTGCGCTACGTCTACAGCGGTGAATGGCATGGTCCAGAGGGTTTGATGCCATCCGATGACACCTTAAAGAGCTGGACGTTAAGCAAAATCATCTGGCAGCGTTAACTGTACACCGGGCTGGCACCAGGCCAGCCTTTGTCTGATCTGCTCAGGCACAGGTTAACAATCCCTCTGCATCACTCCTTTCCCGCTATTCTCAATTTCCGCATAAACATTGCCGCTGTCTTATGCTTTTTTCGACTTTGAAATCATCAAACGATATATAAAACCGTTACAGGTTTTCCCTGAGATATAAATAAACTGGGCATATAGCGGAGGCGTTCCGCATCAAACTTTTTCAGGGTGCCAAATGACTAGTAAAGCGATGAAAAAAATCGTTTGCGGTATCACGTTGTCACTGAGCCTGATGGGCGCAGCCAACGCAACTGAACTGCTTAACAGCTCGTATGACGTGTCGCGTGAGCTGTTTGTTGCCCTGAACGCGCCTTTTGAAAAACAGTGGGATGCCAGCCATCCGAACGACAAGCTGACGATCAAGATGTCACATGCGGGTTCATCCCGGCAGGCGTTAGCTATTCTGCAAGGTCTACGCGCCGATGTCGTGACGTATAACCAGGTGACAGACGTGCAGGTGCTGCATGACAAAGGCAACCTGATTCCAGCCGACTGGAAAAATCGTCTGCCCAATAACAGCTCACCCTTTTATTCCACCATGGCGTTTCTGGTACGTAAGGGTAATCCAAAGCAAATCCACGACTGGTCTGACTTAACGCGTAAAGACGTGAAGCTGGTTTTCCCCAATCCAAAAACCTCCGGTAATGGACGTTATACCTACCTGGCTGCATGGGGCGCAGCGAATAAAGCGAACGGCGGCGATAACGCCAAAACCGAAGCTTTTATGACGCAGTTTCTGAAAAACGTTGAGGTATTTGATACCGGCGGACGCGGCGCAACCACGACCTTTGCCGAGCGCGGGCTGGGTGATGTGCTGATCAGTTTTGAATCTGAAGTGAATAACATTCGCAATCAATACGGCAAAGACGCCTACCAGGTCGTCGTGCCAAAAACCGATATTCTGGCGGAGTTCCCGGTGGCGTGGATCGATAAAAATGTTGAGCACAATAACTCTGCGGACGCGGCCAAAGCCTATCTTCATTTCCTGTATACGCCAGCAGCACAAAAAATTATTACCGACTTTTACTATCGCGTGAACAATCCACAGCTGATGGCTGAACAAAAAGAACGCTTTCCGCAAACTGAACTGTTTCGCGTAGAGGAGACGTTCGGCGGCTGGGATAACGTGATGAAAACCCGCTTCGCCAGCGGCGGCGAGCTGGACAAACTGTTAGCGGCGGGGCGCGGATAATGTTTGCAGCCAGCCAAAAACGGGTTCTGCCCGGCTTCGGTCTCAGTCTTGGCACCAGTCTGCTGTTCACCTGTTTGGTTCTGCTGTTGCCCATCAGCGCAGTGATCATGCAGTTGTCGCAAATGACGCTGCAGCAATACTGGGATGTGATTACTAATCCACAGCTGATTGCTGCCTATGAAGTGACGCTGTTATCTGCGGGTGTGGCGTCACTGTTCAATACGGTGTTCGGTATGCTGATGGCATGGATTTTGACGCGCTACCGTTTTCCGGGTCGCACCATTCTGGATGGTCTGATGGATTTGCCGTTTGCGCTGCCAACGGCAGTCGCGGGCTTAACCCTGGCCGGCCTGTTTTCGGTCAACGGCTGGTACGGACAGTGGTTTGCCTATTTTGACATCAAAATCTCCTACACCTGGATAGGTATCGCCATCGCCATGGCTTTTACCAGCATCCCGTTTGTGGTGCGTACCGTGCAGCCGGTGCTGGAAGAGTTAGGACCGGAATATGAAGAAGCCGCACAGACGTTAGGCGCTACGCCATGGCAGAGCTTTCGCCGCGTGGTGCTACCGGAAGTCGCGCCCGCGTTACTGGCCGGAACGGCACTGTCGTTCACCCGCAGCCTGGGCGAGTTTGGCGCGGTAATCTTCATCGCCGGTAATATCGCCTGGAAAACCGAAGTGACGTCACTGATGATTTTTGTTCGCCTGCAGGAGTTTGATTACCCGGCTGCCAGCGCTATCGCGTCGGTGATTCTGGCTGCATCGCTGCTGTTACTGTTCGCTATCAATACATTGCAGAGCCGCTTTGGTCGTCGCCTGGGAGGCCATTAATGGCAGAGATTTCGCAACTTAATCATGCTGCCCGCCAGCCGGTAAACTGGGGTAAATGGCTATTAATTGGCATTGGAGCATTGGTTTCAATTCTGCTGCTGGTGGTGCCAATGGCATCCATCTTCTATGAGGCGCTCCATCAGGGATTAGGCCTGACCTTCAGCAATCTGACCGACAGCGATATGCTGCACGCGATTTGGCTGACCGTTCTGGTGGCGCTGATTACCGTGCCGGTTAACCTGGTATTCGGTACGCTGCTGGCCTGGCTGGTGACACGCTTTACCTTCCCTGGCCGTCAGTTGCTGTTGACGATGTTTGATATTCCTTTTGCTGTTTCGCCGGTAGTGGCGGGGGTGGTGTATTTGCTGTTCTGGGGCGTTAACGGCCCGGCAGGCGGCTGGCTGGATGCGCATAACATCCAGATCATGTTCTCCTGGCCCGGCATGGTGCTGGCGACGGTATTTGTGACGTGTCCATTTGTGGTGCGTGAGCTGGTGCCAGTGATGCTGAGCCAGGGCAGTCATGAAGACGAAGCCGCAGTGCTTTTGGGTGCATCCGGCTGGCAGATGTTCCGCCGCGTGACGCTGCCGAACATTCGCTGGGCCATGTTATATGGCGTGGTACTCACTAATGCGCGTGCCATTGGGGAGTTTGGTGCGGTCTCGGTGGTTTCGGGATCGATCCGTGGCGAAACCTACACCTTGCCACTTCAGGTTGAATTACTGCATCAGGACTACAACACCGTTGGCGCGTTTACCGCTGCCGCATTGCTGACCCTGATGGCGATAGTGACACTGTTTCTGAAAAGCATTGTGCAATGGCGTTTAGAGCAACAGCACAAGCGCTTGCAACAGGAGGAAAATCATGAGCATTGAGATTAACCAGATCAATAAATCATTTGGTCGCACATCGGTACTGAATAACCTCTCTTTAGATATTCCTTCTGGCCAAATGGTGGCGCTGCTGGGGCCGTCCGGTTCAGGTAAAACCACGCTGCTGCGTATTATTGCCGGGCTGGAACATCAAAACAGCGGACAGATTCGTTTTCACAATAAAGATGTCAGTACCCTGCATGCGCGCGATCGTCAGGTTGGATTTGTGTTCCAGCACTATGCGCTGTTCCGGCATATGACAGTGTTTGACAATATCGCTTTTGGCTTGAGCGTGTTGCCACGCCGTGAGCGTCCGTCGTCTGCTGAGATTAAACAACGCGTGACGCGTTTACTGGAGATGGTGCAACTGTCCCATCTGGCGAACCGTTTTCCGGCTCAGCTTTCAGGCGGACAAAAACAGCGCGTGGCGCTGGCGCGTGCCTTAGCCGTTGAGCCACAAATCCTGTTACTTGATGAACCGTTCGGCGCGCTGGATGCGCAGGTGCGTAAAGAGCTGCGTCGCTGGCTGCGCCAGCTGCATGAAGAGTTAAAATTCACCAGCGTGTTCGTTACTCACGATCAGGAAGAGGCGATGGAAGTCGCTGACCGCGTGGTCGTGATGAGCCAAGGCAATATAGAGCAGGTTGGCACACCAGACGATGTATGGCGCGATCCTGCCACCCGTTTCGTACTGGAGTTCCTCGGCGAAGTAAACCGTTTCGATGGCGAAGTGCGCGGTTCACAATTCTACGTCGGTGCCCATCACTGGCCGCTGAATTATACGCCAGCACTTCAGGGTAACGTCGATCTGTTCCTGCGCCCCTGGGAACTTGATGTATCACGCCAGAGCAGCCTTGAAACGCCGCTGCCCGTCCAGATTATGGAAGTCAGCCCGCGCGGTCACTTCTGGCAACTGGTTGTGCAGCCGAGTGGCTGGCAGAGCGAGCCATTCTCGCTGGTATTTGAAGGTGATCAGTCTGCACCGGTTCGCGGCGAGCGACTGTTTGTCGGTTTGCAGCAGGCGCGCCTCTATCAGGGGGCCCAGCCATTACGCGCTGTTGCCTTTGCTGAAAGCGCCTGATATTTTTTTTCAATACAGGGCGGGAGAAGATCCCGCCCTTTTTTTGCCTCGCCTTTTCTTAATTTGCACCGGGAATGAAAGTGACGACTCTCGAACACACCATCGGCAATACGCCGCTGATTAAACTACAGCGTCTGACGCCCGCTAACGGCAGCGAAGTCTTGCTCAAGCTGGAAGGGAATAATCCGGCCGGTTCAGTTAAGGATCGTGCCGCCTGGTCGATGATTAATCAGGCCGAGCTGCGTGGTGACATCAAACCTGGCGATCAACTTATTGAAGCAACCAGCGGCAATACGGGCATTGCGCTGGCGATGATCGCTGCGATGAAAGGCTATCGTCTGCGTTTGTTGATGCCCGAAAACATGAGTCAGGAACGGCAGGATGCAATGCGGGCTTACGGCGCCGAGCTGGTACTGTTGAGTCGCGAGCAGGGCATGGAAGGCGCACGAGATTTGGCACAGGAGATGGCGGCGCGTGGAGAAGGGCTGGTGCTTGATCAGTTCAACAATCCCGATAATCCGTTAGGTCATTATCAAACCACCGGGCCGGAATTGTGGCAGCAATCCAGTCAGCGCATGACCCATTTTGTTTCCAGCATGGGCACCACGGGCACCATCACTGGCGTCGGACGCTACCTCAAAGAGCAGAAAACCGGGGTAAAAGTCATAGGGTTGCAGCCGAGCGAAGGCAGCAATATCCCTGGCATTCGTCGCTGGTCGCTGGCGTACCTGCCAGGGATTTATCGTCCTGATTTGGTCGATGATGTGATGGATATGTCGCAACAGGAAGCGGAGGACACCATGCGCAAGCTGGCGAAAAAAGAAGGCATTTTCTGTGGCGTGAGTTCGGGTGGCGCCGTTGCTGGCGCATTACGCATCGCTGCTGCGCATCCCGGTAGCGTGGTCGTCGCTATCATCTGCGATCGCGGCGATCGCTACCTTTCAACCGGCATTTATCAATAATTCTCCTGTCCTGAAAGGCTTGTTCGCACCCTGCTGGTGCTGACAGGCCTTTTTTGTCTATAGTCAGCCTGAGAAATTTCTGGCGCCGATTCTGTAAGGATCGCGTAAAACCGGCTGCGTCCGAGGCTGGCTCAGGACAGAATAGCCGCAATTTTGTACGAGAAGATGAACATGAAAATCCTGCTGGTTGATGACGATTTAGAACTGGGTACGATGTTAAGCCAATACCTGATTGCGGAAGGCTTTGATGCACAACTGGTTTTAACCGGGAGCGCGGGCATTGAAGGCGCGCTTTCTGGACAATATATGGCAATGATTCTCGACATCATGCTACCAGACATGAGTGGCATTGATGTATTACGCCAGGTTCGCCAGAACAGCCGTTTGCCGGTGATCATGCTGACGGCCAAAGGCGATAATATTGATCGTGTTATCGGCCTGGAAATGGGCGCTGACGATTATGTGCCGAAACCGTGCTATCCACGTGAACTGGTGGCCCGTCTGCGTGCGGTACTGCGCCGCTTTGAAGAACAAGCGCCACTGCCCGATAAGAAAGAGCTGCTACGCTGGGGCGAACTGACGCTAAATCCTGCTACCCGTATCACCGAATGGCAGGGTAAAGTCTTTGATCTTACCGCTTCAGAATTCAATCTGCTCGATCTGCTGCTGCGTGCGCCGGACCGTGTGGTATCAAAGGATGAGCTGTCAGAGAAGGGGTTGGGACGGCCACGGGAAGCCTACGATCGTAGCGTAGATGTGCACATCAGTAATATTCGACAGAAATTAAGCGCGTTGACGGCCGAAAGCGTCAATATTGAAACGGTACGCAGCATCGGCTATCGCATTCGATGAAATATAGCTATCGCGGACGGATGTTCTGGAAGATCCTTATCGGCTTTTTGGTCGTGTTCGTTATTATTAGTCAGTTGATTTGGCTGGGTTTTACCCTCGCTGGTAAACGCCATGAGCCGCCAGAAATTGTTGCTATCCGCCGTATTGTGAATTTACAAATGGCATCTGCGGTTTCAGTGCTGGAGCGCGGCGGGCTGGGCTCGCTGGATGACATGATGGCTGACTGGGAACCCAACGATCGCCAGTTTTTCAAAATCATTCAGCATAACAGGCCGATAAAAGGTGAAGTGCTGCCGGAAGGATTTAATCCGCCTTTCGAAGGCCATGTCCCTGACGTGATTGTGCGATGGGTAAAAGGGGCGGATGGTAAGCAGTACGAGCTGCGCTATGACGTCAAAGGGATGCGCGAGGACAGCCGAATGGACGGGCCGCGCGACTTTCTGAATATCCCAGAGCCCCTGTTTATTTTTGCCGGTTCGGTGGGGCTGCTGTTCAGTTTTCTGCTGGCGTGGAACCTGACGCGGCCAATGCGCCAGCTACGCGAAGGCTTTTCTCGCGTTGCTGATGGAGATTTAAGCGTTCGGCTTTATCCTGTAATGCGTAAACGCCACGATGAGCTCTCTACCGTGGCGCAAGCGTTTGATGCGATGGTCGAGCGGCTGGATACGCTGGTACGCGCCCGCGAAGAACTGTTGCACGACATTTCTCATGAGCTGCGCTCGCCGCTGGCGCGTTTGCAGCTGGCAACCGGCCTGGCACGACAAACCCCTGAAAGCGTCCATGCTTCGCTGGACCGCATCGACGAAGAAGCGCGACGACTGGATAAGATGATCGGCGAATTGCTTACGTTGTCGCGTGCCGAGCACGAAAGCATGCCAGATGAGCAATACTTTGATCTGACGGGCCTGCTGCATGCGGTGGTTACCGATGTGCGTTATGAGGCACAGATCCCTGGAGTGAAAGTCGATTTTCATGTTGATGAAAGTGCGGATTATACCGTGCGCGGCAATGCGGAGTTGATTCGTCGCGGCGTTGAAAATGTGCTGCGCAATGCGCTGCGTTTTTCACTGAAAGGGCAACACATCCAGGTGCGATTGCAGGCAGAAGATCAGTGGCTGGCGATCCGCGTACGCGATCAGGGACCGGGCGTTGATGAAGAAAAACTCTCCAGTATTTTTGATCCCTTCGTAAGGGTGAAATCGCCGCTGTTGGGCAAGGGTTATGGTTTGGGGCTGGCAATTGTGCGCAAAGTGGTATTAGCGCACCATGGCGAAATTAAAGCTGTAAACCTGCCAGAGGGGGGGCTGGAACTGACCATTCGCTTGCCTCGCTGGCAGCCGTAATAAGGCACAGGTTGATTTTAGATAGCAACAAAAACGGCACCCGAAGGTGCCGTTTTTTATCTGATGTCATTTACTTTTTGATGCGAATCACCGGGGTTTCCCCGACGGTGACCTGGCCAGACAGCTTGGTCAAATCCTTGATCTCATCCATGTTGGAGATGACAACTGGCGTCAGGGTTGATTTTGCTTTCTCTTCCAGCAACGGTAAATCGAACTCGATAACCACATCGCCTTTCTTGACCTTCTGGCCTTCTTCAGCGATACGTTTGAAACCTTCACCTTTCAATTCAACCGTGTCGATGCCGAAGTGAACAAACAGCTCAATACCGTTATCAGATTCAATTGAAAAAGCGTGGTTGGTTTCAAAAATTTTGCCGATGGTGCCATCTACCGGTGCAACCATTTTGTTGCCGTTTGGTTTGATAGCGATGCCGTCACCAACAATTTTTTCTGCAAACACCACATCTGGTACGTCTTCAATGTTCACGATTTCGCCTGACAGAGGCGCGACGATGTCAATTGTCCCTGAGCTATCTGTTTTTTCGCCAAAAAGTTTAGAAAACAAACCCATGATCTTCTCCTAAGCAGTAATTTGGGGCCAGCATTTCGCGGATCAACAGAGCGTTTTTTCTTTGATGAACTTGTTAACCAGGTTCATTAAATCTTCCGCTGTAGGTTGGGCCAGAGCCTGCTCTGCCAACTCCTTCGCATCTTCGAAACGAGTATTGCGAATGATTTTCTTGATGCTTGGGATAGAAATGGCACTCATGCTGAATTCGTCCAGCCCCATTCCCAGTAACAGTAGTGTAGCACGTTCGTCACCCGCCAGCTCACCACACATGCCTGTCCACTTGCCTTCAGCATGAGAAGCATCAATGACTTGCTTGATCAAACCCAACACCGACGGTGTCATTGGGTTATACAGGTGCGAAATTAAATCATTACCACGATCAACCGCCAGAGTATACTGCGTCAGATCATTTGTCCCAATACTGAAGAAATCAACTTCTTTCGCCAGATGACGCGCGATAACGGCAGAAGCGGGCGTTTCTACCATAATGCCGACTTCAATTGACTCATCAAAGGCTTTGCCTTCTTCACGCAGTTGCGCTTTCAGCATCTCCAGTTCTGCCTTCAGGCTGCGTACTTCTTCAACCGAAATGATCATCGGGAACATGATGCGCAGTTTGCCAAAGGAGGAGGCGCGTAAGATGGCGCGCAGCTGAGCATGAAGAATTTCTTTACGATCCATGGCGATACGAATCGCACGCCAGCCGAGGAAAGGATTTTCCTCTTTTGGCAGGTTCATGTAAGGCAGGTCTTTATCGCCGCCGATGTCCATCGTACGTACGATAACCGCCTGGGAACCCATGCCTTCCGCTACGGCTTTATAAGCCTGGAACTGTTCTTCTTCGGTGGGTAGTGAGTCACGGTCCATAAACAGGAATTCAGTACGGTATAAGCCCACGCCTTCCGCGCCGTTACGTTCAGCCCCGGCAATATCGCGTACTGTGCCGATATTGGCGCACACTTCAACCTGATGACCATCCAGCGTAATAGCGGGTAAATCCTTCAGCTTGGCTAATTCATGTTTCTCGGACAGATATTGCGTCTGTACCGCTTTTAGTTCTTCCTGTTTTTCCTCGCTCGGATTGACGTAGATAGTGTTATTTACCCCATCAATAATCAGGAAATCGCCGTTTTTAACAGAAGCAGTAACGTTACCAGTACCGACAATGGCGGGGATCTCAAGTGAACGCGCCATAATTGAGGTATGGGAAGTCCGTCCACCCAGATCGGTGATAAAACCCAGCACCTTTTTCAGATTCAGCTGGGCGGTTTCTGACGGCGTTAAATCTTTTGCTACCAGAATGGATTCTTCCTGAATCGCGCTCAGATCAACAATATGTAAACCTAAGATGTTTTGCAGCAAACGTTTACCGATGTCACGCACATCTGCGGCACGCTCTTTCAGATATTCGTCATCCAGCTCTTCTAACGCTTTCGCCTGGCCATCAATCACAGAATACGCGGCAGCATCTGCGCTGGCATGCTCTTTCTTGATCAGGTCAATGATTTCCTGTTCTAACTCTTCGTCTTCCAGCAACATGATGTGGCCTTCGAAGATGGCAGCTTTCTCTTCACCGAGGGATTCACCCGCTTTGACTCGAATAGCTTCCAGTTGAAGGGCCGCTTTACTGCGGCCATCGAGGAAGCGCTGAACTTCCTGCTCAACCTGGTCATCAGAAATCTTTTTGCGGTTGATGACGATCTCATCTTCTTTCAGCAGCAGAGCTTTGCCGAAAGCGATACCTGGTGATGCTAAAATGCCTGAAATCATAACCTTACCTTTTTATCACGATGGCTGATTGACTCTTTGCGATGCCATTGTCTCGGGACACGTACTCTACGGAAACAATATCGCGGACAGATTGTCCGCGATCAAGGTGCTTGCACCCAATGGCGCAGAGGAGTCAGTTGTCTGAAAGCGAAGTGGAGATTACTCCAGTTCAGCCATCAGTTTAACCAGATGTTCAACGGCTTTCTGTTCGTCTTCACCTTCCGCAGAAAGTGTCACAACGGTGCCCTGAGTCAGACCTAATGTCTGAAGTTTGAACAGGCTTTTTGCGCTTGCTGATTTACCGTTAGAGGTCACGGTGATTTCTGACTGGAAAGCTTTGGCTTCTTTTACAAATTGCGCAGCTGGGCGAGTGTGCAGACCGTTTGGTGCGGTAATGGTAACTTCTTGCTGGAACATTCTATTTCCCCAACGTTATCGTGATTAGTATTGTGAATCTAAAGTCTAGCCTGGAGCCATCACTTTAGCCTGTGTCGGCGCGCTGGTATAGCGTCATACTGACCAATTAATGCGCTTGAATGCGTTTGGTCATTCCACTAAAGCATCCAACAAGTCTGAATGCTTTCTGTGTTAATTATGCCGTGATTTGCCGTTTTGCCAAATCAATAAACTGGTTCAGCATGATCCACTTCAAAAGTGGATTAATTTCAGGCATCGAAATAATTGGCTGTCTAAATACCAGAGCTGTATCACTGAAATCAATCCATCGGGTAATGAAAGTGAGATCTGAACCACAAAAAAGCACCCGGATGGGTGCTTTTTCGGCATTTTCAGACAATAGCCTTACGACTGAAGCTCTTTCTCGGTGAAGAGATCGGCAAATAGCGCGGTACTGAGATAGCGTTCACCGGAAGAGGGAAGGATAACCACGATAGTCTTATTGGCGAAGGCTTCTTCTTCCTGCAGCTTCAGCGCCGCAGCCACAGCCGCGCCTGACGAGATGCCGGCCAGAATGCCTTCTTCTTCCATCAGCTGGCGAGCGGTGCTGATCGCTTCGTCATTAGAAATAGCCACCACGCGATCGATTAATTTTAATCAAGGTTACCTGGGATAAAACCTGCACCAATGCCCTGGATTTTATGTGGGCCAGGCTTGATTTCTTCGCCTGCTAACGCTTGAGCAATGACGGGAGAATCGGTCGGCTCAACAGCGACAGCAATGAGATCTTGTTTACCTTTCGTGTTTTTAATGTAGCGGGTTACGCCGGTTAAGGTCCCACCCGTACCTACGCCTGAAATAAAGACATCGACTTCCCCATCCGTATCTTCCCAGATTTCTGGGCCGGTGGTTTTTTCATGGATTTCTGGATTGGCAGGGTTGCTGAACTGTTGCAGGAGCACGTACTTATCGGGGTTACTGGCGACGATCTCTTCGGCTTTGGCAATCGCGCCTTTCATGCCCTTAGCGCCTTCGGTCAGCTCAAGTTTCGCCCCCAGCGCTTTCAGCAGCTTACGGCGTTCAACCGACATAGTTTCTGGCATAGTCAATGTCAGTTTGTAACCGCGTGCAGCTGCGACATAAGCCAGCGCGATACCGGTATTACCGCTGGTGGGTTCAACCAGCTCAATGCCTGGTTTCAGAATACCGCGTTTCTCTGCGTCCCAAATCATATTGGCACCAATACGGCATTTAACGCTGAAGCTCGGGTTACGGGATTCTACCTTCGCCAGGATGCGGCCGTTACCGATGCGGTTCAGTCGAACCAGGGGCGTATGACCAATTGTCAAAGAGTTGTCTTCATAGATCTTACTCATAGCCTGTCCTTAACTGTATGAATTATTGGGAACCCTCAGAGCATACCTTTTCTGTCTACGTGCGGAAGGAAAGAAATGGCATATCTATATGTCAGGTGGCAATAAGCCCTGATGAAAAATGCATAAGGCCTGCTGATAAGTCTAACGCAGGTTGACCTGAGCCAGCTGAGTGCGGTAGCGATCCACCCACATCGCCGTAGCGCCACAGACCGCAACCGGCATAATGACCAGGTTGAGAACCGGGATCATTGTGAACAGGCTTACCAGCGCACCAAACTGCATGTTGGCCGTTTTATGCTGGCGCAACGCATTACGCATTTGCGGAAAGCTGACTTTATGATTATCAAACGGATAATCGCAATATTGTACCGACAGCATCCACGCACTGAACAAAAACCATAGTAGTGGCGCAACGGTTTGACCAAAGCCGGGAATGAAATAAAGCAGCAATAAACCAAACGCGCGTGGCAGGTAATAGCCTAACTTTTGCAGCTCGCGTTTCATGATACGGGGAATATCCTTTATCATGCCCAGCCAGCCGCCGTCCGGTAAGGGCGCGCCGGTCAAACGGCCTTCCAGTTGCTCCGCCAGCAAGCCGCAAAACGGGGCAGCAATCCAGTTTGCAATGGTTGAGAAAAAGTAGCTAAACACCAGCACGATAGAAATGACCGACAGCGGCCACAGTAAATAACTCAGCCATTGCAGCCAGTCAGGGATTTGTGCCATCAGCTGTGGGATCCAGTTGCCAAGGCGATAAAACAACCAGATAAACGCACCGCCCAACATCACGATATTAACCAATAGCGGGATAACGACAAAACGGCGGATCCCTGGCATACGAACCAGTTTCCAGCCCTGGCTAAAATAGTGCACGCCGTTAAACGATGAAACAGACTTCGCACGATCCATAAAGGCAATTCTCCTGAAGATGTTGTGGCGCGACCATCATAACCTGTCTTTTACACCTGATCAGATGCCGTTTGGGTAAAAAAACAGCGAAAAAGCGTGGCTGGCCTATCTTATTTTTCAGAAAATACTGCACAGACTTGCACTTGTGTAGCAGGGCAAATACAGTTAGAGGATAAAGTTTGCCGCGGTGGCAAGGTATTGGAACAACAGAGAATACAATGATGCAGGATTTGCGTCTGATATTAATCGTTGTTGGCGCGATCGCCATTATAGCGCTTCTTCTTCACGGGCTGTGGACCAGCCGTAAAGAGCGCTCTTCAGTATTCCGCGATCGCCCGCACAAACGTCTTAAACAACGTGACGAACATGATGATGAGGACCTGAGCGACGACGAGGAAGAAGGCGTCGGCAAAGTGCGTGTACGTAATGAACGCCCAGGCCAACAGGAGCCGCGTTTCGACGTCCCTCATGATGCTCAGCCTGAAGCGCCGCAAAAGCCCGCGCCAGTTCAGCCTGCGCGTCAACCGGCTCCGCGTCCTGTCGCGCCGCAACCGGAAAGCGATCCGCTTTTAGAGGTTGCCCCGCAGCCACAACCGCAGCCGCATCCTGAACCCGTGCGTCAACAGCCATCGGAACCCCCCTTTGTTCCACAACCGGTTCAGGCCGATCCGCTGCTGGATTTAGATCCGTTAGAATCTGTCCAGCCAGAACCTGAGTATCAGGCTGAGCCAGAACCAGAAGCAACGGCATCGCCTGAACCGAAAGTGACACCCGCTAAACCGAAAGAAGCCGTGCTGGTGTTACATGTTGCGGCACACTCTGGTGGCGAACTGAATGGCGAAGCTCTGTTGCAAGGTATTCTGCAGGCTGGCTTCCAGTTTGGTGAAATGAATATTTTCCATCGCCATTTAAGTCCTGCCGGCAGCGGTCCTGTGCTGTTTAGTCTGGCAAACATGGTGAAACCGGGCTCGTTTAATCCAGAAACCATGACGGATTTCTCCACGCCAGGGATCTCCATCTTTATGATGGTGCCCTCTTACGGCGACGCGAATCAGAACTTTAAGTTAATGCTGCAATCAGCACAGCGCATTGCGGATGATGTTGGTGGCGTTGTGTTAGACGATGAACGCCGCATGATGACGCCGCAAAAACTGGAAACCTACAAAGCTCGCATTCGCGAAGTGGTAGACGTCTGACCGACGCAAAAAAATTAACCTGTGTCTTAAGCAAACCTCCGCCTGTCGGAGGTTTTTTATCTGATGGGGCTTTATGAAATCTGTCCAGGATCACATCACCGAGCTGCGCACCACGCTGCGTCACCATGAATATCTTTATCACGTTATGGATGCCCCGGAAGTGCCGGACGCTGAATATGATCGTCTGATGCGTGAACTGCGTGCGTTAGAAGAAAAACATCCCGATCTGATTACCCCCGACTCGCCAACACAACGCGTCGGCGCAGCGCCACTGACTATGTTTGAGCAGGTGCGCCACGAAGTGCCAATGCTGTCTCTGGATAATGCATTTGATGAAGCAACTTTTCTCGCGTTCAACAAACGTGTGCAGGATCGTTTAAAAGATACCGATGACATCGCCTATTGCTGCGAACTGAAGCTGGATGGGTTGGCGGTCAGCCTGTTGTATGAGAATGGTTTGTTAACGCGTGCCGCCACGCGTGGCGATGGTACAACCGGTGAAAATATTACGACCAACGTGCGTACTATTCGCGCTATTCCTTTGCGCCTTAAAGGCAATAACCTCCCTGCTCGTGTCGAAGTGCGTGGTGAAGTGTTTATGACTCAACGCGGCTTTGAAAAGTTAAATGACGAAGCCCGCCGCACCGATGGAAAGGTTTTTGCTAACCCACGAAACGCTGCGGCTGGTTCATTGCGTCAGCTTGATCCACGCATTACCGCGAAACGTCCGCTCACTTTTTTTTGCTACGGTTTTGGCTTGCTGGAAGGCGGCGAGATGCCGCACAGTCACATGCAGCGCCTGCAGCAGTTTAAAGCGTGGGGATTGCCGGTCAGTGATCGGATTCGTATTGCGCATAATGCCGAAGAAGCCCTGGCATTTTATCGCGATATTGAACAGCAGCGCCCGTCGCTGGGCTTCGATATTGATGGCGTAGTGATAAAAGTCGATTCACAGGAGTTGCAGGAACGGCTGGGCTTTGTCGCGCGTGCGCCGCGCTGGGCAATCGCATTTAAGTTCCCGGCACAGGAACAAATGACACTAGTGCGCGATGTAGAGTTTCAGGTAGGACGTACTGGCGCCATCACGCCGGTTGCGCGCCTTGAACCGGTTCAGGTGGCGGGAGTCACCGTCAGCAACGCCACGCTGCATAATGCCGATGAGATCGAACGCCTTGGCCTGCGGATTGGCGACAAAGTGGTAATTCGTCGCGCGGGCGATGTCATTCCCCAGGTGGTCAATGTCGTCACTTCCGAGCGCCCTGATAACGCAAGTGAAGTGGTGTTTCCAACTCATTGTCCGGTATGTGGTTCAGACGTTGAACGTGTAGAAGGTGAAGCCGTTGCGCGCTGTACGGGCGGCCTGATTTGTGGCGCGCAGCGCAAAGAAGCGCTCAAACATTTCGTTTCCCGCCGCGCCATGGATGTGGATGGAATGGGCGACAAAATCATCGATCAGCTGGTTGAAAAAGAATACGTTAACACCCCGGCTGACTTGTTTCGTCTTACTGCGGGCAAACTAACCGGCCTTAATCGCATGGGGCCGAAATCGGCACAAAATATAGTGGATGCGCTGGAAAAAGCTAAATCGACTACGCTGGCGCGCTTCCTGTATGCACTTGGGATCCGTGAAGTGGGGGAGGCAACCGCCGCTAACCTGGCAAATCACTTCGGTGAGCTGCAAAAAGTGATGGATGCCGATCTGGATGCGCTGATTGCCGTACAAGACGTTGGCAAAGTGGTTGCTGCACATGTGCGTAATTTTATGGAAGAGGAAAGTAACCGCGAAGTCATTCGTCAGTTAACCGATGACATCGGTATTCACTGGCCGCAGGTAGCCGTGGTAAAAGCTGAAGAAATCGACAGTCCGTTTGCCGGAAAAACGGTTGTATTAACCGGTTCGCTGTCACTGATGAACCGTGATGATGCGAAAGAGCGCTTAACAGCACTGGGCGCTAAAGTAAGCGGCAGCGTTTCTAAGAAAACCGATCTGCTGATTGCCGGTGAAGCCGCCGGTTCTAAGCTGGCAAAAGCGCAGGAGCTGGGTATTGAGGTGATAGACGAAGCCGAGATGATCCGTCTGCTAGGAGCGTAAAATGGATAAACAGCAATTGGTTGAGATAGCCAATACCGCCATGCCCTTTGGCAAATATAAAGGCCGAATGCTGATTGATTTACCTGAGCCTTATCTGTTGTGGTTCGCCCGCAGCGGCGATTTTCCTTCTGGCCGCCTGGGTGAACTGATGCAGTTCACGCTGGCGATCAAAATGGAAGGATTAGACGGGTTGGTAAAGCCGCTAAAACACAATACATAACAAACCACGCTTTGTGGAGTGCTTTTCCCGGTTAAATACTCAGGAAAGCCCACTCGGCGGGGTATCGACTTAATACTTATTTCTGTGATTCGGCTACTGCAACGTCTACCTGCTGTTTCTCATTATTTTTCTTATACCGTCCGGCAATGAACGAGCACACCATCAACTGCACCTGATGAAAAATCATAAGCGGCAAGACGATGATCCCCACGGTGCTGGCCGGGAACAGAATATTCGCCATGGGCACGCCGTTCGCCAGGCTCTTCTTCGAACCGCAGAACAACACCACGATTTCATCGGCACGGCTGAAACCAAACAGACGGGACGCCAAAAAATTAATCACCAGGGCGAAGAACAGCAGCACGATACAACCAGCAAGGATCCATAGCAGCGTATCAACCCCCACGCGATGCCAAATGCCATTCACCACGGCTTCGCTGAAGGCGGAGTAGACGACTAAAAGAATTGAAGTCTGGTCAGTTTTGCCAATCAGGCTGCGATGTTTTTCGACCCAGCCGCTAATCCAGCGACGCGACAAATGTCCCAGCACAAAAGGCACCAGCAATTGCAGCATGATTTTGCCAATCTGCTCCAGGCCGTTGCCCGGTGCATTGCTGTGTATATCCATAACCAGATTCACCAGCAGCGGAGAGACAAATACGCCCAGCAAGCTTGAAGCGGATGCGCTACAAACGGCTGCCGCCACGTTACCGCCTGCCATTGAGGTAAAGGCGATTGCCGATTGCACGGTTGCAGGCAAAATACACACATACAGGAAACCGGTATAAATCTCAGGACCAACATTAACCGGATGCCACCATACCAGCAGTAAACCCAGGATGGGAAACAACACAAACGTGCTGCACATGATCCACAAGTGAAGCTGCCAGTGGCTGCTACCGGCAATGATTTTTTCACGCGACAGTTTAGCGCCATGCATAAAGAACAGCAGCGCGATGGCGGCGGTTGTCAGATATTCGAAGAAATCGACGAACCCGCCTTTAGCAGGTATGAAAGTGGCGAGCAGCACGGTGATGAGGAGTTTTATCATCATCGGATCGAGTCGTAAAAATCCCATTGTTGCAATCCGGTTAAAATTTCAATGGAAGAGATTGTGCGTGAACTGGGTTTAGAAATAAAATTGATTTATTGAATTAATCTATGAGCATTTTCGATAAATTATACATTACGCCAGTTGCGTACCTTTGTTGCTGTCGCGCAGCATGGAGGATTCAGTCAGGCTGGACACGCTATCGGACTCAGCCAGTCTGCGGTGAGCCACAGCATTAAGGAGCTGGAAGCGGAAGTTGGCGTACGCCTGCTCGATCGTACCACGCGCGAAGTATTACTCACCGAGGCCGGTCAGCAACTGGCGTCGCGTATGGCACGCTTGCTGGAGGAGATGAACACGACGCTGCTGGATATTCGCAGCTATGGCGAGCAACGCAGCGGGACCGTGCGTATCGCCGCGAGCCAAACTATCTCAGCTCACTTAATGCCGCAATGTCTGGCATCCAGTCAGCAAAACTTTCCTGACATCAAAGTGATCCTTAATGATCGCGTGCAGCAGTGGGTGTTGCAAAGCGTACGTAATGCTGAAGTAGATTTCGGTATTGTGATCGGCCCGCTCAGCGATACTGATTTTGATTGCCTTGCCATTCTTGACGAGCCTTTTTTATTGCTGTGCCGCAATGATGATCCACTGGCGAGCGTTGAGAAAGCACAATGGTTGATGCTGGACAGGCGCATTATGGTACTGCAGGATTACGCTTCGGGTAGCCGGGTTTTGATTGATGCGGCGTTGCGCGAACAAGGAATAAAGGTTGAGATAGTGCAGGAGATTGGTCATCCGGCCACGCTGTTCCCGATGGTGGAAGCCGGTATTGGTATTAGCATTTTACCCGCGCTGGCGTTGCCATTACCGGCGGGGCGGGCATTAACGGTACGGCGTTTATATCCAGAAATTAATCGCAGTCTGACATTAATAAAGCGCAAGAATCGCTCTCTCACGCCAGCCGCTGAAGCGATCTGGCAGGAAGTGCGTCAGCAGGCAATGTTACTGACGCAACAACGCACGCTCAAACCGGCATTTTAGACGTAAACATCCACCTGATTGCTAGCGGTGGGACGGTTAATGCCATCTGCTTTAATTTCGTTAGTCTGTTTTACTTCCTGAGATTGCTGCGATTTTTCAGCCTGCTTCTGTTGTAGCTGAGCGATTTGCGCTTGCAGCATTTGAATCTGCGATTCCAGCAGCTGCTGCTGTTCGGCTTTCTCCTTATCGCTTAAATCGCTGTTGCTGGAAAGTTCTTTTAACTGTTTAGTGACGGTTTGGATTTGTTTGGTCAGGCTGGCGATTTGTGAAGAGACGTCGCTGCCGCTACTGCTGCTAACGCTGGTCGCGCTCGATATTGTAGTCATGGTGTTCTCCTTGCAAATGTTCATTATCGTTATCGACACAAGATGAAAAGGCTTGAGGAGACGGAGTGTTAAAGTTTAGAAAAGAGAGAAGGGCGATTTTGTCTCATCCTGCACGTTAAATACTGTGCGTCTGAAACGAAAAAAGCGCCTAAAGGCGCTTTTCTCTGAATTGGTGGGTCGTGCAGGATTCGAACCTGCGACCAATTGATTAAAAGTCAACTGCTCTACCAACTGAGCTAACGACCCGAAGTGGTGGGTGATGACGGGTTCGAACCGCCGACCCCCTCCTTGTAAGGGAGATGCTCTACCAACTGAGCTAATCACCCACTTCGGTACTGCTTAACAAGAGTGTCATCAGACTAAGATATGGTGGGTGATGACGGGCTCGAACCGCCGACCCCCTCCTTGTAAGGGAGATGCTCTACCAACTGAGCTAATCACCCATATCTTCTCTCTTGTTCACTGCGGGCCACCTTAAGAGTGGTGGGTGATGACGGGTTCGAACCGCCGACCCCCTCCTTGTAAGGGAGATGCTCTACCAACTGAGCTAATCACCCCCGCTGTGTGGAGTCGCATTATAGGGATAGTTGATTTCGAGTCAACGGTTTTTAAAACTTAAATGTGCGTTCGGTTTAAAATTAAACATCCTGCAGGGGTTTTGGTCAATGTGCTGGTTTTATTAGCAGAAAGAGTCCGTTTCGCCAGTCCCGGTTGGCTCACATGCATTGAGGATTCACCGCCAGGTGCTAGAATGTGCGCACTGTTTTTCGCGTCTAACCCGTTTTCTGTCATCCAGACAGAGAACTCGCGCATTTAAGGCAATACTGAATGAAAATCAAAACGCGCTTTGCGCCAAGCCCGACCGGCTATTTACATGTGGGCGGCGCTCGTACCGCACTTTATTCCTGGCTTTTTGCTCGTCATAACCAGGGCGAATTTGTTCTGCGTATCGAAGATACCGATCTTGAGCGTTCCACGCCGGAAGCTATCGAAGCCATTATGGATGGCATGAACTGGTTGAGCCTTGACTGGAATGAAGGCCCCTATTATCAGACCCGGCGTTTCGATCGCTATAACGCAGTGATTGATGAAATGCTGGATGCGGGAACGGCCTATAAATGTTATTGCTCGAAAGAGCGTCTGGAAGCGCTGCGTGAAACGCAAATGGCAAATGGCGAGAAGCCGCGCTATGACGGCCGCTGCCGTGACAGTCATGAGCATCATACCGCTGATGAACCTTGCGTGGTGCGTTTTCGCAATCCGCAGGAAGGTTCGGTGATTTTCGACGATCAGATCCGTGGTCCAATTGAATTCAGCAATCAGGAACTGGATGACCTGATCATCCGCCGTACTGATGGTTCCCCTACCTACAACTTCTGCGTGGTCGTTGATGACTGGGATATGGGCATCACCCATGTTATTCGTGGTGAAGATCATATCAACAACACACCGCGTCAGATCAATATCCTGAAAGCGATAGGCGCAGAAGTGCCAGTGTATGCACATGTTTCAATGATTCTGGGTGATGACGGTAAAAAACTGTCTAAACGTCATGGCGCTGTCGGCGTGATGCAGTATCGCGATGATGGTTATCTTCCAGAGGCACTGCTCAATTATTTAGTGCGCCTGGGCTGGTCACACGGCGATCAGGAAATTTTCAGCATTCCAGAAATGATGGAACTGTTTACGCTGGAAGCGGTAAGTAAATCTGCCAGCGCCTTTAATACAGAAAAGCTGCAATGGCTAAACCATCATTATATTAATGCGCTGCCGCCGGAATATGTTGCGACGCATCTGCAATGGCATATTGAAGAACAAAAAATTAATACTCGTAGCGGTCCGGAACTGGCGAAGCTGGTGACACTGCTTGGCGAGCGTTGCAAAACGTTGAAAGAGATTGCCGCCTCTTGTCGTTATTTCTATGAGGATTTCGCTGAGTTCGATGCTGACGCAGCGAAAAAGCATTTACGTCCGGTAGCACGTCAGCCGCTGGAAGTGGTACGCGACAAGCTGGCTGCGATTAGCGACTGGAATGCTGAGAATGTACATCAGGCTATTCAGAGCGCCGCTGACGAACTGGAAGTGGGTATGGGTAAAGTCGGTATGCCGCTGCGTGTCGCCGTAACGGGCGCGGGTCAGTCACCGGCTCTGGATGTGACTGTCGAAGCAATCGGTCGCAGCCGCAGCGTAGAGCGTATTGATAAAGCGCTGGCCTTCATTGCTGAACGTGAAGCGCAGGCCTGATAACAATGCCGGAAGCATAATGCTTCCGGTCTCTTTACTCTTCGCTGATTCCCAGACGCTGCAATACGCCTTTTATCCCTTCTCGCAAAATCAACGCCATGAGTAAATCTTGTTCGTTAGTCGTCATTTGCTGAACAGAACTTATTAATAACGCAGGTAATGAATTAGGTTGGGCACCGTAAATAGCCACTGGCTCATTCAGGTTACGTGTGGACTGGATAAAGCTTTTAACGCGTTCGTCAATATGAATCAACCGCGCTTTACCGCCTTGTACACCGGGTTTCGGCGTGGTGGTCCAGTTTTCGCGCTTGATCCATTTATTCACTGTCTGCCGACTGTAGCCCGTTTCAATTGCGAGCTCTTCGGGTGTTAGCCATTCCTTTTTCACTATGCTATCCCTGTTCAATACATTAGTTGTACATATTACAGCAAATTATAACGTGTGAAAGTAACTCAGGGGGAAATTACCTTTCCCCTGGCGACAAAAGATAAAAAAATTATTAAGCAGTGGTAGCTTGTTCGCCAGTAGGACAGAAGGCGAAAAAATCGCGCAGGCCAACGAAAATTACACCGCCGACGTTATTACCAGGAAACACGGCAATGAAATGTAGTAACTAGTCTGCCCAGCTCAACTGACCGGCAAAGTTGCTGCGGGAAAAATAAACATATTCACGGCAACGTCCTATCGCCGCTGGCGACGAAGGCCATAACCGGCATCAAGCATGGCACATAGGCAATTTGCCTGCCTCCACTTATTAGCATACTAAGTTTCACATGGCGTTTCGGTGAAGTAAAGCATCGCTGAAAAAGGTTGTCGCCTTTTTCAGCGATCAAACACAGGAATGTCATTTTGCCGTTGACACCCCGGGGGCGGTTTCATATGATGCCGTCCGTCGCTTAACACGACAGTTTTTCGGTTCGGGGCTATAGCTCAGCTGGGAGAGCGCTTGCATGGCATGCAAGAGGTCAGCGGTTCGATCCCGCTTAGCTCCACCAAACATCTTCCCAGGTGTTTGGTACTGAAGAAACGATCCCAGATGTGGGGGTATAGCTCAGCTGGGAGAGCGCTTGCATGGCATGCAAGAGGTCAGCGGTTCGATCCCGCTTATCTCCACCAATCATCTTTTTCTCTTCAAAATCAAAAAGTTATAAGATTTTGAACGAGTGTCTTTACTCCGAAACTGCCACAGTGTTGTTAGTGGCGATTTGTGAGAATAACATCCCTGTGGCCTGTAGTTAAGTAGCTCGAACAGGTATCAGTACATAACTCGAAAGCTAATGACGCGTCACAGTCTCTAAACACCTCTCTCAAAACTTTCATTCGTTCCACACTTAGCGCGGTGTTCCGTAATGCCATGTCGTGAGACAGCACAGGGAATAAACAGGCGATAGATGGGAATCCTAACCAGATCGGGAAAGTATCTGGCTCTGCCACGGTTTGAGCCACCGGATTATAACGGCTACCTGATAAGAGAATGAGTGAAAGTAGAACACTGAGGATGCCTACGGCGCTGATCGGTTAGTACCCCATCACGGCGTCATAGATACTGCTACGCTTTAAAAAACATTTAAGTTAAAACAAGCGAAAATTCATGAGTGACTTGAAGCTTTGCAAAGGTGAATAGGTTTCTGAGGGGACGGTTTGAATTGATTGGCGGTTTGATATTGTATTGATTGGGGCATAAGCCCCAATCATTTATGTGTACTAGCTCAGACCTGATCTGACAGTTACCGGTTATTTATACAGGTGTCTGTCAGATTAAATCTGGTTCAGATTCTTTTCTGCCCAGACCCGTTTTCCATCAAGTAACGTGGCCATTGGCGT
>NZ_JACFXY010000004.1 GCF_014946725.1 Mixta mediterraneensis
ACTGAAAGATAAGCTGAAAAGCGGTCAACTCCAGAAGAAAACGAAAGCAACAACGCTCGAATGATTCAAAGGGGGTGGGTCAGTTTTACTTTGGCAGGGTGGGTCAGAATTCGATCGGTATTGACATTTAGAGTCGGCCACGGCATTTATGATTTACCAATGGTTGGAGCAGAAGCTCTAGACGTTATGCATTTGCTGGATATAGAGCAGAAGAGAAAACCTAGGCAGTACGTCGATATGGAAGGTGCCTTTCTACTGAGCGAAGGGGCTATGATCAACATTATGGCTCCATTTAATAAATTTACCTTCAAAGCCAATGAGAGTGGTCATATGGGTGAATATGACCCAGAGAAAAAGCAATTCGTTGATTACAGCAGCGAAAAATACAGCTCTTTCTTTTACCCTGACGATGGGTTGGGCGACGTTGAGTTCGTTTTCAGACGGGAGAACATTGAGATATTTGAGAGGAACATTCAGCAAACCATCGATCAGCCTTTAACGCTTGATGAAAGTCTTTTAGTCATCGGTTCAATTCTCAACTCCCTGAAGAAAGCTCAGACAACATCAAAGCGATGGACACAGGACGCATTGAAGGCGGAGATTCTCGATAATGACCAACGCATTAGCGCGAGAACACTGGATGATTATTTCTCTGCTTCAAATAAATCATTTAAAACAGAAGGTTAATTTCGCACCGAAAACCTATTTTTCGCTGCGATGCTTTGTCCGAGACCATTAGCAATTATGAGCCCGTAACGACGCATAAACCACCAACAAGGGGTTACGGGCAACATGACGACACTTCAAGATACTTCATTACCTACCAGCGGCTATATCCGCCGCTTCCGCCTGGCTCAAGCGCTGGGTGTTCATGTAGCTACCATTGATCGCTGGGTTAGAGATAAGCGGCTCCCATCGCCGGTTAAATTGGGCGAGAAAAGCACGGCATTTGACGCTGCTGAGGTTAATCGCTGGCTGGCAGAACGGCGCGAGGTGGCATAATGGAAATGAAAAACCGCCCATTACAGGCGGCTAATCAGAGAGCTGACAACTCTGATGTTACGCCTGCCACAGTTATTAAGCCAGCGCCTAAGAAGCACCGAGCGCGTGTGTTCATGCTACGTAGCGGACCTAGTGGATTCACTGAGAATGATTTGCTGCGCCACTGCCGCCTATCCTCAGGCCGGAACTACGCCAGCGAGCTGGAACGCCAGTTAGATATCCGACTAGAGCGAATTGATGAGAAGAACCCGGACGGCATCGGCAGCCACTTCCGCTATCGCTTCACCTGCAGAGCAGACGTGTTACGTGTAATCCGCCTGATTAAATATAACGCCTCTGCTGGTGGCTATGCAGGCCTGCCAGATCACGAAGCTAACGCTATTTTGTCTCTCTATCCGGACGCGTTCAGCGCGGCATAACGGAGTCTGATATATGAACGTGAAAATAACGGCCAATACTGGCCGGGGCATCGCTCACCCTAAAAACGGCCAGCCAACTCCAGAGCAGACATATCAGGATGCCGGCGGGGCAAAGATAACAGTACACAGCGTGCAATTTAATCGCGTGGCCGAAGAGATTGCTGATCGTGAGGGGTTTTGACTTACCGCATCTCAGTATGTCTGCTTTAGCGACGCTGGCAGATTAATCGAGTCTAACACCTGTGAGCTTGGGCATGCCTCGCGCCGGATGACATGCCAGTAATTAAATTTTTAATAGGGCTTGGTCACATAATGTTAGTTAATCCCAACTTGTCGCGTTATACGATAAATAATGGCCCCCAGAATTGCCAAAAACCTCTCCCTGTTTGATGCGCCGGGATGATTCAAATACATACCGGAATCTCCCACACGCAATCCAAAATTGTGTAGAGCAACCAAATCTTCCTGCCCTCCCCTAGAAATGAAAGATCGTAGCGATTCAATCTCAGCATCAGTTATTGCTGAGTTATCGATTTGATGAGAGCGTGCATTTCTAATTTTATTTATGCGCTTCAACTCTGCAACAGAGTGCTCGTTGAGCCCTAAGTTCGCGGCTAGTTGTAATTTTGCTGCATATGTGACCGTAAGGTTTTCTCCAAAACCATTAAAAAGCTCTCGATTGTTGACGGCAGCACAGCAAAACGCCTCAATCATAGTTTCTGTTATCAAATGGGCGCGCAAGACAACTCCTATATCATCTTCGCTACTGAGGGTGCTGGCCAGGCGAGACCACGTTTGTTCATTCATCATAAATTTGGACGAAAATATCTCTGCATTCATAATCTGTCCTTGATAGGGGAATAAATGGCACTCACCGATAAACGAGAGATGCTCAGTCGCGAGCGCCTCATCAATTTGAACGCCACACAAGCGGCCATTCTGGCGGGGTACAACGAAAAGACTACCCGAGCATCAGGTTGCGAGAACCTAACAAAACCTGACATCCAAAACAGAATCGCCGAACTTAAAGCTGATCGCAATGGCAACTTGCAGATTGACGCCACCAGCCGCATTTAGCATAACGAATGACTGGACGTTCACTGTAAACAGGCAGGTGAGAAATGATTGACCGACAGACGCTTGAGATGACGCTGCTACAGATTGCCTGCCAGAATTGTGAGCCGCTGGATAGGCACACCCTCTATACGATCCGCACCAGCGTGGCACAGACGTTGCAGGCTAAAGAACGCCATCGACAGCGAATGACGGCTGCAGATTTTAAATGGCAGAAGCCAGCAAGAAGGCGGTTATCGTCACCGAAAGGTTAATTATACACTTGTAGAATTAGCTGACTGGAACGTTACCGACCTATCATCCAGGATGAAAATCATAAGCCTGAACAAGTAACCCATAGGAGCATTCAAGAATGCCTGAACGTTACGTTGTTTCACCTGCGGAGGCCCGGCATCTGCTAGATCATTACGGAGAAAAGTATGACCGCTTAGTGAACGAGCATGAGCGCCGCCACATTACAGGTATATGCAGAACTCACGCATGGAGCCTGGAAAAAACGGGAGATTATCCAGCCCGGAGAAAGGTTGGGGTAGGAAACAAAAAATGCGGCTGGCTACTCTCAGAATTGCTTCATTGGATACACAATCAACCCTTATCGTGACGCTGAATTAAAGCGAGAACCTCTATGGCATTGGAAAAGCTTACTCTCACTAGAAAAGAAGCTGCGGCAATCTTAGGCATTTCAACCGCTACCGTTAGTCAGTGGGTTAAGACCGGCAGATTACGCGCTATTAAGATAAGCGAGAAAGAAAACTCACGTTACCTCTTTACACGGGAAGACTGCATAGCGGCACTTGAGTTCGGCAAGGTGGACTTCCGTGCAGCAAGACCAGCAACTTCCCCGCAACTCACCCCCCCAATCTCTCAAGAGCCAGGACATTCCAAGCATAATGATTTAACCAAACGTTTAGATGAAATTCTCCAAATTCGAAGTGTTAATGCAAAACGAAGAAGCTCTGATTAAATTCATTTAGGGTTGAATGTTGAACGTTCAGAATCCTAAATATCTCTCTGTTTTTAAAATAAATTTTGATTCGCAATCAAACAACCATCAAGCAAATACAAAAACAAAAATGATTTGCAACTACATGATTAGACAGTAATTTGTTAAGGAGGTGAGGTTATACCCCACCATGCAAGCTTATAGAATCAAGCAACCATCAAGCAAATGGTTCAAGCCCATATGGGGATGTAACGCATAGCCTTGGTTTCTACATTCGCGTCATAAGGTTTGATGCGGTTATCTTGGACTGCTTGTTTGATGATTCGGCTAATCATCGCACTATTTTTTTCATCGACACCAAACCTCTCTCGCAGGGTGGTGTTGTTCATCGGGCTCTTATCAAGATACTTAAGGACGCAATGGAGGTAAGCAGCACGTTGAATCGCCACAGGTTTAACAGACACCTCAGAGTCATTTAAAATGGCTTAAAGAGAGGTGCACATGAGCAGTAAGCGTTATTCTGAAGAGTTTAAAATTGAAGCAGTCAAACAGGTTGTTGATCGTGGCCATTCTGTTTCCAGTGTCGCAAAACGTCTCGATATCACTACCCACAGTCTTTATGCCTGGATAAAGAAATACGGGCCGGACTCTTCCATCAACAAAGAGCAGTCAGATGCTCAGGCCGAGATCCGCCGACTCCAGAAGGAGCTGAAGCGGGTTACTGACGAACGGGACATATTAAAAAAAGCCGCGGCGTACTTCGCAAAGCTGTCCGACTGAGGTACGCCTTTATCCGTGACAACTCCTGTTGTTGGCCCGTTCGTCTGCTCTGTCGGGTGCTGAATGTTCATCCGAGTGGGTTTTACACCTGGCTTCAGCAGCCGCATTCACCACGGCTTCAGGCAGATCTCAGACTGACTGGACAAATCAAACAGTTCTGGCTGGAGTCCGGTTGCGTTTATGGCTATCGCAAGATCCATCTCGACCTGCGAGATAGCGGGCAACAATGTGGGATTAACCGGGTCTGGCGGCTGATGAAGCGTGCCGGGATAAAGGCTCAGGTCGGGTATCGAAGCCCGCGAGCGCGTAAAGGTGAAGCCAGTATCGTGACACCCAACAGGCTACAGCGACAGTTCAACCCGGAAGCGCCGGATGAACGTTGGGTAACGGACATAACTTACATCCGAACCCACGAAGGCTGGCTGTATCTGGCCGTAGTTGTTGACCTGTTCTCGCGCAAAGTTATCGGCTGGTCAATGCAACCCCGGATGACAAAAGTTATTGTTCTGAATGCGATTTTGATGGCCGTGTGGCGACGTAATCCCCAAAAACAGGTGCTGGTTCATTCTGACCAAGGTAGTCAGTACACAAGCCATGAGTGGCAGTCGTTCCTGAAATCACACGGTCTGGAGGGCAGTATGAGCCGTCGTGGTAACTGTCACGACAACGCAGTTGCAGAAAGCTTTTTCCAGCTACTGAAGCGTGAACGGATAAAGAAAAAGATCTACGGAACACGGGAAGAAGCACGCAGCGATATTTTTGATTACATCGAAATGTTTTATAACAGTAAGCGTCGGCATGGTTCGAGTGATCAGATGCCACCGACGGAATATGAAAAACAATATTATCAACGGCTCGGAAGTGTCTAGATTATCCGTGGCGATTCATATCTGCAAGCCGCCTTAGAGTAGGGCAGGCATCAACGGAAAAACTGAAATCGTCCGGCGATTTCTCAACGTGTCGCTACCGATGTAAAACTGGCCCACCTGCCGATGTAAATCTGACCCACCTAGGGTAAAAATGGCAGTTTTAAGGCACTGCCAATGATGACATTGGAGACCAGAGTGGAGATTAGTGTTTTACACCGTCAGGGCATGTCGATACGCGCCATCGCGCGCCAGCTTTCATGCTCTCGTGAGACCGTTCGCAGATATATTCGTAGCCCGCTGCCCGTAGCGGATATGCGCTACAAGCCTCGCGCACCCAGACCCTGCAAGCTTGACCCGTTCAAGACCTATATCCTTGAGCGCGTGGCCGCTGCCAGGCCCCTCTGGATACCCGCCAGTGTGCTGCTGCGCGAGATCCGTCAGCGTGGTTACGAGGGTGGTTACAGCATGCTGACCGCTTTCCTGCACCCCATTAAGCAGCCCGTCACTGAAGAGGTAACACGCTTCGAGACCGAGCCTGGCTTTCAGATGCAAGTTGATTTCACCATCATCAGACTCGGTCATAACCCATTGCTGGCCTTTGTCGCCACGCTGGGCTGGAGCCGCGCGACTTTCGTCAAGTTTTACAGCAACCAGGACTCCGCTGCCTGGTGTGACGGCATTGAGTCTGCGCTCAGGTTCTTCGGCGGGACGCCGCATCAGCTGCTGTTCGACAACGCCAAGGCCATCATCATTGAGCGCGATGTCTACGGCCCCGGTAAGCATCGCTGGAACCCGCAGTTGATGCACGTCGCCGAGAAGTATGCCTTTACTCCCAAGGTCTGCCGACCCTATCGCGCCAAGACCAAGGGTAAGGTTGAGCGGTTTAACCATTACCTCAAGAACAGCTTTATCGTGCCTCTTACCGCGACCTTCCGGCAGGCCGGGCTGGTACTGGATGTACCTGCTGCCAACACACGCATCGGCGAGTGGCTGGTCACCGTCGCGAACACACGAGTGCATGGCACCACAGGCGTACCGCCTGAGCAGCGCATGCCGCGCGAGCGTGCTGCGCTATTGCCGTTACCGAAGGTCACGTTGGCATTGCCTGCACCTGTCCCAGCGCTCAGCCAGCGTCCGGTGCCGACCGAGAGCCTGCAACATCCTCTGGCAACGTACCAGGCCTTGCTCGAGGTGCCAGCATGAACCTTCAACATGATCGTATTGCCGCGCTCTGCGAGCAACT
This sequence comes from Mixta mediterraneensis, assembly GCF_014946725.1. GTDB lineage: Bacteria > Pseudomonadota > Gammaproteobacteria > Enterobacterales > Enterobacteriaceae > Pantoea > Pantoea mediterraneensis. The sequence continues at coordinate 6,331 of NZ_JACFXY010000004.1, forward strand.
CAAGCTCGACCGCCTGCCGGCAGAGTGGCCGGGTGTGGCACAGGCGACCATCGACAACAGCGGCACGCATGCCGACTTCCTGGAAGCCGTTTTGCAGCTCCAGCATGATGGCCAGAACGAACGGCGTCGCCAGACCATTTTGCGGTTATCAGGCCTGCCGGTGATAAAAACACTGGAGCAGTTCGATTACGCCTATGCCAGTGGCGTTCCACGAAGTCAGATCCAGGAGTTGGCGGGTCTGACATTTATCGAACGTCAGGAGAACGTTGTCCTGCTCGGGCCTTCTGGCGTCGGCAAAACGCACCTGGCGACCGCCATTGGCTATAAGGCCGCGATGGCGGGTTTAAGCATTCGGTTCATTACCGCCGCCGACATGATGCTGCAACTGATGGCGTCACATCGTCAGGGTGACCTGAAGGGCTACCTGAACCGCGTCGTAGGTAAACCTAAGCTGTTGATCATCGACGAAGTGGGATATCTGCCGTTCGGTAAAATGGAGGCGAACCTGTTCTTCCAGGTAGTCGCTAAACGGTATGAGTCAGGCAGCGTGATCCTGACCAGCAACCTGCCGTTTACGCAGTGGTCCGGAACGTTTGGTGATGACGAGACACTGACGGCAGCGATGCTGGATCGGCTGCTTAACCATGCGCATATCGCCCAAATCAGCGGCCAAAGCTATCGACTGAAAGATAAGCTGAAAAGCGGTCAACTCCAGAAGAAAACGAAAGCAACAACGCTCGAATGATTCAAAGGGGGTGGGTCAGTTTTACTTTGGCAGGGTGGGTCAGAATTCGATCGGTATTGACATCAACGTGGTTACGGAGACGTTTAATCTCAGTAAGCACAGCATCAATCCTCTTTTCGGTTTTGGGTTTTACTTGCTCACGTAGCAGATTAAATTCAGCGATCATTGCGTCTCTGAACAATCTGGCTTCCTGTATGTCCCCTGTGCCGCTCGATTTGCTGTAGGAGGTGCGGCCCTGAAAAAGTCCTCTCATATACGGAGGGATCATAACGCGGGTGTACCAAACTCCATCTGGTGAAAGGAACAGGTAAGCGTTCCTTCGATCTTTCTTCTTGATCTTTGGCATCGGTCTCATTACCTTTGATCGGGCAGTTTACATAGTAAAGTCTCCAGATGTGAGGGAATGCTTTGCATTTAAGTTACTGATAAGTAACTGATAGCTCAGCTGGGAGAGCGCTTGCATGGCATGCAAGAGGTCAGCGGTTCGATCCCGCTTATCTCCACCAATCATCTTTTTCTCTTCAAAATCAAAAAATTCAGGAAACTGAATACGTCCCTACAGGCAGAAATGGCCACAGTGCTGTGAGTCGAGAGACAGTTACCTCCCTGACTTAAGGCTATTTTACCGAAACGCTGAGATACTTCCTGTCCTGTCCAGACCGATCAAAAAAGCGACATTTCTGCCGCTTCTTTCCTTAAACCACGACATCTTCCTGTTTCACCTGCAACACATTAAAACCGTGTGTGCCATCGCGATCCAACTGCGCAACTAAACCATATTCCCAGTCGAGATATGCCTGCATCACCGTAGGTTCAATATCAGTGCCTTCATAAGGACGACGATAGCGATCAATAGCGGGTGACAGCAAATTCAGCTCACCTGACTCGGTCGGTAAACCGGCGTTGCGCCAGGCAGCATTACCGCCCTGCAACCGATACACCGGTTTGCCGGTTAATGCCGCGATTTCCTCTACCGCGTAACCCGCCAGCAGGCTGCTACCGCAGGTTAATACATAACGCTCAGCGTCGGGCAGGGCGCTTTTCCCCTGTTGCTGGAGCGTAGAACGTAACAGCCACGCCGCACCGGGGATGTGGTTTTTCAGATAATTAGCGTAAGTGGTGAAATCCAGCAGCTGGGTGTGACCCTGGGATAACCATTCAGCAAGTTGTGAAGGCGATACCCAGTCGGCGGCTGGCGCAGACGGCAGTTGTGGCTGCCAGCCGCCTTGCTGGCTGAAGTCTGCCAGCTTTAAGCCTTCCAGCACGGCAACGTGCCATCCCAGCTGTGCCAGCCACGAGGCCGTCATATTGGCGCGCACGCCGTCATTATCAATCAGAACGATGCGTGCGCCACGCACGCTAGCGTAATGATCGGTTTCCTGTACCAGCTGTCCACCAGGCACTGAACGGCTGCCGGGCACATGCCCGGTGGAAAATTCTTCGCCGTCGCGGACATCAAACAGATAGGTCGTTGCTTCCTGCTGCCAGCGCGCCAGAGTGGATTTATCAATGCGCAATACGCCTGCTTGATCGGCTACCCGTCTGGCCTGTGCGGCCGCATGATACTGCGCGGTTTCGCTGGTCGCGCCGTAACGTCGCGTTTGATCGTGGTCGAGCGATAAACCCGCCAGCGTCCAGCCGATAGTGCCATTACGCAGCGCAAATACCGGGTTACGAACCCCGGCATTAACCAGCGATTGCGTGCCAATAATGCTGCGCGTTCGTCCGGCACAGTTCACAATGATCGTTGTTTCTGGCGAGGGGGCTAAATCACGCACTCTTAGCACCAGCTCGCCTCCAGGCACGCTAACGCCTGCAGGAATGCTCATTGTGTGATATTCGTCATAGCGACGCGCGTCCAGCACCCTGACATCCACATTCTCGCGCAGTAGGGCATTCACTTCCTCCGCCGACAGAGAGGGCGTATGGTTGTGATGTTCAACCAACTCAACAAAGGCTTTGCTGGGTGAATTAACATCTGTAAACAGCTCACCGCCGGTCTTTTGCCAGCCGACAAGATCCTCGTTTAGCAACGCAATATTGCTGTAACCCCATGATGCAATGCGCGCCGCCGCCGCCTGGGCTAAACCTTCGCCGTTATCGTACAGGGTGACAGGGGTATCGCGGCGCGGAATACGATCCAGCCACTCCAGTTCCAGTCTGGATAAGGGCAGATTCACGGCAAACAGGGGATGTCCCTGGGCATAAAGCGCTTCATCGCGCACATCGACTAAAGCGACTTCCTGACGCTGACGCAGCGCCTGAATAATCTCTGCGGCATCGCGCAGGTGAAAAGTATTTTCAACCATGTGAAAGATCCCAAATATTAGGTAAAAATCGGTTGCTGTAGCCGGAAATAAAGCTTTTCTCACTGCCATCATCGCGATATACCGCACGCTTCACCGCGCCAATATTGGCACCATAAACGTGAATACTGATGGAAACGCGATCGTCAAAGGCATTACTGACGCGATGAATATCGCCAACGTGTGGTGAAACCGCGTCGATTTGGCCGGGTTCAAGCCGTATCGGCGCACCCTCTTTAGCCAGTCCGGTTGAGGTGAAGGTGAAAGATTGCGAGTCTTCCGCGCCGCGTAGCATGCCAATCAATCCCCATACCCGATGGTCATGAATCGGCGTCTGTTGTCCCGGTCCCCAGACAAAGCTCACCACCGAGTATCGCTGCTGTGCGTCTGCATACAGTAAATATTGTTGATAATGTTCTGCATGCGGCTGAGTAAAGGTTTCATCCAGCCAGTCATCATGCTGTAACAGCGGACGCAACAGTTCGCTGCCTTTCTCAAGGATTTCCGCTTCCTGCGGCTGATTATCCAGCAGCGCCGCAAGTTGTGCGACAAAGTCGCGTAAGCGATGGTGTTGTAATTCACTCACGATTTGTCTCCTGCGTTTTGTTTTGCAATCTGGTTAGCATTTGCCGACAAGCTGAAATCAAACGCATCACTGACGTTTACCTCTTTTGGCAACACGCCATAACGGTGAAAAAAATCAGCAGATTTTTGCAGCGTAGGGATTAACGATTGATCAAACACCAACGGACGAATATGCGCATCGGCAATCCAGCTACGCGTGATGCTGGTTGGCATATTCAGGGCCTGACCCAGCACGCTGGCAAACTGTTGCGGATGCTTTGCGGCCCATACCTGCGCTTTCGCCAGACGAGTGAGCAGATCGGCAATGGCCTGGCGTTTTTTCGGATCGCTCAGCGCTTCTTTGCGCGCTAGCGCGTAGGAATAGCCGGACATCACGCCTTTACCGCCGCCATCAGGAACACGAACCGTGCCATCTACCTGGGTTGATGTTGCAATGTAGGGTTCCCACGGAGCCCAGGCTGCCACCGAGCCGGACGTTAAGGCCGCGCGCCCGTCAACCGGATTCAGAAAACGCAGCGTTACGTCTGAAGGTTTCAGCCCGGCGCGCTCCAGCAAGCCCAGAATCAGGTAATGTCCCCAGCCGCCACGATTCACTGCGATTTGCTTGCCTTTCAGATCCTCCAGGCTGTGGATTCCGGCATCAGGACGAGTCAGCAACGCAATGCTGTCAGGATTATTCTGCCAGGCACCCACCGCTTTTACTGGTGCGCCAGCGGCATAGACAAATAAAAAAGGCAGGTCGCCGGTAAAGCCAACATCCAGCGCCCCGGCATTTAAAGCTTCCTGAACGGGCGCACCGGAATCAAAGGCGGTAAGTTTCAGGTTATAAGGCAGATTGTTCAGTTCGCCGGAGGCTTGCAAAGAAGCGAAGCGATCGCCTTTTACATCGCCCAGGCGCAACGTCACTTTTTCAGCCGCCCATAACGGATTCAGGCTCAGCGCCAGCAGTAAACCAGCAAAGCGTACAGCGGGCCGCATCAGGCGCTCCTTTTTTCGCTGCCGAGCGCGGCGACCTTCTCGCGCGTTAATGGAATCAGTTCCCGACCATATTCCAGTGCGTCATTCAGCGGATCGAAGCCGCGAATTAACACACTGTCGATACCAAGGAGATAGTAATCCAGCAGCGCATCAGAAACCTGATCCGGCGTGCCCACCAATGCCGTCGAGTTGTAGCCACCGCTTACCAGTTTCGTGATGCCTGTCCATAACACCTTGTCGTGGCGATCGTTCTGATTGGCGACAGTCAGCAGGCGTTGCGCGCCAATACTTTGCGGCTTCGGCAGGCCAAAGGTGTAGCCGGTTTCAGCCAGCTGTTTACGCGCCGTTTCATGGATATATTTGGCACGTTCCCAGGCTTCTTTCTCTGTGCTGCCAAGAATTGGCCGAAACGAGATATTGAATTTAATCTCCCGGTGATGGTTTGCCGCAGCAGCACGCACGCGGCGAACCGTTTCGGCGGCGCCTGCTAACGGCTCGCCCCATAATGCGAACACGTCTGCATGCCGTGAAGCGACATCAATCGCTTCGTCTGAAGAACCCCCAAAGTAAACAGGCAAGCGAGGTTGCAGCGGTTTAATGGCGGAAAACGCCTGTTCAGCCCGATAAAAGTCACCATTATGATCGTAGGCTTCGCCGGAAGTCAGGCTCTGTTTCAGCACGCTGAGAAACTCATCAGTGCGGGCGTAACGTTCGGCTTTGTTGAGATAATCCCCGTCACGACGCAGTTCACTGTCGCTGCCGCCGCTGATGATATGCACGGCAAGGCGCCCATCCGTCAGATGATCAAGCGTGGCCAGCTTGCGAGCCGCCAGGGTGGGAGAAACGAAGCCAGGACGGTGCGCCAGAAGGAATTTAATGCGTGAGGTATTTGCTGCCGCATGGGCGGTGACCAGAAAACCGTCGGGCTGATCGGACCAGTAACCAACCAGAATTCGATCAAAGCCCGCTTGTTCATGAGACCGGGCAAAATCAGCAATATAGTTCTTATCGAATAGCGGTCCGCTGGCAGGGATGATTTCAGACGCCAGACGATGGCCAATCATACCGAGGAATTGAATGCTCATGTTTTTCTCCTGATATTAAGTGATAAAGAAAAACTACGGGCTGAGCAATATGAGAGGGAAATTCTTAATTCTGCAAAGGATTTGCGTTATCTGGCTAAAGGCGGCGTACAGCGGGAAAAGGCAGCATCAAAGAGATATAACCGATGGGAATAACTCAGAAGAAAAGGGCGAGACAGACTCGCCCTTTATCATTTACCAGGAAAGCACCAGTCCGGCGATGGCAGCGGACAGCACGCTCACCAGGGTAGAGCCGTAAAGCAGTTTCAGGCCGAAGCGCGAGACCACATTGCCTTGCTCTTCGTTCAACCCTTTAATTGCACCGGCCACAATGCCGATGGAGGAGAAGTTCGCGAAAGAAACCAGGAATACAGACAGAATGCCTTCGGCGTGTGGTGACAGCTGAGCAGCAATTTTTTGCAGATCCATCATCGCTACAAACTCGTTGGATACCAGTTTGGTGGCCATGATGCTGCCAACCTGCAGTGCTTCACTTGATGGCACGCCCATCACCCAGGCAAACGGGAAGAAAACATAACCCAGCACGCCCTGGAAGCTGATGCCGAAGATGAAATCAAACAACGCATTCAGGCCAGAGATCAGAGCGATAAAACCGATCAGCATAGCAGCAACAATAATCGCGACGCGGAAACCCGCCAGAATATATTCGCCCAGCATTTCAAAGAAACTCTGGCCTTTATGGAGATCCTGCAACTGCAAGTCTTCTTCGCTATCCACACGGTATGGATTAATCAGCGACAGCACAATAAAGGTACTGAACATATTAAGCACCAGCGCGGCAACCACATATTTTGGCTCCAGCATGGTCATGTACGCGCCGACGATAGACATCGAAACGGTCGACATTGCTGTCGCTGCCATGGTGTAGATACGACGCTGTGACATCTTGCCGAGAATATCTTTATAGGCGATAAAGTTTTCTGACTGGCCCAGAATCAGTGAGCTAACAGCGTTAAAGGATTCCAGCTTGCCCATACCGTTAACTTTTGACAGTACAGTACCGATACCGCGGATAACCCATGGCAGAATGCGGAAGTGTTGCAGAATACCAATCAGCGCAGAGATAAATACAATTGGGCACAGCACATTAAGGAAGAAGAAGGCGAGACCTTTGTCATTCATGTTACCGAACACAAAATTGGTGCCTTCTGCGGCATATTTCAGAAGATGATCAAACACACCGGCAAAGCCTTTCACAAAGCCAAGACCGGCTTCGGAGTTGAGAAAGAACCACGCCAGCAATACTTCAATTATCAAAAGCTGAACGATATAACGAATGCGAATGCTTTTACGATCATGACTGACCAATAAGGCCAACACGCCGACCACTACCAGTGCCAAAAGGAAGTGTAAAATAGCGGACATATTTGCTCCAAATTTGAGGAGGGTTGTATTTTGCTGCGTATTCTATGTAACGCGTTACTTAAAAACGAGATCATAACCACAATATAAGTATTCGCTATCATAGTATTTTTCAGAAAAGTCTTGCCGGTCACGTATCGTTTACAAAACATTCACATCTTATATCCACATACTGATTGTCTGTATATTGCTTCAAGGGTAGAGTGAAACAAGTGCTCACATTTTTAGCAATCACTCTCTTTACTGCAAGGTATAGCCATGGCTATACTTTATAGCATTATCTATTACATCAATAATCATAACCGAATTTTATTGGTCATGCGGGTTCCGTAAGCTGTACAGGTGAACTCACGTTCAGACAGGGTAAAAAATATGTTTGAAAGTCGTACCGCCGAGCGTGCCGCTCGCGGAGTAAGAAAAGTCAAACTCGCGCTGTTGGGGCCCGCTTTTATTGCCGCTATTGGCTATATCGATCCGGGTAACTTCGCCACCAACATCCAGGCAGGGGCGGCTTACGGCTACAAATTATTATGGGTCGTGGTTTGGGCCAACATTATGGCAATGTTGATCCAGCTCATGTCAGCCAAGCTCGGCATCGCCACCGGTAAAAACCTCGCTGAACACATTCGTGACCGCTTTCCGCGACCGGCGGTGTGGTTTTATTGGATACAGGCAGAAATTATCGCTATGGCCACCGATCTGGCGGAATTTATCGGAGCGGCGTTGGGCTTTAAATTACTGCTGGGCATTTCGCTGCTGCAAGGCGCGGTACTTACCGGTATTGCCACTTTCCTGATATTGATGCTGCAAAGCCGGGGACAAAAACCACTTGAATGGGTGATTGGCGGGCTGCTGTTATTTGTTGCGGCAGCTTATATCGTTGAGCTGTTTTTCTCACAACCTAAAATCAGCGAATTAGTCATCGGTATGGCGTTGCCCTCGCTACCGACTTCCGATGCGGTATTTCTCGCGGCGGGCGTATTAGGAGCGACTATCATGCCGCACGTGATCTATCTGCATTCGGCATTAACCCAGACCAGTACTAGCGGGAGTCAGGCTGAGCGCTATTCTTCAACCAAGCTGGATGTGGCGATTGCCATGACGATTGCCGGTTTTGTAAACCTGGCAATGATGGCGACGGCGGCCGCGGCATTCCACTTTAGCGGTCACAGCGGCATTGCCGACCTTGACCAGGCCTACCTGACGCTGCAACCGTTATTGGGTCACGCGGCTGCCACCGTATTTGGTCTGAGTCTGGTCGCTGCTGGTCTCTCCTCAACCGTGGTTGGCACGCTGGCGGGGCAGGTGGTAATGCAAGGTTTTATTCGCTTTCATATTCCACTGTGGGTTCGCCGCACCGTCACTATGCTGCCTTCTTTTATTGTGATCTGGGCGGGCTGGGACCCGACGCGCATTCTGATAGTCAGTCAGGTACTGCTGAGTTTTGGTATCGCGCTGGCAATAGTTCCGCTGCTGTCATTTACCGGCAACCGCGAAATTATGGGCGATGATATGGTCAATTCACGGCTGATGCAGAACGCCGGGCGCTTAATCGTATTGCTGGTGGTGGCGTTAAACTTCTATCTTTTCGTTGGGGAAGTGTTCGGTCTGTAATTTATCGTGCTGATAAATTTCATCGTTAAAAAACGCCCGGCTGAAGCCGGGCATTTTTATTAATGGTGATGGTCGTGGCGATCGCGGTGATCATGACGATGATCGTGTCGCCAGTGACGTTCACGTTCCTGCATATGCCTGCGATGCTGGCGCTCCCATTCCTGATGGCGACGCCAGGCTTCATGTCGCCACCAGCGGCGCTCATTATAAGAGTAGCGATCGTGCCACCAGCGTGGTTCGCGCCAGCGTCCACCGTCCCAGTAATAGCCGCGTCGATCGCGATCGCCAAGATGTAAAGTGACACCCGGTGCCAGATTGATTGAAGCGCTTGTTGCTTGAGCTGTGTGAATCGCCAACGGCGATAAGCTTGCCAGCCAGACGGCAAACAGAATGGCTCGTTTCATAATTATCTCCTTATCAGCAGCTTGTCATCGCTACTGTGGCGCTATTCTGCCAGTTACTGTCAGCGTATCGTTGAGTTTCTGTCTGAAAATAGTGAGGATAATCTTAATTGGGAATTTTCTGGCAGGAAATCTGCCCAGCGAAGGCCGGGCAGGCGAGTGTTTACCCTAAAACAGATTCAATTGCCGCTAACTCGTCTTCGCTAAATTGACGTTGCGCTAACATATTCACCGCATCATCAATTTGCGTCGTTTTACTGGCGCCAATTAACACCGAGGTGACGCGCCTGTCACGCAGCACCCACGCCAGCGCCATTTGCGCGAGTTTTTGATCGCGCTGTTGCGCGATGACGTTTAGCCTGCGCACTTTTTCCATTTTTTCATTAGTCAGCTGATTTTGCAGCAAAAATTTACTACCGCTGGCGACACGTGAGTCTTCCGGTATGCCTTGCAGATAGCGATCGGTTAAGACGCCACCCGCTAATGGTGAAAAGGCGATACAACCTACGCCGCGATCGTCCAGCGTATGCAGTAAACCTTGCTCAGGGGTGCGTTCAAACATCGAATAACGCGGCTGGTGGATCAGACAAGGCGTGCCGAGTTCGCGCAGCATTGTGATCGCTTCGGCTGCACGATCCGCCGGATAATTGGAAATGGCGGCGTATAGCGCCTTGCCCTGACGTACCACATGATCCAGCGCGCGCATCGTCTCTTCTAGCGGCGTTTCTGGATCGGGACGGTGATGATAAAAAATATCGACATATTCCAGCCCCATACGCTTCAGGCTTTGATCGAGACTGGCAACCAGATATTTACGTGAACCCCAATCGCCGTAGGGACCGTCCCACATGGTGTAACCGGCTTTGGTAGAAATAATTAACTCATCACGATGAGGACGGAAATCTTCACGCAGAATACGGCCAAAATTCTCTTCTGCTGAGCCCGGTGGTGGCCCGTAGTTATTGGCTAAATCGAAGTGGGTAATCCCGCAATCAAAAGCGTGGCGTAACAGCGCACGACTATTATCGACGCGGGTACTGTCGCCAAAGTTGTGCCATAAACCCAGCGAAATCACCGGTAATTTAAGACCGCTGCGGCCGCTGCGGCGATATTCCATCTGCTGGTAACGATCGGGATGCGGAAAAGAGGTCATACAGCGTTCTGCCTCAAATAAGATAAAGAGCCGAAAGCATAGCAGTGTATACGGTTACAATTAGCCAGAGCGCGTAGTCGATCACATATTTGCGGAATATTCTGCCAGCGTAACGTTAACTTGCCAATGAATCACCGGCGAAGCGCCGCCTTTTTTCACCTAATCAGAGCCATGTCAGATACTCAAAAAGGACAATCCCAATAAAGGAACGGCTCATGACCACTTTTACCGTTGGCGATTATTTACTGGCGCGATTACAGGAAATAGGGACGAAACATCTTTTTGGCGTGCCTGGCGACTACAATCTGCAATTTCTCGATCTCGTCATTAACCATCCTGATATTGGCTGGACTGGCTGTGCCAATGAGCTCAACGCGGCCTATGCCGCTGATGGCTACGCGCGCTGTAATGGTATTGCTGCGCTGCTGACGACCTTTGGCGTTGGTGAACTCAGCGCCATCAATGGCATTGCCGGCAGTTATGCCGAGTACCTTCCGGTGATCCATATTGTCGGCGCTCCGGCCAGCCACGCACAGCAGCAGGGCGATTGCGTTCATCACTCTACAGGCGACGGTGACTTCGGTCATTTTATGCGCATGGCACAGGAGGTTTGTGTCGCAACGGCGCAACTCAATGCGGAAAACGCGACGGCGGAAATTGATCGGGTAATCGCCAGCGCGCTGCGGGCGTCGCGACCGGGGTATCTGATGTTGCCGGTCGATGTTGCACAAACAGAAGTCGATCCACCCACCCAGTCGTTAACGTTCAGCCAGCCATCTTCCCGTCATGTGTATGAGGCTTTTCGCCGGGCGGCAGAAAAGCGCCTGTTCCCGGCAAAACGGGTTTCGCTCTTAGCGGATTTTCTCGCTTTACGCTGCCATCAACAGTCAGCGCTGGCCGAGTTACGCACGGAGCGAGCCATTCCCTGTGCCAGCTTATTAATGGGGAAAGGCGTGCTGGATGAGCAGCAGCCAGGTTATGTCGGCACTTACGCCGCTGAAGCCAGCGAAGGAAAAGTGCAGCAGCTAATTGAACAAGCGGACGTGACGCTCTGCGTTGGCGTGCGCTTTACCGATACCATTACGGCGGGGTTTACTCAGCAATTCAGACCGGAACAGTGCATCGACTTGCAGCCTGACAGCGCCAGCGGAGCAGGAGAGACATTTGCGCCGTTAAGCATGGCTGATGCACTGAAGGCATTGCACACACTTTTTCAACGTTATGCTTCACGCTGGCAACTGGCGCCAGCTGACTTGCCTGACCAGCCGACTGAAGCTGCGGGCTGCATTAGCCAAAATGCTTTCTGGCGCGAGATACAGCAATTTCTCCAGCCGGGTGACATTATCCTTGCCGATCAGGGAACCGCTGCCTTTGGGGCGGCAGCGCTACGTCTGCCATCGCAGGCTCAGTTGCTGGTTCAGCCGCTGTGGGGCTCCATCGGCTATACTTTACCGGCAGCATTTGGTGCCCAGACCGCCAGACCTGAACAGCGCGTTATCCTGATTATTGGTGATGGCTCTGCACAGTTAACCATTCAGGAATTAGGATCGATGCTGCGAGATAATCAGCGCCCGATCATTTTTCTGCTGAATAATGAAGGTTATACCGTCGAGCGGGCGATCCACGGCGCAACACAACGTTACAATGATATTGCTCAGTGGAACTGGACGGCACTACCGCAAGCCCTTAGCCTGCACGGCCAGGCGCAAAGCTGGCGTATCAGCGAAACCGTGCAGCTTCAGGAGGTGATGGCGCGGCTTGCCGAACCGAAGTGGCTGTCGTTGGTGGAAGTCGTAATGAAAAAAGATGACCTGCCACCCCTGCTGCGTAAAGTCACGGCGTGCCTTAAGCAGCGCAACGGCGGATAAGATTCGGAAAGTTGCCGCTGGGCACTACGGGTTATGGCGGGTAGGCTGTACATCACTTTGAGTCAGACGCTCACCTTTCGCACTGGTGAGCGTTGTTGTTTTATGGACAGGATTTTATAGTGTCCTTCAACTCTTTAAGACACCAAGCGGAGCAACAGAAGAATGACAACTTATGCCTTGGTCGGCGATGTCGGCGGCACAAATGCCCGTCTCGCCCTGTGTGAGGTGGAAAGCGGTAGCATCTCCCAGGCCAAAACATTCTCAACATCAGAATACGACAGCCTCGAAGCCGTCATCCGCCATTATCTTGATGAACAAAAGCAGAACATTAAAGATGGCTGCATTGCCATTGCCTGCCCCATTACCGACGACTGGGTTGAAATGACCAACCACGACTGGGCATTCTCTACACGTAAGCTGAAAGAGAACATCGGTTTTGAAAACCTTGAGATCATTAACGACTTTACTGCGGTATCCATGGCGATTCCGATGTTAACCGCTGAGAATATGATTCAGTTTGGCGGCAAAAAGCCGGTGCAAGACAAACCAATAGCCATTTATGGCGCGGGCACGGGTTTAGGTGTCAGCCATTTAGTGCGCGTGGACAAACGCTGGGTTAGCCTGCCGGGCGAAGGCGGTCATGTCGATTTTGCTGCTAACAGCGAAGAAGAAGATCAGATTCTGGAAATCCTGCGCGAAGAGTTGGGCCACGTTTCGGCCGAGCGCGTGCTGTCGGGGGCGGGGCTGGTGAATTTGTATCGCGCTATCGTGAAGGCCGATCACCGTGTACCAGAAAACCTGAAACCAAAAGATGTCAGTGAACGCGCGCTGGCAGACAGCTGCATTGATTGCCGTCGCGCCTTATCGCTATTCTGCGTGATTATGGGACGTTTCGGTGGCAACCTGGCGTTGAACCTGGGTACGTTTGGTGGCGTTTATATTGCCGGTGGCATTGTGCCGCGTTTCCTGGAGTTCTTTAAAGCCTCTGGTTTCCGCGCCGCCTTTGAAGATAAAGGCCGTTTCCGTGATTACGTGGCAGATATTCCGGTATATATGATTACTCATGATCAACCGGGCTTATTAGGCGCAGGCGCGCATTTGCGTCAGACACTTGGCTGCGAACTATAAATACTTGCTGAAAGGATCTGCGAACCGTTTATGGTGACTGCCTACGTGCCCGCAGATCACCCCAACCGAGCGACAACCACTTTTCTCTCAGACCGCTCGCCCCGCGCCGCTTATGGCGCGGGTAGCGGTACGATCAAACACACCAGCCCTGTCAAACAGTAATGCCTGACTGCCGCCTGGCCGGGGAAAACGACGGCTATGCGAAAAAGATTCGTTAATGCCTCTTGCTGACGAACAGGCAGCTTCTGTTTCAGCACCGTTTTCCCTAAAAAAGCAAAAGCGGAAATGTTGACCTCAGGAAAGGGGATCTGTTTTTCGCGAGCGCGCCGCTGGTTGACCAGCTGCCGGTTTGCTATGTTGCCGGAAGAAAGCGGGCCAGTTATAACGGGTCTGCCGCGACCGGGAGCAGAGGAATGCACTTAACCACATCACGTTTAATTTTGAGCAAATTAAAGTCTGAAGACTGGCAACTGTTTCGTGCCGTGCATCATGACAACCTCACCATGACCTGGGTAAGTGAAATTCCAGAAGAAGCGGATTTACGCCAGCGTTTTCATGAACGCCTTGCGCCGTGGCAGGCCAGCAGTTTTCATATGTTATGCCTGGTGGCGCGACGGCGCGATAACGGTGAAGCCATCGGGCTGTTTGGCTGCAGCCCGGAATGGGAACCGTATCGTCAGGCTGAGGTGGGTTATATGTTACTCAGCCGGTATTGCGGCCAGGGGTTTGGCAATGAAGCGCTGGCGGCGCTGTGTGAGTTTTTGTTCCAGGCAGATTTTCATAAGCTTAAGGCGATGGTGATTGAGGGCAACTGGCCTTCACGCCGCATCCTTGAAAAGAACGGTTTTCAGCTGGAAGGCACGCTACGGGATAATTATCTACTGAACGGTCGCTGGGTAAACGACTGGGCGCTGGGTCGGCTGAACCAGAAAGAATAAAATAATTTTCTGCCGCTCTCGACAAGCTTGCTCTCGTCACGTTATGTTCTTGGTTCGGTCACGGCAGTGACCAGCGTCGCTCGGACGGTCCGGGCGCTTACGTACTCCAGAGGATCCTATGGCTGATAACAGCACACCCCGCCATTTCTCACGTATTGAACGTTTACCTCCCTACGTTTTTAACATCACCGCCGAACTAAAGTTAGCTGCGCGTCGGCGCGGCGAAGATATTATCGATTTTTCGATGGGAAATCCTGACGGCGCAACCCCGCCGCATATCGTTGAAAAACTGTGTCAGGTGGCACAGCGTGACGACACGCATGGCTACTCAACCTCCAGGGGAATTCCTCGCCTGCGCCGGGCGATTTCGCGCTGGTATGCTGATCGCTATGAGGTGGATATTGATCCCGAATCCGAAGCTATTGTCACCATCGGTTCGAAAGAGGGCCTCGCGCACCTGATGCTGGCAACGCTTGATCACGGTGATACCGTGCTGGTGCCCAATCCCAGCTATCCAATTCATATTTACGGTGCGGTCATTGCGGGCGCGCAGGTGCGTTCTGTCCCGCTGGTCGCGGGGGTTAATTTTTTTAACGAACTGGAGCGCGCCATCCGCGAAAGCTATCCCAAGCCGAAAATGATGATCCTTGGCTTTCCGTCGAACCCGACAGCGCAATGCGTGGAGCTGGATTTTTTTGAACGCGTTATTGCGCTGGCGAAACAGTACAACGTGCTGGTGATCCACGATCTCGCTTACGCTGACATTGTTTATGATGGCTGGAAAGCTCCGTCAATTATGCAGGTTCCGGGTGCGCGTGATGTGGCGGTCGAATTTTTCACGCTGTCAAAAAGCTACAATATGGCGGGCTGGCGTATCGGTTTTATGGTTGGCAATAAAGAGTTGGTATCGGCGCTGGCGCGTATCAAAAGTTACCACGATTACGGCACCTTCACGCCGCTACAGGTTGCTGCCATTGCCGCGCTTGAAGGCGATCAACAATGCGTCCGCGACATCGCTGAACAGTACAAACGTCGGCGGGATGTATTAGTTAAAGGGCTGCATGAAGCGGGCTGGATGGTAGATAACCCCAAAGCTTCAATGTACGTCTGGGCCAAAATTCCTGATCGTTATGCGCATCTTGGTTCACTGGAATTTGCCAAACTTCTGCTGCAGGAAGCGAAGGTCTGCGTCTCGCCGGGCATTGGTTTTGGTGAGTATGGAGATACGCATGTGCGGTTTGCATTGATTGAAAACAGTGACCGTATTCGTCAGGCGGTGCGCGGAATTAAAGCGATGTTTCGTGCCGAGGGTATGCTGTCGGGCAATGTGAAAAATCTGGAAGAAGAGAGTTAAAAGCCAGTTGGGGCGACAGCATTGTCGCCCCCGGCAGCATTACAGCATCAGCAAAAAGGTGCCGAGCCACAGCAACGCGAAAAAAGAAATCCCCATCAGGGCATATTTCACAATACAACTCCTCTGAGCGGTTACGATGACGGCGATCCCGGACTCGCGCAACGCGAACAGATGAGAAGAACGTTTCCGCTGACTACCACGTTGTGCTTCTTTCCGGGTCGATCTGAGGAACTCAGAACAGGATCGGGCGTTAATTTACGCGGAATCGATCTGAATTGAAATAGGGCGCAACTGAGATATTCCTCGCAAAATTTAAGGGACCTGGATTTCCGGGATTGCCGACATGCCGACACGTAACTGGATCAGATCTTTCTGATCGCGATCCAGCACGATTTTTACCGGCAGACGTTGAACAACTTTGGTGTAGTTACCGGTCGCATTATCGGGTGAGATGGCCGAAAAGGTTGCGCCAGTCGCTGGAGCGATGCTGTCAACGCGGCCTGAAAAGGTTTTGCCTGGCAACGCATCCACCGTCACGCTAACGCGCTGGCCGGGGCGTACATCCGCCAGCTGGGTCTCAAGATAATTGGCAGTGATATAGGTTTGTTGTAGTGGCACCACGGCTAATAAGCGGGTTCCGGCAGACACGTAAGCGCCAGATCGCACCGAACGTTGTCCTACCATGCCATCTACCGGCGCGAGAATGCGCGTATAGGACAAATTCAGCCGGGCCTGGTCAACGCTGGCTTTAGCGGCAGCCTCGTCTGCTTCTGCTGAACGTATCGCTGCCTGCAACACGCCAACCTCTTTCAGCGCTGACGTTAACGCAGCCTGGCTTTGACGCACTGCGGCCTGGGCAGAACGCTGAGTCGAGCTGGCTTTTTGTTGATCGTCGGCGGCCACTGTGCCGCTTTTATACAGGCGATTATAGCGATCGGCACTCTGAGTGGCATATTGCGCTGAGGCCTGGCTAGCCGCGAGGCTGGCTTTTTGCTGCTCAATCACTGACTGCTGCTGTTCAAGCTGTGCCTGGCTACTTAACAATTTAGCCTGGCTAACCTGCAAATCGGCTTCGGCGCTTTCCAGTGCGACGCGATAATCACGATCGTCCAGCGTGGCCAGCACATCACCGGTTTTGACCCGCTGGTTATCCTGTACGTTAACGCTGGCAATATAGCCCGACACTTTCGGTGCAACGAGCGTGTAATCGGCATTAACGTAAGCATCGGTAGTGCGATGATCGTTGTCAGTCATGGCGGACCAGACAAAAAATGCCATGACCAGTAAAACCAGCAGCAGCAGGCTCAACACCACGGTTTTTCTCATTACTAAAGCGCGCATATTCAGTTATCTCGACGTCGGTGTTACGGGTTGAATCAGGGTTTGTGGTGGTCAGACGCGTTTCGGCACAACGGCAGTGGCTAAAAGCAGGAAAACCGCAAAGCCAATCAGCAGCAGCCAGGTATCACTCAGGCTTAATACCAGCGCCTGATGCTTCACTAAGGTAGAAAAACCGCTGAGGTTTTCGGCGGAGCTGATGCTGCCGTCCGGCAGTAGCGGATGGCTACTGTTTGCCTGGCTACTGACTGGTGCCGTCATCAGCCATGCGTGACTGGCAGCGTTATTGATCAAAATACTGGAATGAAACTGCTCGCGATGGCTGACAAACCAGCTCACTAATGTTGAGGCAGCAATGCTGGAGAAGCCGCGTACGGTGTTAAACATCGCCGAGGCGAAGGGGCCTTCAGGCGGCGCCACTACGCTGGTGGAGCTCATCAATATCGGCAGGATTACCATCGGCTGGCCAAAAGCTTGCAGGATCTGAATCAACCAAAAATTTTGCCGTCCCCAGTCGCTGGTAATTTGCATGCCGGCCAGGCAAGACGTGATTAAAAATCCCAGCCCTACCGCCAGCATCCAGCGACAGTCAATCCAGCGAATATTCAGTAAAGCCGCCACCAGCGGAGCGATAAGCAGTTGCGGCAGACCGACAGTCAATGCCAGTGGGGCGAATTGCAGGGTGCGAAAGCCTTCAACCTGGGCAAAGTAGGCTGAGGGCAGGGCAGAACCGGAGAGAGATACAATTAACACGCCTGCCAGCGCCAGCAATCCGTGTGTCAGATTGTGCCGCTGTAACATCTGCAGCTTAAACAGCGGCAGCGGATGAAACCATTCGTTAATCAGAAACACGACAAACAGCGGCAGCGCGGCCAGCAGCAGGCCGATAATTAATGGCGAAGCTAGCCAGTCGAGGCGCTCGCCCTGCGTCAGCGCCAGAATCAGCAGCGAAATAGCGCTACAACCGGTTAACATACCGAACAGGTCGATCTGTCTGAAACGTTCAGTGCGCAAGGGATCTTGCGGCAGACCCCAGCTAATCAGCGCCATGGCAATCAACATCAGCGGCACGACTTGCCAGAATACAAACATCCAGCTGACGTCATCGGTCCAGAATGCCGCCAGCGGGGCGGCCATATTGGGGCCAAAAGTGGCGGTTAAAGCATAACCACTCAAGCCATACAGTTTGAGCGGTGGTGGCAGGAAACGCAGCGCAACGGTCATCAGCATCGGCGGCAGCGCGCCCCCGAATATACCTTGTAACACACGTAAACCGATAAACATCGCAGGCGTTGGCATCATGGGTAACAGGATGCCGGTAAGCATGAAGCCAGCCGAAACAGCCAGCGTGAAGCGGCGCAGCGAGAAAGTCACGGCAAACCAGGGCGCGATCATCATTGCCGCCACTTCAGCCGCCTGATAGGCAGAAATGATCCAGCTACCCTGATCGTAACTGATACCAATAGCGGCGCGGATGTCAGCCAGCGCGATGTCCGTCACGCGATCGTTTAATCCCGATGTCAGGGCGGCAATCAATACGCCGATTAAACCCAGCGCCAGTCGCAAAGTAAAAGGATGCGGCACCGGCGCGGCGGCAGGCTTAGCGTTCATAGCGGGGGATCTCTTATTTCTGTGATGCAGTGTATTGCGATGTGATACAGAGTCTTATCTTACATTTCGATATGCTGTATTGCAATGTGGTACACCCTGTAAAAAAAGCTTTATTCACGCTACAGTAGGGCAGCACAAACAGGACGATGCTATGGCTCAACTTCCATCCAGCCGCGAGGATGAAAAAATCGGTGGCATTCAGGTCATCGCTCGCGCAGCAAAAATTTTAAATGCTTTGGGTGATCATCCCGGCGGGATGAGTCTTGGGGAAATTGCGCAGGCGGTTGCTCTGCCCCGCTCAACGGTACAGCGTATTGTGGCGGCGCTTGACAGCGCTGAGCTGGTGCGCAGCAGCGGTGCAGGCGGTTTAAGGCTCGGCCCGGCGCTACTCAAGCTCATCTCAAGTGTCCATACCGACGTGGTAGATTTGGCCAGGCCGCTGCTGGAAAAGCTGTGTGCTGACACCAATGAAACCGTTTATCTGGCGCGCGCCAGCGGCACGCAATTGGCTATCGTGCATTACGTAGTGGCTTCGCGGGAACTGCGCGTCGTGCCGCGGATGGGATTAAATCTGCCGCTTTACAGCACCTCCGGTGGACGTGTGCTGCTGGCGCTGGAAAGCGATGATGATGTGCGAGTGATGGTGGGCGAAGCCTACCGCGAGCTCACGGAGATGACCGTGAAAACGCTGCCGCAACTGCTGCAACGTATCGCAGAAGTACGGGAAACCGGCATCTCCTACGATCGTGGCGAAACGCTGGAAGGTATTTCTGCCATGGCGGTGGCGCTGGATACGCTGTTTGGCCGTTTCTCTGTTTCCTTACTGGCACCGACCGCTCGATTTCTTAAGCACGAAGCGCGCTATCGTGAGGAAATACTTAAATGTAAAGACGCGCTGGTGCGCGAAATCGGCAAAATCGCCGCTGTAGAAGGATAAACATTTGATGAAAACCTTATTGATGGCCATTGATAATTCACCGGTTGCTGAAAAGGTCATTGACCTTACTACCGTTGAAGCGCTGGCGCATAACGCACAGGTAGTCGTGCTGTGTTGCATTGATCCGGCTTACTCATCGTGTAGCCAGCCGATTGAAATTGATGCAGGTGAAGATCCGGCTGATTTTCTTGCCGCGCAAGATGAGCAGAATACCGCCGAAATGGTGGTGCGTCGCGCACTGGCTCCGTTATTACGCGCTGGCGTTAATGCGCGTGGGATGATCCTAGCCGGCGAAGCCGCGGATACCATTATCGCACAATCGGAACAGCTTAAAGTCAGCATGATTATCATGGGTCGCCGTCATCTTTCATCCTTTAATCGTCTGTTTAAAGGCTCGGTGAGCGCATCGGTGATTGAACGCGCTCATTGTCCGGTGCTTATTGATGTGCGTAAGGATTAACTTCGTCGCATGATCTCTTTGTTTATCATCACGCTGGTGGCTTTTGCACTGCTGGCGTTAATTATCATTGTGTTGGTGAAAACTACCCGGTTTCGCCTCTGGCAGGGAGTGCTGGTTTTCCTGCTCCCGCTAATTCTGGCGAATTTACTGTGGTTCAGCTGGTTACAGCCCAGGCAGCAGCACGTGCAACAACGTGAACAAGTGGTGCAGTTACTAACGCAAACGCCGGGATATCGCGTTTTGCAAACGCAGGAACCTGCTCTATGGCAATTGCTGGTGCAGGAATTGCAGCACAAAACCCGGATGGGTGAATCGCCGCAACAAGCGTTAGGCGAATTGCGCGGTTGGCTGGCGAATGTGATCAACCGGCGTTTAATGCGCGCACCCGACGCGGCAGTAGTAAAGTATATCGCTGTGTCGGTACAGGAGATGCAGGCACTAAATAATATTGATCCGCAGCTTTGCTTTCGTTATCTGTATCCGCAAGTTAATGGTGGCGTTAATTTAGAAAAAACGCTTTCACCCGCATTGAATCAGCAAGACGCGCAGGCCATGGAAAAATTGCTGCTCGGCAGCACCGGCGGTGAACAGCAGATCGATAAAGCCGCGGCTCAGCGTGATCTACAAAATATTGTCGCCACGCTTTATAAGAAGTGGGGCGATAAGCTGCAACAGTTAAATATGCCCGCAGATACTGCGGTGGATCGCTCGTCAAGATGCGCCATGTCAATTGACCTCTACAGCGCTATTCTCGCATTACCTGCCAGGCAGGCGGCTAATTTACTCCGTAGAATGATTGCACTTACCGGTTAGCGGCCAAAAAAAGCCCGCTTAGCGCGGGCATAAAGGTCAAGATGATTTTCTTCTTCTGATTATCACCTGGTTTGGTGCAGACATCGTTTCGTCTGAAAATATCCTGACATATCGTCAGCGATAGGTGTAGGCGCTTAAACTTATCGATTTGATTGGTAAAAACTTGTGAAATGAAGCCGGTTCGCGCATTAATCCTATGGATGCGTCAGCTACAGCAGCTTACACTGCGCGGCAACGAG
This sequence comes from Mixta mediterraneensis, assembly GCF_014946725.1. GTDB lineage: Bacteria > Pseudomonadota > Gammaproteobacteria > Enterobacterales > Enterobacteriaceae > Pantoea > Pantoea mediterraneensis. Next base: position 27,264 of record NZ_JACFXY010000004.1, read on the forward strand.
AGGAAATTCAAATGAAAAAAGTATTAGCCAGCGCATTAGCGCTAATTTTATTGAGCGGTTGTACCGCCAGCAAACCTGGTGCGTTTGAACGGATTGATGAAGATACCCGCTCAAATACAGTGCAATATCGTTATGATCCAGCCAAAGTAGATAAAGATGCAATGAAACTCGATCTGGCGAAATATTGTAATAAGCGAGGCTTCGATAAAGTTGAAACTTTACCGGCTCAGGACAGTCATGTTCCGGGATTAAAGAAAGCCTGGTTTCAGTGTAATTATGCACTGAAGAGTTAAAAAAGGGCGGGATACATTGTCCCGCCCTCAATATTTATTTTATGCTGTGTGAAATCTTTGCCCGTTAACGGTGATGATGCCTACCGTGATAACCTCCGTGATATCCTCCTCCGTGATCCCCCCCGCCATGTCGTGGTCCAATAATGCAGCCACTTAACAGGCTAATAAGGACACACACCGAAGCGACTTTAATTAAATTTTTCATGAAAAGTTCTCCTCTTTTCCGATAACAATGACGTTACGCTGGAAAAGTGAAGTAAAAATGCAGCAAATGTAGCTTTATTTAGAGAGATATTACGTAATATTTCAGCATGCGGTTTATTAAAACAGCTAAATATAAACCAATCAGAATCCACTGAATTAAAATTATTTCTGACGAGAAAAATCCTAAAATAAACAGAGAAATAATTCTCATTTGAAGCGGAATTGCCGCTACATTATTATCAGACTAGTTACTGGAGAGAAAATAATGGTGCACGTTGTTAGAACGGCTTTGGCGCTACAGGCCGAATTGGGGGAATGCCCGCTGTGGTCGGTAGCGGAACACGTTTTATGGTGTGTTGACATCCTCGCGCCTGCTATTCATCGCTTTGATCCACGTAACGGCACAGTGCAGACCTTTCCGCAGGCTGAAGAAGTGGGGTGTATTGGGCTGCGTGAACAAGGCGGCTTAATTGCTGCACTGCGTAGCGGCGTTTGGCTGCTGGACGATGAAGGTAAGCCGCAGCGTAAAATAGCGGATAATCCAGGCATCGCGGCACAAAGCCGTTTTAATGATGGTCGTGTCGATCCATGGGGTAATTTTTGGTGTGGCAGCTTATGGGAACCGCAGGACAAAAATGGCGGCTTGCTGTGTCGCGTAACGCCAGCGCTGGAATTAGAGGTAAAAGCGCGCAACGTAAAAATCTCTAACGGTCTGGCATTTTCTGCCGATCGCCGCTGGATGTACCACAGCGATACCCCGAACGAAGTGCTGTATCGCTATCCGCTCAATGAAACAGGGGAGCCTGGTGAACGTGAGATTTTCCGCCGCTTTGATGCGCGCGGGGGATTGCCTGACGGCGCAGCGGTTGATCGTGAAGGTTTTTACTGGTCAGCACAGTTTGATGGCGGCCGCGTGGTGCGCATCGACCCCAACAGCGCAGAAATCGTTGACGAAATTAAGCTGCCGGTAAAATGGCCAACAATGGTGGCATTTGGTGGGGAAGATCTCAAAACGCTGTATATCACCAGCTCACGAGAAAATCGTACAGCAGAAGAACTGGCGCGTTATCCGCAATCAGGCAATATCTTTTCGGTTGAGCTGGATGTCGCCGGTATCGCTGAGCCGCTCTTTCGTGGTTAAACGCGAAACGGTTGTTCTCGGGTGTGGACCTCAGTGATCGGGTCTGGCGGCTATATGCAGATCAGGCCGGAGTTTTGCGCGTGAAATCCCGGCCTGAACGGAAAAAAGCAGGCATGAAAGGCTGCTCAGACAGTATGAATCGTTTGGCGTAAAACGCGAACTGAAGGAGTGATGAATAAGCGTAATTAGCCGTAAGAGAAAGTTTCAAATACCGCTTTATGACAGCAGGTTTGCAGATTTTTTGCCAGGCTAAGAGTTCACACAACAGGAGGAAATATGAAAGACCGTACATATGAATCCGTCACCAGTGAGAATGAAGTTTGCTGCATAATCGGTCAGGCGGTGATTGAACTGAGCGTAGAGCAACAACCAGTGACAAAATCGACACTGGCATTAAAATTGCTGTCGATGGCCGATCAGGATAGTGACGATGAACGCGTATTGCTTTACTGGATTGCACGAAAAGCAATCAATCAGCCGCATACACTTAACATCAGTCAGCAGCAGTGGATGTAATACTCACCAGGATGCGGGCCGGGGCCCGCCTCTCCCTCAGACCATAGCGCGGCGCCACATGGCTGGCCAGCGAACAAACATAACCAAATTACCCAGCAAAATCATGACCAGGCCAAGGATAGCGCTTGAATGCCACTCGTATCTTTCATAGCGTGTCGATAAGGCTAAGGCCACCAGTGGAAACAGCAAAGTGCTGTAAGCCGCCTGGCTCGAACCAATCCGTCCCAACAAGGTGAAATAGGCTGCGAAGCCGATAACCGAGCCAAATATTGCCAGATAACTGACTGCGCCCAACCATTGCGGATCCCATGTTGGCTGTAGCGACCCCCCCTGTAATAGCGATAACACTGCCATCACCAATGCGCCATACAACATGCCGAAGCTGTTGGTGGTTAATACGTCACGCTTCAGTTGCTGATGGCGATTGCTAATCATATTCCCCAGAGAGAAACCTAACGTGCCGAGTGCGCTCAGCCCAATGCCCCACATCAATCCCGCAGAAGCTTGCGTATCGCGCAGATCATGCCAAAACAGTGCGACAATTCCCCCTATGCCTAAAAGTGCGGCGGGTAACAGCCGGACTGAAGGCCGCTGACGAAAGAAAATCCAGTTACTTATGGCGTTATATAATACCGCCATGGAGAAAATTACCGATTCCAGGCCGCTGCTAATCCACGCGGCGGCATAATAAAAACAGACAAAGTTGAAGCCAAAAACGCAGCAGCCTTGCAGCAAACAAAACAGGTGATCGCGTAGGGTTAAGGGACGCAGGCGGCGAAGCAGGCGCAGCATTAGCAACATCACCAGCGACGCCAGCAGAAAACGCCAAAAAACTGCGACGGTGACAGCACTGCTGCCTGTTGCGCGTAGATGGCAATCCAGGTGGTGCCCCAGATGACGACAACGGACAGGTATAAAAACAGATTCATAGACACTCTCCATACCAGAATGCGCGCAGTATGCGTTAGCCTTTGCGAGCTGGCTTGCATCACGCTGCGTTGAACTTGCAAATTCTTGCGTATTTTTCGCTGTGGTCCCGATGAGATCTGTTTTCTGCCGGCCTGGCTTCGTACACTAGCCGTCTGTTTTTGAGGACGGATACCACCATGAGCCGCTACCAAACGTTTGATATTCTGCAACGCGCCAATGCTCAGTTGCGCGATACGGTGCATTTAAACAGCGGCATTCAACTGGCTGCGTGGTTCAATCGCGGTGTACGCGTCACCAACCTCAGCGATCACCACACGCTCAGTCTTTATATCGCAGACGGTTATGACACCTGGCATAAAACCTCTCTCGGCTGGCGCAACGGTGGGGGACCAGATCGTTTCTGTCTGATGCCAGCCGGAACCGAATCAACCTGGGATGTGCGGGCAGATTTGTCGTTTGTGCACCTTTATTGCACCGAAATTCAGCTGCGCCAGCTAGCCGAACAGACGTGGGATCGCAGCCCAGCGCAGCTCAATCTTGATCAACAAGTTTTCGCGGATGATGATCGCATCACCCAGCTGTATCGCCATTTTTTATTGAGCTGCGACTGGCAACAGCCCGCTAATCAGCTAATGCTGAGCAGCGCTTCAACCTTGCTGCTGACGCACCTGTTGCGGCAATACAGTGAAGTGCAATGGCAACTGCCGCAGGTACGCGGCGGATTAGCGCCCGCTGTGCAACGCCGAATAATCGAATTTATTGATGCACAGCTTGATCAGCCGTTAACGCTGGCTGTACTGGCACAAGAAGCCGCGTTAAGTGAATTTCATTTTGCCCGCATGTTTCGTTACGCCATGGGTGAAGCGCCACATCAGTTTGTGATGCGCCGTCGCATGCTACGCGCACAGCAGCTGTTAGTACAATCGCAGCTTCCACTGACCGAAATTGCGTTACGTTGCGGATTTTATTCCGCCAGCCATTTCAGTAATCGCTTCCGTCAGGTTCACGGCGTTTCACCTTCGGTGTACCGCAAAGGGGTAGGCTAAGGGCAGCTAAAATGAACAGGAACGGGAAAGAAGGGGAGAAATATACGGTTTGCGTGGGAAAGATGCTGATTAAATAATATCCCCTGCAGGAATCGAACCTGCAACTAGCCCTTAGGAGGGGCTCGTTATATCCATTTAACTAAGGGGACGTCGGCGGGCAGTATAGCGCAGTTATACGCCAAATTAACCACGCCGACGTGCGTTTGCTCATTCCATCGACAATTAGTGCTCCTGTTGCTCTTCCTGACGGCGTTTCCCGGCCTTCTTTTGCTCTGCCTTAGCCTTAGCGGCGGCCAGTTCGCTCATATCATTACGAATTTGCGCATGACTGATTAAGGCGAAGATTAGCGTGCCGCCGGTGATATTGCCCAGCAGTGTCGGCAGAGCGAAAGGCCAGAAGAATTCTTGCCAGGCGATCGCACCGCTAAAGACTAAATAGAGCACTTCCACCGAGCCCACCACGATATGCGCCAGGTCGCCAAGCGCAACCAGCCATGTCATCATTATGATAACAAACAGCTTAGTCGCGCCAGCATAAGGAAACATCCATACCATCGTGGCAATAATCCAGCCTGCGATTACCGCGTTGGCGAACATCTCCCCTGGCGTGTTCTCCAACTTTTTGGCTGATCGTCGTGAAGGCATGATGCGTCGCATCATCAAAAACTGGCATTTCATTAAACGCCAGGGCAGCCAGAGCGGTGCCGATTAGGTTGCCGAGCAACACAATTCCCCACAAACGCAGCAGCAGCCCGCCATTGCTCCATGTCGGTTTATGCATGACAGGCAAAACGGCGGTAACGGTGTTCTCTGTAAACAGTTGCTGGCGTGCCATAATGACAATGACAAAACCAAAGGTATAGCCTAAATTCTCCAGCAAAAATGCGCCGGGTACGCCGTCGAGATGGACCAGAAAAATGCCTTTCGCCATCAGGGAGGCGCCCATGGATAATCCGGCTGCAATGGCCGACCACAGCAAGGCCATGCTGTCACGTTCCAGCTCTTTTTCGCCGTCCTGGCGTATCTCCTCATGGATCGCGGCGGCACGGGATGGGAGCGCTTCTTCATCGACTTCAATATCGGTGCCTTTTTCTTTTTCTTCGCTATCCACATCATTGTGGCCCTGATCAATGCCTGATGAATGCTTCATATTTTCTCCTGGTGACAATGCCAACGCGTAATAAGCGTAGACGGTTTTGGCTCGGCTAAAATGTAACTGTCGATAAGAATAAGAGTAACAACGTTTTAACCCTGCTTGTTTTTTGCACAATGCGGAATCTGAGGCGCCTGCCTGGGCTTCGGCCCACAGCATCATTGTGGTATTATCCTGGCCTCATTTATCTGGCGCGATTTTCCCTTCATGTTGGAAGTCATTAATCTTTCTTGTGTTCGCGACGAGCGCACCCTTTTTCACGGGCTCACGTTCAGCGTGGCGGCAGGTGATATTGTGCAAATTGAAGGACCGAATGGTGCAGGTAAAACATCTTTGCTGCGCCTGCTGGCTGGCCTGAGCCGGGCTGAGCAGGGTGAGGTCAGATGGCAATCCCGACCCATCCACCAGCAACGCGGAGTCTGGCATCAGACGATGCTGTATCTTGGTCACCACGCTGGCGTGAAAGCAGTGCTGTCGCCGCTGGAAAATCTGCGCTTTTATCATCGCGATTGTCATGACGAACAGATTTTTGACGCGCTGGAAAGCGTTGATCTGCTCGGCTACGAAGAAGTGCCGGTAGCACAGCTTTCAGCGGGACAGCAGCGGCGCGTGGCGCTGGCAAGATTATGGTTGAGCCGCGCTTCACTGTGGATTCTGGATGAGCCTTTAACTGCCATTGACAAAGCGGGCGTAGAAAAATTAATGACGAAATTCGCTCAACATGCCGATAACGGAGGTGCGGTGATTCTGACCACGCACCAGGATTTACCTAACAGCCATGCCAGCATACGTAAAATTCGCCTGAGCGGTGCGGAGCTAATTTAATGTTAATGCCGGTTATTCAGCGCGAACTCCGCATTGCCTTTCGCAGCGGCGCAGAAGTGATTAACCCGCTGTGGTTTTTCCTGATTGTGATTACCTTATTCCCGCTTGGTATTGGACCCGATCCGCAGCAGCTGGCACGCATCGCGCCGGGCGTGGCGTGGGTAGCGGCCTTGCTGGCCTCGCTGCTGGCGCTGGAGCGTTTGTTCCGCGATGACTTTATCGACGGCTCGCTGGAGCAACTCTTACTGTTGCCTGCGCCGCTGCCGCTGACGGTAGTGGGTAAAGTCATTGCGCATTGGTTGGTAACAGGATTACCACTGATTGTGCTATCACCACTGGCGGCGCTGCTGTTGTCTCTGGATTTTCGCGGCTGGAGCGCCATGGCGCTGACGCTACTGCTAGGCACACCAACCTTAAGTTTTCTCGGGGCAATTGGTGTTGGGTTAACGGTGGGATTACGTCGCGGCGGCGTGCTGCTTAGTCTGCTGGTGTTACCGCTGGCGATTCCCGTACTGATTTTTGCCAGCGCGGCGATAGATGCGGCAGGGCAGGGTTTACCTGTCAGCGGCTATTTGGCCATTCTGGGCGCGATGCTGGCGGCGAGCGCCACCTTAGCCCCGTTTGCCACCGCCGCCGCATTACGTATTACGTTGCACTGAATCGCACACGCTATAGACGTGGCGATAACAAATTTATTTTTAATGTGAGCAAGTCATCATGTGGAAATGGTTACATCAACTGGGCAGGCCCGAGCGGCTGTATCAGTTATGCGGGCGCTTAGTGCCGTGGTTTGCAGTGGCGGCTATCGCTACGCTGCTGCTCGGCTGGGCCTGGAGATTCGGTTATGCGCCTGCGGATTATCAGCAGGGTAACAGTTTCCGCATCATGTACATTCACGTTCCGGCGGCGATGTGGTCGATGGGGGTATATGCCTCAATGGCCATCGCTGCTTTTATCGGCCTGGTCTGGCAGATGAAAATGGCCGATTTGGTATCGGCCGCGATGGCACCTGTTGGCGCCGTTTTTACCTTTATTGCTTTGGTAACCGGCTCCGCCTGGGGGAAGCCAATGTGGGGGACCTGGTGGATCTGGGATGCGCGCCTCACTTCGGAACTGGTTTTGCTCTTCCTTTATATGGGCGTAATCGCGCTCTATCACGCGTTTGACGATCGTCGAACGGCCGGGCGAGCCGCCGGTATTCTGATTCTGGTTGGCGTGGTTAATCTGCCGATCATTCACTTCTCAGTCCAGTGGTGGAATACCCTGCATCAGGGATCTTCTGGCATATTGCAGCAGGCCATTGCGCCTGTGATGCGTTCGCCGCTGCGTTGGGCAATCCTGGGGTATCTGCTGGTGTTTGTCACCTTAACGCTAATGCGTTTACGTAATCTGATCCTGTTAACGGAACGTCATCGCCCCTGGGCTGTCGGCGTCGCGAATGGAGGACGCAAAGTATGATGCCTGCATTTGCTTCCTGGCATGACTTCTTCGCCATGGGGGGATACGCCTTTTACGTCTGGCTGGCCGTTGTGTTTACCGTTATTCCTTTAGTGGGTCTGGTGCTGCACACACTGTTGCTGCGCCGCCGTTTGCTGACGGAGATTCGCCAGCATGAATCCAGAGAGCGTCGTATTCGCGCGGCGAAAACTAAAAAAGCCGCCAGTGAAGCGGCAGGAGAAACCATGTGAATATCCGCCGTCGCAATCGTCTCTATGTTGTCGTGGCGATTTTAGTCGGGCTTGGACTTGCTACTGCGCTGGTCATGTATGCGCTACGTTCCAACATTGATCTGTTTTATACCCCGAGCGAAATTTTATATGGCAAAGGCGAAGCGCATCAGAAGCCAGAGCCAGGCCAGCGTCTGCGCGTTGGCGGCATGGTGATGCCGGGCAGCGTTAAACGCAATCCGCAAACCCTTGCCGTTTCGTTTAAGCTCTACGACGCCAACGGCGTGGTCAGCGTTAGCTTTGAAGGCATTTTGCCGGACCTGTTCCGCGAAGGGCAGGGCGTAGTTGCGCAGGGCGTGCTGGAAAAAGGTAACCTGGTTAATGCAAAAGAAGTGCTGGCTAAGCATGACGAAAAATACACTCCGCCAGAAATAGAAGACGCGATGAAAAAGAATCACACCGGGCCGCAGTCCACCTATCAACAACCGGGTAAACAATCATGATGCCAGAAATTGGTAGTTTTCTGCTCTGCCTGGCATTGGGGATTTCTCTGTTGCTGAGTATTTATCCGTTGTGGGGAGCACAGCGGCAGGATGCTCGCCTGATGGCGATGGCGCGCCCGCTCTCTTACGGCCTGTTTGCCTGCATTGCCGCGGCATTTATGTTGCTGGTTTACGCCTTCATCGTGAATGACTTTACTGTCGGTTACGTAGCGACTAACTCCAACTTGCTGTTACCGGTCTATTACCGTATCGCCGCTACCTGGGGGGCGCATGAAGGTTCGCTTTTGCTGTGGGTTTTACTGCTCAGTACCTGGACATTAGCGGTAGCGCGGTTCAGCCGTGGTATGCCGCAGGATGCCCTGGCACGCGTGCTGGCGGTAATGGGCATGATCAATCTTGGCTTTCTGCTGTTTATCATTTTCACCTCAAACCCCTTTGCCCGCACCTTGCCAGATTTCCCGATTGATGGTCGCGATCTCAACCCAATGCTGCAGGACATCGGCCTGATCTTCCATCCGCCACTGCTGTATATGGGTTACGTTGGCTTCTCGGTGGCGTTTGCTTTTGCGATTGCCTCGCTGATGGCTGGGCGACTCGATACTGCCTGGGCGCGCTGGTCACGGCCATGGACAACCGCCGCCTGGGTGTTTCTTACCATCGGCATCGTACTGGGCTCGGCATGGGCTTACTACGAACTTGGCTGGGGCGGCTGGTGGTTCTGGGATCCAGTGGAAAATGCCTCTTTTATGCCGTGGCTGGCGGGCACCGCGTTGATACACTCGCTGGCGATGACGGAAAAACGTGGCACCTTTAAGGCCTGGACGGTGTTGCTGGCGATTACCGCATTCTCACTGAGTCTGTTAGGGACTTTCCTGGTACGTTCCGGGGTGCTGGTATCGGTTCATTCGTTCGCTTCCGATCCGGCGCGCGGCATGTTTATCCTGGCTTTCCTGATTATCGTCATCGGCAGCTCCCTGCTGTTGTACGCGATTAAAGGCGGGCAGGTGCGCAGCCGGGTACAAAATGATGCCTGTTCACGCGAATCTTTCCTGCTAGGCAATAATGTTTTATTGATTGCAGCGATGCTGGTGGTTTTACTGGGGACGCTGTTGCCGCTGGTACACAAGCAACTTGGCCTTGGCAGCATCTCGGTGGGTGAACCCTTCTTCAATACTATGTTTACCTGGCTGATGGCACCCTTTGCTTTAATGCTCGGCATCGGGCCGCTGGTGCGCTGGCGGCGTGATGAACCGCAGAAGCTGGCGAAACGCCTGGCGCTAGCGCTGATCGTGACGCTGGCTTTTTCGATTTTTATGCCCTGGTGGTTGCAGGATCGTATTGAAGCGATGACCGTGGTAGGTCTGCTGATGTCGGTGTGGATTATTGTTCTGACGCTGCTGGAGCTGCACGAGCGCGCCACGCATCGTCACCCTTTTTTCGCAGGTTTGCGCCATCTGACACGCAGCCACTGGGGTATGGTGCTGGGTCACCTCGGGGTTGGCGTTACGGTGATTGGGATTGCGTTCAGCACTCAATATAGCGTTGAGCGCGACATCCGTATGAAGGCCGGTGACAGCGTCGATATACATAGCTATCACTTTGTCTTCCGCGGGGTGCAGAATCTGCAGGGGCCGAACTACAGCGGCGGGGCCGGTATTATTGATGTCTCACGCAACGGCAAGCCGGAAGCCGTACTGCAAGCCGAAAAACGTTTTTACACTGCTGCGCGTACCATGATGACCGAAGCGGCAATTGATGGCGGCTTTACACGCGATCTCTATGCGGCGCTGGGCGAACAGCTTGATGACGGTTCGTGGGCGGTGCGTATTTATTACAAACCCTTTGTGCGTTGGATTTGGTTCGGCGGCGTGTTTATGGCGGTGGGCGGCCTGTTCTGCCTGCTCGATCCACGCTACCGCTCGCGTAAAAAAGCCCAACGCGAGGATTTGGCATGAACAAAAAAATACTGTTTATTCCATTCGCTTTTTTCCTGTTGTTGGCGGCGGTGCTGCTGTGGCAGCTGTCGCGTAACGCGAAGGGCGACGATCCCACGCGTCTTGAATCCGCGTTAATCGGTAAACCGGTGCCGTTGTTTAAGCTTGAAGCGCTGGATCAACCCGGCAAGATTTACGACCAGGGCGTGTTGACCGACGGTAAACCGATTCTCCTTAACGTTTGGGCGACCTGGTGTCCGACCTGTCGCGCGGAACATCAATATTTGAACACGCTGGCAGAGCAAGGCATTCGTGTGGTGGGTCTGAACTACAAAGACGATCGCAGCAAAGCGGTGACCTGGCTAAATACGCTCGGCAATCCTTACGCGCTGAGTTTATATGACGGTAACGGTATGCTCGGTCTCGATCTGGGTGTGTATGGCGCGCCGGAAACCTTCCTGATCGACGGTAAGGGCATTATCCGTTATCGCCACGCGGGTGACATGAATGCGCGCGTCTGGCTGCAGGAAGTGAAACCGCTATGGATCAAATACAGTTCGGAGGCGGGCGCATGACACGCCTTATTTTATGTATCTGTGGCATGCTGTTTAGCGTCAGCCTGTGGGCTGCTATCGACACCTATCAGTTTGATTCGGTGGCGCAAGAAGAACAATACCGCAATTTAACCGCTTCACTGCGCTGCCCGAAATGTCAGAACAACAGCATTGCTGACTCGAATGCAATGATTGCCGCTGATATGCGCCTCAAAGTGTACGAGCTGATGAAGCAGGGCCAAAGCCGCCAGCAAATCATCAATTATATGGTGGCGCGTTACGGCAATTTTGTGACCTATGAGCCGCCGGTTACGCCATCAACGCTCATTCTTTGGGTTGGGCCAGCGCTGTTTGTGGTGTTAGGGGGATTAATCATTATTTTGCGCAGCCGCCAACGTAAAACGCGCAGCGAACTGGACGACAGCGAACAGCAGCGTCTTGACGCGATTTTGAAGTCAGACAGGAAGCCGTAATGAGTGCATTTTGGATCACCCTTTTACTGTTATTGCTGGCGGCCTGTGCGCTGTTTCTTAGCGCCGGCTGGCGTCAACGTCAGGCCAGTAATGGCGATCGCGATCGCCTGAATAAAGATTTTTACCAGCAAAGAATGGATGAGCTGGCGCAGGATGAAGCGCAGGGCGTGGTGGCTGAACGGCCCGTGATGGAACGTGAGCTGCAACAAACGCTGTTAACGGATATTCCTCCCGGTAAGGTCGCTTCAGTACACAGCAGCAGCCGCTGGATACTTCTGCCAGGTGTCATAGCGTTAATCGTTGTATCGCTGGGAACGTATCTGAAAACCGGCGGCCTGGCGCAGATGCGCGACTGGATGCAGGTAAAGGAGGAATACCCAGCGCTATGTGCTCGCGTGATGGACCCGCAAGCCAAACCGCTGAGCATGGAAGAGCTGGCGCATTTGCAGCTGGGCCTGCGCAGCGCGCTGCAATCTGAGCCGAATAACCGCAATGACTGGGCGATGTTAGGACGCCTCGGCATGGTGTTGAATAACGCCAATCTTGCCAGCCAGGCTTTTGAACATGCCTTACAGCTGGCACCAAATAATCTTGAATTAAAACAGGACTATGCCGAAGTATTAACCCGGTCCAGCGATCAGCAGGATAATCGTCAGGCGGGCTTAATTTTGCGTGATCTGCTTAAGGACGATCATAATAATATCCGTACATTAAGCCTGCTGGCGTTTAATGCGTTTGAACAGCAACAGTACGATCAGGCGATAAGTGCCTGGCAAACCATGCTGACGTTGTTACCGGTTGACGATCAGCGCCGCACGATGATCGCGCGCAGCATTGAGCAAGCAAAAACCGATGCAGGACAGCAGGATAACCGGCTGGCATTAACGGTGACTTTAGCACCGCAGGCAGAAAAAATGTTACCGCAAGGCGGAGTCATGTATATTTCTGTTTCTGACGGTGTATCACCGGTGCCTGTGGCCGTTAAGCGTATGCCGCTAAGCCACTTTCCGTTATCGCTGACGCTGGATGACAGTAACGCCATGATGCAAGATCGCCTACTGTCGGCGCAGCATCAGGTACAGGTTCGGGTGCGAATTTCCCGCGATGGCAGTGCCAATCCGCAGTCAGGAGACTGGTTTGGTCTGAGCGAGATAACGCCCTGGGATGGTCATCAGCATGTGGCTGTGGAAATTAATCAGCAGCAGCCCTGAAGCGATATACCCGTCATACTTCAGACTGCAGATGCGTAGGTATTGTCTGTTGCTCCCTGGCTCAGAGTGATCTCTGCTCCAGGGAATGCGCAGGTTCGCCGTCTTCCTGCAACCTGAAGTATTTTGGGTATACACTTTTCATCCGCACAGGGAGATTGGAATGAATTATCGCCTGACCAGTTTGGTTGTGGCCAGTGTACTTCTGGTGGGTTGTGCCAGTTCAAAGCCTGAAAACAACGAGCCTGCGCAGCGCAGTGATCCGTTCGAAGGCTTTAACCGCACGATGTTTAACTTTAACTACAACGTGCTGGACCCCTATGTGGTGCGTCCTGTTGCAGTGGCATGGCGCGATTATGTGCCGGTGCCGGCGCGTACCGGCCTCAGTAATTTTCTTGGCAACCTGGAAGAACCAGCCAGCATGGTGAACGCTATTCTGGTGGGCAATCCGCATGATGCAGGCATTCACTTCACACGCTTCTTCCTTAACAGCGTGCTGGGTCTGGGGGGCTTTATTGATGTGGCGGCTAAAGCGAACCCGGAGCTGGCACGTGAAGAGCCGCACCGTTTCGGCACCACGCTCGGACATTACGGCGTCGGTTACGGTCCGTATGTTGAACTACCTGCGTACGGGAGCTTCACCGTGCGTCAGGATGGCGGTGATTACGTCGACACGCTTTATCCCATCCTTGGCTGGCTGACCTGGCCGATGTCGATCGGTAAATGGACGCTTGAAGGGATTGAGACGCGGGCGCAGCTGCTGGATTCCGATGCGATCCTGAAACAGCAGAACGATCCGTATGCCTTTATCCGTAACGCTTACTTCCAGCGTCACGACTTTTTGGCGCGCGGTGGCAAGCTGAAACCGGAAGAAAACCCAAACGCTGCGGCGATTCAGGGTGATCTGCAGGACATCGACTCGCAGTAATTGAGGCGAAATAAAAAAGGCGACTCCAGTGAGTCGCCTTTTTTGATGGTGCCGCGCTATCAGAATTTGTAGTTGAAATTCGCGCCATACAGCCAGGCTTTACCGGTAGAGTTGAAAGTATAGGGGCCTTCTCTCACCGTGACGTGCTGACCGTGCATATAGGAAATGCCCAGGTCCACTGACGCGTCATCATTAAAGGCGTAAGACGCACCGGCGCTCAGCCATAAACGATCCTGGTCGGGAATGGAAATCGAGCGTTTGTCTGCCGGAACCGGGCTATCATCAAAGGCGATACCGGTACGGAACGTCCAGTTTTGGTCGTAAAAATACGTTGTCCCCAACGCCAGCCGATAAGCATCGCGATAGCTTTCATCTTTATAGAACAATGTCTGGCCGTTTGAGCCGGTGGCTTTCAGCTCCTGGAACTGACTCCAGCTGGTGTACGCCATGCTGTAATGCACCGCCCATTGAGGGGCCACTTTATGCCAGCCGGACAATTCCCACATTTCTGGCAGATTCAGGGTTAATGCGCCGGGGACGGTCATGCCGCCTGTGCCGTAAGGAATACCGGTTTGCATCGGATTATTGACGGCATTAAGTGCTGTGGGCAGGTTGCTCTTATAATCGCCATCAAAGTCGATTTTCACTTCGGAACGATAGGTAAAGCCGAAGCGATTATTTTCATCTACTTCATACAAAATGCCGACGTTCCAGCCATAACCCCATTCATCACCTTTCAGGCGGGCAATTTGTGTATCCGCCGGAACGCCCAACGCGGCGCCCGATTCACCGGCATAGCGCTCAATTTTGGCTTTTGCATATACTGCATCAAAGCCGACACCTACGCTGAAATGCTCATTCAACCGGTATGCGGTGCTGAGGTTAAGGTTGCCGGTCACTAAATCGGTTTTACCGCCATAGCCACCTGCGGTATAGCCGTTATTAAATTCGGTGGCCAGGCCATAGTTAGATGTCACAGAGGCGCCAATCCACCACTGATCGTTAACGGGCTGCACGTAATGGATATTGGGCACCCATTGGCTTGGCGCAATATTACTGGCATTCAGGCTGCGGCCACTTTGGCTGGTGCCGTTGATATTCACGTCGGGATCGATATACACCGCGCCAATGGAGAAAGAAGGGCGATTCATCAACGCCATCGTCGCCGGGTTACGGCTGGCCGATGCGGCGGTATCACCCATTGCGCCTTCACCAGAACAGGCGCGTCCTAAACCAATCGAAGAAAATTCATTTAATTGAAACCCAGCTGCGTAAACGTGTGAAGAGACAAGCGCTATTGCAGCCGCCACGGCTGACTTTGCAAACAGGTTTTTATGGCTCATGACCACAACCTCATGTGAATTATTATTTAACGCTATGACGACGCGTAACAAGGGACGGCGGATTGTAGGGACTGATGTCAAACGTACATATCAGACCAGTGCGGCAAGTATAGGTCCGACCTGTGTGTGTGTTGCAATATTGTTTTTAAAATATTTCTGGGTTGATCGATGAAAATTCGATCCACTTAACAAAAGCAGAAGAAGCGAACACAGCATAACGATTCATATTTGTTTTGGGTCAATTTTTATTGTGATATTCGTCACTTAGCGAGGCAGTCATAGCGCAAATCATCCTGAAGGCGTAAAATTTCGGACTGAAAATTACGCAGCTTGTCGAATTAATCGTCAGGAGAAAAAGATGTCTGATGCCATTAAAAAATGCAGTGCAAACGAAACCGCAGCCTGCTGTTGTGTCGATGTCGGCACCGTTATAGATAACAGCGACTGTACTGCAACCTGGACCGAATGGGTTTGCGCAACGTGCCGACGCTGAAACAAAATTGCAGCGCCTGAGCGAAAAGGCGCGTCAGGTTGAATCTGAACCTTGCGATATTGATGCGCGTTTCAGCGAAGAAGCAGACGGCGTTAAATTAGAGGCCGGTTTTACTTTCCCCTGCCAGGCTGAAACCCTGATTTTTCAGCTCAGCCTGCGTTAATCCGCTCACGCCGCTTATCGCGGCGTTTTTCATTTTCGTGTTTCCCTTCGCAAATTTTTCCTTTCGATATTGGCGGGGCAACCGCTTGTGGTTAACACTGTTGATCAGGTCAGACCTCTTTCGGCAATGATGCCCCGGTCCCGATTTACAGGTGAAAACAATGAGCAAAGCGCAGTCGCTGCTGACGCGTGATGGCGAGCGCATCGCCATAACCCACGGATTACGTACACCTTTCCTGCGGCAGGCTAGCGGCTTTCATGGCATTCCGGCGGTTGAGTTAGGCCGCATGTTGATAAGCGAACTGATGGCGCGCAGCGAATTATCCGCAGAGGTGATTGAACAGCTGGTGTTTGGTCAGGTCGTGCAAATGCCAGAAGCGCCCAATATCGCCCGTGAAGTGGTTCTCAGTAGCGGCTTAAGTGTGCATACCGATGCTTACAGCGTTAGCCGCGCTTGCGCGACCAGTTTTCAGGCGGTGGCTAATGTCACCGAAAGTCTGTTGGCGGGAACAATCTCGGCGGGCATTGCGGGCGGTGCGGATTCCTCTTCTGTGCTGCCCATCGGTGTCAGCAAAACGATGGCGCGTGCGCTGGTGGATATGAACAAAGCGCGCAGCTTCAGGCAAAAACTCCATATTCTGCGCCGTCTGCGGCCACGTGATCTGCTGCCCGTTCCGCCTGCGGTGGCAGAGTTTTCGACCGGTTTACGCATGGGCGATACGGCTGAGCAGATGGCAAAAAGTCATGGCATCACGCGTGAAGCACAAGACGCGCTGGCGCTGCGTTCTCATCAACGTGCCGCCAAAGCCTGGCAATCCAGTGTGCTGAGCCAGGAAGTGATGCCGGTTTTTGTCCCACCGTGGAAAGCGCCGATTGAGCAAGACAATAACGTGCGTAGAGATGCGAAACCCGCGGATTATGCGCGGCTGCGTCCGGCGTTTGATCGCCAGCATGGCACAGTTACTGCCGCAAACAGTACCCCGCTTACCGATGGCGCGGCCGCAGTAATTTTGATGCGTGAAGGCCGTGCACGCGAACTGGGACTCAAACCGCTGGGGTATCTGCGCAGCTACGCTTTTACCGCAATTGATGTCTGGCAAGATATGCTGCTCGGCCCGGCTTATGCCTCGCCGCTGGCGTTAGATCGCGCTGGCCTCTCCCTAAACGATTTAACCCTGATTGACATGCATGAAGCCTTCGCGGCACAAACGCTGAGCAACCTGCAGATGTTCCGCGACGAACGTTTCGCTCGCGAGGTGCTCAACCGTCCACACGCTTTGGGCGAAGTGAACGAAGAACGTTTCAATGTGCTCGGTGGCTCTATTGCTTATGGTCATCCTTTCGCCGCCACCGGTGCGCGTATGATCACCCAAACTTTACAGGAACTACGGCGACGTGGTGGTGGTTTAGGCCTGGTGACCGCCTGTGCAGCGGGTGGATTAGGTGCGGCAATGGTTCTGGAGGCCGAATAATGGAACAGAACGCTTTTCATTTACAGATGCGCCTCGATCACGTGGGTATTATTACCCTTGACGTACCGGGCGAAAAGATGAATACGCTCAAGGCTGAATTTGCCGCGCAGATTGCTGCCATCATTGCCGAAGCGCGGCGTGATAAACAGTTGGCAGGATTAGTGTTGATCTCTGGCAAGCCGGACAATTTTGTAGCGGGGGCGGATATTAGCATGATCGATCGTTGCCAGACAGCGCAGGAAGCTGAAGCGCTGGCGCGGCAAGGCCAGGAAGTGATGGCTTCACTTGCGGCACTACCTTTTCCGCTGGTGGCGGCAATTCATGGCGCTTGTCTGGGTGGCGGCCTGGAGCTGGCGCTGGCCTGTGATGCACGCATCTGCTCGCTGGACGATAAAACCAGGCTGGGACTGCCAGAAGTGCAGTTAGGTTTATTGCCGGGTTCGGGCGGCACGCAGCGATTACCGCATCTGATTGGCATACAGCAGGCGCTGCCGCTGATCCTTACCGGGAAAACCCTGCGCGCTAAGCAGGCACGTAAACTGGGGCTGGTCGATGATGCTGTACCGCAGGCGATCCTGTTGGAAACTGCGATTGAGCGAGTAAAAAAAGGCAAAATCAGCGCGCGCGTCTTACCAATGCGCGAGCGTTTATTACAGGGACCCATCGCCCGCCAGGCTTTGTTTGCGCTGGCAAAGCGTCAGACTGACCGCAAAACGCACGGCAATTATCCAGCGGCAAAACGTATTATTGACGTGGTGCGTATCGGGCTGGAGCAGGGCAGCCGGGCCGGGCATGATGCCGAAGCTCAGGCGTTTGGCGAACTGGCGATGACGAAAGAATCAGCTGCGCTGCGTAGTCTGTTTTTTGCTTCAACGGCCATGAAAAAAGAGCAGGGCGGTAATGGCGAAGCGAAAATTATTCAGCGCGTCGGCATTTTAGGTGGCGGCCTGATGGGGGGAGGAATTGCCAGCGTCAGCGCCATTAATGCCGGATTATCGGTGCGGATCAAAGACATCCATCTGAATGGCGTCAATCATGCGCTGCAAACCTGCTGGGAATTGCTGAGCGAAAAGGTAAAACGCCGCTATATCAGCGAGGCACAACGTCAGCAGCAGCTGGCGCGCATTACGGGAGGCATTGACTATCAAGGCTTTACGCAGCGCGACATGGTGATCGAAGCGGTATTTGAAGAGCTGGCTCTGAAACAGCAAATGGTCCGCGAAGTGGAAGAACATTGCCAGCCGCACACTATATTCGCCTCTAATACCTCGTCATTACCTATTGCTGATATAGCGGCGAAAGCACAGCGCCCCGAGAATGTCATTGGCCTGCACTATTTCAGCCCGGTAGATAAAATGCCGCTGGTAGAGGTGATTCCACATGGCGGGACATCGGAGGAAACGCTGGTCAGCACCGTGG
Source organism: Mixta mediterraneensis (assembly GCF_014946725.1). GTDB lineage: Bacteria > Pseudomonadota > Gammaproteobacteria > Enterobacterales > Enterobacteriaceae > Pantoea > Pantoea mediterraneensis. The sequence goes on from NZ_JACFXY010000004.1 coordinate 45,528, forward strand.
CGCTGGCGCGGAAACAAGGCAAAACGCCAGTTATCGTGGCAGACAGGCCGGGCTTTTACGTCAACCGCATTTTGGCACCCTATATAAATGAAGCGATGCGCTGTCTGCTGGAAGGCGAGCCGATCGATCATATTGATCGTGCGCTGGTGAAGTTTGGTTTTCCCGTCGGGCCTATTCAGTTACTGGATGAAGTGGGTATTGATGTCGGCAGCAAAATCATTCCGATTTTACAGCAGGCTTATGGCGATCGCTTTGCTGCACCCGACGCGTTTGACGCCGTACTCAAAGATGGAAGAAAAGGGCGCAAAAATGGTAAAGGATTTTATTTATATGGATCGCATCGTGGTCAGCAGAGAAAGGCTGATCCTTCGCTGTATGCGTTGCTGGGAATAAAACCGCAGGTGAAGCAAAGCGCAGCGCAAATTGCCGAACGCTGTGTGATGATGTTGTTAAATGAAGCGGTACGCTGTCTGGATGAAGAGGTGATTCGGCAGCCACGCGATGGGGATATTGGTGCTGTTTTTGGCATCGGGTTTCCTCCCTTCCTCGGGGGACCGTTCCGCTACCTTGACCAGCTTGATGCAGCTGAGGCGCTTAATACATTAAGCCGCCTTAAGCAGCAATATGGCGATCGTTTTATACCTTGTGACGCTCTGGAAAACCTGGCTCAGCAGCAGAAGAAATTTTACATTTCTTAGGGCGGGCAGAATAACCTTACTGATTCAGCGGGTTGGCAGGGTCTCATCAGCGTCTGCGGCACAGCACGATTCTGAGATGTGCTTATTTAATAAACAACCGGTTGACTATACTGAAGCCATTAAGGTACAACACGGCGTTCATTCGCAGAATGATAAGCCAGACGCGCTGGCGTCTGGTGATGTCGACAAACAACAGCGGTGCTTTATGCAAGTTTTTATCATGCGTCACGGCGATGCAGCTCTGGAAGCCGCAAGCGATTCGGTCAGACCTCTGACGCTTTGTGGGTGTAACGAATCACGCCAAATGGCGGGCTGGCTCAACGGTCAGACGCTGGATATTGAACGCGTTCTGGTGAGTCCGTATTTGCGCGCTGAACAAACGCTCGCAACGGTACGTGAAGCATTATCCTTGCCTGCCGGGCAGGACGTTTTACCTGAATTAACGCCGGGCGGCGATCCGGGGCTGGTGGCCTGCTATTTACAGACGCTGGCGAACGAGGGGGTGAAATCGGCGCTAGTGATTTCGCATTTACCATTAGTGGGTTATCTGGTTTCTGAACTCTGTCCGCAGGAAACTCCGCCGATGTTCGCCACTTCCGCTATTGCCTGTGTGGATTTTGATGCCGTTCAGAGTAAAGGCAAATTATTGTGGCAGGTAAGTCCTGCAAAACTGGCGAAAGCCATTTAATGTCTGTGGGCCGAATCAGCGGCCCAATCCCCTCTCAAGGCAGCTCGGGCGGTTGCCACTCCTCTACTTCAATCAATACCAGCAGCGCTGCGTCGCCGCCAAATAGCTTTGGTGCCTGATGAAAAGCCATCACAAAAGGGTGCTGAGCCAGCCATAACGGCGTTTGCTGTTTCAAAATATGTTTACCATGACCGGTCATTACGCTGGCGCAAAACAGATGTTCGCGTCGGCAGGCGGCAATTAACGCGCCCAGTTCCTGCTTGGCCTGCTGCTGGGTCAGGCCATGCAGGTCGAGAAAAATTTCTGGTGTGTAATCACCACGACGCAATTTTTTCAATTCAAAATGGCTGACATCGGCGCGTACATAGCGTGTTGCGCCTTCGGTTGATAGCAGCGGCTGGAACTCATCAGAAAAATAATGGCTGTTATCGGCCTGCTCAGAAAACAACCGTTTTGTTGGCACTTCGCGGATTTTCACCAAGGGTTTGTGCACAATCGTATCTTGTTTCAGCTTACGTGTTCCGCTCATCAACTGGCGAAACAGCGCTTTATCGTCCTGGCTGAGGCGTGTTTTTTTACTCATGGCGGGTAAAGTGTGTCAGAAAAGGTTGGTTTTCAGGGAATACGCTACCTTACCGTTAAGTGTCATTAAATGTCAGCTTTTTCACCTCGCTGCGCTGAATTCTCCATGGCTTCATGGCACACTATCGGCCGATTTAGCAAATGGCCTGCGGAGGGCTGCGTGGACAAAATTTTCGTCGATGAGGCAGTGAACGAACTGCACACTATTCAGGATATGCTGCGCTGGGCGGTTAGTCGCTTCTCTGCTGCCGGGATTTGGTACGGACATGGCACAGATAATCCCTGGGACGAAGCCGTTCAACTAGTCTTACCGTCGCTCTGGCTACCGCTTGATATACCAGAAGATATGCGCAATGCGCGCCTGACCGCCAGCGAGCGTCATCGGATTGTCGAGCGGGTTATTCGCCGCGTTAATGAGCGCATTCCGGTCGCCTACCTGACCAATAAAGCCTGGTTTTGCGGTCATGAATTTTATGTGGATGAGCGAGTATTAGTGCCACGCTCGCCGATTGGCGAGCTGATTGAAAACCGTTTTGCCGGTTTGGTCAGTGACACGCCGCACCATATCCTTGATATGTGCACCGGCAGCGGCTGCATTGCGATTGCCTGCGCATACGCTTTTCCGGAAGCTGAAGTGGATGCCGTGGACATTTCCACAGATGCGCTGGCGGTTGCTGAACAAAATATTGAAGATCATGGCCTGATGCACAACGTTACGCCAATTCGTGCTGACCTGTTCCGTGGCCTGCCTGAACTGAAATACGATTTAATCGTCACCAATCCGCCTTACGTTGATGCGGAAGACATGGATGATCTGCCAGGTGAATATCGTCATGAGCCGGAACTCGGACTGGCAGCAGGCAGCGATGGGCTGAAACTGGTGCGCCGCATTCTTGCCTGCGCGCCAAATTACCTCAGCGAGCAGGGCGTCCTGATTTGTGAAGTGGGCAACAGCATGGTGCATATGATCGAGCACTATCCCGATGTGCCGTTTACCTGGCTGGAATTCGACAACGGTGGCGACGGTGTATTTATGCTGACGCGCCAGCAGATCGTTGACGCGCAACATCATTTTTCTTTTTTCAAAGACTGAAAGCGGGGCGAGTATTCGCCTGTTGAACCGTAACAAGGAAACAAAATGGCCGGAAACAGCATCGGACAATTTTTTCGAGTAACAACCTTTGGCGAATCCCACGGCATCGCGCTGGGCTGCATTGTGGATGGCGTGCCGCCAGGTATTCCGCTCACTGAAGCGGATATTCAGCACGATCTTGATCGTCGTCGCCCCGGCACGTCGCGCTATACCACGCAGCGCCGGGAGCCGGATCAGGTGAAAATTTTGTCCGGTGTGTTTGAAGGCATCACCACTGGCACCGCAATTGGTTTATTGATCGAAAATACCGACCAGCGTTCTCAGGATTACAGCGCGATCAAGGATCTGTTCCGTCCAGGCCATGCGGATTACACCTACGAACAAAAATATGGCATGCGCGATTATCGCGGTGGCGGCCGTTCTTCCGCACGCGAAACCGCTATGCGCGTGGCGGCGGGGGCTATCGCTAAAAAGTATCTGCAAATGAAGCACGGCGTTGTGGTACGCGGCTATCTGGCGCAGATTGGGGATGTGGCCTGTGAGCTGAAAGACTGGGGTATCGTGGAAGAAAATCCATTCTTCTGCCCGGACGCTGACAAGCTGGACGCGCTGGATGAGTTGATGCGTGGCCTGAAGAAAGAGGGCGATTCCATTGGCGCGAAAGTTACCGTGATGGCTGAAAACGTGCCAGCGGGTCTGGGTGAGCCGGTATTTGATCGGCTGGATGCCGATTTAGCGCACGCATTGATGAGTATCAACGCAGTGAAAGGCGTTGAGATTGGCGACGGCTTTGCGGTGGTAAACCAGCGCGGCAGCCAGCATCGTGACGAAATTCGCGCTGACGGTTTCCAGAGTAATCACGCAGGCGGCATTCTTGGTGGTATCAGCAGCGGTCAGGTAATCAGCGCTAATCTGGCGATGAAACCGACCTCCAGCATTACCGTGCCGGGTAAAACTGTTACCCGTGATGGCGAAGAAGTGGAAATGATCACCAAAGGCCGACACGATCCGTGCGTAGGTATTCGTGCCGTACCGATTGCCGAAGCCATGATGGCTATTGTGCTGATGGATCATCTGCTGCGCCAGCGCGCGCAGTGCGCTGGCGTCAATTCTTCCGTACCACGCTGGTAATTGCATGAAACGCCTCCTGTTAGCCCTCTCTCTGCTGCTCAGCGCATCCAGTCTGGCGGCAACGCCCTGGCAGCGCATTCAGCATCCGATTGCGGGTGCGCCGGTCTCTGTCGGTAGCTTTGCCAATGGCTGCATCGTGGGTGCGCAGGCGCTGCCACTTAATTCGCCGAATTACCAGGTGATGCGTCAGGATCAGCGTCGCTACTTTGGTCATCCCGATCTGATTCAGTTTATTCAGCGCTTAACGACCCAGGCGCATAATCTGCAACTGGGCAATGTGCTGATTGGCGATATGGGTATGGCGGCAGGTGGACGTTTTAGCAGTGGTCACGCCAGCCACCAGACCGGGCTGGATGTGGATATTTGGCTGCAACTGCCCAAAACGCGCTGGACGGCGCAACAATTACTGAAACCGCAGCCGCTTGATCTGGTTGCGCCCGACGATAAACGTGTGCGGACGCGTCACTGGCAACCCGAAATTGACAGCCTGATTAAACTGGCTGCGAAAGATGGTGAAGTGGCGCGCATTTTTGTTAATCCCGCGATTAAAAAGCAACTTTGTGCTGATGCCGGGGCGGATCGAGACTGGCTGCGCAAAGTACGTCCCTGGTTTGCTCACCGCGCGCATATGCATGTGCGTCTGCATTGCCCGCAAGGAAGCAGTGAATGTATCGATCAAGCGCCACCCCCGCCGGGCGATGGCTGTGGCGCGGAACTGCAAAGCTGGTTTCTGCCGAAGCAGCCAGGTTCAGCGCCTGTGAAACGCGAACCCCCGCCGCTGCCTGCGGCTTGTCAGGCGTTGCTGGATAAACATTTACTGTAAGGGACATTATGGATTGGTTTGTCGTCAGCCCACTACTGGTTGGGCTGCTGTTCTTTGTCGCCATGCTGGCTGGCTTTATTGATTCGATTGCGGGGGGCGGCGGGTTGTTAACCGTCCCGTCCCTGTTAGCGGCGGGCCTCTCTCCCGCGCAGGCACTGGCAACTAACAAACTGCAATCTGTCGGTGGTTCGTTCTCTGCCAGCCTCTATTTTGTACGACGCGGCGCGGTCAAATTAAAAGAGCAATGGCTAAATATTGCCATGACCTTCATCGGTTCGGTGCTGGGAGCGATACTGATTCAACGGTTACAGGCCGATATGCTGCGTCAGGTGCTACCGCTGCTGCTGATTGCGATTGGGTTATGGTTTCTGTTAATGCCACGTATCGGTGAAGAGGATCGCGCTCGTCGCCTGTACGGGTTGCCCTAAGCGCTAGTAGGCGGTGGCTGTATCGGCTTCTACGATGGTTTTTTCGGCCCTGGCGCAGGTTCCTTTTATGCGCTGGCCTTCGTGACGCTATGCGGCTTTAATCTGGCGAAAGCCACGGCGCATGCCAAAATCCTTAACTTCACTTCTAACGTTGGCAGCCTGCTGTTTTTTATGTTTGGCGGCAAAGTGGTGTGGGGAACGGGCGTAATTATGATGCTCGGTGCATTCTGCGGCGCTCGTCTTGGCGCACGGCTGGTGCTGGCGCGCGGGCAGAAATTAATCCGTCCTATGGTGGTAATTGTCTCAGCGGTAATGAGCGCCAAACTGCTGTGGGACAATCACGGCAGTGATATTATGGCGTGGCTGACCACGCTGCATGCGTAACGGATAACGCCAGATGACAGTAAATAAACATATGAATCCTCCCCATCACTACGAACAGCTGATTACGCTGTTTGATCGCTGTTTCCGCGACGACTTTCAGACCCGTCTAATTAAAGGAGATGACGAACCCATTTATCTTCCCGCTGATGCCGAATCGCCCTGGCATCGTGTGGTGTTCGCTCATGGTTTTTATGCCAGCGCACTGCATGAAATTTCACACTGGTGTATTGCCGGTGAAGCCCGACGAAAACAGGTAGATTTTGGTTACTGGTACTGCCCGGATGGCCGCGACGCGCTGACGCAAAGCCAGTTTGAAGCGGTAGAGGTGAAGCCACAGGCGCTGGAGTGGATGTTTTGTATGGCGGCAGGCTTCCCCTTCAATGTCAGTTGTGACAATCTCGACGGGGAGTGTGAGCCGGATCGCATTGCTTTTCAGCGTAAAGTCCATGCTCAGGTCATGTCTTATCTGGAGCAGGGTATTCCTGCACGACCCGCGCGTTTTATTGCAGCATTAGCTGAATTTTATGGCAGACCTTCATTGACGGCTTCACAGTTTTCCTGGCCGGAAGATCTGTGACTTTGAAGGTTATCAAAAAGAGGAATTGAGATGATCGCAGAATTTGAAGCGCGTATTCTGGCCTTAATTGACGACATGGTTGAACACGCCAGTGACGATGAGCTATTTGCCAGCGGTTATCTGCGCGGCCACCTCACGCTGGCGGTTGCCGAAGTGGATCAACTGGGCGAGCATACGCCAGAAGCGTTACAGATTCAGGTCACCCGCAGTCTGCAAAACGCCATCGCCGCAGGTGAATTATCACCCCGCGATCAGGCGCTGGTGGTTGGCATGTGGGACAATCTGTTTTTGCAGGCGCGCCAGTCGGCCTGAGTATGCAGGGCGGTTCGCCGCCCTTATCCTGCTTTTTTGCCCTTCAGGAGTTTCCTCACCCAGTAACGATTCGGATTAAGCGCCGCCAGGGTTGCTGCATCTAAAGGCTGCGGTTCTGCTGTCAGTTGTGCTGCCAGCACCTCTGCGGCTAACGGCGCGCTGCATAAACCGCGCGAGCCCAGCGCGCCAAACAGATAAAGTTGAGGATAAGATGGCGCGTCGGCGATGGCTGCATTTTGCGCACGCTGGGCGGGTAAATCCTCATATTGCTTCAACGTTGCGGCATAATCTGGCGCGCTTCCTGCCATGGGTAAATGGTCACGGGTTGCGCACCGTACGCCGATACGCGCTTCTCTGGCGCTGACATCAACCTGCTGCGGCCAGTGACTTTCTGGCAGACAGGCGATCAGGCGCGCGCGGTTTTCCTGTTGATCGCTCTCACGATACGCGGTTTCGGTTTCACCACGATGGTAGCTGGCACCGATACAATGCGTGCCAAACTGCGGGCTAACCGGCGTCAAATAGCCGTCGTAACACAGGACCGTTTGCAGCATATCCAGCTCCGGTGTGGACGGCACGTGGCTGACCTGGCCTGCTACTGCGTAAACCGGCACCTGTTCAGTTTGCGTGAAATCAGTCAGGCTATGTCCGTTCGCCAGCACTACCGCGTGATGCTGAACCGTGGGGCGATCGGCAAAGGTTAACCTCCAGCTTTCCTCTTTATATTCCAGCTGGCTAAGACGATGCAGCCAGTGAATACGCAGACCCTGTGCTTCACCATGTGCGAGCATGCCAGCAGTGAGTTCTGCGGGAGACAGCCAGCCGCCTTGCGGATAAAAAATTCCGCCGCAGCCCAGCTTCAGGTTCGCCAGCGCTTCTGCCTGCTGTTGATCGACGCCGTACGCTAACGCATCCGGCAAATCCATCCTGATCATCTGTTCGATCTTAGTCGCGCTTTTTTCATTCCAGCCCAGCTGCAACACGCCGCTCCAGTGATGTTCATACTGAACCGGAAGCTTTTCATAAAAACGGCGCGCAAAACTAAACGCGACAGGAAAGAAAGCGGCCAGCGCCGGATCATGCTGATTAAGCAAAGGATAAAGCGCACCCTGCCGGTTGCCAGAGGCGCCAAGCGCGGGGGCTTCATCGGCACAATATAGCGTGACGCGCCAGCCACGACGCAGCAATGCCAGCGCTAAGGTCGCACTGGCAATACCGCCCCCGATAAGCGCAATTTCATGGACCTGTAACCCCGGACGGGCATACCATGGCTGACGTAACGGGCACGCAGGCGCAGCGGCAAACTGGCCGCACAACATTTCACGTTTCGGCCCAAATCCTTTGCGCCGCGTCACGCTAAAGCCCGCCTGCTGCAATCCACGACGCACAAATCCCGCAGCAGTGAAAGTGGCGAACGTTCCGCCGGGACGCGCCATTTTTGCCATGGCACTGAATAATTCAGGCGTCCACATATCCGGGTTTTTCGATGGCGCGAAACCGTCCAGGAACCACGCGTCCACCTGACGATTCAGGCTGTCATCAAACGTGTGAATAAGCGCGTTAATATCGCCTAACCACAAATCAAGGGTGACACGACCTTCGTCAAAAAGCAGGCGTTGACAGCCGGGCAGGGCGATTGGCCATTGCTGCTGCAACTGTTCTGCCCAGGTCGTCAGCGTTGGCCAGTGCTGATGGGCCGCGATTAAATCGCTTTGCGTTAACGGAAACTTCTCAAAGCTAATGAAGTGAAGGCGCTGCAAGATGGCGTTGGGCTGTTCCATGCGAAACGCCTCAAACGCCTGCCACAGTGTCAGAAAATTGAGTCCGGTGCCGAACCCGCTCTCAGCAACAATCAGCAGGGAGCGCTCGTGTTGGGCGAAGCGCTGTGGAAATTCATTGCCGCCAAGAAAGACATAGCGCGTCTCTTCCAGACCGTTTTCATTTGAGAAATAGACATCCTCAAAGGCTCGGGAAACAGGTGTACCCTGTTCATTCCAGTTAAGCTGGGCGTGTTCGACCGGGGTTAATTTCACGGAAAAGGCTCGTTTTTCAGGCAATGGCGCGATTCTAACGACCCGTGTGACATGACGCAAATTTACAAAAGGAAATGGCTGATCGGACTTGTTCGGCGTACAAGTGTAAGCTAAAGTGCACGTCAATCCAAAAGAAGTGGAAGAGGAAGGTTGAATGAAACGTGCAGTGATTACTGGCTTGGGGATCGTTTCCAGTATTGGTAATAACCAGCAAGAGGTGCTGGCATCTCTGCGTGAAGGCCGTTCAGGCATCACATTTTCTCAAGAGATGAAAGATTCCGGCATGCGTAGTCACGTCTGGGGTAACGTTAAACTGGATACCACCGGCCTTATTGATCGCAAAATCGTGCGTTTTATGAGTGATGCGTCCATCTATGCTTATCTTTCCATGGAAGAAGCAATTAAAGATTCTGGCCTGAGCGATGAAGCTTACCAGAATAATCCGCGCGTTGGTCTGATTGCAGGCTCCGGCGGCGGTTCGCCACGTTATCAGGTATTCGGTGCAGACGCGATGCGTAGCCCACGCGGCCTGAAAGCGGTTGGCCCTTACGTGGTGACCAAAGCGATGGCGTCAGGCGTCTCCGCATGCCTGGCCACTCCGTTCAAAATCCACGGTGTTAACTACTCCATCAGCTCTGCCTGCGCCACCTCTGCGCACTGCATCGGTAATGCGGTTGAGCAAATTCAGCTAGGCAAACAGGACATCGTATTTGCCGGTGGTGGTGAAGAGCTGTGCTGGGAAATGGCGTGTGAATTCGATGCCATGGGCGCGCTGTCTACCCGATACAATGAAACGCCCGAAAAAGCGTCACGTACCTATGACAACGAACGTGATGGTTTCGTTATCGCAGGCGGCGGCGGTATGGTGGTTGTCGAAGAGCTGGAACATGCTCTGGCGCGTGGTGCGCACATCTACGCTGAAATTGTTGGCTACGGTGCGACCTCAGACGGTGCAGATATGGTCGCGCCATCGGGTGAAGGCGCGGTACGCTGTATGAAGATGGCGATGCAGGGCGTTGATACGCCAATCGATTACCTGAACAGCCACGGGACGTCAACGCCGGTGGGCGATGTGAAAGAGCTGGGTGCCATCCGCGAAGTGTTTGGTGATAACACACCATACATTTCCGCAACCAAAGCCATGACCGGCCATTCACTGGGTGCGGCAGGCGTGCAGGAAGCGATCTACAGCCTGTTAATGCTGGAGCACGGCTTTATCGCGCCAAGCATCAACATTGAATCGCTGGATGCGGCGGCAGAGGGCATGAATATCGTCACCAGCCCGACTGAAAAAACGTTAACAACGGTGATGTCTAACAGCTTTGGTTTTGGTGGCACCAACGCCACGCTGACGCTGCGGAAATATCAGGCGTAATTTTTTCACCTCATTAACACCTCAAGGGTCGGCTCGCCGGCCCTTTTCTTTGACATTAATTTAACTTCTTGTCAAAATTCACGCTCTCAGGTCCTGCCTTAACGATCTTTCTCGTTACGTAAGCGTTCACGTTAACCAACGCGTATCCAGTCTGTTATCACGCAGATGGCGTGCGCATGCAGTTGGTTTTTGCCGTTACGGCACGTCTATGAACAAGGAGTTACGTTGATGTCATTTTCCGCCGCTGAATCTCAGGTTCAGTCGACCTTTCCTTTGGCCTGTACATCGCTGGCCGTATTTCTCACTTATCTCACCGCAGGATTAGCGCTTCCGGTCATCCCGCTCTACGTGCATCAGGAGTTAGGGATGAATAACGTGATGGTCGGCGTCGCGGTCGGCATCCAGTTTTTTGCCACGCTATTAACGCGTAGTTTTGCCGGGCGTCGCGCCGATCAGCACGGCGCAAAGCGCACCACGCAACATGGCATGATGGCCATTGCCCTGGTGGGCCTGGCGTATCTGATTGCTGCATTGCTGCCGGTGCCGGTATGGGCAAAGTTTGGTTTGCTGGCGCTGGGGCGTTTGCTGCTGGGCTTCGGCGAAAGTTTACTGCTGACCGGCAACCTGACGTGGGGCATGGGGCTGGTGGGTCCGAAGCGCTCCGGTCTGGTAATGTCATGGAACGGTATGGCGATTTATGGATCGCTGGCAGCAGGTGCGCCGCTCGGCTTGCTGCTGCATCAGCATGGCGGTTTTGCCTTGCTGGGTGCGGTCGCGATTTTGTTACCGCTGATTGCGCTGGCACTGAATAGCGGGATCAAAGCGGTGCCGGTAGTGGGCGGTGAACGGCCGTCACTGTTTAGCGTCGTACGTACCATTTTTCAGCCAGGCCTGGCGCTGGCGCTGCAAGGCACAGGGTTTGCGGTGATTGGAACGTTTACCTCGCTCTACTTCGCCGCGCAGCACTGGGGCAACGCCGGTTTTACGTTGTCTGCTTTTGGTCTGGCATTTGTGCTGGTGCGGGTGTTCTTTGGCGGATTGCCGGATCGCCTGGGTGGCGTAAAAGTGGCGATGTTTTCGCTGCTGATTGAAGCCTGCGGTTTGCTGCTGCTGGCACTGGCCACGCAAAGCTGGATGGGGCTGGTTGGCGCGGCCTTAACTGGCTGCGGCTGCTCACTGATCTTCCCGGCGCTTGGTGTGGAAGTGATCAAACGCGTATCGCCGCAGGTGCGCGGCACCGCGCTAGGCGGTTTCTCTGCCTTCCAGGACGTGGCTTATGGAGCCAGCGGACCTGTTACCGGCCTGCTGGCGACCGCATTGGGTTATGGTTCTGTCTATCTGGCGGGGGCCTGCTGTGCGGCGCTCGGCATTCTGGTTACCTGGCGTTTCGCGCGTCAGCCGCAAACGGCTTAAAACATAACAGGAGCATCATAATGTCATCGGTATTGCGCTTTCCCCCTGCTTCACCACAGCAAAGTCTGACATATTTACAGGCCAAACTGGCTTACTACACCGATGCCTGGGATCTTGCTGAAGATTTGGCGCAACATATTACCGACATCGTGGTCATTGATGCGCGCTCGACGGAGGCTTATCGGGGCGGACATATTTGCGGTGCCATCTGTTTCCCGCATCGCACCATGAATGAGACATCAACTGCGCATTGGGATCGCAGTAAAGTATACGTGACCTATTGCGATGGCATTGGTTGCAACGGCTCGACCAAAGCGGCGTATAAGCTGGCGGCATTAGGCTTTCAGGTAAAAGAACTGATCGGTGGATTAGATTTCTGGAAGCGCGATGGACATCCGATGGCATGGGGCGATGCGCCGGGCGAATGGCCGGACGCGGCGGCTGCCGCGTCGTGCGGTTGTTAATTTAGAGAAACAGCCACAACAGAAAAATCACGACCAACAACGCCACGAATGCACCGAGCAGCGGGCGTTGCGCTAGCGGTTTCAGCACAGGTGGCAACGACGCCGGGAAGGGCGCCCAGATGGGTTGCGGCTTGATTTCGCTGGCGGCTAAAGGTTGCTCCTGCATCTTTTCAGCACGACGCGAAAACAGGAAGTTCAGTAAATCCTGGGTTTGCGTCGCCGTCAGCACGGTCTGCGGCGTCGCCTGAAACCGCTGTTGACTGTACTCTTCCAGCATCCGCTGTTCAGCCTGTGCCAGTGGCTGCTTCAGCGATGCTTCCAGTAGCTGTAAAGTTGGCGCGCTGTGCTGGCTTAGCGTTTGGCGTGCCTGTAAATATTGCGTCAGCAGCGGAAAATGGCGGGATGGAATAGGATCACCGCTGGTGAGCTGCACCAGCTTCAGCGCTGCCGCCCAGAGTTTGCCACTGGATTCGCCCGTCGCGGCGGCCAGCCGGATGATTTGCTGATTCAGGGTATGGTGTTCGGCGGGCAGTAAAGAGCGATCGCTGGCGCGGGTCTGCTGCGGTTGCGGAATCGCCATTTGGCCGTTTTGCAACATGGTCAGCACTTGATGAAGTTGATCCTGACTCAGCGAGCTCAACACGGTTTGACCAAATCGCTGGCGGATGAAATCGCTTACCGCCTGACGATTATTGCCCTGCGGTAGCAGATCGGTTAGCTGCGTCATCAACTGGCGCGTAGCGTGGCCGGTTTGTGCCTGGGTTAAACGCGTCGTGAGATATTGTTCAGCCGCCGGAAAATGGCGTGACTGTAAGTCTGCATCGCTTCTCACATTAACTTCACGGCGAATACCTGCCCACAACTCTGGCGCTTTCAAATTGCTGAGAGACAAAATGCGCACAATCAGGCGTTCCAGCGTAGTACGTTGCGCAGGGGAGAGCGGCTGTTCGCCGGGAGCGGAACCCGGACGAGGCGCGCCCGTTTGCGGATTTACAGATGAACGATCGCCGACCGGCACGCCAGGGCCGCTAACAGGTTGCATGACGGATTCCTTGGAGAAAACAGAACAGCGTGGGATGCGCCGGAATGAGAATGCGCCATGATAGCAAAAGCCCCCGGGAAATCCCACGGGGGCGCGGTTGTTTCAGCGTGATTTACTCAGCAGCCAGTTTCATGCGTTTACGACGCCAGCGTTTCCACACAAATGGAACAACCAATACCGCTATCGCTAACAGCAGCAACACTTTGCAGATCATACTTTCCCACAGAATGGGCAGGTTGCCGTTACTGATCGATAATGCGCGACGCAGATTCTGCTCCAGCATTTCACCTAATACAAAGCCTAAAATCAGCGGGGACATGGGAAAATCCATCTTACGCAGGATATAGCCGAAGACACCCAGCCCAACCATCAGCAGCAGATCAAACGTGGTGCTGTGTACGGCATACACGCCAACGGCAGAAATGGCGGCAATGGTTGGCACCAGGAACCAGAGCGGGATAGTCAGCATGCGGGCAAACACGTTGATCATGGGGATATTCATGACCAACAACATTACGTTACCAATCAGCAGTGCGGCGATCAGGCCCCAGACAATATCGGGCTGCTCGGTAAACATTGCCGGCCCTGGCGTAATATTATACAGCGTCAACGCGCCGACCATCACCGCAGTTGTGCCAGAACCGGGAATGCCAAGCGTTAACATCGGAATAAACGATCCACAGGCTGAGGCGTTATTTGCCGCTTCTGGCGCGGCTACGCCACGAATGTCACCTTTACCAAACTGATCGCTACCGCTGATTTTTTTCTCCGTCATGTAAGCAATGGCGCTGGCGATGGTGGCTCCCGCCTCCGGTAAAACGCCGACAAAGAAACCGATAAATGACGAACGAAGCGTAGCGCCGGTCGCCATCGTCGCTTCCTTCATGTTGAACATCATGCGGCCACTGGCGCGTACCGCTTTCTGCCCCGTTCTGGTCGACTCCAGCATTAACAGAATTTCGCTCACTGAGAATAAGCCAATCACCACAACGACGAACTGAATGCCGTCGGAAAGGTGCACGCTGTTAAAGGTAAAGCGATAAACGCCAGTGTTAGCGTCAACGCCGACGGTGGCCATGCTTAAGCCAATTAAAGCCGCAAGGAAGGACTTCAGCGGATTCTGGCTCATCATGCTGCCGAGACAGGCGATGGCAAAGACCATCAGCGCGAAGTATTCAGCCGGACCAAATGCCAGCGACCAGCTTGCCAGCAGCGGGGCGAACAAAATGATGCCGACGATGGCGATGGTTGAACCGATAAACGAACTGACGGCAGAAATTGACAGCGCGACGCCTGCTTTTCCCTGTTGCGCCATCGGATAACCATCCAGCGCGGTCATGATCGCACCGGCATCACCCGGTACATTCAGCAAAATTGACGAGATGCGACCGCCATATTCACAGCCGATGTACACGGTTGCCAGCAAAATCAGCGCAGACTCCGCCGGTAAGTGCAGGGCAAACGCCAGCGGCATTAAAATCGCCACGCCGTTGATGGGCCCAAGGCCCGGTAGCAGTCCTACAATCGTACCGATAAAGCAGCCGAACAGGGCGATCATCAGGTTTTCGGGCGTCATGGCGACGGCGAAACCCTGCATCAAAAAAGACCAGGTATCCATGCTTCTCTCCTTAACTCAGCCAGCTACCGACAGGCAGGGTAACTTCCAGCAGATGATCAAAGGCGTAAAACAGCGCCAGCCCCATCACCACGCCGGCAATTGCGGCGGCCCACCAGCGTGCACCAAACAGCATGCCGATACCGAACGTCAGCAAGGTGGTGCACAGCGCAAAGCCGAGCGTTTCAAATAGCCAGCCATACAGCAACATCATCAGTATCAGCGCAATCAAACGCTTTAATGTGCCGCTGGCGGGCCACTGAATATTGTCAGGTTTGCGAAACAGCATTAGCAGAGCGCAGATTGCCATCAGGCCCAGAATCCCCATGGGAAACGGGCGTGGTCCCACGGGTTCGTAGCTGTATTCGCTGTGGAGCTGCCAGGCAATCACCATGCCGCCAAAGCACAGCGCCAGCCAGATAACCGCAAAAATACGATCGCTCATCATGTGCTCCGGTTATTTTGCCAGACCGAAAGACTTCGCTTTTTCGCGATAACCCGTTACCTGCTTTTTCACGTAGCTGTCGAGTTCTGCGCCAAACAGGTTGAATTCAAACAGGCCACGCATATCGCGCTGTTTCTGGAATTCCGGCGTGGTGACCATTTTTTTAAAGGCATCTTCCCACCATTTGTATTCGGCATCGGTCACTTTCGGGCCGAGGTAGAAACCGCGAATGATGGGCCAGACAACGTCAAAACCTTGTTCTTTCGCTGTCGGCACGTTTGCCAGCTGGCCCGACAGGCGCTTGTCTGACATCACCGCCAGCACGCGCAGTTTGCCGGCCTGCAGATGCGGCACCATTTCGCTCATGTCGCCCGACACCACCTGAATATGATTCCCCAGCAGCGCCGTCACCGGTTCGCCACCGCCTTCAAATGCCACATAACGCATTTTGCGTGGATCAATGCCCGCTTCCCGCGCCAGTAACGCTGTTTTCATCCAGTCCTGACTGCCAATGGAGGCACCTGCACCCACCACAACTTTGGTGGGATCTTTTTTCATGGCTTCCATCAGCTCACCCAGGTTTTTCCATGGCGCATCGGCGCGCACTGCGATCATGCCGTAGTCAGTACCGACCGCCGCCAGCCACTTCACATCATCTTCTGAGTAGCCACCAAACTTTCCTTGCGACAGGTTGAGTAGCGATCCACCGGAGAAAGCGACAACCGTGCCCGCTTCGGCGGGGCGTTGCGCAATGATGGCGTTATAAGCGACCGCACCGACGCCGCCAGGCATGTAAGTCACGCGCATTGGCGAATCAATCTGTTTAGTTTCCTGCAATGAAACTTGCAGCAGCTTGCAGGTCAGGTCAAAGCCGCCGCCGGGTTTAGCCGGTGCGATGCATTCGGTACGTTCGGGCGCATCGGCGGCAAACGTAGTTGGAACCAACAGAGCCAGCAGGGTTGAGGCCAGCGTGGTGCGGATTATTTTTTTCATCTTTCGCTCCCTTCTTTCTTCCAGAGTGTGATTACTACCGAATATTCGGCGTTGCTGGATTGTTAAAACAGTTACCTTTCATTTACCTTTCACTGCCCGGAAATAATGACAGGATGTGATATGCGTCTCTTACTGGTGGAAGATACGGTTGAGCTGGCGTGCTGGTTACAAAAAGCGCTAACGCAAAAAGGATTTGCGGTGGATTGGGTTGCAGAGGGCGTGGCGGCAGACCTTATGCTGCAAAGCGAAGAGTATGCGCTGGTGGTGCTGGACGTCTCGCTGCCGCGCATGGATGGTTTTGAGGTGCTGTCGCGGCTGCGGCGGCGCGGTCAAAACGTGCCGGTATTGCTGTTGACTGCACGCAGCGCGCTTGATGATCGGGTACGCGGTCTCAATCAGGGGGCCGATGATTACCTCACCAAACCCTTCGAACTTGATGAACTGGAAGCGCGCCTGCGGGCATTATGGCGACGGAGTCAGGGTCAGCCGCCACAAAGTCAGGTACTGGGCCAGTTGATGCTCGACAACGAAGGGTATTTTTTGCTGGCAGAAAAGCCACTGGCGCTGACGCCGCGCGAATCCAGCATTCTTACTACGCTGATGCAGCGACGCGGGCGGCCGGTTTCACGTCAGCATCTGTATGAACAAACCTTCACCCTGAATGATGAAGTCAGCCCGGAAAGTATCGAGCTTTACGTACACCGGGTGCGCAAAAAACTGGCTGGCAGTGACGTGGCAATCGTAACGCTGCGCGGGCTGGGTTACAGCCTAGAAATGCTGTCGTGCGAATAATTCCCTCTCTACGCGGCGAATTACTGGTCTGGCTGGGTTTGCCGCTTGCGCTGCTGTGGGGATTGTCAGTTTATACCCATTATCAGAGTGCGGTGCATGCGGCGAATCAGGCTTACGATCGCTCCTTGCTGGCGTCAGCCCGCACCGTTGCCGAACGTTTAGTGGTGCGCCATCGCCACCTTGAAGTCGATGTGCCCTGGGTTGTGCTCGACAGTTTCGAGCGCAACATGAATGACCAACTGTTTTATCAGGTCATTTCACCTGAAGGGAAAACGCTCTCTGGTTATGACGATCTGCCGACTATCCCGCCCACCAGCCAGCTTTCCGAGATTTATCCCGCGTTAGTGTATTTCTATGACGCGCGTTATCACCAACAGCGTATCCGCATTGCCGCGCTCTGGCAGCCGGTCAATGAGGCAGGTGTTAACGGCATGGCGCTGGTGCTGGTGGCAGAAACACTGAATTCACGTCAGGCCTTCGCCGAAGGTTTGCTGCGCACGGCTTTGCTCAGCCAGAATTGTTTAGTGCTTGTCACCCTTTTGCTGGCCGGTTTAATGCTGCGACGCGTACTGCGCCCGCTGCGACGTTTGTCGCGTATTGTGTTGCACCGTGATGGCAGTGAATTAACGCCATTGCCGTCGCTACCCTGGTCTGAATTGCAGCCGTTGATTATCGCTTTTAACCGCTACCTGGAACGGCTGCGCAGTTTGCTGGCACGACAGGATCGCTTTAGCGCCGACGCCGCGCATCAGTTGCGCACGCCGCTGGCGATCCTTAAAACGCAGGTTGGCGTGGCGTTAAACAGCGAGCGTCCCGAACAGTGGCGGGAAAGTTTACAGGGTATGCGGCATACCCTGGATGACACCATTTTGCTCACCGATCGTTTATTGCAACTGGCACGAATGAAAGCGCGACATGGCGAAGAAAAACCGTTAACAAACGTAGATTTGGCTGACATCCTGCGCGATGCCTGTTTCAGCAGTTACACTGCAGCCAGAAACAAGCGCATCGATTTAGGCTATGAAGGCCAGCAAAATGATGAGGTGAAAGGAAATAGCTTGCTGCTCGGCGAGCTATGCGCCAACCTGCTGGACAACGCCATTAAATATACGCCGATAGGCGGCATTGTTACCGCCAGATTGTACGCCGGAAAACTGGAGATTGAAGATAGCGGGCCGGGCATCGACAGTGCGGAGCAGGAGAAAGCGTTACAACCTTTTTCGCGGTTTGATCATGGAAGCCTACAGCCTGGCGCGGGCATCGGTCTGGCGTTAGTAAAGGATATTTGTGCCTGGCACGGCGCGTTGATCAGTTTGGATCGCAGCCCGCTATTGGGCGGACTGCGCGTGACGATTCAATTTAAACCCGATCAACGCTAGCCGGTTTCTGGCCTGCCAGGGGTGTTTTCAGTCGCTGTGCGAGGATCACGCCAAACAGCGTCAGCCCGCCACCAATCCAGTGATAGCTGTGTAGTTGCTCATGCAGGAACAGCACGGCAATCACCGCGGTAAATACCGGCGTCAGGTTCATAAAAATGCTGGTGGTGCTGGCACCTAAGCGCTGCACGCAGTGGATCCACAGGAAAGGCGCAATAATCGAGGCAAACAGGCCGGCGAAGGCGACCAGCGGAACGTTATGCAGATTAAGCGACACGTCTGGCGCACGTAGAAAGCCGGGCAACAGCAGCAGCACGCCAAATAAAATCTGGACATATAAACTTTGCCAAATCGGCAGCGGAATCGCCCAGCGCCTGGTGAGCACGCCATACAGGGCATAGGAAACCGAGGCCGCTAACATCATTAGCTCGCCTTTACCCAGCCCGTGACTCAGTAATAGCGGCAGATTGCCCTCGCTGACCAGCCACACCAAACCCGCAAACGAAATCAGACTACCAAACAGGATGCCAACGGTTGGCGCAATGCGCAGGAGCACCACGCTCAACAACACGGTAAGCAGAGGGATTAACGCACCGATAATGCCCATGAACAGCGCGCTAACGCTGTGCGCCGCGTAATAGGCCAGACTTTGATACAGCACCATGCCCAGCAGGCCAAGAATCAGCAATCGACCCAGGTGCGGCGTGATCTGTTGTCGCTGTCGTCTGATGCCGGGCAGAATAAAGGGGGTTAATACCAGCAGCGCCAGCAGCCAGCGATAAAAGGAGATCGCCGCCGGATCGATGGCACCTGCCGATAACTTGCTAACAATCGAATTGACTGACCAGATGAATACCGTAATCAGCGGGAATAAAAAATTCATTTTGTTTCTCCAGACGCGAAGTGAGCGCAGTGTACGCTTGTCTGCTTTTATTCAGATAGTTAATATCGGACAAAAATCATTAATGACCGGACATAATGACCCTACAAATTACCTACCAACCGCCTGTTGATGCCGGGCATTTACGCTACTTTTTTCGCTTCGAGCAGGCCAATGCCAAAACCGAATATCTGCCGCATGCGCACGACTGGGGTCAGGTCATTTTTGTTAAAAGCCACGTACTGGAGATGCAGGTGGAAGGTGAACGTTTATTAACGCCAGCTGGTATTCCCATCTGGATCCCGCCGGGGCATCGGCACAGCAGCTACAATCATCGCCAGGCGCAGTTTCGCACCTTTAATCTGGCCGCGACGCTGTGCGCAGGTTTGCCTGCCAGAGCCTGTCTGCTAATT
Organism: Mixta mediterraneensis; assembly: GCF_014946725.1. Lineage (GTDB taxonomy): Bacteria > Pseudomonadota > Gammaproteobacteria > Enterobacterales > Enterobacteriaceae > Pantoea > Pantoea mediterraneensis. Next base: position 65,085 of record NZ_JACFXY010000004.1, read on the forward strand.
GTCGATCCGATTGTGCAGGCGATCATGGACGAATTTGCCCACAACGAAATTGAACAGCCGACCAGCGATGCGCAGTGGCGACTGTGTGACGTGTTGTGCGATCGCTTACGCCTGGCGCCAGTAGAGGAAAGTTATTTACCCCTGTCGAATGATAAATTTCTTGCGCCGATTCTGCAGGCGCTGGAGGCCGATCCAGGCGATAACACGACGCTTTCGGTGTGGGCTTCCCGTGTTTTTACGACGGAACGCACTCTGGCACGGCGCTGCCAGCAGCAGCTTAATATGTCGTTCAGCGAGTGGCGACAGCGGCTGCGTTTTTTACGCGCCATTGCGCTACTGGAGCAGGGCCGTAGCGTGCAAGCCATTGCGCATGAACTGGGTTACAGCTCCGCTTCTGCGCTGATTGTAATGTTTCAGCAGCAGGCAGGCACTACGCCAGATCGCTACCGCATGCGGTTAGGCTAACGCGCGGCTTTGTGCCAAAATAGCGCCCTTAAACGCAACAGACAGGAAAGCCGTGGTGAAGATTCTCGTCGATGAAAATATGCCTTATGCCCGTGAACTGTTCAGCCGCACCGGAAACGTGCTGGCGGTGCCGGGACGTCCCTTACCAGAAGCTGGGTTGGCAGATGCTGACGGCCTGATGGTGCGCTCAGTTACCAACGTCAATGAAGCATTGCTGGCGGGTAAGCCAGTGAAATTTGTCGGTACTGCAACAGCGGGTACCGATCATATTGACGAGGCGTGGCTGCAACAGGCGGGGATTGCGTTCTCTGCGGCTCCCGGTTGTAACGCCATTGCGGTGGTGGAATATGTTTTTTCTTCGCTGCTGTTATTAGCAGAGCGTGACGGCTTCCAGCTGCGCGACCGCACGGTGGGTATTATCGGCGTGGGCAATGTCGGCGGGCGTTTGCAAAAACGGCTTGACGCCTGGGGCGTGAAAACGCTGTTGTGCGATCCGCCGCGCGCTGAACGCGGCGATGAAGGTGATTTCCTGTCGCTGGATGACGTCGTTAACCAGGCTGATATTCTGACTTTCCATACCCCGCTATTTAAAGACGGGCCGTATAAAAGCTGGCATCTGGCTGACTTAGCGCTGCTGATGGCGCTCCGGCCCAATACCATTTTAATCAACGCCTGTCGCGGCCCGGTGGTGGATAATGCTGCGTTACTGGAGGTGTTGAAAATGCGTTCGGATCTCAGCGTTGTGTTGGATGTATGGGAGCCGGAACCGGAGCTGTCGCTTGATCTGCTTGATAAAGTCGATATTGCCACCGCGCATATCGCCGGTTATACGCTGGAAGGCAAAGCGCGTGGTACTACGCAAGTCTTTGAAGCCTGGAGCGCGTTTATTGGTCAGCCGCAGCAGGTGCCGCTCAGTGAGCTGCTGCCAATACCCGAATTCAGCCATATTACGCTGCATGGCGCGCTTGATCAGCCAACGCTGAAACGGCTGGTGCATCTGGTGTATGATGTGCGCCGCGACGATGCCCCGTTACGTAAAGTGGCCGCACAACCCGGTGAATTTGATCGCCTGCGTAAGCAATACGAAGAGCGCCGCGAATGGTCCTCATTGCAGGTGATTTGCGACGAAAGTGAAACCGTCGAAATGCTGATGAAACTGGGTTTTGATGCCCGTCTGCAGCAGGCTGTTGATCTGGCGTAGCAGGTGCAGTTTATTGGGTAAAAATCCGAATCCCTGGGCGGTGAAATTCACCGCCTTCTGTTTTTATGTCATTGTCTGGAGTAAACCACCATGTCTGACGGCTGGAATATTGCGCTATTAGGCGCAACAGGCGCAGTAGGGAACGCTGTACTGGAACTGCTGGCGGAACGCCAGTTCCCGGTTGGTGAATTGTATTTGCTGGCGAGTGAAAACGGCGCGGGTGAAACCAAACGTTATGAAGGACGTGCCGTTCAGGTACAGAATGCGGCGGAATTTGACTGGTCGCAGGCGCAGCTGGCCTTTTTCGTTGCTGGCCGTAACGCATCAACGCGTTATGCAGAAGAAGCGGCCAACGCCGGATGCCTGGTGATTGACAGCAGCGACCTGTTTGCCCTGTCACCGGATGTTCCGCTGGTAGTACCGGATGTGAATGCTCACGTATTGGCCGACTACCGCAATCGTAACATTATTAGCGTTGCCGACAGCCTGGTAAGCCAATTGCTTACCGCGTTGAAGCCGCTGACTGATGCCGGAGGCCTGGGGCGTTTACAGGTGACGAACCTGCTTTCGGTTTCTAATCACGGTAAAGCGGCGGTAGATGCGTTAGCGGGCGAAAGTGCGCGTTTGCTGAATGGCGTGCCAGCGGATGAACATTATTATGGCCGTCAGCTGGCGTTTAACCTGTTGCCTCAGCAGGTTGATGCCGAGGGCAGCGTAGAAAGTGAGCGCCGACTGATTGATCAGGTGCGTAAAGTGCTGCAAGACGAAGGTTTACCCGTTGCAGTGACCAGCATTCAGGCGCCGGTATTTTACGGCAACGCGCAAATCGTCTACGTTGAGAACCTGCGTCCTCTGTCTGCGGAAGAAGCGCGCGCAGAACTGGCATTGACCGCTGACATTATTCTGAGCGAAGAAGATCAGGTGCCAACGCCGGTAACAGAGGCATCGGGCAACGTTGAACTGAGCATTGGCGGGGTACGTAACGATTACGGCATTCCTGAACTGCTGCAATTCTGGTCGGTGGCCGATAACGTTCGCTTTGGCGGTGCGTTGATGGCCGTGAAAACCGCAGAGAAGCTGGTGCAGGAGTATATGTACTAATGTCCGATGGTCAGACGCAAAAACTGGCGCTCGGCATAGAGTATGACGGCAGCCGTTATTACGGCTGGCAGCGACAGCAGGAAGTACGCAGCGTGCAGGAGAAGTTAGAACGTGCGCTGTCAAAAGTGGCTAATCATCCGGTGGTCGTGTTTTGCGCTGGGCGCACCGACGCTGGCGTGCATGGCACCGGCCAGGTGGTACATTTTGAAACCACTTCGCGCCGTGCCGAGGGGGCCTGGACATTAGGTGTTAATGCCAGTTTGCCTGATGACATCGCGGTGCGCTGGGTAAAAGCGGTGCCGGACGAATTTCACGCACGCTTTAGTGCGACCGCCCGGCGCTATCGTTACCTGATTTATAATCAGCGCCTGCGCCCGGCTATTTTAGGCAGCGGCGTTACGCATTTTTATCATCCGCTGGATGCAGAAAAGATGCAGCGCGCCGGTCAGTGTTTGCTGGGTGAGAACGATTTTACCTCGTTCCGTGCGGTACAGTGCCAGTCGCGCACGCCGTGGCGCAACGTGATTCACCTTAACGTGACGCGCCAGGGGCCTTACGTCATTGTGGACATCAAAGCTAATGCCTTTGTGCATCACATGGTGCGTAACATCGTTGGCAGCCTGATGGAAATTGGCTGTGGCAATCAGCCAGAATCGTGGATGGCCACTTTACTGGCTGCGAAAGACCGCACGCTGGCGGCGGCGACAGCCAAAGCAGCCGGGCTTTATCTGGTGGCGGTGGATTATCCATCCCACTTTGCGTTACCACAACCGGCGCTGGGACCTTTGTTCCTCGCGGATTAATCAAAAAATTCAGGACAGGAAGGGAACGTTATGGAGTTTATCCATTTTGTGGTCGATTTTATTCTGCACATTGATGTGCATTTGGCCGAACTGGTGGCGCAATACGGCATCTGGATTTACGCTATTCTGTTCCTGATTTTATTTTGCGAAACGGGTCTGGTTGTCACGCCGTTTTTGCCAGGCGATTCACTGCTGTTTGTCGCGGGTGCGCTGGCGGCGCTGCCAGGCAACGATCTCAACGTTCATTTGCTGGTGGCGTTATTGGTCGTTGCCGCTGTGCTTGGCGATGCAGCTAACTACACCATTGGCCGTTTGTTTGGTGAACGTTTGTTTAGTAACCCGAACTCCAAAATTTTTCGTCGTCGCTATCTTGATAAAACTCACGCGTTTTATGCACGACATGGCGGAAAAACCATTATCCTGGCGCGCTTTGTGCCGATAGTCCGTACTTTCGCACCGTTTGTCGCCGGGATGGGCCACATGTCTTATCGCCATTTTGCGCTGTTCAACGTTACTGGCGCACTGGCGTGGGTTTTGCTGTTCTCCTATGCAGGCTACCTGTTTGGCGACTTGCCGGTGGTACAGGAAAATCTCAAGCTGCTAATTGTCGGGATTATCGTCGTATCCATTTTGCCCGGCGTAATTGAAATCTGGCGTCACCGCCATCAGGCGAAGCAGCACTAATAGCCGTAAGCGGCAGCGTCGCTCAGGGGTAAGACCAGATTTTTATCCACAGTCTGAACGGGTTGTGGTTTAATGAGCGACATTTCCCGTCTGCTGAAGTTACTTCAGCAGCATTAAGACGACTGGACCAGGTCAGTTTCAACAGAAAGGTCATCAATGAGCTGGATTGAACGCATTCTTAACAAAAGCAATATTACGCCTGCTAGCCGCGCCAGTATCCCGGAAGGGGTCTGGACTAAATGCGACAGCTGTGGTCAGGTACTTTATCGTGCCGAGCTGGAGCGTAACCTTGAGGTCTGCCCAAAGTGCGACCATCACATGCGCATGCATGCCCGCGAGCGTCTCGCAAGCCTACTTGATCAGGGTACACTGGTAGAGTTGGGAAGCGAGCTGGAACCAAAAGATTTACTGAAGTTCCGGGACTCGAAGAAGTACAAAGATCGTCTGGTCGCGGCCCAAAAAGCCACCGACGAGAAAGACGCATTGATCGTTATGAAAGGTCAGTTACACAGTATGCCAGTCGTGGCCGCAGCCCTTGAGTTTGCCTTCATGGGCGGTTCGATGGGATCTGTGGTTGGCGCGCGCTTTGTGCGTGCGGTTGAGCAGGCGCTGGAAGATAACTGTCCACTGATCTGCTTCTCTGCCAGCGGTGGTGCGCGTATGCAGGAGGCGCTGATGTCGCTGATGCAGATGGCTAAAACCAGCGCAGCGCTGGCAAAAATGCAGGAGCGCGGCTTGCCGTACATTTCCGTGCTGACCGACCCAACTATGGGCGGCGTTTCTGCCAGTTTTGCCATGTTAGGCGATCTCAACGTGGCAGAACCGAAAGCGCTGATTGGCTTCGCTGGTCCGCGTGTGATTGAGCAAACCGTACGCGAAAAATTGCCACCGGGCTTCCAGCGCAGCGAGTTTCTGATCGAGAAGGGCGCGATTGATATGATTATTCGCCGCCCGGAAATGCGTTATAAACTGGCAAGCCTGCTGGCAAAAATGATGAACCTGCCGGCACCGCTGCATGATGGTGAACAGTCTACATCGACGATTGAACCGGAAAGCAACGAGGCCTGACAGGAGATAGAATGGCGCGCTGGTCGCGCCTTTCACCAATGCACCGTATACCTTTAGCGCTGAATCAGCCGGGTATAAATTTGCAAAACGGGACATATGGATAATCTTCACCTTCCTCAAGCCACGTCGCCTTTGGCCACGTGGCTTTACTATCTTGAGCACCTTCATACTCAGGCTATTGAACTGGGGCTGGATCGTATTCGCCAGGTGGCGCAGCGTCTGGACCTGTTGAAACCTGCTCCTTTCGTTTTTACTGTTGCTGGCACGAATGGTAAAGGCACCACATGCCGTACGCTCGAAACGCTGCTTATAGCTGCCGGTTATCGTGTGGGCGTTTACAGCTCACCGCATCTGGTGCGTTACACCGAGCGCGTGCGCGTACAGGGCCAGGAATTGAGTGAAGCGCTCCACACCGCCAGTTTTGCTGAAATCGAAGCGGGACGCGGCGCGATCTCCCTCACTTACTTTGAATATGGCACGTTGTCAGCGCTGAAACTGTTCCAGCAGGCCCAGCTTGACGTTGTGATCCTGGAAGTTGGTCTCGGGGGACGTCTGGATGCCACCAATATTGTTGATGCGGATGTCGCAGTCGTGACCAGCATCGCACTGGATCATACCGACTGGCTGGGATCGGACCGCGAAAGTATCGGACGCGAAAAAGCTGGCGTGTTTCGTGCTGGTAAACCGGCGGTGGTGGGTGAACCTGATATGCTGCTCAGTATTGCTGCTGTAGCAGACGAAAAGGGCGCAAAACTGATGCAGCGCGATCGTGACTGGTCATATTGTCAGCAGGCGGAAAGCTGGTCTTTGCGCGATAGCCGGGGCGAGCTAAACGATCTGCCCTTGCCGCAGGTGCCCTTGCCGAACGCCGCCAGCGCGCTGGTAGCGCTGCGCGCTTCCGGTTTGAATGTCAGCGAAGCACATATTCGTGCTTACCTGCCGCTGGCTGTTTTGCCGGGGCGTTTTCAGACGGTAAGTGAATCGCCGCGAGTCATTCTGGATGTGGCGCACAATCCGCATGCCGCAACGTATCTGGCGTCGCGCCTGGCTGACGTGCCGCGAAAAGGTGCGGTGCATGCAGTGGTCGGCATGCTGCATGATAAAGATATTGCCGGCACTCTGGCAGTTTTAGCGCCACAGGTTGATCGCTGGTATTGCGCTCCGCTTGAGGGGCCGCGTGGCGCCACGGCAGAACAGCTTATAATGCATTTGCCGCCGCAGTCACAGGCTTTTAACGATGTGGAAAGCGCATGGCAGGCCGCTCGCCAGCAGGCTCAGCCGCAGGACATCGTACTGGTGTGTGGATCGTTTCATACCGTTGCGCAGGTCATGGAATCGATGGAAACGGAGAAAGGGTGTGGCAAGTAAGTTTCAAAACCGTTTAGTCGGTACTGTTATTTTGGTCGCGGTTGGCGTCATTGTGCTGCCGGGGCTATTGGATGGTAAAAAGAAGCACTATAAAGAGGAATTTGCCGCGATCCCGCTGGTACCAAAACCTGACGATCAACAGGACAGCGAAATGGTGCCGCCGGTTACCCAGTCGCTGCCTGCACAACCTCCGTCAGGAGCTAACGCTGCTGGTAACGACAGCAAAACCAATAGTGACGCTGAACACGGTAGCACCAGGCCAGGCGATAACAGTCAGCCGAGCGTGGTGACACCTCCGCCGGTTCATCAGCCCGCGCCATCACAGCCGGTTAGCCAGCCTAAGCCAAAGCCAGTGGAGCAACCACCGAAGCCAAAGCCGGTGGAACAGCCAAAACCGAAACCTGCTGAGCAACCGAAACCGGTTGAACAAAATACGCCAGCCGGACAGGCATATGTTGTGCAACTCGGCGCATTGAAGAACGCCAGCAAAGTTAATGAGATCGTCGCAAAACTGCGTTTGTCGGGCTACCGTGCCTTTACCGTGCCATCAGCGCCGGTGCAAGGGCAGATTACGCGTATTTATGTCGGTCCTGATGCGTCAAAAGCGAAGATGCAGGGTGCGATTTCAGAGCTAAAAGGTCTCTCCGGTTTAAGCGGCGTGGTAAAACCTTACAGCATACGCTGAGCGGTGTAACTGAGGCCATCCGTAACAAAAACGGGCGGCGTCTTTTCAATACCGCACTGAGGGTTAAAAGCAGAGAAACAGGGAAAAATAAATTATTTTCAAACGGTTAATCGCTTTAAAAAGTAGCAGGCGAGGGAGTGTTTTTTCATCGCCTTTTTTATTGAAACAGATTGGGAAAACCCCTACGCAAACGTTTTCTTTTTCTGTTAGAATGCGCCCCGAACTGGATGCAGGGGCGCGCTGGCGCTGGGAAAGTTCATGATCTGGATTGATTACGTCATTATTGCGGTAGTTGGTTTTTCGGCTCTGGTCAGCCTGGTTCGCGGGTTTATCCGGGAAGCCTTATCTCTCGTTACCTGGGGATGCGCGTTTTTTGTCGCCAGTCATTACTATCCCTTCCTTGCAGTCTGGTTTACAGGTTTTGACGACGAACTGGTTCGTAACGGTATCGCCATCGCGGTGCTGTTTGTGGCTACCCTGATTGTGGGAGCGATTGTGAACTATGTGATCGGCACGCTGGTGGAGAAAACTGGCTTGTCGGGAACCGACCGGGTGTTGGGAGTCTGTTTCGGGGCGTTGCGTGGTGTGCTAATCGTGGCCGCTATTCTCTTCTTCCTTGATACATTCACGGGATTTTCGAAAAGTCCCGACTGGCAACAGTCTCAACTCATTCCCCAGTTCAGTTATATAATCAGGTGGTTCTTTGATTACCTGAAAAGCACGTCGAGTTTTTTACCCCGGTGACACCACCGGGAGTGCGGCTTAATGAGGAAATGACAACATGTGCGGTATTGTCGGTATCACCGGTTTCATGCCGGTAAACCAGTCGATCTATGACGCGTTAACAGTGCTCCAGCACCGTGGGCAGGATGCCGCAGGCATCTGTACCATTGATGCGCTGAATTGCTTTCGCCTGCGTAAAGCCAACGGCCTTGTCAGCGAGGTTTTCGAAGCACGCCACATGCAGCGTTTGCAGGGTAATATGGGCATCGGCCACGCACGTTACCCAACGGCGGGCAGCTCCAGTGCCTCTGAGGCGCAGCCATTCTATGTAAACTCGCCGTACGGCATTACTCTGGCGCACAACGGTAATCTGACCAACGCCCATGAACTGCGGAAAAAGCTGTTCGATAAAGGCCGCCGTCACGTCAATACCACTTCAGATTCTGAGATCCTGCTGAATATTTTTGCTCAGGAGCTGGACCGTTTTCAGCATTACCCGCTGGAAGCTGAGAATATTTTTGCTGCCGTTGCGGCTGTGCACCAGCAGGTGCGGGGCGCGTATGCTGTGGTTTCGATGATTATCGGCCATGGAATGGTCGCTTTCCGCGATCCAAACGGTATTCGTCCGCTGGTGCTGGGCAAGCGGGTTATTGCCGATGGCCGCACCGAATATATGGTGGCCTCAGAAAGCGTCGCTCTGGACACGCTGGGTTTTGAATTTATCCGTGATGTTGCGCCAGGTGAAGCGGTGTACATTACCGAGCAAGGACAGCTTTCTACCCGTCAATGCGCTGAGAATCCCAAAAGTAACCCCTGTCTGTTCGAGTATGTTTACTTTGCCCGCCCGGATTCTTTCCTCGACAAAATTTCCGTCTACAGCGCGCGTGTTCGTATGGGTACCAAGCTGGGCGAAAAGATTGCGCGTGAATGGGAAGAGCTGGATATTGACGTAGTTATTCCTATCCCAGAGACGTCAACCGATATTGCCCTGGAAATCGCCCGTATTTTGGATAAGCCGTATCGCCAGGGGTTCGTAAAAAACCGTTACGTTGGCCGTACTTTTATCATGCCAGGCCAGCAGTTACGCCGCAGCGCGGTTCGCCGCAAGCTGAATGCTAACCGCGCTGAATTCCGTGACAAGAACGTACTGCTGGTTGATGACTCTATCGTGCGTGGCACCACTTCCGAGCAGATCATCGAGATGGCGCGTGAAGCTGGCGCAAAACGCGTTTACCTGGCATCAGCCGCACCGGAAATCCGTTTTCCAAACGTGTATGGCATTGATATGCCGAGCGCAACCGAGCTGATCGCCCATGGCCGTGAAGTCGATGAAATTTGTCAGCTGATTAAAGCGGATGCACTGATTTTTCAGGATCTGAACGATTTGATTGAAGCCGTGCGGGAAGAAAACCCGGATATTACGCAATTTGAGTGTTCGGTCTTTAATGGTATCTACGTTACGAAAGATGTTGATCAGCAATATCTGGAGTACCTCCAGTCGCTGCGTAATGATGATGCCAAAGCCCTGGCGCGTCAAAATGAAGTAGAAAATCTGGAGCTGCATAACGAAGGCTAACGGCTCACGTTAAGCAGAAAGAGGAGGCGGGAGAAATCTCGCCTTTTTTATTTATCCATCAAGTCCGTTATGATGGCGCATACCAAAACGGCAAGGCTGAACTATGAAAAGACTCATCATTGGCATTTCAGGTGCCAGCGGCGTGATTTATGGCGTTCGCATGTTGCAGGTTTTGCAGCCGGTGGACGGGGTGGAAACGCATCTGGTGATGAGTAATGCGGCCCGGCAAACCCTGGGGCTGGAAACCGATTACACTCTGCGTGAGGTGCAGGCACTGGCTGATGTGGTACATGATGTGCGCGATATTGCAGCCAGCATCTCTTCCGGATCGTTTAAAACGTTGGGCATGGTTATTCTGCCGTGCTCAATGAAAACGTTATCAGGCATTGTCCATAGTTATAGCGATTCATTGCTGACGCGAGCTGCTGATGTCGTACTGAAAGAGCAGCGTAAGCTGGTATTGTGCGTGCGTGAAACCCCGCTGCACATGGGACATTTGCGTATGATGACCACCGCCGCTGAGCTAGGCGCGATTATCATGCCACCGGTTCCGGCGTTTTATCATCGCCCCAGTCTCATTGGACAATTGGTTGATCAAACAGTTAATCGCGTTATTGATCAATTTGATATTGAGCTTCCTGAAGATCTGTTTACGCGCTGGCAAGATGCAGATCGCTAATTAACCGCACTATTTTGGTGCGATAGCGCGTCTGAGATCACTGTTCGTGCATTTGATGCACCAAAAGTTAACAACATCGCTTTTTCTCTATTACATCGCTGATATATTCCTCTCACAAACTTGCCGGGTTCGCCTGTGCAGCGTCACGCTAAACATGCGGATAACTTGCAGAACTGGCATGAAACATGCAAATTATTTTGCGCAAACACATCACGTAGTACATAACAAAAAGCACTTCACTTGAGGGTAAACTATGAAAAAGCGTGTTCTGGCTCTTTCTCTGATGCTGGGTCTGTCCAGCGCTGCCAGCGTATTCGCCGCGGTACCAGGTGCCATTCGTATTGGAACCGATCCAACTTACCCGCCGTTTGAATCGAAAAATGCGCAAGGACAGTTAGTGGGCTTCGACATCGATCTCGCTAACGAAATCTGTAAACGTATTCACACCAGGTGCACCTATGTTGAAAGCGATTTTGATGCGCTGATCCCTTCGCTAAAAGCGAAGAAAATTGATGCCATCATCTCTTCACTTTCCATCACAGCAAAACGCCAGGAAGAAATTGCTTTCTCGGAAAAACTCTACGCTGCGAATGCGCGTTTAGTCGCTCCGAAAGGCTCGAAAATTCAGCCAACCATTGAATCGCTGAAAGGCAAAAACATCGGGCTGCTGCAGGGCACCACCCAGGAAACTTATGCGAATGAATACTGGCGTTCAAAAGGCATAACCGTAACGCCGTATGCAAACCAGGATCTGGTTTATCAGGATCTGAATGCGGGACGTATTGATGCCGCGTTCCAGGATGAAGTACAGGCGAGCGAAGGTTTCCTGAAGCAGGCGGTTGGTAAAAACTACGCTTTTGCTGGACCGGCTGTTAAAGATGACAAAATTTTTGGCATCGGCACCGGTATGGGCCTGCGTAAAGATGATGCTGAGCTGAAAAAGGCCATCGACAATGCTTTTAATGAGATGCGCAAGGACGGCACGTACGATAAAATTGCTAAGAAGTATTTTGATTTCAATGTATACGGTGACTGAGTAAAACCTGTCGTCTTTACCCATCGTTCTTTACGCCACAGGGGCGTTGGCGGCGCTCTGCATTGTTGATCGCTTATCCGTTAAGGGATTGAGATGTGAGCCCGCCGCTTTTCTGGTGGCGCGAATGATCAGGGTAAAGCTGCCCGCGATACATCTGCGGACAGCGTTCGTTTTCACCCCCACGACAGGATCATTTTCATGCTGTATGGCTATTCTGACGTAATTCTTAGTGGCACGCTGGTCACGCTGGAGCTGGCGCTGAGTTCCGTGGTGTTCGCGGTAATTCTTGGCTTGCTTGGCGCAGGCGCTAAATTGTCGCGCAATCGACCCTTATCGATAATCGCTGAAGGCTACACCACACTGATTCGTGGCGTACCTGATCTCGTTCTTATGCTGTTGATCTTCTACGGTTTACAGATCGCCCTTAACCAACTTACCGATGCGCTTGGCCTGGATCAGTTTAATATCGATCCGATGGTGGCCGGTATCATCACTCTTGGTTTTATCTATGGCGCTTACTTTACCGAAATTTTTCGTGGTGCTTTTTTGGCCGTGCCAAAAGGGCAGATTGAAGCGGCCACCGCATTCGGTTTTACCGGTTCGCAGGTGTTTCGCCGCATTTTGTTCCCGGCGATGATGCGCTACGCGCTACCTGGCATTGGCAATAACTGGCAGGTAATTTTGAAAGCGACGGCCCTGGTATCGTTGCTCGGTCTGGAGGATGTGGTAAAAGCCACGCAGCTGGCGGGCAAAAGCACCTGGCAGCCTTTCTATTTTGCGATTGTCGCGGGAGTCATTTATTTAGTTTTTACCACCTTGTCGAACGGTGTGTTGTGGTGGCTGAATCGCCGCTACACGGTAGGGGTTAAAAGGGCGGAGTTATGATTGATATTATTCAGGAATACTGGAAAGCGCTGCTCTGGACCGATGGGTATCGCTTTACCGGGGTGGCCATTACGCTGTGGCTGCTGATCCTTTCCGTCGTGATCGGCGGTTGCCTGGCAATACTGCTTGCCATTGCGCGCGTCTCTCCTAACCGCTGGATAAGTACGCCGGTTTGGTTATTCACGTATGTTTTTCGGGGTACACCGCTTTATGTGCAGCTACTGGTATTTTATTCCGGTATGTACACGCTGGAGATTGTGAAAGGAACAGAATTGCTGAACGCGTTTTTCCGCAGCGGACTGAACTGTACGCTGCTGGCCTTCACCCTGAATACCTGTGCTTATACCACCGAAATCTTCGCCGGAGCGATTCGTTCGGTGCCGCACGGAGAAATAGAAGCCGCGCGGGCTTACGGCTTCTCTACCTTTAAACTTTATCGCTGCATTATTTTGCCTTCGGCGCTGCGCACGGCATTACCGGCATACAGTAACGAAGTAATCCTGATGCTGCACTCTACGGCGCTGGCATTTACTGCTACGGTCCCGGACCTGTTAAAGATCGCGCGTGACATTAATTCGGCGACCTACCAGCCGTTTACCGCGTTTGGCATTGCCGCTGTGCTCTATTTAATTATCTCTTATGTGTTGATCAGTCTGTTCCGTCTGGCAGAGCGACGCTGGCTGGCGCACGTGAAACCCTCTTCATCGCATTGAGTAAGACTATGGCTGAAAATAAATTAAGCGTCACCGAATTGCACAAACGTTACGGTGAACATGAAGTGCTGAAAGGGGTCTCGTTGCAAGCTGATGCTGGCGATGTGATCAGCATTATTGGCTCGTCCGGTTCAGGGAAAAGTACTTTCTTACGCTGTATTAATTTCCTCGAAAAACCGAGTGAAGGCGTCATTGTGGTTAACAATGAGCTGATTGCGCTGGTACGCGATACCGATGGCCAGCTGAAAGTCGCAAACAAGGAGCAACTGCGTTCGTTACGTACCCGCCTGACTATGGTGTTTCAGCACTTCAATTTGTGGAGTCACATGACGGTGCTGGAAAACGTCATGGAAGCGCCGATCCAGGTGCTTGGGTTGAGCAAAGTAGAAGCGCGTGAACGTGCCATCAAATATCTCGACAAAGTGGGAATTGATGAGCGTGCACGCGCCAAATATCCGGTGCATCTTTCTGGCGGACAGCAACAGCGTGTATCGATTGCGCGTGCGCTGGCAATGGAGCCGGAAGTTTTGTTATTTGACGAACCCACTTCCGCACTCGATCCAGAATTAGTCGGTGAAGTGCTGCGCATCATGCAAAAGCTGGCGGAAGAGGGAAAAACCATGGTGGTGGTGACGCACGAGATGGAGTTTGCACGCCACGTTTCCAGCCATGTTATCTTCCTGCATCAGGGCAAGATTGAAGAGCAGGGGCCGCCCGCTGAGCTGTTTGGCAATCCGAAAAGCCCGCGCCTGCAACAGTTCCTGAAAGGCTCACTGAAGTAAAGCGTTCCCGCGTCATAGGGCGCGGGACTATTGCTCTTTTAGCAACCGCATCGCGGTGGCTTCATCGGTGACTAACCCCGATACCCAACCTCCGCGCAGCGCGCCATGAATGGCTGAATATTTTCGTTCGCCACCCGCAAAACCAATGATATTACGCAAGGTCTGACTTTCCAGCGTCACACTGGTCAGCAGCTCATCAGTTTCGCCGTAAACCCGCTCGCCTTGCTGATTAAAAAAGTGTCCAAGCATTTCACCGACCACGCCGCGTGCATTCAGCGCCTTAACCTGTTGATCGGTAATAAACCCTTCGGCATTTAACGGGCAGCCGGCGCGAACTTCGCCAATGCCCACAAAGGCGACATCAGCATCTAAGGCACGCTGCGTGACGCGCTGATAAACCTGATGCTGGCACCACATCGCTTTATCTTCAGGGCTGTCGGCATACAGTGGGGCAGGAATGAAGAAATATTTACCCTGCATTTTTTCCGACATCTTTAGCGGGACATCGTAGCGTGTACCCGAATCATCACGCGCAATGGCCCCTATCATCGACACGCAATGATGTTGTGGGCGTTCAACCCACGGTAACGCATCAATCATCGAACGCAGCGTTTTACCTGAACCGATACCAAACACCTGCGGCGCGGTTTCGTTGATAAACTGTGACATTACCTCTGCACCTTCCACCGCCAGCATTTGCTGTATAGCTTCATCGTTCAGATTGGCAGACGGCACTACGCGGCACAGTTGCAGGTCAAATTTTATCTGTACTTCACGTGCTAAGCGCAGACAGTGCGTCACTGGATGATCGATTTTTACACTGACCATGCCCATTGCCTGAGCACTTGAAATCAGTCGCTGTGCCACCTGACGTGATAATCCCAGCGCTTTAGCAATTTCTTGCTGTGTTACGCCTGCCACGTAATACATCCAGGCCGCACGTGCCGCCAACTCTTGTTTTCTCTCTTCCTTATTCATTGCGGCATCCCCTATTGAGTAAAACGCCATTCTATCCCCGAAAACGATCAAATCACTAATTGGGCAAAAGTCTTTAAGATGGGCAATTGCTTTAATTATGACTCGCCTCGCAGATTATCCCCCTGCGTCACGTCTAACATAGCGCTAATCGGGCAAATGCCCCACTAACAGACAAATGTTTAATAGCGAGGCTCATGATGACCAAATCAGTGTGGATGCATATCGGCGCAGGTTCATTTCATCGCGCCCATCAGGCGTGGTATCTACACAAGCTGCTTGAGCAGGGCGACGACCGCTGGAGTATTGCGTTGGGGAACGTGCGCAACGATGCCACGCCATTACTCAATCATTTAGCCGCGCAAAATGGTGAATACACGCTGGAAACGGTGACGCCAGAGGGTGAGCGGGCCTATGAGATCATCACCTCGATTCGCAAAGTTTTGCCGTGGGACGACAACATTAGCGCCTTAGTGCAGCAGGGTGCGGATGAACAGACCCGCGTTATCGCCTTCACCGTGACCGAAGCGGGTTATTATCTGACGCCGGAATATGAGCTGGATTTACAGCAGAGCGACATCAAAGCCGATCTCAACGGGGAATTGCGGTCTATCTATGGCGCCTTAACGCGCATCCTTAAACAGCGTGTCGCCAACGGTGGCGCACCGGTAACGCTGCTTAATTGCGATAACCTGCGTCATAACGGCGAGCGTTTCCGTCACGGCTTTTTGGCTTTTCTCGCCGCGAAAGGGGAAAGCGCATTAGCTGACTGGGTGCGTGAAAATACTACATCGCCAAACACCATGGTTGACCGCATCACGCCGCGCCCAACGCCGGATGTTGCTGAGCGGGTAAAAGCGGCGACTGGCAAAGATGATGCTGTGCCGGTGATGGCCGAATCGTTTATTCAGTGGGTGATTGAGGATGATTTTATTGCCGGTCGGCCAGCGTTAGAAAAGGTTGGCGTTGAGTTAGTCGCCTCAGTGCTGCCGTGGGAAGAAGCAAAAATTCGCATCCTTAACGCGACGCACAGCGGCATTGCCTGGGCGGGCACGTTAATCGGCCTTAACTATATTGACGAAAGCACGCGCCAGAAAACTATTCACCAGCTGGCGTGGGAATATGTTTCAAAGGATGTGATTCCTTCTCTGTCGCCGAGCCCGCTCGACCTCGCTGAATACCGCGACGTTGTGCTGGCCCGCTTTAGCAATCCGTGGATCAAAGATACCAATCAGCGCGTAGCCGCCGATGGCATGTCGAAAATTCCAGGCATGGTGACGCCAACCTTGCGCGAATGCTATCAGCGCGGTGAAACCCCTGCTGCCAGCGCCGTATTACCCGCCTTATTTTTCCTGTTTTTACAGCGCTGGGTGCAGGGCGAATTACCTTACGAATATCAGGATGGCGTAATACGACCCGATGCAATCCGCCAGCTATTTACGGATACCGATCCGTTAAGCGCCTTTTTACGTGATGAAACGCTGTTTGGCGATCTCACACGTTCAACCGAATTTCATGCTCTGATGGCGCGCACGGTAGTAGGGCTGGAAAAGTGGCTGGTACAGCCTGAACAGTCGCTGGTCGCGGTATAAGGAGAAGCGTGATGTACCTCGGTATTGATATTGGTACTTCCGAGCTTAAAGCGCTCATCATCAACGAGCAGGGCGAGATCGTGGCGTCTGACCATGCCATCTTGCAGGTGCAGCGTCCCCATCCGCACTGGGCAGAGCAGGACCCCAACACGTGGTGGCTGGCCTGCAATCAGGTGGTGGCAAATTTACGTCAGCAGGCACCGGATGCCTGGTCTGCCATTAAGGCGATTGGCTTATCCGGGCAGATGCATGGCGCGGTATTGCTGAATGAGCAAGGCGAAGTGCTGCGTCCCTGCATTCTGTGGAATGACACGCGCAGCGCAGCGGAATGTGACTGGCTGCAAACACACCATCCCGAAATGATGCGCATCAGCGCCAATATGATCATGCCAGGCTTTACCGCGCCGAAATTGCGCTGGGTTGCACAGCATGAGCCTGAAATTTTTCAGCGTATTGCCAAAGTGCTGTTACCAAAAGATTACCTGCGCTGGCGGCTGAGTGGTCGCTACGTCAGCGAACCGTCAGATGCTGCGGGAACGCTCTGGCTGGATGTGGCGCAGCGTGACTGGTCAGAAACGTTATTAGCTGCCACGGGGTTAAGCCGTGCGCAGATGCCGGAGTTGGTGGAAGGGAGCACCATCAGCGCGACCATTCTGCCGCAACTTGCCAGCGAATGGGGGCTTTCCTCTGCGGTGATTATTGCGGGCGGCGGCGGTGATAACGCCACTTCAGCGGTCGGTGTCGGAGCGGTAGCTCCTGGCGATGCATTTATTTCACTCGGCACTTCCGGCGTGATTTTTGTGGTAAACGATCGCTTACAGGCCGATCCACAATCCGGCGTACACGCTTTTTGCCACGCTTTGCCGGGCCGCTGGCATCAAATGAGCGTCATGCTCAGCGCCGCCAGCTGTTTACGCTGGTTGTGCAACCTGTTGTCTGTCACCGAAAGTCAGCTAATGGATGAGATGGCGCAGCTTTCAGATGAGCAAAAGCAGCAGGCGCCCATTTTTCTGCCTTATCTGTCTGGCGAGCGCACGCCGCATAACGATCCGCATGCTTCCGGTTCGTTCTTCTGTTTACGCCATGAAACCCAACGCGCCGTGCTCGGTTATGCGGTGATAGAAGGCGTGGCGTTTGGTCTGGCGGACGGACTGGCGGTGCTGGGCGATGCGCGTCAGCAGATCCGTCAATGCAGCCTGACCGGCGGCGGCGCACGTAGCACGCTGTGGGCGCAATTAATCGCCGATGTGCTGGCGCTGCCAATTGTTACGCACCCTGCCAGTGCATCTGGCGCGTTAGGCGCTGCACGCCTCGCCTGGCTGGCTGATGGCGGCCAGGAAGCGGAAGTGTGCCTTAAACCGCCGGTGCAGGCGCATTATCAACCCGATCTGTCGCGGAGTAAGGTGTTGCAACAACGTCTGACGCTTTTCCGTGCGCTTTACGCCCAACAACAGCAGGCCCGTAAGCTGCTGCCCTGATTAACGCTGTGACCTAACAGAAAGGATCATCGTGATGCAATCGAAAGAATACTGGTTTGGCTTGCCCAGACATCTGCTCTGGGGTTTTATCGCTATCGCCATTTTTATGGCAGGTGATGGTTTCGAGATGGCTTTTCTGTCACGCCATATTACCGATATGGGCTTTTCACCCGCGCAGTCGGCGGTCGTGTTTACCTTTTATGGCTTAGCGGCAGCGCTGGCGGCCTGGGCATCTGGGGTAGTAGCGGAACTGATCACGCCACAACGCGCAATGCTCATTGGTTTTGTGCTGTGGATTGTCATGCATGCGCTGTTTATGAGTCTGGGCCTTGGCATGCGCAATTATCCGCTGATGGTGCTGTTTTATGGGATTCGCGGGCTGGCTTATCCGTTATTTATTTACTCGTTCATGATGATGTTAGTGCAGGTGCTTCCGCGTGAGCGTCTGGCGGCGGCGACGGGCTGGTTTTGGGCGATGTATTCAGTAGGCATTGGCGTAGTTGGCAGCTATTTACCGAGCCTGATTATCCCGTCAATTGGCGAGACTGGCACCTTATGGCTGGCAATTGGTTGGGTGGCATGTGGCGGTATTCTGGCTATTTTCAGCCTGCGTAACGTGCCGGTTGATCGTTCGAGAGTGAACTTGCCTCTGCGCGAAAAGATGACCGAGATGTCGCGTGCTGTGACCATTCTGTTTACTAATCAGCACGTTTTCTATGCCTGTCTGATTCGCATTATTAACACGTTATCGCTGTTTGGTTTTGCCATCATTATGCCGCTGCTGTTTGTGGACCGCCTGGGCTTTACCATTTCGGAATGGTTGCAAATCTGGGCAGTGTTCTTTTTCGTCACCATTTTCACCAATATTTTTTGGGGCATTATGGGTGAGCATATTGGTTGGATCCGTCAGGTGCGCTGGTTTGGATGCCTGGGCATGGCGCTTTCCAGCCTGGCGTTTTATTACCTGCCCGTCTATGCCGGACATAATTTCTGGGTAGCGTTAATCCCGGCGGTGATGTTAGGTATTTTCGTTGCGGCCTTTGTGCCAATGACGGCTGTTTTTCCGACTCTGGAACCGCATCACAAAGGCGCGGCGGTATCGATTTACAACCTGTCGGCGGGAATGAGCAACTTTGTCGCACCTGCTATCGCTTCGGTGTTGTTACCGTTCTTCGATATTGTCGGCGTGGTATGGGCATATACCTTGCTGTATGTCTTTGCCGGCGTGCTGACTTTTATTATTAAAGTGCCGCAGCCGAATCAGGGGGAGCTGCGCGAAACGGCAAAATCGCCAGTGACATCGCAATAACGAGACTGGGGAGCGAGCGGCTCCCCGTTTCTTACCGTCACCTGCCTTCGTAAACCGATTTCACTGATTATTTTGGTTGCCTCATTAAGCGGTGAGCCAGAAAGTCGCCTGATATGCAGCCATCCGCATGTAGCGCTCTACGCATTTACGACATCTTGTAGTGCCTCCTGCAGATCAAACCAGCGGAAACCAAATCCCGACGCTTCCAGCCTTTTCGGCAACACATGCTGTCCACCCAGCACTAACGCTGATGATTCGCCCATCATCAGTTTAATCGCGCTGGCGGGCGTGCGCATAAAGGCCGGACGCTGCATCACATGGCCGAGCGTAGCGGCAAATTGTTCATTGCGCACCGCATAAGGCGCCACCATATTGAACGGGCCGCGCAAATCCTTATTATCCAGCAGCCAAAGAATGCCATTGACCATGTCATCAATGTGGATCCACGGCATATACTGCTTGCCGCTGCCAATTGGCCCACCAATTCCCAGCTTAAACGGCAGCTTCATTTTACTGAGCGCGCCACCGTCTTTAGCCAATACCACACCGGTGCGGAGCAGACAGACACGGGTGCGATCGCTCTGCGCACTAAGCGCCAGCTGTTCCCAGCGCGCGCACAGGGTGTGTTGAAACTCATCATGACCCGGATCGTCCTCCGTCAATACCAGCTCCCCGGTATTACCATAAAAGCCGGTGGCTGAGCCAGAAATCAAAACGTTCGGGGGAGTAGCGGTGGCGTTAATCAGCGACGCGATGCGTTCAGTTAGCTGCCAACGGCTTTCGCACAGTTGCTGTTTGTGTACTTCGGTCCAGCGCTTGTCTGCGATGGGCTCACCCGCCAGGTTGATCACGGCATCAATACCGTTCAGGTTCTGTTGTTGCGCCAGCCCGGACCAAAAGGCGATACCGTCTCCCAGTTTTTCACGCGCATTCACAACATCACGCGTAACCACGCTGATTTGATGTCCAGTCTGCTGCAGACGAGGAATCAGATGGCGGCCAATTAATCCTGTGCCACCGGTAATCAAAATGTGCATGTTGTGACTCCTTATGACCCGTTAGCCTTCGAGCTGCCGCCGCCCAGGCTGTTTTTTACCTGGTAAACGCCTGAAAGATTATCGGCTTGCCGCAACCCGACATTCAGGGTGTGTGTTTTTCTGCTTTATTCAGCATAGAAGAGTAGCGTCAGAGCGGTGTGTGGCGTTTCGAGGTTTAGCGTGCAACGGGCAAACATCGGACCAGCAGAGCGTTGCCTTTGTAAATAAAAATCGGTAAACATGATGCAACCCTGATAGCCAATTGAGGTAGCAGATGAATTATCCGTCCATTACCCTGTGGTCTGATTCATCATTTTTTAGTCCTTACGCCATGTCGGTTTACGTTGCGCTAACGGAAAAAGGCATTCCTTTCAGTCTGAAACGCATCGATTTATCTCAGAATCAGCAATTCGCAGCGGATTACCGCGAGCTGTCATTAACCTGTCGCGTGCCCGCATTGCAGGTAGATGATCTGGTATTGTGTGAATCTTCTGCCATCAGTGAATATCTTGAAGAGCGTTTTCCTGCGCCTGAATTTGAGCGCCTGTATCCTCGTAATCTGGAGAAACGCGCCAGGGCACGTGAAATCCAGGCCTGGCTGCGTAGCGATTTTATGCCGATTCGTCAGGAGCGCCCGACCGAAGTATTGTTTGCAGCTGAACGTTTTGCTCCGCTGACAACGAAAGCGCAACAGGCAGCAGAAAAATTGATTGATGCCTGCCAGCGTTTGTTGCCAGAAGGACAGCAAAATCTGTTTGGAGAGTGGTCAATTGCGGATACCGATTTGGCTGTGATGTTAAATCGACTGGTATTGCATGGCGATACTCTGCCAGTAAAGCTTCAGCATTACGCTGAATTTCAATGGCAACGCGCCTCGGTACAGCTGTGGTTGGCTGAAAGCGGTAAAAATCGATAAAGATCGAGACTTGCTCCCGCTCACGGAAGTGATTACCTTACGCCACACGATGTCATTACGCGGCAAAACAGCGCATGCACCCAGGCATGCTAAACAGGAAAGGGTTACGGATGGTGGATCAAAAAGGCGACGACATTGAGTGGGTCGACATCGTTAACGAAGAAAACGAGGTCGTAGCACAGGCCACGCGGGCACAAATGCGTGCGCAATGCCTGCGTCATCGTGCCACCTACATCGTGGTACACGATGGCATGGGTAAAATTCTGGTTCAGCGTCGCACCGAGATTAAGGATTTCATGCCAGGCATGCTGGATGCGACAGCAGGCGGCGTGGTGCAGAGCGGCGAAGATCTGCTGGAATCAGCACGTCGTGAAGCGGAAGAGGAGCTGGGGATTGCCGCTGTGCCATTCGCGGAACATGGCAAATTCTATTTTGAAGATGAACATTGCCGCGTTTGGGGAAGTTTGTTCAGCTGTGTATCCCACGGCCCGTTTGCCATGCAGGAAGCCGAAGTTGACGAGATTTTCTGGATGACGGCAGATGAAATCACCGCGCGCTGTGATGAGTTTACCGACGATTCATTAAAGGCTTTGTCGCTGTGGATGAGTCGCAACGGCGAAAAATAGCACTGAACCGTTGGCAATAAGGCACGGCCTCGAAGTGCGAAGCGGCCGACAGAAAAATCACTGCTCTCACCGAAACGGACATCTGACCGGAAAGAGGGCAGTGACACCGGCCTGTCCTGTCCCCCGGAGCCTGAAAGGTGACGGGATAAAACAAGGGTATGCGTTACCGCATACCCTTGTGATTACCGATGAAATTAACCTTCAGCCTGCTGAGACTGGATCGCGGTTAACGCAATGGTGTAGACGATGTCATCTACCAATGCGCCGCGTGACAAATCGTTGACCGGCTTGCGCATACCTTGCAACATGGGTCCGATGGAGATCAGATCGGCTGAACGTTGAACCGCTTTATAAGTGGTGTTGCCCGTATTGAGATCCGGGAAAATAAATACCGTAGCGCGACCCGCCACCGCAGAGTTTGGCGCTTTAGATTTCGCCACATCTTCCATAATTGCCGCGTCATACTGCAAGGGACCATCAATCACCAAATCAGGGCGTTTTTCCTGCGCGATACGCGTGGCTTCATGCACTTTTTCAACATCGCTACCGACACCCGAGGTACCGGTTGAGTAAGAGATCATGGCTACGCGCGGATCGATACCAAATGCCTGGGCAGAATCAGCGGACTGAATCGCAATCTCTGCCAGCTGTTCAGCGGTTGGATCCGGGTTAATGGCGCAGTCACCATAAACCAGAACTTGCTCCGGCAGCAGCATAAAAAACACAGAGGAGACCAGTGAACTGTTCGGTGCGGTTTTGATCAGCTGCAACGGTGGACGAATGGTATTGGCGGTAGTATGAACCGCACCGGAGACCAGCCCGTCGACTTCGCCGCTTTCCAGCATCATCGTGCCAAGCACCACGTTATCTTCCAGCTGTTCCTGGGCAACCACTTCGGTCATGCCTTTGTTCTTACGCAGCTCAACCAGGCGCGGAACATAGTTTTCACGCACAACGGTCGGATCGATAATTTCAATACCTTTGCCCAGCTCTACGCCTTGCGCCGCCGCAACGCGTTGAATCTCGTCTGGATTACCCAACAGCACACAGGTAGCAATGCCGCGCTCGGCGCAAACTGACGCTGCTTTAACGGTGCGCGGCTCGTCACCCTCTGGCAAGACGATACGTTTACCGGCATTGCGCGCCAGCTCGGTCAGCTGATAACGGAACGCGGGTGGCGACAGACGGCGGCTACGTTCGGAGGTGGCGGTCAGTGATTCAACCCAGTCAGCATTGATAAAGCTGGCTACATACTCCTGCACTTTTTCAATACGCTGGGTATCGTCGGCAGGCACTTCCAGATTGAAACTTTGCAGACTAAGCGAGGTTTGCCAGGTATTGGTTTTTACCATGAAGATGGGCAGGCCCGTCTGGAAAGCACGCTCGCAAAGCTTAGCGATGCGCGGATCGATTTCATAGTTACCGGTCAACAGAATGGCACCAATTTCCACGCCATTCATCGCAGCCAGGCAAGCGGCAACCAGCACATCCGGGCGATCGGCTGATGTTACCAGCAGCGAACCGGGGCGGAAATGTTCCAGCATATGTGGCAGGCTACGTGCGCAAAATGTCACTGACTTAACCCGGCGCGTCTGAATATCCCCTTCGTTGATAATACGTGCATTCAGATGGCGACACATATCGATTGCACGTGTCGCTATCAGTTCGAAGCTCCACGGTATACAACCTAGCACCGGCAGCGGACTGTCGGAAAACAGCTGGTTAGGATCGATATTCGCAATACTGGCTTTTGAGGAATCATCAAAAATTTCGGAGAGATCGGGGCGGGTGCGGCCTTGTTCATCAACCGGTGCATTAAGTTTATTAATGATAACGCCGGTAATGTTTTTATTCTTTCTGCCACCGAAGCTGCTTTGGGTTAATTCAATACGCTCTTTTAGCTGCTCGGTAGAATCATTACCCAGCGCCATCACAAAGACAATTTCCGCATTCAGCGTTTTGGCAATTTCATAGTTAAGCGCGGTCGCAAACTGATGTTTACGCGTCGGTACTAAGCCTTCAACTAATACCACTTCAGCATCCTGCGAGCTGGCGTGATAGCGCGCAATAATTTCTTCCATTAATACGTCTTGCTGATTAGCGCCGAGCAGGGATTCGACGCGTGTCATCTGCAAGGGTTCTGCGGCAGGAATGGACGAGTTTTTGCGGATGATGGTGGTGGTTTGATCGGGCGTATCACCGCCGGTGCGTGGCTGTGCAATGGGTTTGAATACGCTGAGGCGAAGGCCTTTGCGCTCCATCGCACGAATAACGCCGAGGCTGACGCTGGTCAGGCCGACGCTGGTGCCGGTCGGAATGAGCATAATTGTACGTGACACGTTTGAACCTCTCTGGTGTTGCGGGGTGTCAAAAACCACGCCGTCAGCCTGCGCTGACGGAGAAAAAGGATTAAGCGGTCAGACGCGCGGCGTCCTGGGCGATAACTAACTCTTCGTTGGTTGGGATCACCAGCGCTGGGCGAGTACCTTCTTTATTAATGTAACCTGACTGACCGAAACGCGCCGCCAGATTGCGTTCGTGATCGATGTCAAAGCCCAATAGTCCCAGCTTTTTCAGCGTCAGTTCGCGTACCATCGCCGCATTCTCACCGATACCACCGGTGAACACGACGGCATCCAGGCGGCCTTCCATCAGCGCGGTATAGCTGCCGATGTATTTGGCCAGACGATGACAGAACACGTCCATTGCGCGTTTGGCATCTTCTTTGGTTTCATAATTATCTTCAACGTAGCGGCAATCGCTGGTGATTTCTGTCAGGCCAAGCAGTCCCGACTCTTTGGTCAGCAGCTTATTGATGGCGTCAACGCTCATTCCCAGCGTGTCGTGCAGGAAGAAGATAATCGCGGGATCAATATCGCCACTGCGTGTACCCATCACCAGACCCTCAAGCGGCGTCAGGCCCATTGAAGTATCAACGCATACGCCATTACGGATGGCAGACACAGAACCGCCGTTGCCTAAATGGCAGGTAATAATATTTAGCTCTTCAAGGGGCTTGTTGAGCATTTTGGCCGCTTCGTGAGTGACATAGAAGTGGCTGGTGCCATGGGCGCCGTAGCGACGTACGCCATGTTCTTTGTAAAGTCTGTACGGTAGCGCATACAGATATGACTCTTCAGGCATAGTCTGATGGAAAGCCGTGTCAAATACCGCGACATTCTTATCAGACAGATGCGGAAAGTTTTTCATTGCCTCGTCAATACCGATAAGGTGCGCGGGATTGTGCAGCGGGGCAAAGGAAGAGGCATCTTTAATGCTCTGAATAACGTCTTCAGTGATAATCACCGACTGAGTCAGTTTTTCACCACCATGAACAATACGGTGGCCGATTGCAGCGATTTGTACCGAAAGCTCTGGTTTTTGTGCCAGAATAGTTTTAACAATGAAGTTGAGTGCTTCGCTATGCGCAGCGCCAGCGCCTAAAGGCGCTTCCTGTTTCTGACCATCCAGCTTCCATTTAATACGTGCTTCAGGTAAGTGGAAACATTCTGCAAGCCCGGAGAGGAATTCGTCACCGCTGGCAGGATTCAGGATGGCAAACTTTAGGGATGAGCTGCCGCAGTTCAGAACCAGTACTAACTTACTCGACATGGAAGTACCTATTGGTTAAAGGTGGCTAAAAAAACGCAATCAGACTAACAGGGTAGCCCATGAAAGCTGGTAAATTAATGACAAGCATCATGTGCCAGTCAAAACGATGATTTTATGCAAAGGTTTTTAGTAATTTTACGCAAAAATTTGAATTTCTCTGGCTAAAACATGCCCTGGCTCATTGCCGAAGGCACGCATCGCTGCTTTAACAGGGTTAAAACGACGCCAGAATAGCTGGGGTCACCTTTAAAGACAAAAGTTTTTGAAGAATGTCACGTAAAGTTGTGTAGTTATAACTATCTTTTAAGTTTTGCAGTATTAGTTGAGGGTCAGCCATGGCGAATGAATCTGGCAATACCGGCTGGTTCCGCATGTTCCAGTGCGGACAGCACTATATGAAGACCTGGCCAAGTGACAAACGCCTTGCGCCCATTTTTCCTGAAAATCGCGTCTCGACGGCTACCCGTTTCGCGATTCGTTTTATGCCGCCGCTGGCGGTGTTTACGCTGAGCTGGCAAATTGCGTTGGGCGGCCATCTCGGCCCGGCTGTTGCTACCGCATTATTTGCCTGTAGCCTGCCAATGCAAGGCTTGTGGTGGTTAGGTAAGCGCTCCATAACGCCGTTACCCCCCACGCTGCTGAACTGGTTCCATGAAGTTCGCGCCAGGCTGGAAGAAGCGGGACAGGCCATTGCGCCCGTTGAAGGCAAACCCACTTATCAGGCGCTGGCCGATGTGTTAAAGCGTGCCTTTAAACAACTTGATCGCACTTTCCTTGACGATCTTTAATCCATTAAGATCGCTGCACAGATAAAAATTTGCGCGGATCCTGCGGTCAAATCAAAGAAAAGCGATGCGGAGATACCCGCGTCGCTAACCTTGTGTAATCATTTCTCTGTCATATAAAACTTAAGCGGTTTAGCTGGCCCAGGAGTAAATGATGGAAATGACCCACGCACAACGATTCATTCTTACCAATCAATACAAGATAATGGCAATGCTGGAGCCGGAAAATGCCGAACGTTTCCGCCGCTACCAAACTATCATCGAACGCGGTTATGGTTTGCAGATGCGTGAGTTGGATAAAGACTTTGGTGAGCTTAGCGAGGTTACCTGCCGCACGCTGATTGACATTATGGAAATGCACCACGCACTGCAAGTTTCCTGGTCAAATCTTAAAGAAAAAGGCCAGCTTGAGGCGCGCCGTCTGGCCTTTCTCGGCTTTGATGCGGCCACCGAAGCACCTTATTTTAGCTATATTCGCTTTATGGTGAACAGTGAAGGGCGCTACACCCAGTTTGATTCAGGCACGCACGGCTTCAATGCGCAAACCCCAATGTGGGAAAAATACCAACGCATGCTGGCATTGTGGCAGACTTGTCCGCGTCAATACCATTTAAGCGCGAATGAAATTGCGCAAGTGATTAACGCCTGATGAGGAGTGACGTGTGACGTACAGCGGTTTTTATTTGATTTAGATGGCACATTAGTGGATTCGTTGCCCGCAGTAGAACGGGCGTGGAGTTACTGGGGAACACGGCATAACATTGCACCCGATGAAATTCTGAGCTTTATTCATGGTAAGCAGGCGATCACTTCGCTGCGTCATTTTATGGCGGGGCAATCTGAAGAGGCCATTCAGGCAGAGTTTTTAGCGTTGGAAAAAACGGAAGCGGAAGACACCGAGGGTGTGCGGGCGTTGCCGGGAGCGAAAGCCTTACTGTCTCAGCTGGATGAACTGCAGATCCCCTGGGCAATTGTAACGTCCGGTTCTGTACCGGTCGCACATGCACGCCATAAAGCCGCTGGGTTACCGCAACCTTCTGTATTCATCACTGCTGAGCAAGTATTGAAGGGGAAGCCAGAGCCTGATCCTTATCTTTTAGGGGCGAAAAAGTTAGGTTTAGCCCCTGGCGCTTGCGTCGTGGTAGAAGATGCGCCGGCGGGAATTCTGTCGGGTCTGAACGCGGGCTGTGCTGTCATTGCGACGAATGCGCCAGTAGATACGCCGCGTCTCAATGAAGTGACTATTCAGCTTACTTCGTTAGCGTCGTTGCACATCACTAAACTGGCTGACGGGCAATTTACGTTGAATGTCCGGAACTAAAGGGCGGCGAAAGCCGCTTTTTACAGCGGCGTATCCTGAGAAATTTCATCCAGTGACAGATTAAAGCTGGGAATAAACACCGTCACAAAATAATCCATTTCCGGCGAGCGTCGCTGTGCCAGGGTTTTTTCCAGCCGTGCTTTTGCCAGCAAAAATTCATTATTCCCTGCGGATAACTCCTCAAGACATTTCACATATGCACAGAGCGCATCGGCTTGCTTCACGACCGATTGCTCTTCTTCGCTATGCAGATGCTCATCAATCAACGGGCGATAGACGTCCTGCAATTCGGCAGGCAACATTTCTATTAGCTTCTGCTGAGCGATTTTCTCAATTTTTTTATATTCATGCGCGATTTGCGCGTTGTAATACTTTACCGGTGTGGGTAAATCCCCGGTCAAGACTTCACTTGCATCATGATAAAGCGCCAGCATCGCGATGTGATCGGCGTTGAGATCGCCATCAAATTTTTTATTTTTGATGACGGCTAAAGCGTGTGCAACCATCGCCACTTGCAGGCTATGCTCGGAGACATTTTCAGTGCGCACGTTGCGCATCAGCGGCCAGCGGTTAATAAGTTTGAGCCGGGAAAGGTGGGCAAAAAAATGGCTTTGAGTCATAGTGGTCCCTGTTTGCAGGCAGGGGAGAGGCGAACCCTCCCCGAAATACCAACAGTATACGCGGGCGTGATTACTGACGGTAGCCTTGCAGGAAACGGCCAAATTTATTGATCGCATCTCCAGGTCATCAACGCGTGGCAGCGTGACAATGCGCAGATGATCCGGCCAGGGCCAGTTGAAAGCCGTGCCCTGTACCAGCAACACTTTTTCCTGCAGCAGGAAGTCCAGCACCATTTTCTGATCGTCGAAAATGTTAAATTTTTTGGCGTCTATACGTGGAAACATATAAAGCGCGCCTTGCGGCTTCACGCAGCTCACGCCGGGAATATCATTAATTAGTTCCCAGGCTCGCTGACGTTGCTCGTATAAGCGTCCACCCGGAACAATAAATTCACTGATACTTTGATACCCACCCAGTGCGGTCTGAATGGCATGCTGTGCAGGAACATTGGCACACAAACGCATAGAGGCGAGCATTCCCAGCCCTTCGATGTACCCTTTGGCGTGCTTCTCCGGCCCGTTTAACCCCATCCACCCCTGACGGAAACCCGCCACGCGATAGGTTTTAGACAAGCCGTTAAAGGTTACGGTAAGAAGATCGGACGCGAGCGCAGCGATGGAATGGTGTTGCGCTTCGTCGTAAAGGATTTTGTCGTAAATCTCATCGGCAAAAATAATCAGATTATGCTGACGCGCGATCTCGACCACTTCCAGCAGTAATTCTTTACTATAAACCGCGCCGGTTGGGTTATTCGGGTTAATAATCACGATACCGCGCGTGCGCGGCGTGATTTTGCTGCGGATGTCATTCAGGTCGGGAAACCAGTCTGCCGATTCATCACACAGGTAATGCACCGCCTTGCCGCTTGATAGCGAAACGGCTGCCGTCCACAAAGGATAATCAGGCGCAGGAACCAGCATTTCATCACCGCTATTAAGCAATGCCTGCATCGCCTGAACAATCAGTTCAGAAACGCCGTTGCCGATATAGATATCTTCAACCGTTACGTCACGCATATCACGCGCCTGGTAATACTGCATGATTGCTTTACGCGCTGAATAGAGCCCCCTGGAATCACAGTAGCCTTGTGCGCCAGGTAAGTTGCGAATGACATCGACAAGAATTTCATCGGGCGCCTCAAAGCCAAATGGCGCTGGATTGCCAATATTCAACTTAAGGACTTTATTGCCTTCTTCTTCGAGACGTTTAGCCTCTTTTAACACCGGACCGCGAATGTCATAGCAAACATTTTCCAGCTTTCCGGATTTATCAATTTGAAAAGTCATCGTTATCGCCTTTATGGGCAGAATCCTTTTACCTGCCACAGAAATCAAACCAGCACAATGTACTCTTCTGATGAACACAAAAGAAGGGCGCTTATTGGTTTTGGCGTGTTAAGCATTTTTTTAGACCCGGCATGGTGGAAAAAATATACATTTAGCTTTAAATCAGCTAAACAAACCGAATAAATAATAGTTTGTAATATTTTTGACTGGATCAGTAGGGAAAGGCTGGAAAGCCGACAATCCAGACAGTTAACTGCAAGGGCATTGCGCTGTTTTACACATTAGAGAGTGAGATAAAATAAGCGCCAGACGAAATAGTTAAACGATATTGCATTGATGGCCGATTTTTACACACAGGGGAGCTGCAATGCTTAAGTATTAATAAATATACCTGATGATCATTGTCGTTAGCGCAAAATCCAGCCGGATCACTCTACCCTTCTGAAAGCCCCGTAGAGCCTGCATGAAGTGCATTTCAGGCACATTTTACCGCTTCGCTTATACATTTTATAAACCGGAGTGTTAAAAATGAGCCGGAGGTGTGGCAGGATGTGCTCAAAATGGCCTGTGGTCAAAATTTACAGTGCTTTTCACAAAATCATTTCCATTTTGAAGCTAAAAATGATTAAGTATAATTTATTATTTGACGCCTTTATTCACCAAGCGTCATGAGAATGCGAAGCCCTTTTTTGTCCCGCAGTGTGTGTTTTGGCGGGAGTTTAGACAACTACGCAGCTTACTGCATTTGCGCACCCAGCGCCTTCGACTCAGAAGTTGTATCTGTCTATACGACGTCGTTTTACCCCATCAAGCGGGATAAATTTCGTCTGTATCCGTTCCAAAAAATTTTATGCCAGCCTTCACACAGGGCTGCATTAAGCACTATTACCGCTTATCTCTTTGATAAGCCATGTAATAACACCAGGGAAGTAATTCGTAAAAATCTTATAAGTGAAGAAAAAACATGACTAATGCAAATCGTCCGATACTTAATCTCGACCTCGATCTGCTGAGAACTTTCGTTGCCGTTGCAGATTTGAATACTTTTGCGGCCGCGGCTGCAGCAGTCTGCCGAACCCAGTCAGCAGTCAGTCAGCAAATGCAACGTCTGGAGCAATTGGTAGGTAAAGAGCTTTTTGCCAGACATGGACGTAATAAACTGCTAACCGAACACGGCATTCAGCTTCTGGGTTACGCCAGAAAAATCCTCCGCTTCAATGATGAAGCCTGTACTTCATTGATGTATAGCAATATTCAGGGCGTCCTGACGATTGGTGCATCTGATGATACTTCAGACACCATTCTGCCGTTTTTACTAAACCGCGTGACATCGGTTTATCCAAAACTCGCGATTGATGTCCGCGTGAAGCGTAATCCATTCATGATGGAAATGCTGAACCAGGGCGAAGTGGATCTGGTCATCACGACTTCCAGCCCAGGGAATTTTACTTACCAGGTTCTGCGTACTTCGCCGACTTTATGGTATTGCGCCGCTGATTATATTTTCCAGCGTGGTGAAGCTATTCCACTGGTCCTGCTGGATGAGCCAAGCCCGTATCGTGATATGGCCATTGACCATCTCAACGAAGCGGGTATCCCATGGCGCATTTCTTACGTTGCTTCAACATTAGCCGCAGTACGTGCAGCGGTTAAAGCGGGACTGGGTGTAACGGCGCGTCCGGTTGAAATGATGAGCCCGGAACTGCGTGTAATGGGCGCAGCTGAAGGCCTGCCTGTGCTACCAGATACGCAATATCTGCTGTGCCGTAACCCGGACAGCGATAATGAATTGGCATTAGCCATTTTTAACGCGATGCAATCTACTAACGATCCTTACAATCTCAGCGCGAATCCAGACGGTACATTTCTGCTGGATGACGAAGAGTAACCCTGTAGGCCGTTAATACCTTCGCTGCTTTTTGCATCACCGTAAAAAAGCCCAAAATAAGCCTCTTGTTCTTCAGATGGAATAAGAGGCTTATTTTATGAGCTTTAACCTGCTTCATACGTACTGCCATCCCCCGTCAAAAAACTGCCAGTAATTTCAAAATGAAATTATTTTCGGTTTTATCATCGAATGAAATCCTTCAGCCGAAAAATTGAAAAACTTATTTCGAAAGTGTTTTTGGATTGGTGATTTTTAGCGCGAAAAGGACAGAACTGTGTTCTGGATCAAAAAAATACCCCTGTGAAGGGGAAGGAAAACCCTGTGAATCCTGTCAAAATATGTTTGTTAAATGCACGATTCATGCGTGTGGATACCGCTACACTAAAATTAACCTTACAGACTGAAGCGATTTAGCTGACGTGAGAGGCATCATATGTTAATAATATGATGCAGGTGTAAAATAAAGTTTGGATACTTTTGTCAAAGTTGACAAAAGGTTATAGAAAGGAGTAAAAAACCCCATAAAATTGCTGCTTATTTAAATAATAACAGCAAAGTTTATAAGGTTTTTTCATCCTTCCCTTGAATCTATGTGGTGAGTCTGCTGCCAGAACTCGTGCAGGATGCCAATGCCACTTTTGATGAGTAAGCAAAGAGTATGTCTACAACCACCGAAATCATCGCTCATCATTGGGCGTTTATCGTATTTATTGTCATCGCATTCGGCCTTTGTGCCTTTATGTTGACCGGAGGATGGCTGTTAGGCGGCAGAGCACGCGCCCGCTATAAAGACACGCCGTTTGAGTCTGGTATTGAATCCGTTGGTGATACCCATCTCCGCCTTTCGGCAAAATTTTATCTGGTTGCGATGTTTTTCGTGATTTTCGACGTCGAAGCCCTCTTTTTATACGCATGGGCGACTTCAATCCGTGAAAGCGGTTGGGTTGGCTTTGTGGAAGCCGCAATTTTCATTTTGGTGCTCCTGGCGGGCTTGGTCTATCTGGTGCGCATTGGTGCGTTGGATTGGGCTCCTGCACGTCGCCGCATCGTGGTTAAGACCAACACGATCAGCCACACCAATCCTCACAAGCAGTAAAAGAGAGGCAATAAGATGGACTATACGCTCACCCGCATAGACCCAAACGGCGGTGATAACGACCGTTATCCTCTGCAAAAGCAGGAAATCGTCAGCGATCCGCTGGAGCAGCACGTTCATCGCAGCGTTTATATGGGCAAGCTCGAAAATGCCCTGCACGATATGGTGAACTGGGGACGTAAAAATTCCCTTTGGCCGTACAACTTTGGGCTTTCCTGTTGTTACGTTGAGATGACCACGTCTTTTACTGCGGTGCATGACGTGGCGCGTTTTGGCGCAGAAGTTATGCGTGCCTCTCCACGTCAGGCCGATTTCATGGTGATCGCCGGTACGCCGTTTACCAAAATGGCCCCGGTTATTCAGCGTCTGTATGACCAAATGCTGGAACCGAAATGGGTGATTTCTATGGGAGCCTGCGCGAACTCGGGCGGCATGTACGACATCTACTCCGTGGTTCAGGGCGTTGATAAATTCCTGCCGGTAGATGTGTACATTCCAGGTTGCCCGCCACGTCCAGAAGCTTATATGCAGGCGCTGTTGCTGCTGCAAGAATCGATCGGTAAAGAGCGCCGCCCACTTTCCTGGGTTGTTGGTGATCAGGGCGTGTATCGCGCCAATATGCAGTCTGAGCGCGAGAGAAAGCGCGGCGAGCGTATTGCGGTTACCAATCTGCGCACACCAGACGAAGTTTAAGCTAACCGTATATGGATGGATTTAGCGCCCGCAGCATAACATCAGAATTTAATGCACGGCCCCATCCTGACGCCTTCATTTGAGCGCCTGATTACAGGCCGGAATGGTGAGTAACGTATGACAGATTTGACCACGCAAGATCTCGCTCAGCCAGCATGGCAAACCCGGGACCATCTGGATGATCCGGTGATCGGCGAGCTGCGTAATCGTTTTGGACCAGATGCTTTTACCGTTCAGGCTACCCGTACCGGCATTCCGGTTGTTTGGGTAAAGCGTGAACAGCTACTGGAAGTCACTGAATTCTTGCGTAAATTAGCCAGGCCTTACGTCATGTTATATGACTTACATGGTATGGATGAGCGTTTACGTACCCACCGCGCAGGGTTACCTGCCGCGGATTTTTCCGTTTTTTATCATCTGCTGTCGATTGAACGTAATCGCGACATCATGCTCAAGGTCGCTTTATCTGAAAACGACATGCACGTGCCGACCATCACAAAACTTTTCGCCAATGCAAACTGGTATGAGCGCGAAACGTGGGAGATGTTTGGTATCACGTTTGATGGGCACCCACACCTGACGCGCATCATGATGCCGCCGACATGGGAAGGCCACCCGCTGCGTAAAGATTACCCTGCGCGTGCAACCGAATTTGATCCCTTCACGTTGACGAAACAGAAGGAAGATCTGGAGATGGAGGCGCTGACCTTCAAGCCAGAAGAGTGGGGCATGAAGCGCGGCACCGCCAGCGAAGACTTCATGTTCCTCAACCTTGGCCCTAACCACCCTTCAGCGCATGGTGCTTTCCGCATCATTTTGCAGCTGGATGGTGAAGAGATCGTCGACTGCGTACCCGATGTGGGCTATCACCATCGCGGTGCAGAGAAGATGGGCGAGCGCCAGTCATGGCACAGCTACATTCCCTATACCGATCGTATTGAATACCTCGGCGGCTGCGTTAATGAAATGCCTTACGTGCTGGCGGTTGAAAAGCTGGCTGGCATTGTGGTGCCGGATCGCGTCGACGTTATTCGCGTGATGCTGTCTGAACTGTTCCGCATTAGCAGTCACCTGCTGTATATCTCCACCTTTATTCAGGACGTTGGCGCCATGACGCCAGTGTTCTTTGCCTTTACCGATCGGCAAAAAATTTATGATGTTGTGGAAGCGATCACCGGCTTCCGTATGCATCCGGCATGGTTCCGTATTGGCGGTGTCGCGCACGATCTGCCGAAAGGCTGGGAGCGTTTGCTGCGTGACTTCCTCGACTGGATGCCGAAGCGTCTGAAGGAATATGACAAAGCCGCGTTACGTAACTCCGTGTTAATGGGCCGCTCGCAGGGCGTTGCTGCTTACAATATGGAAGAAGCGCTGGCGTGGGGAACGACTGGCGCGGGCCTGCGTGCCACCGGTCTCGATTTTGACGTGCGCAAATGGCGCCCCTATTCAGGCTACGAAAATTTCGACTTTGAAATCCCGGTAGGTGCAGGCATCAGCGATGCTTACACCCGGGTACAGCTAAAAATGGAAGAGATGTGGCAATCGCTGCGCATTCTGGAGCAATGTCTGAAAAACATGCCGGAAGGTCCGTTCAAAGCGGATCATCCGCTGACCACGCCGCCACCGAAAGAGCGTACGCTGCAACACATTGAAACCTTGATCACGCACTTTCTGCAGGTTTCCTGGGGGCCGGTAATGCCAGCCAATGAATCCTTCCAGATGATCGAGGCGACCAAAGGAATCAACAGTTACTACCTGACCAGCGATGGCAGCACCATGAGCTACCGCACCCGTGTGCGTACGCCGAGCTTCCCGCATCTGCAGCAGATCCCATCGGTGATCCGCGGCAGCCTGGTATCCGATCTGATCGTATATCTCGGTAGTATCGATTTTGTTATGTCAGACGTGGACCGCTAATTATGCACGATCAATACATTGCAGTTAAAACGATCGACCCAAACGAGGTCTTCGTGCTAAGCGCGGAAGAGCATCACGCCATTGAGCACGAAAAACATCATTACGAAGATGCGCGCGCAGCGTCTATTGAAGCGCTGAAGATCGTGCAGAAGCAGCGCGGATGGGTGCCGGACGGCGCTATTCACGCCATTGCAAAAGTTTTGGGTATTCCTGCCAGTGATGTAGAAGGCGTGGCGACATTTTATAGCCAGATTTTCCGCCAGCCGGTTGGTCGCCATGTGATTCGCTATTGCGACAGCGTGGTATGCCACATTACCGGTTACCAGGGGATTCAGGCCGCGCTGGAGCAGAACCTGAATATCAAACCGGGACAAACTACCGCAGATGGTCGCTTCACGCTGCTGCCAACCTGCTGTCTGGGCAATTGCGATAAAGGGCCGACCATGATGGTGGATGAAGATACCCACGTCCACCTGACGCCGGAATCTATCGCCTCGTTACTGGAGCAGTATCAATGACAATGAAACAGATCATTCGTACTGCTGAAACTCATCCCCTGACCTGGCGCATGCGCGACGATAAGCAGCCGGTGTGGTTTGATGAATATCGCAGCAAAAACGGTTACGCCGGTGCTGAAAAAGCGCTAAACGGTATGGCGCCTGATGAAATCGTGGCGCTGGTCAAAGATTCAGGGCTGAAAGGGCGTGGCGGCGCAGGCTTCTCCACGGGCCTGAAATGGAGCCTGATGCCAAAAGATGAATCCATGAACATCCGTTACCTGCTGTGTAACGCCGATGAAATGGAGCCAGGCACCTACAAAGACCGCCTATTGATGGAGCAAATGCCACACCAGTTAGTGGAAGGGATGTTAATCAGTGCATTCGCGCTGAAAGCCTATCGCGGCTATATCTTTCTGCGTGGCGAATATATTGAAGCCGCAGTGCATCTACGCCGCGCGATTGCTGAAGCCACTGAAGCCGGTTTCCTGGGCAAAAATATTCTCGGTACTGGCTTTGATTTTGAGCTGATTGTGCATACCGGTGCAGGGCGTTATATCTGCGGGGAAGAAACGGCACTGATTAACTCTCTGGAGGGACGTCGGGCCAACCCACGTTCTAAGCCGCCTTTTCCGGCAAGCGCCGGTGCCTGGGGTAAACCTACCTGCGTCAACAACGTGGAAACGTTATCAAACGTGCCCGCTATCCTCGCTAACGGCGTGGAGTGGTATAAAGGTCTTTCAAAAAGCGATGATGCCGGCACCAAAATGATGGGCTTTTCGGGACGGGTCAAAAACCCTGGCGTCTGGGAGCTTCCTTTTGGCATTACTGCACGAGAAATTCTCGAAGATTATGCGGGGGGTATGCGGGATGGTCTGCGCTTCAAAGCCTGGCAGCCGGGCGGCGCGGGAACAGACTTCCTGACCGATGAGCACCTCGATCTGCCGATGGAATTTGCCAGTATTGGTAAAGCAGGCAGCCGTTTGGGTACCGCGCTGGCGATGGCGGTTGATCATGAGATCAATATGGTGTCGCTGGTACGCAACCTGGAAGAGTTCTTCGCACGCGAATCGTGCGGCTGGTGTACGCCGTGCCGCGATGGTTTGCCGTGGAGCGTGAAGATTTTGCGTGCGCTGGAGCAAAAGCAGGGCCAGCCAGGGGATATTGAAACCTTGCAGCAGCTTTGCCGCCAGCTTGGCCCAGGTAAAACCTTTTGCGCACATGCGCCAGGTGCCGTCGAGCCGCTGCAAAGCGCGATCAAATATTTCCGTGAAGAGTTTGAAGCCGGCATAGCGCCGCAGGTATTTGGCAATGCCCGTTCGATAGGCGGTATTCAGCCAAACCTGCTGAAAGCGCGCTGGTAATTCACCGCAGCATACGGAAACGGGCCTTGCGCCGCTGTCCCTGACGTGGTCAGGGTCAGGAATATGATTAACGCTCGTGTCCAACGAGCCTTACGGAAGCATGTTCACTATGGCTACAATCCATGTAGACGGTAAAGAATATGATGTGAACGGAGCGGACAACCTGTTGCAGGCGTGTCTTTCTCTGGGCCTTGATATTCCTTATTTTTGCTGGCATCCAGCGCTGGGAAGCGTTGGGGCCTGCCGCCAGTGTGCGGTGAAGCAATTCCAGAATGCCGAAGATACCCGCGGCCGTCTTGTCATGTCCTGCATGACACCGGCTTCTGACGGCACGTTTATTTCTATTGATGATGGCGAAGCCAAAGAGTTTCGTGAAAGTGTGGTTGAGTGGTTGATGACCAACCATCCGCATGATTGTCCGGTCTGTGAAGAGGGCGGTAACTGCCACCTTCAGGACATGACCGTCATGACCGGCCACAGCTTCCGTCGTTATCGCTTCACTAAACGTACCCACCGTAATCAGGATCTCGGCCCGTTCATTTCTCATGAAATGAACCGCTGTATCGCCTGTTATCGCTGCGTGCGTTATTACAAAGATTACGCAGACGGCACCGATCTCGGTGTGTATGGCGCCCATGACAACGTTTATTTTGGTCGCCCAGAAGACGGCACGCTGGAAAGCGAGTTCTCCGGCAATCTGGTCGAAATCTGCCCAACGGGTGTCTTTACCGATAAAACGCATTCAGAACGCTACAACCGTAAATGGGACATGCAGTTTGCGCCAAGCATTTGCCAGCAATGCAGCGTTGGCTGTAACACCAGTCCAGGCGAGCGTTATGGTGAACTGCGTCGTATTGAAAACCGCTATAACGGCACCGTAAACCATTACTTCCTCTGTGACCGGGGTCGCTTTGGTTATGGTTATGTCAATCTTAAAGATCGTCCACGTCATCCGGCGCTGCTGCGCGGCAATGACTGGGTCATGCTCAATGCAGAGCAAGCGGTAAACGCAGGCGCCGATGTATTGCGTCAGGCGAAGAAAGTCATTGGTATCGGTTCGCCGCGTGCCAGCATTGAAAGCAACTTCGCGCTGCGTGAACTGGTTGGGGCAGAGAATTTCTCTACGGGTATGCCAGCAGGTGAGCAGGCTCGCCTTGAACTGATGCTGAAAGTGCTGCAAGAAGGTGGAATCTACACGCCTTCACTACGTGAAATGGAAAGCTATGATGCGGTGCTGGTGCTGGGGGAAGATTTAACCCAGGTTGGCGCACGTGTCGCGCTGTCCGTTCGTCAGGCGGTAAAAGGTAAAGCACGTGAAATGGCTGCCGCGCAAAAAGTAGCCGACTGGCAAATCGCCGCCATTATGAATATCGGTCAACATGCTAAACATCCGCTGTTTGTCACTAACGTCGATGAAACCCGCCTTGATGATATTGCTGCCTGGAGCTACCGCGCACCGGTTGAAGATCAGGCTCGTCTGGGCTTCGCGATTGCCAATGCGCTTGATGAAACCGCACCAGCCGTTAGCGATTTCGATAGCAGCCTGAACGGCAAGCTGGATGTCGTGGTACAGGCATTAGCCGGTGCCAAAAAGCCGTTAATTATCTCCGGTACTCACTCCGGCAGCAGCGCGATGATCGAAGCAGCCGCTAACGTTGCCAAAGCGCTGAAAACGCGTGGCGCGGATGTGGGCATTACCCTGCTGGCGGGACAGGCTAATAGCATGGGGCTTGGCCTGATGGGGGGACAGCCGCTGGATAACGCGCTGGAACAACTGCGTAACGGTGAAGCCGATGCATTGGTGGTGCTGGAAAACGATTTGTATCGCCACGCGCCGAAAGCCCTGGTTGATGAAGCCTTAGCTAACGCAAACAACGTTATTGTGGTCGATCATCAGCGTACCGCGACGTTAGAAAAAGCAGGCTTAATATTCTCCACCGCCAGTTTTGCAGAAAGTGACGGCACCTCAATAAACCATGAAGGACGCGCTCAGCGTTTCTTCCAGGTTTATGATCCTTCTTACTACGATAACAGCATTGTGATGCTGGAAAGCTGGCGCTGGCTGCATTCGCTGCATAGCACGCTGGAAAGCCGTCAGGTTGACTGGACACAGCTGGATCACGTAATTGATGCCGTTGTGGCGAAACTGCCCCAGCTGAAAGGCGTCAAAGACGCGGCGCCGGATGCCAGCTTCCGCATTCGTGGTCAGAAACTGTCACGTTCACCGCACCGTTCCAGCGGACGTACTGCTGCTCGCGCGAATATCAGCGTACACGAGCCGCGCCAGCCGCAGGATAAAGACACCATGTTTACCTTCTCAATGGAAGGAAACAACCAGCCAGGTGCCGCACGTTCGCAGATTCCTTTTGCCTGGGCGCCAGGCTGGAACTCTCCGCAGGCCTGGAACAAATTCCAGGCTGAAGTGGGGGGCAAATTGCGTAACGGCGATCCAGGTGTACGTCTGTTTGAAGCCAGCGATACGCAACTGCCGTGGTTCAGTAATGTGCCGTCCTCATTCGTGAGCGGCGATCACTGGCGTGTTGCGCCTTACTATCAGCTGTTTGGTAGCGAAGAGATGACCCAACGTTCGCCTACCTTCCAACAGCGTATGCCGCAGCCGATGCTGGTGATCAACCCAGACGATGCCGCCAGACTGGGCGTCAACAATGGCGCTGCCGTTGAGTTCACCTGCTTCGGTGAAACGTTGCGTTTGCCAGTGCGTTTTTCAACAGCATTGCAGGCAGGCCAGGTTGGTTTGCCGCTGGGTATGCCGGGCGTTCCGCCATTCCTGGCAAACGGCCAGATTGACAAACTGCAGGAGGCGACGCAATGAGCTGGTTAACACCGGACGTTATTGACATTCTGCTGGCCATCGTCAAAGCCATCGTCATTTTACTGGTGGTGGTGGCCTGTGGTGCGTTTATGAGTTTTGCCGAGCGTCGTTTGCTCGGCCTGTTCCAGAACCGTTACGGGCCTAACCGTGTGGGCTGGGGCGGCTCGCTGCAGTTAGCGGCTGATATGATCAAAATGTTCTTTAAAGAGGACTGGGTCCCGCCGTTTACCGATCGCTTTATCTTTACCCTGGCGCCGGTTATTGCCTTTGTGTCGTTGTTACTGGCGTTTGCGATTGTGCCGGTATCGCCAACCTGGATGGTCACGGACCTGAACATCGGTCTGCTGTTTTTCCTGATGATGGCTGGACTTGCCGTTTACGCGGTGCTGTTTGCCGGTTGGTCGAGCAATAACAAATATTCGCTGCTGGGGGCGATGCGTGCTTCTGCGCAGACGCTGAGCTACGAAGTGTTTCTTGGCCTGTCGCTGATGGGTGTGGTAGCGCAAGCGGGTTCATTCAATATGAATGACATCGTGAATAGCCAGGCGCATCTGTGGAATATCATTCCACAGTTCTTCGGCTTCCTGACTTTCTGCATTGCGGGCGTTGCGGTATGTCACCGTCATCCATTTGACCAACCCGAAGCAGAGCAAGAGCTGGCCGATGGGTATCACATCGAATACGCCGGGATGAAGTTCGGTCTGTTCTTTGTGGGTGAATATGTGGCGATTACCACCGTATCCGCGCTGATTGTCACGCTGTTTTTTGGTGGCTGGCAAGGACCGTTCCTGCCGCCGTTCATCTGGTTCGCCATCAAAACGGCGTTCTTTATGATGATGTTCATCCTGATTCGTGCTGCGCTTCCGCGTCCACGCTATGACCAGGTGCTGTCGTTCGGCTGGAAAGTGTGTCTGCCGTTGACGCTGTTGAACCTGCTGGCGACCGCCGCAGTGATCCTCTATACAGCGCAGTAAGGGGTTAACAAATGACTTTAAAAGATCTTGTCGTTGGCTTCGGCACGACAGTTCGCAGTATCTGGATGATAGGCATGCATGCCTTCGCCAAACGCGAAACGCAAATGTACCCGGAAGAGCCGGTTTATCTGCCGCCACGTTACCGCGGTCGTATCGTATTGACGCGCGATCCCGACGGTGAAGAGCGTTGTGTTGCTTGTAATCTGTGTGCAGTAGCGTGTCCGGTGGGCTGTATTTCGTTGCAGAAAGCTGAAACGAAAGATGGCCGCTGGTATCCAGAATTTTTCCGTATCAACTTCTCACGCTGCATCTTTTGTGGTCTGTGCGAAGAAGCCTGCCCGACAACAGCCATTCAGCTGACGCCAGATTTCGAGCTTGGCGAGTTTAAACGTCAGGTTCTGGTATACGAGAAAGGCGATCTGCTGATTTCGGGGCCGGGTAAATATCCCGAGTACAACTTCTACCGCATGGCGGGTATGGCAATTGACGGCAAAGACAAAGGCGAGGCGGAAAACGAAGCCAAACCTATCGACGTCAAAGGCCTATTACCTTAAGGAGCAGGGCATGGAATTTGCGTTTTATCTTTGCGGGCTGGTGGCGGTGCTAACGACGTTGCGCGTTATCACCCACACTAATCCGGTACATGCGTTGCTGTACCTGATCGTTTCGCTGCTGTCGATTGCCGGTGTGTTTTTCTCTATGGGCGCTTACTTCGCCGGCGCGTTGGAAATCATCGTTTACGCCGGGGCCATTATGGTGCTGTTTGTGTTTGTGGTGATGATGCTGAACCTGGGTAAAGCCACAGAGAAGCAGGAGCGTGAATGGCTGAAACCTTCACTATGGATCGGTCCAGGCATCGTGTCGCTGCTGCTGCTGATCGTGATGGTTTACGCCATTCTGACTGCAAATGATCAAGGCATTGACGGCAAAGTTATTGACGCGAAAGCGGTTGGTATCCTGTTATTCGGCCCCTATGTTCTGGCGGTTGAGCTGGCGTCTATGCTGCTGCTGGCCGGTTTGGTGGTGGCGTTCCATATCGGGCGCGAAAAACGTGCAGGTGAAATGCTGAGTCATCGCCAGGTTGACGCTCAGCAAGTGAATAAGGAGCAAGCATGATCCCTCTACAACATGGACTGATTCTGGCCGCTGTGCTGTTTGTCCTGGGACTGACTTCACTGGTGCTACGCCGCAATCTGCTGTTTATGCTGATTGGTCTTGAAATCATGATCAACGCAGCGGCGCTGGCATTAGTCACGGCGGGAAGCTACTGGGGTCAGGCCGATGGCCAGGTGATGTATATCCTGGCGATCAGCCTTGCTGCAGCCGAAGCCAGTATTGGCCTGGCGCTGCTGCTCCAGCTTTATCGTCGTCGTCAGACGATGAACATTGATACTGTGAGCGAGATGCGCGGATGAATCTTCTCTATTTAACTGTACTGTTTCCGCTGATTGGCTTTCTGCTGTTAGCGTTTTCTCGCGGCCGCTGGTCAGAGAACCTGTCGGCAACGGTTGGCATGGGATCGGTTGGACTGGCGGCACTGGTAACGGTGTATGCAGGTTTCGACTTCTTCGCTAACGGCCAGCAGGTTTTCAACCAGGCGCTCTGGACCTGGATGCAGGTCGGTCACTTTAATATTCAGGTGAATCTGACACTGGATGGTTTGTCGCTGACCATGTTATCGGTAGTGACCGGTGTGGGCTTCTTTATCCATATGTTCGCATCCTGGTATATGCGCGGTGAAGAGGGCTATTCGCGCTTCTTCGCTTATACCAACCTGTTTATCGCCAGCATGGTCGTTCTGGTGCTGGCCGATAACCTGATGCTGATGTATCTGGGTTGGGAAGGCGTGGGGCTGTGTTCTTACCTGCTGATTGGTTTTTACTACACCAATCCAGACAACGGCAAAGCGGCGATGAAAGCCTTCATCATTACGCGTGTCGGTGATGTGTTCCTCGCGTTTGCGCTGTTCATTCTTTATAACGAACTGGGCACGCTGAACTTCCGTGAGATGGTAGAACTGGCGCCGGCACATTTCGCTGCTGATAACCCTATGCTGCAATGGGCGACCCTGATGTTATTAGGCGGGGCAGTGGGTAAATCAGCCCAGCTACCTTTGCAGACCTGGCTGGCCGATGCGATGGCGGGCCCGACACCGGTTTCAGCACTGATCCACGCCGCAACCATGGTAACAGCGGGTGTTTACCTTATCGCCCGTTCTCATGGCTTGTTCCTGCTGACGCCGGAAGTGCTGCATCTGGTTGGCATTATTGGTGCCATTACCCTGGTGCTGGCCGGTTTTGCCGCACTGGTACAAACCGACATCAAACGTGTGCTTGCTTACTCCACCATGAGCCAGATCGGCTATATGTTTCTGGCATTGGGCGTGCAGGCGTGGGATGCAGCAATTTTCCACCTGATGACGCACGCGTTCTTCAAAGCGTTGCTGTTCCTCTCTTCAGGTTCCGTCATCCTGGCCTGCCACCATGAGCAAAACATCTTTAAGATGGGCGGACTGCGTAAAAGCATCCCATTGGTGTATACCTGCTTCCTGGTGGGCGGTGCCGCACTCGCTGCGCTGCCGCTGATTACCGCAGGCTTCTACAGTAAAGACGAAATCCTGTTTGGTGCATTAGCCAACGGCCATATCAATCTGATGGTTGCCGGTTTGGTCGGTGCGTTCCTGACCTCGATTTATACCTTCCGCATGATCTTCATCGTGTTCCATGGCGAAGAGAAAATCCATGCCCATGCCGGTAAAGGCATTACCCATCACCTGCCGCTGATTGTGCTGCTGGTACTGTCCACCTTTGTTGGCGCGTTAATTACTCCTCCACTGGCGGGCGTATTACCGGGTAATGAGTTTGGTGAAGGCGGCAAAGTGGCGCTGGAGATGACCTCGGGCGCAGTCGCGATTATCGGCATTCTGATTGCTGCCGCGCTGTGGCTGGGCAAACGTCAGCTGGTCACCCGCATCGCCAACAGCGCGCCGGGCCGCTTCTTTGGTACATGGTGGTTTGCGGCCTGGGGCTTTGACTGGCTCTACGATAAAGTGTTCGTTAAACCGTACCTGGGTATTGCGTGGTTGCTGCAACGCGATCCGCTTAATGGATTAATGAACCTGCCTGCGCTGCTTTCACGCATTGCCAATAAGGGTCTGGTGGTGAGTGAAAATGGGTATCTGCGCTGGTATGTCGCATCTATGAGCGTTGGTGCGGTTGTCGTGCTGGCATTGATGTTGGTGATTTAAAGGTTATTGCGTGGGGTGAGATAAACGCTCATTCCCGATCGAGATTGTAAAAAATTACCTGGGATATAAGGGCGTCATCGGCGCAGTCAGTTTTGTCACCGTTAGCGTAAAACAACACGAACGTATTGAAATACAGGAAGGTTGTAACGCTTTCGGGGGCAGAAAGGGCAAGCAAGATAGCCCACTCAGGATAACAAAAGGGAACTAAACGCCGTGTTACTACCTTGGCTAATCATAATCCCCTTCGTCGGCGGCTTGATCTGCTGGCTGACCGAGCGCCTCGGCGCGAAGGTGCCGCGCTGGATCGCCCTGCTTACCATGGGACTGACGTTGGCGCTTTCGCTGCAATTGTGGTTGCAGGGAGGCTATTCACTGACGCAGGCAGCGGGTATACCGCAGTGGCAATCGAGCTTCTCCGTGCCGTGGATCCCGCGCTTCGGGATTAACTTCCATCTGGCCATTGACGGGTTGTCACTTCTGATGGTGGTGTTGACCGGCTTGCTCGGCCTGATGGCAGTGCTCTGTTCGTGGAATGAAATCAACAAATATCAGGGATTCTTTCATCTCAACCTGATGTGGATTTTAGGCGGCGTTATCGGTGTGTTCCTCTCCATCGATATGTTTCTGTTCTTCTTTTTCTGGGAAATGATGCTGGTGCCGATGTACTTTCTCATCGCGCTCTGGGGGCATAAAGCGTCAGACGGTAAAACCCGAATTACGGCGGCAACCAAATTCTTCATCTATACCCAGGCATCGGGTCTGGTGATGTTGATTGCCATTCTGGGGTTAGTGTTTGTGCATTACAATGCGACTGGCGTCTGGACGTTTAACTACGAACAGCTGTTGAAAACGCCCATGTCGCACACCGTTGAGTA
This sequence comes from Mixta mediterraneensis, assembly GCF_014946725.1. Taxonomy (GTDB): domain Bacteria; phylum Pseudomonadota; class Gammaproteobacteria; order Enterobacterales; family Enterobacteriaceae; genus Pantoea; species Pantoea mediterraneensis. The sequence continues at coordinate 109,796 of NZ_JACFXY010000004.1, forward strand.
TTTGCTGATGCTGGGCTTCTTCATCGCCTTTGCGGTGAAAATGCCGGTTGTGCCATTGCATGGCTGGTTACCCGATGCACATAGCCAGGCGCCAACGGCCGGTTCTGTTGACCTTGCCGGTATTCTGTTGAAAACCGCTGCATACGGCCTGCTGCGCTTTAGCCTGCCGCTGTTCCCGAATGCGTCGGCTGAGTTCGCGCCGATCGCGATGTGGCTCGGTATCATCGGTATCTTCTACGGTGCGTGGATGGCATTTTCCCAGACCGATATTAAACGACTCATTGCTTACACCTCGATCTCGCATATGGGTTTTGTGTTAATTGCGATTTACACCGGTAGCCAACTGGCGTTCCAGGGCGCGGTCGTACAGATGATTGCACACGGTTTGTCAGCGGCTGCACTGTTTATCTTGTGTGGGCAGCTATATGAGCGTTTGCATACGCGCGACATGCGTCAGATGGGCGGGCTGTGGTCACGCATCAAGTGGATTCCGGGTTTGTCCCTGTTTTTCGCGGTCGCTAACCTCGGTATGCCGGGTACAGGTAACTTCGCCGGTGAGTTTATGATTCTTACCGGTAGTTTCCAGGTAGTACCGATGATTATCGTGATTGCAACTTTTGGTCTGGTGTTTGCTTCTGTTTATTCATTGATCATGATGCAGCGCGCTTACTACGGCGAAGCGAAGTCAAAAGAGCCGCTGCCGGGCATGTCGCCACGCGAGTTCATGACGATCGGTGTGTTGGTGGTTCTGCTGGTGCTGTTGGGCATTTATCCGCAGCCGATTCTGGACACTTCGCATGCTGCAATGAGCAATATTCAGCAGTGGTTTACCGCTTCAATTTCAACTACAAGGCCGTAATTCGCCATGACAATAACTCCTCAACAATTGATCGCGTTGCTGCCGCTGTTGATCGTCGGATTGACGGTGGTGGTTGTGATGCTGTCCATTGCCTGGCGACGCAACCATTTCGTTAACGCCACGCTGACGGTGATTGGCCTCAATCTCGCACTGTTCTCGCTGTATTTTGTCGGTCAGGTCGGTCCAACAGACGTCACGCCGCTGTTGCGCATTGACGGCTACTCCATGTTTTATACCGCGCTGGTGATGCTGGCGAGTCTGGCAACCTGTACCTTTGCTTATCCATGGCTGGCCGATTTCCCGGACAACAAAGATGAGTTCTACCTGCTGGTACTGATTGCTGCGCTAGGCGGCGTAGTACTGGCAAGCGCGAATCATCTTGCTGCACTGTTTATCGGCATTGAACTGCTGTCGCTGCCGCTGTTTGGTTTGATCGGTTACGCTTTCCGCCAGAAACGTTCGCTGGAAGCGGCGCTGAAATACACCATACTGTCAGCCGCAGCGTCATCATTTCTGCTGTTTGGTATTGCACTGGTCTATGCCGATTCCGGTAGTTTGAGCTTCGTTGAGCTGGGCAAAAGTTTGAATGACAGCATGATCCAGGAGCCGCTATTGCTGGTGGGCCTGGGGATGATGATCATCGGTCTTGGCTTTAAGCTGTCGCTGGTGCCGTTCCATCTCTGGACGCCGGATGTTTATCAGGGCGCGCCCGCACCGGTTTCCACTTTCCTGGCGACCGCGAGCAAAATTGCTATCTTTGGCGTGATTATGCGTCTGTTTATGTACGCGCCGGTTACCGACAGCGAAGCTGTTCGCACGGTGCTGGGTGTCATCGCCTTTGTGTCAATTCTGTTTGGTAACCTGATGGCGATCTCGCAGAGCAACATTAAGCGTCTGTTAGGTTACTCGTCTATCGCCCACCTTGGGTATCTGCTGGTGGCGTTGATCGCCGTGAAATCGCATCAGCTGTCGCTGGAAACGGCAGGAGTTTATCTGGCCGGGTATCTGTTCAGCAGCCTGGGCGCGTTTGGCGTGGTTAGCCTGATGTCCAGCCCATATCGTGGCCCGGATGCGGATTCACTTTATTCCTACCGTGGCCTGTTCTGGCATCGCCCAGTTTTGTCAGCGGTGATGACGGTGATGATGTTATCGCTGGCGGGAATCCCAATGACGCTGGGCTTTATCGGTAAATTCTATGTGATCGCTTCCGGTGTCAGCGCCCATCTGTGGTGGTTAACCGGTGCAGTGGTCGCGGGGAGTGCGATTGGCTTGTATTACTATCTGCGTGTAACGGTGAGTCTGTATCTTAGCCCACCAGAATTGCACACCCGCGACACGCCAGCTAACTGGGCATTTACTGCCGGTGGGGTGGTGGTACTGATTTCTGCGATTCTGGTATTGCTGTTGGGTGTGTATCCACAACCGTTGATTAATCTGGTGCAGATGGCTCAGCCGTTGATGTAATGGATGCAATCCAGACGTTATAATGGATGTGACCCAGACGCAAAGTCAGGCCCCTGGGCCTGACTTTTTTGCCTGTAATCTGACAACTGCTGCGCGGGTTGCTAACTTTAAGCAGTGTTCATCCTGAGCTGCGAGGTTACGTGATCAAGTTGATCTTTTTGCTGACCGGTGCGCAGGTACTGCGTAGACGCTGGTCCTGGCTGGCTTTAGGCGGCGTAGCGCTGCTGTTGCTCTGTGCATTAATCCTCTACGATATTGGCAGTGACGGTCTGCTTTCGGTGCCGCTGGATATGCTCGCCATCCTGTTCATCATTGAAGGGCTGGTGCAGATGTTTTTAGCCCTGACCAAAGAAATGTTGATTGACTGGCTCACTATGCTGAAAGGCATGGGCTTTTTGTTCATCGCGTTTCTGATTTTCGACAGCCCGCAAGATAATAATGATGTTTCAGCCGTATTGTTCGGCGTCGCATTTTTTGCAGATGGCGTGCTTCGTATTGCGGCGGCGCTGGTGTTGCGCGGCGCGCGCTGGCGCAAACGCTGCATCACCGGCATTGTCGAACTGATTCTCAGCATTCTGATTATCAGTAACTGGCCATTTCATCATCACATCGCCGTCCCACTCTGTTTTGCCTTGCTGCTGTTCAGTATCGGCATCCATCTGCTGCTGATGGCGCGTCAGGCGCGATTATTAACGGAAGACAGCTCGGTTACCGTGCTGCCGCTGTTTAAGGCTGGCGGACTGCGGCGCTGGCACAGCAGCCACTATTCACATCCACCGTTTCCCGCTGAGATGCCAACTCAGCCGTTGACGGTGTATGTCTGGACGCCGATAGGATCCGGTGTGGTGCGCGAAGGCTATCGGTTAATTGATCGTTACATCGCTGCCGTCGATCACAACGGTGTGATCTCGACCGGCCATGCCGCAATGGAAGCGGGCGGTGATCTGTATATCAGCCACTATCCGCGCGATGAGATCGATCGTGACAGCAGTAACTTCCGCGCCGTGCTACGTGCCAGTGAGCAAAATGATGTTGCTGGCCGGTTTTTGCCGTCGCTGGCCGTTGAAGTGGTGGAGTGGTGTCGCCCGGATAAGCAGGTTCACTTCCCGCGTTACAATCAAGAGGCGCTGAAAAATTACTGGCAGCGCTATAGCGCCGACAGCGCTTACAACCTGACGGCGCGCAACTGCTCATCCACCGTGATTCAGGCGTTAGACGTGGCGATTGAGGGCATTTTAGCGCAGCAGCTGTATGCGGGTTTTCGCCTGTTTATCGATCCTAATTTCTGGCTACTTGGCGTGATTCGTGGCCGGGCAGAGGCAGTGACCTGGACGCCAGGGCTGGTACTGGATTATGTCCGCCTGTTGAAGCGCGTCATTGAGCCGCAGCCCAGCCAGTTATGGCCGTTGCGCCTGTGGCAGGGTCTGCGTTTACGTCATGCGCTGTGGCAGAAAAAGCGGGCGCCATCGCGTAGCGTGGTGAAATGACACGTAACCGTCTGGCGGTTCTGCTCGCCGTGACTATCTTCGGCCTGACCTACGGACTCAGCTCGCCGCTGATAGCGTTGCGCCTCTCCGTCGCTGGTTATAGCGAGGCATTCATTGGTATCAATGCGGCGATGCACGCGTTGGGTGTGCTACTGATTGCGCCTGGGTTACCCGCGCTGTGCCGCCGTTTTTCAGCTACCGGCTTACTGATCACCTCGCTGATCGCTGCTGCGCTACTGTTAACTCTTTTTCCTTTTTTGCCGCTGTGGAGCAGTTTTGTGCTGCGTCTGCTGTTAGGAATGGCGACCGAAGTCATGCTGGTGGTCACCGAAACCTGGCTTAATCAGCAAAGTACCGAAAGCAACCGGGCCAAAATGCTGGCGACCTACACCGCCATGCTGTCGTTCGGTTTTGCCCTTGGCCCGTTCATTCTCACCCTTCAGGGCAGTGGAACAGATGCATTTATCACCGCTGCCAGCTTAGCGGCGCTGGCGGCCTTAACGCTATTAGCCTCGCGTCATTTGCGGCTCAACGCCGAATCCAGCGTACCGCATAAACTTTCCCGCTGGCTGCGGTTGTTGCCGCTGGCGCTGGCGGCGACCTTGCTTAATGCCGCGCTGGAAGCGGCAGGTATGAATTTGCTGGCGATTTACGCGATGAATCTTGGCTGGCCCGAAGCGCAGGCAACTTCATTCATTACCATTCTGATGGTTGGTGCGATTGTGCTGCAGTTACCGATTGGCTGGCTGGCCGATCGTCTCGATCGTCATCGTCTTATCATCTGGCTGGCCGCACTCTCGACTCTTGGTGCGTTAGTCTGGCCGCTGGCGTTGCAGCATCTGTGGCTGGCGCGGCTATTGCTGTTTTGTTGGGGAGGCGTGTTTGTCGGAATCTACACGGTCATCATCACCCTGACGGGTCAACATTTCCAGGGCGCGGAACTGGCCGGAGCTTATGCGGCATTGTCTGTGGCGTGGGGCGTTGGCGCTTTGCTGGGGCCGGCATTAGGCGGTGTGGCGATGTCACTGACCGTACACGGTTTGCCGTGGCTGGCCGCCATTTTATGTGCGCTTTTTACCGGTTTCGCGTTGATGCAGAGGCGCCGCAGTTAATTTATAGTGGCGGCTTTAAAAAGGAGAAAGCATGGAAATTAACTGGCTGGATCTTCATCATCGTGACTTAAGCGTGCAACAGCTTTATGCCTTGCTGGCGTTGCGCTGTGAGGTATTTGTGGTGGAGCAGAATTGCCCCTATCAGGATGTCGATGGTCAGGATCTGCTGGCAGAAAACCGTCATCTGCTGGGAATGCACGGCGACCAGCTGGTCGCTTACGCGCGCATTCTTTCTCCGATGGATGCAGCAAGCCCGGTAAAAATCGGTCGTGTCATCGTCTCCGATAAGGTGCGCGGCATAAGTCTGGGCAACCGCCTGATGGAGCAGGCGTTAACCTGCTGTCAGCAGCACTGGCCCGATCGCACCCTATTTCTTTCTGCTCAGGCGCATCTGCAAACATTCTATGGCCGACATGGTTTCACGGCGGTGAGCGCGGAATATCTTGAAGATGCTATTCCGCACGTTGATATGCAGAAATAAAAACGGCGAGGAATTTTCCTCGCCGCCCGGTTAACCCGGCGTCATTTGCCGGTCATCAACGTATTTACGCTGGTCTGGTGGTGGTGGAAAATACTGATACAGCCAGGTTTCACTCAGCGTCTCATCTTTGGTACGCAGGAACAGGCGCATCTCTACCGGCTGGGTGGCGTCGCTGTCTGGATACCAGTCGAACAGAATGCGATAACCGTCAATCGGCTCGACATAAAGAATTTCAACCTGCTTAAACGTACCGGAAGACACGGTAATTACGGGTTCAATCCCTTTCGGCGCTGCGGCTTTAAGATCGCCACCGATGAAGTCGATAGCAAAACGGCGGCACCACGTATCCGGGAAGTGTTCGCCAGGTGCCCAGCCTTCAGGGAAGCCACCAATACCGGTGCGGGTGGCATCAACGCGCGCCAACGCGCTACGAACGGGCGGTAAGCCGCTCCAGTAGAGTTTGTAGGAGAAACTTAATTCGCTACCGGCTTTAACCGGCTCCGCGGGTTGCCAGAAGCAAACCACGTTATCTAACGTTTCCCCGGTAGTGGGGATCTCCATCAAATTGATAGCACCTTTACCCCATTTTCCGACTGGTTCAACCCATAAGCTTGGACGTTTGTCGTACCAGCCAATAACGTCCTGATAATCCTTGAAATCATGATTAAGCTGCAGCAGACCAAACCCGCGGGGGTTCTCGTCCCCGTAGGCGTTGAACTGCAAACGCTGCGGATTATTCAATGGGCGAGCGATCCATTCGCCTTTGCCGGTCCACATCGCCAGTCGATCGGAGTCGTGGATCTGTGGATGATAGGTGTTGCACATCCGCCGTTCGTTGGTGCCACAGCTGAACATACTGGTCATGGGCGAGATGCCAAGCTGACGAATGGCTTTGCGGGCATACAAGTGGTTTTCCACTTCCATTACCACGCGTTTATCTTCGCAATGAATGATGAACTTGTACGCGCCGGTCAGGCTGGCGCCGTCCAGCAGTGCATAACAGGTAAAAGTGGTGTCATCCGCTGCCGGGGTTTCGAACCAAAAAGCGGTAAAGTCAGGAAACTCTTCCTGGCCATTGCTGAAAGTATTCACAGCCACGCCGCGCGCCGACAAACCGTACTGGAAAGTATCATCAACGGCACGGAAATAGCTGGCGCCTAAGAATGAGACGATGTCGCGGCGGGCCAGCTCAGGCTTTTTGAAGGCACGGAAGCCGGCGAAGCCAAGATCAGTTTTGCCTTCCAGCTGTTTAGTATCAACTTTGGCGCTGTTGTAGTTAAACAGCTCGGGACGAAAGTGGATTTCACGCGCTTCGCGACTGTCACTATCAACCGAGAACATACGGATGCGACGCTTAAAGCCCATGCCAACGTGAAAGAACTGCACGTCAAGCTCGCGGTTGGGAATATTATTCCATAAAGAGTGATTTGCATCGTACTGAATGTCGTTGTACGCCTGCGGCGTTAAAGTAGCCAGCGTTTCTGGAAGCGCACCCGGTGCGCCGCCCCAGGGTTGTTTTGCCAGATTAGCCGCTTTTTTCTTCAATACGTCAAAATCGAAGCGTACTGCGGTTCCGTCAGCAATGCCATCTTCTGCCCAGGCGGATTGTGCAAACAGCGTTGACAGGCCGGTCATGCCGCTGACAGCGGAAAAGGCCATTGACGCTTTCATAAACATTCTTCGATTCATGCCAGAGATCTTTCCTTAGCTGTTCGAGTTTGTCGTGACTGTCGTGCGTAATGCACTTACATGGCCTGATAATCGCAGGCAACAGGTGGATACGACAGCCGGGTTATTGAAAAATTCAGTCTGAACAAAATTTATCAGATTAATCAAAGAAGCGAAGGGAAATTGTCGCTTGCAGTGTCTGGCTCAGGTTCTTTGTACAAGTCTCAAGCGTAGCGTGAAAAGGAAAAACACGTTAACGGATGTAAACTCGGGTGATTCCTGGCAAGGGAAAGCGGCAGGGCGAAAATTAGTGGCTATAGTTAATGGACCGCTTCGCAATGTACACGGAGAAAATAATGGTGAAACAGACTGAACCGTTTGAGACTGGCCTGGATGATGATTTAACGCTGCTGACTGAAACGCTGGAAGAAGTGTTGAAGTCGTCGGGCGATCCGACAGACCAGAAATACATTGAGCTCAAAACTAAAGCGGAGCAGGCGCTGCACGATGTGAAATCACGTGTCAGCCAGGCGTCCGACAGTTATTACTATCGCGCCAAACAAGCTGCTTATCGCGCTGATTATTATGTGCATGAAAAACCCTGGCAGGGCATCGGCATCGGTGCGACCGCCGGGCTGATAATGGGACTGCTGCTGGCGCGTCGTTAAGCCGTATCAGCAGTCATAAAACGGCGGGTTTCTCCCCGCCGTTTTTGTTGGCTATTTTTCTTCGGGCAGCGCGCGTTCGACGCCAGCACCATACACTTCATCCACCTGATAAAATAAGGCAATCTGACGCTGCTGGATAAATTCTGGCACCTGTGCCAGTTCTCCGGCGATACGCTTAAACATACGCTGACGTTCTTCATCACCAATCAGCGCAAACAGCGCACGAGGCTGGCTAAAGTAATCTTCATCTTCCCGATGATTCCAGTGATCGGCGGCGCCTTCCAGCGAGAGCGGGGGTTCGCTGAAATCTGGCTGCTCCTGGAATACGCCAAAGCTGTTCGGTTCATACGTTGGGCCATTGCCGCTATTGCCATCAATACGCATCGCCCCATCGCGATGATAATTATGGAACGGGCATTTTGGCGCATTAACCGGGATTTGATGATGATTTACGCCCAGACGATAGCGGTGCGCATCGCCATACGAGAACAGCCGACCTTGCAGCATACGATCCGGCGAGAAGCCAATGCCCGGTACGATATTGGCAGGACTCATCGCCACCTGTTCCACTTCAGCAAAATAGTTATCCGGGTTGCGGTTCAACTCAAATTCACCCACTTCAATCAGCGGATAATCGGCATGCGGCCAGATTTTGGTCAAATCAAAGGGGTTATAGGGCGTCTGGGAGGCTTCCTGCTCCGGCATCACCTGTACATAAAATTTCCAGCGCGGGAAATCACCTTTTTCGATCGATTCAAACAGATCGCGTTGCGAACTTTCACGATCCTGACCGATTAAGGTTGCCGCCTCCTCGTCCATCAGATTTTCGATGCCTTGCTGGCAGCGCATATGGAACTTAACCCAGAAGCGTTCCTGTTGATCATTGATAAAGCTGTAAGTATGGCTGCCAAAACCATGAATATGGCGATAAGAGCGGGGCAGTCCACGGTCGCTAAAATCGATGGTGAGCTGATGCAATGCTTCCGGCAGATGCGAGAAGAAGTCCCATTTGTAGGTTGGATTGCGCAGATTAGTGCGCGGATCGCGTTTTACGACATGGTTAAGATCGGGGAATTTCAGCGGATCGCGCAGATAGAATACTGGCGTATTGTTGCCAACCAGATCCCAGTTGCCTTCTTCGGAGTAAAACTTGATGGCGAAACCACGAATATCCCGTTCGGCGTCGGCTCCCCCGCGTTCACCCGCTACGGTTGAGAAGCGCAAGAAAAGATCAGTTTTCTTGCCCACCTCAGAGAAAATATTGGCCCGGCTAAAACGTGTAATATCCTGGGTAACAGTAAAGGTGCCATACGCCGCAGTCCCTTTCGCATGCATGCGACGTTCAGGGATAACTTCACGGTCGAAGTGGGCCAGCTTTTCAAGGAACCACACATCTTGCAGCAGCATCGGGCCACGTCGGCCTGCGGTCATACTGTTATTGTTATGCGCAACCGGTGCGCCCGAAGCGGTAGTAAGCCCTTTTTTCATCACTATTTTTCCCTCTTATGATAAGAATTGCCGTCTGATTATCTTTTAACGATTGGGTAAACCTTTTGTACGCCCATTTTGTTTTTTTGCGCTTCGTTCGGCAATCTGGCAAAAACTATTGCTGCTATTTGGTAAAACCGTTAATCGCACAGGATTGATTGTGTTTAGTCGGCGGGCTTCCTACAGTAGAGCAACCGGCAAAAGGAGAACTGAACGTGATGAGAGTAGAAATGTTATCAACCGGTGATGAAGTGCTGCACGGCCAAATCGTCGATACCAACGCAGCCTGGCTGGCTGATGTCCTGTTCCAGCAGGGCTTACCGATGACATCTCGCAGCACGGTGGGCGACGCGATGACGTCACTGGTGGATACGCTACTGGCGCGCAGTCACGAAGCCGATGTTTTGATCGTCAACGGCGGGCTTGGCCCCACCAGCGATGATCTCAGCGCGCAGGCGGCCGCAAAGGCCTGCGGCATCGGGCTGGTGATGCAGCAGGCGTGGCTGGAAAAAATAGAGACCTGGTTTGCCAGTCGCGGCCGTACCATGGCGCCCAGCAATCGCAAGCAGGCTGAAATTCCAGCCAATGCTGAGATGCTGGATAATCCGGTCGGCACCGCCTGTGGCTTTGCGCTGCAACTCAATCGCTGCTGGATGTTCTTTACCCCTGGCGTGCCATCCGAATTTAAAATCATGGTTGAGCAGCAAATCATCCCGCGATTAAAAAGTAAATTTGCGCTGCCGGCACCACCGCTTTGTTTACGTCTGACCACCTTTGGTCGGGGTGAAAGCGATTTAGCGGCAGAGCTGGAACCGCTTGTGCTGCCAGAAGGTGTCGTGATGGGGTATCGCACCTCTATGCCAGTCATTGAAATCAAACTTACCGGTCCAGCCAGTCAGCAAGTGGCGATGGAGCAGATATGGCAGCAAATCCGCCTGCAACTGGCGGAGTGCACTATTTTTGAAGGGACGGAAGGATTACCAGCGCTGTTGGCACGTGAATTAACAGCGCGTGAGTTTTATCTGACGATCAGCGAACAATTCACGGCTGGTCTGCTGAACTGGCAGTTAGCCGCCGCAGGCGTGCCGTTGAGCGCCGCAGAAATATTGCCGCACCAGGATGAGACGCTGGAAGCTTTGGTGGCACGGACTAAAGCGCTGGCAACGCGCCAGCATACGCAGCTGGCGTTATCAGTCGGTGCATTAAAGCAAGACGAAGTATCGGTAGCGCTGCATACGCCAGAGGCGACGTGGGGACAACGGGTGAAGTTCACGCATGGTCGGCATAATCAGGAGACACGGCAGAAAGTGGTGGCGATGATGGCGATGAATATGTTGCGTCGCTGGCTATACGGCAGTGAAGTCAGCACGGGTCATGGCTGGATTGATGTGCTCGAAACGGTAAAAAATTAAAGCAAAATGGGCGCCCCAGGCGCCCATGTCAATTACAGCTCAATTTCGATCTCACCCTTTGCCTTGCAGCAACAGGGAAGAATTTCGTCCTGTTCCACAAATGCCAGCGGCGTCTCTGCGTAGTGCACTTCCCCTTTCAGCAAGCGCGTACGGCAGGAGCCACAATAGCCTTCACGACACTGAAACTCTATGCAGATGTTTTGCTTTTCCAGCATCGTCAGCAGGTTAGGGTGATCTTCTGAACACTCCAGCCGGGTGCCGGAAGTGCGCAGGATAACAACAGAACGGCTCATGCTTACAGCTGGAAGTCGTTAAAATCGTCTTCGCCCACTTCAGAGTCGATTTGACCCACCAGGTACGAACTCACTTCCACTTCCTGCGGCGCAACCTGAACGTTATCAGACACCAGCCAGGAGTTAATCCACGGGATTGGGTTAGAACGCGTCTGGAATGGCAGGTCGAGACCCACCGCCTGCATACGGATGTTAGTGATATATTCGATGTACTGACACAGAATATCTTTGTTCAGGCCGATCATCGAACCGCCACTGAACAGATATTCTGCCCACTCTTTTTCTTGCAGCGCCGCTTTCTTAAACAGTTCGAAACATTCATCACGACATTCCGCCGCAATCTCTTTCATTTCCGGGTCGTCTTCACCCGTGCGCAGCAGGTTCAACATATGCTGAGTGCCGGTCAGGTGTAGTGCTTCATCGCGTGCAATCAGGCGAATAATTTTTGCGTTACCTTCCATCAGTTCGCGCTCAGCGAACGCGAATGAACAGGCAAAGCTGACGTAAAAACGAATGGCTTCGAGTGCATTCACGCTCATCAGGCAGATATAGAGCTGTTTTTTCAGCGCCCGCATGCTAACCGTAACCGTTTTGCCGTTTACCTGATGCGAGCCTTCACCCAACAGATGCCAGTAGTTAGTCATTTCGATCAGATCATCGTAGTACTGCGAGATGTCCTGCGCGCGTGCAAGGATCTGCTCGTTCGTGACGATGTCATCAAAAACCACCGCCGGATCGTTGACGATGTTACGAATGATATGGGTGTAAGAGCGAGAATGAATGGTTTCGGAGAAGGCCCAGGTTTCAATCCAGGTTTCCAGTTCCGGGATAGAAATCAGCGGCAGCAGCGCGACGTTCGGGCTGCGGCCCTGAATCGAGTCCAGCAGCGTCTGATACTTCAGGTTACTAATAAAAATGTGTTTTTCATGCTCCGGCAGCGCCTGATAATCGATGCGGTCGCGGGAAACATCAACCTCTTCCGGGCGCCAGAAGAAGGAGAGCTGTTTCTCAATCAGTTTTTCAAAGATGTCATATTTTTGCTGGTCAAAGCGCGCCACATTAACCGGCTGACCGAAAAACATCGGCTCTTTCAGTTGATCATTTTTGTTTTGTGAAAAAGTGGAGTAAGCCATAAAAAACTGTCCAAAATTGAACGGGACGCACAAAGGCCCCGTGAAATGACTAAGGCGGGAGAGCTCCCGCCTGACCGTTAGATTTTACATGCGCCGCTTTCGCAGCCGTCATCCTGGATTGAAGGTGCCAGATCGTCCTGCGCATCTTCTGCACCGTCACGGGTGTTTTGGTAATAAAGCGTTTTTACACCGAACTTATATGCCGTCAGCAAATCCTTCAGCAGCTGCTTCATTGGCACTTTACCGTTTGCAAAGCGTGACGGGTCATAGTTGGTGTTTGACGAAATCGCCTGGTCGATAAACTTCTGCATCACGCCAACCAGTTGCAGATACCCGTCGTTGTTTGGCATTTCCCACAGCAGCTCATACTGATCTTTCAGACGCTCGTACTCTGGCACTACCTGACGCAGAATGCCGTCTTTGGACGCTTTAATACTGATGTGACCGCGTGGCGGCTCGATACCGTTAGTGGCGTTGGAGATCTGCGAAGAGGTTTCAGACGGCATCAACGCGGACAGCGTAGAGTTACGCAGGCCGTGGGTTTTAATCTGCTCACGCAGGCCATCCCAGTCCAGATGCAGCGGCTCGCTACAGATGGCGTCGAGATCTTTCTTGTAAGTATCAACGGGCATAATGCCTTGCGCATAAGTGGTTTCGTTAAACCACGGGCACGCGCCTTGCTCTTTCGCCAGCTCGCTGGAAGCTTTCAACAGATAGTACTGAATCGCTTCGAACGTTTTGTGTGTCAGACCATTGGCGCTGCCGTCAGAGTAACGCACGCCATGCTTCGCCAGGTAGTAAGCGTAGTTAATGACGCCGATACCCAGCGTGCGACGCCCCATCGCGCCACGCTGTGCGGCGGGGATGGGATAATCCTGATAGTCGAGCAGGGCATCAAGCGCACGCACCGCCAGCGTTGCCAGCTCTTCTAAATCGTCGAGGCTTTCAATAGCACCAAGGTTAAACGCCGATAGCGTACACAGCGCAATTTCACCGTTTTCGTCGTTAACATCATCCAGCGGCTTGGTTGGCAACGCGATCTCCAGGCACAGGTTAGACTGGCGAACCGGCGCGATGCTGGCATCAAACGGGCTGTGAGTATTGCAGTGATCGACGTTTTGAATATAGATACGGCCCGTTGAGGCACGTTCCTGCATCATCAATGAGAACAGATCGACCGCTTTCACGCGCTGCTTGCGGATGCTGTCATCTTTTTCGTATTTGGTGTACAGGCGTTCAAATTCATCCTGATCGGCGAAGAACGCATCGTACAGGCCCGGCACATCGGAGGGGCTAAACAGAGTGATCTCTTCGCCTTTTAGCAGACGTTGATACATCAGTTTATTGAGCTGCACACCGTAATCCATGTGACGCACGCGGTTGCCTTCTACGCCGCGGTTGTTTTTCAACACCAGCAGACTTTCGACTTCCAGATGCCACATGGGGTAGAACAGCGTGGCTGCACCACCGCGCACGCCGCCCTGCGAACAGGATTTCACCGCCGTCTGAAAATGCTTATAGAACGGAATACAACCGGTGTGGAAAGCTTCGCCGCCACGAATTGGGCTGCCCAGAGCGCGGATACGACCGGCGTTGATGCCGATACCTGCACGCTGAGAAACGTATTTCACGATTGCGCTGGAGGTGGCATTAATGGAGTCGAGACTATCGCCACATTCGATCAAGACGCACGAGCTGAACTGGCGCGTTGGGGTACGCACGCCAGACATGATAGGCGTCGGCAGCGAGATTTTAAACGTTGAGATCGCATCATAGAAGCGCCTGATGTAATCCATACGCGTATCGCGCGGATAACCTGAGAACAGGCAAGCGGCGACCAGAACATACAGGAACTGCGCGCTCTCATAAATCTCACCCGAGACGCGGTTCTGTACCAGATATTTGCCTTCCAGCTGCTTAACCGCAGCGTAAGAGAAGTTCATATCGCGCCAGTGGTCGATAAACGCGTCCATCTGTTCGAATTCTTCAACGCTGTAGTCTTCCAGCAGATGGCGATCGTATTTACCCTTATCCACCATTTTCACAACCTGATCGTACAGCTTCGGCGGTTCAAACTGGCCGTATGCTTTTTTACGCAGATGGAAAATCGCTAAACGTGCAGCGAGGTACTGATAATCGGGGGCATCGCGAGAGATGAGGTCTGCAGCGGCCTTGATGATAGTCTCATGGATGTCAGATGTTCTGATGCCATCATAAAACTGAATATGGGAGCGCAGTTCAACCTGTGACACGGAGACGTTGTTTAGCCCTTCGGCTGCCCAGTCCAGTACACGGTGAATTTTGTCGAGATCAATGCGCTCCTGGCGGCCATCGCGTTTAGTAACGAGCAGACTTTGGTTCATGTCGCGTTTTTACCTTTGCGTGAGTATCCAAAAATTAAAAGAAATCCCGGCTTATGCACAACATATTCATTGTGAATAATGTTGTGGATAAACACTACATCTAGGGGGTAAAGAGGAAATGCATAACAATATGGGGGTATATACTAGTAATTTGCGGCGGCATAACAAGAGGAAAAAATGATGATTCAAGGGTTGTTTTTTTTGCGGAATTTCTTAAGCCGCGTGTTGTAAGGCTCGCCATCGTGTCAACCGGTTTGATAAAAAATTCCGTTCCTTGATCGACCGCTGATTTTTCATTCATCGTCGCATTTTTCCAGACAGCAGGCTGGCGTTTCCTACGGCTGGGCTTAAAACGCATCGGCTGCCTGCTGACATGCACATCCGCTAAAGAGGGCGTTACCTACGCTAAGAAGACATCATGACAGGAAAATGACGACGGCGCACAAACGCGATGCTGTGCGCCGCTGAGATTAATTTTTACTGTGACGGGTATGAATCATATAGTTAACATCAACGCCACGACCCAGCCGGAATGCATTGGTAAGCGGGTTATAGTGCAAACCAATTATGTTCTGCTCGCGCAGCGGGGTTTCATCGACCCAGGCCAGCAACTCTGACGGGCGGATAAACTTTTTCACATCATGTGTGCCGCGCGGCACCATGCGCAACACATATTCCGCGCCAAATATGGCCAGCAGCCAGGCTTTAGGGTTGCGGTTGAGGGTAGAGAAAAATACCTCTCCACCGGGCTTAACTAAACGTGCGCAGGCGTGAACGACCGAACGCGGATCGGGAACGTGTTCCAGCATCTCCATGCAGGTCACCACATCGTATTTTCCGGCGCTGGCTTCGGCGTGCTCTTCCACTGTTTGCTGCACGTAATCGAGTTTTACGCCGCTTTCCAGTGCGTGCAGGCGTGCTACTGCCAGCGGCTCCGCGCCCATATCCAGGCCGGTGACCAGAGCGCCTTCTCGCGCCATGCTCTCCGCCAGAATACCGCCGCCGCAGCCGACATCCAGCACCGTTTTGCCAAATAAACCGTTGCTGTGTTGCGCAATATAACCGAGGCGCAGCGGATTAATGCGGTGCAAGGGCTTAAATTCACCTTCGAGATCCCACCAGCGCGAGGCAACGGCCTCAAACTTGGCAATTTCCTGTGCATCGACGTTCTGCTGATGATTCTGCGGCTGTGCATTCATTGAATCGTAACTCCTGACAAAATGTGGACTCAGTATAAACGCTTAACCTGCTGCGGCGCATCTTTCAAACACAAGGAAAAGCGCGTGAAATCGGTGGTTAACATTCACCAGATGAATGCAGTGTGATATACTTTCGCACCTTTAAATCCGGGATTAAGTAGAGGGATAGCGGCTCCATGAGCGACCTTGCGAGAGAAATTACACCGGTCAATATCGAAGAAGAATTAAAAAATTCTTATCTCGATTACGCCATGTCGGTCATCGTTGGCCGAGCTTTACCCGATGTGCGTGACGGCCTGAAGCCGGTGCATCGCCGCGTACTCTTCGCGATGAGCGAACTGGGTAACGACTGGAATAAACCCTATAAAAAATCTGCCCGCGTCGTGGGTGACGTTATCGGTAAATATCACCCACATGGTGATTCTGCCGTTTACGACACCATCGTTCGTATGGCCCAGCCTTTCTCCCTGCGTTATATGCTGGTGGACGGTCAAGGCAACTTCGGCTCCATCGACGGCGACTCCGCTGCTGCGATGCGTTATACCGAAGTGCGCATGTCTAAAATCGCCCACGATCTGTTAGCTGACCTGGAAAAAGAGACCGTCGATTTCGTCCCGAACTACGACGGCACCGAGCAAATTCCTGAAGTTCTGCCAACTAAAATTCCTAACCTGCTGGTTAACGGTTCGTCCGGTATCGCAGTGGGCATGGCAACGAACATTCCGCCACACAACCTGCGCGAAGTGATTAACGGCTGCCTGGCTTACATCGAAGATGAAAACATCAGCGTTGAAGGGTTGATGGAGCACATTCCGGGGCCTGATTTCCCTACTGCGGCCATCATCAATGGTCGTCGCGGTATCGAAGAGGCGTATCGCACCGGTCGCGGCAAAATTTACATTCGCGCCCGTGGCGAAGTAGAGGCTGACGCGAAAACAGGCCGTGAAACCATTATCGTCCATGAACTTCCTTATCAGGTAAATAAAGCGCGCCTGATCGAGAAGATTGCGGAGCTGGTAAAAGAGAAGCGTATTGAAGGCATCAGTGCGTTGCGTGACGAGTCTGACAAAGACGGCATGCGCATCGTCATTGAGATCAAACGCGATGCGGTCGGCGAAGTGGTTCTGAATAACCTGTATTCCCTGACACAGCTGCAAACTTCGTTCGGTATCAATATGGTGGCGCTGCATCAGGGCCAGCCGAAGATTATGGCGCTGAAGGAGATTCTGGAAGCCTTTGTTCGCCATCGCCGTGAAGTTGTTACGCGTCGTACTATTTTCGAACTGCGTAAAGCGCGCGACCGTGCACACATCCTTGAAGGGCTGGCGATTGCGCTGGCGAATATCGATCCGATTATTGAGCTGATTCGTCGGGCGCCAACGCCTGCAGAAGCGAAAAGCGGCCTGATCGCGCAGCCATGGAAACTGGGTAATGTTTCCGCCATGCTTGAGCGCGCCGGTGATGACGCCGCCCGTCCAGAGTGGCTGGACGCCCAGTTTGGTATTCGCGACGGCCAATATTATCTGACCGAACAGCAGGCGCAGGCCATCCTTGATTTACGTCTGCAGAAGCTGACGGGACTTGAGCATGAAAAACTGCTCGACGAGTACAAAAACTTACTCGATCAGATCGCCGAACTGATTAACATCCTGCAAAATGCGGAACGTTTGATGGAAGTCATTCGTGAAGAGCTGGAGTTAATGCGCGATCAGTTTGGCGATGAACGCCGAACCGAAATCACGGCTAACAGCGCTGACATCAATATTGAAGATCTTATCAATCAAGAAGATGTTGTCGTAACGCTGTCACATCAGGGTTATGTCAAATATCAGCCGTTAACGGATTACGAAGCGCAGCGCCGTGGCGGTAAAGGCAAATCAGCAGCCCGTATTAAAGAAGAAGACTTTATTGATCGTCTGTTAGTTGCTAATACGCACGATACGATTCTGTGCTTCTCAAGCCGTGGTCGTCTGTACTGGATGAAGGTCTATCAGCTGCCGGAAGCCAGCCGTGGCGCGCGTGGACGACCCATCGTCAACCTGCTACCGCTGGAAGCCAACGAGCGCATCACTGCTATTTTGCCGGTCCGCGAGTACACTGAAGGCTTTAATATCTTCATGGCAACCGCCAGCGGTACGGTGAAGAAAACGGTCCTGAAAGAGTTCAGCCGCCCACGTAGCGCCGGTATTATTGCGGTCAACCTGCGTGAAGATGATGAGCTGATTGGCGTGGCGCTGACCAACGGTAGCGATGAAACCATGTTGTTTTCCGCGGCGGGCAAGGTGGTGCGTTTCGCCGAAACGGCAGTCCGTGCAATGGGACGTACCGCATCGGGCGTTCGTGGCATCAGGCTGGCAGAAGGCGATCGCGTTGTGTCGCTGATTGTGCCGCGTGAAGATGGCGCCATTCTTACCGTGACGCAGAACGGTTACGGTAAACGTACCGCTAACACGGAATACCCAACCAAATCGCGTGCGACTCAGGGCGTTATCTCGATCAAAGTCACTGAACGTAACGGCCCGGTAATTGGTGCGGTGCAGGTCGTTGACAGCGATCAGATCATGATGATTACCGATGCGGGTACACTGGTTCGCACGCGCGTTTCAGAAGTCAGTATCGTGGGCCGTAATACGCAGGGTGTCATTCTGATTCGTACCGCAGAAGACGAGAACGTAGTGGGTCTGCAGCGTGTGGCTGAACCGGTTGAGGAAGAAGAGTTAGATTCCATTGATGGCAGCGTCGCAGAAGGTGATGACGATATTGCACCGGAAGCTGACATCGACGATGAAGACGAAGCGGCTGACGACGAAGAGTAATGTTGTGCCAGGCTGAAATTCAGGCTTAACGGTAAACGGCAGGTCAGGGGAAACCCGACTTGCCGTTTTTATCTAATGGCTTACCTGCCTCAACTGAACCGCATTAAATTTTACGCAGCGCCTGTTAATACGGGTTGCTGGATCGTTACGTCTGAAACCCTGATACGCCAACGTTCCCTGTTCCTAAATCCCTGTCAGATCAGCCCCCGGCTGGCTTTTTTCGCATGATAAAGCTAGTGTATGGGCATTCCACATTCATCACGCGATTCACCTTGCCAACTGCGAGTTTCCTTTGAAATATCTTGTCTCTTTTCGCACCACACTTCGCATTTCGCGCTACTTATTCAGAGCGCTGGCGCTATTGATTTGGTTGTTGGGCGCGGTGCTTACCTCGTTCCATATCATCAATGTGCTTCATGAAAAAGAGAACCAGGTGCGTCAGGAATTCTCCAGTAATTACGGCCTGACAGAATGGTACGTTCGGCACTCAGCCGACATGTTGCGTGAACTGAAATTTATCACCGAAAACCGCTTAACCAATGCCAACAATGGGCTGGATGTTTTGACCGGCATGATGCCCGGCAAATCGACTCAACCCCAATTCACGCCGCTGTTTTCCGATGGCGATTGCACTTCAATGAGTAAAGCCTGGCGCAGCTCACTGGATTCGCTGAGCTATTACATCAACTACTGGAAAAGCAATTTCGCCTCGTCTTACGAACTTAATCGCATGTTCTTTATTGGAGGAGAAAATCAGTGCCTCGCCGATTTCACCATCGGCAGCAGCAGTGTCGATCGTGAACGCAGCCTGAAAACCTTGCGCGAGCATGTCCTGCACTACCGCAACAGCAATGAAGAAGAACGGCGCAATCCGATATACTGGATAAACAACAGCACGCAGCCTGGCATTGGCAATTTCTATATGGTGATGCCGGTATATGTTGCCAATAAACTGCAGGCGCTGCTTGGCGTTGAGCAGAATATCCGCCTCGACGAATTTATTCAGCCGGGTAATTTGCCTGTCGTTGCTACCATTACCGACAGTAACTATCGTCCGTTAATTACGTCGCGCCGTTGCGGCGTTGGCTTTGCAATGGATGATTTGCCCGATGAAAAAACCTGGTTTGGCTACCTGGATGGTTATCGCCAGCTGGTGCTGAAAAAGCCGCTGCCACCGTCTGACTTAAATGTAGTGTGGTCGGTTTCCACCGATGTGCTGGTTGATCAACTCAAGCTGTTGATGATTAGCGCGTTGCTACTGAATGTACTTAGCGCGGTATTGCTGTTTACGTTTGCCTGGCTGTTTGAGCGCCGTATGTTTCTGCCTGCTGAAGAGAACGCCCATCGGCTGGAAGAACATGAACAGTTCAACCGTAAAATTGTCGCTTCAGCACCGGTAGGCATTTGTATTCTGCGCACCAGCGACGGCACCAATATTCTGAGTAACGAACTGGCGCATAACTATCTGACCCTGCTGACGCAGGAAGATCGCCAGCGCCTTAATGAAATCATTGGCGGGCAGCAGGTTAACTTTGTTGATGTGCTTACCGGTAGCAATACCAACCTGCAAATCAGTTTTGTGCATTCACGCTATCGCAACGAAAACGTAGCGATTTGCGTATTAGTGGATGTTTCTGCGCGCGTGCGCATGGAACAGTCATTACAGGAGATGGCGCACGCAGCAGAGCAGGCCAGCCAGTCAAAATCCATGTTCCTGGCGACCGTCGGCCACGAGCTGCGAACGCCTTTGTACGGCATCATCGGCAACCTTGACTTGCTGCAAACCAAAAAGTTGCCAGCCAGCGTGGACTCTCTGGTTACGGCGATGAATAACTCTTCCAGCCTGTTGCTCAAAATCATCAGCGATATTCTCGACTTCTCAAAAATTGAGTCGGAACAGCTAAAGATTGAGCCGCGTCCGTTTGCGCCGCGTGAAGTAATTACCCACATTGTGGGCAATTATCTGTCGCTGGTAGTGAAAAAACGCCTGACATTATATTGTTACATCGAACACGATGTGCCGCAGTCGCTGGATGGCGATCCGCTGCGCTTGCAGCAGGTCATCTCTAATCTGTTGAACAACGCCATTAAGTTTACCCATACCGGCTGCATTATTCTGCACGCCTACGTGTGCGAGGGGTATCTGGCGTTCCGCGTACGTGATACCGGCGTCGGCATTCCGGCGAAAGAAATGCCGCGTTTGTTTGATCCGTTTTTCCAGGTGGGTAGCGGCGTACAGCGTAATTTCCAGGGAACCGGCCTGGGGCTGGCAATTTGTGAAAAATTGATCAACATGATGGATGGCGATATTGAGTTTGACTCTGAACCCGCTATGGGTAGCCAGTTCATCGTGCGCATTCCCATTTATAAAGGGCAACAGCCTTCGCCGCCGCTGCTGGAAGGAATGCAGGATAAAACTATCTGGCTGGCGATGCGTAATGAATATCTGGCGCAGTTTATCGAACGGTTATTGCAGCAGCAGGGGATTCAGGTCGCTGAATATAATGGCAAGGCGGGCAGCGATGACGTCTTGCTGTCTGATTATGAGCCAGAGATCGATACACCGCTGCGTGCCGGTATCATCTTTAATGGTGGGCATGCCGATATGCCGCGTGAATACCAGCCGGGGCGCTGGGTTCATAGCACAGCCACTTTACATGAACTGCCAACGTTGCTGGCACGCATCTATCGCATTGCTGTCGAGAGTGAGGCCGCTGATACGCTACTGCTAGTGGGTCCTGTCGAAGAAAAAGTACATAACGACGATCTGATGGTCCTGATCGTTGACGATCATCCGATAAACCGTATGTTGCTGTCTGAGCAGCTGGGAACATTAGGTTATCAGGTCAAAACGGCTCAGGACGGCGTGGATGCGCTCAATGTATTAAGTCGCAATGAGATCGATATTGTCCTTACCGACGTTAATATGCCAAATATGGATGGTTACCGCCTGACACAGCGTTTACGCCAGTTAGGTCATGTTTTCCCTGTCATTGGCGTTACGGCGAATGCCTTAGCGGAAGAGAAACAGCGCTGTATGGATGCGGGGATGGACAATTGCCTGTCGAAACCGGTGACGTTAGACGTGCTAAAAGTGACGCTGGCAATTTATGCTGAACGGGTACGCAAAGCGCGGCAAGGATAGCGCGGTAAGGGTAGGGCGAAAGAGAAAGGCGGTACTGAACGCACCGCCTGAGCCTGCCAGCGCAAATCACACAGACGATAGTAAAGTTGCAGAAACGTCATCCCTGACGGCTCGGTTCGCGCCGTTCATGGCGCGGAACGCTTTACTTTTCGGCCTGTGCTTTCCGCGCTTCAGGTTTGTCAGCAGCCGAAGCGTGGCTGGATGTATGACTGCCGGAAACCACTTAGTCTCTTTCGACTTGCGTCGCGCTCACGGAAGAGAGGTAGTTCAGCAGAGCAATGTCATTATCCACGCCCAGTTTCATCATCGCCGACTTTTTCTGGCTACTGATGGTCTTAATACTGCGATTCAGCTTTTTAGCGATTTCCGTTACCAGGAAACCTTCGGCGAACAAACGCAGGACTTCACTCTCTTTCGGCGATAAACGCTTATCGCCGTAACCACCGGCACTGATCTTCTCAAGTAATTTTGCTACGCTTTCTGGCGTGTATTTTTTGCCTTTCTGCAGGGCAGCCAGCGCCTTCGGCAGATCGGTAGGTGCGCCTTGCTTCAGCACAATCCCTTCAATATCCAGATCCAGTACTGAACTCAGAATGGCCGGGTTATTGTTCATGGTCAGAACGATAATCGACAGATCGGGATAGTGGCGTTTAATGTATTTAATCAGCGTGATGCCGTCGCCGTATTTTTCACCTGGCATAGAAAGGTCGGTGATCAGAACGTTAGCATCCAGTTTGGACAAGTTGTTAATCAGTGCTGTTGAGTCTTCGAACTCACCTACAACATTAACCCATTCAATCTGTTCCAGTGATTTTCGGATACCGAAAAGAACAATTGGATGGTCATCGGCAATAATTACGTTTAAGTTATTCATCTTATTGGTTACCTTGCTGCAGCAGTTGGTTGACGTAAGCGTCAATATCACTGATGGTATTTGTAATGTTTGAATCGTCACACACATTAATGTGCTGTTCTAACTCTTCACAAAGCTGTTTGCCTGGTAGCAAATTGAGCATGGCAAACACGCCTTTTAGGCGATGCGCTGTCTGAGCAAGCGAGGCGTAATCCTTTTCCGCCGACTCAGTATACAATCTCTTTACATCATCCGGTACTGTCTCAGTGAATAGCTGGAAATAACCCCCGCTCATAAGTGGCGTGGCAGCCTCTGTTTCAGTGTTATCCTCCATAACATCATGGGACAATTGCTTCTCAATCAGCGCCAGCAGCGCATCAAGTAACGCGCTGCTCAGATTGAAATTGACCCGATATTGCTGGTCGTTCAACGCATGATGGCCAAGTTCATCCTCAGCCAGCAGCAGTGCCCAGCCCGTTAATTTTGCCGGATCGTCTGTCACCAGCACGTCATGATCTTGTCCTGAAATACGTTCATCAGGCGTCAGGCAACGTGCGCCCCAGTTTTCCAAATGACGACACACGATTTTGTGCACATCTTCCATAGCGATTTCCACTAATGCGGTCACGCCATCAAGAATTTTCTCTTCTTCCTCTACACTTCTTTGCTCCAGCGCGAGCGGCAACTGGATGTTATAACGCGTACCGATGTCGGCTTTTGCCACGATTTCCAGGCTGCCGCCCATCTGTTTACAGAGCTGTTTGCACAAGAAAAACGCCATGCCAGAAGCCTGACCGTAGCGATCCTGGCTGGTATCACCCAGGAACGGGAAATCAACATTGGCCAGTTCATCTACTGTTAAGCCTGCACCGGTATCTACCAGCTCAATGCTCAGGCGATCGGCATGTTGTTCAGGCGTTTTTACATCAAGTGAAATCTTACCCCAGCGCGTGGTGGTCAACGCATAATGCACCAGCGTGGTCAGCACTTTTCGCAGCGCACGACGATCGCCAAAACGCATTTCATCATTAGGTTGATGATTATTAACCACCAGTGATAAGCCTTTGCGGCGCATCAGCGGCAAACTTTCCAGCGCGATTTCATCTAACAATTCTTGTAAATTAAATACCGTGGCGTCAGGCGACCAGTCGTGCGCTTCAAGGCGATTCAGCAGCACAATATCATCGACCAGGCGTGATAAACCCTGGCTTTCATCCAGCACGTCAAGCACGGCTTCGTTGTGATCGTGCTGACTCAGTTGCACCAGTTGGGCCACCATTTTTTCCAGCGGCACATTTATCGCATGGCCCAGATTCTGTAGCAGTTGCTGACGCATCTGGTGATTACGATCCAGTACCTGCTGCGCTTTTTGCAGCTTCTTATTCACCAGCAACTCACGATCCTGATCGCGCATCATAAATAGCTGGGTATGCGGCGATAGCATGCTGCGTGCGTGACGGATTTCATACACTTCGTTATTAATGGTTGCCTGCAATACGCCCTGATGTTGGTCTGACATATTGATGATTTTTTGTAAATTAAGATGAGGCAACAGGTGCTCTGCAATTTTATTGCTCAGCAAAGTACGGTTGCTGGCAAAGTCATATACCAGTAAGCCGACCGGCAAGCTGGCGACGATCTCTTCATTCAGAACCCGCAGCGAATCAAGTTCCGCACTCTGGTTCTCGCTGGGACGCAGCGACTGCTGACGCAGCAGCACCATGCCCGCAAGCGACAGCAGGAACAGCAGCAGGTTACTCAGCAGCGGCCATAACAAATTGTGTAGCGTATCGATAAATAAGCGGGTAACCGGAACGCGATATACCAGCTGTAACGAGGTGCTCGGCAGCGTGGCGGCAATTTCTAAGTTAGGGTTTGCCAAAGAAATTTGCGTGTTCTCTGCCTCTTCCTGATCGGTACTGCTCGGCAACGCCGCGACCTGACGCAGCTGGAAGTTTTCCAACGGCATATTCTGTGGGATCAGGTCATTAATTGGCAGATCAAATGCCACCACCGTTGCCAGATGGCCTGGCTGATTGAAGGTGGTGCGCACGGTAAAATAGTGGTCGTTCTGAAAGGATAAATGGCGCAGCGGCGAAAAGCTTTCTCGCTCGTCCAGCGCATTGGCCTGCTGAAGCATCTCAGCACGGCGTCCATCAACCAGCGAACTGATGGCGCTTTCTTTATAACGTGTCGCCATATCTTTCAGCGGCAGCGTTGAGATCATAATCAGACTGTTATCCTGCCCATTCAGAAAATACATCGACCAGGTTGGATTTTCTGTACCCCACAACGTATCCAGATAACTGGACATACGCATGGTCATGTCGAGCGTGCTGCTGTCATGTGATCCAAAAATCAGCGCTTCGGTTTTGCGACGGGTTTTTTCGAGATAATAAACATCAGGGCGCAGACGCGTCTCCTGCAGGCTGCTGGTCGGCGTCGATCCCGCTGCACTGGTAGCCAGATTTTCATAAATCTGCCAGGTGGCGAAACGGTAAGCATCAATGCGTTTTTGCATGGCGCGCGCCACGTCAGTCATGGCATAACGTTTTTCGGTCAGCCAGGCGTTCACCGAGTTGTGCACCACAAAGCCCAGCGCCAGTAACAGCACCAGATTGAAAACCACAAAAAAGCGGGTGACATTGCCTGATGTCAGGGGAAACTTATACAACATAACGTCTCAGATACCTGAATTATCGCGCAATAGGTCGCGCACTGGCCGCCACAGCTAGCAGTAATAGCGCAATTAGCAAAAACGCGCCGCTGAGGCTGAACCATTGAGAAATGAATCCGATTAAGGCCGGACCTGAGAGAATACCCGCATATCCCAGCGTTGTCATGGCTGAAATCGCCAGGTTTGCTGGCATATCCTGTTGATTCCCGACAGCATTGAACAACATCGGCACCGTATTAGCTAAACCAAAACCGACCAGCAAAAAGGCGAGCAGCGCCATCTCAGGCCAGGGCAGCAACACAGCCAGCGACATGCCCGCCGCTGCGGCTAAGGCGCCAGTCAGCATGACCGGATAGCGACCAAAGCGATGAATGACGCTGTCGCCAGTGAAGCGTCCCAGCGTCATCGCCACCGAAAACAACGCATAGCCGAGACCCGCATGAGCGGGCGGCATCGTCGGGCTTTGTAGCAGCAGTAGCGCACCCCAGTCCAGCACCGCGCCTTCGGCCAGAAACAGGATAAAGCACAGCACACCGAGAAACGCCACCCAGCCGCGTGGGATCACCAGCCACGGCTGTTCGGGCTGATGCAGCCGATCGTTCATAAAACCAGGAAGACGCCATATCAGTAGCAGCAGCATGACGGCCATCACGACTAAAACGGCAGTGAGCGGTGTGAATGCGGCACTCAGTAACAGACTAACCGTTCCCGCGCCTAAGATGCCGCCCAGGCTGAAGAAGCCATGAAAGCCTGACATCAACGGGCGACCCGCTGCTTTTTCTACCTCGACCGCCTGATAGTTCATTGCCACATCCAGTGTGCCCAAACCGGCACCGAACAACATCAGCGCAGCAGCCAGTAATAGATGAGATGCTGTGGTTGCCAGCAGCGGCAGCATAATCAACACCAATAGCGTTGATACCAGCATGACGCGGCGGCAACCAAAACGTGCCACCAGCTTACCGGTGACCGGCATCGCTGCCAGCGATCCAATCCCTAAACACAGCAGCAGCGCGCCCAGCGACGCACCCGTAAGCTGTAAACGATCGCGTGCGAAAGGCACCAGAGGGGCCCAGGCAGACATGGCTAATCCGTTAATTAAAAAGATAGTGCGCGTGCCCCAATGCAGGCGGCTGGTATGTCTGTTCTGCTGTGCGGTATTCAGTGCGGTCATAGCTTAAATTCATCGGTGACAAAGCGGCCAATTGTAGCATTGAAGCCGTTAATTCTCTGCGCGTAATAGGTATTCATCAAACGGGTGATCATTAGCGAACAATCGGCAAAAAAGGGAGTTTACCGACTTTTTCCCCGCCGCGATTTTTTTCCAGAACTTTCCTGGCATAAACCTGGCGAAGTAGAAATCGTCTCGCCAGATACCCTTCAGGACGAGGCAAAACGCGATCAATATTACTATCGTGTCTATGTTCGTACCCAGAAAGCAGAGCTAACGAACCGGGCAGGCCGAAAATTCCCGATTGTGCCGGGTATGGTGGCGAATGTGGAAATTAAAACCGGTCAGAAATCAGTAATGGATTATTTACTTAAGCCCCTGAATAAAGCCAAAGAATCGATGCGTGAGCGTTGATCATTCGATCCAGCGCTATATCTACCTCTCTTTATTACCAGCATAAATTAAGAACCTATCCCAAAAGGAATTGTCAGATCGTAAATAATGGCAATTTTTGAGGGCGAAGTATGGCGGGCAACAAGTGGCAGATCAGCGATGAACTCTGGGAGAAAATGGCTCCACTTCTCCCGGAACATAAAACCCACCATCCGCTGGGCACGCATCGTAGACGTGTTGATAATCGTGCCGCAATGAACGCCATTTTCTTTGTGCTCAGAACCGGTTGCCAATGGAATGCCCTGAATGCCACGGATATTTGCTCATCCAGCTCAGCCCACCGCCGCTTTCAGGAATGGCGGGATGCTGGAGTATTTGAACGCTTCTGGCAAAACGGGCTGCTTGCCTGCGAGAAGCGGGATGCCATTGACTGGTCATGGTTGTCGATGGATGGCTGCATGACAAAATCGCCCCTTGCAGGCTCAAAAAAACAGGTCGCAACCCGACTGACAGGGGGAAGCAGGGAGTAAAGCGGAGCCTGATGACCGACGGGAACGGGCTTCCGCTCTCGCTGGCTGTCGCAGGGGCAAATACCCACGACATAAAACTGGTTGAAGATACGCTGGACGCGCTACAGACCGGCAGGCCGGGTCGCAGGCTGCATCTGTGTATGGACAAAGGCTATGAGGCTGAATGGGTGGAAATTTGTTTGAAAGCTCGTCGTTATGAACCTCATATCCAGTCGGGGAAAGAGGAGTCTGAGGCAATTAAAAACAGCGAGTTCAGGGCTCATCGTTGGGTTGTGGAAAGAACGCATAGCTGGATGAATCGCTTTCGCCGCATACTGACGCGATGGGAGAAGAAAGTCGAAAACTACGAGGCGATGCTGCATTTTGCTTGCAGCATCATTGTCTGGAATAAAATCCTTTTGGGATAGGTTCTAAGTCGAATATTGTTTGCCGGTTAAATGAATAATCCGTGCTGAATTTGACCTTTAGTGCGGTCTGCAAACGCTGTTATTTTAAGGAAGAAGTTAAGTTTACGTTTAAATAAGACAGGAAGACATTTTGTGCAAAAAAAATGCCGGACAATCATGTCCGGCGGGAAATTAGGGTAAATATCTCATTCGGGGTGAATGAAGGTAATAATGAAATAAATGATGATAGCGGGATCTATTGTAGGCACTGATGAGATATAAGTTTTATCATTCAGTGCTGAGAAAAACATAACTCAACTTTTTGATTTTAAAGCTAATTAAATTAAGTAAACATTTTGTGCGATATTTATTATCAATATGTGCTGGTTATTAGTTCCCCAAAATTTACTTATTGAAAAAACTATTGCGGTTTATGAAACAGTTTCGGAAATTTAGTAGCATTTTCGCGGTGGATTATTGCCCTTTATAAAAGAACAATGGCTTGCCGGCTGAATTTTTAATCGTTCAGTTTGCAGTGGCAAATTATAAAGGCACATAACAGAGGGTAATAAAATGAAACTTCGCATTCTCTCCCTGATGGTTCCTGCGTTGCTGGTCGCCGCAGGTTCAGCAAACGCAGCTGAAATCTATAATAAAGACGGTAATAAATTAGACCTGTTCGGGAAAGTTGATGGTCTGCACTATTTCTCAGATGACGATGGCACCGATGGTGACCAGTCGTATCTGCGCTTTGGTTTCAAGGGCGAAACCGAAGTTAATGATCAAATTACTGGTTACGGCCAATGGGAATATCAGGCTGCACTGAATACGGCTGAGTCTGAAGGCACTGCAAATAGCTATACCCGTATTGGTTTTGCCGGTTTGAAATTTGGTGATGCAGGTTCACTTGATTATGGTCGCAACTATGGCGTGACGTATGACATCGGCGCATGGACCGACGTACTGCCTGAGTTCGGCGGCGATACCTATGGCGCAGATAACTTCCTGTTCCAGCGCGGCAATGGCATGGCAACCTATCGCAACACCAACTTCTTTGGCCTGGTTGATGGCTGGAACTTTGCCGTGCAGTATCAGGGGAAAAACGGCGACGGTGACGAATCACCGAATGGCCGTGACGTACTGGGTCAGAACGGCGACGGCTGGGGCCTGAGCACCACTTATGATCTGGGTTCTGGTTTTGGTATCGGTGCGGCTATGTTCCAGTCTGATCGTACTAATGACCAGAATGGCCGGAACAATCCAGCCATACTGGGTCGTGGTGATAAAGCCGAAGCCTACACCGGCGGCCTGAAATATGACGCGAACAATATTTACCTGGCAGCGATGTACACCAAGTCTTACAATGCGACGCGCTTCGGTGACAGTGATTCAGCCGCTTACGGTTACGCAGATAAAGCAGAAAACTGGGAACTGGTTGCACAGTACCAGTTTGATTTCGGCCTGCGTCCATCACTGGCTTACGTGACTTCTCGTGGTACAGATATTCAGGGCTGGGGCAAACAGGACCTGAAAAAATATATTGATGTAGGTGCGACTTACTACTTCAACAAGAACATGTCTACTTATGTTGATTATCAAATCAACCTGTTAGACGACAATGATTTTACTGATGCTGCCGGTGTTAATACCGACGACGTTGTCGCCCTGGGCCTGGTTTACCAGTTCTAAGCGGACAGGGAGCGTGACTCTCTCACGCTCCCCTTTTTTTATTCCGCTGAACGCCATTTCTTTTGCTTCCGCGCCCTGTTAACGGGTGGAACGCTTCCTTCAAAGGCCGAACCTGCTAAGGTGAAGGCTGAAAAATCCAGCCAGCGTTGCCAGCCTATATGCTTTGGTTGTGTCTTATCCATTCCGCACCTCTCAGAGTTAAACGCTGATTTAACAATGCAGAATTCATGCCAGTTTCACCGCTCGTAACGCCACGGAGACCGACTGGAAACTGGTAAACTGCCGCCGCCCTGATGAAGGGAACAATGTTCTGTTTTGGTGCAGAGAGCGTTAATGCTGGCGCGGCTGGGAGGGCGCAATATGTCTGATGCGCTTTTGCTGCCACAGTTTATAACTGCTGAAGGCAAACAGGCCGAGAGCGATGGCGAGAATTATATAAATCATCTGATGCTCCTTTAATGTCATGCCCCGGTTGCGAGCGGAAGCCTTCATGGTGGCAATGGCCTGACAATGGATCAAGACGATTTTCACGGATTTACGAGTTGTTTATGCTTTGTATCAGCTTGGAATAAAGTTTTACAGGTGAGGAATGATGCGTATTCAGATTAATCTGCCGTTAGTGGTTTTGGCAATGTTTTTATTAGCAGGCTGTGATCAAGGTTCGCCCTCGCAGACCCTGGTACTGGAAGGCAAAACCATGGGGACCGTATGGCGCGTCAGTATGGCAGGCGTGGAAGCCGGGCGTAAAATTGCCTTGCGGCAGGCGATACAAAAGCAGCTTGATGCCGATGATGCTGAGCTTTCTACCTGGAAGCCGGACTCGACGTTATCGCGTTTTAATCAAAACCAGAGGAGGGAGCCGCAACCGGTAAGCGCCAATATGGCGGATATTGTCACCGAAGCGTTGCGCATTGGTCATAAAACGTCGGGCGCGATGAATATCACCGTCGGGCCGTTGGTCAATCTCTGGGGGTTTGGACCGGACAGGCAGCCAGCGCGTACACCCAGCGAGGCACAAATTGCTGCCGCTAAAGCCTTAACCGGCTTACAGCATTTACGCGTGCTTCAGGGCGTAGATGGGCAGTGGCTACAAAAAGATCTGCCAGGTTTGTATGTTGATCTTTCAACGCTGGGCGAAGGATTTGCTACCGATCATCTGGCACGTTTACTGGAGCAGCAGGGCATCAGTAATTATCTGGTGTCGGTGGGCGGGGCAGTATTGAGCCGCGGCAACAATGCCAGCGGTCAGCCGTGGCGCGTGGCAATTCAAAAACCTACCGATCGTGAAAATGCGGTGCAGGCGCGCGTTGAACTGCACGGTCATGGCATCAGTACGGCGGGCAGCTATCGCAACTATTATGAACTAGACGGCAAACGCATTTCCCACATCATCGACCCCGCCACAGGGCGGCCAATTGAGCACAGGCTGGTTTCGGCAACCGTAATTGCGACGACCGCGCTTGAAGCCGATGGCTGGGATACCGGGCTGATGGTGCTGGGCAGTGAAAAGGCGAAAGCGCTGGCGCTAAAAGAGCATCTGGCCGTGTATTTAATCAGCAAACAGGGCGACCAGTTTGTTAGCTGGATGTCTCCGCAGTTTGCCGCTTTCCTTATTAAACAGTGATCGACAGGAGGGCCACTATGCTGGATCTGTTTAGCGAAGATGAACCATGGCAAGAACCGCTGGCGGAAGGGGCCGTCATTTTACGCCGCCGCGCACGCGACAATGCTGATGCGCTTTATCAACACATCTTGTCCATCTCCGCGCAAAATCCGTTTGCCTATCGCATCACGCCAGGCGGTCATCGTATGTCGGTAGCCATGACCAACTGCGGCGATTTTGGCTGGTCTACTGATTCGCGCGGTTATAAATACAGCGAACAAGACGATCAAAACAACCGCAAATGGCCGCCGATGCCGCACTTATTTCGCAGCCTGGCGCAGGAGGCCGCCCGCGAAGCAGGTTTCCCTCTGTTCAACCCAGACGCCTGCCTGCTTAACCGCTATGAACCGGGGGCAAAACTGACGCTGCATCAGGATAAAGATGAGAAGGATTTGCGCCAGCCGATTGTGTCGGTATCACTGGGTTTGCCGGCGGTATTTCAGTTTGGCGGGTTTGAACGTGGCGACAGCGCTCAGCGTATATTGCTGGAGCACGGCGACGTGGTGGTGTGGGGCGGGTCATCGCGCCTGCGCTATCACGGGATTTTACCGCTGAAACCGGGCGTGCATCCGCTGATCGGCGCCTTCCGTTATAATCTGACCTTCCGTCGCGTGCATTAACAGGGGCGTCAATACGCCCTGCGAATAATTATTGCTATCATTCCGCATCGCTTTAAACTGCAGGCTGCTTTTTGACTGCTGGATACTTTTTATGACGTTGTTAAACGTTGTTTTTCGCCAGTTCCGCTGGCCATTTATCGGGGTTATTTTCCTTACCTTGCTGAGCGCGGCGTTAGGTATTGGCATGATCGCCTTTATCAATCGTGAAATGATTGTCGCCATCAATACCTCCTTTAGCGTACTGCCGCAGTTCCTGTTTCAGCTGTTGCTGTTAATGGCAGTGACGCTGGCTTCACAGCTGGCATTAACGCTGCTTGGGCATCAGTTTGTCTGGCGCATGCGTGGTCAGTTTATCAAACGTATTCTGGATACACGCGTCGAGCGCATTGAGCAAATTGGCAGCGCGCAGTTACTGGCAGGATTAACCAGCGACGTACGTGCGATTACCATCGCCTTTGTCCGCTTGCCGGAGCTGATCCAGGGCATCATCCTTACCCTCGGCTCGGCGATATATCTCGCCTGGCTGTCACCTAAAATGCTGATAGTGACCAGTTTATGGCTGACCGTGACACTCTTCGGCGGCTGGTTACTGGTATCGCGTGTTTATCAGCATATGGCGAAGTTGCGTGAAGTTGAAGATAACCTGTATCGGGATTATCAAACGGTAATTGATGGGCGCAAAGAGCTTCAGCTTAACCGCGAACGCGCCAGACTGGTGTACGACACCGTTTATCTGGAAGATGCTAACACCTACCGTCATTATATTGTGCGTGCCGATACTTATCATCTCAGTGCAGTGAACTGGTCAAATATTATGACGCTGGGCGCGATTGGCATGGTGTTTTTTATGGCTAACAGTCTTGGCTGGGCCAACACGGCAGTTGCGGCGACCTTCTCGCTGACGTTGCTTTTTTTGCGCACGCCGCTACTTTCTGCTGTTGGCGCGCTACCCACCTTGCTTAGCGCACAGGTGGCATTTCGTAAACTCAACACCTTCGACCTGGCGCCTTATCAACCCGAATTTCCTACGTTGCCTACGCTAACCCACTGGCAAACGCTGGAACTGCGTGACGTCAGTTTTCATTATGGCGAAAACGGTTTTCAGGTCGGGCCAATTAACCTGACGTTGCGCCGGGGTGAATTAGTTTTCCTGATTGGTGGCAATGGCAGCGGTAAATCGACGCTGGCTATGCTGCTAACCGGTTTGTACCAGCCCCAGTCCGGCACGTTACTGCTGGATGGCAATGTGATTGATGCAAGCGACCTTGACATGTGGCGCAGGCATTTCTCGGCGGTATTTACCGATGTGCATGTGTTTGATCGCCTGATTAGCCGGGAAGGCGAACCCGCTAACCCGGCGCTGGTGCAGCAATGGCTGGAAAAACTGAAAATGCAGGACAAGCTGAAGATTGAAGGTAACCGGGTTCTCAACCTGCAGTTGTCAAAAGGGCAGAGCAAACGACTGGCATTGTTACTGGCGGCGGCGGAAGAACGCGACGTGCTACTGCTGGATGAATGGGCTGCGGATCAGGACCCACATTTTCGACGCATTTTCTATCGTGAGCTGCTACCGTGGTTACAGCGTTCCGGTAAAACCGTATTGGCTATCAGCCATGACGATCATTACTTTATCCATGCCGATCGGCTACTGGAGATGCGTGACGGGCAGCTTAATGAGCTTACCGGCAAAGAACGAGCGATGGCGACGCTGGACGCAGTAATACGAACGGATACCGGCCATTAATACCTGCTGTCGGCTGTAGTTATACCGGTTTAGCCTGCCCGCTAAGCCGGTTTTTACCATCATGGGTTACCAGGGTAATGACATATTTATCCTGTAACAGAAATTCCGCCTGAAGCAAACAGCCTTCCTTAAAGGTTTCACTAAAGCGATGCGTCAACTGCAACGTGGCACACTGTGAGGCTAAATCCATCTGTATCAACTCGGCCTGATGAAAATCCATTGGCTGATGCAGCTGTGGCCATAACGCTTTGTAAACGCTCTCTTTCAGCGAAAACAGCAAGGTCGCGGCGAGAGAAAAATCCAGCGGCAGGGTATGTAAATAGGCTTTTTCGGCGGCACACATAAGCATCCCTGCAGTTTCATGTGCGGTTTCCGCTGTCATTTTCTGTTCAACATCGACCCCTACGCACAGCGACCGGCTGGTTGCCGCTACTACCACAACGCTATCGCTGTGTGACAACGATGCCTGTATGCCAGTTGGCCACAGCGGAGAGCGATCCGCCGCGTTATGCAGGATGAATCCGCTGTGTCCCAGCCGCGCCATGATTTGCCGGGCTAATACCCGGCTGGCAAGATATTCAGCACGGCGCTTTTTCACCGCTTTTTGCAGGCGCGGCGGCAACGGTAAACACCATTGTCCGCACAGCTCATCATGATAGCGGCTAGCGTCAAAGCGACCGATCGCCAGCAACGGATCGCTGTCATTCAGGTGTTGAGAAAGCACAAAGCCGCTTGCAGGAAGCGGCAGGGGAATGTCGGGATAGCGCATGCGGCATCACAATTAAGGTGAAAAAGGCATTTAATCAGCCCGCCGCAATAAGGGCAAGTGGCCCTGAATAGTCAGTCGTTAGGCGGGATGGCAAAACTTTTTAGTGAAACGACAAAGTGGTCATGCCCTTTGCTGAT
This sequence comes from Mixta mediterraneensis, assembly GCF_014946725.1. Taxonomy (GTDB): domain Bacteria; phylum Pseudomonadota; class Gammaproteobacteria; order Enterobacterales; family Enterobacteriaceae; genus Pantoea; species Pantoea mediterraneensis. The sequence goes on from NZ_JACFXY010000004.1 coordinate 144,016, forward strand.
ACGCGCACCGCGATCGCACCAATGAGACGCCAGACGAAAGAAATCGTCGCTGCCAATGTCGTATGCCAACTCAATTTTGCTAATGCTCGAATGCAACATATCTTCTGCATCTTTAAGGCTTTTCGCTTTGATGACCATAAAATATACCGTCAAAATCAAGGGCCTTTAGCATAAGGCAGAGAAGTGACTTTTTTGTTTCAATTTAATGAAGAGTTAGTAGATTTGAGATTTTTGTGACGGATAACATAAAAGGCCGTGCTGTGTAACCGACTGAATATCCAATTAAAATAACAGCGTGTATGGCATTTTTCTGAGAATGCGACCAGCGCGAGAGAGCAGGGACATTCCGCAGTGGGCAGCACGATTCACGCAGTGAAAGGCCGCGCAATAAATGGCGGCCTAGTGGGTTACTTCTTGTCCGGCTGGGATGTCTTATCGCCGGACTCTGGTGCTTCAGATGGATCGTCTTTTTCGACTCGATGCATAAACTCTCCTCTTGTTACCCACACAAATCTGATTATAGTCGCGATTGCCGGTATAGAAGAGTTTCAGGCGATAAATGTTACAAGCCGATGAAAGTGCGGGTGAAATAAACCACTTTTACGTGTGCTTCCTGTCATGCGGGAAGTGGTGGTTTGCCGGGCTGGGGAAGCAAAAGGCATGGGCTATGAAGCGCGAAATGCTTGCATCTGCTTACACGACCCGGTTGTCTGATCTGCCAGTAGCAAAATGAGCCAGAACCGTGTGGCAAGGTGCGGTAGTTTTTACCATCATTTTGCCATCGCGAACTTAAGCCAATAAAAAAGCAGCCATAACAGGCTGCTTTAGTTGGGAATTTTGGTCGGCACGAGAGGATTTGAACCTCCGACCCCTGACACCCCATGACAGTGCGCTACCAGGCTGCGCTACGTGCCGAACTGTGGAGAATGAGTCTACTGATAATTGCACTGATTGCAAGCTATCAGCAAACTAACTGCCTCATAATTAATCAGTTTGCGATAAAACGCTTCTCTTCCGTTAGCACTTGTAACAACAGCGCCAGCTGCAGCTTATGATCCTTTAGCGTATTTCCTCTGGCATCATAGGCGTGATAGCTACCATTGTTATCCAGCACCAGCGTGATTTGCGGCGTGGTAATCACTAATTTATTATCTTCACTACTGGCGACCCAATCGTGGTGGCGCTGAGCGGCAAACAGATCTTCACCCTGAGAATAATTTACTGGATTGGTACGCACGTGCAGCAAGCGCTGCATCAGAGTGGTCATCACGTCTTGATGATCGGTTAAGCGATTTACCGTTTGCGCTGGCGTATCCGGCCAGTGAATCACTAACGGCACCTGCAACGCCGCGCGATTGCTGGCAATTTCGCCATCGCCATCCAGCGCCAGTCCCCGCTGTGCGGTAATGACTACCACGGTATTTTTCAATAAGTCTTGCTGCTCTAACGTATTCAGCACGTTATGAATTTGCGCATCTATCGCCGAAGTCTGATGTAAATAGCTACGTTGACGCGCTTTAGCCGTGTCGCCACTTAAATCTACACCGTTTAATGACACCCAGGAGAACCACGGATTGCCGTCATCTTTCTGCTTCAGCCAGTTCTGCCATTGCGTCACCGTTGCGCTATTTGGTTGGCTATTGCCGGCAGGTAAGGAGTAATCCGCCAGCAAGGCCTGGCGATAGAGCGGCGGATTAAAACCTTCCGACGAGAACAAGCCAAACTGATACCCCTGGCTGCTCAGTGCGCCGAGCAATGCCGATGGAGTCCGTGAGGCCAAAACGCCATTCATATAGCTGGCTGAAATGCCATAGAACAGACCAAACAGGCCTTTCTCAGGGGTATCCCCCGCGCTGAAGTGCTGGGTAAAACGTATATTATCGTTAGCAAACTGGTTCAATTGCGGCAGCGCTTTCTGCAGAGTGGCCCCGTTCAGACCGTCAACGGTAATCACCAGCAAATTGTTACGTGTACCGCCGTCGCGAAAGGTAATATCACTAAGCGGATATTGCACCGACAAGGCTTCTGGATCGCCTTGCTGCACCAAACGGCGTTGATATTCCTGGGCATCTAATAAACCATGACGCTCAAGAAAGCGGCGGGCCGTCATCGGATAAGAAAGCGGCAGGTTCGCGCGCTGCATGGTAATTGGACGATAGAAGTTGGCATCTGCCCAGATATACATCAGGTGACTGGCAAAGAAGGCACAGATAAACAGCGCTGCCAGCGGTTTACCAAACGAACGGCGATTAAGGCTGCGTAACTTCTGCCAGCTCCAGGTGGCAAACAGCAACTGCACGAGGAATATCAGCGGTACGCAGATAAACATGAGTTGCCAGTCACGCGCCATCTCGCTTTGGTCGGGATTGATAACCAGCTCCCACACCACCGGGTTCAGGTGCAGGTGAAAGCGGCTAAATACCGCGCTGTCTACCATCACCAATGTCAACCCGACGGTGGCAATCACCGCCGATAACACCCTTAACAGCCGTTGCGACATCACCACAAAGGTGAGGGGGAAAATAAGCAGCAGATAAACGGCAAATACGATAAAGCTAAAGTGGCCAATCCAGCTGCTGTAAGCGTAAATACGTCCGGCCAACGAAGAGGGCCAGTCGGCGACCAACAGATAGCGACTGCCTAAAATCAGCACGAATAAGATATTAAACAGCGCAAACCAGTGTCCCCAACTGATCATCTGGGAGATTTTTTCGCGGTAGCGCTGCCGGTTGGTTACCATATTATAGGGTCAAATCAACTGTTAATGAGCGTTGTCGTCACGAACTGAAGACTGCAAAGCTTCAGCGAAAGATCGGGCCAGCGAACGGCGTTGAGCCGGGGCCACATCGTTATTAATCAGGTTGGTGACCATGTTTCCCAACACCATCAGGGAAAGGTCCGTCGGTGCCTGATCTTTTTCCAGGATTTGCACCATTTTCGCGAGGAGCTGCTCCACGCGTTCGTCACTGTAACGGGATGATTGTGGCATATCGTCGTCTAGGCTCATTTCAAAAGGCGATATATTACCGTAACAACGCGGTTTTTTCTGCAATTTTATCGAAAGTGCACCGTTGGTTTTACGCATGGAGTTGAAAGCCGTTGCAGGCGGTGTTTGAATACGCGCCTGAGCTTAAAGGAGAGTCTACCATGAGTCTGGATATCGACCAGATCGCCCTGCATCAGTTAATTAAACGCGACGAGAACCAGTTAGAGCTGGTGCTGCGCGATTCCTTGCTGCCTGCTACCCACACCGCTGAAGCGATGGTGGAAGAGTTGCACCGTGTTTACAGCGCCAAAAGCAAAGCTTACGGTTTGTTTAATGCCGACAGTGAACTGGCACAAGCGCTGCGCAACTGTCGCAAAGGAAACGATGATTTTCTCGCCTTCAGCCGCGCGGCAACCGGCCGTTTGCGTGATGAGCTGGCAAAATATCCGTTTGCTGAACGCGGCGTGGTGCTGTTTGTTCATTATCGCTACCTGGCGGTGGAATACCTGCTGATCGCCGTGTTAAACAGCCAATCCAGCATGCGCGTCAATGAACAGATGGACATCAGCAGCACCCATTATCTGGATATTAATCATGCCGATATTGTGGCGCGTATTGATTTAACCGAATGGGAAACCAATCCAGCATCCACCCGCTATCTGACTTTTCTGCGTGGTCGCGTAGGCCGCAAGATCGCTGATTTCTTTATGGATTTCTTAGGTGCGGAAGTGGGGCTTGACACTAAAGCGCAAAACCGCGGCCTGTTGCAGGCAGTGGATGACTATTGCGATGAATCGAATCTTGATAAAAACGAGCGGCAGAACTATCGCCAGCAAGTGTACAGTTACTGCAACGATCAGCTGCAGGCGGGCGAAGAAATTGCGCTGGAAGATCTGTCGAGCGAGCTACCCCCGCTGGGCGAAAAAACGTTCCAGGCTTTTACTCAGGAACAGGGCTATGAGCTGGAAGAACACTTCCCGGCGGATCGCAGCACGCTGCGTCAGCTGACAAAATTTGCCGGTAGCGGCGGGGGGCTCACCCTGAACTTTGATGCCATGCTGCTTGGCGAACGTATCTTTTGGGATCCTGTCACGGACACGCTGACCATTAAAGGTACGCCACCGAATCTACGCGATCAGCTACAGCGTCGGACCAGCACTAAATAAGTGAATATCCGGGTAGGGCAGGTTCCCGGATTTTATCGCTAACTGAAAAAAGCTCCCAGAGCAGGTTTTCAGCTGGCAATAAAAAAGCCGGTTTCGCAACCGGCTTTTTTACTTCAATCCACTCGGCGATTAAGCACGAATGAAATCGATGTGGAACAGTTTTGGCTTGAACGGGTGACGCTGAACAGCCTGAACTTTTACTTTAGTTTCTTTACCGTCGACAACCAGAGTCAGAACGTCAGTATAGAAACCAGGTTTATCCTGGATATTCATCACGCTATCGTGATCCAGATCGATAGAAACAGCGGCTTCATTACCACCATAAACGATGGCCGGGAAGCGGTTCGCTGTACGCAGGCGGCGGCTCGCACCCTTACCCTGCTCTTTACGTTCTACTGCATTGATAGTGAACATTGCTATATCTCTTTATGATCCCTGCTACAGGCGACCCAGCAGCAGGAGGGTTATTCAAAATCGCTTTTACCCATGCAAAAGCGGGCGGCATTATAGCCGTTATAGGGTGGACGGGCAAATGATTATCCCAGCTCATTTGCCCGGCGAAAGCGGCCCTGATAATCAAATACTTTTTCACGGATCTGCCAGAAACGGCCTTTAGCCCGTGCCACGACGAAATCGGGATAACGCAGCAAGGGTTGCAAAGCCAGTACATCGGCGGCCGTTTGCCAGCCAAGCGGCACCCCTGGCGCACGCTGATGCGGACGCATAAACAGTTGTTCGAACGCTTTGCGCTGTCCGGCAGTTTGCAGGCGAAAGCGCTCGCTGACGTGGGTACCGTCCTCATCAAAATAGGTGGCTTTAAGCCATTCACCCTGGTTATCGCGCCCTTGCTCCAGCGTCATGCCGCCGCAGCGCAGCACTAAGGCATCTTTCAGTTTTAGCGCGGCTTTTAGCATGTCATCGGGATCGACAAGAATTTTGTCGCACTGATGGCAACGCCGCGCGGCGATGTCGCTTTCTGCCCCGCAATCCGGGCAACTTTTAAAACGAAAACGGTAATCACACTGCTCTCTTTCGCCATCGTCATCTTCCAGCACGCCCTGACAGCGACGACCAAAATGTTCGATAATCATGCCGTCGGCGGTCGTCTTGCCCCAAAAAGTATTGGCAAAACCGCAGGCCGGGCAAAACACCTGGACGGGCTGATTATCACTGGCGCCTTTGGGCATGCCGACTTCCGGTGTGAAGAGATCGTGCGGATTTCCCGCATAATCCAGAATAAGGCAATCAGTTTTACCGGGTGACAGGCGCAAACCACGTCCGACAATTTGCTGGTATAAGCTCACCGACTCGGTGGGGCGCAGAATAGCAATCAAATCAACATGGGGTGCATCAAAACCCGTGGTCAGCACCGCGACATTCACCAGAAATTTTAGCTGCTGTGCTTTAAACGCCACAATCAGCGCATCACGCGCTTTGGCGGGGGTTTCTGCTGATACCAGCGCGCTGTTGTCCGGCAGTAAGCGCAAAATTTCTCGGGCATGCTCTACCGTAGCCGCGAAGATCATTACGCCCAGGCGATCCGCCGCAAATTCGACGATCTGACGAATAATATGCGGCGTGACGCGCTGCTGCTGCTTCAGTTCGCGGTTGAGATCGGCGTCGCTGAACAAGCCGTTAGTCTGCACGCTGAGGCGACTAAAATCGTATTGTACTACCGGCATATCCAGCCGCTCTGGCGGCACCAGAAACTGATGCTTGATCATGTAACGCAGCGGTAATTCATAAATGCAGTCGCGAAACAGCGCTTTTTCATCGCCGCGTACCATGCCGTGATAATGGAAATGGTAAATCCAGCCTTTGCCGAGGCGAAAAGGCGTCGCGGTGAGACCGAGCAGTCGCAGTTGCGGATTGTGCTGTCGCAGGTGAGTAAAAATTAGCTGATACTGGCTGCTGCTGTCATCCCCGATGCGGTGACATTCATCAACGATCACCAGTGAGAAGGCGCTGTCGAATTGCTCAAGGTTACGCGCTACCGACTGCACGCTGCCAAACACAACTTTACGCTGGCTTTCTTTACGTTGCAGACCTGCGGCAAAAATATCCGCTTCCAGGCCGTACGCCTGATATTTGGCGTGGTTTTGTGCCACTAACTCTTTGACGTGAGCCAGTACCAGCACCCGGCCACGCGCCAGCCGCGCCAGTTCAGCAATCACTAAACTTTTCCCCGCCCCGGTTGGTAAAACAATAACGGCGGGTTCATGATGACGCCGGAAATATGCCACGGTGGCATTAACCGCGTCCTGCTGATAAGGACGTAAGGTAAAAGACATACCGATCACTTTTCTAAAACCGGTGGCAATTATGCCATGAAAGTGCAGCAAACGCTCTGTCAGGCGACGCCGGTTCAGGCTATACTTCCCGCTCAATTTCAACGGTTAAAAACACCGTTTCAGTTTCCCTCCGCAGTAACAGGCAAAACGAATTCATGCGACTTGATAAATTCATTTCTCAGCAGCTGGAAGTCAGCCGTGCCATCGCCGGACGCGAAATCCGTGCTCAAAAAGTTACCATCAACGGTGAAGTGGTACGCGATGCTGCCTTTAAGCTGCTGCCCGAACACGAGATAGAGTACGACGGCAATATATTGCAGATGCAAACAGGGCCGCGCTATTTTATGTTCAACAAACCGCAAGGTTATGTTTGCGCGAATGAAGATCCCGATCATCCCACTTTACTTTATTTCATCGAAGAACCGATGGCGTTCAAACTGCACGCCGCCGGCCGGCTGGACATTGATACCACCGGGTTAGTGTTATTAACCGATGATGGCCAATGGTCGCACCGCGTCACTTCCCCGCGTCATCACTGCGATAAGACTTATCGTGTGATGCTGGAATCGCCAGTCAGTGACGACACGGAAGCGCAGTTTGCCGCTGGCGTGCAGCTGCATGGCGAAAAGAATTTGACTCAGCCCGCGCAGTTGCAGGTGATTACCCCAACAGAAGTGCTGCTGACGATCTGCGAAGGGCGTTATCATCAGGTTAAACGCATGTTTGCCGCTGTCGGTAACCGTGTGGTGGAATTACATCGTGAACGGATTGGCGGGATTGTGCTGGACGATGATTTAGCGCCAGGCGAATACCGTCCGCTAACCGAAGAAGAGATTGCCAGCGTCGGCCTGCCCGACGAGTTAAAACAAAAATAACGGGAGCCTGTGTGCGCAAGGAAAAAAATTCACCGGTGGGTCTGGTGGTCATCCTCGGTTTATTAGCGATGTTGATGCCGTTATCGATTGATATGTACCTGCCTGCAATGCCGCAAATCGCGCGTGAATTTGCGGTATCGGCCGGCAGCGTGCAGATGACGCTTAATCTGTATATTCTGGGTTTTGCCGTGGGTCAGCTGGTGTACGGCCCGCTGGCTGACAGCTATGGCCGCAAACCGGTGATCTCCCTGGGCACATTGATTTTTGCCGGTGCGGCCGCCGCCTGCGCGCTGTCGCAATCCATCGATTAGCTGATTGCCATGCGCTTCCTGCATGGTTTATCTGCTGCGGCTGCCAGCGTGGTGATCAATGCGTTAATGCGTGACAGTTACTCGAAAGAGGATTTCTCACGCATGATGTCTTTCGTCATGCTCATCACTACCATCGCGCCGCTGCTGGCCCCGATTATGGGGGGCTGGCTGTTGCTGATTTGGAACTGGCACGCTATCTTCTGGTCACTTTCTGTGGCCGGGGTGATTACCGCTCTGCTGGTGGCGACACAGATCCGCGAAACCCTGAAACCTGAACAGCGCCAGCGTTTTCATCTGCGTACCACGCTGGGCAATTTTGTGACCCTGTTTCGCCACAAACGCGCGTTCAGCTACATGTTGTCGAGCGGCTTCTCTTTTGCTGGTTTGTTTACCTTTCTCAACGCCGGACCCTTTGTCTATATCGAACTCAACCATGTCTCGCCGCAAAGCTTTGGCTATTATTTTGGCCTGAATGTGGTGTTCTTATTTGTGATGACGCTAATCAACAGCCGCGCGGTACGCCGTTTTGGCCCGGTTGCGCTGTTCCGTTTAGGCCTGTTAATTCAGTTTTGCATGGGCATCTGGCTGCTGGTGGTGAGTGCGCTGAACCTGGGCTTTTTGCCGCTGGTGTTTGGTGTGGCGATGTTTATTGGCTGCGTGTCGATGGTGTCGTCAAATGCTATGGCGGTCATTCTGGATGAATTTCTGCATATGGCGGGCACGGCGTCATCGCTGGCTGGTACGTTGCGCTTCGGCGTTGGGGCATTATTGGGGGCATTACTGTCGCTTGCCAGCTTTAACAGCGCCTGGCCGATGGTCGGAACTATTGCTCTGTGCGCAACCCTTTCTGTCCTGCTGTTTTTCTATGCTTCCCGCCCGCGTGCCGCTGCCTGATTAGGCCACAGTCTGCATTGTACAATACAAAATTTTTTTATCATCGTCCTCAAAACTGAGGACGATGTTTCGCTTATGTAAAAAAATATAGCCAAAAAAAGTAATCATATTGCGTCTAAAATGATTGTTAAGTGCTGCTGAACGCGGTACATATAGCCTTAAATTGCGAGACCACTCGCAAAAAAATAATATTACCGACGCGCTTTATTTTGAAACGAGAAGGCAAACCTTGACGTCCGTATTCTATTTTGACCGGGAAAAGGGATTCACTGCGCTAGATGCCGTTCGTTGTGAATTAAGCGTTAATTTCTGGGGACATTAATGACAATGCTGCAACTTTCAGTTGTGCATCGCCTACCGCAGCGTTTCCGCTGGGCCAGCGATCGCCACAGCGCCATCGAAGCAGAGGATGGTGCTACAGATGAACAGGATGTGATTGCGCTGCGTCTGATCAGCCATGATGGCAAGCCCGCATGGGAAATTTTACATCAGCTTCAGGACGTGCTGGCCGCGATTCAGGTCGATTGCAAAGTCGCCGAATGTGAAGGGCAACCTTGCCTGTTTATTCAGCGCAGCGACGAAAGTGCGACCAATTGCTGTTTGAAGAACCAGGGCGTCGCCATTGCGGAAACTTTTAATGGTCACTAAATTGCGCCGAGGCGAGCAGCTCACGGGTATAGGCTTCGCCAGGCGTCGCAAACAATGTTTCACATTCACCCTGTTCAACCACTTCGCCTTGTCGTAGCACAATCAACTGATGGCAGAGCGTGCGCACGACGCCCAGGTCATGGCTAATAAACAGATAGCTTAGCTGATGCTGCTGCTGTAACCGGCGCAGTAGCGTCAGGATCTGTTTTTGTACGGAGCGGTCGAGTGAAGAGGTCGGTTCATCCAGCACAATGAGCTCCGGCTCCAGAATCAGCGCACGTGCAATAGCGATACGCTGGCGCTGTCCCCCTGAAAACTCAGCCGGATAACGGTGTCGGCTTGTCGTTTCCAGTCCCACTTCCTCCATCACCGCGATGACACGCGCTTCCTGTTGCGCCGGGCTGAGCATCGGCTGATGTACCGCCAGACCTTCAGCGATGATTTGTTGCACCGTCATGCGAGGATCCAGAGAAGAATTAGGATCCTGAAACACCACCTGGATCCGGCGACGCAGCGGCAATAACTGTTTGCGCGGTATCTGGTGCAGCGGATGACCATCGAACCAAATTTCCCCTTGTGCCGGAATCAGACGCAGCAGGGCCAGACCCGTGGTACTTTTTCCCGAGCCAGACTCCCCGACTAAGCCCAGACTTTCACCGCGTTTCAGGCTGAAGGTGAGATTATGTAGCGCAATTTTTTCGCCAACCTGACGCTTTAGCAACCCCTGGCGCAGCGGGAAGCTAACGCGCAAATTCTTCACTTTAAGAATCACCGGCGCGTCGGCGGCAAGCAGTAGGGCGTGACCTTCCGGCTCGGCGGCGAGCAACTGCTGGGTATAGGGATGTTGTGGCTGACTGAGCAGTGTCTGGCAGCGATTGTGCTCAACTACGCTGCCGTGACGCATCACGCTGACGCTGTCTGCCAGCTGGCGTACGATATTCAGGTTATGGGTAATAAACAGCATGCCCATATTGAGTTCACGCTGTAATTCGCGCAGCAGGTTGAGAATTTGCGCCTGAACCGTGACGTCCAGCGCGGTGGTCGGCTCATCGGCAATCAGCAGTTTTGGCTGAGTCAGTAATGCCATTGCAATCATTACGCGCTGACGTTCGCCGCCAGAAAGCTGATGGGGGAAATCATTAAGTCGCGAAGCTGGCTGGCGAATACCCACGCGATCGAGACAGCTAATGATTTCTGCTCGTGCTGCATTGCGCCGCATGCCACGATGTAGCGACAGCACTTCATATAGCTGTTTTTCAACGTTATGCAACGGGTTAAGCGACACCATCGGTTCCTGAAAAATCATCGCGATTTTGTTCCCGCGAATGGCGCGCAGTTCACGTTCATGGCGATGTAACAGATCTTGCCCTTCAAATAAGATTTCACCGCTGGGATAAGTTACCGACGACGCATGTAACAGGCGCATAACCGACAGCGCGGTAACGCTTTTACCCGAACCGGATTCACCAACCAGCGCCAGGGTTTCACCGGCATTGATCTGCAATGACACGTCATTCACTACCGAACGCAGCGTTTCTCCCTGGCGGAAAGCCACGGAAAGATGATTAACAGTAAGCAGCAACGATGACATTTAATTTCCTTTGCTGGGATCAAAAGCGTCGCGCACCGCTTCGCCGATAAAAATGAGCAACGACAATAAAATCGCCAGCGAGAAAAATCCCGCCAGCCCAAGCCACGGCGCCTGCAGATTGTTTTTGCCCTGCAATAACAGCTCACCGAGTGAGGGTGAACCGATGGGTAAACCAAAACCGAGGAAATCGAGCGAGGTGAGCGTAGTAATCGATCCACAAAGAATAAACGGCAGAAAAGTCAGCGTGGCGACCATCGCATTGGGCAGCATATGACGTAGCATGATACGACTATCGCTAACGCCCAGCGCCTGCGCCGCACGAATATAATCAAAATTGCGCGTGCGCAGGAATTCGGCGCGTACCACGCTGACCAGGCTCATCCAGCCAAACATCACCGTCACCAGCAACAGCCACCAGAAACCGGGCTGAATCACGCTGGAGAGCAAAATCAGTAAAAACAGCGATGGCATGCCCGACCATACTTCAATCAGCCGCTGCCCGACTAAATCTACCTTGCCGCCAAAATAGCCTTGCACTGCGCCCACCACGATACCGATTACGCTGGAGAATAGCGTCAGCATTAAGCCAAACAGCAGTGAAATCCGCGTGCCATATAGCAATCGAGCCAACACATCGCCGCCATTCGCGTCGGTGCCGAGCCAGTTTTGCTTTGATGGCGGCGAAGGGAAGGGGACCTGGCTGGCGTAATTGATCGTGCTGTCGCTAAAGCGGATCGGCGCCCATATCGCCCATCCTTGCTGCTCAATGCGCTGCTGCAACCACGGGTCCTGATAATCGGCCGCGGTGGCTAACGCTCCGCCAAAATCGGTTTCGCTGTAATTGAAAAACAGCGGCGCATACCAACGCTGCTGATAATGCACCAGCAGCGGCTTATCGTTGGCAATCAGCTCGGCCGCCAGTGACAACACAAAAATAATCAGGAAAAGCCAGAGCGACCAGTAACCACGGCGGTTATAACGAAAACGCTGCCAGCGCTGCTGATTCAGGGGAGACAAATGCATCAGCGGCCCTCGAAATCAATGCGGGGATCGACCAGCGTGTAGGTCAAATCACTGAGAATATTCATCAGCAGTCCGATCAAGGTAAATATATATAACGTGCCAAACATCACCGGATAATCGCGCTGAATAGTGGCGTCGTAACCCAGTAATCCCAGCCCGTTCAGTGAAAACATCACTTCAATTAATACTGAACTGGTGAAAAACATGCTGATAAAGGTGGCGGGGAAGCTGGCGATCACCAACAGCATGGCATTGCGAAAAACGTGATGATAGAGGATACGCTGTTCCGTCACCCCTTTGGCACGCGCGGTCACGACATATTGCTTGCGGATTTCATCAAGGAAGGCGTTCCTGGTCAGCATGGTCAAGGTGGCAAAGCCGCCAATCACCGTCGCCAGTACCGGCAAACTGATGTGCCAAAGATAATCCAGCGCTTTACCATACCACGGCAAGCTGTCGAACTGTGGAGAGGTCAGTCCGCGTAACGGGAACCAGTCGAGATAGCTGCCACCCGCGAGCAGCACAATCAGCATGATGCCGAACAGAAACGCCGGAATCGAATAGCCAATGATAATAAAGATGCTGCTCCAGACATCAAAAGTGCTGCCGTTGCGCACCGCCTTTTTGATGCCCAGCGGAATCGAAACCAGATAAATGATCAGCGTGCTCCATAACCCCAGGCTCATCGAAACCGGTAAACTCTCTTTGATCAGCTGCAGCACCGAGGCGCTGCGAAACAGGCTGTCGCCAAAATCAAAGCGCACGTAGTTCCACAGCATATCGACGTAGCGCTGCCACAGCGGCTTGTCGAAGCCGTAACGCTGTTTGATTTCTGCAATGACTTCCGGGTCGAGACCACGCGCGCCACGGTATTGATTATCTCCGGGATTGGCGTGACTGAAGCTGGCGCGCGCGCTATTATCACCGCCGCCGCCGCCGCCGCCGCCGCCGCCGCCGCCGCCGCCGCCGCCGCCAAACCGCTGGTTTGACCGAACTGAATATTGGCCAGCGCCTGATCGACCGGCCCGCCGGGCGCAATCTGCACAATGAAAAAGTTGAGGGTGATAATGGCCCACAAGGTAGGAATAATCAGTAAAATCCTGCGCAGAAAATAAGCCGCCAACTGCGTTCCCCTTAGCGTCGATCAGCCGGCAATCGTCCGGCTTTGTTCACGTCATACCACCAGTTATCCAGCCCGGTACTGTAAGCCGGTTTGATAGCAGGGTGTGAAAATTTATCCCAGTAAGCCAGCCGCTGTTCAGCATTGAACCACATGGGGATCATATAGGCATTCCATAGCAGGATGCGATCCAGCGCCCGGCCGAGCGGTAGCAGCGCGTCGGCGTTACCCTGCTGCGCCACGATTGCTTTCACGACATGATCGACGATGGGATCTTTCACCCTGGCGGTATTCCACGACGACTGAATATAATCTGACTGCCAGTTCATTTGCAGGTTGGTTGACGGCGTTGGCATGGCTAAATAGACCGACCCAATCATGTCGTAATCACCTTCACGCAGACGTCGCAGATATTGTGACGTATCCACCTGGCGCAGCGTGAGCGTGATACCCAGGCGTGCCAGGCTGTGTTGAAATGGCAGCGCCCATTCATTACTGCTGCCGCCGCGCAATAACAATTCAATAGTAAATGGCTGGCCCGTTTTATCATTAGTCAGTCGCTGATTTTTGATCGTCCATCCCACCTGCTTCAGTAGTGCCAATGCCTTAAGTAAACCAGCACGATCGTAGCCGCTGCCACTGGAGCGGGGCGGGGCATATTTTTCTGTGAACAATGCGGCCGGTAGTTGTGTTTTATACGGTGCCAGCAACGCCAGCTGATCGGCATCGGGATAACCGGATGCCGCATATTCAGTATTTTGGAAATAACTGCTGGTGCGTTTGTAAGCCCCATAGAACAGCGCTTTGTTCATCCACTCAAAATCAAAGGCTAAGCTCAGCGCCTGGCGCACGCGGCGATCGCTAAACTGTGGCTTTTCATTGTTAAAAGCCAGCCAGCGTGTGTCGGTAGAAGCATTATTTGGCGTGGTTTCTTTAATGATTTGATGATTGTCAAAGTTGCGCCCGCGATACTGCGTCGCCCATTTTTTGGCTGAAGATTCTTCGCGCAGATCAAACGCTCCGGCTTTAAACGCTTCAAAGGCCACGTTGTCATCAAGATAATAATCGTAACGCATGACATTGAAATTGAAACGACCACGATTAACCGGCAGGTTAGCCGCCCAGTAATTTTTTACCCGGCTGTACTCAATAAACTGGCCCAGCTTCCAGTTGCTGATGCGATAAGGTCCGCTCGACAGCGGCGGCGAACTCAGTGGCTCGTTGAATTTTTTATCCCGCCAGAATTTTTCAGGAATCACCGGTAGCGTCAGCAAACCGAGGATTAAATCTTTATCCGGTTTCGACACATCAATACGTACTGTCAGGCGATTTAATGCTGTAACGCGGACGCCTTTATACACCACACGAAATTGCGGTACGCCTTCGCGCATGAACTTTTTAAAAGTGAAGGCCACATCGCTGGCGGTGACAGGTGTACCGTCCTGGAATTGCGCACGTGGATTGATGTTAACTTCCATCCAGTGAAAATCGCTGGGATAACGTGCTGACTGCGCAATCAGCGGGTAATAGCTACCGGGCTCATCATCGGAAGTGGTAAATAAGCCGTCATACAGCGTGCCGGTGCCGACGCCGGGATTGCCGCGTGAAGCGTAGCGATTAAAGTTATCGTAGGTGCCAGTCACGGCCATGACGATTTTGCCACCCCTGGGCGCAGCGGGATTCGCGTAGTCATAATGCGTAAAGTTGGCGGCATACTTCGGCTCGCCCAGCTGAGCAAAGGCATAGCTTTCATGAATAGTGGCCGCCTGTAACGGGGCAACGAGCGTGCAAAGCAGCAAGATTACAAAGCGAAGCAGCATAAGCATGACATTCTTTTATCGGTTTCCGCCGCAAAGGTAGCAATAACCAAAGCATAACGGCAGATTAGGCGCTGTGAAACTGAAAATACTCGGGTTTAATCTGTATATCACCGTCACGCCTCGCATGGGTTAACAGGGAAATAAGCAGCCGATAAAAGCGAGCGTGGCAGAGAAATTAAAAGCTTGTCCTGTGATCTGCACAGATTTTTGGCAAAGTCAGCGCGTGAAGTCAATTTATGATGGATGACAGGGAGAGCAACGCACTGCTGCTTCAGTGTAAACGGCTAACTTACAGGAAAATAACCGTTATCCGGCGGGTTAATTACCTCCTTTCCGCATAGTGCTAAGGCTTGCAACAAAAGGCGAAAAAAAACGCTGCATCGGCAGCGTTTTAATGTTCTCTGGCTGAGAAGGTGCCCGAAACCGAGTTTTAACCTGGATTGCGGCTTAACACCCGGCGTCCTTCACGGTAGCGCTTCTTCCAGTAACTGTCGTTCAGGCTGGAGATCATCACACCGCTACTGGTAGACGCATGAACGAAATTATCGTTCCCAAGATAGATGCCAACATGACGACCAGTGGAACCTGCACGGAACAGGACAAGATCCCCTGGGCGCAACTTCGTACGGGAAATTTCTCTGCCGCTATCCTTCTGCTGAGAAGTTGAGCGCGGCAATTCTAAACCAAACTGTTCGCGAAAGGTACGCTGAACAAAGGCTGAGCAGTCAATACCCCGTTTGGTCTCACCACCAAGGCGATAGCGCACACCTTTCCAGACGGCATATTGATCCATGATACGCGACTTAACATCGACGTTGCGTACCATCTCTTCAAATTCATCCTGAGACGCTTGAAGTAAAAAACCATTCTGGTTGTTAACTTCATGTTTCTCGTTATTCGCGTTCTGACCGTTATGAGTACTACTACAAGCTGAGAGCAGAGTTGCCAGCGCCATTGCGGGCACAATCCGCCAGATATATCTCAGTATTGGTTGAGATTTGACCATTGTTCGGGTTTTCCTTCGATGTCCTTACGACAAGATTGTCGCCAGCCAGATGACAAAACGGAATGAGATTAATAAGCGAGTCAGCCTAAGACAATTCCTTAATTACTAAATTGTGTTAATGCCCACAATTTAACGATAAAAAAGACCGAATTTTCTGCTGCTGTTGCCTCATTGCGACTGAGGTTAACTGATTACAGACGCCGTGGCGAGTGCTTTTAGTCAAATTTTTATAGGTTTTTATGATGTGAAATCAATCTGTAACATGCTGGTTAATTTATTAGCAATTAACAGGAAATAATGGAGGGAATAGCAGAGGAAACTGGCGTTAATTCTCGTCCTGGCGGGTTTTTAAGAATGTTTACGCTGGACAACGCGGTCATCAGACGCGCTAGCCGCTAACACGGTCATAATCTTTTCTTTTAGTTCTTTTGCTTAGCTTGCTAATAATATATTTTCGTTTTTAATAAGCGCGGGCAGGTCAGTTAATCTCCGATTTAATGCCCGCGCTAATCAGTTACGCTTGTCGCTTATGTCTTGCAGGAAGCTTGCGATAAAACCAGTTCACCACCACATCGCTCGCTGGCGTTAATAGCCACCAGCTTAACCCCACCAGTATTATCGAAAGCGAACCGACGGCAACATCAGAAAACCAGTGCGCCCCCGCCATGATGCGTGGCAGAGCGAAGATAATCACAATAGCCGCAGCGATCAGAAATGGTCGAAAACCAAAATAGCGCCACATAAAGCAGGCAAAGATGATCAGCATCATGCCATGATCGCCAGGAAAACTGTTTTTTGATGCGTCCTTAGTAGGAATGCCCGTGAGTTCGCTGACGCGATGTACATTTTCAAAAAACAGCGTTGGGCTGGCATGTTGTACTGGCAATAAATGACCAAGCTGGTTGAGAACAACCGCCGTCAGCAGCATGGTGATGCCAATCGCCAACAGTTTGCGGCGACCTTGCGGCGTTTCACGACGCCAGAAAGTCAGGTAAAGCAAACCCATTGCCAGCAGTGAAATCAAATCAAAGCCACGGAAATTAGTCATCGCAACCAGCAAGGCAAAGCCTGGATGTGCGACCATCTGTTTGTTAAAACTAAAAAATATCGCTTTATCCACGCCAAACCAAAAACCGTGTTCAGGCGGTAAATACCAGGATAAAAACAACACAGCACCCAGTGCGTTAAGCAACAGGATTGTAATAAGACGGGAAGCGGCCATAATCCAACTCATAACTGAAAAACAACCGCAGAACCTAACCTGGTTAGGATAAACGGCACTTCAACAATGCGGATTGTAGTTTATTCCAGTTAACTGGCTCTGGCTGCGAATGGATCATCTCCACCCGACTGTCGAGGGGCGCGGTCGGGAGTGTTTCAATATGCCAGTCCTCGCCTTGACGATTAATGCTTACCGCGCCAGCCGCGATCCGCAACACACCTTTTACCCGATCAACGGGTGCCAGGCGTGCCCATTCCAGCAGCGGGATAGTGTCGAACACCGTTTCGCTATCAAAAATCCAGCCACAGGCAACGTAGCCCTGGCCTTCATTTAACGCACGACGCCAGCGCGATGGGCCTTCAGGACGTAGCGCAGCCATTCCGCTGGTAGAAGCTGAGGCATGATGATGTTGCGGCTGCGGAATATCGCGTGGCTGACCGCGCGGTGTGTCTAACAAAGCCGTTGAGATCTGACCAAATGCCGTGGTGACAAACGGGCGATCGGCAAGAAACTGTGTCTGCCAGCGCTGTAACGCCTGGCGATCGCTATCACTCCAGCGGTCGCTTTTATTTCCCACGATAATATCCGCAGCCACCAGCTGATCGCGAAAGTTTTCATTTGCCACTACGCGCGCATCGGAAAGCTGGCGTGCGTCAAGAAGCGTGATGGTGGCGTTGAGTTCTAACCAGTCCTGATAGACCGGCGAACTCAGCATTGTAAGCAACTGGCGTGGATGGCCCAGGCCAGTGGGTTCAATCAGCAGGCGATCCGGTTTGCTTTGTTTCAGCAGCATGTTCAGCCCCACCTGCATTGGCAGGCCGTTGACACAGCACATGCAGCCGCCTGGGATCTCTTTTAATGCCACGCCGTGACCGGCTAACAGCGCACCATCAATACCAATCTCACCGAACTCATTGACCAGCACCGCCCAGTTTTCGTTTTCAGGTTTGTGTGCCAGCAGATGGATCAGGGTGGTGGTTTTGCCGCTGCCAAGAAAGCCAGTGAGAAGGTTAACGCGCGTCATATGAAAAGCTCCGGTAGAAAATCGCCAACGGTAAGATGTTATCTTATAACATTATTCGTTGGCGAAAAGGCGGGGCAATTAATCTGCGCGACTCATATAGCGACGTTCAGCGACATGAATGCGGATGCGATCGCCATTGCTGAGGTATTCCGGCACCTGAATGCTTAAACCGGTACTCATACCTGCCGGTTTAGTGCGTGCGCTGGCAGAGGCGCCTTTAATGCCCGGCGAGGTATCAACAATTTCCATATCCACCGTCTGTGGCAGCTCTAACGCCAGCACCTGGCCATCCATCGTCAGCACATGGATGCCAGGTATACCGCCCTCAGGAATAAACAGCAGTTCCTCTTCAATCTGCTCTTTTTTGAAGGTGAAAGGCGTATAGTCCTCATCGTCCATAAATACATATTCATCACCATCGATATAAGAGAAGGTGACGCTGCGGCGGCTGAGCGAAATCGCTTCAACAATATCGTCGCCTTTAAAGCGCTCTTCTACTTTCATGCCGGTGCGAACATCGGTAAAACGCATTTTATACAGCGTCGCGGCGCCACGCGCGCTCGGGCTTTGAATATCAATATCTTTCACCAGTAGCAGCTTGCCATTATGGGTTACCGCCATTCCTTTTTTGATTTCATTGGCTTTTGGCATTGCAGTTCTCGCTTTCTCTGAGATTAAATTGCGCGTCACGTTACTCGCGCGGATGAAAACAGGCAATATGCCGCGCGGGAATTTTTATTTGTGCTGACAGAAGCATGGCAAAAAGTGTATTGGGCTGCTATTATCGCGACGAAATTTCCGGCCGGAGCGCAACATGCAATGTCGTAGCCAATGCGGCGCCTGCTGTACGGCGCCTTCCATCTCTTCGCCCATTCCGGGTATGCCAAATGGCAAGCCAGCAAACACGCCGTGCATCCAGCTTGATGACAATCTACGCTGTAAAATCTTTGCATCCCCTTTGCGGCCTGCGGTGTGTGCGGGCTTACAGCCGCAACCTGAAATGTGCGGTGTTTCGCGCCATGACGCCATGATCTTCCTGCTGAAGCTGGAAGCGGATACCGCGCCTTAATTCGCTGAAGTTTGCTGATTCTCCTGTCGTTGATGACGCTGTGGTTACAGCAAAGCGTCAGCATAAATTTAATAAACGCCTAAATAACCGGTGAAATGTGCGTAGCGTCAAAAATCTGGTATGCCGTTTGCGCATTTTCTTGCCTGCTTTCGTTCACTGCACCAGAATCCTTGAAACGTTTCAGCATCGTCTGCGAAGCCTTCCTGATCTTATTCAGAAAATGTTGCCGCCATTAAGCTGAAACGATTCAATTTCAGCAAGCGAGGAGAATTATGTTCCAGCTCGAGTTGCAGGCCATCCATACCGGAGCCAGTGCGCAAAACAAAGAAGACGCTATTCGTCAGGTTGCGGCAGCGCTTACCGCTGCAGGCAACGTGGCGGAAGATTACGTTAATGGGATGCTGGCGCGTGAACAGCAAACCTCGACGTTTCTTGGCAATGGGATCGCCATCCCCCACGGCACTACCGACACCCGCGATTTGGTGTTGAAAACCGGCGTCCAGGTCTTTCAGTTTCCCCAGGGTATTCGCTGGGGCGAAGATCAAACCGCTTACGTCGCGATTGGTATCGCAGCGAAATCTGACGAACACCTGGCGCTGCTGCGTCAGCTTACCCACGTATTGAGCGACGACAGCATTGCCGGGCAGCTTAAAACCGCATCAGCTGAAGATCTACGCGCGCTGTTGATGGGTGAAAAACAAGCCGCTGAATTCAGTTTTGACACCTCTTTGATCAGCGTTGAGGTTGCAGCCAATGACTTAATGACGCTGCAAGCGCTGAATGCGGGTCGTTTACAGGCTGCTGGCGTGGTTGATGCAGGTTATGTTGCCAGCGTGGTGACGACCGCGCCGTTAAGTCTCGGTCAGGGCATCTGGCTGAGCGACAGCGCCAGCGGTAACTTGCGCAGCGGTATCGCGGTAAGCCGTGCAGCAACCCCCTTCGACTATCAGGGCGAATCAGTCGCGATGCTGGTAAACGTGGCTGCT
Organism: Mixta mediterraneensis; assembly: GCF_014946725.1. Taxonomy (GTDB): domain Bacteria; phylum Pseudomonadota; class Gammaproteobacteria; order Enterobacterales; family Enterobacteriaceae; genus Pantoea; species Pantoea mediterraneensis. The sequence goes on from NZ_JACFXY010000004.1 coordinate 164,048, forward strand.
ACCGACGATCGACCCTTAGAAGTGTTGGGCTATCTCAGCGCCTTGTTGCTGAACAAGAAAGCCGATCGTTTATTGAAAGCGGATGCTGCGGGCGTCTACGCGCTGCTGACCAGTGATGTTGATGAACAGGCCGAGGTGTTAACGGCCGAATTCACCATCCGTAACGAGCATGGTTTACATGCACGTCCAGGAACCGCGCTGGTCAGTGTGATCAAACAGTTTAATAGTGAGGTTACCGTCACCAATCTTGATGGCAGCGGTAAGCCAGCCAATGGCCGCAGCCTGATGAAAGTTGTGGCGCTTGGTGTCAAAAAAGGGCATCGCCTGCGTTTCGCCGTCAGTGGAGAAGATGCACAACAAGCGTTGACCGCAATTGAAGAAGCGATCAACAGCGGACTGGGCGAGGGGGCAGCATGAGCAGGCGCGTAGCAACCATCACACTTAATCCAGCCTACGATTTAGTCGGCTATACGCCGGAGATCGAACGCGGCGAAGTCAATCTGGTAAAAACCGCCGGATTACACGCGGCCGGTAAAGGCATCAACGTGGCGAAAGTGCTGAAAGATCTGGGTATTGATGTCACCGTCGGCGGTTTCCTGGGTAAAGAAAATCAGGACGGCTTTCAGCAATTGTTTAGCGAGCTAGGCATTGCTAATCGCTTTCAGGTGGTATCAGGCCGTACCCGCATCAACGTTAAACTCACCGAACAAACCGGTGACGTAACCGATCTGAATTTTTCGGGCTTTACTGTCAATCCGCAGGACTGGGATCGTTTTACCAGCGACTCGCTGACCTGGCTGGGTCAGTTCGATATGGTCTGCGTCAGCGGCAGCCTGCCGGAAGGCGTTGACCCCGACGCATTTACCCGATGGATGAGTGAGCTGCGCACGCACTGTCCGTGCATCATTTTTGACAGCAGCCGCGCCGCGTTGGTGGCGGGCCTGAAAGCCGCGCCGTGGTTAGTCAAGCCAAATCGTCGCGAGCTGGAAATCTGGGCAGGTCGCAAACTGCCAACGCTGCAGGATGTGATCGGTGCCGCACATGAGCTGCGTGAGCAAGGCATTGCGCATGTGGTGATTTCGCTGGGTGCTGAAGGCGCGCTTTGGGTGAATGCCTCTGGCGAATGGCTCGCCAAACCGCCGGTGTGCGAGGTTGTCAGCACCGTGGGCGCAGGCGATTCAATGGTGGGCGGCCTGATTTACGGCCTGCTGATGCGTGAATCCAGCGAACACACCTTGCGCCTTGCCACAGCCGTGGCGGCAATGGCCGTCAGCCAGAGCAACGTCGGTGTGTCCGATCGTACCCAGTTGGCCGCGATGATGGCGCGCGTCGACTTACAACCCGTTAACTGACAGCAGGAGAGCGATAATGAAAACGCTGCTGATAAAAGATCCTATACTCGGTCTGGCCTCTGCCTACATGGCAACACAGCGCCTTAGCGCGGCGGCTGCCCAGGCCGGGCTGACAATAACTGAGAAGCCTGCTGACGCTGAGCTGGTTATCGTTATCGGTAATCAGGTGCCCAATGACGCGACGCTAAATGGTAAAGCGGTATGGCTGGGCGATGTACAGCAGGCAGTACGCGCGCCAGAACAGTTTCTGCATCGCGCCAAAGACGAAGCCAAAACCTGGCAGACGGCCCCAGCCGCTTCCGCAGCGCCAGCGAATGCGCAAAAACGTATCGTGGCGGTAACGGCCTGTCCAACCGGCGTAGCACATACTTTTATGGCGGCCGAGGCGATTCAGGCGGAAGCATCCAAACGCGGCTGGTGGGTAAAAGTGGAAACCCGCGGTTCGGTCGGCGCCGGTAATGCGATTACCCCGGAAGAAGTGGCTACAGCCGATCTGGTCATAGTTGCGGCTGATATTGAAGTCGATCTGGCAAAATTTGCCGGTAAACCGATGTATCGCACCTCAACCGGTTTAGCGCTGAAGAAAACGTCTCAGGAGCTGGACAAAGCGGTAGCAGAAGCGAAACCGTACAAGCCGTCTGGCGCGCAAGGCAATAACAATCAGGAAGAGAAAAAAGAGGGCGCAGGCGCGTATCGTCACCTGTTGACCGGCGTCTCTTATATGCTGCCGATGGTCGTCGCGGGCGGTTTAAGTATTGCGCTCTCGTTCGCCTTCGGTATCACCGCGTTTAAAGAACAGGGCACGCTGGCTGCGGCATTGATGCAGATTGGAGGAGGCAGCGCCTTTGCTTTGATGGTGCCGGTACTGGCGGGTTTCATTGCCTTCTCCATTGCTGACCGCCCTGGCCTGACGCCGGGATTGATTGGCGGTATGCTGGCGACCAGTATTAACGCCGGTTTCCTGGGTGGCATCATCGCCGGTTTTATTGCCGGTTACGCTGCCAGACTGATCAGTAGTAAAGTGAAGCTGCCGCAAAGTATGGAAGCGTTAAAGCCAATCTTAATCATTCCGCTGTTTGCCAGCCTGATTACCGGCCTGCTGATGATTTATGTGGTAGGCAAACCGGTTGCAGGCATCATGAGCGGCCTGACCAGCTGGCTGGCGAATATGGGAACCGCGAACGCCGTGCTGCTGGGCGCAATCCTTGGCGGCATGATGTGTACTGACATGGGCGGCCCGGTTAACAAAGTAGCGTATGCGTTTGGTGTGGGTTTACTGAGTTCGCAAACTTACGCGCCAATGGCCGCGATTATGGCGGCGGGTATGGTGCCACCGTTGTCGATGGGGCTGGCAACGCTGGTTGCACGCCGCAAGTTCAGTAAAGGTCAGCAGGAAGGTGGCAAAGCTGCGCTGGTGTTGGGCTTATGCTTTATCTCCGAAGGGGCGATTCCGTTTGCGGCGCGTGATCCCATGCGTGTTCTGCCATGTTGCATTATCGGCGGCGCGGTAACCGGTGCTATCTCTATGGCGGTGGGCGCTAAACTGATGGCGCCGCACGGCGGCCTGTTCGTGCTGTTGATCCCTGGTGCTATCACGCCTGTACTGGGTTACCTGGTGGCGATTGTGGCTGGCACGGTGATTGCGGGCCTGGGCTACGCCGTATTGAAACGGCCTGAAGACGAGCTGGTCAAAGCGTAAACTTAAGATAAGGGAGCCGGTTGGCTCCCTTAGCATTTAGGTTGATTGTTCGGACTTCAGCCAGGCAATTTCATCTTTCCAGATAGCTGGGTTGATGGTTTCCAGAATCAGCGGAATGCCGTCGAATCGCGGATCTTTCATTAGCCAGCTAAATACCGTTTTACCAATATTGCCTTCACCGAGGCTGTTGTGGCGATCAACACGACTCCCCAGTTCACTTTTGGCATCGTTGAGATGCATCCCGCGCAGATATTTAAAACCGACAATGCGTTCAAATTCCGCAAAGGTGTCAACGCAGGCCTCCTCCGTACGCAAATCATAACCCCCCGCAAAAGCGTGACAGGTATCAATACATACGCCAACCCGCGATTTATCTTCAACGTGGTCGATAATGGTCGCCAGATGCTCAAAGCGAAAACCTAAATTGCTACCTTGACCGGCGGTATTCTCGATTACCGCTGTTACGTTGTGGGTTTTATCTAATGCCTTATTGATTGACTCGCCGATACGCTTCAGGCATGCCAGCTCATCTATCTGCTGCAAGTGGCTGCCAGGATGGAAGTTTAACAGCGTAAGGCCAAGCTGCTCGGCACGCTGCATCTCATCCAAAAACGCCTCACGCGATTTTTCCAGCGCTTCCATCACCGGATGGCCAAGGTTAATCAGATAGCTGTCGTGCGGCAGAATTTGCTGCGGGCCGTAATGATATTTTTCACAGGCGGCGCGAAAAGCATCGATGACCTGAGTCGAAAGCGGGGCGGCTTTCCACTGACGCTGATTTTTGGTAAACAGAGCGAAGGCGGTGGCTTCCAGCTCATGGGCGCGAATCACTGCCTGGTCTACCCCGCCAGCCGCGCTGACGTGTGCGCCAATATATTTCATGCCGATCTCCTGAAGTCGCTATGCACAGATGTGCCGGCATAATACCTGATGCGCTTAATCCATGAAATGTTGCACCAGCAGATTGATGCTGCCGCCGCCAACAATCAGCCAGACAAATATTATGGCCCCCAACAGCAGCGGTTTGATGCCGGCATCACGCAGTGCGCTGAAACGCGTGGTGAGGCCCAGCGCGGCCATTGCCATGGCCAGCAGCAGATTCGCCAGCTGATTCAGCATTGCTACTGCGCTTACCGGCAAAATATGCAGCGAGTTGAACATGGCGGCCAGCACAAACAGCAAGGCAAACCACGGAAAGGTCACCGGTCCACGCGACTGTGTGCCGCGCTGATGGCGACGCAGTACGCCGCCGAGACATAACAGAAACGGTGCCAGCATCATCACGCGCAACATTTTGGTAATCACCGCGCTGTTTTCCGCATCCGCTCCCATCGCATGACCCGCCGCAACCACCTGCGCCACTTCATGAACCGTTGATCCGGTAAAAATACCAAACTGCGTCAGGCTGAGAGCAGGATACAGGCTCTGAACCAGCGGCCACAGCAGCGGATAGACAAAAATGGCTAACGTACCAAACAGCACGACGGTAGCAACCGCCACCGCCACTTTCGACGGGGCAGCTTTAACGACCGGTTCTGTTGCTAATACGGCTGCGGCGCCACAAATGCTGCTCCCTGCGCCAATCAGCCAAACAGTTTCGCGATCCAGCTTTAGTAATCGTCGGCCGATCAGGCAGGTCATTAAGAAGGTGCTACTTAATGTCAGCGTATCAATAACAATGCCGCTGACGCCAATATCCATGATTTGCTGCAACGTAATACGAAAGCCAAACAGGATGATGCCAAGTCGCAGCAATTTTTGTTTCGCTAACACCACACCCGCATCACAGCGTGATGCCAGCGGTGAATAGACACTGTTGCCCACTACGATGCCCAGCATGATAGCCAGCGTCAGCGCCCCTAATCCTAACCCGCTTAACCACGGCTGTTGTGCCAGCCAGGCCGCCGCAGCGCCAATCGAGGCGGTCAGTAATAAGCCGGAAAGCCAGTGCTGGAAGGGCAAATGCGTTTTGTGAATACTGAATTCGGCCATAATCGTTGCTCCTGATTGAAACCCGATCATGACGCTGTCTGGCTTAAAAGAGAAATTGATAATATATTTAATATTAACCGCTATAAGTGATAAGGCAGAAGATATGCTGTTTGGACGACTTCGCCGTTGGGCCAGTTTAATTAAAAAAGATGTTCTGATTCTGTGGTTCGCCTGCCGCGATCCGCGCACACCCTGGTGGTTCAGAATAGTCGCTGTAGGACTGGCTGCCTATGCGATCAGCCCGATTGATTTCATCCCTGACTTTATCCCGATCGTTGGCCTGCTGGATGACGCCATTATTATTCCGCTGGGGGTGATGATTTTGCTCAGGCTGCTGCCGCGTGAAATCCATAGCAGCGCCGCCGGGCGGGCCGAAGTTCAGCGCGCGCGTGGTAAAAAAGTGGTGGGCGGGTTCGGGTTACTTTTGGTGTTGCTTATCTGGCTCGCCGTGGTGATTTATTTTGTGAAGCATTAAGTAATATGAGGAAAACGCATGCATATTACGCTGCGTCAGATTGAAGTGTTTACGGAAGTATTAAAAAGCGGTTCGACAACCCAGGCTTCACAGATCTTAGCATTATCGCAGTCTGCGGTGAGCGCCGCGCTGGCGGATCTGGAAGGGCAGCTTGGCGTGCAGCTGTTTGATCGCGTGGGCAAGCGGCTGGTATTGAACGAGCATGGCCGCTTACTCTATCCGCGTGCGGTAGGATTACTGGAGCAGGCGGGTGAAATTGAGCAGCTGTTTAAAGAAGATAACGGTGCGATACGTATCTTCGCCAGCAGCACCATTGGCAACTATTTACTGCCGGGAATGATGGCGGGGTATCGTCGTGACTTCCCCGGATTACCGCTGGAACTGAGCGTCGGAAATAGCCAGGACGTTATTAATGCGGTATCTGATTTCCGTGTCGATGGCGGCTTGATTGAAGGCCCCTGTCACATGTCTGATCTGGTCAGTGAAGCCTGGCTGGAAGACGAGCTGGTGGTGTTTGCCGCGCCAGACGCCGGGATTTTGCAGCAGCCGGTTACGCTGGATACGCTAGCCTCCGCGCCCTGGATCCTGCGCGAGCGCGGTTCCGGCACCCGTGAAATCGTCGATTATCTGCTGTTGTCGCATCTGCCTGCCTTTCAACTTGGCATGGAGCTGGGTAATTCGGAAGCCATCAAACACGCCGTTCGTCACGGCATGGGCATCAGCTGTTTGTCGCGTCGGGTAATAAGCGATTTGCTTGAAGCCGGCACGCTGGTAGAGCTGCAAATCCCGCTGCCACGGCTGACGCGCACCCTTTATCGCATCCATCATCGGCAAAAACACATTTCAAAAGCGTTAACGCGTTTTCTCTCTTATTGTCGGGAATAACTCAGGGGCTGGCTAATAATGTAAGGGAAATTATGAAGGTAACTTATAACAGCGCACCTTTGCTATACAGAGCAGGCTTAGCTGCTACAATCGCGCCTCATTTTTACCTGACGTAGCGTTTACATATGCATAACGACTCAAATACAACACAACAACCTGCGTTAAAACGTGCGTTGAAAGCGCGTCATCTGACGATGATCGCCATTGGCGGTTCCATAGGAACCGGTCTGTTTGTGGCTTCTGGCGCCACCATTTCACAGGCGGGACCCGGCGGGGCGCTGCTCTCCTATGCGCTGATTGGATTGATGGTCTATTTTCTGATGACCAGCCTTGGCGAGCTGGCGGCATTTATGCCGGTGTCCGGTTCTTTTGCTACCTACGGCGCGAAATATGTTGAAGAAGGCTTTGGTTTCGCCCTGGGCTGGAATTACTGGTACAACTGGGCGGTCACCATCGCGGTTGACCTGGTCGCATCGCAACTAGTGATGAACTACTGGTTCCCGGATACGCCAGGCTGGATCTGGAGTGCGCTGTTCCTCGGTTTGATGTTTCTGCTGAACTACATCTCGGTGAAAGGGTTTGGTGAAGCGGAGTACTGGTTTTCGCTGATCAAAGTCGCCACTGTTATCATTTTTATTGTGGTTGGCGTGCTGATGATTACTGGCATTATGCGCGGCGCAGAGCACGCGGGCTGGCATAACTGGCAGGTTTGCGATGCGCCATTTGCGGGTGGATTTGCTGCGATGATTGGCGTGGCAATGATTGTTGGTTTCTCCTTCCAGGGCACCGAGCTGATCGGTATCGCGGCGGGGGAATCTGAAGATCCGGCGAAAAACATTCCGCGCGCAGTACGCCAGGTATTCTGGCGAATCCTGCTGTTCTATGTGCTGGCTATCCTGATTATCAGCCTGATCCTGCCTTATACCGATCCGCAATTGCTGCACAATGACATCAAAGATATTAGCGTCAGCCCGTTTACCTTAGTGTTCCAAAACGCCGGTCTGTTGTCGGCAGCAGCGGTAATGAACGCAGTGATCCTGACAGCAGTATTATCTGCGGGGAACTCAGGCATGTACGCCTCAACGCGTATGCTTTATAACCTGGCGAGCGAAGGTAAAGCGCCGCGTATTTTCGCCAGGCTGTCAAAAGGTGGCGTGCCGCGCAACGCGTTATGGGCAACCACCGTGGTGGCCGGGCTGTGTTTTCTCACCTCAAAATTCGGCAATCAGGAAGTGTATCTCTGGCTGCTGAATACCTCCGGCATGACCGGTTTTATTGCCTGGCTGGGTATTGCTATCAGCCATTATCGCTTCCGTCGGGGTTACGTCGCTCAGGGCCGCGATCTGAATGCTTTGCCATACCGTTCCGGCTTCTTTCCGCTCGGGCCGATCTTTGCCTTTGTGCTGTGCTTAATTATCACGCTGGGGCAAAACTATCAGGCCTTTCTCAACGACAGTATTGACTGGTACGGCGTGGCGGCAACGTATATTGGCATTCCGCTGTTCCTGATTATCTGGCTGGGTTACAGGCTGGTGCGCAATAGCCGTTTCGTGAAGTACAGTGAAATGGAATTTCCCCAGCATCAGGACTAACAATGTCGGACTGAAAAAAGCGCGGTGCATTCACACCGCGCTTTTTTGTTTTAAGCGCACGGTTTACCTTATCGAATTGAGAAGAAGGATTACCTAAACTAGCGTGGCTGCGTTTACTGTCCCGCTCGCCACCACGGGGTTTAAGCATGACAACGGAATCTTCACCGGTCGCGGAAAGCGATCAACATTACAGCACCATGTTTCGCTACCAGCGGCTATTGCGCCGCCGCATGTTGTGGATTGGCGTGTTGCTGTTGGCCATTGTGGCCTCGCTTGTTCTCGACTTCACTCTCGGCCCGGCTGGGCTTTCACTGCCTACGTTAGGAAATGCGCTGCTGCATCCCGACAACGTGGATGCCGGAACGCGCGTTATCGTCTGGGATATTCGTCTGCCCTATGCCTTGATGGCCATCATCGTCGGCTTTTCGCTTGGCCTTGCAGGGGGTGAAATGCAAACCATCCTGAATAACCCGCTGGCAAGCCCCTTCACGCTGGGAGTTTCCTCTGCTGCTGCCTTTGGTGCAGCGCTGGCGATTATTTTAGGCATTGGCCTTCCCGGTATCCCTGCACAGTGGTTTATTTCTGCCAATGCGTTTGTGTTTGCGCTGTTTGCCGCGCTGATGCTGGATGGCGTCACGCGCTGGAGCCGCGTTTCTTCGTCTGGCGTGGTGCTGTTTGGCATCGCGCTGGTATTTACGTTTAATGCGTTGGTCTCAATGATGCAATTTATCGCCAGCGAAGAGACCTTGCAGGGGTTAGTTTTTTGGACCATGGGAAGTCTGGCCCGCGCGTCGTGGGAAAAACTGGGTGTGCTCAGCGCGGCCTTCATCATTCTGATGCCATTCTCAATGTTAAGTAGCTGGAAGCTAACCGCACTGCGCCTGGGTGAAGACCGTGCGGTAAGTTTCGGGATCGACGTGCGTCGTTTGCGCCTCGCAACATTGCTGCGCATTAGCATTCTTTCTGCGCTGGCGGTGGCATTTGTGGGACCGATTGGCTTTATCGGCCTGGTTGCGCCGCATATTGCCCGCCTGATGTTTGGCGAAGATCACCGCTTTTACCTGCCAGCCAGCGCGTTAACCGGCGCGCTGGTGCTGTCGGTGGCTTCGGTGGCCGCTAAAAATCTTATTCCCGGCGTGATTATTCCGGTTGGCATTGTGACTTCGCTGGTGGGCGTGCCGTTCTTCCTTAGCACTATTTTGCGCCATCGGGGGAATGTATGAAGGAAGGGCTGATTTTACGTGGCGTTAACGCGGGTTACCCGAAACGAAATGTGATTAACAATCTCGACGTGGCAGCCTTGCCGCCAGGTAAAATCACGGTGCTACTCGGTCCGAACGGCTGCGGCAAGTCAACGTTATTACGCGCGCTGGCAGGTCTGAATCGGGGACGCGGCGAGATGTGGCTGAATGGCGAAGAGTTAATGAAACAGCCCTTTGCTCGCCGGGCGCAACGCGTGGTGTATTTGCCGCAGTCGCTGCCAGCGGGCGTACATCTGCATGTGCTGGAATCAGTGATTGTGGCACAGCGCGCATCAGGGGGAGCGTATCGCGCCGCCAGCGAAGCGGAAATTATGCATCTGCTGGCGCAGTTAGGCATTGCGCATCTGGCGATGCGTTATCTCGATCAGCTCTCAGGCGGTCAGAAACAGCTGGTTGGCCTGGCGCAATCGCTGATTCGCCGTCCAGAACTGCTGTTACTGGATGAGCCGCTCAGCGCGCTGGATTTGAATTACCAGTTTCACGTGATGGATCTACTGCGGCGCGAAACCGCCCAGCGCAATATCGTGACGGTAGTGGTGTTGCATGACATCAATATCGCGTTACGTCATGCGCAACATGCGCTGATGCTGAAAGAGGGCAGGTTAATCGCCGAAGGTCAGCCAGACAACGTGATTACGCCGGACACGCTAGCGCAAGTTTATGGCATTAAAGGACGGATAGAACACTGTTCGCGTGGCGTACCGCAGGTGATGATTGATGGGTTAGTGACAGAAGGGCTGATATAACAAGGGCCGAAAACCGGCCCTTACAGCTCTACACCAGCAAATGTTGCGCATGAAAGCGCAGGTGATCTTCCACAAAGCTGGCGATAAAAAAGTAGCTATGGTCGTAGCCCGGTTGAATACGCAGCGTAAGGGGGAAATTCATCTCCTTAGCGATCGCATCCAGACGCTCCGGCTGAAGCTGGTCGGCCAGGAACTGATCGCTGTCGCCCTGATCGATCAGAATCGGTAACCGGTGCTGCACTTCACGCATCAGCTGGCAACTGTCATATTCACGCCATGCCGTGCGGTCCTCGCCCAGATAAGCCTGAAACGCTTTTTGTCCCCATGGAACTTCAGCTGGATTCACAATGGGCGCAAACGCAGAAGCCGAAGCAAAGCGCCCGCCAAGACGCAGCGCCAGCATGAGCGCGCCGTGTCCTCCCATTGAATGTCCCATGACTGACTGACGTTCGCTGACCTTAAAATTGTTCGCGATCAGAGCAGGCAATTCCTGGCTCAGGTAATCGAACATGCGGAAATGGCTCGACCAGGGCTGTTGTGTGGCATTGAGATAAAATCCCGCCCCCTGTCCCAGATCGTAACCTTCATCGTTCGCCACCCGATCGCCGCGCGGGCTGGTGTCCGGCATAATCAGCATCAATCCCAGCTCCGACGCTACGCGTTGCGCACCGGCTTTGGTCGTGAAATTCTCATCATTGCAGGTTAGCCCGGCAAGAAACCAGATTACCGGCGGCGGGGCGTCGCCTTTTGGCGTTGGCAGGTAAATACTAAACGTCATCGGGCAGTTCAGTACGTCCGACTGATGACGCCAGCGCTGCTGCCAGCCGCCAAAAATACGATGTTCTTCCAGAAGCTCCAGTGAGGATGCCATAACCTCTCCTGATTACTTATTAAAGTGCACCACTGAGCGAATGGATTTGCCGTTATGCATCAGATCAAAAGCGTCGTTGATCTCTTCCAGCGGCATGGTATGCGTAATGAAATCGTTCAGCGCAAATTTGCCGTCAAGATAATCCTGCACAATGCCGGGTAACTGGCTACGGCCTTTTACGCCACCAAAGGCAGATCCGCGCCAGACACGGCCGGTTACCAGTTGGAATGGCCGGGTTGAAATCTCTTCACCGGCGCCTGCTACTCCGATAATCACGGATTCGCCCCAGCCTTTATGACAGCATTCCAGCGCGGAACGCATCACATTGACATTGCCAATACATTCGAACGAGAAATCTACGCCGCCGTCGGTCAGCTCAACAATCACTTCCTGAATCGGCTTCTCATAATCTTTTGGATTGATCAGATCGGTTGCACCGAGTTTACGTGCCAGATCGAATTTACTGGTATTGAGATCGATACCGATAATGCGACCGGCTTTCGCCATTTTCGCCCCGATAATTGCCGACAAACCAATTCCGCCCAGGCCAAAGATTGCCACGGTGTCGCCTTCTTTCACTTTGGCGGTATTCATCACCGCGCCCATGCCAGTGGTTACGCCGCAGCCCAGCAGGCACACTTCTTCCAGCGGCGCTTCTTTACTGATTTTCGCCAGCGAAATTTCTGGGATGACAGTGTATTCAGAGAAGGTTGAGGTGCCCATATAATGGAAAATAGGTTTGCCATCTTTGAAGAAGCGGGTGGTGCCATCGGGCATCAGGCCCTTTCCCTGGGTGGTACGGATTGCCTGGCACAGGTTGGTTTTACCAGACAGACAGAATTTACACTGGCCGCATTCTGGCGTGTAAAGCGGGATCACATGATCACCCACCTCAACGCTGGTTACCCCTTCGCCCACCGCTTCCACGATACCGCCGCCTTCATGGCCCAGGATCGCCGGAAACACACCTTCAGGATCTTTACCGGACAGGGTGTAGGCGTCGGTATGGCACACGCCCGTCGCGACGATACGTACCAGCACTTCGCCTTTTTGTGGCGGCATTAAATCCACTTCTTCAATTTTCAGTGGTTCGCCAGCGGCCCAGGCAACGGCGGCACGAGTTTTGATCATGTTCATGCAATCCCTCTTCAATCAATTGTGACGCGCCAAAAAGGATCGCGCACGGATGGTCGTAATGGTTTAAAAACAGCGCGGAACGGTTATTCCGCGGCTGACAATGGATGCATCAGCTCATCGTTAAGCGGCCGATCATCAATCTGTTCAATGAGTAAATATTTTAGTGCTTCAACGTTAGGGGTGAAGGCATCGCGCCGCCACATCAGCCAGGTGGCGGTATCTCGATATTCAGGGGGCAGGCTATGCGCCTGCACGCGCGAGCGGTCCGGCATCTGTTTCAATACCGATGCCGGAATCATCGCTACGCCCGCACCGCCCGCCACGCAGGCTAACATGGCATGATAAGACTGAATTTCCATAACATTGTCAGGCGCGGTGTGGCTATCGCGATACCAGGATTCCAGCTTAACGCGGTAAGAGCAGCTGTTACGAAAAGCAAACAGAGTGTCACCCTGGGTGTCGCGCGCACTGGTAATCGGCATGTGATCAAGGCCGGTGATTAATATCATCTCTTCGCGAAAGGCGATGCAGCCATTAAGATCGTCGTGCGCAACCGGGCCGTCAACCAGGGCCGCAGCCAGGGTGCCTTCCCGTACCCGCTCAATGATCTCTCCTGAAGTACCGGTAATCAGGGACAGCGCAACCTTGGGAAAGCGTTGATGATAGGCTGCCAGCAGACCCGGCAAACGTGTTGCGGCGGTACTTTCCATGGATCCGAGCGCAAAATTACCGGCGGGTTCGCCGGTACGCGTCATGCTCATCGCTTCATCGCTTAACGCCAGAATGCGTTGCGCATAATTGAGAAAGTTGTGGCCCATTGGCGACAGACGAATGCGCTGCTTCTCACGAATAAAGAGATCGACGCCCAGTTCTTCTTCCAGCTGGCGCAGCCGCGTGGTGAGATTGGAGGGCACACGATGCAGTTGTTCTGCTGCGCGTACCAGCGAACCGCTTTCAGCAACGGAACAGAACATGCGTAACTGGACAAAATCCATATATTCTCTTTTCGTAATTAACTTTGTTAATATTGTTCACTTTTCGTGAGTTTAATCATCCTGCATGTTATAAGCAAGTCAGAATAAACCATCAGGAGAAGGGAAATGGCGTTCCGCGTCGCGCTTAGCGCGTTTATTACTCTATTTGTGGCAATGGGAATAGGGCGTTTCGCCTTTACACCCCAGGTTCCATTGATGATCCAGGCGCATCAGCTGACATTAACCAGCGCCAGCCTGGTCGCGGCGCTGAACTACCTCGGCTATTTATGCGGTTCATTTGATGCGATGCGCGCGCACCGTCGTGTTGAATTACGTTTGCAGCTGGGTGTCTGGGGGGCCGTGATATTAACCTTGCTTTCAGCCTGTGCCAGCGGGCCGTGGCTGCACGGGTTGATCCGCTTTTTGATTGGCTGTGCCAGCGGCTGGGCGATGGTGCTGGTTGCCGCGTGGAGCAATGAACAGCTGCACTATCATGGACGGCCTGGCTTATCTGCAGCCGTATTCGCCGGACCAGGCTGCGGCATTTTTATCAGCGGTATGCTTGCGGTGCTGTTACATAGCTTGCAGGTGAGCGCGACCCTGGCCTGGGCAGTTTACGGCGCGCTGGCGCTGATTTTGGTGGCATTAATTGCGCGTAATCTGCCGCGCCGTGGTGATCTGCATCGGCCCGATCATGACCCCGAGCCGTTAGTCATGAACGGCAATCTCAAACGTCTGGTATGGAGTTATAGCCTGGCGGGATTCGGCTACATTCTGCCCGCCACGTTTTTATCGCAAATGGCCGCGGCACGTTTCCCTGGCAGCCTGTTCGCCCAGTTTGTCTGGCCCGTTTACGGCGGCGCAGCGATGACAGGTATCGTTATCGCTATCGTGACGCGACAGTGGGGCAGCAGCAATGCGCGTCTGGCTATTGCCTTATGGGCGCAGGCGGCCGGCGTGCTGGCGGCCGCAGCTTTGCCCGGTTTTAGTGGGTTGCTTATTGGCGCTTTGCTGGTTGGCGGCGGTTTCCTGGGGGTAGTGCAGTTATCACTGCTGTATGCACGCGAGCTGGCCCCGCAGCACATGCGTTATATGGCGGGCTTACTCACCACCGGCTACGCGCTTGGGCAACTGGCTGGTCCGGTGCTCTCTTCGCTGTCAACCGCCTTATTGCATCGGCTGGAACCGGCGCTTTGGGTTGCGGGGGTGGGATTGCTGGTAGCTGGACTTCTGGTCTGGCGAAGATCAGCATGAAAAGCTTTCATCACCAATCTTATTGATTACTGGATTACCGCTGCGGAAAGTTTCACAATACGCGCTCAGTAATTCAGCCCGCAGTGAAAGTTCTGCGGGCGCATCACCTGCCGGAGAAGAGTAAGATGAGCACCTTAAGTCAGGAAGCCGCCCTGGTTCATGAAGCGCTGCTGGCGCGAGGCCTGGAGACGCCGTTACGCGCGCCAACCCGTGCGCTGGATGACGAAACCCGCAAGAGCCTGATCGCTGGCCACATGACAGAAATCATGCAGCTACTGAACCTTGATCTGGACGATGACAGCCTGATGGAAACGCCGCATCGCATTGCCAAAATGTATGTGGATGAAGTGTTTTCCGGCCTCGACTACGCCAATTTCCCTAAAATCACCGTCATTGAAAATAAGATGAAAGTGGATGAAATGGTAACGGTGCGCGACATCACCCTGACCAGCACCTGCGAGCATCACTTTGTGATTATCGACGGTAAAGCTACCGTGGCGTATATCCCGAAAGAAAAAGTGATCGGCTTGTCAAAAATCAATCGCATCGTGCAGTTTTTTGCGCAGCGTCCCCAGGTGCAGGAGCGTCTGACTCAGCAGGTGCTGGTGGCGTTACAAACGCTGCTCGGAACCACTAACGTTGCGGTTTCCATTGATGCGGTACATTACTGTGTGAAAGCACGTGGCGTAAAAGATGCCACCAGCGCCACCACTACCACTTCGCTTGGTGGCCTGTTCAAATCCAGCCAGAACACCCGTCAGGAATTCCTGCGCGCGGTACGTCATAGCTGAGCCTGCTGGCGGAGACGAATCCGCCACGTCTGGATGCCATATGCAACGCTACCTTGCGCTGGATTTCATTCGCGGATGCGCCATTCTTGGCATCCTGCTGCTGAATATCGTCGGTTTTGGTTTACCTTCCGCGGCTTATCTTAATCCCGCCTGGCATAACAGCATCAGCGTTGCGGAGATCTGGACATGGGGTCTGCTTGATGCGTTTGCCCAGTTAAAATTCCTTACGTTATTCGCGCTGCTGTTTGGCGCCGGCCTGCAATTGCAGTTGCCACGCGGTAGCCGCTGGCTGACAGCGCGCTTGTCCCTCCTGGTTTTGCTGGGTTTTATTCACGGCGTGTTCTTTTGGGAAGGCGATATTCTGCTGGATTACGGCATTGTTGGCCTTGTGATATGGCGCATGTTACGTGATGTTCCTTCCACCCGATCGCTGATGCATACCGGCATCATGCTTTATCTGATGGGTTGCGTGGTGCTGCTGGTTTTTGGTTCTCTCTCTGATCCTGAACCGACGCGTTCATGGCTGCCGGGCGCGGCGGATTTACAATATGAACAATTCTGGAAGCTGAATGGCGGCTGGGAGGCGGTACAAAATCGCCTTGATCATCTTTCATCAGGTTTGCTGGCTCTGGCATCGCAATATGGCTGGCAGCTGGCAGGATTGATGATGCTCGGTGCTGCGCTGATGCGTTACGGCTGGTGGAAAGGGGAATTTTCGCCGCAGCATTATCGCCGTAGTGCAGTGATCCTGCTGGTGACAGGCTTTGCAATCGCCATTCCCGGCGTGCTGGCGCAATGGCAGGTGGGCTGGGCGTTCCGCTGGACGGCTTTTTACCTGCAAGCGCCACGCGATCTTGCCAGCCCGTTTATCAGCCTCGGTTATGCCGCGCTGTGCCTGGGTTTCTGGTCGCAGATTTCACGCTGGCGCATAAGTTACGCCATGCAATGCGTTGGCCGCATGGCATTGAGCAACTATTTGTTGCAAACCTTTATCTGTACCACGCTTTTTTATCGCTTCGATCTGTTTATGCATTTTGATCGGCCAGGCTTGCTGATGTTGGTTCCGGCTATCTGGGTAGTTAATATTCTGTTTTCGGTCATCTGGTTACGCTACTTTCCCCAGGGTCCATGCGAATGGATATGGCGTCGCCTGACTAAACTGGCAGCCGGTAAAACAGCCGCTCGTCTTTCCGACAGATAATGACAGACATCACAAAGGTTGCAGAATGATATGTAACCGCTTTCATTGATGTGACGCAATTCACGCTGCCTTTTTCCCTTTCCTGACAAAATAGCGCCGGTATTCTTATCCGGCGTAATGCCTTTTTTCCTCTGTGGAACTGCTGCATGATAACGATTCGTGATGTTGCCCGTCAGGCTGGCGTGTCGGTGGCGACCGTCTCGCGCGTACTTAATAATAGCAGCGCGGTGACTTCTGACACCCGGGACGCTGTGTTACAAGCGGTTGCTGTGTTGGGTTACCATCCTAACGCCAACGCGCAAGCCTTAGCTACGCAGGTCAGCGACACCATCGGCGTGGTGGTAATGGACGTTTCCGATCCTTTCTTTGGTGCGCTGGTAAAAGCGGTTGATACCGTGGCACAGCGCGTACATAAACATGTATTGATCAGCAATTCCTGGCATCAGGAAGAGAAAGAGCGTCATGCCATTGAGGTGCTAATACGTCAGCGATGCAATGCGCTGGTGGTGCATGCGAAAACGCTTTCAGACGCAGAGCTGGCTAAGTTTATGCAGCATGTTCCGGGCATGGTAATGATCAATCGCATTGTGCCGGGTTTTGAATCACGCTGCGTCAGTCTTGATAATGTAACCGGTGCATTAATGGCGTCCAGAACCTTGTTACAACAAGGTCATACGCGCATCGGCTATCTTTGCTCCAGTCATCCCATCGAAGACGTCGTACAACGTCGGAAAGGATGGTGGCAGGCCATGAGCGAACAAAATATTCGTCCCCCGGAAAGCTGGATTGCCAGCGCCGAACCGGATATGCAGGGCGGCGAAGCTGCCATGGTTGAGCTGCTAGGCCGCAATCTTAACCTCAGCGCCATCTTTGCCTATAACGACGCTATGGCGGCGGGCGCCCTCACTGCGCTGAAAGATAACGGCATTCAGGTGCCGCAACATTTCTCTGTTATTGGCTTTGATGACATTCCCATCTCCCGCTATACCGATCCCCAGCTTACTACAGTGCGCTATCCCATTGTTTCTATGGCTAAACTGGCAACAGAATTAGCGCTACAAGGCGCAACAGGGGAACTGGATGAAAGCGCAAAACACATTTTTATGCCGACTCTGGTGCGTCGTCATTCGGTGGCTCAAAAGCAAAATGTGGAGTCGGTCACTAATTCAGCTAATTCCGCCATGTAACCGCTTTCAATCTGTGATTTTATTCACAGTTAATTAACATCTCCCTCTCTATGATGGCAACGTCTTACCAGACTGAAACATTATGTAACGCCACGGTAACGCGAAGGGTGTGGTTTCAGCCGCGGAATGAAATGGTTCTTAACATCTTTCAGGAAGCGTTAGCGCACAGGGAAGTTAGCTTTGGATGGCGTTTCAGCGGTATTACGCACGAGTCAGAGCAGACCGCCTCGCCAAATTATTTTACTGATCACTCTCCCGCCGTCTGGCGCGGTAGAGCTAAAAAGACCCTGCAAAAAAACCGGAGATACCATGAAGAAGAAGGTTTTCACGCTCACAGCACTGGTTGCCAGCATGATGTTTGGTGTAACTGCGCATGCAGCTGACGCACGTATCGGCGTGACCATTTACAAATACGATGACAACTTTATGTCAATGGTGCGCAAAGACATTGAGAAAGAAGCGCAAACGTTGGGCGGCGTACAGCTACTGATGAACGACTCGCAGAACGATCAATCCAAGCAAAACGATCAAATCGACGTGCTGATGGCGAAAGGGGTAAAAGCGCTGGCGATTAACCTGGTTGACCCGGCGGCAGCGGCGGTTGTGGTGGATAAAGCGCGTAGCAACGATGTGCCAATTGTATTTTTCAACAAAGAGCCCAATGCGAAAGTGTTAGCCGGTTATGACAAAGCCTACTACGTCGGCACCGATTCTAAAGAATCCGGCATTATCCAGGGCAAACTGATTGAGAAGCACTGGAAAGCGACGCCAGCATGGGATTTGAATAAAGATGGTCAGATTCAGTTTGTGCTGCTGAAAGGCGAGCCAGGGCATCCTGATGCGGAAGCACGTACCAAATACGTGATTGAGACGCTGAATAAGGATGGCCTGAAAACGCAGCAGCTCGCAATGGATACGGCGATGTGGGACACCGCGCAGGCGAAAGACAAGATGGACGCCTGGCTGTCTGGCCCGAACGCTAAAAAAATCGAAGTGGTTATCGCTAACAATGACGCAATGGCGATGGGCGCAGTTGAGGCGCTGAAAGCCCATAATATGTCCTCTGTGCCGGTGTTCGGCGTAGATGCGCTGCCAGAAGCGTTAGCGCTGATTAAAACAGGCGCAATGGCGGGAACGGTGCTGAATGATGCGGAAAACCAGGCAAAAGCCACGCTGGATATAGCTAAGAACCTGGCCGACGGCAAGCAGGCGACCGAAGGCACCAACTTCAAAATGGTTGATAAAATCGTCCGTGTACCTTACGTGCCGGTAGATAAAGAAAATCTGTCTCAATTCCAGAAATAAATTTGAATCTGGGCGCGGTGCATACCGCGCCTTTTTCACGTGACCACGTTTTTTAGCCAGGTAAATTATGGCCAGTGATAATACGACCGCGCAGCGTGAATATCTGCTGGAAATGACTGACGTCAGTAAAACATTTCCGGGCGTTAAAGCGTTAGATAATGTGAATTTAAAAGTACGCCCGCATTCCGTTCATGCCTTAATGGGCGAAAATGGTGCCGGAAAATCAACATTATTAAAATGCCTGTTTGGCATTTATAAAAAAGATACGGGGAGTATCTTATTTCAGGGCAAGGAAATAGACTACAAAAGCTCTAAAGAGGCGCTGGAAAATGGCGTTTCGATGGTGCATCAGGAGTTAAACCTGGTGCTGCAGCGCACCGTAATGGACAATATGTGGCTAGGGCGTTATCCACGGAAAGGCTTTTTTGTCGATCAGGACAAAATGTATCGCGATACTAAAGCGATCTTTGACGAGCTGGATATTGATATTGATCCGCGTGACAAAGTCGTTAATCTTTCCGTCTCGCAGATGCAGATGATTGAAATCGCTAAAGCCTTTTCCTATGACGCTAAAATTGTGATTATGGATGAACCCACTTCCTCCTTAACCGAGAAAGAGGTGAATCATCTGTTCACGATTATCCGTAAGCTGAAAGAGCGCGGCTGCGGCATTGTTTATATTTCGCATAAAATGGAAGAGATATTCCAGCTGTGTGACGAGATTACTATTTTACGCGATGGACAATGGATTACTACCCAGCCGCTGGACGGGCTGGATATGGACAAGATCATCGCCATGATGGTGGGACGTTCGTTAAATCAGCGTTTCCCGGATAAAAGCAATGTGCCAGGCGAAACCATTCTTGAGGTGCGTCATTTAACTTCGTTGCGTCAGCCTTCGATTCGCGACATTTCGTTTGATTTGCGTAAAGGGGAGATCCTCGGCATTGCCGGGCTGGTAGGCGCTAAACGTACCGATATTGTCGAGACGCTGTTTGGCATCCGGGAAAAATCGGGCGGCACCATTAAACTGCACGGTAAAGCGATTAATAATCACAGCGCCAATGAAGCCATTAATCATGGTTTTGCGCTGGTGACGGAAGAGCGCCGCTCAACCGGTATTTATGCTTTTTTAGATATTGGTTTTAACTCCCTTATCTCCAATATTAAAAAATATTAAGGCACTATGGGGCTGCTGGATAATAAACGCATGAAAAGCGATACCCAATGGGTTATCGATGCCATGCGGGTGAAAACCCCAAGCCACCATACGCAAATTGGTTCCCTCTCTGGTGGCAACCAACAGAAAGTTATTATTGGTCGCTGGTTATTAACCCAGCCTGAGATTCTGATGCTTGATGAGCCGACGCGCGGTATTGATGTTGGCGCAAAATTCGAAATTTACCAGTTAATTGCTGAACTGGCGAAAAGAGAAAAGGGCATCATTATTATCTCTTCCGAAATGCCCGAGCTATTAGGTATTACCGATCGTATTTTGGTAATGAGTAACGGCATGGTAGCAGGCATTGTTGATACGAAAACGACCACGCAGAACGAAATATTGCGTTTAGCGTCATTACACCTTTAATGAAGCAAGGGCTGTTAACATGAAAGCGACTACAAAAAAGAATGCGCTAACCTGGTTAAAAGAGGGCGGCATTTATGTCGTGCTGCTGGTATTACTGGCCATTATTATTTTCCAGGATCCGACATTTTTAAGTTTAATGAACCTGAGTAATATTCTGACCCAATCCTCGGTGCGTATTATTATTGCCCTGGGTGTGGCAGGTTTGATCGTGACGCAGGGTACTGACCTGTCAGCCGGTCGCCAGGTCGGTTTAGCAGCGGTTGTGGCGGCAACGTTATTGCAGTCAATGGACAATGCCAATAAAGTCTTTCCACATATGGATGCCGTGCCTATTCCTTTGGTTATTTTAGTTGTCTGTGTTATCGGCGGTGTGGTGGGACTGGTAAATGGTGTGATTATCGCCTATCTCAAAGTGACGCCATTTATTACGACGCTGGGCACGATGATTATCGTTTACGGCATCAACTCGCTGTATTACGACTATGTGGGCGCGTCGCCTATTGCCGGTTTCGATGCAGGCTTCTCTAAATTTGCCCAGGGGTTCCTACGCTTTGGCGACTTTAAGCTGTCATTCATTACGTTTTACGCCATTATCGCCATTGTGTTTGTCTGGATAGTGTGGAATAAAACCCGCTTCGGCAAAAATATCTTTGCTATTGGCGGTAACCCGGAAGCAGCCAAAGTATCCGGCGTGAATGTTCCGTTGAACCTGATTATGATTTATGCACTGTCAGGCGTGTTTTATGCCTTCGGCGGCATGCTGGAAGCCGGTCGTATCGGTTCGGCGACCAACAACCTCGGCTTTATGTATGAGCTTGATGCTATCGCCGCCTGTGTGGTTGGCGGTGTTTCCTTCGCCGGTGGCGTGGGAACCGTGGCGGGCGTGGTTACCGGTGTACTGATCTTTACCGTTATTAACTACGGTTTGACTTATATCGGTGTGAATCCTTACTGGCAGTACATCATCAAGGGCGGCATCATCATCTTTGCCGTGGCGCTGGATTCGCTGAAATACTCACGTAAAAAATAATGTGTCAAAAACAAAAAGAGCGACTTTCGGGTCGCTCTTTTTATTTCTCTTGCTTCTGTTCTTGCTCCAGCAGCTGTTCGGGGGTCACCGCCGGATAGCTTTGTGCATCTTCGGGCACGTTATGCAAGGCCGGAATAGGGACCAGCGGGCCTAAAAAGCGAGGCTCACGCTTTAATAAAAACAGATCGCTCAATGCCCCCAGACGCGCTGCAACTTCACGCACGCGAACACTCAGCATATTTTTTGGCGACGGCACGGCATAACACTGCGCCTGAATACCTAAATGCAGCGCAATAAACAGCGCACGTTCACAGTGAAAGCGCTGTGTGATGATAATGAAATCATTGGTGTCGAATACTTTACGTGTCCGCACAATTGAATCCAGCGTGCGAAATCCGGCATAGTCCAGCACAATATCAGCGGGATCAACGCCAGCTTTGATCAAATCACGTCGCATCGTTCTCGGCTCGTTATAACTCTGCAACGCATTATCTCCGCTTAACAGCAGATAATTTACTTTGCCACTGTTGTAAGCGTTAAGCGCGCCTTGCATACGATAAAGGTAATACTGATTGAGGACACCGGTTCGGTAATATTTGGCCGTACCTAATACCACGCCAACCTGACGATGCGGTAACGATGAGACATTTTCATAAATATAGGGCGCGGTTTTCCAGCTGATCCAGCGATCAAGGCCGAGCGCCGTCGCCATCATCAATAAGATGATGAAAAGCAGACCAGTGAAAACGCGTTTCAACATGCGCTCAGGCACTCAACATCAGGAAAATTCAATGGGTCAAGGCTACTTGAGGTCGATTGGGGAAGCAAGTTTGAGCCGGTTGGCTGGCGTATTTTTGAGCGTTGCCGGGCCTGTTTTGGCCCGGCAGGCACCCATTAAATTGAGGTGCGACGATAATGACGATACTGCGGTAACCAGAAGTTGTTCGAAATGGCTAAAGAGAGCACATCTTCTGATGTTACCACCGCAACCCCCGCTAATTGCGCAGCCTTGCCCACTTCCATCGCAATGATTTTCGATACGCCCTGAATATCCTTGATCTCTGGCAGAACAGGGCCTTCACCGTCATTTACCAGTGGTGAACAATCAGCCAGCGCACGGCTGGCAGTCATTAACATGCTGTCAGTGACGCGGCTGGCACCCGCTGCAATGACGCCCAAACCGATGCCTGGAAAAATATAGGCGTTGTTACACTGGGCAATTGGATAGGTTTTTCCGTTCCAGCTCACAGGAGAGAAAGGGCTGCCTGTTGCCACAAGTGCGGCACCATCGGTCCAGGCAATGATGTCGGCAGGCGTGGCTTCGACGCGTGACGTCGGGTTAGACAGCGGCATTACGATAGGCCGTGCACAGTGCTTGTGCATCTCGCGGATAATCTCTTCGGTGAACAAACCGGGTTGACCTGATACGCCAATCAGAATATCAGGACGTGCATTGCGCACCACGTCCAGTAGCGAGATGGAGTCGCTGGTCACATCCCAGTTTTTTAATGCTTCACTCTTTTGCACCAGCTTGCTCTGGAAGTCGAGCAGGTTGGGCAGCTTATCGGTCAGCAAGCCAAAACGATCAACCATCATTACACGGCTGCGCGCTTCATCGTCGCTTAAACCTTCGGATTTCATCTGCGCGATGATTTGCTCAGCGATGCCGCAACCGGCTGAACCGGCACCGAGGAACACCACTTTTTGCTCACACAGGCGGCTACCCGCAGCGCGGCTGGCGGCGATTAAGGTGCCAACGGTAACGGCAGCCGTGCCTTGAATATCATCATTGAAGCAGCAGACTTCATCGCGATAACGCTCCAGCAATGGCATGGCATTTTTCTGCGCGAAGTCTTCAAATTGCAGCAGTACTTTTGGCCAGCGACGCTTAACAGCCTGAATAAACTCATTAACAAATGCTTCGTATTCTTCACCGGTAATGCGCGGATGACGCCAGCCCATATACAGCGGGTCGTTCAGCAGTTGCTGGTTGTTCGTACCAACATCAAGGACTACCGGCAAGGTGTAAGCCGGCGAAATGCCGCCACAAGCGGTATACAGCGACAATTTACCAATTGGAATACCCATGCCGCCAATGCCCTGATCGCCAAGACCGAGAATACGCTCGCCGTCGGTTACCACAATCACCTTCACGTTCTGCTTGGTGGCATTTTGCAGCATATCTTCAATATGATCACGGTTCGGATAGGAGATGAAAACGCCGCGCGCACGGCGATAAATTTCCGAAAAATGCTCACACGCCGCGCCGACAGTAGGCGTGTAGATGATGGGCATCATCTCTTCCAGATGATTGTCCAGCAGTCGATAGAACAGGGTTTCGTTGGTGTCCTGGATGTTGCGCAGATAGACGTGCTTATCGTTATTGTTTTTGAAATCCTGGAACTGACGCCAGGCGCGCTTCGCTTGTTCTTCGATGCTTTCAACCGCTTCAGGCAGCAGCCCATTGAGATTAAATTCATTACGTTCTTCAATGGAGAAGGCACTGCCTTTATTCAGGAGGGGAAATTCAAGTAGGATCGGGCCAGCGTAAGGGATATATAGCGGACGTTTACTTTCGTAGTCGAGTTCCATGCAATGATGCTCCGGTTGCAGTAGTGTCTGGCGTGACGCCGGAAAGGTAACGCCAGTTTTTGTCCCTGGAAGGGGAAATTATTATGAAGTTAATTCTGGCGCCAGATCCTATAAATTTTCCTACAGAAGTACAGCATTTGTTTATAAAAGGTGACAAAACTGCGGATTGTGTGACAGATGGTTATGCTTTAAGCAATTCAATCTGCAACAGCTCACGACAGCCAAGTGCCTGAAGTGTCGCCTGGGTGGCAGCGAATTGACTTAAAGTGGCATTTTTCTTTTCTGCCAGAACCGCACTTTTTATCTGATCGCACGCTTCCCCATGCATATTCAACAAAATTAACGCGCCTTGTAACGGTGGAAGGCTGGGGTTAAACGCTGCATTTTCAGCATACCGGCCTGCGAAAAGGGTGCCTGAAGTGGTTAGCAGCGCAACGCCGCTATGGGACTGGCTGTAAGGAGCATGGCTGCGATTCGCGGCGGCGACAGCGGCCTGAGTCAGTTCATCACCTTGGGCGCTGTAGCCGTGATCGACCTCATCCATTAAAAACGTGGTAATTTCCAGATCGCGCGGGCCAAAAGCATCCGGCAGATAATCCGCCAGCGTTCTCACGGCGCGTTGCGGCAGGCTGATACGTATAGCGGTACCGCTGTTCAATTCGTTCATGAACTGACGACAATGCCCGCACGGCGTGTAATTTACGGTGATGGTTTCCAGACGACGTTCACCGCGCAGCCAGGCGTGCGTAATGGCGCTCTGTTCAGCATGAACAGTTTGTTGCAGCGGCGTGTCAGCGAACTCCATATTGGCACCAAAATACCAGTTGCCACTGACGCCACGCGCAATGGCGCCAACGTTAAAATGGGAAACCGTAGCAACCGCACAGGCCGCCGCCAGTGGCAACAATGCGAGCGCCAGATTATCGGCATCCAGCTGCGTTTGCTGCTGTAAGCTGGCGACCTGATCGGCTGTCAGCACAGCATGAAAATCGGTGTCATCCAGAATGGGCTGAAGCGCGGTTTGCAATAAGGACGGTAATGCGTCAAAGGCAGGAAGGAAACGTGGATGCATAATAGCCTCTTAAAAATCAACCGGGCGAGATGCCGGATAACGTTTATATGTGATCGCCATCGCTATGACAATGCAACCTGTTTCGCTTGTTTCAACTTTGCGAGAGCTCTCGCAAAGTTTTAGCCCATCCAGCGTAGTAACAACGGAAAAATAAACGGCGCGAACAAAGAAGTAATAATGCCGCAGATCACCAACGCCAGTGAACTGAACGCGCCTTCCTTAAAGTCAATCTCCGCGCTGCGTGCGGTGCCTAACGCATGTGAAGCATTGCCAATCGCTAATCCCCGTGCCGCTTTGGTTTTAACGCCAAGCAAATTGAGCAGCATATGCCCGAAAACGGCCCCCAGCACGCCAGCTATCAGCACGCAAATCGCGCTAATGGCAGGGATACCGTGTAACGAGCCGGATACCGCCATCGCTATCGGCGTGGTAACCGATTTTGGCATGATAGTGGCGGCAATTTCCGGTGTTGCTCCCATCCATAAAGCAATGGCGGTGCCGGATACCACGGCCGTCAGGCTGCCAATAAAGCAAACGCTAATAATCGATTTCCAGCGTGCGCGAATCTGATGCATCTGCTCATACAGAGGCAGCGCTAAAGCTACAACCGCAGGCTGCAATAGCTGATTCAGTAATTGACTGCCGGCAAAGTAGCGGGCGTAGGGCAAATGTAACAACAGCAGAATGGGAATAATGATCGCCATCGCCACTAACAACGGATTGATTAATGAAATTTTTAGCCGGGCGGCTAAGCGACGCGCAATTAAAAACGCCACTACGGTTAAGGGGAGCGACCACCACATCTCATTCATCGCGTGGTTCCTTCACAGAGCGGGTATGCAGTTTGTGCGCGCTTAAGCCCACCACCGTTAATACCAGAAACGTACTGATAACGCAGGAGATGACAATTGGGCCGAATTGCGCGGTCAGAATATCGGTATAACTCATCACGCCAACGCTAATCGGTACAAACAGCAGCGCCATATAACGAATGATGAGATGACAACCGGGTTTTACCCAGGCCACGGGTAAAATTTGTAAAGCCAGCAAGCTGAATAACACCAGCATGCCGATGATGCTGCCGGGAAGCGTAACAGGCAGTAACAGCGCAATGCCATTTCCGGCATATAAACAGAGATAAATGATGATAAAGGCGCGAAGGTAGCGCCAGCAGACAGATAGCACGGTGGGCATGACAGGCTCCTGTTTTCACTGAGCTTCATCATACGCATTAATGGCTTAGCGTGCTAGCGATCACATTTACGGGAAGGGGGTGGCGGTTATTACGCAGGGGAGAGCAGCAGGATTATGCAGAAAAAGAACTCTCTCCCAGGGGGGAGAGAGTTAACAAACTTACTTAACGGGCATCCCCGGTACAGCGCCGCTATCAACGGACAGGACAAACAGATCTTTTCCGCCAGGACCCGCTGAAAGCACCATGCCTTCCGAAACACCAAAGCGCATCTTACGCGGCGCCAGGTTGGCAACAATAATGGTCATCTTGCCCACCAGTACGGAAGGATCGGGGTAAGCTGCCCGGATACCTGAAAAAATCTGACGCTTCTCACCGCCCACATCCAGTTCCAGACACAGCAACTTGTCAGAACCTTCGACCAGTTCAGCTTTTTCGATCAGCGCGACGCGCATATCGACTTTAGCGAAGTCATCAATAGTAATTGTCTCGCCAATTGGCGCATCTGCCAGCGGACCCGTCACCGCAGGCTTATTCGCTGCGGCGGCATCCTCTTTAGAGGCTTCAATCAAGCCGTTTACCTTGCTCATCTCAATGCGGCTGTACAGCGCTTTAAACGGAGCCACCTGGTGATCCAACAGAGGCTGCTGAATCGCTTCCCAGCGTAATTCACTGTTAAGAAACGCTTCAGCACGCTCACTCAACGAAGGCAGTACGGGCTTCAGCCAGGTCATCAATACGCGGAACATATTGATACCCATCGTGCAGATAGCTTGCAGATCCGCATCACGGCCTTCCTGCTTCGCCACGACCCAGGGCGCCTGCTCATCAATATAGCGGTTTGCCAGATCGGCCAGCGCCATAATTTCACGAATCGCACGGCTGAATTCGCGGCTTGCCCAGGCCTCGCCAATCTTTTCGGAAGCGTCCAGGAAGGTCTGATACAGCGCCGGATCGGCCAGTTCGCTGGCCAGTTTGCCGTCAAAGCGTTTGGTGATAAAGCCTGCGTTACGCGATGCCAGATTCACCACTTTATTGACGATGTCCGCATTTACGCGTTGCACAAAATCTTCAAGGTTCAGGTCAATATCATCGATGCGTGAAGAGAGCTTAGCTGCGTAGTAATAGCGCAGGCTGTCAGCATCCAGGTGCTGTAACCAGGTACTGGCTTTAATGAAGGTGCCGCGTGATTTGGACATCTTCGCGCCATTGACCGTTACATAGCCATGGACAAACAGATTGTTTGGTTTGCGGAAGTGGCTGCCTTCCAGCATGGCTGGCCAGAACAGGCTATGGAAGTAAACGATGTCTTTACCGATGAAGTGATATAGCTCGGTTGTGGAATCTTTATTCCAGAACTCATCGAAATCGATGTCGCCTCGCTTGTCGCACAAGTTTTTGAACGAGCCCATGTAACCGATAGGCGCATCCAGCCAGACATAGAAATATTTGCCTGGTGCGCCAGGAATTTCAAAGCCGAAATAGGGCGCATCGCGGGAAATATCCCATTGCTGCAGGCCCGACTCAAACCACTCCTGCATTTTGTTCGCGACCTGCTCTTGCAACGCACCCGAGCGCGTCCAGGCGCGCAGCATTTCGCTGAATGAGGGCAGATCAAAGAAGAAGTGCTCGGAGTCACGCATTTCTGGTGTGGCACCCGAAACCACTGATTTTGGCTCAATCAGTTCGGTTGGGCTGTATGTCGCACCGCACACTTCGCAGTTATCACCATACTGATCCGGCGATTTACATTTCGGGCAGGTGCCTTTAACAAAACGATCCGGTAAGAACATGCCTTTTTCTGGATCGTAGAGCTGAGAAATAGTGCGGTTTTTAATAAAACCGTTCTCTTTCAGGCGACCGTAAATCAGTTCAGACAACAGGCGGTTTTCATCGCCATGCGTCGAGTGATAGTTGTCATAGCTGATGTTGAAACCGGCAAAATCTGTTTCGTGTTCCTGTTTCATTTCAGCAATCATCTGCTCCGGCTTGAGGCCAAGCTGTTGCGCTTTCAGCATAATCGGCGTGCCATGTGCATCATCGGCGCAGATAAAATAAACCTGATTGCCACGCATTCGTTGGTAACGCACCCAAATGTCTGCCTGGATATGCTCGAGCATGTGGCCGAGATGGATTGAACCGTTCGCGTAAGGCAGTGCGCACGTTACCAGAATTTTTTTAGCGACTTGAGTCATAGTTTGCGTAGCTTTCTGTTGATTGAAAAAACGGGCTTAGATGGTAACCGAAGGCTTCTCTGGCGTAAACATAAGGGATTACGCCTGCGGCACGCGCCGCATAATGGCGGGCTTCTGATATTATTGACACTACACCGCTGAAACACAGCGTTAGAAAAATGAAAAGGAGTAGGGATGACCCCACAATCCCCGGAACCACATTCACCTCAAGCCTTGCGTGCCGTTGTTGTTGGCGTGTTGAATAGCTTCGAACATCCCACCCTTGAGCGTAACCTTACAGCGCTTAAGGCGCTGCATCACGTGGCGCAGCTGGATGGCAAATTGCATATCGAATTAATCATGCCGTTTGCCTGGGCCAGCGGCTTTGAGGCGTTAAAAGCGCAAACCAGTTCAGAATTGCTGCGACTGACCGGCACGCGCGCTATCGACTGGCGGCTTAGCCATGATATTGCCACTCTGAAGCGGGTGAAAAATCAGCCAGGCGTGAAGGGGGTGAAAAACATTATCGCCGTCAGTTCGGGTAAAGGTGGCGTTGGCAAGTCCAGTACGGCGGTGAATATGGCGCTGGCGCTGGCGGCTGAAGGGGCTCGCGTAGGTATACTTGACGCGGACATTTATGGTCCTTCCGTCCCGAATATGCTCGGCACCGACAATGAAAGGCCGACTTCGCCCGACGGAACACATATGGCGCCGATTATAGCGCACGGTCTGGCAACAAATTCTATCGGTTATCTGGTCACGGATGATAATGCGATGGTGTGGCGCGGTCCGATGGCCAGCAAGGCCCTGATGCAGCTACTCAATGAAACGATGTGGCCTGAGCTGGATTATCTGGTGCTGGATATGCCGCCCGGTACGGGTGATATTCAGCTGACCCTGGCGCAAAACGTGCCGGTTACCGGTGCGCTGGTGGTTACCACGCCGCAGGACATTGCACTAATTGATGCACGTAAAGGGCTGGTAATGTTTGAGAAAGTCAGCGTGCCGGTGCTGGGTATTGTGGAAAACATGAGCATTCACGTTTGCAGTCACTGTGGTTTCCATGAACCGATTTTCGGTACAGGCGGCGCGCAAAGGCTGGTGGAAGATTACGGCACGCGCTTGCTGGCGCAACTGCCGTTGCATATCAGTCTGCGTGAAGATCTGGACGATGGCGAACCTACGGTCATTCGTCGCCCGGACAGTGAATTTACCGCACTGTATCGTCAACTGGCCGGTCGCGTTGCCGCGCAGCTTTACTGGCAAGGCAGCGTCATTCCTGACGATATTGCCTTCCGCGCGATTTAAGCGGTTTCCGATCCGCTGGCAGGCGCAGGTGCCAGCGGATAATGCATCAAGATATATTTTCCCTGTTCGCCATCACCTTGCGCAATCATTTGCCAGCCATGCTGTAAGTAAAACCCCTGGGCGGCTTGATTCATTTGTAGGCATTTTAGTGCCCCGGTAGACGTAAAGCGTGCCTGCACCGCCTCCAGCAATGCACTCCCGACGCCGCGTCCTTGATAAGCAGGATCGACATACAGGCTGTGCAGAAAATTGTCATTTTCGAGCAATCCGGCAAAACCTACCCGGTGCCCGTCCAGCTCGGCGACCAGCACCGTTTCGCCGAGGATCACCGCATCAAAATCCTCCAGCTTCCAGTGATCCCCATCCAGCCAGCGCCAGTTATGGCGGCGTGTGGTTAAAAACAGCGTGCGCAGAAAAGGACGGTCAGCTTCGGTAAAAGGACGGATATGCACAAGCAGGCTCCTGAAAACGTCTTTTCTACAAAGCTAGCAGTTAAGTTGAAAAAAGATAAACCGCAATAAAATGAGGCGTTTCAGTGTAAACTGCGCGCCGGAGCCTGTCAGATCGGTACGATCGGCATTTGATAGCTTTCGTTTATTTGATTGATAACGACTGCATATTAGATGTTGGCTCAAAAATTCTGTAACGTGCATCACATCTTTTAACGGAGGCCATCAGATGTCTATTATCAATACCAAAATTAAGCCGTTCAAAAACGCTGCATTCAAAAACGGCGAGTTCATCGACGTAACCGAGAAAGACGTTGAAGGTAAATGGAGTGTTTTCTTCTTCTACCCGGCTGACTTCACCTTCGTTTGTCCAACTGAACTGGGTGATGTTGCTGATCACTATGAAGAGTTCCAGAAACTGGGCGTAGATATTTACTCTGTTTCTACCGATACCCACTTTACCCACAAAGCCTGGCACGGTTCTTCTGACACCATCGCAAAAATTCAGTATGCGATGATCGGTGACCCAACTGGCGCGCTGACCCGTAACTTTGAAATCATGCGCGAAGCTGAAGGCCTGGCTGACCGCGGTACGTTCATCGTTGACCCGGAAGGCGTTATCCAGGCAATCGAAATCACTGCTGAAGGCATTGGTCGTGACGCTTCTGATCTGCTGCGCAAAGTAAAAGCAGCACAATACGTGGCGACTCACCCAGGCGAAGTTTGCCCGGCTAAATGGAAAGAAGGTGAAGCTACTCTGGCTCCGTCACTGGATCTGGTTGGTAAAATCTAAGCCTGCTTCAGCCCTTCGATCTTTCTCTCCATCGGGTGCTACGGCGCCCGATTCTTTGACCAGGAACTCACTATGCTCGACACAAATTTAAAAACCCAGCTCAAGGCTTATCTTGAGAAACTAACTAAGCCTGTTGAGTTGATTGCCACACTGGATGATGGCGCGAAATCAGCAGAGATTCGTGATCTGTTGGTTGGTATTGCGGAGCTTTCTGACAAAGTCAGCTTCCGTGAAGAGAACGATCGTCAGGCACGTAAGCCCTCATTTTTGATTACTAATCCAGGCGCTAATAACGGCCCGCGCTTTGCCGGTTCGCCGTTAGGCCACGAATTTACTTCACTGGTACTGGCGCTGTTGCAGACCGGTGGACATCCATCCAAAGAAGCGCAAAGCCTGCTGGAGCAAGTTGCGGCGCTGGATGGCGATTTCCATTTTGAAACCTATTATTCGCTGTCATGCCATAACTGCCCTGACGTGGTGCAGGCGCTAAACCTGATGGCTATTCTGAATCCCCGCATTAGCCACACGGCGATCGACGGTGGCGTGTTCCAGAACGAAATCCAGGAACGCAATGTGATGGGCGTGCCTGCTGTTTACCTGAACGGTAAAGAGTTTGGTCAGGGCCGTATGAGCCTGGCAGAAATTGTCAGCAAAGTGGATACCAATGCCGATAAACGTGCAGCAGACGAGCTGAACAAACGCGAAGCCTATGACGTGTTGATCGTTGGCAGCGGCCCGGCGGGGGCTGCGGCAGCGATTTATTCTGCGCGTAAAGGGATCCGTACCGGTTTGATGGTCGAGCGTTTTGGCGGTCAGGTGCTCGACACCGTTGACATCGAAAACTACATCTCCGTACCGAAAACCGAAGGGGCCAAACTGGCCGGTTCACTGCGTGCCCACGTTGACGATTACAACGTTGATGTTATTGAAAGCCAGAGCGCTATCAAACTGATCCCGGCTGCGGTTGAAGGAGGCTTGCATGCAATTGAAACGGCCTCCGGCGCGGTACTAAAATCTCGCAGCATCATCCTGGCGACCGGTGCACGCTGGCGCAACATGGGTGTGCCAGGCGAAGAAGAATACCGCACCAAAGGGGTGACTTACTGCCCACACTGCGATGGCCCTCTGTTTAAAGGCAAACGCACCGCAGTTATCGGTGGCGGTAACTCGGGTGTTGAAGCCGCAATCGATCTGGCGGGTATCGTCGATCACGTTACGCTGCTGGAGTTTGCCGGGGAAATGCGTGCCGATCAGGTGTTGCAGGAAAAATTGCGCAGCCTGAAAAATGTAGACGTAATTTTGAATGCGCAGACGACCGAAGTAAAAGGTGATGGCAATAAAGTGACCGGTTTGCAGTACCTTGATCGTGCTAACCAGACCACGCACGAGCTGGCTCTGTCCGGCATCTTCGTTCAGATTGGCCTGCTGCCAAATACGCCCTGGCTGGAAGGGGCAGTTGAGCGTAACCGGATGGGCGAGATCATTATCGACGCGAAGTGTGAAACCAGCCTGAAAGGCGTATTCGCGGCCGGTGACTGTACTACCGTACCGTACAAGCAAATCATCATTGCCAGCGGTGAAGGCGCGAAAGCCTCCCTCAGCGCGTTTGATTATTTGATCCGGACTAAATCTGCGGGGTAAGGTTTGCACCTTACTTTTGCAAATAAGTTTTAAAAATAGTTTTTGCACATAAGTTTTGCAAAAAAGTTTTGAATAGCCACGCAAAAACCCCGGAACCCAGGTGCCGGGGTTTTTTAATATCCCGCCAGCGACATCAGCATCATCCATAATGGCGTCGTTATTGCGGCAAAAATCGTCGAAAATAACATGCTGGCCGCCGCCGGGCCGGTAATCACATTAAATTTCTGCGACATTAAATAAACATTCACGCCTACCGCCATGGATCCCAGCAGGACCACCACTTTGCTCTCCAGCGGTGGCAGATCGGTCAGCCAGGCAATTGCCCATACCGTCATCGGCTGAAAGATCAGCTTCAGCACACAAATGGTATAGCTTTCCTTCAATCCCTCGCGCACCCGATAATGCGCCAGGCTCATGCCAAGCGTGATCAGCGATAGCGGGGCCGCAATCGACGCCAGCATACGCAACGGTTCAGCGGCAATTAACGGCAGCGGGCGCTGTAAAAAGCTCCATGCGGTGCCGCTCAGAATGCCAATGATCAGCGGGTTTTTCAGCACGCTTATCAGCGTGCGGCCTAAACCTTTTTGCGAGACGTTACCCTGCTTAGCCCATTCAACCGAAAGCGTGAGTAGCGTCCAGAGGATCAGGCTGTTAAAGACCAGTACCAGCGCGACCGAGGGCAAGGCTTCTGTCCCTAGCAGGGCGGTTGCCACCGGAATGCCCAACATCACATTATTTGAGAAGATCCCACCGAGTGCGAATACTGAACCGGCTACGCCATCCAGCTTAAATATGTGTGTCGCCAGTATACGCCCCACAATAAATACCAGCAGGCAGCTACCAAAAAAAGCCAGCAACAGGCGAAAATCCACCGGCGGGCTTTTGTAAAAATCACTCATTACGCGAAACAGCATACAGGGCAGGGCGACATTGAAGACAAAGCGGTTCATGCCTTCACTGATGGTGGCGGGCCATTTACCGACGTGCGTCAGGCAGTAGCCCAGCAAGATAAGAACAAACAGCGGTGCGGATAAATAGATTTGATGGCTGAGCGTATTCAGCAAGGTTGGCATAAGCGATGAAGAGTCAGTGGTTCAATGCAACAAGGTTAACAGGTTGTTGCCAGCTTCGTAACGCTTTGATTGTCCGAAATGAGAAAAGCTGTTCAGGATTAAAGAGCAGTGATAAATCCGCGCAGGTGTTTATCTTTAATAACAGTCCGGTAATAACTGGAGAGATATTTTTCTCTGTCAGAATAGAGGAATATAACGCTGAGTTATTATTTTACGCCAAAATTAACAGAAAGTGGACGCATTCCTGACAGAATCACTGGACATAAAAAATAGCAGCATATGTACCGTCAGGATATTAACGTAAACCGGGGAATAATTAACAGATGAACTTTAGTCTGGAAAATAATACCGCTAAGGCCCGGCATTTTATGGTGAATTTGGTTGCCCGGCTTGAACGTAATAAAAAAACTGCCGGTTGAATTCGGTTAATGAATAAAATCTCAACGATTTCATCGGTAAATATATTGCATTAGCAATATTTTTACGGTTGAAACAATAAAGCTCCCCGCAAAAGCGGGGAGCCATGAGCTATTAGCCCTGCAGCAGTGACAGTACCTGCTGTGGAACCTGGTTCGCTTTCGCCAACACGGAGTTACCCGCCTGCTGGATAATCTGTGCTTTAGACATGTTTGAAACTTCAGTAGCGTAGTCAGCATCCTGAATACGAGACTGTGCTTCAGACAGGTTAGTGGTGGTGTTGTTCAGGTTAGTTACCGCTGAGTCCAGACGGTTCTGTACCGCACCCAGGCTTGAACGGAATTTGTCAATCTGAGAAATCGCTTCGTCAAGTTTTGCCAGTGGATCAGATGTAGCAGCTGATGCGATTTGCGAAAGAGCGCTTCCATTTTGGAAATCATGCCCGCTTACTTTATCAGCAGCATAAGTTTTACCATCGACTGTAACCACTGACGTAGTTTTATCTACTCCGCCCAACTCAACTAAACCTTTAGCAGCAGCGCCATCTTTGTCAGTGTAATCAACAGTAGTGACATCGAAGTTTGAACCTGCTGTACCATCAAAATTTGTTTTATAAAGTTTGCCATTATATGACAGACCGTATCCGGCATCCTTCGAATTTCCTTGCGAATCAGTTGTGGTTAACTTTTCCAGCTTCACATCGCTAGCATCAACCATTGTCCCCAAAGCTGTACTTAAAGTTGCTGCAGCATCAGTAGTATCGACAGGAGTACCCGTTTGAACTTTTGACACGTTAGTAGAACCCGCAGGGATGCTACCAGCTTTATCACCCAGAGCTACGGCGCCAGTTGCAGCCGTAACGTTTACTTCATAAACACCATCATCACTAGCATTATCTGAACCAGACACAGTAGTAAAATATTTACCACTTATTGAGTCAAACTGGATTGGTGAAGAAGTCGCGTTATCACCGTTCGCAGCAGTAACGTCTAAGGTGTCCAAATCAGTTGAAGAATCTGTATAGGTACTGCTGATTTGAGTTTGTGAAACCGTTGCGGAATTTTGGACATTGAATGCTGACAAACCTAACGTTGAAGAATCGATTTTTTGCAGGTCAATTGAAATTGTCTGGCCATCATTTGCGCCAACCTGGATTTTCATGGTGCCGTCTTTTGCCAGCACGTTCACGCCGTTAAACTGGGTCTGGCCCGATACACGATCGATTTCATCCAGACGGGAGGTGATTTCGTCCTGGATAGATGACAAGTCGGAATCAGAGTTAGTGCCGTTCTGAGACTGCACGGTCAGTTCACGAATACGCTGTAAGTTGTTGTTGATTTCTGACAGTGCGCCTTCAGTGGTCTGTGCCAGGGAGATACCGTCATTAGCGTTACGTGCCGCCTGAGTCAGACCGTTAATGTTAGAGGTGAAGCGGTTGGCAATTGCCTGGCCCGCAGCGTCATCTTTCGCGCTGTTGATACGCAGGCCAGAAGACAGACGCTCAATAGAGGTAGACAGAGCAGACTGGTTCTTATTAATGTTGTTCTGAGTGATCAGCGAGAGGCTGTTGGTATTGATTACTTGAGCCATGGTAAAAGTTCCTGTTTATCAAGTCATTTGGTTAAGGTGTGGGCTTCAACCCGTCGGCTTCAGCGCCGTCATACCTACTATCGTCACCCTCCAAAAAAACTTTAACTTCCTTTTTTATTTCTTTTTTTCCTGCTCAGCGCTTTCTGAGATGTTGCCTAGTGTTATGGCTGATACATCAGTCGCTTGAAGAGCTCGCTATGCACCATTATTTTTTCAGCCGCTGGATAATGCCTAAAGGGAAGTCGGGGGTATCTGTGTCCGGCGCTCAAGAAGGCATATGCAGTCAGGCTGGCTTGCGTTGCAAGCGACACTTCCCGTATGCTGGTGAAATGTAATGAGAGTGACTTAACGACTCGGGGTGCCGCTTTCCGCAAGGGAAGGGCTGAGAAAAACCCGTTGACCTGAACTGGATAATGCCAGCGTAGGGAAGTCTGATGCCTGACCGCATTTGCCTTCTTGTTCGCCGGTTGGGAGTTATGATGACACATCAACCTGAACGCCTTTCTGACGCGCTCGTCGCGTCCATTTTGCATCAATTCCGTCAACACGCGCCGCTGGTGCACTGCATGACCAATGACGTTGTACAAACCTTCAGCGCCAACGTGCTGCTGGCGCTGAATGCCTCCCCCGCCATGGTCATTGATGTTGACGAAGCCGCTCAGTTCAGCGGTTTTGCCGATGCGTTACTGATAAATGTCGGCACCTTAACGCGAGATCGCCAGCTTGCCATGCAGG
Organism: Mixta mediterraneensis; assembly: GCF_014946725.1. Lineage (GTDB taxonomy): Bacteria > Pseudomonadota > Gammaproteobacteria > Enterobacterales > Enterobacteriaceae > Pantoea > Pantoea mediterraneensis. The sequence continues at coordinate 200,425 of NZ_JACFXY010000004.1, forward strand.
CCGCAGTAACCGCTGCGAATAAAGCGGGTACGCCCTGGACGCTCGATCCGGTCGTGGTTGGCGCGCTTAAATTACGCAGCGAATTCTGCCAGCAATTGCTTCGCCAGAAACCTGCCGCGATTCGCGGTAACGCCTCAGAAATTTTAGCGCTGGCGCAGCAGGCGGCTGGCGGGCGAGGCGTCGATAGTCTGCATCAGGCCGATGCCGCCCTGGAGGCCGCTCAACAACTTGCTCGCGACTATCAAACCATTGTCATCGTTACGGGTGAAGTCGATTACGTTACTCATGGCGCGCGTATTTTAAGCGTCGCTGGCGGCAACCCGCTCATGACGCGTGTGGTTGGCACCGGTTGTGCTTTATCTGCGGTGGTGGCGGCGTTTTCCAGTTTGCCGGGGGATGCGTTGCTTAACGCTGCCAGCGCCTGCCGTATCATGGCGTTAGCGGGTGAGAAAGCTGCCGCACAGTCGCAAGGTCCGGGCAGTTTTGTCGCTGCTTTCCTTGATGCGTTATGGCTGCTGGAGGTGGCAGTATGAAGCGGATTAATGCCTTAACTATCGCCGGAACCGACCCCAGCGGCGGCGCGGGAATCCAGGCCGATCTGAAAACTTTCTCTGCGTTAGGCGCCTATGGCACCAGCGTTATCACCGCGCTGGTGGCACAAAACACCTGTGGCGTGCAGTCGGTTTACCGGGTCGAACCTGATTTCGTGGCGGCCCAGCTCGATTCAGTGCTGGATGATGTGCGTATCGACAGCGCAAAAATCGGCATGTTAGCGGAAACCGCGATCGTTGAGCGGGTAGCTAATCGCCTGAAACGAGCCAGTTTGCCGTTTGTGGTACTCGACACGGTGATGGTGGCAAAAAGCGGCGATGCCCTGCTTTCGCCTGACGCCATTGCCAGCGTACGTGAGTTGTTACTGCCACAGGTTTCACTGATTACCCCTAATTTGCCCGAAGCGGCGGCGCTGTTAAAGTGTGAAATGGCGCGTAATGAAGACGAGATGCTGACCCAGGGGGAAGCCTTGTTGGCCCTGGGATGTCAGGCGGTGCTAATGAAAGGCGGCCATCTGAGTGACGAAGAGAGCCCCGATTGGTTGATCACGCGTTCGGCGCAGCAGCGCTTTACCGCACCTCGCGTTAATACGCGGCACACCCACGGCACGGGTTGTACCCTGTCGGCGGCGCTGGCGGCGTTGCGGCCACGTCATCAGAACTGGAACGATACCCTGAGCGAAGCTAAAGCCTGGCTACAACAGGCTCTGTTACAGGCCGACTCGCTGGAAGTCGGGAAAGGCATTGGGCCGGTACATCATTTTCATCAATGGTGGTAGGGCAAAGCGCAAAGGGCCTCTTTTTTCTGCGGATCCGTCTGAAAAATGGAGTCAGCAATTTGCATCGACGGGGCATTCCGGTCCAGGCTGTTGGGGTCGAATCGGCGGGGGGCGGGTCATCTTCGACATTTAACAGGAGCTTACATGACGGACATCGTACAGTTATTGGGTCAGGAAGCTGATTCCCTTCTCCAACATCGCTGCATGACCATTCCAGCGGAAAGCCTGTATTTACCAGGCGGGGATTTTGTCGATCGCGTCATGATCGATAACAACCGTTCTCCTGCGGTGCTGCGCAATATGCAAACGTTGTATAATACCGGCCGCCTGGCGGGAACCGGCTATCTGTCTATTCTGCCGGTGGATCAAGGCGTTGAGCACTCGGCCGGCGCATCGTTTGCTGCAAATCCTCACTACTTTGATCCAAAGAATATTGTTGAGCTGGCCATTGAAGCTGGTTGTAACTGCGTGGCATCAACCTACGGCGTGCTGGCTTCAGTGTCACGGCGCTATGCGCATCGCATTCCGTTTATGGTGAAACTGAACCACAACGAGACGCTGAGCTATCCGGCGCAATATGACCAGACGCTCTATGCCAGCGTGGAGCAGGCGTTCAATATGGGCGCGGTAGCGGTTGGCGCGACGATTTACTTCGGTTCTGAGCAATCACGTCGTCAGCTTGAAGAAATTTCCGCCGCGTTTGAGCGGGCACATGAACTGGGGATGGTCACGGTTCTGTGGGCTTATCTGCGCAATAACGATTTCAAAAAGGATGGGGTGGATTATCACGCCAGCGCTGACCTGACCGGGCAGGCTAACCATCTGGCGGCAACCATTGGTGCGGATATTGTTAAGCAAAAAATGGCGGAAAATAATGGTGGTTATAACGCCGTGAAATTTGGTCATACGGACGAGCGGGTCTACAGCAAGCTGACCACAGAGAATCCAATCGATCTGGTTCGCTATCAGCTTGCCAACTGCTATATGGGGCGCGCTGGCCTGATCAACTCTGGCGGTGCTTCAGCCGGGGAAACGGATATTGCCGAATCCGTGCGCACGGCGGTGATTAATAAACGTGCCGGTGGCATGGGGCTGATACTGGGTCGTAAGGCATTTAAAAAATCACTGAAAGATGGCGTCGCATTGATCAATGCCGTACAGGATGTGTATTTGTCTAAAGATGTGACGATTGCGTAATTCAAACTGGCTTTCCCGCCGACGGGTGAATTCCCGCTGCGTTCGATAAGGCTGAAAAGGCCAGCACCCGCTGGCCCTGGTTGTGGAAGGGGCAGTGAGCTGGCTCAGGATCCTTCTTCAAACCACTCGCTGTTGCGTTCCGCTATTGGCGTAATAGAAAAAATCATCTCCTGCAAATGACGACGCATCGCTGCTTCTGCTGCATCGGCATCATGCTGTTTCAGCGCAGTGAAAATCTCTTCATGCTGCTGGATCAAACGCTCTGGTGGAGAGACTTCGCTTAGCGTTAAAAAACGTACCCGATCCATTGCCGCCTTGATATTTTCTACCGTTTCCCACGCCAGCGCGCAGTTGATGCTTTCGGCGATCAGGCGATGAAATTCATCATCCAGGCTAAGAAACGTCTGGCTGTCGTGTCGTTCAGAGGCCATATTTTGCAGCTGTAAATTGTACTCCAGCGCCATCAGTGCTGGCGCTTCAATTTCCTGCGCGGCGCGACGCACGACGGAGATTTCTACTGCTTCCCGAATAAAGCGGCCATCGGCAACGCCTTTGGCAGAAATTTTACGAACGAAGGTGCCGCGCTGTGGCAACACCTGTACCAGTCCAGCCTCTGCCAGCTTAATAAACGCTTCACGCACCGGCTGACGTGACACATTAAAGCGAGCAGAAACGTCTTTTTCAGACAACAGCGAACCCGGTTGAATCACACAGGTAACGATGTCTTTGCGCAGATACCGATATATCTGCTGATTCACTGGTTCGCTGGTAGTAATGGTATAGGCGATCGACATGCAGCAATATCCGTATTATGGCTGGCAAAAGCCAGCCCGATAAGAAAGAATCAGTCTAATCAGCGCGCTACATCTGCGCCAGCGCTTTTGCTAGTGCGCAATGCTGTCTGATTCATAAGGTGGTGAACGGTAGCGCGGGCACCTTGCTGCAAAAGTTGCTGATAAAAATCCGTTAATCGTGCAACAACCTCGACATTTTGCGGGAGATCTTCGCCGAAAACCGTTTTTATTCCCAGCAGCGCGCGCACGCGTGCTTCTCCTTCCTCGCTGTTTGCTACGCACTTTGTCAGCTCGTTTTTCAGAGGATCACGGATCTCGAACGGCTGGCCTTGCTCATCAACGCCACCGACATAACGCATCCAGGCGGCGATGCCAAGCAATAACAGATCGCAACGACTCCCGTTGCGCAGATGCCAGCGCAGGCTGTCGAGCAGACGCTGTGGCAGTTTTTGGGTGCCATCGGTCGCAATCTGGTAAGTACGATGCTTAATGGCGCGATTTTCATAGCGGGCAATAAGCTTACTGGCGTATTCCTGCAAATTAATGCCCTGAGTGCGCAGCGTCGGTGCTTGCTCGTTCACCATTAAGGCGCGAGCGGCGGCGCGAAAATGGCCGTCTGCCATACAGTCGCTGATGTGTTCACAACCGGCCAGAAAGCCTAAATAGGCCAGAAATGAATGGCTGCCGTTCAGCATGCGCAGCTTCATCTCTTCGAATGGCAGGACATCGTTTACCAGTTCGGCACCTGCGTTTTCCCAGGCGGGGCGTCCACTGACAAAGTTATCTTCAATCACCCATTGAAAAAACGGTTCCGCTTCAACGGCCACGGGATCGGCGGAACCCAGGCGGGCGCTGAGCTGTTCAAAGGCGCTGTCAGTCATGGCGGGCACGATACGATCGACCATGGTCGAGGGAAAGGTAATGTGCTGCTGAATATAGTCGGCTAATGCCTCATCCTGATGCTGCGCCAGCTGTACGATCACGTTGCGCGTGACGTGGCCGTTTTCCGGCATATTGTCACAGGACATCACGCTAAACGGCGCTAAACCGGCAGCGCGACGACGACGAATGGCTGCCAGAATCAGCCCCGGCAGTGAACGAGGGGCATCAGGATGGGCGATGTCATGCACAATATCGGGATGGTCAGGATTGAGATCGCCACTGGCGGGTAAATGGCAATAGCCTTTTTCCGTCACGGTCATCGACACAATCGCCACATCTGGCTGGCTCATTGCCTCAATGACTGCATCGATGCCGTCGCCTTTGCCATGCAGCGCGGTGGTAATGACGCCGATAACGCGGGTATTCAGCGAATCGTCAGCCATTTCAGTGACTGTATAGAGTAAATCCTGTGCCCGCAGCGCCTGAATCAGTGCGCCGCTGTTGAGATTCACTTCGCAATAGCCCCAGTCACTGCCCTGTTCGGCGAGCTTATCGCTACACAGTGCCTGATGCGCGCGGTGAAAAGCGCCAAAGCCGATGTGCACCATGCGGGTTTTAAGTTGGCTACGGTCGTAGCGTGGCTGCTGAATATCAGCGGGAAGGCGATCAATCTGTAACATAGTCCGTCCTTATGGCAAACGGGACGCCGAGCGCCCCGTAATCAATAATGCGTTAACCGCGTGAAGCTCAGACCGAAACCGGTTTATCACTGGTTTTCGGACTGCGGATCACAAAAAGCACCAGGAATGCGCCGACGGCAGCGACACAACCTGCCAGCACAAAGGCGCTGTCAAATTTGCCCGTGTGCTGCACGATAAAGCCTGTGACGACTGGACCGATGATGCCGGATAAGCTGCCTACCAGATGAATAAACCCGCTGATGCTGCCAACTCGGCTTTTATGCACCACATCCTGAATAATCGCCCAGTAGATCGCGCCGGTGATGTAGAGAAAGAAAATGGATACCGACATCATCATCACGGCAGGTACGACATCTTTTATCGTACCTGCCAGCGCGACACAAATGGCGGCAGCAAACAGTGAGACCACTAACACAATTTTACGTGACAACAGCAGCTTGCCGGTGAAATTAAAAATTTTATCGGAGATCCAGCCACCGAGCGCCAGGCCAACAAAACCGACAATCCACGGGATCATCGTGGTGATGCTCATCGCTTTGATGTCAAGGCCATGCGCCTGCACCAGATACGCCGGGAACCAGCTCAGAAAGAAAAACAGAATGTAGTTGTAACAGAAGAAAGCAAACGCCGTGACCAGGATGACTGGCTGGCGCAAATAGTAGCCGAAGGTGTGTGACGTTTGCGATAAGTCGGCTTCATCATTCGGACTTTCGGCTTTCATCTGATCAATCAGCGCTCGCTCTTTTGCCGTTACCAGCTTGCTCTTTGCGGGAGTATCGGCGGCAAAGAAGAGCCAAATGGTCATCCACGCCAGGCCAATACAGCAAACGATGATAAACGCGGGTCGCCAGCCGTAGGCGATCGCCAGATAGCCAATAATGGGCCCCGCGACCGCGCCCCCAAGCGGAGAACCGGCGCTCAGCAACCCCATGGCGGTTGCCGCCTGTTTTTTCGGAAACCAGCCGTTGATGGCTTTATTCGCCGAAGCGCAAATCGGGCCTTCTGCCATGCCGAACAGCACACGCAAAATCAATAACGACCAGAAGCCGGTAGCCAGCGCCGTCATGCCGCAAAAGATTGACCATGCGCCGACAGCGACGGCAAGCACCATTTTCGGGCCATATTTGTCGGTCGCCAGGCCACCCACAAAGTTAAACAGCGCATAGCCGAAGAAGAAACTGCCGAAAATCATGCCGAACTGCTCAGCATTAATCACCAGATCTTTTTCTACCAGCGGCACGGTCAACGACAGCGCTACGCGATCGAGGTAATTGATCATATAGACAAGGAATAACAGTAATACGAGGGTCCAGCGCAGATTCTTAAACATAGAAACTCCGTGATCTGTTTTCTATTTGTAATAGGCCGGCGGGTACGCACCGGCAGAAGACAGCTGGGGTGCGGATTAGGTTAATGCATTTGCAGGATCACCTTGCAGCAGGTACGAGGATCTTTTTCGAACAGCGTCATGGCGCGTTCGATGTCATGCAAAGGAAAATAGTGCGTGACCAGCTTCTCCGGCTGGATCAATCCTTTTTCCATCCATTCAATCACCTGCGGAAAGCGATGGCTGTTCAGGCGCGAAGTAAACAGCGACAGCTCCTTGCTGGTTAAACTTTGCTGGGTAAGGCTGCAGGGTTCGCCAGAGAAGCCAAGCAAACCGATACGTGCTGCGGGCGAAGCGAGGGCAACGGCTTCAGCCAGAATGGTCGGATGGCAGGCTGCATCAATAATCAGTGTCGGCTGCACGCCTTCCAGCTGCGCGGCCAGCGGGACCTCGGCATTGTTAAACACGCGATCGGCACCGTTCTGTAAGGCCAGCTCAAGGCGCTGCGGCAGGCGATCCACCACTAAAACCTGCTCAACATGGTATACGTTTTTCAATACCTGAATGGCGGTTAAGCCCATTGGACCCGCGCCGTATATCAGCGCCATCTCCTGCTGTTGCGGTTTCAGAAAGGCAGTGATGTTAGCGGCAATGGTAAACGGTTCGATCAGACTGGCGAGTCTGTCAGGGATCGTGTCCGGCAGACGATAAGCATTAGCTGCTGGCACGACGGCATATTCGCTGAAACCACCGTCGCGATGCACACCCGTTACCTGCAATTCTTTACAGACGTTAGGGCGACCAACAGAGCACGGATAACAGTGGCCGCAGCTCACCACCGGATCGACCGCTACGCGCTCGCCGAGACGTGTACTCGCCACGCCGTCGCCCAGCGCATCAATAACGCCAAAAAATTCATGCCCAATTACCCGTGGATATTTGGCAAACGGATTATGACCATGCCAGATGTGAACGTCAGAGCCGCAGATGCTGGCAAACTGTACTTTCACCCGTACTTCACCAGTAGCCGGTTCAGGCAACGGTCGGTCGGCCAGCACCAGCTCGCCAGGTCGCTCAATAACAGCACTCTTCATGACGATCTCCTTACCAGTTCCACAACGTGCCGTCTTCAAGGCAGGCTACCGGCAAACAGGCGGGTTCATAGGGATATTTCGCTGCCAGCTTCTCGTTAAATTCAATGCCTAAACCCGGCTTATCACCCGGATGCATGTAGCCATCGTCAAATGTCCAGTTCGCGTCAAACAGCTCCATCATATGTTCGGAGAAGCCCATATATTCCTGGACGCCAAAGTTCGGCACCCAAAGATCAAAGTGCAGTGCGGCCGCCATGCACACCGGCGACAAGTCGGAAGGGCCATGCGAGCCGGTACGCACCTGGTACAGCGAGGCAAAATCGGCAATACGCCGCATACCGGTAATGCCTCCCGCATGGGTAATAGTGGTGCGGATGTAGTCGATCAGCTGCTCTTCAATCAACTGTTTGCAATCCCAGATGCTGTTAAATACCTCGCCTACCGCAATTGGCGTCACGGTGTGCTGCCGAATCAGGCGAAAACAGGCCTGGTTCTCCGCCGGGGTCGGATCTTCCATCCAGAACAGGCGATAATCCTCTACGCTTTTGCCGAAGCGTGCGGCTTCGATCGGCGTCAGGCGATGATGCATGTCGTGCAGTAAATGCTCATCAAATCCGAATTTATCGCGGATGCTGGCAAACAGTTTTGGCGTGAAATCGAGATATTTTTCGGTTGACCATAATTGCTCTTCCGGCCAGCTGCCTTTGGTTGCCGGTTCGTAAGCCAGACCTTTGCCTTTTGCCATGCCATAAGTGGTTTTCATGCCCGGAACGCCGCATTGCGCGCGAATCGCTTTAAAGCCCAGCGCTTTATGCCGGGCGTAGTCGTCAATAACTTCGTCAATGGAGTGACCGGTAGTGTGGCAGTAAACCATCACGCCAGTGCGCGATGCACCGCCAAGTAGCTGATAAAGCGGCATATTGGCGGCTTTTCCTTTGATGTCCCATAACGCCATGTCCACGGCTGAGATCGCTGACATAGTGACCGGGCCACGACGCCAGTACGCCCCTTTGTAGAAGTATTGCCAGATGTCTTCAATCTGATGCGCATCGCGACCTATTAACTGCGGGCAAACGTGATCTTTCAGATAGGAGGCGACAGGTAATTCGCGGCCATTGAGGGTGGCATCACCCACGCCGGTCAGTCCTTCATCGGTGGTGATTTTCAGGGTAACGAAGTTTCTGCCTGCACAGGTTACAAACACTTCCGCGTTAACAATTTTCATCTTTTTGCCTTCATTCAGCGTTCAATGAAGAAAAAGTACGCCCATTAATACTACCATACAAGTTGATGTAGCAGAGTTGTGAACAGACTCACACTGTCAGCCAGCGGGAAAGAGGGAAGGGGTTGAGGAAGCTCAGGGCGGCGTCAATACCGCCCTTTAAAACGCGGTCAGGCCAACAGCGGACACTGCGGCGGTAAGCGACAACGCAATGCGCCGGGCAGAACGTCAATATGAAACTCACGCCCCGACAGCGGTTCACCGTCCAGGTTGAAAGTCATTTCATGCAGCGAACGAATATGCAGTGATTGCAGCTGCTTTCTTACAATGCCTGGATTTTCATCGTCGCCGGTCAGAGAATGCATCAGTGTCGGCAGCAGTTCCTGTGCGGTGACGATGCTGATGTCCAGTTGCCCGTCATCAATCAGCGCAGCAGGACACAAACGCTGGCCGCCGCCCGCCTGGCGACCGTTACCGATACCAATCACCAGGGCATCGCCTTGCCAGTGAAAATCCGGTCCGCTGATGTCGCAGCTGTCCGGCTTAAGCGTATCCATGCGCACCAAACCATGAATGAAATAAGAGACGCCACCAAGCGCGGACTTTAGCTTCTCCGGCGTTTCGGTCGTAATCCGTGTGCCAAAACCACCGGTTGCCATATTGATGAAATAGCGCTGCTGATTGACTCGCGCCAGATCGATCTCGCAGGCTTTACCCTGAATCGCCAGCCGTAGCGCCGCTTCCATCTCTGTTGGAATGCCAGCGCTGGTGGCAAAGTCGTTCGCCGTCCCGAGCGGCAAAATCCCTAACACGGGGCGGCTTGCCACCTCAAGGACCGCCAGCGCAGTGGCAATTTCATTGATAGTGCCATCGCCACCGCCAGCCACCACGGTTTCGGCTTGCAGCGTCATCGCTTCATCTAAATAACGCTGTCCGTCGCCTTTTTCCCAGGTAACGCGCACCGCAATATTAAAGCCTTCATCACGCAGCTTATTGATCGCCACGCGCAGGTCTTCATTGCCTGCACCTTTGCCGTTGAGGATCAATAACGTTAGCGAATTTTTATCCATGATACGTTCCTTGAAGGCCAGTTCAGAAAAAAGGGGGTATATCCTTTAGTGTTCGGGCTGCCTCTGGTTAGCGGCATCTGTCTGCCCAAAACAGTCGTTTACTGTGTTCATTAGCTTTGGTTGGCTCACCGCCTTATAGCGATTTGAACGCTTCAGGTTATAACACAGCTGAGGCTAAAAAATTATTGGCGAAAGGGAGAAAAAAGAAAACCCGCACGGGGGAGCCGGGCGGGTGAAGGAGGTGGTTCCTGGTGTTACCTGCTTTTTTTTGTTACTCGTTAGCAGCAGGCGCGACTATAAAACAGAGCGCAGCGGGGGTCTGTGATCCTACTCTAACTTCGCCGAAACTTTTTCCCCGGTAAATAATTTACCGTGCGGATCGCGGGTACTCAGCCCATCAGTAAAATTGCGTAGCAGCAGGCTAAACGGTAGATCAACGTTTTGTGGCACCTGTAACCAGACGCGATGCCCATCACCCGGCGCAACGTCAATGGCTTCGCCGCGCGCATTTTGCAGCGCATCCAGAGTAAAAATCAGATTGCCGGATGGCGTCATGATCTCCAGGTTGTCATGCAGCATAAATTTATTTTTTACCGCCACTTCTGCCCAGTCGCCCCGGCGTTTGCCGCTGAACTCGCCGACAAACTGCTGACGTTCCGAAACCGAATAACCCTGCTGGTAGTTCTGGTAGCTGTCATGGGTATGGCGACGCAGAAAACCTTCGGTATAGCCGCGATGCGCCAGGCCTTCCAGCGCCAGCAGTAACTGTGGATTGAACGGCTTACCCGCCGCCGCATCGTCAATGGCCCAACGATAAATCTGGGCGGTACGCGCGCAGTAGTAAAATGATTTAGTACGGCCTTCTATTTTCAGCGAATGCACGCCCATCTGGCTCAGACGTTCAACATGTGCCACGGCGCGCAGATCTTTGGAGTTCATGATGTAGGTGCCATGTTCGTCTTCAAAAGCACTCGGCACGTCGCCCGGCTTCATTTTTTCTTCGAGCAGGAACACCTTATCAGTAGGCTGTCCGACACCCAGCGTTGGTGTGACGTTCTGCACCGCAATCGGCTGATGCATTTCGACAATATTGCCCGCATCGTCTTGTTTGCCTTCTTCCACTTTATATTCCCAGCGGCAGGCATTCGTGCAGGTTCCCTGATTGGGATCGCGTTTATTCATATAACCGGAAAGCAGGCAGCGGCCGGAATAGGCCATGCACAGCGCCCCGTGGACAAAGATCTCCAGCTCCATTTCCGGCACCTGGTGACGAATTTCGGCGATCTCTTCCAGCGACAGCTCGCGTGACAGGATCACCCGCGTCAGGCCCATCTGCTGCCAGAACTTCACCGTTGCCCAGTTCACTGCGTTAGCCTGCACGGAAAGGTGAACTGGCATCTGCGGGAAGGCGTCGCGTATCAGCATGATCAAACCCGGATCGGACATGATTAACGCATCTGGCTGCATTTCCACTACGGGCGTTAAGTCGCGGATAAAAGTTTTTAGCTTGGCGTTATGTGGCGCGATATTTACCACGACATAGAATTTTTTACCCAGCGCGTGCGCTTCATTAATGCCTTTAGCCAAATTTTCATGGGTGAATTCGTTATTACGCACCCGCAGGCTGTAGCGGGGCTGCCCGGCATAGACGGCATCTGCACCATAGGCAAAGGCATAACGCATGTTCTTCAGCGTTCCGGCTGGAGAGAGGAGTTCGGGTTTCAACAGATTTTCTCACTGATGTCAGGTCAGCACACCGCCGGATGCGGCATGTACAAGGCCGTTTTGAGCGGCCCCGTAAAAGGTGCGGAATTGTAGGCTGTGAATAGCGTTGGGTAAATTGATCTAAATCAATCTAGATCAAATGACAGCTGTCAGCTTCCCAGCGATACCCCATGCCATAAACGGCACGGATAAACGGCTGTTCCGCATCAAGGTTCTCCAGCTTGCGGCGCAGGTTTTTAATATGGCTGTCAATGGTGCGATCGGTAACGACGCGGTAGTCGTCATACAGATGGTTCAGCAATTGCTCACGTGAAAACACCTTGCCGGGTTCTAATGACAAGGTTTTCAGCAAGCGAAATTCGGCAGGGGTTAAATCCAGCGGTTCTTCGCGCCAGCTGGCCTGGAAACGGCCTTCATCAACTTTCAGCAGCGATGATTTTTGCACTTCTTCTGGGGAACGTTTTACCCGACGCAGAATGGTCTTGACGCGCGCCACCACTTCTCGTGGGCTAAACGGTTTGCAGATATAATCGTCGGCACCAATTTCCAGCCCCAGCAGGCGATCAATCTCTTCGGTTCGCGCCGTGACCATAATGATCGGCAGCTCGGAGAAACGACGAATTTCACGGCACAATGTTAAGCCATCGGTGCCTGGTAGCATCAGATCCAGCAACAGCAGATCAGGCAGTGTATGCTGAACGTAGTCCAGCACCTCGTTGCCATGGGCAATATGATGAGTGCGATAGTTAGAAGCCTGAAGATAATCAATCATCAGCTGAGCCAGTTTCGGCTCATCTTCCACAATAAGAATCAGCGGGTCTTGTTTTTCCTGGCTCATAATCAGCTACGCATGAGGAACATAGCGCAATTGTAGCGTGATTTTCAGGCCACCTAAATCAGAGTGTGTCGCAGAAATGTCTCCGCCATGCGCATCGACGATATTTTTACAGATGGCTAAACCCAGGCCAGAACCGCCGCTGGCACGGTTACGTGAGCCTTCGGTGCGGAAAAAACGCTCAAATATTTGCGCCTGATATTCACCATCTACGCCGGGCGCACTGTCATCAAATGTCAGCATCCAGTAAGGCGCTTCATACCACAGGCGCACCTGGAGACCGCCGCCCGCATCGGTGTAGCGCAGACTGTTTTCCAGCAAATTAGTGAACAGCTGCAATAGCCTGTCTGGATCGCCAAAGAAAGGGGCATCTTCCGGCAGGGATAAGTTAAGCGTTAAACCATGCGAGCGATAGCGTTCGGCAAAGCTCCCCGCTGTGACTTCCATGAGCTGCACTAAATCGGTGGCCTGTTTGCGATAGGCAAGGGCGCCTTCATCAGAAAGGGAGAGCTGGTGCAGATCGTCCACCAGCTTGGTGAGCACAACCACTTCGCTTTGCAGCGAGGCAATGGCTTCCGGGGTCAGTTTCCGCACGCCATCCTGCATCGCTTCCAGCTCGCCCCGTAAAATCGCCAGTGGGGTGCGCAGCTCATGCGATATATCGGCCATAAAGGCACGCCGCATACGTTCATTTTTTTCCAGCGAACTGGCAAGGCGGTTGAAATCATGCGCCAGCTGACCCAGTTCATCGTGGCTGCTGACCTCAACCCGACTGGCAAAATGGCCGGCCGCCAGATGGTGCGTTCCATCCACCAGCCGTTTTACTGGGGCCAGCAGGCCGCGGGCAATCAGCCAGGTCATCAGTGCCGCCAGTAAGGTCGATAACCCGACGATATACCAGCTGGTGCGGCGTTGCTGCTGATCAAAATTGATGTCAGTACTGCGCGTCAGGCGCTCCGGCGGCGATCCGATGACCCATCCGACAATTTTGCCATTGCTTAACGTAATGTTGCGGCGCGATCCCTCCAGCGGCACTGGCGAACGCGGGCCAACCAGCACTTTATACTGCTGATCGATAATCCAGAACTGGGTGCGCCAGCCGTGCGGGGGGAGCTGATTGCTGCTGTCGGGATTCTGCTCCAGCGAACGCAGAATATTAAATACCAGTCGATCGTTATGACGCAGGAAATCCCAGTCGCCATGCTGCTCGAACTGATCCGCTAGCGCATCACTGAGCATATTTAAACGCTGTTCATTGCCGCGCTTAATGTAATCCACAAAGCCATGCTCAAAGCTGAGACGTACGCCCCAGTGCATGGTGATCAACACCATCATGCTGGTGGCGAATATGGCCATAAAAAGTTTGGCACCAATACCGAGGTGCAGAGTCGGTTTCATTGACTTCTCCGGCGTCGCAGATCGACGTTTTTACTGATTTCTTTGGGTACGCGCCAGAATACCAGGGCAGGCAGGATAATAATTAACGCCATGCACAAATAGGCGTAAACAAAGGTTTGGTGTCTGGCTGCGCTGTCGCGGACGGCATCCTGACCGAACGCGCCCAGTAGCAAACCGGCAATGGTAACGCCGATACTCATCGACAACTGCATAATCATCGACAGCAAACTGTTGCCGCTGGAGGCGAGCTCATCCGGCAGCTCTTTTAGCGTTAAGGTATTCATGGAGGAGAAGCGAATTGCGTTCACTGTGCCTTGCAGAAACAACACCAGCGGCAGCAGCCAAACCCAGCCCAACAACGCCGCCAGCGGGAACAGCAGCACGATAAAAGCCAAAGCAATGGTTGAACCAACCAGCACGTTGCGATAGCCAAACAGATTGACGATGCGCACCACGATGCGTTTCATTCCCATATTGCCGAGTACCATGGGTATCATCATCAATCCTGCGTGGAACGGGCTGTAACCCATGCCGATCTGTAAAAAAATGGGCGTCATAAACGGCAACATACCGCTGCCGATACGACCGGTAAAACTGCCAAGTAGGCCAATGGAATAAACGCGGTTCGCAAACAGCCTGAGACTGAAAATGGCGCGTTCGTTGCCGCGCGCGTGCATCAGATAGAGCAGCAGCGAAAAGAAGCCGACCAGGATCATTGCGCCCAGCAATAGCGGTGAACCACCGCTGCTGCGCTGCCCATCCAGTGCCAGCGTTAAGGTCGCCATGCCCGCCGCCAGCAGCAGGAAACCGGAAAAATCAAAGCGGCGGGTGGGCATAGAATAGTTTGGCATTAACATGATGGTGGCAATGGCACCTGCAATGCCAACCGGAATATTGATTAAGAAAATCCAGTGCCAGCTGGCGTATTGTACCAGCACGCCGCCGAGCGCCGGGCCCACCAGCGGTCCAATTTGCCCAGGCAACGTAACGAAGGTCATTGCCGACATGTATTGTTCGCGCGGCACGATTTTCATCACCGTCAAACGGCCCACCGGCACCATCATCGCCCCGCCAATGCCTTGCACTACACGCGCCATAACCAGGTGATTGAGCGTGCCGGCAAAAGCGCACAGCAGCGAACCGAGGCTGAACAACACAATCGCGCTGAAGAAGATATTACGTACACCGAAGCGATCGGCCAGCCAGCCGCTGACGGGCAACGTTACCGCCACGGTTAAGACGTAAGAGACAATAACCGAGTGCATATGCAGCGGACTCACACCCAGGTCGTTCGCCATAGACGGAATGGCCGTATTGACGATGGTGGTGTCCAGCGTCTGCATAAAAAATCCGAAAGCGACAATCCATAATTGCCAGCGCACCGTCGCGTTCTGAGTACCCATCAATTCGTCCCCTTAACTTTGTGTGGCGTTAACGGCATGAGACGGCTTTTTACGCCGCAGTTTATCCATCATCAAATACACCACTGGCGTAGTGTAGAGCGTGAGTAACTGACTCATCACCAGGCCGCCCGCAATAGTGATGCCGAGCGGTTGGCGCAGCTCCGCGCCGTCGCCGCTGCTTAATACCAAGGGTAGCGCACCGAACAGCGCTGCCAGCGTGGTCATTAAAATCGGCCGGAAGCGCAGCAGACACGCCTGGAAAACTGCGTCGCGCGCGCAGAGGTTGCCGTTACGCTCGGCATCCAAAGCAAAATCAACCATCATAATGGCATTTTTTTTCACGATACCAATCAGCAACAAAATACCGATCAAGGCTATCAGGCTGAACGGCGTATCGAACAACACCAGCGCCAGCAGCGCGCCCACGCCCGCCGAAGGCAGCGTTGACAGAATCGTTAGCGGATGCACATAGCTTTCATAAAGTATGCCCAGCACGATATACACCGCCGCGATGGCCGCTAACATCAGCCACACCTGACTATTTTGCGACTGCTGGAACACCTGCGCGGTGCCGGCAAAGCTGCCACGTACGCTGGCGGGTACGCCAAGTGCCGTCATGGTGCGGTCAATGGCTTCTGACGCCTGTGACAGCGACACGCCTTCCGGCAGGTTAAATGAAATTGTCGTCGCGGCAGATAAGCCATCATGGTTTACCGACAGCGGGGCATTGGCGGGTTGCCATTTGGCAAACCACGACAGCGGAATGGCTTTGCCTTCGTTGTTAACGACAAACATCTGATCCAGCGCGCTGATGTCCTGGGTATAGCGCGGGTCGACTTCCATCACGACTTTGTACTGATTGAGCGGCTGATAAATAGTGGAAATCTGGCGCTGACCAAAGGCATTATTTAACAGGGCGTTGGCTTCAGAAACATCAATGCCCAGACGTGCCATACTGTCGCGGTCATAGATCAGCGCCATCTCGCTGCCTTTATCCTGCTGATCGGAGTTCACATCTGCCAGTTCCGGCAAGGCCGCAAATGCCTGTCGGATCTTCGGTTCCCAGGTTCTTAAATCGTTGAGATTGTCCGACAGCAGCGAATATTGATAGCTGGCGTTGGATTCACGTCCGCCGACGCGAATATCCTGAACCGCGTTCAGATAGAGATTTGCCCCCGGCTCTTTTGCCAGCTTTATGCGCAATCGCGCAATCACTTCCTGCGCACTTTCGTTACGCTCCGACAGCGGTTTTAGCGAAATGAACATCGATCCGCTGTTGGTACGTTGTCCACCGGTAAACCCGACCACGCTATCTACCGCCGGATCGGCCCCCACGATTTGCATGAAATCCTGCAGTTTGCCGCGCATCGCCTGAAACGAAATGCTCTGATCGGCAGAGATAAAACCAGAAAGGCGGCCCGTATCCTGTTCAGGCATAAAAGTTTTAGGAATGCTGATAAACAGCCAGACGGTCAGCGCCACGGTGCCCAACAACAGCACCAGTACCCAACGCGCATGATCAAGCACCCAATGCAGTGAACGACCATAGCCTTGTTGCATCGACAGCAAGACACGGCCAAAACCACGCCGACGCGGCTGGCTGCGCGGCGTGTGCGGCTTAAGCAAATAAGCACACATCATCGGCGTGAGCGTGACGGAGATAAAGAGCGAAATGATAATCGCTACCGAGAGCGAGATAGCAAACTCGGTAAAAAAGCGGCCAATCAAGCCGCCCGTCATCAGCAACGGTAGGAACACCGCGATCAATGACAAACTCATCGACAGCACGGTAAACCCGACTTCACGCACCCCTTTCAGCGCCGCAGGCAACGGCTTCATTCCGGCTTCGACATGACGGGCAATATTTTCCAGCACCACAATCGCATCATCCACCACAAATCCGGTGGCGATAGTCAGCGCCATCAGTGACAGATTATTCAGGCTAAAGCCGCACAGATACATTGCCGCAAAGGTGCCAATGAGTGAAACCGGCACCGCTACGGCGGGGATCAGCGTGGCGCGTCCCGAACGCAGGAAGGCAAACACCACCAGAATCACCAGCACCACTGCAATAACCAGGGATTGCTCAACTTCATGCAGCGAGGCGCGTATTGTCGGAGAGCGATCCTGCGCCACCTGCAAGTCAATCGCCGCCGGGATCACTTCATGCAGTTCTGGCAGTTCGGCACGGATGCGATCCACGGTATCAATAACATTGGCTTCGGGCGTTTTACGCACGACCAGCAACACCGCAGGTTTACCGCGTGACATCCCGGCGTTGCGAACGTCCTGCACTGAATCCTTTACCGTTGCCACATCTGACAGTTTTACCGCCGCGCCATTATTGTAATGCACAATCAGCGGCTGGTATTCGCTGGCGCTTTGCAACTTATCATTGGTACGCAGCTGCCAGCGCTGTTCGCGATCCTCCAGCGCTCCTTGTGGGCGACGCTGGTTGGCGTTGGAAATGGCTTCACGCACCGCATCCAGCGAAACGCCCTGATTAAACAGCGCCTGCGGATTCAGCGCCACGCGCACGGCTGGTAATGAGCTGCCCCCTACCGTGACATCCCCGACGCCCTCAATTTGTGACAGCTTTTGTGCCAGTTGCGTTGAGGCATAATCGTACAGTTGACCCGGATTGTAGATGTCCGAGGTCAGCGTCAAAATCATTACTGGCGCATCAGATGGGTTAGCTTTGCGATAGGTTGGTCGAGAGGACATACCGGTTGGCAGCAGGCTTTGTGCCGCGTTAATCGCTGCCTGCACATCGCGCGCGGCACTGTTAATGTCGCGATCAAAGTCAAACACCAGAATGATGCGCGTGCTGCCCAGCGAACTGGTGGAGGAAATTTCACTGACGCCCGCAATGCGCCCCAGCGATCGCTCCAGCGGCGTCGCCACCGATGAGGCCATCGTCTCAGGCGCAGCGCCCGGCAGCGAGGCGGAAATGACGATAACGGGAAAATCCACCTGGGGCAGCGGAGCCACGGGTAACAAACGAAATCCAGGTATGCCCGCCAGCGCAATCGCAATTGTTAACAGCGTCGTGGCGACCGGTCGGTGGATAAACAGCGCGAAGAACTTCACTCTGCCGCCTCCGAACGTCCCAGACGATGGCGCGTAGCGAGCGCCAGACGATCAAACAGCAGGTAGATAACCGGCGTGGTAAACAGCGTCAGGATCTGGCTGAGAATTAAACCGCCAACCATCGCAAGCCCCAGCGGGTGACGCAACTCGGCGCCAACGCCGGTACTGAGCATCAGCGGCAGCGCACCCAACAGCGCCGCCAGCGTGGTCATCAAAATCGGGCGGAAGCGCAGCAGGCAGGCCTGATAAATGGCGTCATACGGAGCCATGCCCTGTTCGCGTTCAGCAGCCAGCGCAAAGTCGATCATCATGATGGCATTTTTCTTCACGATGCCGATCAGCAAAATAATACCGATGATGCCAACAATATCCAGCTCGTTGCCGCTTAACATCAACGCCAGCAGCGCACCGACCCCCGCGGTTGGCAGCGTCGAAAGAATAGTAATCGGATGGATAAAGCTTTCATATAACACGCCCAACACGATGTACATCGCGACAATTGCCGCCACAATCAGCCAAACGGTGCTGCTCAGCGCGGCTTCAAACGCCAGCGTGCTGCCCTGAAATTGCGTCATAACGTCTGAAGGCATACCGAGTTGGCCTTCGGCTTGCGTTACGGCCTTAACCGCATCTTCAAGTGAATAGCCGTCGGCGACGTTAAACGAGAAGGTGGCGGATGGAAACTGATCGAGATGGTTAATACTCAGGGGAGTATAGCGCTGTTCAATTTTGGCGATGGCGCTGAGCGGCACGCTGCCGCCGTCGCTGCTGGCCAGACGGATCGCGTCCAGACTTTCCAGCCCTGGCGTAGTGCGATTGTCCTGCTCCAGCACCACGCGATATTGATTAGCCTGGGTGTAAATAGTCGAAATCAACCGCTGACCAAAGGCGTTATACAGGGCATTATCGATGTCCGCCATGTTAATGCCCAGGCGGCTGGCGCTGGCGCGGTCAACATTTACGTAAGCTTCCAGTCCCTGATCCTGCCAGTTGCTGCTGACATCGCGTAGCTGCGGTAACCTGCTTAGCTCACTCAGCAGCGCTGGCACCCAGGTACTTAATGACTCCAGCGATCCTGATTGCAGCGTGAACTGATACGGCGTGCGGCTGGCCTGAGTTTCAATCGTCAAATCCTGTACGGCTTGTAGCCATAGCTGTACGCCAGGGATCTGGTTTACCTGCTGTTGTAAACGCTGCTCCACTTCAGGAATACGATCATCGCGCTCGCTCAGCGGTTTCAGGTTGATCTGCAAACGCGCGCTATTTAATGCGGCGTTCGTGCCGTCTACGCCAACAAACGAGGTCAGGCTTTGTACCGCGGGGTCTTTCATAATGATTGAGGCGACATCGCGGGTACGCTGCGCCATACTGGCGTAGGAGACCGACTGGGGGGCCTGCAAGGTGCCCTGAATAATGCTGTTGTCCTGCTGCGGAAAGAAGCCTTTCGGGATCGCTATCCACAGCAAAACGGTTAAAACCAGTGTGCCAAGCGCCACCGACAAAGTCAGCCAGGGATGATTCAGCACCCGGCTTAAACCGCGCCCGTAAACCGCAATGATGCGGTCAAACATCGCCTCACTGGCGCGCGAGAAACGATTCTGCTTGCGCAGTGATTCGACGCTCAGCATACGTGCGCACATCATTGGCGTCAGCGTCAGCGATACAATACCCGAAATCAAAATCGCCACCGCCAGCGTGACGGCGAATTCACGGAACAGACGACCAATCACATCGCCCATAAACAGCAGTGGAATTAATACTGCAATCAGTGAGAAGGTCAGGGAGATAATGGTAAAACCAATTTCACCCGCCCCTTTAAGGGCGGCGGTGAGCGGCTTTTCGCCTTTTTCGATATAGCGCGAGATGTTTTCGATCACCACTATCGCATCGTCTACCACAAAGCCGGTGGCGATAGTTAATGCCATCAGCGTCAGGTTGTTGATCGAGAAGCCAAGGAAATACATGGCGGCGAAAGTGCCGATCAGCGATAGCGGCACCGCGACGGCTGGGATGACAGTGACGGGAACGTTGCGCAGGAATAGATAGATGATCATCACCACCAGCGCCATTGCTAGCATTAACTCATGCTGAGTATCGCTGACGGATGCGCGAATATTGGTGGTGCGATCGGTAAGCAACTTCACATCCACCGACTTTGGCAACGTTGCCGTCAACGCAGGCAGCATGGCGCGAATATTGTCAGCGGTAGCGATAATATTTGCGCCTGGCTGACGCTGCACGTTCAGTACAATGGCCGGATCGCGATTGGCCCAGGCGCCGAGCCAGCTGTTTTCGGCACCTTGTTCGATGGTGGCCACATCACCTAATCGCACTGGTGCGCCATTGTTGTAGCTAACGATCAGTTGACGATAATCCTCTGCTGATTTCATCTGATCGTTGGCAGAGAGCGTGACAGAACGCGTTGGGCCATCAAGGCTGCCTTTGGCCGAATTGACGTTAGCATTGCTGATTGCGGTCCGTACGGTTTCACTGGTTAAGCCTGACGCCGCTAGTGCCTGCGCATTCATTTTCACCCGCACTGCGGGTCGCTGGCCGCCGGAAAGCGTGACCAGACCCACGCCAGAAACCTGGGAAATTTTCTGTGCGATGCGCGTTTCCACCATGTCCTGAACCTGGGTCAGCGGCATGCTGCTGGTGGTAACGGCAAGCGTCATAATTGGCGGGTCGGCGGGGTTGACCTTGCTGTAAACCGGCGGATTTGGCAGATCGCTGGGCAACAGATTTGTCGCGGAGTTGATTGCCGCCTGCACTTCCTGTTCGGCAACGTCGAGCGGTAGCGTGAGCTGGAACTGTAGCGTGACCACCGACGCACCGCCGGAGCTTTGCGAAGCCATCTGCTTCAGGCCGGACATCTGACCAAACTGACGTTCCAGCGGAGCCGTTATTGAAGAAGTCACCACATCCGGGCTGGCGCCGGGATAAAGCGTGACGACCTGAATGGTTGGATAATCCACTTCGGGCAGTGCCGAGACCGGCAAAAAGCGGTAGCCGAGCACGCCTGCCAGTAAAATAGCAATCATTAAGAGTGTGGTTGCGACCGGACGCAGAATAAACTGGCGCGACGGTCCACCGCTGGAATCAGGAGGCAACACCTGCATTACTCGCGATCTCCCTTCGATGGCAACGTTGCGCGACTGCTATGTGTAGCGGTGCTTTGCGGCGCGACGACCTCTACGGTGGCGCCTTCAGTCAGACGATCTAATCCGTCGGTGACAACGCGCTCGCCGGATTCCAGCCCGGCGCTGATCACCACTTTTTGGCTATCCTGCAACCCCGCGGTGACGCTTTTTTTGCTGACTTTATTCTCGCTGTTGATCACCCAGACGAAGTGGCCTTCATTCCCCATTTGCAGTGCAGCAGTGGGGATCACAATCGCATCCTGCAAGGTATTGACCTTTAATCGCGCATTGACGAACTGGTTAGGGAACAGTAGATCGTCCTGATTATCGAAGCGTGCTTTGATTTTGATAGTGCCGGTAGTGACATCAATTTGATTGTCGAGGCTAAGCAATTTACCGGTAGTCAAAAGGTTCTGATTA
Source organism: Mixta mediterraneensis (assembly GCF_014946725.1). Classification (GTDB taxonomy): domain Bacteria; phylum Pseudomonadota; class Gammaproteobacteria; order Enterobacterales; family Enterobacteriaceae; genus Pantoea; species Pantoea mediterraneensis. The sequence continues at coordinate 222,053 of NZ_JACFXY010000004.1, forward strand.
CTGCGATCCCAGGCTTCCACCAACAGAGGCTCGCTGCCTTTCTGTGCTTTTAAAATCTGGCTGATGTTGTTTTCAGCCACGCTGAAAACAACATCGACAGGATGCGTTTGGGTGATGACCACAATCCCGCTGGTATCGCCGCTGGTAAGGTAGTTACCCACGTCAACCTGTTTCAGGCCGACTCGTCCGTCAATCGGGGAGGTAATGCGGCTGTAGGTCAGATCGAGCTGGGCGCTGGCGACGCTGCCCTCATCAGCCTTGATGGTGCCCTGTGTCTCACTGACCAGTGAGCGCTGGGTATCGAGCTCCTGTTGTGACACCAGCGAAGTTTTCGCCAGCTTTTCGTAGCGCGCCAGATCGCGTCGGGCATTAGCAAGGGTTGCCTGGTCTTTTGCCAGCTGGCCTTGTGCCTGGGTTAATGCCACCTGATAGGGACGTGGATCGATTTCTGCCAGCAGCTGACCGGCTTTGACTTGCTGACCTTCATCAAAATGAATTGCAACCAAATCACCATTTACCCGGCTGCGCACCGTGACCGTATTGGCTGCGGTAACCGTGCCTAAACCGCTGAGATATTGCGGCACGCTTTGCGTGGTGGCGCTGGCAGCCTGCACTGGCGCCAGCGGACGACGGGCGCGGTTATCGCCTTTTCCACGTTGCGGGTGGGTATCCGCTTGCGTGTCGGTATTGGGCTGCGCCGGATGCTGCCACCAGTAATAAGCGCCTACGGCAGCGGCAAGCACCACCAGAACCATCAGGCTTTTTTTCGTAAAAGGATTGCGGGTGCTCATCTTTTTTATTGCTCTCCAGCAGTGTCGTCGTTCCATAAACAAGCCGAAAGTCGTCGGCCTGCAAACGACAGAGTGTAGCTGTCTCTGTCGGACAGAAATTGAAGGAAATAAGGATAACTGTCAGGTCGGGGTAAGTATTCATATTCTGACAATATTCCGCCCGGATTATGCATAAACGCGCCAAATCCCTTTGCTATGCTGAGTGAGCGTTCCTCTCGACTCGCTTAAAGGAGAACCCCATGAGTCAAATTGAAACCCGGCAGTTAGGTGACAGTGGCATTGAAGTACCGTTGCTAACGTTTGGCGGCAACGTATTTGGCTGGACCATTGACCAAAGCACCTCGTTTTCTCTGTTGGATGCGCTGGTGGATAAAGGATTGTGGTTTATCGATACGGCTGACGTTTATTCACGTTGGGCGCCCGGCAATAAGGGAGGCGAATCGGAAACGATTATTGGTCACTGGCTGAAAAAAAGCGGCAAACGAGACAGCATCGTACTGGCGACTAAAGTCGGTATGGAAATGTCACCGGAAAAAACCGGGCTAAAACCGCAATATATTCGTCAGGCTGTTGAGGACTCTTTGCGTCGTCTGCAAACGGATTATATCGATATTTATCAAGCCCACCGTGACGATGAAGGCACGCCATTGGCGGAGACGTTAAACGCTTTTGATTTGCTGATTAAAGAAGGCAAAGTGCGCGCGATTGGTGCTTCCAATTACAGTGCCGCCCGCTTGCAGGAAGCCTTGCAAACAAGTGAAAAAGAAGGATTGGCGCGTTATGAAACCCTGCAACCGGAGTACAACCTTTACGATCGGGAAGGCTACGAAGCCGAACTGGAAAAGGTGGTAACGGAACACGGTTTAGGCGTCATCAACTATTACTCGCTCGCCAGCGGTTTCCTTAGCGGCAAATACCGTAGCGCCGCAGATGCCAGCAAAAGCGCACGTGGACAAGGTGTGGTAGAGAAATATCTCAATCCACGCGGGTTAAAAATCCTTGCGTCGCTGGATGAGATCAGTCAGGCGCATCAGGTTTCACCGACGCAGGTTGCGCTGGCCTGGCAAATCGCCCGTCCGGGTATTACCGCACCTATCGTCAGTGCGACTTCGCTGACGCAACTCGATGATTTAGTCGGCGCGACACAGTTGAAGCTGACGCAAGCAGAAATTGAACAACTGGCCAACGCCAGCAGTTAATTTTCAGCAGGGGCAGGGATGCTCCTTTTCATACTTTTCATAAAAAAAGCACAATAAAAAAACATACAACCTCACAAAAGTATTAACAATAAGCGATCCAATTCACAAATGCGTAAAGAAACGGTTTCTTAGGGGATTTTTGCGCACTTTTTTATAAAAATTGAACTTTTCCCGATCCTATTCTCTGCGCTTACTATCCAGCAACTCACATAAGAATAAACATCATGAAAAGCAAAAAAGCAGTGCAACGTTTTCCGCTGCGTCGCGTAGCGACCGGCACCCTGATGTTCGCCATGTTAAGCGGCTCGGCTTTAGCGGCTGACGCGCTTAGCCCTGACTCTGAATGGATGTTCGGTGACTGGGGCGGCTACCGAACGCAGCTACAGGATGACGGCATTAAATTTGATGTTAACTACACCATGGAAAGCGCCGCGAATTTAGGGGGTGGTGCTGACACTAATACCACCATGCGCTACAGCGACCAGTGGACATTTTCCACCAATTTCGGTAATGCTCCCAACTTACTGATTTAGTGTATGATGGTGATTTTGAGGTGCTTGCGTGGCTTCCATTTCCATCAGATGTCCTTCCTGCTCCGCTACTGAAGGCGTGGTGCGTAACGGCAAAAGCACTGCCGGACATCAGCGCTATCTCTGCTCTCATTGCCGTAAAACATGGCAACTACAGTTCACTTACACCGCCTCTCAGCCCGGTACGCACCAGACAATCATTGATATGGCCATGAATGGCGTCGGATGTCGCGCCAGTGCACGCATTATGGGCATTGGCCTCAACACGGTTTTACGTCACTTAAAAAACTCAGGCCGCAGTCGGTAACCTCGCGCATACAACCGGGCAGTGATGTGATTGTCTGCGCTGAAATGGACGAACAGTGGGGCTACGTCGGTGCTAAATCACGTCAGCGCTGGCTGTTTTACGCGTATGACAGGATACGGAGGACGGTTGTGGCACACGTCTTCGGTGAACGCACTCTGGCCACACTGGAGCGTCTTCTGAGCCTGCTGTCGGCCTTTGAGGTCGTGGTATGGATGACGGATGGCTGGCCGCTGTATGAATCACGCCTGAAGGGAAAGCTGCACGTTATCAGCAAGCGTTACACTCAGCGCATTGAGCGACATAACCTGAATCTGAGACAACATCTGGCAAGGCTGGGACGGAAGTCACTGTCGTTCTCAAAATCGGTGGAGCTGCATGACAAGGTCATCGGACATTATCTGAACATAAAACACTATCAGTAAGTTGGAGTCATTACCCCAATTTCGATCTGGAAAAACTGCTGAACTGGCAGGATGCGGAATTCCAGATGACCGTTACCAATCGTGACGGACATAACGTGTCGGATCAGGTTGCTGACAAACGCACCGGGATGTTGTCATCCGTTCAGGAAGTGTATGGACGTGGACAAACCTGGCGTCTGACCCAGTTCTGGTTACGTAAGGGCTTGTTTGATGACGTCGTGGATATTAAAGCTGGCCGCGTCACCGTTGGCGAAGACTTTGATAATTTTGACGGCAACCTCTTCCAGAACCTTGCGCTGGGTAGCGGTCAGGCCGGTAACTGGCGTGGCGATCGGTGGTTTAACTGGCCAGTTTCGCAAATCGGTGGTTTAACTGGCCAGTTTCGCAATGGGGTGGCCGTATCAAGCTGAATTTTACCCCTGAGGTGTTCTTCCAGGTTGGTTTCTATAACCAAAACCAGGCGAACTACAATCGCGGTGACGGCTTCCGTCTTGATACCAGCAATTCCGAAGGGAACATGGTTCCGGCTGAACTGGGCTGGATGCCGCAGTTTGGTCCACAAAAACTGCCGGGTAACTATCGCATCGGCGGTTACTACTCTTCTGCTAACGGGGATGTTTATGGCAGCTGGCGCAACGGCGCGTATCAGGAGCAGGACCACGCTTACGGCGGTTACGTGTTGTTGCAACAACAGTTAACAGCACAGGATGGCGATGTGCATCGTGGTTTAGGCGTGCGCGTTCAGGCGGTAATGAACGACCACAAAACGTCGAAAACGGATAACTATCAGTCCATTGCGTTTACCTGGAAAGGACCGTTTGATGCGCGTCCCGATGATGAGATTGGCATCGGTGCCGCACGTATTCACGTAAACAGCACCTATACCCGCTCGCTGCGTCAGCAGAATGCGGCTAATGGTGAAACCGACTACAATAGCCCAACGTATTTGCCGATTCAGGATGGTTCTGAATACGATTACGAAATCTATTACAACGCTAAAGTGACGAAATGGATGTCGCTGCGTCCGAACCTGCAATATGTCACCGCGCCGGGTGCGGTGAGTGAAGTGAAAGATGCGTTTATTGGCGGCATCAGCGCGAATATCGCCTTTTAATTAAGTTCACAGGGTTAGCGAGAGCGATCCGCCAGCAGTTTATTCGCGATCAAACAGGCTAACCCTATTCGTTCTATGCCGTTACAGCCATAAAAAACGGTCCGTTAAGGACCGTATCACTTTATTCAAACTCATCAGCCATTAAGCAAACATCACTTCCGCCCAGCGCGCTAATCCTGCCGTTACCGAGGCAAAATCATCGCCACCCGCAATAGGCGTATCCGGTAATGCCTGCTGCAACGCTGCACGCAACAGCGGCGAACGTGCGCTGCCTCCGGTCAGATAAATGACATCTGGTTTAATATGGCTGGTCGCCAGCGCCAGATGCACCTGCTCAAGGATCTTTTCCAGCGGCTGATTGATGGCTTCGCGCAACATCTCCACGCTGATGGCTGCCTGTAAAGAAGGGGCAATAAAGTCGAGTGGCGTGTCGGTTTCAACGCGATCCGATAGGGCAATTTTGCTCTCTTCCGCTGCACGTACCAGACGATAACTCAGCTTCTGCTGCCACACCTTTAACAGGCGGGCAACGGTGTCGCTGTTCTCTGCATCGCGAACTAAATCACGCAGCAATTTACCGCAGGCCACGGAGTAAAATTCACTTTGCGCCGGAACGTCATTGATTGCGACAGCGTTCCACCAGGGGAGCGCGGGCAGGGCGATGCCTTTCTGGGTATTACCGCCAAGACCAAGCAATGGCATCAACGTTTTGAACGCCAGCATAATATCAAGATCGTTACCGCCAATACGGCAACCGCTGTGACCTAGCAGGCTTTCACGACGATCGGCCTGATTGCGCCATTGCGGTCCCATTAGCAGCATTGAGCAGTCAGTTGTGCCGCCGCCAATATCAACAACCAGCACGCGCGTCTCTTTTTCCAGCGTTGCTTCAAAATCCAGGCCAGCGGCCACCGGCTCAAACTGAAATTCGACATCACGAAAACCGGCACGCTTAGCCGCACGCAACAGAATCCCTTCTGCCTGCTGGTTAGCGTCCTCGCTACCTAAACCCTGGAAGTTAATCGGGCGGCCAATTACCGCCTGATCAATCGTCTGGCCGAGCTGACTTTCACCTTGCTGACGAATATGCAGCATCATGGCGCAGACCAGATCTTCAAATAACGCAATCTGTTGTGGCTTCAGGCCGCTGGCACCGAGAAATGACTTAGGGGATTTAACGAACCACACGTCTTCAGGATCGACCATATAGTTTTGCAGTGCGGTCAGACCAAACTGCACGCTACCAGGCAGGACTTCAATATCTTCTTCACGGTTATAACGCAGTGCTCGCTGTAATAACGCGGTAGTTTCACTGTCGGGCGTGGCGACTTGATGATGGCGGTAAAGCCATTCGCTGATGGATTCACGCGTGGGCGCACAGAGCATTGAAGGCAGCAGGCGCTGACCATTTTCCAGCGTCAACAGGCGCGGCGCACCTTGTTCGCTTACCGCAATAGAACAGTTGGCCGTGCCGTAATCAAATCCTATAAACATCTTTGCCCCCGAGCCGGAAAAAAGGGGGCGACTTTAGCGTAGCCTGACAGGGCTGGCAAGCGGCTTACTGCGCTGCCCCGGACATCACGCATTAAGGCTGGCTAACGTATGCAAAAGCCCCAGGCCGGACCTGTCAGTCGCACTGTCGCAAGTCGTAACAGGCTAATAAGGCTGAAAATAGCCTGTCCAAAGACAAAAGGCGAGACCGCCTTGCCGCTCACCAGCATCAATACCAGGCAAAAAACGTCAGGAAAATGGGATTCCATGGTAGCAATCCGCAAAATCCGCTGTGAGTTATGGGAGACGAGAGGGTAGGTATAGTCCCAGCAGTGTGCGCCGCTTTGCAGTGGCGATTGTGTTGTCAGAGGCGTTATTCGGCGATGACGTGGCCTTTCAACTACGGAAGGCCATTTTAGTGATTACTGGCGGAAAAGATCGGCGCGGGTAAACGGTTTTTCTAAGCCAGCCAGATCGGCGGAAAAGCGCTCAAGGAATTGTTGAGTGGTGGCAACACGGCCATGGCTTAACAGCAGCACCGGCACCAGTAATGCAGCGCTAATCTGCGGCCAGCTAAAACCTTTTAATGCTGTCCGGCGCTGCGAAATCAGGAAAGCGGTGCTTAAGGTAAAGCCGAGCAGCAAGCCGGTAGCCACTTCGCTTTTTGAGTGCGCATGAATAACCAGGCGCGAAAACCCCACCAACAGCGGAATCATATAGCCCATACCAATGGCGAATCCGCGCCATAAACCGGACCAGCGTCCAGAGATTAACCACAACATTACCGGCCATAAGGTGGCAGACATTGCGCTGTGACCACTGAAGCCCGTGAAGTTAAACCGGGCGCTACCAATACCAAAGCCGAGAAACAGAATTTTAGACAGACTGACAAACAAACCCGCCAAACCAAACGCCACAATCCAATATAACGCGGTGCGGCGATTATCGCTTTTCCACGGCAGAATCAGCGCGATGATCACCGCCGTCGGGATCAACAGCATACTGTCGCCAAAGTAGGTCAAGGTTTTCCAGAGCATACGACTCCTTGTGAATACTGGCGGACACGATGATTCCCGCCATCATGCGGCAAAAAGGGTGTTGCCACGGCCGCTTTGTGCAGATCGAAACTGGCCGCTAGTTTATCCATGAAATGATTAGCTTCCAAAGGGGAAATTCTGAAAAGCCGCTGGCGCCATTTCTCTGGCATCAAAACGCCGAAATCCCTATACTTAGCGCCAACTCACCCTCTCCATTTAGGCCCGCAGGCTGGGCGCGTAATCCGTGTACAGTCGCTGGCTCCAGTTATCAGGTCTTTAAAAGTATGACTGACAAGTCTCATCAGTGCGTGATTGTTGGCATTGCCGGTGCGTCCGCATCCGGTAAAAGTTTAATTGCCAGTACGCTCTATCGTGAAATCCGTGATCAGGTTGGTGACGAGCATATCGGGGTGATCCCTGAAGATGCTTATTACAAAGATCAAAGTCACCTCACCATGGAAGAGAGGGTTAAAACCAATTATGACCATCCCAGCGCGATGGATCATGATTTGTTACTGCAACATTTGCGTGCGGTTAAAGCCGGCCAGGATATTCATCTGCCGGTTTACAGCTATGTTGAACACACGCGCACTCAGGAATCTATTCATCTCAAACCGAAAAAAGTTATTATTCTGGAAGGTATTCTGTTACTGACCGACTCGCGCCTGCGCCAGGAACTTAACTTCTCCATTTTTGTCGATACACCACTCGATATTTGTTTAATGCGGCGCATGAAGCGTGACGTTAATGAGCGTGGTCGTTCGATGGATTCGGTCATGAGTCAGTATCAAAAAACGGTGCGTCCGATGTTCCTGCAATTCATCGAACCCTCTAAGCAGTATGCCGATATTATTGTGCCGCGTGGTGGAAAAAACCGCATCGCTATTGATATTCTCAAAGCCAAAATCAATCAGTTTTTTGAATAATCTGCGTCTGACAGGACGTGACGCGAACGGTACGTCATGCTGACCGTTCGCTACACTTAATTCATGGAGTTACGTCAATGAGATTATGCGACCGCGATATTGAAGCCTGGCTGGATACCGGCAAGCTGGCGATTACGCCGCGCCCGCCGATGGAACGCATTAATGGGGCCACGGTCGATGTGCGCCTGGGCAATCAGTTCCGTACTTTCAGTGGCCACACGGCGGCATTTATTGACCTGAGCGGACCGAAACATGAAGTCAGCGCCGCGCTGGATCGCGTCATGAGCGATGAAATTGTCCTGCCGGAAGGCGAAGCCTTCTTTTTGCATCCGGGCGAGCTAGCGCTGGCGGTGACGCTGGAATCGGTGACGCTGCCTGACGATTTAGTCGGCTGGCTGGATGGCCGATCTTCACTGGCCCGCCTGGGTTTGATGGTACACGTCACCGCGCACCGTATCGATCCCGGCTGGCAGGGTCGCATTGTGCTCGAATTTTACAACTCCGGTAAATTACCGCTGGCGCTGCGTCCTGGCATGTTGATTGGCGCGCTGAGCTTTGAGCCGCTCTCTGGCCCAGCCGCGCGCCCTTATAACCGTCGTGAAGATGCGAAGTATCGCGGACAGCAGGGTGCCGACGCCAGCCGTATCGACAAAGACTGAATTTACTGAGGACGTCATGAGAAGAGTGATACCCACGCTGGCCATCCTGTTAGTGGTGGTCGTAGCGGGAATGACCGCATTAGTATTACTGGTGAATCCCAACGACTTCCGTGCCTATATGGTGCAACAGGTTGAACAACGTAGTGGGTATCGGCTCGACCTGCATGGCGATTTGCGTTGGCACGTTTGGCCGCAGATGAGCATTCTTTCAGGCCGCATGAGCTTAACCGCGCCGGGTGCTGCACAGCCTGTGGTCTCAGCGGAAAACATGCGGCTTGATGTTAATCTGTGGCCCTTGCTATCGCATCAGTTAAGTGTCAGCCAGGTCATGCTGAAAAACGCTGTGGTGCGCGTCACGCCAGACAGCGCAGAAAAAAGGCCGCAGAATGTGCCGCAGGGGCCGCGTAATGCAGAGCCGCCATCTCCTTCTGACGGCTGGTCATTTAATATCGGCCAGCTTAAAGTCGCCGACAGTTTAGTCATCTGGCAACAAGCGGGTGGCGACGAATATAACTTCCGCGACTTCAATCTCAATCTTGAACAGGACGATCATAAACAAGCCACGATCACCTTAAGTACCAACCTGACGCGCAATCAACGCAACGCGACGGTGAAGGTAAAAGGTGCGCTGGATGCATCGCAGTACCCGCATCGCCTGAGCGGGCAGATTGATCAGCTTGATTACACGCTGGCGGGTGCCGATATTCAGCCGCAGGGTATTAAAGGCTCGCTGAGTTTTCAGGGAAGCTGGAACGGCGATAAACAGCAGTTTGCCGTTACTGGCCTGCAACTGACTGCCAATGACAGTTCGCTGTCCGGTGAGGCGGAAGGCAGTCTGGCAGAGCCGCCGCGCTTAGCGCTCAATCTTCATGCCACTTCGCTAAACCTTGATAACTTAATGGCGAACGCAGCAAAGCGTATTGGTGAAGGTGAGCAACACGCGACCGTTGCCCGCGCGCCGGTAATTGCCGAGGCGCGAGAGCAAAGTAACGCCGATTCGCCGCTTAAGACGCTCGATCTGGCTTTAAAACTGCGTGCCGACAGCGCGGAGTGGCGCGGGTTAACCCTCAATAATTTACAGCTTGATGCCAGTAATCAGCAGGGCCTGATGCAGCTGAACACGCTGAAAGGCGCGCTCGGCGCAGGCAGTTTTTCTGTTCCGGGTACGGTTGATATTCGACAACCTGAAACACGGGTAACTTTGCAGCCAGAATTGCAGCAGGTAGCGATTCAACCGCTCCTTAATGCGCTGGGGCTGCCAGAATCGTTACAGGGCACGGTGAGCTTATCTGGACAACTGTCAGGTGAAAATCTGTCCGTTGAGGCGGCGAAAAAAGACTGGCAGGGCAGGGCAGCCATTAGCGCCGAGAATCTCAGGCTGGCGCAGATTAATCTGCAACAAATGGTGCGCCGCGCCGTCGCGCGGGTCAGTAACCGCGTCAGCAGCGAAGAAGATGATGAACAAGGTATTAAGCAGATCGCAGGGCAGGTAGCGCTGAATCACGGCGAGCTGACGTTCGACGACCTGAACGGCCACGGCACACATCTGGCGCTACAAGGTAAAGGCAAGGTGGACCTGCAGCAGCAGCAGCTGGATGTCACCCTTGGTTTGAAACTCAGCGGCTGGAGCGGTGACGATAAGCTGGTTGCCGCGCTGACCGATCAGGCTATTCCGTTGCGCATGTTTGGCAACTGGAATAACGTACAATATACATTACCTGTCGATGAGGTCCTGCGTAACCGACTGCAAAATGAAGCCAAATCACGCTTGAATGAGTGGATTGATCGTCAGCAGGAAATGGACAGTCGCCGTGACATGAAAACGTTGCTGCGCCCGTAACGGGCGCAGGTTTCACGCTTCATGACTGGCCTGTTCAGTTATTTCAACTTTTTGCACCCGATGGTTTTCAACCTGTAGGGTGCGTAACAGATAACGGCCAACCTGGAGTTCCTCCCCTTCCTGCGGAATATGTTGCAGGCTGTCCATTAATAGCCCCGCCAGCGTATGATAATTGCGCTTCTCATCCAGCGGCAATTTCACATACATCGCCAGATCCTCCAGCGGCATATGCCCGTTAGCAATCCAGCCGCCAGCGCCGTTAGGTTGAATATCATAACGCGCATCAATTTCAGCCGCTTCATTCGGTAAATTTCCGGCGATAGTTTCCATCACATCGCTTAATGTCATTACGCCCTCCACAGAGCCAAATTCATCAACGACAAAAGCGAAATGCGTATGGGCCTTGCGAAACTGCTCAAGCGCCAGCAGCAAGGTTAAGCGTTCTGGAAAAATCAGCGGTTGACGGATCAGGGCGCGTAAATCAAGGGAATCCTGATGTAAGGATTGATGCAGTAAATCGATAACGTGCACCACACCCAGTGGCTCGTTGGTTTTATCGGTAACCAGCAAGCGGGTGTGCTGATTACGGTCGAGGCGAGCCATGATTTCAGCCGGGTCGTCGCTAAGATCGATATGTTCAACGTCATGACGTGAGGTCATAACGCTATTCACATGGCGCTGCCCTAAGCCCAGTACATGTGCAATCATCACGCGTTCCTGGCGATTAAACAGGACATTTGACTCGCTGTCGGCGATCAATGAAGATGTTTTGGCATCCAGTTCGGCACGTTCAGCTTCGCCGCGTAATAAACGCAGCACCGCCTCGGCGGTACGCTGGCGTAAAGGACGACCCGCGGAAAGTACGCGACGACGATTAAACTGTGCCAGCTGATTCAGCGCCTCGATCACCACCGAGAAGCCAATCGCGGCATACAGATACCCTTTAGGGATGACAAAGCCAAACCCTTCCGCCACCAGACTGAAGCCGATCATCAGCAGAAAGCTCAGGCAAAGAATGACAATAGTGGGATGACTGTTGACGAAACGGGTCAGCGGCTTGCTGGCGAGTAACATTAACAAGATGGCGATAGTTACTGCGGTCATCATAACCGGCAGGTCATTAACCATGCCGACAGCAGTAATCACTGCATCCAGCGAGAAAATAGCATCCAGCACCACGATTTGAGCGACCACGGGCCAGAATTTAGCACCGCTTTTTTGTTGACCCTGATCGTCATCGCTACCTTCAAGGCGCGCATTCAGCTCTGTCGTAGCCTTAAATAACAGAAAAATCCCTCCCACCAGCAGAATCAGATCCCGTGCGCTAAAGGGGTGATGCCACAGCGTCAGCAGCGGCTGGGTCAGCGTAACCAGCCACGAAAGCGAGGCAAGCAGCAACAGGCGACAAACTAACGCAAGCAATAATCCAATAACGCGTGCGCGGTCCCGAAGCGTTTCGGGAAGTTTTTCGACCAGGATAGCGATGAATACTAAATTATCAATCCCCAGCACCAACTCAAGAACGATAAGCGTGACTAATCCTGCCCAAATCGAGGGATCACTAATGACCTCCAACATGCTTTATTCACCTGAATGTTTATAAATGCGTTTAATCTGATGATAGTGGAGGGCAAAGCAGGCGACAAATAGCGCCTCGCCAGATGATTACATCCTGTACGTAAGATTGCTCTGTTATTGAACAACATCGGAAAAATCATATTGTATTAAAAACGTAAGCAAGTCGCGCTGCATAGCAGGAGAAATAATTGACATAAGAAGAGTAATGACATGCAATTCTGGGTAATGCTCCCAACTTACTGATTTAGTGTATGATGGTGATTTTGAGGTGCTTGCGTGGCTTCCATTTCCATCAGATGTCCTTCCTGCTCCGCTACTGAAGGCGTGGTGCGTAACGGCAAAAGCACTGCCGGACATCAGCGCTATCTCTGCTCTCATTGCCGTAAAACATGGCAACTACAGTTCACTTACACCGCCTCTCAGCCCGGTACGCACCAGACAATCATTGATATGGCCATGAATGGCGTCGGATGTCGCGCCAGTGCACGCATTATGGGCATTGGCCTCAACACGGTTTTACGTCACTTAAAAAACTCAGGCCGCAGTCGGTAACCTCGCGCATACAACCGGGCAGTGATGTGATTGTCTGCGCTGAAATGGACGAACAGTGGGGCTACGTCGGTGCTAAATCACGTCAGCGCTGGCTGTTTTACGCGTATGACAGGATACGGAGGACGGTTGTGGCACACGTCTTCGGTGAACGCACTCTGGCCACACTGGAGCGTCTTCTGAGCCTGCTGTCGGCCTTTGAGGTCGTGGTATGGATGACGGATGGCTGGCCGCTGTATGAATCACGCCTGAAGGGAAAGCTGCACGTTATCAGCAAGCGTTACACTCAGCGCATTGAGCGACATAACCTGAATCTGAGACAACATCTGGCAAGGCTGGGACGGAAGTCACTGTCGTTCTCAAAATCGGTGGAGCTGCATGACAAGGTCATCGGACATTATCTGAACATAAAACACTATCAGTAAGTTGGAGTCATTACCCAATTCTAATGCAATTTCCTGAGTTGATGAGTATGGAATAAATCTGAAATTTAAAGATAGCGTACCCGTCATGACTGGCATCAATACTAATTACTGGTAGTCTTTTTCCTAAAATAGTGCAGGGAAGGCAGGGCCTACTTGTAAACAAGCCAGTAATAACTAGTATAGCAACGAGTTAGTAAATGTCTGCGCTAAAGTCGTTATTCGTACAGTGAAACAGCATTGAAAGTTATGAATTGTGATCACGCCCGATAAAGTGGCAATTTGCATGTCATTTATCGGACAACCGGCAAGGAAATATGACGAATAACGGTATTGGCAGCGACAGCCAAGGGCGGTAGCGTGCCTGAATCGCTTTTTTGCTTATTAAACGCACGGTGATTATCTGAGCAAAAGTCAGAGTAATCTGTTGGTATTTATCACGATTTTTTTGGTTTTATTGATAAGGGCATTGGCGTAAACGCCGCAGGAGCTCCCCTCAGCAACGGTTCAGCCTGGAAATTCATTGCCGCTCATTTAATACACAGGCTTGGGGCGTTACGGGTTAAAGGAAATAAAATAAAGAGTTAAATATGCGCGATACAGAATTTACGTTTAAAAGTCTTATCACCAAATTATTGTTAGCTTGCTCAGATTTAATTTGTTTCAACGCAGCCTTATTTATTGCGCTGGCGCTCATTAATATGATGTCTGAATCGCCACTGGCAGATATATCTGAAAAAGAAATCAATTTAAAAATAGTTACGCATATTTGTTTGTCAATTATTTGCGTAGGGTGGTTCTGGGTAAGATTGCGTCACTATACTTACCGCAAGCCGTTCTGGTTCGAATTAAAAGAAATATTTCGTACTATTCTGATATTCTCCATCATCGATCTTTCGATTACAGCTTTATCACAATGGCAAATGTCGCGCTTCGTCTGGTTATTAACCTGGGTTCTGGCAATTATCTTAATTCCGAGCTGCCGCGCACTTTCCAGGCGTCTGTTAAATCAATACGGCTTGTGGAAAAAACAAACCATTATTATCGGCAGCAGTAAAAATGCCCATGAAGCCTGGCAGGCGCTGCAGAGTGAAGAGGGAATGGGTTTTGACGTTATCGCTTTTTACGATGTAGATGGCAGCTGTTCGCAAAGTAGCCTTTCCGGTGTGCCGGTGCTGCGTGACGAACAAGAGTTGTGGAGGCTGACCAATAGCGAAACGCAGTTTATCGTGGCGGTAGAATTCGAACAAAGCCAGTATCGTGACATGTGGCTGAAATCACTGTCGATGCACAACTGCCGCTCCGTGTCTGTTATCCCAACCCTGCGTGGCGTACCACTTTATGGCACCGATATGGCGTATATCTTCAGCCATGAAGTGATGATCCTCCGCGTCCAGAATAACCTGGCAAAACGGACGTCACGTTTTCTGAAACGCGCTTTCGATATTGTCGGCGCGCTCTCCATTATAGTGCTGCTTATGCCTGCGCTGCTGGTGCTTGGCTTCCTGGTTGGACGCGACGGTGGCCCGCCGATTTACGGTCACGAGCGTGTCGGCTTAAACGGACGTAAGTTTAAGTGCCTTAAGTTCCGCTCAATGGTCATCAATTCTAAAGAAGTGCTGGAAGAGGTGCTGCGCACCGATCCGGTCGCGCGTGCGGAATGGGATAAAGACTTCAAACTGAAGAACGATCCTCGTATTACGAAAGTCGGCCATTTCATCCGTAAAACCAGTCTCGACGAACTTCCGCAGCTGTGGAATGTGGTGCGCGGCGACATGAGTCTGGTTGGCCCGCGGCCCGTAATTGAAGATGAACTCTGCCGTTATGCCGGTAATGTCGATTACTACCTGATGGCAAAACCAGGCATGACGGGATTGTGGCAGGTCAGCGGTCGTAATGACGTTGATTATGAAACACGTGTCTACTTCGACTCGTGGTATGTTAAAAACTGGTCTCTGTGGAATGATATTGCCATTCTGTTTAAAACAGTGGGGGTTGTACTGAAACGGGATGGTGCGTATTGATCATGGGGCGAGCAGGGGAGCGTAATGCGGACGCTCTCTTATTAAGGGCCGTTGTTAGGCGTGTCATTAGCAGCCCTGTTCAGGGACGCATTAAGTCGTCATTTATAAATGGTAATAATGTACGTTGACTTATTTCGCCTTGCTGACCGGCAGCTACATAAAAGACAGGAGCAAAGGATAATGAACGACAGGTTCAGTGCTTAATCAGGTAATTTTACTTTTTGTTGGACGCTTACACAGCGGCGTATTCGCCTCTATCAATCAATAACTGATAGCGAAGATCTAAATGATTACAATCAAAATGAAATTGATACCTTTATTGGTATCCGCCACTTTTCTCACTGGGTGTACGATCGAACCGGGTCAACGCCTTTCCACATCGGGAAAAGATGTCATTGAGCAACAGGATAGCAACTTTGACATCGACAAATACGTTAACGTCTTTCCCTTAACGCCACGTCTGGTTGAGCAGATGCGTCCTAAGCCGCTGGTTGCCCAGGCCAACCCGGCATTACAAAACGAAATTCAAAACTATGAGTATCGCATTGGTATCGGCGACGTTCTGACGGTAACGGTTTGGGATCACCCTGAGTTAACCACTCCCGCAGGTCAATACCGCAGCGCCAGCGATACCGGTAACTGGGTACATTCCGACGGGACCATTTTTTATCCTTACATTGGTCGGGTTCGCGTAGCGGGCCGCACCGTGGGTGATGTACGTAATGAAGTTGCGCGTCGCCTGGCTCAGTATATTGAAAGCCCACAGGTTGACGTCAGTATCGCCTCCTTCAAATCGCAGAAAACCTACGTGACCGGCTCTGTTACCACCTCTGGTCAACAGCCGATCACGAACGTGCCATTGACCATTCTGGATGCGATTAATGCCGCCGGCGGCCTGACCGCAGATGCCGACTGGCGCAATGTGGTGCTCACCCATAATGGCCACGAACAGCGTGTCTCCTTGCAGGCGCTGATGCAAAACGGCGATCTGAGCCAAAACCATCTGCTTTATCCCGGCGACATTCTGTATGTGCCGCGTAATGACGAGCTGAAGGTGTTCGTGATGGGTGAAGTGAAACAGCAAACCACGCTGAAGATGGATCGCAGCGGCATGACGCTGGCAGAAGCGTTAGGCAATGCACAAGGCATGGATCAAACCAGCTCAGACGCTACCGGCGTGTTTGTTATCCGTCCGATCCGCGGCACCGATCGTACCAAGATCGCCAACATCTATCAGTTGAATACCAAGGATGCGGCATCCATGGTGATGGGCACCGAATTCCAACTGGAACCTTATGACATCGTTTATGTCACCTCCACGCCGCTCACGCGCTGGAACCGCGTAATTTCGCAACTGTTGCCAACCATCGCGGGTATCAACGATGCGAGCGAGGCCGCACTGCGTGTCCGCAATTGGTCTAACTAGGTTCAACCATGATTACGTCCGTGTTAGTCGTATGCGTTGGCAATATTTGCCGCTCTCCTACCGGAGAGCGCCTGTTCAAACGTGCGCTTCCTCACACCCGTGTGGCCTCTGCAGGACTGGGTGCACTGAAAGGCTTTCCGGCCGATCAGACTGCCAGCGATGTGGCCGCCGTTCATGGCCTGTCGCTGGAAGGTCATCAGGCGCGGCAGTTAACGGCAGAAATGTGTCGTGACTACGACCTGATTCTGGTGATGGAAAAGCACCATGTTGAGCAGGTAAATCGCATCGACCCGGCAGCACGTGGCAAAACCATGTTGCTTGGGCACTGGCTCAATCAACGAGAAATTGCGGATCCGTACAAAAGAAGCCGTGAGGCCTTTGAAGAAGTTTACGGGTTACTGGACAACGCTACCCAGAAATGGGTCAACGTATTAAGCCGATAGTTGGGATTATCCATGAATATAAAAAATAAGGTTATGACCGCGCCGAGAGAGGATTCGAATGGGTGGGATCTGGCGCATCTTGTGGGACAGCTTATTGACCATCGCTGGATCATTGTTGCGGTTACCGCCTTCTTTATGTTGGTGGCAACGCTCTACACACTGTTCGCTACGCCGATTTATCGCGCTGATGCATTAGTACAGGTTGAGCAGAAAAACGCCAGCACGGTGCTGGACGATCTGCAAACCCTTCTGCCAGCAACGCCTGCGTCAGACGCAGAAATTCAGATCCTTGAATCACGTATGGTTATTGGTAAAACCGTCGAAGATTTGGGATTAGATACCGTTGTTGAGCAGAACGATTTCCCGGTTATCGGTAAAGGTTTATCCCGCCTGATGGGCAATAAGCCATTTGACCTGGCGATTTCTCGGCTGGAAATTCCCCGCACGATTGATAAGCGTAACGTCGAGCTGGAAGTGACGGGCCCAGATTCCTACACCGTCTCTAAAGATGGTGACGAGTTATTCAAAGGGAAAGTGGGTCAGCTGGAAAAGCACGGCGAAATTACCATGCTGGTCAGCGATATTAATGCGGATGAAGGCACGAGCTTCACCATCACGAAGCTGAACGAATTGCAGGCGATCAACACGGTGTTAAGCAACCTGTCCGTGGCGGATAAAGGCAAAGACACCGGTGTGTTAGGCCTGGAGTATTTGGGTGAAGATCCTGAAAAAACCAGCGCGACGCTTAATCAAATCGTCAACAATTACCTGCTGCAAAACGTTGAACGTAAGTCTGAACAAGCGGAAAAAAGCCTGGAATTCCTGCGCAAACAGTTACCGCAAGTGCGCGCTAAACTGGATGATGCTGAAAACAAGCTGAATACTTTCCGTCGTCAGAATGATTCCGTTGACCTGTCACTGGAAGCGAAATCGGCGTTAGACTCTTCAGTCAGCGTACAAAGCCAGCTAAACGAACTGACCTTCCGCGAAGCTGAAGTTTCTCAGTTGTTTACTAAAGATCACCCTACCTATCGCGCACTGCTGGAAAAACGTAAAACCCTGGAAGGTGAGCAGGCACAGCTGAATAAGAAAATTTCGCAGATGCCGCAAACGCAGCAGGAGATTTTACGTCTGACACGGGATGTGCAGTCAGGCCAGGAAATCTACATGCAGTTGCTGAATCGCCAACAAGAACTGGGCATTAGCAAAGCCAGCACCGTGGGTGATGTTCGCATCATTGATGGCGCTGAAACGGGCAACTCGCCGGTGGCACCGAAGAAAGCCTTAATCATTGCTGCCAGTCTGATTCTCGGT
This sequence comes from Mixta mediterraneensis, assembly GCF_014946725.1. Taxonomy (GTDB): domain Bacteria; phylum Pseudomonadota; class Gammaproteobacteria; order Enterobacterales; family Enterobacteriaceae; genus Pantoea; species Pantoea mediterraneensis. The sequence goes on from NZ_JACFXY010000004.1 coordinate 240,125, forward strand.
CTGCTTGTTTCCGTTGGTCTGGTTCTGCTGAAAGCATTACTGCATCACGGTATCGAAAACCCGGAGCAGCTGGAAGAGTTAGGCATGAACGTGTACGCCAGCGTCCCGCTTTCCGAATGGCAACGTAAGAAAGACACCGAAGCCCTGGCGCGTCGGGGCCATAAGGTTAAAAGCGACCCGCACGATACGCTGCTGGCGCTGGGCAATCCAACGGATCTGTCGATTGAAGCAATCCGTAGCCTGCGTACCAGCCTGCACTTCGCGATGATGGAAGCGAAGAACAACATCCTGATGATCACTGGCGCCAGTCCGGGTATTGGTAAAACCTTTATCTGTTCCAACCTGGCAACGCTGGTTTCGAAAGCGGGTCAGCGCGTGCTGTTTATTGATGGCGACATGCGTCGTGGTTATACCCTCGAACTGCTGGGGGCCGAAAACAAGTCAGGCTTGTCAAATGTGCTGACAGGCAAAACTGAATTCAGTCCGGCTCTGATTCAGAAAGGCATTTACGGCTTTGATTTCCTGCCACGCGGCCAGGTTCCACCTAACCCTTCTGAGCTGCTGATGCATCGTCGCATGGGCGAACTGCTCGACTGGGCAAACAAGAACTACGATTTGGTGCTGATTGATACGCCACCGATTCTGGCAGTAACTGACGCGTCAATCATTGGTAAGTTGGCTGGAACCTCGCTGATGGTGGCGCGTTTTGAAACCAACACCACCAAAGAAGTTGATGTGAGCTTTAAACGCTTTGCGCAAAACGGTATTGAGATTAAAGGTGTGATCCTCAACGCCGTAGTACGTAAAGCTGCCAACGCGTATGGATACGGTTACGACTATTACGATTATGAGTATGGCAAACCGACGAAGAGCTGATAATTGAGTGGATAAAGGGAGCGGTGCGACCGCCCCTGAGATTGTTGACAGCAAGCCAGAACTGGTCACACAGGCCGATCGTAAAGAGCAAAAATATCCCTGACCGCCCGGCATGTGTTTCCGCGCTTCAGGTTTGTCAGCACTCTGGAGGCGGTTTTACCGCCCTTTTTTATCGCACCGTTTGAACGACGACACGCAACGATTTGCACAGGTGATTTTGAGTTTAACGCAAAAATCGCGACACAGCTGAAGTCGCAAAGTAAGCGCTAATCAACAGAACACATCAGCAACAGGACTGATGTCCGCCCGTCATCTGCCGTTGGCGTGAGGTGCGAGACACGCTGAAAAATCAGCCGGGAAGGTAATCAGCGCAAGCCACTGTTAGCATGAGAACTTGTGGAATTAAGGAATTACACCATGGCTCCATATTGGTATCTATCAGGGTTTTTGCTGTTGATTTCGCTGGTCGAAATCCTGCTGAAAAAAGACGAAAGAACAACACATATTCTTACCTATCTGCTTTGCATTGCCACCCTTACGCTAATTATTTTTGGCGGCATCCGTGGGCCTGGCACCGGGATGGATGACTACCAATACCGAAGCTTTTTTGATGATTTTATTCAGCGCATTCAGGTAAACGGCTTCTTTAATACGGTGGCTTTCTTTCGCTACGAGCCGTTAATTTTTGCCATTGCCTGGATAACCAGCCTGATCTCGCATAATTCCAGCGCCTTTTTGCTTGTGTTTAGTCTTCTGGCGGTGGCAACCAACGCGACTTTCTTTAAGAAGATGTCGCCTTATCCGATCATGGCGCTGGCGCTTTATTCGGCCCATATTTACATCAATAAGGATATGAACCAAATCCGCTTTGGATTGAGCTCAGCACTGTTCCTTGGTGTGTTATGGACTATTTATGTCAAGCGTTACTGGCTGGCGTTTGGCTTCTTTATTTTGTCATTCCTGAGCCACAATACCGCCGTAATGGTCGTCACCATTATCCCATTCCTGTTTATTCGAGAATCGCGCTGGTGGCCGGTAATCATTATTATTGTCAGTATTCCCCTGTCGAAAATCGGCGGGATGGGATTCGTGAACTTAATTGCCGGGCATTTAGGGTCATTAGGGGAAAGGGCGGCAAGCTATAACCATGATAACTCTGTGGCGGCAGAAACGGGCAGCGTGTTTTCTATTTCCAACCTGAAAAACGTCGCACTGGTATTTATCTTTGTTTATTACATGCTGGGCAATCAGCTCAAACGTGATAATTATGATGTTTTCCGTTTAAACTACCTGCTGATACTGACCTTCGCCATTGGCGGCGGCATCAGGATCTTCTTCTATAACTATTCATCAGGCGCACGCTTGTCGAACTATTTATTACAGGTTGAGCCGATTATTTTAACGTCGTTGATTTATCAGTCAAAAAGAGTCTTGAAGCCTGCTTTTTTCGTGATGTTTGTTTTCTTTCTCGTTTATTATCTCTATTACAACACCATTTCACTTAAGCAGGCCGTTGTCGGCTATGAAGTTGCGCGTGAGTTTAAATTGTTTCATTAATATGAACGGGGTAGGAAAGAAAGCTGGATTGCCATTCAGATGACTGCGCCGCTACTGGCGCAGTCTGTCAGCCATTATGGCCTTTCAATAATGTAATGCTTTTTTGCATGGTTTATTTTACGTGCGCTTTCTTGTCCCAGTGGGATGCCTAATGAAAGCGAGATAAAACGTATTTCCGGCTTGTGCGTATTGCAGACGGCTATCAACGCATCTTCTCGTTTATCCCACGATTACATTTTGGCGATCGCTGTGTCGCCGTCAAATTAGGACATCACCGGTTCCCCTTAATCGTCCAACCATTATATCTTTGACTTTGGAAATTTTTTGAATGAGGTGCTGGCAATGAAGGATATTCGCTTCTCCATCGTAATTCCGGCTTATAACGCATCAGAATCGATCGTGACGACGCTGGATTGCGTCAAGGCGCAAAGTTATCGCAATTTTGAAGTGATTATCGTAGATGATAAATCCATTGATGCAGCGGCGCTGGCTGAGGTGGTTCGCAGTGAGCGCTATCAGGAGCTGGATATTAATCTGGTACTGTCCGACGTTAAGCTAAACGGTGCTGGCGCACGTAACAAAGGCATTGAATTAGCGACGGGTGATTACGTCAGTTTTCTTGATGCCGATGATGAATGGCACGCGGATAAGCTGCTGCGGGTCAGCGAGAAAATCGCTCAGCTGGAAGCGCAGGGCAAACAGAATTTTATCATTTTCAGCCAGGTGAATATTTACCAGGATGGCAGTTTTCTGAAAGTGATGCCGATGCAGCCGCCGGGTAAAGATGAAACTGTCGCTGAATACCTGTTTGGTTGTTACGGTTTTATTCAGACCAGCACCATTGTGTTGAAGCGTGAAGATGCAGCCAAAATCCAGTTTGATGCGCGCTACATTCGCCATCAGGATTATGATTTCTGCATTCGCGCTGACTGCCTGGGCTATGACTTTATTATGATCGCCGCGCCGTTAGCCAATTACCACCTGGTCACCAAATTCGGTTCCAAACACAAAGGTGAATCGGTGAAGTATTCTATTTTCTGGCTCGACACCATGAAGCCGCATCTGACTCCGCGCGACATTCACACCTATAAAGCCTTCAAACTGCCGCTACGCTACAAAATGGACGGCAATTCCCTGATGGCAAGCGTGAGCTTTGCACGCTATTTCTTCCTCACCAACAAAGATAACCGTGCCTATTTTATGAATCGTCTGAAAGACAAGGTGAGGGCACGCTTTGGCGGAGAGAAAGCGCTCTCCTGACGCCGGTTAGCTCATCATTGCTCCTGACCTCGGGAGCACATTCGCTATGCCTTTTTCTTTTTATCCAGGTATGAAAATGAATAATCATGTTGGAACCGTCGGCATTGTTATGCCTATGTATAATGCGCGTCAGACGGTATTACGCGCCGTGCAATCGGTTATCAATCAACGTTACGCAGACTGGCATCTTTACCTGATTAACGATAAATCCACCGACGATTCGCTGGATTATGTGCGCAAGCATTGTCAGGATGCACGCATCACCATTTTGGATAACGCGGTTAACATGGGCGCAGCAGAAACCCGAAACATTGGGCTGCGCGCGGCCAAAGAGGAAATTATCGCTTTCCTCGACAGCGACGACGAATGGCATGCTGACAAGCTACAGCAACAGGTGGCAGCAATAGCGGCCGGTGATGATTTTGTAATTACTGAATATCATTACAAAACGGCTAAAGCCGACCACGACATTACCTACACCAAACCCTACCTACAACAAGAGAACTTTGTGAAGAAGCAGTACCGGATCTGCTTCTCATCGGTCTGTTTTCGCCGTCCTCCGCAGGGGATTTTTTTCCAGCGCAAAGGCCATGAAGATTTTCTCTTTCTCTACGAGTTATTCAGCCATTACAAACAAGCGCGACTGATCCAGTCAATACTGGTGAATTATTACGAATTGGGTGACTCCCTTTCGCGAAACAAAAACAAAGCAGCAAAATGGCACCTCGAATTATTAAGAATTATCTATAAAAACAATCCGTTAAAAATCTATTACTATTACGGCTGGTATATGGTGAACGGTGTGCTGTTTACCCTGAAGCATCGTTAAACTGATCGGCAGGATTGTCTTTTTACTCTTTTGAAGTGGGTAACGTTACATGAAAAAAATTGTCCTGGTGATCAAAGATGCCTATTCGTATGCGGGCACCGAGAACATCTGTAACTTCATGTCAGAATGTCTTGGTGAAACACACGATGTCACCGTGTACTCGCTGGAAGGCAGCGGAAAAACATTCTATCCCTTTGAGCATGTGAAAGAGATTATCAGCTTCGAAGGCCACAGTAATCCGATTAAAAGCGCCGTCAGCCGTATCCATGAGGAACACTTCGATACCGTTTTCCTGATCAGCATGGGCCGCCTGAGCGTGATGTTCGCTTTCTGGAACCTGCTGGCGATGAAGAAAAAGCGAGGTAAGGCCTATGCCTGTGAACATATCGCCATCAACTCCTTCAGTAAGCCTATCAAACTCCTCAAATACCTGCTGCTGCGCTACTACGACCGTGTGATTGTTCTGACTGACAAAGATCACCAGGTTTTCAGCCGTTGGCGCATTCCCAGCAAACAAATTCCTAATCCCGTGGTGTTTAAAGCCTTTCAGCGCCAAAAGCGCAGCCGTCAGGCGTTAGCTGTGGGACGCTTAGATCACCAAAAGGGCTTCGATTTACTGCTCGGTATCTGGCGAGACTTTGTTGAAACCCATCCTGACTGGACACTGGTCATTGCTGGCGATGGTGAACTGCGCCAGCAGTTGCACGATCAGGCCGCGGTATTAGGCATTGCCGATAGCGTTAATTTTGTCGGTAAAGTCATCAATATCAATGATTACTACCGTGACAGCGATATGGCATTGATGACGTCACGCTATGAGGGATTGCCGCTGGTATTGCTTGAGGCTAAAGCGTGGTCGCTGCCGGTGGTTGCATATGATTGCCCAACCGGGCCGCAGGAAATCATTAATCATGGTGAGGATGGTTTCCTGGTGCCGATGAATGACAAAGCCGGCTTCCTGGCGCGGATGGATCAGCTCGCCAGCGACGATACGCTGTTTTACGCCATGAGCGAAAAAACCAAAGAAACCGCACTGAAATTCGACGGTAAACAAATAAAGCAAAGCTGGCTGGCGTTGGTTTAAACAGGGGTAAGAAATGCCCGCTTGCAAAATGCCTCAAGGGACTAAGCCCTGGCCGGTAACACGGCCTCATTAACCACGGGATATGTTGCATGAAAAGAAGAGAAGTATTGCAAACCGCAGCCTCAGCCATCGTTGGTGCTCTCTCCGTGAGTACTTTTTCCAGCTATGCAGCAAGAAGTAATGGTGTTGCACTGAAATCAGTGGATACCGGAGCTGTACCAAAAGGCGATGTGCCGATCCTGACGCCTGAAAATATTTACGCCATGCCACCCCAATTTTGGCAGAGTTTTGAAGGCAAATTGTGGATCGGTAAAGCCGGCAGTGACGCCAGTCAGGCGGGTAACCAAATTCCCGTTTTCCTGCGTGATGCTAATGGCTCAGTCTCTGAAATCAGCCAGCCAGTTATTTTGAATAAAGGCAATCCCACGCAGTTTATTAAAGATAATGCCGCTTTAATTGCCGCACCTGCGCACTCAATGGCGGTAGAAGATAACAGCGGTCATATGCTGTTTAACATTGCTGACGTGAGCCGCCCAGGACACGCTGATTTTAGTCAGCGTCTGACGCAGCCTACGGGGTATCAGCTCATTGGAGAGATTCCGTCAGTAGAGGAGCTGCGTAATACGCGCCCACTGTTTGAAGGCGCAAAGATCAAGCTGAAAAGCTGGCATGCGGGCTTTGAAGTTGGCGGCGGTGAGTTTGTCGGCAGCTTCCAGAATGCAAAAGATGATGGGGGCGTCACTTTTGCCGGTCAGGGATTTCACTGGCGGCGCGTCGTCGAAGATTACAATCGCTTAACGTTGTTTGATTTTGGCGCTATTGCGGACGGTAAAACCGATACGGCGCCAGCTATCAAAGCGATGTATCAGTGGTCGCAACAGGCCGGGCTGCAAATTTGCGTGCAGTTCCCGGCAGGCACCTTTTTTGTCACTGCCTGCAACTTCGGCCCGGATTATATGCGTTTTTTCCGTATTTCAGGCGCAATGGTGAACTTCGGTTATTTTCCTGCGACCACTCTGGTGTCAGATGGCAAGTCGGAGTTTGTCTTTGAAGTGAATACGCGTTGGGTTGAAATCTCTAACCTGATTTTTAACGGCAACACGGATACCCATCCGAATAAGCAAGGCTTGTTCCGTAACATTTGTCCGGGCGGCCAGTATTTTCGGGGTTCCTGTTTGCGCTTTTCGCGGGTCGGCGGCACGGCGTTGAGCCTGCAGGATACGCTGGATTGCAAAATCGACCAGTGGTATGCGTCTCGCTGCACCGGCGATGTGATTAAATCCGGCTGGTCCGGTCAGAAACAAGGTAAGTGGGACCACAGTACTGCGATTGAACTTTCGAATTTTAACGCCCAGCACTGTAGCGGCGGCAAAGTGCTGAATCTGCCACGCTGCGGTCAATCCATTATTCACAACGGCTGGATTGAGCATTGTGACTATCCGGGCGACATCTACAACGGGCAATGGATTGTTGACGCGCTCAGCATCGAAGACTGCAAAAACCCTTTGATTGCGCATAACACGCGTCTGAACATGCGTCAGACCAGCCTGCAATCAGGAAGCTGGATCGATTATTCCGCGCAGGGCGATCGTTTACTCAGCATCTGGGAAATGGGTTCAACCCGGGTCGAATCCTATGGCGTCGCGATTGATGGCAGTCTGAATTACAACTACATCACCTCACGCTGGCGGCTTGAAAATAATACCAATCAACAAACCTGGTTTGAGCTTGGCAGCCTCTATTCACCGGATGTCGGCGACGCATGGGAAATCGAAATCTTTGGCCAGGCGCAATTTAGCAACGGCACTAATAGCCAGTCGTTGATGAATGTGGTCAACGATAAAACCACTGGCGGGCGGGCGGTGATCCATGTTCAACGCAAAAAAGGCAAGTCGGAAGCCAGCTGGTCAGCCGAAGGCAGTTGCCCGGTTGTCGAAGTACGCTATGTGGCGCCTCACGATACCGATGTGCGTATTTTCGTGAAGCTGGCAGGCTGGACGCCAGCAGCCGTAGTGTTGGTAAAAAGCACCGGTAAAACGCGCTTTGACACAGGTCGCTGTGCACGCGTTAACGCCAAAATGGTAAAAGCCAGCCCACCGGGCGGAGACGGCAGCCAGAAGGCACCTCAGCGTTTCAGTTTGCATAACGGTAAGGCGGGCATCGGCGCCAATGAAGAGGGCGATCTGTTACTGGCTTCGCGCGCGCTTTCTGACGATCAGGTGGACACCCGCAAACCCGCCGGTTTTGTTTCGGTGGTGATCAACGGCGAGCGGGTAGCAATGCCTTATTTTGCCATCAAGTCATAGCAGTAAGGGCCGCCATAATGGAGGCGGCCAGCAGCAGATGGAGCAGGGCCTTTTGGCGTTATTGCGCTTATTGCGGTTATTTAACAGAGTTCACTTTGCCAGTTCGGAAGATGGCTGCTTGCAGAATTAAAAAAATTTATTCGGAGTTTTTATGAAAATTTTATTGGTGGGTAACCATACCTGTGGGAATCGTGGGGATGGCGCGATTCTTCGTGGACTGAATGATTCAATACAGTCTGCTCGCAGTGATATTGATATTGATATTGATGTCATTAGTCGTTATCCAACAAGCTCTGGTTATTTGCTTCAACAGAATATTCAGCAAGATTCGCTGTTTTTGCATAACAATAAATCAGCCAAAGGACTGGTGGGCTCGGTAAAGCGTAAAGTGGCGAACCGTCTGATGCCTGACATTATGATGGCGCATCTGGGTAAAGGCGGCTTGTACAAATCTTTCGCCGTGCCACCGCATCTGAAAGCCTTTACGGAAAGCCTGAAACAGTATGATGCGATTATTCAGGTTGGCGGTTCATTCTTTGTCGATCTGTATGGCGTAACGCAATTTGACCATGCGCTGTGTGCGCTAATGGCGAAAAAGCCGATTTACATGATTGGCCACTCGGTGGGGCCGTTTCAAAATCCACGGGTTAACGCCCTGGCAAACTTTGTGTTTGATCGCGTAAACAGCCTGGTGTTGCGTGAATCAGTCAGCCTCGATCTGATGAAGCGCGATGGCGTGACCAGTTCAAAAGTGGCGGCCGGCGTTGATACGGCCTTTCTGGTAAAAGCGCGTGAGGTTGAGAATCCAGGACATAATCTGCTGCACTGGCAGTCGATTATCAGCGCGCGTAAAACCATTGCGATTACCGTGCGTGAACTGGCGCCGTTCGATAAACGTCTCGGTGTCACGCAAAAAGAGTATGAAGCAGCCTTTGGTCGCGTCATTAACGCAATGATTGCTGAAGGGTATCAGGTTGTGGCTTTCTCCACCTGTACCGGCATTGACAGTTATGCGAAAGATGACCGCATGGTAGCGCTGACGCTGCGCGACCATGTCGCGCAGCCAGAGCATTACCACGTGATCATGGACGAATTTAACGATCTTGAGCTGGGGATTCTTTTAAGCCACTGTTATTTGACGATTGGCACACGCCTGCATTCCGCCATTATCTCCATGAACTTCGGCACGCCAGCGGTTGCGATCAACTATGAGCACAAGTCAATGGGCGTGATGAATCAGCTTGGCTTGCCGCAGATGGCAACGGATGTAAAGAGCCTGATGGATGGTTCGCTGATCGACAAGGTCCAGACGGTGCTTGCCGATTACGATAACATCAAGCTCCAGGTCGATCGCGCCGTTGCGAATGAAAGGGAAATTGGCAATCGGATCACTGAAGAGATTCTCAAAGTATTAGGGTAATGAGATGAAACTGACTTTTTTCACCATGCGTTTCCCGGTTGCCTCTGAGACATTTGTTCTGAATCAGGTGACCCATTTTATTGATGCCGGTTACGACGTGGAGATTATTTCGGTATTTCCAGGTGATTTTGTGAATCGGCATGCTGCTTTTGATGAGTACCAGCTGGCAGCAAAAACCCACTATTTGCTGCCGGAAGAGAAAGTCTCAATTGTAGATAAGCTGAACCAGCGTCTTAAGCTGGTGTTGCCAAAAGTGGCGAAACCGTCGCTGCTTCGATCGCTTAACGTGCGCCGCTATGGTGCACAATCCAGCAAGCTGTTACTGCCTTCCATTGTGGCGAATGCAAGCCAGACCTTTACCGCCGACGTTTTCCTGGTGCATTTCGGTTACGCCGGGGCGCTGGCGAATAAGTTACGCGAACTGGGGGTGTTGCGCGGTAAACAGGCGACGGTATTTCACGGTGCGGATATTTCGCGTCGTCACATTTTAGATGAGCATAAACGTGACTACGTCAATTTGTTTAAACAGAGCGAATTAATGCTGCCCATCAGCCACCTGTGGCAGAACAGGCTGATTGAAATGGGATGTCCCCCGGAAAAAATTCATGTCACTCGCATGGGTATGGAACCGGAAAAATTTAACTTTCACCCGCGTCAGGGCTTTCATAAGCCGCTGCGCATTGTCTCGGTTGCCCGTCTCACCGAGAAAAAAGGGCTGGATGTGGCGGTGAAAGCCAGCGCGATCCTTAAACAGCGCGGCGGACAGTTTCAGTACACCATTATCGGTAATGGCGATCAGGGCGAGATGATGCGTGACTTTATTGCCGAAAAGGGGATGGAAGATTGCGTCACTATGCCTGGCTTTAAACCGCAGGACGAGATTCGAAACGCACTAAATGAAGCCGACATCTTTCTGTTGTCTTCTAAAACTGCGGCTGACGGCGACATGGAAGGTATTCCCGTGGCGTTAATGGAAGCGATGGCGGTGGGTTTGCCGGTGGTCTCTACTTTTCACAGTGGGATCCCTGAACTGATTGAACACAACGTTTCCGGCTGGCTGGTGGAAGAGGATAACCCGGAAGCGCTGGCGGAGACGTTGCTGCAACTCTCGCAGGGAAAAGTGGATGTCGCGCCAGTGGTTGCCGCAGCCCGACATAAAGTTGAGACCGAGTTCAATCAGCATGTCGCTTATGGCGAGCTGGCACAAATTCTGGAGCGAATGGTGTGAGTGGATTAAAGTCGCAGGCGATATGGTTATTCGGTAGCACCTGTTTTTCGGCGGTGCTGCAGGTTGCACAACTGAGTATTCTTGCACGTAAGCTGGAAACCCATGAGCTGGGGCTTTTAGCGATCATCAACGCCATTCTGGCGGTGGCTGGTGTGTTGCAGGACATGGGGATGAGCAGCTACCTTGTGCATCGTCAAAATATTACTCGCCGCGAGCAGAGCACCATCTACTGGGTAAACGTATCACTCAGCTTGTGTACCGGTGTGATCATGCTGGCGATTGCTTTCCCGGTGGCCTGGTTCTATCACCTACCGGAACTTGTTGGACTGATTATGCTGACCAGCCTGAACTTTCTTGTGCTGGGGCATCTCTCACAGTATCAGGCGCATTACATCAAAACGAAGCGGATGGTTTCACTGGCGAAGATTGAGATGGGCACCAAGTTGTTTGCTTTTCTCAGCGTCGTCGCCATGCTGGAGTTCACCTCGCTGACGGTTGCGGCGGCGATTCTCGGTCTGTTCATCAACGCCTTTACCCGTATTCTCTGCATGATTGCGTTAGGTGAAAAGTCCTGGCGACCCACCTGGGAGTTCGATAAAACAACTTTCTTTGATGCAGTGCGTTACGGTAGTTATCAGTTGGGCTCGCAGACTATCAACCAGTTGCGAACCCAGGCCGATGCGCTGGTCGTCGGTAAAGTGATGGGCGCCGAAATGCTCGGGGTTTACTCGCTGGCGAAAGAGCTGGTGTTGCAACCGCTGAAACTGGTTACGCCGGTGATTAACCGACTGGCGCTGCCGCGTTTTGCTGAGAAACAGCATGACGTTGAACAGCTGAAAAAACTGTTCCTGAAAGGCACGCTGGTCATCATGCTGTTCAGCAGCACGATGTATCTGGTGATTGGCGTGTTCTCACCCGTCATTGTGCGCGTGCTGTATGGCGCTTCGCATGAACAGGTTTATCGCCTTATTCCGCTGATGCTGCTGTTTGGAATGTTGCGTCCGATGGGGGGACTGACTGGCGCGATTTCTCAGGCCAACGGTCGTACCAACGTGGAATTCTACTGGAACATTGTGGCGAGCCTGGTCGTGATAGCCGTGCTCTCGACAACGTTCCTCTGGCCAAACGTGCTCTATGTGGCGCTGACGCTCTCTATCTCGCAGGTATTGATTTCAACTTTTGCCCACCCGTTCTTTATTAAACCGGTGATTGGCATCCGCTTTATGCCCTACGCACGTCAATGGGTTTCTGTCTCTGTGGTGTTCGTTGTCGCAATTCTGTTGATTAATCATTTCCATTTGTTCGTGATGCCGGAGTGGTTCGCCGGCTGGCTGTAAACATATAGCAGTAAACCGTTCGGGCGACTTTATGTCGCCCGTTTCTTTTTATGGCTGGCCCCAGGCAAGCGGTTAAGCATTTTTGCAAAAAAAGAATTTTATCTGGCGATGAACGCTTGTCTTTCCTTATATTTTGCCTTTTTACCGGATGGGTAAAAAGACGAATTTCCATGATTTGACAGGCGTTTAGTGTAGGATTTTCAGATAAAGATTATACTTGCCGTTCTGGCCGATCCTGCATAATTGATCCATGTTTTTACTTCATTAAACGGAATAAATATGACCAAGCTTAAAGCAGTAATCCCGGTTGCGGGTCTCGGTATGCATATGCTCCCTGCGACTAAAGCCATTCCGAAAGAAATGCTGCCTGTTGTCGATAAACCGATGATTCAATACATTATCGACGAGTGCGTTGCGGCGGGCATTAAAGAGATAGTGCTGGTTACTCATGCTTCCAAAAATGCGGTGGAAAACCACTTTGACGCCACTTATGAACTGGAAGCCTTGCTTGAAGCGCGCGTTAAACGTCAGCTGCTGAGCGAAGTGCAATCTATCTGCCCGCCTGGCGTGACGATTATGAACGTGCGCCAGTCGCAGCCGCTGGGCCTTGGTCACTCTATTTTGTGCGCCCGCCCGATGGTTGGTGATAATCCGTTCGTTGTGGTTCTGCCAGATGTGCTGCTGGATGATTCCACCGCTGATCATCTGCGTTATAATCTTGCCGCGATGGTGGCACGCTTCGAAGAAACGGGTCATAGCCAGGTGCTGGCGAGACATATGCCGGATTCTGACCTGTCTGAATATTCGGTAATCACTACCGAAGAGGCGCTGGACAACCCAGGCGATGTTAGCAGCATCACTAACTTTGTTGAGAAGCCAGAGAATCCGCGTGAACTGAATTCGGATCTGGCGGCAGTCGGTCGTTATGTGCTTTCTGCTGATATTTGGGCAGAGCTGGAGCGTACTGAACCAGGTGCATGGGGTCGTATTCAGCTGACGGATGCCATCGCCAGCCTGAGCAAGAAGAAAATCGTCGACGTCGCGCTGTTAATGGGCCACAGCTTTGACTGCGGACGTAAGCTGGGTTATATGCAGGCATTTGTGTCCTATGGCCTGCGTAATAATGCGCAAGGGCGCGATTTCCGCGCAGCTATCCAGAAGATCCTGGCGAAGTAATCAACAATATGCGCCGCGCTTTGACGCGGCAGACTGAAAGGAGTTCACATGGCTATTTTAGTAACGGGCGGCGCAGGCTATATCGGCTCCCATACGGTGCTGGCGCTGTTACAGCGTGGCGACGACGTTGTAGTACTGGATAACCTGTGCAATGCCTCACGGGAAGCGATTAATCGCGTCGAGAAGCTGGCAGGGAAGAGAGCCACTTTAGTTGAGGGCGATATTCGTGACCGCGCCTGTTTGCGCGACCTGTTCGCATCGAATGAGATTTCTGCGGTGATCCACTTCGCGGCGCTGAAAGCCGTGGGCGAATCGACCCGTATGCCGCTGGAGTACTACGAGAACAACGTAGCGGGCACCGTGGTGCTGCTGGAAGAGATGCGCAGCGCGGGTGTGTGGAACTTTATTTTCAGTTCGTCTGCGACTGTTTATGGTGCGGATGCGCCGGTTCCTTATGTGGAAACCACGCCGATTGGTGGCACGACCAGCCCTTACGGCACCTCAAAGCTGATGATTGAGTTTGTGATGCGCGATTTCGCTAAAGCCGATAAGCATTTCAAAGCGATTGCGCTGCGTTATTTCAATCCGGTTGGTGCCCACGAATCCGGCGAGATTGGTGAAGATCCTACGGGCATCCCCAATAACCTGCTGCCCTATATCGCTCAGGTCGCCATTGGTCGTCTGGACAGATTAGGCGTATTTGGCGGTGATTACAACACGCCGGACGGCACCTGCCAGCGCGATTACATCCACGTTGTTGACCTGGCAGAAGGGCATCTGAAAGCGTTAGATCACTTAGCAAAAGTGGAAGGCTACAAAGCTTACAACCTTGGCGGTGGTAAAGGATTCTCGGTGCTGGAAATGATTAAGGCTTTTGAACAGGCGTCTGGAAAAACCATTCCATTCGACATCAAACCACGCCGCGATGGGGATTTGCCTGCCTTCTGGGCGGATGCCTCCCTGGCAAACAGCGAGCTGGACTGGCGCGTGACACGCGGCATCGATGAGATGATGCGTGATACGTGGAACTGGCAGCAAAAAAATCCGAACGGGTTTCGTTGATTTTCTTTAGGGGCGATATTTATCGCCCTTGAGTTTCTCTGCATAAAACTACTCATCTGATTTTCATAAAATTCTGGTTGCGGAGTATTGACGCATCAGCAACCATCATCTACGCCTATTAAGCGGTTAATACATGAACTAACGCTCATTACTTGAACTCATTTTGTTCGTCATTGTTTAATCCGGGTGATAGAATTTGTGATTATTCTTTGATAATTCTGCTTAATTTTTTATATGTAATAAAGAATTATCTTTCAATGGAATACTGTAGGCTGAAGCTGTGCTCAGCGACAGATTTCACTCTGGCCGAAGATAATCAGCGTCGTGGGGGCTGTGACCCAAGGGCGGTAGCGTGTTTAAAGACTGCTAAAGATTGTCTGTTTTATATACAGGCAGCGATGCCTCAGTTAGCTTGTCAGGATCAACGAAACGTTATGAAGATTTTAATTACTGGTGGTGCAGGTTTTATTGGTTCGGCAGTTGTTCGACACGTTATCAATAATACCAATGATGAGGTTATTAATGTCGACAAATTGACCTATGCAGGTAATCTCGAGTCGCTTAAAGGTGTCAGCCAAAACCCGCGTTATCAATTTAAACACGTTGATATTTGCGATGGGCAGGCCATCAGTAACATCCTGAATGAATGTCAGCCTGACGCTATTATGCACCTGGCTGCCGAAAGCCATGTAGATCGCTCAATAACCGGCCCTGCAGAATTTGTACAGACTAATGTGGTCGGCACCTATGCGCTGTTAGAAGCCTGCCGTCAGTACTGGTCAGCCCTACCTGAAGAGCGTAAAAACGCGTTTCGCTTCCATCACATTTCCACTGACGAAGTTTACGGCGATCTGCCTCATCCTGATGAGGGGGAGGGGGAACTGCCGCTGTTTACTGAAGAAACGCCTTACGCGCCAAGCAGTCCTTATTCTTCGACTAAAGCCGCCAGCGATCATCTGGTCCGGGCATGGGGGCGCACCTATAAGTTGCCTGTTATTGTCACAAACTGTTCCAATAACTACGGTCCATATCATTTTCCTGAAAAACTGATCCCGTTAATCATCAGTAATGCACTTGAAGGCAAACCTTTGCCTATTTATGGCAAAGGCGATCAAATTCGTGACTGGTTGTATGTTGAAGATCATGCTCGTGCACTCTACACGGTAGTAAAACAGGCTCAGCCAGGCAGTACCTACAACATCGGTGGTCATAACGAAAAGAAAAATCTCGATGTTGTGCTTAAAGTATGTGAGTTACTTGACCAGCTCCGCCCGAAAGCTGCGCTTTACAGCGATCAAATTACCTATGTTCAGGACCGCCCTGGCCACGATCGACGCTACGCCATTGATGCAGCAAAAATCGAAAAGGAGCTGGGATGGAAGCCTCAGGAAACTTTTGAAACCGGCTTGAAGAAAACGGTGGAATGGTATCTGAATAACCCAGAATGGGTTGAGCATGTTAAAAGTGGTGCTTATCAAAACTGGATTGAAGAAAACTACGAGAAGCGTAGCTAATGAATATTCTGTTATTCGGTAAAAACGGCCAGGTAGGCTGGGAACTGCAACGTGCGCTGGCACCTTTAGGTAACCTGATTGCACTTGATCGACACTCTACGGACTACTGCGGTGATTTCGAAAATCCCACCGGAATCGCTGAAACGGTGCGTAAGTTACAACCAACTGTGATCGTTAATGCGACAGCTTATACGGCTGTGGATAAAGCGGAATCAGAGCAAGAGAAAGCACAGCTTATCAACGCAACAACACTGGGAGCCTTAGCCGGAGCGGCAGAGACGTGCGGTGCATGGTTAGTACACTATTCCACCGATTATGTATTCGATGGTTCAGGTGATACGCCATGGAAAGAGAGTGATACAACAGCGCCGCTTAACGTCTACGGGCAAACTAAACTTGAAGGCGAGCAAGCTATTGCGCGTAACATGCAACGCTATCTGATTTTTCGTACCAGTTGGGTTTATGCCGCACGTGGCAATAACTTTGCCAAAACCATGATTCGGTTAGCGAAAGATCGCGACACGTTATCGGTGATCAACGATCAATTTGGAGCACCTACCGGTGCCGATTTGATTGCAGACAGCACCGCACATGCAATCCGTGTTGCCTTAGATAAGCCAGAAGTTAGTGGGCTTTATCACCTGATCGCGGCAGGAACGACAACCTGGTATGACTATGCCAGTAAAGTCATTCATTATGCACAGAGCAAGGGGATCGCGTTAAATGTAAAAACTATTAACCCGGTTTCCACGTCGGCTTTTCCTACCCCAGCAAAACGTCCGGGCAATTCACGTTTAGATACACGTAAATTTAGGGAGACCTTCGCGCTCACGTTACCTGACTGGGAGACGGGTGTAACTCGCCTTATTGATGAGTTGTATGCATAAAGCGTGCTCGATGGAATATCTAATTAATTAAAGGGTGAGTGTCGTGAAGAACAGCAAAGGTATTATTCTGGCGGGTGGCTCTGGTACGCGCCTTTATCCAGTGACGATGGCGGTAAGTAAACAGTTGCTGCCTATTTATGATAAACCGATGATCTATTATCCGCTGAGTACGCTGATGCTGGCGGGAATTCGCGATATTTTGATTATCAGTACCCCGCAGGATACGCCGCGCTTTGAAAGCCTGTTAGGTAATGGTTCTCAGTGGGGAATCAATATTCAGTATAAAGTTCAGGAAAGTCCGGATGGGTTGGCTCAGGCGTTTATTTTGGGTGAGGAGTTTATCGGTAATGACACTTGCGCACTCATTTTAGGCGACAATATTTTTTACGGACACGATCTGCATAAGCAACTTGAAGACGCCTGTAAAAAAGAGCAGGGCGCAACGGTATTTGCTTATCATGTACACGATCCGGAACGTTACGGCGTGGTCGAGTTTGATCAGAATGGTAAGGCTATTTCACTGGTTGAGAAACCAGCAGTTCCAAAAAGCAATTATGCTGTGACAGGCCTTTATTTCTATGATAATAGCGTAGTTGAAATGGCTAAGAACCTTAAGCCTTCACCGCGTGGCGAGTTAGAAATTACTGACATCAATAATCTTTATCTTGAAAAGGGCGAGCTTTCAGTCTCAATCATGGGGCGTGGACATGCATGGTTAGACACCGGCACGCACCAAAGCTTGATCGAAGCGAATAACTTTATCCAGACGATTGAAACGCGTCAGGGATTAAAGGTTGCCTGCCCGGAAGAGATTGCTTACCGCATGGGCTTTATCGATCATGAAAAATTAAAAATGCTGGCTCAGCCATTAATGAAAAATGAATACGGTAAATATCTGATGTCGCTTTATGAAGGTAAACTGTAATGAAAGTAATTGATACTAAAATCGCTGATGTAAAAATAATCGAGCCTTCTGTTTTTGGTGATGAACGTGGTTTTTTTATGGAAACCTGGCAGCAGAAAAAATTTGAAGAAATGGTATGTCCACGGCAATTTGTCCAGGACAACCATTCAAAATCTTCAAAAGGCATTCTTCGCGGATTACATTATCAAACTGAAAACACGCAAGGAAAATTGGTACGTGTAATTTCGGGTGAAGTATTCGATGTGGCTGTTGATATGCGTAAATCTTCTCCTACGTTCGGTCAGTGGGTAGGGGAATTCCTCTCAGCAGAAAATAAACGCCAGTTATGGGTGCCCGAAGGTTTTGCCCACGGCTTTTTAGTCACGTCAGATAGCGCAGAATTTGTTTATAAGTGTACGGATTATTACAATCCACAAGCAGAACATTCATTATTGTGGAATGATGAAACCATCGGAATTGAATGGCCAATAGCTAAAGAGAAACAACCTTCCCTTTCTAATAAGGATATGAATGGAGTCTCATTTGAAAAGGCGATTTACTTTAACTAAGTTAAATAGTCAGCACAATTGCTGGCTATATTTATTTTTTAAAAGTTGAAAGTTATTTTAATGAATAATTTTCTTCAAACTAACGTCAAAGCAAACGTGAAAAATTCTGAACTCGGCACTATCAGTATCCTGTTAGGTACGTATAACGGAGAGCTGTACATTCAACAACAACTTGATTCAATACGTGCTCAAACCTATAAAGATTGGGTGTTATATGTTTCTGACGATGGCTCAGTTGATCGTACGCTTGGAATAATCAATGATTTTGCTAAGGAATTCCCTGCTGGAAAAGTTAAGGTTTTAAAAGGGCCTCAAAAGGGATTTGCTCAAAATTTTTTTTCTCTCTTGAGAAATAATTCTATTCATTCTCCTTATTATGCTTTCTGCGATCAAGATGACATTTGGTTAGATACAAAACTGGAAATTGCCATAAAAAGCTTAAAAAGAAATTGTACGGGAAAAAAACCATATCAATTATATGGCAGCCGTACTACCTTAATAGATGAGAGAGGAAAATATTTAGGTGACTCTCCTTTATTCCAACGTGAACTCAGCGTAAAAAATGCGTTAATACAAAGTTATGCTGGTGGTAATACGATGGTTTTTAATCATGATATTAAAAGGTTATTTGAAAATATAGAAGGTAATTTAAATGTTATATCCCATGACTGGTTGCTTTATATTACTGTGGCAGCATTGAATGGTGTCATTATATATGATAAACAATCATATATGCTATACCGGCAACACGACAATAATTTAGTCGGTAGTAATAAAGGGTTGTTATCAAAAGTTGAGAGATTCAAAAAGATTTATAGCGGAGAGTATAAAGCTTGGAATAAAAATAATCATGAAATTCTAGAAGTTATTTCCAGTAATATTGATGATGTAAATAACGAAGTTATTAGGCTTTATTATAGGAAAAGCGATTCACTGGTTGAGCGAGCCCATAATTTTTTGAAGTCTGGGGTATATCGTCAAGCAAAATATGAAACTTTATTTTTCTTTTTGATGGCGGTATTAGGTAAACTAAATTGAATTTAACAAAGTAAGGATAATATGAAAGGATTGATAAATAAAGCTTACGGTTTTTCTTTCAAAGCATCATTATACATGTATTATTTAATGCTTTCGCACAAGGAAAAATTAAAAAATAAAAGCTATGCTAATATCATTTCTCATAATGAATTTGCAGGCGGCAACGTTATGCTATTAGCTCTTTATGAAAAGACTAAACTGCGAAATGATACTATTGAGCTACTCAAGGAAGCTAAAGCTCAGGGCATCTATATTATAGCAGTGAATACTCTTAAAATTGTCAAAGAGAATTACCGGCCTGAATTAATAGATGTTTATATTGAAAGAGATAATTTCGGCCGCGATTTTGGGAGTTATAAAGCGGGGATGGGATTTTTTTTTGATAAGAAAATTTCTGATAAATGTGAACGGCTACTTATTTTAAATGATAGTGTTTTCTTTTCAAAAAGAGGATTGTCTAAGTTTATTCATGATCTTTTTAGCTCGAATATAGATGTGTTAGGAGCAACAGAAAACAGAGAAATTTCTCCTCACTTAGGATCTTTTTGTATATCAGTATCCGGGGATATAGCAAGAAATAAAAAATTTATAGATTATTGGAATAATTATAAACCTTCAAACGTTAGGCCATTAGTAATCAAAAGAGGTGAGTTTACATTAAGCAAAGTGCTAAAATCATTGGCGCGTGATGAGTCACATTTTGCGGCTCTCTATAACGTGACAGCCTTCGAAAACGCATTGATTTCAAATGAGGAATTATTTAAAAATTATTTTAAATTTAGAAGAGAGGGCGAAAGGAGATATTGGTCCAATCAATATCTCATTCAATATTTTGAACATGATTATATTTTAAAGTCATTTTATCAAAAATTCATTGAAGAGAAAAATAAAAGCGAGAAACGGACGGTTTACAAAAATATAAATGATAAAAAAAAAGATGCCATTAATTTCGTGGATTTTGCTTCTTTTCTTTCCTCTGTTGATTATAATACTTTACCGCAAGGGCTACTATTAAAAGAAAGGCTTATGAGTATTTATCTTGATGATTTTACTCGAGGATCTCAAATACATAATAATTGTATTGCATTGCACCATATGGGGCTGCCGATTATCAAATTAGATTTGATGTATCGTTCAGTATGTAACTTTAATGATCTTTTAAAATTAAAGGAGCAGCTTGAACCTTCTCAGCGTGAAGATTTTATGGCCATGCTAACAGCAAGGCTTTCTGGAGAAAAATTCCTTTTTGGATTAAATCGCAAAGCATTCGATTGCGGGATATTATAATGTACACTCATTTTTTTTTAGTAGGTTTGCAAGATTTACTTAGCGCACTCAGATCCTTTCATATTATTCAAGTGATGGGTGGGCAAGATATTCGGCAACGTTATAAAAGATCCCGTTTAGGCCCGTTTTGGATAACAATTAGCATGGCAGTAATGATTACTACCATGGGGCTAGTGTTTGCTAATCTTTTTAAGACGCCTATTCATGATTTTTTGCCTTATCTAACGTTGGGGCTAATTTTATGGGGATTTATACTTAACTCCATTACGGAAGGATGCGATGCGCTAATTTCCTCTGAAGGTATTATTAAACAACTTCCAGTTCCGTTACATGTACATGTTTTACGCGTAGTATGGAAAAATTTTATTATCTTTTTACACAATATAGTAATTTTTCCTTTAGTACTTCTCGCTGTAGGTAAAGGAGTTGATTGGCATGTAGTTCTTGCCATACCGGGACTGGTGCTTTTACTACTGAATATGTCATGGTTTTTAATGGTTGTTTCTCTAATCTGTGCCAGATTTAGAGACATGACGCAGATAATTTTGAGCATTATGCAAGTTGTATTTTATCTGACGCCAATAATCTGGATGCCTAAGCTATTAACGCATCGCGTGGGTGAATTTCTATTGGACTTTAATCCATTTTACCATCTTATAAATTTGGTTCGTTCACCTTTATTGGGTGAGTCTGTGCCTGTAACAAGTTATTGGGTTGCGAGTATAATGTGTGTTTTAGGGTTCGCTTTTTCTATTATCATGACAAGTAAATATAAATATCGAGTCCCATACTGGGTATAGGTTTAACAATGGCTTTAATCAAATTTGAAAATGTTGGGATCGATTTTCCAATATTTAATGCAGCATCTCGGTCTTTCAAAAAGAATTTTATTAATTTTGCGACTGGTGGGAAAGTAGGGGAGCAGAATGGTCGTGTTGTCGTTTCTGCACTCAATAATCTCAATTTTGAAATCATTGACGGAGAGCGAGTAGGTTTGATTGGGCATAATGGCGCTGGTAAAACTACTTTGCTGCGTATGTTTAGCCGTGTTTATCACCCTACAAGTGGAACGGCATTAGTTAATGGAGATATAGGTTCTTTAATATCTATATCTCTTGGTATTAACCCTGAGTTTACCGGTCGTGAAAATATCTATATTCGTGGGGCATTATTAGGCTTAAAGAAACGAGAAATAAATAATAAGATAGAAGAAATAATTGATTTTACTGATTTAGGTGATTTTATTGACATGCCGGTAAGAACCTATTCTTCTGGTATGCAAATGCGCTTGGGTTTTAGTGTGTCGACAATTTTTACGCCGGAAATCCTGTTAATGGATGAATGGCTTTCTGTCGGTGATGAAGGATTCAAAGAAAAAGCTGAAAATAGACTCACACATTTGATTAATTCGACAAAAATTTTAATCCTTGCCAGCCATAGTCATGAGCTTTTACAAAAAACATGCACACGTATATTATGGCTTGAACATGGCACTGTGAAAATGGATGGTAAGCCAGAAGATATATTACCGCATTACTTTAAGAGTCATATAAAAACAGGACTCTCTTACGCCATACTAAAATAATATTATGCGCTTCGTGCATTTCTAAGTTTAGTCTCTATCGCATCAATAACTACCTTTTCTTGTGTTTCATGAGTTAACATGTTTGCCACATTAGTTCGTTTGTCCAGGTGACAGACGAGTGACTTTCAGACAGGAGTATAAAATGTCCAAGCAACAGATCGGCGTTGTAGGTATGGCAGTCATGGGCCGCAATTTGGCTCTTAACATTGAGAGCCGTGGCTACACTGTTTCTATCTTCAACCGCTCACGCGAAAAGACCGATGAAGTCATCGCGGAAAACGAAGGTAAAAAGCTCGCTCCATTCTATACCATTGAAGAGTTCGTTGATTCACTGGAAAAACCACGCCGCATCCTACTTATGGTGCAGGCTGGTGAAGCTACTGATAAAACTATCGCCTCCCTGACGCCGCACCTTGATAAGGGCGATATCCTGATCGACGGCGGTAACACGTTCTATAAAGATACTATTCGCCGTAACAAAGAGCTGTCTGAGCAAGGTTTTAACTTTATTGGCACAGGTGTTTCCGGTGGGGAAGAGGGCGCTCTTAAGGGACCATCAATCATGCCTGGCGGCCAAAAAGAGGCCTATGAGCTCGTCGCGCCTATCCTCGACAAAATTGCTGCCCGCGCTGAGGGTGAAGCCTGTGTGACCTATATCGGTCCAGACGGCGCCGGTCACTATGTAAAAATGGTGCACAACGGCATCGAGTATGGCGATATGCAGCTTATTGCTGAAGCGTATTCTCTGCTGAAAGGCGCGCTGGGTCTGAGCAACGAAGAGCTGGCTAAAACCTTCAGCGAGTGGAATGATGGTGAGCTGAGCAGCTACCTGATCGACATCACCAAAGACATTTTCACCAAAAAAGATGAAGATGGAAAATATCTGGTTGATGTGATTCTGGACGAAGCCGCCAACAAAGGCACCGGTAAGTGGACCAGCCAGAGCTCACTGGATCTCGGCGAGCCGCTGTCACTGATTACTGAGTCAGTCTTTGCCCGTTACCTCTCTTCACTGAAATCACAGCGCGTTGCGGCATCTAAAGTATTGAGCGGCCCTGAAGCTAAAACCTTCACCGGTGATAAGGCTGAATTCGTTGAGAAAGTGCGTCGTGCTCTCTACCTGGGCAAAATCGTTTCTTATGCGCAGGGCTTCTCACAGCTGAAAGCTGCTTCAGATCAGTACAACTGGGACCTGCACTACGGTGAAATCGCGAAAATTTTCCGTGCTGGCTGCATCATTCGCGCTCAGTTCCTGCAGAAAATCACTGATGCCTATGCCGAAGACGCTAGCATCGCAAATCTGCTGTTAGCGCCTTACTTCAAGAATATTGCTGACGAATACCAGCAGGCGCTGCGTGATGTGGTTGCTTATGCTGTACAGAATGGTATTCCAACACCAACCTTCTCTGCTGCTATCGCCTATTACGACAGCTACCGTTCAGCGGTTTTGCCAGCTAACCTGATTCAGGCTCAGCGCGACTACTTTGGTGCGCATACTTATAAGCGTATCGATAAAGACGGCGTGTTCCATACTGAGTGGTTAGATTAATTAAAAAAACACCTGCCATTAGGCAGGCGTTTTTTTATATATCTTCATCTGTAAAATATCGAGGCCTTCGTTTAGATTCCATATATATCTTTCCTACATACTCACCAATCACTCCTAGTGAGAAGAGCTGCACGCCCCCTAAGAAAAATATCCCCGCCGTAATAGATGCCCACCCTGGAAATGTCGTTCCTAAAAACTTTTCAAGTAATATACCAATAAACGCAATAAAAGAAATAAAAGAAATTATAAAGCCGGTGATTGAAATTGCTCTTAGCGGGAAAATGGTATTAGAAGTAATGCCTTTAATTGCAAGAGAGAGCATTTTTGAAAAAGGATATTTAGACTCTCCTGCGGTGCGCTGTAGTCGTTTATAGTAAATGACTTCACTTTTATAGCCAATTTGAGGTATGATCCCCCTTAAATATATTTCCGACTCCTTAAATTGTAACAAAGAAGATACGGCTCGCTTACTCAGCAATCTAAAATCAGCATGGTTATGAATTTGTTCGACACCCATTTTTGCCATTATTTTATAATATAATTCAGCACTGGTTCTTTTAAACAGGGAGTCGCTGTTCCTGTCATCTCGCGCAGCATATACTACGTCACATCCTTGATGATACTTCAAAACCATTTCTCTTATGCAATTTACATCATCTTGTAAATCCGCATCTATACTTACTGTAATGTCAGAGGTTGATTTGGTTAATCCGGCGATTAATGCTGTTTGGTGACCATAATTGCGTGATAGTTTTAATCCACATATATGAGGGTGTTTTTCTTTATATTTTTTTATAAGACTCCATGTCGCATCATGACTTCCGTCGTCAACATACAAAATAGAACTATCCTGGCTAACTAATCCTTCATTGACCATGGACATAAGACATTCAGATAAAGACCTGTTTGTTAAATGAAGCACTTCTTCTTCATTATAGCAAGGTACAATAATTGTAAGGTTATTCTTTCTCATGTTTTGCCCTAAATGTGAACTTTTTATTTAATATAAAACCGACTATAGTATATATAATCATCCCAGCAGCCTGAGGCAACATTTTAGATGGATAAAAAAATGGAACGGTAAAGTAAATAATTAATAGATTAGTAAGGTAGCTGATAAAAACGACGACAATAAACTTAATGAGATTACTAGTTTCAATGCGAACTTTAAAAGTAAATATCGAATTTAAGATAAAACTTAAAATTATCCCAGCCACATAAGCTATAATGTTAGCTCGATAAATGCTAATGTCAATTTTCGTTAGTAGATACATAATGCTTAGCGATATGCAAGTATTTACTAATCCCACAAAAATATATTTAGATAAAATTTTTATCATATGCTACTTACTCAAGTTATCTAAGTAACCTGGAGCGTTACTTAATTTAACTATTACCGTACCATGATAAATGAAAACAGAGCCTTTAATTGGCCATGAAGGTCTTTTGCTCAATTCGTTAAAAGCACTTTCCGCTTGATTAAAGGTAGCAGTTTTAATTGTTGCAAGCATGTTTGTACTATAAAAATGACGAATCCTGTCATTGTTGCCATTATCCCACGAAAAAAAAGAATAGCCATATACATCAGAAAGCGGCGGTTTCCAGGGATTAACACGCTGAAGCGCACCATGGAAATAAACTGGAGTTATGCCGTCTTGATAATTATCGTCAATATTCCTGATGGTTAGTAGTATATCATTGGCTGTTTGCATATCAGCTTTCCAACTCATATAATCAGAAAACATTAAACGACTATAAATATAGCTCCCATGCCATAAAGTAACAACGCAAACTAATATTGAAATGCTTTGATATTTTTTTGTGGTTTCGAATTTTTTTAAAAAATACACTATAAAAAAAGCATATACAAATGATTGGAATGTAAAAGTTCTTGCAGGTAAATCTACCGCCAGGATAATGATAAGCGAGAAAGGAACAAATAAACCAGCAAATAGTAATAGGATTTTTAATAAAGTATTTTCCTTTAAGTTAAACATTAATGTTAATAAAAATGATATAGTTGAAAAAATGAATATGCCAGATCCGTAATAGTCTCTTCCTAGAAGTAATGCTTTTATTTTAAAATAAATAATATTAATGTTTTGCAATAGGCTATTTTTCCCCCAGCCAACTTGGTCTGTCAAATAAGATGAACCAGCGATATTAAAAACGTATTGCCAGAGTTTAGTTAAAAGAAAATAAAAGACAACAGAAAGAACACACCAAATAATAAAGTTAACAAATTTCGACAGGTTGAGTAAATTATTGCCATTTAAAGTGTTATATAAATAAAATAAAATCACTACACCTGGTGCAGTGACAAAAATTGACTGATAAACTGAAATTGAACATGCATATGCTACGATAGATAGGAAAAATAATAGGATTTTAATTTTCTTACTACACAGACTATGGATAGATTTTAAATGTAAACCAGCCGCTAATACTCCTAAAAAAATCCCAATGCTTACCGCATCACTTTGCATATGGAAGTCTGCCTGGTAAAATAGCGATGGAAACGACATAGCCAGAATGCAGAAAATAGAAGAATTGAATCGAGAGAGTGATAATATTTGGCAAAAACTATAATATGATAGCGCCAAAAATAAAACAAAAATCATAGTTGTAAAATAGGGAGCATAGGGACTTGGCAAAATCGTTTCTTTTAAAAACGCTCCCCCCCAACGGCCGATGCTTATTTTTTGTTCAAAAAGGTCAAGATACTCATTATCAATAGAAAGAGTAAAATTGAAAATGGAGTATCCATAAACTATTAAACCTGCTATTACCGACCAAAGAAGAACAATAAGATTATTCTTTTGCATATAAGTTGAGATTGAAGTCATAGTATTGACCATGGATATATAAAAGCCGATATTTTAGCAGTAATTATCACATGTGCAAGATTATTTTGAATCGAAGAAGGTTTCTGGCGTTTGACTTCCTCATATCATTATGGGTTAAATTATCTATTGATACTCTGCATCTAGGTTTGAGATGACAATTGATTCCCCATCCTTTACTACGCATCGTTATTAAGTGGTCATTGTAATTAATACCTAAGAAACAGACATAGTGAAAAACTTCTGTATTTACAGTCTATTTTTATTTGCTCACACACTTATACAATGGCAATAGGCCTTTATATTATCTGTAATACTCTTGAGCCAGTATAATTACCCTGTTTAAACAGTTACAAATGCATATATGATATTTTATCAGGTTTTTTGGTCCTATGAGAATACATATAATATAAATTTAGTTCTATGCTTGATGTTTTTTTATGATGATTAATCAAGGTTAATTACGATAAAAATATTTGCGAAATCATCAAGTTTTTATACGACGCTATTAATTTCATAATTTATGATCTTTCCTTTTTTATTCGGGATTTAGGTAATGCTCCCAACTTACTGATTTAGTGTATGATGGTGATTTTGAGGTGCTTGCGTGGCTTCCATTTCCATCAGATGTCCTTCCTGCTCCGCTACTGAAGGCGTGGTGCGTAACGGCAAAAGCACTGCCGGACATCAGCGCTATCTCTGCTCTCATTGCCGTAAAACATGGCAACTACAGTTCACTTACACCGCCTCTCAGCCCGGTACGCACCAGACAATCATTGATATGGCCATGAATGGCGTCGGATGTCGCGCCAGTGCACGCATTATGGGCATTGGCCTCAACACGGTTTTACGTCACTTAAAAAACTCAGGCCGCAGTCGGTAACCTCGCGCATACAACCGGGCAGTGATGTGATTGTCTGCGCTGAAATGGACGAACAGTGGGGCTACGTCGGTGCTAAATCACGTCAGCGCTGGCTGTTTTACGCGTATGACAGGATACGGAGGACGGTTGTGGCACACGTCTTCGGTGAACGCACTCTGGCCACACTGGAGCGTCTTCTGAGCCTGCTGTCGGCCTTTGAGGTCGTGGTATGGATGACGGATGGCTGGCCGCTGTATGAATCACGCCTGAAGGGAAAGCTGCACGTTATCAGCAAGCGTTACACTCAGCGCATTGAGCGACATAACCTGAATCTGAGACAACATCTGGCAAGGCTGGGACGGAAGTCACTGTCGTTCTCAAAATCGGTGGAGCTGCATGACAAGGTCATCGGACATTATCTGAACATAAAACACTATCAGTAAGTTGGAGTCATTACCCGGGATTTACACAATAAAAAATTGTGACTAACATTTTGAAAATCCTTATGCATAGCATATTTCACAATACCAGTATTATTGCAATATCACGGCGCAGTATTGAATCAAATCACCAACAATTCCCCCTGCCTCACCTCATTCTCCCCAGCCAACCGCACTACCAGCATGCCTGCTGTCGCAAAACTCACCCAATGTCTCGCATATAACAGTCCGCCATATTCCGCCACTAACGGCGTGATCTGATCAGTCACCGGATCGATAATCTCGGCGACCACCTCGCCTGGTCGAACATGCGCTCCTAATGATTTACGATGCAGGATCAAACCTGATACCGGAGAGTGAATGTATTCACAACCCGCCAGCGGTGTCGGTGGGTTTTTCAGGGCGGGGGATGGAGCAACAGAACCTTCGCTATAACGCTCTTTAATCACACTCTGCTCATTTGCCGCCTCAATGACTTCATGCGTGCTCAGGCCAGCTTCATTTTCCACTCTGGCGGCCACATCTTCGCCGTCAGTGGTGGCTGACACCAGCTCATCGCCACCAATCACCGGCGCCGCAACTTCGACCGACACGGCAGGTTCGCTGCCGCTTATATAGCCACTTTCCTGCAATGCGGAAATAATCGCATCGGCATCCTGCTCCGCCTGCTCTGGGCAGACATCCCGCACTCCGCGTAATTCCAGCGTCACTGGCAACAAGCCGCGCGGCATGGGGAACTCGTCGCCAAAACGCTCAGCCAGCGTCAGCCAAGGTTCGCAGCACGCTTCATCAAACGGTTCACCGCCTGAAATCTGCGCCAGCAGCTGTACTTCGCTGCCCAGCCAACGCGCAAAGGGTTCGATGTCCGGCCAGGCATGAGGTGTGGTGTATAAATGTGGCACCGCTTCCCAGTCGCAATGCAGATCGATCATTAAATCGGCCTGACTTGCCATACGCATCAGGGTAAAACGCTGTGCATCCAGTTCGGTTTTTGGAATGGTGTCACGATAGTGCAGGTCAACAGCATCGCGTATCAATCGCTTATTATCATATTCACTTTGCGTGAACGAACCCGCCAGCCTGGCAGCCAGCGTTTCGCCCAAAGAGGGAAACTTACGATTGAAATCCTGGCCGGACAGCGTATGGAATCGGCCTAAATGTGTGCCATGCCAGTGTTGCCCTAATGCTAATGGATTCGCCACCGGCACCAGCGTAAAAGCCGCCTTCAACTGACCTGCACATTCTAATGCCTGCAGTCGCTTTTTCAGAAACCACGCCACCGCCATACCGGGCAGTTCATCGCCATGCAAAGCCGCCTGAATATAGACCTGGCGCTTATTGTCTTCGCCGAAGTGGAAACTAATGATTTCCCGTTGAGTACCCAACGAGGCGCTTAGCAGAGGATGATGTTGTTGATGCATAACGGTCCTGTAATCAGCAGTGGGCGAAAAATGTAACGCCTTTAAATTAAGCAGAAAAAGAGAAGTATAGTGCTGAATTACAACAGGCGGCACAAATGAAATGCCGCCTGCGTTATTACGGCTGAATAGAGATGTCGGTCGCGAAATACTTTTTCTGAATCTTATCAAATGTGCCGTTCTGCTTGATTTCACCGAACGCCTTATCGAGCGCAGTTTTTAATTCAGTGTCATCTTTACGCAGACCAATCGCTGTGCCTGGGCCGATAATCGGATCCTGCACAATCGGACCAGCCAGCTCGAAATCTTTGCCCTGCGGTTGTTTTAAAAAGCCAATCGCGGCCTGCGCTGCGTCAGTGAAAATGGCATCCAGACGACCAGAAACCAGATCGCTTTCAACTTGTGCCTGATCGCCATATGGCACCACCGTTACGCCATGCGGCTGCCATTTGGCCAGCGCGTAGCGCTCCTGCACGGTACCTTGCTCAACGCCGACGGTTTTGTCTTTCAGCGAGTCAGCGGTTGGCAGGATACCGGCACCTTTGCGTGCTATGAGCTGAGTATGCGTATCGTAAAGCGGCACGGTGAAGTTAATCTGCTTCATACGTTCTTCGGTAATGCCCATATCAGAAAGAATGGCATCAAATTTACGCGCTTTAAGTGCCGGGATCATGCCGTCGAACTGGCTTTCTACCCACACACATTTTGCCTGCATCTGCTCGCACAGAGCATTACCCAGATCGATGTCAAAACCGACCAGTTTGCCCTGTGGCGTTTTAGACTCAAAAGGAGGGTAGGTGGGATCAACAGCGAAACGTACCTGTTCTATTTTTGCCTGCGCACTGAAAGCGCAACCCGCCATCATCGCCATCGCCAGCGTCTGACGCAGGCGTGTTTTAGTGAAAAACATTGCCATAAAAAATATCTTCTTTTATCCGTGATGTTGAAGCACGCAGAGTACCTTTCACCTGATGTGATGGCAATTACCGGATTAATTTCACTATGTTAGCATTGCACCATTCACCTCGGCACAAGGCACGATAGTCTTCGGTGTTTAAGATGACAGAACGCTCCAGTACGCCTGCATTAAAGGCAATCTCGCTAAAGCGCTCAAACAGCAGCGGATCGACTACCAGCTTTAAATCGGGGTGAAAGCTAAACGGTGGAATCGCGCCAAATACACAGCCGGTCAGCGTATCCACTTCCGCCGGGCTGGCCAGTGACGCGCGCCGTCCGCCCACCGCTTCTGCTACTTTGCTGAGATCGGCCTGCTGATCGGCTGGCAACACGGCCAGGACATACTGCTTCACGCCGTTACCTTTAACGTGGCACACCAGGGCTTTGGCACCTTGTCCAATATGCGTGCCGCGAATCGCCGCCACAGCTTCACATTTTCCCGTCGCTTCATGCGCCATGAGTCGGTAACGCGCCTGATGCTGGTCGAGCAGGACGATCAGTTTTTCATGTGTGGTCATTCACTTCTCCTTGAGCAGCAAGCTGAGTCAACAACGTCATCTGTGGAATGAAATCGTGCAATGCTTTAGCAATTTCGGTGCCACTGATAATGTCCATTCTCTTCGTCAGGCGAACCCCACTGCGTGGTGCGAAGTGTTTTCTCTGGATCGACTTTCATTGACGCAAAATCATACGCTGGTGCAAGCCACTGGCTTTTGGTTTTTTTAAGGATGGCGCTATTTCAGACATGGCTATCGCCACCTAATTGCAGGGTTACTATTGCACGTCTCGCTTGAGCAATATATTGCGCAATATTAGCGTTACTTTTTTTGAGAAGCATACTGCTCAAAATCGCCAGCCCAGCACAATTTTGAGCAGTATATTGCACGTTTATTTATGGCGGGAACGCAGATTGGCGATGATGGTACTGAGGTTTAAATCCTGATCCTGCAACAAAACCAGCAGATGATAGAGCAAATCTGACGCTTCATTGGTCAGCTCGTGACGATCGTTCACGGTCGCGGCCAGCGCCGTTTCAACGCCTTCTTCACCCACTTTTTGCGCGATGCGTTTGGTGCCGCTGGCATAAAGTTTCGCGGTATAAGAACTGTCAGGATCGGCGTTTTTACGCTCGGCCAGCAGCTGCTCCAGCTGATATAAAAAGGTCCACTCTGGCGCAGCAGGCGAAAAGCAGCTTGAGATGCCAAGATGGCAGGTTGGGCCTGTCGGATTAGCCAGTACCAGCAAGGTATCGTTATCACAGTCTGGCGTGATGCTGACCATTTTCAGAAAATTGCCCGAGGTTTCGCCTTTGGTCCATAAGCGGTTTTTAGTGCGGGAAAAAAACGTCACGTTGCCGTCTTGCAGCGTTTTCGCCAGTGCCTCTTTATCCATGTAACCGTGCATCAGCACTTCGCCAGAGACACTATGCTGGACGATAACCGGCATCATGCCTTGCGTTTTATTCCAGTTGAGTTGAGCCAGTTGTTGAACTGTTAACACGCGCGAATCTCCACACCGTTGTCAATCAGGAAACTTTTCAGCTCACCGATATTAATAATCTGTTTATGAAACACCGATGCTGCGAGTGCGCCATCGACGTTGGTCTGCTCAAAGGCATCAAAAAAATGCTGCATCGTGCCTGCGCCGCCAGAAGCAATCAGTGGCACGTTGCAGACTTCACGTACTTTCTTAAGCTGCACCAGATCGTAGCCGTTACGCACACCGTCCTGATTCATCATATTAAGCACGATTTCGCCTGCGCCCAGCTTTTGCACTTCCTGCACCCAGTCGAGGGTTTCCCAGGTCGTTACGCGAGTACGGGACTCATCGCCGGTATATTGATTGACATGATATTTATGGCTGTTTTCGTCGAACCAGGTATCAATGCCCACAACAATACACTGCACGCCAAAACGGTCGGCAAGGCGGGTAATCAGCGTGGGATCGGCCAGCGCTGGCGAGTTAACAGAGATTTTGTCCGCGCCAAACTCCAGAATGCGCGCTGCATCTTCCGGGGTTTTAATCCCGCCCGCGACGCAAAATGGAATATCGATCACTTCTGCCACGCGTGATACCCAGCTTTTGTCTACCACACGGCCAGCGGATGAAGCGGTAATATCATAAAACACCAGCTCGTCAGCGCCTTCTTCAGCGTATCGCTGCGCCAGCGGTACGATGTCACCAATAATTTCGTGATTGCGAAACTGAACGCCTTTAACAACCTGACCGTCACGCACATCAAGACAAGGAATTATCCGTTTTGCCAGCATGCGATTGCCTCCGAAACTGTGAATTTACCTTCCAGCAAGGCGCGTCCAACAATCACGCCTTGTACGCCGCTGCCGCGCAGTGCGGCGATGTCGCTGAGCTCACCGATGCCACCGGAAGACTGAAAGGCAATCGCGGGATAGCGTGCGGTCACTTCCTGATACAACTCCACATTGGAGCCGCTCAGCGTGCCGTCACGTGAAATATCGGTGCACAACACATGCTTCAGGCCAACCGACTGGAACTGTTCAATGATATCTTCCAGCGTCACGCCCGCCGCTTCCTGCCAGCCGCTGATCGCTACTTCTTTGCGATTATTAGCGTCAATGCGCACGTCTAATGCCAGTACAATCGCCTCGGCACCAAACTCTTCAAACCATTGCTTCACCTCTTCAGGCTGTTTTACTGCGGTGGAACCGACCACCACGCGGCTGGCACCCGCATCCAGCAACGCTTTTACATCATCGCGAGTACGAATACCGCCGCCAACCTGGACAATGGCGTCAACGCCATTCAGTAAGGTTTTAAGCAGAGGGATCTGGCGTTTGGCCGGATCTTTCGCGCCAGTTAAATCCACCAGATGCAGCACAGTGGCACCCTGGCTGGCATAATCCTGCAGACGTGGCAGCGGGTTGCTACCGTAGTCGCGCTGCTGGCCGTAATCGCCCTGATGCAGGCGAACGACATTGCCGTCAATTAAATCTAACGCGGGGATAATCATCACATCTCCAGGAAATTTTTTAGCAACTGCGCGCCCGCTTTGCCGGAGCGTTCGGGATGGAATTGCACACCGAAAAAATTATCTTTTTGCAGCGCAGCGGTGAACGGTAAACCGTAATGGCATTGCGCGATAGTGGCGGCATTCACCGGCATTGCGTAGCTATGTACGAAGTAGAAGTAGCTGCCATCGTCGATGCCGCGGAACAGATGATGACCAGCCTGCGCAGTGATGCGGTTCCAGCCCATATGCGGCAGCGGCAAACCTTGCGTATCCATCAGGGAAACCGGCTCATCAATAATGCCCAGCGTGGAAACCCCGCCGTTCTCGTCGCTGCCACGCCCCAGCAACTGCATGCCGAGACAGATACCCAGCACGGGCTGAGTACAGGTTTTGACCAGCTCGATCAAGTCGCGCTCCTGAAGCTGGTTCATCGCCGCCTGGGCCGTCCCTACGCCGGGCAGAAACAGCTTGTCTGCACGCAACACCACGTCAGGATCACGGCTGACATCCGGGGTATAGCCAAGCCGCTCAACCGCCCACTTTACCGAAGACAGGTTGGCACAGCCGGTATCAAGGATCACCACATTCATCACAGCACTCCTTTCGAACTCGGCAGGGTGTTGCCGTCAACGCGAATCGCCTGGCGTAAGGTCCGGCCAAAGGCTTTGAACAGACTCTCAACGCGGTGATGGTCGTTCTTCCCTTTGGTTTTGAGATGCAGGGTGCTCATCATGCTGTAGGACAGCGAACTGAAGAAGTGCTCGACCATTTCAGTGCTGAGATCGCCGACGCGCTGATAGTTAAACTCTGCTTTGAATTCGATATGCGGGCGGCCAGAAATATCCAGTGCACAGCGTGCCAGGCATTCGTCCATTGGCAGCACAAAGCCGAAACGGCCAATGCCGCGTTTGTCGCCCAGTGCCTTCAATAAGGCTTCGCCCAGCGCTAAACCGGTATCTTCAACCGTGTGGTGATCGTCGATATAAAGATCGCCTTTTACTTCAATATTCATGCGGAAGCCGCCGTGTACCGCGATCTGGTCCAGCATGTGATCAAAGAAACCGACCCCGGTATTGATCTTGCTGCTGCCTTCGCGATCCAGCCATACTTCCACTTTGACCTGGGTTTCTTTGGTATTGCGGTTTACCAGCGCATAGCGATCTCGTCGGGTTAAGCGCTGCTGGATGGCGTTCCAGTCTTCACCGTCGGCACCGTAGCGGATCGGCTGAATGCCCATGTTTTGCGCCAGCTGCACATCGGTAAGGCGATCACCAATCACATAGCTGTTTGCTACATCAATTGCGCCTTCTGCCAGCCACGCGTCGACCATTTTAGTTTTCGGCTTGCGGCAATCGCAGTTGTCGTCAGGCATGTGCGGGCAAATCAGCACGTCATCAAACCGGATGCCCTGCGAGGTCAGGATCTGCATCATCAGGTTATGCGGGCCATCAAAGTCGGCCTGCGGAAAACTGGTGGTGCCCAAACCATCCTGATTGGTGATCATCACCAGACGATAACCGGCGGTTTGTAGCGCCAGCAGCGTTGGGATGACATTAGGCTCAAACGCCAGCTTGTCCATGCGATCCACCTGGAAATCTACAGGCGGCTCAGAAATGATGGTGCCGTCGCGGTCAATAAAAAGGGTCTTTTGGCTCATGCTTGCTCCACTGATATGGCTTGCAGCGCGGTGATCACACGCTGGCACTCTTCCCGCGTGCCGATGGAAATGCGCAGGCATCCCGACAGGCCCGGATTTTTGTTTTGGTCACGCAGGATAATGCCCTGATCCCACAGGGTTTTAAAGACGCGTGGTGAATCTGCGAAGCGCGCCAGCACATAATTGGTGTCGCTGGCAAAGGTCTCCACGACGCAGGCGCACTGATCCAGCTGCGTCAGTAGCCAGTTGCGGTTGTCGTTCAACTGCGCAACGTGTTCACGCATCAAGGCAATACCTTGTTCGCTTAGCGCCTGGGCCGCAACATCCGCAACTGGCGTTGCCAGCGGATAAGGGGCAATGACCTTCAGCAGCAGATCGATCACGGGCTTATTCGCGAGCGTAAATCCGCAGCGCAGACCAGCCAGCGCAAAGGCTTTGGACAATGTGCGCAGCACCACCAGATGTGGATAATCTTTCAGCCAGCCTGTCAGCGTCGCTTCCGGGCAGAATT
Organism: Mixta mediterraneensis; assembly: GCF_014946725.1. GTDB lineage: Bacteria > Pseudomonadota > Gammaproteobacteria > Enterobacterales > Enterobacteriaceae > Pantoea > Pantoea mediterraneensis. Next base: position 275,270 of record NZ_JACFXY010000004.1, read on the forward strand.
CAATATAGGCTTCATCGGCCACCAACAGTGCTTTTCCAGCGGTCATGTCCAGTAACTGGCGTATATCGTCTGGATTGATCAGGTTGCCAGTGGGATTGTTGGGACTGCACAGGTAGACCACTTTCACGCCATCCAGCTTGTCGGCAATCGCAGGCAGATTAAGCTGCCAGTTATCTAAGGCCGGAACAGTGCGATATTCAATGCCAATGGTTTCGGCACTGACGCTATACATGCCATAGGTTGGCGGGCAGAACAATATTGCGTCTTTGCCGGGTTCGCAGAATGCGCGCATCAGCAGCTCGATACCTTCATCTGCCCCGCGGCTTGCCAGTACCTGATCAGGCTGCAAGCCGGCATAGGCGGCGTAGCGCTCAATCACTAATTTTGGCTGACATTCGGGATAACGATTCAGCGTCTGCTGCGACAGTTCAAACGGCACCGCGAGCGGAAATTCGTTGGCATTCAGCCAGACATCACCGTTACCACCAAGGCGACGCGCCGACATATAGGGCGTCAATGCACGTACATTTTCGCGCGCCAACGCTTCAACATTCAGACTCATGCTTGCTCCTTTAATGCGGCAACGCGCAAGGTAACGGCATTTTTGTGGGCATCTAACTGTTCTGCGGCGGCCAGCGTTTCAATGGTGGCGGCCAGGTTAAGAAAGCCTTGTGGCGTCAGCTCTTGTACCGTCATGCGTTTCTGAAAATCAGCCAGCCCCAGGCTGGAGCAGGTCGCGGTATAGCCATACGTCGGCAATACGTGATTAGTGCCTGACGCATAATCGCCCGCTGATTCCGGTGACCAGTCGCCAAGAAATACGGAACCCGCGCTGGTGATGGAATCCACCAGATCGCGTGGCTGGCGCGTCTGAATAATCAGATGCTCCGGGCCGTAAGCGTTGGAGATTTCAACGCACTGTTCCAGGTCGCGTGCCACGATCAGACGACTGCTTTCCAGCGCCTGGCGTGCGGTAGCCGCTCGCGGCAGCTGTGCCAGCTGTTGTTCCACCGCGTCGGCGACGCCTTGCGCCAGCGCCGCAGAAGGCGTCAGCAGAATAACCTGTGAATCCGGGCCGTGTTCGGCCTGCGACAGCAAATCAGAAGCCACAAACGCCGGCGTTGCGCCTTCATCGGCAATCACCAGCACTTCTGACGGACCCGCTGGCATATCAATCGCTGCGCCATCTACACTCTGGCTGACCTGACGTTTAGCTTCAGTAACGTAAGCATTGCCCGGACCAAAAATCTTATCAACGCGCGGCACGGTTTCGGTGCCAAAGGCGAGGGCAGCAATCGCCTGCGAACCGCCAACCTGGAAAACCTCCTCCACGCCGCAAAGTTTTGCCGCATACAGGATTTCATCGGCAATCGGCGGCGGTGAACACAACACCACGCGACCACAACCGGCAATGCGTGCGGGCGTGGCCAGCATTAACACCGTTGAGAACAGTGGGGCGGATCCGCCAGGAATATACAGACCCACCGATTTTACCGGACGAGTCAACAGTTGGCAGCGCACGCCGGGTTGGGTTTCAATATCGACAGGCGCGAGAATTTGCGCTTTATGGAATGTCTCAATATTGCTGACAGCAATCGCCATCGCTTGTTTTAGCGTCTCGCTTAAACGTGCGCAGGCATCGTCGATTTGCTGCGGCGTGACGCGCAGATTTTCAACCTGCACTTTGTCAAAGCGTGCGCTAAACGCGCGCAGTGCTTCATCACCGTTGATTTTGACCTGCTCCAGAACCTCGCGCACGGTTTGGGTAATGCTTCCAGAAGCGGCGATTGCCGGGCGCATTAACAGTGCCTGCTGCTGTTCTGCGTTGCACTGTTGCCAGTCGATTGGGGTTGCAAAGGCCATGACTTACTCCATCATCTTCTCAATCGGCAGCACCAGAATGGAGCTGGCACCTAACGCTTTTAGTTTTTCCATGGTTTCCCAGAACAGCGTTTCGCTGCTAACCATGTGCATGGCTACCCGGGCCTGATCGCCGCCTAATGGCAGCACGGTTGGGCGTTCGGCACCTGGCAGCAGTTGAATCACCTCTTCCAGACGATTGCTGGGGGCATGCATCATGATATATTTAGACTCGCGCGCTTTGATGACGCCCTGAATACGTGTCATCAATTTGTCGATCAGTTCTTGTTTCGCACCCGGCATTTCACCATCGCGCTGGATCAGCACCGCTTTGGAGCGATAAATCACCTCGACTTCACGCAAACCGTTCGCTTCCAGCGTCGCACCTGTAGAAACCAAATCACAGATAGCATCGGCCAGGCCAGCTCGCGGTGCAACTTCAACCGAACCATTTAGCATACAGGTCTTGAAGCTGACGCCTTTTTGGTCGAGGTATTTTTTCAGCAGATGAGGATAAGAGGTCGCGATACGGGTGTTGTGCAGACATTGCGGGCCGGTATATTCGTCATCAACCGACATCGCCAGCGACAGGCGGCAACCGCCGAAATCAAGGCGACGTAGCGTGAAATAACGCGGATCTTCGCCCTGCGCGCGGCGGGTCAGCAGCTCTTCTTCCAGCACGTTCTCGCCGATAATACCGATATCGACCACGCCATCCATAACCAGGCCAGGAATATCGTCATCGCGCACCCGCAGGATGTCGATAGGCATGTTCTCCGCAAACGCAATCAGGCGTTGCTGCTGAAGGTTAATCTTAATGCCACAGCGCGCCAGCAGTTCACGTGAATCATCACTTAAACGGCCAGATTTTTGCATAGCTATGCGTAAACGGGTGTTATCTAACATGGTTCCTGTCCTCTTATTGAATCCTGTCTGCGAAACGGTCTGGTTGCGTCAGCCCATAAAAAAACCCCCGGAAGATAATCTTCCGGGGGTTCTTTTGCGTTCGCACCACTGGAAGATCTTGAACGTCTCCCAGCACACATCGCCTGAAAGACTAGTCAGGATGATGGTGATGATGGTGGTTGAACTGAACGCGTGTCATATAAATTCCAGATGAATGAGTATTCATTTATGTGCTGATTAACCTAACCAGGATAACGTTAAATCGCAACCCTTTTTTAACTTTACGTTCAGAAAGAGTCGAAACAGTTTTACGCTGGTTTGCAATCGGGGCTAGCACTAGTATGAATAACATCTGGATGCGCACAGTCGGAGGACAAATATGAAGAAGGTCGCAATCGTGGGGCTGGGATGGCTGGGAATGCCGCTGGCGATGGCGCTGACCGCACGCGGCTGGCAGGTCACGGGCAGCAAAACCACGCCGGATGGGGTAGAAGCGGCACGCCGCTGTGGCATCGAGGCATTTCAGTTAGAACTGACGCCGGAAATGATCTGCGAAGCGGAAGATCTGGAGCCGCTATTAAGCGTGGATGCGCTGGTGGTAACGTTGCCCGCCAGCCGCACCGCTGAAGGGGGAGAAAAATATTTGCAGGCGGTACAAAACGTGGTGGACAGCGCGCTGGTGCATCACGTTCCGCGCATTATCTTCACCAGCTCTACCTCGGTATACGGCAACGGTTCTGGTGTGAAGAAGGAGAACAGCCCGCTTGAACCAGAAACCCAGGCAGGAAAAACGCTGGTAACGCTGGAAAACTGGCTGCATGACTTACCCGGTACCAGCGTGGATATTTTACGGCTGGCAGGGCTGGTGGGGCCGAAGCGTCATCCAGGGCGTTTTCTGGCCGGTAAAAAAGAGGTGACAGAGGGCGCGCAGGGCGTGAATCTGGTGCATCTGGATGATGTGGTAGAAGCGATAACGCTGCTGCTGCGAACGCCGAAAGGCGGGCATGTGTATAATCTGTGCGCGCCGAAGCATCCGACACGCGCGGAATTTTATCCGGGCGTCTCACGCCAGCTAGGGCTGGAGCCGCCACAGTTCTTACCAGACGAAAGACAGCAGAGCGGTAAGTTAATTGATGGCACGCGCATTTGTAGCGAGCTGGGATTCGACTATACCTATGACGATCCGGTTAAGATGCCGCTGGAATGAGGAGAAGCTGGGCTGAGGTTCATACCAGCCCAGCCCGACATCACTCTACCTTCTCTTTTCCTGCAACGGAATGACTTTGGTTGGCCAGTCTGGTTTAAACGGGATCAGCGCCGAGAGCGGGGAAAACAAGCCATGATCCAGCGGGGTATCCATAAAAAACGACATATCAAACTCATCGCTCATCAAACTGGTGCCGATGTGACGCGACAGCGCTGCATCGCCTTTCACGGGCGGCAAATCGCGTGGGCCGCCATCATATCTGAGTTAAGCAGCAGGCCGCGCACTATCGCCAGGTCACCGCTTTCCACGACCGGCTGCGGCGTTTGCATACCTGACTTCTGAAATACCTGATTCAGCAAATGGCGTGACGGGGTATTATCGCGCGGCAAAATCTACTGCGTTTGCGCCAAATCGAAAGGAGTAATTTTACGATCCGCCAGCGGATGATCGGGACGCGCCAGCAGAATCAATTTTTCTTCAAATAACACCTGATTATGAATATCCAGCACGCCTTTATCCTGACGCAGCGCACCAAGGATAAAATCAATATCTCCCGCGCGCAGCTCTGTCACTAATGCACTGAAGGCACTTTCATTAGTCACCACTTTGACGCCGGGATGCCGTATCACCAGTTGCGCAATTGCCTGTGGCAGCACGCATTTTCCCATCTCGGTTAACAGCATTCCGCTGGCATGACGCTCAAATAGTGGTGTCGATAAAGTGTGCTCAAGATCACGAATAGAACGGGTGTTAGCAGACTGAGTGCGAAATAAATTGTTTGCCGCTTCCGAGACCATGCCACGTTCAGCAATCATGCAAAACGCACGTATTTGCATAATTTTTAACGGATATTCATCATGTGATTTTTTCATTTTTATCCGGGCGAAGAGGGAGATCTAAGTCACAACATAAATAAAATTCATAGATCACGCAATGAAAGGCATTATCCGCCTGGTGATCACCATGGCAGGATGAAAAAAAACGCAAAACGCAGGAACCTGAAATGGAAAAGATGAAGAAAAGTGCTTTAGTGGTCAGCGCGCATTCCGCAGATTTTGTCTGGCGTTCAGGTGGCGCCATTGCGCTGCATGCCTCACAAGGTTACGACGTGCATGTGGTGTGTCTTTCCTACGGCGAGCGTGGCGAATCGGCCAAATTATGGCGTAAAAGCAACATGACTGAAACCCTCGTCAAGCAGAACCGACAGGCTGAAGCCGAAGCGGCCGCTAAAATTTTGGGGGCCAGCATTGAGTTTTTTGATCTTGGCGATTATCCGCTGCGTGCAGACAAAGAGACGCTGTTTCGCCTTGCCGATGTGTTCCGTAAAGTACAGCCGCACTTTGTCCTGACCCATTCGGTAAACGATCCGTATAACTATGATCATCCACTGGCCGCTAATCTGACCCAGGAAGCGCGAATCATCGCCCAGGCCGAAGGCTATCGTCCGGGTGAACAGATCATCGGCGCACCGCCGGTTTACTGCTTTGAGCCACATCAGCCAGAGCAGTGCAACTGGAAGCCGGATGTCTTACTGGACATCACGTCGGTGTGGGACAAAAAATACGCGGCCATTCAGTGCATGGCGGGGCAGGAGCATCTGTGGGAATACTATACGCGCGTGGCATTACAACGCGGCGTACAGGCCAAACGTAATGTCGGGATCGCCTCGCCTAAAGTGATCAGTCATGGCGAAGGGTATCAAAGCCTGTTCCCCCGCGTGACGGAGGATTTGTCATGAGCCTGGTGAATAAAAAGGGCGTCGTAGTCAGAAACATTGCCCGCGCCGAAAGCGACATACTGTCCCGTTTTGCTCGCTATGGCGTGGCGACAACGCATGAAGCGCAGGGACGCAGCGGGTTGCTGGATGTGCGGATACGGCCGATTCAGCAAAACCGTACGGTCGCGGGCAGCGCCGTCACCGTGCTGGTTTCGCCCGGTGATAACTGGATGTTCCACGTTGCGGTCGAGCAATGTCAGCCTGGCGATATATTGCTGGTCGCTCCGACGTCCGATTGCCATGATGGTTTTTTTGGCGATTTACTGGCGTCATCGCTACAGGCTCGTGGCGTGGTGGCGTTAGTCGGCGACATCGGTATTCGCGATAGCCAGACATTACGCGAGATGAATTTCCCGGTGTGGTCGCGTGCCGTTTATGCGCAGGGCACAGTGAAAGCGACACTGGGATCGGTGAACGTGCCGGTGACCTGTGCCGGGCAGCTGGTCAATCCCGGCGATATTATCGTTGCGGACGATGACGGCGTAGTAGTTGTGCCACGTGAGCAGGCCACGGCGGTGGCAGAGGCCGCGCAGAAACGTGAGGATGCGGAAGAGGGAAAACGTCAGCGGCTGGCGGCGGGGGAACTCGGACTGGATATTTACCAGATGCGTCCGCAGCTGGCCGAAAAGGGGCTGCGTTATGTTGATTCTCTTGATGAGTTGAAAAATAGCTGATGAAACAAACGCTTCTGCCTTGCGTAATAAGGCGTGGCGGCACGTCAAAGGCCGCCTGTTTTCTGGCGTCAGATTTGCCAGCCGACCTTGCTACCCGCGACCAGGTGTTATTGGCGGTGATGGGATCGCCGGATGCGCGGCAGATTGACGGCATTGGTGGTGCCGATCCGCTCACCAGCAAGGTGGCGATTGTTTCCCCGTCATCACGCCCGGATGCCGACGTCGATTATGGCCAAAACTGCGGCAATATTCTTGCGGCAGTCGGTCCCTTCGCGCTTGAGAAAGGGCTGGTGACCATTAAAGGCGCGCTGACCCCGGTGCGAATTTTATGGTGAATACCGGGCAGATCGCTGAAGCACAGATCGCCACGCCAGACGGCGCCGTTGAATATCAGGGCGATGTGCGCATTGATGGCGTGCCGGTAGTACTGATCCGGGCTGCCGATCTTCAGCGCAGCGGGCTGGAAACACGCGAGCAGTTAGATAATGACGATGAGCTGAAGGCGCGGCTGGAAACGATTCGTCTCCAGGCCGGTTTATGTATGAACCTGGGGGACGTCTCGCAGCGTAGCGTACCCAAAATGACCCTCGTTGCGGCACCGACCCAGGGCGGTAGCATTAGCACACGCACTTTTATCCCGCATCGTAGCCATGCATCGATCGGCGTGCTGGGCGCGGTCAGTGTAGCAACCGCCTGTTTGATTCCCGGTTCAGTGACTGACCAACTGGCACATGTCAGTGATGCACGCCAGCAACGACTGGCGGTGGAGTATCCAACCGGCGAATTCAGCGTGATGTTAACCCGCGATGTGGAAGGCAGAGTGATCAACAGCGGTCTGATCCGCACCGCACGGTTACTGTTTGATGGCCGGGTGGCGATTCCGGGCTCGCTGTGGTCCGGCAACTAAGGAGAATAGAATGACGCGTATTGCAATAGTCGGTTTTGGCGAAGCGGGGCAGATCTATGCCCGGGATTTGGCTGGTGTGGCAGACGTAAGCGTATGGGACAAAAAATTCTCTGGCACCCAGGCGGAGCATCTGCGCGAGCTGGCTGTGCAGGCTGGCGTACAGCCGACGGGGTCGTTGGCTGAAGCCCTGGACGGCGCTAATTTGGTGTTCTCGCTGGTGACAGCGGCCAGCGCGCGGGAGGTCGCAGAACAAGCTGCGCCGCTGCTGGGTTCAGAGCAGGTTTTTCTCGACTTTAACTCCGTCGCACCCGAGACCAAGCGTGCAGGCGCAAAAGCGGTAGCGGCGGGCGCCGGAACCTATCTGGATGTTGCGGTAATGGCGCCCGTACCGCCAGGCCGACTCAGCACGCCGTTGCTGCTTGGCGGGGCGGCGGCATACCGCGTTGCGGAAAGTCTGTGTGAGCTGGGCTGTAATGCACGAGCCGCCAGTGAACGTATTGGTGATGTTTCGGCGATTAAGATGTGTCGTAGCGTCATGATCAAAGGGCTTGAGGCCCTGACAACGGAATGCCTGAGCGCCGCCCGACAGTACGGCGTGGAGGACGCAGTGCTGGCTTCGCTGCACGCGAGTTTTCCGTCACTGGGCTGGGATGCACAATTTCCGCACTACCTGATTAGCCGTGTGGCAGAACACGGCGTGCGCCGCGCCGAAGAGATGGGTGAAGTCGTTAAGACCTTGCGGGATGTGGGTGTGATGGCGGCAATGAGTCAGGCTACGCAATCTGTACAGGAAGATCTACCCGCCAGGCTGGCGCAGAAAAACCTGCATTATCGCGATGTCACGCCGTTTGTCTGGCAGGATGTGGTAGATAAGCTGAAATAGTGCAAAGGGAATAGCCCAGCGCGGGCTTCTCTAAACGCCCAGTCGATCCCGTATCGCATACCATACCGCGCCCATTGCCGTCAGTGGCACTTTAAAGCGTCTTCCGCCGGGGAACGGCAAATGCGGCAGATTAGCAAAGGCGTCAAAGCGTTCGGCATCGCCGCGTAGCACTTCGCTGATCAACTTGCCAGAGAGATGGGTGCAGGTCACACCGTGACCGCTGTCACCCTGCATAAAGTAAACGTTGTTCTCTAACCGGCCAAACTGCGGCATACGCGACAGGGTTAACAGGAAATTGCCGCTCCAGCCAAACTCCAGTTTGACATCATGCAACTGTGGAAAGGTGCGTTGTAGTTTAGGACGAATCAATGCCTCAATATCGCCCGGCTCACGCGCTCCGTAAACCACGCCGCCGCCATACAGCAGGCGGTTATCGGCGGTCAGCCGGAAATAATCCAGCAGGTAATTACAGTCTTCTACACAGTAATTATTTGGCAGCAGCGTCAGCGCCTGATCGCGGCTCAGCGGTTCTGTCGCCACAATTTGTGAGCCACACGGCATGCTTTTACCGCTAAGGCGCGGTTCAATGCTGGTCGGTAAATAGGCATTACCGGCAAAAATGACATAGCTTGTCGTCACTTCGCCTTGCGCTGTTTAGACGCGATTCGGCGATCCGTAAACTACGTTTACTGCCGCGGACTGTTCATAGATACGTCCGCCGTGACGGCGTATCGCTTCTGCTTCGCCTAATGCAAGGTTCAGTGGATGCAGGTGTCCGCCACGCTTGTCCAGCAGGCCGCCAACATAACGCTCTGTTGCCACTTCCCGGCGAATGCCGCGCTCATCCAGGAGTTCGAGATCGTGGTTGCCGTAGCGGGTCCACAGCTTTTTCTGGTTGCGCAAGTGGCCCATTTGCCGTGCATTTAACGCGGCGAAAATTCCGCCGGGGCGATAGTCACAGGCAATGGCATAACGATCAATGCGATCACGTATGATCCCGGCGCCTTCAAACATCATGCTGCCCAGCATACGCGCGCTTTCCTTGCCATAATGTTGTTCAATCACATCAACGTCGCGGCTGTAGGAGTTAACCACCTGACCGCCATTGCGCCCGCTGGCCCCGAAACCCACGCGTGCCGCTTCCAGAACCACCACGTCATAACCTGCTTCGGTCAGGTAAAGCGCGGCGGACAAACCGGTAAAGCCACCGCCAATAATGCAAACGTCACACTGAATGCTCTCCTGCAACTGCGGCCACGGTTCATGAGGATTGGCTGTTGCAGCGTAATAACTCTCAACGTATTTCATCTCAACCTCCTCAACGCGCAATTTTTATCAGAAATTAGCTGGCGTATGGGCACTGACAATGCGACAAGTTTGGTCTGCCGTGTTGGTAAAGCTGTGCGGCAAACCGGTGTCGATGACATAACTTTCACCGGCGTACAGATGAAAACTTTGTCCATTCACTACCAGTGTGATTTCCCCTTCCAGCAGCGTGCCGGTCTCTTCGCCGGGGTGCCGCAGTTTCTCACCGGTGCTGGCGCCGGGTTGATAGGTTTCTAAAAGCATGTCCAGCTTGCGGGCTTGACCGTTATCAATCAGCCTGAGCGACACGCCCTGGCTGCCGATCTCCACTAAATCGTCCGGTCGAACGATCACTTTCGGCATTGCGCCCTGTTTCGGTTCGGAGAAAAATGCCGACAGCGATAAGCCATACACGTTTAACAATTTCTGTAAGGTGCTTATCGCCGGACTCACTTTATCCTGCTCAATGGTACTGATGGCGCTGTGTGTTAAACCTGCCAGTTCAGCGACGCGGCGCTGAGACAATCCCAACTCTTGCCGGATCTGCGATAAACGTCGTCCGGGTGCCAGAGTGGCATCATTCATGGTGTCTTTTCCTTGTGATAACGGATTGCTGCGTGGATAAACCCATCGAACAACCGGCGCGATGCCGCCGACCTTTCCGGGTGCCATTCAGGATGCCACTGCACCGCGAGTGCAAACGGATGATGTTGCAGACTGACCGCTTCTGTCAGCCCGTCGGAGGCACGTGCTTCGATGCGCAATTGTGGACCCGGCTCGCGGATCCCTTGTTGATGCAATGAATTCACCGTCAGCGTGGCGCAGTCAAGAAGGGTGCTGAGCAGTCCGTCTGGCTCAATCGTAATCTCATGCACGGGTGCATATTGTTGATCGAGCGGTTGGGAGAGATCTTCATGATGACGCTGAAACTGACGATGCTGGCTAAGCTGGCGATAAAGCGCGCCGCCGTTAGCGACGACTAACTCCTGCATTCCGCGGCAAATACCGAAGATCGGCATCTTTTTGCCAATGGCGTGCGTAATCAGGCTGAAGGCCAGACGATCGCGCCCCGGATCGGCATGCTGCTCTTTGCCTTCCTCACCATAGTGCCAGGGCTCGATATTGCTGGGGCTGCCGGTCAGCAGTACGCCATCCAGAATTGCCATTGCGTTTTCTAACTGATGAGGGGTCTGGATTAAATGGTGGGACAAGGCAAGCGGGACGCCGCCAGATAACGTCACGGCGTCGAGGTATTTGTTGTGCACCATCTGCGTAGGGTGGCCGCCCTTGTCGATTTGGCACATCACCACGCCAATCAACGGGTTGTCAAAAACAATGCCCATCTTCTTCCTCATCGCTGTTCGAAATATCGACCGAAAAGGCACAACTGACGTTTAAATGTGCAATATTTTGTCAATCTAGCAATCCGCTGCTCGTTCTTCAAACAGATTTGTTACGTTTGCACACTTTTTGTGTTGGCGCTATGTTAGATAAGTGGCGGTTATTTTGAGCATTGCGCAAACCAATTACGGGGCGGGTGAGATCATGACAAACCTGGTAGAAGTAGAAGACTTTACGCGACACAGCGAAGAGAGACGAACCAGCGCGTTCCAGCTTGAGGTGAAAGCCTGGCTGGAGCGCCATCCTGGAACGCAGTATGTCGATGTTTTGTTAAATGATTTAAATGGTGTCTTTCGCGGTAAACGTATTCCGGTCGCCGCACTTCTTAAGCTTGAAAAGGGCTGCTATTTTCCAGCATCTGTCTTCGCTATGGATATTCTTGGCAACACGGTAGAAGACGCCGGTCTCGGGCAATCATTGGGGGAGCCCGATAATCTTTGCCTTCCCGTTCCCAATACTTTAGTTCCCTCCGCCGCCGATCCAGAACATATTGCGCAACTGCTGTTAACCATGCGCAACCAAGATGGCACTCCCTTTGACGTTGAACCCCGAAATGTTCTTAACCCGTTGTGGCAGCAGCTACGCAATCGAGGTCTATTTCCGGTGGTAGCGGTAGAGCTGGAGTTCTATCTGGTGGATAAAAAGCGTGATGCGGAGGGGTATATCCAGCCGCCTTGTGCGCCGGGTAGCGATGAACGCAACATGCAGAGCCAGGTTTATTCGGTGGATAATCTGGATCATTTCGCCGATGTGCTGCGTGATATTGATGAAATGGCTAAATTACAGGGTATTCCGGCCGATGGCGCGCTGGCAGAGGCTTCACCCGGCCAGTTTGAAATCAACCTGCACCATACCCGTGATGTGCTGCAAGCCTGCGATCATGCGGTTCAGTTAAAACGCCTGATTCGCCAGGTGGCAGAAAATCACGGCATGACGGCGACTTTCATGGCTAAACCTTATGAAGAGTACGCAGGCAGCGGTATGCATGTGCATATCAGTCTGCTGGATGCTGCCGATCATAATGCGTTTGCCTGCGATGATGGCAGCGATTCCCCTTTGTTAAAACGTGCGCTGGCAGGAATGATCGACCTGATGCCCGCCTCAATGGCACTGCTGGCACCCAATGTTAATGCCTACCGACGTTTAGTGCCGGAAGCCTGTGTGCCGTTACAGGCGTCGTGGGGACACAACAATCGCACGGTGGCGCTCCGTATTCCCTGCGGTGACGTCGAGAACCACCGCATCGAATACCGGGTTGCTGGCGCGGATGCTAACCCGTATTTAGTGGTTTCAGCGGTGTTGGCCGGGCTGCTACATGGGCTGGATACGCAACTGCCATTGCCGCATCCGGTGTCAGGTAACGGCCACGAAGCGGAAGGGCTGGCGTTGCTCGTTCGCCAAAGCGAGGCTCTATATGAGTTTGAAAACAGCTATCCGCTGCAAAAACTGGTAGGCGAACGTTTCGGTAAGGTGTGGCATACCTGCAAAAACTACGAGTTGATGCAGTTCGAACGGTTGATTACCGCTACTGAGATCGACTGGATGCTGAAAAACGCCTGAGCAATTTTTATATTTATTGTTCCGGCATCTTGTGTCGGGCCAACAGATTGAGGCAGAATACGCGCCCTGCAAAAACAGAATATAACCGACGCTTATCGCGCCGGTTATTTTTTTGCATATTGTTTTCGCTGACTTAACCGAGGCCGGGCACGCACCCGGATAGATAAACACTGAAAACACGCTGAAGCGTGAGATTGAGGATACAAAGATGGGGATGTTTTCCACACTACCAGCCCACGCTGGTACGCGTTTTCGTGATGACTACGGCGCCGCACGTACTGCAAACCTTACTCCCTGTCGCATTTTGCGCAGTTTCCCCATGGCTCAACCCGATCTGGTTGCCGTACAGGGGGGACTGAAGCATGTCGTTTAATACCTCCGCCGCACCACAGCGTGCGCATCTGAAAAAATCACTGACCTTACTTCCGGTCGTCATGATGGGCCTGGCCTACATGCAGCCTATGACCCTGTTTGATACTTTTGGTATCGTCTCTGGGTTAACCGATGGTCACGTTGCTACCGCTTATGCCTTTGCGCTGATTGCGATTCTGTTTACCGCCGTGAGCTACGGCAAGCTGGTACGCCGCTTCCCCTCTGCGGGCTCCGCTTATACCTATGCTCAGAAGGCTATCAGTCCGCACGTCGGCTTTATGGTGGGCTGGTCATCGCTGCTGGACTACCTGTTCATGCCGATGATTAACATCCTGCTGGCTAAAAACTATTTTGAAACGCTGGTGCCTGGCATTCCTTCGTGGATTTTTGTCGTGCTGCTGGTGGGCTTTATGACGCTCTCTAACCTGAAGGGCATTAAAACGGTCGCTAACTTCAACAGCCTGATTGTGGTGTTGCAGGTCATCGTTATGGTCGGTATCACTGCGCTGGTGATTTACGGCGTGGCGAACGGCGAAGGCGCAGGTACGCTGGCCAGCAGCAAGCCATTCTGGTCAGACAATGCGCACGTGGTGCCGATGATTACGGGGGCGACAATTCTCTGCTTCTCGTTCCTCGGCTTTGACGGGATCAGCTCCTTGTCGGAGGAGACTAAAGATGCAGAACGTACTATTCCGCGCGCGATTTTCCTGACTGCCCTGATTGGTGGCGTGATCTTTATCGTGGCATCGTACTTCCTGCAGCTCTATTTCCCGGATATTTCTCGCTTCCAGGACCCGGATTCCTCACAGCCAGAAATCATGCTGTTTGTTGCCGGTAAAACGTTGCAGTTTGGCATTTTGATTTTCTCGGTGGTGACGGTGCTGGCGTCAGGTATGGCGGCACATGCCGGCGTTTCACGTCTGATGTATGTGATGGGCCGTGACGGGGTATTCCCGGAGCGTTTCTTCGGTTACATCCATCCGAAATGGCGTACGCCTTCTCTGAACGTATTGCTGGTCGGTGCGATTGCCCTGATGGCGATTAACTTCGACCTGGTGACGGCGACCGCATTGATTAACTTCGGTGCGCTGGTGGCGTTTACCTTTGTGAACCTGTCGGTGATTGCCCAGTTCTGGATCCGTGAGAAGCGTAACCGCACGCTGAAGGATAACGTCCAGTTCCTGCTGCTGCCGCTGCTTGGCGCATTAACCGTCGGCGCGTTGTGGATCAACCTGGAAGCGAGTTCGATGGTGCTGGGTCTGATTTGGGCAACGATCGGGATTCTGTATCTGGCGTTTGTCACTCGCAGCTTCCGTAATCCGGTGCCGCAGTTCAGCGAAGAGATGTAAGTTAGTTTGTATCAGCTTTCCCCCACCTGGTGGGGGAAAGCTGACAGAAAGACGTTACCTATCCGCTCTTCTACCCCGCAATAACCAGTTCCCATGCTCCGGCACTTAATAATTCTCGCGCCGTGTGGTTTAACTGATCGTCCGTCACAATAGTATCAAACCGCTCAAGCGGAAGGGCCAAAAATGTCGCGATCTTGTTGTACTTCGAACTGTCGCTCAGCAGCACGCGCTTGCTGCTTACTTCGCTGACCGTTTGCTTCACCGTAACTTTGTCTTCATCCGGTGTGAATAAGCCGCGTGGCCCCCAGCAGAACGATGAAATAAACGCGATGTCAATCGCCAGATGACGCAGGCTACGTGCGGCTGCTTCCCCGACGCAGGAACGATTCTCGCGGCATACCGTGCCGCCGGTGTGGATCACCCGGCAGCTGCTGGCTTCCATCAGCAAATTCGTCACCATGAAATCATTGGTTACTACCAGCAAATCATTGCGATCCACCAGTTCACGTGCCAGCGCCAGCGTCGTGGTGCCTGCATCCAGGTAAATACAGCTATTATGCGGAATATGCTGAGCCGCCAGTCGGCCAATAGCATTTTTCTCATCATTAAACAGCGTGGTTTTGGTGAGATGTGAAGGCTCCGCCGCCAGCCGATCCGCTGAGCGCACTCCCCCTGACACGGACAGCACAGCGCCTTGCTCTTCCAGCTTTTGCACGTCACGACGGATCGTCATGTGCGAAACACCCAGACGATCGGTTAATTCCGCAATACTGACCACACCGCGCTCAGCAACCAACGCCAAAATCTGTTGATGTCGTTCGACCGGGATCACATCGTCTCCTTGATGATTATCATTTTTTCACATTGTAATGGATTTAAGAGGTAAGGCGATCAGAAAATTTGCCGCCTTTAAGCACGAATCCCTGCCTGGAAGCGCGTCTCTTAAGGCCTGGCGCGGATGTGGGGCGCGTGTGAAAATTTGTTGCATCTAAGCGCTGAAGTTATTTTTTGTGATGCCACACACATTTTTTCATCGGGTGACCTGTCAGGATTAACATCATCAAACAAATAATCACTTAATTTAACAGAGGGGCGACGATGCCAGTCTCAAACATCTGTGTTATCGGTTTAGGTTCAATGGGGATGGGCGCGGCGCAATCTTGTATCCGTGCGGGTCTGAATACCTGGGGCGTGGATCTTAATCCTGCCGCGCTGGACCTTCTGCGTCAGGCGGGCGCGCGTGATGCGCAGACTTCAGCAGACCGCTTTGTCGATCAGCTCGACGCGGTGCTGTTGCTGGTGGTGAATGCAAAGCAGGTCAATGCGATTTTATTCGGTGAAAATGGCCTGGCGGCAAAACTGAAGCCCGGCACGGTGGTGATGATCTCTTCTACTATCTCTGCACAGGACGCGCAACAGTTTGAGCAAAAACTGGCTGAGCATCAGCTATTAATGCTGGATGCGCCAGTATTAGGCGGCGCGGTCAAGGCCGCTACGGGCGATATGACCGTGATGGCATCAGGCAGTGAAGAAGCCTTTACCAAACTGCAACCCGTACTGGATGCGGTGGCGGCGAAAGTCTATCGTGTTGGGGCCGAAATCGGTCTGGGCTCTACCGTCAAAATTATCCACCAGCTATTAGCGGGCGTACATATCGCGGTGGGCGCAGAAGCGATGGCGCTGGCGGCGCGTGCGGGCATTCCGCTCGACACCATGTATGACGTGGTTACCCATGCCGCAGGCAATTCCTGGATGTTTGAAAACCGCATGCGTCACGTGGTCGAGGGTGATTACAGCCCTAAATCTGCCGTCGATATTTTTGTTAAAGACCTGAATCTGGTCGCCGACACCGCCAAAACGTTGCATTTCCCGCTGCCGCTGGCGTCTACTGCGCTCAATATGTTTACCGAAGCCAGCAATGCCGGTTATGGCCGCGAAGATGACAGCGCGGTGATCAAAATTTTCAGCGGCATCACGCTGCCGCAAGGTGGGGAGAAAGCCTGATGCGACTGGGAGTCATTGCCGACGATTTTACCGGTGCGACCGACATCGCCAGTTTTTTGGTGCAAAACGGTCTCTCCACCATTCAGTTTAATGGCGTGCCGCATAACAGCGACGCGCTGGACGCGCAGGCAATCGTCATCAGCCTGAAATCGCGTTCCTGTCCGGTTGAGCAGGCGATTGAGCAGTCGCTGGCGGCGCTGAGCTGGTTACCACAGCAGGGCTGCGAGCGCTTCTATTTTAAATATTGTTCGACCTTCGACAGCACCGAGCGGGGCAATATCGGACCAGTCACCGATGCACTGCTGGCGGCGCTTGGCGAAATGCAAACGGTGATCTGTCCGGCACTGCCGGTGAACGGCCGCACCGTTTATCAGGGGCATCTGTTTGTCGGCGAGCAACTGCTGTCAGATTCCGGTATGCGCCATCATCCGGTAACGCCGATGACTGACAGCAACCTGCTGCGGTTGATGGAGCGCCAGGCCAAAGGCAAAGCGGGATTAATTGCCTCACAGGTGGTTGAGCAGGGCGTGGACGCGGTACGTTGTAAGCTTGACGAACTGCGTGAGCAGGGCATTCACTACGTCGCAATCGATACCCTGAACGAACAGCACCTGCTGACGCAGGGTGAAGCGCTGCGTGACATGCGTCTGGTCACCGGCGGTTCCGGGCTGGCGATCGGTCTGGCGCGGCAATGGGCACAGGACGATGCCGATCACCGCAGCGCCGAACAGGCCGGTCGTCCCCAGGGAACGCGCGCCATAGTTATCTCTGGTTCCTGCTCGCAAATGACCAATCGCCAGGTCAGCGCCTATCGACAGCAGGCACCAGCGCAGGAAGTGCAGGTCGAACGGTGTCTCGACGATGTCGAAAGTTATGCCCTGCAGCTTTGCGACTGGGTTGATGCCAACAGCCATCAGGCGCTGGCTCCGCTGCTGTTCGCCACGGCCGATGCGCAAAATTTGCAGGCAATCCAGCAGCAGTACGGCGCGCAGCGCAGCAGCGAGGCAGTGGAAAATCTGTTTGCCGCCGTGACGCGTGAGCTGAAAAAACGCGGCTGGCAGCGCTTTATCGTGGCTGGCGGCGAAACGTCGGGTGTGGTAGCGCAGAGCCTTGGCGTCACGGCATTTCACATCGGCCCGACCATCTCCCCTGGCGTACCCTGGGTGCGCGATATTCGGCAGCCGCTGTCGCTGGCGCTGAAATCCGGCAATTTTGGTGATGAGCACTTTTTCCGCCGCGCCCAAACGGAGTTTTCCCATGCCTGAACAATATTCTCTTAACGAACAGCAGGCCCGCGCCGAGATGGTACAGCTCGGTGCTTCCTTCTTTCAGCGCGGTTACGCCACTGGCTCAGCCGGCAATTTGTCGATGCTGCTGGAAGATGGCAATCTGCTGGCCACGCCGACCGGTTCCTGCCTGGGCGAGCTGGATGGCGAGCGCCTGTCGAAAGTCACGCCAGAAGGCGAGTGGCTATCCGGCGATAAACCGTCGAAAGAGATCGCCTTTCATCGGGCGCTCTATCTGAATAATCCTGACTGCAAAGCGGTGGTACATCTGCACAGCCATTACCTGACCGCGCTTTCATGTCTGCAAGGGCTGGACACGCAAAACTGTATCCGTCCGTTTACCCCTTACGTGGTCATGCGTGTGGGTGACGTGCCGGTAGTGCCTTATTATAAGCCGGGCGATCAGCGGCTGGCTGAGGATCTGGCGCGGCTGGCATCGCGCTATCGCGCTTTCCTGCTGGCTAATCACGGCCCGGTGGTAGTGGGAAAATCGCTGCGTGAAGCGGCGGACAATACCGAAGAGCTGGAAGAGACCGCACGGCTGATGTTTACGCTGGGCGACCGCGCCATTCGTTATCTGACGGATGACGAAGTGGTGGAATTAAGGAGTCGATAATGCCGAAGTTTGCAGCCAACTTATCTACGCAGTTTAACGAGGTGCCATTTCTGGAGCGCTTTGCCGCTGCCGCGCAGGCCGGTTTTGAGGCGGTGGAATTTCTGTTTCCTTATGACTATCCTGCAGCGCAGCTGAAGCAGTTACTGGATGAGAATCATCTCAGGCTGGTACTGTTCAACACGGCGGCCGGTAACGTGGCGGCGGGTGAGTGGGGCGTATCGGCCATTCCCGGTCGTGAAGCCGATGCACATGCCGATATTGATCGCGCGCTGACCTATGCGCTGGCACTGAACTGTCCGCAGGTCCATATTATGGCGGCGACCGTGCCAGAGGGAGCCGATCGTCAGTCGTATGTCGATACGTTTGTCAACAATATGCGTTACGCCTCGGAGCGCTTTGCGCCGCACGGCATCACGCTACTGATTGAAGCGCTGAACCCGAAAACCAAGCCGAATTACCTCTATTCCAGCCAGTATCAAACCTTAGAAATGGTTGAGCGGATTGCTCGTCCTAATGTTGCTACTCAGCTTGACCTGTTTCATGCGCAGCTGGTGGATGGCAATCTCAGCCACCTGATTCGCCAGTATGCCGGGCGCTATCGCCATGTGCAGATCGCCTCCGCGCCGGACCGGCATGAACCGGATGAGGGGGAAATCAACTATCCGTGGCTGTTCACGTTGCTGGACGATGTCGGCTATGACGGCTGGATCGGCTGCGAATATATCCCCCGTGGCAACACGGTCAATGGCCTCGGCTGGTTCGCGCCCTGGGCAAAGAAATCCTGAAATAACCCATGAAATAACACCGGCGTTTCGGCGCCGGTGTGGCTCTGGTCGTCCTTTTGACGTACCGGCACCAGGCTGTGCTGTACCCCCTTAATCCCAAAAAGATAATTATTACCGAGGCTTACCATGTCTACCGCATTGCTGTTAGCTATTGCGTCCGCCAGCATCGTGATCTTACTGCTGCTGGTTATCAAAGCGAAAGTTCACCCCTTTGTTGCGCTGCTCATTGTCAGCCTGCTGGTGGCGGTTGCTACCGGCATTCCGGCTGAAAAAATCATGGAGACGATTATCAGCGGTATGGGCGGTCTGCTCGGCCATATCACCATTATCATCGTGCTGGGGGCGATGCTTGGCGCGATCATTGAAGCGTCGGGCGGCGCGGAGTCGCTGGCGCAGCGCTTCAGTAAAACCCTCGGCCTGAAGCGCACCGTAGCCGCGTTGACGATGGCGGCGTTTATCCTGGGTATTCCGGTATTTTTTGAGGTCGGCTTTATTATCGTTATCCCGCTGATCTACGGCTTTACCAAGGTGGCTCGGGTATCGCCGCTGAAGTTTGGTCTGCCCATGGCTGGCGTGATGCTGACGGTTCATGCGGCGCTGCCGACCCATCCGGGCGCGGCTGCGGCGGCAGGGATCCTGCATACCGATATGGGCTGGTTGATGATGCTCGGCATCGCGATTTCGATTCCAGTCGGTATCGTCGGCTATTATGCGGCGAAAGTGATGAACCGTCGTCATTATCATCTGTCGGTCGAGGTGCTGGAACAG
This sequence comes from Mixta mediterraneensis, assembly GCF_014946725.1. Taxonomy (GTDB): domain Bacteria; phylum Pseudomonadota; class Gammaproteobacteria; order Enterobacterales; family Enterobacteriaceae; genus Pantoea; species Pantoea mediterraneensis. The sequence goes on from NZ_JACFXY010000004.1 coordinate 294,930, forward strand.
TTGCAGATGGCGAAGCCGGAAGGCAGCGAGAAAAAGCACGAAGTGGCTCCGCCAGGCGCGCTGACCATTAGCGGGTTGATTGTGGTGCCGATCGCGTTAATCGTACTGGGCACTTTATCGCACACCTTGCTGTCCGAAGAGAGTGTGCTGCGTAAAGTGATGATGGTGATTGGTACGCCGCCGATTGCGCTGCTGATTGCGTTAGGTTTAGCGGCCTGGCTGCTGGGTGTACGTCGCGGCTGGAGCAAAGACAAACTGGAAGATCTGACTGGCCGGGCGATTCCAACTTCAGCGAGCGTGATTCTGGTCGCTGGTGCAGGTGGCGCATTCGGCAAAGTGCTGGTGGCGTCAGGGGTGGATAAAGCGCTGGCGGTGACGCTGGAAACGCTCCATCTGCCGCTGGTACCGGCGGCGTTTATTTTGTCGCTGGCGCTGCGTGCTTCACAGGGTTCCGCCACCGTAGCGATCCTGACCACCAGCGGCCTGCTGTTGCAGGCAGTGGCTGGGGTGAGCGATATGCAGCGCGTGCTGGTGACGCTGGCAGCGTGCTTCGGCGGGTTAGGGCTGTCGCATGTCAATGATGCGGGCTTCTGGGTGGTAACGCGCTATCTCGGCCTGTCGGTAGCAGATGGTTTGAAAACCTGGACGGTGCTGACCACATTGATGGGCCTGAGCGGCTTCGCCTTGACCTGGCTGCTCTGGGCGCTGGTGTAATCTCTGGGGGCGGAAAATACCGCCCCTGACTTTCGCTATGAAACCAGTTCCTGGGCATACAAATACAGCGCTTTTAGCTGCCCAAGCTTCTCCTGATCCGCCTCATGCAAACTCGCCAGTGACTCCAGCTCCAGCAAAAACGCCTGCACTTTCTCGGCATTTAACACTTCACGACGATGTTGCAGCCAGCGCTGTTGCTCGGCGTCATCCAGCGTGCCGGGGAAATTGCGGGCGCGGTAACGGAACAGCAGTTTCGCTACGCGGGGGCTTTCAAAGGTTAAATCCAGCGCAGGCAAGTTCTGCGGCGCGGTCTGACGGATAATCGTCATACCCGCCCGATCGGCATCGCTAAAGAAACCGTCATATAACTGCGCATCAACATCATCTGATGGAGTAAACGGCTCGGCTTCAGCAAAAAGGGTTACCGCTTTTTCACGCACATCCGGCTGTTGACGCAGTAGCGCCAGATTATCCAGACAGCGCTGACGATCAATGCCTAACCGCTCGGCATCTTCCGGGCGCAGGGTATTGGCTGGGGCCAGAACCGGACATTTATTAATATGCACCAGCTTGATGGGCACTGAGGCCAGCTCGCCCAGTTCGCTTTTACGCGTATATAAACGTTCACGTAGCGTATCGGCATCCAGCGTCAGCAGTGGAGTCATATCGCCCGCCAGATCCACGACAATCAGCGCGTTGCGATTCTCCGGATGCCAGGCGAGCGGCACAATCCAGCTGGTATTACCCCGTGCGGCGCCAAACATGCCGGAAACATGTACTAACGGTTTCATTTGCGGGATGTCGATCAGCGTCATCAGTTTATTTTTGTTGCGATGCGTAAACAAAAATGCAAACAGTTTCGGCTGCTTCTCTTTTACCAGCTTTGCCATGGCCAGCGTGGCGTAGACGTCAGACATCGCATCGTGGGCGTTCTGATGCTCCACGCCGTTAGCTTTGGTCAAATGTTCCAGGCGGAAGCTGGGAAAGCCGTCATCGTTTTCTGGCCAGTGGATGCCGTCCGGGCGCAGCGCATAGCAGGCACGCATTAGATCCAGCAAATCCCAGCGAGAATTGCCGTTTTGCCAGCTCCAGCCGTAGGGATCATAAAAATTGCGATAAAAAATATTGCGCGTCACTTCGTCGTCGAAGCGCACGTTGTTGTAGCCCACAACACAGGTTTGCGGCTCGGTAAACAGCGCGTGGATGCGTTCGGCAAACGCCACTTCGCTGACGCCTCGCGCCATGGCGATTTGCGGCGTGATGCCGGTAATCATCACCGCTTCCGGCTGAGGCAGATAATCATCCGGTGGACGGCAGTAAAACACCTGCGGCTCGCCAACTGGATTGAATTCGTTGTCGGTGCGCAAGCCAGCGAACTGCGCCGGACGATCCAGCGAAGGACTGGTGCCAAACGTTTCATAATCGTGAAACAAAAAAGTTAAATCCGAAGGCACAGCGTTTTCCTTTACGGGAAAAAATCAGCGCTCAGGATAGTCTGCCGGGCGCGTCAGCACAACCGCGCCGGTACAGGTTGCGAAGCAGACTGCACCGATCATACTTTTTTTCAATTTAGACAAACCTTCTCGACGCTTTTGCCGTAAAACGTGCGGCTGTTTCTGTTTCGTTTACCTGTTTGCGCAACTAAGGATGAAGTGTTGAAAAGGCGTCTGCTGATTACTGTAACTGCAACTATTTTTTGGGCATCGCTGGCGCAAGCCGAAGATATGCCTTTTCCCCTGACGCCACCGGCCATTGACGCCGCTTCCTGGGTATTGATGGATGCCACCACCGGCCAGGTGCTGACGGCCGGAAATCCTGATGAACGCCGTAATCCAGCCAGCCTGACTAAACTGATGACGGGCTACGTGGTCGATCGCGCTATCGATCAGAAAAAAATTACCCGCGACGATATGATAACTGTAGGTAAAGATGCCTGGGCGGCGGGTAATCCGGTATTCAAAGGCTCATCGCTGATGTTCCTCAAGCCTGGCGACAAGCTAAGCGTGCGCGATCTGAGCCGTGGTGTGATCATTGATTCCGGTAATGACGCCTGTGTCGCGCTGGCAGATTACGTGGCGGGCAGCGAAGCCGGTTTCGTTAAACTGATGAATCAGTATGTTGAAAAACTGGGCTTACAGAATACGCATTTTGAAACGGTACATGGTCTGGATGCGCCAGGTCAGTTCTCCAGTGCGCTGGATATGGCGAAACTTTCCCGGGCGATTATTGATGGCGAACCAGATTTTTACGCCATGTATAGCGAGAAAACGCTGACCTGGAATGGCATCACGCAGAACAACCGCAACGGTTTGCTATGGGATAACAATCTGCATGTTGATGGTCTGAAAACCGGCCATACCGAAACCGCCGGTTTTAACATCATCGCTTCCAATGTGGTGGGAAAACATCGCCTGATTGCGGTAATTATGGGCGGCAAAAGCGCGAAAGGGCGTGAAGAGCAGGCGCGCAAGTTGCTAATCTGGGGACAAAATACCTTTGATACCGTTCAACTGTTCCATGCCGGTAAAAAGATTGGCACTGAGAATGTCTGGTACGGTAATCCACACCAGGTTGATGTCGGCACCGTCAACGATATTTACCTGGCGCTGCCGCGCAGTGAAATTCAGAACGTGAAGGCCAGGTACGTTATTAATCGCAAAGAACTCGACGCGCCGCTGAAAGCGAATGAAACCATCGGTGAAATTCAGGTCATGGACAAAGACAAGCAGCTGGCAAGTTATCCGCTGGTAACGCTGAAAGCTGTTGATGAAGCGGGCATTGTTACGCGCATAGAAGATTATCTGAAGCAAAAGCTCTGATTCGCGCTTGTGGTATCGCGTAAAAAGCCGCCGAAAAAAGGGCAGCCTGTTGGCTGCCCTGTTCGCGTTTTATTGCAGATCATCCTTCATCTTTTTTATCTCTCCGGCATCGACCGGAGCGGCAGCATTGCCCCAGCTGTTACGGATATAGGTAATCACCGCAGCAATATTCTCATCGCTTAACGTACCCGCAAATGCAGGCATCGCAGGCGCGGTGGGATGTGCATCGGTATCGACACCGCGGCTTCCCGCCAGCACGACGCGCATCAGCGAGGTGGCATCAGGCTGGTTGAGCAACGGATTGTTTGCCAGCTGCGGGAAGATATTCTTCTCACCGCGTCCGCCAGGGCTGTGGCAGGCTGAACATTTGGCTTCATAAATAGTGGCCCCCATTTTCATGCGCGCATCACTCGCCGCTAGCGGCTCCGGTTTTTTCCCGGCTTTTTTATCGCCATCCTTAAGGTAAACTGCGACTGCGTTGAGATCGTCTTCACGCCAGTGCTGCGTCGAGTGACGTACCGCGTCTGCCATTGGCCCAGAAGCGATGTCATAACGGTTCACGCCGGTACGCAAGTAGCTCACAATATCCTGCTGTGTCCATTTGCCTAAACCGGTATGTTCGCTGGCGCTGAGGTCAGGCGCATACCAGCCTTCGACCACTTCACCGCCAAGAAAATGGCTGCTCTTATCGCCGCCCAGCAGATTTTTTGGCGTATGACAGGTGCCACAGTGTCCCAGACCTTCCACCAAATACGCACCGCGATTCCATTCGGCAGATTTATTGGGGTTGGCCTTAAATTCGCCCTTATCGAAGTTGATCCAGTTCCAGAACAGTAAGCTGGCGCGGATATTGAACGGGAAAGGCAGTTGGTTAGTCTCAACGGGGTGATGGATCGGCTGTAGCGTTTGCATCCACGCCCATAAGTCTTGCAGATCTTTTTCCGACATTTGGGTGTAAGCGGTATAGGGCATCGCCCCGTATAAACGCTTGCCATTATGCCCAACACCTTCATTCATGGCGCGACGAAAATCATCGTAGCTCCAGTTACCGATACCGGTTTCACGGTCTGGCGTAATGTTAGCGCCTGCCAGCGTACCGAACGGCGTTTGCAGCCTGACACCTCCGGCGAAAGGCTGTTTTTCATCGCTGGTGTGACACGCGGTACAATCCCCAAGCGTGGCGATGTACTGGCCCCGGGCAATCTGATCGTATTCCGGCTGGGCCTGACTGCTCAGGCTTAACGTCATGAGCACGGCAGCCGCAGAGAAAAGCGATAATGTTTTCATACGCTAATCATCTCCCCCGGACGTTTCAGATAGTATTGACGAATATCGTGTGCGGCTTTGTAGGCCAGCGCACCAACGGTGCCGGTTGGGTTGTAACCGGGGTTCTGTGGAAAGGCTGAGGCGCCTACCACAAACAGGTTCGGCACATCCCATACCTGAAGATGTTGGTTTACCGAACTGGTGCTGGGATCGGCTCCCATAATAAATCCGCCCACTACGTGCGAGGACTGATAAGGCACGCTGCTCCAGTGTCCGGTCATAGGTTTGACAATCATTTCACGTGGATTCATCGATTTAGCAATTTCTGCCACCTTGTTAGTACAGTACTGCGCCATCTTCAGGTCGTTTTGCGCAAAATCGAAGGTAATACGCAGCAGCGGCCGGCCGTGCGGATCGTTGTAGTTAGGATCTAACGACAAATAGTTAGTGCGCGTGGTGTAACTGCTGGCTTCACAGCCTATCGACATGGTGCTGAGATAGTTATCTTTCAGCGCCTGTTTCCACTTTGAACCCCATTTCGGGGTCTTAGGCGGTAAGGGGCGATAGCCAATCGGCGCGGAGCCAATAGGGGTGACGCGAATGCTGCCGCCGCCAAAGAAGCCAAGACCACTGTGATCGAAATTGTCGTTGTTAAATTCGTCAATGCCCATGCCTACCGCGCCGGCACCAATAAACGGGTTAAAGTTTTTGTTATCAAAGAACAGCGTCACGCCATTGGCGGTTTGGTAGGCGTAGTTGCGACCGGTGGTGCCTTTATTGGTCACGGGATCGTAGTCTTCACCGATACCGGAAAGCAGCATCAAACGAACATTTTCAAAGGTGAAGGCGGCAACAATCACGAGATCAGCGGGTTGCTCCCATTTATCGCCAGAAGAGTCGATATAGGTTACGCCAGTCGCTTTTTTACCGGTGGAATCGGTTAGCACTTCCAGCACTTCGCAGTTGGTATAAGCAGAAAAGTTGGGTTTGCGTATAAGCGCCGGTAACACTATGGTGATCGCGCTGGCCTTGGAGTAGTTGGCGCAGCCGTAGTTGGTGCAAAAGCCGCAGAAAGTACAAGGCCCCATCGTTACGCCATACGGATTGGTATAGGCTTCGGAAACCAACGAGGAGGGCACAGGGAAAGGCTTATAGCCAAGGTTTTTAGCCGCATCAGCAAACAATGTTGGGCCGTAAGGCTGACGCAGCGGGGCAGTCGGATATTCACCCGATCGCGGCCCTTCAAACGGATTGCCGCCGTCACGAACCTGGCCGTTGATATTGCCAGCTTGCCCTGACGTGCCCGCTACACGCTCAAACTGCATGTAGTGCGGCTCCATTTCTTCCCACGTTGTTCCCCAGTCTTGCAGCACTAACTCTTCCGGCATCGCGCGGGCGCCGTAACGCTCGGTCAGGTGCGTTTTAAGGTGAAATTCGTGCGGCTGAAAGCGAAAGGTAATACCGGCCCAGTGATTTCCGGCACCGCCCGTGCCATTACCGGGGTGAAACGATCCCCAGGTTCGCATCGGTAAAGCTGTTTGCGAGGGGTTGTTGCGCATAGTGCAGGTATTTTGTCTGGTACGTAACATTAACTCCTGGCGCATCACATAGCGCAGTTCGTCAGTCACCGTGCCGATATTAAAATCGCGCGCGGTATCGCGCCACGGACCGCGCTCAATCCCCACCACGTCCAGACCTTCATCGGCCAGTTCATTGGCAATGATCGAACCGGCCCAGCCGAGGCCAATCACCACGACATCAGTTTTAGGCAATTTTTTCATGATTTATCCTTTCGCTTTCCATTGCGCAATGCTGATCGGTTCAAGTTGCAAATTTTCGTTATGTCGTTCGATATAGTCGCGATAGTCATAACGCGCGCCTGGAAATCCCAGCATTTTCCACGACACCATCTCTTTATTGCCGCCGTAAATCGGGTCGGCAAAAAAGCCTTCCATGGTGTTGTTTAATATTTCCAGAAACAGCGACTGGGCGTCGAAACCGTCGAAATGCACTTTGCCTGCTTCCATATTGAGTAACAGCGTGTCCTGCTGCTCTGGGGTCAGATCGAAAAATTTTTTCTGGGAGCTGGTGGTTTGCACGTAGCGATTGAGCGCGGCTAAGCCCTGGCGATAACGCTGCTGTGGCACCAGCGCAGACTGATCGCCCTGTTCTGAGGTGCCTTTCTGGAAAGGGCCTTCCATATATAAGCGCTCGAAAGTGCCGTAAAAACCGTGTAGCTGGCGATCGATAAATACGGCGCATCCGGCTTCTTTGCCGCCCATGCTAAGCTCATCTGCGGGAATAAGACGGTCAACCACGGCTTCTACCGTGCGGGCCTCTTCATCAGTAAAAAATAGCCAGCCGGGCTGGTCGAAGGTTTCAGGAGGGTTATCGCTAAACGGCGTCCAGCCTGGCGATCCTTTTAACGATACGGCATCCGCTGTCTGACTGACGCTGGCGGCCACGCCGAGCGCAGACCACGTCAACACTTGCCGTCGCGTCACACCTGGCAGGGTTTTGGCTCTTTTTTTCATATCGCTTCCTTTAACAGAGTTAAATAAAAATTTGTAAGAAGAGTAAGATGTTAATTAAATGTTTTGTTAATGGGATCTTAAAGTATGTCAATTGTTGAAAATTGTAATTTAAAGTCAAAACTGTATTGAAATGTAGAAGTTGCGTTAAGCCTTAGCAAATCTAAGGGTTAGAATAATGCACGAAATGTACCCGCAACCGGAAAGCCACTTTGCGTCCAGATAAGCCCGTATCGAAACTAGAGTTTTGGTTCTATCGCCACTACCGCAGCGTGCATGGTGTACGTATCGCTATTGCCTTTTTGCTCACCTTTTTGTTTGTACGCGTTACCGGGATTCCGGAAGGAACCTGGCCGCTGATTACGTTGGTGGTCGTGATGGGGCCGATCTCGACATGGGGCAACGTTTTCCCGCGCGCGATTCAGCGCATCTGCGGGACGCTGGCCGGTTCTGTATCGGGTTTGATTGCGCTAAAGCTGGAACTTATCTCGCTACCGGTCATGCTGACGTGGTGCGGTATGGTGATGTTTGTCTGTGGCTTTCTGACGCTGGGTAAACATCCCTATATGGCGCTGTTGATTGGCATTACGCTCAGCGTGGTGGTCGGCGCCCCGGCAGGTGATTTCGCCATGGCGCTGTGGCGCGGCGGGGATGTGATACTCGGTTCGCTGCTGGCTCTGCTGTTCAGCGCCATCTGGGCACAGCGCGCGTATATGCACTGGCGCATTCAGCTTTCTGATTCGCTGGAAAAAATTGCCACCATTTACCACGCCGGTTTTTCGTCTAACCTGGTAGAAAAGCCGCGTCTGACTAAACCGTTGGGTAAACTGCTGACCAGCATTATTAAGATGCGTGCGCTGCTGGAGCCGTCGAGCAAAGAGACGCGTATTCCAAAATCGGTCTTTGAAGCGATTTAAACCATCAACCGAAATATGGTGTACACCGTAGAGATGCAAATTAATGCCTGGTGGGCGTCTCGTGAAAGTCATCTGATACTGCTGAATGCGCCAACGTTGCGCCGTACTCAGCAAATGACGGAAAACACCCTACGCGCGCTTTCACGGCTGGCCGTACGGGGCGAGACCGAAGAGTTGATCACCACCAGTCATGAACTGGCAGAGATTACGCGCGAATTGAAACAGCTGATTGCCGATACGGGCAGCGAGCGACTGGAGGAGACGCCGATTTACGGTTATGTATGGATCAGCCTGGAGTTGGCGAAGCAGCTTGAACGAATGAACGACTTACTGCGCATGGCGTTGCGCAAATAATCACCTCAGACAAGGACTTAATGTGAAACCCGCTTTCTTTGCGCTAAGATAAGAGCCAGTCTGAATTTAGCTGTGAAAATTGCTTACAAGGCTGGCTAGCCGCTAAGCTGATCGTTTTGACTCTCTCCCTGCGACAGCAGGCTCAAAGAAAGGTGCCATCATGGAAAATGCCAAGCAATCATTTCAGGACGTACTGGAGTTCGTACGTATGTTCCGTCGCAAGAACAAGCTTCAGCGCGAGATCGTTGATAACGAGAAAAAAATCCGCGACAACCAGAAGCGTGTGCTGCTGTTGGACAACCTGAGTGAATACATCAAACCCGGCATGAGCGTTGAGGCGATCCAGGAAATTATCGCCAGCATGCGCGTTGATTATGAAGATCGCGTTGATGAATACATCATCAAAAATGCCGATCTGTCGAAAGAGCGCCGTGAGCTGTCGAAGAAGCTCAAAAACATGGGCGAACCCAAAGCGCAGTAACGATACCCGATTCCAGTCAAGTGCCCCTGGTGGGCACTTTTTTTATGTTCCGCGCTTAGCCAGTCGGCGTGCAATGTGCTGCAACTGCTGCGCCAGTTGTGGCAAATCCAGCTTTTTATCCTCTGGCGCAGCGGTGGTTTCCCGCAGTATCAGCGCGGTTTCAAGTACCGCCGCCGATGCTTCTTCGCCGCGCAAGCGCGCGACTATCTGGTCCACACTGACCTGACCCAATAACTGTAAATCCTGACGCACCGTAGTCAGTGGCGGCTGATACCATGCGCTTTCTGCCGTATCGTCATAGCCCATCACCGAAATCTCGCCGGGAATAGTAACCCCGTGCTGATGCAGTGCGCGCATCGCCCCCAGCGCCATCTGATCATTCGCCACCAGTAAAGCTTGCGGTAATAAATCGGGCAACTGCGTCAGCAGAGCCTGATACCCAGACTGTGCGCTCCAGTCACCACGCAGCATACAACAAGGCGTTAACTGATATTCCGCCAGCGCTGTTAACCATGCCGCTTCACGCTGGCGGGCAGATACCGAACGTTCAGGGCCGTTCAGTAAGCCAATTTTTGTATGTCCCAGTGCGACCAGATGTTCAACCGCCGCACGAGCACCCGCTTCATTGGGATACTGACATTGCGCGACCGCAGCGTGCAGCTCGACATCCAAAAACAGCGTTGGCTTTTCACCGCATAATGCCTGAATTTGCTCTGCCTGTTGCGCCATCAGAGGCAGGTTGATCAGTATGCCGTCAACGCGCTGCGCCAGCAGTTCATTCACTGTGGCTTCGGCGTTGCCGCTATCCATAGCAATAACCAGATGATAGCCAGCGGCGGCGGCGCGTTGCTGAATGGCGGAGGCAATCTGTGCGGGCGCCATTAACGCTAAATCACTGGTAGCAAGGCCCAGCGTGCGCGTCGCTTTGCCTGCCAGCTGCTGCGCGACGCGGTTTGGCACGTAATTGAGCTGCTGCATCGCCGCGTCGACTTTTTCTCGCGTGCGGGGTGCAACTTGCTCAGAATGATTAAGCACGCGGGAAACGGTTTGATAGGAGACGCCAGCCAGTTGAGCGACGTCATCAAGGGTCACGGAGCGGGAAGTCATTGATCTCTCCTGAAGATGAAGCGGCGAGTGTAGCAAATTTTTCTCCGCCAGCGTGCCAGGATGACGCTACACTGCGGCAAGCACAGGAGAATCGTATGCAACTCAGTGATAACGACATTCAGGACATCAATCGCATTGCCGCCTGGCTGGCACTGGACGATATGCCCCAACAGGGTGAAACCCATGCGGACCTGGCGATCCTGGCCGGGCATGCAGTGTTACCCAACATTGAAGGTGCAGTGGCGTTAGCGAAAAAGTTTAACCTGCCATTGCTCATCAGCGGCGGAGTCGGCCATGCCACGCCGCTGCTGGCGGAAGCGATGGCGGCCCATCCGCTTTATCGTCAGATCGATACGCGAGGCATGGGCGAAGCGTCAATGCTGGCAGCGATTGCCCGCCTCTTCGCCGCGCTGCCAGACGAACAGTTGCTGCCTGAAAGCACATCGCGTAACTGTGGCGAAAATGCCGCGTTCAGCCAGCGTCTGCTGGATGCTAAAAATTTGCAACCGCAGCGGGTAGTGCTGATTCAGGACCCGCTATTGCAGCGCCGGACCGATGCTACTTTTCGCTGGCAATGGCGCAATCGTGAAGAGGCGCCGCAATTCATCAACTGGCCAGTGTTTACACCTCAGTTAATGAATGACGCAGGTATGGCGCGCATTATCGGCGCTCCGCCGCAGGGGCTGTGGTCACTGGAACGTTTTCTGACACTCTTACTGGGAGAGGTGCAGCGTTTGCGCAACGACAAACACGGCTACGGGCCAAACGGCAAAGGCTTTTTTGGCGAGGTGATAATGCCGGATGAAATTGATAATGCATGGCATCGATTGATGCGCCTGCCAGATGTGCAGGCGCGTATCAGGCATTAACGTCCTTGCCGGTATACCTGCAAATTAACGTTAACCGCATTGAGCAGCGGCGTGTTGATGCCGTTGCGTTTGGCGCGTAACAGCAGATCACCAATCACCTGCGCGGCTTCAATTTCAAAACCCTGCGTTAAATCACGGTACATTGACGATGTCATCGGCGTAGCAGGGTTATTCAGCAATTCATAAATCTTCGCTGTGATGGCCGGTCGTGGTTGATAGCCATCAGCGCTGATCACCGCGAGGATTTCGCTAAAAATACTTTGCAGCAGTGCTTCGCCGCCTTCTGATTGCAGAACCTGCTGTGTATTACCGCGCGCAAGACAGCACACCGCGCCTAGCGTGCTCAGTAGCAGCCACTTTTCCCATAACTCGCTGATAATATCCGCGGTAAAAAAAGTCTCCACCGTGCTGCTACGCAGCGCAGCATCGACGCGTTGCAGTCGCGCATCGTTATGACCATCCAGCGCACCGTAATAGATCTGATGAAGGGGCGTCATCTGTACCACTTCGCCATGCTCGCCCAGGGTGGCATTGATTTTACACAGGCCGCCAATTACCTGGCGATCGCCAAAGCGTGTACGCAGGGTATCAATATGGCGCATCCCGTTGAGAACAGGCATGATCAGGGTGTCTGGGCCAACCGCCGGCGCAATATCCTCCATCGCCTGATCGAGACCAAAACTTTTCACCGTCAGGATAATCAAATCGTAATTACCGTTCAGCGAGCTGGCCTGTACTAATTGTGGCTGCAGCGTTTCATTGCCTTGTGGCGTTTGCAGGATTAGCCCGGTTTTTTGCAGCTGATTAAAGCGGCGCTCACGCACCAGAAAAGTTACATCTTGTCCGGCCTGCGCCAGACGCGCGCCAAAATAACCACCGGTTGCACCGGCTCCAACAATCAAAATGCGCATAATCTTTTTCCTTGCCTGAAAACCCTTACCTTAAAACGCAGCGGCAAGGGTTTCCAGCCATGAAATGCTTATGAATGTGACGCCAGCGGGAATGGCAGCAGAGCGGTAGGAAAATCCTGATAACATACCGGCCGTAAAAAGCGCTGAATTGCCGTTGCGCCCACTGAGGTGCTGCGCGCATCGCTGGTCGCCGGGAAAGGACCGCCGTGCACCATGGCATAACCAACATCCACGCCGGTTGGGTAGCCGTTAATAATAATGCGCCCTGTCCGCGCTTCTATGTGAGGTAACAGGGTTCGTGCCAGCGGATAATCGGGTTCATTTAGCTGTAGGGTAAAAGTCAGTTGCCCTTCGATCGTCTCAATTACTGATTGTAAAACCGCCTCATCCTGACAGCGCACCAGCAACGACACGGGGCCAAATATTTCATTTTGCATGGCGGGTTGCGCAAGGAAGGTGTCGGCATCGGTGAGATAAACCTGCGCTTGCGTCTGATGCGGCGTCGCCGCAGGTTGTCCCGCGCCGAGCAGCCTTACGCCTGACAAGGCGGCCAGCGCTTCACTGTTTTGCTGGCAGGCGCGCTGTATGGCAGGCGTTAACATCGTGCTGGCGGGTTTTTGTGCCAGCGCTTCGGCAGTGAGCTGGCAAAAGTTTTCCAGCGCCGGGCTGTCCAGAGCCAGAGCGATGCCAGGATTGGTACAAAACTGTCCTGTGCCTAAGACCAGCGAATCCACATAGCCTTGCGCGATGCTGGCGCTGCGCTGTGCTAACGCAGTGGGGAACAGTAATAAAGGGTTAATGCTGCTCATTTCGGCATACACCGGAATTGGGCGCTGACGCTGTTGCGCGCACCTGACCAGCGCCAGCCCGGCATTGCGGGAACCGGTAAAGCCGACGGCTTGTATCGCTGGATGACTGACTAATGCCTGCCCGCTGTGATGCGATGTACCGTGCAAGAGCGCAAATACCCCAGGCGGAAGCTGACACTGTTTCACCGCGTCCACGATAGCCTGACCCACCATCTCGCTGGTACCGGGATGGGCCGGATGCGCTTTCACCACGACAGGGCATCCGGCCGCTAACGCCGAGGCGCTGTCACCGCCAGCAACAGAAAAGGCGAGCGGAAAGTTACTGGCACCAAATACCGCTACCGGGCCGAGCGCTACCTGCCGCTGGCGCAAATCAGGGCGGGGCAAGGGTTTACGCTCAGGCAGCGCGGTTTCGATTATCGGCGCCAGGAATTCACCGCGTTCAACCACATCGGCAAACATATTCAACTGGCCGATGGTGCGGGCGCGTTCACCCTCAATGCGGCCACGCGGCAGAGCGGTTTCCTGCATTGCCCGATCAATTAACGCATCGCCAATCGCCAGAATATTATCGCCAATCTGGCGCAGAAAACGCGCACGCAGCGGAAGATCCCGTTGAGCATACGCGTTAAAAGCCTGTGCCGCGCACTGACAAGCCTGATCAATTTGCGCCGGGCTGGCCTCATGAAATAGCGGAGGAAGGGCGTTGCCGCTCTCGGCTTCCATCGCCGAAAAAGCCTGCTCCTCACCGCAGAGGCGCAGTCCGTTAATCATGAGTTCTCCTGATAATGCCATCGTATTCTCCTCAAAGGGGATAATGTTGTAATCAGGCGCAGCAGCGCCACTATGTCAGAATCGTCAAAGCCCGTGGCCCGCATGGCAAAACTGGCCCATGCGGTCTGGCGGGTAACGAAAGCGTACAGCGCAGCGATCGGGCGTCGGCGAGTCCACCGCTGAAGAGACCTGACTAGTCGGGCAGGGCGGGCAGATCGCTGCGGCGAGCCACGGATGATGCATGAAGGCCAGGGCGAGGCGGTGTCCAGCCCAGCTCCAGCGAAATTTTGTTCGCCATGTCAATAACCAGACTCGCCAGCCCTTCCAGCCGCGCCAGCGGCAATCGTTCGGCCGGGCCAGAGACACTGATAGCCGCAAATACCTGACCGTTTGCAGCACGTACTGGTGCGCCGATGCAGTGCACGCCCAGTTCGTTTTCTTGCAAATCCAGCGAATAGCCGCGCTCACGAATACGCTGTAAGTCCGCTTCCAGCGCTGGGCCTTCAGCCAGCGTAAACGGGGTACGCTGTGGCAGTGAATCGTCGATAATTTTGCGAATCAGTCCCGGCGGTTGCCAGGCCAGGAACGCTTTACCTACGCTGGTACAGTGCACAGGTGCGGCTTCGATTCGCGTCACCATTGTGTTACCGGTGCTGTTCATTTCCTGGCGCTCAACAAAAGCCATCTGTGCCCCATCAAAGATGCATAAATGGGTGCTTTCACCGGTAATCAACTGCAACTGGGCCGCGTAAGGGCGCGCGTGACTGTCAAGATCCAGGTTCTGGATAACCAGATTGCCCAGCTGAAACAGCTTCATTCCTAGCTTGTAGGTTTCGCGCTTACCATTCTGTTCCAGCAAGCCGATGTCGCGCAGCGAGGACACCAGACGATGCGTCGTGGCACGCGGTAAACCGGTACGCGCGGCAATATCGGCCGGGGTCAGATTCGCGTCGCGTCGTGAAAAACACTCCAGAATTTGCAGTACCTTCGTCAAACTTTTAATGGCGGCCTGATTTAAGTTTTTAGCCTGGCTTCCGGCGCTCATTGTCATACCCACTCCAGAAATTCAGATACAGAGAAGCGCGGCAGGGTGCCCGCTTACATCACAGTATTCTATCATGCTGCCCCTTATACTGAGACGTCTGCGTAAAATAACGCTTTTTCGGTAAAAATTCCCTAAATCCTTCAGATGACCGCCATATTATCTCGTAATGTGGGATATGGATTTAAATATGACTTTATTAATCCTTATTGTAAAGGCGGCTTTTTTACCGCTTCACCGTCTTTTAGCGTGCTGCTTTTTCAGGAATATTTCATCTTGTGGCTGTATTTAAAGGTTTTTATCTGATTATTAGAAGGTTGAAGTTGTTATTGGGTTGTGGTTTTTTTTGGCCTTGTTATGTGATCTTAATTCCACATTGATAGATTAAATGTTGATCGTTATCTTTTTGTCTCACATTAATTGATTACTGCGAGATGTTATCGCCTAATCAAACGGGAGCAGAAAATGAGTCAGCATAACCACACTGAATTGAAAGCGAAGCTGCGCGGTGTTCTGCCGCCGATTACCATGCCGTTCAATGCGCAGGGCGAACTGGTTCGTGGCGGACTGAAGCAGCAAATCGACTTTATTATTGATTCGGGGGCCAGTGCCATTGTGGTAGGAGGCAGTACCGGAGAAGGGCATACGCTGTCGGACGAAGAGTTTCGTCAGGCCATGACCGAAGCTTATGAAGCAAACAATGGACGGGTGCCGTTTATCGCTGGCTTAATTGTTAACAGCACACGTCAGGCTATTGCTCGCGTGAAAATGCTGGAAGGCATGAAGCTGGATGCGTTACAGGTTACGCCGGTACACTACCTGTTCAAGCCTGATGATGATGCTACCGTTCGCCACTTTCGCGAAATCTATGAAGCCACGCAGACGCCCATCCTGATTTACAACGTTATCCCATGGAATTATCTCAGCCTGTCGCTGATGAAACGTATCATGGAAGAAGTGCCGGGCGTGGTGGGGATGAAACAGAGCGGCGGCGACCTGAAATCCGTGTCTGATCTGCTACTGCGTTGCCCGGATAAAATCATTGTCAGTGGGGTGGATGCGCTGCTTTATCCTGGTTTTACCATCGGCTGCCAGGGCGCTATATCAGCGCTGACCAGCGCGGTGCCTTCGGTTGTGGCGAAACTCTTCAAGGCAGTGGAGGAGAATGATCACGTCCCTGCGCGTGATATTCATTCCCGCCTGAATGATTTATGGAACACGTTCCCGCATGACAATCTTCCCGCCTGCGTCAAATATCTGCAAAGCCTGCAAGGTGTGCCGCTTTATCAGCCTCGTCCGCCAATGCAGCCGGTCAGCGAAGAACTAAAACAAACGATTAAAGCGTCGTTTGACCGTCTGATGCGCTAACTCACCTGCCTGCGCCATTTTGTGACGCAGGCCATTATAATCATCGCCGCGACCAGCCTGACAGCTGGCGTGGCGGAGGTGCAGAAGATGAAAACTTACCACTCTACCTCTCTCCCTGCCGAGCAGCGCGAGGCGGCGCCAGTGCCCCAAAAAATTGCCCGACCCAGACACCATCTGCGCTGGGCAATTATCGGCATTATCATCTTGCTGACCATCACCAATTATCTTGACCGGGGCAACCTGTCAGTGGCTGCCCCGCAGATAATGCAGGATTTAGGGATCAGTCACGCCATGATGGGGGTGATTTTATCCGCCTTTGTCTGGCCTTACGCCATTATGAATTTGCCAACAGGCTGGGCGGTGGATCGCTTCGGCGTCAAATTGCTACTGGCGCTGGCTGCTGGGTTGTGGTCTCTGGTCGCGATACTGACCGGTTTTGCTCGCAGTATCGGCACGTTTATTGGATTGCGAGTCGCGCTTGGCATCAGTGAAGCGCCGCTATTTCCGGGGGCGTTAAAAGCGACGGATACCTGGTTTCCTGATCGGGAGAAGGCCGCTGCCACTAGCGCGTATATTGCCGCTACGCAAGTGGGGCTGGCGCTGGCACCGCCGCTGTCTACTTTGTTGATGGCAGCTTATGGCTGGCCCATGATGTTCATCATTATGGGGGTGATCGGCTTCATCGCATTGGCCGGTTGGCTGGTGCTGTATCGAGAACCCGATCGGCATCCATGGTTGCATCAAGACGAGCTGCGTTACATCAAAGCAGGGCAGGCCACTGCGCAAGAAGCGGCCGATGCACCGCGCGTTACCGTGCGTGAATGGGCTACGTTGTTCAGGCATCCCTCAGTCTGGTACATGGTGACTGGCGGATTTTGTCTGCAATATGTGTTTTGGTTCTACATAGGCTGGCTGCCAACTTATTTGCAATAGGCGCAGGGCTTTACGTTAAATCGCGCGGGCTGGCTTTCTGCCTTGCCTTATATTGCTGGCGGCGTAGCGGTATTAATTGGCGGACGTTTTTCAGACCGGCTGGTGATGAAGGGTATTGATCCGTTTAACGCGCGTCGTTTCTCTATTGCGGGTGCTGCGTTGCTGACCGCGCTGGCGATGTTTATGACCGCGATGGCCAGCGGTCCGGCATTAGCTGTGGCACTGCTGACTTTAGGCATGTTCACTTACAGCCTGTCATCGGGCAATTACTGGACGCTGGCCGCAGAAGTCGTCACCACCAAAAAATGGGTAGCATCCATTGGCAGTATTCAAAATTTTGGCGGCTTCCTTGGCGGGGCTTTCGCGCCCGTGGTAACCGGGATTGTTATCGACCGCTTTGGTGGCTTTGTTCCTGCCTTGCTGCTGGCCGGTGTGATGGCGCTGATTTCAGCCGCGATGTATGGCATTGCGCTGCGTCACCGCTTACCGGTTTAAGCGATAACAGGCATGATATTAAAGGCAGTGGTCGCCCGGTGCTGCCCGGCATCGGCGGATGTAAAGCCTTATCACAATTGTCCCGGTCTGGTCTGGCCTTAAGACGTGCGGTTACTCGCTCAAGTAACGCATACACTGACACACTTCCTGGAGAAGCCTGATGAACGCTCATGAGATCACCGTGACCTCAGAGGTCAGCGCGCCTGCATCCCGCAGCGAGATGCGCAAAATCGTTACTGCCAGCGTAATGGGCACCATTATTGAATATTACGATTTCACGCTTTACACCACTGCCACCGCTCTGGTTTTTAACAAAATCTTTTTTCCTGGCGAATCGCCGTTGATCGGATCGCTGGCGGCTTTCGCAACCTATTTTGTAGGATATTGTGCCAGGCCGTTAGGCGGTGTGCTGTTTGGGCACTTTGGCGATCGTATCGGCCGTAAGTTCGCCTTGATGATGACGTTATGTATCATGGGCGCAGGGACTTTCCTGATTGGCTTGATCCCGCCTTATGCGCAAATCGGCGTCTGGGCGCCGGTACTACTGGTGCTGTTGCGCTGCCTACAGGGCATTGGCATTGGGGGGGAATACGGCGGCGGCATGACGATGGTAGTAGAGCATGCTCCGCCAGAACGGCGCGGATTTTACAGTTCGCTGGTGCATATTGGTGTTCCTGCGGGTTTTCTCTTGCCGATTATCTTTATTACCCTGCTTAACCTGGCGTTGGATGAAGAGGCGTTTTTATCATGGGGGTGGCGTGTGCCTTTCCTGTTAAGCCTGATATTGCTGGGAGTCGGTATGTTTATTCGTAGTCAGATTGAGGAAACGCCGGCTTTTAAACGGATGAAGCGGGAAGGGAATCAGGCCAGACTGCCGGTGATAGAGGCGCTGCGTCATCATCTGCGGGATATTGGTTTTGGTATTGGTGCAAAAATTGCGGAGAGCGGCCTGTTTAATATCTACGCAGTGTTTGCCATCAGCTATTGTGTCAATGTGTTGGGGTTGAAAAGTCAGGTCATTCTGTTTGCCATTTTACTGGCCTGCCTGCTGGAGTGCTTTACCCTGCCGTTGTTTGGCTATATGGCCGATCGCTTTGGCAAAAAGCGGGTGTATATCGGCGGCATGATCCTACAGGCGCTGCTGGCATGGCCATTTATGCTGATGCTGGCAAGCGGCAATCTGGCATGGATTTATCTGGCAATCGCGCTCGGCCTGGCATTAGGCCACGGTAGTACATTTGGCGCACAGGGCGTTTTCTTTTCATCGCTGTTTCCCGCTCGGGTGAGGTATAGCGGCCTGTCGCTGGTACAGCAAATTGGTCCTATTCTTGGCGGTGGTCTCTCGCCGATGATCGCCACCGCTCTGTTAGTCAGCGGTGAAGGTGATGGTTGGGTTATTGGTTATATGATACTGATGGCCCTGTTTTCCGCGGGCTGCGCATGGCGGCTGCGCGACGCTTCAGTCCATTAAGCCACCTACGCTCTCAACTCAGCAGGCCGGGGTTTCGCTGTTTTGCCTGGCGAAATTCCGGCAATAACAAGGCGTTATTTCTCTGAGCTTCGTCGAAAAACTCGAATGTGCGGTTGAAAGAAATTGACTATCAGTTGCGGTCTGACTGGCGTAACCTTTTTTCATCAAACATTGTTTTATGACGCGAGGGCATAACGTGCCCGCCGGAGAAGTCATCCATGAAAAAAATTGGTTTTTTATCTTTCGGACACTGGACGCCGTCTTCGCAGTCGGCGACACGCTCGGCGCAGGATGTGTTGCTGCAATCAATCGATTTAGCCGTCGCGGCTGAAGAGGCCGGCGCAGACGGTGCTTATTTCCGTGTACATCACTTTGCCCGCCAGCTAAGCTCGCCCTTTCCGCTGCTGGCGGCTATTGGCGCACGCACCCGGAAAATTGAAATCGGCACCGGTGTGATTGATATGCGCTATGAAAATCCGCTGTATATGGTGGAGGATGCCAGTGCCGCTGACCTGATTGCCAGTGGTCGCCTGCAATTAGGGATTAGTCGCGGATCGCCTGAGCAGGTGATTGATGGCTGGCGTTATTTTGGCTATGTGCCGCAGGAAGGCGAATCCGATGCGGATATGGGGCGACGTCATACCGAAGTCTTCCTTGATGCGCTGCGTGGTGAAGGTTTTGCTAAACCCAACCCGCAGCCGATGTTTCCAAACCCGCCAGGTTTGTTGCGTCTTGAGCCGCTGTCGGCAGGTTTGCGCGATCGCATCTGGTGGGGTTCTGGTTCCAACGCCACCGCCGAATGGGCAGCAAAAATGGGCATGAACCTGCAAAGTTCTACCCTGAAAGATGATGAGACCGGGGAGCCTTTCCATATTCAGCAGGCGAAGCAGATACGTGCCTATCGTGAAGCCTGGAAAGCGGCGGGGCATACGCGCGAGCCGCGCGTCTCCGTAAGCCGCAGCATTTTTGCCCTGATAAATGACCAGGACCGCGCCTATTTTGGCCGCAGTGGGCAGGAGCAGGATTCAGTGGGTTTCCTTGACGAGAAAACCCGTGCCATTTTTGGCCGTAGCTACGCGGCAGAGCCGGAAGCGCTCATCAAACAGTTAGCACAGGATGAAGCCATCGCTGAAGCGGATACGCTACTGCTTACCGTGCCAAATCAGCTCGGTGTGGCCTACAACGCGCATGTGATCGAATCGATTCTGAAATACATTGCGCCGGAATTAGGCTGGCGTTAACGCTGTCCAACGGGCAGGAATCACGCCCATGAAAAAGCCCGCTCAGGTTTGCCTGAGCGGGCTTTTTACTCCCTTCTCAGCCCGTGTTGCGTGCGGCTTGCAACACGCGGGCATCGCTTGCAGATGGTTTATCAGACACTGTTTTCTGTATAAATGGCTCATCCATTACCCTTACAGAGCAAGACGGCACCGTCATAAGTGGATGATCTCTACTCCATCTGTTCATTTTTCGAAAACAACTTGGTTATTATTATTCATTTTCTATCATGATTTCCGCCGCGTATGGTGAGGTTAACTTTCAGCACAACCGGGAATTATCATGACTGATTACGCAATCTCTAAAAACCCCGCTACTGGCGAGATACTGGCACGGTATCCAATGCAATCAGTGACTGAACTTGAAAGCATACTGGCGAACAGCCGCAGTGCATTCAAACGCTGGCGTGACAGCGCAATGGCAACGCGAGTTAGAGTATTACACCAGCTGGCAGAGCAGCTTCGCCAGCGTGAACCTGAACTGTCACGTATGGTTACTCTGGAAATGGGCAAACCCATCGCCCAGGCGCGTGCTGAAATTCTTAAGTGCGCCACCTTATGTGACTGGTATGCCGAGCAGGGGCCTACCATACTTGATGATCAGCCCACACAAATTCCCGATGCCTGGCAGCGTTTTAAACCGATTGGCACCATTTTGGCCGTCATGCCGTGGAATTTCCCGTTCTGGCAGGTGCTGCGCGGTGCGGTGGGTATGTTGCTGGCGGGAAACACCTATGTGCTGAAACATGCGCCTAACGTGATGGGAAGCGCCATGCTGATGGCCGAATTGTTTGCCGCTACCGATCTTCCCGACGGTGCATTTGCAGTTATCAACGTCAACAATGATGGTGTATCCGCTGCGATTAAAGACCCACGTATAGCTGCCGTTGCCGTGACCGGTAGCGTTCGGGCAGGGGCCGCTATTGCGGCGCAGGCAGGTTCCGCGCTGAAAAAGACGGTGCTTGAACTGGGCGGGGCCGATCCTTTTATTGTACTGGCTGATGCCGATCTGGATGAAGCCGTGAAATCTGCCGTACAGGGTCGTTACCAGAATACCGGGCAGGTATGCATGGCCGCCAAGCGCTTTATTGTGGAAAAATCGATTGCTGACGAGTTTGAAGCGCGTTTTAGCACTGCGGTACAAGCGCTGACGATGGGCGATCCATTGGATGAAAAAAATTATCTTGGTCCGATGGCACGTTTCGATCTGCGCGACGAATTGCACGAGCAGGTACAACGATCTCTGCATGAGGGTGCGCGCCTGGTACTTGGCGGCGAAAAGATCGCAGGGGAAGGCAACTATTACGCGCCAACTATCCTTAGCGATGTCACCACGCAAATGACGGCCTTTCGTGAAGAATTATTTGGACCCGTTGCAGCCATTGCGATAGCGCGCGACGCCGATCATGCCCTGGAAATTGCCAACGATAGCGAATTTGGCTTAAGTGCCACCGTATGGACCGCAGACAATGCCATCGCCGACCGCCTGTCTGATCGCCTGGAAACAGGGGCCGTATTTATTAATGGCAACGGCGCATCGGATCCGCGCGTTACCATCGGTGGGGTGAAAAAAAGCGGCTATGGACGTGAATTATCACATTTTGGCGTTCATGAATTTTGCAATATTCAGACCGTCTGGAAAAACCGCCGCTAGGGCTTCACGGTACAAGGCGGCAGACAATGTCGCCTGAAGTCAGCGACAACCGCTGAAAGCATTGTCGCGGGCCAGCCTTTAAGGTGCTGGCATCAGGCCTGAGTCCAGACTGAAAATCAGAGCCCGTCAACAAGGGTAATCAGGGCGTCCGCTACGGCTTCGCGTTCAGCGCGGGCACGTTGATACTCTGGTGAGTGATAACACTGTAGCGCGCTCTGATAATCTGTAGTGGTCAAGTAATATTGGCCACGGTTTTACAGTAAAAACGGTATCTGTTCTCTGACTCTTCCGGCGTCAGTCCACCGTTATAATGGTGAGGTCTGACGCTATTGTAGTAGCTCAAGATGTAACCATTAATTTGCTGTCGGGCCTCGTCCTTACCCGCATAGCCTTCCGCCGGCACCCATTCTGTTTTCAGACTGCGGAAGAAGCGCTCCATGGTACTGTTATCCCAGCAGTTTCCCCGTCGGCTGACGCTTTGTTTTATTCTGTAACGCCAGAGAACTTGTTGATATTTCAGACCGGTATACTGGCTTCCCTGGTCGCTATGGAACATGACATCATGCGGTTGACCACGCGTCTCATAGGCCATCCGCAGCGCATCGCTTATCAGTGCGGTATCGGCATTCGCTGACAGACTCCAGCCGATAACCCTGCGGGCAAAAAGATCCATAACAACCGCCAGACAGCACCAGCGATTTCCTGCCCGGATATATGTAATATCTCCGCACCATACCCGGTCTGGCTCTGGTACAGCGAACTGACGCTCAAGCAAATTCGGCAGGCAGGTATGCGCCTGACGGGCATTTTTGTACTGATGTTTTCCGGGCTGACAACTGCTCAGGTTCAGGTATTTCATCAGACGCCCGGCACGGTAACGGCTCATCGGGACGCCGTTGTGGGTCAGCATGTCAGCCAGAGTGCGCGCGCCCGCAGAGCCCCGACTCTGATTCCACGCCCGGCGTATTTCGCTGCACAGCCTGACTCGCGCCGGATTAACCGTATCGCGTCGTTTTCGCCAGTATCGGTAACTGCTGCGGTGTATTCCCAGAGCAGAACACAGGCTGACAACCGTGTGGCTGTCACTCAGTCTGGCAACTATCGTGAACCGTTCAGTGAGTCGGACATCAGGAGCGCGGTAGCCTTTTTTAATATCGTATTCTGTTCCTCCAGGCGGCGAACCTGCTTTTCCAGCTCGCGGATACGTTGCTGGTCTGGAGTAACAGGTGTGGCAGAGGGCGTAATCCCCTGGCGCTCTCGCCTGAGCTGGCGCACCCAGCTCTCAAGCGTGGTAGAACCGACATTCATCGCCTCACTGGTTTGTCGATATGAGTAGCCCTTATCAATAATCAGCTGTGCACATTCCAGCCTGAACTCTGGAGTGAAAGTACGCTTAGTTTTCTTGTTCATTAAGTCACCTGTTTTATGTTGTGGTGAGAATATCACCTTTATTCAGGTGGCCAAATTTACTGCGCCACTACACGGAAAGATGTGATTTTTCATGCTGGCAAGCAGGCGGTCAGCGGTATTCTGCGACCACTTCTTATTACTTTTATGCCAGCTCAGAGCCACGGCCTCAAAGAATTTTTCCGGCGCGCGAGAAGCTCTTTCGGCGATACGTTGCTGAGCGGGGTTAATGTTCTGCGCCAGCAACTTGCGGATACCGTCACGTTGTTGCCGGGCGTCGGAAAGGGATATATCGGGATAAGCGCCTAAGCCAAAGCGGGATTCTTTACCGTTAATTCGATACTTAAGATACCAGAGACGTGAGCCGCCTGGATTGACCAAGAGGTATAGACCGTGTGAATCGGAGACTTTGAAGGATTTATCAGAAGGCTTGAGACTGCGGATTTTCGTGTCGTTGAGAGACATATGGGGGTCACTCCATAATCGAACCAAACTGACCCCAAATCTGACCACCAAATTCTCCCGATGCAGAGGGTAAAATCAAAATGCATCGGGAAGATTTTTCACGCTAACTTGTTGAACCAACATCAGATAAGGATTCGCAAAGAGGCATGAAGACGAGAAATTGGCTCCTCTGACTGGACTCGAACCAGTGACATACGGATTAACAGTCCGCCGTTCTACCGACTGAACTACAGAGGAATCGTTTGAACGGGGCGCATATTAACGGCGGTCCATGACCTTGTCAAAGCTCTTTTTCACAAAACTATTTGACTGCTGAAATATACGCCAGTGAATCGAGTAGAGAGAAAAGGCACATTACGTGGAGAACGAAGATCAAGCCAGCGCGCTGCTGCGTTTTCAAAATGGCGTCTATGGCATGACTGAAATGTCGCGCATTGCCTTTGGCAGCAAAATGGCACCAACCAATGTGGTTACCGGCACTCAAGAATCGGGCGACAGAATATGCTCCCGATTTCACCAAAGGCTTGCAGGTACAGAGAGTCGTGGACGTGATTGTGATTTCGGCACTGAAAAGAAAATGGATAGCGGTGTGATTTTCAGTTAAGTGTGAACTTCCCTTCAACCTGACATCCTCTGCTAAACAGCCAGGACGGGTTGAAGGGGAGCACACCGAAAAAGGTTAGCCCTCAGTACTTTTCTCCCACCAGAGTTTATCCAGCGCATAATAGCGGTCACGCTCGGCTTCCGGCTGATCCAGATTGCGGTGCCATGGCTTAGCCAAAATGTAGTGCAGATTCTTGACGTTATCGCTCTGCCACATTTGGCTATGCTGAAACGGCAGCGTTTTCAATGCGTTGTAAATATACGACAGCGGTAACCAGCGACCAGCAAAGACCTCATTCAATAAATCCTGCTCCGAGAACGGATAAGCGCTTAAATCATCAATCGCGGCGATCCGCTGCGCTAATGCGTCAAATACTGCATTATCCGGTGTTAACACCAGAAAGCCGCCATTCAGATAATTATCAAGTTTAACCGGGGCCGGTTTGCCGCGATCCTGCCAGGTATAATGGCAAAATTCCGGTTGCCAGCTAACGGGATAAGTGGAAATTTTGTTCGGGTTACAGCGACAGGCATGACATGCTGCGAGCAGGTTATCGCCAAGATCCAGCGTAAACAGCTCATCCATATTTTGCAGTACCAGCATATCGGCATCTAAAAATACTACGCGTTCACAGTCTGTCAGCTGCCAGGCACGCAGCTTGGTCCAGACTTCACCAAACTGCGCCGACGCATAGTGATGTTCTAAATCGTCGCGCGGATAAAGCGGCTCGACCTGATGAATGACACAGCCTTGTGCCTGCAGATCTTCGCGATCGGCGAGGGGAATCGCATCCGTGGTCATTACTATCAGCGGCCAACGCGTTTCGCTCTGTTTCAGTGAGCGATGCAGCGCTTTCACGCCAACTAAATAGTCGGGTTGAGTCAACAACGTTACCCAGGCAAACATAATTTTCCCCAATAAATTCAATCGAAAAGAGTAATGATGTAATCATTACTGAAGCGACGCTGTGGATCGAGCTGGTTGCGCAGAGCCCGAAACTCATCCCACCTGGGATAGATTTCGCGCCATGTATAGCGCTCATCATCGTAATATTTTCCCCAGTGGGGACGTCCACCTTCTTCTGCCAGCAGCTTTTCCACATCTGTCAGAAAATGCAGCCCCTCTTGAGAAAGCGAACCGTCGTCAGCGTAATAGACCACAAAGCCGAAAAAGCAGGTCGGGCGACCGTAAGCCGGGCTTAACCAGGCCGACGACGCCCCTGTGCAGCGCAGAATAACCGGATAATGCATATGCGGCTGGTTCCGGGCATACCAGCTTTTTATTTTGCTAATAATGGCGGGAGTATTTTCCAGCGGCACGCCGATTTCTACATTGATTTGTGGCACGGCAATGCCGCGACAAAATAGCTGATAGATGTCGCCGGTCACGTCAGTAAAATCACGGAAACGGGTGACAGTGCGAAACTGTTTGCCGCCTTTACCGTGAATCTGCGTATCACGATGCATATGCGCCAGCGTTTGATCGATAGTGTCATTTAAACTGTCGTCGCCCGTATCGGCATGTTCCACCACTTTGCGACCGCGCTGCTCATAACGCTGTCGATCTTCAGGGCTGGCTTCATGGGCATTCCATACATGCATAAGATTGTCATCAACGAACCACCAGGCTTTGCTAAACGGATACGCTTCATTCCAGCGCGGTAAATCCTGTTCAAGGCGGTCGGCGGTGACGGCATATTTATGGCAGGTAAAAATACGGAATGGCGCGGTTCGTAGCGTGACGGCG
The DNA here is from genome assembly GCF_014946725.1 of Mixta mediterraneensis. Taxonomy (GTDB): domain Bacteria; phylum Pseudomonadota; class Gammaproteobacteria; order Enterobacterales; family Enterobacteriaceae; genus Pantoea; species Pantoea mediterraneensis. The sequence goes on from NZ_JACFXY010000004.1 coordinate 320,944, forward strand.
GTAACAATACCGAGTGCGCCGAGCGTCACTTGTGCGGCGGAAAAGTCTTCCTGACCACGGACAAACTCGCGCAGTGAACCATCCGCGAGCACCATGCGAATACGCAACGCTTCGTCGGCCAGCGAACTTTGCTGCAATCCCTGGCCGTGCGTGCCGGTAGCCATCGCGCCTGCTAATGTCTGCACGGCAATGACGCCAGGCGACGATGCCAGCATACGATCCATCGTGGTTAGCGTGGCATAAATCTGCTGTAAAGAGGTGCCCGCACCAAACGTCGCGCTGTTTTCATCGCTGGCGATCAGGCCGGAAAGGGCGCTGAGATCCAGCAACAAATGGTTTTCATCGACCTGCAGCATCCTGCCGGGCGAAAGTCTGCTGCCCATTACGCGTACCCGGCCTTGCGACTGTCGCATGATCTCCTGAAGTTCTGCTTCGTTAGCTGGACGTTTCACCTGCTGGCGGCTGCCGATCCGGGTGTTTTGCGCCCAGTTCCACAGCGCATCATCTGATGGTTCAACCTGGGTTTGACGAAGCGGATAAAGGTGGGCGTCTCTGCTCACAACTGCGTTCCTGTTTATTAAGGTCTGTGACGGATTTCGTCATTAAAGCGTAGACCATCCCAGAAGGTGGCTTATTTCGCTAGTCCGCTAGTCGGGCTTGCGGATATAGCGCAACGTTGCGGTCACCGCTAACTGTCGGTTGCGATGAATGCTTTCTTCTTCGCTGTTGTCCGGGCTGAACAGCGCATTGAAGGTATAACGATTAGAGACATGATGGACGCAAATACTGCTGATTAAGCGGTGCACATCAATGGCTTGTACCTCTTTGATAAACAAACCTTGCTGTTGACCACGTGTCAGGATGTCATCCAGCACGTCGAGCGCGCTGCGATTCAGCGCTTTAATCTGCGTAGACTGGCTGATATAGCGACCACGCAGCAGGTTCTCGGTACAGACTAACCGCATAAAATCCGGGTGCGAGACGTGATAATCAAAACTGGCTTCCACCAGTTTGATCATCGCCTGCTCCGGTTTGATCTTTGCCAGATCCAGCCCGGTTTCGTGCTGGCGAATCGACTGATAAACCTGCTCCAGCACATCAATATAAAGCTGCTCCTTCGTCCCAAAGTGATAGACCACCATGCGTTTAGTGGTCTGCGCGTTCTCGGCGATTTTTTCCATACGCGCGCCCTGCATACCGAACTCAGCAAAAATTTTTAACGCACTGGCAATAATGCGTTTTTTTAGCCCTTCAGGGTCATTTTTTCGTTTTGTGATTTCCGACATAGCGTTAAAAAGCTGCTCAACAAAATAAGAAGAAGGAAGAGATTATCACAGCTATTTGTAAGGGAATGCGGCCGGGGTGCGTAATCAAGGCATAAAAAACCGCTTACGTTGCCTTAAGCGTTTTTTTCGAATGTGGCTCTTCTTACGGGGATCGCCTTTGCCTTTTGGTGGCTAAAAAGTAGGCGATCGTGGAAAGGAGCTCCTGCCTGGATAACCGAAATGTCCGCCAATAGGCGCAGCAACGCGCAGAGATGCCTGACTTCGGGTAAAGGTGACTCCTGGCGGTGCGTTTTTTTAAGCAGCGCGTAACAGGCCAGCATATAGACATCGATCTTGTCCGTTTTGGTCATAATCCCCATGCCGCAGGCAAAGTCCTGGTTACGGTGCGCATTTGTACGCTATTTGAACGAAAGGAATCTCGTTTGGATTGATCTTTTGTTTCTACCTTATCTCTTGAATGTACAAATGTTCATTGCTCGTTTAAGCGTTGCGATAGGGATCGCACTTTCTGTCTGAATTATTACTTAGCACACTAATTGTGATTAACGTCACGCTTTAAGCGTAAAAAATAGGCGATAAATATAACAGATGAACATCATTCGTTCATTTGATCATGATTCGATATAAAACCTTCGTTGTCACACTTAACGTTAATGGAGCGAGCATGCCAGACATAACAACGTAGCGCCGGTATTGCAGTGAACAGCCCGTTTAAAGTCAATGCCCGTAATAGACGTTTCGCCTGATGGTGATGGCTCCACCTCTGACTTACCTCGCAAAAGGTTACCCTATGAAAAACAGATTCAGTACGCGAGTGCTGGCGCTTTTTTGCGCCCTGTCGTTTCTGATGTATATCGACCGCGTCAACCTTTCCACCGCGGCCGGACTGATCAAATCGGATTTGGGTTTAAACAATACCGACCTGGGGCTGATATTCTCCGCCTTCGCTTACACCTATCTCGTGTTCCAGATTATTGGCGGCTGGTTCGTTGACCGATTCGGTGCGCGCAAAACCATCATTATTTGCGGTAGCATTTGGGTGGTTGCCACTGTCTGCACCGGTTTTGCTGGCGGTTTCGTCTCGCTGTTTCTGTCACGGCTTTTACTTGGCGTGGGTGAGGGCGCCGCGCTGCCTTCACAGGCGCGCGCCATGACATTCTGGTTCGCTCGTGAAAAACGCGGGTTCGTACAAGGCATTACGCATTCTTTCTCCCGTTTTGGTAATGCAGTCACGCCATCGCTTGTAGCATTGCTGGTGTTGCTGCACTCGTGGCGTTTTTCATTTATTGCGTTGGGCGCGATTACTGCCGTATGGCTGGCGTTCTGGATTGCTGGCTTTCGCGATAATCCTCATCAGATTGCCGAAATGAGCGAAGAAGAGCGTAAAACGTTGCCTCAGCTTGATGCTGGCGTAACGGATAAAGTCAAAGCGCCGATTCCCTGGAAAGCATTGCTGAAACGTATAGGCCCGACTATGGGTGTCTATTTTTGCTATGGCTGGACCGGCTGGCTATTTTTCACCTGGTTGCCCACTTTTTTCATGAACGGTCGCGGAATGGATCTTAAGTCGTCAGCACTGTTTACTTCCGCCGTGTTCCTGTCTGGCGTGGTGGGCAACACGGTCGGTGGCGTGGTCAGCGACATGATTCTGAAACGCACCGGCAACGTTGTGAAGGCGCGGCGCAACGTCATCATCTTCAGCTTTTTCAGCGCTATGTTGCTGCTTATTCCGGTAATTAACTCGACCGATATGACGGTGATCACCGTCTGCCTCGGCCTTGCATTCTTCTGCCTCGAACTCACCATCGGGCCTATCTGGGCGGTGCCGATGGAGATCACACCTAAATATGTCGGCGTCGCCAGCGGCCTGGTTAATGCGGGTTCAGCAGTGGCGGGTATCATTTCGCCGATTTTGTTCGGCATCATTATCGACAAAACCGGTAACTGGAGCCTGCCCTTTTACGGCTCGGTCGTGCTGCTGATGGTGGGTATTGTACTCACTTTCTTTATGCGCCCGGATATTCCGCTGTCTGATGATTCCACTTCGCACGGCGACATGCAGACCGCACACAACATCTACCACTAAGGAAACTATGATGAAAAAACCTTCAGTTGCATTGGTATTGGGCGATCCGGCAGGTATTGGTCCGGAGCTGGTCGCGAAAGTTTTGTCGCAACCCGCGCTGCGCGAACTGGCAAATATTATTCTTATTGCCGATCGTAACGAGCTGGAAAAAGGAATAGACATCGTCGGCCAGCGCTTTCCGTATCGGGAAATTTCAAACGCGGAAGCTATCACTTTTACGCCGGGCGAACCGCTGCTGCTTAACCATGACTGGACGCAACGTACGCCGTTTGATTATGGCAACGCTACCGAGCAGAGCGGCGTCTATATTCTGGAGACGCTGGCACGCGCGATAGAACTGACGCAACAGGGGATTACGCAAGGCGTCTGCTTTGCTCCGCTAAATAAACAGGCCATGCATATGGGCGGGCTAAAGCACCGCGATGAACTGCACTGGTTCGCTGAATTGTTGAATTGCAACGACTTCTGCTGTGAAGTGAATGTCGTTGATAATCTCTGGGCCGGACGCGCCACATCACATATTCCGTTCCGCGATATTGTCAGTAACCTTAACGTTGATGGTGTGGTGGATACCATCGCATTAATGGATCGTACGCTGCGTCAGGCGGGCGTTGCGCAGCCGAAGATCGCAGTTCAGGCACTGAATCCGCACGGCGGGGAAAACGGCCTGTTCGGCGATGAGGAGCAAACCATTATTAAACCCGCCATGGCAAAAGCGAAAGAGCAAGGCATTGAGGTATATGGACCTTATCCGGCAGATACGACGTATAAAGCCGTCGAGACGCAAAAACTGGATGCTGTGGTGTCGATGTATCACGATCAGTTCGCCACCGCTTTGAAAATGCTGGGTTTCGAGCGCGGTATTACCGTTCAGGGTGGATTGCCTGTTCCCATCGCTACCGCCAACCACGGCACTGCCTACAACCTTTACGGGCAGAATCTGGCTTCCTCTTCAGCCTTCGAAAAGGCTTTTCGGCTGTTAGTTCGCATGGCATCTAACGTCTCTTAATTTCTGACGGGCCGCCGGGCGTTTTGTCCGGGAGGCCTTAAATGCGACAGGCGGAATGCCGCGTTAGAAAGACGATATGCCCACACGTTTGATATTGCAGAGAAGCCCGGCATCATACGTGGGTACTGATAATGTCTGGTTGCAGCTACTGCCTGTTACCCGATTATGTTTGATGCTTCCAGTTCCTGCTTCGTACAGAAAGGAGAATGCCCGATATGTCTCATTCGCTTAAGCTCGGCGTGAATACATCTATTTTCGACGGCCACGATATGGATGTCGCTTTTAGCCTGATTAAACAGACCGGCTATAAGTATGTGGAACTGGCTTATAACCAAGGCTACGTTGGCGATCTGGATGACAGTCTGTTTAGCCCGGGCAACGCGGAACGCATTCGCAAGCTACTGGACAAGCATCAGCTTAAAACATTGGCTTTAGGTTGTACGTTCAATCTGGCGCGAACGGAGGCCGTTTCCTGGTTGCAGACGCGCATTCAGTTCGCACAGCGGATCGGCGTAAATTTATTGAATGTCTGCACGGCGAGCCGGCGCGACTATGCGGCTTTAGTGAAAAACCTTCAGCAGATTGCACCCGTACTTCAGCAGGCAGAATGTCAGTTACTCATTGAAAACGGTGGTGATCATAATTACGACGCTTTTGCCTTAACTCATGAGGGTGAGCAATTGCTGCATGACGTTAATGCGTCGTCGATCGCTTTTAATGGCGATGCGGGCAATATGGTATCGCTACGTCCTGAGGCCGATGCGATTGGAGAAGTACTGCAAATGTTGCCAAATATGCGCCATTGCCACATAAAAGACGTTGTGAAACTGGAAAATGAATACCGTTTTCCAGCGATTGGCCAGGGCCTTCTGGATTATTCGCGGCTGATACCGGTTTTAGCCGCTCATGAGATCCCCTGTACATTAGAGATCCCATTACGTATGCACCGACTGGCAGACAGTACACCACAGCGCAGCAGCACGCCGGTTCCGGTTGATCGCATTGTGAATGTTCTGAGCGAAAGTAAGCGGTTTATCGATTCAATCCGACTTTAAACGTATGCGCATAATGATTGCGGCTAGCGCGCACCAGGGGTGCGGAATGCTTTGGTGCGCTCAGCAAGCAGGCGCGCGTTCGGTTCGCTCATTAGCGATTAGCAACACAAAAAGAAGCTTCATTACGCCTTCAGCAAAATAATTGCTAACAGCCATAGGTCTTTTTTCATATCGACCCTCAATAAACAGCTATAACCCCGGCATCTGGATACGGGCATTCCCGGCCGTATCGATGAAATTAAACTGGTTATCCGCGCAATATTTCGCCAGCACAGACGTCAGGCGGTTGCACACCCGTAATGCAGGAATATCTAGAGGAAAGTGGGTCATCTGTTCACGGACGGTCATCAGTGACGCTTTACGATGGATATGCTTTACTTCCAGGGCAAATGTCACTCTCTCGCCCCCTAAGATACAAGTCAAAAATGTTACGCTTTAACAATCATCCTTATGGCATTTCCCATTTCAGCAGCCGCTCAGCTGCTGAATCTCTCGACCTGAACTGACGAGTCAGTTGCAGGCGTTCTAAAACGGGTCTTTTTTGCTGATTGTTCTTAGCTGACTTTCAAAAACCGCTGAAAAACAAAAAGCCCGCTCAGGTTTCCCTGAGCGGGCTTCTCTAAATTTGGCTCCTCTGACTGGACTCGAACCAGTGACATACGGATTAACAGTCCGCCGTTCTACCGACTGAACTACAGAGGAATCGTTGGAACGGGGCGAATATTAACGACGCTGCCTCGGGATGTCAAAGCCCTCTTTAACTTATTGCGTTCAACTGCTCGTAAAAGCAGCGCATTGCTGCTTTTTCATTACATTAGCCTGCTTTTCAAACTGCAAACAAGATCTCACTTTATGTGCATTTATCGGTAGATGTTAGATGCGCGTCAAAGTTTTGTTATTTGACGATGTTAAAACAATCATTTCAATGCTTTTATGTTAAAAGTTTCAAAAAGTAAGTATATGGAATAAATAAACTGTTTACTGCTGCCGGTGGAACAGGGCGGAAAAACTGAATCCTCCATTTGAATTTAAATAGTGTTTAATCAATATATTGTGAAAAGGAGTGATCGATCACAGAAATGCGTTAAACCCCAGATCTTACCTCTATTAACCGATAAAAAACGCCAGCCGTGTTGAATGGATGTAAAAAATATTTTTCATTCGCGGTGTCAACTCACTGAGCAAGTTAACGATAAAGAAGGGTCTCTATGAACATCAAAAAAACGATCGTTGCCTCACTGTTAGCCTGCATGTTACCCGCTGCCGCAATGGCAAAAGACATTCAGGTCGGCGTTTCCATGGCGCTGTTTGACGATAACTTTCTCACCATTGTGCGTACTTCGATTCAGCAGGAGATGCAGAAAGATGGCGTAAAAGGCCAGATCGAAGATGCCAAAGGTGACGTGGCGCAGCAATTACAGCAGGTACAAAGCTTCATAGGCCAGGGTGTTGACGCCATCATCGTTAACCCGGTGGATACCAATGCGGTAAAACCGATTATGGATCAGGCGAAGAAAGCTGGCGTGGCGCTGGTATTTGTTAACCGTCGGCCACAGGCCGAACTGACTGACAAAATGGCGTATGTCGGATCGGATTCCGAGCTGGCGGGTCGTTTACAGATGGAAGAACTGGCGAAAGCCATGCATGGCAAAGGTAACGTCGCGATCCTGCTGGGCGATATGGCGAATGAATCGACACGTGACCGTACCAAAGGCGTAGAAGCGGTCGTGGCCAAATATCCAAATATCAAGGTTGTGCAGAAGCAGACCGCGAAATTTATGCGCAACGATGCCGTTGATGTGGTGAGTAACTGGTTAACAGCAGGGGATGATATTCAGGCCATCGCTTCAAATAACGACGAAATGGCAATCGGTGCCTTGCAGGCGCTGGGGAAAAACCCTAACCACATTTTAATTGCTGGGGTGGATGGCACGCCAGACGCGTTACAGATGTTAAAGAATGGAAAGATGGTCGCTACCGTTTTCCAGGATGCTAAGGGTCAGGGTGAAGGCGCAGTGCAAACGGCGATCAAACTGGCTAAGGGTGAAGAAGTAAAAAAAGTGGTCAACGTCCCGTATCAGCTGATCACAAAAGACAACATGGACAAGTTTACGAATCGTAACCAGAAATAATCGTTCCCGACTTAGCCGTACGGAGGTGATGTATGACCGCTTTTGCGCTTGAAGCCGAAGGCATCAGTAAGTTCTTCCCAGGAGTGAAGGCTCTCGACAACGTATCGCTGCGGGTGCGTTCGGGAACGGTACATGCCTTGATGGGGGAAAATGGCGCGGGCAAATCCACTTTAATGAAGTGCCTGATCGGGATGTATCGTCCCGACATGGGGACGATTCGCATTAAAGGGGAGCCGGTGCAGTTTCAGGACACTATGGACGCGTTGCGTTCCGGCGTTTCCATGATCCATCAGGAGCTGAATCTGGTGCCGTACATGACAGTGGCCGAAAACATCTGGCTGGGACGAGAACCGATGAAGTTTGGTTTTGTCGATCACAGCAAACTTAACCAGGTAACGCAGGAACTGTTAAACAGACTGAATATCCGGTTAAAAGCCGATCGTATGGTGGGCGATCTGAGCATTGCGTCGCAACAGATGGTTGAAATTGCCAAAGCGGTGTCATGGAATTCCGACATCGTGATCATGGACGAACCCACTTCCGCATTGACGGAAACAGAAGTTGCCCATCTGTTTACCATTATTCGCGACCTGCGTGAGCAGGGCAAAGCCATTATTTATATCAGTCACAAAATGGATGAGATCTTTGCGATTACCGATGAGATCAGCATTTTTCGTGATGGCAGCTGGATTGGCAGCAACCACACCACGGAATTCACTCGCCAGTCGCTGATAACCCAAATGGTTGGACGTGAACTGACGCAGCTGTTTCCGAAATTCAACAATGCCATCGGCGAAGAAGTACTGACGGTGCGCAATCTCATCTGCAAAGATCGCTTTACTGACATCAACTTTACCCTGCGTAGAGGTGAAATTCTCGGCGTCGCCGGATTAGTCGGAGCAGGGCGCAGCGAAGTGATGGAAAGTCTGTTCGGCATGGAAAGTTTTGACAGCGGCGAAGTGCTGATTGACGGGGTGCCCGTAAACATTGATTCGCCATCAACAGCGATTGAAAAGGGGATGGCATTTCTGACCGAGGACCGTAAAAAGTCCGGGCTGTTCCTGGTGCTGTCGGTAATGGAGAACATGAGCATCGTCAATATGCCGGAATACAGCGGCAAGAGCGGCTTTGTCAGCCACGTGAAGATGGCGCAGGACTGCATGGAGCAGATCCGCCGTCTTAACATCAAAACGCCGACCATGGATCAGATCATCAATAACCTCAGCGGGGGTAATCAGCAGAAGGTTTTGATTGCGCGCTGGCTACTGGCGCAACCGAAGATTCTGATTCTGGACGAACCTACTCGCGGTATCGACGTAGGGGCGAAAGCAGAGATTTATCGTTTGATCAGTGAACTGGCCAACCGTGGCGTGGCAATCATCATGGTGTCGTCTGAACTGCCGGAAATTCTCGGCATGAGCGACCGGGTGATGGTCATGCATGGCGGGCGTATAACCGGCATCCTCGATAAAGAAGAAGCCGATCAGGAAACCATTTTGTCGTTGGCATCCGAGTGAGGCGCGAGAAAAATTATGAGCAATATGAAAGTAACTGCCCCAGCGGCAAATCATCAAACGTCGTTTTTCGCCAGTCTGCGGCACAAGATGCCGAAAGATACCGGCATCTTTGTGGTGATGGTCGGCATCGCGCTGATCTTTGAAATCGCCGGTTGGTATGTGCGCGATCAATCCTTTCTGATGAACACTAACCGTTTGATTTTGATTCTGTTACAGGTTGCGATAATCGGCATCATCGCGGTGGATGTAACCCAGGTCATCATTACTACCGGCATCGACTTGTCTTCCGGTTCGGTCATTGCCTTAACCGCTGTAGTGGCGGCCAGTCTGGCGCAAACCTCGGACAGCCTGACGCCGATGTTTCCGGCGCTGGTCAATATGCCTGCGGTAATACCGATTGGGGCGGGTATTGGGGTTGGATTGTTATGCGGCCTGGTCAACGGCGCACTGATTACCCGCACCGGCATCCCGCCTTTCATCGCCACGCTGGGCATGATGGTATCTGCAAGAGGGCTGGCGCAGTATTACACTCAGGGCAATCCAATTAGTTTCCTGTCTGATAGCTTTACGTCTATCGGTCAGGGCGCTATGCCTGTAGTTATTTTTCTGGTGGTGGCGTTCCTGTTCCATGTTGCGCTGAAGCATACCCGCTACGGTAAATACGTTTATGCTATTGGCGGTAACATGACCTCGGCGAAAGTGTCGGGTATTAACGTAAACAAATATTTGATCATTGTTTATACCATTGCAGGCGCGCTTTCCGGTCTGGCGGGCGTGGTGCTGGCGGCGCGCGTCAGCAGCGGTCAGTCAAGTATGGGCATGGCCTATGAACTGGATGCGATTGCCGCAGCGGTGATCGGGGGCAGCAGCCTGATGGGCGGCGTGGGTCGTATTACCGGAACGTTGATTGGTGCGGTTATCCTTGGTTTGATCAAAAGTGGATTCACCTTTATCGGGGTGGATGCTTATGTGCAGGATATTATTAAAGGCATCATTATCGTTGCGGCAGTTTCTATTGATATGCATCGAAACCGCAAAAAACGTTAATATCGTCGCGCTGCGAATCCATTGTCAGCGCTTAACAGCCCTGGTCTGGTCTGCGTCCGGGGCTGTAATCTCCCCCTTTGCAACAGAAATCAGCGTGAGCATGTGCTCATTTCACCTGTACCCTGCCACAAAAAGTAAAATCAGACACTGTGATAAAGCCAGCGCTTTCCAGACAGAGAGTTCTGTAATCATCTCCGTCGGCGCCTTTCGCGGGTGGGAAAGAAGAGAAAGACCTGCGCACCCTCAATAGGTGTAAATATAAGTTTAACCACTGATAACGTTTACACTCTGTTAACGTTTCAGCGCTCATAAACGCAGTCTGCACGCGGGCTCGACGCATCCTTATGACTCTGCCTGCACTAAAAGTGCACGATGCGTCATCACTTTTCTGCACACTTCTATCTATTTTTTGCACCATACAAGTGCATGTTCCCTCATCTCGTTTCCTTTTCCGTCATGTTCTGCGCTTATTAACCCATAAGAGTTAATCAGAAAGGCTTATTTTCCGGATGGTTAGGAATTTTCTGGCTTAGTTAAATCAGGATCTGCAAAAACTGGCCTGCATATTGCAATTTCATTGCTTACAAAGTGACTGGCTCAGGTTAGTCCACTATTCGGGGACAGGTGACGGAGGCATGATGAATTTAAGGCGACTGAAGTACTTTGTAAAAATCGTCGATATTGGCAGTCTGACTCAGGCGGCAGAAGTGCTGCACATTGCACAGCCGGCGCTCAGTCAGCAGGTAGCTACGCTGGAAAATGAACTGGACCAGCAATTGCTTATTCGTACTAAGCGCGGCGTAACGCCAACCGAAGCCGGTAAAATTCTCTACGCTCACGCTCGTACCATTCTGCGCCAGTGTGAGCAGGCACAAACGGCGGTGATTAACGCCGGGCAGGCGCTGAATGGGCAGGTATCAATCGGTCTGGCCCCTGGTACAGCAGCGTCCTCGCTGACGATGCCATTGCTGCAAACGGTGCGCGAACAGTTTCCAGACGTGCTGGTGTACCTGCATGAAAACAGCGGCAGCTCGCTAAATGAAAAAGTCATGAGCGGCCAACTTGATATGGCGGTGCTGTATGATCGTGCGCCAACGGCGGGGATCAATAGCATTCCGCTAATGAAAGAAGAACTTTATCTGGTCGGTGCAACTGATTGTCCGGGCAGTGCTGTTGATCTGGCTGACGTCGCGCAGATGAGTCTGTTTTTGCCACGTGATTACAGCGCGGTACGTAAGCGGGTTGACGAAGCTTTTTCACTGCGTCGCTTGAGTGCGCGCATTATTGGAGAGATTGAATCAATTTCTACGCTGACGGCAGCCGTTTCCAGCGGCATGGGTGTTACCGTATTGCCAGAATCTGCCGCCCGTTCTCTGGTTGGCTCTACCAATGCCTGGATGGCGCGCATCAACAGCCCATCGCTGAATCTGCCATTATCGTTGAATGTCTCAGCGCGTTTGCCGTTGTCGCCATCAGCGCAGGCAGTGAAGAATATTTTGCTGTCGCTGCTGAATAAGCCGCTGGCGGAGGAGCGGGAGCTGATGTCAGAGAGGTTGCTCACTGCGTGAGGGTTCCGGCCGGGTATAGTGGTTCACTCCGTGAAGGTTCCGCCCGCCAGGCGTGGGCAGCACGGTCTGACGGACCGGTCAGGCACACAGGGTGTAGTGGTTCACGCTGTGAAGGTTGCTCACTGCGTGAGGGTTCCGGCCGGGTATAGTGGTTCACTCCGTGAGGGTTCCGCCCGCCAGGCGTGGGGGAGTTTCAGCCCGGCCTGTGCAGGCGGACGTGTTAAGGGGCTTACGCCCGCCCCTTAACAATCCCGGCGTCCGGCAGCCTTCGCTGTCCCTTCGTCACTCACTGCGGCCTGACGGACCGTCCGGACTCGCCGTCCTGGCTCGTTCCGGCCTCTCGCCGACGTCCTGTCGGCTCGTCCTGGCCTCCGGTCTCTCCTCAGCGCGACGGATGCCTCCTCAAACCGCCTTCTGTGAGTGATAAGTTTTTTCTCGGCCAGGCATTGTCTGTTGGTCAGGAATGCAAAAACTACAAAATTATCGCGATAAATTCATAAAAGGAAAAAGCCGCTGTTGCAGCGGAGGTTTGCCAGAGGCCATCCTGCCCGCTGAGCGGATGAGGGATTTCAGGACGAGCGGCAGGGAGGCCGCGAGAGGACGGCATGAGCCAGGACGGCGAATCCGTCCGGTCCGTAAAGAAATCGCGAAGAAGCGAAGGCACCGCGTAGCGGCGGGCGGGCTGGCCGGAAGCGCGGGTCAAGGGTTGCCGCTCTGCAAACCTTGTCGGTCGCCCGCAGCGGCAGTAATGAAACTGCCCGTCTGCCCGGGCGAACGAAACCTCACCGCGCTGATCCGCAGCACCAGACAGCCCCTCACCATGCCGGTTCGCGCCACGAATACCTTCTTCAACGTCAGTTGGCGTCCGAACCAAATTACCTCCCGGCCTGCACAACGCAGTAAAACAGCGACAGAAAGATACCGCTGTTGCAGCGGGGGATTAACAGAGGCCATCCTGCCCGCTGAGCGGATGAGGGATTTCAGTACGAGCGGCAGGGAAGCCGCGAAGAGGACGGCATGAGCCAGGACGGCGAATCCATCCGGTCCGTAAAGAAATCGCGAAGAAGCGAAGGCACCGCGCAGCGGCGGGCGGGCTGGCCGGAAGCGCGGGTCAAGGGTTGCCGCTTTGCAACCCTTGTCGGTCGCCCGCAGCGGCAGCAATGAAACTGCCCGTCTGCCTGGGCGAACGAAACCTCGCCGCGCTGATCCGCAGCACCAGGCAACTCCTCACCGCGCCGGTTCGCGCCACGAATACCTTCTTCAACGTCAGTTCGCGTCCGAACCAAATTACCTCCCGGCCTGCACAACGCAGTAAAACAGCGACAGAAAGATACCGCTGTTGCAGCGGGGGATTAACAGAGGCCATCCCGTCCGCTGAGCGGATGAGGGATTTCAGGACGAGCGGCAGGGAATCCGTCCGGTCCGTAAAGAAATCCCGAAGAAGCGAAGGCACCGCGTAGCGGCGGGCGGGCTGGCCGGAAGCGCGGGTCAAGGGTTGCCGCTCTGCAACCCTTGTCGGTCGCCCGCAGCGGCAGTAATGAAACTGCCCGTCTGCCCGGGCGAACGAAACCTCACCGCGCTGATCCGCAGCACCAGACAAATCCTCACCGCGCCAGATCGCGCCCCGAACAAATCTCTCACCACGCTGGTTCGTGCCACGAATACCCTCTTCAGCGCCGGTTCGCGTCCGAACCAAACCACCCGGGTTACCTCCCGGCCTGCACAACGCAGTAAAACAGCGACAGAAATATACCGCTATTGCAGCGGGGCAGATACCAGAGGCCATCCCGTCCGCTGAGCGGATGAGGGATTTCAGGACGAGCGGCAGGGAGGCCGCGAAGAGGACGGCATGAGCCAGGACGGCGAATCCGTCCGGTCCGTAAAGAAATCGCGAAGAAGCGAGGGAACCGCGCAGCGGCGGACGGGCTGGCCGGAAGCGCGGGTCAAGGGTTGCCGCTCTGCAACCCTTGTCGGTCGCCCGCAGCGGCAGTAATGAAACTGCCCGTCTGCCCGGGCGAACGAAACCTCACCGCGCTGATCCGCAGCACCAGGCAAATCCTCACCGCGCCAGATCGCGCCCCGAACAAATCTCTCACCACGCTGGTTCGTGCCACGAATACCCTCTTCAGCGCCGGTTCGCACCCACCCTCATATTCCCTATTGTCATATAAGTAACTTTTTTATTATTTGTTGTTATCAATAATAATTCTTAACATCAATAGAACAGATTTCGTGAAGGGAGTAAATAACGTGAATTTCCAACAGCTTAAAATCATCCGTGAGGCAGCCCGCTGCGAATTTAACTTAACGGAAGTTGCTAATACGCTATTTACTTCCCAGTCGGGCGTCAGCCGCCACATTCGTGATCTGGAGGACGAACTTGGCGTGGAAATTTTTATCCGTCGCGGTAAGCGTCTGCTGGGCATGACCGAACCGGGCAAAGCGCTGCTGACCATTGCCGAACGTATCCTTGATGAAGCGGGAAAAGTACGCCGTTTAGCGGATGTTTTTACCAACGAAACCAGCGGCATTCTGTCCATTGCCACCACCCATACGCAGGCGCGCTACAGTCTGCCGCGCGTGATTAAGGCATTCCGTCAGCTCTATCCTAATGTGCGTCTCGAATTAAATCAGGGATCGCCGCAGGAAATTGTCACTATGCTGCTGGCGGGCGAAGCCGACATTGGTATTGCCAGTGAACAGTTAGTCAACAACCCAAGCCTTGCGGCATTTCCGTGGTTTAGCTGGCATCACGCCTTGTTAGTACCGAAAGATCATGAACTGGTACAGCAGCAACCGATTTCGCTCAGTAAACTCAGTGCGTATCCGCTGATCACTTATCGGCAGGGCATTACCGGACGTTCGCGTGTTGACCGCGCATTCCAGGGAGCGGGATTAAAGCCGGACATTGTCTTAAGCGCTCAGGATTCCGATGTGGTAAAAACCTATGTCAAACTGGGGCTTGGAGTTGGGATACTGGCAGATCAGGCTTGCGAAACGGAAGAGGTTGAAGGGCTGATACGCCTCGATGCAACGCATTTATTTGAGGCTAACACAGTATGGCTCGGCCTGAAACGCGGTCAGCTACAGCGCAATTATGTCTGGCAATTCCTGGAACTGTGCAATGCCAATCTGTCGCTGGAAGAGATTAAGCGTCAGGCGCTTTCCTACACCAGCGATGAAGAGCCGGTACTCGATTTCCAAATCTGAACACTGCCCCGTGCTGCTCCCGACCTGGACGGGAGCGCCTTCCACCGGTTGAACCCCCGTCAGCTTTTCCCATCGATAAAATCTGCATAAAGCGTATTTAAGTTTAAAAAGCGTTCGCAGAGGCTTACGTTTTTTCCAGGACGGTGTACATTTTCCTGATACCGCCCGTCTCGCCACCGGCTTCACGCCAGTCGTCCATGCGCTATAGCCGTTTGGTTAAGGGCAGCGGTTCGGACGGTCCTGCATAGGGTAAGGAGACAGAGGTGAATATGACGCTACGCCTAATGACGACAGACGATCTCGAAGCCTGTTTTAACATGACACAACGGCTGAAGTGGCCGCATCGTCGTCAAGACTGGCAGCTGGTGCAACGGCTGGGCGAGGGAGTGGTCACTGAAGAGCAAGGCAAACTGACTGGCTGCGCGATTCTCTGGCGCTGGGGCGAACGAGCCGCCACCATTGGTCTGGTGATAGTCGATAACCAGCGGCAAGGGCGCGGCTTGGGCAGGCAGTTGATGCTGGCGCTGCTGGAAAAAGTGCCGGATTATCATTTACGACTGCATGCTACTGAGCAGGGCAAAAGGCTGTACGAGAGACTCGGCTTTGTCAGCTGCGGCACAGTCAGGCAGCACCAGACTTCGACCCTGGCGAGGGTGCCAGCCAGCGTCATCCCGGCCGGTTTACAGCTACGCCGCGCGCTTACTACCGATCATGCTCGTCTTGTTGAACTAGACCAGCAGGCACATGGCATGTTGCGTCCTGATTTATACCATCATCTGATCGGCGATGCCCAAACCATCATCCTGGACGATATGCGGCAAAATATTCACGGCTTTGCCAGTCTGCGCCGCTTCGGCCACGGCTGGGTCATTGGCCCGATAATTGCCGCTACCTTACCGGTTGCACAAGCTTTGGTCGCCACGCTGATGCAGGGCCTGAGTGGTGAATTTATCCGTATCGACACTGACGGTGCGCTGCCGCTGGCACCATGGCTGAGCACGCTCGGACTGGAGCTGGTTGATGCGCCAACCACTATGGTGCGGGGAAGGCCCTGGACGTCGCAAGGCATGCAGACGTTTGGGTTAATGAGCATGGCGATGGCCTGATGCGCTTTCTTTAACGTGTCTAAATCGCAGCCCAAAAGCAGGGCGACGGAACAACCTGTGCAGCTGTCATTGCCATTCTCATTTTCAACCATCGTGAACAGCGACGCCGAAGCGCAATTTGTCTTGTATGCTTTGAAAAAACCGGTTTCAACGGCGAAACCGTCAGCCATTTACTGCGACGTCCATAACGCGCGGGTTCGCCATGCGTTGGCTGGAACAGTCTTATCAGCAAATACCGCTGCCCGCGTCATTACGGCAGCGTGCGTCACCAACAGCTTGCGATATTTGAGCCAATCGAACGCTACGTGGATGAGGGTTGAAAATGCAAAATATCATGGCAGAGCAGCAAACATATTCGGATAACGCTGTGACACTGGCTATGCGCGAGCAGAATGTGCCGCGTGGCGTCCTTACCGCGCACCCGCTGGTCATTGAGCGCGCTCAGGGCAGCGAAGTGTGGGATGTCGCAGGCCATCGCTATCTGGATTTCGTCGGCGGCATAGGCGTGTTGAACGTGGGACATAACCATCCGGTGGTAGTCAGTGCGGTCACGCGACAGCTTGGCCTGGTATCCCACGTCTGCTTTCAGGTGGTGGCCTACCCCGGCTATATTCAACTGGCGCAGCGTCTGAAACAACTGGTCGGCGGCGAAGAAGCCTATAAGAGCGTCTTGTTCACCAGCGGTGCCGAAGCGGTGGAAAATGCAGTGAAAATTGCCCGTGCCAGTACTCAGCGATCCGGCATTATCGCGTTTGATGGGGCATTTCATGGTCGTACTTTGCTGGCTGTAACGTTAACCGGCATGAGTACGCCATATAAACAAAATTTTGGCCCGTTCCCCGGCGATATTTACCGTTTACCCTTCCCGAACCCACTACATGATGTGACGGAAGTGGCGTGCCTGAAGGCGCTGGATCAGCTGTTTGCGGCACAGATCCAGCCTGAACGCGTGGCGGCAATAATCATCGAACCGGTACAGGGTGATGGCGGCTTCCTGCCAGCCAGCCCCGCATTTATGCAGGCGCTACGTCGCATTACCGAACAACACGGTATTCTGCTGATTTGTGATGAAGTGCAGACTGGCTTTGGTCGTACCGGCAAGATGTTTGCCTTTGAGCACCTCAACATCAAACCAGATCTGGTCACCGTGGCGAAAAGTCTTGGCGGCGGGTTACCGATCTCTGGCGTTATCGGGAAAGCGGCGATCATGGATGCGCCCACGCCGGGCGGCCTGGGTGGGACCTATGGCGGCAATGCATTAGCCTGTGCGGCGGCGCTGGCCGTGCTGGATCTGCTGGAAAAAGACAACCTGTTGGATCGGGCGCGTCAGCTTGGCGAACAGCTGAATGCGCGTCTGCATCTGCTGGCCGGGAAATACGCCTGTATTGGCGAGGTTCGTGGTGTGGGCTTTATGCAGGCGGTGGAAATCCTTGACGTTGAAACCGGACATCCTGACGCCGTGCTGGCGCAAAAGATCCTTGATAACGCCTGTCTGGGAGGATTGCTGCTGCTGAAATGTGGCCTGCACCGCAACACCATACGCTTCCTGGCTCCCCTGGTCACGACCGACTCACAGCTGGCAGAGGCGCTGCAAATTTTCGATCTTGCTCTGGCCCGCGCCACACATTGTCCCGGTTAGCCCTCTTCTTACGGCTATTGCAGGGAAAATGGATTTTCCCCGCTGGTCGTCACCCTTAGCGCCGACCTGTCAACAAAGACTATCTTCTCACCGATACCCTGGGCCAGAGGACAGCGCACCAGCTGCGGCCAACGCTCCGCGCTGCGGTTAGCGGGTCCCCTGATATTGAGCAAATAGCTGAGGCTGCGAATTGTCGTCTACGCTTTAAAACTGCACACATTAAAGGGAGAACGCGACAATGAGCAGTAAAACCAGTGATTTTTTTGTTCAGCGCCTGAAAGAGTGGGGCGTGACACGCATTTATGGCTATCCCGGCGATGGCATTAACGGCGTACTTGGCGCGATACAACGCGCGAATAAAAACGGCGACGGCATCGAATTTATTCAGGTACGACATGAAGAGATGGCGGCGTTTATGGCGGCCGGACACGCTAAATTTACCGGCGAGCTGGGCGTTTGCCTGTCTACTGGCGGGCCGGGTGCAACCCACCTGCTCACCGGGCTTTACGACGCCAAAATGGATCATGCGCCGGTACTCGCCATTGCCGGCCAGGCAGAAGTCACTGCACGCGGTGCCAGCTATCAGCAAGAAATGAACCTTGATCGCGTGTTCTCTGATGTCGCAAATTTTGTTCAGGAAGCCGCGTCACCCGCTCAGGTACGCCATTTGATCGATCGCGGTGTGCGGTTGGCGATAGCGCAAAATGGTGTAGCGGTCTTGATCATTCCTAAAGACATTCAGGATGAGGAGTGGCAAGCGCCGCAGCATGTGCATGGCTATACCCATTCTGGGCCAGGCTATCAGCGGCCAAAGGTGGTGCCTTATGAAGCTGATTTACAGCGCGCTGCGGAGGTATTAAACGCCGGTAAAAAAGTGGCGATTTTAATCGGTTCTGGTGCGCGCAACGCGGCGGTAGAAATGGTGCAGGCCGCGAATGTACTGGGCGCTGGCGTGGCGAAGGCGCTGCTCGGCAAAGATGTATTGCCGGATGATGCGCCCTTTGTGACCGGTTCGATTGGCCTGCTGGGCACGGAACCGTCCTGGAAACTTATGCAAAACTGCGACACGCTGCTGATGATAGGTAGTGGCTTCCCGTGGACCGAATTTTTACCGCAGGAAGGCCAGGCGCGGGCGGTGCAAATCGATATTGATCCGGCAATGCTCGGTCTGCGCTATCCGAGCGAAGTCAATTTACATGGCGATGCTGCCGAGACGCTGCGTGCCTTGCTGCCACTGCTGGAGCATAAAGACGATCGCAGCTGGCAGGAGGACATCGCGCTACAGGTGCGTGACTGGTGGACGCAGTTGGAAGAGCGCGCGCACGCTCCGGCGAACCCTGTTAATCCACAGCGTGTGGTGTGGGAAATGTCGCCACGACTGCCCGAAAATGCCATTGTCACCTCGGATTCCGGTTCCTGCGCTAACTGGTTCGCTCGCGATTATCGCGTGAAACAAGGCCAGCGCGCGTCTTTATCCGGCGGTCTGGCCTGTATGGGCGCGGCGGTGCCGTATGCGATCGCCGCCAAGTTTGCCAATCCGGAAAAACCGGTGGTGGCGCTGGTAGGCGATGGGGCGATGCAGATGAACAATATGGCTGAGCTGATCACCATCCAGAAATACTGGCAACAGTGGTCCGACCCGCGGCTTATTGTCTGCGTATTCAACAACCAGGACCTCAATCAGGTGACGTGGGAACAGCGCGTCATGGAGGGTAATCCGCGCTTTGACGCTACCCAGCAATTGCCGGACGTGCCCTATTCGCAGTTCGCGGAGTCACTCGGCCTGCGCGGCATTTTTGTCGATAACCCCGATGAGCTGGCAGATGCCTGGGAACAGGCATTACGTTCCGATCGGCCCGTGGTGCTGGAAGTGAAAACCGATCCTGAAGTTGCCCCGCTGCCGCCACACATTACCTTTAAACAGGCGAAAGCTTTTATGGCGTCAATGGCAAAAGGCGATCGCGGCGCGGCGAAAATCATCAGCGATACCGCCAGCCAGCTATTTCATAAAAAGCATTAAGGGCTAAATCGGCGCAAACCGTGCCGCTACTCTTAATTTCCGCTTCCCCGGCCGCGCTCGCGTCCGGGTTCAAACCACATCACTAAAAATAATTAACGGGAGTACGCACCATGGCTGCAAACAAAAACCCGGTATGGTTTATTTCGGGATGTTCGACCGGTTTTGGTCGTGAGCTGGCACAACAAACCCTTGCCCGCGGATTCAATGTGGTAGTCACGGCGCGTGATACCACAAAAGTCGCTGATTTAGTCGCCGGACATGATAATGGACTGGCGGTAGCACTGGATGTTACTCAGCAAGCCAGTATTGATAACGCTGTCAGCGCGGCGCTCGAAAAGTTTGGCACGATAGATGTGCTGGTGAACAATGCCGGTTACGGTTACCAAAGTTCGGTCGAAGAGGGCGAGGAAAAGGCGATCCGCGCCCAGTTCGACGCTAACGTTTTCGGTCTGTTTGCCCTGACGCGCGCGGTGCTGCCAACCCTACGTAGAGCGCGTCACGGACATATTATCAATATTACCTCTGTCGCCGGTTTTATTGGCTTTGGTAGCTCAGGCTATTACTCCGCCAGCAAACATGCGGTAGAGGGCTGGTCAGACTCGCTGGCACTGGAAGTGGGCCCGCTCGGTATTAAAGTCACCCGCGTTGAGCCTGGCCCGTTTCGTACCGACTGGGCCGGTCGCTCACTGCAACAAACGACGAGTAAGCTAGCGGAATATGCCGAAACAGCGGCGGCCAGGATGAAATCAACGTCAGAATACAGTGGCACACAAAAAGGCGATCCGGCCCGTGCTGCCACGGCGATGATTGCGATTACTGAGCATGATAATCCCCCACGCCATCTGGTGATGGGCGCATGGGGTTATGAGGCGGTGACCGAAAAACTGAAGGAACGCCTGGCGCAAATCGAAGCATGGAAACAGACGTCGATCGACACTGATTTTCCAGAATAGTCATCCTGCCATTATTTAACGCACATGCCCCCGCTAAGCAGAGCCGGAGAGGACATGTGCTCAGTCTCTCCCTTCTTCCGCACCTTATCCGTTCTCGCCTGCCATGCCGCAGGCATAAAGCGAATTCATCGTCATGTCACTGACCCGTCACCGCACTGTCATCTAAAAACTTCAAGGTAACGCCATCACGCAGCATCGCTTTCCGCTGCTTTTTCTTCTCATTAACCCATGAGGATTTGATCGTGATGGCGTTGTCCAGACATCCGACCACTGTTTACCAGGCGGTTGCCGCCCAGCTGGAACAGGCGCTGCATGAACGTTATCGCTGTGGGGATTATCTGCCTTCCGAACAACAGCTGGCCGATCACTATGAAGTGAACCGCCACACGCTACGGCGTGCGGTGGATGAATTGGTGAGTAAAGGGCTACTGCAGCGCCGTCATGGCATTGGCGTTTTGGTGCTGATGCGGCCATACAACTATCCGCTGCATTCACAGGCCCGCTTCAGTCAGAACCTGCTGGATCAAGGCAGTCACCCAACCAGTGAGCGGCTGTTAGCGGTGCTGCGTCCCGCCAGTCACGATGTGGCCAGCGCGTTAAGTGTGGCTGAAGGCGATAACGTTATCCATCTGCGCACGTTGCGCCGGGTAAATGGGGTGCCGGTCTGCGTTATCAATCATTTCCTACCAGACCTGAGCTGGTGGCCGCAGTTGCAGCGCTTCAACAGCGGATCGCTGCACGATTACCTCTACCAAAGCACCGGTAAACATCTGGTGCGCGCCCAGACGCGTATCAGTACCCACCGCGCACAGGCGAAAGAGTGCAAACAGCTGGAAATCGCTTTGCAGTCGCCGCTGTTGTGTCTGCGCACGCTAAATAAAACCACCGACGGCGCGATGGCGGAATACTCCGTCAGCCTGACGCGCGGCGACATGATTGAACTCACCCTGGAGCATTAATGGAACAGCAAACGGCCCGCCAGCACTGGTTCTCAGTGCTGGCACACAGCAGCGCAGAAAACCTTAACGCGCACTGGCAGGCACTCAATCTTACACCTGTATTTACCCTGATCCGGCCCGCCGAAACCGGGCTGACACGTTTGCAGGCGCGCATGGGCGCAAGCGGCAAATGGTTTGTGATGGGCGACGCCACCGTGAGCAGGGCATTAGCGTGATGGTGAACCTGCACTCGATCGAACTGGTGAAAAGCTATTGCACCCGCGTAATTGGCATTCAACGCGGCGTAGTGCTGTTTGACGGGCATCCTTCTCAACTGACCGATGGCCTGTTGCACCAGCTGTACGGTGATGAAATTAACCAGCTCCACTAACTCCCACGGCAAGAGAAAAGACACGCATAAAGCTGACTTCATTAGCTTTATTGACGGCCTTTGGCGTTAACGCAGCGGATACACCTAAACAGCTGAACCTGGGGATTTTGGGTGGACAAAATGCCACTCAGCAGATCGGCGACAATCAGTGTGTCAAAACCTTCTTTGATAAAGAACTGAACGTGGACACGCAAATACGTAACTCGTCTGACTATTCCGGTGTGATTCAGGGGCTGCTGGGCGGCAAAATCGATATGGTGCTGAGCATCTCGCCAGCGTCATACGCCTCCGTTTACCTGCAAGACCCAAAAGCGGTCGATGTGGTAGAGATTGTGGTGGACGACAAAGATCAGCCTAAAGGGTATCACTCCGTGGTGATCGTCAAAGCCGACAGCCCATACAAAAAACTGGACGATCTAAAAGGCAAATCGTTTGGCATGGCCGCTCCAGACTCCACCTCGGGCTTTCTGATGCCAAATCAGGCCCTTAAGAAAACGTTTGGTATTACTGGCAAAGCGGTGCCGCTGTGGCAGCCTGCTGCGCGCGATTAAGCCGCTCGCTGCGTTGCCAGGCACGCTGTAAAGCTTGTACCAGCTGGGCTTCCTGCCAGGGTTTTGCCAGCCGTTCACACAGCGGTAGCGTGACCGGCTGGTGGCGCAGGTCCTGCCCGCTGATTAGCAGCGTTGCCAGCTGCGGCCAGTTTTGCTGCACCTGGCGAATCACTTCTGCACCGTTAATGTCGCCCGGCAGCATCAGGTCACTGATCAGCAGATCGATGTCCGGCGTCTGACGCAGCAGTGCCAGAGCGCTTTTACCATCGCTACACTCCAGCGTGACATACCCCAGATGATGCAAATGTTCACATAGCGTCTGGCGCACCGCGGGTTCGTCATCAACGACTAAAACCAGCCGGGCGTCTGCTGTATCAGGTTGTGGCGGTGTAACCACGGCGGCCATCGTCGCTGCTTCCGGGGCGCGTGGTAATAACAGGCGCACGGTGGTGCCTTGTCCCGGCGCCGTTTCCAGTTCGATTTGCCCGCCCGACTGCCGTACAAAACCGTACACCATCGATAAGCCTAAGCCGCTACCGCTGCCGGTTGCTTTGGTGGTAAAGAACGGCTCGAATACCTGCTCCCGCACTTCTGCCGACATGCCGCAACCCTGATCGATCACCTCAATCGTTACCCGATCGCGCTTCTCTTCCTGTTCCTGACGACGCTGATTCCAGATGCGCAGATGGATCTCACCGCTCTGCTGATCCATGGCATCACGCGCATTGACGACCAGATTCATCAGGGCATTTTCCAGCTGACTGGCGTCAATCCACGCCGGCCAGCCGGGGCGTTGCGCATCAATCACCAGTAGCTGACCGGGCCGGAGTGAATGCTGTAACAGACCCTGCAGGTTGTCCACCAGCGCCACCACCGAAACCGCACAGGGGTGGAGCGCCTGTTTGCGTGAAAAAGCCAGCAAGCGCTGCGTCAGCAGGGCGGCGCGGTCAGCCGCCTGGCGCGCACGTTCAATACGGCTGGCAAGCGGGCCTGGGGGCAATTGCCCCTGAGTTAATGCCAGACTTCCGATAATCACTGCCAGTAAGTTGTTAAAATCGTGGGCGATGCCGCCGGTCAGCTGGCCTACCGCTTTCATTTTCTGGCTATGTACCAGCGCTTCTTCCAGCGCTTTGCGTGCGCTGCGTTCCAGTACGGTATTCACCATACCGCGTCGTGGCACTGGGCTAAAACGCAGCTCCAGCGTGCGTCCATCGGCGAGGCGCACTTCCTGCGGTTCACCTAAGCCGTGCAGTTGAATATTGACGCGCTGAAGCAATTGCTGGTAATGCAGCCCGCGATGCAGTTCACGTGGCGCGATGCCCAGCAGTTGTGCATATTGCGCATTCCACACCACCAGTTGTCCGCTGTTATCAAACAGGGCAAAGCCGTCGCGCATCGCCAGAAAGGTTGATTCAAGTTGATTACTTTTCTCTCTTAATAAGCGTGAGGTATAGGCCAGCGAAGCGGTGTTACGCGCAAACACATTAAATGCCCGCGCCAGATCGCCCAGTTCATCGCGCCGCTGTACGCCAGGCACGCTAGTGTGTTCGCCCTGGGCAAGTCGCGTCATCGCCCCGGCAATGGCCGTCAGGCTGGAACCTACGTTGCGGTAAATGTAATACCCGGCGTAGCAGGTGATCGCCAGCGCCAGTAGTACAAACAGCGCAATAAAACCAATGATTGAGTCCAACTCCCGATGTGTTGCCAGGGTGCGCGCTTCACTCTGTTGCGCCACCTGCTGCACACAGGCGGTAATGTCGTCATTCAGCATCGCCACCAGCGCTTTTACGTGATAGGTAGCATAAGCAATCGCTAAATCACTCTGTTCCAGCGCTGCCGCTAACGGCACTAATTGCTGCTGCGTTGCGATTAAACGTTGCACTTTATCTGCCAGCACGCCGTGTACTGGCAGGTTGCGCCATTCCATCATTACATCCTGTAACTGTCCGATAGCGGCGACGGGCGAGGGAGTACGAATGGCGACGGTAATGAGTCGCTCGGTTTGCTGAGGCAGTGCGGCGTTCGGTGTATATGCGGTATTGCGGATCATCAACTGATCGATATGACTCAGCAGTATCTGTGACTGCCACAAACCGCTGAGCATGATGTTGCGTTGCAGATGGCGCTGGTGTCCGGTGCGTAGCAGTTGAGTGATGGTTTGTTCCAGCATCAGGCTGCGGGCGCGAATACGCGATACGCGTTCTGGCTGGCGTGCCGCCATGGGTGCGGTTGCCAGTAAAGTCAGCGAATGTTGCAGCGCCTGCTGATTTTGCTGCAAGCGTAATGATTCGCTTTGATACTCAAGCGCGCCAACCACCTGCGACAATCGCACTGCGGCGGTGGCGACGTTAGCGGTGTCACGCGCCAGCGCCAGGCTGCCATTCATATCGGCCAGCGTTTGTGCCTGCGCCTGTTCCTGAATAGAACCGGCATGGCGAAAGCCGAGGATCGCGACCGCGCTTACCATCAGCGTGACGCACACCACCAGCAAGTTAAACAGCAGCAGGCGACCTCGCGCCCCAGCCTGCCACGGATAATCGCGCTGCATACCCCATTCTCCCTTACCGCGCTATTGGGGCGAGTATAGGAGCGCAACCGCTGGCGTTTATGACAAATATGAATGCGCGCTGACATTTTCCATTTATCTGGCGTTGATTAACTGCTCGACATTCGCGATCAGCAGGAGCGGGCAGATGACAGCCACACCGATACTATCCATGCGTGAGATCACCCGGCGCTTCGGCAATTTTTATGCGCTGAAGGGTGTCGATCTTACGGTCTATCCCGGCGAGGTTCATGCGCTGATGGGAGAAAACGGTGCCGGAAAAAGCACGTTAATGAAGATTCTGGCCGGCGCCTATAGCGCCAGCAGCGGAGACATTTTAATGGCTTTGTTGAATAAATCGAACTTTTGCTGAGTTGAAGGATCAGATCACGCATCCTCCCGACAACACAGACCGTTCCGTGGCAAAGCAAAAGTTCAAAATCACCAACTGGCCCACCTACAACAAAGCCCTCATCAACCGTGGCTCCCTCACTTTCTGGCTGGACGATGAAGCGACTCATGCCTGGTATGAGTCGGCAACGCCTTCATCACGGGGAAGACCTCAGCGCTATTCTGACCTTGCCATCACCACCGTCCTGATGATTAAACGCCTGTTCCGGCTGACCCTGCGGGCTGCGCAGGGTTTTATTGATTCCATTTTTGCCCTGATGAACGTTCCGTTGCGCTGCCCGGATTACAGCAGTGTCAGCAAGCGGGCAAAGTCGGTTAATGTCTGTTTCAAAACACCCACCCGGGGTGAAATCGCACACCTGGTGATTGATTCCACCGGGCTGAAGGTTTTTGGTGAAGGCGAATGGAAAGTCAAAAATCACGGCAAAGAGCGCCGTCGTACCTGGCGGAAGCTGCATCTGGCCGTTGACAGCAGAACACATGAAGTCATCTGCGCGGACCTGTCTCTGAACAACGTCACGGACTCAGAAGCTTTCCCGGGTCTTATCCGGCAGACACACAGAAAAATCAGGGCAGCCGCAGCAGACGGCGCTTACGACACCCGACTCTGTCACGATGAACTGCGGCGCAAGAAAATCAGTGCCCTCATCCCGCCCCGAAAAGGAGCGGGTTACTGGCCCGTAGAGTACGCAGACCGTAACCGTGCAGTAGCGAATCAGCGGCTGACCGGGAGTAATGCCCGGTGGAAATGGACAACAGATTACAACCGTCGCTCGATAGCGGAGACGGCCATGTACAGGGTAAAGCAACTGTTCGGAGGTTCACTGACGCTGCGTGATTACGATGGTCAGGTAGCAGAGGCTTTGGGCATGGTGCGTGCGCTGAATAAAATAACGAAGGCTGGTATGCCAGAAAGCGTGCGTATTGCCTGAAAACCCGGTCAGCTACAGAGTCACTCGTCCTGAAGCTGATTTATTCAACAAAGCCCATTTTAATTGATGGCAAAGTCTATGCGATTAAGGGACCCAAAGAGGCGCTGGCGGCAGGGATTACCCTGATTTATCAGGAAATTAATCTGGCACCTAATCTTACAGTGGCAGAAAATATTTTCCTTGGCAGTGAAATCTCTCAGGGCGGTATGGTGAAGCGGCGTCAAATGGCGGACGAGGCGCAGCAGGTAATTAACCGTCTTGGCGCGCAGTTCAGCGCTAACGATCGGGTGAGCCGATTAAGTATTGCTGAGCAGCAGGTAGAAATTGCCCGCGCATTGCATCGTAACAGCCGCATCCTGGTCATGGATGAGCCTACCGCCGCGCTGTCCAATCGTGAAACTGAACAGCTGTTTGCCTTAATCAAACGCCTGCGTAGCGAGGGCATGGCGATCATTTATATCAGTCATCGTATGGCGGAAGTGTATGAGCTGTCGGATCGCGTCAGCGTGCTGCGCGACGGACAGTATGTCGGCAGTCTGACGCGTGACCAGCTTAACGCCAGCGAGCTGGTGCGCATGATGGTGGGTAGACCCCTCAGCGACCTGTTCAATAAAGATCGCACTATTCCTTTCGGCGACATCCGCCTGGCAGTGAATCACCTCAGCGACGGCGGCAAAGTGCGTCCTGGCAGCCTGGCCGTGCGCGCCGGTGAAATTGTTGGTCTGGCAGGCTTAGTCGGCGCCGGACGCAGTGAACTGGCACAGCTGATTTTTGGTGTGCATCCGCCGAAAGAGGGCGAAATCTGGGTGGATGGTGAAAAGGTCAGCGTGCACTCACCACGCGATGCGATTGCCCGCGGTATTGGTTTCCTGACCGAAAACCGTAAAGAGCAGGGGCTGTTTCTGGAGATGGCGGCGCAGGAAAATATTGTGATGGCGACGCTGGAGCGTGACGCCAGCTACGGCCTGCTTAATCGTCGAAAAGGGCAGCAAATTGCCAGCAATGACATCGAAAATCTCAATATTCGCGTACCGAATGCACAGGTAAGAGCGGGCGGCTTATCGGGCGGCAATCAGCAAAAGCTATTGATTTCGCGTTGGGTCGCTATTGGGCCACGCATTTTGATCCTGGATGAACCCACGCGCGGCGTTGACGTGGGTGCCAAAAGTGAAATCTACCGCATGATGCAGCAAATGGCGCGTCAGGGTGTGGCGATTTTGATGATCTCCAGTGAACTACCGGAAGTGGTTGGCATGAGCGATCGTGTCTATGTGATGCGCGAAGGCGCCATCGCGGGTGAGCTGGAAGGCGAAGAGATTAGTCAGGAAAACATTATGACACTGGCAACCGGTGCGCACAGCGCATCCCCGCTTGAAGTGTAAGGAGAGCACCATGACAACATCTGGCACCCGCGCGAATACGCCGACAATGAAACGCGCTCTGATGAGCGATCTGCTGCAAACCGTCGGCATCTTACCGATTCTGATCCTGATCGTCGCGGTATTTGGTTTTGTTGCGCCGAACTTTTTTACCGAAGCTAACCTGCTAAATATTACCCGGCAGGCTTCGATCAATATTGTGCTGGCGGCGGGTATGACGTTTGTGATCCTGACCGGCGGCATTGACTTGTCGGTGGGATCCATGCTCGGCACGACCGCTGTAGTGGCGTTGGTGACATCGCTGGACCCCACGTTTGCTTCCATGACGATCCCGGTAGCGCTTGCCGCCGGGTTGGTGATGGGGCTATTTAATGGCGCTTTGGTGGCATGGGCTGGATTACCGCCGTTTATTGTCACGCTAGGCACCTACACCGCGCTGCGCGGCGCAGCTTATCTGCTGGCAAATGGCACCACGGTAATCAATTCGGATATTAATTTTGAATGGATAGGGAATGGCTACCTTGGCCCGGTGCCGTGGCTGATTGTCATTGCCTTTGCGGTGATTGCGCTGTGCTGGTTTATCCTGCGCCGCACCACGCTGGGTGTACACATTTATGCGGTAGGCGGCAATGTGCAGGCGGCGCGTCTGACCGGGATCAAAGTGGGCGCAGTGCTGTTGTTTGTTTATGGCATGAGCGGCTTGCTGTCGGGATTGGGCGGACTGATGAGCGCCTCACGCCTTTATAGCGCTAACGGTAATTTAGGTGTCGGTTATGAGCTGGATGCGATTGCGGCGGTGATTTTGGGCGGCACAAGTTTTGTGGGCGGTATTGGCACAATTACCGGCACGCTGATTGGTGCGCTGATTATCGCGACGCTGAATAACGGAATGACGCTGATGGGAGTGTCCTATTTCTGGCAACTGGTGATTAAGGGCGCGGTGATAATTATCGCGGTGCTTATCGATAAATACCGTACCAGGCACCATGTGAGCTGAACGCGCAGGGTTACTGATCGGACTGTTTATGTCGTTGTGTTCACGCCAATGGCTGACCGTCTGTCGGCTAACGGGCAACAGCAATAATGCCCTGGTATGAGCAAATAATTACCCTACGCCATTCAGCGGTTGGCGATCATAAATACCCAACATATTCCTGATGCAGAAAGGCGGCAAACGCATAAATCCCGGCGCTGAATGCTAAGTGAACCGGATGAATGGGAAGCCAGTGTCTCTGCACTGAAGTATGACGGGGGTAACAGCAGGAGAAGATCTATGCGTTTTAATCCGATTGTAACCGGGCTGCTGGCGGCGTCGCTGTTCAGCGCCAGCGTGGCTCAGGCGAAAGAGCTGAAATCTATCGGCGTGACGGTGGGCGATCTCGCTAATCCGTTCTTCGTGCAAATTACCAAAGGTGCGGAGATGAAGGCGCGCGAACTGGCGGGCGATAAAGTGAACGTTACGCTGGTCTCCAGTGGCTACGATCTCGGTCAGCAGGTTGGACAGATTGATAACTTTATCGCGGCAAAAGTCGATATGATTATCCTCAACGCCGCCGACTCCAAAGGCATTGCGCCTGCGGTAAAACGTGCGCGTGACGCCGGAATTGTTGTTGTTGCAGTCGATGTCGCCGCCGAGGGGGCTAACGCCACCATTACTTCGGATAACACACAAGCCGGGGAAATGGCCTGTAAATACATCTCCGATCGCCTGAAAGAAAAAGGCAGCGTCGTTATTATTAATGGTCCTCCGGTTTCGGCGGTGCAAAACCGCGTGGAAGGTTGTATGACTGAGTTCAAACGCCACCCCAATATTAAACTGCTCTCCTACAACCAGAACGCCAAAGGCAGCCGCGAAGGCGGACTGGAAGTGATGACCGGTTTGCTGTCGGCTAATCCGAAGATCGATGCGGTATTTGCTATCAATGATCCCACTGCGATTGGTGCCGATCTTGCAGCGAAACAGGCGCAGCGTAACGAATTCTTTATTGTCGGCGTGGATGGATCGCCCGACGGTGAAGAAGCGCTGAAACGTAAAAATTCGCTGTTTGTCGGGACGCCAGCGCAAGATCCGCAGGTGATGGCGGCGAAAGCGGTAGAAATTGGTTACGACATTCTGCAAGGCAAACCGGCGCCTGATAAACCAGTGCTGATTCCGGTCAGCATGATTGATCGCAATAACATCGGCAGCTACCGGGGCTGGACGGTGAAATAACCCGCATGCGGCATCTTACGGTGCCGCACTTTTCGGAGGTTCGACTATGCAACGTTCCGAAGTCAACGCCATTTTGCAACGGACGCGTGAGTTTTTCATGCGGCAGGATGTCCATTTGCCGCCCTGGGCGGATTATGGTCTTCATCAATGGCGCGAAGTTAATCGGGAAGCCGCTGAAGAATTACTGACGCTGCATCTGGGTTGGGATGTCACCAGTTTTGGCGAGGACGATTTCCGGCAAACCGGCCTGACGCTGTTTACCCTGCGCAATGGCTCGCCGGGTGGCAAGCCCTGGCACAAACCTTACGCCGAAAAGATCATGCACGTGCGCGAAGGGCAGGTAACGCCGATGCATTATCATCCGCAAAAAATGGAGGACATTATCAATCGTGGCGGCGGTAATGTGATCGTCACGCTGTATAACCGGGCTGGCGCGGGTCTGGCTGACACGCCGGTCAGCGTCACGCTGGATGGCATCAGCCAAACGCACGCTGCCGGAACCCAGCTGCGTTTATCGCCGGGCGAAAGCGTCACGCTGGAGCCGGGCATCTGGCATAGCTTTTGGGGCGAAGACGGTTTTGGTGATGTGCTGGTGGGTGAAGTTTCTATGCCCAATGACGACGAAAATGACAATGTATTTCTCACATCGCTGCCACGCTTCAATCCGGTTGATGAGGATGAAGAACCGCGCTGGTTGCTGTGCAATGAATACCGTCGCTGGCTGGCCTGAAGGAGTAAACATGGCATTGATATCTTTAGCGCAGGGCCTTGCTCATGCGCAACAATTCGGTTACGCGCTGGGTGCATTTAACGTTATCGATACTCACTTTCTGCGTGCGCTGTTCACCGCTGCCAGAAAACAGCGTTCGCCGTTTATCATCAATATTGCTGAAGTGCATTTTAAGTACATCACCCTCGATCACCTGGTCGAGGCGGTGCGCTTTGAAGCGGCAAAACATGCGATTCCTGTGGTACTGAACCTCGATCATGGGCTGCATTTTGACGCGGTGATGCAGGCGATTCGTCTCGGCTTTACCTCAGTAATGTTCGATGGTTCAACGCTGAGCTATGAAGAAAACCTGCGTCAGACGCGTGAAGTGGTGAAAATTGCCCATGCGGTAGGCGTGTCGGTAGAAGCAGAGCTTGGCGCGGTCGGCGGCGATGAAGGCGGCGCGCTGTTTGGTGAAGCCGACAGCGCAAAATTTACCGATCCGCAACTCGCCGCGGAGTTTGTGCGGGAAACGGGCATTGACACCTTAGCGGTGGCGATTGGCAACGCCCATGGCAAATACAAAGGCGAGCCGAAGCTTGATTTTGAGCGACTGGCGACCATACGTCAGCAAACGGGCGTACCGCTGGTGCTGCACGGCGGTTCAGGCATTAGCGACGACGATTTCCGCCGCGCTATTGAACTGGGCATTCATAAAATTAACTTTTACACCGGCATGTCACAGGCGGCGCTGGGGGCCATTGATCACTGCATGGCTTTGCGTCATTCCCGCTACGACGAATTTGCCGAAATGATGATGGCGGTAGAAAGCGCTATTAGCGACGTTGTGATGCAGCAAATGCAAATTTTTGGTAGCAGCGGGAGAGCCTGAGATGGCAGCGCGCAGCGGCATTTTGGCCGCCGGTATTATGCTGGTCGATTACGTTCACCGCATTAATCACTGGCCGCAACAGGGCTGGCTGGCGGAAATCAGTCACAGTGAAAAAGCGGCAGGTGGTGCGCCGCTTAACGTACTGTTGACGCTGTCGCGCATGCG
This sequence comes from Mixta mediterraneensis, assembly GCF_014946725.1. Lineage (GTDB taxonomy): Bacteria > Pseudomonadota > Gammaproteobacteria > Enterobacterales > Enterobacteriaceae > Pantoea > Pantoea mediterraneensis. The sequence goes on from NZ_JACFXY010000004.1 coordinate 352,697, forward strand.
ATGTCAACTGCCATTGGCGGCAATTGGCTTACTTGGCGAGGATGCCGACGGTGATTTTTTAATACAGATAATGGACGAGGCGCAGATTAACCGGCGGTCAGTGCAACGCACCCGACAAATGCCCACCTCGACCAGTCAGGTGATGACCGCACCTGACGGCCAGCGTACATTCTTTTATGCGCCGGGCGCCAATCGTTTGCTGGATATTCAGCACGTTGATGCGCTGTACACACAGCATCGTATTTTCCATCTTGGCTATTTATTGTTACTGGAAAGCCTTGATCGGCAGGATGACGATTTTGGCACCCGCAGTGCTCACTTGCTGGCAAAGATGCAGCAATGCGGCTACCGGACGTCGCTGGATTTAGCGTCACGCGCGGGTGATTATCGCCCGCTGATTTTGCCATCCCTGCGCTGGCTGGATTATCTGGTGATTAACGAACTGGAAGCTGAGGCATTGACCGGCATCGCATTGCGTAACGCTAACGGCGTTCAGTCGCCAGCCGCGTTTGCTGTGGCCGCACAATGGCTGGCAGTGCAGGGCGTGCATCAGCGCGTGGTGATCCATGCTCCCGAAGGCGCATGGGTACAAGAAGTAAACGGTGCGGGTGTCTGGCAATCTGCCTGGCAACTGGCACCGGAAGAGATTGCCGGTAGCGTAGGCGCAGGCGATGCTTTTTGTGCCGGCGTGCTGTACGCCACACATCAGGGCTTTGATATGGTCAACACGCTTAAGCTGGCACATACCTGCGCCTGGTTTAATCTCCATGCCGCCAATGCCATTGACGGTATTCGCCCGCTGGATGAAATGCAGCGCTGGATGGATCAGGCAATCTGCGTGGAGAGCCGCGCTGCTTCTGGTTTCACCACATCAGCAGAGAAAACATAGCCGAGGCCGCGTATGGTGCGAATCAAAACTGGCTGATGCGGGTTGGTTTCGATTTTGCGGCGTAAACGCATGATCAGCACATCAATGGTGCGATCAAACACATCGAGACTTTCGCTGTGAGTTAATTCCAGCAGTTGATCGCGCGTCAGCACCTTACGCGCATGCTTAACCAGCGCACAGAGTAAGGTATATTCCCCCTGGGTTAACGGCACTGATTCACGTTGCGAATTGAACAACTGACAGCGCGCTTCATCTAATTGCCAGCCATTAAAGCGCCAGCCATCATTATCCGCTGCCTGCGGTGCCATACGGCCACAGCGACGCAAAGCTGCTTTAGTCCGCGCGACCACAACGCGTGGATTAAACGGTTTAGCAATATAATCATCCGCCCCCATTTCCAGACCGATCACCATTTCTGCTTCCGAACCCATGCCGGTCAGCATGATCACCAGTACGTCAGGACGCTGACGCTGTAACTGCTGCAACACCAGTAAGCTATTGGTGTCGGGTAGCATCATATCCAACATGACTAATGAGATGTCAGGATGCTGCGCCAGCATGGTTAGCGCCTCTTTTCCCTGATGACAGCTGTAAACCTTAAGTGCATGTTCACTTAGCACGTCCTGCAACACTTCGCAGACGGCACGATCGTCATCCACCACCAAAATCGCTGGCTTCATTGCGCGGCCTCAATGTTACGAAAGAGTTAATTTTGGAGTGTACACAGCTGTAAAAAGGCTGCTGATACCAGGAGCGGAAACGTGACCGGCGTCGCCTGGCAAAGCGACGAAGCGTGCGTTAGCGCAGAAATTTATGACATGTAAAAGGCTTTTCAGAACGCTATTTGCACAAAAAGAGGGCAATGCACCATAAGTGCGCCTTGTTTTGGTCCGGAAGCGTCTTGAGATGTGTTGAGCAAGGCCCGCCGCGCTGTGCAATTTATGGCATAGCAATTGCTAACTCCACAAGAGAAGGCGACAGGTTAAGGCGGAGGAGCATGCGACCGTCTGCGCCTTCTCAATTAAAACAACGCGCATGCAAAACAACACTGGCAAGGGACACGCACGGAAGTGATGTCTCCACTAATGAGAGATGATGATGTTAGATAAGTTCTTCAAGCTCAAAGCGCACAACACAACGATCCGCACGGAGATTTTCGCCGGAATTACCACCTTTCTTGCGATGGCTTACATCCTGTTTGTTAACCCCAGCATTCTTAGCGCGACCGGCATGGATAAAGGATCTGTATTCGTCGCCACCTGTCTGGCTGCGGCGATTGGTTCGCTGCTGATGGGCCTGATAGCTAACTATCCCATTGCGCTGGCACCAGGCATGGGGCTGAACGCCTTCTTTACCTATACCGTGGTACTGCATATGGGGTATAGCTGGCAAATAGCGCTGGGGGCGGTATTTCTGTCGGCGATTATTTTCTTTGCTTTATCCATTTTCAAAATTCGCGAATGGATTATTGCCAGTATTCCACCGCCGCTGCGTGCAGGCATTGCCGCCGGTATCGGTCTGTTCCTTGCGTTGATTGCGCTGGAGGGTGCAGGCATCGTGGTTGATAATCCTGCAACGCTGGTTGGCATCGGTGATTTGACCAAACCGGGCCCGCTGCTGGCGATGCTGGGCTTTATCATCATCGTGGTGCTGGAAGCGTATCGCGTAACCGGTGCGGTGTTGATTGGCATTCTTGTCATCACTTTTATTTCCATGGGCATCGGCCTGTCGCCGTTTGCGGGCATATTCTCTGCACCACCCTCCATTGCGCCAACCCTGATGCAGTTAGATATAGCGGGCGCATTTAACGTGGGACTGATTAGTGTAATTTTCGCTTTTCTGTTTGTTGATGTGTTTGATAACACCGGCACGCTGCTGGGTGTGACCAAACGCGCAGGATTAGCCGATGAGCAGGGCAACGTGCCGAAAATGGGACGTGCTCTGATTGCCGATAGTGCCGCCGCGCTGTTTGGTTCGCTGTTGGGGACGTCAACGACTACCAGCTATTTTGAATCGGCGGCAGGCGTCAGTGCAGGTGGACGTACCGGCTTAACCGCACTGGTGGTGGCGGTGCTGTTCCTGCTCAGCCTGTTTTTCTCGCCACTGGCTTCCAGTGTGCCGGTATTTGCTACCGCACCCGCGCTGCTGTTTGTTGCAGTGTTAATGGCATCTGGTCTGGCAGAAATTGACTGGAAAGACATCACCACCGCGGCACCGGTTACCGTAACTGCGCTGACTATGCCGCTGACCTATTCAATCGCCAACGGAATCGCTTTTGGTTTTATTACCTGGACGGTAGTGAAATTGCTGAGTGGCCGCACGAAGGAGATCAACGCGGCGCTGATGATTTTGTCGATCCTGTTTGTGATTAAGTTGGGCTGGTTAAGTGCTTAAGTAAAGATGACCGTTGCAGAAGCGCGGCGCTGCTGCAACGGATATGTTTTATCCTTCTTTATGACAACAATGACGTTTATTCCTACAGAGTCTCTTCTCATTACCTTTCAGTTTGCGCAGCCGATTCCAGGTTCTGCTTAAATTTTACCGGCCATGACAGTTTCAGCGCTACGATAGGCCATCGAAAATATTTTTCTGTTTTTTACCGAAATGGGGAATGCTTAATGGCTCACGCTCTGTTTCAATATCGCTGTCGATGGCTCTGGCCGCGCCGGTTATAAAGAGCTGGCCAGGCAGGTCAGCAGGAAGGACGTAATGGAATATTACTATGAAAAATTTGCGCGATGGGTCCCTTTAGCTATCAATGGGGATGGCCGTTGTGGAGGCGTCAGAATGGATAATCTAACCAAACATGTCGAAAACCTTGAGAAAGACGTCAATCAGATAAAGCGTGATTTGGCGGTGTTAACTGAGCGAGCAAACAGTTTTGCTATCAGCGTAGATTTGCAACGTATTCGTACACAACAAGTTGCGCTGCGTAGTGAATTACTGGAAAAGCTTAATCAGCTTGAGAAAAACACAGAAACCAGATTCGATAAAATAGATGGCGAATTTATCAAGATAGACGGGAAATTTGACAAGATAGACGAGAAGTTTGACAAAATAGACGAAGAGTTTATTAGGATAGACGGGAAGTTTGCCAAAATAGATGAGGAGTTTAGCAAGGTAGATAAGAGATTTGACAGGATGGAAGACAAATTTGACAGCCTTAACAACAGGATCCTCTGGACGTTAATGGTACCCGCTCTCGTTGCCGTGCTGGCCTGGTTTGTTAAAACGGCCATCCTTAAGATTTAATTTTGCGGCACTCGCCCTTCACGCTTTCGCTCTATAAACTTCTGCCTCCCGCTAAGCACCGCCGCCAGCTTAGGGGCGATAACTTATAGCGGTAGATATCGTCCGGCAAACATTATTCGGCAAACACTGTTGTTGTTTTGTCTGGCTTGATGAGGCAGCCGGTGCAAAGTGCCCGGCAAGCGCTAACGAGACCGCGCAGCGGTAAGCAGACTGGCCGAAAGCGCAGGCCAGCCATTGTCGCGTAGCAGTCTCTGGTAACCGTCCCGATCGCAAGGGTTTACCTGAATGGCGGTTCGTTAAATGTCCTTAATTTCCGTGAATGCAGTTTATCCCCTTCGGCTCTTAGCAGTTCTACTGCCTGGATGCCGATCTGCAAATGCTCGGAAATTGCGCCCTCATAAAAACGATTTGCCTGCCCAGGCAACTTAATCTCACCGTGCAATGGTTTGTCGGAAACGCACAGCAACGTGCCATAAGGAACACGGAAGCGATACCCCTGTGCAGCGATGGTGGCGCTTTCCATGTCTACCGCGACGGCACGGCTCAGATTGAAGCGCAGGGCAGAAGCGGAGTAACGCAATTCCCAGTTACGGTCATCGGTAGTAACGACCGTGCCGGTGCGCAATCGCTCCTTAACTTCTTCACCGGGCATACCGCTGACCGATTTGGTGGCGTCATATAATGCACGCTGGACTTCAGCAATGCTTGGGATAGGGATGTCCGGCGGCAGTACGCTGTCGAGCACATGGTCATCGCGCAGGTAAGCATGAGCCAATACATAATCGCCAATACGCTGACTTTCGCGCAGGCCACCGCAGTGACCAATCATCAGCCAGGCGTGTGGACGAATGACCGCCAGATGATCGCAAATAGTTTTGGCATTCGACGGGCCGACACCAATATTGATTAAGGTAATACCGCGACGATTTGGTGAGGTTAAATGCCAGGCAGGCATCTGGTGCTTTTTCCACGCTAAATCTGTCAGCATAGCATTGCTATCTGCCGTCTCTGCGGTAAGTACCACATCACCGGCGCAGGCCAGGCTGTCGTAAGGCGTATTTGGATCACGTACCTGCTCAATCGCCCAGCGTACAAACTCATCAACGTAGCGCGTGTAGTTAGTAAACAGGACAAACGGCTGAAAATGTCCAACTGCGGTGCCCGTGTAGTGGCGCAGGCGAGCCAGTGAAAAGTCAGTTCGCAGCGCATCAAAATGAGATAACGGGAACCCCGCCTCGGCGTGGAACAGACCGTCAGCGGTTTCATCACCAATCTGTGAAAGCTCTGTTGTCGGGAAATGGCGCGCGATACCCGCACTCATGGTGCGATCAAGGGTCAGATCTGAACCGTCAATCACATAGGGGAAAGGGATTTCCTGGCTGGAAGGACCCACTTCAATTTCAACTTCATACTCTTTTTCCAGCATCGCTAACTGCTCGGCGATGTAATGACGCAGCAGCGCCGGACGTGTAACAGTGGTGCTGTAACTGCCGGTATGCGTGAAACGTCCCCAGGCGCGGGTCCGGTTTTGCTGTGGGCCTTCGCCACGCCAGGTAATACGCAACTCCGGATAGACAAACAAACCCTGTGCCCGTGCGGTCTCGTCTGGCAGTGCCCCTTGCTCTGTAAACGCTTTGATGGCAGCACGCAGCGCGTTGACAGCCTCCTCATACAAGCGTTCCAGTGCATCCAGCGCCTGCTGGCTGGTCAATAATTTCCGTTGAGTTGGCATAAGTTCTCCTGGGGTTTTACAACGATTTCTCGTCAGCTTAGCGGGTTTGGCGTTGGCTTTGGTTAATAATCTGTGATCAACCGCATTTTGCACCAACATGGTGCTGGTGAGTTAGCCAAAGCGCTCTATCGTTAGTGATCAAGTGGACGCGAAATACACAAAAGCCCCCGCGTTTACCCTTCAGGGAAAAATCTCGTCATAGAAAGTGATTTGTGGCGAGTTTATTGCTTAGGAATTAACCGTGGCCATTCTGGCTACAGAATGTTCTCAAAGTGCTCTCCGATAAGCGTATTCAGAAACTGGTTTCTCTCTATTTGGCATTCGCTCTTAACCGTGTTGAGGATGACAGCATGTCTGTGAAATTGATCAAGTTACCAATGAAACTCGTCATAGTGGGATGTTTAACCACTGCATTTTATGCACAGGCCGATATAAAAATTGGCGTGGCCGGACCATTTTCAGGCCCTAATGCCACTTATGGTGCGCAATACTGGAAAGGTGCGTCGCAAGCCGCTGAGGACATTAACGCGGCGGGCGGCGTTAATGGCGAGAAGATTGTGCTAGTGCAGGGTGATGATGCCTGCGAGCCCAAGCAGGCGGTTTCTGTGGCGAACCGTTTAGTCGATCAGGATAAAGTGATGGCGGTGGTGGGCCACTTCTGTTCTTCCTCCACCATGCCAGCTTCTGAGGTGTATGACGAAGCGGGCGTATTAGCCATTACGCCAGGCTCGACTAACCCACAAATCACCGAGCGTGGCATGAAAACGATGTTTCGTATGTGTGGTCGCGACGACCAGCAGGGCGCGATTGCCGCCAGTTACATACTCGATACGCTGAAAGCTAAGAAAGTGGCGGTGATTCATGACAAAGATACCTATGGCCAGGGCTTAGCGGATGCCACTAAAGCGGCGCTGGAAAAACGCGGCGTAAAAGAGGTGATGTATGAAGGGCTGTCGCGTGGCGAGAAAGATTTCAATGCGTTAGTGACGAAGATCGCTCAGGTTAATCCTGATGTGGTCTATTTTGGCGGCTGCCATCCCGAAGCCGGACCGCTGGTGCGCCAGATGCGTGAGCAGGGCGTGAAGGCCAGCTTTTTCTCTGGCGACTGTATTGTCATCGAAGAGTTAGTCACCGCTGCTGGTGGGCCACAGTATACCAAGGGCATTTATATGACCTTCGGTAACGATCCGCGTCAAATTCCTGACGGTAAAGCAGTTATTGAGAAGTTCCGGGCCGGTGGATTCGAGCCAGAAGGCTACACGCTGTATGCGTACGCTTCGATTCAGGCTATCGCCGCGGCTTATAAGGGTGCGGGTAAAGATAACGAAAAAGCCAGCGACTGGTTGAAAGCGAACACCGTCGATACGGTGATGGGTAAAAAATCCTGGGACAGTAAAGGCGACCTGAAAGTCTCCGATTACGTCATCTACCAATGGGATGACAAAGGTAAATATCACCAACTCTGACCGATCGTGCCCCGCTTCACGGCGGGGCGATTTTTCTTTGGGTCTGCGTATAGACCCTCTGCGGTGAGACTTCCCTATGGACGCTTTTTTTCTGCAGCAAATGATCAACGGCCTGACGTTGGGTGCGGTTTATGGCCTGATCGCCATCGGCTACACCATGGTTTACGGAATTATTGGCATGATCAACTTCGCCCATGGCGAAGTCTATATGCTTTCAGCTTATCTCTGCGCCATTGGCCTGGCATTGCTTTCTTTCTTTGGCATTCACTCTTTTCCGCTGCTGATTTTTGGCACGCTGCTATTCACTATCGTCGTAACGGCAGTTTATGGCTGGACCATTGAACGCATCGCCTATCGTCCGCTGCGTAACTCCACACGTTTAGCGCCGCTGATTTCGGCGATTGGCATGTCGCTGATCCTGCAAAACTATGTACAAATCAGTCAGGGACCGAACCAGCAAGGCGTGCCGACGCTGTTAACTGGCGTGCTGCGCATGGACTTTGCTGGCGGCGTGGTGCAGATCACCTGGACCAAAGTCTTTATTCTGATCGCAGCGGCGTGTGGCATGGCACTGCTGACCTGGATAATTCAGCGCACACGGCTGGGGCGCATTTGCCGGGCGGTGCAGCAGGATCGGCGTATGGCGGCCATCCTCGGCATCAATACCGATCGCGTGATTTCACTGGTATTTGTGATTGGCGCGGCAATGGCGGGACTGGCCGGTGTATTGGTAACGATGAACTACGGCACCTTTGATTTCTATGCGGGATTCATTATTGGCATCAAAGCCTTTACCGCCGCCGTGCTGGGCGGCATCGGTTCGCTGCCGGGCGCGATGTTAGGCGGCCTGCTGTTGGGCGTAGCGGAAGCGCAGTTTGCCGGGCTGGTGAACTCTGATTACAAAGACGTGTTCTCTTTTGCCTTGCTGGTGGTGATTTTGATTTTTCGCCCGCAGGGTTTGCTGGGACGTCCGCTGGTAGCGAAAGTATGAGGACACAGGCATGAGTGAAGCCATCCAGGGGATTAATCTGCGGCATACGCTGCGTGAAACGGTACTGTCCGGGTTGATTGCCTTTATTGTATTTGGGCCAATTGTTGGCGTGGTATTAGACGGGTATCAGTTCCAGCTCCAGCCAAAGCGCGTGACGTTATTGGTGATGACGGTGATGATCGGACGTTTGCTGTTTAGCCTGTTTATGCAAACCGTGCCGGGCAAAAAACTGCTGCGTAAATTCGAGGGGGTGGACGATGGCGTCTATGTACGTGAACCCGGCTATCGTTCACGGTTGCGATGGATTATTCCGCTACTGCTAATCGCCGCCTGTATTTTTCCGGTATTCTCCAGCAAATACCTGTTAACGGTGGCGATTCTTGGGCTGATTTATGTGCTGCTCGGCCTTGGATTGAATATCGTTGTGGGTCTTGCCGGATTGCTGGATCTGGGTTACGTGGCTTTTTATGCCATAGGCGCCTATGGCCTGGCTTTGGGGTATCAGTATCTTGGCCTGGGTTTCTGGAGCATGTTGCCGCTGGCGGCGCTAATGGCGGCCTGTGCCGGGGCGCTATTGGGTTTTCCGGTGCTCCGCATGCACGGCGATTATCTGGCGATTGTCACGCTGGGCTTTGGTGAAATTATCCGTCTGGTATTAAACAACTGGCTCGATTTTACCGGTGGGCCAAACGGTGTTTCCGTGCCATCACCGACCTTTCTTGGCCTGGAGTTCGGTCGTCGGGCCCGTGAGGGCGGCGTGCCGTTTCATGAATTTTTTCATCTCAGCTACAACCCCAACCTGAAATTCATCTTTATCTACGCCGTGTTGATTCTGGTGGTATTGCTGGTGCTGTTTATTAAACATCGCCTGACGCGTATGCCGGTTGGTCGCGCGTGGGAAGCGCTACGCGAAGATGAGATCGCCTGTCGCGCCATGGGGTTAAATCACGTCCTGGTTAAACTGTCGGCGTTTATGCTTGGCGCTTCCACAGCCGGCATTGCCGGGGTATTTTTTGCCAGCTATCAGGGTTTTGTTAATCCTACGTCGTTCACCTTTTTTGAGTCTGCGCTGATTCTGGCGATTGTGGTTCTGGGCGGCATGGGTTCGACGCTCGGGGTGGTTTTAGCGGCGTTTGTGCTGACCGTCGCGCCAGAATTATTACGCAGCTTCGCCGAGTACCGCGTGTTGCTGTTTGGCATGTTGATGGTGTTGATGATGATTTGGCGTCCACGCGGATTGGTGCGTACCAGCCGCGTTGGCGTGCCGCTACGCAAAGGAGTTCGCCATGAGTGATGCAATTTTGCAGGTGGATAATTTGATGATGCGTTTCGGCGGCATCAAGGCATTAAATGATGTCAGCCTGAAGGTAGAGCGCGGCTCAGTGACCTCGCTGATCGGGCCAAACGGGGCGGGAAAAACCACGGTATTTAATTGCTTAACGGGTTTTTACCGCGCCAGCGGCGGGCGGATTCAACTTTATGCTAATCAACGATCAACCGATGTCATTCAGGTGCTGGGTGAGAAGATCGCGCCTGGCGACTGGATAAATCCAGCGCGCCTCAGTACACGCGTCTGGTACAAAATGTTTGGTGGCGCGCACCTGGTGAATCGGGCAGGGCTGGCACGCACTTTTCAAAATATCCGGCTATTCCGTGAAATGTCAGTGATTGAAAACCTGCTGGTGGCGCAGCATATGCTGGTGAATCGCAATTTACTGGCGGGTGTGTTCAATACGCGCGGTTATCGGGAGGCGGAAAACCGCGCGCTGGATCGGGCATTTTACTGGCTGGAAATGGTTAATCTGATTTCCGCAGCAAACCGGCTCGCTGGCACGCTTTCGTATGGCCAGCAACGGCGTCTGGAAATAGCGCGCGCGATGTGTACGCAACCTGAATTGATTTGCCTCGACGAGCCTGCAGCGGGGTTAAACCCGGTGGAAACCGATGCGCTCAGTGCCATTCTGCACCGACTGCGCGCCGAGCTCCGCATTAGTGTGCTGCTGATTGAGCATGACATGCCAATGGTCATGCGTATTTCCGATCACATTGTAGTGCTCGACCACGGCGATGTCATTGCCCAGGGAACGCCGCAGCAAATCCGCCATGATGCGCGGGTGATAGCCGCCTATCTTGGCGCGGACGATGAGGAAAACGCGTATGGCTGATCTGTTAGCGTTTGATGCGGTGGATGTTTTTTACGGCCCGCTGCAGGCCCTGAAAGGCGTTTCTCTGACGGTGGAAGAGGGCGAAATCGTGGCATTGATTGGTGCCAACGGTGCGGGGAAATCCACGTTGCTGATGTCAATTTTTGGGCAGCCGCGTATCGCCAGTGGTGAAATTCGCTTTCGCGGCGAACCGATCAGCCATAAATCCACCCATTTTATTGCCGCCAGCGGTATAGCGCAGGCACCGGAAGGACGGCGTATTTTTGCTGATATGACCGTGGAAGAAAATTTGCAAATGGGCACCATCGCCATCGGCAATCGTCACCAGAAACACGATCTGGAACGTATGTATACGTTATTTCCACGCTTGCTGGAGCGGCGTAAACAGCGGGCAATGACGTTATCGGGTGGCGAACAGCAGATGCTGGCGATCGCGCGTGCTTTAATGAGTCGTCCTGGTTTGCTGCTGCTGGATGAACCCAGCCTGGGATTAGCACCGATAGTGGTTAAGCAAATTTTTACTATTCTGCGTGAATTAACCGCGCAAGGGATGACGCTGTTTCTGGTGGAGCAGAATGCGCGTCACGCTCTGCAACTCGCCGATCGCGGTTACGTGATGGTGAATGGTGAAATTCGCTTAAGCGGGAGCGGAGCAGAATTGCTAAATAATGAAGAAGTGCGCAGTGCCTATCTGGGCGGCGGAACCGTTGGCGGTACAAAAAGTTTGTAATAATGATTAAACAGAGCGAGGAAACACTTTGCATAAATCCTTGCTCACTATCATCATTAAAACTCCTGTCCAGTCTCTTCTGAATTGGTAATCCCTTGCAAAATCCCGGCGTAGCAGTGATGCAGGCGATCAAGCGCACGGCGTGGTATCCCAAACGTCGCACTTATCGCACGCTGTATTGGCGTGAAATTTCGCCATTAGCGGTGCCCATCTTTATTGAAAACCTTTGCGTGCTGTTGATGGGCGTCTTGAGCACCTTCCTGGTTAGCTGGCTGGGAAAAGAAGCGATGGCTGGCGTGGGTCTGGCCGACAGTTTCAACATGGTGATCATCTCTTTCTTTGCCGCTATCGATCTTGGTACAACGGTGGTTGTAGCCTTCAGCCTGGCGAAGCGCAACGGCAAACGTGCGCGTGCTGCCACGCGCCAGTCATTAACCATGATGACGATATTGTCGTTTATGCTGGTGATTGCCATTGAATTCTGGGGGCATCTGTTTATTGATGCCATTGCCGGTGCGGCGGAGCCAAAGGTAAAGGAACTGGCGTTGAGTTACCTGCAAATTTCGGCGTGGAGTTATCCTGCTGCGGCGATCACCCTGATTGGCAGCGGCGCGTTGCGCGGCGCAGGTAATACCAAAATACCGCTGTTGATTAATGGCGGCATGAATATCCTGAATATTATTATCAGTAGCGTGCTGATTTACGGCTGTTTTTCATGGGGCGGATTAGGCTTTATCGGGGCGGGATTAGGCTTAACCCTCACCCGTTATATTGGCGCGATTGCCGTGATTTATGTGCTAATGATTGGTTTTAACGCTTCGCTGAAGATCTCCCTGAAAAGTTATTTTCGTCGCTGGAACAGCAATATTTTATTTGAAGTGCTGAGTATCGGCGTGCCTGCCAGTATCGAATCGGTGCTGTTTAACGGGGGCAAACTGCTGACGCAGGTCTTTGTGGCAGGTATGGGAACCAGTGAAATTGCCGGTAACTTTATCGCGTTTTCCATCGCCTCGCTGATTAACCTGCCAGGCAATGCGCTGGGATCAGCATCAACGATCATTACCGGTACGCGGCTCGGGAAAAATCAGGTGTTTCAGGCGCAGCGCCAGGTCCGGCATGTTTTCTGGCTGGCGACGATATGCCTGACCGGCATGGCTTTGCTGACGGTGCCACTGGCTGGCATTCTGGCGCGTTTTTATACCCGCGACCCGTAAGTGATCACCGTAACGCAGCATTTGATTTGGCTGAACGCGTTATTTATGCCGATTTGGGCAGCCTCCTGGGTGTTGCCTGCCGGGCTAAAGGGCGCACGCGACGCGCGTTATACCATGTATGTTTCGATGTTCAGCATGTGGTGTGCCCGCGTGGTTGCCGGTTATCTGCTGGGGATCGTGCTTGGCATGGGGGTGGTTGGCGTCTGGCTGGGCATGTTCCTTGACTGGGCGGTGCGCGGCATTTTTTTCTGGTGGCGGCTAAACAGCGGTAAATGGCTGAACAATTACCGGAAGATGGTGGCGAAAAGCGGGTAAGCGCTGATGGACCCTTCTGGCGCGTTCATGCTTACTTCGCTGATGCGAAAATCAGCCATGCGCTATGAAAATAATGAGCAGGATACGCGCCATAGCCGCAGCGATAAAAACACAGGCATCGCTTAGCTAATTTTTGATAAAGCAGTGCAGAAATTGATGGTTCTGTTCGACATGTAAAACCGGTTAACTCAGATCATTAACCCGTAAGGAGAAAGTGAGATGAAGCGACTTAAAGCATGGTTTGAAGCGTGGCTGACGGCTGGTATGTTAACAACAGCAGAGTCCGAACAGGATAATGAATGGCTGCTCTCCCTGAGCCAGCTGTATGGCGTAGAGCATTATCCGGCGCTTCATCGCTATCATGAAAAATAGTGGCTGCATGCGGGGCATTTGCGTAACCTTGACAGGTAACTGAATTGGGAGGCATTGTCTTTCCGCCAGGTCCTGCGATGTGCGTCAGACCGAAGAAATTATTGTACATAGCGTGGCGCACGCACTGGGGCTGATGGATCTGCCTCCCGCTGGGGCGACAATGTGAATTTAATGACCAAAAGTCATCGATCGTCATGACGGAACCGTCTGTCAATGGTTCGGCCCGTTTCTTTGGGTAGCAATTCCAGATTATGTGTAGACGCGCGCATTTTAGCTTTTGGGCAGGGTTTTCACGCAGCCGTTGCCATAAGCGAAAATTTATGTGTAAGCGACAATCCAGCTTTAGGGGCGCCCTATGCGGCCTTCGGCGCGTTCTACTTCCTCATTTCGGCGATCTGGCTGACTGTCAAAAATGTCCGCCAGCGATCCGCACTCGTCGACTGAATGGCTCTACCCGTCGGACAGTAGCATTGTCCGAGCCAGGGCGGTCAGGTGGCATCTGGCGCACCCCTACTGGTGTTTCGAGACCTTTCGCTGCTGCACCGCCTGAACCAGGCTGTTTTCGAGCCGTCCTTTGGCTACTTGTTAAACGCGAACTACGAGGCTGTAGGATCAGCCAGACGCGGTCTTATCAGCTCTCTGCCGATGACGTGCCTGACTAACGGGGCTTATGTCGATTTGCGCGCTTCTCACGGTACTGGAACCGCTGGCCGGGTTGGGCCTGAGTAGCATCACAGGATTAGCGCAAGTTGAAGCGGAAGAGTTTGTCTCCAGCCCCATCGGGTATGTCCGTATTCCAACGCCGTGCGTGACAATATCGTAAGTGGAACGATCGTTTTACTTTTGCAACCCAGGAATCACGAGAGCGTAGCATCCTCAGCTATTGAAAAATCACGCTAAAGGCGTGTGCGTGATGGGGAGTTTTATCTCGGTAATCCTCCCGAAAATCCGGTGTGTTGATAGGTAGAATTTTCTCGTAATCTGAACCGGGGAGATACCTATGAAAAAATCACGTTTTACTGACAGCCAGATCATGCCCATCCTGAAACAAGCCGAGGCCGGAACGCCAGTGGCTGAACTGTGCCGCGAACACGGCATGAGCAGTGCCAGCTTCTACAAATGGCGCTCGCGCTATGGCGGGACGGATGCCTCCATGATGGCCCGCCTGAAAGAGCCGGAAGACGAAAACCGCCGCCTCAAAAAAATGTATGCCGAAGAACGCTTTAAAGCGGAAAACATTCAGGAGGCCATGGCAAAAAAGTGGTGAAGCCATCGCACCGAAAGCAGATGGCACAGGACGCGGTCAGAAGCCGAAGCGTCAGTATACGTTTTGCCTGCCCGTTGTTTGTTGTCAGCGAAAGTTGCTGTCGCTATCAGCCTCAGATGAATGAAGAAAATACCGTCATTGCCGACTGGCTGCTTCGCATCACTGACAGCCAGCGCAACTGGGGATTTGGCCTGTGCTTTTTGTACCTGCGTAACGTAAAAGGCTTCCGGTTCAACCACAAAAGGGAGTACCGAATTTACTGCGAGTTGTCGCTGAATATGCGAATAAGGCCGAAAAAACGACTGAAGCGGGATAAGCCCGAACCGCTGGCGGTGCCTGAAAGCAGCAATGAATGCTGGTCAATGGGCTTCATGCATGATCAGCTGTCGGATGGTCGTTCTGTCCGTTTACTGAATGTTATCGATGATTTTAATCGTGAGGCACTGGCCATTGAGGTGGATTTTTCCCTGCCGGCAAGTCGGGTAGTCAGGACGCTGGCTCAACTCATTGAATGGAAGGGAAAACCAGCAGCCATTCGGTGTGATAACGGGCCATAATACACAGGTAAGCTACTGATGTCATGGGCGGAACGGCAGAATATAGTGCTTCACTTTATTCAGCCCGGAAAACCTCAGCAGAACGCTTATATTGAGCGATATAACCGGACGGTGCGTTATGACTGGCTGGGGCAGTATCTGTTTTCCTCACTGGATGAATTGCAGGACTATGCCACGCGGTGGCAATGGTTTTATAATCACGAGCGTCCGAATATGGCGTTAAATGGCTACACGCCGATGCAGCATATTCAGCGCATAGCCTGATTCTACTGATTGCCTCCGTTAAAAATGGGGGGATTACCCAAAAACTGGCGATTTTCTTCACTCATTATGTATCTCCGTAACGGATTATGAATCCTGACGTGCGGCCTTCAGAATATCGGAGAGACCACGGGCTAGCAGCTGGCGCGGCGCGCTGGGATACCGCTCACCACGGGAATATATACGCGGGAAGCTATCGCAACCGTAAGAGAGTAAAGGCGTCTGGATATATAGGGTCAAATCCAGATGGTGATTAGTCAATCAAAGATGCTGAGCATTCAGGATGGATTCTTATATCTTGCTATTATTGCAGTGGTTGCAGCATTGTTCTCTCTGTGGCAGAAAAAAATATGACCTTCAATTTGGGCAAATATGACAATTCATTTTGATAGTGAGCTGGCCACAGCAGGCAGTAGCAGAGAATAAGAACAGTCACATTTTCGTGAGTTGGCTAAATTGCGTAAATCTCTGTCCTGTATGGATAAGGAAAGAAATGGGATCTGAGTTTAGCTTTCGGGTACCAGACCAATAAGTTTATAAACATGGTGTTGAGCTATGTTTGAGCCATCGCAGAACGGGTTCACTGAGCGCTAACGGACGTTTTCTCGATAGATGCCTTCTGAATATTGGTTCAGGTCTATCATCCGCGCCTGAGTACATTTCAGTTAAATATATTAATCAAAAAGATAGCGTTAACTGGATACTGCCTATGCGCCCGAGCGTAAGGAAAAAGTTGTTGCTCATCCTGTCCACCGGAGCATAAAAATAAGTCTCTGCAGGTTAATGCGCGCGGTCTTAGGAATTGAGTTTTGCGATGCTTCAGGATACTGGAACGCCATCACGCACTCGATTTCAGGTGTGATGGCGCTTGACACAATGACTGGGTTTAAAATAACAAAATCAATAAGTTGCCAAAGATAATTTCAGATGTCCGGCGCAGGGCAACGTTCAAATTTCCACTAAGTGCCAAAACGGTCCTTCGCAATGTTTGCGCCATGCAGCCTATCGAACGACTGCTTCGGGTCAATTGTAGTCGTCAACACATAGAGTGAGTGTCAGCTTGCGACTGCACATAGGCGAGCATCGATCGGCACGCTTATAGTAAATGTCGGCCCACGTTCTACAACACTGACACTCCCCGCCGTGACTTTCTGTAACACTTTGAATAAAGGTAGTCCAGGTCACAGGACCGTGTGCCCACCGAGTAAACTATTTACTTACCTGCTGGCATGCCTGATTACATCGACATCTGTTGGGCGGTCTTTAGGTGCTGCTCAACAACTGGCGTGTGCGCGTCGGCCAGGGTCTTCACATCCGGATCCTTGATTTTTCTGGAGTCACTCTGCAGCGTCGACAGCACCATCTTGTGGTCCTTGGTGCCAGCGTTTTCCATATACATCTTGTCAAATGCGGCGCCGCTCTGCTTTTCCAGCTTGGCGGCCATGGCCTTGTGTTTGGCGTCCGGCTCAGTCGGCAGTGCCACGCCCTTTTGCTGGGCGACCGCCTGTACTTTGGTCAAGGCATCGCCGTGGTCTTTGACCATCTGCTGAGCAAATGTTTTGACGTCGCTGCTTTGGGCCTTGCTCAGCGCGATCCTGGCGGCGGCGACTTCATTGATATCGGCCTGCGCCATGTCTTTCAACGCTTTTTCGTCGCCGGAGCTAAGTCTGGCGCTCGATCCGGTCTGGCCTATGGGGCTATTCTGCGCGGCGCTCGTCGGCGTCTGGGCTTGCACGCCAACAGTGCTGAACATAACTGCTACTGCCGATACGGCTAGCAGTCCTTTTAAGGTTTTACTCTTTTGCATTTTGTTCTCCTGATGGTCATGGGTAAGGTTGGCGTTAGGTGATTAACCGTGCGCAGCCTCGTATGTAAATTACAACTGCCATGATCAGTATAGGATCAACGATTTGAGACAGCAGTTTAAGTTATGGTCTTCAATGGAGGACGGCAGCAAATGACGGAAGCAAAGAAACGGAAATTGCACAGCGCGGAGTTCAGGGCGAAGGTCGCATTGGAGTCATCCCTTTCACGAACGTGCGCAACTCATCCGGTGGGCCATGAGCGCCAGTGTCAATAC
>NZ_JACFXY010000005.1 GCF_014946725.1 Mixta mediterraneensis
GCTGGAAAGGCTGGGGCATATCCCACCGGCAGAAGCCGAACGGGCATATTATGCTTCCATCGGGAATAAGGATCTGGCAGCCTGAGTTCCCAACTAAAATACTCTCCCGGAAAACCGGGGCGGTTCATACCCCCAAAGATACCCCCAAATGTTTTTGTGACACCTCACTTTGGCTGTTTTTCATCCATCGCAGACCCGTTCAACTAACTGCATAACGCGATAAGCTGAAATCCTTATTGTATGATAGATCTCTCCTACATTAAGGATTCCACCAGCCATGAGAATGACCAGCCGTAAAAAAGAGATACTGAGCTTCTTTGAGCCTGAACACCGCGAATGGGTGACGGGCGAGATTGGTGCGCCGCCGTTCGATGTATCCGGGGTCGCATATCTGCTCAGTGGCATGGACTCATTCAAATCACGACATCATTTGGAATCAGCCAGGCGAACGCTGGAGGCGATGGTTAATGATGGGCTGCTGGAAAAGATCACCAGCTATGAGCAGCGACAGGACAACACACAGTCAGGGGCAGGCAAAGGCGTCTGGTGTAATTGCTCCCGGCATGGCCTTCCCGGATCATGCCTAGTGATGCGTGACGATGGTGGCAAGGTGAACGCGATTGATGGGGAAGCGATTCGGATAGGTTAGAGGAATGCGCAGTAGCGAGAGCGCATTATTAGTTTTGCTAATGACGTTTTCTTATTGTAGGAGGGATGCGAAGTTTTTCTCTCTATATAATTAAGCAAAAACGTGTCGTTCAGTTGGTTCAGTTGGTTCAATTTGTAAAGACTCTTGTTTTAAAAGGATTAATTTCAAAAAAGTGAACCAACACAACCCCGATTTGAACCAACAACTGTGCGTTCTGAACCAACGCATTTTAATGTCTTACACTGTCTTACAGTGATAAAATAGCCGCCTGTTCCCCTCAATCTGGTGCGTTATGAGCAAATCTCTGTCCGTTACCTTCCGTGTACCTGCTGAATTAAGCGAGGCCTTCACTGGCGCTGTGAGTGCTGCTGGTGGAGATAAGACCGCCTGGCTGGTCGATGCCATCCGGCAGAAACTGAACCTTCCAGAAACTAATGCTGACGCTCGCTTAATGTCGCTGGTGGAGCGGATGGAAGTGGCCGCTGCTGCTCTTATTGTCGGTAAACAAGGCGTGCCTGGTTTACCATATGATGAACAGGCCGTGATCCGCATCGTTGCGGAGACTATCAAACAGGGTTTTGACAATGTGCGCATCATCTCTGACCGATTAAACGATGCAGGCTATCAGACAAAAGCCGGTAAGGCGTGGACTAAGGACATTTACAGCGCATGGAAGAAGCAGGGGAACCATGCTCAAAAGTTGCAAATATCAATCAGAGATTATTGCGCTCAATAAATCGAAGAACTTTGAAGGGGGTATGTAAAGATGCGTTGAATCCGCTCATTATCTTTTGCATCACCGCTTCGCTGACATCAACGTGAGTACGATACTCTCCGGAGCCTACTTTGTTGATTAATGTGGGGCAGCGCCATAAAACTGCATGGCTGTATACCATGTAACTGTGGTGCCTGATAAAGGGGTGTTCCCCTGCATTTAGTGAGCACGCACTATCGTATGTACCAGAGGTTGGTACACTTGAAATATTCACGATCAGGACCACATCGCAGCCATGTTCGGCTGAATAAATCGGGTTGGAGCAGACAATGTGCAGGTGATCTACTGGACCAGATGGTGCCAGCACTGTGCCTTTTCTGTAGGGTGCATATGCTAGTGTCATCTCAAATCAGATGTAAGTAATTCGAGTTGGTTTTTGGTCATGAGATCACGCGCTAATGCTTCTGACTCTTCAGCCGATCTACCTAGTGCCTTAAAAATGTCCTCAACTCGAATCGGTATGGATGACCCATGAGGATCTTGCCATTCTGGACAAATGCGATGTGTTTCATCGCAAAGGTCAAACCGATTCCAGTGACCGTACTGCTCGTATACATCATCCATAGTCCGAACATCGGCGCGGCTAAGTTCAGTTAGTTCGTAAATATCATCGAATTGCTGACGTAAAACCACAGTATGGTCAGCTCCATCTCGAATCCACTTTTCCCACTTATTGCCAGGCTCACTTCCATCTGCGATAAGAGAATAGACATTAGAAAGGACTGGGCCATAGTTCATTGATACGTAGCGGTCACCACTTATCGGCTCACCATACAACTCAAGTGATTTCCGATCTGACAGGTACAGCAACTTCATGAGCTTTAAAAAACTCATCTGCCCACCTCGTTTGTGAAGTAGGTATGCTGCCATCTGTGCGGATTTTTCTACGCTAAACATGTGAACCTCAATTCTATAAGCACAACCGTTTCGCAACGGTACAATGACATTGTGACATAAAACCAGGCAGATTGTCATTTGAACAAAGCGCCGTTATGAGTCTTTCAACGTATTCTGTAATCTGCTTACGGCTACTTAGAATGAAACATTATGAGCTTAGCGGTGCGGTGCTGGCTTCTGCCATTTGAACTCTGGTGCGGTCATGCGTTGCCGGTGCCGCTCTTTAGCCTGTAGAGCCTGAGCCACTCCGTTTCGTATAGTGTAGAGCGTATGCCTGTCCAGTGGCTCACCGTTCTGGCGGGCAATCTGTAGCAGCGTCATCTCAATCGTCTGTCGGTCAATCATTTCTCACCCGCCTGTTTACCAATCATTCTTTATGCTAAATGCTGCTGGTTGCGTCAAATCATTCCCGTTTACCACTGGTCATCTATCAGGATGGGCTGAACATCAAAGCTAGGTTAGGATGTTTCTTAATTAAATCACCTCTTGTTCTACTAAGGATACAGAATTGATAAGGATCGGAAGACTCCTTCCGGGTGGGGAAAGAGTTAGTGAAGGCCAACACAGACCACTTAAAGGTTTTGCTGAAATAAGCAATGGTAGGCTTTGTTGAATAAATCGAACTTTTGCTGAGTTGAAGGATCAGATCACGCATCCTCCCGACAACACAGACCGTTCCGTGGCAAAGCAAAAGTTCAAAATCACCAACTGGCCCACCTACAACAAAGCCCTCATCAACCGTGGCTCCCTCACTTTCTGGCTGGACGATGAAGCGACTCATGCCTGGTATGAGTCGGCAACGCCTTCATCACGGGGAAGACCTCAGCGCTATTCTGACCTTGCCATCACCACCGTCCTGATGATTAAACGCCTGTTCCGGCTGACCCTGCGGGCTGCGCAGGGTTTTATTGATTCCATTTTTGCCCTGATGAACGTTCCGTTGCGCTGCCCGGATTACAGCAGTGTCAGCAAGCGGGCAAAGTCGGTTAATGTCTGTTTCAAAACACCCACCCGGGGTGAAATCGCACACCTGGTGATTGATTCCACCGGGCTGAAGGTTTTTGGTGAAGGCGAATGGAAAGTCAAAAATCACGGCAAAGAGCGCCGTCGTACCTGGCGGAAGCTGCATCTGGCCGTTGACAGCAGAACACATGAAGTCATCGGCGCGGACCTGTCTCTGAACACCGTCCCGGACTCAGAAGCTTTCCCGGGTCTTATCCGGCAGACACACAGAAAAATCAGGGCAGCCGCAGCAGACGGCGCTTACGCCCCCCGACTCTGTCACGGTGAACTGCGGCGCAAGAAAATCAGTGCCCTCATCCCGCCCCGAAAAGGAGCGGGTTACTGGCCCGTAGAGTACGCAGACCGTAACCGTGCAGTAGCGAATCAGCGGCTGACCGGGAGTAATGCCCGGTGGAAATGGACAACAGATTACAACCGTCGCTCGATAGCGGAGACGGCCATGTACAGGGTAAAGCAACTGTTCGGAGGTTCACTGACGCTGCGTGATTACGATGGTCAGGTAGCAGAGGCTTTGGGCATGGTGCGTGCGCTGAATAAAATAACGAAGGCTGGTATGCCAGAAAGCGTGCGTATTGCCTGAAAACCCGGTCAGCTACAGAGTCACTCGTCCTGAAGCTGATTTATTCAACAAAGCCCACCATTTTTACTGAACACAGCGAAACGACTTATCATGCTGGCGAAACTTTTCATCTTCCGCCTGACGTGCCGCATCGCGATGAATTTGGCGCTCAGGGCGTAACTTATCTTTCAGGACGTAAACACAGCGCGTGTTACTGACAGAACAGGCGGCATTTTACGCTTTCGTGAGATGCCGCACGCCTTGCATAGTAAGGTGAACTACAGTTAAAAGCGGTCAACAGCGCTATTGGAGGTCACTATGTCTGAACGTCCTGATTATGAAGAACCGGTACCTGACGATGCCGAATACCCGGCTTACGATGACGATGATGAAGCGTTACCAGAAGGTTCGGATGAAGGAATTGATCCGCTGGAAGATGAAGATGGAAATGATTTCCCCGAGCCAGCAAAAGACATCTGAAAAGCTAAACTGCCTTCGTGAAGGCGGTTTTTACTTCACAGAAGCCCGCTTTGTTTGCTGCAACTAAAAATCTCGAAAAATATCCCTTATAATTTACCCTCAGTTAGCCATTCAGCACCGTTTTACCGAGGTTTTATGTCTCAACTCGATGATCTTTTTCAGCGTTTGTCGCGCTCTCCCTTCAGGCAACGCTTTGCATTAGGCAGAGCGGAATATGATTATTGTCTCAGCAAAGGGGAAACGCAGGTGCGGGATCACGCGGCTGACTTTATCAGGCAAAGGCTGGCAGCGGCAGTACCGGTCAATGACGGTAAACAAACGCCGATGCGCGGCCACCCGGTATTTATCGCCCAACATGCCACCGCGACCTGCTGCCGCGGTTGTCTGAGTAAATGGCACAACCTCCCTCAACGACAGGCACTGACGGCTGAGCAACAGGCGTATATTGCGGACGTGATTTTGCACTGGCTCCATCTTCAAATGCAAAAGCCCGCTCCCGCAGCTAAAACGCGCGTAAGAAGCCAACCCGACGATAACCGGCAACTGGACTTACTATAAAGTTGAATTGCCCTTTTTATGATTATTTTTTCGCCGTTAACACCACTTTTTGCATTCCTGGTTTATTCTTAAATCTTTCGGGCATGGCATAGTCCAGAATAAATACCTGACACGGCACTTTTGACAAAAGAGGGAATTATGAAGAAAACAATGATTGTACTGTCTGCACTTTTACTGGCGTCTCCTGTTTTCGCCGCAACGACCACTGACGACACGGTTGCTGAAGCGCATAAAGGCGCAGATACGGCAAAAGAAAAACTGCATCAGTCTCAGCATAAAGGTGAAGAGCTAAAACTCAAATCCAAACATGCAGCGGAAGGCAAAAGCAATGCCACCAGCAGCAAGATTGAGGAAGGCAGCCAGAAAACCTGGAATAAAACCAAAGAAGGTACTGAAAAAGGCTGGGATAAAACCAAGCAGGGTGCAGAAAATCTGAAGAATAAAGCGACTGACTAACTAATAAGTATGTTGTTGAAAAGGAAACCCACCATCAGGTGGGTTTTGTATTTTTGGCCTGTTTTGTACGAGGAAAAATTACTCTTCCGTGGCGGTATCGGAATGTTTTTTGCCTTCCTCAATAAACTCTTCATCAATCTCTACAATGTTCTCGCGGTTATCGCGCCCGGACAGTAAATTCCAGCAGGCGATAAATAGCGCGGCGATGACCGGACCAATCACAAAGCCGTTGATGCCATAAATTTCCATGCCGCCCAGCGTAGCAATCAGCACCATGTAATCTGGCATTTTGGTATCTTTGCCAACCAGTAACGGACGCAGGATATTGTCTACCAGCCCCACCACAATCACGAAAAAGCCAACCAGGAATAACCCTTTCCCTATTGCGTGCGTGGCAAAGAAGAAGATGGCGGCAGGCACCCAAATAATCGCGGAACCCACGGCCGGGATCAGAGATAAAAATGCCATCAGCGCACCCCATAGCAGGCTGCCGTCAATGTCGATAAACCAGAATGCCAGCCCACCCAAAATTCCCTGAACAATGCCAACTACCACAGTGCCTTTAACTGTCGCACGTGAAACGGCGGCGAACTTCATAAGCAGGTGATGTTTGACAAAGTTCGACAGGGGTAGCGCTTCCATAATCAGATGCACCAGATGAGAACCATCTTTCAACAGGAAGAACAGCAGGTACAGCATCACACCAAAACCAACGGTAAAACTGAAGGTACTTTTACCGATGATAAACACGCTGCCTGCGGCATACCGACCGCCTTTCAAGGCAAATTCGGACAGTTTTTGTTGGATCTGCGTGGCGCTGTCCAGGTTATGCTCAGCCAGGTAATGCTTCGCCCAATCCGGCAGATGCTGCATTAACTCAGCAAAAACTAGCGGGAACTGCGTCGAATTAGTCTGCAATTTGAGGTAAACCGTGTTGATCTCTACCGCCAGCGAAGAGGCAATAATCATTAACGGCGTGAAAACAATCAAACAGATACACAACAAGGTCAGCAGCGAAGCCAGCCCGTTGCGGTCGCCCAACTTGTTGCGCAGTATCGATTTTAGCGGATGGAAGATAACGGCTAACACAGCAGCCCACAAAATGGGCGAAAAGTAAGGACCTAACACGTCAAAAAAGGCGATCGTTACGATCGCTAAGATCAGCAGAAAAAAACCGATATTCAGTCCTTTAAAACGCATTGAGCAACCTCATGTAAAACATCTCCTGGTCAGTGTGGATAGTTTTCAGTCTCTGCATTAACAGCCAATAAAGCCATCAATACGTCACCGAAAAGTAAATAGGTAGTTTTTACCGCAGCCTGTATCAGCACGGCCTCGCCGACCCCTGCAAAATCAAGCGGAAAAAGTGAGCATCAACTCGCGTCTGGACAGGGCCTGCTTTGAGTGGCGGCGACACAAATGCAGCAAGCCATATTAGCCTAGCGGTTTCCCTCGCAAATGAGTAGGTAAACAATATCTACAGGCGGGGGTGGCCTGCTGATAAACGTTTCCAGCGTCATAAAAGATCAACCCATGAAGTCACCGCTACTGGCACTGCGCGCAGTCGCGCTTATGGCGGAAAGAACGGAACGAAGAGAGTCGATATCTGACTGGTTCAGGTATCGGTCAGTGTGATTTTTGTCTGAGAGGAAAAGGCCAGCCCAACTGAACTGGCCCGGTAGGCTACACAGACGTGTTTTGAGAAGGCAGCTGCGTCTTAACATTTTCCGCTGCTCGTTTTCCGGCAAGGAAAGCATGGTCGGAATTGTAATATTCCCATTCGCTGTAACGTCCCGACAGATGAATATCCTGTGTTAACAACCATTGGCGAATCAGCGCGACATTTGCCTGACGTGCATGATCGTACACAACATAGGCATACGGCATATCAACCTGAGTGGCTGAAAGAATCGTATCTTCAGAACGGATCATACCCACTTTAATGCAATCTTCACGGCAGCGCTCAATCAGCGCATCACCTTGCAGCGGTAGCGGTTTGTCTTCGCTGTAAGTCATTTCGCAGGTGAGTCCAAACCCTCCGGGTGGGTTGCAGTGTGGGCTGGCATTACCCTGGACAAAGATGCGGTGAAATAGCGTATCGCCGGGATAATAAATCCAGTGTTTTTCTGTCAGATTGGCCCGATCGATGCCCAGATTTACACAGCGTACCGAGACGTAGCGCAGTTTTTTTGCGGCAAGTTGTACATTCTCAGGCACCTCGTCGCCCATCAGTTTGATCAATTCCGGGAGCGGCATCGTGCTAATCAGTTGTTCATAACGATAGTGACGGCCATCAGCCAGCATGGCGATATGCGCCTGTGGCATGATTTTTATCAGCGTAGCATCCGTTTCCAGCGTGCATTTCAGGTGCGGTAAAAAACCTGACATCAAAGCCTGAAAACCGCCACGCAGCGGATAGCCAAAGCGAGCGTTCGGGCCAACGGGCTTCGCTAACGGCTGGAGGGCACCATCGATAATTTGCGCCAGATCGGGTAACGGCACGCGCCCACCAAGCCAGGAGGTTTCCATCTCGGATAGTGGCACTTTCCACAGCTTTTTGTTGTAGGGCAGGGCGAAGTGCTGAGCTATACCTTCTCCCCATGTACGCATGATAAATTGCTCAAAATTCTCTGATACGGCATCGCCTTCAGGCGCACAGGTTTCGCCATCCGGCACCGCACCATCGGCACAGCAATCGCGACGCTGGCGAGCCACTTCCAGCGGCACGGTGCGCGCTTGTGTTTCACCGTACCGTGCATTAATGGCACCCAGAATGCATTCCTTCACCACTTCGGCGGGCAAACCATACAGCGCCGACTGAAATGGATACCGCGTGTAAATGCCATCGTTATAAATCCAGGCTTCGCGCTCTTGCCAGTGCAGGTTATCCCCCAGCAGCATGTCATAAAGCTGCAATACATAGGGGTCCTGCGAAAACATAATGTGTCCGGCGTAATCAAAGGTAAAACCGTGATCTTCAACAGAGCGGCACCAGCCGCCGGGAGTCGCATTTTTTTCCAGTATGATTGCGCCTTCGCCGTAGTGGTAGCCTGCACTCAGGCCGGTCGGCCCCGCACCGATAATCAGACAGGAGACTTTTTCAGCCCCTTCGGTTGGCGGAGTTAGCCAGGTCACAGCGGTGGGGCTTTTTGCCGTTTCATCACTGTGCTGCGTGACTTCGCTGCCGTGGGATAAGGCCCGCTGCATTAGTGTATGGATTTGCCCAACGGTGCGATCCCAGGACGTAGCCGCTACTTTTGTCTGCATCTTTTCTGCCAGCGCCAGCCGCTCGACCGGAGTCAGTTTCAGCGCCGTTTCACAAGCCTGGATAAAGGCGTCATGGCTGTATGCCACTGAGACCAGATCGGTATAGTGCCGTTCAACATCGACAATTGCCGTGCTGACAATGGGCAGCTGCGCCGCCATATACTCCAGCACTTTGGTGGGCGAGATATAACGGGTGGAGGCATTAAGGGCGAAGGGCATCAGGCAAACATCCCAACCGGCGAGAAATTGCGGTAATGCCTGATAAGGTTGCTGTCCGAACCAGTGAATATTGCTGCGCTGCGGCAAACTGGCGGGATCGATTTTGACGACCGGACCCACCATAACGATTTGCCATTCAGGATGGCTGTCGGCCAGCGCAGCGATCAGCGGCAAATCGATACGTTCATCAATCACACCATAGTAGCCAAGCCGCAGTGGCGGAAGCGCATCCTGCAAAGGATGGCGATTGCTGCGATCCAGCGCCTGCTCAAAATGGATGGCGTCAACGCTGCTGGGAAAGCAATGGACTTGTGGATGTTTATCTTTTTTCGCTTCATACAGACTGGTTCCGCCGGTAAACACTAAATCGGCGCGCGTTAACAGGGCTGATTCACGCTGCTGCAATTGGCGTGGCGCCTGATGAAATGCAGACAATTCATCCATGCAGTCATAAATCACCAAGCGCGGCTGGAAGGGGGTCAGTAACGGCAATGCCATCGGTGTATAAAACCATACCAGCGGATGTTCATCTTCTTCTACCAGGCTTGCCAGCAATAATTGTAAAGCGGCAATCTGGCTGTCGTGAAAACCGGGTGCATTTATGTCGGTATGCGGCTGGATGACGGTGATGTTTGTCGCAGGTGAGTTTTGTATCAAACCTGGCGGCCCCGCCTGATAAACCGGTTCCTCAATAAATAACACACGATAATGTTTTGCCAGACGCGTCAGTAAATGCTGTGGACGTTGGAACACAAACCCCCAGCGTAAATGGCTAAAGACGATTAAGGTAGGTTGTTTCATATTGTTCTCCTGAACATGCCGGGTAGCGAGGATAATGTTCTGAAAGTCATGCAGGCACTGCTGCGCCTGGCGTAAGGCACGGGCATACGGCTGTTGTAACTGGCGGGCGCAGGGATCCGGCCCTGTCCGATCGAGATCCCAAAGTCCGCTGCAGGTCCAGAAGTCAGGGGCCTCCCACAAGGGGCGATCAATCACGGGATAAAGGCAAATGCCCAGCACGTCAACGCCCGCCAGTTGTGCCTGGGCAACCTGAGCGCTAACCTGTGAGATCCACGCACCGCGCCCGCTGCCTACGTGGCTGGTTTCTGCCAGCAGAAGCGGCCGCTGGTAGCGCTGATATACGTCCAGCAGCATTTCATGCATCGGTTTTCGCCGCGCATCACCCAGATGCCAAAACAACCGTTGATTACTGATATTTTCCCATTGGTTGTCATGGTAATAATTCACCCCGATCAGATCGAGGTAACGCGGATCGCCGCCCAGCCCCGGATCGCGCCGACCCGTCAGCATGTCCCAGGCCTGATATTGCGACTCGCACGCCAGCGTCGCCGCCTGCTGGCCAGATTCGCTGTCATCATGGGGTACGATATGAATCAGCGGATCGCAATGGAGAAAACGGGCGCGTGGATCGGCTTGCCAGATCGCATCGCAAGCGGCCAGCGTGGCGCGCACCAGTTGGCGTTTGATCGCATCGTCGCGATCCTGTTCCGGCGCATCAGGGCAGGCAAACAGACCGACAGCGATCCCCCAACTCAGAAAAGAAATTTCGTTCATGGGCGAATAGACTGGCGCATCGTCATACCAGGGCGCGAGAAAGCGCGCCAGCTCGCCACAGAAGGCAGCGAAACGAGGGACGAAGTCAGTGGAGAACAGGCTGACATCCTCAGGCCAGCCGTAATGGCAGAGGGTCCAGCTCAGCTGAATACCCTGCTGACGCGCCGCCTGCAT
This sequence comes from Mixta mediterraneensis, assembly GCF_014946725.1. Taxonomy (GTDB): domain Bacteria; phylum Pseudomonadota; class Gammaproteobacteria; order Enterobacterales; family Enterobacteriaceae; genus Pantoea; species Pantoea mediterraneensis. Next base: position 10,633 of record NZ_JACFXY010000005.1, read on the forward strand.
ACGCTGCGTCACAGAAGAAAAATCATAATTGTCACCACGCTCACACAGGCGCCAGCCAGCACTTTCGCGTGCCGTGCGCATAGAAAACGCTTTGAGCGCGGCATAATCTTCTGAACAGCGTAGCTGGTGGGCATTGATATTATTCATTGCCAGCGCTTCGCCGTGCGGATTAATGTGATCGGCACCTTCATAGCCGGCCTGCCAAAAGCTGCGAAATGGCGTCATTGCGCCTCCTGTACGAAAACAGAGCAAAAACGTCCTTCTAACGTATCGTCCACAGACGAGTCAGATTAAAAGGCGATACGGTGCAGACTGGCTGGTCTGGCCATTCTGGGCAGTCAGCAATCCATGCAAAAGCAACGAGTTCACACTCAGGGAAGAATGAACCCAAGTAGCAGGTGATAGCGTGGCGAGGGGGTGGCGCTATCGAGATAGTATTTATTCCAGGTTTCTCTTACATCACAGCGGCGATATGGAAACCTTACGGAAAGTATAGGTAAGGCAATATTTTATGCAAATGGTTGAAGTAAAAAGAAAAAGCAAAGCGGCAGAGTGTTTGTAGCAATAACGGGAAAACCCATTGTAAACCTTCAGCTTTATGGCAGAAAGCGAAACGCCGGTTCGCGGTGGAGAGGATCTTTCGTCAGTTTTATTGTTATCAGCTGACGAATGAGAGCGATATTCGCTTTAACTTATTGCTTCGATTATACTTTTTCCACTCCCGGCGGCTTTACCACGCTCTGATCAGAATTCCTCCGGCGCTAAAGGGAATGTGACGGCTAAGCCGGTATATTTCATATGACCCAGGACGTTTTTAATGTTTTCATTCGACTGGCATCGATTTTTACTTAATGACCAACCGGCTACTTTCCTGTTTGAAGTGGTCGTCCGCGTTTTGCTGGCTTATCTGGTGGTGTTTACCTTTCTGAAAGTTTCAGGACGAAGGGGGATCCGCCAGCTTTCTCTGTTTGAGCTGGTGGTAATTTTAACCCTGGGATCGGCATCCGGTGATGTCACTTTTTATGATGATGTACCGGTGTTGCCTGTGATCCTGGTGTTTGTGGTACTGCTGTGCTTATACCGCTTCACGACTTATCTCACCGCTCACAGCGCACGTTTTTCAAAATGGATCCAGGGAGAGGTTATCACGCTGATTAAAGATGGGCTGTATGTGCTGGAAAGCCTGGACAGCCTCAATATATCTGAAGATGAGTTCTTTATGGAGCTTCGGCAGGATGGCGTCGAACATCTCGGACAAGTACGTCTGGCACTGATTGAGCTGGATGGTCAGTTGAGTATTTACTTTTTTGACGAAGATGAAAGACGTGCGGGCTTAAGCGTGTTACCCCCTGAACATCGACAGGATTTCACCCTTATGCCGACAACCGGCTTGTACGCCTGCACCCATTGCGGTCAGACAGCTGAGATAGCAGCACAGCAGGGTAAAAACTGCCCTCGCTGCAACGAAACGCTGTGGTCAGTTGCGCTTAAATCACGCTATTTGCGTTAATTTTTAAGCGCATCGCGGGCAGCTTTTGCCGCTGTGTTTTCAGGCAAGCGCACTCCATCGCGTTACTGACCAGAGCGGTCGAAAGCGCCTGCGGTAGCAATAGCGTGCCGGGCAGAACGTTGAGCGCTACCCGTTATTTTATACGTTCAAAGCCGGAGCTGATCAGCGGGCGGCCTATGTTTGCCTCCCCTTACGGCTTACAGCGTGGCTTGTGTCGCCCCCATGCCCGGCACCAGAATAACCTTGCGGCAATCCTCCTTACGCTTCTCAAAGATTTCATAACCGCGTGCAGCATCTTCCAGCGGCATATGATGAGTAACGATCTCTTCCGGGGTCAAATGACCTTGCTCAATCAGATTCAACAGATCCGGCAGATAAGCGTGAACATGGGTCTGGCCCATTTTGAAGGTCAGTCCCTTATCGAATGCATCGCCAAACATGAAGCCATGAATAAAGCCAGCATAAACTCCCGGTACGCTGACAATACCGCCACGGCGTACGGCTGCGATACACTGACGTAGCGCTTTGCCACTGCTGCCCTCCAGCTTTAACGTGCTAAGTACGGTTTCGGTCAGGCTACCTTTGGCTTCAAAGCCAACCGCGTCAATCACGGCATCAACGCCACGATGTCCGGCGCTGTTTTCAATAATCCATGCTGCAGGATCGTCATTTTTATCGAAGTTAATGGGGATGACGCCGTAGCGCTCGCGCGCGAATTCCAGCCGATAATCATTGTGATCGATCATAAAAATCTGTTCGGCCCCCGCCAGACGCGCGCAGGCAGCGCTCAGCAGGCCGACCGGCCCGGCACCAAATATGGCTACACTTGACCCCTGTTTTATTTCAGCATTCTTCACCGCCTGCCATGCTGTGGGCAGAATATCAGAGAGAAACAGTACTTTTTCATCCGCTAACGTCATGGGCACTTTGAATGGGCCGGTGTTGGCTTTCGGCACCCGCACATATTCAGCCTGGCCGCCTGGCACACCGCCGTACAGCTTGCTGTAACCAAACAATGCGGCGGGGGGCGTAATATTTTTCCGGTTTAGTGCCGCACCTTTGCCGCTATTGGTATTTTCGCAGGCTGCATACTGATGCAGATGACAAAAGAAACAGTCGCCACAGGCGATGACGAATGGAATGACGACACGATCGCCTTTTGCAACAGCAGTGACCGCGCTGCCGGTTTCCACCACTTCGCCCATAAATTCATGACCAAAAATATCGCCGTGGCCGGTGCCAGGAATTTTGCCATGATAAAGATGCAGATCAGAACCGCAAATAGCGGTGGCGGTAACGCGCAGAATAATATCGTCAGCGGCTTCAAGGCCGGGATCGGGGACGTTATCGACGCTGACTTTATATGGACCGTGATAGGTTAATGCTTTCATCTGTTCGACTCCTTTGCTCAGTAAATTGCCGTCAGCTAAGGCGAATAAAATCGGTACGGTAATGGCGGCAATGTTCATCATGGGAAATGGGAGCCATTTGCCCAGATTAGTCATTCTGAACAGAAGTGTAGCCAGAGCCGTTAGATTAAGCCGAACGGCCCGGTGAGATAATCTGCTGTTTTAGCTGGTCTGGTCGGGTTTGTCGTCAGTGAGCGGGTGGTATGGCTAAAAGCGGTGATGCGCTGGCTATCGGCCAGGCATACCGGCGATAGCACAGCGAAAAGGTGAGCTGCGTCGGGTCCTGTTCAGGGTAATAGCATCCATGTGCCGGTTTGTCACCGCAAAGCCTGTCGAACTAATGCATGACTTCTCCAGGCTGGACTTCTACCTCAACAATTGCCAATTGAGACGAGTTATTTTCATTGTTTTAACATCTGAACAGGCAGGGCACATTTGATGTGCGGATATAAGACAGCTACCGCTACCTGACAGTGGGCTTATTCGCAAGGTTGATGTGATTTTATTAAAAGAGAATTTTTAGGACAGGACGCTATTTTTAGCATTAATTTATAATAAACAGGGGTTGATTAGCGGGCTGAAGTATTAACCTGTTTTGATAGCCGCTCTGAATGCTATTTTTTATTTCAGTTTTTTCCTGTTAAGTAAAAACAACTTTTATGCGTAAGGATATATTGAAAAATATTTTATTCAACATGATATTTTTTCAACCAACCGGTTTAAAAGAGATGCTATTCTTATCGCGCAGCACTCGTGATGTGGTGTTGTGTGCTTCAGTTTTCCCTTAATGGAGATTAAGGGTTTTACCCCGTTTTGTTGATAAAGATATTTATTCCCCGATCGTCTTCGATCGGGTTTTTATTTTTCCTTTACTGGCTTCCTGGCGCATTTTTATATATTTCCCCGTCGCTTTTATTACGTTCCTTTAGTCTTTAAACTATTCTCTCAATTAAATTACATTTTTCTCGTTGTAATTAAACGCTGCTTGCTGAGCGGATTATTATTCATACCAATCTATGTCAGAAATGATGACAATCGTTAAGAAATAGATAAGGCAGTGTAATTGAGTGTAAGTTACCGATCTTTAAGACTTTTGGTGATGCTGATTCACCTCCATATGGTTAATGTAATCTCAACGGCGCTTCATTAGCCGTTATCATTGGAGGCAGTACCATGAAAAAAACAACATTAAGTCTTATCGCTTCACTTTTAGCATGCAGCACTTTGTTTTCCGGTACGATCTGGGCTGACGGGCCAGGCGGCCATCATGAGGATCGCGGGCGCGGTCCGGGTCCAGCAAACCAGAGGCACGATAACCGCCATGATCAGGGCGGCCGCTCTCCTGAACATCGCAACAATCGCGATCATTTTGCATGGAACGGTCATGACTTCCGTCGCGGTCATGTGGTGCCGCACGAATATCGGGATAATATCTATCGCGTGAATGACTGGCACGAACGTGGCCTGCGCGAACCGCCTCGTGGTGAATACTGGGCTTATATCGACGGTAATTATGTGTTAATTGCGGCCGCGACCGGCATCATTACTTCGCTGATCCTGAGTAACGCATTTCATTAATTTCATCACGGATGGCTCAGGTCATCCGTGTTTCTCTCCGCTTTTCTTCTTCACCAGGCTATTCTGACAGTCAAATTTGTGTATCCCTTCCTGTTTAAGGAGTCATGATGACGACGGTTAAAATGGTTGCGGTTGATATGGACGGCACCTTTCTTGATGATAAAAAACAGTACAACCAGGCTCGCTTTCTCGCTCTTTATCAACAATTAACTGCCCGTGGTATCAAATTTGTCGTTGCCAGCGGTAATCAGTATTACCAGCTCACCTCTTTCTTTCCTGAAATTACGCATGAAATTGCTTATGTCGCTGAAAATGGTGCATGGATACTCGACCGCGATGAAAAGCTGTTTTGTGGATCATTTTCTCGTAGCGATATTGATGCCGTGATCGACACGTTGCAGAATGGCCATTATCCCGGCTTGCGCTATCTACTGTGTGGGCGCAACAGTGCCTATTATTTCGACGAAACCGATGAAAAATGGCTGGCGAAGATGCGCCATTATTGCCATCGCCTGAAAAAAATTGGCAGCATTGATGAAGCAAAAGATGACCGGTTATTTAAATTTGCGCTCAATCTTTCCGATGATTACGTCGAACCGTTGATGGCTGATATTGCGCGTTTGCATCAGGGCGCAGCGGCAGCAACCTCCTGCGGGCATGGTTCGGTGGATTTAATCGTTCCGGGTAATCATAAAGCGCATGGTTTAGGCCTGCTGGCGCAGCGCTGGGGCATTTCTCATGATGAAGTCCTGGCGTTTGGCGACGGAGGCAACGACCTCGAAATGCTGAAGCAGTCCGGTTTTAGTTTTGCCATGGGCAATGCGCCGCAGCGGGTAAAAGATGCCGCACGTTTTCTCGCCCCCAATAACAATGACCAGGGCGTATTGCAGGTTATTGAAGAGATGCTGGCGGGTGAGGGGCCTTTTGCGGAAAGTGCGCGCTGATTCTGGCTATAGGCTGGACATTAATGAACGCAATTATTCAGGCCGCAGGGCAGTGCTTCACTTCTTCATTGCCGCGGTAAATAAGGATAAAACTTCTGCATTTTGACTTTAATACTGACAGGCAGTGAGGCCGGGCAGCGTGCTGCCCGGTACTCCTTTAATTAATCGGCCATGCCTGCACGATCATTTCACGCATTTGCTCCTGGCTGTAGTTCACCCATGAATTTTTGCTGTTGGCACGAGCCAGAATCCAGTCAACCTCGGTTAATGTCAACGAAGGTCCTTCCTGCCAGAATGGGCTAATTGACTGATGTTGCAGCCAGTTTTTTAAATGCCGCGCCGGAGAAGCCGCCGTTTCACTAAACAGCTGCTGGTGTAATTCGGACATCAATTTTTGTTGTTCAGGCTGCTGGCTCTCTGCTAATTGCTCAAGGAAGGGAAATAGTAATCGTCCACACACTTCGCCATGATGGAAAGGTTTAATCGCGCCCAGCTCACCAGCGATGCCGTGAATCACCCCCAGCCCGGCACTGCTCAGGCTAACGCCTCCCAGCCATGACGCCATCATCATCGCTTCACGCGCATCGTCGCCCTCAGCATCTTTCCGATTCAACGCCGGCCACGCCTGAACAAATTGCTTCAGGCCGGTCAGGGCCAGCTGGCGGGTAAATAAATTTCCCTTAGTTGATAAATAGGCTTCGAAAAGGTGGGTAAAGGCATCGATAGCGCAGCTTGCCAGCACGTTATCGGGCGCGCCCTTGAGCAGATCGGGATCGAGAATGGCCACCCGCGGCACGAATACCGGATGGCGCAGCGAGGCTTTGACCTGAATGTCATGTTGATCGGTAACTACTGCGTTCTGGGTGACTTCGCTACCGGTTCCGGCCGTGGTCGGCACGGCAATCAAGGGCAGCGTCACAGCCTGAACGGCGCTGTCACCCACTTTTTCCAGATAGCGTGCTGTTGGTAGCGGATGCTGGATCATCGCGCTAAATGCTTTTGCCGCGTCCAGCACGCTGCCGCCGCCTATCGCCACGACTCGATCAACGTGACCACGCCAGCGGGCGACCCAGCCGTCAATATCAGCAGGCGAGGCTTCATTACGCACTATTTCATAGCCAATAATGTGATCGTTTAAAGAGGTTTTTAAGCGTGCGTAAGCCGGGCCTTGCAGAAAAGATTGTCCGCAAAATAACAGGGTTGGTTGCTGCTGTGACGCTAATAACGGCACCAGCTTATCAAGGCTTCCGCGTCCAAACAGGGTTCGTTGATTACAGTGCAGCTCACTCAGATTCTCACTCACCAGCGCATCCTTTTAAGTTTTCGCTAAAATTTGAGTGTAACTAAAAGCGCGCCGCTGGCCTCTGCAAACTTTCTGATAACGCGTTGGCAAAAAGTTGATCACCTTCGCAAAACAGAAATTCATCATTGAGAGGATGATGCTTTCACCGGAATGTTACCCTTAACATGTTATCGGTAACAGCAACTATCAGCCTGTTAACCTTTTTACCAATGCAAAGTTTTGTAGCCCTCTGGGGATCCGATAACAAACCGGCACGGCGTTTTATCGTCAGTGCGCAAGGTGGAGAAAAATTATGCCATTACTTTATGTGGCGATCGGCGTTGCGTTACTGCTGCTGCTCATGATCCGTTTCAAACTCAATGGTTTTATTGCGCTCATTCTGGTGGCTCTGGCGGTTGGGGTAATGCAGGGCATGCCGGTCAATAAAGTCATTACTTCGATTAAAAGCGGGGTGGGCGGTACGCTTGGCAGCCTGGCGCTGATTATGGGCTTTGGTGCCATGCTCGGAAAACTGTTGGCTGATTGCGGCGGCGCTCAGCGCATTGCCACCACGCTAATTAAAAAATTTGGTACGCAGTATATTCAGTGGGCTCTGGTGCTGACTGGTTTTACCGTAGGTTTCGCACTGTTTTATGAAGTTGGATTTGTTCTGATGTTGCCGCTGGTGTTCAGCGTAGCGGCATCGGCGCGCGTACCTCTGCTGTACGTGGGCGTGCCAATGGCCGCCGCGCTTTCTGTTACGCATGGTTTTCTGCCGCCGCATCCCGGTCCAACAGCAATCGCCACGCTGTTTAATGCCGATATGGGAAAAACATTGCTGTTCGGTATTTTACTGGGTATTCCAACGGTTATTCTGGCCGGACCGGTTTATGCGCGCTTTCTGAAAAAAATCGATAAACCGATCCCGGAAGGATTATATAACCCGAAAACGTTTACCGAAGCTGAAATGCCGGGCTTTGGCGTTAGCGTCTGGACGTCGCTAGTGCCGGTAGTGTTGATGGCGCTTCGTGCCATAGCGGAAATGCTGCTGCCAAAAGGACACGCGCTGCTTCCCTATGCTGAATTTTTTGGCGATCCGATCATGGCGACACTGATTGCGGTGTTGATTGCCATTTTTACCTTTGGTCTGAACCGTGGCCGCAGTATGGCAGAGGTAATGGATACATTGACGGATTCGATCAAAATTATCGCGATGATGCTGCTGATTATTGGCGGCGGTGGCGCATTTAAGCAGGTGTTAGTTGACAGCGGTGTGGATAAATACATTGCCAGCCTGATGCAGGAAACCCATGTTTCACCAATTTTAATGGCCTGGTCGATTGCTGCGGTACTGCGTATTGCATTGGGTTCCGCAACCGTGGCGGCGATCACCGCAGGCGGTATTGTGGCACCCCTCATTGCGACCAGTGGTGCCAGTCCGGAACTGATGGTGATCGCGGTAGGGTCGGGAAGCGTGATTTTCTCACACGTTAACGATCCGGGATTCTGGCTGTTTAAGGAGTATTTCAACCTGACAATTGGCGAAACGATCCGGTCATGGTCAGCGCTGGAAACCATTATTTCCGTATGTGGTTTAGTCGGCTGTCTGCTGCTTTCCTACGCGATTTAAAGAGTGTCCGCCGGGAGACGCTTTTCTGGCGGCTCAACAAATTTTTTTCACAGGATCGCCAGCGCATCACCTTTAGGCCAGAGGCAAGACAGTCATGCTCTGAATCCAGCCGATAGCCCGGTGCGAGGCAATAGGTTCAGGCTGTACGCTTTTCAGGCTATGGATAAAAATTTCAGCAAAGGTAGGGGCCGCAACGTGCGGCCCAGACGCGCAGGGATTAGTGAGGTTGTTCGAAACCGGCTTTTACCATTTGTTCGCGCAGGGCACGAGTAATTTCACGGTTACCGCCAGTGACAGGATAAATCACATTGTTAACCACATCATCAAGGTAGTGTTCCTCAAACTCTTGCATGGTGAGCTGCGTGCCACCTTCATCATTGATGGCGAAAGAGCCTTGAATGTGATCGCCGCTATTTTTTGCCTTCAGGCTGTAGCGGCCCATGCTGGTATTAATCGAGCTCATAAGATCTCCTTATTACTGATTTCAAATTCATCACAATTTGGCCTGCCCTTGCCGCTTAAATTTTAGTCGGTGTCTGGAATAAAAACGAAACGGTGCAAGGTAAAAATCATCTTCTTGCGACCGTTCTCGCAGAAAATAGTGAGGCGAAATTGAGAGGCGTTTTACAGCCGACAGGAGCAGATGAAACCGGCAAAGGTAAAATTCTCACCTATACTATTTACAACAAAGGCTTTTTTATGGGTAAGGGAGAAGGAAATGAAAATAATTTTGTGGATCATCGCCATCATTTTTATTGTTGGGCTGCTAACCCTGACCGGAGTATTTAAACTCATCTTCTAATAACACGGGCACCTGAGAAGGTGCCCGCATTCTTTTAAGCATTTAAAACACGCCATCCCCGTGACGCGACATTTAACCAGCACGCCTGTTGCAAAGCCTGCCTGATGCAGAAACGTTTTTAGGCTGGTTGATCAAACAGCGTCGTTCTGCCGCATCATTCCCGCTTCGTTTTCACACCCGATACCTGCTGCGGTAGTGAAGAAAAACAGGCTGATAGCTTCTTCTGGCCGGGTATTATTGCTGGCGGGGCAGGACTAACGGCTGAATTCAATGATGAAAGCGTCCTGAGGCCGCAGTGGTTGTTTGTCTGCTCAGCCAGGGTTTTAATCGGAAACAGGTTTTTCTGGGGGTTTTGTGAACATGCTAGCGGGAATTATCTAGCTTTTTGCGGCTGTTACCCTTTATTTCAATAAGTTATCAAATGACGAAACTTCAAACTATTGATATTACAAATAGTTACAGCAATGAAAAGCCTGTATTTATGGGACGGCGTTGGCGATCTTAAGCCAGAAAAAAAGGCATAAAGTGTGATAAGAATAAAGAATGTCGATATTTATCACTTTTCCATAAATTCATGCTGGACAAATCACGCTGCAATTGCTGTACTAGACACCGACACAGTTTAGTGTCCATTTTTCATGTAAAGGTAATATAGATGTCTAAGATCAAAGGTAACGTTAAGTGGTTTAATGAATCTAAAGGATTCGGTTTCATTACTCCTGAAGATGGCAGCAAAGATGTATTCGTACACTTCTCTGCGATCCAGAGCAACGGCTTCAAAACTCTGGCTGAAGGTCAGCGCGTTGAGTTTGAAATCACCGACGGCGCAAAAGGCCCATCTGCTGCTAACGTTATCAGCCTGTAAGTTAACAGTAAGAATTCAAAAAACCCGCCAGCTGGCGGGTTTTTTTATTCCTCCCTCTCCGCCTCTACATTCGCCTGCCACAGAATTTCCCTGTTAGCGTCATACCTTCACCTCAGCCGCCGGGCTTCTTTACTGTCATCGTCGTTTCTTTTTAAACCGGCACTAGTGACATGAAAAGCGACGGACTAATGGCGCAGGATGACCCCGTTAATCTGCGGAGCCAGTCACATATCATTCCTGTAACATAATAATAACAGGCATTACCTGCAGCTTTTTTATTGCCAACGCTATATAACAGAATGACAGTAATGACGACGTACAGGGGACAGAATGCATATACGGCAGGCACAGGCAAAAGACAGTTTTGCGTTAAGCGCGTTGCTGGCAGAGTTGGGTTATGGTGGTACTGAACATTTTATTGAACAGCGGCTGGCCCAACTCAGCAGCGACCCTGGCGACATACTGTTGGTCGCGGAACATGATATGCAGGTGCTCGGTTTTTTATCGATGCACTTTATTCCGCAACTGGCGCTGGCGGGTGATTTTGCCCGTATCAGTTATTTCTGCATTGCGGAAGGTGAACGCAGCAAAGGCGTTGGACAACAGCTTATTCAGCATGCAGAAGCGATAGCATCACAGCGTGGTTGCGATCGTATGGAAGTTCACTGTCATGCTTCACGTTTGAAAGCCAATCAGTTTTATGCGCGTGAAGGTTATGTGGAATCGCCGAGTTACCACATTAAAGATCTGCACCCAAACTAATTTCACGACCAGAAGCAATCACCAGCGCGTTAGCGATCATATCCAGTTGCTGCTCGTTCATGCTGGCAATGCTGACGCGAATAAATTGCGTCGGACCTAAGCGGCAGCGCTCGCCGGGCAGTACAGCAATACCGCGCGCGGCTAATGTGATCATTGCAAATTGCTCTGAGACAACCGGTATATAGATGCTTAATCCATCGCGTGCTTCAAGTTCTAACCCGCGGCTTGCTAAAGCTCGCAATAATTTTTCACGGCGCTGACGGTAAGTTTCACGGGCGACGGCAATGTCTTGCTGAACGCTCGCGCTTTCCAGCATCCACGCCACGGCGTCCTGCAAAATACGACTGGTCCAGCTAACGCCAAAATTTCGCCAGGCCTGAATGCGTTTAACCATTTCTGAGGTGGCAGAAAGCACCGCCAGACGTAAATCTGGCCCATAGGCTTTGGAAAATGAGCGTACGTGGATGGTACGTTCCGGATAAATCGCCCCCAGGCTCCAGCCAGCCTCCACAGAAAGATCGCCAATACCATCATCTTCAACAATCAGGGTAGAACTGTTCGCTAAAACCTGAGCTAATGCCCGACGTCGCTCGCGACTGATATTGTGTCCTGTTGCCGAATGGGTGCGTGGCTGGTAAATCACCATCACCGGCGCTTTCTCCAGTAATGTTGCCAGCGCATCGGGTTGAGGGCCTTCGTGGTCGCAGGAAAGGGGAAGTATTTCTGCGCCGACATTATCAAGCATATCCAGCAAGCGAGTCGCGGTGGGATCTTCAATGATGACCCGATCGCCCGGTGAAATCAGTGTTTGCACGACTAAATTCATGGCGTCAAAGCCGCCATCAGTCGCTAAAAAGGCTTCTGCCGAATAGGGCCAGCGAGGTTTTACTGCGTTTAGCAGTTGCAGCGAAATCGCTTCGCGATAATAGCTATTAAGCTGCGGAGATTGTATCGCTGCCTGCAGCGCCAGCTGTAAATCGGGCAACAACGCGGGATCGGGAGAAGCCATTGCAAGGTCAGCCCGGATGTTATCGCCGTAGTTACCAATCTTTTCAAAGCGAATCGGACGGGGCATTACGGTATTTCCGCTAACCCAAACCCCGCTACGGCCCTTACCCGCCAGCACTTTCTGCTTCTTTAATTGCCCCCAGGCAGCTGAAACGGTTGCCGGGCTGACACCCAGCACTTCTGCCAGTTCGCGTACGGCGGGCATCTGCATCCCAACGGCGATATGGCCCTCACGAATTAACGTCGAGGCGGCCTGCGCAATGCCTTTCACCGAAGCATCGTTTATTTGGCTGCTTAGCCAGAGTAAATCTACCGTTTTCGTCATAAGTAAAATGTTTGTTCAGTAACAAAGAAATGATTGTTCAGATTAGTATTCCGGATCTAGTATCAAATTCAAGCACTATTTGATGATTAAATAATCGCAGCTTAGCTACACTGGCGGGAGACGAGAAAATGGCAAAGCTTACCATCAGACTGGCGGTACGTGACTGGGACTATTTTACGCCGCTAGCGCTCGGTGACATCAAGCCTGAAAGGTTTGAACTGAAAATCGACCGCGTCGGTACGTTAGTTAATGACATTGCTACCAGCAATGAATATGACGCAGGTGAAGTCTCTTTCAGCCGTTACGCACAGAGCCGGGCGAAGGGGGATGAGTCGCTGCTTGGTTTGCCACATTTTCTGATGCGTGGCTTTCGCCAGCGCTGCATTTTCACTACCCTCGACAGCCCTTTGTCCTCGCCTGCACAGCTAAAAGGAAAAAAGATTGGCGTGACCGGCTGGCAGGATTCGGGCAACACCTGGACACGAACCGTGTTACGCGAAGCCGGTGTAGAAATTGATGATGCTTACTGGTTTGCAGGCCGTCTGACAGCCGATCATCCGATAGTTGATCGGCTGGCGGGTTTTGGTCGCCCTGGCCGTATTGAACCAGCGCCGGATGAGCGTCCGCTCATTGACTTACTGAAAGCGGGCGAACTGGATGCTGTTTTTACGCCGTTTATGCCAGAAGGTTTTTTCCTGCCGGAATCCGGCTTACGCCAGCTGCAAACGGATTTCTATCAGGCTGAGCTGGATTACTTTAAACGCGTGGGATATGTGCCGGGCATTCATATTTTGGCGATGAAACCCGCGCTGGCTGAAAAACATCCCGGACTGCCACACGCGTTAAGCAAAATCATCGATCGGTCTTATCAGCTCTGGATGCAAAAACGTGAGAAATATGCCGATACCACCCCATGGTTACTGGACGATTTGCGACGCACCGCGCAGGAATTACCGGCCAACTGGAATGAAAACGGTTTTAACGTTAACAAGAAGATGATTGCAGACTTTGCTAATGAGCTGTTTCAACAAGGTTTAACCAAAACATTACTGACGCCGGAAGCAATTTTTCCGCTGGCAGGACAGGGGGAATGATGATGAAAGTTGCGATGGGACAATTTGCGGTCAGCCGTGAATGGCAGGAAAACGCCACTATTTGTCTGGATTTAATGGCGCGGGCCCAGGCAGGCGGCGCGCACCTGCTGGTGTTGCCAGAAGGTGTACTGGCGCGTGATATTGCCGATCCTGATCTGGTTCTGAAAGCGGCGCAGCCGCTGGATGGTCCGTTTTTAACGCAGCTGCTGGCGGCCAGCAAAGGTAACGATCTCACCACGATGATGAGCGTCCATGTGCCGACTGAAGCGCAGAAGGCGCTGAACGTTCTGATCGCCATCCGTAACGGTGAAATTATTGCCGCTTACGAAAAACTGCATCTTTATGATGCTTTTGCCATGCAAGAGTCCCAGCGGGTGAATCCCGGTCATGTTGTTCCCCCCCTGGTCGATGTGGCAGGAATGAAAGTGGGTTTGATGACATGTTACGACGTGCGTTTTCCGGAACTGGCGCGTCGACTGGTGCTGGATGGCGCCGATGTGCTGGTTTTGCCTGCTGCCTGGGTTAAAGGACCATTAAAAGAGAGCCACTGGGAGCTGTTAACCACCGCACGTGCGCTGGAAAACACCTGCTACATGGTGGCTGTCGGTGAATGTGGCCCGCGCAATATTGGCAACAGTCTGGTGATTGATCCGCTCGGCGTAGCGATAGCAAAAGCGCCGGAATCGGGTGCATTAGTGTTTGCCGATCTCGATCCACAACGGATTGCTTATGCTCGTCGCGTTTTACCGGTTCTTGAAAACCGCCGTTTTGCTCGACCTGAATTGAAATCACACTGACAGCATTGGGGAAAATACATAATGAAGATAGCGACTGCAATTACGCTGGCTTTGGGGCTGACTGCAACTTTAGCCCACGCTGCTGATGTCATCCCGACGCAGAAGGTTGATCAGGCGCTGCACGATCGCCTGCCTGACGATATTAAGAAAGCAGGAAAAATGATTTCGGTGAACAACGGATCGTTTCCGCCTTATGAAATCGTTAATGGTCCGCATTCAATGGATGGGGCATCCGCTGACCTAACCCTCGCCCTGAGCCAGCTGCTGGGCGTGAAAATCGAGCATGCGACGGTGAGCGGTTTGTCGGGCGTATTGGCGGGCATCAATTCGGGTCGCTATCAGTTAGCCATTGGCCCGGTGGGCGATTATCCCGATCGCCAGAAGAAGGTCGACTTTGTCGATTTCGTCCAGGAATTTGTGGTTTTTGGCGTGCAAAAAGGCAATCCGGCTAAAATTAATGGACTGAAAGATACCTGCGGCAAGCGTATTGCGGTGATGGCAGCAGGCTCCGCCGAGCAGGTTATTCGTAAGCAGTCCGCCGCCTGTACCGCCGCCGGTAAACCCGCAGTAACGGTGCAGTCGTTTACCGATCAGCCTTCTTCTATTCTGGCGGTGCGTTCTAAACGTTCAGACGCTTTCTTCTCCTCACAGGCGCCGCTTACCTATTTTGTTGAACAAGCGCATGGTCAGCTTGAACTCGCTGGCAAAGGCCAAAAAAACGGTTTCGGCGATATTTTTCAGGGTACGGTCGTGCCGAAAAATTCACAGCTGGGCAAAGTGGTACTGGATGGCTACAAGGAGCTGTATCAAAACGGCACATATGCAGCGATCATGAAAAAGTGGAAACTGGACGGCAATATGATTGACGCGCCAGGCTTCAATCTGGCGAAAGGGGCGGCTCAATGAGTTTACACACCAACGATTCGCGAGCCACGGACAAGGCCGACGTGCAACAGCGCGACGTGGCTTTCGCCCACAGCGCGCCCTCTTATGGACGCTGGGTTTCATGGATTGTGGTGCAGGTTATTGCCGCTAACCTGTTGTGGTTGGTGGCAACCAATCCTAATTTTGGATGGAAAGTGGTGCTGCAGTGGTTCACTGAAGCCTCGGTATTGAAAGGGTTGCGGGTAACGCTGGGGCTGACCGTGGTGTCAATGATCCTCGGCACGCTATTGGGCTTGCTGCTGGCGGTCTGGCGTTTATCTGAGAACAGGTTACTGAGTGGTATTTCAGCTTTATATATTTGGTTTTTCCGGGGCACACCGCTGCTGGTACAGCTGATTTTCTGGTACAACCTGTCGACGCTTTTTCCAACCCTGTCGATTACCGTGCCGTGGACCGACATCACGTTTGCCAGCTGGAATACTAACGATCTTATTACCCCACTGACCGCAGCGATTGCTGGTTTGGCGCTGAACGAAGCGGCATATATGGCGGAAGTTATTCGTGCCGGTTTGCTATCGGTAGACAATGGCCAGATAGAAACGACTCAGGCCTTTGGTATGAGCAGAACGCGTGCGTTACGCCGCATTATTATTCCGCAGGCAATGCGTGCAATCATTCCGCCAACGGGTAACCAGTTAATTAGTATGATCAAAGCCACCTCGCTGGTGAGCGTGATTGCGATGGGCGATCTGCTTTATTCCGTGCAGGCAGTCTATAACCGTACCTTTGAAATCATCCCAATGTTAATGGTGGCGGTTATCTGGTATCTGCTTATTACTTCGATACTGAATGTCGGCCAGTCAGCAATCGAACGTTATTATGCGCGTGGTACAAAGCGTGTGGTGGTGGCTGCCAAACGTACTGCCACGCCAATGTCAAATGCGTCGCTGGTGCAAAAGGAGGATGTATGAGTTCTGATGCTGTTCAGCCTTTGGTACGCGCGCGTAACGTGCAGAAAAGCTATGGCGATAATGAAGTGCTCAAAGGCATTGATCTTGACGTTTATCCGGGCGAAGTGGTGGTTATCCTCGGGCCATCAGGCTCGGGGAAGTCAACTTTTTTGCGCTGTATCAACCACCTTGAAGATATGAATGCCGGCTCAATAATGGTGGATGATCAGCAGATTGGTTATGAGCTTAAGCGCAACGTACTGCATCGCTTGTCGCCTCGTAAAATCGCTCATCAGCGACAGAAAATTGGCATGGTGTTTCAGCAATTCAACCTTTATCCGCATATGACGGTACTGCAAAACATTATTGAAGCGCCGATTGGCGTGCATAAGTTCTCGCGTCAGGCCGCGCTGGCGCATGCTAAAGCCTTGCTGGCCACCGTTGGGTTAAGCGATAAAGCCGATGCCTGGCCGCGCCATCTTTCGGGTGGGCAGCAGCAGCGCGTCGCGATTGCCCGTGCCTTAGCCATCAAGCCTACGTTAATGTTATTTGACGAGCCGACATCAGCTCTGGACCCGGAATTAATCGGTGAAGTACTGGCCACCATGCGTACGCTAGCCGATCAGGGCTTAACCATGATTGTCGTGACGCATGAAATTAGTTTTGCCCGCGAAGCGGCAGATCGCGTGGTGTTTATGGATGGTGGTGTGGTAGTGGAGCAGGGGACACCTGAAGAGGTCATTGTAAATCCACAACACCCGCGAACACAGGCGTTTCTGAGTCGTTTTATCTGAATTGTAGAGAGCAGCGCGTGGCTCAGCGATCTTACCCTGTTACAGATTGTAGTTGAGGCCAGTACAAAACTGCGCGTAAATAATACTCACCGTTTTTTGTTAAGGTTGAAAAATTAATTATGGAAGGTATCAGTATTGCCAAATTGCTGATTATCGGTGCGCTCATCGTACTGCTCTTTGGCACCAATAAGTTACGTTCACTGGGTGGCGATCTGGGCTCCGCAATCAAAGGCTTCAAAAAAGCCATGAAAGATGATGAATCCAGCGCAACCAGGAATACGGCTGAAGAGAGTCCAGCAGAACGCGTATCACATAAAGAATAATTTATTGTCAGCTGACAATAAATGTTACTTTTTGTTTCTGTAAGAATGATAAAAAACCAGGCTGCAAGCAGTCTGGTTTTTGTTTATATGCCGACTGCCAGCCTGGCGTTTTTCCACCCATAATGTCGTTACTGGCAGCCCCTCTATATATCTCTGACAGATTTCTCCAGCTCTGTTTTTATGCTGTTAACCTGCGGGTGATGCGCTCCACCAAGGAGGTGGATGGGCTGTTAAAGGTGATGTTGCCGATTAACCGGGGTGAATTAAGGTCGCGTTGGACGACACGACCTGGACAGCGTTATTTGACTTCCAGACCTTTGGCCTGCATATCTGCGTGATAAGACGAGCGAACAAAAGGACCGCATGCGGCATGGGTAAAGCCCATGGCCAATGCTTCTTCTTTCATCTCATCAAATTCAGCCGGACTGACGTAGCGCTGAACCGGCAAGTGATGGCGGCTCGGCTGTAAATACTGACCCAGGGTCAGCATAGTGACACCATGACGGCGTAAATCACGCATCACTTCAATAATTTCGGCATTCGTTTCACCTAAGCCGACCATCAAACCCGATTTAGTCGGCACGCCTGGATGCGCTTCTTTAAAACGTTCCAGCAGTTTTAATGACCAGTCGTAATTTGCACCAGGACGAACCTGACGGTAAACGCGCGGTACGTTTTCCAGATTATGGTTGAACACGTCCGGTGGTGTAGCGGTGAGGATCTCCAGGGCCCGATCCATACGGCCACGGAAGTCGGGCACCAGCGTTTCAATTTTAATGGTTGGATTCTTTTCACGAATTGCTGCAATGCAATCAGCAAAATGCTGAGCGCCGCCATCACGCAGATCGTCGCGGTCAACCGACGTAATCACGACATAGCGCAGCGCCATATCAGCAATAGTTTGCGCCAGTTTGCCTGGTTCATTTGCATCTGGTGCATTTGGGCGGCCATGAGCAACATCGCAGAATGGACAGCGGCGAGTACAGATTGCACCCAGGATCATAAAGGTTGCAGTACCGTGGTTAAAACATTCGGCAAGATTAGGACAGGACGCCTCTTCACAGACCGAGTGCAACCCGTTTTTACGCATTGCCGCTTTGATGCCCTGGATACGACTGGAATCCGCAGGCAACTTGATTTTCATCCATTCCGGCTTACGCAACATCTCTTGCCGTTCGGTGGTCACGGTTTTCACCGGGATCAACGCCATCTTATCTGCGTCACGATATTTGACGCCGCGTTCCATCTGAATTGGTTTACTCATAAAATCTGCAGGTTCCGGTCGGATTGCGATTTGAAAGCGCTTTCATAAAACGTAAAAGGGAAGCTTTCAACTTTATTTGAAAAAAGTGCAAAAATTATATCATTTCATTGGCAATGAAGCAGCCATCCTGAAGGCAGAAACGTTACATATTTGTAAAGTCGCATTCACAGTTAACTCAGCGCAGGGTCTTTTTGCGCCAGCCACTCCACATTTTGATAGTTCAGCTGACGTGCAAATGCCGCGACCAGCAAAGGCTGGACATCATTAACGCTGATCGCATGCTGGAAATGTTGTAGCTGCGTCATGCGCATGCCAGCATAACCACAGGGATTGATACGCAGGAAAGGGGATAAGTCCATTGCGACATTAAGCGCCAGACCGTGAAACGAACAGCCTTTACGAATTCGCAGCCCAAGTGAGCAAATTTTATCGTCACCCACATAGACACCCGGCGCGTCTGCGCGCGCGCGCGCTTCAACGCCAAAGTGAGCCAGCGTTGTCATTACCGTTTCTTCTAAAGCTGTGACCAACTGCCGCACGCCAAGCTTACGTCGCTTCACATCAATAAGCACATACATCACTTGCTGGCCGGGGCCGTGATAAGTGACCTGACCGCCGCGATCGCTTTGCACCACTGGAATATCGCCAGGCAACAAAACGTGTTCAGCTTTGCCTGCCTGACCCTGGGTAAATACCGGATAATGCTCCACCAGCCAAATCTCGTCGCGACTGTTGCCGTCACGGTGATCGGTATAATGGTGCATAGCTTCTGATGTGAATTGCCAGTTGCGTAAACCTAACTGGCGAACAAGAAGAGTTTCAACTGACACAACAGGGGTCCGTTAAAGGGTGAGAAGCAGATTATAACGTCGGCAAAGCGTAAGACCAACTCCCTTTACCGACGCTGGTAGTTACAGCACCATACGCACGATCTCGATTTTGCCCAGCTCTTCGTACAGGGTTTCAACCTGCTCGATATGGGTAGCGGTAATCGTAATATTAACGGAGTGATAATTGCCCTTGCTGCTCGGCTTCACTTCTGGCGAGTAGTCGCCGGGCGCATGACGTTGCACCACTTCAACCACTTGATCAACCAGCTCCGGTTGTGCCAGACCCATTACTTTGTAGGTAAACGGGGTAGGAAATTCGAGCAGTTCATTCAGTTTGGTTTTCATATTAACTCCGGTGCATAAAAAACGGGCTCCCGCCTGAGCGGGAGCATCATAATAACGTGTTATGGGGGCGCTGTGGCGATTTTTCAATCGCCCGCAGGGATTAGCCGAACCAGTGATGGAACATCAGCTTGATGTAGTCAACGATGCGGCTAAAGAAGCCCCCTTCAGAAACTTCGTTCAGTACCACCAGCGGTCGTTGATCGATGGTTTTGCCGTCCAGCTGGAAATTAATGCTGCCGACAACCTGATTTTTCTTCAGCGGGGCATGCAATTCCGTATTGTTCAAAACATAGCTGGCTTTTAAATCTTTCATCCGTCCGCGCGGTATCGTCAGATAAGCATCTTTATCGACGCCTAGCTGTACGCGATCGCTGTTACCAAACCAGACCGGCTCAGAGGCAAATTCTTTACCGGCTTTCAGCGGTGCCACAGTTTCAAAGAAGCGGAAACCCCAGGTCAGCAATTTTTTGCTTTCGGTTTCGCGGCCTTTATAGGTATGCCCCCCCATCACGGCTGATATCAAACGCATCTGACCTTCGGTGGCAGACGCCACCAGATTATAGCCCGCGGCGTTAGTATGACCGGTTTTGATACCGTCAACGTTCAGGTTGGTATCCCAAAGCAGCCCATTACGGTTCATCTGACGAATATTATTAAAGGTGAACTCTTTTTCTTTATAAACCGCGTATTCATCCGGCACGTCGCGGATCAGCGCCTGGCCAATCAGCGCCATATCACGCGCAGAGCTGTATTGACCTTCGGCATCCAGGCCGTGAACCGTCTGGAAATGAGTGTTTTTCAGGCCAATGGCTTTCACATAGTTATTCATCAGATTGACGAATGCATCCTGGCTGCCAGCAACGTAATCGGCCATCGCTACACAGGCGTCGTTACCTGATTGCAGTACGATACCGCGCGTCAGCTGTGAAACCGGTACGCGATCGCCGGGCTTCAGGAACATCAGGGAAGAGCCTTTAAATACGGGGTTGCCGGTTGCCCAGGCATCCTGTCCCACCGTAACAATATC
Organism: Mixta mediterraneensis; assembly: GCF_014946725.1. Classification (GTDB taxonomy): domain Bacteria; phylum Pseudomonadota; class Gammaproteobacteria; order Enterobacterales; family Enterobacteriaceae; genus Pantoea; species Pantoea mediterraneensis. The sequence goes on from NZ_JACFXY010000005.1 coordinate 31,057, forward strand.
GTCCTGATGGATTTTTCCGGCTTTGACCGCTTGTCCAATCACATAGCTGGTCATCATTTTGGTCAGGCTGGCGGGATCGCGACGAGCATCCGCATTCTTCTCCGCCAGCACCTTACCTGAATGGTAATCGATAAGCACATAAGCTTCGGCATCAATGTCCGGCACGCCCGGAATCATGGTTTTAAGATTAACATCATCAGCAATAGCAGCATGGCTGAGAGAAAAAGCGATCAGTGAGCCCACTGTCAGGCGTTTCAGCAAACGAGATGTTTTCAGCGTGTTCATGTGTAGGACTACAACATCCATGGGTTTAAGGTTTAAAAAGGTAACTCATCATAACAAATGCCTGATTTACAGGCATCTGGCTTAATGAATGGGTTGTTAGCAGACGTAACGTCCAATGTGACTTACATCACATTTCATGCCGTGCGCTGGTAATAAAAGACGCAATCTGGCCTTCATTATTCAGGCGCTGTTGCAGTGCAACAGCTTCAGCGCGAGTTTTATAACCGCCAAGCTGGACGCGATAAACGTTACCCGCGGCTTCAACGGCACCCGGCACGCCAAAGCGCTGGCTTAAACTTTTTTGCATTTGTTGCGCTCGTCCCGGATCGTTCAGTGCGCCGACCTGCACGACATAACCTGCCACTGAATGTGTGCTGTTACTGGACGAAGCAGGTGCGCTGACAGCAGGAGAGGCGGCAACCATCGCTGGAGCAGGTTGTGGTTCGCTGCTTTCCAGTACGCCGTTCGCTAATGGCTGCGGCGCACCAAGAAATCCGCTGCTTTTTATCGGTGCGCCCATCGTGTCGCTGCTTTGCAGCGTGTTGTTGCTGATGGCATCCACATTCTGCGATGCGGGAGCGGTTTGCGCTGCGCTACTGCCGTTCATCACTGCCCCTCCGCTTAGGTCTGGGCGTGGTGGCAGCGAGTAGCTTTGCTTCGCGACAACGGTTCCAATGGTGCCGGGACCAGAAAGCGTGCCATCTGGGGCAACATTAATAAAATCGACACGTACCCGGCTATTGTTAGAAATATTAAGGCGATCGCCCGTAGCACGCGACAGGTCAATAATTCGACCCGGCGTATAAGGGCCACGATCGTTAACCCGAACGACAATCTGGCGACCGTTTGCCAGATTTGTGACGCGTACATAGCATGGCAGCGGCAGTGTGGGGTGCGCGGCGGTTAATGCATCGGGATCATAACTTTCACCGGTTGCGGTACGATTGCCAGCTTCGTCGCCATACCAGGCGGCCAGACCGACTTCACTGTAATTCGACGGATCTTTATTAATGTGATACGTCTTGCCATTCACGCTGTAATCCTGACTGGTTCCCGGATTAACAGGTTCGTAACGCGGCTCAACGCCAGGGATTTCCACTACCGGGCCAGTATAAGCCGGTTGCGGCGGCGCGGTATTTTGCGGTTCCGGGGTGGAACAGGCAGCCAGAATGAGTGATGCCAGTGCAACGCCAAGCCAGTCCTTACGCATGAGCAGCCTCTTAAACACTTTTAGATAACATTTTTCGGTGAGTGTGGATCGACATCACAATGCCGAATCCCGCCATAAGCACAATCAGCGCTGAACCGCCATAACTGACCAGCGGCAACGGAACGCCAACCACCGGTAAGATCCCACTAACCATGCCAATATTAACGAAAACATAAACGAAAAAAATCAGCATTAAACCGCCCGCCATTACGCGACCAAACGTGGTTTGCGCGCGCGCTGCCACAATCAAACCGCGCATGATTAACAGCAAATAAAGTACCAGTAATACCAGCACGCCGACCAGGCCAAGCTCCTCTGCCAGTACCGCAAAGATAAAGTCGGTATGCCGCTCAGGTAAGAACTCCAGTTGTGACTGCGTACCTTGCAGCCAGCCTTTACCGCGCAGGCCACCGGAACCAATGGCAATCTTGGACTGGATGATGTGGTAGCCCGCACCGAGCGGATCGCTTTCAGGATCAAGCAGCATCATGACACGGTCACGCTGATAATCGTGCATCAGAAAAAACCACAACACCGGAATAAACGCCGCCACCAAGAGCACCGCCACGCCGATCAGTTTCCAGCTCATCCCCGACAAAAACAGGACAAACAAGCCAGAGGCGGCAATCAGGATTGAGGTCCCGAGGTCAGGCTGGGCCGCCACTAACAGCGTGGGCACAAAAATCAGGATCAGAGCAATGCCGGTATTTTTCAGCGTTGGCGGACAAACATCACGATTGATAAAGCGCGCCACCATCAGCGGCACGGCAATCTTTGCGATCTCCGAAGGCTGGAAGCGTACAATGCCTAAATCCAGCCAGCGTTGCGCGCCTTTACTGATTTGGCCAAAGGCATCGACCGCAATCAATAAGATGACGCAGATAATATAAAGATAGGGCGCCCAGCCTTCATAAACGCGTGGCGGCACCTGTGCCATGACGATCATGATCACCAGACCCATCAAAATCTGGCCGATTTTACGCTCCATCATGCCAGGGTCCTGGCCGCTGGCGCTCCATATCACAATGGCACTGTAGGCCAGCAGACCTAAAATGATGAGCATAAACAGCGGATCAATATGGATTCGGGTCCAGATCGATCTTTTCTGTGGGCTATCGTTCATGGACATGAATTATTCACCTTCATAGCCGGGCGGCGTTGATGCCGCATCCGGCAGGACAGTATTGTTATCGCCTAACATAATATGATCCAGAATCTGGCGCATCACGGTACCGACGGCCGGGCCGGCGCCACCGTTTTCCAGAATCATTGTGACGGCAACACGCGGTTTGTCGTAAGGAGCAAACGCAGTCATCAGTTTATGGTCACGCAGGCGCTCGGCAATTTTATGCGCATTATAGGTTTCGTTCTCTTTCAAGCCGAACACCTGGGCAGTACCGGATTTAGCCGCGATTTTATAGGGTGCATCGGCGAAGCTTTTGTGTGCAGTGCCGTTCGGGCGATTTGCCACGCCGTACATGCCATCTTTGGCAATTTCCCAGTAACCAGAATGAATATCGCCAACCGGGGCCGACGGCGGCTGGCGATAGGGAATAAGCGTGCGTCCTTCGCGCGTTGCGCGCAGCAGATGCGGCACCTTGATTACGCCATCGTTAATCAGAATCATCATCGCTTTGTTCATCTGCAGCGGCGTCGCTGTCCAGTAACCCTGACCGATACCGACCGGAATGGTATCACCCTGATACCACGGTTTTTTAAAGCGCTTAAGTTTCCATTCGCGTGTCGGCATATTACCGGCGCTTTCCTGTGGCAGATCGATGCCGGTGCGATGACCGTAACCAAACTTGTTCATCCATTCGGAAAGGCGGTCAATGCCCATGTCATAGGCGACCTGATAGAAAAAGGTATCAGCAGATTCCTCCAGCGATTTGGTGACATTGAGACGGCCATGCCCCCATTTTTTCCAGTCACGATAGCGTTTTTCGGAGCCGGGAAGCTGCCACCAGCCGGGATCAAACAGACTGGTATTGCGATTAATCACGCCAGCACTTAAGGCTGAAACGGCGACATAGGGCTTAACCGTTGATGCCGGAGGATAAGAAGCCTGAATTGCACGGTTATAAAGCGGACGGTTTTCATTGCTTAATAAGCCACGATAATCTTTGCTGGAAATCCCCTCGACAAACAAATTAGGGTCATAACTTGGCGTGGACACCATGGCCAGAATTTCACCGGTACGGGGATCGCTAACGACTACCGCCGCGCGGCTGCCAGTCAGCAGCGTTTCGATATATTGTTGCAGCTTGAGATCGATAGTGAGATAGATGTCGCGGCCGGCCTGCGGAGACTGTTCATGCAGCTGACGAATGACCCGGCCGCGGTTATTTACCTCGACCTCTTCATAACCGGTTTTACCGTGCAGCAGGTCTTCGTAGAAATTCTCGATGCCAAGTTTGCCAATATCGTGTGTCGCCGCATAGTTTGGCCATTTTTCTTCTTTATCAAGGCGCGCCACGTCGCGATCGTTAATTTTCGACACGTAACCCACCACGTGAGTCAGGGTCTGGCCGAACGGGTAATAGCGCCGCTGATAACCTTTTACTTCAACGCCAGGAAAACGGTATTGATTCACGGCGAAACGTGCAACCTGAATGTCATTCAGGCCGGTTTTCACCGGAATGGACGTGAAGCGACGCGAACGCTTGCGCTCTTTTTCAAAGGCATCGAGATCTTCATCACTGAGATCGAGTATCGGACGTAAATTCTGTAACGTCTGTTTGAGGTCATCGACTTTTTCTGGCACCAGCTCGGCCTGATAAATGGTGCGATTGAGCGCCAGCGGCGTGCCGTTACGGTCATAGATAATGCCGCGGCTCGGCGCAACGGGCACCAGCTTGATACGGTTCTGGTTAGATCGCGTGCTGTAATCATCGAAACGTAAAATTTGCAGATGGTAAAGGTTGACCACCAGCACGGAGGAGAGCACTAAAATACCGACGAAAGCGATTAACGCCCGGCGGACAAAGAGTTTTTGTTCGGCGCTGTAATCGCGAAAGGCGTTGCTTTGTAATTTCATCCGCTACTTGTAATGTCTGATGTGGGCTTATCGGTCATTCACGATGATAAGGATGATTTGCCGTAATGCTCCATGCACGATAAAGACTCTCCGCAACCAGCACGCGCACCAGCGGATGGGGGAGCGTTAATGCTGAAAGCGACCAACGCTGTTCTGCCGCAGCTTTACAGGCCGGAGCCAGGCCTTCAGGGCCGCCAATCAGCAGGCTGACATCACGCCCGTCCTGCTTCCAGCGCTCCAGCTGCTGTGCCAGTTGCGGCGTTTCCCAGGAATGGCCGGGAATATCCAGCGTAACAATACGGTTGCCTTTGCCAACAGCCGCTAACATTGCTTCGCCTTCCTTTTCGAGGATGCGTTTGATGTCGGCATTTTTCCCACGTTTACCCGCCTGAACTTCAGTCAGTTCCAGCGGCATATCTTTGGGAAAACGACGCAGGTATTCCAGAAAACCGGACTGCACCCAGTCGGGCATTTTGGTGCCAACGGCAACGAGCTGCAGTTTCACTCGTTAGCTCCAGAGTTTTTCCAGTTCATATAACTGACGACTCTCTTCCTGCATCACATGCACGATAACTTCACCGAGATCAACGATAACCCAGTCGGCCGCATTTTTGCCTTCTACTGCCAGCGGCATCAGGCCCGCAGACTTAGATTCCTGCGCAACGTGATCGGCAATCGACGATACGTGGCGCGTCGATGTACCGGTGCAGATAATCATACAATCGGTGATGCTGGACTTGCCCTGCACGTCAAGTGCGACAATATCCTGGCCTTTAAGATCATCAATCTTATCAATAACGAACTCTTGGAGTGCTTTACCTTGCAAAAGGTTCCCCTTAAAACTGGTGATGGTGGGCTGACTAAAAGCCCGAATAGTGCACTGATTAACTGGTTCACTGACGAAATTGTGCGCAGAAAAAGTGCAGCCAAAAATCAAGCGGCGCAGTATAGCATGACGAGATCAGTCGCGATATAAGCCAGCGTGGTCGATATAGGCGATAACGGCAGCAGGTAATAAATCATCGCAGGGCTGATTCTGATGGCGCCGTTGGCGAATCTCAGTAGCAGAAATATCATACAAAGGCGTTTCTGCCAGCCAGATGCAGCCCGCGCTCCGCTGATGCAATTGCCGCACGTCATGGGTGAGGTGCTGCTCCAGCCAGCGCTGCATTTCTGGAGAATCCATGTTCGCTGCGTAGCCGGGACGTTTGCATACCAGCAGATGACATAACGATAACAACGCCTGCCAGCGGTGCCATTTCGCTACGGTCAGCAAAGAGTCCTGGCCGATAATAAATCCCAGCGGCTGCTGGTTGCCACGTTCGGCACGCAGGGCTTCCAGCGTCGTCACGGTCCACGATGGCGTGTCGCGTTGCAGTTCACGGGTATCAATCTCAAACAGCGGCTGCTGTTTGATCGCGCAGCGCAGCATATCCACGCGTTGCGCGGCACTGGCTTCTGGCTGAGGCCGGTGCGGCGGAACATTATTAGGTAATAAAGTAACGCGCTTTAATTCCACCTGCTGTGCCAGCGCTTCGACCGGACGGAGATGACCATAATGGATCGGATCGAAAGTGCCGCCAAACAGCGCGTGTAACTCAGACATACGCAAAACTCGCTGGAAAAGCACGGTGACAAATCAGCAACGACAGGGTCTCCAGCTGTGGCCAAACCGGTTGGCCGTAATCCTGTTTTAAGGTTAGCTCAATCTGCGTCAGCAGATGAATGGCGCGCTGTAAACGGGCCGCATCCAGCCGTTGTAATGCCTCGGTAAAAAGAGCCCGGCGGTTTTGCCAGATGCGTTGTTGATCCATCAGGCTACGCAGCGACTGTTGCGCCTGGTGGCGTTGCAGGTGCAGCAGAGTCAGTAAGTCGCGTTGCAGCGTGCGTAATAAAATCACGACTTCGCTGCCCTCTTTTTCCAGCTGATGCAGGATATGCAGCGCACGGCGACTTTTGCCCGCAAGCAAGGCATCCACCCAATGAAAAGGCGTAAAGTGAGCGGCATCGCTCACCGCTTCTTCCACACGTGGCAAGGTTAATTTACCGTCCGGCCACTGAAGTGATAAACGCTCCAGCGCTTGTACCAGTGCCAGTAAATTCCCTTCATAACAATAACAGAGTAGTTGGACGGCAGCGTCATCAATGCTGAGCTGCATGGCTTTCGCGCGACTGGCTACCCAACGCGGCAGCTGTGCCTGCTCGGGCGTCTGGCAAGGAACCAACACGCCATGCGCTGACAACGCCTTAAACCAGGCGCTGTTTTCCTGAGCTTTAGTCAGTTTTGCCAGACGACAAATAAGTAAAATATCGGCATGCAGCAGACCGGAAAGCTTAAGCAACTGCTCAGCCATTGCTGCGTTTGGGCCGTTTTCGGAAAACTGCAACGTGAGGGTTTGCCGTTGTGCAAACAGACTGAGCGCCTGGCAACTAGCGAACAGGCTTTCCCAGTCGGTTTGTGCATCCAGGGTGAAACTGAAGTGTTCTTCAAAGCCTTGCGCATTTGCCGTCGCGCGGATGGCATCGGCGCTCTCTTGCAACAGCAAGGGTTCATTACCCGCTAATAAATAGCAGGCGCGCAGCCCCTCACGAAGCTGCGCGTTGAGTTGTTCAGGATAAATCCTGATCATTGCAAACTGGTAGCAGAAGAAGAGGGCGCTTCCGCTGAGCCTTCACCCGGTACCGGAATAGACGATGCAGGTAATGTCTCTTTGTTGTTCAGCTGCGCAGCATGCACGGTCAGCAGTTTACGCACCAGCTGCTCGGCAGCTCGTTGGCGCATCTCCTGAATGATCATGTCCTGCTCGGCATCTTTTGCCAGCGCCGCATTTGGGTTATCGAAGAAGGAACGATAAACCGTGGTGCTGATTGGATAGATACCTTTACCAGGCAACAGAACCTGCGCGGTTACCGTCATCACCAGCTGATATTCTGCGGTAGTCCCGCTGATAAATACTGATGCGGTGTCACGACCTTGTCTTTCACCACCAAGGCGCAGTGTTGGAATATCGGTGCGGTTTTGCCTGGTATCTTCAACGAGGTTGACGTTGTTGAGACGCAGCTGCTGACGCACCGTACGTGCCAGCGGGCCATAGGGATCGCCAGAATTAACAATCAGCGTTTTCAGCTCCGCTGGCACCTGGGTGGTGCCGCGTGGGTGAAAACCACAGCCAGCGATGATCAACACCGCGAGCGTGACAAACAGCCTGATAATTGGATGTCGCACAGTTCCTCCTGAACTTAACCTACGACCAGGTTAAGCAGTTTGCCCGGTACATAAATCACTTTACGAATGGTAACGCCATCCAGATATTTCGCCACCAGATGTTCTTGCGCAGCGCGTGCCTGGACTTGCTCTTGGGTTGCGTCGGCTGGAACGGTGATTTTACCGCGCACTTTGCCGTTAACCTGAACTACCACTAACAACGAATCCTCAACCATTGCCGCTTCATCGGCTTCTGGCCAAACCGCATCGTCAATGTTGCCGTTACCCCCCAATGACTGCCACAGGATATAGCAGGCATGTGGAGTGAACGGATAGAGCAGACGCGTTACCGCCAACAGCGCTTCCTGCATCAGAGCGCGATCCTGTTCGCCTTCCTGCGGCGCGCGCGTCAGCTTATTCATCAACTCCATGATCGCAGCGATAGCCGTATTGAAGGTCTGACGACGCCCAACATCATCGGTCACTTTAGCAATGGTTTTGTGTAAATCGCGACGCAATGCTTTCTGATCATCGTCAAGTTGCGCGACGTCCAGCGCTACGGTAGCGCCTTTTTGCGTATGGTCAAACACCAGTTTCCATACGCGCTTCAGGAAGCGGTTAGCCCCTTCAACGCCCGATTCCTGCCATTCCAGCGTCATTTCGGCCGGCGAAGCAAACATCATAAACAGACGCACGGTATCCGCACCGTAACGTTCCACCATCAGCTGCGGATCAATGCCGTTGTTTTTCGACTTCGACATTTTGCTCATGCCTGCGTAGATCACCTCGTGGCCCTGATTGTCGACAGCTTTGGTAATGCGGCCTTTCTCGTCGCGCTCAACCGTCACATCAACGGGAGAAACCCAGTGGCGCTCGCCGTTTGCACCGACATAATAAAACGCATCGGCTAATACCATGCCCTGGCACAGCAAACGTTTGGCGGGTTCACTGGAGTTTACCAGTCCCGCATCACGCAACAGCTTATGATAGAAGCGGAAATACAGCAGGTGCATGATGGCGTGTTCGATACCCCCTACATACTGATCGACAGGCAACCAATAGTTCGCTGCCGCCGGGTCCAGCATCCCTTCGTTATAGTTAGCGCAGGTATAACGTGCGTAGTACCACGACGACTCCATGAAAGTATCGAACGTGTCGGTTTCACGCCGCGCGGGTTGACCATTAACCGTGGTTTTTGCCCAATCAGGATCGGCTTTAATCGGGCTGGTGATGCCATCCATCACGACGTCTTCCGGCAGGATAACCGGTAACTGATCTTCTGGTGTCGGCATCACGGTACCGTCTTCCAGCGTCACCATGGGGATAGGCGCGCCCCAGTAGCGTTGACGAGACACGCCCCAGTCGCGCAGACGGTAATTGATTTTACGCACGCCAACGCCTTTCGCCGCTAAAGCCTCCGCGATAGCGTTAAAGCCGGTTGCGTGGTCCATGCCACTGAATTCACCTGAATTAAACAGCGTGCCTTTATCGGTCATCGCCGCAACGCTGACATCGGGCTCGCTGCCATCAAGGTTCAGGATAACCGGCTTAACAGGTAAATGGTATTTAGTAGCAAATTCCCAGTCGCGCTGATCGTGGCCTGGCACTGCCATAACCGCGCCGGTGCCGTATTCCATCAGAACAAAGTTAGCGACCCATACCGGAATTAACTCGCCGGTCAGCGGATGAATAGCAGACAGGCCGGTAGCCATGCCTTTTTTCTCCATCGTCGCCATATCGGCTTCCGCCACTTTGGTGTTGCGGCATTCGGCGATAAAGTCAGCGAGGGCAGGATTATTTACTGCTGCCTGGGTGGCTAAAGGGTGGCCGGCAGCCACAGCGACATACGTGGTACCGAGAAAGGTATCAGGGCGCGTGGTGTAAACAGTGACTTTTTCTTCGCTATGGGCGACGTCAAAAGTGATTTCTACCCCTTCTGAGCGGCCAATCCAGTTACGCTGCATGGTTTTGACCTGCTCTGGCCACTCTTCCAGCGTATCTAAATCGTTGAGTAATTCCTCAGCGTAATCGGTGATTTTCACAAACCACTGAGGAATTTCTTTACGCTCAACCCTGGTATCACAGCGCCAGCAGCAGCCATCAATGACCTGCTCGTTCGCCAGTACGGTTTGGTCGTGCGGACACCAGTTCACTGCAGACGTTTTTTTATAAACCAGCCCTTTCTCGTATAGCCTGGTGAAAAACCACTGCTCCCAGCGATAGTATTCCGGCTGACAAGTTGCTAATTCGCGGCTCCAGTCATAGCCAAAACCCAGCAGTTTTAGCTGGTTTTTCATATAGGCGATATTGTCGTAAGTCCATGGCGCGGGTGCAGTATTATTTTTTACCGCAGCGCCTTCAGCAGGCAAACCAAATGCATCCCAGCCAATCGGCTGTAAAACATTTTTGCCGAGCATACGCTGATAACGCGCGATTACGTCGCCGATGGTGTAGTTACGAACGTGTCCCATATGTAGGCGGCCAGAAGGATAGGGCAACATGGAGAGGCAATAGTATTTTTCTTTACCTTCCTGCTCTGTCACTTTGAACGTTTCGTTTTCATCCCAGTGTTGCTGCACGCGGGATTCAATCTCTTCCGGGCGGTATTGCTCTTGCATGGCTGCCTGTGGTCCTTAATGAATATCACTTTGCTGACTTTAAGATCCGCATAGCATACCCATAAGGCTGCGTATCAACAATACCTCCCCGCCTTAGCTGGCGCGATTTCTCCATAAAGCGCCTGAGTCTTCACTCTTTTGCAATTCGTCTTTCAGACGACACGGCAAATATGACAAAACGACTAAACTTAATGCAGGCATTGAGCACAGAAAGGAGAATTAAATGAACAAAGTGGCTCAGGAATATCGGGAGTCGTTGGCGGTTTTGACCGATCGACTTCGCCACGGCGATCGTGACATTGATGGCTTAGTTGCCGCACGGCGCCGCCAGTTGCTTGCCAGCAGCAATCTTAGCGCAGGCGAAGTTGATCAGGCGCTGCTCTCAGTCCGGCGCGATTTAGAGGAGTTTGCGCGCAGTTATGCGGAAATTGAACAACCACTAAACGACTCCGTTTTCATGAGGATTATCCGTGAAAGCGTCTGGAAAGAGCTGGCCGATATTACCGACAAAAGCCAGCTGGAATGGCGGGAAGTTTTTCAGGATCTGCACCACCATGGCGTATATCAAAGCGGGGAAGTGGTAGGGTTAGGTAATCTGGTGTGTGAAAAGTGCCATTTTACCCGCGCTATTTACACGCCGGAAACCCTGTCACGCTGCCCGGAGTGCGGGCACGATCAGTTTCAGCGACAGCCTTTTGAACCCTGAATGTAACCAGCGGGCCAGTGGCCCGCCTTTTTTAGTGCAGGATTTTAGCGAGGAAGTCTTTAGCGCGATCGGATTGCGGATTATTAAAGAAATCATCCTTATTGGAGTCTTCAATGATCTTACCTTCATCCATAAAGATAACGCGATTCGCTACTTTGCGGGCAAAGCCCATTTCATGAGTGACTACCATCATGGTCATGCCTTCCTGCGCCAGTTCGACCATAACGTCCAGCACTTCGTTGATCATTTCCGGATCAAGCGCTGAGGTGGGCTCATCAAACAGCATGGCGATCGGGTCCATACAGAGCGCACGGGCAATCGCCACGCGCTGTTGCTGTCCGCCCGACAGCTGGCCTGGAAACTTCTGAGCATGCGCGGACAGACCAACACGCGTTAACAGCTTTAATCCCTTATCACGCGCTGCAGCTTTGTCGCGCTTCAGCACTTTCACCTGCGCCAGCACCAAATTGTCAATAATACTGAGATGAGGAAAAAGTTCGAAATGCTGGAACACCATGCCCACCTGACTGCGTAGCGTCGCCAGGTTGGTTTTCTTGTTATTCACTTCAGTACCGCTGACGGTAATGCTGCCTTGCTGGATTGGCTCCAGGCCATTAACGGTTTTGATCAAAGTTGATTTACCCGAGCCGGATGGCCCGCATACCACCACGACTTCACCGGTTTTAACTTCGGTTGTGCAGTCGGTCAGTACCTGAAAATGACCATACCACTTAGAAACGTTTTTCAGGTTAATCATTTAAACCGTCCTTTTTCTTTTTAGATAACTGACTAACAGCGAAGCGCTCAGACTGATAACAAAGTAAACCAGACCAGCAAACAGAATCATTTCCACCTGGGTGCCGTCGCGTTCACCAATGGTGGATGCGGTACGGAAGAAGTCAGCCAGACTTAAGACATATACCAGTGAGGTATCCTGGAACAGCACAATGCCTTGTGTTAGTAATAACGGCACCATAGCGCGAAACGCCTGCGGCAGAATTACCAGACGCATTGCCTGCCATTGCGTCATACCCAGTGCCAGCGCGGCATTTGCCTGCCCGCGTGCGATGCTGATAATCCCGGCGCGGATGATTTCTGAATAGTAAGCCGCTTCAAACAGTGCGAACGCCACCATGGCTGAAATCAGGCGAATATCCGTTTTTGGCGAAATCCCCAGCACCTGCTGTAAAAAGCTCGGGACCACCAGATAAAACCACAGCAGCACCATCACCAACGGCACTGAGCGGAACAGGTTGACGTAGAGTTTGGCGAACCAGCTAATGGGTTTAAAAGATGACAGACGCATTACCGCCAGTAACGTGCCCCAGATAATGCCGAAGATTATCGCCGTGATGGTGATTTTGAAGGTAATGACCAAACCACTCATCAGGTAAGGCAGGCTGGGAGGAATAGAACTCCAGTCAAAATCGTACATTATTTTCCTCCCACGTTGCCCGGTAGACGGACTTTGCGTTCCAGCAGACTCATCAACAGCATAATGACCACATTAATTGCGACGTAAGCCAGCGTGATGGCCGTGAAGGATTCATAAGCATGTGCAGAATAATCGAGCAGCTTGCCCGCCTGGGCGGCCATATCCACCAGACCGATAGTCGAGGCAATGGCTGAATTCTTCACCAGGTTAAGCATTTCTGAAGTCATCGGTGGCACAACCACGCGATAGGCATTCGGCAGCAAGACATAACGATAAGTTTGCGGCAGCGTTAAACCCATCGCCAGGCCGGCATTTTTTTGTCTGGTTGGCATCGACTGAATCGCAGCACGTACCTGCTCGCAAATTCGGGCAGCGGTAAACAGGCCAAGGCAGATAACAGAAGAGATAAAGAACTGAATGTTCGGGGCCAGTTCAGCTTTAAACCACATTCCGAGATTTTCACCAACCAGTTCTGGTGCCACCAGATACCAGAAGAAGAACTGGACAATGAGCGGAATATTACGAAACAGCTCCACGTAACAGGTGCCAATCGTCGATAACAGACGATTAGGGACGGTACGCAGAATGCCAAAGAATGATCCTACACAGAAGGCAATAATCCAGGCGCAACAGGAGACGGCAATCGTCACCTGAAAACCGGACCACAGCCAGCCAAGATAGGTGGTGTTACCGAACGGGGCTTGTTCAAGAAAGATGCCCCAGTTCCAATCGATACCCATAAACAGCTCCGGTAAAAAAGGGTAGCTAAGCTACCCTGAAGATTGATGAACGGCTTTTGTTGCCTGTTTCAGGGGAACGACCTGTTACAGGTTGTCTGTCCACGCCGCAGTTTCAGCAATCGAGAGGGCAGCGCGGCTGCCCTTATTATCATTGTTAATTCAATGCTTTGTCGTTTGGCTCTTTAAACAGCGCTTTCATGTCATCAGACAAGTCGAAGTTCATATTTAAATTCTTCGGTGGAATCGGCTGCTTAAACCAGGTATCGAACCATTTTTCTGCCTGACCAGAAGATTGCGCTTTAACAATGGTGTCGTCCACTAACACTTTGAATTGCGGGTCTTCTTTACGCAGCATACAGCCGTAAGCCTCTTTCGACTGTGGCGTGCCTAAAATTTCCCAGTTGTCGGGCTTCTTCGCTTTTGCACGTTCACCTGCAAGCAGTGCATCATCCATCATAAAGGCCACAGCGCGACCGGTTTCCAGCGTACGGAAAGAATCGCCATGATCTTTAGCGCTGATAATGCGCATTTCCATTTTCTTCTCGTCATTCAGCTTATGCAGCAGAATTTCTGACGTGGTGCCCGATGTCACAACGACGGTTTTGCCTTTCAGATCGTCGAAGTCTTTAATCGGGCCATCTTTTTTCACCAGCAGACGTGTGCCGATGACAAAGATAGTGTCTGAAAACGCAACTTGTTTCTGACGTTCAAGATTATTGGTGGTTGACCCGCATTCAAAATCGTAAGTACCGTTCTGCAACAGTGGAATACGGTTTTGCGAGGTGATAGGGATCATTTTTACCTGTAAGTCAGGCTTGTTCAGCTTCGCTTTAATGGCATTCACGATGGCGTTGGAATAATCCTGTGAATAGCCGACGACTTTTTGCTGATTGTCATAGTAAGAAAAGGGAACTGATGATTCACGGTGCCCGACGACGATGACACCATTGTCATTAATCTTTTTCAGGGTGCCGCTGAGATCTTCCGCCTGGGCCGCTCCTGCTGCTGCGCTCAACAGCAGAAGAGATAATGCCACTTTGCGTATCTGCATGTTCCAACTCCTTCGTATGGAATTTGCACAGGGTATAACCTGTGCTGATTATGATGTTGTGTGTATTTCCTGCTGCTTTTCTTATCATCCCAGAGCGCAAACGCGCTCAGAATAGCCACTAACATAGCGAATCGTTAACGGAAGGAAACAAAAAAGTTTCTTTTTTGCGAGGTGATCCGCACCAAAAAAAGGCAAAAAACGCGTTATGCACGAAGAGTGTGCAATAAAGCGATCCGGCCTGGTGCAAACTACCCGGCAATGCGTTATCAAAACCTACGGCTGCGAAAATCCCTGAAATAAATAGCAAACTTCGTGCCAAAATTTTTTCACAAAAATAACAGAAGTTAGGGTAAAGGAAGGAAACGGGGTGAGATGAGAGTAAAACGGCGAAGGAAATCTTCGCCGTTTTGGTGACGTGCAAACTTAACGGCGACGGCAGCGGAAAGCGAGAATCGCTGCCAGTACCGTTAATATCCAGACTGGCCAGACACCTGCGCGTGCATACGGTGTTTCACCGGTAGTTGGGGTGACGGTATCGGTTAACACGTTGCGGGTAAACTGCGGCAGGCTTTTCTCAACATCACCGTTAGCGTTTACCACGGCGGTGACACCATTATTAGTGCTACGCAACAGCGGACGGCCCAGTTCCAGTGCACGCATGCGCGCCATCTGGAAATGCTGCCACGGTCCAATTGAGTGGCCAAACCAGGCGTCATTGGAGACAGTCAGCAGAAAATTGGTGTCTGGGCGGAAATTCGCACGCACCTGCTCGCCCAGCACAATCTCATAGCAGATGGCGCTGGTCAGGTTATACCCCGCCACGTTGAGCTGTGGTTGAATATAGGCACCGCGACTGAAAGAGGACATCGGCAAATCAAAAAACGGGGCCAGCGGACGCAGTAAATCAGCCAACGGAACAAACTCGCCAAAAGGAACCAAATGGTTTTTCTGATAGCGGTTTGCGCTGAAATAGTTATAAGGCTGCTGACCGCCCAGGACGATCACCGTGTTGTAGTCATGATAATGGTTCTGTTCCAGACGCGAATCGACGATACCCGTGATCAACGCGCTACCGCGCTGCTGTAACTCGTTGTCCAGTGAGTGCAGGAAGGGCTGCTGATTACTTTCCAGGTCGGTGATAGCAGACTCGGGCCAGATAATAATCGGCGCTTTGCCCATGAGCGGCTGGCTCAGGCTGGTATAAATGCGCAACGTATTCAGAAGTTGTTGCGGATCCCACTTCATCGATTGCGGAATATTGCCCTGTACCAGGGCAACATCAACGCTGCGCTGTGGCAGCGGTTGATACCACTGGATATAACGCAGCGGCCACGGCAACGCCAGCAGCACAATGGCAGCAATCAGGCTTTTACCGTTGCGCTGTTGTACGGCATGGGCCAGCAAGCCAGCAATCATCATCAGTAAAAAGGTCAGCGTTTCCACCCCCGCCAGGGGTGCCAGGCCCTTTAGTGGACCATTGATCTGGCTGTAACCAAATTGCAGCCAGGGGAAGCCGGTTAGCACCCAACCACGTAGAAATTCGGTGATTTGCCACAGTGCCGGCGCGGCCAGCGCCAGTCGCCATAACGTGGCTCGCCGCCAGAATCGGTTAAGCAAACCGGTAAACAGCGCGGGATAAATCGCCAGATAGGCAGCAAGCAAAATCACCAGAAATACGTTAACCGGCCCAGGCATGCCACCAAAAGTAGCGATGCTGACATAAACCCAGTTAATGCCGCTACCAAACAGGCCAGAGCCCCAGATAAAGCCAATGGCTGTAGCCTGCGGGCTGGTTCGGTTGAGGGTCAGAATTTGCAGGCCAAAGAGCGAAAGCAGCGCTGCAGGCCAGAAATCATAAGGAGAAAACGCAAGGGTGCCAGCTGCACCCGTTATTAAAGCCAGCAGCAGGCGGACCCGCTGCCGCGAGTAAAGAGAGGCTAAAGCCATAAATTTATTCGTCATCCAGTTGAGGTTGCGGCGAATTTTCCGGAATTTTTACGTGAACCTGGATGATACGGCGGCTGTCAGCCATCGCGACTTTGAATTGGTAACCATCAATGTCAATGCTTTCCCCGCGTGCAGGCAGGTGGCCGAATGCCTGCATAACCAGACCGCCGATAGTATCGACTTCATCATCGCTAAATTGCGTGCCGAAAATCTCATTGAAATTTTCAATCGGCGTTAAGGCACGCACGGTGAAGGTCTGGCGGTTTAGCTGGCGAATATCACGATCTTCTTCATCATCATATTCATCTTCAATCTCGCCAACGATCAGCTCAAGGATGTCCTCAATGGTCACCAGACCTGAAACTCCGCCAAATTCATCAATGACAATCGCCATGTGATACCGCTGCGAGCGAAACTCTTTCAGCATGCGGTCAACGCGCTTACTCTCAGGTACGACAACAGCAGGGCGCAGCACTTTTTCTATGCTGAATGGCTCTGACTCGCTGCTCATAAATGGCAATAGATCTTTTGCCATCAGAATACCCTCAACATGATCCTTATCTTCGCTGATCACCGGAAAACGTGAATGCGCGGATTCGATGATGACATCAAGACATTCTTCAAGGTTTTGGTTGCGTTTAAGGGTAATCATTTGCGAGCGCGGGATCATGATGTCTCGCACGCGCTGTTCCGCAATATCCAGTACCCCTTCGAGCATGTCGCGGGTATCCTGATCGATCAGATCTTTTTGACTGGAATCGCGGATCAGCTCCAGTAGTTCGTCACGGCTTTTGGGTTCGCCGTGGAACAGTTGGTTGATCAACAGGGAAAAAAATCCCTTTTTACTACTGGGTGCATCGCTGTTTTGAGAATGGTCGTCGCTCATGGCGGTTTATGTAGATCTCTCGGGTGAGGGAATGGATCTGTCGGCGTTGCTGCCGACAGCGGTTTGACCTGAACTCAAGATTCAGGCGTCTTGTTTCTCCGAAATGTACGGATCGGGATAGCCAAGAGCAAGCATTATCTCGGTCTCGATTCCTTCCATTTCTTCAGCCTCTTCGTCTTCGATATGGTCGTAGCCCAGCAAATGTAACGTGCCATGCACTACCATATGCGCCCAATGCGCTTCAACAGTTTTACCTTGTTCAGCAGCCTCAAGCTCCACAACCTGACGACAAATAATCAGGTCGCCGAGTAGCGGCAACTCAATACCGGGCGGTGCTTCAAACGGAAACGACAGCACATTTGTCGGCTTATCTTTACCGCGATAAGTCAGATTAAGCTCATGGCTTTCCGCTTTATCCACCAGACGAATAGTGACTTCGCTTTCTGGCTGGAAGGGCATAACGGCCGCTTCAAGCCAACGCTGAAAAAGCCCCTCGTCTGGTAAACCGTCGGTTTGCTCGCAGGCACGTTGAAGATCAAGGATGACCGAACTCATTTGCTCTCCTGCGTGACAGTTTGCACGGCAAACGCTTCGCGTTTACGCTCTTCGGCCTGTTGAGCGCGGTGTTTTTGATCGGCCTCTTCCCAGGCTTCATAAGCAGTCACGATGCGTGCGACAACAGGATGGCGAACCACATCTTCGCTGTGGAAGAAGTTAAAACTGATTTCCTCCACTTCAGACAGCACTTCTATGGCATGACGCAGGCCAGATTTGGTGTGGCGTGGTAAGTCAATCTGCGTCACATCGCCAGTAATCACCGCTTTGGAGTTGAAACCAATACGCGT
The DNA here is from genome assembly GCF_014946725.1 of Mixta mediterraneensis. Classification (GTDB taxonomy): domain Bacteria; phylum Pseudomonadota; class Gammaproteobacteria; order Enterobacterales; family Enterobacteriaceae; genus Pantoea; species Pantoea mediterraneensis. Next base: position 49,022 of record NZ_JACFXY010000005.1, read on the forward strand.
CAGGAACATTTTCATCTGCTCGATAGTGGTGTTCTGACTTTCATCCAGAATAATGAACGCGTCATTCAGGGTACGACCGCGCATATAAGCCAGCGGTGCCACTTCAATGACGTTGCGCTCCATTAACTTCTCAACGCGTTCAAAACCCAGCATTTCAAACAGGGCGTCGTACAGAGGACGTAAATACGGGTCCACTTTTTGGCTGAGATCGCCTGGCAGGAAGCCCAGTTTTTCACCGGCTTCGACTGCCGGGCGAGTCAGCAGGATACGGCGAATTTCCTGACGTTCCAGCGCATCAACGGCTGCCGCCACTGCCAGATAGGTTTTCCCGGTACCTGCTGGGCCGACGCCGAAAGTGATGTCATGATCAAGAATATTAGCGATATATTGCGCCTGGTTTGGTGTGCGCGGCTTGATCACGCCACGTTTCGTTTTGATATTTACCACTTTGCCATAGTCCGGCACGCTTTCAGCAGTTTGTTCCAGTACGCGGCTTTCTTTAATAGCCAGATGAATTTGTTCTGGCTCAATATCAGGAATATCGCCACGAACGGGAGCCGTATCGACATACAGTGTTTTAAGGATGTCTACCGCAGCGTTGACACACAGGGCGCGTCCTACCAGTTTAAAAAGATTGTCGCGACGATTGATTTCAATGCCCAGACGACGTTCCAGCTGTTTTACATTGTCATCAAATGGACCACACAGGCTCATCAGACGGCGGTTATCGGCCGGTTCAAGGGCGATTTCACGAGTTTCGATATTCAAACGAATCCTTTGGGTCACTCAGGGCCAGTTGAAAAGGTGTCTGACGCACCGTTTGGCTTAACCGGATGCACCATCACGAAATTATTTATGTCGTAAAGCCTGGGCGCAAGCTTCAGAAATGATATTTGGGCGGCACTTTCAGAAACCAAGTGCAATAAACGGAAATTGACGGCAGCACTGCGCGTGCTGCCGCAAAGTAAGGCAGGTATCAAGGCTGGAACGTACCCACGCCAATTTCATTCTCTTTACGTGTTCGCGCAATAACGGACGCCGGGCTTTCTGTTATGCGCAGGCCCATCTCATCTTCGCCGCGAACCAGTTTGCCGCGCAGTGAATTGGCATAAACGTCAACGATTTCGACATCAACGAATTTGCCAATCATCTCAGGCGAGCCTTCAAAATTGACCACGCGGTTATTTTCGGTACGTCCTGATACTTCCATGATATTTTTGCGTGAGATACCTTCAACCAGAATACGCTGAACGCTGCCCAGCATGCGGCGGCTCCACGCCTGAGCCTGCTGATTGATGCGGTCTTGCAAAATATACAGGCGCTGCTTCTTCTCATCTTCACTGACATCATCTGGCAGGTCGGCGGCTGGCGTGCCGGGACGCGCTGAATAGATGAAGCTGAAGCTCATGTCGAAATTCACGTCGGCAATTAGCTTCATAGTTTGCTCGAAATCCTGTTGGGTTTCGCCTGGGAAGCCAATGATAAAGTCAGAACTGATCTGAATATCAGGACGCGCAGCACGCAGCTTACGAATAATTGCTTTGTATTCAAGCGCGGTATGCGCACGCTTCATCAGTGTCAGAATACGGTCAGCACCACTCTGGACGGGAAGGTGGAGAAAACTCACCAGCTCTGGCGTGTCGCGGTAGACTTCAATGATGTCGTCAGTAAATTCAATTGGATGACTGGTGGTGAAGCGAATACGGTCAATGCCGTCGATTGCCGCCACCAGACGCAGCAACTCAGCAAAGGTGCAAATTTCGCCGTCAAAAGTCGGACCGCGATAGGCGTTAACATTCTGGCCCAGCAGGTTAACTTCGCGTACGCCTTGCGCTGCCAGCTGGGCAATTTCCAGCAGAATATCATCGCTTGGGCGACTCACTTCTTCACCGCGCGTGTAGGGCACCACGCAGAAAGTACAGTATTTATTGCAGCCTTCCATAATAGAAACAAAGGCGGTTGGGCCTTCAGCGCGTGGCTCTGGCAGACGATCGAATTTTTCGATCTCTGGGAAACTAATATCAACGATCGGGCTTTTGCTGCCTCGTACACTGTTGATCATTTCCGGCAGGCGGTGCAGCGTTTGCGGGCCAAAGACAATATCAACGTAGTGCGCTCGCTGACGGATATGATCGCCTTCCTGTGACGCCACGCAGCCGCCGACGCCGATAATCAAATCAGGGTTACGCTCTTTTAAGGTTCTCCAGCGTCCTAACTGATGGAAAACTTTTTCCTGTGCTTTCTCGCGAATAGAGCAGGTGTTGAGCAGCAGAACATCCGCGTCTTCAGCCTCTTCGGTCAGCGTGTAGCCGTGCGTGCTGTTCAGCAGGTCAGCCATCTTTGATGAATCATACTCATTCATCTGACAGCCCCAGGTTTTGATATGCAGTTTTTTCGTCATCGAACTAGCCATTGATTCAGTGCAGTGAAGTGCAGGGCGCGTATTGTAATGCTTTGCTGCTGTTGTGACCAGTCTAAGGGCTTTTCTGATCGTGCCGGATTTTTTTCCGGTACACTTTGCCCTCATTGTCCCGCTCGCTGTACAGGCAGCGGAGAAAAGAAGAAGGATATGAGCAATGCAGGATAACCAGTTTGATGTCGTCGTAGTGGGTGGCGGTATGGTCGGCGCGGCGTTAGCGTGCGGGCTGGCGCAACAGGCGTTTCGCGTGGCGGTAATAGAGCGGGCCACACCGGCGGTGTTTGTGACCGAAAGCGAGCCTGACATACGCATTTCTGCCATTGGCTCATCATCAGTGGCATTACTGAAACAACTCGGGGTCTGGCCGCGTGTCGAAACAATGCGCTGTGCGCCTTACCGCAAGCTGGAAACCTGGGAATGGCAAACCGCACAGGTAAGTTTTGATGCTGCCTCGCTGGGATTACCCGAATTAGGCTATATGGTTGAAAATGCAGTTCTGCAACGTGCGTTGTGGGAGCGGATGGAGCAGACTGGCGTCAGTTTGTTTTGTCCGGCGACGTTAGAAAACCTACAGCAGGAAAACGGCGGCTGGCGGTTGGATCTTAATGATAACCAGACTGTTCATGCTCGGCTGGTGGTGGGGGCGGACGGCGCAAATTCACAGGTACGGCAAATGTCGGGCATCGGAATTCATGGCTGGAGCTATGCGCAGTCATGTTTGTTGATCAGCGTGACTTGTGAGCACCCGGCAGGTGATACCACCTGGCAGCACTTCACCCCGCAAGGCCCGCGTGCGTTTCTGCCGCTTTACGATAATCATGCTTCACTGGTCTGGTATGACTCGGCAGCCCGCATTCGTCAATTGCAGGCGATGGCGCTACCGCAGTTAGAAAAGGAGATCGCCACCCATTTCCCGGCGCGTTTAGGGCGCTTCAACGCTCATGCAGCGGGCGGTTTCCCGCTGGTTCGGCGTCACGCTACCCGCTATGTCCTGCCTGGATTAGCACTGGTGGGCGATGCCGCACATACCATTAATCCACTGGCAGGGCAGGGCGTGAATCTGGGGTATCGGGATATTGATGCGTTAACTGATGTGTTGAGCGACGCTCGCAGCAACGCCGAAGACTGGGCTTCTGAACGCGTATTACGGCGTTATCAGGCCAAACGGCGCAATGATAATTTGCTGATGCAAAGCGGAATGGATCTTTTTTATTTTACGTTCAGCAATCGCCTGCCGCCGCTGAAGTTTGTACGCAATTTAGGGCTGATCGTTGCGGAACATTCTGGGGTGCTGAAACGTCAGGCTTTACGTTATGCCCTGGGGCTTTAATCTCAGCTTTGGCAAGAAAAGATGCTGCAGTGATAGCATTAGGCCAGCACTGCACTGGCGCGACAGGGATTCCTCTCCCGGTGCTCTGGCCGGGCCATAATGGATTGAGCTGCTTCGCTCTTCAGACGCACCAATCCTGAATAGGGCTGTTGCAAAATACGGCTGAGCTTGCATTAAGGTGATAAATCCGAGGCTGAGAAGCAGAGCCTCTGGCAATCCAGAACGGCAAAAACAACAAAGCCCGCAGAAGCGGGCTTTGTTATGCAATTTGGCTGGGGTGCAGGGATTCGAACCCCGGAATGCTGGTATCAGAAACCAGTGCCTTACCGCTTGGCGACACCCCAAGAAAATGGTGGCTACGACGGGAATCGAACCTGTGACCCCAGCATTATGAGTGCTGTGCTCTAACCAGCTGAGCTACGTAGCCAAATTGTACTGCTGTTCGATGATGGCTGGGATACCTGGATTCGAACCAGGGAATGCCGGTATCAAAAACCGGTGCCTTACCGCTTGGCGATATCCCATTCGTCGACTCGCATCCGCGAGAAAACATCGAAAATTGGCTGGGGTACCTGGATTCGAACCAGGGAATGCCGGTATCAAAAACCGGTGCCTTACCGCTTGGCGATACCCCATCCACGCTGCCGAATCATGAAATGGTGCGGGAGGCGAGACTTGAACTCGCACACCTTGCGGCGCCAGAACCTAAATCTGGTGCGTCTACCAATTTCGCCACTCCCGCAAAAAAGATGGTGGCTACGACGGGAATCGAACCTGTGACCCCAGCATTATGAGTGCTGTGCTCTAACCAGCTGAGCTACGTAGCCATCTTTTTTCGCGCTACCTTCATCGGCGTTGCGGGGCGCATTATGCGGAGTTGACTACACAGCGTCAACAAGTTTTTTGCCGTTTTTCGCCTTAAGGCACCTGTTTGTCTGGCTTATAACCAGGCTGCTGATTTATTCAGCAATTATTCCGCGCTTACAAAGTTCCAGACAAAAAAATGGGCCATTAAAGGCCCATTTGCCAGTATATGGCGGTGCTTATTGATAAGCAGACTGATGGACACCAACTGCACGACCTGACGGATCGTCCATAGTTTTAAAGGCTTCATCCCATTCAATGGCTTTCGCAGACGAGCAGGCGACAGAAGGGCCTCCCGGAACACACTCAGCGGCGCTTGGCAGCGGGAACAGCTCTTCGAAAATCTCACGGTAGAGATACGCTTCTTTTGAGTTCGGCGTGTTGAACGGGAAACGGAAATGCGCCGTTGCCAGTTGCTGATCGCTGATTTGTTGAGCAGCTACCTCTTTCAGACTGTCGATCCAGCTGTAACCTACGCCATCAGAGAACTGTTCTTTCTGACGCCACGCCACGCTTTCAGGCAGATAAGAAGAGAAGCATTCGCGCAGGATATGTTTCTCCATTTTGCCGTTGCTGCCACACATTTTGTCTTTTGGGTTGATGCGCATTGCAACGTCGAGGAATTTCTTATCCAGGAACGGAACACGTGCCTCCACACCCCAGGCAGACATTGCTTTGTTAGCACGCGCGCAGTCAAACATATGCAGCGCCAACAGCTTGCGTACGTTCTCTTCATGGAATTCTTTCGCGTTCGGCGCTTTATGAAAGTAGAGATACCCTCCAAACACTTCGTCCGCACCTTCACCCGACAGCACCATTTTGATGCCCATCGCTTTAATCTTACGTGACATTAAATACATCGGCGTAGAGGCGCGGATAGTGGTGACATCGTAAGTTTCGATGTGATAAATCACATCACGAATCGCATCCAGACCTTCCTGCACGGTGAAATGAATTTCGTGATGCACAGTACCAAGATGATCGGCAACGGCTTTTGCTGCTTTCAGGTCAGGTGAACCTTCCAGGCCCACCGCGAAAGAGTGCAGCTGTGGCCACCAGGCGTCGCTTTTGTCCTGATCTTCAATACGTTTCGCCGCATAACGCTTAGTGACCGCAGAAATGATAGAAGAATCAAGCCCACCAGACAGCAGTACGCCGTAAGGGACATCAGACATCAGATGGCTTTTCACGGACTCTTCCAGCGCATGTTTCAGGCCAGCAGCATCAGTTTCGTTGTGCTCAACGTTTTTATATTCCATCCAGTCGCGCTGCCAGTAACGACGAATTTCACCCTCGGTGCTGGAAAGGTAGCTTCCCGGCGGGAATTCTTTAATTGAGCGACAAACCGGCACCAGGGCTTTCATTTCTGACGCAACATACAGGTTGCCATGCTCATCATTACCCATGTAAAGCGGGATGATACCAATATGATCGCGACCAATCAGATAGGTGTTTTTCACACTGTCATACAGGATGAAAGCGAACATGCCTTCCAGATCGTCCAGAAAATCGACGCCTTTTTCCTGATAAAGCGCCAGGATAACTTCACAGTCAGAACCGGTCTGGAACGAGTAGCGATCGCTCAACTCGGCGCGCAAAGCCTGATGGTTATAGATTTCGCCGTTAACAGCCAGCACGTGGGTGTGATCAGCGTTATACAGCGGTTGCGCACCGTTGTTAACGTCAACAATTGAGAGACGTTCATGTGCAAGAATCGCATGATCATCAGCATAAACGCCTGACCAGTCTGGTCCGCGATGACGCATCAAACGTGAACATTCCAGCGCTTTCTTGCGTAGCTCAGCAGGATCGGTCTTTAGATCCAACACACCAAAAATAGAACACATAACTGACTCCTGAACTTACCTGACGGCGATATTATCTTTCGTATTTGCCGCAGCCGGTCGCTGCGTGATGTATAAGAAAATGCGCTATTTCATGCATTCAATGCAAGCAGAATCACCATTTACTGACAAAAAGTTGTCCGCAATCGGCGAGATTTGAATATTCAACAATAAAATGGCGATTTATTTAATGGATCAACAATAAAACAAAATAAGTGATGGTTATTTAACCAGTGCAGCAGGCGATCGGCGGGAAAAGCGGTGACGCACCATACGTTATATACGGCGCGTCATACGAGGAAAGCATTTAAACAGGTCAATATCCGCGACAGAAGGGTAAATCCAGTCTGGACGAAAAGGCATGGCGTCAATGTCGCTTAAGGTTGAGACACCCGACAGCACTAACACCGTTTCGAGGCCAGCCTGGAAGCCAGCCAAAATGTCAGTACGCAGGTTATCTCCTACAATCACCGTCTCTTCAGAATGGGCCTGCATTTTATTGAGTGCAGCGCGCATGATGTATGGGCTTGGTTTACCAACATAAAAAGGACGGCGACCGGAAATCGTCTCGATTCCGGCGCAGAGGGCGCCACAGGCAGGGACAAAACCGCGAGCATGCGTATCTGGGTTAGTGGCGATAAAGCGCGCGCCACTGGCAACAAAGAAGGCGGCTTTATGCATCATATCCCAGTTAAAGGAGCGCGTTTCGCCAACGATAACAAAGTCTGAATTAACATCAGTGATGGTGAATCCCGCTTTGTACAACTCATGTATGAGTGCGCCTTCGCCAATCACATACGCTTTCTTACCTTCCTGACGACGCAAAAAATCTGCGGTTGCCATCGCGGAAGTGTAAAAAACCGAATCCGGCACCTCAACACCTGCTGAAGCAAATCGGTTCGCCAGATCCTGAGCCGTTTGAGACGGGTAATTAGTAAGCACCACCAGCGGCATCTCTTTTTGCAAGATGCGTTGCAGAAATTCCTGCGCGCCGGGTATAGCGGTATTGTCGTGCATCAGCACGCCATCAATATCACAGATTACGCTTTTAATGGTCATAGTTCGTTCCGAAGCTGTCTGCCAGAACAGCAGGTTCAACCTGATCTTCCAGAAGATGCTGTAACAGGATGCCGTTAAGCATGGCACGTTTTGCCAGCGCAAAAGCACCGATTGCTGAACGATGATCCAGTTGAGATCGCACCACCGGCAAATTTTTGCGAAACGCATTTAGCGCCTGAGTGTTGATACAACCTTCAATTGCAGGCAGCAGCACTTTTTCTGCGTCGGTGATTTCTCCGGCCAGCACCACTTTTTGCGGATTAAACAGGTTGATGGCGATCGCAATGGCTTTGCCTAAATAACGGCCTACATATTCGATCACTTCACAAGCCAATGCATCACCCTGATTTGCCGCTTTGCAAATCTGCGGCATATGGCAATCGTCTGGCGTTAATACGCTGGGATAACCCTGCTGCAACAGATGACGCACCCGATTTTCAATTGCACCATTTGCTGCGATGGTTTCAAGGCAGCCGAAATTGCCGCAATGACAACGTTCGCCCAGGGGATCAACCTGAATATGGCCAATCTCGCCGACATTGCCATTGCTGCCAAGAAAGATATGCCCGTTGGCGATGATGCCTGCGCCAGTACCACGATGCAAACGCACCAGAATAGAGTCGGCACAATCGCGACTTGCACCAAAATAGTGCTCGGCGAGCGCCAGACTACGAATATCGTGACCGACAAAACTGGTTACGTTAAAGCGTTTCTTCAGGTTAGCAACCAGTGGCCAGTGACTGACAGAAATATGCGGCATATAACGAATCACGCCGTTAAAAGGATCAACCAGTCCGGGAATAATCACGGATATGGCAATCAGCTCGCGGATTTTACGCTGATGAAGCGCCATAAAGTCAGTAATCGTATTGAAGAGCGCATGCTCCAGCGTTTCCTGGGTGCGTTCAGGCAATACATAGTCTTCCTGCGCCAGCGATTTACCACTCAGATCAAACAGCGTGAGCGTGGCATCGTTACGCCCCAGGCGAATGCCGATAGTATGAAAATGGCGGGTTTCAGTAATGATGGGAATCGCGCGGCGTCCGCCGGGGGGCGCTTGTTGGTCCACCTCTTTAATCAGGCCGCGCTCAATGAGCTGACGGGGAATTTTTGTGACGCTGGCGGGGGCAAGCTGGCTCAGTTCAGCGATTTGTATGCGTGAAATCGGCCCTTGTTGATCGATTAGCCGATAAACGGCTGCGCTGTTGAGTTGCTTGACAAGATCGACATTTCCTATTTGTGTCTGGCCGCCAGTAGTCATTCAGTGCTTACTCGCTCAGGACGTCGTCTCCGTTGACTAACGTCTTAATAATTTTAAAGTCACGTGTAAACACAGTCAGGTTTGCGATTTTTCCTGCTTCGATCGTACCTAACCGTTTTTCCACACCCATCGCTCGTGCCGGATAAAGTGTCGCCATGCGCAGCGCTTCATCTAAGGCAATGCCAGCATGTTCGATGCTGTTTTGTACCGCTTCGATCATGGTCAATGCAGAGCCGCTCAGCGTACCGTTCTCATCAACACACAGGCCGTCACGATAGTATATTGTTTTGCCGGCAAAAATGAACTTATCGATATTTGCCCCAGCCGGTGCGGTGGCATCGGTGACGAGTACCAGTTTGTCGCCTTTGATGCGTTTTGCATTGCGCACGTTAGCGTAATGGACGTGCAGACCATCCGCAATGATGCCGCAGTATACATCAGGCGAATCAAACAGCGCACCGATTAGGCCAGGTTCACGTCCGGAGAAAGCGGGCATGGCATTATACAAATGGGTTGCGAATGTAATGCCTGCGGCGAAACCGGTTCGGGCCTCTTCATAAGTGGCATTTGAATGGCCTGCTGAGACGATAATGCCCGCTTCAGTCAACTGGCGAATAACATCCTGACCGGCGTTTTCCGGCGCCAGCGTGACTTTGGTAATGACGTCAGCATTTTCACAAAGGAACTGAACTATCTGCGCATCGGGCAAGCGGATGAGTGCAGGGTTGTGGGTGCCTTTTTTGGCGGTGCTTAACCACGGCCCTTCCAGATGCAAACCCAGCGCCTGATTTTGATAGGTCTTCAGATAGCTGCGCATGGTTTCAACCGCGCGCTTCATGAGTTCATCGCTGCTGGTGATTAAGGTTGGTAAGAAGCTGGTGCAGCCTGATTTTTCATTGGCGCGCTGCATGATTTCCAGTGTTTCAATAGTGAGCGCATTAATGTCATCGTTGAACTGCACACCCCCGCAACCGTTGAGTTGAAGATCGATAAAACCGGGAGCGATGATGGCACCTGAAACATCGCGCTTTTCTATGTCCGCGGGTAGCGCTTCATAAGGGCACACGCGCTCAATTTTACCCTCAGCAATAACCACGGCATGGTTGTCCAGAATTTCGTGGCCGCTGTAAATGCGACCGCTAACTAATGCGTACATCTTTCTTCTCCCGGCTGGGTCTGCTGTTATTCGATTCTCAGCAGTCATCTGCAATTAAACACCTTTCATATTTTCCGCTTCCATCTCGCGGAAATATTTAACCGTTTTCACTTTCAGTTCCATTGTGGCGGGTTCGTCACACACCACGACGGCTTTTGGATGCAACTGTAGGCAGCTGATAGTCCACATATGGTTAACGTTGCCTTCAACTGCGGCTTGCAGCGCCTGTGACTTGATGTGGCCGGTCACCAGAATCATCACTTCTTCGGCTTCCAGCAACGTTCCTACGCCAACGGTCAGGGCATATTTTGGCACCTGATCGATGTCGCCATCAAAGAAGCGAGAATTTGCTACGCGAGTATCATGCGTCAGCGTTTTTATGCGCGTGCGAGAAGCCAGAGATGATGCGGGTTCGTTAAAGGCGATATGACCGTCATTACCGACGCCGCCCATAAACAGGTGAATGTTGCCCAGTGCGCGAATTTTCTCTTCATACTGGCGACATTCTGCATCAACGTCTGGCGCGTTACCATTCAGAAGGTTGATGTTTTCTGGTTGAATATCAATATGATCGAAAAAATTACGATACATAAAGCTATGGTAGCTTTCGGGATGTTCTTTCGGTAAGCCAACATATTCATCCATGTTGAAAGTGACAACGTGTTTGAAACTAACCTGGCCCGCTTTATGCATCTCAATAAGGTGTTTATACGCTTCCAGCGGCGTGCCGCCGGTTGGCAAACCGAGAACAAAAGGGCGGTCGGCGCTGGGTTTGAAGGTATTGATGCGGTCAACAATATGGCGTGCAGCCCACTTACCAACCTGGGTTGGCGTGGCCAGGGGAATCAGTCTCATGTTTCACCTCAGTTAAAAATTGGAAAGGATAAACGCTATACCGCTGTGCTAATAATCAGCCTAAACTGATTATGCGTTAACGCTATGGTAATTCTTTGTCTCGATAATTTGTAGCATAAAATAAGTTTGGCGTGATAGCCATACGAAGCCATACGCAGTGATGTTTTTTGGTGATAAAAATCACAGACGGGACGGTTTTAATTTGTGGGGCGAATTAAATTGTCATTACACTGCGCAGCGGAAAGAAAAATAGCATTACCGATCTTTGCTGCTGACAAAAAACAGTAAGCGGTAGCAAAGCAATAAGCGTGTCTCACTAGGGGGTAGGGCAAATGTTAGGTTATTTACAAAAGGTTGGCCGCGCGCTCATGGTGCCGGTAGCGACCCTGCCAGCGGCAGCAATCTTAATGGGGATAGGTTACTGGCTTGATCCCGACAGCTGGGGCGCAGGCAATGCGCTGGCGGCGTTATTGATCAAATCTGGCGCTGCTATCATCGAAAATATGTCTGTGCTGTTTGCCATTGGGGTGGCTTACGGCATGTCAAAAGACAAAGACGGGGCAGCCGCATTGACAGGTTTTGTCGGTTTTCTGGTGGTAACCACGCTTTGTTCACCGGCTGCGGTAGCTATGATACAGAAAATGCCGGTAGAGCAGGTTCCCGCCGCGTTTGGTAAAATCAATAACCAGTTTGTCGGCATCCTTGTCGGTATCCTGTCGGCAGAAGTGTATAACCGCTTCAGTCACGTAGAACTGCCAAAAGCGCTCTCCTTTTTTAGCGGGCGTCGGCTGGTGCCGATTTTGGTCTCTTTCCTGATGATCCTGGTCGCGTTCATTCTGATGTATATCTGGCCCATTATTTTTGGCGGCCTGGTTAATTTTGGTGAACACATCCAGAAACTGGGTTCGGTTGGCGCGGGTGTCTACGCCTTCTTTAACCGCTTATTGATTCCGGTTGGCCTGCATCATGCCCTGAACTCGGTGTTCTGGTTTGACGTGGCTGGCATTAACGATATTCCGAAATTCCTTGGTGGCGCGCAATCGCTGGCCGATGGCTCTGCAACGGTCGGTATTACCGGACGCTATCAGGCTGGCTTCTTCCCTATTATGATGTTTGGTCTGCCAGGGGCTGCGCTGGCCATTTATCATTGCGCACGTCCCGAAAATCGCGCCAAAATCGGTGGGATTATGCTGGCTGCGGCTTTTGCTTCTTTCTTTACCGGCATTACGGAGCCGCTGGAATTCTCTTTCATGTTTGTGGCGCCGGTACTTTATGTCATTCATGCCGTATTGACCGGGATTTCAGTTTTCATCGCTGCCAGTATGCATTGGATTGCCGGTTTTGGTTTCAGTGCCGGATTAGTGGATCTGGTTCTGTCTACGCGTAACCCACTGGCAACGCATTGGTACATGCTGATTCCACAAGGCCTGCTCTTCTTCATCCTTTACTATGTGGTATTCCGTTTTACTATCCAGAAATTCAATCTGTTAACACCAGGCCGTGAGCTGGCGGTTACCGGTGATGAAAAGGATGGTTATGACGTTAACGTAGATAAAACAGAAGCGGGTGAAAATGCTACGGAATTTCTGGCGCGCCGCTATATTGGTGCGATCGGCGGTTCAGACAACCTGACCAATATTGATGCCTGTATTACACGTTTACGCCTGAACGTTAAAGATTCGGCGCAAATTAATGAAGGCGTGGCTAAACGGCTGGGCGCTTCTGGCGTGATTCGACTGAATAAACAAAGCGTGCAAATTATTGTGGGAACGCAAGCTGAAAGCATTGCGTCTGCGATGAAACGGGTGCTAACCAAAGGTCCGGTAGCTGCCACAGCGAGCAGCATTAGCGCCCCTGCAATGCCAGAGGTCAAACCACAGGCCATACTCAACAGCGAGAAACAGGTCATTGCTGCGCTGGTCGCCCCGGTAAGTGGTGAAATTATTGCTCTGGATGCAGTGCCGGATGACGCTTTCGCCAGTAAAGCCGTTGGAGAAGGGCTGGCTATCCAGCCGACCGGTAAAATGGTGGTTGCGCCGATTGCCGGAACGATTGTGAAAATCTTCACTACCAATCATGCGTTCTGCCTTGAAACCGATAACGGCGTTGAAATTATTGTGCATATGGGACTGGATACCGTGGCGCTGGAAGGCAAAGGTTTTACGCGGCTGGTAGAAGAGGGCGCCACTGTGGTTGCCGGACAGCCGGTGCTGGAAATGGACCTTGAGTTCCTCAATGCGCATGCGCGTTCAATGATAAGCCCGGTTGTAGTGAGTAATAGCGATGACTTTGCCGGGCTGAATTTGCTGGCAAGCGGACACGTTGTTGCAGGCGAAACCCGACTCTATGAAGTAAAAGGCTAAATACTTCATGGTATAACCTCAAAGGCAGGACGCGATTCCTGCCTTTTTTGATTTAAACGCTTAACAAACGGTTGTTTCCCTTCGACGCTTTGTGGATCATACTCCGTTACTTTGTGGTACAAATCACCCGCTATTCGTATTGAGGATTTTGTGATGAGTGAGGCTGAAGCCCGCCCAACTAACTTTATTCGTCAGATCATTGACGAAGATTTAGCGAGCGGCAAGCACAGCAGCGTGCACACCCGTTTTCCGCCAGAACCAAATGGTTATTTGCATATTGGTCATGCTAAATCGATCTGCCTGAACTTTGGTATCGCCCAGGATTATCAAGGGCAATGCAATCTGCGTTTTGACGACACGAATCCGGTCAAAGAAGATATGGAGTTCGTTGAATCTATTAAGCATGACGTGCAATGGTTGGGTTTTGAGTGGAGTGGTAAGGTTTGTTACTCCTCAGACTACTTCGATCAGCTTTATAACTATGCGGTTGAACTCATCCAAAAAGGTCTGGCTTACGTTGATGAACTCACGCCAGAACAGATTCGCGAATACCGCGGCACGTTGACGGCGCCGGGCAAAGACAGCCCTTATCGCGATCGCAGCATTGAAGAAAACCTCGCGCTATTTGAGAAAATGCGTAACGGCGGATTTGAAGAAGGTAAAGCCTGCCTGCGCGCCAGGATTGATATGGCGTCAAGTTTTATCGTGATGCGCGATCCGGTGCTGTATCGCATTAAATTTGCCGATCACCATCAGACCGGCAGTAAGTGGTGCATCTATCCGATGTATGACTTTACCCACTGTATTTCCGATGCGCTGGAAGGCATCACCCATTCACTGTGTACGCTGGAGTTCCAGGACAATCGCCGCCTCTATGACTGGGTTCTGGATAACATCACGATTCCGGTGCATCCACGGCAATACGAGTTTTCGCGTCTGAATCTGGAATATGCCGTGATGTCGAAGCGTAAACTGACTCAGCTGGTGAATGAAAAGCACGTAGAAAGCTGGGACGATCCGCGTATGCTGACCGTTTCGGGCCTGCGTCGTCGTGGTTACACCGCGGCATCCATTCGTGAGTTTTGTCGTCGCATCGGGGTGACTAAGCAAGACAATATCGTTGAGATGGCATCGCTTGAATCTTGTATTCGTGACGATCTTAATGAGAACGCGCCACGTGCAATGGCGGTGCTGGATCCACTGAAGGTCGTGATTGAAAACTTGCCTGCAGGGCATAACGAAAACATCAGTATGCCGAATCATCCAAATAAAGCGGAAATGGGCACGCGTGAAGTGCCGTTTAGCCGTGAAATTTGGATTGATCGTGCTGACTTCCGTGAGGAAGCGAACAAGCAATACAAGCGTCTGGTGTTGGGTAAAGAGGTACGTCTGCGTAATGCTTACGTCATTCGCGCGGAACGTGTCGCAAAAGATGAAGAAGGTAAGATTACCTGCATCTATTGCACCTGTGATGTAGATACACTGGGCAAAGACCCTGCAGACGGTCGAAAAGTTAAAGGTGTGATTCATTGGGTTTCAGTCGATCACGCACTGCCTGCAGAATTCCGTCTTTATGATCGCCTGTTTAGTGTGCCAAATCCGGCGGCTGCAGAGGATTTTCTTTCGACCATCAACCCAAATTCGCTGGAAATTAAACAGGGTTTTGTCGAGCCAGGCTTGAAAAATGTGGAAGCGACTTCACCCTATCAATTTGAGCGTGAAGGTTATTTCTGCGCTGACAGCTCTTACTCAAAACCTTCTCAACTGGTGTTTAACCGCACAGTGGGGCTGCGTGATACCTGGGCAAAAATTGGCGATTAAAGTTTTTCATCGCTGACATTACAAAAAAACAAAAGGGCGAATAATCGCCCTTTTTTATGGCTGTAATTTTTGTCAATGCAGCCGTTTATGCTGACATACAGAAATTGCTCATTTTGGGCAAAATTGTGAAAAATGCGAGTTTAGTAAAATTAATCTATTACAGGATGTGAAATGATGATTTTCAGGTAGGCTATGCGCTTTAGAGCGTTGCTATGCGGGTTTTAAAAGGAAAATAAATGACCGATCTCGCCCAGGAAGCCAAACACAGTGTTGTTGTTTTACATCAATTAATTGAACGTATTTTCAGCCGGTCTGCAATAGTTGATGACAGCTTTCAGCTCTTACTTTCCCATTTCCATCCTGATTTTTGCATGATAACGCCACAAGGAAAACAGCTAAATTTAAATGAGGTTGAAGAACTATTTTATCAGCTGCAAGGGCAGCGTGAGGGAATGCGTATTGCTACCAGCGAGCATGTGATCATTTCGCAACATATGAATGAAATCACCATCCAGTATCGTGAACTGCAAATGATGAACGGTAAAAATCAGAGCCGCATCTCACTGGCAATCCTTGATTGCAGCACTTCTATTCCGCGCTGGCGCTACCTGCAGGAAACGCTCGTTGCCTGACGTTCAGACAGAAAAAAAGCCGGTTAAAACCGGCTTTTTCATAGGGCTGCATGGCACGTTTATTTATCGTGAAGCGTTTCGTCTTCACGGCAGTCACCCAGCGAGCAGTGACCATAGAGATACAGGCTGTGGTTCGTTAATTTAATGCCGTGGCGCGTGGCGATTTCATGTTGACGGGTCTCAATAGACTCATCACTGAACTCGATGACTTTGCCGCAGTCCAGGCAGATCAGATGATCATGATGATGCTGTTGCGTCAGCTCAAAGACAGATTTACCGCCTTCAAAGTTATGACGCGTCACGATGCCCGCATCATCGAACTGGTTCAAAACGCGGTAAACGGTCGCTAAACCAATCTCTTCGCCCATATCAATCAGGCGTTTATATAGATCTTCCGCACTGACGTGATGGCATTCAGGTTCCTGAAGCACTTCCAGAATTTTCAGTCTGGGCAGCGTGACTTTCAGGCCAGCCTTCTTTAATGCGGTATTGTTGTCAGTCATGCGGATTTTGTCCTGTTACTTTAATCACTTTTGTGGCGCTTGGCCTTGAATGTCGATCTACACCCATTCTCATTTGCGTCTCATTATAGAACTGAAGCAGCGAAATGAAAACCGAGGGGAAATGCGGGAAATCACCGTTAGCTGTAAGGCATGTACCGAGCCGGGGAATTTCTGCAGGGTTCTGTTAACATTTCGTTCAGCCTCATTTCTTATCCAGAAAAATAAGCGGATGACCGATAGGGGTATTCTACAGGTTAAACGAAGAAATTTAAAAAAATGTGGCTATTATTTCTATAGGAATTTTCTTTGGCTCAATGTGAGCCAGCGCCCACATTGAGTCAGAGAAGCTTTACGCTTCGATAATTTCTTTGAGCTGAAGCTCGTCAAAAATCTGCTTAACCCATTTATCAACGCGTTCGTTAGTTAGTTCTGGCTGACGGTCTTCGTCGATAGCCAGACCGAGGAAGTTTTTATCGTCAGCCAGGCCCTTAGATGCTTCGAAGTGATAGCCTTCGGTTGGCCAGTGCCCAACAATGATAGCGCCGTTCGGTTCGATGATGTCACGAATGGTGCCCATCGCATCACAGAAATATTCTGCATAATCTTCCTGATCGCCACAACCAAACAGGGCGACCAGCTTACCGTTGAAATCGATCTCTTCCAGCGTGGGGAAAAAGTCATCCCAGTCGCACTGCGCTTCGCCATAATACCAGGTTGGGATGCCCAGCAGCAGGATGTCAAACGCTTCCAGATCTTCTTTGGTGCTTTTTGCGATGTCGTGCACTTCAGCAACGTCTTTACCCAGCTGTTTCTGGATCATTTTTGCAATGTTTTCGGTGTTGCCGGTATCGCTGCCAAAGAAGATGCCTACGATTGCCATGGGTAAAATAACCTCTTAAATCCTGATGATGAGTTGTGTGCTAAAGCAGCACATTTCTGCGAATAATAGCAGACGAGGCAAAAGCGCGGAACTCGTAAAGCCGCGACATTTGTTTCTGCGTGCGTTTTGTTGGCTTCAGTCCAGCTTGAGTTGTGCCAGCAACATCTGTTCGATCAGTTCGCTGCGGCTGAGGTTACGTTGTTCCGCCAGGGTATTCAGCGCCTCAACGGCTTCACGGTTCATTTTCAGTTCGACACGGCGTAGCCCGCGCCCTTTGTCACGTTTCAGTTGATTGCGTTTATTGATACGCAGTTGTTCATCGCGCGAAAGCGGGCTGGTTTTAGGGCGACCGGGTCGACGCTCCTCAGCAAACAGATCGAGCGTGGTGCGGTCAGTGTGTTCTTTTGCCATGGCTTAATGAAACTGAATGGGCGCGAGCTCAGGCCGCGCAGATTATAAATTATTGGCGCTTACCGCGACAAAAATGATCGGCGGCAAATTTTTAGCGCGCCATCATACTCCACGCTAACCGCGTGCGCCAATCCTAAACTTTTGCTGACAGGTATTTGCTTTTAAAGCGCAAAAAAACGGCGGATGCTGCGCAAAACAGCATCAGGCTTCTCGGCATGGACCCAATGTCCTGCGCCATTGATGACATGTGCCTGCGCTGCCGGAAACTGTTTTAATAATGTGTCGCGATATTGATTATCCAGATAGGCAGAATCACCGCCGCGAATAAATAAAACCGAATGCGGCCACGCTGGGATCTCCTGCCAGCCAGTAATGGTCGCGTAATTGTCCCACAGCACCGGCACGTTGAAGCGCCATTCACCGTCATGAAATGATTTGAGAATGAACTGAATCACGCCCTCTTCATTAATCACGTTGCGCATTATCCTGGCGGCTTCACTACGACGTGTAACGCCGGCTTTATTCACCGCGCGGATAGCGGCAAAAACGTCATCATGGCGGCGGGTTTGATAGTCAACCGGCGCGATGTCAATCATGACTAATTGTTCAATACGTTCAGAAGCCAGCGCGCTCAGCGCCATGGCAATTTTGCCACCCATCGAATGCCCGATAACCGACACACGATCAATGCCATGGGCGTCCAGCGTGTCGAACATGTCCTGCGCCATGACAGCGTAGTTCATCTCTTCAGATCGCGGTGACAGGCCATGATTCCGGACATCAACCTGAATTAATGGGCGATCGTCCTTTAAACCCCGCGCCAGCACGCCAAGATTGTCGAGGCTACCAAAAAGGCCGTGAATAAGCAGGACGGGTAAGGAATCAGCAGTTGATTGTTCAGTTTGCAGACGGGCGTTCAAAATCATGGCAAAGTTCTTAAGTTTGAGACCTAAGCTTAGGTTATCATGGATTCACCTTTTTAGGCGCGCCGGTTCCGGCGGCATTAGGACATATTCTGACTTTTGCCCATAAACCGTTTGAACGCTAACAGCCCGCCTGAATTTAACTTTATAATCCTCATGTTAGAACCCGCTCACATTTCGGAACGCCAAATTTTGCTAAGGGCTTTTCAGGAAACAGGTGGTTCTGTCATGGGTAAGAACCGTACGGAATAAGATGAAAACGATCGAAGTTGACGAAGAGCTCTACCGTTATATTGCCAGCCACACGCAACATATTGGCGAAAGCGCATCGGATATTCTGCGTCGCATGCTGAAGTTCACCGCCGGTCAAACTGCGGCAGCTGCGCAAACCGCAGCGAATACTGAAGGCAAAGAGGCACAGTCCGTGCGTGCCGAATTGCGTCCGCAGGATCGCGTGCGTGCGATGCGTGAACTAATGCTTTCCGATGAATATGCGGAGCAGAAGCGCGCGGTTAACCGCTTTATGCTGATTTTGTCAACGCTCTATCGTTTAGATACGAAAGCGTTTGCCGAGGCAACCGCCTCACTGCAAGGCCGCACCCGCGTATACTTTGCAGGCGATGAGCACACGCTGTTGCAGAACGGCACCCATACGAAGCCAAAACATGTTCCTGGCACGCCGTACTGGGTGATCACCAATACTAATACCGGTCGCAAAAGCAGCATGGTCGAACACATTATGCTGTCGATGCAGTTCCCACAGGAACTGACAGAGAAAGTTTGCGGCACCATTTAAACTGAAGCGTCAGGGAGAAGCGCCAATGGCCAATCACCCCCGTGCCGGGCAGCCCGCCCAGCAGAGCGATTTGATTAACGTTGCACAATTAACATCACAGTATTATGTCCTGAAGCCCGATGTGGCGAACCCGGAACATGCAGTGAAATTTGGCACATCAGGCCATCGCGGTAGCGCAGGACGGCAAAGCTTCAATGAGTTGCACATTTTGGCAATTGCCCAGGCGATTGCTGAAGAGCGTAAAAAGAATGGCGTTACGGGTCCATGCTACGTAAGTAAAGATACCCACGCGCTTTCTGAGCCAGCGATTTTGTCTGTGCTGGAAGTGCTGGCCGCCAACGGCGTTGACGTCATTGTGCAGCAGGAAAATGGCTACACGCCAACGCCGGCGATCTCCAACGCTATTCTCGAACACAATAAGTCAGGCGGCGCGCTGGCTGATGGTATCGTGATTACGCCTTCACACAATCCTCCTGAAGATGGGGGGATCAAATACAACCCGCCAAATGGTGGGCCAGCGGATACTAATGTCACTAAAGTGGTAGAAGATCGTGCTAACCAGTTGCTTAAAGACGGCCTGAAAGACGTTAAACGGCTGCCATTACATGAAGCGCTGGCAAGCGGACATATTGTCGAAAAAGATTTGATCCAGCCATACGTTGAAGGCTTGGCGCAGGTTATCGACTTTGCAGCCATTCAGAAAGCTGGCCTGAAAATTGGCGTCGATCCGCTTGGCGGTTCCGGTATGGCTTACTGGCAACGCATTGCTGAGCACTACCGATTAGATCTGACCATTGTGAACGATGCGATCGATCAAACCTTCCGCTTTATGCACCTTGATAAAGATGGCGTGGTGCGTATGGACTGCTCTTCTGAGTGCGCAATGGCGGGACTGCTGGCTTACCGCGACAAATTCGATTTGGCGTTTGGTAACGATCCCGACTATGACCGTCACGGCATTGTCACGCCAGCAGGCTTGATGAACCCAAACCATTACCTGGCGGTGGCGATCAACTATTTATTCCAGAACCGTCCGCAATGGGGCAGTGATGTTGCTGTCGGTAAAACCCTGGTGTCTAGCGCCATGATTGACCGTGTGGTTAACGACATCGGCCGCAAACTGGTTGAAGTACCGGTTGGTTTCAAATGGTTTGTCGATGGTCTCTATGACGGCAGCTTTGGCTTTGGTGGCGAAGAGAGTGCGGGGGCTTCTTTCCTGCGTTTCGATGGTACCGCATGGTCGACTGACAAAGACGGCATCATCATGTGCTTGCTGGCAGCCGAAATTACCGCGGTAACCGGCAAGAATCCACAGCAGCATTATGATGAGCTGGCCGAACGTTTTGGAGCGCCGAGTTATAACCGTTTGCAGGCACCTGCAACATCAGCTCAGAAAGCTGCACTCTCAAAACTGTCACCGGAAATGGTCAGCGCCGATACGCTGGCGGGTGATCCCATCGCTGCACGTTTAACCGCAGCGCCAGGAAATGGTGCTTCAATCGGTGGTCTGAAAGTGATGACAGAAAATGGCTGGTTTGCAGCACGTCCTTCAGGCACTGAAGACGCTTATAAAATCTATTGTGAAAGTTTCCTTGGCGCAGAACATCGGGCACAAATCGAGAAAGAAGCAGTAGAAATTGTCAGCGAAGTGCTGAAAAACGCCTGATAAACGCTGTTCTAAAAAAGCGCCCTTCAGGCGCTTTTTTTATGTCATAAAACCGTAGCCCCGGCGGTAGTCATATCCAGGGCATCCGCTGTTAGCCCTGGCGTGAGGATAACCATCCGGAGAGCAAGCCTGACTCAGTTTACCCGGTTTTTTCTGCCATCACTGGCAAAGCATCGTCAAATCTGGCGTTCTGAGCCTTTAAGTATGGCCACTTTCCGCTATCTTTAAACTTATACAACTTTCCAGAAGGTGTATAAGTATGAGCGAGAAAATTCCTGTCGGAATCAGTGCTTGTCTGCTGGGGGATAACGTCCGTTTTGATGGGGGCCACCAGCGATTAACCTTCGCAACGGAACAGCTGATGCCGTTTGTGCGCTTCGAGTCCATTTGCCCAGAGATAGCCATTGGGCTGCCTGCGCCACGACCCGCGTTGCGTCTGGTAAAGCACCGGGATGACGAATTACACCTTTGTTTCAGTACAGACGGCGGTGAAAATGCCACGCAGGCGATGCGCAGCTGGTCAGCGGAGCGGGTGAAATCGCTGCATCATCTTTGCGGTTATATCTTGTGCGCGAAATCACCCAGTTGTGGAATGGAACGCGTACGCGTTTATGAGCCAGAAACCCATCACAATCGCAAAACGGGAACCGGTATTTTCACCGGCTTTTTACGTAAGGAGATGCCCTGGCTACCCCTTGAAGAAAATGGTCGGTTGCACGATGCCACATTGCGGGAAAACTTTGTTGGTCGTATTTGTGCGCTGCATGAATTTAATCAGATGTGGCAGGCAGGATTAACACGTTCCTGCCTGCTTGCCTTTCATCGCCGTTACAAGTTGCTGCTGCTGGCGCATTCGCAAGAAAAATATCGTGAGCTGGGACCTTTTGTGGCGTCAGTGAATCGATGGGATTCACTGGATGCATTTGCTTTTGAATACCGCCAACGGCTGATGGCGCTGATGTCGCATCCTGCCTCACGCCGTAATCACACCAATGTACTGATGCATGTACAAGGTTATTTCCGCCGCCAGCTTAGCTCGCCGCAGCGGCAGGAACTGGCGACGTTAATTGATCGCTATCGACAGGGTACGCAACCGTTATTGGCGCCGATCACCATTCTTAAGCACTACCTGGCAGAATATCCCCACGCATGGCTGGCCCAGCAACGTTATTTCGACCCTTATCCCGAAGCGTTATGCCTGCGTTATGGGCAATAATTCGAAAGTAAAATGCCCGCTTGAGCCTGGTTTTGCGTCTGGTCTGTCGCGGCGGTAAAGCCAGCGCGACTGCGCTGTATCGCCACGTCGAAACAGGGGAAGTACACGCTATGCCTTCCTACCTGCCACGACGCGAGGTACGCATTTTGATAAATAAGCTGAATTTATCTGCCCTTATTTGCTGGCGCGGGAAGCGATATACAGCCATCGCACGCGCATGGGCGAAGAAACAGAATAAGAAACTCGATTATCCGGCACCGATCGTAGAACATAAGGTTGCATGTAAAAAGACATCAATCGCTTTTGAGCGCGCAAAAAGGCGGCTTGAGGCGGCGAGGGAGCCGAAATGAATCATTATGAATTAGAGCACATCGTTAATCAGCAGCTGAATAGCCACACGTTTAGCGACTACGCACCAAACGGATTGCAGGTTGAAGGACGAGCTGAGGTCAAAACCATCATTACAGGTGTGACCGCGTGTCAGGCGCTGATAGATGAAGCCGTGGCGCGTAACGCCGATGCGATTTTGGTACACCATGGCTATTTTTGGAAAAATGAATCCGCCATTATCAAAGGGATGAAGCGCAATCGGCTGCGTGCATTATTGGCTAATGACATCAACTTGTACGGCTGGCATTTGCCGCTGGATGCCCATGCACAGCTCGGCAACAACGCGCAGCTGGCAGAACTGCTGGATATTGATGTGCAGGGCGAAGTGGTGCCGCTGGTGTTCTGGGGCGAGCTGAAAACCCCGCTGAGTGGTGAAGAACTGGCCCAGCGCATTACGCAGAAACTGGGGCGACAGCCACTACACTGCGGCGATAACGCGCCTGCGCAGATACGCCGTATTGCCTGGTGCAGCGGCGGTGGGCAAGGCTTTATCGATAATGCCGCCGCCTTTGGCGTTGATGCTTACCTCACGGGCGAAGTCTCTGAACAGACCATCCACAGCGCGCGTGAGCAAGGTCTGCATTTCTTTGCTGCGGGCCATCACGCCACCGAATGCGGCGGCATTAAAGCACTAGGGGAATGGCTGGCTGAAAGTTATGGCCTTGATGTCACTTTCATCGATATTCCCAATCCCGCTTAATTCCTTCTCAGGTCCTGTGTTTTTGCGCAGGACCTAAAACCATTGACACATCTCTGTCACTTTCGCATAACTATCTGCTTTATTCCGATAAGCAAATGCCTGCGCTGCGTATCTGTTTCCGTCAGATACGTGTTATTTCAGGTGAAATGGGGGTGGGTGTTGAAACGAGCCCTTTGTTATTTGCTGGGCGTGCGCGCGGGGGTGTTGGAACTGGAACCGCCAGTTTCACTGGTGAGCCAACAGCGTATTTGGGGACTGAATCAACGGCTTCAGGCACATGAAGAAGTGCTTGAAGTTATTCCTGGGATGAACAACATCACTCTTTTGCTGCGTGATCCACAACATAAAGCGCTGGATGCGATTGAGCGGCTACAGCGCTGGTGGGAAGAAAGCGAAGCACAGCTACCAGAATCGCGTCAGGTCGATATTCCGGTTATCTATGGCGGTGAGGGCGGGCCGGATCTTAACGTAGTCGCTGAACAGGCTGCCATGACTCCCAAACAGGTGGTGGAGCTGCACAGCAGCTGCAATTATGTGGTGTATTTCATCGGGTTTCAGCCTGGCTTTCCCTACCTGGGCGGCCTCGATCAGCGTCTGCATATGCCGCGTCGTGCAGAACCGCGCGTGCTGGTGCCGGCAGGTTCAGTCGGCATTGGCGGCAGTCAAACCGGCGTGTATCCGCTTGCGAGTCCCGGCGGCTGGCAGCTGATTGGTCAAACCCAGGTGGCGCTATTCGAGCCAAAAAATCAACCGCCCACGTTATTGCGTCCCGGCGATACGGTACGGTTTGTGCCGCAAAAGGAGGGCGTATGTTAAGGATTCTTCGTGCCGGGCTGGCAACCAGTATTCAGGACAGCGGGCGCAACGGCTGGCGGCAATACGGTATCAGTACCAGCGGCGTATTAGATCAGCCTGCAATGACGACAGCTAACCTGCTGGTGGGTAATGATCCCGGCAGCGCCGTGCTGGAGATTGTTCTCGGCCAGTTTAAAGCTGAATTTATGCGCAACGGCTGGTTTGCCTTAACTGGCGCGGGCTGTAATGCTGAGTTGGATGGTAAAGCAGTGTGGACCGGCTGGCGCCTGCCAGTGAAAAAAGGTCAGGTTTTATCATTATCCATGCCGGTGCGCGGCATGCGCAGCTATCTGGCAATCAACGGAGGTTTCGATCTCCCTGAAATGCTGGGATCCAGTAGCACCGACCTCAAGGCAGCATTTGGTGGCTGGCAAGGGCGCAAGCTGGAAGATGGCGATCGCCTGCCGCTGGGGAGACCCACCCGAGATTTCAAAAAGAAAGCCGGTGTACGTCAAATATTATGGGGTAACCGAATTCGTGCTTTGCCGGGGCCGGAATATCATGAGTTTAGCCGCGAGTCGCAGCAGATGTTTTGGCGGACAGCCTGGAAACTTAGCCCACAAAGTAACCGTATGGGGTATCGCCTGCAAGGGCGTCAGCTTCATCGCAAAACGCCGCGTGAATTGTTGTCGCACGGCTTAGTGCCTGGTGTGGTTCAGGTGCCACCGAATGGTCAGCCGATCATCCTGATGGCTGATGCGCAGACTACCGGTGGTTATCCGCGTATCGCCTGCATTATCGAAGCCGATCTCTATCATCTGGCGCAGATCCGTTTAGGTGATCCCATTCACTTTATTCACTGTACGTTGCCAGAAGCGATGCAGGCGCGCGCGCATCAGCAGCGCGCTCTGGATCAGATGGTATGGGGACTTGCTTATGAAAATTGATCTAAACGCGGATCTCGGCGAAGGCAGCAGCAGCGATCGTGCACTGTTGCAATGGGTAAGCTCGGCCAATATTGCCTGTGGATTTCACGCGGGCGATGCGCAAACCATGTTGCAATCTGTACGCTGGGCGAAAGAGTTTGGCGTCGCCATTGGCGCACATCCCAGCTTTCCTGACCGGGAAAATTTTGGTCGCACCGCGATGCAGCTTCCGCCAGAAACGCTATATGCACAAATGATTTACCAGATTGGCGCATTAAAAATTCTGACGGAAAGTGAAGGCGAGAAGCTGATTCATGTGAAACCGCACGGCATGCTGTATAACCAGGCGGCGGCAGAGCCGGCTTTGGCCGACGCGATCGCGCAAGCGATTAAAGCGGTAGATGCCAACCTGATCGTCGTCGGCCTTGCTAATAGCGAATCGATTCGGGCCGCTACACATTATGGTTTGCGCACCCGTGAAGAGGTCTTTGCCGATCGTGGTTACCTGAAAACGGGGGAGCTGGTACCGCGTGGTCAGCCGGGAGCGCTAATTGAAGATGAAGCATTGGCGGTTGAACAGACGCTGACGATGGTGCAACAAGGTCGGGTAAAAAGCGTTGACGGTGAATGGGTGGCGGTGAACGCGCAAACCGTTTGCCTGCATGGCGATGGTGCGCATGCGTTACAGTTTGCACAGCGACTGCGCGATACGTTTGCGATAAATCAGATTGCCGTTAGCAGCCTTTAAATTTTGACTGTTAGCCCGGCAACGCGCCGGGTTTTTTTATCTTATAAGGGAAAATATGGACAGCGTGGTAAATCTTTGGCCGCTGCTTGGCATTGCTGCCATCGTGGTGGGTTTTGTGTTGCGTTTTAATCCAGTACTGGTGGTGATTGTTGCCGGTTTCGTGACGGGTTTAGCGGCGATGATGCCGTTAGCCGACATCCTGGAAACGCTTGGGGCGGGCTTTCTAAACACCCGTAATCTACCGCTGATTTTGCTGTTACCGCTGGCGGTTATTGGCTTGCTGGAGCGCCACGGTTTGAAAGAGCGCGCGCAGACATGGATTGCACAGATTAAAACGGCAACCGCAGGCCGCCTGCTGATTGTTTACCTGCTGGCGCGCGAACTCACGGCTGCGCTAGGGTTAACCAGCCTCGGCGGACATCCGCAAATGGTGCGTCCGCTGTTAGCCCCGATGGCCGAAGGCGCGACCGAAAGCCGTTATGGTGATATTTCGCCTGAAGTGCGCCATCGTCTGCGTGCGATGTCGGCAGCAACCGATAATGTCGGCCTGTTCTTCGGGGAAGATATTTTCGTTGCTTTTGGCGCCATCATTTTCATGCACAACTTTATGCAGGAGTCAGCAGACATCCAGACCGAACCGCTGCATATAGCGGTATGGGGCATCCCTACTGCCGTCGCAGCTTTCCTGATTCACTCCGCTCGTCTGGTCCGTCTGGATCGTCAACTTGCGCGTGAATTACAGAACCTGAACGGTCAGGCCTTAAAAGCCAAAGGAGGGCAGTAATGTTTCAGCAACAATATTTAATGTGGCTGGCGGGCATCATTCTGCTGATTGTTGCCGTCCTTTCCTGGCGCGACAGCGCTAATCCGCGTCGCTTCACCACCGGATTATTTTGGGCGCTTTATGGTTTAGTTTTCCTGGTTGGTGACTGGACAGCGCGCTTGATGACACAAATCACAGGAACGCCGGAAACAGGCTTGCGCGCGCTGCATATTATTATTGGTGTTGTGGTTGTTTTAATGGCGCTGCTTGCAGGTTTGGGGGGCGTAAAGCTGGGCCGTTATCACCAGCGTAGTGATGAAGAGAAGCAGGCCAGCGCCAAGCGCCTGGGCAATAAATTGTTTCTGCCTGCATTAGCGATTCCGGTTATTACCGTGGTAGGTGTGCTGGCGTTTAACCATATTCCGGGTTTGCAAGAGAAGGTCTTTGGGCCGGGCAGTCACTCCACGCTGGTGACCCTGTTCTCAATGATGATCGGCTGTTTGACTGGCTGGCTGATGGCGTTGAAAATGACGCACGATAAACCGCTTCAATCGATGCAGGAGACTCGTCGTCTGCTGGATGCGGTCGGCTGGGCATTCATTCTGCCGCAAATTCTCGCCACGCTGGGTTTATTATTTACGTCGGCGGGCGTCGGCGGCGCTACTTCACACCTGACTGAAACCTATCTGGCCGTTGATAATCGCTTTATAGCCGTTACTGTGTATGCGGTCGGTATGGCGCTATTGACCATGATTATGGGTAACGCTTTTGCGGCGTTTCCGATTATCACCGCAGGTGTCGGTATTCCCGTCCTGGTTTTGCAACACGGCGGCGATCCGGCAGTCATGGCGGCGATTGGCATGTTCTCCGGCTATTGCGGCACATTAATGACGCCAATGGCAGCGAACTTCAATATCGTACCTGCGGCGCTGCTTGAACTGCCGAATAGTAACGCGGTGATCAAGGCTCAGGTGCCGACCGGTGTGCTACTGTTAATCGTAAACGTCTTTTTGCTCTATTTTCTGATGTTCCTGTGAGGAAGACATGAAAACTGTACTGATGACCGCTTTCGAACCGTTCGGCGGTGAAGATATTAATCCCTCCTGGGAAGCGGTAAAGGCGTTAGAAGGTAAACAAATTGCAGGTGCAACCATCATGACACGTCAGTTACCGGTGGTTTTTGACAAGGTATTGACGGTACTTTATCAGGCGCTGGATGAGATCAAACCCGACGCGATTATTTCAGTAGGGCAGGCAGGCGGACGCAGTGATATTACCGTCGAGCGTATTGGCATCAACGTTGATGACGCACGCATTCCGGATAATGCAGGCAGGCAGCCCGTAGATGAAGCGATAGTACCGGATGGTCCGGCCGCCTATTTCTCACGGTTGCCAATCAAAGCCATTGTGTCAGCGGTGCGCGAAGCGGGCATTCCCGCTTCGGTATCACAAACCGCGGGAACTTTTACCTGTAATCGCGTTATGTATGGATTACTGCACTGGCTGCAAACTCAAGGCAGCCCGGCGCGTGGTGGCTTTATCCATATTCCCTATTTGCCGGAGCAGGCAGCCCACCATCCCGGCGCGCCGAGTATGTCATCAGCTAATGTGATTCAGGCGCTGGAAATTGCCGTTCGCATCACGCTGGAAACGAAAGAAGATGTGAAAGTCGTTGGTGGCGCAACACATTAAGAGGCGGATGAATGCCAGAAGGACCGGAGATCCGTCGTGTGGCGGATCAGCTTGAAACAGCCATTGTCGGCCAACCGTTAACGGATGTATGGTTTGCTTTTGCTGAACTAAAAACTTTCGAATCGGCGCTGCTGGGTGAACAGGTCAAAGCGATTGAAACGCGTGGCAAGGCATTGCTGACGCATTTCAGCAACGGTTTAACGCTGTATAGTCATAATCAGCTTTACGGCGTCTGGCGCATCGTACCATCTGGTAGCCAGCCGGAAACTAAGCGGCAATTACGCGTCCGGTTGGCTAGCGCTGAACAGGCGATTTTATTATATAGCGCTTCGGATATTGAATTGCTGAATGCGGATACATTAGCGACTCATCCGTTTCTGAATCGCATAGGACCAGACGTTTTAAATAGCACGCTAACGGTAGCAGACGTTAAAGCACGGCTGCTTTCGCCGCGCTTTAGTCGTCGTCAGTTCAGTGGATTGTTACTGGATCAGGCTTTTCTGGCAGGGTTAGGAAATTACCTACGCGTTGAAATTCTCTGGCTGGCTCAACTACTGCCTTATCATCGTGTGCAATCGTTAAGCGACGCGCAGCTGACAGCATTCAGCGAGGCATTATTATCGGTGCCGCGCCACGCTTATCGTATGCGTGGAACAATGAGAAATTATCATCATGAAGCGGCGTTTCGCTTTGAAGCGTTTCACCGGCAGGGCAAAAAATGCCGCCGTTGCGGAACGTTAATAGAGAAGGGCACGTTATCGTCTCGTCCATTCTATTGGTGTCCGGGCTGTCAGGTATAATATTTTAAGGCCAATAAAAAAGCGGGAAAATTCCCGCTTTTTGGCTTCCTGGATGCTTATTTTTCCAGCTGCGACTTGAATTCACGTTCCGTGTAACCGGTATAAAGCTGACGCGGACGGGCAATTTTCATGCCTTCATCATGCATCTCTTTCCAGTGTGCAATCCAGCCAACGGTACGCGCCATGGCAAAGATTACAGTGAACATTGAGGATGGAATGCCCATCGCTTTCAGAATAATGCCCGAGTAGAAATCCACGTTCGGATAGAGTTTGCGCTCGATAAAGTACGGATCATTCAGCGCAATATGCTCCAGCTGCATCGCCACTTCCAGCAGGTCGTCTTTCATGCCCAGTTCATTCAGCACTTCATGGCAGGTTTCACGCATTACGGTAGCGCGTGGGTCATAGTTTTTATATACACGATGACCAAAGCCCATCAGGCGGAAAGAGTCATTTTTGTCTTTCGCGCGACGCACAAATTCTGGAATGTGCTCTACGTTACTGATCTCTTCCAGCATACGCAGGCAGGCTTCGTTCGCACCACCGTGTGCTGGTCCCCACAAAGAAGCGATACCGGCCGCGATACAGGCAAAAGGATTCGCGCCAGACGAACCTGCAGTACGGACAGTTGAGGTCGAGGCGTTCTGCTCATGATCGGCATGTAAAATCAGAATGCGATCCATGGCGCGTTCCAGCACCGGATTCACCTTGTACTCTTCGCAAGGGGTTGCAAACATCATATGCAGGAAATTACCGGCGTACGACAGATCATTACGTGGATAAACAAAAGGTTGACCGATGGAATATTTGTAGCACATCGCTGCCATGGTTGGCATTTTTGACAGCAGGCGGAAGGCGGCGATGTCACGATGGCGTTCAATATTGACGTCCAGTGAATCATGATAAAACGCGGCCAGTGCCCCGGTGACGCCGCACATTACCGCCATTGGATGTGAATCGCGGCGGAAGCCATGGAACAGACGGGTGATCTGCTCATGAATCATGGTGTGGCGGGTAACGGTTTCGCAAAATTCATCGAACTGCTTTTTAGTCGGCACTTCGCCATTCAGCAGGATGTAGCATACTTCCAGATAGTTCGAGTGGGTAGCCAGCTGATCGATCGGAAAACCACGGTGCAGCAGAATGCCTTCGTCACCATCAATAAAGGTAATTTTGGATTCGCAGGACGCTGTAGAAGTAAAACCGGGATCGAAGGTGAATAACCCTTTTGAGCCAAGGGTGCGCACATCAACCACATCCTGTCCCAACGTGCCTTTCAGCACATCCAGTTCAACAGGCGTATCGTTTTGTAAGGTTAGCGTCACTTTTTTATCTGACATTTTCGTCTCCATAGCGCCTTATGTAGGTAAGGATCTTTAGACAACTGAAAAGCGTTCATGTTGCGAGCGGCAAAACTTCACAATATCACTCTGCGGTCATCAATCAGGTGCAGGGTACAGAGTGAGAGGCGCGTTCCCAGTCGGAAACCGTAAGGCCATGTCATGCTGCATATCGCGGTTGTTAAAGATCCGGTCTGGACATAACTTCTTGGTAACCAATAACCTGATGCTTGTTGTGGCTCACGCTCGCAATGTTACATAACTTGAGCTTAGGGGAAAGTGTATCCCCATAACTTTTGTGCATCATAGGGGTTTATGGTGATAGTTTGTAACTGAATTGTTTAACTATTGTCAAATCAGATAATTAAATTTGTATCAAATATGAAAATCGTGAGTGAGATCACTGTTCAACCTAAATGTTCCCAAAGTGTTTGTAGGGGAATTGTAATCAGAATGTGATCCTCTTATACTTTGCCGAGGTCTCCGGAATTCCCTGACACCAGGAGCCACCCAGCGTTTCTACCGTTTCAATTAACACTGGATGTTGCTTTTTTGGTGACGGTTAAAGTCTGAATATGTCATGTGATCTGACTCTGCCTCAGGACCGGAGGAAGCAAAATAAAAAAGAGCTGTGTGGGCAAAACCGTGAAAAAACAAAGGCCTGTCAACTTGGATCTCTCGACGATCCGGTTTCCCGTTACTGCAATATCGTCCATTCTTCACCGTGTTACTGGCGTGATCACCCTGGTGGCGCTTGCCATTCTGTTGTGGTTACTGGGCCTGTCTCTCTCCTCTCCGGAAGGTTTCCAACATGCTGCGACCATTATGGATGGCTTCTTCGCGAAGTTTATCATGTGGGGCATTTTAACAGCGTTGGCTTACCACGCGGTGGGCGGGATTCGTCATATGTTGATGGATTTTGGTTATCTGGCTGAGACTCTGCAAGCAGGTACTCGTTCCGCTCAGGTAGCATTTGGTATTACTGTCGTGCTTTCAATTTTGGCTGGAGTCCTCGTATGGTAAGCAATGCAACCGCATTGGGTCGCAACGGCGTTCAGGACTGGCTGCTGCTGCGGGCTTCTGCAATTCTTATTACGCTCTACATCCTCTATATACTTGGCTTTGTCGTGATGACCGACACGCTAACCTATGACATCTGGCGTGGTTTCTTCGCCTCTGCTTTTACCAAAGTATTCACCTTACTCACGCTGTTTTCCATCTTGATCCACGGTTGGATTGGCATGTGGCAAGTCTTGACTGATTACGTCAAAACGCTGGCGATGCGTCTGGTATTGCAATTGGTAATCGTGGTGGTGTTGTTGTCCTATGCGATTTATGGATTTGTTGTGGTGTGGGGTGTGTAAATGAGTTTGCCAATCAGAGAATTTGACGCCGTGGTGATCGGCGCAGGCGGCGCAGGTATGCGAGCCGCACTGCAAATCTCCCAGTCGGGCCAAACCTGCGCCCTGTTATCTAAAGTATTCCCGACCCGTTCCCACACTGTATCTGCGCAAGGCGGTATTACCGTTGCGCTGGGTAACACCCATGAAGATAACTGGGAATGGCATATGTACGACACCGTCAAAGGTTCCGACTACATTGGCGATCAGGACGCGATTGAATATATGTGTAAAACCGGGCCGGAAGCGATTCTGGAACTGGAGCATATGGGCTTGCCTTTCTCGCGTCTTGAAGATGGTCGTGTTTATCAACGTCCGTTTGGTGGTCAGTCGAAAAATTTCGGCGGCGAGCAGGCGGCACGTACTGCAGCGGCAGCTGACCGTACCGGTCATGCTTTGTTGCACACGCTGTACCAGCAGAACCTAAAAAATAAAACCACTATCTTTTCTGAATGGTATGCGCTCGATCTGGTGAAAAATGAAGACGGCGCGATTGTCGGTTGTACCGCGATCTGCATCGAAACCGGTGAAACTGTTTACTTCAAAGCGAAAGCGACCGTGCTGGCAACCGGTGGCGCAGGCCGTATTTATCAGTCCACCACGAATGCGCACATCAATACCGGCGACGGTGTGGGTATGGCGCTGCGTGCCGGCGTGCCGGTGCAGGATATGGAAATGTGGCAGTTCCACCCAACCGGTATCGCCGGGGCGGGCGTATTGGTTACAGAGGGCTGCCGTGGTGAAGGCGGTTACCTGCTGAATAAACACGGCGAACGTTTTATGGAACGTTATGCGCCAAACGCCAAAGATCTGGCGGGCCGTGATGTAGTTGCCCGTTCGATGATGATCGAAATCCGCGAAGGCCGCGGCTGTGAAGGTCCCTGGGGACCGCATATCAAGCTGAAGCTGGACCACCTGGGTAAAGATGTTCTGGAGTCACGTCTGCCAGGTATTCTTGAATTGTCCCGAACCTTTGCCCACGCTGATCCAGTGAAGGAACCGATCCCGGTTATCCCAACCTGTCACTATATGATGGGCGGCATTCCGACTAAAGTGACTGGCCAGGCGCTGCGGGTAAATGAGCAGGGCGAAGATGTGGTCATTCCCGGTCTGTTTGCTGTCGGCGAAATCGCCTGCGTCTCAGTACATGGCGCTAACCGCCTCGGCGGTAACTCGTTGCTTGACTTAGTGGTGTTTGGCCGCGCGGCGGGTTTGCATCTGCTGGAAAGCATGACTGAGCAGGGCGAGCTGCGTGATGCAACTGAAGAAGAAATTGACGCAGCCATGGCACGCTTCAATCGCTGGGAAAACAACACTACCGGAGAAGATCCGGTTGAGATTCGTAAAGCGCTGCAACGTTGCATGCAGAACAACTTCTCGGTATTCCGTGAAGGTGATGCGATGGCGCAGGGGCTGGAAGAGTTGAAAGGCATTCGTGAGCGCCTGAAATCAGCGCGTCTGGACGATCGCTCGCCAGACTTCAACACGCAGCGCATCGAGTGTCTGGAGCTGGATAACCTGATGGAAACTGCGTACGCCACCGCTGTGGCGGCAAACTACCGCACCGAAAGCCGTGGTGCCCATAGTCGCTTCGACTACCCGGATCGTGATGATGAAAACTGGCTGTGCCACAGTCTTTATGTCCCGCAAACCGAGAGCATGACGCGCCGTGAGGTGAACATGCAGCCGAAACTGCGCGCGGCCTTCCCGCCGAAAGTGCGTACTTATTAATTTGCGGAGAGACGATCATGAGATTCGAATTTTCAATTTATCGCTACAATCCAGACGTCGACGACAAGCCGCGTATGCAGGAGTATAGCCTCGAAGCGGAAGAGGGGCGCGACATGATGTTGCTGGACGCGCTAATCCGTCTGAAAGAAAAAGATCCGACCCTGGCTTTTCGCCGCTCGTGCCGTGAAGGGGTTTGTGGCTCAGATGGCCTGAACATGAACGGCAAAAACGGTCTGGCGTGCATCACTCCGATTTCAGCGTTAGGTAACGGCAAACAAAAAATTGTTATCCGCCCGCTGCCTGGCTTGCCGGTGGTCCGCGATCTGGTTGTGGACATGAGTCAGTTCTATGCGCAGTATGAGAAAATTAAACCTTTCTTATTGAATAATGGGGAAAATCCGCCAGCGCGTGAGTATCTGCAATCACCGGCAGAACGTGAGCATCTGGACGGATTATACGAATGTATTCTCTGCGCCTGCTGCTCAACATCCTGCCCGTCATTCTGGTGGAATCCGGACAAGTTTATTGGACCCGCCGGCTTGCTGGCGGCATATCGCTTCCTGATTGACAGTCGTGACACGGAAACGGACGCACGCCTCGACAATCTTGATGATGCTTTCAGCGTATTCCGCTGTCATAGCATCATGAACTGTGTGAGCGTATGTCCAAAAGGATTGAACCCGACGCGCGCTATTGGTCATATCAAGTCAATGCTGCTGCAACGCGGAGCATAAGTAACATTCCCACCGGGAACGCCAGATTCCCGGTGGTTTACGGAAGCCTCTGTAAACGCGGTTATGTACCACGTTTACAAAGGTTCCCTTACGGGCCGGGCGCGCGCTGCGCACAGTGCTCGTATCGCTGAACTCACTACGGCAAACCGCGAAAGCGGCAACAAATGAAACCTCAAAAAAGCATAACAATGCTTAAGGGATCACAATGCAGAACAGCGCGATGAAGCCCTGGCTGGACTCTTCCTGGCTGGCAGGCGCGAATCAGTCTTACATAGAGCAACTCTATGAGGATTTCCTGACCGATCCTGACTCTGTCGATGCAGTGTGGCGCTCGATGTTCCAACAGCTCCCAGGCACCGGCGTGAAACCAGAACAGTTTCACTCCACCACACGTGAATATTTCCGTCGCCTGGCGAAAGACGCATCTCGTTACACCTCTTCAGTTTCCGATCCAGCAACAAATTCCAGGCAAGTGAAAGTGCTGCAGCTGATAAACGCGTTTCGTTTCCGCGGTCATCAGCACGCCAGTTTGGATCCGCTCGGCCTGTGGAAACAGGATCGTGTTGCCGATCTGGATCCGGCATTTCACGATCTGACCGAAGCCGACTTTCAGGAAAGCTTTAATGTAGGTTCTTTTGCCGGCGGCAAAGAAACCATGAAGCTGTCCGAACTGTTCGATGCGCTGAAGCAGACTTACTGCGGCTCGATTGGTGCAGAGTATATGCACATCAATAACACCGAAGAGAAACGCTGGATTCAGCAGCGTCTTGAATCGGTGATGGGCCAGGCCTCTTTCAGTGGCGAAGAGAAAAAAGTTTTTCTGAAAGAGCTGACTGCGGCAGAAGGCCTGGAGAAATATCTGGGCGCGAAATTTCCCGGCGCTAAACGCTTCTCGCTGGAAGGCGGCGACGCTTTAGTTCCCATGCTGCGCGAGATGATTCGTCATGCTGGCAAAAGCGGTACGCGTGAAGTGGTGCTGGGTATGGCACACCGCGGTCGTCTCAACGTTCTGATTAACGTGCTGGGTAAAAAACCACAGGATTTGTTTGATGAATTCTCTGGTAAGCATAAAGAGCATCTCGGCACTGGCGACGTGAAGTATCACATGGGCTTCTCGTCAGACGTGGAAACCGAAGGCGGCTTAGTGCATCTGGCACTGGCGTTTAACCCATCGCATCTTGAAATTGTTAGTCCAGTGGTGATGGGTTCAGTGCGTGCCCGTTTGGATCGGCTGGCCGAGCCAGGCAGCAATAAAGTGCTTCCTATTACCATCCATGGTGATGCGGCGGTGATCGGCCAGGGTGTGGTGCAGGAAACGCTGAATATGTCCCAGGCGCGGGGTTACGAAGTGGGCGGCACCGTTCGCATCGTGATCAACAACCAGGTGGGGTTCACCACCTCTAATCCGAAAGACGCCCGCTCAACGCCTTATTGCACTGACATCGGCAAAATGGTGCTGGCACCGATTTTCCACGTCAATGCGGATGACCCGGAAGCGGTTGCCTTTATTACCCGTCTGGCGCTGGATTATCGCAACACCTTCAAGCGTGATGTGTTTATTGATCTGGTGTGTTATCGCCGTCATGGCCATAACGAAGCGGATGAGCCAAGCGCAACCCAACCGTTGATGTACCAAAAGATCAAAAAGCATCCAACGCCACGTAAGATTTACGCTGACCGTCTGGAAAGTGAAAGCATTGTTAGCCAGGGAGATGCCACCGAAATGGTCAATCTCTATCGCGATGCGCTGGATGAAGGCGAATGTGTGGTGCCTGAATGGCGCCCAATGAGCCTGCACTCTTTTACCTGGTCGCCGTATCTTAACCATGAGTGGGATGAAGCTTATCCGGCGCAGGTGGACAAGAAGCGTTTGCAGGAACTGGCTCGTCGTATCAGTCAGATCCCGGAAGAAGTTGAAGTTCAGGCTCGCGTAGCGAAAATTTACAACGATCGTAAAGAGATGGCTGAAGGAAACAAAGCCTTTGACTGGGGCGGCGCGGAAAACCTGGCCTACGCCACACTGGTGGACGAAGGGATTCCGGTTCGTCTGTCAGGTGAAGATACCGGTCGCGGTACTTTCTTCCATCGCCATGCGGTCATCCATAACCAGGCTAATGGTTCAACCTATACGCCGCTGCACCATGTACACAGCGGCCAGGGGCAATTCAAAGTCTGGGACTCCGTCTTGTCAGAAGAAGCGGTACTGGCTTTTGAATACGGCTATGCCACTGCTGAACCGCGCATTCTGACTATCTGGGAAGCCCAGTTTGGTGACTTCGCAAACGGTGCGCAGGTGGTTATCGATCAGTTCATCAGCTCTGGAGAGCAGAAGTGGGGCCGGATGTGTGGTCTGGTGATGCTGCTGCCGCACGGCTACGAAGGCCAGGGACCGGAGCACTCCTCCGCCCGTCTGGAACGTTATTTGCAGCTCTGTGCTGAACAGAATATGCAGGTTTGCGTGCCGTCTACCCCTGCGCAGGTTTACCATATGCTGCGTCGTCAGGCGTTACGTGGTATGCGCCGCCCGCTGATCGTTATGTCACCGAAGTCGCTGCTGCGTCATCCTCTGGCAATTTCTTCGCTGGATGAATTAGCGGAAGGCAGCTTCCAGCCAGCAATCGGTGAAATCGACGAACTCGATCCACAAGGCGTTAAACGCGTCGTGATGTGTGCCGGTAAAGTTTATTACGATCTGCTGGAACAGCGTCGTAAAAACGAGCAGACCAATGTCGCTATTGTGCGTATTGAGCAGCTTTACCCGTTCCCGCATCAGGCTGTACAAGAAATTTTGAAAGCGTATTCCCATGTGCAGGACTTTGTCTGGTGTCAGGAAGAGCCACTAAACCAAGGTGCCTGGTACTGTAGCCAGCATCATTTCCGCGAAGTTGTGCCGTTTGGCGCCACTCTGCGTTATGCAGGCCGTCCGGCATCCGCTTCACCGGCCGTAGGTTATATGTCCGTACACCAAAAACAGCAGCAAGACCTGGTTAATGACGCGCTGAACGTTGATTAATTAAAAGGAAAGATAATGAGTAGCGTAGATATTCTCGTTCCCGACCTGCCTGAATCCGTTGCCGATGCCTCCGTGGCAACCTGGCACAAAAAACCAGGCGATGCCGTCACACGTGATGAAGTACTGGTAGAGATCGAAACTGACAAAGTGGTACTGGAAGTGCCTGCCTCCGCCGACGGCGTTTTGGAAGCCGTGCTGGAAGATGAAGGGGCAACCGTAACGTCTCGCCAGATTCTTGGTCGTTTAAAAGAAGGCAATAGCGGCGGGAAAGAGACCAGCGCTAAAGCTGACAGCAAAGAGTCTACGCCGGCTCAGCGTCAGACAGCTTCGCTGGAAGAAGAGAGCAACGATGCACTCAGCCCGGCTATTCGCCGCCTGATCGCTGAACACAACCTTGATGCCTCGCAAATCAAAGGCAGTGGAGTGGGTGGTCGTATTACTCGCGAAGATGTAGAAAAGCATCTGGCGAAGAAACCAGAAGCCGCGAAAACCGCCGCGCCAGCCGTCGAAGCTGCACCGCAGCAGGCCGTGGCTAATCGCAGCGAAAAACGTGTACCGATGACACGTTTGCGTAAGCGTGTGGCTGAACGCCTTCTGGAAGCGAAGAACAGCACTGCGATGCTGACCACCTTCAATGAAGTGAACATGAAGCCGATTATGGATTTGCGCAAGCAATACGGCGAGGCGTTTGAAAAACGTCACGGCGTGCGCCTGGGCTTTATGTCTTTCTATATTAAAGCGGTGGTGGAAGCCCTGAAACGTTATCCAGAAGTGAATGCTTCTATTGATGGCGAAGATGTGGTGTATCACAACTACTTCGATGTCAGCATTGCGGTATCTACGCCGCGTGGCCTGGTTACCCCGGTGCTGCGTGATGTTGATGCGTTAAGCATGGCCGACATCGAGAAGAAAATTAAAGAGCTGGCGGTGAAAGGCCGCGACGGTAAACTAACCGTAGAGGATCTGACTGGCGGTAACTTCACCATTACTAATGGCGGCGTATTCGGCTCGTTGATGTCTACGCCGATCATCAACCCACCACAGAGCGCGATCCTTGGCATGCATGCCATTAAAGATCGTCCTATGGCGGTGAATGGTCAGGTTGTCGTGCTGCCAATGATGTATCTGGCGCTCTCCTATGATCATCGCCTGATCGATGGTCGCGAATCTGTTGGCTATCTGGTTGCGGTGAAAGAGATGCTGGAAGATCCTACGCGTCTGCTGCTGGACGTCTGATTTTTACCGGGCGCGTACGGCGCGCCCACCTTATTACTCTTTTCAGACCTGAATGGATAGAACATCATGAACTTACACGAATACCAGGCGAAACAGCTGTTTGCACGGTATGGCATGCCGGCACCAACGGGTTACGCCTGTACTACACCACGTGAAGCGGAAGAAGCCGCGTCTAAAATTGGCGCAGGTCCGTGGGTAGTTAAATGTCAGGTTCATGCCGGTGGCCGCGGTAAAGCGGGCGGTGTGAAAGTCGTTAACAGTAAAGAAGAGATTCGCGCGTTTGCGGAAAACTGGCTCGGCAAGCGTCTGGTGACCTACCAGACTGACGCCGATGGCCAACCGGTCAACCAGATCCTGGTTGAAGCCGCGACCGACATCGATCAAGAGCTGTATTTGGGTGCTGTTGTTGACCGTGCGACGCGTCGCGTTGTTTTCATGGCATCGACCGAAGGCGGCGTAGAAATTGAAAAAGTTGCGGAAGAAACCCCGCATCTGATCCACAAAATGGCGCTTGATCCGCTGACCGGACCGCAGCCGTATCAAGGCCGCGAGTTGGCGTTTAAGCTCGGCTTGTCCGGCAAGCAAGTTAGCCAGTTCACCAAAATTTTCATGGGTCTGGCAACGATGTTCCTGGAGCGCGATCTGGCGCTGGTAGAGATCAATCCGCTGGTGATCACTAAGCAGGGCGATCTGGTGTGTCTGGATGGCAAACTGGGCGCTGATGGCAATGCGTTGTTCCGTCAACCAGAACTGCGCGAAATGCGTGATCCAAGCCAGGAAGATCCACGTGAAGCACACGCTACGCAGTGGGAACTGAACTACGTTGCGCTGGAAGGCAATATCGGCTGTATGGTTAACGGCGCAGGTTTGGCAATGGGCACCATGGATATTGTGAAACACCATGGCGGCCAGCCGGCTAACTTCCTTGACGTTGGCGGCGGCGCAACCAAAGAACGCGTTACCGAAGCCTTCAAAATCATTCTGTCTGATGATGCGGTTAAAGCCGTATTCGTTAACATCTTCGGCGGCATCGTGCGCTGTGACCTGATTGCCGACGGCATCATTGGCGCAGTCGCTGAAGTGGGTGTGAACGTGCCGGTAGTGGTACGTCTGGAAGGTAACAACGCCGAGCTGGGCGCGCAGAAACTGGCGGACAGCGGTCTGAATATCATTGCAGCAACTAGCCTGACAGACGCGGCACAGCGTGTTGTTGCTGCTGCGGAGGGTAAATAATGTCCATTTTGATCGACAAAAACACCAAAGTCATTTGCCAGGGATTCACCGGCGGACAGGGTACATTCCACTCTGAGCAGGCGCTGGCTTATGGTACGCAGCTGGTTGGCGGCGTCACGCCAGGTAAAGGCGGCACCACTCACCTTGGTCTGCCGGTGTTCAACACCGTACGTGAAGCCGTGGAAGCCACCGGCGCAACGGCTACGGTGATCTACGTTCCGGCACCGTTCTGCAAAGACGGTATCCTGGAAGCGATCGAAGCGGGCATCAAGCTGATTATTACGATCACTGAAGGTATCCCAACGCTGGATATGCTGACAGTGAAAGTGAAGCTGGATGAAGCGGGCGTACGTATGATTGGACCAAACTGTCCGGGTGTGATCACGCCAGGCGAATGTAAGATCGGTATTATGCCGGGCCACATTCATCAGCCAGGACGTGTGGGCATCGTTTCGCGTTCCGGTACGCTGACTTATGAAGCCGTTAAGCAGACAACGGATATTGGTTACGGCCAGTCAACGTGTGTCGGTATCGGTGGTGACCCGATTCCGGGTTCTAACTTTATTGACATCCTGAAACTGTTCCAGGACGATCCGCAAACTGAAGCGATCGTGATGATTGGTGAAATTGGTGGTAGCGCAGAAGAAGAAGCGGCTGCGTTCATCAAAGAACATGTCACCAAACCGGTTGTAGGATATATCGCCGGCGTGACTGCGCCAAAAGGTAAACGTATGGGCCACGCTGGCGCCATCATTGCAGGCGGTAAAGGCACTGCGGATGAAAAATTTGCAGCCCTGGAAGCGGCTGGTGTGAAAACTGTTCGCAGCCTTGCCGATATTGGCGAAGCAGTGAAAGCTGTTCTGCCAGCAAAATAAGCTTTACGCTTTTTAATTTCAGGCCACCTTGTGTGGCCTTTTTTATGCGTGCCGGGTACGCAGCAGTTTAAGAGATACATTCTCGTGTCCAGCCTGGGAGAAGTGAGCGAAGGGTAAAGATGCCAGCGTAAGGGGAAAAGGGGGATCGTAAAATCCGACCCTGTGCCACTTCCCATATACATGCGGACAAACATTATATCTACCCGAAAAGCCCTCAGTAGATATTTCCCTCTCACCTTCCTTTTATTTACGGCAGATGCTAACCTTTAGCACAAAAGTATCTGAGGTTAATAAAAAACGATAAAAGTAATAATCTTCCTTACAATCCTGGAAAATATTGACACCTTATTAACAACCCAGCGAGCTGAACAGGTATAGAAAGTTATTACTTTAATTCAGATCAATTATTGACGATATATAACAAAGTTTATCACTGGAAAAGCGCAAAGTTAAAGGCTTAAATTGCGTTGCATCAATCCAGCCTTTTACAAAAACTTTCAAACGCTTGCGGAATACGGGATTTCATCAAATTTCTTTGATTATTTTGCATGTGTCTAAGCATCTGGCTTGTTTTGACGCTTTTTCAGGGTTTCAAAATCTCGTTATTCGCTCATATCGGGCAGCACTTTTACCTGTTCTGTCGGTAACAAACTGGAATCAATAATCAGTCGTTCCTGACTCTTATTTAGCGCGTCATATCGCTAAAGAGAGTGGATGTGAAGAGCAAGGAGTTAATATGCTAGATATCGTCGAGCTGTCTCGTTTACAGTTTGCTTTGACGGCAATGTACCACTTCCTGTTTGTCCCGTTAACGCTGGGTATGGCGTTTTTGCTGGCAATAATGGAAACGGTCTACGTCCTCAGTGGCAAACAAATCTATAAAGATATGACCAAATTCTGGGGCAAGTTGTTTGGCATCAACTTTGCGCTGGGGGTGGCTACCGGCCTGACCATGGAATTTCAGTTCGGTACGAACTGGTCCTATTATTCTCACTATGTCGGCGATATTTTTGGGGCGCCGCTGGCCATTGAAGGATTGATGGCGTTCTTCCTCGAATCCACTTTCGTTGGGCTTTTCTTCTTTGGCTGGGATCGTCTGGGCAAAGTGCAGCACCTGGCGGTGACCTGGCTGGTTGCGCTGGGGTCTAACATGTCTGCTTTATGGATCCTGGTCGCGAACGGCTGGATGCAGAACCCGATCGCCTCCGAATTTAACTTTGAGACCATGCGTATGGAGATGCTGAGCTTTTCCGAGCTGGTGTTGAATCCGGTTGCGCAGGTAAAATTTGTGCACACGGTAGCGGCGGGTTATACCACCGGGGCGATGTTCATTCTGGGTATTAGCGCCTGGTATCTGCTGAAAGGCCGTGACATGGCTTTCGCTAAACGGTCGTTTGCCATCGCGGCCAGTTTCGGTATGGCGGCGGTGCTCTCCGTCATCGTACTGGGTGACGAGTCTGGCTATGAAATGGGCGATGTGCAAAAAACTAAACTGGCGGCAATTGAAGCCGAGTGGGAAACCCAACCCGCACCTGCGGCTTTCACGCTGTTTGGCCTGCCAGAACAGGATTCGCAGAAAAATAAATATGCCATTCAGATTCCGTACCTGCTTGGCCTGATCGCGACACGCTCAGTCGATACGCCAGTAACCGGCCTGAAAGAGTTGATGGCGCAGCACGAAGTTCGTATACGCAACGGCATGAAAGCTTACGCTTTGTTGAATGAGTTGCGCAGCGGCAGTCAGGATCCAGCGGTGCGCGAAGCCTTTAATAACAGCAAACAGGATCTCGGCTACGGTTTGCTGCTGAAGCGTTATACCGCGAATGTGGCGAATGCGACCGAAGCACAAATCCAAAAAGCGATACAAGATTCCATTCCACGCGTTGCGCCACTTTACTTCTCTTTCCGCATCATGGTGCTGTGTGGCGTACTGCTGCTGGCTGTGATTGTGCTGTCGTTCTGGAGCGTGATTCGTAATCGCATCGGTAAGAGTCGCTGGCTGCTGAAAGCCGCGTTATATGGCATTCCGCTGCCCTGGATCGCGGTTGAGGCCGGTTGGTTTGTCGCAGAATATGGCCGTCAGCCGTGGGCGATTGGTGAAGTA
This sequence comes from Mixta mediterraneensis, assembly GCF_014946725.1. Lineage (GTDB taxonomy): Bacteria > Pseudomonadota > Gammaproteobacteria > Enterobacterales > Enterobacteriaceae > Pantoea > Pantoea mediterraneensis. Next base: position 91,501 of record NZ_JACFXY010000005.1, read on the forward strand.
CTGCCAACAGCGGTCGCCAATTCATCATTGACCGTGGGCGACATCTTATTCTCTATGATTTTGATCTGTGGACTTTACACACTGTTCCTGGTGGCCGAGATGTATCTGATGTTCAAGTTTGCGCGCCTTGGCCCAAGCAGCCTGAAAACTGGGCGTTACCATCATGAACAGATCGCGGCAAGTACTCAGCCGGTGCGTGGATAAGGAGAACCCCTATGTTTGATTATGAAGTGCTGCGCTTTGTCTGGTGGCTGCTGATTGGCATTTTGCTGATTGGTTTTGCGATTGCCGACGGTTTTGACATGGGCGTTGGCATGCTAACGCGCCTGTTGGGCCACACCGATACCGAACGCCGCATTATGATTAATAGCATTGCGCCACATTGGGATGGGAACCAGGTTTGGCTGATCACCGCCGGCGGGGCGCTGTTTGCCGCCTGGCCAATGGTCTATGCCGCTGCGTTTTCAGGCTTTTATGTGGCGATGATTCTGGTGCTGGCTTCACTGTTCTTTCGCCCCATCGGTTTTGATTATCGTTCGAAGATTGAGGACATGCGCTGGCGCGGCATGTGGGACTGGGGCATTTTCATTGGTAGCTTCATTCCGCCATTAGTTATTGGTGTGGCGTTCGGTAACCTGCTGCAAGGCGTTCCGTTCCATGCAGATGAATATTTGCGTCTGTTTTACACGGGCAATTTCTTCCAGCTGCTTAATCCGTTTGGTCTGCTGGCTGGCGTAATTAGCGTGGCTATGATTCTGACCCAGGGCGCAACTTATCTACAGATGCGTACCACTGGCGAACTGCATTTACGCTCACGTACCGCTGCACAGATTGCCGCGCTGGTCATGCTGGTGTGCTTTGTGCTGGCAGGTTTGTGGGTGAAATACGGCATCGACGGGTATGTAGTAACCAGCGTCATCGATCATCACGCAGCCTCTAACCCGTTGGGTAAAACCGTCGTGCGTGAAGCCGGTGCGTGGATGACCAACTTCCAGAATATGCCCGTGCTGTGGCTGTTTCCGCTGCTGGGCGTGTTATTACCGCTGATGACCGTTGTTTGCTCGCGATGTGAGAAAAGTGCCTGGGCATTTATCTTCTCTTCGATGACCCTGGCGTGTGTCATCATGACAGCAGGCATTGCGCTATTCCCGTTCATTATGCCTTCCAGCACAGTGCCGAATATTAGCCTGACCATGTGGGATGCAACGTCCAGCTCGCTGACGCTAACCGTTATGACCTTCGCTGCTATCATTTTTGTACCGATCATCCTCGCGTATACCGCCTGGTGTTACTACAAAATGTTTGGCCGTATCACCAAAGAACACATCGAGAGCAATACGCACTCGCTGTATTAATTAAGGAGACGATGCATGTGGTATTTTGCCTGGATTCTCGGCACGCTGCTGGCTTGTGCCTTTGGTATTGTCACCGCGCTGGCGATTGAACACGTTGAAGACAGCGCGGCTAAGGACGATCACGCCTGATGCGCCAGCTGATTCGGACGCAATATCGTCTGACAGATAAGGGTCCGCTACGGGCCCTTTCGCTGATTCTTTCTTTACTGCTGGCGGGATGCTTATTTTGGGATCCATCACGCTATGCGGCGCAATCCAGTAACCTGGCGGTTTGGCAGGGCTTTTTGGGTATCTGGGCGGTATGTACGGGTGTTATTCACGGTGTGGGTTTCCGTCCCAGACAAATCCGCTGGCAGGCGCTGTTTTTACCATTACCGGCTTTGCTAATTTTGCTTGTTGGTATTTACTGGTTTTATTCCTGACTTTTCCTTTCAAAATCGGTGCTGACGGTGATTTTTTGTCAGTATTGGGTCAAGAAACCTTTCTGTCATCGTTCTGATTGTTACGGACTAATAATTATTTTCTCCTGGCTCTGGCCACCCATTCCAAACCCTAATTGTCTTGCGTATAGTAGCAACGTTTAAAATGAGGCCGGGATGTAGAGTGAGTACAACGCTGTTTCGCTGGCCGGTTCGGGTCTACTACGAAGACACTGATGCCGGTGGTGTGGTTTATCACGCCAGCTATATCGCTTTTTATGAACGAGCACGTACCGAGATGTTGCGACAGCACCATTTCAATCAACAAGCGCTGCTGGAACAGCAGGTTGCTTTTGTGGTACGGCGGATGACGGTGGACTATCTTTCGGCGGCACGTCTTGACGATCTTCTGGAAATTCAGAGTGAAGTGACGTCTATGACGCGTGCCACGATGACATTCTCCCAACGTATCGTGAATGCAGAAGGCAAGGTGCTCAATGAAGCAGAGGTCCTGATTGCCTGCATCAACCCACATCTAATGAAGCCGATTGCGCTTCCAAAGTCTATTGTCGCGGAGTTTAAGCAGTGACTGACATGAACATTCTTGATTTGTTCCTGAAGGCGAGCCTTCTGGTCAAACTTATCATGTTGATTTTGATCGGCTTTTCGATTGCCTCCTGGGCAATCATCATTCAGCGGACACGTATTTTGAACGCGGCGGGGCGCGAAGCAGAAGCGTTTGAAGACAAGTTTTGGTCCGGTATTGAACTGTCTCGCCTGTATCAGGAAAGCCAGGAACACCGTGAAGAACTGTCTGGTTCTGAGCAAATTTTCTATGCCGGTTTCAAAGAGTTTGCCCGCCTGCATCGTGTAAACAGCCACGCGCCCGAAGCTGTGGTGGAAGGCGCTGGTCGCGCCATGCGCATCTCCATGAACCGTGAGCTGGAAGCGCTGGAAAACCATATTCCTTTCCTGGGCACGGTAGGGTCAATCAGCCCCTATATCGGACTCTTCGGGACGGTCTGGGGCATTATGCATGCCTTTATCGCGTTAGGTGCGGTGAAACAGGCGACGTTGCAAATGGTTGCGCCCGGTATCGCAGAAGCATTGATCGCCACGGCAATCGGTCTGTTCGCCGCGATCCCAGCGGTTATGGCGTACAACCGCCTGAACCAGCGCGTAAATAAACTGGAGCAGGGCTATGACAACTTCATGGAAGAGTTCACGGCCATCCTGCATCGCCAGGCCTTCTCCAGCGAAAGCGCTAAGTAAATAGAGGTTAACGATGGCCAGAGTGCGTGGTCGCGGTCGCCGCGAACTGAAGTCGGAAATCAACATTGTTCCGCTGCTGGACGTCCTGCTGGTGCTGCTGCTGATTTTTATGGCGACGGCACCCATTATTACCCAGAGCGTGGAAGTGGACTTACCGGATGCAACGGATTCGAAAACCGTCTCCAGTGATGATAATCCGCCCGTGATTGTTGAAGTATCGGGCGTAGGTCAATACAGCCTGGTGGTGGATCACGATCGCATGGAGCAGTTGCCACCTGAGCAGGTAATTAGCGAAGCGCAGCGCCAGCTGCAAGCGAATCCAAAGACTGTCTTTTTGATTGGAGGGGCGAAAGAAGTGCCCTACGACGAAATCATCAAGGCGCTTAACCTGTTGCACCAGGCGGGTGTTAAATCTGTCGGTTTGATGACGCAGCCGATTTAAAGTCGAACCGTTTTTTGGGAACCGAGAGTGTCGAAGGCAACCGAGCAAAACGAGAAGTTAAAGCGCGCGATAATTGTATCGGTGATTCTGCATATTGTGCTGATTGCTTTGCTGATATGGAGCTCGTTTAACGAGCACATTGAAGCCAGCGGCGGCGGTGGCGGCAGCGATATTGATGCGGTGATGGTCGATCCCGGTGCGGTGGTGGAGCAGTATAACCGTCAGCAAAATCAGCAAAGCGACAGTAAACGTGCTGAACAACAGCGTAAAAAACAGGCACAGCAGCAAGCTGAAGAGCTTCAACAGAAGCAGGCCGCTGAGCAGCAGCGCCTGAAAGCGTTAGAAAAAGAGCGTTTGCAGGCGCAGGAAGCGGCGAAAGAACAAGCCAAACAGCAGGCCGAGCAACAGAAAGCCGCTGAAGCTGCGGCAAAGCAAGCGCAGGATCAGCAAAAAGCTGCCGAAGCCGCTGCGGCGAAAGCCAAAGCTGAGGCAAAAGCGCAGGCGGACGCCCAGGCTAAAGCTGCCGCCGAGGCAAAGCAGCAAGCAGAAGAGCAGGCGAAGCAGGCAGCGGCTGACGCTAAGAAACAGGCCGATCAGCAGGCCAAAGCTGCCGCCGCAGCGGCGGCAAAAGAAAAAGCCGCACAGGAAGCCAAAGCGGCTGCAGCTGCGAAAGCGAAGTCAGATGCCGAGGCCAAAGCGAAAGCGGCACAGGAAGCCAAAGAAAAAGCGGCTGAAGCCGCTAAAGAAAAAGCCGCCGCAGAAGCTAAAGCTAAGGCCGATGCAGCTGCCAAAGCCAAAGCTGATGCAGCCGCCAAAGCTAAAGCGGCTGCCGACGCGAAGAAAAAAGCGGCAGCGGCAGCGGCAAAAAATGACAGCGACGTTGATGATTTGTTAGGCGGCTTAGCTTCCGGTAAGAATGCACCGAAAAGTGGCACCTCAAATGGGGCGGCGGGGCAGGGAAATCAGAAGAAAGCCGGGGCGTCAGGCGCAGATGTCAACGCCTATTTAGGCCAAATCACCAGCGCAATTCAGAGCCGTTTCTATGATGCGGATCTGTATCGCGGAAAAAGCTGTGATTTACGTATTAAACTTGCGCCGGATGGCTTGTTGGTTGACGTTAAGGCAGAGGGCGGCGATCCCGCGTTGTGTCAGGCTGCAATAGCAGCCGCTAAGCAAGCCCATATTCCGAAACCGCCTTCACAGGCGGTGTATGAAGTGTTTAAAAATGCGCCAATGCGTTTTAGACCGGAATAATGCAGTAAGTTACGGCAGGTTGATCTAAGGTTAGCTTGCCGTATTTTAGTCGTACTCATGGTTTCCAGGAACAGTGCCAATTATCGTGGACTGAGGTTCAGATAAGGGAGAAAAAATGAAGCAAGTACTTCGCGTATCGTTAAGTTTTTTTCTATTACTGTGGGCAGCGATGCTGCATGCAGAAGTTCGCATTGAGATCACTCAAGGCGTCAATACTGCGCGTCCAATTGGCGTGGTTCCGTTTAAATGGACAGGTTCAGGCGCGGCCCCAGAGGACATTGGTGGCATCGTAGCCGCTGATTTGCGTAACAGCGGCAAATTCAACCCCCTCGATCGTTCACGACTGCCGCAGCAGCCAACCAGCGCGCAGGAAGTGCAGCCCGCTGCCTGGAGCGCCTTAGGTATTGATGCTGTGGTGGTAGGACAGGTTCAGTCTAACCCGGATGGCAGCTATCAAGTTTCTTATCAGCTGGTCGATACGGGTGCTGCGCCAGGGACCGTGCTATCGCAGAACTCCTATAAAGTGACTAAACAGTGGCTGCGTTATGCGGCACACACTGCCAGCGATGAAGCCTTTCAGAAACTGACCGGTATTAAAGGCGCTTTCCGTACCCGTATCGCTTACGTTGTACAGACTAACGGCGGCCAGTTCCCGTATGAGCTGCGGGTTGCTGATTACGATGGCTACAACCAGTTTGTGGTGCATCGTTCACCACAACCCTTGATGTCTCCGGCCTGGTCTCCTGACGGGAGCAAAGTGGCTTATGTGACCTTTGAAAGCGGCAAATCGGCGCTGGTGGTGCAGACATTATCTAACGGCGCAATCCGTCAGATTGCCTCTTATCCGCGTCACAACGGTGCGCCATCGTTCTCGCCAGATGGATCGAAACTGGCGTTCGCTTTGTCGAAAACCGGCAGCCTTAACCTCTACGTCATGGATTTAGGTTCTGGTCAGGTTCGTCAGGTAACGAATGGCCGTTACAACAGCACCGAGCCTACCTGGTTTCCGGACAGCCAGACGCTGGCGTATACCTCAGACCAGGCTGGTGCACCTCAAATCTATAAGATTGGCATCAATGGCGGCACACCGCAGCGTATTACCTGGGAAGGTGGTCAGAACCAGGATGCGGACGTCGCTACAGATGGCAAAACAATGGTGATGATCAGCACCAATGGTGGTGCTCAGCACGTCGCCAGACAGGATCTGGAAACGGGAGCCGTTCAAACGTTAACGGACTCGTTCCTGGATGAAACGCCGAGCCTTGCACCGAACGGCACAATGGTAATCTATAGCTCTACTCAGGGGATGGGTTCCGTGCTGCAGTTGGTTTCAACCGACGGACGTTTCAAAGCGCGTCTTCCGGCTACTGATGGACAGGTTAAATTCCCTGCCTGGTCGCCGTATCTGTAATGCCTGACAACACAGGCATTGCAAACAATAAACAATAACGGGATTTTAGAAATGCAACTGAACAAAGTGCTGAAAGGTTTAATGCTGGCTCTGCCGGTTTTGGCGGTAGCGGCTTGTAGCTCACACAAAAACAACAACAACGATCAAACTGGCATGGGCGGCGCTGGCGATGGTGCTTACGGTGCTGGCGCGAACAGCGGTAACATGTCTTCTGACGAGCAAGCGCGTCTGCAAATGCAACAGCTGCAGCAGAACAACATTGTGTATTTCGGTCTGGATAAATATGACGTTCAGTCTGATTACGCTCAAATGCTGGATCAGCACGCTGCTTTCCTGCGTAGCAACCCATCTTACAAAGTGACCATTGAAGGTCATGCGGATGAGCGCGGCACGCCGGAATACAACATCGCTCTGGGCGAACGTCGCGCTAGCGCGGTGAAAATGTACCTGCAAGGTAAAGGCGTGTCTGCGGACCAGATGTCTATCGTTTCTTACGGTAAAGAGAAGCCAGCCGTTCTGGGTCATGACGAAGCTGCTTACGCTAAAAACCGTCGTGCAGTTCTGGTCTACTAAGAGAATCATATGATTAGTAACTTCAGACGTTATCTGTTGAGTCTGTCGTTACTGATTGGCGTAGCGGCCCCCTGGGCCGCTAATGCCCAGGCGTCAATCAGTAGCGTTGGGTCCGGCTCGGTCGAAGACCGTGTCACCACTCTTGAACGAATCTCGAATGCCCAGGCTCAGCTTCTGCAACAACTGCAGCAGCAAATGAGCGATAACCAAAGCGATATTGATTCGCTGCGTGGGCAAATCCAGCAAAATACCTACCAGCTAAACCAGGTTGTTGAGCGCCAGAAACAGATCTATCAACAGATCGACAGTCTGAGCAGCGGCAACAAGGGTGAACAGCAGGCAGCAGGCGATGCAAGTGCGGCAGCCAGCGCTGGTGGCGAAGCGGGCGCTGCGGCTTCCTCAGGGACGCCAGTACAAAGCGGTGACGCGAATAGCGACTACAATGCTGCGGTTGCGTTAATCCTTGAGAAGAAGCAGTACGATCAGGCGATTACCGCGCTACAGGCATGGGTAAAACGTTATCCTGATTCGACCTATCAGCCGAATGCCAATTACTGGCTGGGTCAGCTGTTTTATAACAAAGGGAAAAAGGACGACGCGGCGTATTATTACGCGACGGTGGTGAAAAATTATCCAAAATCACCTAAGGCGTCAGAAGCGTTGCTGAAAGTTGGCGTCATCATGCAGGAGAAAAACGACACGGCGAAAGCCAAAGCGGTGTTCCAGCAGGTGATCAAACTTTATCCGAACACTGACTCGGCTAAACAAGCCCAAAAACGTCTGTCCGGATTGTAATGTGTGCAGGCCAGGCCGGTTTTCGTTTGATTTCTGGTCTTGCCGCATGAAAGGTGAGCAATCAGATCCTTTAACAGAAAATAAGGGTTGTGCTGCCTCGGTAAATCAGTAATATATGCCGCCGTTGCCGGGACACAATGCAAGCGTGTCTGGCAAGCCTGAAGATGGGTCGTTAGCTCAGTTGGTAGAGCAGTTGACTTTTAATCAATTGGTCGCAGGTTCGAATCCTGCACGACCCACCATCTCCCGCCGGACTTGTTCCTCAAGAGACGCCTTCAGCATTGCTTCACAATCTTAGATGGGTCGTTAGCTCAGTTGGTAGAGCAGTTGACTTTTAATCAATTGGTCGCAGGTTCGAATCCTGCACGACCCACCATCTTATTCTCAAGCCCGCCAGGTTTGAAAGGTTGTCAGCACCTCAGCGGGTCGTTAGCTCAGTTGGTAGAGCAGTTGACTTTTAATCAATTGGTCGCAGGTTCGAATCCTGCACGACCCACCAATTCAGAAAAAAGCGCCTTCAGGCGCTTTTTTCGTTTCAGACGCACAGTACTTAACGTGCAGGATGTGACCTGTTGCAGGTTCGACTGAATCGCCGGGAGCGATTCAGACTGATGCGCCAGCATCACCCGCAGGGCGAGGCCCCGGACGGGCCGGGGTATATCCTGCACGACCCACCAATTCAGAGAAAAGCGCCTTCAGGCGCTTTTTTCGTTTCAGACGCACAGCGCGCATCCTGCACGATTTGCGCCTTCAGAAAACAGCGTTTTAAGTTACATAATATAAAAAGAAAAAGCGGGCAGGCCTGAAAGTAAGCGTCTCATCCAGACCGTATTGACGCTCAGACAAAAGTGAGATCGACCTTCCAGGGCAGCAGATCACGGACCCGGTTCACCGGCCAGTCCTGGATATGACCGATGACGTAACGCAGCCACGCCTCCGGTTCCACGCCGTTAAGCCGGCAGGTGCCGATCAGCGAGTACAGTACCGCAGCACGTTCCCCGCCCGCGTCTGAACCCGCGAACAGCCAGTTTTTCCGCCCCAGGGCAACGCCACGCAGCGCGTTCTCTGCGATGTTATTGTCTATCTCGGCCCAGCCGTTGCTGCAGTACAGGTTCAGCGCATCCCACTGCTTCAGCAGGTACGAGAACGCCTTCGCCGTATCCGAGTGGCGCGACAGCACCTTCATCTGTGCCTGTACCCAGTCGTACAGCGACTGCATCAGCGGGACCGTCTGCTCTTTCCGGACCGCCAGCCGCTCCTCTGCCGGGCTGCCGCGTATCTCCGCCTCGATGGCATACAGTTTACCGATGCGCTTCAGCGCTTCGGTTGTGACGTCGGTCGGTGTGCGGACGTGAACGTCATGGATTTTTCGCCGGGCGTGCGCCATGCAGGCCGCTTCGGCGATACGGCCGTCTTCGTACAGTGCGTTGTAGCCGCCGTAAGCATCGGCCTGCAGGATACCGCTGTATCCGGCAAGGTGTTGCTGCGGATGTATCCCCTTACGGTCCGGCGAGTACGCGAACCACACCGCCGGGGGAAGCGGTGAGCCCGCGTTACGGTCGTCCCGCACGTAGACCCACAGCCGGGCCGTGCGGGTTTTACCGCTGCCCGGCTCCTGAACCGGCACAGGGATATCGTCGGTATGCACCTTGCCCGGAATCAGCACGTACTGGCGCAGCAGGTCATACAGCGGCTCCAGCAGTTCGCTGACCGCACCGGACCAGCGCCCCAGTGTGGCACGACTCAGCTCCACGCACTGACGCCGGTATATCTCTGACTGACGATAGTGAGGCGTGTGCTCTGCGAACTTTGCCGTGACGATGCGCGCCAGCAGCCCGGGACCCGCGTAGCTGCGCTCTATGGGTTTTGCCGGCATGGTCGCCTGAACGATGTGGTCACATCCACAGCAGGCCAGTTTTGGCCGCTGCGTTTCGATAACCTTAAAGGCGCTGCTGATGAGCTCCAGCTGCTCCGATACGTCGCAGCCCAGCGCGCTGAGCTCTCCGCCGCACGACGGGCAGGCGGTTTCTGCCGGCGACAGCGTGCGGGTTTCGCGGGGGAGTGTGGCCGGTAATGGTTTACGGGCAGAAGACTGGCGCAGCGGTTGCGGAACCACCGGGTCATGCTGCTCACCCAGCGCCTCAGCCATCTCCTCCTGCAGGGCGCCGATGCGCTCTTCAGCCTCGCGCACCTGGCGCTGCGTTTTCTCACGCAGCTTTTCGGAGCTTTTGCCGAACTGCATGCGCTGAAGCTTAGTGATCAGCGCCTTCAGCCGGTTGATTTCGCTGGCGTACGCCGCCACCCGCTGTGAGAGCAGGCGGTTATACTCCGCCATTTTGCGGATGGTGGTCTGCTGCTCCAGCAGCAGCGCCCTGAGCCGGGCGTTTTCATCGGGAAGGGATGCGTCCATAACCCCATTTTACAGCAGGTTATATCCGCAGGCCAGGCCGTTCAGTCCGCTGTGGGTGCTTCCAGTTAATGCCTTCCAGCAGCATGGAGAGCTGCGCAGGCGTCAGATGCACTTTTCCGTCACGGGTCACCGGCCAGACGAAGCGCCCCCGCTCCAGTCGTTTGGTGAACAGGCACAGGCCGTCCCGGTCGGCCCACAGCACCTTTATCATGTCGCCGCGACGACCGCGAAAGATAAACAGATGACCGCTGAACGGATCGGTGCGAAGCGTGTTCTGCACTTTCGCTGCCAGCCCGTTGAAGCTACAGCGCATATCTGTCACGCCAGCAACCAGCCAGATCCGCGAACCTGCCGGAAAGCTAATCATGACTCACCCTCCCTGAGTTCGCTGACCAGTGCGCGCAGAAGTTCAGGCGTCAGCGGGCCAGTCAGGTTGAGGCTTCCACCTGGCAACGTCAGCCTGCAGCTGATGACCGGTGGCAGGTCTGCTGATACGACGCCGTTTTGCCTGGGCGGAGGGACAACAGGCTCCATAGTAACCGGAATCAGAGTCGCTCTGTTGGCCGGATCCAGTAGCCCCTGACGATGCAGATTGCGCCAGTTGAACAGCAGATTATCGTTAATGCCATGCTCACGGGCAATTTGAGCCACACAGGCGTCCGGCTGCAGGGTCAGCTCCGCCATGCGAATTTTGAATTCCAGAGGCCAGTCCGGCCGGCGTTTTTTTACAGGAAGATTTGTCTCAAGATTGAAGGCATAGAGCTCTTCCTCCAGGCGTTCAGGCGTGTATTCTTCCGACAATGGCCAGTTAATTCCGGTTCGTCGAAAACGCGTGAACATTTTATGTATGGCAGATGAGCTAAGGTTCAGTTGTTCTGCTATTTCACGGTAAGTCAGAGCCTCATTAAAGCGCAGGCTCAGCGCTGTGAAGATCCATGGTCTTCTGGTGTAAGGCGTATTTTTGTCCACGGTAGTGTCCATGGTAGGAAACGCGGGCAAAAATAAAAGACGGTCTGGATGAGACGCTTACTCCGGACTCAGTAAATCCGGGGTGTTTTTTATGCTTTTCTGGCTGAGTCCGGAATCCGGACTGCGGGTCACAGACTGCCGATGACGGACCATCTGCTCAGGCGTGGACGGCGCGCTCAGGCGACTTTCGATAAGAGCCAGCCGACTGTGACGGTGACGCATTCCCGGGTCCTGAAGGATGTCATTCACCACGGCCAGCGCGGTCATGCGGACGGCTTTATTTCGGCTCATGCAGCTCTCCTCAACAAGCTGGAGCCATCCCGGGTCAAAGGTTTCGGCGTCACGGTAACCCAGTGGCTCATCATGCTGTGCGTAGATGTTGCCCCGGACGCGGCCACGGTCATCCCGCACCCGCTTACACAGGCTGAGCCAGCCGGTCAGACGCAGCATCAGCAGAACGCGGCTCACCGTATCCCGGGAGGCTTTCTCTGAGTGCGCGGAGGCAAGCTGAACCTGCAGCTCATCATAAGTCGGAAAGATGGCGCCCTCATTCTGCTGTGCGTAAAGCCTTATCATCACCCAGCCGGTTTTATCGAGCGGTGAAAGGCGCGTATCCAGAAACAGCCTGCGCGGGAACGCATCGTGGACGTTACCCATGAACAGCAGCCCGCTGCGCTCCTGGCTGACATCGCCGGTATCGGCGCGCCGCTCAAGATTCTGCTGCATTCTGGTGAGCGTGTGCGCCACAATGCTGTCGGCCGGAATGGTCATTTTATGCTCTCCTCTTCTGCCTGAGACAGCACAGTGCCGGGATAAACCCGGCACTGTGTGGTCATCAGCGGCAATCCGTTACCGGCGTATTTCACGGTTATAGGTCTCATGGTCCATCAGCCACCACTGCCGGCCACCATCCTTACTGAGAATGCGCCAGAACGGTCCCACGTCTATCTTGAGGTAGCCGTTCATGGTGAGTCGGCGGAACACCTTCTGTCCGCCACATGCAGCCCGAAACAGCCGCTGCGCGCGGCGGCGCACTGCCGGTGACACCTGCTGGCGGGAAGAAAAATCACCCATTTCCATCACGCCTCCTTGCGTACCGGAGGTTCAGCCCTGCGTGAGGCAGCATTTGCCTCACGACACCACTGGCAGACCCGGCTCCATACGGCCGTCAGGGAAAGACCCAGCTGCTCGGCCGCCAGCATCATCGCCTCCAGCGCCTGATGGGAGTCGGGTGATGACAGACCGGCCACCTTCCACTCGGCCCAGAGCGCCGCATCCTGCGGCTCTGTCAGGGCCTGAGTTCGTCCCTGCCGGGACTCAATGCCCATCAGACGGCGGCGTGCACTCACCTCCGAGGGAGACAGACCAAAGTACCGGTCAATCAGCTCCATCGAGCCGCCGAGCTCCAGTGCGCGGTCAATCATCATGAAGCGCTTCTGCTCATTACGGGCCTGATTGAGCATCAGCCAGAAGTTTTCATGATTCAGGGTGACATCGAGCACGGAAACGTGTGACTGGCTGAGGTAGTGCAGTTCATCAAGACTCAGATGGCTCAGCGCGCGGATTTCCTCAACCGACATACCCAGCGACTCACAACGGCGGATATTGCCGTTTTTGACGTCCATCAGCAGTGAGGACAGAATGGCCGTGGTGGCCTGAGAAAGATTATGCTGGCTCACAGGCCACCTCCTGATATCGCCCGGTCAGCGATGAGCAGAACATCAAACAGCCAGCCCGACAGGCAGGCACTCCATAAAAGAACGTCAGTCATGTGCATGCCCTCCCGCCGTTATCTGCCGGGTAGCCTGTGCGCCACTGAGGCCATGATGCAGGTCGGTATCACGACCGGTGAGAAAACCGGCAACCCGGGCCGCTCTGTCACCGCGACAGTGACCCGCCTCCCGGACAGTCAGACCGGCCAGCGTATTACCTTCATGACGCAGAGACAGCCAGCGCTGCAGTACGGCGTTCTCTCCCTCTGACGACGCGAACGACTGCAGCACCTGCCAGACGCCGGATACCCAGCCTTCACGGAACTGGTCTGCCCGGCGACGGCGTGTGCGCAGAAGAATGCGGCGGGTACGGGATCCGGCCCTGTGCGCGGCAGTCGCGGCCCGCAGCTGGCGCTGGAGAACGGTATAGATGTAGAGCGCCACCTCCGGCCGTTCGCTGAAACCATAAAAGTGCAGTGAACGGCGCACGCTTTCCACACCCTGTGTACTGACATGAACATGCCAGCCAAACCAGCATCGGCACCCCGTGGCGATACAGACCCCTGTTGCCAGCGAGTTAAGCCAGGCCGGCACCTTTTCCGCATCACTGGTCAGGCTGAGGCAGACTGTTTCAGTGACGTCACTGAGGGAAAGCATGTCCGGCGTCAGGCCGTGACGTTGCATCAGGCGCTGAGCCAGTGCCACCGCTCGGGCGGCTTCATGCGGGTTGCTGTTGCGGGTGCCCAGCGCCATCAGGCGCCGGATACGGGCGGTAATTTTTGCGTTATCCGACATGGCGCATCCTCCTTCCGCCAGAAGCACGGTGACGGCCCTGCCACTCTTTCACGTCCTGGCAGCCGGCACAGAGTTCCACGCCGGGAACCGCCCGCTGGCGGGCAACCGGAATATCTGCACCGCAGCATTCGCAGAACGCTTTTGACGGTTTTACAGAATGCACCTGTGCCCGGATGGCATCGATGCCGCGCTGGGTGAACAGGGCCGTACTGGCCTGCGCCATTTCATCGTTCAGGTCATCAGACATTGTCCCCTCCTTTTGCAGCCAGTCGCTGCAGCTCGCGCAGACGGCGGATAACGCGGATAAGACGCAGGGTCTTCACCACGGTGATATCGTCGAATACAGCCGTGTCAGCCGGTGACTGAGAGCCGAAGAAATTCAGGCAGAACATGAACATGTTGAACTGTCTGTTGGGGAGCGAGCCGGACAGACCGGCAAGAAACAACGAGAATTCACTGCCGGTTTCAGAAACGGAAAAGCCAGCTGACTGAGGGTGTTTATCCTCACGCACATTATCCGCGCAGCCCATCGCCTCAGCGATTTCGAAGACAAGCCGGTAGGCCATATCCTGCAGGTGCTCAATATCATCCTGGAGTGCCGGGATGTGCCAGATATCGCTGACCGGCTCAAGGCCGGTTGCCGCGAAGGCAACAGAGTTCACGCCAGCAGAAAAAGATTCATCCTGCTCACCGAATGCCGAAACGAGCTCACTGCTCCCAAAATCAGGCAAAACAGCGCTCTCAGCATTGCCAGCAGAAATGCCACTCTCTCCGGTAATAACCGGACGTCCGCCAAACAGGTCATTCTGAACTTCACGACGCGGTTCACTGCCGGCAGTAACAAATGGGCTGTCCGGCAGAACGGCACTGTCAGGCAGTTCCGGTGCGGGTTCAGGCCGACCCTGCGTGGTCAGCGTACCGCTGCGCAGGCCTGTGACCGGCGTTTCGGAGGAGGGATCTTCAGGCAGGACTGTTACCGACGGATCAGCACGCTCGCGGCTGCCTGACCGTTCAGATGGTGTTGTCAGTGTTGGCGGCGGCGGTGGATCACCAAACTGCTCACGGCGTTTCTGCTCCCGGGGATCAAGCTCAATGAGCCAGCGGTCATAGTTCAGGCTGGGATGCGGTAGTGCCTTAACCAACTGGCCTATCAGGTCATCACGCAGATGGTCAAATGAATAGCTGTCAGGGTCATTGAAGTTCTGACAGGTTTCTCCAAATACCCTCTCGAATTCATCTGCTGAGTTATCCGATATGTCATATTTAGACCATACTTTCTCGGCAAGAGATCTCAGATTGAGTATTGGGATGACCTGCCCACGGCTGAGTCCGCTTTCCAGAAGATCAGGCATGTGCGGGTGAAGATATTTGAGGGTGTCTTCCATCCGACTAATACTGGATGAGTGTATAGGATAGCCTTCAAGATTAAGGAGATCAGACAGTTCGCGAAGTGAGACTGAGCGCCCCATTTGGTCTTCCTGAATGGCTCTTGCATTATGAATACCAAACGCTTTATCGATATAACTCAGGTCTCCCCTGACCTCATTTTCTGCCAGGTGGCCGACGAGACATTTAAGCCGCCCGGGCCACGGTTTAAAAATGGTGTGAACCCGATAAAAACGCTCATCGCCGGTTTCCTGCCACAATTCGCAAAGGATCTGATATCGGGTATTACCGCCGTCACTGAAGATATAGACGTCTTCGCCGTCCGGATCGCGTGTCACTTTGGGAATGGAATCCAGTCCACGCGCACGCACGGAGGCTTTGATTTCTTCATAACGAGGATTGCGGCCTTTACGGGGGTTGTCAGGATTCGGGCGCAGCTGGTCGAGAGTGAGTACCATTGCCATCTCGCTGACCGGCAGTGGCACCTCCGGCGTCTCCGCGGTCTGAGACGGTGACTTACCCCGCTGCAGCATGGCTGCACCGAGATTAATGTGACGCACGTTGTTCACGTTGCTCATGCGTACCTCCCTGACCGATCAGCGATATCAGAAAAACGGGTGTGGCGCCCTTCATACCGCAGGCGGATCGTCCCTGTGGGACCCTGCCGCTGTTTGCTGATGATGATTTCAGCAACACCTTTATCCTCGGTATTTTCGTGATAAACCTCATCACGATAGATAAAGACAATAACGTCAGCATCCTGTTCAAGTGACCCCGAATCACGTAAGTCACCGTTATTGGGGCGTTTATCAGCACGGCTTTCCAACTGGCGGTTCAGCTGTGACAGCGCCACTACCGGACACCCCATCTCTTTGGCCAGCGCTTTAAGGGAACGTGAGATTTCAGCAATCTCCTGAGTGCGGTTTTCCTGATCCGGGCAGCGCATCAGTTGCAGGTAATCAAGCCCGATGATCGAGGGATGACCATAGCGGCGGGCATTACGCCGTGCACGGATACGCAGTAATGAGGGGGTAAGGTAGCTGGTATCATCGATAATAAGACTGTCGTTCAGATCACCCATCAGCAATGCTGCCGCGTTTGAGGTACGAGCCCAGTCCTCGTCGTCCATGAGGCCGCTCTTAAGATGCGTGAGGTCAACGCTGCCAAGTGAAGCGAGCATACGCATAAGGATCTGATCGGTTGGCTGCTCCATACTATAAAGCTGCCCCTTTGAACCCACTTTTTTCTGAAGTGAGTTGAGTAAAAGGCTTATCAGCAAAGCCGTTTTCCCCATTGAGGGTCGTGCCGCGATAAGAACCAGGTCGCCGGCCTGGAGACCACTGGTCATGGCATCAAACTCGTCAAATCCGGTAGGGGTGCCGGTGATACCGTCAGGCACATTACAGCGCCGCTCCAGCTCTGGCAGCAATTTTTCCATACCATCAATCAGTGTGACACCCTGTTCCGGTTCACCACGCTCTGCCAGTCGGGTAATTTTCTGCTCGGCAGTCTCCATCACCCTTTCGAGATCAGTGCCAGGCGTTTTTACTGATTCCGTTATTTCAGAGCCAATGGCAGCCAGCTGCCGCGCCCGGCTGTTTCTGGCCACAATGTCACAGTAAGCGGCAATATTGGCCGCACTCGGGGTATTTTTACTGAGCTCAGCCAGGTAGGCGAAGCCACCCAGCTGTTCAAGGGCATCTTTACCGCGACTTTCAATACTTTCGGCGAGGGTAATCAGGTCGAGCGGCTTTCCGGCCGTAACCAGACGGGTCATTTCCTGGAAAATAGCCTTATGAACTTTCTGGAAAAAATCATCAGCACTGATACGAAGTGCGACTTCATCCCAGCGCTCGTTATCCAGCATCAGGCCACCGATAACAGACTGTTCGTAAGCGTCTCATCCAGACCGTCTTTTATTTTTGCCCGCGTTTCCTACCATGGACACTTTCGCGAACATGGACACTACCCTGGACAAAAATACGCCTTACACCAGAAGACCATGGATCTTCACAGCGCTGAGCCTGCGCTTTAATGAGGCTCTGACTTACCGTGAAATAGCAGAACAACTGAACCTTAGCTCATCTGCCATACATAAAATGTTCACGCGTTTTCGACGAACCGGAATTAACTGGCCATTGTCGGAAGAATACACGCCTGAACGCCTGGAGGAAGAGCTCTATGCCTTCAATCTTGAGACAAATCTTCCTGTAAAAAAACGCCGGCCGGACTGGCCTCTGGAATTCAAAATTCGCATGGCGGAGCTGACCCTGCAGCCGGACGCCTGTGTGGCTCAAATTGCCCGTGAGCATGGCATTAACGATAATCTGCTGTTCAACTGGCGCAATCTGCATCGTCAGGGGCTACTGGATCCGGCCAACAGAGCGACTCTGATTCCGGTTACTATGGAGCCTGTTGTCCCTCCGCCCAGGCAAAACGGCGTCGTATCAGCAGACCTGCCACCGGTCATCAGCTGCAGGCTGACGTTGCCAGGTGGAAGCCTCAACCTGACTGGCCCGCTGACGCCTGAACTTCTGCGCGCACTGGTCAGCGAACTCAGGGAGGGTGAGTCATGATTAGCTTTCCGGCAGGTTCGCGGATCTGGCTGGTTGCTGGCGTGACAGATATGCGCTGTAGCTTCAACGGGCTGGCAGCGAAAGTGCAGAACACGCTTCGCACCGATCCGTTCAGCGGTCATCTGTTTATCTTTCGCGGTCGTCGCGGCGACATGATAAAGGTGCTGTGGGCCGACCGGGACGGCCTGTGCCTGTTCACCAAACGACTGGAGCGGGGGCGCTTCGTCTGGCCGGTGACCCGTGACGGAAAAGTGCATCTGACGCCTGCGCAGCTCTCCATGCTGCTGGAAGGCATTAACTGGAAGCACCCACAGCGGACTGAACGGCCTGGCCTGCGGATATAACCTGCTGTAAAATGGGGTTATGGACGCATCCCTTCCCGATGAAAACGCCCGGCTCAGGGCGCTGCTGCTGGAGCAGCAGACCACCATCCGCAAAATGGCGGAGTATAACCGCCTGCTCTCACAGCGGGTGGCGGCGTACGCCAGCGAAATCAACCGGCTGAAGGCGCTGATCACTAAGCTTCAGCGCATGCAGTTCGGCAAAAGCTCCGAAAAGCTGCGTGAGAAAACGCAGCGCCAGGTGCGCGAGGCTGAAGAGCGCATCGGCGCCCTGCAGGAGGAGATGGCTGAGGCGCTGGGTGAGCAGCATGACCCGGTGGTTCCGCAACCGCTGCGCCAGTCTTCTGCCCGTAAACCATTACCGGCCACACTCCCCCGCGAAACCCGCACGCTGTCGCCGGCAGAAACCGCCTGCCCGTCGTGCGGCGGAGAGCTCAGCGCGCTGGGCTGCGACGTATCGGAGCAGCTGGAGCTCATCAGCAGCGCCTTTAAGGTTATCGAAACGCAGCGGCCAAAACTGGCCTGCTGTGGATGTGACCACATCGTTCAGGCGACCATGCCGGCAAAACCCATAGAGCGCAGCTACGCGGGTCCCGGGCTGCTGGCGCGCATCGTCACGGCAAAGTTCGCAGAGCACACGCCTCACTATCGTCAGTCAGAGATATACCGGCGTCAGTGCGTGGAGCTGAGTCGTGCCACACTGGGGCGCTGGTCCGGTGCGGTCAGCGAACTGCTGGAGCCGCTGTATGACCTGCTGCGCCAGTACGTGCTGATTCCGGGCAAGGTGCATACCGACGATATCCCTGTGCCGGTTCAGGAGCCGGGCAGCGGTAAAACCCGCACGGCCCGGCTGTGGGTCTACGTGCGGGACGACCGTAACGCGGGCTCACCGCTTCCCCCGGCGGTGTGGTTCGCGTACTCGACGGACCGTAAGGGGATACATCCGCAGCAACACCTTGCCGGATACAGCGGGATCCTGCAGGCCGATGCTTACGGCGGCGACAACGCACTGTACGAAGACGGCCGTATCGCCGAAGCGGCCTGCATGGCGCACGCCCGGCGAAAAATCCATGACGTTCACGTCCGCACACCGACCGACGTCACAACCGAAGCGCTGAAGCGCATCGGTAAACTGTATGCCATCGAGGCGGAGATACGCGGCAGCCCGGCAGAGGAGCGGCTGGCGGTCCGGAAAGAGCAGACGGTCCCGCTGATGCAGTCGCTGTACGACTGGGTACAGGCACAGATGAAGGTGCTGTCGCGCCACTCGGATACGGCGAAGGCGTTCTCGTACCTGCTGAAGCAGTGGGATGCGCTGAACCTGTACTGCAGCAACGGCTGGGCCGAGATAGACAATAACATCGCAGAGAACGCGCTGCGTGGCGTTGCCCTGGGGCGGAAAAACTGGCTGTTCGCGGGTTCAGACGCGGGCGGGGAACGTGCTGCGGTACTGTACTCGCTGATCGGCACCTGCCGGCTTAACGGCGTGGAACCGGAGGCGTGGCTGCGTTACGTCATCGGTCATATCCAGGACTGGCCGGTGAACCGGGTCCGTGATCTGCTGCCCTGGAAGGTCGATCTCACTTTTGTCTGAGCGTCAATACGGTCTGGATGAGACGCTTACGAAACAGCCATGCGTCAGGGGGAAATTCTGTCCCTGCGCTGGGAATATGTGGATCTTCATCTGGGCATTGCTCACCTGCCGTTAACGAAAAATGGCACCGCCCGTGATGTGCCTTTGTCATGGAAAGCAAGGCAGGTTTTGAAGGAGTTTGCGGGGCCGGTGACGGGCCCGGTTTTTGATTACACCTCAAACGGTTTTAAAAGCGCATGGCGGGTTCTTCTGGCTGAGCTGGAAATACATGATCTCCATTTTCACGATTTGCGTCATGAAGCGGTCAGCCGATTGTTTGAGCTCGGGACATTGAATGTCATGGAGGTCGCGGCGATCTCAGGCCATAAAAGTATGAATATGTTGAAACGTTATACACACCTGCGGGCTTCTCAGCTGGTCAGCAAACTGGATGCCCGACGCCGTCAGGCACAGAAGCTGGCAACGTTATTTGTTCCCTACCCGGCAGAGATTTCAGAATCCGATGGCCTATTCCGGGTGCAGTTCAGTGACCTGGAGCATCCAGCTATTACAGCAACAAATCGTGACGAAGCCCTGTTAAATGCAGCATCAGGCCTTCTGAGAATTCAGGCACTGGCAGCGCGAGCCGGTAAAAGGCTTCCGCCACCTGGTGAAATTGGCGTGCGGGATCCACGTCGCGTACTGATTAATCCTTTCCAGAAAGGGGGAGAGCTGGCAGACACTGATAACGGGGCTTAACCCAGGACTTTGTTTTATTGATCGTGTATTTGATACCGTGCCCGGGAGACTCTGGTCGCGATTTTTTCCGGAAGTGTCGTTCCGGGCCTTCCAGCGGTAATTCGCTCGCAACGGCACATTGATGAGCCTGTTATTTCAGCCCGTCAATGCGATGTTGCTATGGGTAAGAAAATTCAGTGACGGTTTGGGTATGAACTGATTCGGCCTGACTGGTTAATCCTGTGCGGTGATCTTCTGTGTCATCATTAAAGCAGCCACAGCAAATTAAAGAAAAAACTGCCTGCGCCGAAATAGATGTTATTGGCCGTTAACTTTCTTACATCCTTTTGGTGGTCGAATGTTTTTTAAACCTCTTACGCCGCGTAAGGCATCATCCAGAACGCGCACAATGACTGATAATTCCAGAATCATTAATTTACTTAGAAAATCAGGGGTGAACATTGGGGCTGGTGTGACTGTTGTTCCCCCGTTCACCTTCGATAACCCTGCTATCACCGTTTCAGACAGGGTATTTATCAATTCTGATGTACTGTTTATTTCTGAGGGAGGCGTCAGTATCGGAGAGAAATCTATGATTGGGCCTCGTTGTGTTTTTTGTACCAGTACTCACCACGTTGAACCTGATGCAAGGCATTCTGACAGGATTATTAAACCTATCGCTCTGGGAAGAAATGTATGGCTCGGGGCTGGAGTAACTATTCTTCCCGGAGTGACCATTGGTGATAATGCAGTTATAGGTGCAGGAAGTCTTGTTAAGGATAATATTCCACCGGATTGTGTTTATGCAGGTGTACCTGCCAAAAAATAAGAGACATTATTTGATAATTTGACTTAGCGTCATAAGTTGTAATTGTTCATTATTCAAATGCCCAATCCCCTGTTTCTCTTCCCGGAATAATTTTAAAAAATGGCTGATGAGTTAATCATCGCCATTCATGCTGTGTTTTAGCACCTTATGGCCGTTCTGCTGTGCAGCCATAAGGAATCCCAGTATGTCACTCAGTCATGCCTCGCCAGAGGAATTGCTTCCGGAAACGCCTGATCATCAGGAAATTCCCCGTGAAGCCCTGCCTGGCGCTGCAGGTTCACCGCGTCAGCGATTTCCCTTTAACGTCCGAAAACTTTTACGTACCGCCGGTATCGTCATCCTCACCGGTTCACTTATTGCGCTGATTGTCATGGGGCGCGCGATGTCCGATCTGACCATCCGCGTCAACACACTTGATGCTGCATTTCGCAGCGGCCAGATAGGTCAGCTCACCTCTAATGTGTCAGTGATGGAGGAACGCCTGAAAGCGCTTGAAAAGCAGGTTTCCACGCTTGCATCACTGCCTGCAGCTATGGAGTCAGCTGGAGAACAGCAAACCAGACTTAAGAGTGCGGTCAGTCAGCTTCAGGAAGCCGGCAACAGCAACAACCAGGCAGTTAATCAACTGCAGACACGCGTAGGTTCTCTTGAACACGATGTACAGCAGTCCCGTACCGTACTTGATGAGCTTAACCGAAAGGTGGAACTGACGCAGAAAACGCCGGAGCCTGAAAAACCCCGGGTCAGCACAGGTGCAGTGCCCCCCCGGGTGGCTGCCGCTACAAAAAAGACTGACCGGTCAGCCAGGCGCACGGTGACGCTGGCTGCACCGTTTGTGTTGACCGGCATTGAACGCCGTGGCGGTCAGACTTTCGCCGTCGTCATTCCCCGCGGTGTCTCGCAGATATCGGCTATGCGTCTGCTCTCACCGGGGGATGCCATGCTGGGCTGGACGCTGCGCTCAACGGAGGGCAGTAGTGCTGCTGTCTTTCTTGTAAACGGCAGCGAGCGCCGGATTCAGGTTGAATAAATGGAGATAACGCTTTGATGAAAAAAACACTGATGGTCTCACTGTTTCTGGTGCCGCTCATGACCTCCGCTGCCACAGTTCAGACTCCCTCCGCGCAGAGCAGCCTGTCCTCATTGCAGGAGTCATCCACCGGCGTACTGAGTTCTCAGCAGCAGGCGCAGCAGTGGGGACTGTCTGACAGCGACTGGAGCCGTTATCAGAGCCTGATGAAGGGGGAGCGCGGCATTATGTCACCGGGCCTTGATCCGTTGACGGCGCTGGGTGTGGAAACCGACAACAGCGCAGAACGAAAACGTCTGGCAGAGCTCTGGGTGAAGCATGAGTATGCCCGGGCAGAGAAGGAGGTAGCGTTCCAGCGTGAAGTCAATGCCGCCTGGCTGCGACTCTATCCGGAGACGCTGGCCGTCAATATGGGCAGCAATGCAGCGGGCATCGCGCACGACACACAAGGGCGTCTCGCCCTGTTTGTGAAAGAGAACTGCTCGCGTTGCGATGCGCGTCTGGCAGCCGTGCTCGCCGACGACCGACCCGTCGATATTTATCTTGTCGGCGGAAACAGCGACGAGGCCATCCGCGCCTGGGCCATCCGTCACAACATTCCGGTGGAAAAAGTCCGCAGCCGCCAGATAACGCTAAACCACGACGGTGGCCTGTGGTTGCGTTACGGGCAGGGCCAGATGCCGGTCATTCTGCAGCAGGGGGAAAAAGGATGGCAACTCGCCGCATTCTGATGCTGAGTGCCGGAATTCTGTTTGCAACAGCGGCGTCCGGCGCCACAGACCTGCAGATTATTCCTGATGCTTACCGGCAGATTGCCGCTGCTGAGCGGGTGCCAGCTGAGTCGCTGTATTCGCTGGCAATGGCCGAAAGCACGCGCAAAACCGCCTGGGGGGCAAAACCATGGCCCTGGACCATTAACGTGGCAGGCAAGGGTTACCATTACGGCACGCGTGAAGAGGCCTTCTCGGCGCTGCTCGGGTTTATGCAGCGCTGGCCGCTGAAGAATATTGATGTCGGTGTGGCCCAGGTTAACCTGGGCTGGAACGGGCATTTTTTCGCAACCTATCGTGATGCATTTGACCCCTACATCAATCTACGTGCAGCTGCCCGTATTCTGCGGGCATGCTATGACGCCCGCCCCGGCAGCTGGCTGCAGGCGGCTGGCTGCTATCACCACCCGGCAGGCGGACAGCATGCAGCGACCTACATGGCCATCGTTCGCCGCAAGCTGAGTCAGATAGCCGTGGCAGATATGCCGGCCCGCAGTGAACAGCCTATGGCACTTGCCCGTTCTCCCCTTAACTGGATTGAACCACAATGAAAACATCTCTCCGTCAGACCATTATTTTCACTTTCTTTTCCGGCCTGCTGGTCACTGCATTTAGTGCGAGGGCAGTACTGACCGTGGTGGGTGACCTGGGGGGCGAGTCCACGGCCCCGTTCTTTGATGCCATCAATGCCGGTCCGGGTCAGTCTGTAACGGGGTCGCCCGTTCTCCCACCGCCGCCGGCATCGCTTTCCCTGTCCGACATGCTACCGGTCAGCACGCCTGAAATGTCACCAGGCCCTGTCGTCGCCCGACCGCTGAATCTGCCCGGTATGCCGCCGGTATTTGTGCTGGGTGATGATGCGTCCTCCCGTCAGTGGCTCACGCACCACGCCACTACGTTCAGCCGCATGCAGGCAACCGGTATGGTTATAAGTGTCAGGGATGAGCAGGGATTAAACGCACTGCGTCAGCTGGCACCGGGGGTGGCAATGGCGCCTGTCAGCGGCGGTGACCTGGCCCGGCGGCTGGTACTGACGCATTATCCCGCTCTCATCACCGCAACGGGGATATCCCAGTGATGTCGGTATCCCTCATCGCTGAGTTACTGAACCAGCACAGGGGGCTGTTTGTCCTGGCAATGGCGGCGGCGGTGGTGCTGGCGATCATCGTATTAAGACCGCGCACAGTCAGCCAGCGCCGCCATCGTCGCTATCAGAAACAGGCCGCACGGGCACTGCTTCGCCTGCCGCAGCTGCGCGACGAGGCGGCCAGGATCGCCTGGCTGCGTAAGATGAATCCGTATGTTTTTGAGGAGATGCTGCTGACGGCGCTTTCCCGGCAGGGCCTGCGCATACAGCGTAACGACCGTTACAGCGGTGATAACGGAACAGACGGTCAGGTATGGATTAACGGCCGTCGCTGGCTGATTCAGGCCAAACGGTACAGTGCCACCATCAGTGCTGCGCACGTTTCTGCATTTGGGTTGCTGACAGAGCGCGAGGGGTGCCCGGGACTGTTCGTCCACACCGGCCGGACCGGCGAGGTCAGCCGGGAAGCCTTTCGCCGTTATAACGGCATCATGCTCATCAGCGGGCAGCGCCTGCTCTGGCTGCTGGCCGGTGACCGGCGCTGGATGGACAACCTGTGCAGCCAGCCACACTGTCCGATTTCCCGATTCAATAACCGGAAAGAACTCCCTTCATCCACCATCGTCCGTAATTAAAAAGGAACACTGCCATGCGCAAAATATCTGAGTTAATTTCCGGGGAGACCCTTAAGGCGGCTTTTTTCGCCTTCGTACAGAGTATGCTCAGAATATTTATTCTGCATCCCCTCATTATCTTCTGTTGCATGGTGCTCGCGGTACTGACCGCCATTCCGGTTGCTGTCTTTGTCAGCCCGTCATTTACCCCTGATGTGCTGGAGCAGGGCCTCTTACGGGTGATTCACCTGCTCCCTCGGGCGTATGCCCCGCTGTACGTTGCCGGTGCGCTATCTGAACTGGTTTACCTGATTCGCCGGTATACGGTTCTGCCTGATTTCTGGCCGGATGATGCGGCTCAGGGAAATGGGAGGTAAGCGATGAGTGAGGGATGGCAGCTGCCTGTGTCTCTGATTGCATGGCGGGATAAGCGTACCGCAACAAAACGTCCCGGATTTTTCAGCCGGTTTATCAGCAGGGGGCGTAGATGAGCGATCGCTATGTTATGGAGTCCCTGCTGCGCCCGGCCGTGGAACTGTATTCTGCCACCGTAGCCGCCAGTGCGACCTGTATCTGCCTGACCGCCCCTTGGGCAGTTGCGCTTGCGCCTTCCGTCAGCTGGGTGACTGCTGCCGGTTTTGGCGTTCTGGCCCTGAAGCGCACCCGACAGGGCATGAAAATCCTGCGCTACCGACAGAATATACGCCGTCTTCCCCGTTATGTGCTGACCAGCGAACAGATCCCGGTCAGCCAGCGCCATCTGTTTCTGGGGAGAGGTTTTCAGTGGTCTGCGCGTCATACCCAGCGGCTGATGGAGGCGCGGCGCCCGGAATGCGAAATCTATGTGCAGCCCTCGGTGCTGTACCGCATGGCGCGCGAGATGGAAAAAAAGATGGAGTACAGCCTCCCCTGGCTGTGCCGGCTGACCCGCACGGATTCGGCGCTCAACCCCTTCCGTCCGCTGCCACCGGTAGGCGGCAGCCCGGTTTATCACGGGGTTGAACCCGATGAAACAACCGTCACGTTTGATCTTGGCGAACGCGTCGGGCATATGCTGGTTATCGGTACTACCCGTGTAGGCAAGACCCGACTGGCGGAGTTGCTTATCACCCAGGATATCCGCCGCACAAATGCTGCCGGTGAGCATGAGGTGGTCATCGTGTTTGATCCCAAAGGGGACGCGGACCTGCTCCGGAGAATGTACGCAGAGTCGCATCGCGCGGGGCGTCAGGATAACTTCTGGGTGTTTCACCTCGGCTGGCCCGATATCAGTGCACGCTACAACGCCGTCGGACGGTTCAGCCGTATTTCTGAGGTGGCATCCCGCGTGGCTGGTCAGCTCTCGGGTGAAGGCAACTCCGCGGTCTTCCGTGAATTTGCCTGGCGGTTCGTCAACATCATCACGCGCGCGCTGGTCGCCCTCGGACAGCGCCCGGACTACGGCCTCATCCTGCGCTATGTCACCAACATCGGTGAACTGTATGAGACCTACGTGGATAACCTGCTGAGCGAAAAAGCCCCGCAGTTGCTGGAGATGGCTGAGGCCATGATGCAGAGCGGGATCGGGGCCAGCGATAAGGACCTGCCGCGTCACCTGCAGGGACGGCCCAATGGCGCGAAAATATGGGTGTCAGAGCAGGTGCTCGGCAGCCCGGAGGGGAAAAAACTCTGGGACCCGGTGCTGGACGGCCTGCGCAGCGCGGTGCAGTACGACCGCACCTACTTCGATAAAATCGTCGCATCCCTTCTGCCGCTGCTGGAGAAGCTCACCACCGGCAAAACTGCTGCGCTCCTTGCCCCCGATTACACCGACCTGGACGATCCGCGTCCGATACTGGACTGGCACAACATTATCAAGTCCCGCGGTGTGGTGTATGTGGGGCTCGATGCGCTTTCTGACCCGGTGGTGGCGGCCGCCGTTGGTAACAGCATGTTCGCAGACCTCGTGTCTGAGGGTGGCCACATTTATAAGTTCGGTCTCGGTGATGAGGAAGAAGGGAAATCCGCAAAGGTGGTCATCAACCTTCACTGCGATGAGTTTAACGAGCTGATGGGGGATGAATTCATCCCGCTCATCAACAAAGGCGGTGGTGCTGGTTTTCAGGTGACCGCCTACACTCAGACGCTTTCTGACATCGAGGCCCGCATCGGCAGTACGGCCAAAGCAAATCAGGTGGTGGGTAACTTCAACACCCTGGTGATGCTGCGCGTGCGCGAGAAGAACACTGCCATGCTGCTCACCGATCAGCTCCCGGAAGTGGACGTCTACCAGAAAACGCTGACCTCCGGCGTCACCGATGTCTCCCGACCAGGTGAAGGCACGGACTTTAACAGCAATGTTAACGATCAGGTGAGTCTGGTGAAGGTGCCGATGGTACGGCCCGCCGATATCATCAACCTGCCGAAAGGCCAAGCCTTTGCACTGCTAGAGGGCGGGCGGTTGTGGAAAATCCGGATGCCGCTGCCGGCGGATAATAATGATCCGCATATGCCGGCCAGCCTGAAGCATCTGGCTGACAGCATGGAGAAAAACTACCACACCGGTGAAACCTGGTGGACCGGTGGGGACACGACGTATGCAGGAGGGCCGGATGCCACAGCAGGACAGTGAAAACGGGCAACGTAGCGCGCCGGCTCGACAGCGACAGTCCGGTCCGATTGGCTTGCTACTCTGGGATTTTCCGATGGGCCTTATCGGTGTGTTGCTTGGGTCATTACTGGTCAGCCTGCTGATCGAGTATGTCTGTATCGCGCTGTTGTGGCCGGAAGAAGGAGCCGCCCACAGCTATCAGGTGATGGTTGCAGAAAGCAACTGGCTCTCGGAAGGGTACACCCGCAGCCTGCTGATGGCCGCACCGGTTGAGACAGTCAGCCGGTGGGTGCACGTTGCCTGGCAGTGGCTGTTTGTGGACAGCGGGTTCAGTGGCTGGCTGCAGTCATTTAAATCACTGAGTGAAAAAGGCAGCGGACTGATCCCGGCGCTGAACGGAATCGGTGCCACGCTTGTTAGCTGGCTGGGTGTTTATCTTCAGGCGACGGTGTGGGTCACGCTGATATTCTTCATCCGGGTGATGATCCTCTTTCTCAGCCTGCCGTTGTTTGCGCTGGTTGTCATCATGGGCGTGGTGGACGGGCTGGTAAGGCGTGACCTGCGGCGCTATGGCGCGGGGTATGAATCGAGCTTTGTTTATCACCATGCCAAACGCTTTATCAAACCTGCGCTGTATGGCCCCTGCATGCTCTATCTGGCCTAGCCAACTGCGGTGTGGCCGAATCTGCTATTGCTGCCATCAGCTTTGCTGGTCGGTGGTGTGCTGGCCGTAGTGACCGGCTCATTTAAGAAATATCTTTAGCAAAGTCGCCCGTAGTACCGTTTTCGGGAAGATGCCCGGAAGCCCGCAGCTGGTGCGGGCTTTTTTTTGTTCAATGCGATCCCTTCCGAATCATGATCACGACAGACATTCCCCCTGGCCGCTGCGGGCTGGTTACTGTCGTGTGTCGGATGCTGCAGGAAATCAGTTAACTGTCTGAAACAGTGCAGTTAAAAAATCACTGAATTTTTCATGAGACTCAATCACATATTCTGTCGACGCTTTATCACGGATCTGAAAGCAGTCTTCTTTGAGGCTGTAAACGAATAAGGACATACCATCTTCACCAATCAGCACTTTATCTGTGAGATTCGGGTCAACATAGATTTCATTGTCTCTCGTCTCAAAGTTGCGGACGTAGATATTGGACCACAGAGGTTCACCGTTTTCTGACTGTACTAAGTTGTATAGAGTCAGGCCGTTGAACTCCAGGCCATCCATGACTTTGAACATATCAGAATAGTCTTTCCGGTTTAATATAAGGCTCTGAATATCTTCGTAAACGGAAGTTTTCTGTGCACCCCATTCTCCTGGGGGCGCTTTACGCATCAGGTCGTCCATTACGTTCTGATCTACCGGGCTGGCTACCGGATAGTTACTGGCAACCATCAGAGTATTGAAGTCACCGATCAGCTGTTTTGTATCTTTCATAGGCATATTTTACTTCCTTACCGGGTAAATCACCCCATTCGGCGAAGGCCACAAAACCTCAGTGCTGGCATTGTAAGGGAGGTCTTTGGTTATGATCGCCTGCGTCTTTGAGAGAGCGGAATGATAAGGCGAGTTCTGGATCAATATCAGGTTATCAAAATTATTGGTGCCACCATCATCAAGCGGGATTTTGTGGTGAACCTGCCATCCTGACGGCACATTTCCGTTGGCAAGGCGGAGGATATCGTTCGAATCAAACGTTGACAGTGCGTCAGGGTGATCGGAAAGGGACTTAAGGAAACCGGAACGTACAGTACTGTTGAATTGCCCGCGTAGCGCGTTGTACTCGGCGCGGTCACGGCGAAGGTAATTAAGCTGGGTGACGTTCATATCATCCAGCAGTACGTGGGCTTTCTTATACTTTCCCAGATAACTGGTGAGTTCCTCTGCCGACATCGGGTTCCTGACGACCAGAAGTGATGTCGCAGCAACCATCATGCCTGAGGTTGTTTCGTTAAGTACCTGGTCATATCCCTTTATGGCATCGCCACCGAGCTGTTCAGCCGTTTTTCGGAAACCCTCAACATTTCCGTTGTAGATACCGCCAGCGGCCAGAAGCCGACCGGCGGCTTTACTGTTGATAGTTTTTGCTGTCTGAGCATGCTGCACTGGCGCTGACGGGCGAACGTACCAAACCGGTCGTTTCAGTTGATGTGAGATGAGGTAGCTGAGCCGCGAATGAAGGTACAGGGGCAGGTCACTGCGGAGGTTGCCGGAGGAAGTTAACACGCCATTGATGGCATGGGCGGGCATATTTTTTCTCAGCAGAACGACCTTTCCGGACCTGATGTCGTCCAGTGTGTCACGATATGCCATCCAGGGGCGCTGAAAGTGGAACTGGTGATACCGGCTGACAAACAGGTTGTATCCCTGCGGCAAATTCCACTCCTGAAAGATTCGATTTTCCCGGGCGGTATCTCCGAGGTCTCGTACCGCCGTATCCGGATGGATAATGTGGGGAATATCCTCAAGCCAGAGGTCATCCAGTGATTTTGCCACACAGTGATGAAGCATAAACATCCCTTTAGTGTTGTCATTACACGTCTGATTATTATCCATACGTAATAAAAGGGCAAAACCAGCCTAATGTCCCCGGGGGGATATTCCGGGAAAAGAGAACGTCGCGATAAGCGTCAGGCCGTTCTGTTTTGTTCTGATTATATGTCAGAGGCTTCTGGTATTAATTTTCGCTGACCCATAAAGAATTTCCTGCTGTAAGCCCCGCCGCTTTGCGTCACTCTCCCGACGACAAGTTAACCGGAGAGCCGCAGAATGCCTCACACCAGAATCCTCACAGCACTGCTGATGGCAGCACTGCCCGTGCTGCAGTGCCACGCTTCCGAGAAAGACGAGCTCGCCCTGGTCATGCGCCAGCTCGACCAGGTGCAGGCCGGGCTGGACCGCGCCCGCGTGGTGGCGAACCAGACTCAGGATGCCCGTTTTTACTTCGATTACCAGCAGGCTACGCGCGATATCTCCACCATGAAACAGGGGATCTCGACCTACCTGGAACCCTCACGCGCGCAGCCCGCGTCACCGTCGTCTTCTGTTACCGGGCAGTACCGTGCACAGGAACCGGCATGGCGATGAACGGTGCACAACTTAACGGCTGGAGTGCCGGCACCGGCAGCAGCCTGACGCCTTCTCAACTGAACACCCTGATTCTCGGCACGCTTGCGGTTGTCATTCTCCTGTTCAGCGCCTGGGCACTGGTACAGGCCTACCGCGGTCTTCCCACAAAATCCGTCTCGTTTCGTCAGTTCACCGAGCTTGCCGTTCGCCTGGTGGTGCTTTACCTGGCAATGCTGTTTTTGTTTTTCCACTAAAGGACAATCCCATGAAATCCATGTTACTCCGGCTTTATCGCGCCACATTCGCCCGTGCAAAGCATCTGATGCTGAGCGGGCTGTTTATTACCGGTCATGCGCTGGCCGATCTCCCCAGTGTTGAACAACCCACGACAGGCGGCGGTGGCGGGACGTATAACACCATGATGGGTTACGCCAAAATGGGCGGCCTCGCGCTCGGCCTGATTATCTGCGTGGGCGCATTTCTGGCCGTGGCACATGCTGTTATCACGTCTTTCCATGATATCCGCAAGGGCAAAGGCTCCTGGACGGAATTTCTGCTCTACGGGGTAGTCGGCATCATTCTTATCCTTATTGTTATTTATCTGGCGACCAAAGCCTCTGACATCCTTTAAGGAGAGAACATGGCCGTCATCGACTTCCTGCCTGACCGGCTGAATAACCCCCCAGTGGTATGGAAAGGATTCACCTCCGGTGAATTCCTGCTGGCGGCCATCACCGGCGTTATTGCCGGTATACCACTGGCGGTGCCGCTGGCACTGGTGCCCTTTATCGGCTGGCTGGCTTTTCCCACCTGCATGCTGCTGATGCCGTTGTTCGTCATCTTCTTCGGTGGCGGCTGGATAGCGGGTTACAAGCGCGGTAAGCCGGAGAACTACATCTGGCAACGCCTGGAGGAAATCCGCTGCCGCACCGGCCTCTCCCGAACCATGATCCTCAACAGCCGGGCGTGGGAGATGAAACGTACCACAGCGATAAAACGCGGAGGTCAGTCATGAGTCGCTTTCGCAACGGTATGACCGCGCGTGATAACCACATATTCTCCCTGCGCATTGCCTGTGTGCTGCTGTTTGCCGGCATGCTGATGGCAGGTATCGGCTGGATGCGCGCACCCTCTGAACTTACCATCCATAATCCGCCGGACCTGCGTTCCGGTAGCACGCGTAAATGGTGGGAGGTGCCACCGTCAACCGTTTACAGTTTTGCCTTCTACATTTTTCAGCAGCTTAATTCCTGGCCCAAAAATGGCGAGGTGGACTACCCGGCGAAAATTGCGCAGATGAGTCCTTACCTGACACCGTCCTGCCAGGACTTTCTGAACAAAGACGCGGAGATGCGTAAAAACAGCGACGAACTCCGGGACCGCGTGCGCGTGGTGTATGAGATCCCAAGAAGGGGTTACAGCAGTCGCAGCGTCACCATTATCGATCAGGACCATTGGGTTGCGCAGCTCGATCTGGTGGCAGATGAGTATTACCACACTGAGCCGGTAAAACGTGCGCTGGTCCGTTATCCCCTCAAGGTGATGCGCTGGGAAGGTGACCCCGAGCGCAATCCCTTCGGACTTGCTCTGGATTGTTATGCGGCCACGCCGCAACGGCTGGAGGCCGTTACGATGCCTGAGCCGGAGAAAAAGTGATGAAGATTCAGTTAAAAAAATGCTGTCTGGTCCTGCTCGCCGGACTGGCCCTGTCGGGGGCGGCTGACGCTGTTGAGCTGATGAAGTGGGAGCGTATCCCCTTACAGGTTCCCCTGACAGTGGGCCAGGAGCGTATCGTTTTTGTGAATAAAAATGTCAGGGTAGGGTTTCCCCCGTCGCTCAACTCTAAGCTGCGTATTCAGAGCACCGGCGGCGCGGTGTATCTCGATGCCAGCGAAGCCTTTCCGGTGACGCGGCTTGAGTTGCAGAACAAAGAAAACGGGGAACTTATCCTGTTGGATGTATCAGCCGCACCGGGTAAAACCACGCGTGAACCGGTCAAAATTGTCTATGACGGCGAAGTGGCCACTGCAACCGCCAGCGATAAACAGTCCGTCAGCAGCGACGGAGACAGTACCGGCCGCAATGCTCAACAGGCTGATACGGAAACCACAAAGCCGGACCGTAAGCCCGCGAAACTGAATGCACCGCTGCCGGTGGTCCTGACCCGCTATGCGGCTCAGAATATGTACGGTCCGCTGCGTACGGTTGAACCGGTGCCGGGTATCAGCCCGGTGTCACTGAAGCTGCCTTCCGTCATCACCACGCTGATGCCTGCTGAACCGGTCACCGTCACGCCGATGGCAGCCTGGTGTCAATACCGATCGAATTCTGACCCACCCTGCCAAAGTAAAACTGACCCACCCCCTTTGAATCATTCGAGCGTTGTTGCTTTCGTTTTCTTCTGGAGTTGACCGCTTTTCAGCTTATCTTTCAGTCGATAGCTTTGGCCGCTGATTTGGGCGATATGCGCATGGTGAAGCAGCCGATCCAGCATCGCTGCCGTCAGTGTCTCGTCATCACCAAACGTTCCGGACCACTGCGTAAACGGCAGGTTGCTGGTCAGGATCACGCTGCCTGACTCATACCGTTTAGCGACTACCTGGAAGAACAGGTTCGCCTCCATTTTACCGAACGGCAGATATCCCACTTCGTCGATGATCAACAGCTTAGGTTTACCTACGACGCGGTTCAGGTAGCCCTTCAGGTCACCCTGACGATGTGACGCCATCAGTTGCAGCATCATGTCGGCGGCGGTAATGAACCGAATGCTTAAACCCGCCATCGCGGCCTTATAGCCAATGGCGGTCGCCAGGTGCGTTTTGCCGACGCCAGAAGGCCCGAGCAGGACAACGTTCTCCTGACGTTCGATAAATGTCAGACCCGCCAACTCCTGGATCTGACTTCGTGGAACGCCACTGGCATAGGCGTAATCGAACTGCTCCAGTGTTTTTATCACCGGCAGGCCTGATAACCGCAAAATGGTCTGGCGACGCCGTTCGTTCTGGCCATCATGCTGGAGCTGCAAAACGGCTTCCAGGAAGTCGGCATGCGTGCCGCTGTTGTCGATGGTCGCCTGTGCCACACCCGGCCACTCTGCCGGCAGGCGGTCGAGCTTGAGTTGCTCGCAGAGCGCGGCAATACGATCATGTTGAAGGTTCATGCTGGCACCTCGAGCAAGGCCTGGTACGTTGCCAGAGGATGTTGCAGGCTCTCGGTCGGCACCGGACGCTGGCTGAGCGCTGGGACAGGTGCAGGCAATGCCAACGTGACCTTCGGTAACGGCAATAGCGCAGCACGCTCGCGCGGCATGCGCTGCTCAGGCGGTACGCCTGTGGTGCCATGCACTCGTGTGTTCGCGACGGTGACCAGCCACTCGCCGATGCGTGTGTTGGCAGCAGGTACATCCAGTACCAGCCCGGCCTGCCGGAAGGTCGCGGTAAGAGGCACGATAAAGCTGTTCTTGAGGTAATGGTTAAACCGCTCAACCTTACCCTTGGTCTTGGCGCGATAGGGTCGGCAGACCTTGGGAGTAAAGGCATACTTCTCGGCGACGTGCATCAACTGCGGGTTCCAGCGATGCTTACCGGGGCCGTAGACATCGCGCTCAATGATGATGGCCTTGGCGTTGTCGAACAGCAGCTGATGCGGCGTCCCGCCGAAGAACCTGAGCGCAGACTCAATGCCGTCACACCAGGCAGCGGAGTCCTGGTTGCTGTAAAACTTGACGAAAGTCGCGCGGCTCCAGCCCAGCGTGGCGACAAAGGCCAGCAATGGGTTATGACCGAGTCTGATGATGGTGAAATCAACTTGCATCTGAAAGCCAGGCTCGGTCTCGAAGCGTGTTACCTCTTCAGTGACGGGCTGCTTAATGGGGTGCAGGAAAGCGGTCAGCATGCTGTAACCACCCTCGTAACCACGCTGACGGATCTCGCGCAGCAGCACACTGGCGGGTATCCAGAGGGGCCTGGCAGCGGCCACGCGCTCAAGGATATAGGTCTTGAACGGGTCAAGCTTGCAGGGTCTGGGTGCGCGAGGCTTGTAGCGCATATCCGCTACGGGCAGCGGGCTACGAATATATCTGCGAACGGTCTCACGAGAGCATGAAAGCTGGCGCGCGATGGCGCGTATCGACATGCCCTGACGGTGTAAAACACTAATCTCCACTCTGGTCTCCAATGTCATCATTGGCAGTGCCTTAAAACTGCCATTTTTACCCTAGGTGGGTCAGATTTACATCGGCAGGTGGGCCAGTTTTACATCGGTAGCGACACCTGGAGTCTGCAGGGCAGTAGCGTCGTCGCGCTGCAGGTCCGTAACCGTTCCGGAGATAAGGTCATTCTTGATCCCCGAGTGCTGGAAGGCCAGTTCGTAACGGCAACGTTTCAGCATCGCTGGCTGGGGCGCGCGGGCACACCCGAGGATACAACCGTCCTCTATCTGGTGACGGCCGGTCGCCCGGAGGGGGCCTTTATTGCAGAGCCACCCCCGCTGCAACCCGCTGACGGACGTAAACGAAGAGCGAAAAAATGAAGGTACCCTCCTCAAATCTTCTCGTGAAAGTCGCTGTTCCGGTGGTACTGGCCAGTGCGGTGGTGGTGGGCGTGAAATCCTGCTCAGGGGGCGGAAATCAGTCGGCTGCGCCTCATAATGCCAACAATGTTGCGCTTAAGGACCTGTCACCGGAAGACCTCAAAGCGCTGGGTATTGAAGGAGACACCCCACAGGACACACTGCGCACGGTGGTGGGAAATTTCCGCAAAGTGCAGGACCGTCTCGATGCGCTCGCGGATGATAACAAAAAGCTCAGTGACGAAAATAAAGCCCTGAAAACAACCAACAGCAATATGGACACGCAGATTAATCAGGCGGTGAGCAATGCACGAACCGAGGAGGCGCAGAAGCGTCAGCAGCTCAGCGCCCAGGTCACCGACCTCAGCGCGCAGGTTAAGCGGCTGATGGATCAGCTACAGAACGGCGGTGCCCGAACGGAATCAGGAAAAAGCAGCAGTGCCGGCAGTGATATTCCTGTCGGGCTGGGCTACGACAACGGACTGAACACCGGCACCCCCGGCGCATCGTCCTCCCCGGATGGCCTGCAGTGGGTTGAGCCAAAAGACGGCATTGCCGTGGACGCCAGCGGCCGGCCGGTGACCGACAGTAATAAGAGTAACGCCACCGGCTTCTCCTTTGCCACGTCATTTGGTGATGCCGGAGATGCAGGCAGGCAGGCCGCAGGGAAAGCGACAGCGGCGGTGCAGACTCAGCTTACCGATGCTCAGAAAGCGATTGACCCGGTGTATACGCTTCCCGAGAATTCAACGCTTGTCGGGAGTCGCGCCATGACCGCGCTGCTGGGGCGTATCCCCATTGATGGCAAAGTGACAGACCCCTATCCCTTCAAGGTGATGATTGGCAAAGACAACCTGACGGCAAACGGCATCGAGCTGCCCGACGTGCAGGGAGCCATTGTTTCCGGTACGGCGACGGGGGACTGGACGCTGTCGTGCGTGCGCGGGTCCATCACGAGTATCACCTTTGTCTTTACCGACGGCACGGTGAGGACACTCCCGTCGCCGGATGGCCAGAACAGTGGCGGCAACCAGAACAGCGGTAACGCGAACGGCAATAACAGCAGTATCGGCTGGCTCTCAGATGATAACGGTATTCCCTGCATCTCCGGGACGCGCAAAAGCAATGCCTCGACGTACCTGCCTACTATCGCCGGACTGGCCGCCGCAGGTGCCGCAGGGGATGCCTTTGCCCAGAACCAGAGTACCACCCAGACCAATGGTTATGGAGGCGTGACCTCTACGCTGACCGGTGATGCCGGTCAGGCCGTGCTGGGTAAAGCGCTCTCCGGTGGCATGCGGGAAACGATCGACTGGGTGAAGGCCCGCTACGGCCAGACGTTTGATGCCATCTATGTGCCACCGGGTCAGACCGTGGCACTGCACATCACGCGCCAGCTGGCCATCGATTACGAAGAAAAAGGCCGCAAAGTTAAATACGACTTCAGCCTTGCCGGCAGCGGCACGGGTATGGACTGACGGAGATTCCGATGCAAAACACTAATCTTGAATACCGGGTGGGGTATGCCCCTCTCGGTGGGCGGCTGTATGCCGGCTTTGTCAGAAAAGACAACGGGAAATGGGAGGGCCAGCCTCACGATGTGACGGACTGGGCCATGTACTCCGTCGGGCAGAAACTTGCCCGAGAAAACAACGATATGCTTTTTCCGTTACCTGACGGGCGCATTCTGCGTCTGTCAGCATATATTACTGATCCTGAAGGGGTGGAGGTGTCTGATGCGCAGCGGTAACAGCCTTTCTGTCCTGTTTTCAGTCACCGCTTTGGTTCTGCTGCTGACCGGCTGCAGCACGTCAAAAGATGAGATGCTGCCGCCCGGCGACAGCACCATGCTGGAGCTGTGGAACGATGGAGCCTCCGCAACCCATGCAACCGGCGAGAGCCGGACCACCCTGCGCCGCCCGGTCACTGACAGCGAACGGGTTATTTCACAGCAGACGCGGGACAGCTACAGCCGCACCCAGGAGAACGAAATCCAGCAGACGTTTCCGCGCCTGCCCAATCCCGACATGGTGATGTACGTGTTCCCGCATCTGGCCGATGGCAATACGCCGGTGCCGGGCTACAGTACGGTTTTCCCATTCTACAGCCAGGTGCAGTATGCGCTGCCCGGTGAGCGCACGGAGGATTTGTGATGGCTTTTTCTCTTTTCCGTCGCAGGGCCGAATCGAAGGCAACGCACCAGTACGGTGACGGGCCGTTTTCCGTTAACGGCCATGAGCCGCTCACACGCGAGGGGCGACTGACCCGTGGTGATGAAGCGAAGCTGTATGATACGGCCCCGTCCATTATCGATCATATCCCGTGGGGAGAGTATCTTCCGGAACATCAGTGCATGCTGCTCGATGACGGCGTCTCTGTCGGGGCCGTTTACGAAATTATTCCGGTGGGCACCGAGGGGCGTCCGGATTCACGGCTCGATGAAATCCGCGATGTGGTGGAAAACGCCCTGCAGGACAGCCTGCCGGAGCTCGACGCCCATCAGTGGGTGGTGCAGTTCTACTTTCAGGACGAGTCAGACCTGACCGCGTATATGGATAAAATCCGCGGATATGTGAAACCACGGGCGCAGGGAACCACCTTTACGGAAGCCTGGCTTAAGGAGCAGGCTCGTCACCTTGAGAATGTGGCGACTGAAAAAGGGCTGTTTCTGGATGACGCCGTCACCGGTGCGCCCTGGCGCGGCCAGATCAGACGTACCCGCATGGTGATTTACCGCTGGGTTGAATCACCGTATCGTGACCCGATGG
The DNA here is from genome assembly GCF_014946725.1 of Mixta mediterraneensis. Classification (GTDB taxonomy): domain Bacteria; phylum Pseudomonadota; class Gammaproteobacteria; order Enterobacterales; family Enterobacteriaceae; genus Pantoea; species Pantoea mediterraneensis. Next base: position 128,843 of record NZ_JACFXY010000005.1, read on the forward strand.
CACCTGAAGTGCTGCTTAAACAGGTATGCGATCGCCTTACGGCCGCGATGAGCGGAGCTGGTATACAGAGCCAGCGGCAGAACGGCGAACAGATCCACAGCTGGCTGCTGCGCTGGTTCAATCCGGAACCAGAGTGGGTAGATAAGGCCACTCTCTATCGCTGTGCCAGACATACGGATGATTCCCCGGGCGAACTGCCGTTACTGAATGATTTCAGTGAGAGCCTTTGGTTTACACGGCCCCGGAGCGATGCTGAAAAAGGCGTATGGTGGTTTGATGATGTGGCACATAAGGCCGTGCCGGTGGCCCGCCTGCGTAACGCCCCCTCAACCGGACACCTGACCGGTGAGGTGAAGCGCGGCGATAATATCAATGCCATCATGGACCTGTTACCGGAGGGCACCGTACTCACCCTGACGCTGGTTATCCATCCTCAGGATAAGCTGGAGGAAAACTTTGCCCGTCTGAGCCGCGACTCAATGGGCGAGAACGTGGATCCGCTGCGTGCCCGGGAGGATGCGGCAACGGCGCGAACCTACCTCGGTAACAAGCATAAACTGTACCGTGCCGCCATTACCCTGCTGATTAAAGCGCGTGACCTGCCTTCACTGGACAGACGCTATCTCGATCTCAGCAGCAAGCTGCTCAACTGCGGTCTTGAGCCGGTCAACCCTGAGCATGATATCGGGCCACTCAGTACCTATATGCGCGCCCTGCCGATGTGCTTTAACCCGGCGCAGGACAGACACCAGTGGTACACGCGGCTGATGTTTGTGCAGCATTTTGCCTGCCTGGCACCGGTGTACGGGCGTGATACCGGCACCGGCAATCCGGGCTTTACGTTCTTTAACCGCGGCGGCGGCCCGCTGTCCGTCGATCCCCTGAATAAAAATGACCGTACGCAGAACGCGCACAAACTGCTGTTTGGCCCCACCGGCGCCGGTAAATCAGCCACAGCACTCTGTGAGCTGGCGCAGATGATGTCCATCTACCGGCCACGTATTTTTCTGCTTGAAGCCGGTAACAGCTTCGGGCTGTTCGGCGATTACTGCAGCTCGCTCGGGCTGTCCGTGCATCGCGTCAGCATCAAACCCGGTAAGGCCATCTCGCTGGCGCCGTTCGGCGATTCGCATCTGCTGATGCAGGCAAGACCGGATGAACTCATCATCAGTGAAGATGCGCTTCCCGATATTGATGACGATGAGGATAAAGATGAAGAGCGTGACGTGCTGGGTGAGATGGAGATTGCGGCTCGCCTGATGATAACAGGTGGCGAATCGGCTGAGGAGCAGAGGATGACACGCGCCGATCGCGGGATGATACGCGAGGCCATCATGATCGCCGCCCGTACCGCTTTTGAGGCTGACCGACAGATGCTGCCGGAAGACCTGATGTTTGCGTTGCAGAATATTGCGCGGGATATCAGTCTGGGTGAGGATGGTCGTGAAAAACGCACTCCCGCCCGCCGGGCCCGTGCGGAGGAGATGTCGGAAGCGTTGCGGATGTTCAGTGAAGGGTTTGAGGGGGATCTCTTTAACCGGCCTGGTACGCCGTGGCCGGAGGCTGACGTGACCATTGTTGACCTCGGCACACTGGCCCGTGAAGGCTATGAGGCACAGATGGCGGTTGCCGTGATTTCGTTGCTTAATACCATTAATAATATCGCCGAGCGGGAGCAGTACAGCGATCGGGATATTATCGTTCCGATTGATGAGGCACATATTGTGACAGCGAACCCTCTGCTGGGTCCTTACGCGACTAAAATAGTGAAGATGTGGCGTAAGCTCGGTGCCTGGCTCTGGCTGTTCACTCAGAACCTCGCTGACTTCCCGGATACGGCCAAAAAAATGCTCAATATGGCGGAGTGGTGGATTTGTCTGGTGATGCCTCCTGACGAAGTGGAACAGATTGCGCGCTTCAAAACGCTGACGGATGAGCAGAAGACGATGCTGATGTCTGCCACCAAACTCCCTAAAAAATATACAGAGGGTGTGATTCTGTCGCGTAAGGTCCAGGCCCTGTTTCGCGCCGTTCCTCCGAGCCTGTATCTCGCCCTGGGTATGACAGAAAAAGAGGAAAAAGCTGAACGACGGCTGCTTATGGATGAATTACAGTGCAGTGAGCTTGAGGCTGCGTTTCATGTTGCGCGCCGGCTTGATGAAAATCGCGGTCTGAGTATCTGACAGGAGAATCCATGAAAAAACTGACTATGGCGCCGCCAGTGGTCGTACCGGACAAGGCACTGATTGCCTCTGTCATTTTTACCGTACCACCGCAGGGTACAGCATCCATTGGCCAGTCTGACAGTTTATCGCTGGAGATACTGCAGCGCGAAATTATGAAACGCCTTGAGAAGCCGGTGCTGTTTTCTGTATACCCGCATCGGATTGGCCGTCGTAGCTGCATGGCCGTGCACCTGACTGATGTGAATGAAAAAAAACTGGATATTCTGATCACCGTGACGGGTAACACCCTGTGGCCAGGTGAGGCTGAATTCAGAAATAGCCTGCGCTGGAATATCTGCGTATCCGACGCCACCGACCTGCTGTGGGTGCTGAAAGAGATTGACAGAGTCACCGGCGGGGATATCTGCAGTTAACAGGACCTGCGTGTTTGTCGGACAGCGTTGTTTGCTGTCTGACAAACACGCAGGCTGCGGTGCGGGCGGCATAGAGCCCGCAGAGGCCATTAAAAGCTTGTCGAAAGTCTCATGGCGTGAAGCGGACATGCAGCATTCGAATCGATTAAAGTGGCAGACCTTACGATAGGCTGAAAACAAGAATTTAATGTTCCAGCTTAGGATTGCAGCGTGAGCCATTTGAGCAGGAGAAAAAATTATGAGCAGGCGACTTAACAGAGACAATCGAGCCAAATTCAGAGATATATTCCGATGTTTAAAGGCTCTAACGGTTAGGCTGCTACTTATTATAACCCTTAATACGCCATGTTTTTTATGATAAGCATGACATGAATTTTAAAATCCCAGTACAGATCAATCTTGTTCTGACCCACCAGGGAAGCATGAGAGCCCAAGTTGAAGGGGGCGACCAGATATGTGTTTGCCGGGTCTCATCGGCTTGATAAACTATACTCTGTAGGAATGTGAGGTAAGTAATGGCCAGAGCAGATTTAGTGCTGAATTTAGTGGAAACGGGGATAAAGGGTGACCTGCCGCGTTTCAAAATTACCGCAGAAGCGATAGCTGCGGAGGCCACGGCACGCCACCAGTATCAACTGGCAGACAAGCTAAAAAATATTCTTACCAGTTCAGTCTCAGGTGAGACGCGTCGCTACACCTACGATAATGATCTTCAAAATGCGTTCTATGAAATTCAACCGCGCAAAATTTTGGATGACTTGATTGTTCCTGAATCAGTTATAACCCAGTTTTTGGAGCTTATCGAAGAGCACACACGCCGCGATATTCTGCGGTCCTATAATCTTGAACCCCGGCATAAACTTCTTCTGTCTGGCCCCCCGGGCAACGGTAAAACCTCCATTGCTGAGGCGCTTGCAAATCATCTTTCTCTGCCGTTCTTCACGGTTAAATACGAAGGCATCATTAATCGTTACCTTGGCGAGACAGCGCAGCAGATTGATAAATTATTTGAGTTTGTGAAAACTCAACGCTGCGTTCTCTTCTTTGATGAATTTGACGCCATCGGAAAAGAGCGCGAAGATGCTAATGACAACGGTGAAATGAAGCGTGTAGTGAACTCACTGCTTAAGCAAATCGATCTATTGCCTAGTCATGTTGTGGTCGTAGGGGCCACAAACCATGAATCAATGCTCGATAAAGCCATCTGGCGCAGATTTCAGTTACAGATAACAGTTCCTGCTCCAACACAGCTTATGGCAACAAAATGGTTTGAAGAGTTTGAAAAACGTGTTGGTCACTCTCTGGGACTGGCACCTTCAACTCTCGCCAGAAAACTGTCAGGACTGAGCTTTGCCGAACTCGAAGAATTTGCTCTCGACGTGCAACGTAAATACGTGCTTGGACTTCCTGCAAGTAAAAATAAGCTGAAGGATATTTCCGCTCATTGCCTTAAATACTGGACGGAGAGATACCGACAGGAAAATTAATTCACATAGAAGGAACGTGAAATGGCGAAGAACCCTCTACTAATATTTACCGCACCGAAAGCAGTTAATGAGAGGGACGACCTTAAGCCTTTTGTATCATCGATACAATCACCGCCCTTCAATATTCAAGCCGATTGGGTAATACCCAAAGTTGAGAGGCTTGAACGTAAATTTGCGGAATATATTGAGCTTGCTGATACTGCCGAAGGGTTCCTGCCAGAAAAAGTGCTCGTTCTGGAGGTTGCGGGTGAAATTCAGGGCGTTGCTAATGCGCTCGCCCGCGTTAAAGGTTTTGAATATCTCTCCTCAGCCCTGCTTGAGAAGTCTTTTGACAGCGAAGATTATTATACGCTGAGCAACAACAAACGTACCCCTACCTCCAAAAACGCTTATCTCACCATGAGCAACCAAGCCGGGCTCAGTCGCCTCTTGGCGTTGTGGCGCGAATATCAGAGAACCCGTACCGTTGAGCGCGGCTATGGTCCTCTGAAAGATGTATTCAACAGACTGATTGATATCAGGTTCTGGGATACTCGAGACAGGCTGGAGGCAACGTTGGTAGTGGAGAACTGGCAGGTTCTTGTAGAGGATGCTGCGGCCGGATATGATGCTCTGGTGCCCTTTGAAATCGAACTTTGGTACCGGGCTTTGCCCGCAGAGCAGGTCAGAGCGGAAACGCGGATAAGACGCCTTATTGCCCAAGCCGGTGGAGACATTACCGGCGGATGTCTTCATGTGGGGATCAGCTATCACGCACTTGTTGGTCAGCTGCCTGTCAGCAAGGTTCAGCAGGTACTGGTTGATGGAGCCGACGTTCTGGAACTCATGCGCTGTGACGATGTTATGTATTTCAGACCACTCGGACAGTGCGCGATCCCCGTGTACAGCCAGGATATGGTTGCCAATGAGGGGCTGCCGTTCGGCCATCAATCCATGCCTGATCCTTACGCCAGTCCAGTAATTGCTTTACTAGACGGGCTTCCGCTCGAGAATCATCAGGCGCTAAGTGGGAGACTCGAAATTGATGACCCGGATGACTTTGAGTCACTCTATGATTCACCTTCCCATCAAAGCCACGGGACTTCAATGGCTTCTTTGATTGTGCACGGTGATTTGTCAGATCCCGAAGAGCCCCCGCTTCGACGCCGTGTTCACGTCAGGCCCATCATGGCACCTGGTAGCGCAGGATTTAACGGAAGCGTCAGAGAACAGATACCGACTCACTATCTGCCGGCTGACCTGATCCACCGAGCTGTAGTCAGAATGAAAAGAGGGGAAAACGGTCAGCCCCCTACTGCCCCGGATGTTTCGATCATTAACCTTTCCGTGGGCGATCCCTGCAGAATGTTTGATGCGCATATGAGCCCATGGGCGCGCATGCTTGACTGGCTTTCTGTCGAGTTTAAAGTGCTTTTTGTCGTCAGCGCAGGTAATTTCGGGATGCAGCTGGTTCTGGATAATGTTGCAGGGGACGATTTTGGTGCACTAACGCCCGATGAACTGGAAGAACATGCTCTTAAGGCTATTGCAATGCAGCGTCCGCTGCGACGCCTACTGTCGCCAGCAGAGTCAATCAACGCTCTGACCGTTGGCGCTACGCATCACGATGGCTATACCGGAGTAATCCCGGCTAATCAGGTAGACATTTTTAGAACACAGGGAATGTTTTCCCCCATCAACACCGTTGCGCTGGGCAGACGCAAATCGGTCAAACCCGAAATTCATATGCCTGGCGGCAGACAGACTTACATTAATAAAACCATTACAGCCCGTGATCCGGTTAGGCTGGTTATTTCTCAGACTCCTCGCTTCGGGCCTGGTCTTCAGTCTGCTATGCCTGGAGCTACAGGGGCCGTTAACCAGTATGGGTTTACATCTGGCACAAGTAATGCAGCGGCGCTGGCAACCCGAAGACTTGCCATGCTTCATGAAACGCTTCAGGAAATGAAAGAACTTGGGTATGGGGAGGCGCTCTCTAAAGCCCCTGACGCGCTGATTCTTAAGGCCATGATAATCCATGGCGCTGAACACAATGTACTGTCAAAACAGCTTATCAGCCGCCATCTTGATGTAAATGGCAGCCGGACGTTCAAGTCGGACCTGAATCAGTATCTGGGTTTTGGCAGTGTCAATGAAAGCCGTATTCATTTCTGTCATGACAACCAAGCTACGCTGCTGTACACCAACGTCATCGAGGGTGAAAAGGCACAGGATTTCTTCCTGCCACTTCCCCCCAGCTTGGCCGCGCGGACCATCAATCGTCGCCTCATTGTGACGGTGGCTTGGTTCTCACCGGTAAATCATGGTCATAAAGACTACCGTGGTGCTCAATTGTGGGCCAGCCCTGCTTTTGGCGCTATCGATCTGGATGAGTTCGATAATTACCCCTCCCACCTCAAGAATGGCACCGTTTATCACGAGGTTCGCAGAGGAAATCGTGCATCGGCATTTACTAGAGGCGATCAGCTTGCCATCCGTATTAACTGCTATGGCCGTGCAGGTATCAGAAAACTCAGGATCCCTTATGTCGTGATCGCGACGCTTGATACGCCGGGCGTCTCACTACCCATCTATGAAGAGGTCCGCGCGGCGTTGCAGATTGCGACGCAACAGAACGCGTGATTTTTGTGACACCGCCAGAATGTAACCGTATCACAGAGTGGCCCGGAGGTTGAAGGTAAGCTGCGCGCAAAGTTATAATATCTTCTTTGCGCTCACCTCCAGCATGTACACAGTAGGACTGACCTGTTTCCCTGAATTTCACATACCACGAGGTTAGAAACGTCCGTTCCTGGCACGAAGTAGCCTTACTGGCGGTCCCTTAAGTGTGTCAGAGATCGACTCTCAACTGTCAGTAGCCAACATCGTAACGGCTCTGAATTTTATACAGGCGCCGTGTTTCACTCCGTCGCCTGTCCAGTGGTATGTTCGCGCTCATATCAACGCAGTGTTCCCGACGGCGTGCAATGGCTTCTCTTTCGACCTCGTCGGTCGTCAGATCCATCACAGCAAGCCAGCGGCGTGCGGCACGGCGCCACTGTCCCCGGCTTTCCAGTAATTCAGCGATGCTGTCTTTCAGTTCCATATCTCTCCAACGGCAGTTCGGCTGCCTGAACATTGCCGGTTATTCTTCCACAGACGTAATTACAGCTCCTTTATTTAACCCTTATCGCGCTGACATAAAATCCTTATATCGTCAGCGTTATCCGGGGTAAAAGCGCAGCGGACAGTAAGTTTGGGCAGAAAAAAATTATCTATTCTTCGGTTCGGGCCATGGTGGTGATCGTGGTGCGCAACTGTACGGGTTGATCGGGAGCTGCCGGCTGAACGGCATCGTTCCGGAAGCCTACCTTCGCCATATCATGAGTGTATTGCAGGAATAGCCTTCAAATAAAGTGGCCAAACTGCTGCCATGGAGCGTAGATCTCACCGACAGATAACCGTCAATACGGCGCTCACTTAACGGTTACATTCTAGTCACACTAATGCTTGTAAAAGAAAATAAGAAGGATAATAATTCTCATTTATGTTTGTTTAATTTTAGTTAGAGTATGTTACACCTTATTTTTTGAACGAAAAAAGGGTGATTACTTCACTACACACAAGGAAAGACTGATGAGAATGCCTTTTACTCCGAAGCGTTCAGCCCTGCTTTGTACCATCGCATTTTTTTCACCATCTCTGACGTATGCGGCAGATACGCTGGTTGTGACCGCGCAGTCTGCTGAAACAGCGACGACACCGACGGAAGGTTACGCGACAAAAGTCAGTAAAGGGGCGACCAAAACAGACCGGCCACTGATTACGACAGGTCAGTCGGTTTCTGTCGTTACCCGACAGCAAATGGAAGATCAGGGGGCAATGGATGTTAACCAGGCGCTGAACTATACCGCCGGGGCCTTTACCAATTTTGCTGGCGCAGCTACCCGTTACGATACCGTTTCACTCAGGGGCTTCCACGGCGGAGATGTCGATAACATCTTCCTTGATGGTCTGCGTTTGATGAGTGATGCTGGCAGCTATAACATTCTGCAGGTCGATCCCTGGTTCCTTGAGCGTATTGATGTCATTAAAGGGCCTTCTTCCGCCTTATATGGTCAGACCGTACCGGGCGGCTTAGTAATGGAAACCTCGAAGCGCCCGCAGTTTACGCAGGAGGGGCATTTCCGGCTGTCCGCCGGAACGAACAGCACCACTGGTGCTGCGTTCGATTACACTAATGCTATCAACGATCAGTGGGCATTCCGTCTGACGGGGATTACCCGTAACAGTGATACCCAGTACGACCATACTCGTGAAGAAAAATACGCGATCTCGCCTTCACTGCTGTGGCAACCTGATGAAGACACGTCGTTGCTGCTGCGTGCTTATCTGCAAAAAGACCCTTCTGGAGGATATCATGGTTCGGTGCCCGGGGATGGAAGCATCACCGGGCATAATGGCCGTAAGCTGAGCACCGGCTTCTATGATGGCGAGACCAATCTGGATCAGTTCAAGCGGCGCCAGCAGATTTACAGTGCTGAGTTTTCACACCGTTTCAACGATACCTGGGCGTTCCGTTCAAATGCCAGCTATTCACACTCCAACGTCGATCTCGATCAGGTCTATCAGATTGGCTGGGATACCACGAACACCGATCTGCTGAATCGCTATTATTCCGGTTCACGTTCTTCGCTCGATGCCTTTGCCATTGACAACCAGTTGGAAGCAGATTTTTCAACGGGAGCCGTTGAACATAAAGTGGTACTTGGGGCGGAGTATCATCAGTATAAAAATGACCTGAGCAATGCCAGTGGTTATGCCAGCCAGCTCAATGCCTTGACGGGCAAAGCGGTAGGCGTCAATTCGGATTACACTTTCTATAATTCACAGCGTCGTTATTACCAGACCGGGGTTTATTTACAGGATGAAATGGTCTGGGATAAATGGCATCTGGACCTGTCCGGTCGTTATGATCGCATCGTGTCTCAAACCGACAATTACGATTATGGCACCCGATACCGTCGTCAGGACGATCATGTCAGCGGGCGTGCAGCGCTGCTTTATGCGTTTGATAACGGCATCTCACCTTATGTCAGTTACAGCCAGGCAATCACACCGCAGTCGCTTTCCGGTCAGGATGGTAATCTCCTCAAACCTACCACTTCTGAACAGTACGAAGCCGGGGTGAAATACCAGCCGTTGGGGACATCCGATCTTTACTCTGTTGCGATCTATGATCTGACGCAGAAAGATGTGGGCAACCGTGTCGTTGTCGGCTCTTACTATGAACCGGCAGGGAAGGTGCATTCGCAGGGTATTGAGCTTGAAGCCCATAATCAACTGACGCCTCGTCTGAGTACCATTGCCAGCTACACGCTTAACCATGTGCGTTATAAAGATTCCGTTGACGGAAACGACGGCCATACTCCGTATGTGACACCTAACTCAATGGCTTCGGCCTGGGCGAAGTATCAGTTTGATTATGGCATCAGCATCGGTGCTGGGGTGCGTTACATTGGTAAACAGTGGGCAGATAATGAAAATACCACCCGACTGCCTTCTGCAACCCTGTTTGATGCGTCGGTTCGAGCAGATCTGGGAACCTGGAGCCGCCAGCTTAAAGGTGCATTTGTACAGGTTAATGCCAATAACCTGACAGATCGTGACTACGTCGCGGCCTGTTATGGTACGGGCTACTGCTACTGGGGCGCAGAACGTACTATCGTGGCAACGGTCGGTTATGACTTCTGATCTGCTCTCAGTGATACCGATGTAGGGGCGGACTTCAGGCCGCCCAGGGGCGCATCAAGGTGCGCCCCTACAACTGATTTAAGTCCCCACATTGAATGGCCTTCCGGCGCTGACCTTCACGCAGAAATTTCCGCACCAGCCATAACCAGAGCAGGCCGCATACCAGGTTCACCGCGCTAAACCCGATACTGCCACCAGTAAAGTAAGCGCTTTTCGCGACTTCAATTCCGATAGCAAAAACAGGAATGCTCATCATTCCCAGCATGGCTGCGGTGCTCCCTTTTCCGGCCGTTCCGGCAAACAGAGTCAGACGGTAAAGTCCGGCACCCACCATACCCGAACCAAAACCGTAGAGGCTGAGCCCGGCTGTCAGCCAGAGGTGGCTGTAGGCGTGACTGAGAGAACCCGTTGTCGCCATCACCAGACCGGTAAGGATTGGCCAGGCGCCGAGCTTCAGCGGTTGCTCAATCGGCAGACGGCTGGCAAGGCAGCTCAGTGTCAGGTTACCGGCAATCATGGCGATAAACACCGGCACCTGCAGCAGCGCGTACACCATTCTACTCATTCCGCCATCGTGGATCAGGATCACGGGCGATAAAGCAACCCAGGCAAGACAGGGTACCGTCACCAGACCAATCGCCAGCGATCCTCTGATCACCTGCTTATCTTTCAGCAGGCCGTAGTATTCCTTACCCAGAAATTTTAGTGAGAAGGTCGCGCTGCTGTTTCCAGCGGTTTCAGGCATGGCGTGCCACAATCCCAGCAGGGCGACGGCAGTGATGCTGCTGAACAACAGGAACATCGCTCGCCAGTCACCGAAAGAGAGAAAGGCTGCGCCTGCCAGCGGTCCGGCCAGCGGTGCCAGCAGGGCCACATTGGCCATCAGGGCCATCATCTTCACACTGTGCGTTTCATCAAACGCTTCCTGAATCGCGGCATAACCGACCGCGCCAATAAAGCACAGGCTCATCCCTTGCAGGAAGCGTAATAAAACAAACTGTTCAATACTCTGTGCCCAGTAGGTTGCGAGACAGGACAGCATAAAAAACGCCGTTCCGGCGAGCATGACGGGACGACGTCCGACCCGGTCGGAGAGTGGACCAAGCAGCCACTGCAGGACGATTCAACCGGCTAAATAAGCCGTCAGTGACGTGGATACCCATTCAGGCCCGGCATTAAATTCGCGGGTTACCAGCAACATGCCCGGCTGGACCATGTCATGGGCGAGATAGGTCGCGAATTCAAACAGGACCAGAGAAAACGGAAAAACCAGATAGCGGAAAGTCAGATGTGATACAGGTACGAAAAACGCCATGACGAATATTTCCCCGAAAAGAAACAAATAAAAACGTGGCCCCACAGGAGCCACGCCAGGATGGTCAGCGTTGTTTACCGCCAGCGGTGAACTGGATTATCCAGGGTTCCGGCGAATTTAAGATTTTCCGCAGGATCGGACAGATTAATCATCTGCTGGTTATTCGCCAGTTGCAGGCGGTTCAGACAGGAGCGAGTAAATTCTGGCGCAAACAGGTCATAACGGGCAAACTTACTGGCCAGCTGTGGATGAGCCTGCTGATATGCCTTCACACAGGATGCGACTGACTGCCAGAACACGTCCTGTGATAACGTACCTGATTGATGCAATATCGCGCTGATAAATCGGAAGATACAATCGAAAACATCGGTAAAGATCGATAACAGCTTGAGAGGTTCCGGGACATCAACCGCCAGCCGTTGCACTTTTTCTGGCAGTACGGCGTCCGGGTTCATCACTGCAATCTCTTCACCAATATCTTTCATATACGCGCTGACGGGGACGTTATTTTCCAGCAGAAGGATCAGATTTTCGCCGTGGGGCATAAAGACCAGATCATGCTGATAAAAACAATGTAACAGCGGGCTCAGATAGCAGGTCAGGTAACGTTCGACCCACTGTGCCGCTGGCAGACCGGAATCGGCAATCAACGCCGGAAGCAACGGTTTCTGATGATGGTCAACATGCAGGAATGAGGCCATCGTCATCAATCGCTGTCCGGGTTTCAGGTTGGCAACCGGGTTGTCGCGCCACAGCGCCGCAAACATTTTCTTATAGGCAGAATCGCCTTTAATTGCCTGCTCATAGTAGCGGTTATGATAGCCGATCGCCGCGACCTCACGCAGGATGCGGAAGTGGCAGCGTTGCAGCCAGTCATCGTCTGCAACCAGTTTTTCAAGCCATTCATTAATGGCGGGCGTGGTGGCCATATAATAAGGCGACAGTCCGCGCATAAAGCCCATATTCAGTACCGATAAGGCCGTTTTGACATAGCGTTTTCCGGGCTGACTGCGGTTGAAGAAGGTACGAATAGACTGCTGCGCCTGGTACTGATCATCCCCTGTGCCAAGGTAAACAATATCGTTACGGGCAATATCCGCGGCAAAGACGGTGAGCAGTTTGTTTTGCCACTGCCAGGGATGAACAGGCATGAAAAGATAATCTTCTGGTTTCAGACCGTTCCTGTTCAGATGCGCCCTGAAATCGGCAACAGTGGACTGCCCAAGCTCTTCATTAAGCAGTTGTTCATAGGCAAGATTACTGAGGCTGGAGAAGTGTGCATTACGCACATGAACGGCGACCCAGACCAGATTAATCGGGCTGGCCACTTCGGGGGCGTAGGCTAAATAATCACGGGCATCAAAGCCAATACGGCCATTGTTGGCAACAAAACAGGGGTGGCCTTCGGTCATTGATGACTCAACGGTCTGAAAGTCCGCATGAACCAGTGTCTGACTGTCCGGGTTATTTTTCTGCAGCTTAAATACACTGCTGCACAGCGTACTGCTGATCTCTTCCATATAGGTCGCGAGCAGCGCCTGAGAAATGCCAATTTTTTCTTTAAATTCGACAATAAACTGCAACGCATCCAGCGGCAGGACCTGACCATTCTCCTGTTTGATCAGCGAGTCCGCGTCAATTTCCCAGTGATCCAGTGCCAGACGGCTTGCCCTGAACTGATATTCTGTTTCCGTTCCGGGTACCGCAAGGCGGTAAAGGTCTTTCCCCAGCGGGGTCGGTTCAGTGATCCGTTCATGGGAGAATTCGGAAATCGCTTTACGGATCAGCAGACGGTTGGCCTGCGTCCAGTTTTCACCTGACAAATGCGCGCCGGTAAGCAGGAGGGGTGTATTATTCATATTCAGGGATTCCTTCTGTAAAGCCTGCTGATAATCTTCAGGCTGACAAAACGCCAGCCATGCCGTTTTATGGCCCATATCAATCGTTGTCTGATAGCGGAAACCGGCACGCTTGTTCAGCCGGTGAATGTTGTTATTCCGTACATCGGGCTCAACCACGACCCGGCTCACTTCCGGCAGGCTGAACATATAGTCCATGACCCCCGTGAAAACCTGCCAGCTGAACTGCTTAACCGGATTGTCGGCAAGTGCAATCAGCAGGTGCATGCCGTAATCGCCAGGCTGAGCGGCATAGAATTTGCCCACGTCATCCTCAGCGGCACGATAAAATTCCATCAGGAAGGCCGGTTTATCGTCGCAGGCGCCAATCAGCGCCGCCCGCGGATTGCCATCTGTCAGTGACTGGTAAAATGACGCAACCTGTTCAGGTGTGTCGTTTTGCATGCCCCAGAAATGGGCATAGTCGCGGGTGACCCAACTGTGGATGAGCGACGCATCTTCCGCTCTCATTGGCCGGAGGGTGAACTGCCCCGCCGGGCGCGTGGTTTGAAATACAAATGACTGTGGCATATCAACGTTCCGGTTGTGCGGAGAATGTCTGGAAGGCGATCTGGCGTTCAATGGAATACACCTCTCGTCCTGTCAGCTCACGGAGAAGAATGGAATTGCGGTAGCAGGCCATGCCCAGATCCGGCGTGACAAAGCCGTGGGTATGCAATTCGGCATTCTGGACAAAGACCTGATTGTGGTGGTCAATACTGTAATTACGTTGGACGTCGTAGCGACCTTTCTCATCCCAGCGTAAACGCTGAGAAATGCCTTCAATAAATAAAGGCGGACGATAGTGGTACCCCGTTGCCATCACTAACCCTTGCGTACAATGCGTGAAAGCGCAGTCCTGTTCTTGCTGATGCAACGACAGTTCGAATCCACCTGCCGCTAACCGGCGTATATCTGTTAGCTCTGAATGGGTAAACAGATTGACGTCCAGCACACCATTCAGTTGCTTGACATACATCAGGTCATAAATGTCGTTGATCAGGCTGCTGTTAATCCCTTTATAGAGATTTTTGTGCTGGGCATTGAGGGCATCGCGCTTCGCGGGAGGCAGACGATGGAAATAATCGATCCATTCTGGTGAGGTCATTTCCAGAGTCAGTTTGGTGTACTCAAGCGGATAGAAACGGGGCGCGCGGGTGATCCAGTTCAGCTGATAGCCAAACTGATCAATATCGGTCAGTAAATCATAATAAATTTCCGCCGCGCTTTGTCCACTTCCGAGGATGGTGATGGAGCGTTTCTTCTGCAGTTGTGCTTTATTCTGCAGGTATTCGCCAGAATGGGTGAACAGATTGCGATAAGGCTGGCTGCACGCCGGGATCCAGGGCGCAGGCCCGGTACCCAGTACCAGATGACGTCCCAGCCACGTTTTCTGTTTTCCGCTCACGGTATCAACCGATGTCACGCGGTAACACTGCATGCTGTCATCATAACTGACGTATTCAACCCGGGTATTCCAGTGCAGATTACTCAGTTTTGAGCAGGCCCACTGACAATACTGGTTATACTCCCGGCGCATCAGGAAAAAGTCTTCCCGGATGTAAAAAGAATATAACTTTCCTTTCTGCTTCATATAATTCAGCAGACTGTAAGGACTGGTTGGATCGGCCAGCGTCACCAGATCAGCCATAAACGGTGTCTGCAGATGCGCACTTTCCAGCATCATACCGATATGCCAGTCAAAGCCGGGGTTTTGATCGAGGAATACCCCGTTAAGGTCTGCAACGGGCTCACTCAGACAGGCTAATCCCAGATTAAACGGGCCAATACCAATACCAATAAAGTCATAAATGTTGTTGTTCATCACGAAGCTCTCACTGATTAACCACGTTCAACGCGGGATCATGGAGTTGTTCCCGACCGTAATGCGCAATCAGCGCGATGACATCGTCAATGTCTTCCACTGTTGTTGCCGGGTTCAGAAGGGTAAATTTCAAATACTGACGACCATTGACTTTCGTACCGGCAATCACCGCATTACCTGATCGGAAAAGTGCTTTACGGATAGCGGCATTGATGGAATCGACCTGTTCATCGTCAGCGCCGGAGCGGGGGAGGTAACGGAAAACCTGGGTGGTGAGTTCAGGCGCGTGCAACACCTCAATGGACGGGTGTGCACTTAACCGCGCGTGGGCTGTTTGTGTCAGGGCGATGATGGTGTCAAAGGCTTTACCTAACGCGTCAGGCCCCATAATGCGCAGGGTCAGCCACATCTTCAGGGCATCAAAACGGCGCGTGGTCTGGATACTTTTGTTGACCAGGTTCGGTGTGCCTTCCTGTTGCGCGCTGAGCGGGTTGAGGTAATCTGCATGATGGGTAACGTGGGTCAGATTCTGCTTATTACGGACAAAAAACGCACCGCAACTGACCGTCTGGAAGAAGGACTTATGGTAGTCCACCGTAACCGAGTCGGCGTTTTCAATCCCGGCAAGACGCTGAGCATGCTTTTCCGACACCAGCAGGCCGCAACCATAGGCGGCGTCAACATGCATCCACAAACCGTACTGTTTACACAATGCGGAAATCTTCCCGATGGGATCAATACTTCCAAAGTCGGTAGTGCCGCTGGTCGCCACAACGGCAATAGGGATCAACCCTTCCTGGTGGCAGCGCTGAATTTCCCGATCCAGATGAGTGATATCCATACGGTAGTTTTCATCATGATCGATTGAAATCACCGCATCGTAGCCCAGCCCCAGAATAGCCATTGACTTCTGAATGCTGAAATGGCTGAGCGAAGAGGTGAAGACACGCCATCTGCCGGCTTCCGTTGGTAATCCCTTCTGTTTAATTAAACAACCAGGATGATGAAGCGCACACCAGCTGTCACGGGCAAGTAACATCGCCATCAGGTTGGACTGGGTTCCGCCGCTGGTAAAAATGCCGTCCGCATCCGCGGGTAATCCAATACGATTGAGCGTCCAGTCAATCACCTTCTGTTCAATCAATGTGCCACCGGCGCTCTGATCCCAGGTATCCACCGAACTGTTTACCACCGCCATAACCTGTTCCGCAAGCAGAGAAGGGAGTACCACCGGACAGTTCAGATGTGCCATATATTTAGGGTGGTGAAACCAGACGGCATCGCGCAAATAAAGTTCGCTAAGCTCTGCCAGCGCGGCTTCGTTGCTGCCCAATGGTTTTTCAAGATCAACCCCGCTGAACGCCTGTACCAGTTCATGGGGGAAAATGCCGCTGAAGGGTTTCTCAACCTGTTTAACGGTACGCGTCATCAGCGCCAGCACATCCTTTGTCTGCTTATCCCAGGCTGATAACTGCTGGTCATTGAAAAGAGCGTCCTTAAGCTCAGGCGTGGGGGAATGACTGGATGGATGCAGGGAATGAATCGACTGGTTTTGCGAACGTAAGTCCATAATCTTTACCTTTATTAAATTCCTAAAGGGCCTCGCTATCATATAGAAATGACAGCGCTATGCTTATTAATAATTAATATATGTTGATGTGTTGAGAGACTGAAAAAAATCAGTTTTTTGTGTTTCTATCTTTTTATGGCAATTAACCCCATATTTAATGTCTGATTTTTGTATTTTTTACGAATAGTTTATGATAATGATATTATAAATGGTAATCATTATCATTCAATAGAATTAGTATTACATTATTGTGATAAGAGTGGTTAATGTTTTTGTGGCGGTTAGCACAGTTCAGATGTGAAAATTTAGAAGGCGTTACTTATACCCGTCAGCCGGCGCTGGGGACATGGGATGCTGAGGACGATGACGCCTGGTATCGTCTCCGGGAAGATGGAGCTGTGTCGGTTTACAATCAGGATGTCCTGGTACGTCACGACCCGGGTCGGCCTAGTCAGTAAAAATCCGAGCGCACTGAACGTCTCACGTACCGCAATACTGCGAAAGACCTGCCCTGTCTGGAAATCGATTGCCGCCCAGTCTGGTGAGCTTGCCGCATCCTTTTCTGACAATCAGGGTAAGCACCGTAAAACGCATGCCCGACTGGAGAAAGCGGCTCGGGCGCTGTTGTCCGGTGATGGTGCAGATTCTGAATTCTGTCAACCAGTCCTCTGGCTGATAAATTATTAGAGCCGGGCTAAGAGTTAATTACTGACCAGCTGTGTCATTGAACGCACCCTGAGCGGGTTACTCACTCAGGGAGTGTTCTCCATGAAATTACCCGTCTGCTGCCTCGCAGCATTATTCCTTGCCGCCGGCGTTCATGCCGGCACCGTCATTTACACCGACAGCGCCCATCCGGTCACAGGCAATCCCGGTCTTGACGTGACCGTCATTCTGCTGGATGCGCCTGACCGGCTGCAGGCTGAGCTGTTCGGCCCGCTGCCGGCTGACCCGGCACAGGCTGAGCAACAGGCGCGCGCAGTTATCAGCTCACCCGGTTTTCAGCAGCGTCAGAAGGACCTTGCTGCAACGTATGCCGGCCTTACGCACGCCTGGTCTCTCGGTCTTGAGAAATACCCCGCCGTGGTGTTTGACGATAAATGGGTGGTCTATGGCACCACTGACACCGGTGTGGCCACACAGCGTCTGAGCGCATGGAAGGAGACTGCACAGTGAACATGGCACTCTCCCGTCCGCGCCGGCTGGCGCTGGCCACGTTAATGGTCTGTACGGGCACGATGGCCAGCGTCAATACCGCCAGCCTGCTCTCCAGTGCCGCCAGTCCGGACTGTATCAGCTGGCGCATCAGCGGTATCTGTTACTGGCTGTTCTGCACGCCGTTCGGCTGTTCCGTTAAAACCTCCGTGAAGGTCACGCATTTTATTCCTGAAGCCGTGGTCTCGGCCTACCTCAGCCCGGGTGCCAATCCGTGGACCGAGATGTCGGCTGTCAGTAGCCTGGCCGACAGCACCGAAAGCACGCTGCTCGGTGGCGCTGCAGGTGTGGCCACCGGCGGCGGCCGTCAGGAGATGAAAGCCCCGGGTGAACGCAAGCAGAACCTGCACTTTTACTATGGTGATGCTTATGGCCATCCGGCCACCAGACTCATCGGCGGGATGGTGCCGGGTTATTCGTGCGACAGTGCCGCCACGCCATTTATGCCTTACTTCACAAGCGCTCTCGATGCGCTGGCCTGGCGCACCGGCGTGCCGGAATCACTCTACCCGGAGGCGCTTATCCCCGGTCAGCGTGAAATCGGCAGCACGACCGGCGGCGATATGTGGGGCAACCTTTACCCCCGCAGCGGCTTTGTCACCCAGACCGACAGCTACAAATCGGCAGCCGTCGTGGTACAGCGGGTGGCTGACATCATCACCCGTGAAGGGCAGTTACATGTCTACAACCCGCTCTCCGGCCAGCGTTCGCCGGGTTACTGGCCACCCGAACCCGTTCAGGAAAACACCGGTACAAAAAATCACAAGTGGCAGCGCCTTTCACCTGAGCTGTCGCAGAGCTGCGCGGTATTCCCCGACACCGGCGGACAGACGGCCGAAGACGGCAACTACGCCTGGGCACTCTGGCAGCCCTACAGTTGCTGCAAGCGACGTGGCCAGACCTTCCTTTACAGCACCGATTTCTCCTGAGGATTTTTCTGATGAAACAGCAGCATCTGCGGCGACTGCGTCGCCCCCTGGCGGCGTTCGCGCTTCTCTCTGTTATCTCCCTGCCGGCTCTGGCCGTCGATACGTCGCTCTCGTCAGATGGTGCCTCGGTGAGCGGTGCCATCAATGACGGTCTTTTTTATTCCATTGGTGGCGGTTCGGTGATTTCCCCGCCGCCGAGCCGCAGCAACATGTCGCGCCTCGGGCTGAACGGCGGCTGGAGCAGCGACCTCATGTGCGGCAATTTCGACCTGAAAACCACCGTTGGCAATCAGCTTAACGGTATCACCAGCGGGTTTAAGGACCTGATGGGCAACGTGATTCAGGGCGCGACCGGCGCGGTGATGAGCATGCCGGCGATGGCCATCCAGCGTGCCAACCCGGGGCTGTATGAAATGCTGACCAACGGGGTGCTTCAGGCAGGGCTCAGTTACGATAAGGCGCTGCTGAACTGCCAGAATATGTCAAAAAAACTCGCCGATTACACCCTGGGGAGCAAGTGGCAGCAGGCGGCCGTATCCGAAGAATATAAGGATATCGTGGCTTCCAGCGGCGGCGATGCGGTCTCCAGTGACCAGCAGCTGCAGAAAGCCACCGGTGAAGAAGGTGTGACCTGGATAGGGGGGCAGAAGCGCGGGGGTAAGGGGCAGCAGGCCATCCAGCCCACCCGTGACCTGGCGAAAGCCGGTTATAACATGATGAACAGCCTGCCAGTGACCAGCAATAGCAGCGTGGGTTCCGCCAGTTGCAACGGCACCGTCTGTCAGCGCTGGCCGTCGTCCGATGATGCGGCCGCTGCGGTGGTAAAAGTGCTGGGTGACCGCTCCATACGTACCTGCCGTGAGACCAGTGAATGCACCAGTGGTGGCACGGACAATCAGCCCGGCAGCACCGTTGCCGGCACCGGTTTCTCACCGGTGCTGGAAGATGCAACGAAAACCAACCTGGAACAGCTGGATAAGCTCGTCGGTGGCCAGCTCCAGCCCACCGCGGATAATCTTGGGGCGCTCAAAACCGGCAGTCTGGTGGTGACACGCGGCGTCATTCAGTCGCTGCGCGATGACCCCGATAAAGCCGCTCTGGTGCAGCGTCTGGCCGGTGAGCTGGCGATGGCCGACACCGTCGAGACCGCGCTCACCATGCGCCGCATGCTGACCACCGGTGAGTCTGAACCGAATGCCGCCGAGCAGCCTGAAGCGATTGCCGAGGGTGACCGCCGCATCGATGCCCTGGACCGTGAGATCAGCGCCCTGCGTAACGAGA
Source organism: Mixta mediterraneensis (assembly GCF_014946725.1). Taxonomy (GTDB): domain Bacteria; phylum Pseudomonadota; class Gammaproteobacteria; order Enterobacterales; family Enterobacteriaceae; genus Pantoea; species Pantoea mediterraneensis. The sequence goes on from NZ_JACFXY010000005.1 coordinate 148,695, forward strand.
TGGAACTGCGTAAGGCCATCAGCAACAACAGCCTGCTCACCACGCTGGAACGTCAGGGCGCCCGTAACCAGGATAACCAGCTGCAGCAGAAATCCGGCAACCAGGACCAGGGGTTCAGCCAGATGAATCAGACGCAATCCTCCGGAGCACAGTGATATGAAGCGCTCTTTTCTCCGCGGTCGTACGGGCCGCATTGTTCTGATGGTTACCGCCTTACTGCTGATAACCGTGGCCATGTTCGCACTGGCCTCTGTGTTTATGGCATACGACCCGGACGGCCACCTGACCCGACGCTGGCTGCATGACAGCCGATGGGCACTGTTTGCCTGGCGGCTGCTCATGTATGCCGGCATCGCAGTAGCCTGGTGGATAAAGGTCCGCCCGAAGATGCTGGCGCGCTGGCCGGAAGTCTGGAGCCGCCTACCGCGTACGGAGCTGCTCGGTGTGTTGTTTATTGCGGCCACGGAGTGCGTGGCCTGGGCAGGCGTAGTGTGAGGAGAGGACAATGACTGCGAACAGTTTTCTGGAGTATTTTCTCATCCTGTTCGGCTGGGTGATGAACAACGCCATGTGGACCATCCTCGGCAATACGGGGCTTTTTGCCCTGCCTCTGGTCTTTAAGGTGATGGGGGTGTGGCTGAAAGTTCGGGAGGAAGGGGCGGACGAAGGTAATAAAGGACTGCTGGCACTGCCCCGCATCGAGCATGCCATCTACGTCTCGTTTGTCGTGATGTTGTTCTGCTGCATTCCGCTGCTGCCAGTGGATATCAGTACTATCAAATTTGACAGTTCACGGGCAAAACAGTGCGGGGTCAGTGTTCCCACACCGCAGAACTCCGGTTACAGCGGACTGGTGAACGACTTTGACGGCCGCACGGCCGAGGTGCCCATCTGGTGGTATCTGCTGCACATGATGTCGAAGGGCACCACTCAGGCGATGATTGCGTCCATCCCCTGCGGCACGCAGCTGCGCCAGATGCGGTTTGACGTGCAGAACACGAAGTTGCGTGACCCGGTACTGCTACAGGAAGTGCAGGACTTTGCCGATCAGTGTTACTCCCGGGCGTACTTCCGTCTCAAAAACAGCAACAGCCAGCTCAGCGATGCTACCATCAACTCGGTTGGCTGGATAGGCAGCGACTATTTTCTGAATACGTCCGGCTATTACGATTATTACACTGCCACCACACCGAGGAGCCAGTGGCCGTATGACAGTACGCGTGACAGTGGCTACCCGAATACCGGTCAGGGAGGTTACCCCACCTGTAAAACGTGGTGGTCAGATGGCTCTTCAGGGCTGCGCAAACGGGTGCTGGCCAGCTTTGGTGACAACACGCGTAAGGAGATGCAGCGATCATTTCCGGGGACGCAATGGGAGGAGGTAGCCCTGCGCTGGCTGGTCAGCCCCCGAAATGCCGGCCTCTCCGGAGACGGAACGACTAATGCTGTGGGAAGTTCTGATAATGTGACCGGCGTCGTCGGTAATGTGACACGACTGACATCCACCATCGGGCTTGGCCTCAAGCAGGCAGAAGCGCTGCCGGGCTTTGATGCGCTGAAACAGGCCCTGCCGATGATTCAGGCGCTGCTGCAGATGATGATTATCACGGTGATCCCTGTGCTGATGATGTTCAGTGCCTACGAGCCCAAAACGGTGGTGACCATCTCATTTGCGCTGTTTGCGCTGCAGTTCATCACCTTCTGGTGGGAACTGGCCGGCTGGCTCGATGACCGTATGATCACCATTCTTTACGACAATATGGCACAGCAGGGGCTGGCCAGCAGCTCTGTGCCGTTCGCTAACTTCATCAGCTCAACCAATGACGGCTGGATCATGAATCTGGTGCTGGGGATGATGTATGTGGTTTTCCCGGCGTTCTGGATTGGCATGCTTAGCTGGATCGGCGTTAATTTGGGAACTGCAATATCCACAGGGCTGGAGAAAGGTGGTTCTCTGCCACAGAAAGCTGGTACAGAGGCGGGAAAAAAAGCTCAGAAGGTTGTTACTGATAAAGCTGGCGGTGCTTTAAAAGGCGGCTTTAAATAGAAGCAACTTGAGATGAACTGCATATTTCTCTAAAGGTGCAGTTCATCTGTTTTCGTTCCATTCTCTGTCTTGGTTTTCCCAGTCCTGCCTTTGTGCATCCCAACTTTCACTCCATTCTTCCCACTCTTCATTTTGTTTTTTGCGTTCGGGGGAGGTTGTCAGAAGCTCTGATATCCCAGCCAGCACGACCGCTCCACATGCATTGGTTGCACTGGAGAATGCAACAGGCTCTGGCGCTTTACGTTTGAGCTTTGCTTCGTCATAAACGATGTTACGACGTTTGTTGGCGAAACGGGCCAGGGTAAGGCTTAAGTCGTCAGCATCGAATCCACTTTCACTCATGATGATGGTTCCTCTGGCTTTGTTTATATCGGCAGTTGAGTTTAAAGGGACCACTCAACTGCCCTGGACCAGGTTACTAAATTCCAGAGAAACTGGCAAATTATTGAACAACCCAGAACGCATTTTTTCCCAGAACCCCGCTCAGGTAGTTAAAGGCGGCTGCACCCCGCCGTTTACGCAGGCCTCTGATTGTATCGGTTGACATCCTCCCCCCTCCTTTAGGTCGGGAAGGATGTCAACCGTGCGCCTTGTGAGCCTCGACGTAGGCGCGCAGCACGGCGTTAATTCGCGTCTGGTAACGGCTGCCGCTGTGCTTGAAGTACTCCAGAACGTCAGCATCGATCCGCAGTGTGACCTGTTGTTTAGGCTCAGGAAGTTCACCCGCTTTTGCCCATACGGCTTCCGGCACTGGCGGTGCGTCACTGTAATCGATCTGGTCGTCCGGCATGGCGGCCAGCTTCGCCAGTCGTGCTTTTTGCTCGGCTGTAACAACCGGCGGTTTGTTCAGGTCAAGCGTTAGCTTGACGGTATTTTTTGCGCTCTTGCTCATTGGCTTTCCTCGCTGAGATCAGGCGGATGGTGTCTTCGTGCCGGACGGTGTAGACCACGAACAGTAAGGCGGGGTCGGCATAGCCTATCGTTGCCCATCGGTCTTCGCCGTAGTTTTCCCGGTCGTCATAGACCTCAAGCCGCTGTGTGTCGTGGAAAACAAGCGCAGCATCTTCGAACGCCACACCGTGTTTTTTCAGATTCCGTGCCGCTTTGTCGGCATCCCATTCAAGTTCCATTACACTTCCATTGTAGTTACATTTCGTAGTTACATCAATTTTACTATGCAGAGTGTGGTCAGACTGCCAGTTTGATTTGCTTGTCCTCCCTGAACCGCAAGCGAACGCGCTAACTTAGTCGTATCAACAACAGCCATTACAGCCTCAACTTCAGGTTGTGAGTGCCGGTGGAGTGACCCCGAGCCCGTAGACAAATCTGCCCTATAGTTGGAGTGACCCCGAGCCCGTAGACAAATCTGCCCTATAGTTTGAGCACAGGAGGAGTCTATGGGCACAACACGTTTTACCCCTGAGTTTAAAGAAGAAGCCGTCCGCCAGATCACCGAACGGGGCTATTCCGTCGCCGAGGTTTCAGAACGTCTCGGCGTATCGGCACACAGCCTTTATAAATGGGTTCGTTCAGTAAAACCGGATAACAGCGGGCATCAGGCGCAGGATTTGCTCGACGCGAGAACGGAAATCCTGAAGCTGAAAGCGCAGCTTAAACGCACCGAGGAAGAACGGGATATTCTGAAAAAGGCAGCGCGGTACTTTGCAAGGGAGCCCGACTGAAGTACCGCTTCATTAACGATCACCGTGAAATCTGGTCGATCGTAGCAATGTGTCGGGTTCTGAAGGTTGCCCGTGCAGGATTTTACGTCTGGCTTCATCGTCCTGTTACAGCCGGAGAAAAGGATAATCAGCGGCTGCTGGCGTTAATCCGCGACTCTTATGCACTGAGCGGCGGTGTTTACGGTTACCGCAGAGTTCACGGCGATCTTCGTGAAATCGGAGAAGTCTGCAGCAGAAATCGCGTTGCCAGGATCATGAAACAGAACAGGATACAGGCCGTACACGGCTATAAAATCCCCCGGGGCGTCAGGGGAAGACCTTCGCTGATAGCACCTAACCGCGTACAGCGGGAGTTCACGGTCGTGAAACCCAATCAGGTCTGGGTAACGGACATCACCTATATCCGCACCTGGCAGGGCTGGCTCTATCTGGCCGTGGTCATCGACCTCTTTGCCCGCAATGTGGTGGGCTGGTCGATGAAACCGACCCTGTCGCGCGAGCTAGCGCTGGATGCGCTGCTGATGGCCGTGTGGCGGCGCAAGCCTGCGGGCAGCGTTATTGTGCACAGTGACCAGGGCAGTCAGTACGGCAGCGATGACTGGCAGCGGTTCTGCCGGGCCCATAACCTGTCGCCGAGTATGAGTCGTCGCGGCAACTGCTGGGATAATGCGGTGGCAGAATCGTTCTTCAGCTCGCTTAAAAAGGAGCGTATAAGAAAGCGGATATACAAAACCCGGGACATGGCCCGGGCGGATATCTTCGATTACATTGAAATGTTCTACAACCGGACCCGGCGGCACAGCCATCTGGGTGGCGTCAGTCCGGAGGCCTTCGAAAAGGCCTCGTCGTGAGGACAGAAACTGTCTACCGGTGCGGGGTCACTCCATAATGTCGGTTGGTTTTTCTTCATATTTCCTGTTTCGCCAGTCCGTTGCGAATTCAGCTGGTGTCTGGTAATCCAGCGATGAATGGGGACGGCACTCGTTATAATCCTGCCGCCAGTCATTAATCGTTTTCCGGGCATGAAGAATATCGCTGAACCAGTGTTCATTCAGACACTCATCGCGAAAGCGTCCGTTAAAACTCTCAATAAATCCGTTCTGCGTTGGCTTACCTGGCTGGATAAGCCGTAGTTCCACACTATGCTCAAAGGCCCATTGATCGAGCGCGCGGCAGGTAAATTCCGGGCCCTGATCGGTTCTTATTGTCGTCGGATACCCCCGAAACAACGCGATGCTGTCCAGAATACGCGTGACCTGAACGACAGAAATACCGAAAGCAGCGGTGATCGTCAGACACTCCTTCGTGAAATCATCCACACAGGTCAGGCACTTGATTCTGCGACCGATGGCCAGTGCGTCCATAACGAAATCCATCGACCATGTAAGGTTCGGTGCATCCGGGCGCAGAAGCGGAAACCGTTCGGTCGCCAGCCCTTTACGGCGTCGTCTGCGTTTTACGCTCAGTCCATTAAGGTGGTAAATACGGTATACCCGCTTGTGATTGACGTGAAGGCCCTCCCTACGCAGCAACTGCCAGATGCGCCGATAACCAAAACGTCTGCGTTCAAGCGCCAGCTCAGTAACACGCCCTGATAAATGTGCATCAGCAGCCGGACGCTGAGCATCATAACGGCAGGTCGACAGGGACAAACCTGTAAGCCGGCAGGCACGACGTTGCGACAGACCGGTCGCATCACACATCAACACCACGGCTTCCCGCTTCTGGCCTGTCGTCAGTACTTTCGCCCCAGAGCCACCTGAAGCGCCTCCTTATCCAGCATGGCTTCGGCAAGCAGCTTCTTGAGCCTGGCGTTCTCTTCCTCAAGCGACTTCAGGCGTTTAACCTCGGGCACCTCCATACCGCCATACTTCTTACGCCAGGTGTAAAAGGTGGCGTCGGAAATGGCGTGCTTACGGCAGAGCTCACGGGCAGAAACCCCGGCTTCAGCCTCGCGGAGGATACTGATGATCTGTTCGTCGGAAAAACGCTTCTTCACGGGGATGTCCTCATGTGGCTTATGAAGACATTACTAACATCGCGGTGTATTAATCAACGGGGAGCAGGTCACCGGACAATCAGAGGTTCTCCCAGTTGATATCCATTGCATCTTCATCCTCGCGGCTACGGACGATATTAGCCAGCTCAAAATCTTCAATGGCATCCAGCATTGCCACATAAAGTTCCGCAGGCACACAGTAGAACGAAGGCTTACCGTGTTTCAGGATGGCCACAGGCCGATGTCCAGCTGACATCACTGTCGCTGTCGGTTTTGCAAGAATTGCAATTGCCATATTAAGAACCCAATTAAGACCTGTTTTTAGCGCTCATGATAATGAGGAAAAATTGTGAATACAATTAAGAACCTATCCCAAAAGGATTTTATTCCAGACAATGATGCTGCAAGCAAAATGCAGCATCGCCTCGTAGTTTTCGACTTTCTTCTCCCATCGCGTCAGTATGCGGCGAAAGCGATTCATCCAGCTATGCGTTCTTTCCACAACCCAACGATGAGCCCTGAACTCGCTGTTTTTAATTGCCTCAGACTCCTCTTTCCCCGACTGGATATGAGGTTCATAACGACGAGCTTTCAAACAAATTTCCACCCATTCAGCCTCATAGCCTTTGTCCATACACAGATGCAGCCTGCGACCCGGCCTGCCGGTCTGTAGCGCGTCCAGCGTATCTTCAACCAGTTTTATGTCGTGGGTATTTGCCCCTGCGACAGCCAGCGAGAGCGGAAGCCCGTTCCCGTCGGTCATCAGGCTCCGCTTTACTCCCTGCTTCCCCCTGTCAGTCGGGTTGCGACCTGTTTTTTTGAGCCTGCAAGGGGCGATTTTGTCATGCAGCCATCCATCGACAACCATGACCAGTCAATGGCATCCCGCTTCTCGCAGGCAAGCAGCCCGTTTTGCCAGAAGCGTTCAAATACTCCAGCATCCCGCCATTCCTGAAAGCGGCGGTGGGCTGAGCTGGATGAGCAAATATCCGTGGCATTCAGGGCATTCCATTGGCAACCGGTTCTGAGCACAAAGAAAATGGCGTTCATTGCGGCACGATTATCAACACGTCTACGATGCGTGCCCAGCGGATGGTGGGTTTTATGTTCCGGGAGAAGTGGAGCCATTTTCTCCCAGAGTTCATCGCTGATCTGCCACTTGTTGCCCGCCATACTTCGCCCTCAAAAATTGCCATTATTTACGATCTGACAATTCCTTTTGGGATAGGTTCTTAATGTGTTCCATTGCCTAAAACACACCTTATAAACGGGCAGGTTGCCTATTTCGTCTTGCGATTATGAATCCGCAGTGCGGTTCAGACAAAACCAGCAAAATATGATCAAACAACAGCGTCACGTCTCCCAACTTACACACGATTAACTAGCCAGCCGCCAACGCATACTCGACGAGCAATGCTTCACTTTCGGTTAAATTTCCTCCTCATGGCCGTGCGCCGCTTGCTATTCTTCAGGCATCACCTATTACCTGAGAGTGGAAAAAATATGCCTTCCCCGCTACTGATAGCCCAAACGCCCGACGTCCAGCTATACCTTTTGCCGCAAATGGCTAACCGCCACGGTTTGATTACCGGCGCAACCGGCACCGGTAAAACCGTCACGCTGCAAAAGCTGGCGGAGTCTTTTTCAACTATCGGCGTACCGGTGTTTATGGCTGACGTCAAAGGCGACTTAACGGGGATCGCCGCTGAAGGCCAAAGCAGCGAAAAATTACAGGAAAGGCTGGCGAAAATCGGCGTCAGTCACTGGCAACCGCAGCGCAACCCGGTCATGGTGTGGGATATTTTTGGTGAGAAAGGCCATCCGGTACGCGCCACGGTTTCCGATCTCGGCCCACTGATGCTGGCGCGATTATTGAATCTGAACGATGTACAGAGCGGCGTTTTACAGATCATCTTCCGTATTGCCGACGACCAGGGATTGTTACTGCTGGATTTCAAAGATCTGCGCGCCATGACGCAATACATCGGCAACAATGCCAAAGCGTTCCAGACGCAATACGGCAATATAAACAGCGCCTCGGTGGGGGCGATTCAGCGCGGTTTGCTGGCGCTAGAAGAGCAAGGCGCTGAACACTTTTTTGGTGAACCGATGCTGGAAATTGCCGACTGGATGCGCGTGGACAGCGACGGCAAAGGCTTTATTAACATCTTAGCCGCCGAAAAGCTGTATCAGATGCCAAAACTCTACGCCACCAGCCTGCTGTGGCTGCTATCGGAGTTGTATGAGCAACTGCCGGAAGCAGGCGATTTAGATAAGCCCAAACTGGTATTTTTCTTTGACGAAGCGCACCTGCTGTTTAACGATGCTCCGCCCGTGCTGCTGGAGAAAATCCAGCAGGTGATGCGCCTGATTCGTTCCAAAGGCGTTGGCGTATGGTTTGTGACGCAGAACCCAGCCGATATTCCCGACAGCGTGCTCGGTCAGCTGGGCAACCGCGTCCAGCATGCGCTGCGCGCCTTCACCCCGAAAGATCAAAAAGCAGTAAAGATTGCCGCAGAAACCCTGCGCGCTAACCCGGACTTTAATACCGTCGAGGCGATCCAGACGCTCGGTACGGGCGAAGCGCTTATCTCCTTTTTGGATATGAAAGGCAGCCCCTCCATTGTCGAACGCGCCATGGTGATAGCGCCAGGTTCGCGCATGGGTCCGATCAACACCGATGAACGAAATGGCCTAATCAATCACTCCCCGCTGGCGGGCAAATACGACACCGAGATTGATCGTGAGTCGGCGTTTGAACGCCTGCAACAAGGTGTGCAAGCCGCCAGCGAAAAGGTCAACGCACCGGAAGCCAAAGGCAACGCTGTCGCGGTTGATGGCGGAATCCTTGGCGGTCTGAAAGATATTTTATTTGGCAGCACCGGCCCGCGCGGCGGAAAAAAAGATGGCGTAGTGCAAACCATGGCGAAAAGTGCCACACGCCAAATTACCCATCAAATCATTCGCGGTGTACTGGGAAGCCTGCTGGGCGGACGCCGACGCTAACGTTGCACCTTTGCTAAGATCACAACATGGATAAAGAATACGAACTGAAACGGACCAAGCGACTGGCGCTGCTGCTGCTGCTGCTGGCGACCGCCACTTTTATCATCACGCTTTTTCTGCCGCCTGGCTTTTGGGTTAGCGGTGTGAAAGCCATAGCCGAAGCGGCGATGGTGGGCGCGCTGGCAGACTGGTTTGCCGTCGTCGCGCTGTTTCATCGCGTACCGGTGCCGTTTATTTCTCGCCACACCGCGATTATTCCACGTAACAAAGATCGTATCGGCGACAACCTTGGCCGCTTTGTGCAGGAGAAGTTTCTCGATACCGATTCTCTGCTGAGCCTGATCCGTCGCCATGATCCGTCACGCATGCTGGCAGACTGGCTGAACGCACCCGGCAATGCCGATCGCGTTGGCCGTCACCTGTTGCAGGTAATGCGCGGTTTCCTTGATCTTACCGATGATGCGCGTATTCAGGACCTTATGCGTCGCGCCGTGCATCGCGCCATTGATAAAGTTGATCTCAGCCAAACCAGCGCGCTGCTGCTGGAAAGTCTGACTAAAAATAATCGTCATCAGGAATTGCTCGACGCCGCAGTGGAACAGCTGCTTCGCCTGTTGCATAAACCCAGCACCCGCGAGTTTATCGCGCTACAAATTGTGCGTTGGCTGAAGCGGGAGCACCCGATTAAAGCCAAAGTATTGCCGACGGAATGGCTTGGCGAGCACAGCGCAGAACTGGTCGCAAACGCGGTTGATTCGCTGCTTGATGATGTTGCGCGTGATCAGGGCCATGAATTGCGCCTCGGTTTTAATCGCGCAGTAGAGCGGCTGACGGAGAAGCTGAAAAGCGATCCTGATATGGCCGAACGTGCCGAAGTCATAAAAAGCTGGCTGAAGGAAGATGCCTCGCTCAATCGCTATATTGGCGAGTTATGGAACGATCTGCGTAGCTGGCTGAAAGCCGATCTCAACAGCGAAGATTCTCGTGTTCAGGAAAAAGTGCGGCTTGCTGCCTTATGGCTGGGTGAGACGCTGGCCGCCGATGAAGCGCTGCGTCATTCCATGAATCAGCATCTGGAAGACGCCGCACGCAGCGTCGCGCCAGAATTCGCGACTTTTCTTACCCATCACATTAGCGATACGGTGAAAAGCTGGGATGCACGCGATATGTCACGTCAGATTGAGTTGAATATTGGGAAAGATCTGCAGTTTATCCGTATCAACGGCACACTGGTCGGGGGGACTATTGGTCTGGTTCTTTTTTTACTGTCACAACTTCCGCTGCTGTTCTCTGCGTGACCGTAAATTTGATAATGAGAAACGACCTGCTGATTAAAGCCTGGTGTGAACTTTTTCCTGGCCATATAACAAATACCCCTAATCGCTGGGTATCCAGCTTTCGGGGTTCACTTCACCGCTGCGGCTTTTTATCGTTATTTGCGACTTCGTTAGCGCCGCTTAATTAACATAAACATACTAATCGCAAAGAAAGCGAAGCTTGGCAGTATTGCGCCCAGCACTGGCGGCAAGCCATACACCAGGCTGAGCGGCCCAAATATCTGATCCAGCACATAGAACAGAAAGCCGAAGCTGATGCCGGTGACAACGCGTATGCCCATCGAAACGCTACGTAATGGACCAAAGATAAAAGACAGCGCCATCAGCATCATTACCGCGACTGAAATCGGCTGGAAGATTTTTCCCCACATATTGAGCCGATACCGCCCAGACTCCTGGCCGCTCTGCTTTAAATACTTACTGTAATTGTAAAGGCCACGAATCGACAGAGCATCAGGGTCCAGCGCCACCACGCCCAGCTTGTCCGGCGTCAGATTGGTTTTCCATTCACCGCTAAGGCTTTGCGAGCCGGTGATTTGTTTCGGATCTTTCAGGTCCGACTCATCCACCTGCGACAGCATCCAGTCCTTTTTATCTTTGTTCCAGACCGCCGTAGCCGCGTAACGTACACTCAGCAAACGGCGTTGATCGTTAAAGCTGTAGATGCTTACACCATCAATGATGTTGTCGCCTTTGATACGTTCGATATAGATGAAGCTATTACCGTCTTTCGCCCATAAGCCGTTTTGCGTGGAGACCAGCGCGCCGCCATAAAGCTGCTGTGCCCGGTAATTACGCGCCATTTGCTCGCCCTGCGGCGCAACAAACTCACCAATCGCCATTGTCAGCAGCACCAGCGGAATTGCCGTTTTCATCACCGACAGCGCTACCTGCGTGCGGGTAAAACCCGCCGCCTGCATGACCACCAGCTCGCTGCGCTGAGCCAGCGCGCCAAGGCCAAGCAGCGCCCCCAGTAAGGCCGCCATCGGAAAAAAGATCTCAATATCTTTTGGCACACTGAGCAAGGTGTAGTAACCGGCATCCATTGCGCTGTATGCGCCCTGCCCGGTTTTGCGCAGCTGATCGACAAACTTGATGATGCCGGAGAGCGACACCAGCATGAACAACGTCAACATGATGGTGTTGAAGATAGTTTTACCGATATAACGGTCAAGAACGCGAAACATCAGACCGACCCTCCGCGAGTAAAGCGGGCGCGTATTCGACGCATCGGTATCGTGTCCCACAGGTTAAGCAGCACCGCCAACAGCAGGTAACTGATATTGACGACCCACATCCAGATAGCGGGATCGAGACGGCCTTTGGTGCCACTCGATTTCAGCGAACTCTGCAGCAGGAAAAAAATCAGGTAAAGCAGCATCGCAGGCAGCATCGACAAAACGCGGCCCTGGCGTGGATTAACCACGCTGAGCGGCACCACCATCAGCGCCATGATCAATACCGACATCACCAGCGTGATGCGCCAGTGCAGCTCGGCGCGGAAGGCGGGCGTGTCATTATGGAACAGGCCGATAAAATCAGACTGCTCAGCAACGTTCGGATCGAGCGTCGCTTCTTTATAGCCGACAATCGCCTGATAATTATTAAAGTCGGTGATGCGGAAATCACGCAGCAGCGCCGTGCCTTCAAAGCGGGTGCCTTTATCCAGCGTAACCACCTGCGAGCCGTCTTTACGCTGCTCCATATGGCCGCTGTCGGCCAGCACTACCGATGGCCGTGCATTGCCCTTTGGACGTAGCTGCGCCAGGAACACATTGCCAAACTGGTTGCCTTTCACGTCTTCAATAAACAGCACCGCATTACCATCGCTGGAGGTCTGGAATTGCCCCGCAGCCAGTGCAGCGGCACCGGGGTTCGCTTTGGCGTTTTGCGTCACTTCATCCTGATAACGCGATGACCACGGCCCCAGCCAGACAACGTTAATCGCCGCCACAATGGACGTCAGCAACATCAGCACCATCGCCGCTTTGACCAAAACAGCTTTACTCAGGCCGCAGGCGTGCATGACGGCAATTTCACTTTCCGTGTAGAGCCGCCCCAGCGTCATTAAGATCGCCAGAAACAGACTCAAGGGCAGAATAAGTTGCGCCATTTCAGGCACACCAAGTCCTAACAGGGTCAGAACGAGGCTTGTCGGAATGTCGCCATCCACCGCGGCTCCCAGTATCCTGACTAACTTCTGGCAAAAGAAGATTAATAACAGGATGAAGAGGATAGCCAGCTGGCTTTTGAGCGTTTCCCGAACCAAATATCTAATAATGATCACGCTTAATACGCCTGTGAAAACTTGTCTTTTTGCAGGAAAATCGCTAATTTCAACGCTTATCAGCCATTTTTCTTCATCAATGGCCGTTACCGCAGCTAAAATTGTATGACAATTGCGTTTGGGTGGTGAAAAAACAACATCTTGTCACCCTGATTCATTATGACCTCCAGTGGCTAAATGTCATGTTGCCACGATTAATAAACAGGTCAGGAACGGGCTACATTCTAGCGATAGCGGCGGCCGTTGTCTTTAAGATTCAGGAGAGTGCATGGAGTTCAGTGTAAAAAGCGGAAGCCCGGAAAAACAACGCAGTGCTTGCATTGTCGTTGGCGTTTTCGAACCGCGCCGTCTGTCACCAATTGCCGAACAGCTGGATAAAATCAGCGATGGCTATATCAGCGCCCTGTTGCGTCGCGGCGAGCTGGAAGGAAAAGTGGGCCAGACCCTGCTGCTGCATCATGTACCTAATATCCTGTCTGAACGTATCCTGCTGATTGGCTGCGGTAAAGAGCGTGAACTGGACGAGCGCCAGTACAAGCAGATTATCCAAAAAACCATCAACACGCTGAATGATACCGGCTCGATGGAAGCGGTATGTTTCCTGACGGAGCTGCACGTGAAAGGGCGCAATACGTACTGGAAAGTGCGTCAGGCGGTGGAAACATCCAAAGAGGCCCTTTACAACTTCGATCAGCTGAAAAGTAATAAAGCCGAACCACGTCGCCCGCTGCGCAAACTGGTATTTAACGTGCCAACGCGCCGTGAACTGACCAGCGGCGAACGTGCCATCCAGCATGGCTTAGCGGTTTCTGCAGGTGTTAAGGCCGCAAAAGATCTCAGTAATATGCCGCCAAATATTTGTAACGCTGCGTATCTGGCGTCGCAGGCTCGTCAGTTAGCCGATGCGTTCAGCAAAAATGTTACTACGCGCGTCATTGGCGAACAGCAGATGAAAGAGCTTGGCATGCATGCCTATCTGGCAGTCGGTGCCGGTTCGCAAAACGAATCGCTGATGTCGGTAATGGAATACAAAGGCAACCCCGATCCAGAAGCGCGCCCAATTGTGCTGGTCGGCAAAGGGCTGACGTTTGCCTCCGGCGGTATCTCCATCAACCCCGCCGACAGCATGGACGAAATGAAGTACGACATGTGCGGCGCGGCATCGGTCTATGGCGTGATGCGTATGGTGGCGGAACTTAACCTGCCCCTGAACGTGGTTGGCGTGCTGGCTGGCTGTGAAAACATGCCAGATGGCCGCGCTATGCGTCCGGGTGATGTGCTCACCACCATGTCTGGTCAAACCGTTGAAGTATTAAATACCGATGCGGAAGGCCGTTTGGTGCTGTGCGATACGCTGACCTACGTTGAACGTTTCGAACCGGAAGTGGTTATTGACGTCGCGACGCTGACCGGCGCCTGCGTGATTGCGCTGGGCCACCACGTTAGTGGTTTGCTGTCGAATCACAATCCGCTGGCACACGAGCTGATTAGTGCATCTGAGCAATCCGGGGACCGCGCATGGCGTCTGCCGATGGCCGATGAGTATCAGGAGCAACTGGAGTCTAACTTCGCCGATATGGCAAACATTGGTGGACGTCCCGGCGGCGCAATTACGGCGGCTTGCTTCCTGGCGCGCTTTGCGCGCAAATATAACTGGGCGCATCTCGACATTGCCGGCACCGCGTGGCGTTCCGGTAAAGCCAAAGGCGCAACCGGCCGCCCAGTCCCGATGCTGTCTCAGTTCCTGCTGAATCGCGCTGGGTTTAATGGCGACGACTGATCGCCAAATCAATTCTGAAAGCAAGGGCGGACACCATCCGCCCTTTATCTTCTGACAGGCATTCCGATGAAAAACGCAACCTTCTACGTGATGGAAACCGATGCATCAAGCGACGGCCTGAGCGCCATCGAAGCGCTGGCGTGCGATCTGGCGGAAACGCGCTGGCGGGCGGGTAAACGGGTACTTATTGCCTGTGAAGATGAGCAGCAAGCCATTCGTCTCGACGAAGCGTTGTGGCAACGACCGGCAAACGCCTTCGTACCGCATAATCTTGCCGGTGAAGGCCCACGCTACGGCGCACCGGTTGAACTGGCCTGGCCACAGCGTCGCGGCAATTCGCCTCGCGATCTGTTAATTAGCCTGCTGCCACAGTTCGCAGATTTTGCTACTGCTTTCCATGAAGTGGTAGACTTCGTTCCTTACGAAGAATCTCTCAAACAGCTGGCGCGCGACCGCTACAAAGCGTATCGCAGCGTTGGGTTCCAATTGAATACGGCAACGCCGCCTCAGCCGCAAACGACATAGCAGAAATGGAAAAGACATATAACCCGCAAGATATTGAGCAGCCGCTTTACGAGCATTGGGAAAAGCAGGGCTACTTCAAACCAAATGGCGACACCAGCCAGGAAAGCTTTTGCATTATGATCCCGCCGCCGAACGTCACCGGTAGCTTGCATATGGGTCACGCTTTCCAGCAAACCATCATGGATACCATGATTCGCTACCAGCGCATGCAGGGTAAAAATACCCTGTGGCAGGCCGGTACTGACCACGCGGGCATCGCCACGCAAATGGTGGTTGAACGCAAGATTGCGGCTGAAGAAGGCAAATCCCGTCAGGATTATGGTCGTGAAGCCTTCATCGACAAAATCTGGCAGTGGAAAGCCGAATCAGGCGGCACTATCACCCGTCAAATGCGCCGCCTTGGCAATTCTGTTGACTGGGAACGCGAGCGTTTTACGATGGACGACGGTCTGTCTAATGCGGTGAAAGAAGTTTTTGTTCGCCTGTATAAGGAGAACCTGATTTACCGTGGCAAACGCCTGGTAAACTGGGATCCAAAACTGCGCACCGCGATTTCTGACCTCGAAGTGGAAAACCGCGAAAGCAAAGGCTCCATGTGGCATATCCACTATCCGCTGGCGAAGGGTGCCAAAACCGCCGATGGCAAAGATTATCTGGTGGTGGCCACTACCCGTCCAGAAACGCTGCTGGGTGATACCGGCGTTGCGGTTAACCCGGAAGATCCGCGTTATAAAGATCTGATCGGCCACTATGTCATGCTACCGCTGGTCAATCGTCTGATCCCAATCGTTGGCGATGAACACGCCGACATGGAAAAAGGCACCGGTTGTGTGAAGATCACCCCTGCGCATGATTTCAACGACTACGAAGTCGGTCGTCGTCATCAGTTGCCGATGGTTAATATCCTGACTTTCGATGGTGATATTCGCGAACGCGCCCAGGTTTATAACACCAATGGTGAAGACAGCGATGCCTGTTCCGACGAGATCCCGGCACAGTTCCAGAAAATGGAGCGTTTCGCTGCACGTAAAGCGATCGTGGCGGCTGTTGACGAACTTGGCTTACTGGAAGAGATCAAACCACACGATCTGACCGTGCCTTATGGCGATCGTGGCGGCGTAGTGATCGAACCCATGCTGACCGATCAGTGGTACGTGCGCACTGCCCCGCTGGCTAAAGTTGCTGTAGAAGCGGTTGAAAACGGCGACATTCAGTTTGTGCCGAAGCAGTATGAAAACATGTATTTCTCCTGGATGCGTGACATTCAGGACTGGTGTATTTCACGTCAGCTCTGGTGGGGACATCGCATTCCGGCATGGTATGACAACGACGGTAATGTCTACGTTGGCCGCACCGAAGCTGAAGTGCGCAGCGAAAACAACCTGGCCGCCGATGTGGCGCTACGCCAGGATGATGACGTGCTGGATACCTGGTTCTCGTCTGGTTTGTGGACTTTCTCTACGCTGGGCTGGCCAGAAAACACCGAAGCGCTACGCACCTTCCATCCAACCAGCGTGCTGGTCAGCGGCTTCGACATCATCTTCTTCTGGCTTGCCCGCATGATCATGCTGACCATGCATTTCATCAAAGATGAAAACGGCAAGCCGCAGGTGCCATTTAAAACGGTTTATATGACCGGTTTGATCCGCGATGAAGAAGGCCAGAAAATGTCAAAATCCAAGGGCAACGTGATTGACCCGCTGGATATGGTTGACGGCATTTCGCTGGAGTCGCTGCTGGAAAAACGTACCGGCAACATGATGCAGCCGCAGCTGGCTGAAAAAATTCGCAAGCGCACCGAGAAACAATTTCCGAACGGCATCGAGCCTTCTGGCACCGATGCGTTGCGCTTCACGCTGGCTGCGCTGGCTTCTACTGGTCGTGACATCAACTGGGACATGAAGCGCCTTGAAGGCTATCGCAACTTCTGTAACAAGCTGTGGAACGCCAGCCGCTTTGTGCTGATGAACACTGAAGATCAGGATTGTGGTCAGAATGGCGGCGAAATGACGTTATCGCTGGCCGATCGCTGGATCCTCACCGAGTTCAATAGCACGATCAAAGCTTATCGTGATGCGCTGGACAGCTACCGTTTTGATATTGCCGCGAACCTGCTGTATGACTTCACCTGGAACCAGTTCTGTGACTGGTATCTGGAGTTGACCAAGCCGGTAATGAGCAACGGTAACGAAGCTGAGCTGCGTGGCACCCGACATACGCTGGTGCATGTACTGGAAGCACTGCTGCGCCTGGCGCACCCCATTATCCCTTTCATCACCGAAACCATCTGGCAGCGGGTGAAAGTGCTAAAAAACATCAGTGATGACACCATCATGCTGCAACCTTTCCCGCAGTTTGACGCGGCGAAAGAAGATGCTGAAGCCAAAGCGGACATTGAATGGATGAAGCAGGCGATTATCGCGGTGCGTAATATCCGGGCCGAGATGAACATTGCGCCGAGCAAGCTGCTGGATGTGCTGCTGCGTGATTGCTTGGCAGCGGCGCTGCGTCGGGTTGAAGTTAACCGCAACTTCCTGTCGCGCCTGGCGCGTCTGGCAAGTTTAACGGTGCTACCGGCTGGCGAGAAAGGCCCCGTGTCCGTGACCAAAATCATTGAAGGCGCTGAGCTGCTGATCCCTATGGCTGACCTGGTTGATAAAACCGCGGAGCTGGAACGTCTGGCGAAAGAGCTGGTTAAGCTTGAGGTGGAAATTGATAAGATTCAGGTCAAGCTGGCTAACGAGAGCTTTGTTTCTCGCGCCCCGCAAGCAGTGGTAGTGAAAGAACGCGAGCGTATGGCCGAGCTGGAACAATCAAAAGCAAAACTGATTGAACAACAGGCCGTGATCGCGGCATTGTAACAGTCTTAGTCTGACAGCTTAATTAACAAGCCGGGCTAGCCCGGCTTTTTTATGTATTTCGCACTGGATTCAGAAGAGATGATGACCTCCAACGCAACGCGACTTGATCTTCAGGTACGTCCAATTATGGCCGTCGATAATCCGCATATCGCTCAGGTGATCCGTGATGTATCTGCTGAGTTCGGCCTGACTGCCGACAAAGGGTATACCGTTTCCGATCCCGATCTTGATCGGTTATTTGAAGTTTACAGCGCCAAAGACAGCGCCTACTGGATCGTCGAACATCAGGGTAAAGTGATGGGCGGTGGCGGCGTGGCGGCTCTGTCCTGTAGCGCGCCAGATATTTGTGAACTGCAGAAGATGTATTTCCTGCCGGAAGTGCGCGGTTTGGGTTTAGCGCGTAAACTGGCGGTCTGCGCCATGGAACATGCGCGTCAGCGCGGCTTTCGTCGCTGCTATCTCGAAACCACCGCCAGCCTGACACGGGCGATTAAATTATATGAATCACTGGGCTTTGAGCTGATTGATACGGCTATGGGCTGCACCGGTCATGTCGATTGCGAAGTCCGGATGTTAAAAGTGCTGTGATGTTTTTCCTCACCGGTTTTCAGGTGAGGAAAAGGACTCAGAATGCGGGTACGCCGCTATGAAAACGCAGCTCGCTGTCTGGCTCGCTGATTAACCGCCCTTCCGTTGCGCCAATCGCCTGTACTCTTGGCGCAATGTCTGTCGGTGAAATTTGCGCTGCCAGCGTCAGGTAATCCTGATAATGACGCGCTTCCGAGCGCAGTAGTGAGATATAGAACTTCTCCAGCTCACTATCCAGATAAGGCGCTAAGCTAGCGAAACGTTCGCAGGATCGCGCTTCGATATACGCGCCACAGATCAACTTATCCACCAGCGTATCCGGCTCGTGTGTGGTCACTTCACGCAGCAATGATCTGGCATAGCGGCTTGACGTTATTTTCTGATAAACCAGCCCGCGCGTCTGCATAATTTCCCAAACCTGATAAAAGTGATGCAGCTCTTCTTTGATCAGCAGCACCATTTTTTCAACCAGTTCGTCCGTCCATGGCAATGCATTGCGAACAATAATGCTTTTCGACAGATTTTTGTGGGCATTGATAAAGTCGCTGTCGTCCTCCTCCCGGAAGATAAAATCTTCATAAGGCTTCAGCCAGGCGCGAATAGCTTCACCACTCGGCTGGTCAGCCACATATTTACGAATTAGCCAAACCGCAGTCTGCGCCGCTTTAAGTTCGCATACCAGATGGTCGGTCAGTAACAGCGTCAGGTTCTCCGGCTTGCGCGCTTCGTCAATCCAGGCTTGTGGCGTGCGGCAGTGGAGAAACTGGTAAACAGGTTCAAGTAAAAGTGCGTAGTTCATCGAATCAAAACGTGGTAGCAAAGAGGAAGGCGGAGCAGCTCCGCCCTTTAGAAATTAATGGCGAATACCGGTATCTTCATCGTCGTCGATAGCTTCGTCATCGTCCTCATCTTCAGCATCGGGATCTTCGAAATACGTGCCCCAACCGTCATAATCAACGTTGTATTTACCCACCAGATTGACCAGTTGCTCAACCTGCGCGTCGATCAACTCTGGGTTCAACGCGGCTTCGCTGAGAATATCCACGCACATCACCGTGGTGCCATCCTCCAGTTCTAATTCTTCCGGCTCGGTCACTTCGTAGCCCAGCTTGAAAGCGTCAACGGCCGCTTTCTCCAGCGAGTCAAAGTTGTTGCACGAGAGATGGTGCTCAATGGTATAGAGCGCGTCGGGATCGCTGCCATCCTCCAGCAGCTCTTCAATGATCAGGCGCGTCTCTTCACGCTGCTCTTCCAACAATTCTTCATATGCCATGGCGATGTCCTCTCTGAGTTCGGCAATAAACAATTATTTTCCCACACTGCCCGGCGCGCCACTACACAAAACGAAAAGTTTATTCACGCCGGGGTTGAAAATGCATATTCATACGGTTAGATTGAATTTTAATTCATTTAGACTGGTTACATGGAGCGCTGTATGAGTCAGCTTTATCAACGCCATTTCCTCAGGCTGTTGGATTTTTCCCCCGCCGAAATTGATTATTTGCTTACCCTTTCCGCTGAATTAAAAAGCGCTAAAAAAAGTGCGTGCGAAACGCAGTATCTGAAAGGCAAAAACATTGCGCTCATCTTCGAAAAAGACTCAACCCGTACCCGATGCTCTTTCGAAGTTGCCGCTTACGATCAGGGTGCTAACGTGACCTATCTCGGCCCAAGCGGCAGCCAGATTGGGCATAAAGAGTCGATGAAAGCCACCGCGCGCGTGCTGGGCCGGATGTATGACGGCATTCAGTATCGTGGATACGGCCAGCAACTGGTTGAGACACTGGCAGAATACGCCGGCGTGCCGGTGTGGAACGGCTTAACCACCGAGTTTCACCCCACGCAATTACTTGCTGATTTACTGACGATGCAGGAACATCTGCCCGGGAAAAAGCGCAGTGAGATGACGCTGGTGTATGTTGGCGATGCACGCAATAACATGGGCAATACGATGCTGGAAGCGGCAGCGCTGACGGGGTTAGATCTGCGTTTAGTAGCGCCGAAAGGCTGCTGGCCGCAAGACGAGCTGGTGGCGCACTGCCGTCAGCTAGCCCAGCAAACCGGTGGCAAAATCACACTAACCGAAAATATTGCCGAAGGCGTGCAGGGCGCGGACTTTATCTATACCGATGTGTGGGTATCAATGGGGGAAGCCAAAGCGGTGTGGGAAGAGCGTATCGCTCTGCTGCGCGGTTACCAGGTCAACAGCGAGATGCTGGCGCTGACCGGCAATCCACAGGTTAAATTCCTGCATTGCCTGCCCGCTTTCCATGATGATCAAACCACGCTGGGCCGCCAGATGGCGGAGCAATACGGTTTGCATAACGGTATGGAAGTCAGCAATGAGGTGTTTGAATCAGCGCACAGCCTCGTTTTTGATCAGGCGGAAAACCGTATGCATACCATTAAAGCGGTGATGGTGGCGACACTCGGTCAGCGCTGATTAGCGGCAAGCAAACGTTTTCGTTGGGTGTGATTTACCCTTGAAGCAAATCACTGATGGCGTATAATGCGCCACAATTTGCCGGAGGAAACATGCAACAGTGCAGCGGACAATTTAACGCGCCATTTCGCCTGACAGCAGGCGACGCATCTGTTTCTTTCCGTCATCGACCCGATCTTAAAAAAGCCCCTTCAGCAGGGGCTTTTTTTTGTCCGTAATCCGGCAGCGCAGAGGAGAGAGTTATGGCTAACCCGCTATATCGCAAACACATTATTTCAATCAACGATCTCAGTCGCGACGAGCTGGAACGGGTGCTGCATACCGCTGCACAGCTCAAAGCTCATCCGCAGCCGGAACTGTTGAAGCACAACGTCATCGCCAGCTGCTTCTTTGAAGCCTCAACACGTACTCGCCTGTCATTTGAAACCGCTATCCATCGTCTTGGCGCCTCAGTCGTCGGTTTTGCTGACGGCAGTAATACCTCGCTGGGCAAAAAAGGCGAAACGCTGGCAGATACCATTTCCGTAATAAGCACTTATGTTGATGCAATTGTGATGCGTCATCCGCAGGAGGGCGCGGCGCGTCTGGCAACGGAATTCGCCGGTGGTATCCCAATTCTGAATGCGGGCGATGGCGCGAATCAGCATCCGACACAAACCCTGCTCGATCTGTTCACTATCCGCGAAACCCAAAGCCGCCTCGACAATCTCAATATAGCAATGGTCGGCGACCTGAAATATGGCCGCACCGTGCATTCGCTGACGCAAGCGCTGGCTAAGTTTGATGGCAACCGTTTCTTCTTTATCGCCCCCGATGCGCTGGCAATGCCGGGTTACATCACCGACATGCTGGATGAGCAAAATATTGCCTGGTCGCGTCACGACAGTTTTGAAGAGGTGATGCCAGAGCTGGATATTCTTTACATGACGCGCGTGCAGAAAGAGCGTCTCGATCCCTCTGAGTATGCCAACGTCAAAGCGCAATTTATCCTGCGCGCGGCTGATTTAGCCGGTGCGCGCGACAACATGAAAGTGCTGCATCCACTGCCGCGCATCGATGAAATTACCACCGATGTGGATAAAACGCCCTATGCCTGGTATTTCCAACAGGCCGGCAACGGCATTTACGCACGTCAGGCCCTGCTGGCATTGGTACTCAACAGCGAACTCGCCCTGTAAGGAGAAAACCGCATGACTCACGACAATAAATTGCAGGTCGAAGCGATTAAACGCGGCACGGTAATCGACCATATCCCGGCTCAGGTCGGCTTTAAGCTGCTGTCACTGTTCCGCCTGACCGAAACCGATCAGCGCATTACTATCGGCCTGAATCTGCCTTCGGGTGAAATGGGACGCAAGGATCTGATCAAAATCGAGAACACCTTTCTTACTGATGATCAGATCAATCAGCTGGCGGTTTACGCGCCGCATGCCACGGTTAACCGCATTGATGAATATGAAGTGGTGGCAAAAATTGCGCCAGCCTTACCAGATCGTATCGAACGCGTGCTGACCTGCCCCAACAGCAACTGCATCAGCCGCAGCGAGCCGGTGTTCTCCAGTTTCGCCGTAAAAAATCGCGCTAATGATGTCTATCTGAAGTGCAAATACTGCGAGAAAGAGTTCGCTCGCCATGTGGTGCTGGGTCACTGGTAATCAGTTTCCTCGTCTCTATAATGAAACCGTCGCGGCGCTAAGCCGCTTTGCACAAAAACCAGGAGCAATAATGTCTCGCGAAATCAGTACGGAAAAAGCCCCCGCCGCAATCGGTCCTTATGTTCAGGGCGTTGATCTTGGCAGCATGATCATCACCTCGGGTCAGATTCCCGTCGATCCGGCGACCGGTGCCGTCGCAGACGACGTGTCAGCACAGGCGCGTCAGTCGCTGGAAAACGTAAAAGCGATTGTAGAAGCGGCAGGCTTAAATGTTGGCGACATTGTGAAAACCACGGTATTTGTAAAAGATCTGAACGATTTTGCAACCGTGAACGCCACCTATGAAGCGTTTTTCACCGAGCATAACGCCAGTTTCCCGGCCCGTTCCTGCGTTGAAGTGGCGCGCCTGCCAAAAGATGTGAAGATTGAAATCGAGGCGATTGCAGTACGTCGCTGATGAGACTTGCCCTCCTGTTATCGGTGAGGGCAAAGCATTAGCGTTGAGCCGGACGCCAGATCCACAGCACGGCAATAGCCAGAGCGAATAGCGTGCCGAAACCAATCCCGGTTGCCACTGTCGGCACACCCGCTTTAATCGCCAGCGTATACAGCCCTAGCATCAGCAGCATTGCTGTGTTCTCGCCAAGATTTTGTACCGCAATCGCACTGCCCGATCCCACGCTATGCTTGCCGCGTTCCTGCAACAAGGCATTCAGCGGCACCACAAAAAAGCCGCCCAAGGCGCCAATGACTGTCAGTAACAAATAGGCATTCATCAGCGAATGCTGCATTGAGAAGATCACCACCATCACGCCGATCAGCACACCCGCGGGCATACAACGACGCACCTTTTCCAGCGTCACCAGCCTGGCCGCCGCCGCTGCACCCAGTACGATGCCAATCGCCACCATCGCGTTCAGCGTGGTCGGCGTTTTGTTATCGCTGATACCGAGCGCTACCGGCACCCACAGCACCAGCAGAAAACGCAGCGTCACACCTGCGCCCCAAAACAAACTGGTGGCCAGCAGTGAAAAGCGGGTTTCAGCATTATTCCATAACACACGACAGGCGGTAATAAAGCTGTGCAGCATCGCCGTGAAGTGCCAGCTTTGGCCCGGACGAGCCACCGGCAATCGGGGAATAAATACATTTGCCAGCACCGCAATGCCGTAGGTCAGCGCACATACCCCCAGTGCCGCCAGCAGATTCCAGTCAGCCAGGATGCCGCCTGCTACCGAACCAAATAGGATTGCGGCGATGGTTGAACCTTCCATCAAGCCGTTTGCT
Source organism: Mixta mediterraneensis (assembly GCF_014946725.1). Taxonomy (GTDB): domain Bacteria; phylum Pseudomonadota; class Gammaproteobacteria; order Enterobacterales; family Enterobacteriaceae; genus Pantoea; species Pantoea mediterraneensis. The sequence goes on from NZ_JACFXY010000005.1 coordinate 172,192, forward strand.
TTTACCAGCTTCTCGCCCTGGGTGATCTCCCCCAGGATGCCATACTTCGCGGGGGAATACGCCGCCGCACCAATGCCCACCAGCGTGTAGCCAGCAAAGGGATTGAAGCCGAAGCAGATCACCAGCGCACCCAGCAGTTTCAGACTGTTGGCAAACATCATCGCCCGGCCTTTAGCGACACTGTCTGCTATCTGGCCGACAAACGGCGCGAGCAGAATATAGGTGGCGACAAATAACATCTGTAGCACCGGCTGGCTCCAGTCGGGATAGGACTGATTTTTTAACACCGCCAGCGTGACAAACAGCAGCGCGTTATCGCCAAACGCCGAGAAAAACTGCGCAATAATGACGGCCAGCATGCTACGCGACATGAGCGGTGCATCACGTTCTGCCCCAGCGATCATGCCTGTGCCTCTTCCGCCATTTTCTTCAGCGTAACGTAATCTGGCTTGCCGCTACCCAGCATTGGTAGCTGCTTCACTGCGCGAATATCGCGTGGTAACGCCAGCTCCGGCGCGCCCGTTTCGCGGGCGGCTTTTTGCAGTTGATCGCGCGTCAGCGCGTTATCGGTAGTAAACAGCACCAGCGCTTCGCCACGATTACCATCCGGGCGCAACGAGGCCGCATGCTGCTTATCAGGCGAGGCTTTTAGCGCAATCTGTTCAACAGTCTCCAGCGATACCATTTCTCCCGCGATTTTAGCGAAGCGTTTGGCTCGTCCCTGAATCTGGCAAAAACCGCCGTCATCGAAGCTGACAATATCGCCGGTATCGTACCATCCGGCTTCCATCTGTCCTTCGCCGTTATCCGCCATGGGCGCTTCCAGCATGCCGGGGTTCTCAACCCGTAAATAGCCTTTCATGACGTTTGGCCCACGTAATTGCAGGCGTCCGCCCTTTTCAATGCCCGGCACCGACATCAAACGTGAATCCATGCCCGGCAGAATGCGGCCCACGGTGTGCGTTTTCGCCGCCATCGGCACGTTAATCGCGACCACAGGCGCACATTCGGTCACGCCGTAGCCTTCAAGAATGCGGATGCCGTATTTATCCAGGTAAAGCTGGCGCGTATTTTCCTGCAATTTTTCTGCGCCAGCGACGACGTAGCGCAGACGAGCGAAGTCGTAAGGTGCCGCAAAACGCGCATAGTTGCCCAGAAAGGTAGAAGTGCCAAACAGTACCGTGCAGTTGCGATCATAAACCAGCTCCGGCACGATGCGATAATGCAGCGGGCTGGGGTAGAGGAACACCTGTGCGCCAGTCATCAGCGGCGTAAACAGGCCAACGGTTAAGCCGAAAGCGTGGAACAGCGGCAGTGCCGCCATAAAACGGTCGCGTGGGGTAAAATCAGCAACGGTACGAATTTGCTCAACGTTCGCCAGCAGGCTTTTATGCGAATGCACCACCCCTTTCGGGTTGCCTTCCGAGCCGGAAGTAAACAGCACCATCGCGGTATCTTCTGGCTGCTGTCTGACCTGTGCGCGGCGCGGCATAAGCAGATGCCCCAGGATCCACAGCTTGTCTTTTAAGGTTACCGTATCCTTCAGATCCTCCAGATAGATCCATTGCACCTCGTTCAGTCCTTGTGGCAGATGCCACAGGCCCCCTTTGTCGAGAAACTGGCGTGAGGTAAAGACGGTTTTTACCTGCGAAGCAGTAAGCGCGGCACGCATACCATTAACGCCTGCGGTGTAGTTAAGCATGGCAGGAATACGACCCCGCATTGACGCGCCCAGAATCGCCACCGCCGTCACGGTGGCATTGGGCAGCAGCAGGCCGACATACTCTTTAGGCTGGCTGTAACGTTCAAGAATGCGCCCCACCCCGAGTGATTTTTTCAGCAAACCGGTGTAGCTGTCTGGTGAGAAATTAATATCCTCCATGCAGCGTTTGAAGGCGCCGTAGCGGGTACGCGCATTAAGAAAGGCTTCAAACAGTGTTTCACGCGAACGCACCGCCATGCGCGCTTCCATCATCACATGATGCAGATGCTCACCGGCTAAAAGACGACGTTCGCGCGCCCGTTTCGCATCGGGCATTGGAATGCGCGTTGCGGGTAAGATGCTTAGCGTGATACGCGGAAATAAGCGGCGTTTGAACACCCCCGCCAGCCGACCAAACGGTGTAAATTCCGCGCCTTCAATGCGCATCGGTACAACATTCGCCCCTGACTTCGCCGCCACAAATCCGGCACCGCTGTAGATCTTCATCAGCGATCCGGTGACGGTAATGCGGCCTTCCGGGAAGATCACCACCGGACGACCGCTGTTGATCATCTGAACCAAATGCTTGATCGACATCGGCCTGGCTGGATCCAGCGGCACATAGTCGATAAACGGCCTGAGCACGCGCATGAACCACTTTTCGCTGATCGTCGAATAGACTGCGAACACCGGCTTTACTGGCAGAAACAACGCCAGCAGCATACCGTCAAGAAACGACACGTGATTAGGCGCGATCAACACCTTCTCTTTATACAGTTCGGCGGTAGCACCACGCAGCTCGACGCGCCATAAAAGACGGAAAATCAGACGGAAAAATTTAAATAACATGCCCGCTCCATAGCATCGTTAAAAACAGGCCTTCACGATGCAGGATCTGGCACGGTTCGACAACTATTTATTGGCTGCCTGCCAGCCACCGCCCAGCGCCGCAATCAGCGCCACGCTGCTGACCCATTGGGTGCTTTGCAGCGACAGCAGGCTTTGCTGCTCGCTCAGGCTGCTGTTTTCGGTGGTTGCCACGTCGAGGTAGTCGATCATGCCTGCTTCATACTGATTACGCGTTACGCGCGCCGATTCCTGCGCGGCGGCGGTGGCGCGCTGCTGCGAGGCAATTTCGCCCTGTAACATATTCAGTTCCACCAGCTCATCCTCTACTTCCTGCAACGCTTCCAGCACCGTTTGACGATAGCTGGCCACGCTGGCGTCATATGACGCACGCGCCTGCTCAACCTGTGAAGCAGTCGCGCCAAAGTCCAGCAGCGTGCCGCTGAGTTCCGGTCCCAGCGACCAGACGCGATTGGGCAGCGAGAACAGATTATGCAGCGTGGACGAGCTCACACCGCCGCTGGCGCTCAGCGTCAGATCAGGAAAATAACCGGCAATCGCCACGCCAACCGCTGCGTTCGCCGCCGCGACGTTACGCTCAGCGTAAGCAATATCAGGACGGCGCTGTAAAAGCTGTGTTGGCAAGGCTGAAGGCACATCCGGCAATGTCGCGTCCAGCTTCGCCACCGGCAAGTTGAAGTCGGCAGGCGCTTTGCCAACCAGCAGCGCAATGGCATGCTCCACCTGCGCACGCTGCCATTGATAATCCTGCGCCGAGGCGCGGGCGCTTTCCAGCTGCATCTGCGCCTGCGCTAAGGTGGCGCGTGATTCACTGCCCGCCTGATATTTGTTTTCAATGACTACCAGATAGCGCTGATAGGCATCATTGCTCTGTTGATACAGCGCAATTTTCTGGTCCATGATGCGTAGCTGAAAGTAGTCCTGCGCCAGTTCTGACTGCGCGCTCAGGGTAATATTTGCCAGTTCGGCCGCGCTTGCCTGAGCACTGGCTCTATTCTCTTCCAGCGTGCGCCGCAGTTTGCCCCACAAATCCAGTTCCCAGCTGGCGCTTAGCTCAGCCTGGTGACTGGTTGAGGTGGTGCGCTGGTTGGTTGTGGTGGCGTGGCTGCCGCTGCGGGTGACGCTACTGTCATACCCCACCGAAGGAAACAGTTCGGCGCGTGACTGCGATACCAGCGCCTGTGCCTGGCGATATTGCGCTGCGTAGTTAGCGACGTTCTGATTGTTAATGCTCACCTGACTCAGCAGGCTGCTCAGCGTGGCGTCGTGATAGACCGACCACCATTCACCTTTGTGCTGGTCATCCTGCGGCGTTGCCGGCTGCCAGCCTTTCGCCTCTTTATAATGTTTCGGCACGGGCATAGCAGGGCGTTGATAATCCGGGCCAACGGTACAGCCGCACAGCAGCAGCGCCAGCATAACAGGCGTAATTTTCATGGATTAGGTTTCCACATGGCGCAAGCGGCGCCACGAACGTTTACAAGCGCGGCTCAGACGATCGAGCCAGAGATAAATAACCGGCGTGGTAAACAGCGTCAGCAGTTGGCTAAGCGCCAGACCACCGGCGATAGCTATGCCGAGCGGGCTACGCAGATCGGCATCACCGCCGCTGCCGAGCGCCAGCGGTAGGGCGCCAAAAAAGGCCGCCAGCGTGGTCATCATGATCGGACGGAAGCGCATCAGGCAGGCTTGAGTGATGGCCTGCTGGGGCGTCATGCCTAATCGACGCTCGGCATCGATAGCAAAGTCGATCATCATGATCGCATTCTTCTTCACGATACCGATCAGTAAGATGATGCCGATCAGCGCGATCACCGTGAGCTGCGTACCGGTAAGCAATAACAGTAACAATGCTCCCACGCCCGCCGACGGTAGGGTCGACAGAATGGTCAGCGGATGGATGTAGCTTTCGTACAGCACGCCGAGCACGATATACACCGCCGCCAGCGCCGCGATAATCAGCCACGGCATGGTCGCGGTTAGCTGTGCAAATGCCGCTGCCGTCCCGGCAAACCCGGCCTGAATGGTTGATGGCAAACCCAGTTTGGCCATTGCCTGTTTGATCAGCACCTGCGCCTGTTCCAGCGACACGCCATCGTTAAGGTTAAACGCTACGGTACTGGTCGCCGACTGGCCTTGGTGCGCCACCGACAGCGGCGCGTTGCCACCCACAAAACGGGCAAAGGCGGAAACCGGAATGCGATCGCCATCGTCGTTAATCACATATAACTGCTTAAGAATATTTGGATCGCGGGTATAGCTGCTCTGTAACGACATCACGACGTGATACTGATTCAGGGTGTGATATAGCGTGGCAATTTGTCGCTGGCTAAAAGCGTTATTCAGCATGGTGTCGAGCATTTGCACATCAACACCAAGCCGGGTAGCGCGATCGCGGTCGATATTGATGACCACTTCCTGCCCGCCGGTTTGCGAATCGGAATCTACGCTGTTGAGCTGCGGTATCGCTGCCAGCGCCGCCTGCACTTTCGGCGTCCATTCGCGCAACAGATCGAGATCGTCGGCCTGCAAGCTGTACTGGTAAGTCGCGTTGGCGCTGCGTCCGCCAATGTGCAGATCCTGCGCCGCCATCAGAAACATCTGGGCACCCGCAATATGGCTGGTTTTCATGCTCAGACGATTGGCGACTTCAGTGGCAGTGGCATTGCGCTGATCAAAATCCTTCAGACGCACAAAGAAGTTGGCGCTGTTGCGTGAACCAAACATACCGCTGCCCATTGACGACATCACACTTTCTACCGCCGGATCGGACTGAATTATTTTGGTGAACATCAACATTTTCGGCTTCATTGCCTGGAAGGAGATATTCTGATCGGCACGCAATGCTCCCATCAGCAGACCGGTATCCTGGTTAGGGAAGAAGCCTTTCTGCACTACCGAATAGAGAAACAGATTGAGCAGTACGGTCAGCACCAGGCTGAACATGGTGAGTTTCTGGTGGCACATTACCCAGCTCAGGCCACGCGAATAGGCCGCCAGCAGGCGATTGAGTTGATTCTCAATCGCCTGATACATAGGATGTGGGCGCTTGCTGACTTGAGGTTTTGGCTTGAGCAAACGCGAACAGAGCATCGGCGTCAGGCTTAATGAGACAAACATCGAGATCAGCAGTGACACGGTGAGCGTTACGGCAAATTCGCGGAACAGACGTCCCACGATACTGCCCATCAGCAAAATCGGAATGAACACCGCAATCAACGACATAGTCATCGACAGCACGGTGAAACTCACCTCCTGCGCGCCACGCAGGGAAGCCCGCAGCGGACTCAGCCCGGCTTCGATATGGCGCGTAATGTTTTCCAGCACCACAATCGCGTCATCAACCACAAAGCCGGTGGCGATAATCAGCGCCATCAACGACAGATTATCGAGGCTATAGCCGAGCAGATACATCACCGCACAGGTGCCAATCAGCGAACCCGGCAACGCCAGCGCTGGAATAATAACCGCCTGCAGATTGCGCAGAAAGACAAACACCACGGCAATGACCAGCAATACCGCTACCAGCAAGGTTTCTTCGGTGTCATACAGCGAGGCACGCACCCCTGGCGAGCGGTCCACCACTACTTTCAGCTGCGTGTCAGCTGGCAACTCTTTTTCCAGCTCCGGCAACTGCGCTTTAACCGCGTCGATGGTAACCAGCATGTTGGCTCCCGCCTGGCGCTTGATGCTCACCATTACCGATGGCGACGCGTTGAGGAACCCGGCCTGATACTGATCTTCTACCGAGTCGTAAACCGTGGCGACATCATGCAGCCGCACCGCTTTACCGTCTTTATAACTCACAATCAGATCGCGATAGCTTTTGGCTTTATCCAGCTGCCCGTTGCTGTCCACCACCCACGACTGGCTGCTGCCCTGCAACATGCCTTTCGGCAGATTAGTGGTGCTGTTAGCGACCGCGCTGCGTACCGTGTCGAGCGAGATACCGTATTGCGTCAGCTTCAGCGGTTGCAGATCAATGCGCACCGCCGGTAAGGCGCTGCCCATAAGCGATACTTCGCCCACGCCTTTCACCTGCCCCATCGCCTGCTCGATTTTACTTTCGGCCAGATCATAGAGCTCACCCGGCGTGCGGGTTGCCGACGTTAGCGCCAGCATCACTATTGGCGCATCGGACGGATTAGCTTTGCGATAAGTGGGCAATGACTCCATCGCGCTCGGCAGCAGGCTGCGGGAGGCGTTAATCGCCGCCTGCACGTCACGCGCCGCGCCATTAATGTCGCGACTGAGTTCAAACTGCAAAATAATGTTGCTGGAACCTTGCGAGCTGCTTGATGTCATTTCGGTAACGCCCGCGATCTGACCCAGCGATCGCTCCAGCGGCGTCGCCACCGTGGCCGCCATGGTTTCTGGGCTGGCCCCGGCCAGGCTGGCGCTGACCATGATGGTGGGAAAATCCACCTGCGGCAGCGGCGCAACCGGCAATAAGCGATAACCCAGCGCGCCAAGCAGCAAGATCGCCATGGTCAGCAGCAAAGTGGCGATCGGGCGAAAGATAAACAAGCGTGTCAGACTCATTGCCCGCCCCGCGTCTGCTGCTGGCGACGTTTCACCCATGCGTTGCCGCGCTGTGCGATACCATCAAACCACAGATAAATCACGGGCGTGGAGAACAGCGTCAGCATCTGGCTGACAATCAAACCGCCGACAATCACCAGGCCCAGCGGCTGACGCAGTTCCGCGCCTGAGCCGGAGGCCAGCATCAGCGGCAGCGCGCCAAGCAGGGCCGCCATCGTGGTCATCAGGATTGGACGGAAGCGCAATAAACAGGCCTGATGGATCGCATCACGCGGGCTGAGGCGCTGTTTATTCTCCGCTTCCAGCGCAAAGTCGATCATCATAATGGCGTTTTTCTTCACGATGCCGATCAGCAGAATGACACCAATCAACGCAATCAAACTGAATTCAGTGCCCGCCAGCATCAATGTCAATAACGCGCCGACCGCCGCCGACGGCAACGTGGAGAGAATCGTTACCGGATGAATAAAACTTTCATACAGAATACCCAGCACGACGTACATGGTGATCAGCGCCGCCAGTATCAACCACAGCGTGTTGCCAGTGGCGCTCTGGAATGCCGAAGTTTCGCCCTGATAACGCAACGTTATGCTCGACGGTAATTGCAGCTGCTCACGCACCTCAGCAATCGCTTTCTGGCCATCTTCCAGCGAATAGCCAGCGTTCAGATTGAATGAAATCATCACCGCCGGGAACTGGTTCAAACGCATATGCATGAGCGAACCGGTACGCTGATGAATAGTGGCGATAGACGTAAGTTTCACCATGCCGCTGGTACTGGCAGTCTCACTGCTGCTGGTTGCGTTGGTGCTGCCTGACGACGATGTGCTGTCCGTGGAAGAACCGCTTTCGTCATCCTGGCTGCTGGAGGGTTGCAGGTAGACGTCATCAAACGACGCCGGGCCTTGTTGATACGTCGGTGCGACTTCCAGCACCACGCGATACTGATTCGACTGCGTAAAAATAGTGGAAACCAGACGCTGACCAAAGGCGTTGTACAGCGCGGTATCCACGTCCGACGCGGTGATACCATAGCGCGCCGCTTTATCACGGTTCAGTTCGACATAAGCCACGCGGCCCTGGTCCTGCAAATTACTGACCACACCGTTAAATTCGGGGCGCTGTTGCAGGGCCGCCGTCAGTTTCGGTAACCATTGCACCAGGTTTTCGCTGTCGGCATCGTCCAGTGTGAACTGATACTGACTTGGCGTAACCTGGTCGTTGACGGTTAGATCCTGCGCCGGTTGCAGAAAAAGCTGAATGCCCGCTACCTGCGCTGCGGCCTGTTGTAGCTGTTTGATGACAACATCGGCTTTGTCATCACGCTCATCAAATGCCTTGAGGTTGATCTGAATACGTCCGCTGTTCAGGCTGATGTTGTTGCCATCAATCCCGATAGTGGAGGACAAACTTTCCACCGCCGGGCTCTGCAAAATCACCTTTGCCAGCGCCTGCTGCCGTTTCGCCATCTCGTTAAATGACACATCCTGAGAGGCCACGGTCACGCCCTGAATCAGGCCGGTATCCTGGGTTGGGAAGAAACCTTTCGGCACCATCACATACAGCAGCGCGGTAAGCGCGAAGGTGGCAAGCGCCACCAGCAGCGTGAGCTTTTGATGATTCAATACTATTATCAGCAGGCGATCGTAACCACGCACCAGCTTGTCAAACACCTCACCGCCTTTGCGTGAAAAGCGCGATTGCTTCTCCGGCGGAATATGGCGCAACAGGTAAGCACACAGCATCGGCGTTAACGTCAACGAGACCAGCATCGATACCAGAATCGATACCGCCAGCGTGATAGCAAATTCGCGGAACAAACGTCCGACGACATCGCCCATAAACAGCAGCGGGATCAGTACCGCAATCAGCGAAAAGGTTAGCGAGATAATCGTGAAGCCAATCTGCTGCGAACCTTTTAGCGCGGCTTCCATCGGCGACTCGCCCTCTTCCAGCCGCCGCGAAATGTTCTCAACCACCACAATCGCATCATCGATCACAAAACCGGTGGCAATGGTAAGCGCCATCAATGACAGATTGTTCAGGCTGAAATCGGCGAGATACATCACGCCAAAGGTGCCAATCAGCGACAAGGGCACCGCGACGCTTGGGATCAGCGTCGCCGCCACGTTGCGCAGAAACAGGAACGTCACCATCACCACCAGCGCAATAGAAAGCATTAGCTCAAACTGCACGTCGCTGATCGAGGTGCGGATGGTTTGCGTGCGATCAGATAAAATCATCATTTTCACCCCATCCGGCAGAGCGGCTTGCAGCGTGGGGAGCTGCGCCTTGATCCCATCGACGACCTGAATGACGTTAGCCCCCGGTTGACGCTGCACGCTGATGACAATCGCGGGACTGTTATTGGCCCACGCCGACTGAAAGCTGTTTTCCGGGCCTTGCTCAATGTGTGCAATATCTTTCAGACGCAACGCCGCGCCGTTTTGCCAGGTAAGAATCAGATTGCCGTATTCATCGGCGGTACGCAGCTGGTCATTGGCATCAATCGTGACCGAATGATACTGACCATCAAAGCCCCCTTTCGAACCGTTCACGTTGCTGTTACTGATGAGCGTATTGACGTCTTCCAGCGTCAGGCCGTGCGCCGCCAGCGCTTTCGGGTCCATCTGCACGCGAATGGCGGGTTGATGCCCCCCCGCCAGCGTCACCATGCCGACGCCAGAGATTTGCGCCAGCTTGAGTGCTACGCGGGTATTCACCAGATCCTGCACCTGCGTCAGCGGCAGGTTGTCTGAGCTGGCGGCTAAGGTGATCACCGCGCTGTCCGCCGGATTGACCTTTTTGTAGGTCGGCGGATTGGGCAGATCATTCGGCAACAGATTATTGGCAGCATTAATCGCCGCCTGCACTTCCTGCTCTGCCACATCCAGTGACAGATCCAGGCTGAACTTCAGGGTGATGATCGACGATCCACCGGAGCTGGTGGATGTCATCTGGCTCAGACCCGCCATTTGTCCGAGCTGACGTTCCAGCGGCGATGTCACCGACGACGCCATCACATCCGGGCTGGCGCCAGGATAGAGTGTGGTGACCTGAATAGTCGGATAGTCCACCTGCGGCAGCGCTGAGGTGGAGAGAAATTTATAAGCAAATATCCCGGCGATCAGCACGCCCACCATCAACAGGATGGTAGCGACCGGACGCTGAATAAACAGGCGTGACGGGTTCATTTGGCCTCGGCGGGGGTGGTTTGCGTTTCATTCGCCACCGACACTTTACTGCCGTTGGTCAGGCGATCGATGCCTTCCGTTACCAGGCGATCGCCCGGCTCCACGCCTTTCAGTATCGCTTGCCGATCGTCACCAAATGCCGGCCCGGCAGTCACCGCTTTACGCGTCACCGTGCTGTCTTTGTTGATAACAAACACAAAGCTACCGTCGCTGCTCAGCTGTAGGGCCTGCACCGGGATCACCGTTGCGCCTTTTAGCGTGTTGGTTTGCAAACGAAGATTGACGAACTGATTTGCGAACAGCGCTTCATCTTCATTTGGGAAGATCGCCTTTAGCTCAACCGTGCCGGTGGCAGTATCAATCTGATTACTGATGAATTTTACCTGGCCGCTGGCGATAGCGGTGGTATTGTCCTGATCAAAGGCGGTCGCAGGCAGGCTTTGCGCGTTATGCAGCGCGCTGACCAGCGTCGGGATGTTGCTCTGCGGCACGCTAAACGTTACCGCCGCAGGCTGCATCTGGGTGATGGTGACCAGGCCGGTACTGCTGGAGGTTTGTACCATATTGCCCGGATCGACCTGACGCAAACCAACGCGACCGCTGACCGGCGCGGTGATACGGGCATATTCGATGCTGAGTTTCGCACTGGCGATCTGCGCCTGATCGGCGGCGACCGCGCCACGGTATTGCCCGACAGTGGCAATCTGCGTATCCAGATCCTGACGCGACAGAGAGTCCTGCGCCGCCAGCTTGCGATAGCGCGCCAGCGTCAGCTCAGCGCTTTTCAGCAGCGCCTGGTTCTCATTCAGTTCACCCTGATACTGGTTTAGCGTTGCCTGATAACTGCGCGGATCGATTTGCGCCAGTAACTGACCCGCCTCGACTTTTTGCCCTTCAGTGAAGTAAACCTTCTCCAGTTGCCCATCGACACGGCTGGTAACGGTAACGCTGGCATTGGGAATGACCGTGCCAAGCGCATTCAGATAAACCGGCACATCGGCGGTGCTGGCGACCCCGCTGTGCACCAGGGTCGCGCCGCCCCCCATCATCATGCCGGGACCGCCACGTCCGCCCGGTGGCATCCTGCTTCCCGATCCTTTACCAAATGGCAATACTCGCCAGGCCACAGCGGCAATAATCAATACCACAATTAAAATAAGTAGCCATTTCAGCCAGCGGGAACGAGAGGAACGGGGCACGTTAGTAATCATCGAACTCTTCAGGTAAACAAGGAATAAGGAAACCCCCTGCAAACCAAGGGATTATTTCAAGGCGCAACCCTAAATAATTTGAGCTGCTTCAAGGCCGCAAGCGAACAAATCCCGGATCAGGTCGCTAACAATATGATCCGGGTGAGTAAACGCAGCCAACAAAGCGGCAAGGTGAAGTATGACGGGCGCACCCCTTACGGCGCGTATTATCGGCTAAACCTTACGCGATTTTCCATCGACAAACCGTAAAGGTTTCGTTAAGAAAATCAGGACTTCCAGCCGCCTCCCAGCGCCTCATACAACGTAATTTTTTGATTGAGCTGGCCCAGATGTGCAGCGATCAAAGCCTGCCGGGCAGCATAAAGCGAACGTTGTGCCACCAGTACATTGAGATAGTTATCAACACCCTGCTTATAGCGTAATTCAGAATAGTCGTAATCGCGCTGGTTTGCCGCTACCTCTTTTTGTCGTGCCGTTAACTGGTTTTGCCAGGTGTCCTGTCCCGCTAATGCATCGTTGACATCTTTAAACGCGGTCTGAATTGCCTTTTCATAGTTGGCGATCTCAATGCGTTTTTCGAGTTTGGCGATGTCGAGATTAGCCCGATTCACGCCGCCATCAAAAATCGGCAGATTAATTGACGGCACAAACGACCAGGCCGCCGTACCGCCTTCCAGCAAATGGCCGAGCGAGCTACTGGTTGAACCGCCTGACGCCGTTAACGTGATGCTCGGGAAGAAGGCCGCCCGTGCCGCACCAATATTGGCATTCGCTGCTTTTAGCGTGTGCTCCGCCGCGATAATGTCCGGGCGACGCGTCAGCAGGTCCGATGGCAATCCGGCAGGTGTTTGCGGAAATTGCCAGTGGCTGTTAAGTGTGGCGTTTTTTAGCAGCGTAGCAGGCAAGTCGGTGCCAGCCAGCAGCCGCAACGCATCAACATCCTGCCGTACCTGGCGGGTGTAACTCGCCACATCGGCTTCGGCGCTACGTACTGTGCTCTCCGCTTCAGCCAGATCCTGATCGCTGCTGACGCCGCCGTTGTAGCTGATTTTGGTGAGATCGTATGACTTCTGCTGACTCTGCGCGGTTTGCCCGGCGAGGTGGAGCAAATCATTATCGGAGCAGAGCGTCAGCCACGCCGACGCCACCTGCGAAATCAGCGAGATACGCGTGGCGCGTTCGGTAGCAGCGGTTGACAGGTAAGTTTCCTGCGCCTGATCGCGCAAGCTACGCAAACGTCCCCAAAAATCCAGCTCCCAGGATGTCACGCCTAATCCGGCATTCAGTTCGTGATACGTCACCGCGCCTGTCGATTGCGTGTTATACAAGTTAGCTGGCTCATGGGCCGAGGTCTGGCTGGCTGTGGCATTAATTGATGGCAACAACGCAGCGCGATCGATTTGCACCGAAGCGCGCGCCTGCTCAACGTTCAACGCTGCCACGCGCAAGTCGCGGTTGTTTTTTAACGACAGATCGATCAGGTTGCGCATCGTGGCATCGTTAAAGAAGTTCTGCCACGGCAGATCGGCCACATTACCGACCGGCGTGTTTTGATCGTAATGTGCCTTAACCGGCATTGTTGGACGATGGTAGTTGGGCTGTAACGTACAGCCAGTTAAGCCAAGGGCAGTAGCCAGTGGCAGCAGCGCCCAGCGGGATACTTTAGTTATCATTGTGAACAACCTCTGGCTTTTTCTTACGCGAGAAGAATTGCGAAACCACTACGTAGAACATCGGGACAAAGAAGATGGCGAGGAAGGTCGCGGTGAGCATGCCACCCGCTACCGCCGTACCAATCGAGTGCTGGCTACCCGCACCGGCGCCGTTAGAGATCGTGAGCGGCAGTACGCCAAGAATAAATGCCATTGACGTCATGATGATAGGTCGGATACGCAAGCGCGACGCCTCAATCGCCGCTTCCACCAGCGATTTATCCTCACGCTCGTGCAGCTCTTTAGCGAACTCGACAATCAATATGGCGTTCTTTGCCGCCAGGCCGACGGTGGTTAACAGCCCAACCTGGAAGAACACATCATTCTGCAGGCCGCGCAGCAGCACTGCGCTGATGGTGCCTAATACACCCAACGGCACGACTAACAAGACTGAAAAGGGAATTGACCAGCTCTCGTACAGCGCAGCCAGACACAGGAACACCACCAGCACCGAGATGGCATACAGCTGAGTAGTTTGCGAGCCGGATGCCTGTTCTTCATAAGAGATGCCGTACCACTGCACGCGGAAGCCTTTCGGCATCTTTGTGCCGATCTCCTCTACCGCTTTCATCGCTTCGCCGCTGCTGTAACCGGCGGCTGGCGAGCCGAGGATTTCCTCCGCCGTCATGCCGTTAAAGCGCTCGTAGTGTGGCGATCCGCTGACCCATTTACCGCTGGCGAACGCAGAAAATGGCACCATAGTTCCGCTGCTGTTGCGGAAATACCATTTATTAAGATCGTCCGGCGTGACGCGCGAATCGGCTTTGCCCATCAGGTAAACTTCTTTGACGCGGCCGTTATACATGAACTGATCGATGTAGCTGGAACCCCACGCCACTGACAGGGTGTTGTTCACATCGGCCATGCTCAGACCAAGGGCGCTGGCGCGCTCATCATTGATCTCTAACTGATATTGCGGCTCATCTTCCATACCGTTAAGGCGCACGGCGCTGAGGCGTGGATCTTTGTTCGCCAGCTCAAGAAATTTGTGGGTGGCATCCATCATTTCCTGGTGCGTATGACCGGCGGTGTCCTGCAGGTAGAAGCCGAAACCGGTGGCGTTACCCAGCTCCATTACCGCTGGCGGCACCATCGCAAAGATTTTGGCATCTTTATAATGGGCAAAATGCGCCATGATGTTCGCCGCCAGGCTTTTTACGCTCTGGCTGGATTCGGTACGCTCACTCCAGTCCTTCAGGCGCACAAACGCCATGGCGCTGTTTTGTCCGCGCCCGGCGAAGTTAAAGCCGTTGGCGGCAAAGACAGTTGTCACCACTGATGCCTGCTTGTCGTGCAGATAATCATTGAGATCGTTAATGACTTTCTGGGTGCGCTGTGACGACGCATTCACCGGTAGCGTGATCTGCACCATCACCAATCCCTGATCTTCATCTGGCAGGAACGTGGTGGGGACACGCGTGAACAGATAACCGGTTACGCCAACAATGACCAGATACACCACCAGAAACAGACCGCGACGCGAAATCACTTTGCTGACGCCGTGAGTGTAGTGCAGCGTGCCGCTGTCAAATTTGCGGTTGAACCAGCCAGCCAGGCCCGTCGTTTTGTGCTCAGCAGAAGAGGGTTTCAGCAGCGTGGCGCATAGCGCGGGCGTGAAAATCAGCGCCATCAGCACCGATAAAGCCATCGCCGAGACAATGGTGATGGAGAACTGGCGATAAATCACGCCGGTTGAGCCTGAGAAAAACGCCATTGGCAGCAGCACCGCCGACAGCACTAACGCAATACCAAACAGCGCGCCTTGTATCTGCTGCATTGATTTGATGGTGGCGGTTTTTGGATCAAGCTGCTCTTCATGCATCACGCGCTCGACGTTTTCCACCACCACAATGGCATCGTCCACCAGCAAACCTATCGCCAGCACCATGCCGAACATCGTCAGCGTGTTAATGCTGTAACCAAAGGCAGAAAGAATGCCAAACGTGCCCAGCAAGACCACCGGCACGACCAGCGTGGTGATGAACGTGGCACGCAGATTTTGCAGGAAGATCAGCATCACAACAAAGACCAGCACAATCGCTTCAAGCAGGGTTTTCACCACTTCTTCAATGGATGCGCTGACCACCGGCGAGGTGTCGTAGGGGTATTGCACTTCAACATTATCCGGTAGTGAATCTTTCAACGCCGATACCGTGGCGCGCACGGCTTTGGCGGTATCCAGCTCGTTGGCACCGGTTGCCAGACGTAAGGCGATACCGGCTGAAGGCTTGCCATCCATCGTGGAGTCGATGGTATAGCTTTGCGGCCCTAATGCCACGCTGCCGACATCTTTCAGGCGGATCTGCGAACCATCACTGTTAACCTTCAACAGTACGTTTTCAAACTGCTTCACCGTAGTGAAGCGTGATTTCCCCAGAATAGTAGCATTGGTTTTCGCATCGTGAATGGTCGGCAAACCGCCGAGGGAACCGGAAGAAACCTGCACGTTCTGGTTATCTATTGCGGTGCTGACGTCACCTGGCATCAGGTTATATTTGTATAGCCTGGCCGGATCGAGCCAGATACGCATCGCATATTCCGATCCCAGCACCATAAAATCGCCTACACCTTTGGTGCGCGAAATAGGGTCCTCCAGTTTAGATACCAGCATGTCGGCAAGATCGCCGTTGCTCAGCTTGCCGTCTTTCGAAATCAGGCTGATAACCATCATGAAGTTTTTTTGGTACTTACGGATGCGGATCCCCTGCTGCGTTACGTCAGTCGGCAACTGCGATTCCGCCAAAGAAACGCGGTCCTGCACCTGCACCTGGGCGATGTCCGGATTGATACCCTGATTAAAGGTGGCGATGATTTGCGCACTACCATCGCTGGCGCTGCTTGATTCCAGATAGCGTAAACCATCCAGGCCGTTCAGCTGTTGCTCAATGACCTGCACAACCGTGTTCTGCGTGGTTTCCGCGCTGGCGCCCGGATAGGTGACAGAAATGGAGACCGCTGGCGGCGAGATGTTGGGATATTGATTAACCGGTAGATTCAGGACGGCAATCGTGCCCACCAGCATGACGATAATCGCCACAACCCAGGCGAATATCGGACGTTCAATAAAGAACTTAGACATAGCGTCTCCTTATTGGGCCGACGGATCGGTCATCGTCAGGCTGACGCTGTCAGCGGAAGGCGTATCGTTCACATTGGCTGCCACGGTTTTCACTTTGCTGCCGCTGTGTACGCTTTGCAGACCATTCACCACCACTTTTTCGCCGTTGTGCAGGCCGCTGGTAATCAGCCATTTTTCATTAATCATTTCGCCGGTAGTCACACTGCGCTGCTCAACGCTGCTGTCGGCTTTCACCACGTAAACGTAGGGCTGACCTTTGGTGTCATGCATAATCGCTTCCTGTGGCACTAAAATGCCTTGCTGCTGTATTCCCTGCGGGAAGCTGGCGTGGACATACATTCCCGGCAGCAATTCGTTTTGCGGATTCGGGAACACCGCACGCAACACCACGCTGCCGGTCGCTTCATCAACATTCACTTCCGAAAACGCCAGTTTGCCCTGCTGGCTGTAAGTGCTGCCATCTTCCAGTTGCAGTTTTACTGCTGCCATGTTGTCGCCTACTTTTTTCAGCTTGCCCTCGGCCAGCGCTCTACGCAGACGTAGCAGGTCAGTGGAAGATTCACTAACGTCAACGTAGACAGGATTAAGCTGCTGGATAGTAGCGAGGTAATCGGTTTGACCACTGGTGACTAACGCACCTTCGGTGACCAGTGAACGGCTGATATGTCCGGAGATGGGGGCTTTGACCAGCGTGTAATTAAGGTTGACCCTGGCGGTTTCCACATCAGCTTTGGCTTCGCGCTCGGCCGCAAGGGCATCGTCATAGGTTTGCTGACTAATGGCATGGGCAGCGGCCAGTGGCTGATAACGCTTTACCACCATCGCATCATTTTGCCAGGTTGCCTGCGCTTTATCGTAGGCGGCTTTATAGGTAGCAGGATCGATTTGATATAGAGGCTGGCCCGCTTTAACTTCGCCCCCTTCGGTAAACAGTAACTTCTGGATCACCCCACTCACCTGCGGGCGAACTTCAGCCGTTTTCACCGCAGTGGTACGGCCCGGTAATTGAGTAAGCAGCGTCACCGGCTCGCTTTTGAGCGTGACGATGCCGACTTCTGGCGTGGATGAAGTGGCAGTTTGCGTCGTCCCCTGATCACAAGCTGTCAGTAATAACACCACGCTGACAGAAAGAGCTTTCATGCGCATAGTTTTTCTCAGCAAGAAGAATAAAAGTAACGAGAGTGATTACTCTCAAAGGTGACCATTGTAGAGAGGGATAGCGAGGTAAGCTGTTAAGGAAGCGTAAAATATATTTTCGAATCGAAAATCCTAAACTTTCTGTGCGCACCTTTCGCACGTAATGTTTAGTTAGCCTTTGGTTTCGATAGCGCGACGGGGTGATGCGCGTCGCGTCAGCTTTTTCTGCCAGCAGCCGAACCTGCTTTTTTTGTCGTCAGGGCGATGGCGTTAATGCACATATCGCTGCGGGTAGACAAAGGCTATCGATCTGCTTTCCCCGCACGGCTTTTTGTCTTTAGGACAGGTAAAAAAAACCCACGCATCTACGTGGGTTGGTGCAATAACAGGTTAAATACCCTTCTTTGGGTATCACTGCCGGAGCAGCTTCGCTTTCACACCTATCTATACCTCTGGGACTTTTATCCTCGCACCCTTATGGGCTGGGCAACAGGCAAAAAAAGAAAATGATTACGCTGAAATGAAACGAGGTGTGAAAAACTTTCACGCCTCGCTTACATTGTGATTTTATTAAGATTTAACGGGAGGTTTACTATAGATGGCATCAGGCGCGACGTTCATATGTTTAAGCACCGGCCCCATGATATTACCGAATACCGGGGCAGCTACCGATCCGCCAAAGTGATCGCCTGCGGTGGGATGGTTAATCATGACTACCAGCGCAACTTCAGGATGGCTGGCGGGCGCGAGGCCTGCAGTGTAGTTGACATAGCCGCCATCATATTTGCCGCTGCTTCCCATTTTTTCTGCCGTCCCGGTTTTGGTCGCGAGTCGATAGCCCGGCACCGCCGCTTTCACACCGGTCCCGCCCGGTAATACGTCGCTCTCCAGCATATGCACCACTTCTTTTACCGTTTCCGGATTAGCGACCTGCTTGCCGAGAACTGGCGGCGTAACCTTCGTGATCGACAGCGGACGATAGATGCCGTAGGAGCCGAGCGTGGCGTATTCACGGGCGATTTGCAACGGCGTGACGCGCAAGCCATAACCAAAAGCAAACGTGGCGCGTTCAATATCGGCCCAGCGCGTGCGGTGTAGCGGGAAATACCCGACGCTTTCACCTGTCAGCCCCAGACCGGTAGGTTTACCGAGGCCAAAAGCGTGATAGGTATTCACCAGCGCTTCAGCAGGCATCGCCAGAGCGATATGCGAAACGCCAATATCGCTCGATTTCTGCAAAATGCCGGTCATGGTCAGGCGCGGCCAGTGTCCGACATCGCGGATCAGGTGGCCGTTAACGCGATAGGGCGTCGTGTCGATAACCGAATCCGGGCGAACCAGATGGCGTTCTAATCCTTCCATCACCACCAGCGGTTTTACGGTGGAACCCGGTTCGTAGCTGTCGTTAATCGCTGAGTTGCGCATTTGCGCCGGTGTTGCTCCGTCGTAGTTGTTCGGGTTAAACGACGGATATGACGCCATTGCCAGGATTTCGCCGGTATCGATTTTCACTAATACCGCAGCGCCTGAATCAGCCTTATTCAGCAGCACCCCATCACGGAGTTTGCTGTAAAGCGTGTACTGATCGAATTTATCAATGCTGAGCTGCACGGTTGGCGGCTGTGTTGGCGGCTGGTAATTGATCATAGAGATGATATTACCCATCGCGTCCTGACGATAAACTTCTTTGCCCGGCACGCCCTGCAACACTTTATCGAAGCCCTTTTCCAGTCCGTTCAGGCCAATATTATCAGCGCCGACAATGCCAATCAGCGGCGCTGAGGCTTCACTCATCGGATAGAAACGACTGTCGTCATACACTTCGCTGATGCCTTTCAAACGCAGCTCTTTAATATCTTTGGCGATGCCCAGCTCGATTTTGCGCCCCAGATAAAGGAAGCGACGTTTAGGATTGGCGGTGATCTGTGCCGCAATCTGCTCCGGGCGGGTATTCAACGCTGCGGCAAGATAAGCCCATTTGGCGCTGGTGAAATCCGGGTTACTCTCCAGTACACGCAGCGGATCGGCGATAACATCACGCGACGGCACGCTGAGCGCCAGCGCTTCGCCGTTGCGATCCAGCAAGGTGCCGCGGCTGGTTGGCAGCGTCACGGTACGCAGCGAACGCTGATCGGCTTCGTGTTCAAGCATCGGCTGATTCAGGAATTGCAAATCGGCAACGCGTATCAGTAGCACTACCATACAGGCCAGCACGCCCAGGCAGATCAGTCGAAATCGAAAGGGGTTAAACGGCGCTTTGATCTGGTCTTTTCCCAGTAGTTTTTTAATCCGGGGCATGGCATTCCGCTGCACTGAAAAATAAAAAAAGAGGCTGAAGTCAGCAGTTATAAAGAAAGCGCTGGCGGGATAACAGGAAAACTGTGTATCAGTTCGTTAGCAGACGACAAATTTTGCGCAAAAAAAAACCTGCGCATCAGCGCAGGTTGGTGTAATCAAGAAAATCTATTGATGTTCACCCATCAATACCTCTGGGACATTGACTGTAGCAAGCTGGCTTGATCGGCTGCCATCACTCAAACGCAACAGTTACTCGCAAAATGTAACCAGCCATGAGATCACTACGCTATTTTGCAAAAGAGATGTTTTTTGATTTCTACCAGGCAGCTCATGGCATTCGGCCCCTGCGTCAGCGACGAAGTGCCAATGTCCAGGGTCAGCACGTTTGGGTTCCCCGCGCGATCCCAGGGCTGCCAGTTGCCACCAAAACCGGGATCAAACCAGGCGCCGGTAGAAACGATCACCACCCCTGGCGTTAAACCAGCGGTTAAGCGCACGCCAGCCAGCATGGTGCCTCGCGTATTGCTTACTTCAATTTCATCGCCATCCACGATGTCACGGGCTGCGGCATCTTGCGGATGCATATACAGCGTTTCGTGTCCGGCTGTTTTATTTTTCTGCACGGTTTCTGTGGCATCAAGCTGGCTGTGCAGCCGATCAGACGGCTGGACTGAGATCATATGCAGCGGGTAATCGCGGCTTAACGGTGCGCCCAGCCACTCCTGCGGCTCACGCCATTCTGGATGACCGGCAAAGTCCTCCAGCTGATAATCGGCGATGGTCTGGCTAAACAGTTCAATCTTGCCGCTGGCAGTCTGGATAGGATGCGCAATCGGGTCGGCGCGGAAGTTGTCCATAAATACGTAAGGCTTACCGCCTTCCGGTATTTCAACGAAGCCACGCTGCCAAAACGCGTCAAACTCAGGAAAGTGGATGCCTTTGTGTGCATGCGCCACCGCACATTGCTGATACAGGTGCGCGATCCACTGCATTTCATTGCGTCCTTCGGTGAAGGTCTCGCGATAGCCGAGACGCTCAGCGAGATCAGCAAAAATATCGAAATCATTACGCGCCTGATGCTGCGGTTTCACCGCCTGATGCATCGCCAGCACAAAGCGATCGCGCGATGAGCCGCCAATGTCATTGCGCTCCAGGGTCGTGGTGGCGGGCAAAACAATGTCCGCCATCTGCGCGGCGGGTGTCCAGACAATATCCTGCACCACTACCGTATCCGGTTTCTGCCAGCCTTCCACCAGACGATTCAACTGCTGATGATGGTGGAACGGATTACCGCCTGCCCAGTGAATTAAATGGATGTCAGGATAGTGCAGCGTTTCGCCCTGGAAGGGATACGGCTGACCAGGATGTAGCAGCATATCGCTGATGCGCGCCACGGGAATCGACAGGCCTGCGGGATTAGGGCCGGTACTCATCATCGGTGCAGGACCTTCCTGACGCGGGTTACCGACACTGTTCATTGAGCCGTGACCGAACGAGAAACCGCCCCCCGGCAGGCCCGGCTGTCCCAGCATTGCAGCGAGCGCAATCATCATCCAGTACGGCTGCTCGCCGCGATGAGCGCGCTGCACCGCATAAGAACAGGTAATGAAGCTGCGTTTGCCGATAAGCTGCTGTGCCAGCTGTACGATGCGATCTGCCGGAATACCGGTGATGCGACTGGCCCAGCCAGCAGTTTTTGCCACGCCATCGTTTTCGCCCAGTAGATAGGCACGCAGCTGCGGCCAGCCGGTACAGTGGCTGGCAAGGAAAGCTTCATCTGTTCCACCGCGCTGATTGATTTCATAGCCGAGCGCCATCATCAGGGCAACGTCGGTATTCGGGCGAATCGGGAACCAGTCGGCGTTGACAAAGGCCGGGCAATCATCACGCATTGGACTGATGTTAATGACCGGCGTACCTTTGGCTGCAAGCTGCTCCAGCGCGGGCTTCAGGCTGTGCTGACCCGCGCCACCCGATGCCACCTGTGCGTTTTTCAGCGCCAGGCCGCCAAAAGCGACAAAAATCTCCGCGTGTTTCACCACTTCCGGCCAGTCGGTCACGCGACCGGTTAATGGCATATACGTGCCAATCACATAAGGCAGAAAGAATTGTGCCGCTCCCCAGCTGTAGTTGCCTTGCTGATCGACGCCACCCCCACCGTTGAAGTAAAAACGACGGATCAACGTGCGCGCATGGTTAACACGGCCCGCTGAGGACCAACCATAGGAGCCGTTGAAAATGCCCGATGCGCCATAGCGCTCACGGATGCGCCGGTTTTCATCTGCCACCAAATCCAGTGCGGTATCCCAGTCCACCGCGACAAAATCCTCCCGGCCGCGCAGCGTGCGATCGCTGTTTTCGCGGGATTTAAGCCATGAGCGACGCACCATCGGCTGACGGATACGCTTATCGGAATAGACCAGCTCGGGAAGGGTATTGAGCATCGGCGAAGGATCGCTATCGGCAAAGAAAGGTTCACAGCCAATGAGCCGATCATTTTCAGTCACTGCGGTAAAGGCGCCCCAGTGCGCCAGATGCGGCACTCTCGTTTTCATTTTTGTCTTTCACTGCAGATATGGAGGGAAAACAGCATAACATGCAATCCGCCCCCCTTGTAAGCTGACGCAGAGGGCCTGATTTTGCTCTCTTTTGCGACAGCGCTGACATTCTGTCGGCTTGATGTGTCCATCCTTTTCCGTAACACTGATGTGATGTGTAAACGTTTTCCCCGCAAGCAGGTAAACGCATGTCAACCATAAAGGATGTTGCCAGACTGGCGGGTGTTTCTGTCGCCACGGTTTCTCGCGTTATTAATCATTCTCCTAAAGCGAGCGAAAGCTCGCGCCTGGCTGTTAGCCAGGCGATGGAACAGCTTCAGTATCATCCAAACGCCAATGCGCGCGCCCTGGCGCAGCAATCCACGGAAACGTTGGGTTTGGTGGTGGGCGATGTTTCCGATCCATTTTTCGGTGCGATGGTGAAAGCGGTTGATGAAGTGGCAGGACAAACCGGCAAATTTTTGCTGATTGGTAACGGTTACCATAATGAGCAAAAAGAGCGACAGGCTATTGAACAACTGATGCGCCATCGTTGCGCGGCCCTGGTGGTGCACGCCAAGAAAATTTCTGATGCCGAACTGGAAGTACTGATGAAGCAAGTGCCGGGCATGGTGCTGCTGAACCGACTGCTGAAGGGCTTCGAAAAACGTTGTATCGCCCTTGACGATCGTTATGGCGCCTGGCTGGCCACGCGCCATCTGATCCAGTCTGGTCATCAAAATATTGCCTTCGTCTGTTCTACCCACACGATTTCTGATGCTGAAGATCGCCTGCAGGGTTATTACGATGCGCTCAAAGAGCATGGTTTACCCTGTAACGATCGTCTGGTGACATGGGGCGAACCGGACGAAGTGGGTGGTGAACAGGCAATGACCGAACTGTTAGGGCGCGGCAAAAATTTCACTGCTGTCGCCTGCTATAACGATTCGATGGCCGCAGGTGCGCTGGCGGTGCTGAGCGATAATGGTGTACGCGTGCCGGAAGAGATGTCGCTGATCGGTTTCGATGATGTGCTGGTATCACGCTATGTACGTCCGCGCCTCACTACCGTACGTTATCCGATTGTGACCATGGCGCAGCAGGCGGCCGAACTGGCGCTGGCATTAGCTAATAATCAGTCGCTGCCAGAAGTGACCAATATGTTTAACCCAACGCTGGTCCGTCGCCACTCGGTCAGCGGCCCTGCCTGAAGAGATTACGGACGGCTTTTTCTGCTGCTCTTCGCTTCCTTGTTTCAGGTCAAACCGGATACAACTATTTCGCGGCAATAACTACATGTTGTGCGTAAACTTCCTGGGAATCCCCACATATGGATTTCTGGAGTAAGTATGGCAACGGTGGTAATCAAACGCGACGGTTGTCGCACAGGTTTTGATGTGCAACGTATTCGCGCGGCCGTCGCAGCAGCGGCACGGGCAGCAAACGTTGACGATACAGGCTGGTGCGCAGCGGCGGCCGATAAGGTCAGTGCACGGCTGGCTGAAAAACATGAAGTCGATATTCGCGATATTCAGGATGCGGTAGAAGAAACGCTGATGTCCGGCCCTTACCCGCAGCTGGCGCGAGTGTATATTGAATATCGCCACGACCGCGACGTTGCGCGGGAACAGCGTGGCAGACTGCATCACGCTATCCACGGCTTAGTCGATCAAACCAACGCGGCGTTGCTCCATGAGAATGCCAATAAAGACAGCAAAGTGATCCCAACCCAGCGTGATTTGCTGGCAGGGATCGTCGCTAAACACTATGCGCAACAGCAGATCCTGCCACGCGACATTGTGCTGGCGCATCAGCGCGGCGAAATCCACTATCACGATCTCGACTACTCTCCCTTCTTTCCAATGTTTAACTGCATGCTGATCGATTTAAAAGGTATGTTGAATAACGGCTTCAGGATGGGAAATGCCGACATTGCACCGCCGAAATCCATCGCTACCGCCACTGCCGTTACCGCGCAAATTATTGCTCAGGTTGCCAGCCATATTTACGGCGGCACCACCATCAATCGCATCGATGAAGTACTCGCGCCGTTTGTTGCGTTGAGCCTGGAAAAACACCGCGCGGTGGCGCTTGCATGGCAGATAGCGGATGCAGAAACCTATGCGCGAGAGCGCACCGAAAAAGAGTGCTATGACGCTTTCCAGTCACTGGAATATGAGGTGAATACGCTGCATACCGCCAATGGTCAGACGCCTTTTGTGACCTTTGGCTTCGGCCTGGGCACCGACTGGGCAGCGCGTCTGATCCAGCAATCGATCCTGCGTAATCGCCTGGCCGGATTGGGTAAAAATCACAAAACGGCGGTATTCCCCAAGCTGGTTTTTGCTATTCGGGAAGGCGTGAATCGTCGTCCCGGTGACAGTAATTATGACATAAAGCAACTGGCTCTCGAATGTGCCAGCAAGCGTATGTATCCCGATATTCTTAATTATGATCAGGTAGTTAGCGCAACTGGTTCGTTTAAGACCCCGATGGGCTGCCGCAGCTTTCTTGGCGTGTATGAGGAGAAAGGCCAACAGATCCACGAAGGACGTAACAACATTGGCGTGATTAGCCTGAATTTACCGCGCATCGCGCTGGAAGCCAGCGGTGACGAAGCGCGTTTCTGGAAATTACTGGATACGCGTCTGGCTCTGGCAAAACGCGCATTGATGACACGCGTGGCACGCCTGGAAAAAACTAAAGCGCGCGTTGCACCGATCCTCTATATGGAAGGGGCGTGCGGCATACGCCTGGATGCAGAGGATGAGGTTGGGCCAATTTTTCGCAATGGCCGCGCTTCGCTGTCGCTGGGTTTTATTGGCCTGCATGAAACGCTGAACGCGCTGAGTGGTAATGCGCGGCATCCTTATGATGATGCCGCTCTGCGTGCTAAAGGCATCGCAATCATCAGGCATATGCGATTGGCCGTCGATGCATGGAAAGCAGAAACGGGTTACGGTTTCAGCCTGTACAGCACGCCCAGCGAAAATCTGTGCGATCGCTTCTGCCGCCTGGATACCGCTGAGTTTGGGACGATCGCTGGCGTGACCGATAAAGGTTATTACACCAATAGTTTTCATCTGGACGTTGAGAAAAAAGTGAACCCTTACGACAAAATTGACTTCGAGGCGCCTTATCCGCCGCTGGCGAATGGCGGTTTCATTTGCTATGGCGAATACCCTAATGTGCAACACAATCTGAAAGCGCTGGAAGATGTCTGGGATTACAGCTACAACCGCGTGCCCTATTACGGCACCAATACACCCATCGATGAATGTTATGAGTGCGGCTTCAGCGGCGAGTTTAGCTGTACCAGCCGCGGATTTACCTGCCCCAACTGTGGCAATCACGATTCGGCGCGTGTTTCAGTGACGCGACGCGTCTGCGGTTATCTGGGTAGCCCGGATGCTCGTCCGTTCAATGCCGGTAAGCAGCAGGAAGTACAGCGCCGGACCAAACATATGGAAAGCGGGTCGCTGGGATGATGCATATTCATCGCTATTATGATGTCGATATTGTGAATGGCCCCGGCACGCGCTGCACGCTGTTTGTCGCCGGGTGCGAACATCAATGTCGCGGCTGCTACAACCAAAGCACCTGGCGGCTCGATTCCGGTCAGCCATTTACCTTAGCAATGGAAGAGCAGTTGCTGAGGGATTTGCAGGATACGCGCATTCCGCGTCAGGGTTTGTCGCTCAGCGGCGGCGATCCACTGCATCCTCATAATGTGCCGCACATTCGCCGCCTGGTAAAACGCGTGCGCCAGGCGTGCCGCGGCAAAGATATTTGGGTATGGACCGGTTATAAGATGGCGGAACTGAATGCGGCCCAGCGCGAGGTACTGAGCAACATTGATGTGCTGATTGATGGTCGCTTTATTGAGGCAGAGAAAGATGCCACGCTGCAATGGCGCGGTAGCCGCAACCAGCACATTTGGTATTTACGCTGAATGGCGCGGAATGTCAGCGGATTCAATAACTTTCACGCGTTCACCGCCCGGTAAAAAAGCCTGATGATACAGACACTGCGCCACGTCGTACGCATGCACAGAACGCCAGTTGCCCGGTAGCAGGCCGAACAGCGGCGCCAGCAGGTTTTCGCCACCGCGTTTGGCCTGTCGTTCACCCAGTAATAACGAAGGCCGTACCAGCGTCAGACGTGGCCAGCCTTGATGGCGCAGCGCATTTTCCATTTCACCTTTTACCCGATTATAAAAAAACGGCGAATGACGATTGGCGCCGTGAGCGCTTACTACCAGCATCTGCTTCGCTCCCAAACGTAAACCGCTTAATCCGCTGTCTACGACCAGGGTGTAATCGACCTGCACAAAGGCTTCTTTACTGCCTGCCTGTTTTCGGGTGGTGCCCAGACAGCAAAACACCGTGTCTAGCGAGGTTTCCAGCGGGCCTAACACGTCAGTTAAATCTGCTTCAACCGGATTCACCACTTTACGCATCTCTGGCAATGCACGGCGCGTGGGCGCAATGATTTCGTCGATCCGTGAATCGTCAATCAGCAATCGCAGCAGATGTGACCCGACTAGCCCAGTTGCACCGGTCAGTAGTATGCGATTCATCGTATCTCCTTAGATTCGCAACATCATGCTACTTAAGACTATATCCTAAATACCTTACGTTGCAGGCAGGCGGCCAAACCGGGCGTTTTCCGGGATGGCTTCCGGGCAGCGAGCAAGGACTTTACAGCCAGTAGCAGGACGGATATACGGCTTGGCTTGCGTTTTTATAATGAATGACCAGGCTTATTGAGTATTCAGGATAGCGCCATTCGCGCTTCACGTTGTTCAGGAGGAAAAATGAGCAAGAAAGTTGCGGTTTTAATCACCGATGAATTTGAAGACTCAGAATTTACCTCACCTGCGGATGCTTATAAGCAAGCGGGCTTTGAAGTCATCACTATTGAAAAGCAAGCCGGGAAAACCATTAAAGGCAAAAAAGGCGAAGCGGAAGTGACTATCGATCGTAGCATTGATGATGTCAGCCCAGCGGAATTTGATGCGCTGCTGCTGCCGGGCGGACACTCGCCGGATTCGCTGCGCGGTGACGATCGCTTTGTCAAATTCACCAAAGATTTTGTCGCTAGCGGCAAACCTATTTTTGCTATTTGCCACGGCCCGCAGCTGCTGATCAGCGCCAACGGCGTACGCGGTCGTAAGATGACCTGCGTTAAGGCTATCGCTGTCGATTTGATCAATGCCGGTGCCGACTTCCACGACAAAGAAGTGGTCGTTGATGAGGATAAACTGGTAACCAGCCGTACCCCAGAGGACTTACCGGCGTTCAATCGTGAGTCGCTGCGTATTCTGCAAGCAGCCTGACTCATTTTCCCTTTCCCGCCTGGGAAAGGGAATTTTCATTCCACATCAGAACGTTGCCAGATGATTTTCTTGCCAAACCCCAGGGCGTTATCGGTCATTTTAGCTTCGTCTAAGCGGATCTCCCACAGGGGATCAGAGACGTTGCGCGAGACGGGAAAACGTTTCTGATAAGTCTGGCGCGCCTGAGCTTCCGCTTCCTCACTTAATAATGCAATCCTGCCGCGATATTGCACGCCTTTAATCAGCAATACGGTTTTTGGCTGGCCATTTACCGTGCCTGCAACCCGGGCATTTTTTGTCAGCAGCAGGCCGTGACGCGTATCGGGTTCGGTCATGATCCAGAACGCCATGCGCGCTTCATCGAAAACATAAAAACAGTTGGCGCACCATAATTCATCATCGGCGCTACAGCAGAGAGAAAGAACGTGTTGTTTTTTCAGATAACGAATCAGATGAGCGTGGTCGGACACCGTTAACTCCAGTCAATGCGCCCCGTCGCCAGATAGCGGCCATACGACAAGCGCGCTACACTGCCCGGCAGGCTTTATGTAGAGAAGATGAAGATGAATCAGAGCTGGCAGCTCTATATTGTGCGTACCGCCGCTGGCGCGCTTTATACCGGTATTACCACTGACGTGACGCGTCGCGTGAACCAGCACCAAAGCGGACGCGGTGCACGCGCGCTACGCGGCAAAGGCCCGCTGGATTTAGTCTTTCACTGCGACGCAGGCGATCGCGCCAATGCATCACGACTGGAATATCAGGTTAAACAGCTAACGCGTCAGAAAAAGCTGCTCCTGGTTGCCAGCCAGCCTGTCAGCCTGGATAGCTGGTTCAGTCGAAGCGATTAAACGGCTCTGAATACTCGATACGCCCTTCTGCACCTTCAAAGGCGGTATCTGCCAGCTGATAAACCTGAAAAGCAGCCTCAGCGCCCGGCCAGCGACAATGCAAACCGTGACGCGCCGCGGGTTCAAAACCAAAGCGGTTATAGAACGCCGGCTCGCCCATCACAACCACCGCGCTGTAACCGAACTCGTTAAGCGCATCCAGGCCTTCATAGATCAGCTGTTTAGCGATGCCTTTACCGCGCAGGCTTTCATCAACCGCCAGCGGAGCGAGTCCAACCCAGCCACGCTCTTCACCTTGCAAGGTCACCGGACTAAAAGCAGCATAGCCTAATACCCGCCCTTCATCGTCTGTTGCCACTACGCCAAGCGTCAGTAATCCAGCTTCACGTAGTGCCTGCGTCAATTCCGCTTCGGCAGCGGTTTTAAAGCAGCGTTTAAGTAAGCCATCAATGCCTGCTGCATCAACGCCGATCTCGGTTCGAATTAACATATCGCACCCGCGCGTGCCTGTACGGCTTTCGCGTCCAGTTTCATTCCTGCCTCCACAAAAGCAGCCAGCAGCTGTAATCCCGTGCGTAACGGCATGGACATGGCGTCAAGTTCAATTGCATCCATTACGTGTTTTACCTCCAGCCCCAGTTCTGTGTCGCCCTCAATCGCCAGACGCCGTTGAAAGAACAACATGTCAGGATCTGCTTTATGTGCTGCCAGCAGCAACAAATCATTAGCATTGCCCCGGAACCAGACATCTGCCCTGGCATCCGACAATACCACCAGTTGGCCATTCTGAAGCGTGATGCTCCCTGTCAAATTCATATCACCCATTTCGATCCCCAGAAAGCGCCCTTCCAGGAAGTCTAACTCACCTTCAGCCAAAGAATAACGAAAATGCCAGTTCAGGAGCTGTTGCAGTAACAACTTCTTAACGTTAAACGGGATAAGTGCTACAGGTAAGCTTAAAATTTTAGGCATTTTTTCACGCAAGATATATGCAACCGCTTCAACACAGCTATCGCTCCCTTAAAAAAATTTTACGTATAGTGCCATATCCATCTGCCTGCGCCTCCGCTGAGATCAATAAACTTTCTCAGAAAATATAAAAAACGCAGCGATAAAGAGAATGTTGCGTTTCGCTGCCTTAAATCAATGCGGCCTTAAAAACCTATGTCTAGACTCGACTCTCATCGGTATGTCGAGAGGATTCAGGTATGGAATTACTATGCCCGGCGGCACTCTGCCCGCACTACGAACCGCGGTGGAGAACGGAGCGGATGCCGTCTATGTCGGCCTGAAAGATGGCACCAACGCACGCCATTTTGCCGGTTTGAATTTCACAGATAAAAAGCTGGCAGAAGTCGCACGTTATCTGCATCAGCATCGCCGTAAATTGCATGTGGCAATTAATACTTTTGCGCATCCGGGCGACATGGCGCGCTGGCAGCGGGCTATTGATATGGCGGCACAAAATGGTGCGGATGCGTTGATCCTTGCGGACATCGCCACGCTGGGTTACAGCAGTGTACTGAACGCGGTATTCGGCATCATTTCGAAGTGGAAGTGATGGGCTACGGTCATCTGCCACTGGCACTGTCGGCGCGTTGCTTTACTGCTCGTTCAGAAAATCGAGCTAAAGATGCCTGCGAAACCTGCTGCATTCATTATCCCAATGGGCGGCACGTTAAATCGCAAGAGGGCCAACAGATGTTTATTCTTAACGGGATACAGACGATGAGCGGCTACTGCTACAATCCTGGTAACGACCTGGCGGGTATGCATCATCTGGGAGATATTATACGGTTATCACCTCAAAGTCTGGATACGCTGCAGGAAATTGCACGTTTCCGTGCCAATGAAGAGGGCCAGGCCCCGCTGATGTTAGCGAACGGCAACGACTGCAACGGGTACTGGCGCAGGCTGGCGGGTATGGTTCTGACATCGCCCGAATGAAAGGCACATACAGGCTATATTCCGGCTAACGTTAACAGTTTTAATAGGGGTAAGGATGCATAATACTGGTTGGAGCAGGATTTAACGCTTGCGCCATACACTTTGGAGTACCCATGTCTGAGAAAAAAAACGTCCGCCTTTCCGTTTTGGATCTGGCCCCGATTCCACAAGGCGCCACGCCGCGTGACGCTTTCCATAACTCACTGGCGCTGGCGCGTCAGGCTGAAGCGTTAGGCTATCAGCGCTACTGGCTGGCTGAGCACCATAACATGACCGGCATTGCCAGCGCGGCAACTGCGGTGCTGATTGGTTATCTCGCGGCGAATACTGAAAAACTGCAATTAGGTTCGGGCGGAATTATGCTGCCTAACCACGCGCCGCTAGTCATTGCCGAGCAGTTTGGTACGCTCGCCTCACTTTATCCTGGCCGTATTGATCTGGGCTTAGGCCGCGCGCCTGGCTCAGACCAGCGCACCATGATGGCACTGCGTCGACATCTTTCCAGCGCTCAGGCCGACACCTTCCCGGATGATGTTCAGGAACTTATAAACTGGTTCGATGCAGAAGCAGATGAGCAGCCGCCCGTGCAGCCCGTGCCGGGTTTAGGGATGAAAATTCCGGTGTGGCTGTTGGGATCCAGTCTTTATAGCGCCCAACTGTCTGCAAAAATGGGCTTGCCGTTTGCTTTTGCCTCGCATTTTGCGCCGGACCAGCTGTTCCAGGCTCTGCAACTTTATCGCGAAAACTTCCAGCCCTCTGCACGGCTTGCCAGGCCTTACGCGACGGTATGTATTAATGTCGTTGCCGCTGACAGTGATAAGGATGCGCGCTTCCTGTTTACTTCGCAGCAGCAGCAATTTATCAACCTGCGTCGTGGCAAACCTGGCCCGTTACCTGCGCCCGTACAGAATATGGATAGCCTGTGGTCGCCGTCAGAACAGTACGGCGTGCAGCAGGCGTTGAGCATGTCATTAGTCGGTGATGGCGATAAAATACGCCACGGTTTAGCAGCTCTGCTGCGCGAAACGCAGGCTGATGAGATTATGGTTAATGGTCAGATCCATGACCCGCAAGCACGTTTGCGTTCATTTGCCATTGCAATGGACGCCGCCCGCGCGTAGTAATCCAGGCTGCGGTGGGACGGCTTATCGTTCTGTGCCCCCTCACCGCCAGTTGTTAAAGCGTTGCGCTTACCTGTCGGCTTATGAATGGCAGAACGGCGATGCACGTTGTTACGCCCAATAATCTGTCCGCTTCGTCATCATAAATATCCTTCATTTAATGACGGCTGGTTTTTGCACCATGCCGTTAGCAAATTCTGCTGCGTCGAAACGAGCAGTAAGAAAAGCTTACTGGTTTGCAGAAACAAAGACTCAGGATGAGTTTGGCAGTCACGGAGAGGCGCGAAGGTAGGGATAGATGAGGAATGTGAGTAGCCAGCGTTTACCTGGCCTGAAATAAAAACGCCTGATGCAATGCATCAGGCGTTTTAGCGTACAGAAAACAGTAACCTGCGCTAAGGCTGGTCATCACTTAGCGGGCATTGCTGCCCCGCTCAGTTTTATGCATCACGACGGCGTGGTGCAGCGCCATCTTCACGACGAGGGCCACGACCGCCTTCGCGGTTGAAGCTACGTCCAGCGCCTTCACGGCCGCCAGAGCGCTCAGAAGAGAAACGACGACCGCCTTCACGACCTGCACCGCCACCACGACGCTCGCCACCGAAGTCACGACCACCTGAACGACGCTCACCGCCACGTCCTTCGTGCGGCTGTGCGTCACCCAGCAGTTGCATTTTCATCGGCTTATTCAGAATACGCGTGCGAGTAAAGTGTTGCAGTACTTCGCCCGGCATGCCTTTTGGCAGCTCGATAGTTGAGTGCGTACCGAACAGTTTGATGTTACCAATGTAACGGCTGCTGATGTCGCCTTCGTTAGCAATCGCGCCAACAATGTGACGAACTTCAACCCCATCATCACGGCCAACTTCAATGCGGTACAGCTGCATTTCGCCAACATCACGACGCTCGCGACGAGGACGATCGCCATCACGGCTGTCGCGTGAACCACGAGATTCGCGGCCGTCACGACGACCATCACGGTCATCACGATCACGGAACTCACGGCGCTGTGGACGCGGTGCATCCGGTGGCAGGATCAGCGGACGTTCGCCTTGCGCCATTTTCAGCAGCGTAGCAGCCAGCGTTTCCATATCCAGCTCTTCTTCCGGCTGTAACTTAGCCAGCAGCGCACGATACATATCCAGATCGCTGCTTTCCAGCTGCTGCTGAACTTTAGCCGCAAACTTAGCCAGACGACGCTGACCCAACAGCTCTGCATTTGGCAGCTCAACTTCCGGGATAGTCAGCTTCATGGTGCGTTCGATGTTGCGCAACAGGCGGCGCTCGCGGTTCTCAACGAACAACAGCGCACGGCCAGCACGGCCAGCACGACCGGTACGACCAATACGGTGAACGTATGATTCTGCGTCCATCGGGATGTCATAGTTAACAACCAGGCTGATACGCTCAACGTCCAGACCACGAGCAGCAACATCGGTGGCAATCAGAATATCCAGACGACCATCTTTCAGGCGCTCCAGTGTCTGCTCACGCAGGGCCTGATTCATGTCACCATTCAGTGCAGCACTGTTATAACCGCTACGCTCCAGCGCTTCGGCCACTTCCAGAGTTGCGTTTTTAGTACGTACGAAGATGATAGCGGCATCAAAATCTTCAGACTCAAGGAAGCGAACCAGCGCGTCAGTTTTGCGACCGTAAGCGGTCCAGTAAGACTGGCTGATGTCCGGGCGCGTAGTCAGGCTTGACTGGATACGCACTTCCTGCGGATCTTTCATGAAGCGTTTAGTGATACGACGGATCGCTTCCGGCATGGTGGCAGAGAACAGAGCGGTCTGATGACCTTCTGGAATCTGCGCCATGATAGTTTCAACGTCCTCGATGAAGCCCATACGCAGCATTTCATCAGCTTCGTCCAGCACCAGACCACGCAGATTAGACAGATCTAACGTACCGCGTTTCAAATGGTCTAGCAGACGGCCAGGCGTACCCACAACAACTTGTGGCCCCTGGCGCAGGGCGCGCAGCTGTACGTCGTAACGTTGGCCGCCGTAAAGGGCCACAACGTTCAGGCCGCGCATATGTTTAGAGAATTCAGTTACAGCTTCAGCAACCTGAACCGCCAATTCGCGGGTGGGTGCCAGCACCAGAATTTGTGGTGCTTTGACGGTTGGAGCAATGTTGTTTAACAGCGGCAGTGAGAAGGCCGCAGTTTTACCACTCCCGGTCTGCGCCATACCCAACACATCACGGCCAGCCAGCAGGTGAGGAATACACTCAGCCTGGATTGGAGAGGGTTTAACGTAACCCATACCGTTCAGTGATTCGAGAATGTCGGCGTTCAGGCCAAGGTCAGCAAAAGTGGTTTGAATATCAGTCATGTAGTACACGTGCCTCGTAGATTTCGGCGGCCAGTCTACATAACTCGTCGTGAAAACTTTCAGTCATTTTCATCAAAAAGTGTGAACCGGCTCAAATTAAAAGTTTTGACGAACAAAAAAGCCTTCACCCTTGAAGATGATGACTTTACAGGTATTCAGGCAATAAAAGTTCGTCAGCTATTGCTGGTCAGATTCTGATAAATCGTCTTGTGCCTGGCCGAGTTGCGCCAGTTCCAACAATGCGTATCGGTGTTCAACAAAGTTGTTTACGTTGTTGGCCACCGCCAGTTTGAACAACGCTTTCGCGTCGTCCTTCTCCCCCAGACTTAGGTAATACTTACCTAAATAGAAGTTGGTTTCACTGAGATGTTCAGCGAGCGAGGTGTTATCCGTTGCGTCCGCCTTGAGACGTTCCATCAGCCTTTTTTCGCTGATGTCGCCAAGGTAGAACTCGACAATATTCCATCCCCATCGATCTCGAACCGCTTTGTCATAACGCTGTTGCAACGTTACTTTTGCTTTGTCGACATCTGTCTCACGTTCAACGAGATAGAGCCACAAGCTGCGGAAAGGATCGTTAGGATCGTCTTGATAAAACGCCAGCAGATCATCTTGCGCTAACTTGTATCGACCGCCGTAATAGAGGGCGATACCACGATTTAAATGCGCATAGTTGTAAGTTGGATCAAGCTCAAGTACAGAATCAAACGCTTCATAGGCGGCATCAAAATTGCCCGCCTGCGTTAAATATATGCCGAGGTAATTAAAAACTTCCGGCATATCAGGTCTAATAGACAACGCTTGCGAGAAATCGTTCCGCGCTAATACCCGTAGACCTAGACTATCATACAACACTCCGCGCTCATATAAAAGCTGTGCGCGTTCATCATCGGTGAGGGCGCGACTGGCAAGTATTTGTTCCATACGCGCCAGAATCACTTCCTGTTGCAGTGTGGGCTGTAGAGGTACTGCAAGAACTTCGTTCTTACGCCAATTGGAGTTGCTGCATCCTGCCAGCGTCAAAGCTGTCGCAACAAAACACCAGCGCAAAAAAGGCTTCATTTCCCACTCCCGAATACAAACATTGGGATAACCGTCCTGTCATCCGCCTGCTGTGCACAAGGATTCCCGCCCTCGCGATAACACAAACGCCTCTCCCCGCCAGGCAAGGAGAGGCAAATCAGGAACGTATTACTCAGCGTCAGGTGTGCTCGCTGCGGCTTCTTCAACCTGCGGCGCGGCTTCTGTCGCTTCTTTAATGCTCAGACGTACGCGGCCCTGACGATCAACTTCCATCACCTTGACCGGTACTTCCTGACCCATCTGCAGATAGTCAGTGACTTTCTCAACACGCTTATCAGCGATCTGCGAAATATGCACCAGGCCTTCTTTACCGCCACCGATCGCAACAAAAGCACCGAAATCAACAATGCGCGTCACTTTACCATTGTAAATGCGGCCCACTTCGATTTCAGCTGTAATTTCTTCGATGCGGCGAATAGCTTCTTTCGCTTTCAGACCATCGTTGGCCGCAATTTTCACGGTACCGTCATCTTCGATTTCAATGGTCGTACCGGTTTCTTCAGTCAGCGCACGAATCACTGAGCCGCCTTTACCGATAACATCCTTGATCTTGTCTGAATTGATTTTGATGGTGTAGATGCGTGGTGCAAATTCAGAAATCTCGGTACGCGGTGTGCTGATCGCCTGTTCCATAACGCCCAGGATATGCAGACGTGCACCCTTAGCCTGGTTCAGCGCTACCTGCATGATTTCACGGGTGATGCCTTCGATTTTGATATCCATCTGCAGCGCAGTTACGCCATCACGGCTACCCGCGACTTTGAAGTCCATGTCGCCAAGGTGATCTTCATCGCCCAGGATGTCAGACAGAACAACAAACTTCTCGCCCTCTTTCACCAGGCCCATTGCGATACCTGCAACAGCGGCTTTAATCGGCACGCCTGCATCCATCAATGCCAGTGAAGCACCACAGACCGAAGCCATGGACGATGAGCCGTTTGATTCGGTGATTTCTGACACTACGCGCACTGTGTAAGGAAAATCTTCCGCTTTTGGCATAACGGCCAACACACCACGCTTCGCCAGACGACCGTGACCAATTTCACGACGCTTCGGCGAACCAACCATACCGGTTTCGCCAACGGAGTAAGGAGGAAAGTTATAGTGGAACAGGAAGCTGTCGGTACGTTCACCCATCAGCTCATCCAGATTCTGCGCATCACGCGTAGTCCCTAGCGTCGCGGTAACCAGCGCCTGCGTTTCGCCACGGGTAAACAGTGAAGAGCCATGAGTACGGGGTAGCACGCCAGTACGAATGTCCAGACCACGGATCATATCTTTTTCGCGGCCATCAATACGCAGCTCACCATTCAGAATACGGGTACGTACCACGTTCTTCTCAATAGCGTGCAGCAGATCGCTGATTTCACCTTCATCCAGCGTTTCGTCTTCCGCCAGCAGAGCAGCAGTAGTTTCGCTTTTGATCAGGTTGATCTGCTCGTAGCGCTGCTGTTTTTCTGTGATGCGGTAAGCATCACTCAGGCGCGTTTCAGCCAACGCAGCGATGCGTGTATTGAGTGCATCGTTGGTCGCTTCTGGTTGCCAGTCCCAACGTGGTTTGCCCGCTTCGGCAACCAGCGCATTAATATTTTCGATAACAATTTGCTGCTGATCGTGGCCGAAAACGACCGCGCCCAGCATTTGTTCTTCACTGAGCACGTCAGCTTCAGACTCAACCATCAGTACCGCATTCTGCGTACCGGCAACAACCAGATCCAGACGAGATTGTTTGAGCTCATCCGCAGTTGGGTTCAGTACGTATTGGTCGTTGATGTAACCGACGCGCGCAGAACCGATTGGGCCGTTGAATGGGATACCAGACAGAGACAGCGCAGCAGAAGCACCAATCATCGCAACGATGTCTGGATGAACCTGCGGGTTTACCGAAACGACGGTAGCGATAACCTGAACTTCGTTAACAAAACCTTCCGGGAACAACGGGCGAACCGGGCGGTCAATCAGACGCGCAATCAGCGTTTCGCCTTCGCTTGGACGGCCTTCACGACGGAAGAAGCTTCCAGGAATACGACCAGCAGCATAGGTACGTTCTTGATAGTTTACAGTCAGTGGGAAGAAATCCTGACCTGGCTTAGCTTTTTTCTGGCCAACAACGGTAACGAATACTGCCGTATCATCCATGCTCACCATAACGGCTGCAGTGGCCTGGCGTGCCATCATGCCGGTTTCCAGCGTGACGGTATGCTGACCATATTGGAATTTGCGTACGATCGGGTTCAGCAAAATTAACATCCTTAACTTCGGGGCAGAGCTATCTTTAGCCTGCCATTGATTACCGATCTTCTGTTGCATCCTCGCGACTAATGACAACCCTTAACCGCCCCTGCGGTAAAGCCTCTCATTAGCCGCGCGAACCTCTGCAATCGAAGATCACTCTAAGCAACAATACATGAGTTTGGTCTGGATTGCTGCCGATTGCTCGAAAAAAGGGGCCATAAAGGCCCCCTTTTCGCGAAACTTGCACAAATCTGATCGTAGACGATTTTTTGCAAACTGTCTGCGTAATGTCCTTGATCAGATCCTTCAGACTTAGCGACGCAGACCGAGGCTTTCGATCAGGCTGCTGTAGCGTGCAACGTCTTTACGCTTCAGGTAATCCAGCAGCTTACGACGCTGAGATACCATACGCAGCAGACCGCGGCGGCTGTGGTGGTCTTTTTTGTGCTCAGAGAAGTGGCCCTGCAGATGGTTGATCTGCGCGGTCAACAGTGCAACCTGAACTTCGGTTGAACCGCTGTCGTTAGCGCCACGACCATATTTAGCAACGATCTCTGCTTTAGTTTCTACGCTTAGAGACATAATAAACTCCAGTTAAATGAATGTATGGGTGCCGATCTCTAATTCAGCATCCCGCTTTAAAGCTGCGCCATTCTACTCTTCGCCCGATGGCAACGCAAATCTCCCGTCAGGCGAAAACAGCGCATGGCTCAATCCTGGTACTCAACCACCAGACGACGTGGCGCCACACGCCCATCATCAGCGATTTCGGCCATGCCAATGAACTTGCGTTCATCCCCTTCCGTAACGCGTACTAATCCTTCCGGGGGCGTATTGCTGGCCTGTACCGGCTGCCCTTGTCTGAAGTAGGCTGCAACCGTCGAAGGCAGATTAACTTCCGGAAAAGCAGAGGCCGGGCTATCCATTGGCAACAACAGCGGATCAAGTTGCTCAGCAAGCGGAATTCCTGCTTCAGTGGCGGCGTTAAGCAGCGCATTAAGCTGCTCCAGCGTTACCATTTTTTCAAAGGGATACCGCGCAACCTGCACGCGGCGCAACATAATGACGTGGGCACCGCAGCCGAGCTTCTCGCCCAGATCATCGATAATGGTGCGAATATACGTCCCTTTGGAACAATGGATTTCCAGCTCCAGCTCATCATCGTGCCAGCGAATAAATTGCAATTCGTAGACGGTGATGGAGCGCGCATCACGCGCTATTTCAATGCCCTGACGCGCATATTCGTAGAGCGGCCGTCCCTGATACTTCAATGCTGAGAACATTGATGGAATCTGTTGCGTCTCGCCACGGAAGCTATCCAGCGCAGCATCCAGTTCAGCCTGAGTAAAAGTGACCGGGCGCGTTTGCACCACGTTGCCGTCGGCATCCGACGTATCAGTACGCTCGCCAAGACGGGCGATAACGCGATAGCGCTTATCGGAATCTAACAAATACTGGGAAAACTTGGTCGCTTCTCCCAGGCAAATCGGCAGCATGCCGGTTGCCAGCGGATCAAGCGCGCCAGTATGGCCTGCCCGGTTCGCGTTAAAAATACGCTTCACCTTTTGCAGGACATCATTGGAAGAGGCACCTTGCGGCTTATCCAACAGCAGAACGCCATGGACATCACGGCCGCGTCGACGGGGACGACTCATTACGCTTCCTCGTCCTCATCCTTTGCATCTGTTCCACGACGTTCAGCATCGTTTTTCACGACGCTACTCACGAGATTAGACATACGCATCCCTTCTATCAGTGAGTTGTCGTAGAAAAAGGTCAGTTCAGGCACGATGCGCAGGCGCATCGCTTTGCCCAGCAGAATGCGAATATAGCCAGACGCTTCTTTCAGTGCTTTCAGGCCGTTTTTCACCGCTTCTTCATCTTTGTCGTTGAGGAAGGTGACAAACACTTTGGCATAAGCGAGATCGCGTGAGACCTCAACGCCGGAGACGGTAACCATCATGCCCAGACGTGGATCTTTAATTTCGCGCTGCAGAATCATCGCTATCTCTTTTTGCAGCTCTTGTGATACGCGCTGCGGGCGACCAAATTCTTTCGCCATAATCATTTCTCCAAAATAATTCGGGAGGCCAGCGGCCTCCCAAATTGCATCACATCAGCGGATATTTATGCGATGGTGCGTTTAACTTCAATCACTTCAAAGACTTCAATCATGTCGCCAGTACGGACGTCGTTATAGTTCTTAACGCCGATACCACACTCCATGCCGTTACGAACTTCATTAACGTCATCTTTAAAGCGACGCAGTGATTCCAGTTCACCTTCATAAATCACCACGTTGTCACGCAGAACGCGAATTGGATTGT
This sequence comes from Mixta mediterraneensis, assembly GCF_014946725.1. Classification (GTDB taxonomy): domain Bacteria; phylum Pseudomonadota; class Gammaproteobacteria; order Enterobacterales; family Enterobacteriaceae; genus Pantoea; species Pantoea mediterraneensis. Next base: position 211,712 of record NZ_JACFXY010000005.1, read on the forward strand.
GACGTTTGATATTACCTTCCGTCACCATACAACCTGCGATAGCGCCAAATTTCGGTGATTTGAACACATCACGGACTTCAGCCAGACCAATAATTTGCTGTTTATACTCCGGTGCCAACATGCCGCTCATGGCTGCTTTCACTTCATCGATCAGGTTATAGATGACCGAGTAGTAGCGCAGGTCCACGCTTTCCGCGTCAATGACGCGACGCGCTGATGCATCGGCACGCACGTTAAAGCCCAGGATAATGGCGTTCGAAGCTGCTGCCAGGGTGGCGTCGGTTTCTGTAATACCGCCTACGCCAGAGCCAACAATCTTCACTTTCACTTCGTCGGTAGAAAGTTTTAGCAAGGAGTCGGAGATAGCTTCCACAGAACCCTGTACGTCAGCTTTCAGCACGATGTTCAACTCGGACACTTCGCCTTCAGTCATGTTGGCGAACATATTCTCCAGCTTCGACTTCTGCTGGCGCGCCAGTTTCACTTCGCGGAATTTACCCTGACGATACAGCGCAACTTCACGTGCTTTTTTCTCGTCACGCACTACGGTCGCTTCATCACCCGCAGCCGGAACGCCAGACAGGCCCAGAATTTCAACCGGGATAGAAGGACCTGCTTCCGCCACTTCACGACCCAGTTCGTCACGCATCGCACGAACGCGGCCATATTCGAAGCCGCACAGTACGATGTCGCCTTTGTTCAGCGTACCTTCACGTACCAGCACGGTCGCAACCGGACCACGACCTTTGTCGAGGAACGATTCGATAACGACACCGCTCGCCATACCTTCACGAATAGCTGTTAATTCGAGAACTTCCGCTTGCAGCAGAATGGCATTAAGCAGGTCATCAATACCGGTTCCGGCTTTTGCAGAAACGTTGACGAACATGTTTTCGCCGCCCCACTCTTCCGGGATGATACCGTACTGTGTCAGCTCATTCTTAACACGGTCTGGATCGGCTTCTGGCTTATCAATCTTGTTCACAGCCACCACAACCGGCACTTTCGCCGCTTTGGCATGCTGGATTGCTTCAATGGTCTGTGGCATGACGCCATCATCCGCTGCAACAACCAGGATAACGATGTCCGTTGCCTGAGCACCACGCGCACGCATCGCGGTAAACGCGGCGTGGCCAGGGGTGTCAAGGAACGTCACCATGCCATTGTCAGTTTCGACATGATAAGCACCGATATGCTGAGTAATGCCGCCCGCTTCGCCAGAGGCGATTTTGGTGGAGCGAATGTAATCCAGCAATGAAGTTTTACCGTGGTCAACGTGGCCCATGATAGTCACAACGGGTGCACGAGACTCCTGCGCCGCATCGGTATCACGATCGCCCATTACCGCTTCTTCCAACTCGTTTTCACGACGAAGGGTAACTTTATGGCCCATTTCTTCAGCAACCAGCTGAGCGGTTTCCTGATCGATAACCTGGTTGATAGTCGCCATGGCGCCCATCTTCATCATTGCTTTAATGACCAGTGAACCTTTCACCGCCATCTTGTTAGCCAGCTCGGCTACGGTGATGGTTTCACCGATGATGACATCGCGGTTAACGGCCTGAGCGGGTTTGTTGAAGCTCTGCTGTAACGCGCTTGGCTTACGATGTTTGCCACCTTTACCGCCACGAATAGCGGCACGCGCTTCTTCACGGTCAGTTTTGGCTTCTGAATGCTTGTTGCCTTTTTTCGCCGGACGTGCTGCTTTGGTGCTGCGAGTACGCGCACGACCTGCTTCGACCTGACGATCGTTCTCGTCTTCTGCCTGGCGTGCGTGCGTAGAAGTCGTGACGTGATAATCGCCTTTATCTTCTTCTTCCGGTTTTTCCCATTCAGCCGCTTTTTCTTCGGCCAGACGGCGGGCTTCTTCAGCTGCGAGACGCGCCGCTTCTTCGAGCTTGCGGCGAGCTTCTTCTTCAGCCTTACGCTTCAGTTCGGCAGCTTCTGCTTCGCGACGGGCTTTGTCAGACTGCGCAGCCCTGGTCGCGTGATCGGTAGGTTGATTTGTCACTTTCTCGTTTTCCGCTGCTGCACGTTTGGCCTTGTCAGCGGCTTCGCGCCTGGCTTTTTCTTCGGCTTCACGTTGCGCTTTTTGTTCAGCTTCGCGACGGGCTTTCTCTTCAGCCTCGCGTTGCGCCTGCTCTTCCGCTACACGCTGCGCCTCAGCTTCTGCTTCAGCCTGAGCTTGCTCAGATTCTGCATCGCCTTTCACGTATGTGCGCTTTTTGCGGACTTCAATTTGCACCGACTTACTTTTACCCCCGGTGCCTGGAATATTCAAGGTGCTACGCGTTTTGCGCTGCAACGTCAGCTTGCCTGAACCGGCCTGACCATGCTCACGATTCAGGTGAGACAGTAAGGTTTCTTTCTCGTGCTGGGACACTGCGTCGTTTTCAGACTTAGGGATCCCCGCATCAGCAAATTGCTGTACCAGGCGATCGACCGGAGTCTGAATTTCTGCGGCCAGCGATTTTACGGTTACATCTGTCATGCTGTTCCTTCCTGTTATTACGCGTCATCGCCGAACCAGCAGATATTTCGAGCGGCCATAATTAGCGCGCCGGCTTGCTCATCAGTCAAACCTTCAATATCCGTCAGATCGTCAACACCTTGCTCAGCGAGATCTTCCAGCGTGCAAACGCCTTTTGCTGCCAGGCGATAAGCCAGCGCACGATCCAGGCCTTCAAGATTCAGAAGATCCTCAGCGGGCTCCTGATTACCAAGGCTCTCTTCTTTCGCTAATGCCAGGGTGGTTAACGCATTTTTTGCTCGTTCACGCAGGGCTTCTATAGTCTCTTCGTCGAGACCGTCGATTTCCAACAACTCGTCGATTGGCACATAAGCCAACTCTTCCAGCGAGGAGAAGCCTTCTTCTACCAATACGGTGGCGAAGTCTTCATCGATGTCGAGATGTTTAGTGAACATATCGATGGCGGCATGCGCTTCAGCTTGATGCTTAGCTTGCAGATCATCGACAGTCATCACGTTCAGTTCCCAACCACTTAACTGGGAAGCCAGACGCACGTTTTGGCCGTTACGACCGATCGCCTGAGCCAGATTGCCAGCTTCAACAGCGATATCCATGGTGTGATTATCTTCATCCACCACGATTGATGCCACATCAGCCGGAGCCATGGCGTTAATAACAAACTGTGCCGGGTTGTCGTCCCACAGAACAATATCAATGCGCTCGCCACCCAGTTCGCTGGAAACAGCCTGGACACGCGCGCCGCGCATGCCTACACAGGCACCCACTGGATCGATACGTTTGTCATTCGTTTTTACCGCGATCTTGGCACGCGAGCCCGGATCACGAGCTGCGGCTTTAATTTCGATCACTTCTTCGCCAATTTCAGGTACTTCAATGCGGAACAGTTCGATCAACATCTCTGGTTTAGAGCGGGTCACAAACAGCTGCGCGCCACGCGCTTCTGGGCGCACTGAATACAGCACGCCGCGAATGCGGTCGCCTGGGCGGAAGTTTTCGCGCGGCAACATGTCTTCACGCAGAATAACCGCTTCGGCATTGTTACCTAAATCCAGCGAAATATTGTCGCGGTTAACTTTTTTCACCACGCCAGTAATAATTTCACCTTCCTGCTCGCGGAACTGATCAACCACCATTGCGCGTTCAGCTTCGCGTACTTTTTGTACGATAACCTGTTTCGCGGTTTGAGTAGTGATGCGGTCGAAGGTCACCGATTCAATCTGATCTTCAACATATTCGCCCAGATTGAATGCTTCATCTTCGAAGCGGGCCGCATCCAGCGTGATCTCGCGGGTCGGTTGTGTAACCTCTTCTACGATCTCCCAACGGCGGAACGTATCGAAATCGCCGCTTCTGCGATCAATGCTTACGCGTACGTCAATTTCTTGCTCGTACTTTTTCTTGGTCGCAGTAGCCAGCGCGCTCTCCAGCGCTTCGAAGATTTTCTCACGCGGCAGGGCTTTTTCGTTAGAAACGGCTTCTACAACAGCTAAGATCTCTTTATTCATCCTGGTTAGCCTCAATCCGGACTTTTAAAAGTGGGGGACCAGGTTCGCTTTCTGAATATTACTCAGCGCGAACACTTCATCGTTACCCTCAACGTTTACCGTGATCATCTCACCCTCAACAGACTTAATGATCCCTTGCCATTTACGGCGGTTTTGAACGGCCATACGCAGCACCAGACTCACTTCATCACCTGTAAAGCGCACATAATGTTCAGCGGTAAACAGCGGACGATCGAGCCCCGGTGAGGACACTTCAAGGTTGTAAGGCACGGTAATGGGATCTTCCACATCCATTACTGCGCTTACCTGGTGGCTGACATCCGCACAATCATCGACATTGATGCCATCTTCACTATCAATATAGATGCGCAGAATGGATGTGCGACCACGAACGAATTCAATTCCCACCAGTTCGTAGCCCAGCGCTTCTACTGGAGCCGATACCAACTCTGTCAATTTTTGCTCTAATGTGGACAAGCCCACCCCCAAGACATAAAAAAAGGGCCTAAAGCCCAGTATTACGATTCACTAATAACAAAAAACCCCGAAAATTCGGGGCTTTTTATCACTGGACCCTGTATGCCGCAAAGCGGCCCGGACACAATCCAAAAGAATTTTTTTAAAATTCGCTGTAAATGCGCCCGTAGATGCACACAGTATATTTGAAAAAGAACGCTAAGGGAAAGTGGTTGCGGGGGCCGGATTTGAACCGACGACCTTCGGGTTATGAGCCCGACGAGCTACCAAGCTGCTCCACCCCGCGTCCGAAAACGTGGCGAATATTACGCCGAACAAGCATAGAATGCAAGTAATACTAAGATTTGGTACCGAGGACGGGACTTGAACCCGTAAGCCCAATCGGGCACTACCACCTCAAGGTAGCGTGTCTACCAATTCCACCACCTCGGCACTTTTCAGACCGCAACGTGAATCAGTTGCGTCGCAAGCATTGACGAATTATTTTGGAATATCGTTACCCGGCGTTGCCGGTTGCGCTGGCTGTTCAGTCTGCTGAGACTGCGCTGGCGCTGAAAGATTTTCCCACTCGCTTCCTTTCGAAGTTTTATTGCTGTTCAGGTTACCGAGAACCAGGCTGATGATGAAGAACAATGCCGCCAGGATGCCAGTCATGCGGGTCATAAAGTTACCTGAACCCGTAGAACCAAACAACGTGCCGGATGCGCCTGCACCGAATGAGGCTCCCATATCAGCGCCTTTGCCTTGCTGCAGCATGATCAAACCCACAAGGGCGATAGCCACAATAAGGAAAACAACTAAAAGAGCTTCGTACATATTCAACCTGTTCCTTGCACGATAATCGCACAGTTAAAGCTTCAACCAGTATTGATGGGACATCTCGTCATCGCCCATCAGAAGCGGGTGTGAATACTAACCAAAGGCACAAACCTCTGCAAGTGCAATTTCCGCCATGCACGCCGTTTGCGGAAAAAAGCGCCACCCCGGTGATTTTACAGGCGGTTCGATAAGCAGAACCGCCTGTCATCCGCTTAAATAGCCTTCACCTGGTTAGCGATGCGATTAGCTAACTCAGTGACCTGCGACTCATTTTCACCTTCAACCATGACACGAATCAGCGGTTCAGTACCTGATTTACGTAACAAAACGCGGCCACGACCTGCCAGCGTTTTTTCAACTTCCGCAGTGACTTCTTTTACTGATTCGCTTTGTAGGGGATCGTGTTCGCCCGAAAAACGTACATTCACCAGCACCTGTGGCAGCATTTTCATACCGCTACACAAATCATGCAGGCTCATATGATTACGCACCATTGCAGTGAGCACTTGCAAACTTGCCACAATACCATCCCCGGTGGTGGTCTTATCCAGCAAAATAACATGGCCGGAGTTTTCTGCTCCCAGCCGCCAGCCTTTTTCCTGCATTTTTTCCAGGACGTAGCGGTCGCCAACTTTTGCCCTGATAAAGGGGATACCAAGCTGCTTAAGTGCCAGCTCCAGCCCCATATTACTCATCAGGGTGCCCACGACGCCGCCGCGCAGTTGGCCCTGACGCAATCCTTCACGCGCAATGATGTAGAGGATTTGATCGCCATCCACTTTTGCGCCCAGATGATCAACCATCATGATGCGGTCGCCATCACCGTCATAGGCTAAACCGATATCCGCTTTTTCAGCGAGTACGCGCTGCTGAAGCGTTTTCAGATCGGTTGCGCCGCATTCTTTGTTGATATTCATCCCATCGGGTTGTGTCGCGATAGCAATGACGGTCGCGCCTAATTCACGCAGTACATTCGGGGCGATGTGATAAGTGGCACCATTTGCGCAATCCACCACAATTTTCAGGCCATTGAGGTTTAACTCACTCGGGAACGTACCTTTGCAAAATTCAATGTAGCGTCCGGCTGCATCGACGATGCGGCTGGCGCGTCCCAGTGCAGCAGACTCCACACAGGTGATTGGCTTTTCCATTTCCAGTTCAATCGCTTCTTCCACCTTATCGGGCAATTTTGTGCCTTCGGAAGAGAAAAACTTGATGCCGTTATCGTCAAAAGGATTATGCGATGCAGAAATAACGATACCGGCCTCAGCGCGAAAGGTGCGCGTCAGGTAGGCAATGGCTGGCGTCGGCATCGGGCCGGTAAAGGCTGCGGATAAGCCCGCTGCCGCCAGACCTGCTTCTAACGCCGATTCCAGCATATAACCAGAAATACGGGTATCCTTGCCGATAATGATTTTTTTTGAGCCGTGACGTGCCAGAACTTTGCCCGCCGCCCAGCCCAGCTTCAGTACAAAGTCAGGCGTGATCGGCGTTTCACCCACCTTGCCGCGAATACCATCTGTACCGAAATATTTACGATTGCTCATACCTGCTTATCCTTTTACTCTCCGTGTCGCTTCGACTACGCGCATCGCCTCGACCGTTTCTTTAACATCATGTACGCGAATGATTTGTGTGCCTTGCATTGCGGCAATGACTGCGCAAGTCAGGCTACCGGTTAAGCGTTGCGCGGGTCCGACATTCAATAACTGGCCAATCATCGATTTCCGCGACATACCGACTAGCAGCGGCAGACCAAAATGGTGGAAGTCGCTAAGGTGTGCCAGTAATTCATAGTTGTGGCTGAGATTTTTACCGAAACCAAAGCCTGGGTCGAGCAGCAGATTCTCTTTTTTGATACCCGCCGCTTCACAGCGTGCGATCTGGTTAGCGAAGTAAGCGTCCACTTCGCTTACAATATGGTGATATTCCGGTGCCTGCTGCATGGTACGTGGTTCTCCCTGCATATGCATCAGACAAACAGGCAAGCCAGTAGCGGCAGCGGCTTCAAGCGCACCCGGTTCAGTCAACGATCGAATATCATTAATGATGTGAGCGCCTACTCGTGCTGATTCGCGAATCACTTCCGCTTTTGAGGTATCCACTGAAATCCATACTTCAAAGCGCTGCGCGATGGCTTCCACCACCGGGATAACGCGCTCCAGCTCTTCCTCAACACTGACTTCATCGGCTCCAGGCCGCGTTGATTCTCCGCCGACATCAATAATGGTTGCGCCCGCATTCACCATTTCATTGGTATGTGTCAGTGCATCAACCAGGGCGTTATGTTTACCGCCATCAGAAAAGGAATCCGGCGTGACGTTCAAAATACCCATCACATGGGGAAAGGATAAATCGAGATGGGAATCACGAGCGAACAGCTTCATGGCGAAAAACTCCTTATGTATCAATTTCAGGATGTAAAAAACCCCGGACCAGCCGGGGTTTTATTTAACGAAGTCACGTCTTATTTGTCGAGCTGCTCTGACATGGTATTACCAGGGTTAGGCGTGCGCGGTTCATCAACCGGACGTGGCGCCTTTGGCGTACCGCTGTTGTCAGAATTGTTACTGCCCGGATCTTCCCAGCCTGCTGGCGGGCGAACTTCACGACGCGCCATCAGATCATCAATCTGCGGTGCATCAATGGTTTCATACTTCATCAGCGCGTCTTTCATCGCATGAAGGATATCCATATTTTCACCCAGAATCTGACGAGCACGCTGGTAGTTACTGTCGATCAGATGCTTAACTTCCTGATCGATAATACGCGCCGTTTCATCAGACATGTGTTTCGCTTTGGCAACTGAACGGCCGAGGAACACTTCACCATCTTCTTCCGCATACAGCAGCGGGCCTAGCTTTTCAGAAAAGCCCCACTGAGTGACCATATTACGCGCCAGGTTAGTCGCAACTTTAATGTCATTCGACGCGCCAGTCGAAACATGTTCAGCCCCGTAGATGATCTCTTCTGCCAAACGACCGCCATACAGCGTGGAGATCTGGCTTTCCAGTTTCTGGCGGCTGGCGCTGATAGCATCGCCTTCCGGCAGGAAGAAAGTCACACCTAATGCCCGACCGCGTGGAATAATTGTCACTTTGTGAACCGGATCGTGTTCTGGTACCAGTCGGCCAATAATGGCATGGCCGGCTTCGTGGTACGCGGTCGATTCTTTCTGCGATTCAGTCATCACCATGGAGCGGCGTTCTGCACCCATCATGATCTTGTCTTTCGCTTTCTCGAACTCAACCATGGATACAACACGTTTATTAGAACGGGCAGCAAACAATGCCGCTTCATTCACCAGGTTCGCGAGATCCGCACCAGAGAAGCCTGGCGTACCACGCGCAATGATCGCAGCATCAATATCGGTTGCCAACGGTACGCGACGCATATGCACTTTCAGAATCTGCTCACGTCCACGTACGTCTGGCAAGCCAACCACAACCTGACGGTCAAAGCGGCCTGGACGCAGCAGCGCGGGGTCAAGCACATCAGGACGGTTAGTTGCCGCGATAACGATAATACCTTCGTTACCTTCGAAACCATCCATTTCAACCAGCATCTGGTTTAACGTCTGCTCACGTTCGTCGTGACCACCGCCTAAACCGGCGCCACGCTGACGGCCCACCGCATCGATTTCATCGATAAAAATGATACAAGGCGCGGCTTTCTTCGCTTGTTCGAACATATCACGCACACGTGATGCGCCCACACCGACGAACATTTCGACGAAATCAGAACCAGAGATAGTAAAGAAAGGCACTTTTGCTTCACCGGCGATTGCTTTCGCCAGCAGGGTTTTACCGGTACCTGGCGGCCCCACCATCAGCACGCCTTTCGGAATTTTACCACCCAGTTTTTGGAAGCGGCTCGGCTCGCGCAGGTATTCAACCAGCTCGCCAACTTCTTCCTTCGCTTCGTCACATCCTGCAACGTCCGCAAACGTGGTTTTAATCTGGTCTTCCGTCAACATACGGGCTTTGCTCTTGCCGAAGGACATTGCGCCCTTGCCGCCGCCGCCCTGCATTTGCCGCATAAAGAAGATCCATACGCCAATCAGCAGCAGCATCGGGAACCATGAAATGAAGATGGAAGCCAACAGGCTTGGTTCTTCAGGCGGTTCGCCAACCACTTTGACGTTTTTGGTCAAGAGGTTATCGAGCAACTTGGGATCATTGACAGGAATGTAAGTGGTGTATTTATTACTGTCTTTTTTGATTACGTTAATTTCACGCCCGTTAATACGTGCCTCGCGGACCTGATCCTGGTTCACTTCCGACAGGAAGGTTGAATAATCAACCCTTCGGCCATTCGACTCGCTGGGCCCAAAGCTCTGGAATACAGACATCAGCACGACCGCGATGACTAACCAGAGAATCAGGTTTTTCGCCATGTCACTCAAGGGATTAACCTCATATTACAACGGTGTTAACAGATAGCGTAGGGTACTATATATCCTTCATACATGGAATCGCAGCGATCCAGCCTGCTTCTCCAGCAATTGGGTTATAGTTTGCGCCCAGTCGCCACAATATACACTTCACGCGAACGTGAACGTGAAGCGTCCGGCTTCCGAATTTTCACTTTCGTAAAAAGGGAGCGAATTTCCCGTAGGTATTCATCGAAGCCATCTCCCTGAAACACTTTAACTACAAAGCTACCGCCGGAGGCCAGAATATCCCGACTCATTTCCAACGCCAGCTCCACTAAATACATCGACCGGGGAATATCTACGGCAGGTGTACCACTCATATTCGGCGCCATATCAGACATGACAACCTGGACTTTTTGGTCGCCAACGCGCTCAAGCAGCGCCTTGATGACCGATTCTTCACGAAAATCGCCCTGAAGGAAATCAACACCTACGATCGGATCCATCGGTAGAATATCACAAGCGATAACCCGACCTTTTGCGCCTATCTGCTGTACAGCATATTGCGACCAGCCGCCGGGTGCAGCGCCCAGATCTACCACGGTCATACCGGGTTTGAAAAGCTTGTCACCCTGCTGTATTTCCTCAAGTTTAAACCAGGCGCGCGAGCGCAACCCTTTTTTCTGTGCCTGAAGCACATATTTATCGCTAAAGTGTTCCTGGAGCCAGCGACTGGAACTGGCTGAACGCTTTTTACCCGTCATAATTTTTCCAACTAAATCGTCATCGTAGCGATAAACCTGCACGCAATGGGTTGCGTCGATTTGGCGATATACCCGAGATGGCGGTAGAATGAACCGTTTTCAATCCCTGAGTAAGTAAAAAAATACGATGAATCTAAGTACCAATCAAAAACAGCACCTGAAAGGTCTTGCCCATCCGCTTAAGCCGGTCGTAATGATCGGTGGAAACGGCCTGACCGAAGGCGTGCTGGCCGAGATCGAATACGCCCTGGGGCATCACGAATTGATTAAGGTGAAAATCGCCTCGGAAGATCGTGAAACCAGGCAGCTGATCGTTGAGGCCATCGTGCGTGAAACCGGCGCCAACAATGTCCAGGTGATCGGCAAAACGCTGGTGCTGTATCGCCCTTCTAAAGAGAGCAAAATTTCTCTGCCACGTTAACCGGGCAAAGAAAGTGCCATGCTCTCACAGTGGGTAAAAGGCCGCAGCGCGGCCTTTTTCCTTTCTTTACATTGTGCTTCAAGGCATTTCAAAGCGTAGCAATAACTTAAAGGTATTCCACCTTTAGGATCTCATATTCCACATCGCCGCCCGGTGTTTTGATGATGGCCACTTCATCAACATCTTTACCTACCAACCCGCGCGCCATAGGAGAATTCACCGAAATCAGATTTTGTTTAAAATCCGCTTCGTCGTCACCCACGATGCGATAAGTCGACTCTTCGTCGGTATCAAGGTTCAATACGCTAACCGTCGCACCAAAAATGACGCGCCCGGTTTTTGGCATTTGCGTCACATCGATAATCTGTGCATTGGAGAGTTTGGCTTCAATCTCCTGAATGCGGCCTTCACAAAAACCCTGTTCTTCACGCGCAGCATGATACTCCGCATTCTCTTTTAAATCGCCATGCTCGCGGGCTTCAGCGATAGAGGCAATAATGCGCGGACGCTTCACGGTTTTCAGCTCGTTCAGCTCTTCGCGCAACCTTTCAGCGCCTCTTAACGTCATCGGAATCTGATTCATTTAAGCTCCTCGTCTTCTTTCCTGTTTAACGGTGTCATCCTGACCGGTGACTGCAGAAAAAAGCGTTCTGCGGCGCGTTACCCCGTTTTGCAAATAAAAGAATCCTGGCCCAGAAAAGGTTCCGGGCCAGAAAAAGGTTTTGCAATTTGATACTCATTTTAACCCAGAGTTCCCTGCGGGTCATCGTTTACTTTCCACCGCCCAGGGACGTAGTATTGACGGCCTCATATGCCAGTTACCGCGAGATTATGCGATTTTTACGACTTGTTACCGGATTAACCTGTGCATTTATGCTGCAGGCCCAGGCCGCCCCCGTAGATGAATACATGAAGGTCCTGCCCGACGGCGCTAATTTAGCGCTACTGGTGCAGAAGGTAGGCGCATCCGCCCCGCTCATTGATTATCACGGCAAGCAGATGGCGCTGCCCGCCAGTACGATGAAAGTAATCACCGCACTGGCGGCATTACTGGAACTGGGAGGAGATTACCGCTTTCAAACCACGTTTGAAACGAAAGGCGCGCTGGTTGATGGCACGCTGAACGGTGATTTGGTGGCACGCTTTGCAGGGGATCCAACCCTGAGCCGTCAGGATCTGCGCAATATGGTCGCCGCGTTAAAAAAGCAGGGCGTGACGCACATTAAAGGCAACCTGGTGATCGACACCTCGGTATTTGCCAGTCATGACATGGCGCCCGGCTGGCCATGGAATGACCTTACCCAATGCTTTAGCGCCCCGCCGGGAGCGGCAATAGTAGATAAAAACTGTTTCTCGGTTTCACTGTATAGCGCCGATACGCCAGGGGAAAACGCCTTTGTCCGTATAGCCTCTTACTATCCGGCGCATATGTTAAGCCAGGTGCGTACCATTGGTCGTAACAGCGGCGAGGGGCAGTACTGCGAACTGGATGTCGTGCCGGGCGAGTTAAACCGCTACACCTTAACCGGCTGTATGCGTCAGCGCGCTGACCCCTTGCCCCTGGCCTTCGCCGTTCAGGATGGTGCCGCCTGGGCGGGAGAGATCTTAAAATCTGAACTTCAGGCAGCAGACATCGATTACAGCGGCCATTTAGTGCGCCAGACGCAAGCAACCCCCCCCGCCACGGTGCTGGCGTCAACGCAGTCTGCGCCACTGCATACGCTGTTACATAAAATGTTGAAGAAATCAGACAATATGATCGCCGACACCGTGTTCCGTACGATTGGTCATCATTACTTCAACGTGCCCGGTACTTTCCGTGCAGGTTCAGATGCGGTACGTCGTATTCTGAAACAGAAAGCGGATATTGATATGGGCAACAGTATCCAGGTTGATGGTTCCGGCTTATCGCGCCACGATTTGGTTTCGCCGGACACCATGATGCAGGTGCTGCAATATATTGCTAAAAACGACAGCACGCTGGATTATATTTCGATGCTGCCGCTGGCGGGTTATGACGGTACGTTGCAATATCGTGGCGGATTGCATGAAGCCGGGCTGGATGGCAAGGTTTCGGCAAAAACCGGTTCGCTGCAGGGCGTGTATAACCTGGCCGGCTTTATGACAACATCAAGCGGGGCGCGGGTCGCTTTCGTTCAGTTCTTATCGGGTTACGCGGTTCCACCGGAAGATCAGCGACAACGACGCATTCCGCTGGTACGTTTCGAAAGCAGGCTTTATAGCGATATAAATAAGAATAACTGAGAGAAATAAAAATAACGCAGCGGACTTGTTAGCCGCTGCGTTTTTTTGCTGCTTAGAAGTGCGTATTCACACTCATGTAGTACGTTCGTCCCGCGTCGTTATAAGTGTTGGCACCTGCGCCATACATATACGCCCCGGTGGTTGCGTTACCGGTCGTCTGCGCATTGCCTTCGCGGAAATGGCGCTTATCGAACAGATTATCAATACCGACCGTAACGCTGGCATATTTATTGATGTCATAGGTTCCACTCATACCCACGACAGAGTAAGGACTAACTTCGTCTTTTTCGCTGCCGGTGACCGCCTCCCCTTTGTAGTTATATTTTTTCGGTGTCTGTGTGCCGTACCACGTCAGCGTCGTTTGCAGCGACAGATCCTGCGTTGCCTGCCAGCTCAGTGAAGAGTTCAGCGTATATTCCGGGATAATCGACAAACGATCGCCGGTTTCCTTGTTCTTACTCTGCAGCATCTAGGTGATGTTATTGTTCCATTTCACCGTATCGGAGAAAGGAATATTCAATGTGCCTTCCAGACCCTCAACCACCGCTTTCGGTACGTTTTCCCACTTATAGACATCGGTAGTGCCAGTGCTCGACGTTCCTTCAGGCAAATAACCTGCTTCGATTTTGTTGCGATAGTCGTTACGGAACCAGGTGACACCAGCCTGATAGCCTTCGTGTTTCCACTCCAGCCCAATTTCTTTGTTAATACTGGTTTCGGCTTTCAGGTCGTCGTTACCTATCAGGTAGCAGGCCCCTGCGCTGGCGGCACATCCCTGACCACGGCTATAAAGCACGTAGTTAGGGTTGGTTTGATACAGGCTGGGCGCTTTATAAGCGCGCGCAATACCGAGCTTCAGCGTAAAGTCGTCGCCTAAACCCTGTGACAGGTTCAGCGACGGACTCCAGTTATTGCCGACAATCGAGTGATGATCAAAGCGCAACGCTGGCGTCAGCATGGTGCTGTCGGTGACTTCCATGTTGTCTTCTGCAAACAGCGAAAAGATTTCAGCCTGTGAATAAGGACTACGCGTGCCGCTGGTTAAGCCTTCAATATTGCCACCCGCCAGTGACTGGCTATTTGAAGAGCTGTCCTTCATACGCTGCTGGTTCCATTCCGTGCCGATGGTCGCGGTTTGATTGAATACCAGCTCAAACGGCACACTCACTTCGCTGTGCAGCAAAACATCATCCAGCTGGATAGTCGTGAATCCATCATCAGAGAAGATGCCTTCCGTTCCGCCCGCCAGACCTTCATTCATGCGTGAATTACGGGTGTTTTCATACTGCGCATAAGTGCGGGTGCTGATACCGTTATCCCATGCGCCTGTCCAGGTCACCGCAAAGTTTTGACGATACAAACGGTTAGTCTCATCACCATATTTGCTCTGCACTAATGCGCTGGTGTTGGTGTTTTGGGTATCGCCGGCATACAGATTGCCCTGACGGCTGTAACCCGCTTCAAACTCCAGGGCCTGCATCGGCGCAAAAGCCCAGCGCAGCAGCGCATTAATATCTTTATTGATTACCCCTTCACGGCCCGCCGGAACGGTTGTGGCATACGTTCCGGTGCGCAGCGACTGATGTCCTTCATTAATGAATCGCGCATCAGCCTGCGTTTTCGCTAATCCGCCATACAAGCGAAAGCTGAAGTCATCGCCCAGTGGGCCTGACAAGCTGAAGTTGGTGCGTTTGGTTGAGCCCTCTTCCTTGTGCGCTGGCGCGTTAAAATAGGTATTCCATGAACCGTGCCATTCGTTGGTATCTTTCTTCGTGATGATATTTACCACCCCGCCCGCAGCGCCATTACCGTAACGCGCCGCCGCCGGTCCACGTATAACTTCTATACGGTCGATCATTTCCGGTGGTACCCAACTGGTATCCCCCCGCGTATCACGCTCGCCACGCCAGCCAAGGCGCACCGAATTGCGGCTGGTCACCGGCAGACCATCTATCAGAATCAGGGTATTTTCCGGTCCCATACCGCGAATATCAATTTGACGGTTGTTACCACGCTGGCCGCTGGTCGAATTTCCGGTGAGGTTTACCCCCGGCATGGTGCGAATGATTTCAGAGACATCACGTGCTGGTGGACGTTTTTTGATTTCGTCAGAAGTAATAGTAGAAACGCCTGGTGCCTGCAGCGTTTGTTCTGCTGCGTTAACTACCATGGTTCCACCGTCAGCCTCAACGGTGTCAGTTGTATCGCTGGAATTTGTTGATTCGGTCGTTGTTTCCGTGGCGGTTGCTGCGGGAATAAAAGACGCGGCCAGACCGAGTTCAAGCAGAATGGCTAATGAAAGCCGTGATAATTTTTTCATTTTATTTGTTCCTGGATTGCCAGCAGCATTATAACCACTGGCGCGCCGGTGAAAGGTGATTTACCTTGCCTGCTACGCATTCCAGATCTGACCGGGCCGTCCTGTGGAGAACATCGTCTCTTTATTAAAGCCGATGCGGTAGACGGAACGCGCGCGCTCCCCATAGAGCGGAAACACCCTATTGCAAATGCAAATAATTATCAATAGTATTATTTATAACATTCTTGCAAGTAACAATGCGCAGTAATCGGCTGATGGTATGTATGACGTGGTTAAATGAAATGACCGGTAGTGAAGGCTGGTGGCAGGAACAACAACAGCGCGGTATCCCCTTCATTGAGTCCCATGAAACCGGTGATTGTCAGGTCACATTCTTTTGGCGCGACCCGCACGGCACCCAGTCTCAGTCAGCAATACAACGCGTCTGGATCAATATCACTGGCGTGACAGATCATCATCAGTCAGCCGCTCCTGTCTCTTTAGCCCGCGTACCTGATACCGATGTCTGGTTCTGGCAAACCCTTTTGCCCGCCACCTGGCGTGGCAGCTACTGCCTGATGCCCGACGCACAGCCCGTTGCCTTTCAGGGTCAGCCCGATATGCAAACGCTGCGTAACTGGTGGCGCGATAAATTCCCTACCGCGCAAAGCGATCCACTCAATCGTTTACGCAGCTGGTCTGGCGGACGCGGGATGAGCGTCTCTCCGCTGCATCTGCCGCAGTCGCCTAATCAGGATGTCTGGCGCGCGACTGATGAAGGCAAGGCGCCGATGCTGCCGTTGCAGCATTACATCTGGCGCAGCGAACGCTTAGGCAATCAGCGCTCAATATGGATTTACACCACCCACGATGCCCAGCCGGAAAATCGCCCGCTCGCGCTGCTGCTGGACGGACAGTTCTGGGCCGATACGATGCCCATCGCCGGGCCGTTACAGCAGCTCACCGACGCGGGCGAACTGCCACCTGCGGTCTATGTGATGATTGACATCATCGATCGTGAGCACCGCACCCGTGAACTGACCTGTAATCCCGATTTCTGGCTGGCGATTCAGGAAGAGCTGCTACCACAAGTCCAGCAATGGGCCGCGCATCGTCGCGACGCAGTTAATACCGTCGTCGCAGGACAAAGCTTTGGTGGATTGTCATCGGTCTATGCGACGTTGCGTTGGCCTGACACCTTTGGCGCAGCGGTCGCTTATCGGGCTCTTTCTGGTGGCCCGAGCGTGGCAATGCCAACGGCTGGCTACCGCAACAGTTACAACAAGGTTTACTGGCCGCCGCGCCGCGCCGCTTTTATCTTGAAGCGGGCAAGCGCGAGCGCCTGATACTGGCGGCGAATCAACAACTTCAAAAAGACCTGATTTCCACCGGACATCAGGTTAATTATCATCCGGTCGAAGGCGGCCACGACGCGCTTTGCTGGCGCGGCGGCCTGCTGAACGGACTGAAAGCAATGTGGCAATACCTGTAATTCGCTTATCTCGCTCGCCTTTTACGAGCAGGAGACAGACATGCAACACCTGAACCCGTTTGACGATCCGCAACTGGATTGTCACGTGCTGCAAAATGCGCAGCAGCAATACAGTTTGTGGCCCGCCTTTAAGGCGCTTCCACTCGGATGGCAAACCGTATTTGGTCCGCAACCGCAGGCAATCTGCCTGAGCTGGTTGAATGAGAACTGGCGCGACATTCGTCCGGTGACTGAAAACACAAACCGGAGCGACAATGTCTGAAACTCTGATGAGCCGAAACCGCACCAAAATCAATACGCTGCCGTTGGTTGCCGCGCAGCCTGGGATCTGGATTGCCGATCAGCTGTCGAAGCATCACAACGCCTATGCGGTGGCGCACTTTATTGAGTTGCGTGGCGATTTGGACAGTGCGCTGTTAGCTAAAGCTATCGTTGCCGGCATGAAGGAAGCGGATACGCTGAATATGGCGTTTGGCGAACAGGATGGCGAGCCACAACAGTGGTCTGCCCCCCAGGCGTTTAGCGAGCCGAAAATCATTGATTTGCGTCATGAAGCCCATCCCGATACTGCTGCGCGTGCGCTGATGCGTCAGGATATGTCCAGCGATCTGCGCGTGTTAAGCGGTGCGCCACTTTATCATCACAGCCTGATACGCCTGGGCGATCAACACTGGTATTGGTATCAGCGTTATCACCATCTGGTGGTCGATGGTTTTAGTTTTACCGCTCTGACTCGCCGTATCGCCAGTCTGTATAGCGCCTGGCAGCGTAAAGACCTGCCGGAACCCACCCCTTTTGTGGCCTTCAGTGAAGTGGTTGAGGAGTATCAGCGCTATCAGGAATCCGCCACCTGGCAGCGCGACCGTGCGTTCTGGCGCGAAAAAGGCGCTCAGCTACCGCCCCCCGCCTCGCTGTCTACGCAGCCATTAGCCGGGCAAAGCGCCAGCACCGATCTGCTGCGTCTGGAACTGGCGCTGGATCGCCCTTTCTTCCAGACGCTGTTATCACACACCCAACAACATCATCTCAGCGCAGCAGATACCGCCTTTGCGCTGGTGGCGCTGTGGCTGGCGCGCCTGAGCGGGCAAAACGATTTTGCCGCAGGCTTTATCTTTATGCGCCGTATTGGCTCGGCCGCGCTGTGCGCCACCGGTCCGGTGATCAACGTGCTGCCAATGGCACTGCATTACGATCCCGCACAGCCATTAAGCGCGCTGGCCATGCAGCTGGCGAAGGAAGTAAAGAAAATGCGTCGCCATCAGCGCTTTGACGCTGAACAGGTACAGCGCGATTTAGGTCGTCTGGGTGATAGCGATCCGCTTTATGGCCCGGTAATCAACCTTAAAATGTTTGATTACCGGCTGGATTTCGCTGGCATTAAGGGTATCACGCATCAGCTGGCTTCCGGCCCGGTACGCGATTTAGAAATCGCCATTTACCTCAGCGAACAGGGTGATTTAACGATTGAGCTGCTGGCAAATGCCGAACGCTACAGCGAAAGCATGCTGAAGCAGCATCTTAACCGCTTCCCTCTGCTGCTGAAACAGCTAGCGACACAGCCAGAACGAGCCTGTGGCGAGCTGGATCTGTTGATGCCGGATGAACATCAGCAGCTGACAGCGATCAATCAAACCGGGGTAGCCTTACCCGCCGAAACCTTATGCAGTCTGCTTATCAGGCAGGCGCAGCGGACCCCCTATGCACCGGCGCTGTCTGATGCGTGTCACCAGCTAAATTATCAGGAAATGCAGCAACAGGTTCAGGCGCTAGCGCAGCAACTTATCGCCAGAGGCGTTCAGCGCGGCGATATTGTCGCCGTGGCGCTGCCGCGCTCGGTATTTCTGTCGCTGTCATTGCAGGCGATCATTCGCGTTGGCGCAGCCTATTTACCCCTGGATACCGGCTATCCAGACGATCGTCTACAGCTAATGCTGGCAGACGCCGCACCAAAAACGCTGATTACCAGCCGTGAATTAGCCGATCGTCTGGCTGCTATTTCGCCGGTAGAAGCGATGTTCTACGATGCACTGCTGACGCCCGTAGCTGAGAGCATGTCACAAATGCCGCGCCCGCAGGATGGGGCTTACATTATTTATACCTCCGGCTCTACGGGGCGCCCGAAAGGCGTGCTGGTGGGCCATGAAGCGATTGTCAATCGACTGATGTGGATGCAGGATCACTATCCGCTCGCCGCTGACGATGTGGTATTACAAAAAACTCCAGGCAGTTTCGACGTTTCTGTCTGGGAGTTTTTCTGGCCGTTAACGGTAGGTGCACAACTGGTGATGGCCCCGCCGGATGCGCACCGTGATCCAGAAGCGTTGCAACAGCTATTCGCCCATTTTCGCGTTACCACGACACACTTTGTGCCATCAATGTTAGCGGCCTTTGTTGCCTCGTTGCAGGACAAAAC
Source organism: Mixta mediterraneensis (assembly GCF_014946725.1). Classification (GTDB taxonomy): domain Bacteria; phylum Pseudomonadota; class Gammaproteobacteria; order Enterobacterales; family Enterobacteriaceae; genus Pantoea; species Pantoea mediterraneensis. The sequence goes on from NZ_JACFXY010000005.1 coordinate 231,033, forward strand.
CGCCGTGGCGCATTGTGCCAGCTTGCGGCGCGTATTCTGTAGCGGCGAAGCGTTGCCAACCGAGCTGTCACGGCAATGGCAAGCGCTTACGCAAATCGAGCTGCATAATTTGTATGGCCCAACCGAAGCGGCGGTGGATGTCAGTTATTATCCGGCCTTCGGTGCTGAACTGGCCGCGGTTGAGGGCGCCAGCGTGCCCATCGGCTTCCCGGTCTGGAATACCGGCTTACACATTCTTGATGCAGGCTTACAGCTCGTTCCGCCGGGCGTGGCAGGCGATCTTTATCTGACCGGTATCCAGTTGGCGCACGGGTATCTTGATCGCCCCGATCTGACTGCCAGCCGCTTTGTCGCCGATCCTTATAGTAACGGCACGCGCATGTACCGCACAGGCGATGTGGCGCGCTGGCTGTCAAATGGTGCGGTGGAATATCTGGGCGTAGCGACGATCAGTTAAAGATCCGTGGTCAGCGTATTGAACTGAATGAGATCGACCATGCGCTTGCTGCCCTGCCTGGCGTGGAGCAAGCGGTTACGCACGCCGTGGTGCTGGGCGGCAGCTCAGCGCAGCAAGGCGATGCGCGACAGCTGGTTGGCTATGTCGTCGCCAACCAGCCAGTTGATCAAGAAGCAATGCGTAAAGCCCTTGCCGCGCAATTACCCGCGCACATGGTGCCGGTAGCCATCGTGCAGCTAGAGGTTTTCCCGCTCAGCAGCAACGGCAAGCTGGATCGCAAAGCGTTGCCGCTGCCGCAAAGCCGTGCCGCAGAAGCGGGGCGCCCACCCCATCCTGGCCTGGAAACCACGCTTGCAAAGGCGTTTGCAGCCTTGCTGGAACGTGACAATATTGGCGCTCAGGACGACTTTTTTGCCCTTGGTGGTCATTCGCTGTTAGCAATGCGCCTCGCAGCACAGTTGCGACGTAGCCTGAATCAGCCCGTTTCTGTCGGGCAAATTATGGTGGCCTCGACAGTGGAAAAACTCGCCGCCTTGCTGAGCAGCGAAGATGCCGCAGCTGGACGCGCAGGGTTTGAAGCGGTGCTGCCGCTACGAAAAGGCGCTGGCCCAACGCTGTTCTGCTTCCACCCCGCCTCCGGTTTTGCCTGGCAATTCAGCGTATTACAACGTTATCTGGATAAACGCTGGTCGCTGATGGGCATACAATCACCCGATGTTGACAGTCCACTCAATCAGGGCGGACATCTAGATGAGATGTGCGATGCGCATCTGGCCACAATTTTACAGCAGCAGCCTCATGGTCCTTACTATTTCATCGGCTATTCCCTGGGTGGCACTTTAGCGCAAGGTATTGCGGCTCGTCTTGAGGCGCGCGGGGAAGACGTTGCGTTTCTTGGCCTGCTCGATACCTGGCCACCAGAAACCCAGAACTGGGACGAGAAGCGCGGTGAAAACGTGCTGGATCCGGCGGTACTGGAAGAGGTCAATCGCGAGCGCGAGCAGTTTATCGCTGCACAGCGTCAGCAGGCGGGTGAAGGCATGGAGGCAATGTTTAATACCATTGAAGCTAACTACGCCAGCTCGGTACGCTTGCTGGCAACGGCGCGCAGTGCGCGTTTCAATGGTCGCGCTACGCTATTCTTAGCCAGGCAGACACAGCAACCAGGCCAGGATGCGCATCGCGCCTGGGCGCCATATGTGGCAGAGCTGGAAGTATGGCCGCTGGATTGTGCGCATGTTGATATTATCTCGCCACGCATGTTTGAACAGATTGGTCCGCGCTTGCAGCAGCTGTTAGCCCGGTTTTGATTATTACGGGCGGAGATTTCCGCCCTTTTTCATTCATTCTGTCGTCCCAGCGGCACAATCATTGGGGTGTGAGCGACCGGATCCTCAATAATCACGCAGCGTAAGCCATAAATGGATTCAATCAGCGTCGGCGTAATAATTTCGCTGGGCCTGCCTTCGGCAATGATTTTTCCGTGACGCATCGCAATCAGATGCGTGGCATAACGGCAAGCCTGATTAAGATCATGCAGTACTACCACGAGCGTGCGTCCGTGCTGTTGATTCAAATCCTGCATTAATTCCAGCAGTTCAATCTGATGGGTAATATCCAGCCAGGTGGTGGGTTCATCCAGCAGCAGCAGCGGCGTTTGTTGTGCCAGCACCATGGCAATCCAGACACGCTGTCGCTGGCCGCCAGAAAGCGTATCCACCTGCTGATTCCCCAAATCGGCGACACCGGTTGCCAGCATTGCCTGCTGCACTGCTACTTCATCTTCTTTTCGCCAGCGACCAAACAAGGGCTGATGCGGATAGCGCCCACGCGCAACCAGTTCGCTGACGCTGATCCCGGCAGGCGCATGAGAACTTTGCGGCAGCAGGCCCAGGCGGCGCGCCACGTCTTTCGTTGCGTAGTGCGCGATGGCTTCACCATCCAGCATGACATGCCCTTTTAGCGGGCTGGCCAGGCGACTTAACGTGCGTAATAGCGTGGATTTACCGCAGGCATTGGGACCGATAATCACTGTCAGCTCCCCATCGGGAATTGCCACCGACAGATTTTCCGCCACGATTTTTTTATCGTAACCCAGCGTCAGCGCATCACCCTGTAATCGTGAGGTTATGGTCATTGGTGTCGCGCCTCCCGCACCAGTAGAGCAATCAGATAAAGCCCGCCAAGGCTGACAGTAATTACGCCAACCGGTAATTGATAAGGCAGGAAAAAGTGCTGCGCAGCGTAATCCGCAGCCGTCAGCAATAGCGCGCCACACAAGGCCGCAAGCGGCAAGATACCTTTGACACCGCCCCCCAGGCGACGAGCGATTTGCGGGGCCAGCAGGGCAATAAATGAAATGGGACCGACCAGCGCCGTGGACGCGGCGGTTAATACCACACCCAGCAGCATCAGCCAGATACGGCTGCGCTCAACCGGTACGCCCAGTGCGCAAGCCGTGTCGTCCCCCATTTCCAGCAGGCGCATACGTCGCGCTAACAACGCCGTTACCCCCATAGCCAGCAGCAAGACAATAATCACCGGCGTCGTTCTGGCCCAGGTTATACCGTTCAGCGATCCGGCGCTCCACAAACCCGCACTGAGCGCCGCTTCCAGCGAGGCGCTGATAATCAGCCAGCTATTGAGTGCCATTAACAAGGCGCGCACGCTTATCCCGACAATAATCAGTCGAAAAGTGTCAACGCCGTTTCGCCAGGCAAACAGATAAACCACGGCTGCGGTAATCAATCCTCCCAGTAGCGCTGCCAGCGTCATACCTTCAATGTTCTGCTGAAACAGCACGAGCGCCACTAACACCCCGCTGTAAGCGCCAGTGTTAAAACCCAAAATGTCCGGGCTGCCAAGCGGATTACGCAATAGCGACTGAAAAATCGCCCCGCTGATGCCGAGCGCCGCGCCCGTTAACAGCGCCATTAATACGCGCGGCAAACGCCACTCAACCACAATCAGCTGAATATTACTGGGCGCATCCCCGCTAATGACCTGCCACAACTGCTCAGCGGAGATCGGCAATGCCCCGCGCGTTATGGCGAAAAATGACAGCAGCATGCACACCAGTAGCAGGCCGACGCTGTTGATCATCACCCTGCTCATACTTGTCCTCTGCCCAGTTTGCGTCGTACCAGAATAATTAACGCTGGCGCGCCAAGAATCGCGGTGACAACAGACACGCGCAGTTCCCCCGGCACCAGAATACGGCCCAGAATATCAGCAGCCAACAGCAGACAAGGCGTCATAAATAAGGTGCCGGGCAGCAGCCAGCGATGATCATTACCCACCAGCCAGCGCGCCAGGTGCGGCGTCATCAGACCAACAAAAGCAATCGGCCCAACGGCGGCCGTGGCCGCGCCGCTCAGCAAGGCAATCGCCAGCAACCCAAAAAGCTGAGTGCGGACTACGCGTGTACCGAGCGCGGTTGCCATGTCCCCGCCCATGCTCAGGCTATTTAACGACCTTGCCAGCAGTAACGCTATCACGCCGCCAATCACAACCGCCGGAATCGTCGTTTTCAACATGGCAAAATTACGTATATCAAGCGAACCGCTGTGCCAGAAGCGCAGATGATCGTAAATGTCAGGATTAAGCAAAGATAAACCGGAAGTTAAGCCTTCCAGCACCGCCCCAAGCGCCACACCCGCTAATGTCAGGCAAACCGGATTGACACGACCGCCGCCAGGCGCGCCGATTAATGTCACCAGCAGAGAAGCGATCAGCGCACCCGCAAAGGCAAAGCCGAGCCAGTCGAGCGGCGAATCGGCACCAAACAGCGCAATGCCAATCACGATGGCAAAGCCCGCCCCGGCATTCACGCCCAAAACTCCCGGATCGGCCAGTGGATTACGCGTCAGGCTTTGCATCAACGCACCAGCAAGCCCCAGCGCAATGCCCGCAAGCAGGCCCGCTAAGGTACGCGGCAAACGCGCATCACGTACAATCACGCAATCGGCGCTGGTACAGTCAGAAAGCAGCGCGTGGATGACATCATGAAAGGCAATGGATTTTGCCCCCAGCATTAAACTGAACGCAAGAAGCAGCAATAGCAGCATCCCTGAACCTGCTATCGCACGAAGTTGGCGCATAACGTATTAAACCTTTACTGATCAACGACACCGCAGGCAAATCATTTTTGATAATGATACTTGTTATCGTTATTAGGCGTATTTTTGTATGTTACCATGACTTATTCACTCGATGACGAGGAAAATCGGCGTTTCAAGGCGAAAAAATGAACAAACCCTCCCACTTTATCGATCTCAGCCTGCTTAAAACGCATTCCGCTTTTCGCGCCGTGTTTATTGCGCGCTTTATTTCCATTGTCGCACTGGGCATGCTGGCTGTTGCCGTGCCGGTGCAAATCCAGCAACTCACGAATTCACCCTTGTTGGTGGGATTAGCAGTGACACTGGCAGGCGCAGGCATGTTTATCGGGCTGCTGACCGGCGGCGTATTAGCCGATCGCTATGAACGTCGCCGCCTGATCCTCTTTGCCCGCTCGACCTGTGGCCTGGGCTTTGTCGCGCTATGCATTAACGCCTTATTGCCTGCCCCTTCAGTGGTTGCCGTGTTCGTGCTGGGTTTGTGGGACGGCTTCTTTGGCGCGATTGGCGTTACGGCGCTATTAGCCGCGACGCCAGCGCTGGTGGGCCGTGAAAATCTTATGAAAGCCGGAGCGATTACCATGTTGACGGTGCGCTTCGGGTCCATTCTTTCGCCTGCGGTTGCCGGATTAGTGATCGCGCATGGCAGTGTGGCGTGGAATTACGGTTTAACCGCTTTCGGGACATTACTCACCGTGTTAACGCTGTTGAAATTACCCGCTTTGCCGCCACCGCCACAACCGCGTGAACATCCGCTCAAAGCGCTGGCAACCGGCGTGCAATTTCTGTTTGCCAGCCCGCTGGTGGGCATGGCGGCATTCATTGGCGCTCTGGTGACGTTAGCCAGTGCGGTACGCGTCCTTTATCCCGCGCTAGCCCCGCACTGGCAGATCGATATAAACCAGCTCGGTTTGATGTATGCGGCGGTGCCGCTTGGTGCGGCCATCGGCGCGTTGGCCAGCGGCCGCCTGGCCCATTCTCCACGTCCCGGCGTGCTGATACTGGCAAGCGCGTTTGCCGCCTTTGTTGCACTGGGCCTGTTCAGCCTGATGCCGCTTTTTGAGCTGGGATTGCTGTGCCTGGTAGCGTTTGGCTACTTCAGTGCGATCAATAGCCTGGTGCAGTACGCCATGATTCAGGCACTGACGCCGGATGCGCTGCTGGGACGAATCAACAGCCTGTGGACGGCGCAAAACGTCACCGGCGATGCCATTGGTGCTGCCATTATCGGTTCAATGGGTTCGTTGCTGCTACCGCAACAGGCGGCAAGCCTGTTTGGTTTTGCTGCCGCACTGTTGGGTCTGTTGATGTGGCGGGGTATGAGGCGCTTACGCCAGTATCAGCCGCCCGCGCCGACACTGGCGGAACAATTATGATTTAACGAATAACTGTTCCAGACGCGTCAGCAAACGGCTGGCGCTGTAATAATCGAGACGAAAAGGCTCTAAGCCCAGCGCATAAACCTGCTTATTTTTCACCGCCGACGTTTGTGCCAGGAACGGATTATTTATTACCGCGTGAGCGGTTTTATCCTCGGCAGCGAATAGCATATAGCTGTTACCGTTCAGGCCCGCCGCCAGGTTCTCGCCTGAAAGCTGAATGATGTCTTTACGCTGACCCATGCTGTGCCCCTGCTGAATATTGGCGGGCGGTGTCGCTAACTCAAAACCTAGCTGCTGCAATAGCTTGCCCTGTGCAGATTCAGCGGTCCACAGATTTACCGCCCGGCCATCACCATTCCATACCATGGCAGAAACGGGTTGAGGCGGCAGTGTCAGCTTACTTTTTAATGCATTTTCACGCTCGTCAAACGCCTTTATACGCGCTGCCGCTTGCGCTTCATGGCCGGTAGCCTCGCCCAGTACGCCAACTAACTGCTGCCAGCTTTTGTCGTCATAATTCACGACCAATGTTGGCGCGATGGCAGAAAGCTGATCGACTAATTTAATGGCCGAATCATTACCGGTTGCACTCACCACAATCAAGTCAGGTGCCTCAGCAGCGATGGCTTCAGCACTTGGCTCACCAATATATAAACGCTTAACTCCACGCTGTTTCGCGACCTCTCCCCATTGACGAAAGAAACCTTGTGCATCGGCAAGGCGACTATTCGGGGCCGTCGCGCCGCTGGCAATCACCGGCGCGTCAATTGCCAGTAAGGAGCCGGTTAATGTAACGCTAGTGGAAACAATACGCTTTGGTGGCTGCGGTAAAGTGACGCTGCCGTTGATCCCCTGGATAGTGCGCGGCCAGCCGTTTTCAGCTTGCGCGGCGTGACTCCACAGCACGCTGCTGATGAAGAAAAATACAATGAAAGTGCAAAAACCACGTTTATACATAAGATCCAGTCCACCTTTTGCTGTGACATTAACCCTGCTGGATATGCTGATTTAGCATGAAAACGCAGTAGAAATGCCGCGAATTTATTGACACCTCAGGCTAATCAACGTAGCTTACAGAGCCACAATACAAATGATAATCATTATTAATTTTCTTATCATTTATAAGTGGAAATTATGGTGGAAACATTGACGTTTGAAAATCCTTTGTTGCAGGATTTCTCGGCCCTGTGTCGGGGCTTTCTGTTTACTTCGCCGTGGCGCAGCCTGACAACTCAAGGTTGTTTCACTACCATCACAACGCCAGTTAAAGATGGCGATGTGTTAACCGGCAATTTTCAACAACAATTGCAGCACCATTTTGCGTCGGCAAGAAAACAGGGCATCGCCAACCCGATTCTGGTGGGTGCAATCCCGTTTGACGTCAACCAGCCTGCTGCACTGCTTATTCCTGAGACATATCAAACCTTTAATCACGCCGATTTGAAAGTGCCTGCAACGGTGGCTGAAGCAGCCCTGCCCCAGGTGCGCCGCCGTACCGCCGTGCCGGACCACGCGGAGTTTACCGATATGGTGGCGCAAGCTGTCGCTGCCACCCAGCAAGGCGAGCTGGACAAAGTGGTGTTGTCGCGCCTGATGGATATCGTCACCGGGCAGCCAGTTGATACTGCCGCGCTGATGCAGCGTATTGTGGCGCAAAACCCCACCAGTTATCACTTTCACTTGCCGCTGCCGCAAGGCGGTGCGCTGGTTGGCGCCAGCCCGGAACTGCTGCTGCGCAAGCAAGGGCGGGATTTCAGCTCTTGTCCGCTGGCGGGTTCGGCACGTCGTGACAGCGACAGTCTACGGGATCGCGCGGCGGGCGAAACCCTGATGAATTCCGGTAAAGATCGCCACGAGCACAAACTCGTTACCGATGCGATGCGCGAAACGTTGCAATCGCGCAGCCGTTTGCTGTCGGTGCCGAACGTACCGTCGCTGATCACGACCTCGACCTTATGGCATCTCTCGACACAAATTGACGGCGAAGCGTTAAACGAACACGAAAATGCTTTATCGCTGGCTTGCCTGCTGCATCCAACCCCCGCATTGAGCGGTTTCCCGCATCAGCGTGCGCAACGTCTGATCCAGCAACTGGAACCCTTCGAACGCCAGCTTTTTGGCGGCATTGTGGGTTGGTGTGACGATCAAGGCAACGGCGAATGGGTCGTTACTATCCGCTGCGGCACGGTAAATGGCGCACGTGTTCGTCTGTTTGCCGGGGCAGGGATTGTTGCTGACTCGCAACCTGAATCAGAATGGCGTGAAACCGGCGTCAAACTCGACACAATGCTTCGCGCATTTGGACTGCAATAAAAGGTAGGTTATGACAATCTTATACAGCCGCTGGCCGGACGATCTGGCCGCTCGTTACCGCGAAAAAGGGTACTGGCTTGATGTACCGATGACCGATATTCTCACGCGCCATAAAAACAGCGATGCCGTGGCGGTGATTGAGGGTGATCGCCAGTTTAGCTACCGTCAGCTCAACGATATGAGCGACAACCTGGCGGCAGCACTGCAAAGACGCGGCCTGAAAAACGGCGATACCGCGCTGGTTCAGTTAGGTAACGTGGCGGAGTTTTACCTGACGCTGTTTGCCCTGTTCAAAATTGGCGTTGTACCCGTCAATGCGCTGTTTAGTCATCAACGGACCGAGCTCAGCGCGTATGCTGACCAGATTGAGCCGAAGCTGCTGATTGCCGATCGCAGCCACGCACTGTTTGTTGATGATCGCTTTATTGAACAGCTTTGCCGCGATCATACTTCGCTTCAGCAGATCATCCTGCATCACGATACCCAGCCGGAAAATACCCTTGAAGCCTTACTGGCGGAAGCCGCTGAAAATTTCAGCGCAACACCAACCGCGGGTGATGAAGTGGCATTTTTCCAGCTTTCCGGCGGCAGTACCGGCACGCCGAAACTGATCCCGCGTACGCATAATGATTATTATTACAGCATCCGCGACAGCGATAAGATTTGCGGCGTAACCGCTGAAACCCGCTATCTGATCGCCCTGCCCGCTGCGCACAACTTCCCGATGAGTTCACCCGGTGCGCTTGGCGTGTTTTATGCCGGTGGACGCATCGTTCTGGCGGCCGATCCAAGCGCGACGCTGTGTTTCCCCCTGATCGAAAAGCATCAGATTCCCGATCCCGGCCTGGTGCCGCCCGCCGTTAGTTTGTGGCTGCAGGCCATTCAGGAGTGGGGAACCAACAAACAGCTGGCTTCTCTGCAACGCATTCAGGTTGGCGGAGCGAAATTAGGCGAAACCCTGGCAGCGCGTATTCAGACTGAAATGGGCTGTAAGCTGCAACAGGTGTTTGGCATGGCTGAAGGCCTGGTTAATTACACCCGTCTGGATGATGATGAAAAAACCATTCTGACGACCCAGGGTCGCCCGATTTCAGCCGATGATGAAGTGTGGGTTGCTGATGAGAAGGGTAATCCGCTGCCGGTAGGTGAGGTAGGCCGCCTGATGACGCGCGGTCCTTACACCTTCCGTGGTTATTACAACAGCCCGGAACACAACGCGACGAGCTTTGATGAAAATGGCTTTTATTGTTCCGGCGATCTGATTGAGATGACGCCCGATGGCAACATCATCGTGCAGGGCCGTGAAAAAGATCAGATCAACCGCGGCGGCGAAAAAATTGCGGCGGAAGAGGTCGAAAATTTACTGCATCGCCATCCTGATGTGATTCATGCCGCCCTGGTTTCAATGAATGACGAGCTGATGGGTGAAAAAAGCTGCGCTTATGTTGTCGCCAGCCAGCCGCTCAAACCCGTCGTGCTGCGTCGTCATCTGCGCGAGCTGGGCGTAGCCGAATTCAAGCTGCCTGACCGTATTATCTGTGTAGATGCCCTGCCGCTGACACCCGTCGGCAAAGTGGACAAAAAGCTTCTGCGTCAAAAACTTGCCCATCAACAAGCGCAAGCCTGATTTGTTCTGGAGATTTTTATGGCTATTCCAAAATTGGCCTCATATCCGCTGCCAACCGCCACCGACTTACCGGACAATAAAGTGAAATGGGCGATGCAGCCCAATCGCGCGGCGTTACTGATTCATGATATGCAGGCCTATTTCCTTAACTTTTGGGGCGAAAACAGCCCGCTGATTAACCAGGTCATTGAAAACATTGTGCGCCTGCGCCGCTACTGTAAAACACAGGGAATTCCGGTGTTTTATACCGCACAGCCAAATCAGCAGAGCGATGAAGATCGTGCCCTGCTCAATGATATGTGGGGGCCGGGCCTGAACAAGCATCCCGACCAGCAGAAGATCGTTGACGACCTGGCGCCTGACGCAGACGATCATGTTTTGACAAAGTGGCGTTACAGCGCGTTTCATCGTTCGCCGCTGGAAGCAACCCTGCAGGAAATGGGCCGCGATCAGCTGATCATTACCGGCGTTTACGCTCATATCGGCTGCCTGACCACGGCGACCGATGCGTTTATGCGTAATATTCAGCCCTTTATGGTGGCGGATGCGCTGGCCGATTTCACCCGTGACGAACATATGATGGCGCTGACCTACACCGCTGGCCGCAGCGGCAAAGTGGTCATGACCGCCGACCTGATGCCGCTCCCGCTCAGTAAAGACGACCTGCGTGCGCTGATCCTGCCGCTGTTAGAAGATGACGATGTGCCAGAAGATGATGAAAATCTGATTGATTACGGTCTGGATTCCGTCCGTGTTATGTCGCTGGCGGCGCGCTGGCGTCAGGTTCACAGCGATATAGACTTTGTCAGCCTGGCGAAAAATCCAAGCATTGATGGCTGGTGGGCGCTGCTGTCGCGGGAGCCTGCAAAATGAGCCATTCATTCGATTTCAGCGACAAAATTGTTTGGGTAACCGGCGCCGCGCAAGGCATTGGTTATCATACGGCGCTGGCCTTTCATCAGGCGGGCGCAAAAATCGAAGCATTTGATCTGCACTTTCACGACCAGGATTATCCATTTCCATGCCACACCCTGGATGTCGCCAGTCCCGATCAGGTGAAAACCGTTTGTCAGCACGTACTGGCTGCACAACCACGCATTGATGTGCTGGTAAACGCCGCCGGTATTTTACGCGTTGGCGCAACGGATGAGCTGACCTTCGCCGACTGGCAAACGTGCCTGGCGGTGAATGCCGGGGGCGCATTTAACCTGTTTCAGCAAACGCTGCCGGTGTTTCGCGAACAACGCGCTGGGGCAATCGTCACCATCGCCTCTAATGCCGCGCATGCACCGCGTATCGGTATGTCGGCTTATGGCGCCTCAAAAGCCGCGTTGCGTAGCCTGTGTTTGACTGTTGGCCTGGAAATGGCGCCCTACGGCGTGCGCTGCAACATCGTTTCGCCAGGATCGACAGATACCCATATGCAACGCAGCCTGTGGCACACGCCAACGGGCGAACAGGAAATGATCGAAGGTTTCCCGGAGCAATTTAAACTTGGGATCCCCCTGCGCAAGATCGCTAAACCGCAAGAGATCGCGGCTAACGTGCTGTTCCTCGCGTCAGATCTGGCCAGTCATGTGGTGCTGCAAGATATTGTGGTCGACGGCGGCGCGACATTAGGAGCCTGATATATGGCAGCGATCTGGAAAAAATCTATCCATTTAGATGCGCTTAATGCGCTGGGCGAAAATTCGCTGGTGGCACATCTGGGGATCGTCTTCACCGTGATAGGTGATGATTATCTCGAAGCCACGATGCCGGTAGACGCACGCATCAGCCTTTTGGCCTGCTGCATGGCGGGGCATCGGTAGTGCTGGCTGAATCGATGGGTTCAATTGCAGGTTATCTGTGTGTTGAAGAAGGCAGCAGCGTGGTGGGTGTTGAAGTGAATGCCAGCCATCATCGTGCCGTTTCCAGCGGGCAAGTGCGTGGCATTTGCCGCCCACTGCATTTAGGTTCGCGTAGTCAAACGTGGCAGATTGAGATTCGTAATGGACGGGAACAATTGTGCTGTAGCGCGCGGCTAAGTGTGGCGGTGCTGGGGTAATAATGAAACTTGCCCCAGGAACGGGGCAAGTTTTGATGAGACTTTACTGCTTAACGCTGATAGATAATTTCGACGCCTTCGTCGTCATCTTCATCCCAGTCGTCGTCCCACTCTTCATCTTCTTCTGCTTCAACCGTATTCTCAATGGTTTCACGATGGTAATCATCCCACATGAACTCCACTTTCTCTGGCTGCTTCTCTTCAGTTTCTGCTTCTTTCGGATTCGCGTTAATAAAGCTCATCACGTCCCAGCATAAATCGCTAACGCCATTGCGGCTGGCCGCAGAAATAAGGTAATACTTGTCTGTCCAGCCCAGCGCTTCGGCAATCGCCTTCGCACGCGACTGCGCTTCTTCTTCGCTCAGCAGATCAGTTTTGTTGAATACTAACCAGCGCGGCTTGTTGAACAGTTTTTCGCTGTATTTTTCCAGTTCACCAAGAATAATGCGGGCATTTTCCACCGGATCGGTTTCGTCGATAGGGGCAATATCGATCAGGTGCAACAAAACACGACAGCGCTCAAGGTGTTTCAGGAAGCGAATGCCTAAACCTGCGCCTTCCGCTGCACCTTCAATCAAGCCAGGAATGTCGGCCACCACGAAGCTTTGTTCCGCATCCATACGCACGACACCGAGGCTTGGCACCAGAGTCGTAAATGGGTAATCGGCGACTTTTGGCTTCGCCGCTGAAACGGCGCGGATAAAGGTGGATTTACCGGCATTCGGTAAACCCAACATCCCAACGTCTGCCAGCAGCATCAGCTCCAGTTGCAGATCGCGTTTCTCACCTGGCGTCCCCATGGTTTTCTGACGCGGAGAACGATTCACCGAAGATTTAAAACGCGTGTTACCCAGACCGTGCCAGCCACCTTTGCCGACCATCAGCTTCTGCTCATGGCGCGTCATATCGCCCAGCGTTTCACCGGTTCCCTGATCAATAACACGTGTTCCCACGGGCACTTTAATAACGATGTCTTTGCCGTGTTTACCGGTACAGTCACGGCTCTGACCGTTCTGACCGCGTTCAGCGCGAAAAGATTTTTCGAAGCGATAATCAATCAGCGTGTTCAGGTTTTCGTCAGCAATCAGATAAACATCGCCGCCATCGCCACCGTCGCCACCGTCAGGACCACCTTTAGGGATGTATTTTTCACGGCGGAAGCTGACGCATCCATTACCGCCATCACCTGCAACAATCAGGATTGTCGCTTCATCAACAAACTTCATTTTCTTTCTCCGTCACACAATCGTTTACAGCACGGCTGTAAACGGGTCCGCCAGGGTCTTCTGCGCTGACCAGCGGCGGATAAAATCAGGATTGGCTTTCGCCAGTGCGTACATAAAGTGTACAGCAATCTTTTGTGATACGTCGCCCTTAAGGCGACCAGGCACAGAATGTAAAAAGCCCCGCAGGAGCTGCGGGGCCTTCAATTCGTGCGGTCAGACGTCAGGCGTCTGCGTCACGGCAACCTTACTCAGCAACGATGCTGATATATTTACGGTTGTTCGGACCTTTAACTTCGAATTTTACTTTGCCGTCTGCGGTAGCAAACAGGGTGTGATCACGACCACAGCCTACGTTGTTACCCGCGTGGAATTTGGTACCACGCTGACGAACGATGATGCTACCTGCCAGAACAGATTCACCACCGAAACGCTTAACACCCAGACGTTTTGCGTTGGAGTCACGACCGTTTCGAGTCGAGCCACCAGCCTTTTTATGTGCCATTTCTCAGATCTCCTGTTAGGCAGTGATGCCAGTGATTTTCACATCAGTGAACCACTGACGGTGGCCTTGCTGCTTACGGTAGTGCTTACGACGACGAAACTTAACGATTTTAATTTTCTCGCCACGACCGTGAGCAACGATTTCTGCCTTGATCACACCGCCTGAAACCAGTGGCGCGCCGATTTTCACGTCTTCGCCATTTGCAATCATCAGAACCTGATCAAACTCAATGGTTTCACCGGTTGCGATGTCCAGCTTTTCCAGGCGAACGGTCTGACCTTCGCTTACTCGGTGTTGTTTACCACCACTTTGGAAAACCGCGTACATATAAAACTCCGCTTCTGCGCTTGCCTTTCAGTTCATCAGGCGGCGCGCTAAATATTCACAATAGGGCGCGAATTCTACGCAAAACTCCAGGAGAAGACAAGAGCACTTTGCACTCTCTTGCAGAAAAAAAACACAGGCTGAACGCAAATGTTTCTCAAGCGAAAAATTCAAGTACAATCAGTAACAGATTACCTGAACGCTGGCTGGGTAAAAGCCCCTACCATGGCAGAAAACGAGTCATAGCTGAAAAGACGAATGAACTTAGAACAGATTAATGAATTAACCGCGCAGGATATGGCTGCCGTTAACCAGACCATCCTCGACCAGCTGAATTCAGATGTCTCGCTCATCAATCAGCTGGGATATTACATTATCAGTGGCGGTGGAAAGCGCATCCGTCCCATGATTGCCGTGCTTTCCGCACGAGCAATGGGTTATGAGGGCAGCCTGCATGTCACCAATGCGGCGTTGATCGAATTCATTCATACCGCCACGCTGTTACATGACGATGTGGTGGATGAATCCGATATGCGCCGTGGCAAAGCCACTGCGAATGCCGCATTTGGCAATGCAGCAAGCGTGCTGGTTGGCGATTTTATTTATACGCGTGCGTTTCAAATGATGACCAGCATGGGTTCGCTGCGCATTTTGGCGTTGATGTCTGAAGCGGTGAATGTAATTGCTGAAGGCGAAGTCTTGCAACTGATGAACGTCAACGATCCTGATATTACCGAAGAGAGCTACATGCGCGTTATTTACAGTAAGACCGCGCGCCTGTTTGAAGCGGCATCCCAGGCCTCGGCGATCCTTGCTGAAGCTACGCCTGCACAGGAAAAAGCCTTGCAGGATTATGGACGCTATCTCGGTACGGCTTTCCAGTTAATTGATGATCTACTAGACTACAGCGCCGACGGTAAGACATTAGGCAAAAACACCGGTGACGATCTCAGCGAGGGCAAACCGACCTTACCGCTGCTTCACGCGATGCAGCACGGTACGCCAGAGCAAGCAAAAATGATCCGGGAAGCCATTGAGCAGGGTAACGGGCGTCATTTACTGGAACCGGTACTTGAAGCTATGCGTCAATGTGGCTCCCTGGAGTGGACCCGCACCCGGGCTGAGCAGGAAGCGGATAAAGCCATTACGGCCTTACAGGCCTTGCCTGAAACGCCGTGGCGTAGCGCGCTGGAATCGCTGGCGCACATGTCAGTGCAACGCGATTTCTGACTTTCTCACGGAGCCGGTCATCGGCTCCGCTTTTCCAGATATTCTCCTTTTCTCTTCAGCGATTTACATCCGTTGCAAATCTTTTGCGCTAATCCCCTCAGTTCTATGTGTTTAATTCGATCTTAACTGGAAATTAAAGGAAAACATTTGTTATAAATATCCATAAGTTTCCAGTTGAGATAGCAAAAGGAAGCCGGGATCGCCCCAGGGGGGTGACGCCATAACAAGGAAAAGGAGAACAGGATTATGCACAAAGGGAATGAGGACTGGCATTCTGCCGATATTATCGCAGCTCTGCATAAGCGCGGCACTTCGCTTGCAGCGTTATCACGTGAAGCAGGATTAAGCTCATCAACGTTAGCCAACGCCTTATCGCGCCCGTGGCCTAAAGGTGAATGGCTCATTGCCGATGCGATCAACGTCCATCCCGCGGTGATCTGGCCAAGCCGTTATTATGATCCCGTTACGCATCGCTTAATAGATCGAAAAAAACGTATTCGACTGGTGAAAAGTCGTGCTTCTGCAGAAAAGGAACATGAGCTTTATACCTTTCAACCGCCGAATAAAAACAAACCGGGTCAGCGATAAAAAAAACCAGCCACGGAAACCGGGGCTGGTTTATTTGACTCATGCTTTGTCAGCAATTATTCGCCGCTGACACGCTCTATGTCAGCGCCCATCGCTTTCAGTTTATCTTCAATATGTTCATAGCCGCGATCGATATGATAGATGCGATCCACAAACGTGGTGCCTTCAGCTATGCAACCAGCCAGCACCAGGCTTGCCGAGGCGCGTAAGTCAGTTGCCATTACCTGTGCACCCGAGAGCGTTTCAACGCCATGGCAGATCGCCGTATTACTTTCGATTTCAGCATGCGCGCCCATGCGAATCAGCTCAGGAATATGCATAAAGCGGTTTTCGAAAATAGTCTCGGTGATCAGGCCCGTACCTTCTGCAACCAGATTCAACAGCGTGAACTGCGCCTGCATATCCGTTGGGAAGCCAGGATGCGGCGCAGTGCGTATGTTCACCGCTTTCGGGCGTTTGCCGTGCATATCAAGGCTAATCCAGTCTGTACCGGTTTCAATGTCGGCACCGGCATCACGCAGTTTCGCCAGCACCGCATCTAGCGTGTCAGGCTGTGTGTTGCGACATGTGACCTTCCCCCCTGAGATAGCGGCTGCGACCAGAAACGTCCCCGTCTCAATACGATCTGGCAGGACACTGTAAACACCGCCTCCTAAGCGCTCGACGCCTTCAATGGTGATTTTATCGCTGCCTGCACCGCTGATTTTCGCGCCGAGCGTGTTAAGGAAGTTAGCGGTATCAACAATTTCCGGCTCGCGGGCGGCGTTTTCAATGACGGTCGTGCCGGTTGCCAGCGTAGCTGCGCTCATAATGGTGACCGTCGCGCCAACGCTGACTTTATCCATGACAATAAGCGCACCTTTCAGACGCCCCTCAACCGAGGCTTTGACGTAGCCTTCTTCCAGCTTGATCTCTGCACCCAGTTGCTCAAGGCCAGTAATGTGCAGATCGACTGGACGGGCACCGATAGCGCAACCACCTGGCAGTGAGACCTGCCCCTGACCAAAACGCGCAACCAGCGGCCCAAGCGCCCAGATAGAAGCGCGCATGGTTTTAACCAGATCGTAAGGTGCGCAGAAAACATTCATAGCGCTGGCATCGACGTGCACGGAACCATTGCGTTCAACCTTAGCACCCAGCTGACTCAACAGCTTCATGGTGGTATCAATGTCCCGCAGCTTCGGCACATTTTGAATCTCGACCGGCTCTTCAGCCAGTAACGCAGCAAAAAGAATAGGCAGCGCGGCGTTCTTCGCCCCGGAGATGGTAACTTCACCACTTAAGCGGGTGGGGCCTTGCACACGAAATTTGTCCATTAACACGGCTCTCAATTAACTAACTAAAGATCGGGCTTGCCAGGGGCAAGCGCGCCACGCTGAAGACTCAGAAACCATTCAGTTTACGGTCACGCGCCCATTCAGCGGGAGTATAGGTTTTGATGGAGACAGCATGAATACGGTTATCCGCGATGTATTCCATCAGCGGCGCGTAAACAGCCTGCTGTTTTTTCACGCGGCTCAATTCGCCAAACAGCTCGCCTACAGCGATAACCTGGAAGTGGCTGCCGTCATTGCTCATCACATGGACTTCGTCCAAAGGCAGCGCTTGCATCAGCACGGCCTGAATTTCACTGTTTTCCATTGTTTTTAACTTCACTTGATAATAATAAGGCTGCCATCTTAGAGGAAAGCGCCTGACTCTTAAATACGCAAAAGCCCCTGCATAAAACAGGGGCTTAATTTAACAGAAGGAAATCAGGCGTTTTTATCTACAGAAACAATAATCTGTTGCAGATTGTAAAGAGTTATGAGTGATTGCAATTTATCGCTGATGCCGCTGAAACGCGGCGTGGTGCCCTGGGCGCGGGCTATTTCACGCAAATGTACCAGCAGAGCCAGTCCCGCACTATCAACACGATCCAGCGCGGCCACGTTGATAACGTCAACATCCTTGATTAGCGTTTCTCGCTGCTGCCACAGGGACAGCAGCGTATTGCGATCAAGTTCACCACTTAATAACAGTGTGCTGGCGTTACGCTGCCAGCGAAGTGATTCACGCATGGTTACTGTTTATCCAGCGTAATTGGCTGAGCGGCAGAACGTTTCAGCTGCGCGGTCAGGCCCTCAATGCCTTTCGTGCGCAACAGATCGCTCCACTCATTTTGCTTGGTCGTGATCATACTAACGCCCTCCGCAATCATGTCATATGCCTGCCAGTTTCCTGTCTGGCTATTTTTACGCCATTGAAAATCCAGACGAACCGGCGGACGGCCATTTGGATCGATAATCGTCACGCGAATTGCCAGGATATTCGCATCGCCAATTGGCTGCTCTGGCTGGATTTGGTAGGTTTGACCGTGATACAGCGCCAGCGCCTGCCCGTAAGCTTGCGCCAGATAATCACTAAACGCACTGAAGTAAGCTTCACGTTGCGCGGGGGTCGAGTCACGATAGTAACGGCCTAACACCAACGCGCCGGCGTATTTAATTTGCACATATGGCAACAGCTCCTGACGCACGATTTCACGCAGATAGTTCGGGTCCTGCTTAATTTTTGGCTGTTCCGTTTTCAGGCGCGTAAAGGTTTTCTGCGCCGCTTCGTTCATCAACTTATAAGGATTGCTTTGATCGGCTGCGTTAGCCGCCAGCGGTGCTACCACCAGCATGGCAATCATCAGTAAACGTTTAAACATCGTGTGTGACCTCTTTCTTAAGGTTGAACCGGTGCCGCAGGGGCGTTATTGCTTCCCTGCGTATCCTTATGATCGTTATTGTCTTTATTATCGCCGCTCTTATACAGGAACTGACCAATCAGATCTTCCAGTACCAGCGCTGATTTGGTATCTCGCAACGTATCGCCATCTTTCAGCATCGCCGAGCCAAGTTCAGGATCGTCAAAGCCCAGGTTTAACGCCAGAAACTGCTCCCCTAACAAGCCCTGGGTACGAATCGCCAGCGAACTGGTATCCGAAATTTTATTCGCGTACTGATCGCTGATGTCCATGGTAACGCGCGGCAACAGGGTTTTGGGTTCGAGAGAAATATCGGTGACGCGCCCAATGACCACACCACCGACTTTAACTGGCGAGCTGACTTTCAGGCCGCCGATATTATCGAAGGTGGCGTAGAGCTTCCAGGTCGGATCGGTACCAAGCGATTTAAGATCTGCTACGCGCAGACAGAGAAAGAGCATAGCGATCAGCGCCATAATCAAAAATACGCCAACCCAGATTTCGCTTTTTTTGCTTTGCATTGCATCAATTCCCAAACATCAGTGCTGTCAGCACAAAATCCAAACCGAGCACCGCCAGTGAAGCATGCACCACGGTGCGCGTCGTCGCGCGGCTGATCCCTTCAGAAGTCGGGATCGCATCATAACCATTAAATAAGGCAATCCAGGTTACCGTCACTGCAAAGACGGCGCTTTTGATGATGCAGTTAACCACGTCGGTACGAAAATCGACGGCGTGTTGCATTGCTGACCAAAAGAATCCCGGATCGATACCCTTCCAGCTCACGCCGACCAGCGCGCCACCAGCAATGCCAACGGCGGTAAAAATAAGCGCCAGCAAGGGCATACTGATAAACCCGGCCCAGAAACGGGGCGAAACGACCCGACGCAGCGGATCTACCGCCATCATTTCCATACTGGAGAGCTGTTCGGTGGCTTTCATTAAGCCGATTTCTGCCGTTAATGCCGAGCCTGCACGGCCCGCAAACAGCAGCGCCGTGACCACCGGTCCTAACTCACGCAGCAACGATAATGCCACCAGCATACCCAGGCTGGTTTCTGCGCCATAGGTGGTAAGCACCAGATAGCCTTGCAGGCCAAGCACCATACCGATGAACAGACCGGAAACCACGATAATCAGTAACGACAGGACGCCGACGCTGTAAAGCTGCTTTACCAGCAACGGCGCGTGTTTGCGAAACGCCGGTTTGCCCACCAGCGCATGGAATAGCATTAAGCCTGCGCGGCCAAAGGTGGCGCAGGTTTCAATTCCCTGGCGTCCCAATAACGCCAGTGCCTTCAATAACATCAGATTAGACTCTCCCTGTGCCGGTTAAATCGGCAAGATAATCGCCGGCCGGAAAACGAAATGGGACAGGTCCATCCGCATCCCCATCAATAAACTGGCGCACGCGGGGATCGGGATTTTCCCGTAATTCCGGCGTGCTGCCCTGGGCAATGATTTTTTTTCCCGCCACGATATACGCGTAATCCGCAATACTTAATACTTCCGGTACGTCATGCGAGACCACAATGCAGGTCAGGCCCAGCGCATGGTTCAGTTCGTCGATCAATTTAACCAGCACTCCCATAGTAATTGGGTCCTGGCCCACAAACGGTTCGTCGAACATCATCAATTCGGGTTCTAGCGCGATAGCACGTGCCAGTGCAACACGACGCGCCATCCCCCCCGACAACTCTGCCGGTTTCAGTTGTGCCGCGCCACGCAGGCCGACCGCTTCCAGCTTCATAAGAACCGTGCTGTGTAGCAGAGCCGGGGGCAGCTGCGTGTGTTCACGCAGTGGCCAGGCCACATTTTCGTAGACGGTTAAATCGGTGAACAGGGCGCCGGACTGGAATAACATGCTCATTTTTTTACGCGCTTCATACAATTTAGCGCGTGAAAGCGTGGGGATATTTTCGCCACGGAACCAGATTTCGCCGCCATTCGGCTGCAACTGACCACCGATCAAGCGTAGCAAAGTTGTTTTACCAATGCCTGACGGCCCCATTATTGCCGTCACCTTACCTTTCGGCACGGTAAGCGAAATGTCATCAAAGATTTTGCGATCTCCGCGCGAAAAACTCACGCCACGAACCTCAACCAGATTCGTTTGCTGCTGGATCATTATTACCTCTTAGGCAGATCGGGCGTAAACATGGGGTACGATGGTAGCTTGTTCAACCTTAATGCACGATAGCTTTACAGAAACTTACCGCGGAGATTTGGCGAAAACGGGCATAAAATTTACTTTTTCCGTTTAGACGGTCAAAATCAGCGCCTGTTTCACCACACAGCTTCTGTAATCAGTCGGACAAAGCGTGCCGACATGGATTTTCACGCAAGGATTTTTAATGTTCGTCGCTACCGCACTATTGATTATCGGTCTGCTTTTACTGGCGTATGGTGCCGATCGTCTGGTGTTTAGCGCCTCAATACTTTGCCGCTCTTTTGGCATGCCGCCCTTGATCATTGGTATGACAGTGGTCAGCATTGGCACATCGCTCCCGGAAATCATTCTCTCTTTTTCCGCGGCTCAACATGGTCAGATGGATCTGGCGGTGGGTACTGCACTCGGTTCGAACATTACTAATATCCTGTTGATTTTAGGCAGGGCGGCATTACTGCATCCACTTACCGTCCATTCAAATTTAGTGCGTCGCGAACTGCCGTTAATGCTGCTGGTCTCATTATTGAGCGGCATAACGCTGTTTGATAATGAGCTTAGTCGACTTGATGGTTTGGGCTTAATTGCACTTGCCGCCATCTATTTGATCGTGGTGATCCAGATTGCGCGCAAAGCTGAGCGCAATAATAACGACACGCTGACGCGTGAACAGCTGGCTGAACTTCCACGCGAAGAGAGCGGCAACACCGTCGCTTTTCTTTGGCTGGCAGTCGCACTGATTATTTTACCGATGTCGACGCGTATGGTGATCGACAACGCCACGGTGTTTGCCGACTATTTCGGCGTCAACGAATTAGTGATGGGTTTAACGCTGATTGCGGTTGGCACCAGTTTGCCAGAGCTGGCTACCGTGCTTGCAGGTGCGTTGAAAGGTGAAGATGATATTGCTATCGGTAATTTGATTGGTGCCAATATTTATAATGTTGCCATTGTGCTGGGCTTACCAGCGTTAATTCATCCTGGCAGCATAGATTATCACGCCTTTGCACGCGATTACTGGGTGATGCTTGGCGTGAGCGCACTATTTGCTCTGCTCTGCCTGCTACGCCGCCGTCGTATTGGTCGCGCCGCAGGCACACTTTTACTCTGTGGGTTCATCGTCTGGATGACGCTGCTGTGGTTGCAGCCTGCGTTTATCGACGGCTAAAAAGGATAGATTTTCCATGTCACATCAGCAATCAATCGGTGATTTTGATTTCCAGCGAGCAGGTAAAACCGTGCTGCGTATTGAGCGCGAAGGGCTGGAACAGCTCGACCAGTATATCAATGAAGATTTTGCACGCGCTTGCGCCATGATTTACCACTGCAAAGGCAAAGTCGTGGTGATGGGGATGGGAAAATCGGGCCATATCGGCAAAAAGATGGCCGCCACCTTCGCCAGCACCGGCACTCCCGCGTTTTTTGTCCATCCCGGTGAAGCCAGCCACGGCGATCTGGGGATGGTTGGCCGTGATGATGTGATTATCGCTATTTCAAACAGCGGTGAATCCAACGAAATTCTGGCGCTGATCCCGGTCATTAAACGTCAAAAAATTACGCTTATCTGTATGACCAGCCGGACAGAAAGCGCCATGAGCCGCGAGGCCGACGTGCATTTATGCGTCAAAGTGCCGCAGGAAGCCTGCCCGCTTGGCCTCGCGCCGACCAGCAGCACCACCGCGACCTTAGTCATGGGCGACGCCTTAGCCGTTGCGCTGTTAGAAGCACGGGGCTTTACGCCAGAAGACTTTGCCTTGTCGCATCCCGGTGGCGCATTGGGCCGTAAGCTGCTGCTTCATGTCAGCGATATTATGCACAGCGGCGATGAAATACCGTACGTTGATCACCATGCCTCTTTACGGGATGCGCTGCTGGAAATTACCCGTAAAAATCTCGGTTTGACCGTGATTGTTGACGATCTGATGAAAATTGAAGGTATTTTTACGGATGGTGATTTACGCCGCATCTTTGATATGGGAATTGATTTCCAGCACGCGACCATTGCAGAAGTGATGACGCGTGGCGGTATTCGTGTTCGCCCCAACGTGCTGGCGGTGGATGCGTTGAATCTGATGCAAACCAAAAATATCACTGCGCTGCTGGTGGCCGATGACGATCGTCTGCTCGGTGTGGTACATATGCATGACATGCTACGCGCCGGCGTAGTCTGAACAGGAAAAGAGAATGCCGTTGGAAACTGCCCTAATAGAAACCTGCTACGGCCCGGTTCGCGCCGATGTCATGACGCGCGCCAGTAACATTCGCCTGTTGATTTGTGATGTCGATGGTGTGATGTCAGATGGCGTTATTTTCATGGGAAATAACGGTGAAGAACTCAAAGACTTCAACGTGCGCGACGGGTATGGCATTCGCTGTCTGCTGACCTCTGATGTGGAAGTGGCTATTATAACTGGCCGCAATGCCCGTCTGATGGAAGATCGTTGTAAAACGCTCGGCATCCGTCATCTTTATCAGGGTCAGTCGGATAAGCTTTTGGCCTATCGCGAACTTCTGGATAAACTGTCGCTTTCCGACGAGCAGGTCGCCTATATCGGTGACGACTTGATCGACTGGCCGGTAATGGCCAAAGTGGGTTTGAGTGTGGCGGTAGCGGATGCACATCCTGTTTTGCTGCCGCGCGCTAACTACGTGACGCGTATTGCCGGTGGACGCGGTGCGGTACGTGAGTTATGTGACCTGATCTTAATGGCACAGAACAAATTTGAGGATGCCAAAGGGCAATCAGTATGAGTAAAAGCAGGCGTTGGATAACGCTGATTCTGATCTTAATTGCACTGATCCTGATTGGCTGGAATCTGACCAATCAGGATGATCCGGGCACGCCCGTGGCTGCCGATAATCAGGCGCCCACTTATACCAGCGCTGACTCCAATACGGTGGTGTACAACCCGCAGGGTGCTTTGGCGTATAAGCTGGTGTCAGACAAAGTCACCTATTTTTCCGTTGACGAGCTGAGCTGGTTCGATAATCCCGTGATGACCACGTACGACGAAAATAAAGTACCAACCTGGTCAGTACGTGCAGACAAAGCAAAGCTGACCAAAGATCGTATGCTTTATCTGTACGGACATGTTGAGCTCAATACGCTGACGCAGGATTCACAGCTTCAGCGTATTAAAACCGATAATGCGCAGGTAAACCTTGTCACTCAGGATGTTACCTCTGACGATCAGGTGACCTTGTATGGCCGCAGCTTTAACTCCACCGGTATGAAAATGCGCGGTAATTTACGGACAAAAAACGCTGAGTTAATCGAAAAGGTCAAAACTTCTTATGAAATCCAAAATGAACAAAAACAACCTTAAGTATTTACTGGCAAGCGTAATGCTTGCGACCAGTGTTCCAGCGCTGGCTTTGACCGGTGACTCGGATAAACCCGTAAATATCGACTCGCAGAACCAGGCGCTGGACCTGCAAGGTAACGTCGCAACGTTTACCGGCAACGTTATCGTGACTCAGGGTTCTATCAAAATCACGGCTGACAAAGTGGTGGTGACGCGTCCGGGCGGTGACAGTAAAAAAACTATTGTTGATGGTTACGGCACGCCAGCAACGTTCTATCAAATGCAGGACAGCGGCAAACCGGTGCAGGGCCATGCAGCAAAACTGCATTATGAGCTGGCTAACGATTTCGTTGAGCTGACCGGCAATGCCTATATCGAGCAGCAAGACAGCAATATCAAAGGTGATCGCATTACTTATCTGGTTAAAGAGCAGAAAATGCAGGCTTACAGCCAGGGCCAGAGCAAGCGCGTAACCACGGTACTGGTGCCATCGCAATTGCAAAATAAGCCCAACAGCGGAAAGAAGAGTAACTGATAGCTATGGCCACATTAATCGCAGAAAACCTGGCGAAGGCATATAAAAGCCGTCGCGTAGTAGAAGACGTCAGCCTGCAGGTAAAATCCGGCGAGATTGTCGGCCTGCTGGGCCCTAACGGTGCGGGTAAAACCACCACCTTTTACATGGTTGTTGGCATTGTGCCACGCGATGCCGGCCGCATTATTATTGATGATGAAGACATCAGCATTTTGCCACTGCATGCCCGTGCTCGTCGTGGTATTGGCTATCTCCCGCAGGAAGCCTCTATTTTTCGCCGTCTGAGCGTGTTCGACAATTTAATGGCGGTGTTGCAGATTCGTGATGATCTGACTGAAGAGCAGCGTCAGGATCGCGCCAAAGAGCTGATGGAAGAATTTCACATCGAACATCTGCGTGACAGCATGGGACAGGCATTGTCTGGGGGTGAACGTCGCCGCGTCGAAATTGCGCGTGCCCTGGCAGCTAATCCCAAATTTATCCTGTTGGATGAGCCCTTTGCGGGCGTTGACCCTATCTCGGTTATCGACATCAAAAAGATCATTGAGCATCTGCGTGATAGCGGCCTTGGCGTGCTGATTACCGACCATAATGTTCGTGAGACCCTGGCAGTATGTGAACGCGCATATATCGTCAGTCAGGGCCACCTCATCGCCCACGGTACACCCACAGAAATACTTGCTGATGAGCAGGTTAAGCGGGTTTATTTGGGCGAAGAGTTCAGACTCTGATAAGGTGTGGCTAATACTGACGTTTGCTGAGGAAAATCAATCCTGTCATGAAGCAAGGTTTACAACTCAGGCTCAGCCAACAGCTGGCGATGACACCCCAGCTGCAACAGGCTATCCGGCTGTTGCAGCTTTCGACGCTTGAACTTCAGCAAGAGTTACAGCTCGCGCTGGAAAGTAATCCGCTGCTTGAACAAACCGATGTACATGAAGAAGTCGACGCCCACGACTATCAGGAAGCCGAAGCGCTGGATACACGTGAAGCGCTTGAGCAAAAAGATATGCCGGAAGAATTGCCACTCGATGCAACCTGGGACGAGATTTATACCGCAGGCACGCCGTCAGGCACTGGCACCGATTATCAGGATGATGAATTACCCATTTATCAGGGTGAAACGACCCAATCGCTGCAGGATTATTTGATGTGGCAGGTTGGGCTAACGCCTTTTACTGATAACGACCGCGCGATTGCCACCTCTATCGTTGATGCTATTGATGATACGGGCTACCTTACTGTTTCGCTTGAAGAGATCCTTGACAGCATCGGTAACGAAGAGCTGGAACTGGATGAGGTTGAAGCCGTATTAAAACGCATCCAGCGTTTTGATCCGATAGGCGTGGGTTCCCGTGATT
Organism: Mixta mediterraneensis; assembly: GCF_014946725.1. Classification (GTDB taxonomy): domain Bacteria; phylum Pseudomonadota; class Gammaproteobacteria; order Enterobacterales; family Enterobacteriaceae; genus Pantoea; species Pantoea mediterraneensis. The sequence continues at coordinate 256,946 of NZ_JACFXY010000005.1, forward strand.
TACGTGATTGCCTGCTGGTGCAGCTATCACAATATGCGCCTGATACGCCGATGCTGGCCGAAGCGCGTTCGATCGTCAGCAATCACCTTGATCTGCTGGCGAACCATGATTTCCGCAGTCTGATGCGTATGACACGTCTCAAAGAAGACGTGTTAAAAGAAGCCATGATACTGATTCAATCACTGGACCCCCGTCCGGGACAATCGGTCAATACTGGCGAGCCGGAATATGTTATTCCTGATGTGCTGGTACGTAAGATCGGATCCCGCTGGACGGTTGATCTTAATGCGGACAGTCTGCCGCGTTTGAAGATTAATCAGCACTATGCCGCGATGGGCGGTTCGTCACGCAATGACAGCGATAACCAGTTTATTCGTAGCCATTTGCAGGAAGCCAAATGGCTGATTAAAAGCCTGGAAAGCCGTAATGATACTTTGCTGAAAGTGACGCGTTGTATTGTTGAACAACAACAGGATTTTTTTGAACAGGGCGAAGAATTTATGCGTCCTATGGTACTGGCGGATATTGCCCAGGCCGTTGAAATGCATGAATCGACGATTTCCCGCGTAACCACGCAAAAATATTTGCACAGCCCGCGTGGTATTTTTGAATTGAAGTATTTTTTCTCCAGTCACGTCAATACCGAAGGTGGCGGCGAAGCATCGTCCACCGCGATTCGCGCACTGGTCAAAAAATTAATTTCGGCGGAAAATCCAGCCAAACCCTTGAGCGACAGTAAGCTCACCACCATGTTATCTGATCAAGGGATCATGGTGGCGCGTCGAACCGTCGCTAAATATCGCGAGTCTTTATCCATCCCGCCATCAAATCAGCGTAAACAGCTGGTTTGAAAGAAATGAGAAGGAAGACCTATGCAGCTAAACCTCACGGGGCAACACGTTGAAATCACTGACTCACTACGTGAATTCGTCAGTGGGAAATTTGCCAAACTGGAACACTATTTTGATCATATCAATCAGGTTTATATTGTTCTGAAAATTGAGAAGGTCACTCAAATTGCCGATGCGACTTTACACGTCAATGGTGGCGAGCTGCACGCCACATCGGAAGCGGAAGATATGTATGCGGCTATTGACGGGTTGATTGATAAACTCACTCGTCAACTAACCAAACACAAAGACAAACTGAAAAAACACTAACCTTCACGCTGGCAGAGCGCTTATCGCGCTAACGCGGACAGGATGGGGCGGATTAACCGCCCCGTTTTGTCATCTATGCCAGCGCCATCTGATGTCAGCATAAACGTGACATGCCTGCCTCAGTGGCTATGTGAACTCGCAAGTGAAACGATGATGAACAACGATCTGACCCTGGAATTGAGCTCAGTACTTTCGCTGGACTGCACCCGCAGCGGCGTACATTGCCAGAGCAAAAAACGTGCGCTGGAAATTATCAGTGAACTGGCCGCTAAGCAGCTCAACCTGCCGCACCAAACGCTTTTCGAAGCCATTCTTACCCGTGAGCGCATGGGAAGTACCGGCATTGGCAACGGGATTGCTATTCCTCACGGTAAGCTGGAGGAGGATACGCTTCGCGCCGTTGGCGTGTTTATCAGCCTTGAACAGCCTATTGCCTTTGACGCGGTGGATAATCAGCCGGTCGATCTGTTGTTTGCCCTTCTGGTCCCGGCAGATCAGTGCAAAACGCATTTGCATACCCTTTCTTTGGTAGCAAAAAGACTGGCAGATAAAACGGTCTGTCGCCGCCTGCGTGCGGCGCAGAGTAATGAAGAACTCTACGCCATCATTACCGAAAATCAGCCAGAACAATAAAGCGTCACTACCGGCCCCGCGCCGGTTTTAAAACGGGAGAGAAGGTCATGGTGCTGATGATCGTTAGCGGTCGGTCAGGGTCAGGAAAATCAGTGGCACTGCGTGCACTGGAAGACATGGGATTTTACTGCGTTGATAACCTGCCGGTGGTGTTATTGCCAGCGTTAGCAAACTCGCTGGCCGAGCGCAATATCTCCGCAGCCGTAAGCATTGATGTGCGTAACATGCCAGAGTCGCCGGAAATCTTCGAGACTGCGCTGAACAATTTGCCTGATACGTTTTCACCACAGCTGCTATTCCTTGACGCCGATCGCAATACCTTGATCCGCCGCTATAGCGATACGCGTCGCCTGCATCCGCTTTCCAGTAAAAATCTGTCACTGGAAAGCGCGATCGATGAAGAGAATGATCTGCTGGAGCCGCTGCGCTCACGTGCCGATCTGATTATCGATACCTCAGAAATGTCAGTGCATGAGCTGGCAGAGATGCTGCGCACGCGTCTGTTGGGTAAACGTGAACGTGAACTGACCATGGTTTTTGAATCATTCGGCTTCAAACATGGTATTCCGATTGATGCCGATTACGTATTTGATGTGCGCTTTTTACCCAACCCGCACTGGGATCCTAAACTGCGCCCTATGACAGGTCTTGATCGTCCGGTTGCCGCGTTTTTAGATCGTCATACGGAAGTGCACAACTTTATCTATCAGACGCGCAGCTATCTGGAGCTGTGGCTGCCGATGCTGGAAACCAATAATCGCAGCTACTTAACCGTGGCAATCGGTTGTACCGGTGGCAAACATCGTTCGGTATATATCGCTGAACAATTAGCTGATTACTTCCGCTCCCGCGGTAAAAATGTGCAGTCTCGCCATCGTACGCTGGAAAAACGCAAATCATGACCATCAAACAAACGGTAGAAATCAAAAACAAGTTGGGTATGCACGCCCGCCCGGCTATGAAGCTGTTTGAATTAGTCCAGAGTTTTGATGCAGAGGTGCTGTTGCGAAATGAGGCGGGCACAGAAGCTGAGGCCAGTAGCGTCATTGCGCTCTTAATGCTGGATTCTGCCAAAGGCGGTCATATTGAAATCGAAGCCAGCGGCCCGGAAGAAACCCAGGCGCTGGCGGCGGTTATTGAGCTGTTTGAAGCGGGCTTCGACGAAGAATAAGTCCTAAAGCCTGTTACGTTGCAGAAACCTTTCGCCGCCTAACTGGCGCATTTGCCGCATGATCCATTGCTGACGCTGGCGAATGTACCCCGACGGCGCATCAGCGTGAAAACGAATGGGATTGGGCAACACAGCAGCAAGTAGCGCCGCTTCCGACATCGTCAGGCGGCTGGCCGGTTTATGGAAATAGCGCTGCGCGGCAGCCTCCACGCCAAACGTCCCCGCGCCGAATTCAGCAATATTCAGGTAAACCGTAAGTATGCGGCGCTTAGTCCATACCGTTTCGATCCCTACCGTCAGCCCCGCCTCCAGCCCCTTTCGTAGCCAGCTACGTCCATCCCATAAGAACAAATTTTTCGCCGTTTGTTGTGATAAGGTCGATGCGCCACGCATTCTTTCATCGCGGCTGTCTAATACCGATTCAATCGCCGCCATATCAAAACCCCAGTGTACCGGAAACTTCTGATCTTCAGAGGCAATAACCGCTAATCCTATCCACGGGGAGATGTCGTCGTGCCCAACCCAGTCGGAATGTGCCACATAATCGAAATGACCGCTGAACCAGGCACCGAGTTGACGTTCAACCATGACGGCTGAAAAAGGGACCGGCAGAAATGAGAAAAGCAGAATCCCCGCTAACCATCCTCCTAACACTGCCAATATTATGCGTAAAGTTAGAGACTTAATTCGCTGCCCTGGGCTTCCTTTATACTTGTTCATGCAATGTTCTCTTACTTGTTTTAAGCATTAATCAATCACTGCGTTAACGACTGGATTAAACGCCAATTTTCCGGCAAAAAATGGCTGCCTTACTGAGCAGCTTCTGTACGAATCACGACAAAAAGCGGGAATTTCACTGAAACAGATCGAATCACTTCAAGCACTTCCGTTAAAAAGGAATCGGTTCCATCACGTTGTCGTATTTAGCTAATTTTTAAGTAAATACTTAACGATTTATGATATACGCGCCTGAGAAAGTTTAGTGTTATTTAACTATAATCGCATTCCTTGTTCTATATTCTTCTTTGCCTGATCAAAAAATTACGATTATCGAGAAAATTCTGGCCCTTTACCATCTACTAAACAGCAAAATACGTTCAAATTTTAACCGGAATTCATCAGAAAATTAATTGCCATAACTGTTAACTGGAAATTTCTCCGCCAGCTTTCCAAAAAGTTTTGGATAAACACTAAACGATTCAGCACTGGGCTTTACTTATCAACCTGTTAACGACAGAAATCGCCCTTTTTACAGGATTGTTATCCATTTGGTGCATGGGCATTTCGTTTAACATGATTCGGTGATGTAAAAGCGAGCAAAAAAGCCAGCGAATGATCAAAATTAGCGCAATACAACGCGTAAATTAATTCCTTACTTGACTGTGTTGCCAAATTAATGTTTTCTGTATTTAAACGCTGCTCAACATCACACATTTTAATGAATCTTGTCACAAACTACGATGAATTTGCTAAACTGATTTCAGTGTTAACCAATACCACGCTGTTGCGCTCAAATCCTCTAAGTATAGCAACAGCGCTTTTTTCCCTGGTGTTGGCGCAGTATTCGCGCACCCCGGCCTCGGCTGGGGTCATTTTTTTAGGGCTTTTCCTTTTCAGCAACCCATTCGCGTAATACCTGTACCTCGTGACGCCATTCGTGCTTCAACTCGTCAATCCATTCCGTTACCTTATCCCACCAAGCTGGCAACTCGGGGCTTTGAATTTGTTTCGCCAGCATCTGCAGATGTTGTAGCCCTACCGATCCCGCCGCGCCTTTAATTTTATGTCCCTCTTCGGCAATGCCTTTCTGGTCACGTGCCATCAGATTAGAATCCAGCACATCCAGATACCCTGGCATCATCTGCTCAAACATAGACAGACTTTGGGTAATCAGGCCAGGGCCAACCAGTTCGAGGTATTGTTCGAGCATCGGCACATCAAGCAGCGTGTGGGTTTTATCTTCCACCGGCGCGCTTTCTCCTTCATCAGCCTCGTCCTGGTCATCCCAGAATTTCTTAATAATCGCCGTTAAAGCCGGAACGGCCAGCGGTTTGCTCAACACCTCATCCATTCCGGCGTCCAGATACTCTTTCTTATCTTTCAGCACGTTGGCGGTCAGCGCGACCAGTGGCGGCAATGGCCCGTTTTGGTACTGCTGATGAATCGCACGAGAAACATCCAGCCCCGTCATATCGGGCAGCTGGATGTCCAGCAGAACTAAATCAAACTCCAGCGGATCAAACATCGCCAGCGCCTCGCCGCCGGTCATGGCGACCTCAACGCTACAGCCAAGCTTTTCAAGCACCGAACGCGCGACAATCACGTTCAGCTCAATATCCTCTACCAGCAGCACGTGCAACGCGGGTAGCGGCATAGGATCATCGATACCGTCATCTTCAACTTCTTCGGCAACCCGAGGTGCTTTGATCACGACAGTAAAGCAAGATCCTTGCCCCGGCGCGCTATCCACGCTGATGTCGCCGCCCATTGCCTGCGCCAGTCGACGCGACACCGCAAGCCCTATGCCGGTGCCGGTTGCGGGTTTGCCGCCGTGCTGATCTTTCACCTGATAGTACATGGCGAAAATTTTGTCCTGCTCCTCCTGACGGATGCCTAAGCCAGAATCCTGTACCTCAAAGCGCAGCGTTTCATCCTGTTCATACGCGACGCGCACGACAATTTCACCCTGTTGCGTGAACTTCACCGCATTCCCAATCAAATTCCACAGGATTTGACGCAGCCGGGTACCATCGGTAGCGATCTTATGCGGCAGTGGCAACTGCGGAGCCATAACAAATTTCAGCCCTTTCGGCTGTGCCAGCAGGCCAGAAAGATTTTCTAAATCGGCAAGGAAGCTGGTGAAATCAACCGGCTGGTTATCGAGTTGTACTTTACGACGCTCGATTTTATCGACTTCAATCACGTCATTAAAAATATTGCCGAGCGTAATAGCCGAAACGTGGATGGTTTTGAGGTATTTAAGCTGCTCCTGGTTGAGATCGGTGTCCAGCAGGATACGACTCAAACCGACAATGCCGTTAAGCGGCGTACGCAGCTCATGGGTGATGGTAGAGATAAAAACGGTTTTCTCCCGGCTGGCATTCTCTAACGCGTCCTGATAGCGCTTACGCTCGGTTATATCACGGCCAAACCCCATCAGCCCGCTGCGTTTACCTACGCGATCGTAATACGGCACTTTACGAATTTCAAAGCAGGCTTTACGCCCATCTGGATATTGCAGCCACTGCTCATAAGTCAGCGCGACATTATGGCGAAACACTTTTTCATCCGTTTCCAGGACTTTTGTCGCCGCATCGTCGTCATAAATATCGCGCGGCGTCAGTCCAATCAGCTGCTTCTCGCTTTTTCCGGTCAGTAACTCCATTGCGCGGTTACAGCCAGAAAATTGCTTATCAATGTTGCGGTAGAAAACCAGATCGGGCGAAGCATCAAGAAAGGATCGTAAAAAGGAGGATTGCTGCTCCAGTTCGATCTGCGCCTGCTCACGTCGCGCCACTTCTTCCCGTAGCTTGTCCATCACATGTTCGCGGGCCAGCTCCGCTTTTTTACGGTCAGCAATCTCCTGGTTCAGCTGGGAAATCGTTTCTTTCATCTGCTGGTTGAGCTCCAGATCGCGGGTACGCATCTCTTCCAGCTTATCTACCAGCCGCGCCAGCCGTTGACGCGAATCTTCCAGCTGATCAACCACTACCGACAGAAAATAGACCGCCCACGGCGTGATGAGCAGGCCAAAGAATACCGATCGCACCATATCGATACTTTCTACATGCCCGCGCAGCACCAAGGTAACCGCCATTTGTACAATCATCGCCAGCACGACCAGCGCCGAGGCTAATAGCAACGAAAAGCGAATCAGGCCGAGCTTAACCATCAAATCAACGTAATATTGTGCCAGCAGGCGAATTTGTTTCATAAAGACTCCCTGGATGAGAAACAGGCACATAATAGCGTAGTTGTACCGCCGCTGGCTTTACGCATCTGAGGCAGATAGCGGAAGGGTTGCGCTGTTTTGGTGCGACACACCGGCTGATCGCCGACGTTTATGACATATGCATTAAATCCCTTGACTAATTGTGCTAACTGAATAATCTGTAGGGCCGCCAGCTTAATGGCAAATAAATTAGCTTCTTATTTTTTTCAATATCCTGGCAGCGTCCTGTTGCACAGGCACATCCTTATTTTTGCATACCCATTCATCTTAAGCGTAATTTTAAGCAGATTCCCATTGATTAATTTTACTTATAACGTCGCCCTGTTTCATTCAAATATGCCGCTATAAGAAAAACAGATACATCCTGTGCATGAAGGGGCCGCAGCAGCATTTCATGCTAATAAAGACCTTATCACCAGCATGGTGCAGAGATTTGGACGCTGCACCACAGTGAGACAGTTCACATTTATTGGCCTTTTCCCAGCCGGTTAACCCTACCCTATTTTCCATTAAAAACCTTAAATTACAGATGGTTAACCTCAAAAAAGCCCGGTTAACGACTATAACTTATCTTATTTGACCTGTATCGCCTTTCCCGATAAGTTGGAAATCCGCTGAAAGCTTTCCTGACGGGCCAGTGTCTCGCCATATCTATGCAATAAGAAGACTCCCCCATGGTGTAAGTCATCTCCTTTAAGAGACCGGAAATCAAAGAGCAGCTCAATTAAGGACGTTTTAAACCTGTCTGGAGTGAACTGCCCGGAGCAATAACGCCCGTTCGACAGAGCGAGCTGCTGAATATGAAACTGCGCCTGTTGGCGCTTAGTTATTGAAATAATGCAGGTAATGTCAAAAGCAGTTTAAGGAGACCCTCAATGTCCACTCAAAAACCTAATTCCTATGGCTTGTATGACCCAGCAGCAGGGAGTGATAGCTGTGGTGTAGGTTTCATTACCCGTAAGGACGGCGAGCAGACCCATGAGATCCTGCAGATGGCGCATGGCGCCCTTTGTACCGTACCTCACCGCGGGGGCATGTCGGCTGAAGGCGTCGGTGACGGCGCTGGGGTAAACGTCGATCTTTCATTACATTTCTTTCGCAAGATAACCGGTCAGGCGCTGGAAGCCGGACGCTTTGGCGTGGGTAATTTCTTTGTACCAAAAGATGCCAGGCTGCGCGCGAATGCAGAACGTCTGGTAGAAGAGACGCTGACCCACTTTAATCTGCCGATCATGATGAAACGTGACATGCCGCTTGACAGCAGCGTGACGCGTCCGGCTGCTGTGCAGTTCCAGTTACCCATCGTGCAGTGGATTTTCTCTGCACCGCAGGATGTGGTCGATCAAAATGACTTCGAACAACGCATCTACCGCGCCCTGCTGGCTATCGAAGCCCGTGCCTTTACTGAAAGTGAATTTGGCGGACTCTATCCGCTGTCGCTCTCTTCCCGTACCCAGGTATTTAAGGCGCGTCTGAATTCCAATGAAGTGATTCCTTACTTTAAAGACCTGACCGATCCCGATCATCAGGTACGCGGGTTATTCTTCCATACGCGTTTTTCAACCAATACCGATCCCCATACCACCATGGCGCAGCCGTTCCGGCTGATGGCCCATAATGGTGAGCTCAACACCGACCGTAAAAACCGTATTGCGGAATCGGCGCTGGCGCTGGCGCGTGGTAAGAAGATTGTGCGCCCAAAAGGCCAGTCAGACAGTTCGCGCCTCGATCAAAGTATTCACAGCCGCTTAATGGAAGACAGTCTTGATTTGATTACCGCAGTGGTTTCTATGATGCCGCCAGCCTGGGAAAACGATACGTCTTTAACCAAAGACGTTCGCGATATGCTGGAGTACTTTTCACTGTACGAAGAGAAGAACGATGGCCCGGCTGCGCTGATTTTCGGTAACGGTGAAGTGATTGGCGCACGCCTTGATCGCCTTGGCCTGCGTCCGCTGCGTTCGGTTGAAACAGCGGAATATATCGGTGCGATGTCGGAAGCCGGTCAGATTGCCTTTCCGCCTGAAAGCGTTCTGCGTCGTGGCCGTATTGAAGCAGGCGGTATGCTCTACTTCGATCATCGCGAAAAACGCAGTTACACCACGCACCAGGCGCTGGAAAAACTGGCGGCGGAAAAAGATTATTCTGCCCTGCTGGCTAAATCCCGCGTTGGCCTGAACGATCTACCGGTGATCCCGGCCGAGAAGCAAGGCTCACCATTGCGCTATCGGGGCGATCTCAAAGCCTATCAACGCTTCGTGGCGTACTACTACAATCAGGAAAGCTTCAAATTCATGATGGACCCCATGCTGACAACCGGCGCAGAGAAAATCTCCGCGATGGGTTACGGCAACGCCATCAACGGCTTATCTGATCACGAAGGCGGCGTAGCGCACTATTTTTCCCAGCGCTTTGCCCAGGTAACCAACCCGCCGCTGGACTCAATTCGTGAAGTGGATGGCATGACGCTGCGCGTAGCGCTGGGGGCAAAACCGCATCTGGGCCGCAGTAAAGGGCGTCAGATCATCGTGCCAACACCGATCCTCAGCCATCTCGATATGCTGCAACTACGCGAGCAGAATGTCGCGCCTTATGCGCGCTTCGAAATGCTGTACGAACCCGTAACCGGCAAAGATTTACTGAGCCGCACCGCGAATGCCAATGCGCTGGAAAAAGCCATTGATGATTTGGCGCAGCAGGTGGTGGATTTCGCTCGTTCCCAAGGCGGAATCGCCGTGATCACCGATCGCCACGTCTCCTCAACCCAGGCAGCCATTCCCATGCTGCTAGTGGTTTCCGCCATTAATCAGCGTCTGGTACAGGAAGGTTTGCGTCTTGATGTCTCGCTGGTAGTAGAAAGCGGCCAGAGCATTTCTTCACACCATATTGCTGCCGCGTTGGGCTTTGGCGCATCCGCTATTTATCCGCTTGGCGTACAGATGCGCGCCGAAGAAAAATATGGTGAAGGTGAAGAAGGTAATAAAGCCTTTAAACGCTATGCGAAAGCGGCTGAAAAAGCGCTGATGAAAACCATGGGCAAAGTTGGCCTGTGTACCGTTGAAAGCTATAGCTGCGGTGAGTTTTTTGAACCGAACTTCCTCAACACCGACGATCCGGTGCTGAAAAAGTATTTTCCAAATATCAAAACACCGGTTGGTGGTGCAGGCTTTGCAACTATCGCGCAGATGGCCGTTGACTGGCACCAGAGCGCGCTGAAAATTCAGGGCGAATCTGATGTTCCGTTACTCGGCCTGTTTAAAGAGCGTGCTGAGGGGGCGGGCCACTCTTACGGCACTATCGCCGTTCGTACTTTTATTGATATGACTGAAGAACCTATCCGGTTTGCTGATAAAGCGCGTGAAGAGGATAACTTTATCCGACTGATGACGCTGGCCAAACTGGATAATGCATTTGGTATCAAAGCCGACTCTTTCAAAGACAGCAGCTTTGAGCGTATCCCCAATGAAGTCATCAATAGCTTTGCGATTACCGCGGATTATCGTCAGTTCTCCAGCCTGATGTATGAAGAACGTAAACGCCGTCCGGCCGCGCTACGCGATATTTTGGCCTTCCCGGCCGATTTGACGCACATTGACAGCGAAGCTGAGTTCCGTCGCAAACTGGGGCGTTATTCACTCACCAATAATGGTTTTGCTACCCGCGGTTTGGTATGCGAAGCGGTTGATGGCAGCCTGAATCATTTTACGCTGCATCTGACCGATGCCATTAAAGGTTTAAAACCAGAAAGCGAGCGTCTCGCCGCACTGGCACAGGCACTGAAATCCCGCTTCAATGACGAAATTGAAAGCACCGAGGTGGTAAATGAGAGTTTACACGTCGTCGCTTATGGCAAAGCCGCTGAGTATCTGTCGCGTATTTTTACCAGCCTGCCTTCGTTGCCTCTGAACGAAGTTCAGCCGGCCTGCGAAATCACGCGTACTTTTGCTTCCGGTGCGATGAGTCACGGCGCACTGGTGGCACCAGCGCACGAAGCAGTCGCGCATGGCACCAATATGGTGGGCGGCATGAGTAACTGTGGTGAAGGTGGCGAACACCATTCACGTCACGGCACCATTCGCGCATCACGTATTAAACAGCTGGCTTCGGGCCGTTTTGGCGTATGGGCAGCCTATTTAGCCGACCCGATGCTGGAAGAGCTGGAGATCAAAATTGGTCAGGGTGCGAAACCAGGCGAAGGCGGCCAGTTACCGGCACCGAAAGTAACTGTGGAAATTGCGGCCGCACGTGGCGGCACTCCAGGCGTGGAGCTGGTTTCACCGCCGCCGCACCATGACACTTACTCTATCGAGGATTTGGCGCAGCTTATCCACGACTGTAAAGCTGCACGCGTCCGCGTCATCGTTAAACTGGTTTCTTCTGAAGGCATCGGCACGATTGCTGTCGGCGTAGCAAAAGCGGGCGCCGACGTGATCAACGTCGCGGGTAATACTGGCGGCACCGGCGCAGCGTCGGTGACCAGCCTGAAGTATACCGGACGCGTAGCGGAAATCGGCATTGCCGAAGTGCACCAGGCGCTGTGCGCTAATGGCTTGCGCGAGAAGGTTCAGTTGCGCTGTTCTGGCGCGCAGCAAACCGGTAGCGATGTCGTAAAATCGGCGCTGCTGGGTGGCGACAGCTTTGAGTTCGGTACTACCGCGCTGATGATGCTGAAATGCGTGATGGCGAAAAACTGCAACGTTAAATGCCCGGCTGGTTTGACTACCAATGCCGAAGCGTTTGATGGCGATCCGCGCCAGCTGGCGCAGTATTTTATGAACGTGGCGCATGAAGTGCGTGAAATTCTGGCCCGCATGGGCTTGCGTTCGCTGCGTGAAGCGCGTGGGCGTTCTGATCTGCTGCACCTGATGGATCACCCACTGGAAGTCGGCAGACTCGACCTGCGTGCAATGTTAACCGTAGTGCCAGAACTAAAAATCGATCATCCGGTTTATCTGGAAAAAGATTTCGAATTAGACGATGCCTGGGTTGAGCAGCTGAATAATGAACTGGTTACTCAGGGCAAAAACGACGTTGCACTGGGCCATAACGTCACGCTCAACAACCGTAATAAGAGTGTCGGCGGGCAGTTAGCGATTGATATTGAGCGTATGCTGAACCACATGCTGACGGCAGATCAATGGCAAGCGATGCCAGCCGTCTTGCAGGATGATCGTGGGCGTCGTTACCTGGCACCAGAAACGGTGAAGATCACCACTTCCGGCTCGGCGGGACAGTCTTTTGGCGCTTTCTGCAACGACGGTATGCAGATGAAACATTACGGCACCTGTAATGACGGCGTAGGTAAAGGCCAGTGTGGCGGCGAGTTAGCCATTATGTCACCAGGCGGCGGCGCGCAGGACAGCGATGGCAACGTGCTCATTGGTAACTTTGCACTGTTTGGCGCCACAGGCGGACGTCTGTTTGTGCAGGGCCAGGCGGGTGACCGTTTCGCCGTACGTAACTCAGGCGCAACGGCGGTAGTCGAAGGCGTGGGGGATTTCTGCTGCGAGGACATGACTAACGGTGCCATCCTCAACCTTGGCACCTTCGGTAAAGGCTTCGGTAATGGTATGAGCGGCGGCTTCGCCTATCAGTACGATCCTTATGGATCGCTTGCCAGCTACGCTGCCGGTGATTCGGTGCTGTTCGGTTCTATTGCCGCACAGGACGAAATGGCGCAAACGCACAAGCAAGCGGTGCTGACGATGCTGAACTGGCATCTGGAAGCAACCCACTCGCCGCGTGCAGCCTGGCTGCTTGAAAACTGGGAAACGGAATGCCAGCATTTCATCTACGTAATGCCGCGTTCACTGCTGCTGTATCAAGACGGTGGCGAGATCCTGAAAGCAAAATCACGCAAAGATTTGCTGGAAGAGCTATCAACGGCACTGGCCGGGCATCAGGTTGCGAAGTTCAAATCAGCCTGGCGTGATGGTAAAACGATTGCTGATGGCGCAGTACCGGCTTATGGCGCAACCGACACGCTGGAAATGTTCGTGCTGCTAAACAACTATACCGTGCTGAGCTTTGCCCAGCAGCTGGCGCTGGGTAAATTACCGAAAGGCACAGCTGTGGAAGATCCGGCGGTGGAAAAAGCGGTACGTAATCTGCTGATGACCGAGGACTTTTCGCTGATCAGCAAATTGCAGCGTCATGCCCGCTCCGCAATTGAGAGCTATAGCGATGACGAACTGGCCAGCCTGATTGGCACCAAGCGCATGACGGATTATAAAGCGGCGCTGAAGCAACGTAACATTCGCTCAATGGACAGCCTGGCAACGTATGGCTGGATCATGTATCAGGATGCCTGTAACCGTGAAGTTCTGGGCCATCTTCCTGATTTTGAAGAGCTGTTCGCACGTGCTGCCTTGCCAGAAATCGCGGCTGCTGTCGGCAAATTGTCTTGAAAGCAACACACACGAATATGAACATTAATAATTACCCTGAATAATTCGGGTTGCAGGACGGCGGTAGCCCCGCGAATTCCCCAGGCACAGAGTGACGCTGCGCCTGGGGTAGACAGGCTCCTGACCTACCTGCAGCGCGAACTATGACGGATAAAACGGGATTGAGTAAAAGCACCCATGAAAATTCCTTACATTCCTGAAGATGCGCCGTTTAATGGTGATCAGAAATATTGGCTGGCGGGATTTCTCGCCGGTCTCCACTCCCGTCTGTTAGTGTTAGAAGACAAGCAGCAGGTCGCGGCCGGTACTGGCACAGCCGCCACAACCCAGCTGCATATTCTGTACGGTTCCCAAACCGGCAACGCAGAAGCGCTGGCACAAACTGCGGCTAAATCAGCCCGTGCTAAAGGGCTGGTGCCGGTCGTTCAGGCGCTGGGTGAAGTCGATCTGGAAGTGTTCGCCACAATGCGCCATGTGCTGATCGTCACCTCGACCTATGGTGAAGGTGAGATGCCAGACAACGCGCAGCTGTTCTGGAATGCTATCTCTGCCAGCACCGCGCCACGTCTGGAAGAGATGCACTTCGCCGTGTTAGCCATTGGTGATACCGGCTACGATGGGTTTTGCCAGGCCGGTAAATTTATTGATATGCGTCTGGAGCAGCTGGGTGCGAAGCGTGTGGTTGAGCGTATTGATTGCGACATCGATTATGAAGAGCCCTCTAGCGAATGGCTGAATAACTCAATGCCGCAGTTTGCAGCAAGCGCTGGTAGCAGCGGCACCGTGCTGGAAAGCGCACCAGAAGCCCCGGTAATCCCCGGCAGCAATAAATCCAATCCTTATGCTGCCGCGCTGGTGACCAATAAGCGCCTGTCGGGTGAGCAGTCCGCGAAAGACATTCGTCACTTTGAATTTGATTTGACCGATAGCGGCCTCAAATACGAAGCGGGCGATGCGCTGGGCATTATTCCTGTCAACGATCCTTCGCTGGTTAGCCTGCTGCTGACGCAGTTAAATGCGGATTATCAGACACCGGTTCCAGGTTTCGACAGAAATTTGGGCGATCTGCTGACCTATCAGTTTGAAATTTCAGAACCGTCACGCAAGCTGATTGAGTGGGTAGGTCAAAACACCACTAATCAGGAATTGCGTCACGTTTTACAGCATGACGATAAAGATGCACTGAGCGTTTGGTTGTGGGGCAAGGACACGCTGGATCTTCTGCAACTTGAGCTGACGCGTTCGCTGTCGGTGCCTGAGTTTGTTGCTCTGCTGCGTCCATTGCAGCATCGCGCTTACTCCATCTCTTCCAGCTCGAAAGCACATCCAAATCAGGTGCATTTGACGATAGCCTCTGTGCGTTATCACAGCGGTGGGCGTAACCGCAGCGGTGTCTGTTCGACCTATCTGGCCGAACGTGTGCGTCGCGGTGAAAAGCCGGCCATCTTCATTTCGCCTAATAAAGCCTTCCGCGTGCCGCAAAATGCAGATGCGCCGCTGATCATGGTTGGACCGGGTACGGGTATCGCGCCATTCCGTGCTTTCCTGCAAGAGCGCCAGGTAACAGGTGCGGCGGGTAAAAACTGGTTATTCTTCGGCGATCAGCACCAGGAGCACGACTTTGTTTACCGTGAAGAGCTGACTGAATGGCAGCAAAGCGGCCTGCTGACCCGCCTTGATCTGGCATTTTCACGCGATCAGGATAAGAAAATCTACGTGCAGAGCCGCATGCTGGAGCAAGGTGCAGAACTCTATGCCTGGCTGCAGGAAGGGGCATATTTTTATGTATGTGGCGATGCGTCACGTATGGCGAAGGACGTCGATAATGCGTTGTATGAAGTGGTTCGTCAGTATGGCGGCCTTTCAAGCGAGCGCGCTGCGGATTACATCGATCAGCTGAAAAAAGAGAAGCGCTACCTGCGTGACGTTTATTAATCGCTAGCGCTGTTAATCAGTACAAAAATCCGGGTAACGCGAGTTCCCGGATTTTTTGTTGTAATGCATTTCATTCACAACAGGCACAAAAAAATGCCCATCAATAATTGATAGGCATTCCATGTTATTTTTTAGCTTATTTCACTACCCGCAGTGAAGGTCGCCCACCACGCGGCGGTGGATCATCATCAGGCGGCGTTTCATCATCGCTGGCATCGTCAGGACGATCGCCATCAATAACGGACATGACAGTCTCTTCCTGTTCTGCTGAATCTTTCTGGCTGGAAAGTTCATAAGCAGGTTCAGGTTCGAACATGGTGCCAGCGCCGTTTTCACGCGCATAAATTGCCAGAATCGCTGCCATCGGCACGTTTACCTGACGCGTAACGCCACCAAAACGTGCGTTGAATGACACCTGATCGTTGGATAAATTCAGATTGCCGACCGCGCGTGGCGCGATGTTGAGAACAATCTGTCCATCTCGCGCGTACTCAAGCGGTACCTGAACGCCAGGCAAATTAATATCAACCACCAAATGCGGCGTTAACTGATTGTCGAGCAACCAGTCATAGAAAGCGCGTAGCAAATAGGGACGACGAGCAGTGAGTTGCGACATTTCCATACGTTAGCCCCGGGCGTGCAGGCGCATTTCACGTTCGGCTTCGGTCAGTGAAGCAAGGAATGAGTCACGCTCAAATACGCGATTCATATAGCCTTTCAGCTCTTTCGAACCTGAACCAATCAGATCAATACCCATTGATGGTAAACGCCACAGCAGCGGAGCCAAATAGCAGTCAACCAGGCTAAATTCTTCACTCATAAAGAAGGGGGTACGCCCAAACAAGGGTGCAATCGCCAGCAGCTCTTCACGCAACTGCTTGCGTGCTGCTTCAGCTTCCTGACCCGTGCTGTTCTCAACCTTTCTCATCAGGCTGTACCAGTCCTGCTCAATGCGGTGCATCATCAGGCGGCTTTCACCACGCGCAACCGGGTAAACCGGCATTAACGGCGGATGCGGAAAACGCTCATCCAGATATTCCATGATGATACGCGATTCATAAAGCGTCAGCTCACGATCTACCAGCGTCGGCACTGTGCGATACGGGTTGAGGTCAATCAGATCCTGCGGCAGGTTATCCATTTCGACCTGCTCGATCTCTACGCTGACACCCTTTTCCGCCAGGACAATACGCACCTGGTGGCTGAAAATGTCAGTAGGACCAGAAAACAGCGTCATTACCGAACGTTTGTTGGCAGCGACAGCCATGAAAACCTCCAAGTTTGTTCACAAAAAGTTACTGCGAATAGCCAACCACTCGGCGACTCACCTGCTTATAGAACTCGCACGCAGCCCGCGTTAGCTGCGTCGTACTGACGTCCCAACAGCGGGGAAGCGCATAACGCGCCGGCTCAACGGGCGCAAAGTGACACAGAGTTTACCAGATTTTAAGCAGCTTGTGGGCGAGGATTGAATTTTTGCGGGCATTTTGCGAGCGATGTTGACGTTTTAACGTGAGTTTATGTAAAACGCTCAAAAGTAAAAAACCCGCCGAAGCGGGTTTTTTGTGCCAACTGACACTGCCGAAGCAGCAACAATTAACGTTTGGAGAACTGCGGACGACGGCGTGCTTTACGCAGACCGACTTTCTTACGTTCAACCTGACGCGCATCACGGGTAACGAAGCCCGCTTTACGCAGATCGGCACGCAGTGACTCGTCGTATTCCATCAGAGCGCGGGTGATACCGTGACGGATCGCACCGGCCTGACCAGAAATACCACCACCTTTAACAGTGATGTACAGATCCAATTTACCAACCATATCAACCAGCTCCAGCGGCTGACGCACGACCATGCGTGCAGTCTCGCGACCGAAGTACTGCTCCAGAGAGCGCTGGTTAATAACGATGTTTCCGCTACCCGGCTTGATGAAGACGCGTGCGGATGAGCTTTTGCGGCGACCAGTGCCGTAGTTTTGAGTTTCAGCCATTGCCTTTAATCCCGATTAAATGTCAAGAACTTGCGGTTGCTGTGCCGCATGGTTGTGCTCGTTGCCCGCGTAAACTTTTAGTTTACGGTACATAGCACGACCCAGCGGGCCCTTCGGCAGCATGCCTTTAACCGCGATCTCAATCACACGCTCAGGACGGCGAGCAATCATCTCTTCAAAAGTCGCCTGTTTGATACCACCGATGTGACCAGTGTGGTGATAGTAAATCTTGTCAGAGCGCTTGTTGCCGGTTACAGCAACTTTCTCAGCGTTCAAAACGATGATGTAATCACCGGTATCAACGTGCGGCGTATATTCCGCTTTATGCTTACCACGTAGACGGCTGGCCAGTTCAGTCGCCAGGCGACCTAAAGTTTTGCCAGTTGCGTCAACAACATACCAGTCACGTTGGACGGTTTCTGGTTTAGCTGTAAAAGTTTTCATCGAAAAGCTTACCCAAATTAAGTTACACGTTGGTGAAATCCCAAACGCTTAAGTAAACGATTGAGGCTCACACGACCATTTTGACCAGCAAGCCACCCCTTCGGATAGAGTTACTGGAACACAAAGGATTCGGGAAAAAATCCGTTTGCTGTAACGTGGGGTCGCAAGATTATAGAGAAGTCGATGACAAAAATCGAACCCTATTTCAGCATTTATCCACTTTATTGTTTATTGCTTAAGGCAGATGCGGCAAACGCAGATACTCCTCACTTTGCATTTCCTGCAGGCGCGACAGACAGCGCTGATATTCAAACTTCAGACGCGTTCCCTGATAAATTTCAAATAATGACGTTTCCGCTGCCACAACCAGTTTGACGTGGCGCTCATAAAACTCATCAACCAGCGCGAGAAAACGACGCGCCTGATCTTCGGTTTTATAAATCATCACCGGCACGTTATACAGCAATACGCTGTGGAAACGGCGCGACAGCTCAATATAGTCATGTTGACTACGGCCTTCGCCACACAACGTAAGGAAGTCGATCGCCAGCACGCCTTCGCTGACGCCAAGTGTCGTCATAGTGCGATGATTAATTTCCAGCACGGGTGCGTCTTTTCGCTGGCTACCCGAAAGACCCTGAAACATATATTCCATAGCCGCATACGTTTCTTCATTGAGCGGAAACTTCCACAGATGCGCAGAGGTTAACGTACGCAGACGGTAATCGATGCCCGCGTCCACGTTCATTACGTCGCAATGCTTTTTTATCTGTTCAATCGCGGGCAGAAAACGGGCGCGCTGCAGGCCGTTTCGATACAGCTCGTCTGGTGGAATATTTGATGTGGCAACCAGCGCAATGCCCCGTTCGAACAGCGCTTCCATTAACGTGCCAAGCAGCATGGCATCGGTAATATCCGAAACGAAAAATTCATCAAAGCAAAGAACATCGGTTTCCGCTTTGAAGCGATCGGCAATGATTAACAGTGGATCGCTTTGTCCTTGCAGCATCGTTAACTCTTCGTGTACCCGCAGCATAAATCGATGAAAATGCAAACGAAGTTTACGGTTGCCAGGAATAGACTGAAAAAACAGATCCATGACCCAGGTTTTACCGCGGCCCACACCGCCCCACATATACAGCCCGCGCACAGGCGGCTGTGCTTCACTTTTCTCTTTGCCCAGCAGCTTTGACAGACGGCCAAACAGGCCCTGAGCGGTTGGCGCTGAGGTTTGCTGACGCGCCACCAGCCCTTGTTGGAGCATGTCTAATCGCGTGATCGCTTCGCGTTGTACGTCATCGGGCTTAAAATCGCCTTGCGATAGCGCCTGCTCATAACGTGCAAGCGGAGATGAAGTTTGCATTGTTCTCTCACAGTCCCTGAAATTTGTCTTATTCACACAGCAGTTGTCGAAAAAAAGGCCGCTCTACACTAAGCCATGCCGCTCCAGAGTTCCACATCCATAAGATTAACGGGTATAGTGGCTACTATTGAAAAGGTGCACTGCCCTACGGAACAACGGAAATTACACGGGAGTCATTATGACCTGGGAATACGGGCTAATTGGTTTAGTTGTAGGTATTATTGTCGGCGCGGTTGTAATGCGTTTTGGCAACAAGAAGTTGCGTGAGCAACAGAGCATGCAATATGAGCTTCAAAAGACAAAAGCAGAACTGGCGGATTACCGCGAAGAGCTGACCAATCACTTTGCCCAGAGTGCTGAGCTGCTGGATAACATGGCGCGTGATTACCGTCAGCTATATCAGCACATGGCTAAAGGCTCAAACGACTTGCTGCCCAATCTGCCGGGCGAGAAAAACCCGTTTGCTTATCAGCTGACCGAAGCGGAAGCCGATAACGATCAAGCGCCGGTCCAGATACCGCGTGATTATTCGGAAGATGGCGCGTCCGGTTTATTACGGAGTGACCGCGCAGCACGCGATTAATCTTTTTGGGGCGCAGCAAGCCTGCGTCCTTTGTTTCTGCGAACCCTGGCCTCAAACGACTGTCACACTCTTTTATTCCTCCCACTTTTTGCAGCGAGAGCGTTGTAGCAATGAAAAAACAAGCACGACTGTTTAGCGCATTAGCCTTGAGTATTGGGATAAGCCTTGCCGCCGCACCAGGTGCGATGGCGACGCTGCCAGCACAAATTCAGGGTCAGCCGCTTCCAAGCCTGGCGCCGATGCTGGAGAAAGTGCTGCCCGCTGTGGTGAGCGTTCACGTTGAAGGCACCCAGACTGACGCCCAGGGCCAGGATATTCCTGAGCCGTTAAAACGTTTCTTTGGCCAAATGCCGGGTAACAATAATCAACCTCAGCTCTTTGAAGGGTTAGGGTCTGGCGTCATTATTGATGCGGCCAAAGGCTACGTATTGACCAATAATCACGTGGTAAATGGCGCCGACAAGATTAACGTCCAGCTCGGTGATGGCAGCGAATATGACGCTAAACTGATTGGTCATGATGAGCAAACTGACATTGCGCTAATACAAATCGAAGGCGCGAAAAACCTGACCCAGATAAAAATGGCTGATTCAGATCAGCTGAAAGTGGGTGATTTCGCCATCGCCATCGGCAATCCATTTGGTTTAGGCCAGACGGCAACCTCAGGCATTATTTCTGCGCTGGGCCGCAGCGGTCTGAATCTTGAAGGTTTGGAAAACTTTATCCAGACAGATGCTGCAATTAACCGCGGCAATTCAGGCGGCGCGCTGGTAAATCTGAACGGCGAACTTATCGGCATTAATACCGCCATTCTGGCCTCAAGCGGCGGCAACATCGGTATCGGTTTTGCTATTCCAGCCAATATGGCAATGAATCTGGCGCAGCAGCTGATCAAATATGGCGAAGTAAAGCGCGGCCAGTTAGGCATTAAAGGCACGGAAATGACCGCCGATATGGCGAAAGCCTTTAAGGTTGATGCGCAACGTGGTGCCTTCGTTTCAGAAGTTCTGCCCCAATCAGCGGCGCAAAAAGCGGGAATTAAATCCGGCGATATTATTACTTCGGTAAATGACAAGCCCATTACCAGCTTTGCCGAGTTGCGCGTCAAAATTGGCACCACTGCGCCGGGTGAACACGTAAAACTGGGTCTGCTGCGTGAAGGTAAGCCCTTAACGGTGAACGTCACGCTGGAGCAAAGTGCACAAACAACCGCCAGCGCCCAGTTGATGTCTCCGGCCTTGCAGGGAGCCACGCTAAGCGATGGGCAAACGAAGACCGGTGATAAAGGCGTGCAGGTCGATACCATCGAAAAAGGCACGCCAGCCGAACAGGTTGGCTTGCAGAAAGATGATGTGATCGTTGGCGTCAACCGCAACCGCATTCAGTCCCTTGCAGAAATGCGTAAAGTATTGGCAGGTAAACCGCCAGTACTGGCCCTGAATGTGGTGCGTGGTGACGAAAGTATTTATCTGCTACTGAGATAAACCGCCTGTTACGACGGACACAAGCGCGTGTGTGTCCGTCGCTCTCA
Source organism: Mixta mediterraneensis (assembly GCF_014946725.1). Taxonomy (GTDB): domain Bacteria; phylum Pseudomonadota; class Gammaproteobacteria; order Enterobacterales; family Enterobacteriaceae; genus Pantoea; species Pantoea mediterraneensis. Next base: position 278,114 of record NZ_JACFXY010000005.1, read on the forward strand.
TGTTATTCTCACCAGCGATCTTCTCTGGCGTGATTTAACACCATGTTTCTTAAACTTTTGCGTTCAGTGGTGTTGGGCCTGATTGTTGCGGGTATTTTACTTGCAGCCTTGCCTGCACTGCGTATGGGCAGCGACGCCCTGCATATTCAGGCTGACAGTAATAACGAATCCCCCTTTAGCTTTAATCAAGGGGTGCGTCGTGCCGTGCCTGCGGTTGTCAACGTTTACAACCGCAGCGCCCACGGCAACAACAATCGTGGCATCACCACGCTGGGTTCTGGCGTGATCATGAATGCAAAAGGTTACATCCTTACTAATAAGCACGTTATTAATAACGCCGATCAAATTATCGTCGCGTTACAGGATGGCCGCTTCTTCGAAGCCACATTGATTGGCTCCGATGCCATGACCGATTTGGCAGTGTTAAAAATTACTGCGTCAAGTCTGCCCGTCATCCCTATCAACCCGAAACGCATTGCCCATATCGGTGACGTAGTGATGGCGATTGGTAACCCTTACAATCTTGGTCAAACCGTGACGCAAGGCATTATCAGTGCAACGGGCCGTGTAGGGTTAAGTTCCTCCGGCCGCCAGAATTTTCTGCAAACCGATGCTTCAATTAACCAGGGTAACTCCGGCGGTGCGCTAATTAATTCGCTGGGCGAACTGATGGGCATCAATACGTTAACGTTTGATAAGAGTAATGACGGTGAAACCCCAGAGGGGATTGGCTTTGCTATCCCCACCGCGCTGGCGACAAAAATCATGGACAAGCTGATCCGCGATGGTCGCGTCATTCGTGGTTATATCGGGATTACAGGTCGTGAATTGCCGCCATTACATGGACAAGGCAGCAACCTTGATCGCGTGCAAGGCATTATTGTCAGCGTGGTGACGCCAAATGGCCCGGCCGATAAAGCCGGTATTCAGGCCAATGACGTATTACTGAACGTCAATGGCAAACCGGCGGTTTCAGCGCAGGAAACGATGGATCAGGTAGCAGAAATTCGCCCTGGATCGATGATTAATGTGCAGGTTTTACGTAACGATAAAAAACTTACGCTGCCGGTAATGATTCAGGAGTTTCCAGACAGCAGTAGATAGTGCGGTAAAAAACGCGTTGAATCAGCCAGTTCGCTAATCATAGTGCGGTCGATCGTAAAGGAACCTGATCTCCTGGATATCGACCTCGCCATAGCCGGACGCCTTACCCTTCAGTGAGCGATTTCTTTTCGTCCCGCGCAGAGATGCCGCAGTTAACAGCGTTCCACCGGAAAAGCGATAACTTCACTTAACGATTCCGCTTTCAGTGCCAGCATAATCAAGCGATCCACGCCCAGCGCCACACCCGAACACGCCGGCATCCCATGCGCCAGCGCGTCCAGTAAATAAGTATCAACCGGATGCTGTGGCAAGCCACGGGCAGCACGGCGGCGATTATCCTGCTCAAAACGTTGTCGCTGCTCACGGCTGTCGGTCAATTCACGGAAACCATTCGCCAGTTCAATGCCCTTGTAATACACCTCAAAACGCTCTGCTACGCGATGATCTTCTGTACTGATCTCCGCTAACGCCGCCTGGCTCGCCGGAAAGTGATAAACAAAGCACGGCTTCTCCTGACCAATTTTGGGTTCAACGCCCAGCATGAACAGCAGCATCAGCAGCGTATCGCGATCGTCTTCTGCACGTGCCAGCTCGCCCTCGCCCAGTTTCTCTGCAACTTCACGCAGCTGCGCTTTGTCGGCTGACAGCGGATCGATTTCAAGGTGACGAATAAAAGCCTGTTGGTATGAAAGCGATTCGGCGCTGTCGCATTCCAGCACCTGCTGCATCAAATCATCGACTTCATTCATCAGGCGATACATATCATAGTGCGGGCGATACCACTCCAGCATAGTGAATTCAGGATTGTGATGGCGTCCGGCTTCTTCATTGCGGAAACTGCGCCCCATCTGATAAATCGGACCGCTACCTGCCGCCAGCAGGCGCTTCATATGATATTCCGGGCTGGTCATCAGCCAAAGATCGCGCCCTTGCGCAGCACCAGGCCCCACAAATCGCGTCTGGAAAGGCACCAGATGAACGTCAGTAATGGTTGCCTGACTCATGGCGGGCGTATCAACTTCTAATACGCCACGATCGGCAAAAAAACGCCGTATTTCCGCTACGATAGCGGCGCGTTTCAACAAATTAGCAATGGGTGCGCTAGGTTGCCAGCTTGCCGTTTCGCTCATGATGATGACTCCTGATACAGATAAGGGAGGGAAGTCTACCCGTATTGCCTGTAGCAAACAATCTCATGCCGACGCCGTCAAAAATCCGCTGATCCTCTGCTTTAAGCGGTTAAGTCACACCAAACCGCCCATGCCAGCATTAGCGATTTTTTCCGTGGCCCAATATAACCTCGCCTGATTAAATCCTTGTCATACGCCGGTATACGGCCCAAAGAGAATGATTCAGGCATTCTGCCGCCAATGCCTCAGCTTACCGGCATAAAGCAAAAACAGCTTAGCAGGCACGTCAGGTCGGTCTCCCGACAGATAAGTTAATGCAGATAACGTAGCGAAACGAAAGAAGATCCGGTACGAAACCGTGTTTCGCACCGGTTGATATTACTGAGTGCTGCGCTGAATAGCCTGGCCGCCCGCCTCTACATCTTCCCCCACGCCACGCGTAGTGTTACAAGCCGACAGCAGTGAAGAGAGCACCAGTACAGAGAAGATCGCGACAATACTTTTCTTTAACATGGTAATTTCCTTTTTTGGTTGCAGTAAAAGTACAGCGTTTTAAGCATAGCCCGAATTCGAGGTGCTGCTGCTACCGGTACAACAAAAGGAAAGAGTGAAAAATTAGTTTGCTGCGCGCGAAATGGCGCCACCTAAATGGGAGACATCTTCGCCAAAACCGTGGAATGTGTTGCAGGCGCTCAACGCGGAGGAGACCAGCAACGCGAACGCGATAAATTTTGCCAGTTTTTTCATTTTTTCTTAACCCACGCAGTAAAAAGCGCACCGAATGATGCGCTTTTTAGGGACTTATTTTACGCGTGACACATATTCGCCAGAGCGCGTGTCAACTTTAACCACTTCGCCCTCTTGAACGAACAATGGCACTTTCACCACAGCACCGGTTGACAGCTTAGCTGGCTTACCGCCAGTCCCTGCGGTATCACCTTTCAGGCCAGGATCGGTCTCAACGATTTCTGCTTCGATAAATTTCGGTGGCTGAACCGCGATTGGGCGGCCGTTCCACAGCGTCACGATACATTCAGCATTGTCCTGCAACCATTTCGCTGCGTCAGCAACCGTCTTATCTTCAACCTGGAATTGCTCGAAGCTTTCCGGGTGCATAAAGTGGTAAAACTCACCGTCGTTGTACAGATAGTTCAGATTGGTATCCATAACGTCTGCGCCTTCGGCAGAGTCGGTGGATTTGAACGTTTTCTCAACGCGGGAACCCGTCAGCAGGCGACGCATTTTAACGCGCGCAAAAGCCTGACCTTTGCCCGGCTTAACGAACTCACTGGATTCGATGGCATACGGCTCGCCTTCGAACATGATTTTAAGACCGGGACGGAAATCGTTGCTAGAATAAGTCGCCATGAAGGCCCTCTACGAAAATTGATACTGGTACTTAGCCAAAAAAATGGCACACATTGTAACCCTAAATACACCTTCCAGAGAAGATTGGTTGCAGCAACTTGCTGATGTTGTCACTGAACCTGATGAATTACTGCGAATTTTAGCCCTTGATCAGCATGCAGAACTGGTACAAGGTGCAGAAGCGCGGCGCCTTTTTGCGCTGCGCGTGCCGCGTGCGTTCATTGCCCGAATGAAAAAAGGGGATGGAAACGATCCGCTGCTGTTGCAGGTACTGACCAGTCGTCAGGAATTCATTGATGCGCCAGGTTATAGCACCGATCCGCTGGATGAACAAAGCAGCGTTGTGCCCGGTTTACTACATAAGTATAAAAACCGTGCGCTTTTACTGGTAAAAGGGGGCTGTGGGGTAAATTGTCGCTACTGCTTCCGCCGCCATTTTCCTTATCAGGATAACCAGGGCAATAAACGCAACTGGCAGACTGCGCTGGATTATATTGCAGCCCACCCGGAACTGGATGAGATCATTTTCTCCGGTGGCGACCCGTTAATGGCAAAAGATCATGAACTGGCATGGCTGGTTAACGCGCTGGAAAATATTCCACACCTGAAACGTCTGCGTATTCACAGCCGTCTGCCCGTAGTGATCCCCGCCCGCATCACCGAGTCATTATGCCATCTGTTGGGTGAAACGCGCTTGCAGGTTCTGCTGGTCTCACATATCAATCATGCGCAGGAAATAGATGATGATCTGTACGACGCAATGCACAGGCTAAAACGCGCAGGGGTAACATTACTCAACCAAAGCGTACTGCTGCGTGGCGTTAACGATAAGGCGCAAACGCTGGCTGCTTTAAGCAATGCGTTGTTCGACACCGGTATACTGCCCTATTACCTGCACGTGCTGGACAAAGTGCAAGGCGCAGCACATTTCTTTGTTTCTGATGAAGAAGCGCGAGCGCTAATGCGTGATTTATTGCCGCTGGTATCAGGGTATCTGGTGCCGAAGCTGGCACGCGAAATTGGTGGAGAGCCGAGCAAAACCCCGCTCGATCTGCAATTACGACAGGAATAAAAATGGCCGGCGTAACATCCGGCCATCTGCAACAGATCTTCGCATAAAATTATGCCTAGCTTTGCGGGCATTTATACACTTGACCACTCATTTTGCTGTCGAGCGGGGCAAAGGCTGACAGCAGATTCTGTGTCGGGCTGGTTGCGCCATAAATGATGTTGCCCCCCATTTCCGCAGCGCGATTACGCAAATCGTTAGCGGCGCCACGCAGTGCGCTGGTATCGCCGCCTGCACCACTCAGCCAGTTGCTTTGTGAGCCGGTAATATTCCCCAGAAGCTGACATTCGCTGCCGGGTTGCTGATCGGTAAAGGTGACTCGTTGACCGCCAGCAGATAATTGAGTTGAGCTGCTACAGCCCGCCAGCAATAACGCGCCAGCCGCCAGTCCGAGCAAGAGGTTAATCCGCATTGTAATCCCCATTTATTATCATCAGTTTTGGGTGGCAGCGTAGCAGAAAAGCGCACTTTTTTTCTGAACATTCATTGCCCTAATCCCGTTAAGCCGAACTATTGCGCCACTACTTATACTATTTTCCGTCCCAAAAGAAAAACCCCCGACCGTTTCCGATCGGGGGTTTCGCGACTTAAGCAGTCAACGGCAATTACATCATGCCGCCCATACCGCCCATGCCACCCATACCGCCAGCACCCGCACCTAAATCAGGCGCATCGCCTTTTGGCAGGTCGGTGACCATACACTCGGTGGTGATCATCAGACCAGCCACAGAAGCCGCGTACTGCAGCGCAGAACGGGTCACTTTGGTTGGATCCAGGATACCGAAGTCGATCATGTTGCCATATTCTTCAGTCTGCGCGTTGTAACCGTAGTTACCGTCACCCGCTTTCACATTGTTCGCAACCACTGAAGGCTCTTCACCGGCGTTAGATACGATCTGACGCAGCGGCGCTTCCATTGCGCGCAGCGCAACTTTAATACCGACGTTCTGGTCTTCGTTCTGACCTTTCAGATCGGTCAGCTGTGCGGCAACGCGAACCAGCGCCACACCACCACCTGCAACCACGCCTTCTTCAACGGCTGCGCGGGTCGCATGCAGGGCATCTTCAACGCGGGCTTTTTTCTCTTTCATTTCAACTTCAGTTGCTGCGCCCACTTTCAGAACGGCTACGCCGCCTGCCAGTTTCGCTACACGCTCCTGCAGTTTTTCTTTGTCATAATCAGACGTTGCTTCTTCGATCTGCTGACGAATCTGGGTAACACGGCCCTGGATTGTCGCTTCTTCGCCCACACCATCAATAATGGTGGTGGTATCTTTGTTGATAACAACGCGTTTTGCCTGACCCAGATCTTCCAGCGCTGCTTTTTCCAGCTCCATGCCGATCTCTTCAGAAATCACGGTGCCGCCAGTCAGAATAGCAATATCCTGCAGCATAGCTTTACGACGATCGCCGAAGCCCGGTGCTTTAACCGCAGCCACTTTCACGACGCCACGCATGGTGTTAACCACCAGCGTTGCCAGTGCTTCACCTTCAACATCTTCAGCGATGATCAGCAGGGGTTTGCCCGCTTTCGCGACGGCTTCCAGTACTGGCAGCATTTCGCGGATGTTAGAGATTTTTTTGTCAGCTAACAGAATGAATGGGCTTTCCAGCTCAACCGCACCCGTTTCTGGCTTGTTAATGAAGTACGGAGAGAGGTAACCGCGGTCAAACTGCATACCTTCAACCACATCCAGCTCATCTTGCAGACCGGTGCCTTCTTCAACGGTGATGACGCCTTCTTTACCCACTTTTTCCATCGCCTGAGCGATCAGTGTACCAACGCTTTCATCAGAGTTAGCAGAAATAGTCCCTACCTGCGCGATTGCTTTTGAATCAGAGCAAGGTACAGACAGCGTTTTCAGCTGCTCAACAGCTGCGGTAACCGCTTTGTCGATGCCGCGCTTCAGATCCATTGGGTTCATGCCCGCAGCTACCGCTTTCAGGCCTTCGTTTACAATAGACTGAGCCAGTACAGTTGCGGTGGTGGTGCCGTCGCCTGCCGCGTCATTCGCTTTAGAGGCCACTTCTTTCACCATCTGCGCGCCCATGTTTTCGAACTTGTCTTCCAGCTCAATTTCACGCGCAACAGAAACACCATCTTTCGTGATAGAAGGTGCACCAAAAGATTTGTCCAGCACGACATTACGGCCTTTTGGACCCAAGGTAACTTTTACTGCATCTGCCAGTACGTTTACGCCACGCAGCATTTTTACGCGTGCGTCATTACCGAATTTTACGTCTTTAGCTGCCATTTCAAATATCCCTTAAATTCGTTTCGTTCAGTGAATTACGCGTAAAGATTACGCCTCAACAATTGCCAGAATGTCGCTCTCAGAGATAATCAGCACTTCTTCATTGTCGATTTTCTCGGTTTTTGCGCCGTAACCTTCGTTAAAAATGACTACGTCACCCACTTTCACGTCCAGTGGCTTAACTTCGCCGCTTTCCAGGATACGGCCATTGCCGACTGCCAGCACTTCAGCACGCGTCGATTTTGCCGCTGCTGAGCCGGTCAGAACGATGCCGCCAGCTGATTTGGATTCAACTTCTTTACGCTTGACGATAACGCGATCGTGCAATGGACGAATTTTCATTTGATAGCTCTCCTTTGAGAAGTCCAATCATTCATTTTGGGGTTGAACGCCGGGCTGCATGGCTACCGGCTTGTGACGAGAGAGGTAGGGGCGGGATCGGAGGCTTTCAAGTGCCCAAACGACAAATTTTTTACTTAAATGTGATAACTGGTCACTTTTCATCCAATTCACGCCCTGTTCACACGCAAATGTGGGCTGGATAAACAAAAAACGCGACATCTCTGTCGCGTTTTTACCGTTTCATCTATTCACGATCGTTGGGATCGTCTTTGTACTCTATCCCGTCACTATTCTTGCGCTCAAATTCGCCATCCATAGTGTAACCACTATCGGGTCCCGCACCCGGCCCACGCCAGACGCGCAGGTGGGGCATCAGTTTAAGCGTCAAATGCTTCTGCACTGGTGGCAACAGCAACAGCAAACCAAGAAAGTCCGTTAAAAAACCGGGGAGTAACAGCAAGAAACCAGAGATGATCAGCGAAACGCTTTTAATCATCTCCCTGGCTGGGCTTTCATTACGCGCCAGTTTCTCCTGCATCATCATGAAATTCTTCATGCCCTGATTTTTCACCAGCGACACACCAACGCAGGAAGTAAAAATCACCAGTAACAAGGTGAATAGCACACCAATGACGTGCGCAACCTGGATAAATAGCGATATTTCAACCCAGGCCAAAACGAATAAGATCACTAACGGTAACCAGCGCACCGGGTACTCCTGTAAGTTGTGGCCGCCCGGCATCATACCAGGCAGCAAAAAACCTTCATCAAAATGATGGTATAAAAAAGAGATGGGCACCTGCCGTTACAATTTCAACCGATCCCGCCAAATTTTCATGCTGGCGTTAATTTTGTGACCAACTTCGCATATCGTTAAGCTGGGGCCATCGGTAAGGCGATCTGCATTCACGCTTTGCTGACGCATCAGAATATGATCGTGCTCACTCGCCCGAATACGGATAAAATATCGGTTCTGGCATTCCACGACAAAATAAATCACATCTCCTGTGTTAGTTAGCGGCAATTCATAGCGACAACAATAAGAAGGTTATCATGGCGGACAACATTCGTATCGAAGAAGACCTATTAGGTATGCGCGAAGTGCCAGCAGACGCCTATTATGGCGTTCATACTCTGCGTGCGATTGAAAATTTCTCTATTAGCAGCAGCAGAATCAGCGATATTCCTGAGTTCGTTCGCGGCATGGTGATGGTAAAGAAAGCGGCAGCAATGGCCAATAAAACGCTAAAAACCATTCCGCGCAATATTGCTGATACCATCATTCAGGCTTGCGATGAAGTCCTGAATAACGGTCGTTGCATGGATCAGTTCCCGGTTGACGTCTATCAGGGCGGTGCTGGCACCTCGGTGAACATGAACACCAATGAAGTGCTGGCGAATATCGGCCTGGAATTGATGGGACATCAAAAAGGCGAATACCAGTATCTGAATCCCAACGATCACGTGAATAAATGCCAGTCAACCAATGATGCCTATCCAACCGGTTTCCGCATCGCGGTTTACAGTTCAATCCTGAAGCTGCTCGACGGCATCAACCAGCTAAGCGAAGGTTTTCAGCATAAGGCTGATGAGTTCCAGACTATCCTGAAGATGGGTCGCACTCAGTTGCAAGATGCCGTACCAATGACGCTCGGTCAGGAATTCCATGCCTTTAGCGTGCTGTTAAATGAAGAGACCAAAAGCATTTTGCGCACGGCTGAATTGCTGCTGGAAGTCAACCTCGGGGCGACGGCCATAGGAACACGCCTGAATACGCCGGACGGTTATCAGCATCTGGCTGTGCAGCATTTGGCGGAGGTCAGTAAGCTGCCCGTCGCGCCAGCTGAAGATTTGATTGAAGCCACCTCCGACTGCGGCGCTTACGTTATGGTGCACTCTTCGCTTAAACGTCTGGCGGTTAAGTTGTCCAAAATTTGTAATGACCTGCGCCTGCTTTCATCCGGCCCACGGGCAGGACTAAACGAAATTAACCTACCGGAACTGCAAGCGGGTTCGTCGATCATGCCAGCTAAAGTCAACCCTGTCGTACCGGAAGTGGTGAATCAGGTGTGCTTCAAAGTAATCGGTAACGATACCACTGTCACCATGGCGTCAGAAGCAGGTCAGCTACAGCTGAATGTGATGGAGCCGGTGATTGGTCAGGCGCTGTTCGAATCCGTCAGCATCCTGACCAACGCCTGTTATAACCTGCTGGAAAAGTGCATTAAGGGGATCACCGCCAACAAAGCAGTGTGCGAAGCATACGTATTCAATTCTATTGGTATTGTGACTTACCTTAATCCATATATCGGCCATCACAACGGCGACATCGTTGGGAAAATCTGTGCAGAAACCGGAAAAAGCGTGCGTGAAGTGGTGCTGGAACGCGGCCTGCTGACTGAAAGTGAGCTGGACGATATTTTTTCGGTACAGAATCTGATGTACCCGGTTTACAAAGCTAAGCGCTATACCGACGAAAACGAGCAGTAAAGCGTAAAATTTTCCTTGAAGACACATCGCGATCAACGTGGCGTGCCTTTTTTTTTGCCAGGCTACACGCCATTTTTAGCAGATCGTCCCTGGGGAGTGACAGGATGATATTCTTTGAACTGTTCATAGTTTTACTGGCAATCTGGTTAGGCGCGCGTTTGGGCGGCATTGGCATTGGTTTCGCCGGTGGCTCAGGCGTATTGATCCTGACGTTATTTTGCGGCATGAAGCCCGGCGTGATCCCCTTTGACGTCATTGAAATTATCATGGCGGTCATAGCCGCGCTTGCGGCTATGCAGGTGGCGGGCGGCATGGACTATCTGGTCAATCTTGCCGAGCGCCTGCTGCGCCGCCCTCCTCGCTATGTCACCTTTCTCGCGCCGCTGGTCACTTACGTGATGACGCTGTTGGCAGGCACCGGCCATACCGCGTTCTCTACGCTGCCCGTGATAGCCGAAGTTGCCAAAGAGCAAGGCGTGCGCCCTTCCCGGCCGCTATCCATTGCTGTGGTGGCGTCGCAAATTGCCATTACGGCTTCGCCGACCTCCGCTGCGGTGGTATTTTTCGCTACGCTGCTTGAGCCGCGCGGCGTCAGTTATATCGCGCTGCTGGCGGTGGCGATTCCTTCCACGATGGTTGGTATTTTTCTCGCCGCCCTGCTCACCAATTTCCTCGGAAAAGAGCTGAAAGATGATGAAGTTTATCAGGCACGTTTAGCCAAGGGAGAAGTGAGTCTGCGTGGCACCAGCGTATTCACCGCGAAGCCTGGCGCGAAAAAATCGGTTCTGTTGTTTTTGATCGGCATTGTGGCCGTGGTTTTCTACGCCACTGCCACGAGCGAAAGCGTCGGCCTAATCGCCAGTCCTGTGTTGCCGCGTAACGAAGCCATTGTGGTGTTTATGCTGACCATCGCGACACTAATCAGCTTAACCTGCAAAGTGGATAGCGGTGAAATCCTCAGTGCCAGCACGTTTAAATCCGGTATGAGCGCCTGTATCTGCGTGATGGGCGTCGCCTGGCTGGGTGACACTTTTGTTAAAACACACCTTAACGATATTCAGGCAGTAGCAGGTAATATGCTGCAAACCTACCCGTGGTTACTGGCGCTGGTGCTGTTCTTTGCCGCGACGCTACTTTATTCACAGGCAGCCACCACCAAAGCCTTGATGCCCGCCGCGCTACTGCTCGGGGTTTCGCCGCTCACGGCTATTGCTTCATTCGCCGCCGTTTCGGCCCTGTTTGTTTTACCGACCTATCCTACTTTGTTGGCCGCGGTCGAAATGGACGACACCGGTTCCACCCGCATTGGCAAGTATGTGTTTAATCACTCCTTTATTATTCCCGGCGTGGTTGCCATTGCGCTTTCCGTCCTGTTCGGCTTTATATTTGGCGGGCTTGTTTTATAGCACCGTTACAACCTGTAAACCTTGTCGCCCGCTGAGCGTGCTATTATCGGCGCTCTTTTATTCAGGAGCCGCGTGATGAATGCTGTCGTAATCCTTTGCACCGCCCCCGATCAGCCTTGTGCGCAACAGCTTGCACAACAGGCGTTGACTGCCAAACTGGCAGCCTGCGTTACGCTGCTTCCTGGCGCGACCTCTTACTACATCTGGCAGGGCAAGCCCGAACAGACGAATGAAGTGCAGATGCTGCTGAAGTGCGACAGCGCTCACCAGCAAGCACTGATGGATCTGCTTAAGCGCGCGCATCCTTACGATGTGCCCGAACTGCTGGCGCTGTCGGTTCAACATGGAGACAGTGAATACTTGTCATGGCTGCACGCATCTCTCGCCTAATAGCGCTGTGTTTCGCATTGCTTATCTGCCTGCAGGCGCAGGCTTCGCTTTTTTCTCCAAACAGCACCAGCCGTTTTGTGCCGGTCGATCAGGCATTCTCTTTTGATTTCAATCAGCAAGGCTCACAGCTCACGCTGAGCTGGAAGGTAAAATCTGGCTATTATCTTTATCGCCAGCAAATTCACGTCACGCCACAAAAAGCACGGATCGCACCGCTGAATTTGCCGCCTGGACAGCCGCATAAAGATGAGTTCTATGGAAAAAGCGAGATCTATCCAACGGACGTAACGGTGCCGATCACGCTGCATCAGGCCACACAGGGGGCAACTGTCAGTGTTACGTATCAGGGCTGCGCGGCCGCCGGTTTCTGTTATCCACCAGAAACGCGTACTGTTCCGTTAAGTGCAGTTGCGGCTAACAGCGCACTGCCCCATGTCAGTGCGCAACCAGCTCTCGCCAGCCCGCTGCCGTTTTCACCCCTGTGGGCTTTGTTGATTGGGATTGGCGTGGCGTTTACACCTTGTGTGCTGCCAATGTACCCGCTGATTTCGGGGATCATCCTGGGTAGTCAACGCAACTATTCGCTGGGTCGATTGTTCGCCCTGGCAATGGTGTACGTGCAAGGTATGGCACTGACTTATACGCTGCTGGGTGTGATCGTAGCGGCGGCCGGATTACGCTTCCAGGCCGCGTTACAGCATCCTTATGTGTTGATGGGATTATCAGGGCTGTTCATCATTCTGGCGCTGTCGATGTTTGGCCTGTTTTCTTTGCAGCTACCGGCAAGTTTGCAAACGCGGCTGACGCTATGGAGCAATCGTCAGCAGGGCGGCGCGTTAACTGGCGTGTTCCTGATGGGCGCGCTGGCAGGATTAATTTGCTCGCCCTGCACTACCGCGCCGCTCAGCGCCATCCTTCTTTATATTGCGCAAAATGGAAATCCCTGGGCCGGCGCCGGAACGTTGTGGCTGTATGCGGTTGGCATGGGTTTGCCGTTAATTGCGGTAACCATGTTTGGCAATAAGTTGCTGCCGAAGAGCGGCCCGTGGATGCAAACGGTTAAAGAAGGATTTGGTTTTGTTATCCTGGCTTTGCCAGTGTTTTTGCTGGAACGGATAGTGGGTGACATCTGGGGATTACGCCTGTGGAGCATACTTGGCGTAGCCTTTTTCGTATGGGCATTTAGCGTTAGCCTGCGCAACGGAAGTGGCAAATGGCGAGTAGTACAGATCCTGATGCTTGCCGCAGCCTTAATCAGTGCGCGTCCTTTGCAGGATTGGGCTTTCGCGAGCAATACTTCGCAACAAAGCATCACGCGTCTACCTTTTACGCCGGTTCACTCAGCTTCCCAGCTCGACACGGCTTTACAACAGGCGCAAAACCGCATCACTATGGTCGATCTTTATGCCGACTGGTGCGTGGCCTGTAAAGAATTCGAAAAATATACGTTTAGCGATCCATCGATACGCGATGCACTGAGCAAGGTGCAGTTGCTGCAAGCTAATGTCACCGCTAACAGCCCCAGCGATAACGCATTATTGCAGCATCTCCAGGTGCTGGGCTTGCCAACCATTCTGTTCTTCGACGCGAAAGGGAAAGAAATTCCCAACTCGCGTATCACGGGATTTCTCAATGCTGCTGACTTCCGTGCGCATTTGCAGAAACTCGACCCGTAAACAAAACTGGTGTCAGGACACCGCCCGCGCATCACTACGGGCTCGCAGATCAGAGGAGAATCACTTGCAACGTGAACAAATACTCGAGCATGCGTGTCGCTACCGATGTAAAACTGGCCCACCTGCCGATGTAAATCTGACCCACCTAGGGTAAAAATGGCAGTTTTAAGGCACTGCCAATGATGACATTGGAGACCAGAGTGGAGATTAGTGTTTTACACCGTCAGGGCATGTCGATACGCGCCATCGCGCGCCAGCTTTCATGCTCTCGTGAGACCGTTCGCAGATATATTCGTAGCCCGCTGCCCGTAGCGGATATGCGCTACAAGCCTCGCGCACCCAGACCCTGCAAGCTTGACCCGTTCAAGACCTATATCCTGGGGCGGGTGCCCGCTGCCGGCCCCCTCGGGATCCCCGCCAGTGTGCTGCTGCGCGAGATCCGTCAGCGTGGTTACGAGGGTGGTTACAGCATGCTGACCGCTTTCCTGCACCCCATTAAGCAGCCCGTCACTGAAGAGGTAACACGCTTCGAGACCGAGCCTGGCTTTCAGATGCAAGTTGATTTCACCATCATCAGACTCGGTCATAACCCATTGCTGGCCTTTGTCGCCACGCTGGGCTGGAGCCGCGCGACTTTCGTCAAGTTTTACAGCAACCAGGACTCCGCTGCCTGGTGTGACGGCATTGAGTCTGCGCTCAGGTTCTTCGGCGGGACGCCGCATCAGCTGCTGTTCGACAACGCCAAGGCCATCATCATTGAGCGCGATGTCTACGGCCCCGGTAAGCATCGCTGGAACCCGCAGTTGATGCACGTCGCCGAGAAGTATGCCTTTACTCCCAAGGTCTGCCGACCCTATCGCGCCAAGACCAAGGGTAAGGTTGAGCGGTTTAACCATTACCTCAAGAACAGCTTTATCGTGCCTCTTACCGCGACCTTCCGGCAGGCCGGGCTGGTACTGGATGTACCTGCTGCCAACACACGCATCGGCGAGTGGCTGGTCACCGTCGCGAACACACGAGTGCATGGCACCACAGGCGTACCGCCTGAGCAGCGCATGCCGCGCGAGCGTGCTGCGCTATTGCCGTTACCGAAGGTCACGTTGGCATTGCCTGCACCTGTCCCAGCGCTCAGCCAGCGTCCGGTGCCGACCGAGAGCCTGCAACATCCTCTGGCAACGTACCAGGCCTTGCTCGAGGTGCCAGCATGAACCTTCAACATGATCGTATTGCCGCGCTCTGCGAGCAACTCAAGCTCGACCGCCTGCCGGCAGAGTGGCCGGGTGTGGCACAGGCGACCATCGACAACAGCGGCACGCATGCCGACTTCCTGGAAGCCGTTTTGCAGCTCCAGCATGATGGCCAGAACGAACGGCGTCGCCAGACCATTTTGCGGTTATCAGGCCTGCCGGTGATAAAAACACTGGAGCAGTTCGATTACGCCTATGCCAGTGGCGTTCCACGAAGTCAGATCCAGGAGTTGGCGGGTCTGACATTTATCGAACGTCAGGAGAACGTTGTCCTGCTCGGGCCTTCTGGCGTCGGCAAAACGCACCTGGCGACCGCCATTGGCTATAAGGCCGCGATGGCGGGTTTAAGCATTCGGTTCATTACCGCCGCCGACATGATGCTGCAACTGATGGCGTCACATCGTCAGGGTGACCTGAAGGGCTACCTGAACCGCGTCGTAGGTAAACCTAAGCTGTTGATCATCGACGAAGTGGGATATCTGCCGTTCGGTAAAATGGAGGCGAACCTGTTCTTCCAGGTAGTCGCTAAACGGTATGAGTCAGGCAGCGTGATCCTGACCAGCAACCTGCCGTTTACGCAGTGGTCCGGAACGTTTGGTGATGACGAGACACTGACGGCAGCGATGCTGGATCGGCTGCTTCACCATGCGCATATCGCCCAAATCAGCGGCCAAAGCTATCGACTGAAAGATAAGCTGAAAAGCGGTCAACTCCAGAAGAAAACGAAAGCAACAACGCTCGAATGATTCAAAGGGGGTGGGTCAGTTTTACTTTGGCAGGGTGGGTCAGAATTCGATCGGTATTGACACATGCGCTGAACGTGCTTGAACAAAACGGCCTTGCTGCTACCACATCACTACAACAACTGGCGGACGATAGTACGTTTTCCGTTGAACAACTGCAGCGGTTCTGGCCCGATCGTGACGCCCTGTTATACGATGCGTTGCGCTATCACGGCCAGCAAATTGATACCTGGCGGCAACAAATTTTGTCAGATGATGCGCTGAGCCACGAACAAAAACTGATGGCACGTTATCAGGTATTGAGCGAACAAGTCAGTATTGGACGTTTTCCCGGCTGCCTGTTTATTGCCGCCTGTAGTTTCTATCCACAATCCGATCAGCCAATACATCAGCTGGCAGAGCAGCAGAAACGTGCGTCATGGCAGTTCACCCATGATGTTTTAGTGGCGCTGGCGTTAGATAACCCGAGCATGGTTGCAGACCAGATGGAGCTGATCCTTGAAGGCTGCCTGAGCAAGCTGTTGGTGAAGCGCCATATGCAGGATGTGAATATCGCGAAAAGCCTGGCGGAAGATGTTTTAAGTATCGCGCTGTGTCGTAAAAATGGCGCGTTAGCCTGATGTTTCATCACCTTTGCCTGAAATTCAGGCAATCAGTCACGTTTCCCCAGGTTTTTTCATGAAAGCCGTTGACGACCCGCAGCCTTTACGGTTTAATGCGCCCCGTTGCCCGAATAGCTCAGTCGGTAGAGCAGGGGATTGAAAATCCCCGTGTCCCTGGTTCGATTCCGGGTTCGGGCACCATACATCGAAGCACACTGGTTAGCAATGAGATCTCTAATGGGTGTCTAAACGAAGAGGGTGTTCAAAGCAACGATGACTGCATTTGAAGGTGCATCATCCAGGATTGAACATAAAAATCTTCATGAAAGGGTATCAGTTCACGCTGATACCCTTTTTTTGTTATCAATCTTAAACCATCTCCCATGGAGGTGGTGATCGTTCATGTGGGGCTTTGCCCGTAGAATGCTCATGCTAAATACTGTCCCGGTTTGTTACCAGCAAATCAGGGGGGTAAATAGCATGAGCAGATATGAATCCGCTTCCCACGTATTCTGTCGCTGTCAGTATCATCTCATATGGATCCTGGAGTACAGATACAAAATCCTTAAAGGCAATCTCGGTAAAGCGCTCTACAGATACCGCGAAGGCGTTTACATATCTGCTGAAGCAGTGGGACGCGCTGAACCAGCACTGCAGCAACAGCTGGGCTGGGCCGAAATCGACAGCAACATTGCGGAAAACGCACTACGTAGCGTTGCCCTGGGACGCAAAAACTGGCTGAGATCGTCAGGGGTTTCGAGATTTTTGGCCAGTTCGTTAGCCAGAGCCTGCAACTGTTTTTCGTCCATAAATTAACCTGCTTTTGATGATGGATTGAACATATCAAAACCAGGAAATTACAAAATCTCGTGTACAGGCTCAGGAACTTATACACATAAACATATGCAGCTCCCCGCCATCACAGGGACAGATCGTGTTACCGTTCATGGTCAGGTATACTAAAAAGAGGCGGTTCAATCACCTGACCATGAACCATAAATATTAATCAGCTGGTACCTCTGTCTGCCAATCGGAAAATGCGTCATACCAGCTTTTATTACCACCGCCCATATAGGCACGGCTACCTGGTCTTGTACTGGACTTACAAATCCAGGCTATGAAATATGCGCTGCTAGTTGGCGCCTGTATGCCTGGTGTCGTTCCATCTTGTCCAGTTACACGCCTCCATGTCTCCCAGCCAAAACCTGTATTCTTGAAGCAAACCTCTACACCCTCGACTGGCATATTTCTGTTATTAACAACATAAACTTGAGGTTCATATACCCAGCCACTGCCAAACTTCAAATAGTAATAATGTTTTATCTGAGCGATATGCCAGGTAACAGGTTTAATGGCAGTAGTAAACTGTGAGGTGGTGCTCAATGTCGGGTTCTTTTTACTGGTTACCCTGACATACAACCTTGCACCAACAAGCTGCTTGTCCCAAGCCCGGAAGCTTGCGACACCATTTCTGAGTTCTGAATTGCCGTACCAGCTATAACCTTTGTCTGTCATCCATGTCACATCAATATCATCATTTGCCAGCCCCAACCCTGTCAGCGATACTTTAAAAGTATTCCCTAATAGCATATCTCCTTCCTGCGGAGCAGGAACAGGCGGTGCTTTGAGCAAGACATGTATACTGACCGGCAAATCAGCCGGCGCTTCAGTCGAGTCTGTCGCCGCCTGGCTGACGGTCACCGTGGTTTTACCGGCGTTACGGAACGTCAGCATCCCGCGGTCATCCACCGTCACCACCCCGCTGTCGGCAGTGGTGAAGCGCATCGCACCGCCGTTGCCCCCGCTCACCACCAGGGCGCTGGGGGCGTCGCCGTAAGTCACGGAAACTGGCTCTGCTGTCAGTGCGCCAGCTGCATTTTTATTTACCGTCACCGTCCAGGTTTTCGCCGCACTGACGTAGTTATCCGTCGCCTGCTGCGTCCAGGTCACGCTGACCTGACCCGCCTTGTGGGCCGTCAGCAGGCCGTTTGCATCAACGGATGCAGCGTCCCCGCCCTCATTAATGCTCCAGCGCGTCGGGCCGTCGCTGTCGCTGGTGACCTTCAGCTGCTGCGTGGCCCCTGCCTGCATATGCTCACTGAGGGTGGCGCTGAACGCAGGGACTTTCCGGCCTACCTCGATACTGACCGGCAAATCAGCCGGCGCTTCAGTCGAGTCTGTCGCCGCCTGGCTGACGGTCACCGTGGTTTTACCGGCGTTACGGAACGTCAGCATCCCGCGGTCATCCACCGTCACCACCCCGCTGTCGGCAGTGGTGAAGCGCATCGCACCGCCGTTGCCCCCGCTCACCACCAGGGCGCTGGGGGCGTCGCCGTAAGTCACGGAAACTGGCTCTGCTGTCAGTGCGCCAGCTGCATTTTTATTTACCGTCACCGTCCAGGTTTTCGCCGCACTGACGTAGTTATCCGTCGCCTGCTGCGTCCAGGTCACGCTGACCTGACCCGCCTTGTGGGCCGTCAGCAGGCCGTTTGCATCAACGGATGCAGCGTCCCCGCCCTCATTAATGCTCCAGCGCGTCTGGCCGTCGCTGTCGCTGGTGACCTTCAGCTGCTGCGTGGCCCCTGCCTGCATATGCTCACTGAGGGTGGCGCTGAACGCAGGGACTTTCCGGCCTACCTCGATACTGACCGGCAAATCAGCCGGCGCTTCAGTCGAGTCTGTCGCCGCCTGGCTGACGGTCACCGTGGTTTTACCGGCGTTACGGAACGTCAGCATCCCGCGGTCATCCACCGTCACCACCCCGCTGTCGGCAGTGGTGAAGCGCATCGCACCGCCGTTGCCCCCGCTCACCACCAGGGCGCTGGGGGCGTCGCCGTAAGTCACGGAAACTGGCTCTGCTGTCAGTGCGCCAGCTGCATTTTTATTTACCGTCACCGTCCAGGTTTTCGCCGCACTGACGTAGTTATCCGTCGCCTGCTGCGTCCAGGTCACGCTGACCTGACCCGCCTTGTGGGCCGTCAGCAGGCCGTTTGCATCAACGGATGCAGCGTCCCCGCCCTCATTAATGCTCCAGCGCGTCTGGCCGTCGCTGTCGCTGGTGACCTTCAGCTGCTGCGTGGCCCCTGCCTGCATATGCTCACTGAGGGTGGCGCTGAACGCAGGGACTTTCCGGCCTACCTCGATACTGACCGGCAAATCAGCCGGCGCTTCAGTCGAGTCTGTCGCCGCCTGGCTGACGGTCACCGTGGTTTTACCGGCGTTACGGAACGTCAGCATCCCGCGGTCATCCACCGTCACCACCCCGCTGTCGGCAGTGGTGAAGCGCATCGCACCGCCGTTGCCCCCGCTCACCACCAGGGCGCTGGGGGCGTCGCCGTAAGTCACGGAAACTGGCTCTGCTGTCAGTGCGCCAGCTGCATTTTTATTTACCGTCACCGTCCAGGTTTTCGCCGCACTGACGTAGTTATCCGTCGCCTGCTGCGTCCAGGTCACGCTGACCTGACCCGCCTTGTGGGCCGTCAGCAGGCCGTTTGCATCAACGGATGCAGCGTCCCCGCCCTCATTAATGCTCCAGCGCGTCTGGCCGTCGCTGTCGCTGGTGACCTTCAGCTGCTGCGTGGCCCCTGCCTGCATATGCTCACTGAGGGTGGCGCTGAACGCAGGGACTTTCCGGCCTACCTCGATACTGACCGGCAAATCAGCCGGCGCTTCAGTCGAGTCTGTCGCCGCCTGGCTGACGGTCACCGTGGTTTTACCGGCGTTACGGAACGTCAGCATCCCGCGGTCATCCACCGTCACCACCCCGCTGTCGGCAGTGGTGAAGCGTATCGCACCGCCGTTGCCCCCGCTCACCACCAGGGCGCTGGGGGCGTCGCCGTAAGTCACGGAAACTGGCTCTGCTGTCAGTGCGCCAGCTGCATTTTTATTTACCGTCACCGTCCAGGTGCGGATCGCCGCCAGGTAATTACGCGTTGCCTGCTGCACCCAGCTAACGTTAACTTTTCCTGATTTCGTGGCAGACAACAGACCATTTTTATTAATCGTTGCCAGATCTTTACCGGCGTCAATGCGCCACGTTACGCTACCGTCGCTGTCGCTTCTCACGTCCAGCTGCTGTGTAGCGCCCGCCAGCATGGTGGGCAGAAGGGTAACATTGACTTCAGGTGATGCCGGTTGCACCTCAACGTTGATCTGCAGATCCGCTGGGCTTACCAGGGATTCAGTGGCGGTCTGGCTAACAGTTACGGTAGTTTTACCGACATTGTGGAAAGTCATCACACCTTTTGCATCTACCGTCGCGACCTCGCTGTCCGAAGACCTGAAGATCATTTGGCCTCCGTTGCCGCCCTCTGGCATCAACGTTTTACTTTGTAGTTCCGGGCTGTAGGTTACCGTAATATCGCTGGCTGAAAGCGGCGGAGCCTCTTTTTTATGTAAAGGCACAGCGAACTCCGCAAGACGCCCTTCATCTGACAGCTGCGCTTCAACACGCCATATCCCGTCGCCATAGTGTGTTGGAACAGGTAAGCGCATGTCGCTTTTTCCATCGCTGTCGGTCATAGATGTGCCGACTTCTGCACCATTGCTCAGCCAGCGGATTTGACGCTCTGCTATACCTAAACCGTGCGTTTCACTCAATATTGCCGTGAAGGTAACAGGGGTATCGCCAGGAACGACCAGCGACGCGTCCTGTGCTTCCAATTGAATGCTGGGATGCACTATCATCACTTTCAGCTTTAACTTAAGTAGTTTAGGCATCGTCTGCCCGGCATCCTTGTCTGCTGTCAATACCAATTTGGGTGCTAACAATGAGGCAACAATCGTGTCTTCAGCAGGGCCGCTGACATTTTCCAGAACGACCTCAGTGTTTCCCTGCGAATCAGTGAGACTTTGGGCCGTGCTGAGCTGCCCCAGTATGCCCTGATAGGACCACCACACCGGACGTTCAGCAAGCGGATTACCTTTTTCGTCTATGGCACGCACGCTGAGTTTCACATTTCCACTTTCAGTCGCAGCAAGTTTGATCGTTGTTTCATCGATCTGCATACCACCTTCAAGGTTGCTGAGCCGCAGATCCACCAGTTGCTGAGCAGGACCGGCGATCTGCGATGTTCCAGGCTCGCCATGTTGCTGATTCTTATTAACGGGGGTAACCCGAAACAGGAGTGTCTTATCCAGATCATCAGCCGTTACCTGATAATACGCACCCCGCGCCAGCGGCTGAGACAAGTTGTCGGTATGGAACCACTGCTGCAATGAACCACCTTCAGCCTCTTCTTCGCCCTGATTCGAGTGGTAGCGATAATGGCCGGTCAGGGTGTTGCCAATCAGCGCTTCGCCTTCAATGGCAACCTCGCTAACAGATGGCGCGAAGTCGCCCGGCAGTACGCTCAGGCGATATTGCGCAGTGGCCGAAGGGCGGACATCTTTCATTGAAGCGTACAGCTCAGCATAAACTGTAGTTTCACCGGTTCGCAGCGGCGTGACGCGGCCACTGCTACTCTCAACGGTGGCGATATCCGGACGTAGAGAGCGATAGACGATATGCGCATTGCCGCCTCCCCGAACCTGATTAATAAAAGCAGCACTTCCCGCTTTGGCAGAAAGTTCAGCAGGGTCAAACCAGATATTCCATGTCTTCTGCTGCTCTTTATAAGCCAGCACAATATTATTGTTTCGCTGCACGAAATCGGTACGTGACAACGCCTGTAAGGACATCGCTTGCGAATGACTGCTATCGAGCATTTCCGACAGGGTGCGACCAAATTCCCAGACCAAATCCAGGCCCAGGTTAAAGTTGTTGCGTTGGCCAGTGATCAACTGCTGTTCTGCACGCAGCGCCACCAGCGGCACGGGCAGCCATTTAACGCCCAGATTCAGACCATGAGGATTTTTACTCGCTTCACTGCGGTTGCCGTTCACATCGACCTTGTCGCCGAACCACTGGAAAAGCGTTGTCCGGGCTGAGAGATTTTTTGA
Source organism: Mixta mediterraneensis (assembly GCF_014946725.1). Lineage (GTDB taxonomy): Bacteria > Pseudomonadota > Gammaproteobacteria > Enterobacterales > Enterobacteriaceae > Pantoea > Pantoea mediterraneensis. The sequence goes on from NZ_JACFXY010000005.1 coordinate 299,876, forward strand.
CAGCACGGCTTCAACGTTCAGATCCCAGCCGCGCGCCGCACGCTCATAAAGGTTGTAATGCGCTTTGTCCTCCAGAAACGGAGCATCAGAGCGTTTCCAGTCGCTAAGCGGCAGATAATAGTTTACTGCCCCGTGCAGGCGTTCGCTCCATAGTTCAAGTCCCATCCCTAACCGGCTGTGATGGCGGGTGATGTCCTGATCGTAAAAGGCGTTGGCACCGCCCACTAGCTGGGGGTTAAAATTATGACGCCAGCCAATGCCGGCATTGAGGGTATTACGCGCGTTCCAGCGGTGGCCATTTAACTGAACAAACAGCGTATCCTGCTGCCCGTTAAAAAAAGGATATAAATAGTCCAGGCCAAAATCAGCACTGCTGCCTTTGGTCAGATCGAAGCCAGCGCTAACGCGCGAACGCGCACCCGATTGATTAAGCCAGTTTTCCACTTCGGTGGTCAGGAATGCGCTTGCGGCATTCTGCGCCTGAGTACGTGCGCTGCTGATGGCACCATTGCTCTGTGCTGACTGCCAGAACGATCCCAGAATATCGCGTAGCTTTTCCGATCCCTCAGAGGTTCCGGTGTCAGACGTACGTCTTTCATCAGGCACAATCACCCACTGCCCCGACAAATCCGCAAGCTGTGAGGGGCTTTTTACATGGCGATTGAGATTAATTAATTGCTCAGGCGAAAGCCTGTAACGCCAGGCAAAATCGCTCAGGCTCTCCCGCTCAGCGATGGCCGCCAGAGTTACGCGCGGGTAAACCTGCGCTAAGCGTGCATCTGCGGGTAACAGGGATGATGACTGGAAGTACAGACCATATTGCTGTGCCAGCACCCGTTGCCAGCGTTCGATATCGCTTATTTGCAGCGACAGTTCATTACGGACGTCCTGCCAGCTTTTGCTGGCTGGCTTCTGATAGAGAACATAGCTGATAGAGTCGACCGTTTTTTTTACCGGTTGATGAGCAGCTTTGAGTCCAGCAGGGAAAAGTAAAACCAAAAGCGTAAAAACATAATGAAATAGTACAATACAAGCAATATTTTTCCGTGCACGATGGCTAATAATACTCACTTGAAACTCACCCAGGTAAACGTTCATCCACTCCAGAGAAATGCATTATTACGGCAAGTTATTTCTCTCACTGGAAGCTGAATTCGGCGTGGTCTTTCTTTTATCATTAACAATCAAGGGACGCTTACAATAACGAGGCGATACCCGGTTGCCATACAGCCTCGCTCAACTCTTCTGTTTATGTGTGCGATTAACTTAATTGAACGCAGATGATTAGCGCCATAAAATAATATTTATTTTTCATTACTATATTATCTTGATAAATTTATTAGAAACGGCATGTGCCTTTCGTCAGGACGTGACGATTTTATAAGAGTCACGCCAAATGTGATCTGGTCATTGAAATTTATTAACCACTCAGCAACAACGCGCTAAAATAATCGACATCTTTGCACGCGGCATCAACAATGCGTGCTGACTGCCTCTATATGATGCAATATTATGGATAAGCTTAGCTCTAACAGGACTCGGCAGGTGACGGAATTTCCTGGCTATCAGGGTAAAAATATCTGACTGCGTGCCGTATATTTCGCCCTCAACGACACGGGTTAATGTAGCTCAATACAGTGACTGGTTAGTTACCCCTTAATTAACCAGCCACTTTAATGTAATAAATATAAACAAAAAGTTTCACTATAACTTTAAGATAATTCTTTTTAGAGCAAAGAATACTGCCACCATCCAACGGGTAATGACTCCAACTTACTGATAGTGTTTTATGTTCAGATAATGTCCGATGACCTTGTCATGCAGCTCCACCGATTTTGAGAACGACAGTGACTTCCGTCCCAGCCTTGCCAGATGTTGTCTCAGATTCAGGTTATGTCGCTCAATGCGCTGAGTGTAACGCTTGCTGATAACGTGCAGCTTTCCCTTCAGGCGTGATTCATACAGCGGCCAGCCATCCGTCATCCATACCACGACCTCAAAGGCCGACAGCAGGCTCAGAAGACGCTCCAGTGTGGCCAGAGTGCGTTCACCGAAGACGTGTGCAACAACCGTCCTCCGTATCCTGTCATACGCGTAAAACAGCCAGCGCTGACGTGATTTAGCACCGACGTAGCCCCACTGTTCGTCCATTTCAGCGCAGACAATCACATCACTGCCCGGTTGTATGCGCGAGGTTACCGACTGCGGCCTGAGTTTTTTAAGTGACGTAAAACCGTGTTGAGGCCAATGCCCATAATGCGTGCACTGGCGCGACATCCGACGCCATTCATGGCCATATCAATGATTGTCTGGTGCGTACCGGGCTGAGAGGCGGTGTAAGTGAACTGTAGTTGCCATGTTTTACGGCAATGAGAGCAGAGATAGCGCTGATGTCCGGCAGTGCTTTTGCCGTTACGCACCACGCCTTCAGTAGCGGAGCAGGAAGGACATCTGATGGAAATGGAAGCCACGCAAGCACCTCAAAATCACCATCATACACTAAATCAGTAAGTTGGGAGCATTACCCATCCAACGTAATAATTTAACATCATCCATAGAAATTTCTCTATTGCGCGTTTATCGCCGCTACTCCTGTCACTGGCAGAAAGATGCTTTCTAATCCATGTATTAACTTTGTAATGCACAGACAGGCTGGTCTGTATTAAATTAATAACACTCTCTACTCGGCACTTTGGATATTCGCTATTGCTAAACACAATGATTTATTTATCTTAAAACAAGCGATAACTTCAGCAGACTATTCTCTATTGCAAGTCAGTAATTCCTTTTCTGGCTGCGTCAGTTAAAATACTTTGAAATGATTTATTGCAATATTCTCATAACGCCTGTAATTCAAAAACTATTTGAGATGACAGATAAAATACCTGGCAGGAGCGATAGCACCGATTTTAATGTCAGGATTAACGATTCCGCATGTCATTGCACATATGAACGTTTTTCTGAGCGAAAGCACGTTAAGTAATGATGTATAGACTTTTCTTCCTGGTAGCGGAAAATTCTCTCAAACGCACACTAGCAATGCAAAACAACAGTCAGCAGGAGATGCCGCAATTAACCAGCACTCGCAATACATTAGTCATACTATTCTCCTCTGGCCTCAATGTAGAATCGCTAAACCTGCTCGCCAGGAATAAAGAAGGGCTGTTGCCAGGAAAATTTGCTGAGTATCGACTGTATCACTACATCCGAATATCCCCACGATGAGCGAGTTGCTCGCCTGGATGCCAATAGTTTTTTATTATTCGATGAATTCCCCGGTATTGCCATGTTATATATAGCTTTCACTGCTCCTGTTGATATATCAGACCTTAAACAGCAAAGAAGTCAGGGCTGATAGTATTTCGCTTACGGACCCGGTATCTTTTTGAGCGGTATCGGCTTGGCCATATTTCTTCAGGCGGCAGGCCAATAGCACTGGCAATAATTTCCTCGCCACGCGGCCAGGGTCTTATAAGCGCATTACTTAAGGTTCCTGATGAAAGGCCATGTTCTCTTGACAGGGCTTTGTTGAATAAATCAGCTTCAGGACGAGTGACTCTGTAGCTGACCGGGTTTTCAGGCAATACGCACGCTTTCTGGCATACCAGCCTTCGTTATTTGTCAATAC
>NZ_JACFXY010000006.1 GCF_014946725.1 Mixta mediterraneensis
TCCGGGAGAAGTGGAGCCATTTTCTCCCAGAGTTCATCGCTGATCTGCCACTTGTTGCCCGCCATACTTCGCCCTCAAAAATTGCCATTATTTACGATCTGACAATTCCTTTTGGGATAGGTTCTTAGTGAAAATAATTATTATAAAACAATGAAACAAAAAAAAGACCGAATACGATTCCTATATTCGGTCCAGGGAAATGGCTCTCAAAGAGCCGTGCGCTAAAAGTTGGCATTAATGAAGGCAGTTTCGCCTTACCCCTTAAGATTAGAACAGGGTGATAGATTTTCCAGCTAGCCAGGTTTTGATCAGGAAAAAGGAGGGCTGTTTGTGATCCGAACGGCAGAAATGGCATGAAACAAGGGCAGCATGGCTGCCGCCCCTCCAATTTACTTATTACACAGCGCCTGGGTGCGCTCGATAATCGGTTGCAGACTCATCATTTTGCCTGGATTCGCTTTGTCCTCAATTTGAATCACGCTAATCGGCTGAGCTTTTACCTGGCCCGCTTTAAAATGCGCATCAGCAAGCTCGTTTAAAGGGTATTGCATCAGCGTGCCGGGATTAATAGCGAATAGCGAACCATCTTTTTCGCAAGTCAGCATCACTTCTTCACGGTTAAAGGGCCACTTATCTTTACCGATCTCGAAGCGGCTAACCGTAATAATTTCAGCCGCCAGCGCCTGACCGCATACAGATAACAGCAAAATAGCGGGGATCACTTTCTTCAGCAAAATAGCCTACCTTGTACTCGTTCAATTTAATCATATTCAGGCTGGTGAAAGCGTAGCAAATACGCTGACCAGTCCAGTTACTCCGCATGCCAGCAGTAACTCAAACTGTGTCATACGAATAAATTTTTGTTGCGTGTCACTTCCTGCCAGGTGAAAGCGCGGCACGAGCCAGTAACGGTTTATTAAGGCCACCAGCACCATCACTGCCACCAGAGATACCTTCACTGAGAGCAACAACAGGTAAAGATTGTCGCGCCACACCAGGGGCCAGGCGACAATGAACAGGCTGTTGACCAGGCCGGTTAGCAATGCCAGCGCCACCGCCAGATGACCATAGCGGGAAAATCGCATCATAGTGAGAATAGCGTCAGCGCGGCGATCAATCTGGCGCGTATCTCGCATCAGCAACAACAATGGTAATAAGCCACCCGCCCAAAAAGACGAGGCGACCAGATGCAACGCATGATTGACTTGTTGTAGCACGCCGCCGGTAAAACCGTCGTGCATCGCAGCGTGTCCTGTCAGGGCCAGACATAGTAACTGCCCTATCCCGGACAGCAACAAACCTTGTTGGCGCAGCCGCCCGCGTAGCAACATCATTAAACACGCGCCCAGCGCAAATCCAATTTCCCACTGCCACACCATGCCAAATCGAGTGCCCAGCACGGCTAACCAGGTAACGCCATCGTTGAGATTATGCCAGTCGCCACTCATCAATACATTTTGCGTGGCCAGCATGGCCAGTGCGCTCAATAATGCCAGGCCGGCGCTGATTTGCAACAATAGCTGCATACGGATCGCCAGCACACGACGATAAGAGACGGGGGCCAGCAGTGCAGTGTAAAAGGCACTGCCTGTCAGCCCCATCACGGCGATAAAATGCAGCATCCGCAGCAAAATCCACAACGTTGTCACAAATCACTTCACGCTGAAGCGGTAGCTTCCTTTAGTTTTATGCCCATCAACCGACAACACATGCCAGTTCACCTGATAGCTTCCCGCTGCAAGCGGCTGCGCGAGATCGACAATCAGCCGGTTATGCTGTTTCGCATCCAGCCTGGTTTTTTCACCAGCGACGGGCTTTTGCTGTGCATCAACAATCTCAACCCCGCTAAATGCCGCTTCGACGTTTTCAGTAAAACTCAGCGTCAATGTCCGGGTGGATTGCGTCACATCGGTGTTGGCTGCTGGCATTGATGATGTCAGGTGGGCGTGTGCACAAGCCAACTGGCTAAAAGCTAACGCGCTGGTAGCAATCAGGGACATTGCCACACGTGAGGCGAGTTTTTTTTGCATGAGATCATCCTTTTAACCGCAGCTATCGCTGCAAACGTGGCGCAAGGATACGCTGCTGTTTTTAAGGTGTCGAGACCAGCGGTGCGATCCTTTACTCTTGATTCAGACGGGGGAAAACATTACTTTTGCCCGACATCATCAGGAGAACACCATGAGTCACAACCTTGCCCTGCTGTCGCAGGAAGAGAAAGACAAAGTGAACGTCGATTTAGCTGCAGCGGGTGTGGCGTTCAAAGAGCGCTATAACATGCCAGTCGTGGCCGAAATGGTCGCGAATGAGCAGCCTGAAGCGCTGCGCGACTGGTTCCGTCAGCGTTTGATGCATTACCGCCAGGCATCGCTGAGCCTGTCTCGCCTGCCCTACGAACCGAAGCAGAAATAGTTATGTTGCGAGTGATTGATACTGAAACCTGCGGCTTACAAGGCGGCGTGGTAGAGGTCGCATCGGTCGATGTCATCGACGGGCAGATCGTAAATCCCATGAGTGATTTGATTTCACCCGATCGTCCCATCAGCCGCCAGGCGATAGCGGTGCATCGCATCACCGAGGCGATGGTCGCTGGCAAACCGACAATTGAGCAGGCGATCGGTCGTTATCATGGCAGTCCGTTTTATGTGGCGCATAATGCCAGTTTTGATCGGCGTATGCTGCCGGAAATGCATGGCGAATGGATCTGCACAATGACGCTGGCTCGCCAGCTGTGGCCGGGCATTAAATATGGCAACCAGGCGTTGCGGCATAGCCTGAAGCTTGACGTTACCCCCCCGGATGATCTCCATGCGCACCGCGCACTTTACGACTGTTATGTCACCGCCGCGCTATTGATCCGCATTATGGCAATATCTGGCTGGGATACGACGCAAATGGCGCAGCGTTGCCAGCCAGCGAAACAGTCCGACGACGTGCTGCCGTTTGGCAAATACCGTGGTCAGCCCGTTGCGGTCATCGCAAAGAAAGATCCGGGGTACCTGAAATGGATGCTGGATAACGTCAAAGATTTACGCCCACCGTTGCGGCAGGCGCTACGTAAATATCTCAGTCAGCTTCAGTAATCGCGGGTGTCAGGCAAACTGCCCTGCGCTAATGCGATAATAAAAGTCAGCTCCATCGCCACGCCTTCATAGGCCTTATAGCGACCTGATTTACCGCCATGCCCGGAATCCATGTCGGTACACAGCAGCAGTAAATTATCGTCGGTTTTCATTTCTCTTAGCTTCGCCACCCATTTAGCCGGTTCCCAGTATTGCACCTGGGAATCGTGTAAGCCGGTGGTGACAAGCAAATGCGGATAGGCTTTCGCTTCGACGTTATCATACGGGCTGTACTGCCTGATGTAGCGATAATATTCCTCGTCATCAGGGTTGCCCCACTCATCGTATTCGCCCGTGGTTAACGGGATGGATTCGTCGAGCATGGTGGTGACGACATCCACGAACGGCACCTGTGCGATCACGCCGTGAAAACACTGTGGCGCCAGATTGATCACCGCTCCCATTAACAATCCACCCGCGCTGCCTCCCATGGCATACAATCGCTCAGGATGCGCGAAGCCGCGTTTGACCAGGGCCTGGGTGACATCGATAAAATCGGTAAAACTGTTCATCTTATTCAGCAGGCGCCCGCCATCGTACCATTGCTGGCCCAGCTCGCCGCCGCCGCGAACCTGTACCAGCGCATAGACAAAACCGCGGTCCAGCAGGCTCAGACGACTGACGCTAAAATCCGCATCCATGTTACTACCATAAGCGCCATAGCCGTATACCAGCATCGGATTCTTCCCTGGCTGGTAGTGTTTGCGGTGATAAACCAGCGATACCGGCACTTCGGTGCCGTCAGTAACGGTAATCCAGTGGTGTTCGCTTTTATAATCATCCGCATTGAAATTGCCGACCACGCTTTGTTTAAGAACGCGGCGTTCGCCGGTATCCATATCCAGCTCAAACAGAGTCGTAGGGGTGGTCATTGATGAATAACCATAACGCAGTTTACTGGTGCGTGGTGAAGGGTTATAGGCCAGCCAGGTTACATAGGTCGGATCGTCGAACGCGATACCACTGGTTTCGCCGCTGCTCCAGTTTATTTGCCGCAAGCTGGTTAAGCCGCGTTGCCGTTCCTCCACGACCAGCCAGTCACGGAAGAGCTGGAAATCTTCCATGACGACATGGTCACGTGCCGGAATAATGGTTTCCCAGCGCGCCTTAGCCAGATAACGGGAACGATACAAACCGAAATTTTTGCCGTCGCGATTGGAGCGAATAAAGAACTGATGCTCGTAGTGATCAAGGCTATATTCATGGTCTTTACGACGTGGCAAAAATACCTGCGGCTGCGCATCAGGAAAACCGGCATCAAGCAGCTGTATTTCACTGGTTGTGGTGCTGTAAAGCGCTATCAGAATAAACTGTTTAGAGGTGGTTTTATGCACGCTAAGATGATAGGTGTCATCCTTCTCTTCATAGATTAACTGATCGTCAGCCTGCGATGTCCCGAGATCGTGCCGCCAGACCTGATAAGAAAGCAGAGTTTGTGGATGCTTTTGCACGTAATATACGGTGCGCGAGTCATTGCCCCAGGCAAAGCTGGAAGAGGCGTTACTTAATACTTCGGGATACCAGCTACCGCTTTGCAGGTTACGAAAGCGAATGCCATATTGGCGACGTGAAAGGAAATCCTCCGCCAGCGCCATTACCTTATTATCCGGGCTGATGTGCAACGCGCCCATGGTATAAAACTCACTGTGTGAGGCGCGCTGGTTGGCATCAAGCAATAGCGTCCATTCCTCTTCCGCTTCGCTGTTGGCCGGTTGGCGATAATAGGCCGCATATTCGTTGCCGCTTTCGTAGCGACTTTGATAACGGTAACCATTTTTAACATAAGGAACGGAATGGTCTTGCGGTGGCAAGCGGTCAACGATCTCTTTAAGAATACTGTCCTGCAATGGCTGCTGTGATGCCATGATTTTTCTGCCGTAATTATTTTCGGCACGCAGGTAATCAAGTACATCGCTGTTTTCACGTTTATCATCACGCAGCCAGTAATAATTATCGATACGCGTTTCGCCATGCAGCGACATTTCATAAGGGATTTTATTTGCGATGGGTGCTTTCATGACATCCGTCTCCGTGAAAGTAATGTCCTGTAAGCGTGGCATCTCTGACCGAAGATGCCAAGCGGAGACCGATAACCGAAGCGGCAAAAAGGCCACATCTGCCCCTCAGAAATAACTTAACTGGCGGAGAAGCGGGCTTGTTCGCCCTGCTCTCTTTTTGCCTGTTATCACAGCTCACCTATGGGCTTTTCTTCAGTGCCGATTGGATCTGTTGCCATTAGTGATTTATCCACGCCTGTTCGTGTGGTTAGCCAACAGCTCTGACGAAACGGGCCTGAGAAAATGACAGAGCAGGCAAAGCAAGAAAAGCCATCCGTGACGGAAGGATGAGAACGCAAACGTTTTCGTTTATACTGCGCGCGCATTTTTGTGACTGTTTAGGTGGAATAATGACGACCCTCGGAACTGCGCTGCGCCCTGCTGCGACGCGTGTGATGTTGTTAGGCTCAGGCGAGCTGGGTAAAGAAGTCGCGCTGGAATGCCAGCGTTTAGGTGTAGAAGTGATTGCGGTTGATCGTTACGCCGATGCACCTGCGATGCACGTTGCGCATCGTAGCCACGTCATCAATATGCTGGATGGCGATGCGCTGGCAGCACTTATCGCCCAGGAAAAACCGGACTTTTTGGTGCCGGAAATCGAGGCCATTGCCACAGAAAAGCTGGTTGAGCTGGAACAGCCTGGCCAGCGCGTCGTGCCGACGGCTCGTGCCGCGCGGCTGACCATGAACCGTGAAGGCATTCGCCGCCTTGCGGCTGAAGAGCTGGCACTGCCCACCTCCCGCTATCGCTTCGCCGACAGCAAAGCCACTTTTGATGCTGCAGCCACTGAGATCGGTTTCCCGTGTATCGTTAAGCCGGTAATGAGCTCATCCGGTAAAGGCCAGAGCTTTATTCGCGAAGCCAGCCAGCTGGACCAGGCCTGGGCGTATGCGCAGCAAGGCGGACGTGCCGGTGCCGGTCGCGTCATCGTTGAAGGTGTGGTGAAGTTTGATGTTGAAATTACTCTGCTGACCATTAGCGCGGTGGATGGCATTCACTTTTGCGCCCCCATTGGTCATCGTCAGGAAGAGGGTGACTACCGTGAATCCTGGCAGCCACAGCAGATGAGCGATAAAGCGCTAGAACAGGCGCAAGACATCGCTGAAAAAGTGATAAAAGCTTTAGGGGGATATGGCCTGTTTGGCGTTGAGCTGTTTGTTTGTGGTGATGAGGTGGTGTTCAGTGAAGTCTCGCCGCGTCCGCACGATACCGGCATGGTGACGCTGATTTCGCAGGATCTGTCGGCGTTCGCTCTGCATGTACGCGCTTTCCTGGGCCTGCCGGTTGGCGGCATTCGCCAGTATGGCCCGTCGGCATCCGCCGTGATCCTGCCACAACTAGTCAGCCAGAACGTACAGTTCGTAAATGTGGAAGCGGCGCTGGGCGCGGGTTTGCAGGTGCGTCTGTTTGGTAAGCCCGCTATTGATGGACAACGCCGTTTAGGTGTGACGCTGGCCAGTGGCGATACCACCGACCAGGCGATTGCACGTGCTGTAGCCAGCGCGGCGTCGATCAAGGTCCAGGGTTAACTCTGATGCGGTGAGCAGAGGTTCACCGCACTTCGGTTATTGAGCGCCTTCTACCGCTTCACGCGCCAGCTTAGTGATTCGATCCCAGTCGCCCGTCTCCAGCGCATCATTTGGCACCAGCCACGAGCCACCAATGCACAGCACACTTTTCAGCGCCAGGTAATCGCGATAGTTAGCGGGTGAAATGCCGCCGGTTGGGCAGAAACGCACCTGCGGGAAAGGCCCACCGATCGCCTGTAACGCTTTTACACCCCCATTCGCTTCTGCCGGGAAAAACTTAAATTCGCGCAGCCCATAATCCATACCGGTCATCAGTTCAGAAACCGTGCTGATACCAGGAATGAGCGGCACTGGGCCTTCAACCGCCGCTTTCAGCAAAGATTCGCTAATCCCAGGACTAATGATAAACTGGGCACCCGCTTCGGTAACTTCCTGCAACTGCTGAGTATTAATCACCGTACCCGCTCCTACAATCGCTTCCGGGACCGCTTTAATCATCGCCCGCAAAGCATCCATTGCCACCGGGGTGCGCAGCGTCACTTCCAGTACTTTTACTCCGCCTGCCACCAGCGCTTTCGCCATCGGCACCGCGTGTTCCAGCTTGTTCACTACGATAACCGGCACGACTGGTCCGGTTTTGAGAATCTGTTCTGCACTCGTTGTCCAGTTTTTCATCACTTCCCCTTGCTTGATAATGCCGGGATTAACGTTCCGACACAGGCGCGTCGGCGCTAACCCTGTAAATTAGCGCATCTACCATACATGATAAGCTTCGCAGGCGTCTATTGAACTACGATGTTTTTGAAACGCCAGTTCAATTTCTCAGGATGATAACAGAGACAAAAAGGCCCGCTCATGGCGGGCCAGATTATTTCAGTTATTCGAACTCATTCCAGGAACGTCCATCGCGAGTAATCATAGCAACGGAAGCCACCGGTCCCCATGTTCCCGCCTGGTAAGGCTTAGAGGAGTCGCCATCAGCGGCCCAGGCATTAACAATTGAGTCTACCCACGTCCAGGCTGCTTCCACTTCGTCACGACGTACGAACAGAGCCTGGATGCCACGCATGGTTTCTAACAGCAGACGTTCATAGGCATCCGCCAGATGCGACTGGTTAAACGTTTCGGAATAACTCAGATCCAGCTTGGTAGTTTGCAGTTTGTGCTTGTGATCAAGACCCGGTACTTTGTTCAGAATCTCAATATCTACGCCTTCATCCGGCTGTAAACGGATGGTCAGCTTGTTCTGTGGCAGCTCTGAATAGGAGTCCTTAAACAGGTTCATCTCAGGATTTTTGAAATACACAACCACTTCAGAACATTTGGTTGGCAGGCGCTTGCCGGTTCGCAGGTAGAACGGTACTCCCGCCCAACGCCAGTTATCAATATCAACGCGGATTGCCACAAAAGTTTCGGTCGCGCTGGTTTTATTCGCGCCCTCTTCTTCCAGATAACCGGGGACTTTTTTGCCCTGAACAAAGCCGGCGGTGTATTGCCCGCGCACGGTTTTATCGCGCACGTTGGTTTGATCGATACGGCGCAGCGAGCGCAGGACTTTTACTTTCTCGTCACGGATGCTGTCTGCGCTGAGATCTGACGGCGGTGACATCGCAATCATCGTCAGGATTTGCAGCAAATGGTTCTGGATCATGTCGCGCATCTGACCGGCTTTGTCGAAGTAACCCCACCGACCTTCGATACCCACCTCTTCCGCCACGGTAATCTGCACGTGATCAATGGTGCGATTGTCCCAGTTGTTGACAAAAATGGAGTTCGCAAAACGCAGCGCCAGCAGATTCAGGACCGTCTCTTTTCCAAGGTAGTGGTCAATACGGAAAACCTGGCTCTCTTCAAAGTATTTTCCCACGCTGTCGTTAATTTCTTGCGAGGTTTCCAGTGACGTGCCAAGCGGTTTTTCCATTACCACGCGTGCCGGTTTAGCATTAAGTTTTGCCGTGCCCAGACCCTGACAAATCGCGCCAAACGTGCTTGGCGGCATGGCGAAATAGTTAATGGTGGTACGATTTTTTTGATCGAGCATTTTGCCCAGTTTCGGGAAATGCGAGGTGTCATTAACGTCGAGGTTGCAGAAGTCAAGACGGCCGCTGAGCTTATCCCATAGCGCTTCGTCTATTTTCTCCTTCATGAAGGTTTCCAGCGCTTCACGTACCACTCTGGTGTATTCTGCTTTATCCCATTCGGCGCGACCTACGCCAATAATGCGCGTCTCTTCATGGATCTGACCTGCTTTTTCCAGCTGATACAGTGAAGGCAACAGTTTACGGCGCGCAAGATCGCCTTTGGCACCGAAAATCACCAGATCGCATGCCTGGGCTGTTTGTGTTACCGCCATTTTCCTCTCCTCGTTGCAGGATAGCCCCGGTGGCGATGCGTCCTCAGCAACCGGGTCCATGTTGTAATTTTCTTTCAGCACAATGTACTTTTTTCCCCGAGCCAGGTAAACCGGCTCGCTGTCGTCAACCGGAATAACTCTGTACCGGATTGCGGCTGCATGTGTGTTGACGCGTGCGCTTTACGCGTTTTTTCTATGTCAGAGCTTGTCCAGATAAAACTTCCACCGGATCACATGCTGCTAAAAAAACCCTATCAAGCGTCTCCGGTATGGCAGGTTGTTAGTGCTTAACGCAATATATTCCCTGTTAATCGCATCAAGCGACAGTAATAATTGAAATCGATAAAAGTGATGATACTCATCGGGTTATGCCAGTGCTGGGTAAACGCAGGGCGCGCAGCTGGCTGCGCTAAGTAACTCTGAACATAAAGTCATCTTCTCGTGGCGCCGCAAAATCAGTCCATTCCCGTATTGCTACGCTGGCACAGGCCGCCGACATCAGCGAGCCTTTTGCCATCGTCTGGGTATGCGTGGTTTTGATTTCAGGTTTCATCTGGTACAGCGCCAGGCAACCGTTGGATAAATAGTGATGTGGAAAAAAGGATGTTGAAAGCGGCAACCATTAAATTTTCGATGCGGCGCTTGTCGGCTGCAACAGCACGTAATCATCGGGATCTGCCCACCATGCGACAAATGGACACACCTGACACGGCACATAAACTGGCGTGCTTCGGCCCTGGCATTTCGGCAGTGAGGGCTTATGACGATTTTTGCATGTTAATTTGCCTGTCATCGGGTCGGGCGATATTGTGATCCAGCGCATGAGTTGTATAAATAGTCGTCCAGCCGACGTATTTGTTCTTATTTCGCATACTGGGCGCCCACAAAATATGGTAGAACTGGCTCGCCTGGCCCGTGTAAACGGTTCCACCGTTATTGCCATCGCCTCTCCCGACTCACCTCTTGCCCAATACGCCATCCAGGCTTTGGTGCCTGATGTGCCGGGAGATACGATGTCTGTTGGCCGAGGGTATCGCGCCTGGCGCAATTAACCGTGATCGATTTTTTAGCTACCGGTTTCTCCCTTGAGCGCGGTGTACCGTTCCGGGATGCTCTAAACGAGTAAAGTAGCGCTTATGGCAGGGAGATTCTGCTTGTAACCGCGTCCAATAAAAAAATTAACAGCACATTTACATATGTGCGTCGTATCACACCGCATCGATCATATAAAATAAATGACCACACCATGTCCAAACGAAGGGACATGCTAATTTGTTAACGGAGTCCTTCATGTCAAGACGTCTCAGAAGAACCAAGATCGTTACAACCCTCGGCCCGGCTACCGATCGCGATAACAACCTCGAAAAAATCATTGCTGCTGGTGCGAACGTTGTTCGTCTTAATTTCTCCCACGGCACGCCAGAAGATCACCAAATGCGTGCCGACAAAGTCCGTGAAATTGCTGCTAAACTGGGCCGCCATGTGGCCATTCTCGGCGACCTTCAAGGGCCGAAAATACGTGTATCGACCTTCAAAGAAGGTAAAGTTTTCCTGAATATTGGCGACCGCTTCCTGCTTGATGCCAGCCTGGGTAAAGGCGAAGGCGATAAAGAGCGTGTTGGCATTGATTACAAAGGGTTACCTGCTGACGTGGTGCCGGGCGATATTTTGTTGCTTGACGACGGTCGTGTACAGCTAAAAGTGCTTGAAGTTCAGGACATGAAAGTGTTTACCGAAGTCACCGTTGGTGGCCCGTTGTCGAACAATAAAGGCATCAACAAACTGGGCGGTGGGCTGTCAGCGGAAGCGCTGACTGAAAAAGACAAAGCGGATATTCTCACCGCTGCAAAAATCAAGGTTGATTACCTGGCCATTTCTTTCCCACGCAGTGGTGAAGATATGCATTACGCTCGCCGACTGGCGCGCGAGGCGGGTTGCGAAGCCAGGCTGGTTGCAAAGGTTGAACGTGCTGAAGCCGTAGCCAGCCAGGAAGCCATGGATGACATCATTCTGGCATCCGATGTGGTGATGGTCGCGCGTGGCGACCTGGGCGTGGAGATTGGCGATCCTGAGCTGGTGGGTATTCAGAAAGCCTTGATACGTCGTGCGCGTCAGTTAAACCGAACCATCATTACCGCCACACAGATGATGGAATCAATGATTACGAATCCAATGCCAACCCGCGCCGAAGTGATGGACGTGGCTAACGCTGTGCTGGATGGTACCGATGCGGTCATGCTTTCCGCTGAAACGGCTGCGGGTCAGTATCCCGCTGAAACCGTTTCCGCAATGGCAAAAGTGTGTTTAGGCGCGGAAAAAATTCCAAGCGTGAACGTATCGAAACACCGTTTAGAAGTGCAGTTCGATAACATTGAAGAAGCCATTGCGATGTCTGCTATGTATGCGGCAAACCATTTGCAAGGCGTCACCGCAATTATCACTATGACTGAGTCAGGTCGTACCCCGTTAATGACTTCACGTATTACCTCCGGCCTGCCAATCTTCGCCATGTCACGTCACGAACGTACGCTGAATCTGACAGCACTTTATCGTGGTGTGACGCCCGTGTTTTTCGACAGCAATAACGATGGGGTTGCTGCGGCCCATGACGCCGTAAAACTGCTGCGTGACAAGGGTTTCCTGGTTTCCGGTGATTTAGTGATTGTGACGCAAGGCGACGTGATGGGCGCTACCGGTACCACCAACACCAGCCGTGTATTGCGCGTGGATTAATTTCCTGTCGCTGACAGCGACTGTATCAATCGGATAACGCGACTGCCTGACAGTCGCGTTTTTATTTTCTGACAAGGAGGCCAGATGGTTCGCTTTCAACCTGTCAGCCAACTGAGCGGGCGCAGTTTACTGTTTCCACTGGCGTTGGTTCTGTTTGAATTTGCGACTTATATCGCGCATGACATGATTCAGCCAGGCATGTTGATCGTCACGGATGAATTTCATGTCGGCCCGGAATGGATTTCTACTTCTTTGACGGCTTATCTGCTGGGGGGCGTGGTACTGCAATGGCTGCTGGGACCACTTTCTGACAAGTTTGGTCGTCGCCCTATTATGCTGTCTGGCATACTGTTTTTTGCGGCGGCCTGCATTCTGACAACCTGGGTTAACGATATTCAACAATTCGTCGGGTTGCGCTTCATACAGGGCATCAGTCTGTGCTTCATCGGCGCGGTCGGCTATGCCGCTATTCAGGAAGCGTTCGACGAGGCATTAGCCGTCCGCATGATGGCATTGATGGCGAACGTCGCGTTACTCGCGCCACTGGCCGGGCCGCTGGCTGGCGCCGCATGGTTAACCCTCGGCGGCTGGCGCAGTATGTTTTGGCTGTTCGCAGCCTGTAGCATCCTGGCTTTTCTCGTGTTGTGGCGCGTAATGCCAGAAACCGCGGGGGATCGCAGCCACTCCGTCTCGTTACCCAGTCTGGCCCGCAGTTATGCGCGACTGGCGAAAGATCGTCAGGTGATATACGGATCGTTCGCCATTGGGCTCGTGTTTATTCCCATCCTGACGTGGGTGGCGCTGTCGCCAGTGATCCTAATGCACGACGAAGGCCTGTCGCGTATGCAATATGCTCTGCTGCAACTGCCTGTTTTTCTGGCGATGATTGGAGGCAATCTGACCCTGAGTAAGCTTGCAGGGCGCGTACCGATTGAACAACCCGTAAAATTTGCCACATGGCCGATTTTGCCTGGTTTAGGGCTGGCGTTAATGGCCAGTTTGCTGCATAGCCATAGCTATCTGTTACTGACTGCCGGGCTGAGCCTGTACGCGTTTGGTGCTGGTATGGTGAATGCGGGTTTGTATCGCTTAACGCTGTACGCCAGCAGTGAAGGAAAAGGCAGCGTAGCGGCCATGCTTGGCATGATTAGTATCATCACATTCGCTATCGGGATCGAACTGGCGAAAAGCGGCTACTTCAGTGGCGGCACGCTGTGGTTTAGTCTGGTTAACTTTGCCAGTGGCGTGCTGTGGTTTGGTCTGGTGTTGCTCTTTCTGCGTGAGCGCAAACGCCGCGCGCAGTTGATGTCGCTATAAACACAAGGCCGCTTTTATGCGGCCTTGGGCTATTTACGCGGATAAAGCTCTTTACGCTTATAAGGTTCGATGTCGCCCTCTTTTCGCGTTTTAAACAACTTTAATATCCAGGTATATTGTTCTGGATGGGGCCGCACAAACACTTCGACTTCTTCATTCATACGACGTGCCAGTTGGCGATCGTCGGCTTCGAGCAAATCATCCATCGGCGGTCGCACATAAATTTCAAGCTTGTGCGTTTTCTCGTTATATACCGGAAACAGCGGCACAACGCGTGCACGACACACTTTCATTAAACGCCCAACCGCTGGTAAGGTCGCTTTGTACGTGGCAAAGAAATCGACAAATTCGCTATGTTCTGCGCCATGATCCTGATCAGGAAGATAGTAGCCCCAATACCCCTGACGCACAGAACTAATAAAAGGTTTGATGCCGTCATTACGCGCATGCATACGACCACCAAAGCGGCGACGTACCCGGTTCCATACATAGTCCAGTAGCGGATCACTTTGGTTGTGAAACATTGCCGCCATTTTTTGGCCTTCGGAGGCCAGCAGCATGGCGGGAATATCCACCGCCCAACCGTGCGGCACCAGAAAAATGACGTTCTGCTTTTCTGTCTGCATCTGATCGATAATTTCACGACCGTGCCATTCAACACGCGGACGGATACGGGCAGGATCGCGCATCCCGAGTTCCGCCATCATAGCCATCGCTTGTGGCGCGGTAGCAAACATGCGCTCCACAATTTCAGCGCGCTGCGTTTCGCTCAGTTCAGGCAAGCAATAACAGAGATTGATCAGCGCCCGACGTCGCGCGCCTTTGGCAAGCTTCCCGCCAAATTTTCCCAATCTGCCTAAAATCGGGTCGCGCACTTTTGCTGGCAGTCTCGCCATGCCCGCTAACGCACCAATCGCTAGCCAGCTACCCCAGTATTTAGGTTTAAGGAATGAACGTTCAAAAACGGGAATAAACTCAATGTTATTTTTTTTACGGGTTTCCATGCACTCGCCTCAATCAATGACCGGCTAATGATAATGTCGATGTGCAAATTTGCAATCATCCCGCAATAGATATGAAAAAACCGACAGCCTGGCCGTCGGTTTTTGCATTACTACAAAGGAAACGCTTATTTCAGGCTTAATTGTGGTAACCAGGATTTAACTTGTGCTAAGTACTGGGTACGATCTTTGCCGGTCAGCCCTTCCATACGCGGCAGTTTCGCCGTCAATGGGTTTACCGCCTGGTTGTTAATCCAGATTTCAAAATGCAAATGAGGTCCGGTTGAACGCCCCGTATTGCCTGATAAACCAATGCGATCGCCACGCTTCACTTTCTGGCCCGGTTTTACCAATACCTTCTTCATGTGCATGTAACGGGTCATATACTGGCGACCGTGGCGGATTGCCACATAGTTGCCCGCTGCGCCGCCGTTTTTCGCAACCACGATCTCGCCATCACCGACCGCCAGTACCGGCGTGCCAATTGGGAGAGCGAAATCGACACCTTTGTGAGGCGCGATACGTCCAGTAACCGGATTAAGCCGGCGCGGATTAAAATTAGATGAAACGCGATACTGTTTCACGGTTGGAAAGCGCATAAAACCACGCGCCAACCCGGCTGCATTACGGTCATAAAACTTGCCATCTTCGGCGCGGAAAGCGTAATAATCTTTTCCACCGGTATGCAAACGCACACCTAACAGCTGGCTTTGAGCGCTTTTACCGTCCAGCATTTCGCGTGACATCAGCACGCTAAACTGATCGCCCGCGCGCAGTTTGCGGAAATCCATTTGCCATTGCAGCGCTTTAATTACGCTGCTGATTTCAGCACTGCTTAATCCGGCACGCTGGGCGCTGGCAGCAAAACTGCCCCGCACTTCGCCCTGCAATACGTTGTTTTTCCATTCACCCTTCTGCAGCTCAGTCTGCATTTTGAAGCCACCTTTATCGGTGCGCTCGTAGGTGCGGGTTTCACGGCGGGAAATTTCCCAGCTCAACGTTTGTAGGCTGCCATCGTCAGCCAGCGTCCAGCTGAGTTGCTGCCCGACCTGTAAGGTACGCAGATCGCGATCGCTGGCAACCAAAGCAGTAATATCACCAATATCAATGCCATATTGGTTGAGCGCGCTACTTAATGTATCGCCAGATGAGACGGTATAGTCATGGACGCCGCTGGTTTCAGGCACCTCTTTATCCATGTCATCCGCAGGCAGTTCTTCGTCTGGTTCCGGTGTGCTTTGATCGATCGGCTCACTGGCTTCCGGCAACAGCGTACGAAGCTCATTTTTATCCAGCTCGATGGTTTTGACAATCGGCAACACATCATCGGTAGGATGATAAACATAAGGCCGCCAGACGGCGACGGCCAGAGTTACAACAGTTAATGAACCCAGCATTACGCGGTGGGGGCGCGGCAAATTATTAAATGCGAGGGCGACAGAGCGGGCTATCTGCTGCACTTTTACCTATTCCTCTAAGCTCCTTTCAGGCAGGTTGCATACTGGCTCGACAGTTGTGAGAGGAACTTCACATAGCTGTCTTTAGATAAGCTGATGTCTGTACCGAGCGGGTCCAGCGTGCCTTTACGCACCTGTGTCCCCCTGGCTACAGCATCGATGACTGCCGGCCTGAATTGTGGCTCAGCAAAGACGCAAACGGCCTTCTGCTCAACCAACTGTGTTCGTATTTGATGTAAACGCTGTGCGCCCGGTTGGATCTCAGGATTTACGGTAAAATGCCCGGTAGGCGTCAGACCGTAATAGTGCTCAAAGTAGGTATAAGCGTCGTGAAAAACGAAATATCCTTTGTTCCTGACCGGAGCAAGTTGCGCGCCAATGCGTTTGTCCGTAGCGGCTAATTCTGCCTCAAAATGCTGCAGGTTAGCGTCAAGTTTGGCTTTGTCTTGCGGCATAAGTTCCAATAATTTTTCATGGATTGCAACCGCGGTTTTCCTTGCTATCTCTGGGGACATCCACAGGTGCATATTAAACTGTCCATGATCATGATGATGCGCAGACGCGTCATGGTCTTCGGATTTTTCTGGCCCGTGCCCGTCATGAGGGTGGTCATCATCATCATCTCCACTCATCAGCAACGCATTCACCCCTTGTATATCGGCAATCGCCAGGTTTTTTTTAGCAGGTAATTCAGCGACGGATTTGCTCATGAAGGCTTCCATACTGGGGCCTACCCAAACCACTAAGTCCGCGGATTTTATGCGTTTTGCATCTGAAGGACGTAACGAATAGTCATGCTCTGAAGCCCCATCCGGCAGCAGCACGTCAACAGGCGTGACGCCATCGGCAATAGCAGAGGCGATAAACCCTACAGGCTTGATCGAAGCAACAATACTGGCATGAGCCGGAAGCGCGATTGATGCGGCGAAAGAGAAGGCTGAAAAGGCGAAGAACAGGCCCTTTTTTTTATGTAACATAATGCGACTTTCCATCGTGAGCAAGTGATGGGGTGTGATATTATAACATTCTAAATTCTGTGCAACCTGTAAATACTATGTCCTCACTCGTCACACTTGAAAACGTATCGGTAAAATATGGGCAGCGCGCCGTATTATCAGGCATCACTCTGGCTTTACAGCCGGGCCGCATTCTTACTTTGCTCGGCCCTAACGGAGCAGGTAAATCTACGCTGGTGCGGGTAGTCTTAGGGCTTCTTACGCCTGATGCCGGGAACGTCCAGCGAACCGCGGATCTACGCATCGGCTATGTGCCACAAAAATTGCACATAGACCCTACTCTGCCGGTCACGGTTGAACGCTTTATGCGCCTGTCACGCAACAGCAGAATGGCAGATATTTTGCCGGCGTTAAAACGCGTTCAGGCCGGTCATCTGCTTAAATCGCCGCTGCAAAAGCTTTCCGGCGGGGAAACCCAGCGCGTCTTGCTGGCACGCGCCCTGCTCAATCAGCCCCGGTTATTAGTCCTTGATGAGCCAACGCAAGGTGTGGACGTGAATGGTCAGGTCGCGCTGTATGATTTGATTGATCAGCTGCGTCATGAACTGAATTGCGGCGTGCTGATGGTGTCTCATGACCTGCATTTAGTCATGGCAAAAACCGATGAAGTGTTATGCCTGAACCATCACATTTGCTGTTCAGGCACGCCGGAAGCGGTATCGCAGCATCCTGAATTTATCGCTATGTTCGGCCCGCGCGAAGCGCAGCAGCTGGCTATTTATCGTCATCACCATAACCACCGTCACGATCTTCAGGGACGTATCGTTTTACGCAGGGGACAAGGACCATCATGATTGAGTTATTATTACCTGGCTGGTTAGGTGGCGTCATGTTAGCGCTGGCGGCTGGCCCACTGGGTTCGTTTGTCGTCTGGCGTAAAATGTCTTATTTTGGCGATACGTTAGCTCACGCATCGCTGCTTGGTGTGGCGTTTGGTTTGCTGCTTAACGTGAATCCATATTATGCCATCATTACGGTTACCGTTTGTCTGGCGCTGGGTTTAATCTGGCTGGAGCGCCGCCCCCACCTTGCCATTGATACGCTGCTGGGCATCATGGCGCACAGCGCACTCTCCTTAGGTCTGGTGGTGGTCAGCCTGATGTCAAACGTTCGCGTTGATTTAATGGTATACCTGTTTGGCGATCTGCTGGCGGTCACGCCAGACGATTTGTGGACCCTGGGCGCTGGCGTATTCTTGGTGTTGGCGGTGATGGCGTGGCAATGGCGGTCACTGTTGTCGATGACCATCAGCCCAGAACTGGCGCAAGTCGATGGTGTAAACATTCAATGTACGCGTTTAGTCTTGATGCTCGTCACGGCGCTGACGATTGGTGTGGCGATGAAGTTTGTTGGTGCGCTGATAATCACTTCGCTATTGATCATTCCCGCCGCCACAGCGCGCCGCTTTGCCCGTTCGCCTGAGCAGATGGCAGGCATTGCGGTAATTGTCGGAATTATAGCGGTGACAGGCGGCCTCACTTTTTCTGCCTTTTATGACACGCCTGCTGGTCCTTCTGTCGTATTGTGCGCCGCTATTCTGTTTATCATCAGCATGAT
Source organism: Mixta mediterraneensis (assembly GCF_014946725.1). Lineage (GTDB taxonomy): Bacteria > Pseudomonadota > Gammaproteobacteria > Enterobacterales > Enterobacteriaceae > Pantoea > Pantoea mediterraneensis. The sequence goes on from NZ_JACFXY010000006.1 coordinate 18,143, forward strand.
ACATAAACCGGCGGTGTGATCAGGACTCTCGCGTAATGCCAAAATGGCGGTAAGCATGCTGCGTGGCCATCCGGCCACGTGGCGTGCGCTGAATAAAGCCTTGCTGGATCAGGAAGGGTTCAATTACATCCTCAATCGTTTCACGCTCTTCGCCAATGGCAGCGGCAAGGTTATCCAGGCCAACCGGGCCACCGGTAAATTTATCGATGATTGCCAGCAGCAGTTTGCGGTCCATGTAATCAAAGCCTTCGCTGTCAACATTCAGCATGTCAAGCGCGCTACATGACACCTCTCCGCTTAAATTACCGTTGGCGCGCACTTCAGCAAAATCACGTACGCGTCGCAGCAAACGGTTAGCAATACGCGGTGTGCCCCGTGAACGACGCGCAATTTCCAGCGCTCCTTCCTCACTCAACGCCAGATCTAAACAGGCTGCGCTGCGGCTGACAATATGCTGCAGATCGTTGACCTGATAAAACTCCAGCCGCTGCACAATACCGAAGCGATCGCGCAGCGGCGATGTCAGCGAGCCCGCCCGCGTTGTCGCACCGATCAGGGTAAAGGGGGGTAAATCAATTTTGATTGAACGCGCAGCCGGCCCTTCGCCAATCATGATGTCCAGCTGATAATCCTCCATTGCAGGATAGAGCACCTCTTCCACAACCGGCGATAAGCGATGGATTTCATCAATAAACAGTACATCATGGGGTTCAAGGTTGGTCAGCATGGCGGCCAGATCGCCAGCCTTTTCAAGTACCGGGCCAGAAGTCGTCCGTAGGTTAACGCCCATTTCATTGGCGACGATATTTGCCAGCGTGGTTTTACCTAATCCTGGCGGCCCAAAAATCAGTAAATGATCAAGCGCATCACCACGCAGTTGCGCCGCTTTGATGAAAATTTCCATCTGCTCACGTACCTGTGGCTGTCCGACGTACTCAGCCAGCAGTTTAGGACGAATCGCGCGATCAATACTTTCTTCTTCATTAACGCTGGCAGCAGAGACCAGGCGATCGGCTTCTATCATGAATGACCTCAAATAGCGGCGCGTAGCGCTTCGCGGATAAGTGTTTCGCAATCCGCATCAGGTTTTCCAACTTTGCTGATCATGCGGCTGGCTTCCTGCGGTTTATAACCCAGCGCCACCAGCGCTGCAACCGCTTCGGCTTCCGCATCATTGGCGTCAGATTCAGCGCTCGGAGTAGACAGCGTAAAGGCCGATTCGCCGCCGAACAGGTCGCCATGCATCCCCTTGAAGCGATCTTTCATCTCTACGACTAAACGTTCAGCTGTTTTCTTACCCACGCCGGGAAGTTTAACCAGGGTAGCGATTTCTTCTTTTTCCACGGCAGTCACAAATTGCTGAGCCGACATACCGGAGAGGATCGCCAGCGCCAGTTTTGGCCCCACGCCATTGACTTTAATCAGCTCGCGGAATAGCGCGCGTTCTTGTTTGCTATTAAAACCAAACAGCAGCTGCGCGTCCTCACGCACCACGAAATGGGTAAAAATCACCGCTTCATGATTGAGTTCAGGTAACTCATAAAAACAGGTCATTGGCATGTGTACTTCATAACCCACGCCGTTCGTTTCAATCAGCACCAGCGGTGGCTGCTTTTCCAGAATATTGCCCCGTAGACGACCTATCACCTGAACGCTTCCTTCCAAAATAGTATGTGGCGGATTTTATAACATAAAAAAGGCTGGATGAATATCCAGCCTGAAAGTCCTGGGTAGCGGTTTATATTTAGCCCGATCGTAGACGACCGCGGGTTAACACCAGTTTGCTGTCGCTCATCCGCGCTGCGTTTTGCGCAACGTGACAGTGCGTTATCGCAATCGCCAGCGCATCCGCAGCATCGGCCTGGGGATTCGCTGCCAGTTTAAGCAAGGTACGAACCAAATGCTGTACCTGACTTTTCTCTGCACTGCCCAGCCCCACCACGGTTTGCTTAACCTGCCGCGCTGCGTACTCAAACACCGGTAAATCATGATTAACGGCGGCGACAATCGCCGCGCCGCGTGCCTGCCCCAGTTTTAACGCTGAGTCAGCGTTTTTCGCCATGAATACCTGTTCAATGGCGAAATAATCGGGTGAAAACTGAGTGATGATTTCGCTGATGCCCGCATAAATGAGCTTCAGGCGAGCGGGTAATTCAGCGGTATTCATGCGAATACAGCCGCTGCCTAAATAGGTTAGCTGCCGACCTGTTTGACGGATCACACCATAACCGGTGATGCGCGAACCGGGATCGATCCCCAAAATGATCGCCATTACGCGCCTCCGGTTTGGTATGAACAGGCGAACGCCATTACAGCATTTCCGCCACCTCGTCGGAAATTTCACCGTTGTGGTAAACTTCCTGCACGTCGTCACAGTCTTCCAGCATATCGATCAAACGCAGCAGTTTCGGCGCGGTTTCGGCGTCCATTTCCGCTTTGGTCGATGGGATCATGGTGACTTCAGCGGTGTCAGCTTTGAAGCCCGCAGCTTCCATCGCATCACGCACTGTGCCCATATCTTCCCAGGCGGTGAAGATGTCAATGGTGCCGTCATCGTAGCTCACCACATCTTCAGCACCGGCTTCGAGAGCCGCTTCCATAACCTGATCTTCATCCTGACCCGGCGCATAAGAGATCACGCCTTTTTTGTTAAACAGGTACGCAACGGAGCCGTCGGTGCCAAGGTTTCCGCCGGTTTTGGTAAAGGCATGACGCACTTCGCCAACGGTACGATTACGGTTATCACTCAGGCATTCGATCATGATGGCCGATCCACCCGGACCGTAACCTTCATAGATGATGGTTTCCATGTTGGCGTTATCATCGCCACCCACGCCACGTGCAATAGCGCGATCCATGGTGTCACGCGTCATATTGTTGGACAGGGCTTTGTCCATTGCAGCGCGTAAACGCGGGTTAGAGGAAGGATCGCCACCACCAAGTTTGGCTGAGGTGACCAGCTCGCGAATGATTTTGGTGAAGATTTTGCCTCGCTTAGCATCCTGAGCCGCTTTGCGGTGCCTGGTGTTCGCCCATTTACTATGTCCTGCCATCTTACATTTTCTCCGAACTTGGCATGGTGCAGGCTATCCTGCTGGCGATTTTCGCCGTTGCCAGTGCTCATTCTCTTCACGTACAACACTACGCTTTGATTGCTTTGCGCTGGCAACGAATCTACTCGCTGCATCGATAACGCCCGACTGTTTAATGCTGTGGTGCTGATTATTGCGTCATCACCGGAAAGATATAACCTTAACCAGATCGCCGCCGGAAAAACGCGCGGCGGCAAACATTCAGGTAAATTCTTCTATCGCCTGGCGATTACTCCAGGACTTGGTTAGCGCTGCGGCGGCTGCGGGTTCAAGCCAGCGAAAAGCAAGATGCTCGCTCAACGCAACGTTGCGCTCGGTTGGCAGTAACAGCCGGAACCAGTGTTCACGGTTGTGCGTGATACCCGGAGCATAACGATGGCGATAGTGTGGAAAGATCTCAAATTCAATCTGGCGTTGACAATCTTCCACCCGTAGTCGCTCGGCGAGAGCGTTAATGCCCACCTCTTCCCATACTTCGCGCTGGGCAGCCTGAAGTGCGGTTTCTCCCGCCTCCAGGCTGCCAGTCACCGACTGCCAGAAATCGGGATCATCACACCGCTGCAGCATTAACACCCGGCCAGTATCCTGCGCATAAATGACCACCAGCACCGAAACCGGATGTTTGTACGCCATTATTGATTCTCTGGCTTATCTTTCTTCACTACCTGAATACCCAGTTCAAGCAGCGCCGCCGGATTCGCTGTCCCTGGCGCTTCGGTCATCAAACATGCTGCTGCCGTGGTTTTCGGGAAGGCAATGACGTCGCGAATATTGTCCGTGCCGGTCAGCAGCATGGTCAGACGATCCAGGCCAAATGCCAGACCTGCGTGCGGCGGCGTGCCAAATTTCAACGCATCCAGCAGGAAGCCAAACTTTTCACGCTGCTCATGTTCTTCTATACCCAGAATGCTGAACACGGTTTGCTGCATTTTGCCGTTGTGGATACGCACAGAACCGCCGCCGACTTCGTAACCGTTAATCACCATGTCGTAAGCATTGGCCACCGCCAGGGTAGGATCAGCGGCCAGCTGCTCTGCGCTCATCTCTTTCGGCGCAGTAAACGGATGGTGCATCGCTGCCAGCCCGCCCGCTTCATCTTCTTCAAACATCGGGAAGTCAATCACCCATAAAGGCTTCCAGGCTTTATCATCCGTGATTTGCAGCTCGCGGCCTACTTTCAGGCGCAGCGCCCCCAGGGCATCCGCGACCACTTTCGCCCGGTCAGCGCCGAAGAAAATAATATCGCCATCTTGCGCGCCAGTGCGGTTCAGAATGTCGTCTATGATGTCCGCGTTCAGGAACTTCGCTACCGGGCTTTGTACGCCTTCCAGACCCTTAGCGCGTTCGTTGACCTTCATCCACGCCAGCCCTTTGGCGCCATAAATTTCAACAAACTTGCCGTATTCATCAATCTGCTTGCGACTTAGCTGGGCACCCGTAGGGACACGCAGGGCAGCAACGCGTCCTTTTTCATCATTGGCGGGTCCGGAAAAGACCTGGAATTCCACGTTTTTCAGCAGATCACCCACATCAACCAACTCCATTGGGTTACGCAGGTCCGGCTTGTCTGAGCCGTAACGGCGCATCGCTTCTGCAAACGTCATTTGGGGGAATTCACCGAGATCCACCGCCTTGACGTCCAGCCACAGGTTGCGGATCATACGCTCCATAATTTCTCGCACCTGTGGCGCGCTGAGAAAAGAGGTTTCCACATCAATTTGGGTAAATTCTGGTTGACGATCGGCACGCAGGTCTTCGTCACGGAAGCATTTAACGATTTGATAATAACGATCAAACCCGGACATCATCAGCAGTTGTTTGAACAGCTGTGGCGACTGCGGCAATGCATAAAATTTACCTTTATGCACGCGGCTCGGCACCAGATAATCACGCGCACCTTCCGGCGTGGCTTTGGTCAGCATCGGCGTTTCGATGTCGAGGAAACCCTCGTTATCCATAAAGCGACGCACGAAGCTGGTGATTTTCGCGCGGGTTTTTAATCGTTCGACCATTTCTGGACGACGCAGGTCCAGGTAACGGTATTTCAGACGCGCTTCTTCACTGTTGTTCTGGTTGGAGTCCAGTGGCAGCGGCTCGGAACGATTAATGATATTCAGCGCTTCAGCAAATACTTCCACTTCACCGGTCGCCATCTCGGCATTTTTATTCTTGTCATCACGCGCACGCACAGTTCCGGTGATCTGGATACAGAATTCGTTGCGCAGCTCAGAAGCCAGCTTAAAAGCATCCTGACGATCGGGATCGAAGAATACCTGCACGATGCCTTCGCGATCGCGCATATCGATAAAAATCAGGCTTCCCAGATCGCGACGGCGGTTGACCCAGCCGCAAAGAGTAACTTGCTGACCTACATGAGACAGATTGAGCTGTCCGCAATATTCTGAACGCATAACACCATCCTTTTAACTTCACCGCTGCAGCTGACAGCATCGGGCCGCGTAACCTTTGAGATGCTGCCGCAAAAAAGGCGGTCATTATAATGGAAAAAGGTAAGCAGGATAAGTAGAGGCGCGCCAAAGCGAACATTTCATTATCGGTTTTCATCTGTTTGCAGTGACGGGCTACCTTAAAGGATAATTTGTCATCGCATTTGAGCCTGGAGAACTGGCGTGACGCTTCGTATTGGCCTGCCGCAATGGCAACATTCGCACTGGAAACGCTGGGGGATTGAAAACCTGGCTGACTATGCGCGCTATTTTCACTGCGTGGAAGGCAACACCACACTCTATGCGTTGCCGAATAGCGAAACGGTCCTACGCTGGCGCGACATGACGCATGATGACTTTCGCTTCTGCTTTAAATTTCCCCATACCATCAGCCATCAGGCGGCGCTGCAACACAGCGACGATCTGGTCGCCGAATTTCTCCGTTTGTTCGATCCGCTGGCCGGTCGCATTGGGCAATACTGGCTACAGCTGCCTGCTCGCTTCTCTCCCCGCCAGCTTAACGAGCTGTGGCGCTTCCTTGATAGCCTGCCGCGCCGTTTTTCCTATGGCGTAGAAGTTCGTCATCCTGAATTCTTTGCTAAAGGCGAGGCTGAGCGCGCGTTGAACCGCGGTTTACTGCAGCGTGGCGTTAATCGTGTCATTCTGGACAGCCGCCCGGTCCATGCGTCCACCTCGCAAGCTGCCGCTGCCCTGCTCGCGCGCCAGCAGAAACCGCGCGTGCCGCCGCATGCGCTGCGCACGGGTTCACAACCGATGGTACGTTTTATCGGCAGTGACAGCGTGGATGAGAGCGTGCCTCTGTTTCAAATCTGGATAAATAAACTGATGGAATGGCAGCAGGATAGCGATCCCCTGCTTTTTCTGCACACCCCAGATATGGGAGAAGTCTTTCCGCTGGTGCAGACGCTGTGGCCGCAGCTTCAGCAGCTGGATGCGCGTATTGGCAGCGGACCGGACTGGCCGCAACAGGATTCGCTGTTTTAAGCCATCAGCAGGACAGGCAACATCTGGCTGGCTAGAATGGCCGTCTTAGCAATATGCGGGAGTCGCGGATGGTTAGCGCGTTATATGTAGTAGTGGGTGCTTTATTAGTGATGAAGTTTGCGCTGGATGTGGTGCGTTACCGTCGGCAGTACCGCGTGGCTTATGGCGATGGCGGCGTTTACGATCTAAAAATAGCCATTCGCCTTCACGGCAATGCGATTGAAACCATTCCGCTGGCCCTGTTGCTGCTTATTGTCATGGAAATGAACGGTGCAGACATCTGGATGATCCACATAACGGCATTGCTGTTTTTTGCGGGGCGTTTATTACACGCTTACGGTTTGCGCAACAGCGTCATGAAAGGCCGCCAATACGGCATGATGCTTACGCTGTTTGCCCTGTGCGGTATGACTCTGTTCAACCTGATCTACCTGCCGTGGGCGTTAGTCCTGACGCTACACTAAAGATTGCAGGTTTACGGGTGCAGCCTGCGTTTCTTTCTGCCAAAATAGCGCCCTTTCCGTCATCTTTCCGGATTTTTCGTTATGTCTGACCGCGATACGCTATTTTCCGCGCCCATTGCTAAACTGGGTGACTGGACCTTTGACGAGCGCGTAGCTGAAGTTTTTCCCGATATGATTCAGCGCTCGGTGCCCGGCTATTCCAACATCATTTCCATGATCGGTATGCTGGCAGAACGTTTTGTTCAGCCCAACAGTCAGGTTTATGACCTCGGCTGTTCGCTGGGCGCGGCGACCCTTTCAGTGCGTCGTAATATTCATGTGCCGGGTTGTACCATCATTGCGGTGGACAATTCTCCGGCGATGGTCGAGCGCTGCCGTCGCCATCTGGACGCGTTTCGCGCCGACACGCCAGTGACGGTAATGGAAGCCGATATTCGTAATATTCACATTGAGAATGCCTCGCTGGTGGTGCTCAACTTCACGCTGCAATTTCTGGAGCCGCCGGCACGTTTACAGCTGCTGAAAAAGGTATGGCAAGGACTGAATCCTGGCGGCGCCCTGGTATTGTCTGAGAAATTCAGCTTTGAAGATGCCGACGTTGGCGAGTTGCTGTTCAATATGCATCACGATTTCAAACGCGCTAACGGCTACAGCGAACTGGAGATCAGCCAGAAACGCAGCATGCTGGAAAACGTGATGCTGACCGACAGCGTCGAAGCGCATAAAGCGCGTCTGCAACAGGCGGGTTTTGCTCATGCTGAGCTGTGGTTCCAGTGCTTTAATTTTGGTTCGTTGGTGGCATTGAAATGATTGATTTCGGCCCTTTTTATCAGCAAATTGCCGTCGGGCCGCTTGCAAAGTGGCTGGAAGTGCTGCCTGGGCAGATCAGCAGCTGGCAGCGTGAAAACCTGCATGGGCACTTCCGTGACTGGTACAAGTCACTGGAATACCTGCCATTACTGGAGCCGCAGCGGCTGGATTTATTGCATAGCGTAAGCGCCGATCGCGACGACATCAGCGAGCGCCATCGTCAGGGCATTGAAAAACTGTTGCGTAATCTGATGCCGTGGCGGAAAGGCCCCTATTCTCTTTATGGCACTGAGATTAATACTGAATGGCGCTCGGACTGGAAATGGGAGCGGGTTCTGCCCCATATTTCATCCTTAGCCGGTCGTACGGTGTTAGATGTGGGCTGTGGTAGCGGGTATCACATGTGGCGTATGCTTGGCGCCGGTGCGCATTTTGTGGTCGGCATCGATCCAATGCAGCTGTTTTTGTGTCAGTTCGAAGCGGTACGCAAGCTGTTGAATGACGATCGTCGCGCACATCTGCTGCCTGTCGGCATTGAACAGTTACCGGCTTTGCAGGCTTTTGATACCGTTTTTTCTATGGGCGTGCTGTATCACCGCCGTTCGCCGCTCGATCATCTGTTGCAGCTGAGAAATCAGCTGGTTAACGGTGGCGAACTGGTGCTGGAAACCCTGGTGATTGAAGGCGATGTGAACCAGGTATTAGTACCGGGAGAACGTTATGCACAAATGCGCAATGTGTTCTTTATTCCCTCTGCCGAGGCGTTGAAAAGCTGGCTGGAGAAAAGCGGCTTTGTGGATGTACGTATCGTTGATTACACTCTGACAACGACTGACGAACAGCGTCGCACCGACTGGATGACCAGCGAATCGCTGGCCGAGTTCCTTGATCCCAATGATTCGCGCAAAACGGTAGAGGGTTATCCCGCTCCGCTCCGCGCGGTGCTGGTCGCGACCAGACCATAATACTTAGCGGCGAGATAACGCCAGTTTCGCCGCAAAACCGATAAACACGCACCCAGTCAAACGATCCATTATTTTTAATACGCGGGGCTGACGCAATTGACGGGAAAAATAGTGGCTGCCACCGATCAACGCCGCATTCCACATCAATCCCAGTAGCATATGCGCTAACGCCATTAGCGTGCACCACAGCGCCACTGATGCCCCGGCAGGAATAAACTGCGGCAGGAAAGTGACGTAGAAAACACCCACTTTTGGATAAAGCAGATTTCCAAACAGGCCACGGCTAAAGCAGGCGACAAAGCCCTGCTGCGCCTTATCCGTTTTGACCTCTTCAGGTTGACTGCGCGGATTAAGCACTAACTTTATGCCGAGATAAAACAGGTATGCCGCGCCAATCCATTTCAACAGATTGTAGGCCGTTTCTGAAGCCAGCAGCAGCGCACCCAGCCCTAGCCCCACCGCAACGCCCCAGATTAAACAGCCTAACGTCACGCCAAAAGCGGTAGCGCTGGCGCGTTTCCATCCCTGAGCAGCCGCAGAACGCAGCACTAATGCCGTATCAAAGCCAGGCGTTATCGTCAAAATCGTAATAGCGAACAAAAAGGAGAGCAGCGTGGTAGTCATAGTGATCTCTCTGTTTTAATTACGCACAACATAGCAAGTGAGGAAATTATTGTAACCTTTTCAGCGCAACCTTCATTCCACTCTATTCATTTGACGAGGCGGTTTTATCCCAGTATTGATATTTATAGGCCGAGCTGAGGTGGCGCTCAAGGGTGCCTTTATCGAATACTTCCGTTTCGTGCAGGTAACTTAACGTGCAGTTGCCTACCTCATCCCATAGCTGACATTCATCAATCGAGCGAATAGTGCTGACCGGGGTACTGGTCATGCCGTGCAGACGTAGCTCGCGGAATTGTTTGTCGTAAGTGTACGTGTCCTTGCTACGTGCTGATTGCGTGCCGGTCACTAAACCCTGCGGATTCCAGCGATAGTGATTTTCGCCGTTGCTCAGTGCATCAGTACCGCGCGCCACGCTCTTTTCCAGCCGGAAATGACTATCGTAGCGGTAAAGGGTGTCAGTGAAACCCGTCTGGCCCATGCTGGTAAATTTATCAGAGGCACTGATAATGTTGCCGTGCTTACCCATTTGCCAGTTAATCGTACCCTGACGATTATCGACCACCACTTCTTTGCCTTCCTTCAGCACTTTGACCAGGTAGGCATACTCTGCAACCCAGCCACTTTGCACCCGGACGATGTGCTGTTCCATGCTGAGAGTAACGTTGCGCTCATTTTTGTCATAGCTGACGTCAGCAACCGTGAGATCGCCGCAGGGATCAAACTGACCAAGCATACGTTTTTGCGAATTGACATCTTTGCCGAATTCCCCGGCGATGACCTGACGCACCGCACCTTTTGCACTGCCGCCGAGCATAATCCAGTTATTACTGCTGGCAATATTACCGCTTTGCTAACCGCAATTGCTGGCCGCAAAGAGCGGGCTGCTTAACGCAGCCATTAGCAAAGTTAACGCAGAGATAAAAAAGCATTTCATGGTGTTAAGTCTCCGACAACAATAGGTTAAGTGTAATCGCAACTGTGTTTATCGGAGGCAAAAGCGTAAATAGCAGACAAAAAATACCCCAGCAAGCATACTGGGGTTTGGTACTTGCAAACATCACGTCAATCAGCGGCGTGCTGCGCGGCAAAATCTGGCGTGATTCAGGCCACCCGGACAGTGTTCATCTGCATCACACTTCTCATCGCTTCCACCACATCGCTATCGACACAATAGCGACTGAATTCGTCGGTTTCGGCTTCGGAACACATCGAAACACCGGCCTTTCGATAACGCATCGGCGACGCCACAAGGCGGCTGGCCGAGCTATGAACTTCACGAATGCCCATGTCGAGGAATTTTTGCAGGTTACTCAGGCGAACGCCCGCACCTGCCATAATAATAGGACCTGTACTGTGTTCATTAAGTTCCTTCAACAATGCAATTCCGTTTTCCGCGCTTTGTTGCTGCCCTGACGTCAGAATGCGCGCGACACCAAGATCGGTCAACTCCTCCAGGGCACGTTTCGGACTATGGCACAGATCGAAAGCCCGATGAAAGGTTACTGAGAGGCCGCCACACAGCGCCATGATTTGCCGCATTTGACTCTGGTTAATATGCGCCTCTTCATCTAGCATACCAATGACCAGGCCGGGAAAGCCGAGATCGCGAATCAAAGCCACATCTGATTTCATCGCGTCGAATTCACGCGCGGTATAGCAAAAATCGCCACCGCGTGGTCTGACAATCGGATGAACCGGAATCGTTCCCTCACGACGGACCGCTTCCAGCATCCCCGCCGACGGCGTTAATCCGCCTTCACGCGGCGCGGCGCAAAGCTCAACCCGATCGGCTCCGGCCTGCTGCGCGGTCACTGCGCAATCCACGCCGTAGCAGCAAATTTCCAGTTTAGTCATTCTCTTCTCCTTTACATGACGCCTGCTTCGAATCAAATTACTCTTTTGAAATAAGTTTACGCGGAAAGGTAAATATGGCATTCAATTTTGACCAACGGATAGACCGTCGTCACAGCGATAGCCGTAAATGGCACAAATATGCGGGCCAGGACATCCTGCCATTATGGGTAGCAGATACCGATTTTCGATCGCCTGAATGCATTATCGAGGCGATAAAAAACCGCGCCGATCACGGGGTTTTTGGCTATGGCGAACACCCCGACGGCTTGATTGATGTCGCGGTTCAGCGTTTTGCCTCGCGCTATCAGTGGCACGTTGATCCAGCGTGGATAGTACTATTACCGGGCGTGGTCAGCGGGCTAAATTTATCGGTGCGCGCTTTCACGGCTGCTGACGAGACGACTATCGCCCCTACGCCAATTTATCCGCCGTTTCGTAGTGCAGCCAAATTAGCCGAACGGGCGCAACTTAATCTGCCGTTAACCCTGCAGGACTCGCGTTGGGTGATCGATCTGGCCGCCGCCGAAGGCCAGATGCGTGGCAAAGAAAAGTTATTGATGCTGTGTAACCCACAAAATCCTGGCGGTACGGTTTATCATCGCGACGAGTTGCAGGCACAACTTGCCTTTGCTCAACAATATGACTTAATTGTGTGCTCTGATGAAATCCATTGCGATTTACTGCTCGAGCCGGGCGTGCAACACATTCCTTTTGCCTCGCTGAATGAAGATGCCGCACAGCGCAGCATTACGCTGCTCTCACCGTCAAAAAGTTACAATATCGCTGGCCTGGGCGCGTCAATGGCTATCATTCCCAACCCTGAACTACGCGCTCGCTTTAATCGCGTGCGTCAGGGCATTGTACCGTCAGTAGATATTCTGGCGCTGGTCGCAGCGGAAGCCGCATGGCGCGACGGAGAGGCATGGCTGGAAGCCCAGCTTAGCTACTTACGCAGTAACCGCGACTGGCTGGTTGAACAGGTCAATGCCTTACCAGGGCTAGAGATGGCTTCCCCCGAAGCCACTTACCTTGGCTGGATTGATGCCAGCGCGCTCAGCGTTGCCAGCCCGGCTCTCTACTTCGAAAAACATGGGCTCGGCTTTTCACCCGGCCGTGATTTTGGTGATGACAACTTTGTACGCTTCAATTTTGGTTGTACCCGCGCCACGCTAAAAGACGCCGTTGCGCGGTTACAGAACGCTGTTGCCGCGCGCGCTTCATTTGCCTCGCTGGCGACGATTTCTTCCAGTCGCCACGGGTGAAATTTAATCGTTGTTTGCCCGTCCGTTACTGCTAAGGTCGGATTGGGCAAGCCTTCATTTTCCCCTTTTGGCGAGCTGGTTTTAAACGAAATGTCGCGCTGCATCAGCGCCTGGTCCGCGAGTAAGGCCATCGCACGTATGCCGAGGGTTTCAGGTTCTCCACGCAGTACAATTTCTACATGCTCCCATCCTTCATGGCGATACCGTTTTTCGCCCGGCCACGGCAGTTCAATTATATCCAACTGCCAACCGGCGACCTGAATGGGTTGATGCAGCCTGAACAGGCAAATTGGACGCCCGTTAATCATCGCTTCAGAAAGCGGGCTGCCTATTTGCAAAAATCCCTGTTTCCAGCGCTCCGCTGTCACGTTCTGATGGCAGCGAACAGCAATATGATCCGCCTCAAGATCGCTCAGGGTGAGACCCAGTCGCTCAGAAAAACTTTTTAACGATTTTTCAAAACGCACTAAATCCGCTTCTAAATCGTCCAGTTCTGGGGGAAAAGTGGTGTTCACAGCCCGCAATCTCCTTTAATAATCCAGTATTTCTAATCAATGTAATGCGCCGTCAGCACTACGCCATGCACAACAAAATAGTAAGATTCATCCGATTTGGCGAGAAAACTGGCGTAAAATCGCATAACTACTGCTTTTAATTCGGACTTATCCCCTCTTTAGATCCAGAAGTTACTGGATGAAACTGCATTAATTTACTGTTTTAAATCAACTTATTTAATACAATGAGATAACTCTTATTTGGGTGATAAACAATTGCAGCCATGCGAGGTTTCTTATAAATTTGACTCAACACAACTAAAAGGAATAGCTCAATGACCATGCTTATTGTTGTCGCAGTCCTGATCGCACTGATGGGATTTGCTATTTCCCGCCACTGGAAGGTGCGTGAAGATAAAAGCGTTAAAAACCCTCGCCGTCATCTGCGTCGCCGTTAAAGCCAGCGGGAAACATTTCAGGCCCTGTTTCCCTGCTTTATCCAACTGCTGACGCCCACCAACAATTCACGTATACTTTCCCCCTCATTTTTTCCCGTTTTGTCTGGCGATTGACCCCAGGCAAGATGATGATGACGGCTCGTGGTGGTTCAGACGAGCGTTTTTCAGCATATGAAGGTATTTCGGTGAATATTCAGGCACTTCTTTCCGCAAAAGTCAGTCAGGCAATGGTTTTAGCCGGCGCACCCGCCGATTGCGAACCGCAGGTTCGTCCGTCTGCCCGGGTCCAGTTTGGTGATTATCAGGCGAACGGTATTATGGCCGTGGCGAAGAAACTGGGGCAAGCGCCGCGACAATTAGCGGAGACAGTGTTGCAGCACCTTGATCTGGCCGGTATCGCCAGCAAAATGGAGATTGCCGGACCGGGCTTCATCAATATTTTTCTTGACCGCCAGTGGCTGGCTGAAAATGCCAAAACCGCTCTGCGTCAACCGCGTTTGGGCATAGCACACGTCGAACCACAAACTATCGTAATTGATTACTCTGCGCCCAATGTGGCAAAAGAGATGCACGTTGGGCATGTGCGTTCCACCATTATTGGTGATGCCGCCGTGCGCACCCTGGAGTTTCTCGGTCACCACGTAATTCGTGCAAACCATGTGGGCGACTGGGGCACGCAGTTTGGCATGTTGATTGCTTATCTGGAGAAACAGCAAAACGAAAATCACGCTGAGATGGCGCTGGCCGATCTGGAAGCGTTTTACCGCGAAGCAAAACGTACCTATGACGAAGATCCTGCCTTTGCTGAACGCGCTCGCCGTTATGTGGTGAAGCTGCAAAGTGGTGACGAGTATTGCCGCCAGATGTGGAAAAAGCTGGTCGACATTACCATGAGTCAGAACCAGAAAGTGTACGACCGCCTGAACGTCACCCTGAGCCGCAAAGATGTGATGGGTGAAAGCCTTTACAACGATATGTTGCCTGGCATTGTCAGCGATCTTAAAGCCAAAGGGCTGGCGGTTGAAAGCGAAGGCGCCACTGTGGTGTTTCTGGATGAGTTCCAGAACAAAGAAGGCGAGCCGATGGGCGTCATCATCCAGAAAAAGGATGGAGGCTATCTGTACACCACCACCGATATTGCCTGTGCAAAATATCGGTATGAAACGTTGCATGCCGATCGCGTGCTGTATTACATCGATTCACGTCAGCATCAGCATCTGTTGCAGGCGTGGACCATTGTGCGCAAAGCCGGTTATGTGCCTGATAATGTTCCGCTTGAACATCACGCATTTGGCATGATGCTGGGTAAAGATGGTCGCCCTTTCAAAACCCGTAGCGGCGGCACTATTAAATTGTCCGATCTGCTGGATGAAGCCTATCAGCGTGCCTACACGCTGGTGCGCGAGAAAAATCCTGAGATGTCCGAAGATGAGGTAAAGCAGCTGGCAGAAGTGGTTGGCATTGGCGCAGTGAAATATGCTGACCTGTCAAAAAGCCGCACCACCGATTACATCTTTGACTGGGATAATATGCTGGCTTTTGAGGGCAACACCGCGCCTTACCTGCTGTATGCCTACACTCGTGTATTATCCGTTTTCCGCAAAGCCGGTATCGATGCAGAAACGCTCAAAGGTGAGCTGGTGATTACTGAGGATCGCGAAGCGCTGTTGGCTACTCGTCTGTTACAGTTCGAAGAGGTCATTACCCAGGTTGCGCGTGACGGTACGCCACATGTGATGTGTGCTTATCTCTATGATCTGGCTGGGCTGTTCTCTGGTTTTTACGAGCATTGTCCGATTCTTAATGCCGAAGAGGAAAGCACTCGTTTCAGCCGTTTACAGCTAGCGGCGCTGACGGCCAAAACACTGCAACAGGGTCTTGATACCCTCGGTATTAAAACCGTCGAACGTATGTAAAGTAAAAAACCCTGCTTCGGCAGGGTTTATCTATGGTCACGATGATGGCTATCCCGCAGGCTGAACTCGCGATCGTGATAGTTCACCATTACTTCACTGCTCACTACCCGCAGGCCCGGCGGTAATTTCCCCGTCCCGGCAAAGCCAAACACCATATGCAAGGTTTCCTTTGCAGCTACATGCGCCAGACCGCGCGTGCTACCGCTGGCTCCCTCAAGCGCAGTACAGCGTTGCGCCGCACACAATCTCACTTCCAGCCCTGATGGCGCTGGCTTGCTAAGCTGATAGCGCCAGTTCACCACCTCAATATAGCCGCTGACATTTTGCGGTGGCGTTAAAGGCTGTGAGCGTTGCCAGGCCCCCCGATTCGCCAGCACCGGACCACGGGCGCTGGCATGCCACGCCCCGTCCATCGCCTGTACCCACAATGGCCAAATGCACAGCAGCCACAGCAAACGTTTCACTATTTTCCTCCGATGGTCGCCGTCATACGGATCTGACGATTGTCGCTGAGCTCCATGTTTGACAGCACCACCAGTTGCGGCGGGTTACGGCGCAGGAAGCGCGCCAGCAGCGCACGTAACGGATGATTCACCAGCAACACCGGTGGCGCACCCAGCATTTCCTGTCGCTGCAATGCGCTCTGCGCCTGGCTCAATAAGCGTTCGGCAAGGCCCGGTTCCAGTCCGCCGCCGCCCTGTAAAGCCTGCAACAGCAAACGCTCCAGCGTGGCATCCAGACCAATCACCTGCACTTCGTCATTACCAGGGAACCACTGTTGCGTAATCGCACGGCCCAGCGCAACGCGGACGACGCTGGTGAGTTCTTGTGGATCGCTTTGCACGGGCGCATGTTCCGCCAGCGTTTCAATGATGGTGCGCATATCGCGAATCGACACCCGCTCTACCAGTAGATTTTGCAGCACTTTATGCAGTGTGGTCAGGGTGATCACGCCCGGCACCAGGTCGTCCGTTAGCTTTGGCATTTCCTGCGTGACGCGATCTAACAGCTGCTGCGCTTCCTGACGACCAAACAATTCGCTGGCGTATTGACCAATCAGGTGGTTAAGGTGCGTAGCCACCACGGTACTGGCTTCAACCACCGTGAAGCCCTGAATCTGCGCCTGTTCTTTCAGCGCACTGTCAATCCAGATGGCCGCCAGACCAAAGGCCGGATCCACCGTGGCTTCGCCCGGCAAGGATCCCGCTGCGGTGCCTGGGTTGATCGCCATCCAGCGCCCTGGATAAGCATCGCCGCTACCTATTTCCACGCCTTTCATCAAAATGCGATAACGCGCTGGAGGCAGTTCCATGTTGTCACGGATATGCACCACCGGTGGAAGAAAGCCAACATCCTGTGCCACCTTTTTACGGATACTGCGTATGCGTCCCAGCAGTTCGCCGTTTTGCAAGTGATCGACCATCGGAATCAGGCGATACCCCACTTCCATGCCGAGCGTATCCTCCAGCTGCACGTCGGTCCAGGACGCTTCCGCAGCGGCCGGTGTTTCCTGCGCTTTGCTGACGCTACCCGGCGTTTCAGCGCTCTTTTTCGGCTGCATTTCTCGTCCGCGCAGCCACCACGCCAGGCCCAACAGCGCCGCAGTAAACAGCAGAAAGACCAGGTTCGGCATGCCAGGCACTAAACCCAGCAAACCAATCACGCCAGCACTCAACATCAGGACGCGCGGATCTTTAAACAGCTGACCAACCATCTGTTCGCCCACGTCCTGATCGGTAGCAACCCGCGTCACGATCACACCCGCTGCGGTGGAGATGACCAGAGCAGGGATTTGCGCCACCAGACCATCACCGATGGTTAACAGCGTATAAGTTTCTGCGGCATGGCCTGCATCCATACCATGCTGCACTACGCCCACCAGCAGGCCACCAATCACGTTAATCACCATGATCATAATGCCGGCGATAGCATCGCCGCGCACAAACTTACTCGCTCCGTCCATCGAACCGTAGAAGTCTGCTTCCTGCGTCACTTCCTGACGCCGTCGTTTTGCCTCATCTTCGCCAATCAAACCGGCGTTAAGGTCAGCATCAATCGCCATCTGTTTGCCGGGCATCCCGTCCAGCACAAAGCGCGCGCCAACTTCCGCGATACGACCAGCGCCTTTAGTGATAACCATAAAGTTGATGATCACCAGGATGATGAACACCACGATGCCGATGGCAAAGTTACCGCCAACCAGAAAGTGCCCAAAGGCTTCTACCACGCGCCCTGCCGCCGCCGCACCGGTATGCCCTTCCATCAGAATGATTCGGGTTGAGGCCACGTTTAATGCCAGACGCAGTAACGTGGAAAACAGCAGAATGGTTGGAAACGCGGCGAATTCCAGCGTGCGTTGAGTGAACATCGCCACCAGCAGCACCATGATGGAAAGCGCAATGTTAAAGGTAAACAGCAGATCGAGGATGAACGGTGGCAATGGCAGCACCATCATCGACAGGATCATCATGATCAGCACCGGACCGGCTAACACCTGCCATTGCGTATCTTTAAAGCTTTCCGGTAAACGCAGTTTTGCGGCCAAATTAGCCATCGTTTCTGTTCTCTCCTGCAAAGTCCATATCTGCCGGTACTGGCAAATTCTTCGGTTTGGTTGGGATCAGGCCACCTTCACGCTTCCAGCGACGGAGCTGCCAGACCCACGCCAGCACTTCCGCCACTGCGGCATAAAGCGCGCCGGGAATATGCTGCCCAATTTCGGTGTGTCGATACAAAGCACGCGCCAGCGGCGGAGCTTCTAACAGCGGGATGCGGTGCTCAGTCCCCAGTTCACGAATTCTCAGCGCAATCTCTCCTGCGCCTTTCGCCACCACTTTCGGCGCGCTCATTTTCTTCTCGTTATATTGCAGCGCCACCGAGTAGTGCGTCGGGTTGGTGACAATGACGTCGGCTTTCGGTACATCAGCCATCATGCGACGCCGTGCAGCAGCCCGCATTTGCTGGCGAATACGCCCTTTAACATGCGGATCGCCCTCCTGCTGTTTGAACTCATCGCGAATTTCCTGACGCGACATACGCAATTTTTTGTAATAGCTATAAATCTGCCAAAAGACGTCATAGCCAACCATGGGGATCAGCCCCAACATCACCAGCGCGCAGCATATCGCGATCAAATCCATGCCATGGATCAACGCTCTGGTCGGCGATTCGCTGATTAACCGCAGCATTTCCGGCCAGTGTGACCAGATGTACCAGCCCCCGACGCAGCCCACCAACACCGATTTCAGAATGCCTTTGAACAGTTCAGTCCAGGCTTGTGCGGAGAACATGCGTTTGAAACCAGGCAGCGGGTTCAATTTGGTGAAATCCATTTTGATCGCTTTACCGCTAATCACGATACCGCCTAACAGCATCGGTGCAGCAATCGCGACCAGCACCAGTCCCCCCATCAACGGCAGCAGCGCCAGTATTGCCTGGCCGACCAGACTTCCGATGTGGGCAATAATGATTTTGTCGTCAGTGACCATGCCATGGTCAAATTGCAGCCCCGTCGCCACCATGCTGGCTAACCTGTGCGCCATAAGCGTGCCGCCCAGCCACAGGATCATAATGCCGGCCAGTAGCATTAACAGAGAAGTCAGCTCGCGCGAACGCGGAATCTGCCCCTCCTCACGCGCTTTCTCAAGTCGGTGGGGGGTGGGCGATTCTGTTTTGTCCTCGTCGCTTTCTTCAGCCACAACAAACCTCGGTGGATGGGATTTCTGAGCATAGAATGCCAAATTTGAGTTTGGTTAAAGCGGGGATAAGACGAAGAAAAGGCGTGCTCTTTTACGGATGGGAAAAAGAAGCGGTAAAAGCCCGCCGTCAAGCGGGCCGTGTTTTATCGTAATCGCGCGTAAATAAGCTTACGCGCATTAGCCGGGTAATCAGCCAGACGCTAAGCAGTAAAATTAAAAGCCTAAGCTATCCAGCAAGTCATCTACCTGATCCTGGTTCGCCACTACGCCGGGTGCATCAGTATGAATTTGCGGACCGTTCAGCAGGCTGGAACCGCCCTGACGTTTCTCCGCACTGACTTCCGGCATGTTCTCCAGCAGCACCATCAACAGTTGACGCTCGATTTCCTGGATCACATCCATCATGCGCTTGATAACCTGACCGGTAAGGTCCTGGAAATCCTGCGCCATCATGATTTCAAGCAGCTGTTTGTTGGTGAAGGCGGTATGTCCCGGCACGGCATCAAGGAATTCGCGCGTATCCGTCACCAACTCACGAGCATCGGCCAGTTCAATGGGATTTTCAAACCATGCATCCCAACGCCCTTTTAGCTGGGTTGCTCCGGCCTCCATTTTATCCTGGTGCGGTTGTGCCGCTTCTACGCAGTTTAGTGCGCGATCGGCAGCCTGAGCCGTCATTTGGACCACATAGTCCAGACGATCGCGTGCATCAGGAATAGCTTCGGCGGCTTCGGCAATAGCATGATCAAGCCCCAGCTCGCGCAGGCTGTCACGCAACATGCGCGTCAGCGAGCCGATGCGAGCAATAATGTCGTGTGCCGAGGCATCCTCAGTTGATTTCGGAAGGTCACTCATCACATCTCCTTACATGCCCAGTTTTTCGAAAATTTTGCCTAATTTCTCTTCCAGCGTGGCCGCAGTGAATGGTTTAACCACGTAGCCGCTGGCACCCGCCTGCGCAGCAGCAATAATATTTTCTTTTTTCGCTTCCGCAGTGACCATTAACACCGGCAGGCTGCCCATTGCCGCATCTGCCCGAATAGTTTGTAGCAGTTGCAGGCCGTCCATATTCGGCATGTTCCAGTCGGAGATGACAAAGTCAAAGCCACCCGCCTTGAGCTTAGCCAGCGCATCTACGCCATCCTCCGCTTCTTCTACGTTATTAAAACCCAGCTCTTTTAGCAGATTACGTACGATACGGCGCATCGTGTTGAAGTCGTCTACCACTAAAAAGCGCATGTTTTTATCAGCCATACTTACTCCTGTTTTATCTCGCCCGGCAGGACGGGCCTGTTAAATACGCAATGCCTGTCCGGCGCTAATTTTCGCCAGCATATGCTGGCTGATATTGCTTAATTCCACGACTTCGCTCACGCCGCCCGTGGCAATGGCCTCACGCGGCATGCCAAATACGACGCAGCTGGCTTCACTCTGGGCGATGGTCCAGGCACCGGCACGGTGCATTTCCAGCATTCCCGCCGCGCCATCGTTACCCATACCGGTCAGGATCACGCCGACTGCGTTACGCCCGGCATTGATCGCCACGGATTTAAACAGCACGTCAACTGATGGTTTATGCCGGTTGACTGCTGGTCCTTCATTCAGTTTCACCACATAGTTAGCGCCGCTGCGGCCCAGCTCCATGTGCATCGCGCCAGGCGCAATATAGGCGTGGCCAGGCAGAATGCGTTCCCCCTCTTCCGCTTCCTTTACCGTGATCTGACACAGCTTGTTCAAACGTTCAGCGAACGAACGGGTAAAACCAGGCGGCATGTGCTGAGTAATCAGCAGCGCCGGGCTGGTGGCAGGCAGCGGTTGCAGTACATGGCGAATAGCTTCGGTGCCGCCGGTTGACGAACCAATGGCAATCAACTTTTCACTGCTCAGTAACGGTCCAGCCTTCAGCGTGGCGGGGATAGGCATCGCCGCACGCGAGTGCAGACGGGCGCGCGCCGCTGCACGAATTTTGTCGCCGATCATCTGGCTGTAGGCCAGCATCCCTTCCCGAATACCAAGCTGCGGTTTAGTAACAAAATCCACCGCACCCAGTTCCAGCGCCCGTAAGGTGATCTCGGAACCTTTGCCGGTCAGCGACGACACCATAACTACCGGCATTGGTCGTAAGCGCATCAGCTTTTCCAGAAAATCGAGCCCATCCATCCGCGGCATTTCCACATCCAGCGTGAGCACCTGCGGATTAAATTGCTTAATCAAATCGCGGGCGACTAACGGATCGGGTGCGGTAGCAACTATCTCCATATCGGGATGACTGTTGATGATTTCCGTCATCAGTTGCCGCATCAAAGCGGAATCATCCACGCACATCACGCTGATTTTGCTCATCATCTTTCCTTCGTCAGTCCATAGACGGTTTGTCCACACAGCCAGAACTCTTTACTGATCTGGCTGAAATTTTCAGAGTGTCCGGCAAATAAAATGCCGCCAGGTTTCAATAGCGGGACAAACCGACGCAGAATTTTTTCCTGCGTCTCTTTGTCAAAATAGATCATCACATTACGGCAAAAAATCGCGTCGAACGGGCCAGGCAATGACCAGTCATTCGCCAGCAGATTAAGCTGGGCGAAAGTCACCGTGTTAGCCAGTTCAGAACGGACCCGTACCATGCCAGCATGTGGACCGGTGCCGCGTAGGAAAAAGCGCTGTAGCTGAGCCGGCGTCAAAGTGCGCAACTCCTCCTGGCGATAAACGCCCGCTACCGCTTTTTCCAGAACCTGGGTATCAATGTCGCTGGCATAAACCTGAAATTTACCGGGGCCGTGGCCTAGCGTTTCGGCCAGCGTCATGGCTATGGAGTAAGGCTCCTCACCTGTAGACGCGGCAGTACTCCAGACGTTAAAACTGCCCTGCCGCTTACGTGCATGTTCAGCGAGAACAGGAAAATGGTGCGCCTCGCGGAAAAACGCCGTCAGGTTGGTGGTTAAGGCATTAATAAATGCCTGCCATTCAGCGCTGTTTGGGTCGTGCTCCAGCAACGCCAGATAACCACCAAAATCATCAATGTTCAGCGTGCGCAGGCGGCGTACTAAGCGGTTGTAAACCATCTCGCGCTTGTGATCGGCCAGCACAATCCCGGCACGCTGATAGATCAGCTGACTGATCCGCCGAAAATGCGTGTCTGAAAGCGGTAAACGTTGAACCATCTGCGACAGCAGCGTTGTCGCCTCATTTTGATCCAATAACGTCGATTTCTTCATTTCTGCACCTGGCACTGAACTACACATTAAAAATTTGCTGCGATGCCCAACCTCCGCAGTCAGGTGTCAGCCATCCAGGCAATTAAAAGGTTTCCCAGTTGTCGTCACTACGAGAAGCAGGTTGACCAGCAGCCGCCAGCGGCGCATCCAGCCGAAGAGTTTTTGCCGCCGTTGTCTTGTTAACGGCCTGAGCAACAAATTCTTTACCGATATTGAACACGGAAACGGCCTGTTTTAAATTGCTGGCCTGATCTTCCAGTGCCGCAGCGGCCGCTGCAGACTCTTCCACCAGCGAGGCATTCTGTTGCGTGACGCGATCCATTTCCGTCACCGCCAGGCCAACCTGATCGATTCCGCGGCTCTGCTCATCAGAAGCAGAGGCGATTTCACCCATAATATCGGTCACGCGCGTCACCGCACTGACGATGTCGTTCATGGTCTCGCCCGCGCTTTCCACCAGCACCGAACCGGTATTGACGCGGCTCACCGAGTCTTCAATCAGCCCTTTAATCTCTTTCGCTGCCTGAGCACTGCGCTGCGCCAGATTGCGCACTTCGCCCGCCACCACCGCAAAACCACGGCCCTGTTCACCCGCACGGGCCGCTTCAACGGCTGCGTTCAGGGCCAGGATATTGGTCTGGAAGGCAATACCATCAATCACGCTGGTGATGTCAGCAATTTTTTTCGAGCTACCCGCAATCTCCTTCATGGTGGTGACCACTCCATCCACTACTTTGCCGCCCTGCTGAGCGGTTTCGGAGGCGTTGAGCGCCAGCTGCGATGCCTGACGGGCATTTTCCGCGTTCTGTTTCACCGTGGCGGTGAGCTGCTCCATGCTGGCAGCCGTTTGCTCCAGTGAGGCAGCCTGCTCTTCGGTACGAGAAGAGAGATCGTTGTTACCGGCAGCAATTTCACTGGCTCCGGTATAAATCGACTCCGAACTATCACGCACCGTTCGTACGGTGCTTACCAGCTCTTGCTGCATGTTTTGCAGCGAACGCAATAACTCGCCAATTTCATTGCGCACCGAGACTTCAATCGGCTGAGTCAGATCGCCGCGCGCAATATGCTGAATATGTTCAATGCTCTGTTTCAATGGACGAATCAATACGCGGCGCATCACGTTCCACACCAGCACGATCATCAGCAATGTGACGAATAAAGTGCCAACTACGATAGTGACTGAGCGCTGATAAGCATGGTTATTAACATCAACGCCACGTTTGGCCAGCGTCAGGTTGTAACTCATCCAGGCATCGTAATCCTGCTGGAATTTGTCCTGATAACGTTGAGTTGGCTGGTCAACAAAGGCCTTAAAATCCCCCTTACCGAGGAGGACAACCAGCTGCGCCAGCGCGTCATGATAGGTTTTATAGTTCGCTTGCAACGTCAGCACGTTTTTAGCGGTTTTGCCTTTTTCTGACAGATTGGCATTGAATGTATCAAAGCCCTGCTCGGCGCGTTTCAGCTCTTCACTCGCCAGCGCCACCAACTCTTTTACGGTGGCGCCTGTGCCAGCCATTTGCGCGTCCAGCAGATAACGAATTCCGGCACGGTTCAGGCTGTTACGCGCCTGAACCAGCGATACCCATGAGGTGCCCATCGCCTGCTGTAAGGTACTCAGACGCTGGTTATAGGCAAAGTTTTCTCTGTCAGATTTGACCGTCTGGAAAAACATTCCTCCAGAAAAAAGCTGCAGTAAAGCAAACAACACCAGCACGCACAGCAGGCCGGAGACAACATGTACTCGATTAAACATAAACACCTCATTGGTTGGCGACTCACCTCTGTTTATCGGCGCGAGTAAAGGGAACTTTATGTCCGACAATACGGGTTGGACCAGCCGCCATTAAATAGCTTACAAAGCCGGCACTTGTGCTCTCCTTTCGATCACCTTCCTTAAGTCGGCGGGTTCATTGCTTGCAGAAGTCAACGCATTTTGCGGCATGAAGAGAGGCCGGGAGCAGGGCCTTTTAAAGATGTTGCCAGTCTTGCCTGACTGGCAATGTCGCTGGATGGCTTAAAACGTTTCCCAGTTCGTCTCGCTTACCGGCGCTGCCTTGCGCGGCACGCTGAGTATCGGGGCAGCAAGCGGGACAGGCCTAATGAGCGGCGGGACAACCTGCTCGCGGCGAACCTTAAACACGGCAACGGCCTGGCTCAGACGGCTGGCCTGTTCTTCGAGTGAGGCGGCCGCAGCGGCAGACTCTTCTACTAACGAGGCATTCTGTTGCGTCACGCGATCCATTTCGGTTACTGCCTGGCCAACCTGATCGATACCGCGACTTTGCTCATCCGACGCCGAGGAAATTTCGCCCATAATGTCGGTAACGCGCGTTACAGCGTCAACGATATTGCTCATGGTTTCACCGGCAACGCCCACCAGTTCCGAACCGGTATTGACGCGATTAACCGAATCTTCGATCAGACCTTTAATCTCTTTCGCTGCCTGTGCGCTACGCTGTGCCAGGTTACGGACTTCACCTGCAACAACTGCAAATCCGCGGCCTTGCTCGCCCGCACGTGCAGCTTCTACAGCAGCATTCAACGCCAGAATATTGGTCTGGAAAGCAATACCGTCGATCACGCTGGTAATATCGGCGATTTTCCGGGAACTGCCCGCGATTTCGCTCATGGTTTTCACAACGCCTTCGACGACGTTGCCGCCCTTTTGTGCCGTTTCTGATGCGCTCAGAGCCAGTTTCGATGCCTGACGGGCGTTTTCCGCGTTCTGCTTCACCGTGGCGGTGAGCTGTTCCATACTGGCAGCCGTTTGTTCCAGTGAGGCCGCCTGCTCTTCAGTGCGGGCTGAAAGGTCATTGTTACCGGCTGAAATCTCACTCGCGCCGGTAAAGATGGCATCTGAGCCGTCGCGAACATTACCTACGGTGCGCACCAGCGACTGCTGCATCTCATGCAGACTGGCGGCCAACTGGCTCATCTCGTTACGCCCTTCAACGATGATCGCCTGAGTCAGATCACCCTGAGCAATATGCCGGATATGGTCAATGTTACTGTTCAGTGGATTAATCAGCACGCGACGCAGGCCAATCCAGCACAACGCGATAACCGCAATAACTGACACCATGATTATGCCAAGGAGCCACATCATGCGATCGGAGGCGCGGGCATTCTCTTCCACACCTAGCGCGGTCAGATGGTTTTGATCGGCCCGCCACTGGGTATACATTTTCAAAACGGCGCTTTGGCTGGGGGCGACCGGCACCTTGCCTGCACTTTCTAAATCTTCCGCCATTAGCGCTGTCTGCATCTGGCTGAGCGCACTGGCATAGGCGGCATAGCTCTCGTCCAGCTGTTTGTTCAGTTGAAGATCTTGCCCTGGCGTATCCGGTATGGTTTTAAACACTTTATAGAACCCGGCGGCGCGTTGCTGGAAATTTTTGCTGTCATTGAGCAAATCTTCCACATTGGCTTCTTTACCGGTCAGCTTACTGTTTGCCATACGTAACTGAACGCGGGTCAGCGCAACACGGCTCTGGTTAAGGCTCATATAGGCATCATTCAGCGCTTCGGTGTTTTTGCTCGCCAGCTGTGATACCGCAAAACTCTGTTTATCGTGACTCAAGGCCAGATAAAAGGACGAGCCGGAGAAGAGCTGCAACAGGCCAAACATCAATAACACCAGCAATAAACTGGTTACAACGCGGACTCTTGTTAACATAATTAACCCTGATAAAAGTGTGCAAAAAAGACGAGGGGATTATCGGCAGACAGCGGAAAGAAATTAGGGCAGGAAATGTAATTATTATTTGATTTTAAAAGAATTGCTTCAGGTATGGGCTATCACGGAACGGCGTTTGCCGCTCCGTGATAAAAGGGATTACGCGGTACGCAACGTGTCCACCAGCGCCATCTCTTCGCTGCTCAGCAGCTTTTCAATATCGACCAGAATCAGCATGCGATCGCCGAGCGCGCCAAGACCGGTCAGGTATTCAGTTGACATCGTCACTGCGAATTCTGGCGCAGGACGAATCTGCTCATGCGTCAGTGACAGCACATCAAACACACCGTCCACCACAATACCCACCACCCGGTTTTCCAGGTTCAACACAATGACTACGGTGTTGTCATTGTATTCCACGCCCGGCTGGGAGAATTTCACGCGCAGATCAATGATCGGCACAATCACGCCACGCAGGTTTGTCACACCGCGAATAAATTCGGGTGTATTCGCAATACGGGTTACCTGATCGTACCCACGAATTTCCTGCACTTTCAGAATATCAATGCCGTACTCTTCGTCGCCCAGCGTGAAAACCAAAAATTCCTGACCGACATTTTCGCCAGCGATTTTTGTTACGGTTGCCATTCCACTCATGTTATTTACCCTTTCATTATCAATCAGGCGACAGCGCCGGCCATACGCTTTTCACGGTTGAGTGATTGCAGCGCCGAAACATCCACAATCAGCGCGACGCTACCATCACCAAGGATGGTGGCGGCGGAGATCCCCGGTACTTTGCGATAGTTACTTTCCAGGTTTTTCACCACCACCTGATGCTGACCAATCAGCTGATCAACCAGCAACGCATAGCGTCTGCCCGCACTTTGCAGGATGACGACGATGCCTTGTGTGGCTTCAGTTTTCGCGCCCTGCACATCAAAAACGTTCCACAATTCCACTAATGGCAGATATTCGCCACGGACTTCCAGTACGCGCTCACCACCCGCTAAGGGTTTCAAGTCTTCGGCGCGCGGTTGCAGCGATTCCATCACCGCGTTAAGCGGCAGAATGAACACTTCGTCCGCGACGCGCACCGACATGCCGTCAAGGATAGCCAGCGTCAGCGGTAACAGAATGCGAATGGTCGTGCCCTTGCCCTGCTTCGAGGCAATTTCAACGTGGCCGCCCATTTCCTGAATATTACGCTTCACCACGTCCATGCCAACGCCACGTCCGGAAACATCGGTGACCTGCTCGGCGGTAGAAAAACCCGGCGCGAAGATCAGCATACCGACCTCTTCATCGCTCATATTTTCACTGGCCGGCAGGCCAGATGACAGCGCTTTAGCGAGGATTCGTTCACGATTCAAACCGGCACCGTCATCAGCAACTTCAATGCAAATGTTGCCGCCCTGATGCTCTGCTGAGAGCGTTAAATTACCGGTGGCGACTTTACCTGCGGCGAGACGTTTTTCTGGTGATTCAATACCGTGGTCGAGGCTGTTACGTACTAAATGGGTTAATGGATCGATGATGCGTTCGATCAGGCTTTTATCCAGCTCGGTCGAACTTCCCAGCAGCGTCAGCTCCACGTCTTTGCCCAGCTTGCTGGCCAGATCGCGCACCAGCCGCGGGAAGCGGCTGAATACATATTCCATCGGCATCATACGAATCGACATGACCGACTCTTGCAGATCACGGGCATTACGTTCCAGCTGCCCCATGCTGTTTAACAGATCGCCATGGGCAACCGGGTCCAGCTCGCTGGAACGTTGCGCCAGCATTGACTGGGTGATCACTAATTCACCGACCAGGTTAATGAGCTGATCGACTTTCTCTACCGCGACGCGGATGCTGCTGGATTCACTGACTTTTGCTGGCGCGGCAGCACGTTTGATTTCGCGTTTAGCCACAACCGGCAATTCGCTCACGCTGGCGGTTTGGACTTCAGCAAGGATCGGCGCCGCAACGTCTGGCACGGCGGCGACCGGCTCTTCAGGGAAGCGAATCTGTGCTTCGTCAATAACAAAACACAACACCGCAACAATATCGTCTTTGCTGACGCCCTCAATGGTGGCTTCCAGAGACGTGCTGCCCTTCTGTACCTGACTTACCGTGCCGAGATTGCTCATCTCTTCCAGCATCAGATCAACTTCTTTCTCTTTCAGCGAGACCAGCTGAACGCGTAAACCGCCAGTGCTTTCTGCGGCAACCGCCGGCGCTGCGGCAACGGGCGTGGCAACTTCAGCCGGCAAACCTTTTGCCTCTAACGCCAGCTGACGCAGCGCTTCACAAATATATTGAAAGCTTTCCGCGTTTGGCTCTTGCGCGGTTTTATAGGCATCGAGCTGTTCCTGCATAATATCTTTGGTTTCCAAAAACAGGTTGATGATGTCGGTGCTGAGCTGCATCTCGCTGCGACGAGCACCATCCAGAATGTTCTCCAGGATATGAGTGGTTTCCTGCAATACCGTAAAGCCAAAAGTGCCGGCTCCGCCTTTAATCGAATGGGCGGCGCGGAAGATGGCGTTAAGCTGTTCGGAGTCTGGTGCCTGGGGATCGAGTCCCAACAGATGTTGCTCCATATCCGCTAACAGCTCATCGGCTTCATCAAAAAACGTCTGGTAAAAATCGCTGATGTCCATGCTCACGGGATCACCTCGGTTGTGAGGGGGCTGCTGTATTCACCGCGCTACCGTCTGGTGTTGGCGGTGCGGTAATCTGTTCAATGGCCGCCGGATCGCTAATCTGGACGGCATCACTTTCTGCATTCTCTTTTTCTATTGCCGCTTCGGTGTCGTGGTTTAACACCAGCAGGCTGATGCGGCGGTTAACGGCATCATCACCGCCGCGATTTTCCAGTTTCATGGTGTCGGCCATACCCAGCACCCGCAGAATTTTGCCGCTGTCGAGCCCTCCCAACACTAATTCGCGTCGTGAGGCATTGGCGCGATCGGTTGAAAGCTCCCAGTTGCTGTAACCCCGGTCGCCGCTTGCATATTGAAAATCATCAGTATGTCCAGCCAGGCTGATGCGGTTAGGAATGTCATTCAGGACCGGCGCGATGGCGCGCAGAATATCGCGCATATAAGGTTCAACCTCGGCGCTACCGGTTTTAAACATTGGACGGTTCTGGCTGTCGATGATTTGAATGCGCAGCCCTTCTTCCACCATGTTGATAATTAAATGCGGACGCAATGTTTTCAGGCGTGGATCGGCCTCAATCAGCTGGTCGAGCTTTTCGCGCAGGCGGTTCAGGCGAATGTCATCCAACTTGCTTTTCTCCGCATCCAGCTTGCGTTTCTCTGCATCCATATTGGGTTCTTTTTTTACTTCTCCCGTTTTCTGGGTGGGATCGTCACCGCCACCAGGAATCGGGCTTACGCTGTCGCTACTACGTGGGCCACCGCTTAGCGCTACTTTAAGTGGCGTTTTGAAATAATCTGCTATCTGAACCAGTTCTCTCGGGCTGGCGATGGAAAGCAACCACATCACCATGAAAAAGGCCATCATCGCCGTCATAAAATCGGCATAGGCTATTTTCCACGAGCCATGGCTTCCTTCATGCTTTTTAACCCTGCGCCGTTTTACCAGCACAATCGGGCGATTGCCGTGCTTCATGAGCTCTGATCCGAAGTCTGTTTAGCCGGGTTCTTCGCGTTACGTACATGCTCTTCCAGTTCGCTGAAAGAGGGACGTTCAGCCGAATATAACGTTTTACGACCAAATTCCACTGCAATCTGTGGAGCATAACCGTTCAGGCTGGAGAGCAAAGTCACTTTGACGCATTGCATCATCTTGGTGGATTCCGCACATTTCTGACGCAGCACCGCCGCCAAGGGTGAAATGAAACCGTAGGCCAGTAAAATGCCGAGAAAAGTCCCGACCATCGCGTGAGCCACTAACGCACCCAGCTCCGCCGCCGGACGATCCGCTGATGCCAATGCGTGTACCACGCCCATGACCGCCGCCACGATACCGAATGCCGGTAAACCGTCACCCATCGCCGTCAGACTTTGCGCTGGGACGTCACACTCGTGTTCGTAGGTTTCTATTTCTTCATCCATTAACGCTTCAATTTCAAAAGCGTTCATATTGCCGCTAACCATTAAACGCAAATAATCAGTAATAAAATCGACTAACTGTTTATCGGCTAAAATTCGCGGATAATTAGTGAAGATTTCACTCTGGCTGGGATCTTCAATATCACGTTCCAGCGATAACATGCCTTGTTGACGCGATTTCGCCATCAGGCGATAAAGCAGCGCCATTAAATCCATATATACGGCTTTGTTATATTTAGAACCACGCATTAACAGCGGCAGTGCTTTTAACGTTTTCTTGATCGCCTTGCCATTGTTACCGACCAAAAAAGCGCCTATCCCGGCACCGCCGATCATTAATAATTCGGCAGGTTGATAAAGCGCCCCTAAATGGCCCCCTATCAGCGCATAGCCGCCCAACACAGACGCTAACACCACGATATAACCTAAAATTATCAGCACAAAAATTCCTTACGTCCGTAACGTGTTGGTGGAAGTTAAGCCAGAGAGCCGCCCTGTTAGTGGCAAATTAGAAGCAAAAAAAAGCAGCGGTATTAACCGCTGCTGGATGGCTTCCACAGTGCGAACAAACTTAAACGGCGTGTTTAACCGGTTCATCCAGCAGTTGTGGAAACATATCGGCAGTATCTGCAGAAAGTTTACGTCTTTTTACGGCGCGTGACGGCGGCTGGCAAAGGCTGCAGACAAAACTGCCAACCGGCTGATGTGCATGATTAATAAAGCTACCGTTGCAACATTTACACTCAGTTAATTCCAGCATGCCACTTTCAACGAAGCGCACCAGCGTCCAGGCGCGAGTCAGCGCTAACAGCGGACCATCGTCTGATTGCGGGCACTGTTCGAGATACAGGCGGTACGCTTTGATAACGGCATCAACGCCAGTGCTTAAACCGGTGTTAAGCAGGAATTGCCAGGCGTTACAGAACATCGACGCGTGGATATTCTGCTCCCAGGTCATAAACCAGTCAGTAGAAAAAGGCAGCATCCCTTTTGGCGGCGGGCTGCCACGCAATTCTTTATATAATTTAATCAGGCGACCACGACTTAACTGGGTTTCGCTTTCTAACATCTGTAGGCGAGCGCCAAGCGTAATCAGCTCCATAGCAAGCTGAATATCACGCGCTTCCTGAACAATACTTTTCTCAGACATTACATCGCCCTCTTCTTAGCAGGCGCGCCCTCTTTTGACGCGCTACGTAATAAACGGCTGGATAATAAAATGCCGGTGTGAATTTGCTGTAAATCATCCACACGAGATTCCTGCGTCAGGCGATTAATATGCGTACTGTCGGTGAAACGAAACTGACAAACCAATTGGTTAGTTTCCGCTAATTTTACCATTTCCGGTAACGTTAATTCAGACAATGCATCTGCCATCTTTTCATCAATACCGAGGCGAAACATTGCAGACGCTTTTTCCTGGTTGATTAATCGCTGAGCGAGCAGTAAATATGACAAATTAAGATCGTAAATATGTTTTAGTAATTCAGATGTACCCATTTTTCCATCCTGAGAGACGCGACGTAACACTGCCGCAGATTTAAATCTGCGTATCGAGCTGCTGGTTGGTAAATCTAAAGATGGCAAAATAAAAATCATATAAAGCACGGAGTCAGTGAAACTTGCCTCATGCCCTCAACGGGACACTGAACCAGTCTAAAGTCAAAACCCCAGGCCATTTTATTCTTGAGTTGTCACTTTCTTCCGTGACGTCTTATTACATTTTTTAGGACTAATCCGAAAACAAGGCAAATCTATATCGTCTGATTTCGACATACAACGACAGCACGATGAAATTTTAGATAAAGTGTGATCCATATCACATTTTTAAGGCAAATTTCTTCAGCATTCCTTTGCTATTACCCGCCAGATGGTTATTTTTTAGACAAACCAAGCCTCTTTCCGACTTAATTAGTCCTTGCAATGGCCTTATTAAGGCCGCGACAGCTTATTTTGCCGCATGCGCGGCTAATCTGATCTTTTATTGGCACTAATGCGACAAATGCACTATTTAGCGCCATTAAAACTTAATTATTAAGAATAAAACTCCGAAACATACAAATATTATTCGCAGCTAAATTAATCGCTTAGGGATAATGTTGCGACTAGTTAGCAATAAAAGCGTAAGGATAAGACGCAGAATTGCAGCGCTTACTGACAACGAATCGTTAACGGTTAGCGGTGATCGTTTAGCAAGCAACAGTAGTTGTAACAGAGAGTAACATAAGAGAATTTAATATATTGCGGGAGGTCCATTTTGCTGCCCGATTACTATCGGCGCTGGTAGTAAAAACTTTAGTGAGTAGCGGTAAAAAAGTCTGGAAATCGCCACGCATGTCGGTTTTATGGTCATTTTTAAGAAAAGCAGGTCTTTTCTCGCGCTGCGTTACTTAATCATTAGTGAGGACTGGAAAGGGATATACCTGCAGAGTGAGGCGGTATTCAAAGCAGCGAAATAGCGAGAGGTGACTGTATGCCGTCCGTGGCATATGAAGCTTAATCAGGCGAGTCGGGGAAAAGTGGCGACTTTATTGACGGTTCCATGATCTTCATTGCGCGGAGCCAGGCTTTCCAAATCTTTAAGGAAGTTTTCACGCCAGGCGGTAATATCATTTTTACGCAACACCGCCATCATGTCGTTATAGCGTGAAATCCTTTCGGTACGCGGCATGGTAATGGCTTTATCCAGTGCTGCCGCAACTTCGTCTCGATCGTAAGGATTAACGATCAGCGCTGAGGTCAGCTCATTCGCCGCGCCAGCAAACCGCGACAGTACCAGTACACCCGGATCGTCGGGGTCCTGCGCGGCTACGTACTCTTTTGCCACCAGATTCATCCCGTCGCGCAGCGGCGTCACTAAGCCAACATCGGTCAACCGGAAGATTTTCATCAACAGGCGGCGATCAAAATGCTGATTGAGGTAATACAGCGGCGTCCAGCCCAGCGTACCGTACTTACCATTTATGCGTCCGGCTTCGGTTTCCAGCTGATGACGAATATCCTGATAAGCTTGTACATCACCACGCGATGTCGGCGCAATCTGCGAATAACGGATTTTACCGCGATGCTCAGGAAAGTTTTCCAGCAACGCTTCATATGCCAGAAAACGTTCTGGTAAACCTTTGGAATAGTCGAGGCGCTCGCAGGCAATAATATTGCGCGCATCGCCCAGTTCACGTTTCATTGCCGCCATTTTAGGCGGTAGCGGACCTTCTGCCATTTCTTTAATGCTGTCCGGTTCAATACCAATTGGGTAAACCTTAGTCATAAAGGTATTACCAAAAGCGCGATGTAATTTATCGCCTTTATTTTGCAACTGCGTGAACTGGCTTATGCTGTCGAGGAATGCTACGCGGTCGGATTCGGTCTGGAAGCCCAGCAAATCATATCCAGCCAGCATGCCAGCAATTCCTGATGGGGTGGCAATGCATTAAATACTTCTGGCGTAGGGAACGGAATATGCAGGAAAAATCCAATACGGTTTTTAATGCCCGCTTTTCGCAACGCCGCTGCAAAGGGCATCAGATGATAATCATGTATCCACAGAATATCATCAGGCTTAATTAGCGGTTTTAAGCGCTGGGCGACCTCTTCATTTACCCGGCAATATCCTTCCCAGGCTTCACGCTGGAACTGCACTAAATCGAGACGATAGTGAAAGGCTGGCCAGATAACGGTATTAGAAAACTGACAATAATAGAGGTCGTAATCATTTTGGCTCAACGGAAAAGAAGCATAAGTGATGCCGTCATGCTCTACTTTCTCCGTATCGTCTACTTCTTCGCCTGAAAATTCGCTAATTTCGCCGTTCCAGCCAAACCACAGGCCACCGGTGCTTTTCAACGCATCAAGAATACCGACGGCAAGACCGCCCGCACTGGTTTTTGTCCCATCGGGAATAGCAATACGGTTAGAAACAACCACTAAACGACTCATAACCTAAACTCCTTACCGACGTTGTCTTGCTTTAATTGTAATAGTGTTCGTTCCAGCCAGGCATAAACGGCTTCGACATCCTCCAGGCGATAACGCGCCTGGCTTTCGCCTTCACCCACCTTAACGGAGATGCCCTGCATGGCATTTACCGAGATAAAGCCTTTTTCGTCCGTCAGGTCATCTCCAATAAACACCGGGATGCGTCCGGTAAAAGGTTTTGTTTGCATAAGGTCGCGAATGGCCGCGCCTTTATCAATACCTTGCGGTTTAATCTCAACCACGCATTTGCCTGGCTGTAAGGCCAGACCAGGAAAGCGTTTAACTGACTGTTCCGCCAGACGCATAATATCCTGTTCATGCTGCATTGCCTGACGATAGTGCAGCGCAAAAGCCATGCCTTTAATTTCAAGCTGGGTGCCTGGCCATTGATTCATGGCATGCTGCAATTCGCTACGTAATTCCTGTTCGATCACTGCAGGCAATGTAATGCGATGGATCTCGCCTTGTGCATCGCGGCGTTCGGCGCCGTGTA
The DNA here is from genome assembly GCF_014946725.1 of Mixta mediterraneensis. Classification (GTDB taxonomy): domain Bacteria; phylum Pseudomonadota; class Gammaproteobacteria; order Enterobacterales; family Enterobacteriaceae; genus Pantoea; species Pantoea mediterraneensis. The sequence goes on from NZ_JACFXY010000006.1 coordinate 52,664, forward strand.
CGCCCGCAGCTGGCGCTTTGAGGGGGGCCGATAATGCGTCAAGCTGCTCAATGGGTCGTCCAGACACCAGCGCTAACGCGCCGTGGCAAAGCGACGAAAGTTGCTGCAGTTGCTCAATAACGTTATCAGGAATGAACACTGCGTCAGGACGAGACTGGATCACCGCCAGCGTGCCATCAACATCAAAAAAGAAGGCATACAGACCGCCGCTCAATGACGGAAACGTGGCATGAAGATTTGCCGCCTGGGTCACGTGTCTTCTCCTGTTATTCGACAAAATGTTATCCACGCTAACTGCGTGCTGATACAAAAAGTAGAAGATGTCTCTGTAAGAGGGAGAGCAGCAACTGAGGCGGCGCAAGGCCAACTCGGGGACAAGAAGGTCGATCCAAACACCACACCGTTTTGATAAGTCACGCTCCTAAAACGTTCACGTTTTGCTGACAACACCTTCTTATTAAGAACATCATCAGGTTAAGTGTAGACGTAAAAGCAGTTCCAGCCAGAAATATGCAGGTGTCGTGCCAGCGGTTACGTTTAATTTAAACGCTTCTCACATGACTGCCGCTTCACTCAAATCGCCCAGTACAGAAAGTTATGCCGTTCCCCCGCCTCATTCCAGGTCTGTGTAGAACGCTAATCCTCATGCCACACTAATCACAACTTATCCAGGCCGCTCCGCTGCTTTTTTTCTGGCTTCTACACTTAATGGTTAAGTTCTAATCAAAGGAGAGCGACCATGAGTCAACGCATGCACAAATATACCTTCCCTGTTAGCAAAGCACGTAAATACCTGGAACCCGGCCCTGTGCTGCTGCTGAGTTCGCAGTTTGAGGATCAGAACGATATTATGACGCTCGGCTGGCATACCGTTCTGGAATTTTCCCCCTCGCTGGTGGGGTGTATGATTGCCAGCAATCCCTTCAGTCACGAGCTGATCCGCAATAGCGGGCAATGCGTGTTAAATTTGCCTACCGCCGATCTCATCGATAAGGTTGTTGCCATTGGTAATAGTCATGGCGACAAGCTGGATAAATTTACTTCATTTGGACTGACGGCTGAGCCGGCACACAGCGTCGGTGCGCCACTGATTGCCGAATGTTATGCCAGCTTTGAGTGTCAGCTGTACGACGATTCAATGGTCGATAATTACAACCTGTTTATCTTTGAAATCGTAAAAGCGCATGTGGCAGAACAGCCCGAATTTCCGACTACGCTGCACTATACCGGCGAAGGCCGCTTTACCGTCATGGGCGACAAACTGCTGGATAAGAGCAAAGACTTTAAGCCTGAGATGCTGATTTAGTTGAAAACGCCCGAACGTGTCCCCACCTTTTTCCTTTCGACCTGACAGGAGTAAAGCATTATGACAATCGAATATGCAGTAATCGCAGGGGGCTGTTTCTGGTGCACCGAGGCGGTATTTAAGGATGTGACAGGCGTGGAGTCGGTTGAAAGCGGTTATACCGGCGGCGCACGCCCGAATTCGACTTATGAGCAAGTGTGCAGCGGAGCAACTGGTCATGCGGAAGCGATTCGTATTGGTTTCGATCCCGAGCAGGTGAGCTACGGAGACTTGCTGGATATAAGTTTTGTCACCCACGATCCCACGCAGCTCAACCGTCAGGGTAATGATGTGGGCACGCAATATCGCTCAGCAATTTTTCCGGCAAACGCTGAGCAGGAAGCTGAGGCTCGTGCAGCCATTGAACGTGCGCAGGCCGACCATTCCGTGCCTGTGGTGACCACCATTGAGCCGCTAAAAGCGTGGTATCCGGCGGAAGATTATCACCAGGATTACTGGGACGGCGCGGGTCAGCGCAATGGATATTGTCTGGCCGTTATCCCACCAAAATTGCAAAAGCTACGTAAAAGCTTTGCCAATAAAGTTAAAAGCTAAGTCTACACGCGCTTTCCCTGACTGAACCTCGCGACTGAATGGTATGTTCAGGTTTCGAGGTTCAGCTCAGCCTGCAGAAAGAGAGTGAAATGCGTGTCAGCACGCTCTGGTTTATTCCTTCCCTTTACTTCAGCGCCATCGCATCACGTAGCGTAAAGAACAGATCGGTTTGATCGGTTAATCCCACGACATTTGCCGCATGCGGCCCATAAGCTGCAACACGTAGCTGTGACCCGGTGTGCGCCTGAAAATCTCCTTCCGCGTTGCCATAGCTGATTGTCATTACCGCGCCATCCCGGGTGTTCAATGCCTGTGTTAAGCCTGGCGCCTTCGTACCGTTTTCGACAATCTGGCTGCTGTGCGCATGGTCAGCAGTGACTACCACCAGCGTATTGCCATCCTGGCGTGCAAATGCCAGAGCCTGTTGAACCGCTTCATCCAGATCGACCGTTTCACCAATTTGACCGCACGGGTTCGCCGCATGATCCTGCTTATCAATCGATGCGCCCTCTACCTGTAAGAAAAATCCATTTTTATTGTCCTTCAGAAGATCGATCGCCTTTGAGGTCATCTGCGCCAGCGTTGGCGTAGCAAGCGGACGATTTTTATTCACTTCGCAGGTTACAACCGGCTTGTCCAGATTGCCGTGGTAACTGGCTTTCGGTCCTTGCCAGCGCACCGGCATATTACCCGACGCAAACAGCCCCAGCAGCGGTTTTTGCTGATTAGCGACGCTAATCGCGTTAAGACTCTGCCAGTTATTAACCCATTGATAACCCAGCGCCTGCGCCTGTTCCTTCAGCGTTTTTCCTTGATAATTTCCGGCTTTTGCCACTTCGTCAAAACTTTTGCTGCCACCGCCCAGCGTAACGTCAGGACGGGTTTTCAGCATCTGCTCGGTGATCGAGCCTTTGCCACCCTGCTCTAACGCGTTGGCTGGGCAAAGTTCGCTGGTTTTTTCCGGACCATAGCATTTACGCGCCGTCACATGTGCCACCAGTGCGGCTGGCGTAGCGTCCTGCAGTTCTGCTGTCGTCACGTTACCCGTAGCCTTCCCGGCCGCTTTTGCCAGCTCCAGCAGGGACTGTTGATCTTCACCCTCCACATCTACGCTAATCGCGCCGTTATAGCTTTTGGTGCCGGTTGCCCATGCTGTCGCGGAAGCAGCCGAGTCAGTGACATAATTAGGTTTGTGCGTTTTTTTATCTAATGAATAGTGGGTGTATTGCCCGGTCAGCGGCAGCGCATCAATCCCTTTAAAAAAACCGCCTGCGCCTTCTGCTACGTTACGCGCAGCGGTGATTTCAGCATCACCCATGCCATCACCAATTAGCAAAATGACGTTTTTTGCCGTGGTATTACTTAATGAAGCCTTTAATGCTTCTGTCTGATCGGCCGCCAGGCGACGCGCACCGCCATGCTGGCTGAGGTCACCGTGAGCGGCACGGTTATAGTCGTCTGCCCTGGCGATGGCCGACGTGGCGATTAAACTGACGAGCAAGGAAACGGTAAAAAGCGGCGCCTGTTTCATTCTGTCACTCCTTATTAACAATAATTACCAAGGGTTTCAGGCAATAAGTTTGCGACAGTTCGGTGAGCATTTTGAGTCAGCTTGATTTCATTTTGATGACGAAACCAGCAACCTGTGCAGCACGAAAGCGATTCGTTCAGTGCTTAAACGAATAGAAAAAAAGAGAAAAATAGTGCTTGACCGTTTTCAGCCGGGTCCCTATAGTAGCGCCCCGTTGACCCAGCAAGGTCAGCAAAAAATTTGTGGTGAGGTGTCCGAGTGGCTGAAGGAGCACGCCTGGAAAGTGTGTATACGGCAACGTATCGAGGGTTCGAATCCCTCCCTCACCGCCATAAATTTCAGAGAAATGCCTGAATTCACGTTCAGGCATTTTTTATGCCTGTTCTCCTGAGAGGGAGGATGAGAATCCTCGTCAGGGTTCGACAAAACGGCAGGACCGCCGTTTTGCATGGCCGGAGGCCACCCCCAGGGCGAGCGCCAGGGACGGCGCGAGTATATCCCTCCCTCACCGCCATAAATTTCAGAGAAATGCCTGAATTCACGTTCAGGCATTTTTTATGCCTGTTCTTCTGAGAGGGAGGGTGAGAACCCTCGTCAGGGTTCGACAAAACGGCAGGACCGCCGTAAAAAACCCGGCCAAAGCCGGGTTTTAGAGTCATCAATGTAAAAGATTAACTGTAAGCATGCAGTGTACGCTGGCAGAGCGCTGAACGCACATAATCCTCTTTGCCGAAACGGACAATGCCAACCATCTCGTCCTCTTCGAAACGCGCCAGCGCGTCTGCGAGACCGGAAGGCACCCCAGCGGGCAAGTCGCACTGGGTAATATCACCGTTAACGATTACCGTGACGTTTTCGCCAAGGCGTGTCAGGAACATTTTCATCTGCGCGGCGGTAACGTTTTGCGCCTCATCCAGAATAACTACCGCATTTTCAAAGGTGCGTCCGCGCATATAAGCGAAGGGCGCAATCTCCACCTTGGCGATTTCTGGACGCAGACAATATTGCATAAAAGATGCGCCAAGACGTTTAACCAGAATGTCGTAAACCGGTCGGAAGTACGGAGCGAATTTCTCGGCGATGTCGCCGGGAAGAAATCCCAGATCCTCATCCGCCTGTAGCACCGGGCGCGTAACAATAATCCTGTCGATGTCCTTATTAATCAGGGATTCAGCCGCTTTCGCAGCACTGATCCAGGTTTTACCGCAGCCGGCTTCCCCGGTTGCAAAGATCAGCTGTTTCATTTCTATGGCGTTGAGATAGTGCGCCTGAGCTTCATTTCGAGCTTCAATCGGCGCCCGGTCACGCACATCGCGCGCCATGCCAATCGAATCTAACCCACCCATTTGCACCAGCGAAGTGACCGATTCTTCTTCACGCTGACGATGACTGCGAGAGTCATTGCGAAGCACTCGTCTTGCTTCTCGACGCGCTTTGATCACTGCTTTCTGTCTTCCCATAGTGGCACCTTACAGTTGGTTTCATTTCCCGCAGGGTTGTTGATCCATTGCGATTACGTGAACGCTTTAGAGGTTTTGTTTGGCTTCCTTGTAAGCCGTGATGAGCCATGAGAATGGAGATACAGCAGCACGACAGCTCTGCTGTATACCGGGTAATAAAGAGTTCGATTTGGCGTGAAATACGTTTGAAGGGATGGAGTTCAAGGGGAAAAATCCCCTCGCAACGGCTTGCGATAAGGTGACTAAATTTAACTGTCCGTATAAGGTTCGACTCATGCGCGAACTCCAGTGTGATACATCAACACGTCTGATTACGCTTAAGGATTAAATTGCATCATCTTCGTGTGGGTTTGCAACTCTAATTTTACCTGACGCCAAAGAATTTGCGTAATCCGGCATTAAAGTTACATCCGCTTACTCTCAAATATCCAGTTATTTCAACCAGTTAATTTATTAGAATTGACTGAAAAAGATTCAGAGAAGCCGCAACAAGCTATTTGGCTACTGTCTGACAACGGTAAAAAAAAGCGCAACCTTCGTTTGATAGTACCACCGAAGGTTTGGATGAAATTTAATCAGGCTTCGAGTAACGATTGCGCTAAATAATGTTTTTCATCGGCAACGCCGGGCAAAACATAGAAATATCCACCGCCAATAGGACGAATATATTCTTCCAGCGCTTCGCCATTCAGACGTTTCTGCACCGTAATAAAACCTTTTTCTAAATCATGCTGATAGCAAACGAATAGCAAGCCCATTTCTAACTGGCCGGAAGCAGAAATGCCCGCTGAATAGCTGTAACCGCGACGCAGCATCAAACTGCTGGCCGTTTCGGCAGTGCGTGGGTTCGCCAGACGAATATGTGCATCCAGCGCGATAATTTCGCCGTCCGGATCGCGCCTGTAATCCGGCACATCGCGTTCGTGTTTCATGCCCAGCGGCGCCCCGCTCAACTTCTCACGTCCAAAAATCATTTGCTGCTCACCCAGCGGCGTGCGATCCCACATTTCAACGTGAAAACGGATAATGCGCACCGCCTGATAGCTGCCATTATGCGCCCATGCCGGTTCATCCTGATCGCCGGTGACCCACAGCACCTGCTTCATTAATGCCTCATTATGGGTATCAGGGTTGGCGGTGCCATCTTTGAAACCGAGCAGATTAATCGGTGTTTCCTGGCCGAGGCTGCGCGCGGCATGTTCGGAAATAAAACCTTCACGCCGCCAGCGTACGCCTAATAAATCGGGCATATGCTTGATAATATCGCGCAACGCATGGATCACCGTGCCTTGTGTATTGGCGCAAATCTGTAACAGCAGGTCGCCGTGACAAAAACTGGCATCAAGCGAATCATTAGGAAAACGTTGCATCGGTTGCAGCTTTTTCGGCTTGTGGGGCGCTAAACCGTAACGCTCATCAAACAGCGAGGCGCCAACCGACACGGTAATGGTGAGATTATCGGGGGCAATTTCTGCGCCGAGAATGCCTGAATCCATCGGTGGGAGCTGTGGATTGGTTACCCGTGGCGCGGATCCGCCCCTGGTCAGAAAGGCAATGCGCTGAGTCAGCAGTCTGAACAGGCGCTCAACATCGGCTTTATCGCTGGCTAACAGGTCAAACGCCACCAGCATCATTGACGCCTGCTGCGGAGTGATAATGCCCGCCTGATGTGTGCCGTAAAAAGGCTGCCTCTGCTGACGCGCATCGGGTGTAACCGTGCCGGGTGAAAAGTTGTCAGCCGCAGCCTGAAATGGACAGCCGCCACTCAGGGCAGCCGCGCCGCCCAGTAGTCCTAACCCTTTAAGTAAACGACGACGCGCGGGTTGCGCGTCATCCTGCTGCTGGCTCATGTTTAATTAAGACCTAACGTTCCGCGTAATAAAGAGAGATCTTCTGCCAACGCGGTAACAGGACCTTTCAGCGCATTACGGTCAGCTGTGGTTAATTTTTCATAGGATTCAAAACCGTCTTTGGTGCGGTATTTGCTAAGAATCGTATCAACTTTTTTGAAGTTAGCCTCCACTTTGGTCAGTAGCTGTGGATTGGCTTGTTGCACCCTGGGGCGCAGTAGCTCAACAATTTTCTGCGCACCATCAACATTGGCCTGGAAATCCCACAAATCGGTACGGCTGTAACGATCTTCTTCACCAGAAATTTTACCTGAAGCCACTTCTTCAATCAGCCCTGCCGCACCGCCAACCACTTTTGCCGGTGGGAAAGCCAGTTCGCTGATGCGGGTTTGCAACTCCAGAACGTCTTTATTAAGTTGATCTGCATAGCCTTCCATACCTTTGGTGCTGTTGTCAGCAAACAGCGCTTTTTCGAGGCGGTGGAAGCCAGTGAATTTAGGATCGTCCGCTTTCTTTTCATAGTCATCTTCACGGGCATCAATACTACCATCAAGGTCAGAGAACAACTCTGCAATCGGTTCGATGCGTTCATAATGTTGACGCGTCGGCGCAAACAGCGCTCTGGCTTTGTCGATGTCGCCTGCTTTCACCGCAGCGGTAAAGGCCTGCGTACCACTGACCAGTTGTGCGACTTCATGAGTGACGTACGCTTTGTATTCGCCAATGGGGCCGACTAACTGCATCAGCTCACCCTTACCGTTCTTCGCGTCCGCCGCTCCGCTCGCTTCAACAATTAACTTGCCTTTAGGATTGCTCAACAGGCCGCAGGTCATATCATATTCACCCGCTTCCAGGTTAGCGTTGAGTTTCTGGCTGAAGCCCGGCGCAATATTCTCGCGTTCTTCTACTACCATCACGCCTTTAAGGATTTCCCACTCCAGCGCTTTCTGACTGTTGTTCTTAATCAGGAACTGAGTTTTACCGGTTTTTACCGTCAGCGACATGGGCTCACACTGTTTGTCATTCACGCTCACGGTGACCTGGGGTATCGCAGCCGCCGCAGCGGAACCGGAGATGGTCAGCAGCGATGCCAGCAGCGCCTTACGGCGAAAACGCATTATCATGATTCTGTCCCTTTAATGGTCATGGTGAGCGCGACGTGCGCGCCCTGTAAATGGCTTAGCGCACGGCGGCTGAAGATGTCGGACGCGTGGGCGTAAAAAAAAGCAATAAAAACGGTATCAGATAAAGGAAATAGACCGCGACTTCGCTTACGCCTGGCGCTTCCTGATAACCCAACATGCCTTCCAGTAGGGTGCCGAACAGGGAGTGCGTCGATAAGACATTGCTCAAATCAAAGGCCACGTTCTGAAAGTAATTCCATATGCCGGCCTCATGGAAAGCACGAATGGCACCCGCCGCCAGGCCAGCAGCGACAAACAAAATAAACACGCTGGTCCAGCGAAAGAAATACGCCAGGTTGAGGCGAATGCCGCCCCAGTACAACAACATGCCAGACACCACCGCGGTTACGAGACCAGGCACCGCGCCAGCCGGGGGTGCGTAACCGACGTCCTGCGTAAAAGCGGCCAGCAGAAAGAACACCGATTCAAGACCTTCGCGTGCCACGGCAAGAAACACCATCATGACCAGCGCAAAGCCGCCTCCGCCAGATTTTGTCAGCGCCTGATCGACCGCCTGCTCCAGCTCGCCTTTGATATTGCGCGCCACTTTGCGCATCCAAAAAACCATGGTCGTCAGGATCACAACGGCAACCAGCGCGACGATGCCTTCAAATAGCTCTTGCTGCTTCTGCGGGAATTCACCGGTGGTTTCATTAATGAAAATACCCAGCGCCAGACACAGCGCGCCGGCAATCACCACGCCTGCCCACATGGCCGGAAACCATTGCGTACGCTGCGTGCGTTTCAGGTAGCTGGCGATCAGGCTAACAATCAAGGCCGCTTCTAAACCTTCACGCAGCATGATGAGAAAAGGAACAAACATCAGCAACCTCTTGAATGTTAACCAGCGTCAATAACAGGTAAATTTTCGTAAATATAAACGATACCGATTATCATTATCGCCGAACAAAAAACAAGTTGCCGGAAGAGATTATTTCATCTTTGTGGTGAGAGGCCTGGTAACAGGGCACAAAAAAGCCCGCCTTGCGATAAGGCGGGCTGAATAAATTCTGTTCAGGCTTATTTCGTCTGAAATTCCGCTTCAGCAGCCTCAAAGCGCTGGATGGCTTCGCCTGAAGGCGCACGGCCCATCAGGCTGAATACCACGATTGCGATGCTGGCAAACAGGAAGCCAGGGATGATTTCATACAGATCCAGCCAACCATACTGTTTCCATACCAGCACGGTGACAGCGCCAGTGACCATACCCGCCAGCGCACCATTGCGGTTCATCCGTTTCCAGCACACACCAAACAGCACGACCGGACCAAAGGCCGCCCCGAACCCTGCCCAGGCGTAGCTTACCAGGCCAAGCACGCGGTTGTCCGGGTTCGCCGCCAGTGCGATAGCGATCAATGCAATCAGCAGCACCATCAAGCGTCCCACCCATACCAACTCTTTCTGACTGGCATTTTTGCGTAGGAAACCTTTATAAAGATCTTCGGTCAGGGCGCTGGAGCATACCAACAGCTGGCAGCTCAGCGTTGACATCACCGCCGCTAAAATCGCTGACAGCAAAATACCGGCAATCCAGGGGTTAAACAGAATACGCGCCAGTTCAATGAAAATACGTTCGCCATTCTCTCTTACACCTCCCGCTTGCGCAGGATTGTTCTGGAAATAAGCGATGCCGAAGAAACCAACCGCAACCGCGCCCCCCAGGCACAGGATCATCCATGCCATACCGATGCGACGCGCGGTACGGATTGAGCGATGTGAATCTGCTGCCATGAAGCGCGCCAGAATATGTGGCTGCCCAAAATAGCCTAAACCCCAACCCAGCAGTGAAATAACGGCAACAAAATTCAGCCCTTTCAGCATATCGAGATTCTCTGTGCTTCTGGCCTGAATCACCGCCAGTGAGTCAGAGAAGCCACCAACAGAGATAATCACGATTAACGGCGTCAGAATCAGAGCAAAGAACATCAGGCTGGCCTGCACGGTGTCGGTCCAGCTCACCGCAAGGAAACCGCCCACCAGCGTATAGAGGATCGTCGCGGCCGCACCGGCCCACAGTGCGGTTTCATAATTCATACCGAAGGTACTTTCAAACAGTCGCGCGCCGGCAACAATGCCCGATGCGCAATAAATCGTGAAGAACACCAGGATAACAATCGCAGAGATGACGCGCAGAATTTTGCTGTGATCTTCAAAACGACTGGAGAAAAAGTCCGGTAGGGTCAGCGCATTGTTGTGGTGTTCCGTTTGCACGCGCAGGCGACCTGCAACAATCTTCCAGTTTAGCCATGCCCCAATGGTCAGTCCAATAGCGATCCAGCTTTCAGAGATACCCGAAATGAAAATAGCGCCCGGTAAGCCCATTAACAGCCAGCCGCTCATGTCCGAGGCACCGGCTGACAACGCCGTGACTACGCTGCCAAGACTACGACCACCAAGGATATAATCATCAAAATTTTTGGTTGAACGGTAAGCAATAAAGCCTATCAGCACCATGCCAAGAATATAAATTACAAAGGTCACCAACAGGGGTGTACTTAGACTCATCTGTCTCTCCAGTTATTTTAATTTCCCCAGAGAAGCCGTTTTAACTGTTGTTGCCGGAACGGGGCAGCAAAGCAGCGTCTTCTCGTCAGGGGGATAGCCATTTCCCCGAAGCGCGGTATCCTGCCGGAAAGGTGTAGCGCGCACAATGGATTTAACACAGCCGTTACTATGATTTCACTAACCGTTTGCGAGAAAGTCCTCAGAGGTTGCACCCGCTCACATATTTTGAGTTGCACCCAACATTATTCTCTGCGCCCTGGGCAGTAGCGGGCCTGTAACATTGGCGAGATCTTTGCAGCAAAATGCATGCCGTAACGCAAAATTTAACGTTCGGGCACATCAGAATCCTGTTAACTGCCTCACAGATAACACGGTTGCACAAAGTTGCAACATAAGTGATAGTGCAGGCGATGCTATACCAGACCACTTTTAAGGAGCGCTGAAGTCATGGGTACAACCACCATGGGTGTAAAACTGGATGATGCCACTCGCGAGCGCATTAAGCTGGCGGCACAACGTATTGATCGCACGCCACACTGGCTAATCAAGCAGGCCATTTTTAATTATCTCGGCCAGCTTGAAGCGGGCAATTCGCCGACAGAAATTCCGCTGTCGACTCTGTCAGCCCCAGAAAGTGAAGACGCTGCGCCAGACGAGGCGCATCAGCCATTCCTTGACTTTGCAGAGCAGATTTTGCCGCAGTCGGTGACGCGTTCCAGCGTGACCGCTGCCTGGCGACGTCCAGAGACTGACGCGGTGCCGATGCTATTAGAACAAGCCCGTCTTCCTGCCGCGCTGGCTGAAAAAACGTACCAGCTGGCCAGTCAGCTTGCAGAAAAGCTTCGGCACCAAAAAGGTGCAACCGGACGTGCCGGAATGGTGCAGAGTCTGTTGCAGGAGTTCTCCTTATCGTCGCAGGAAGGTGTCGCATTAATGTGCCTGGCAGAAGCGTTACTGCGTATTCCTGACAAGCCAACCCGCGATGCGTTAATTCGCGACAAAATCAGCAATGGCAACTGGCAGTCGCATCTGGGTCGCAGCCCTTCCCTTTTCGTCAACGCAGCCACCTGGGGTTTACTGTTTACCGGCCGTCTGGTGTCTACCCATAACGAAGCCAATCTGTCGCGTTCACTCAACCGCATCATCGGTAAGAGCGGCGAACCGCTGATCCGTAAAGGTGTCGATATGGCCATGCGCTTAATGGGCGAACAGTTTGTTACCGGCGAAACTATCGCCGAAGCCCTGGCTAATGCACGCAAAATGGAAGAGAAAGGGTTCCGCTACTCCTACGATATGCTGGGTGAAGCTGCGCTAACGGCCAGTGATGCTAAAGCTTATCTGGTTTCCTATCAGCAGGCGATTCATGCCATTGGTAAAGCGTCGAACGGTCGCGGCATTTATGAAGGACCGGGTATCTCAATCAAGCTTTCTGCACTGCATCCTCGCTACAGCCGTGCGCAATATGAACGCGTAATGGAAGAGCTGTACCCCATTCTTAAATCTCTGACGTTACTGGCGCGTTCTTATGACGTCGGTATCAATATTGATGCAGAGGAAGCCGATCGTCTGGAAATCTCCCTCGATCTGCTGGAAAAACTGTGTTTCGAGCCGGAGCTGGAAGGCTGGAACGGTATCGGCTTTGTCATTCAGGCTTATATGAAGCGTTGCCCGTTCGTTATCGACGAACTGATCGATCTGGCGCAACGCAGCCGCCGTCGTCTGATGATTCGCCTGGTGAAAGGCGCTTACTGGGACAGCGAAATCAAGCGCGCCCAGATGGAAGGCCTGGAAGGCTACCCGGTTTACACGCGTAAGGTCTATACCGACATCTCGTACCTGGCGTGCGCCCGCAAACTTTTGTCGGTGCCGAACCTGCTCTATCCACAATTTGCGACGCATAATGCACATACGCTGGCGGCCATTTATCAGCTGGCAGGGAATAACTATTACCCCGGCCAGTATGAATTCCAGTGCCTGCATGGCATGGGCGAACCGCTGTACGAGCAGGTCGTAGGCAAAGTGGCGGAGGGGAAACTCAACCGCCCCTGCCGCATTTATGCGCCGGTGGGAACCCATGAAACGTTACTGGCGTATCTGGTGCGTCGTCTGCTGGAAAACGGGGCGAATACCTCTTTTGTTAATCGCATTGCGGATACATCGCTGCCGATTGATGAACTGGTTGCCGATCCGGTAAGCGCTGTCGAAAAAATGGGGGCGCGTGAAGGCGCAATGGGTCTGCCGCATCCGAAAATTCCGTTACCGCGCGATCTGTACGGGGCGAAGCGTGTGAACTCCGCAGGTCTGGACATGGCCAACGAACATCGTCTGGCTTCTTTATCCAGCGCCCTGCTGAGCAGCGCAGCGCATCCTTGTCTGGCGCAACCGATGATTGATGGCGAACTGATGGCCGGTGACAGCCGCGCTGTGGTGAATCCCGCTGTACCAGGCGATATTGTCGGTCAGGTACGTGAGGCCAGCGAGCAGGAAGTTTCGCTGGCGCTGGCGGCTTCCGTTAACGCTGGCCCGATCTGGTTTGCTACTCCCCCCGGGGAGCGCGCCGCAATTCTGGAACGCGCCGCACAAATCATGGAAAGCCAGATGCAGCAGCTCATTGGCATTCTGGTCCGTGAAGCGGGCAAAACTTACAACAACGCCATCGCAGAAGTGCGCGAAGTGATAGATTTCCTTTACTACTATGCCGGCATGGTGCGGGATGATTTCGATAATGAAAGCCATCGCCCGTTAGGCCCGGTGGTATGCATCAGCCCATGGAACTTCCCGCTGGCGATTTTTACCGGTCAAATTGCCGCCGCTCTGGCAGCAGGCAACAGCGTACTGGCAAAACCAGCGGAGCAGACTCCGTTGATTGCCGCCCAGGCGGTGCAAATCCTGTTGGATGCAGGCGTACCTGCTGGCGTATTGCAGCTGCTGCCTGGGCAGGGTGAAACCGTTGGCGCACAGCTGACCGGCGACGAGCGCGTGCGCGGTGTGATGTTTACCGGGTCAACGGCTGTCGCCACGCTGTTGCAGCGTAATCTTGCGGGACGCCTCGATCCGCAAGGCCGACCGACTCCGCTTATTGCAGAAACCGGCGGTATCAATGCCATGATTGTTGATTCTTCTGCGCTGACAGAGCAGGTCGTCATTGACATCATGGCCTCGGCATTTGACAGCGCCGGTCAGCGTTGTTCTGCCCTGCGTTTGCTGTGTATCCAGGCGGATGTGGCCGATCACACCATCAAAATGTTGCGTGGCGCGATGGCTGAGTGTCGTATGGGTAATCCTGAACGCTTCTCAACCGATATTGGTCCGGTGATTGATGCCGAAGCCAAAGCCAATATTGAGCGTCATATTCAGGAGATGCGCAATAAAGGCTTCAGTGTTTACCAGGCGGTGCAGGACAATCCGCAGGACAGCAAAGAGTGGGCAACCGGCACCTTTATTAAGCCAGCGCTGATTGAGCTGGATCAGGTGAGCGATCTGGACCAGGAAGTATTTGGTCCGGTTCTGCACGTGGTGCGCTTCACCCGTAACACCCTGCCGCAGCTCATTGAGCAGATTAACGCTTCCGGTTATGGCTTGACGCTGGGTGTTCATACTCGCATTGATGAAACCATCGCTCAGGTTACGGCCAATGCTAAAGTCGGTAACTTGTATGTAAACCGAAATATGGTCGGTGCTGTAGTGGGTGTGCAGCCGTTTGGTGGCGAAGGCTTGTCAGGAACCGGTCCGAAAGCCGGTGGCCCGCTTTATCTCTATCGCCTGCTGTCTCACCGCCCGGATGGCGCGCTGCGCCTGACTTTTGATCGTCAGGATGCTGAACGTCCGGCAGACAATACGCTGCGCCAGACACTGCTGGCTCCTCATCAGGCATTAACCGACTGGGCGAAAGACAAACCGGCCCTGGCGGCGCTTTGTTCGCAGTATGCCGATCAGGCACAGGCCGGAACCGTGCGGTTGTTGCCTGGCCCAACAGGTGAGCGCAATACTTTCTCGCTGTTACCACGCGAGCAGGTACTGTGTCTGGCAGATAATGCTGAGGATGCCTTAATCCAGCTTGCTGGCGTGACCAGTGTGGGTAGTAAGGCGCTGTGGCAGGATGACGAGCTGCACCGCGCCTTGCTGGCAAGCCTGCCGCCGAGAGTGAAAGCACGCGTTAGTCTGGCAAAAGATCCTCTGGCAGAAGAGTTTGATGCGGTGATTCACCACGGCGATGCCGACCAGCTACGCACCCTATGCGAGCAGATCGCAGCACGTAACGGCGCGATTGTTTCAGTGCAGGGCTTTACCCGCGGCGAAACCAACCTGCTGCTGGAACGTTTACTGATTGAGCGCTCGTTGAGTGTGAATACTGCGGCGGCTGGAGGGAATGCGAGTCTGATGACCATTGGATAAAGGCGAGGACAGGCTGCGAGCCGTCGGACGTTTTGCAGGCAACACAAGGAAGGTGAGTTAAGGGGGCTACGGCCCCCTTAATCTGTCTGTCGGCGAAAACGCCTTCATGCGTGACGGACAGAACTTTCGCGAAATGAGCAGTCATCACCTGGTGAATCTTCCTGCCAGCGACAAAGTACTCTCCTAATCCAGCGTTGAGCCGGCATCTGACTCCGCTATACCGTCGGACTACGACGCCGCTTTATCCCTATTAACGTTGGGAACACAAACAGCGATTTCCCCAATCCGCGATTGGTTAACGACCATACAGCCACTGAGCACAGGGAACAGAGACCCACGATGAACAATGGATAGAAACATGCCCAGATAACCGAGAACCACGCCTGTTCGAACAGATGATGTCTTTGTGCAAACAGAATTGCAGACATGCCGAAAAACTCAATAAAAATTCGATGGATAACATAAATTTGTAATGTGTTGCGCCCAATCCAGTTCATGTACGACATGTTGAAATGCTGATTAAGAACCTATCCCAAAAGGATTTTATTCCAGACAATGATGCTGCAAGCAAAATGCAGCATCGCCTCGTAGTTTTCGACTTTCTTCTCCCATCGCGTCAGTATGCGGCGAAAGCGATTCATCCAGCTATGCGTTCTTTCCACAACCCAACGATGAGCCCTGAACTCGCTGTTTTTAATTGCCTCAGACTCCTCTTTCCCCGACTGGATATGAGGTTCATAACGACGAGCTTTCAAACAAATTTCCACCCATTCAGCCTCATAGCCTTTGTCCATACACAGATGCAGCCTGCGACCCGGCCTGCCGGTCTGTAGCGCGTCCAGCGTATCTTCAACCAGTTTTATGTCGTGGGTATTTGCCCCTGCGACAGCCAGCGAGAGCGGAAGCCCGTTCCCGTCGGTCATCAGGCTCCGCTTTACTCCCTGCTTCCCCCTGTCAGTCGGGTTGCGACCTGTTTTTTTGAGCCTGCAAGGGGCGATTTTGTCATGCAGCCATCCATCGACAACCATGACCAGTCAATGGCATCCCGCTTCTCGCAGGCAAGCAGCCCGTTTTGCCAGAAGCGTTCAAATACTCCAGCATCCCGCCATTCCTGAAAGCGGCGGTGGGCTGAGCTGGATGAGCAAATATCCGTGGCATTCAGGGCATTCCATTGGCAACCGGTTCTGAGCACAAAGAAAATGGCGTTCATTGCGGCACGATTATCAACACGTCTACGATGCGTGCCCAGCGGATGGTGGGTTTTATGTTCCGGGAGAAGTGGAGCCATTTTCTCCCAGAGTTCATCGCTGATCTGCCACTTGTTGCCCGCCATACTTCGCCCTCAAAAATTGCCATTATTTACGATCTGACAATTCCTTTTGGGATAGGTTCTTAATCGCGGTCCGGGGCCTAGGCTATTTATTTATTCCCGTTTGCCTCATAAGGCTATTAAACCAGAAAAATATCAACACAGCCTTAACGTTAATCAGGGCCAGCTATTCGTTTTTTAAAATTAAAATAGCGGAAATTATTTTCCACCTAGCACATCATTTATATATGCGTTAAACCTTTTGACGCATCTGACAAAACTTTTCTCTTCATCAATATTATTCTGGTTTTTAAGTGGTTAGGTTTGTCTTATTTTAATGCTTGCTGAATAAAGGGAGTGAAGATTTAATTGATCTGCTTAGTGTTTAAATTTAGGTGGAAAGGGTGGCGTGAGGCTTGTTCGTAAAGAAAAATATCATGATGTAAATAACTGTTTATTCCAGGGCCACCTAAATACTTTTAAGATTTTTGCTACATTCACGCCATTATCAATGGCGAATAATCGTTGAATAAACAGAAAAGCCAAAATCATTTTCTCCCGTCCCTCTTAATTCTGACCTACACAGCAGGAGTAAAAGAATGAACAACACCAAGAACCTATCCCAAAAGGAATTGTCAGATCGTAAATATTGGCAATTTTTGAGGGCGAAGTATGGCGGGCAACAAGTGGCAGATCAGCGATGAACTCTGGGAGAAAATGGCTCCACTTCTCCCGGAACATAAAACCCACCATCCGCTGGGCACGCATCGTAGACGTGTTGATAATCGTGCCGCAATGAACGCCATTTTCTTTGTGCTCAGAACCGGTTGCCAATGGAATGCCCTGAATGCCACGGATATTTGCTCATCCAGCTCAGCCCACCGCCGCTTTCAGGAATGGCGGGATGCTGGAGTATTTGAACGCTTCTGGCAAAACGGGCTGCTTGCCTGCGAGAAGCGGGATGCCATTGACTGGTCATGGTTGTCGATGGATGGCTGCATGACAAAATCGCCCCTTGCAGGCTCAAAAAAACAGGTCGCAACCCGACTGACAGGGGGAAGCAGGGAGTAAAGCGGAGCCTGATGACCGACGGGAACGGGCTTCCGCTCTCGCTGGCTGTCGCAGGGGCAAATACCCACGACATAAAACTGGTTGAAGATACGCTGGACGCGCTACAGACCGGCAGGCCGGGTCGCAGGCTGCATCTGTGTATGGACAAAGGCTATGAGGCTGAATGGGTGGAAATTTGTTTGAAAGCTCGTCGTTATGAACCTCATATCCAGTCGGGGAAAGAGGAGTCTGAGGCAATTAAAAACAGCGAGTTCAGGGCTCATCGTTGGGTTGTGGAAAGAACGCATAGCTGGATGAATCGCTTTCGCCGCATACTGACGCGATGGGAGAAGAAAGTCGAAAACTACGAGGCGATGCTGCATTTTGCTTGCAGCATCATTGTCTGGAATAAAATCCTTTTGGGATAGGTTCCAAGTCAGATGAAATATTGTGGGTGAATACCCTTAAAGGCACCTGTATATTGCTGGTGGTCCTGTATCATACCGTCCTGCCGGGGTTTGAAGGGACGTTGAAATATCTCTCTGCTGGGTGGATCCCTGCCGAAATATGGGTGCAGTTTAATACCGTTCTTTCACCTTTAAGAATGCCAGCCTTTTTCTTTGTATCGGGACTATTAGCAACTAACGGCATTATAAACCGGCCATGGAAGCAAATCTTTACCAGCCGCATTACAAATCTGTTTTATCTCTATATTTTATGGGGGTTTATTCAGTGGTGGTCGATCGTGGGCATTTCCACCGAAATTACTGGGCAGCGTATTTCACAAAACTTAAATGCTGCTTATGCTGGATCTTTATTTGAATTTTTAAAATTAACTTTTATGGCGATGAGTACGTCCTGGTACTTGTACGGGCTGGCGATTTACTTCTTATGCGCGAAGATTTTTCGACAATATAAAATGGCGCTGATTATCGCAGCCGTAATACTTAATTACCTTGCTGTCGAGAAGATTATTCCGTATTGGGGGCCACAAAGCGTTGCACAATATTTCCTGTTCTTTCTGCTGGGCACGTTTTGCAGTACGGCGATGTTGCGACTCAGCGAATGGCGTCGTGAGAATATTATTCCCTGGGCAATACTGGCTGCACTGGCCGGTATTCATGTCATTTTTGGCCTCGATAAAAGCTTATTTATGTGCATTATTGCGGTGCTGTTTAGCGTTGCCGCCTGCCGCTGGCTTAGAACCTATCCCAAAAGGAATTGTCAGATCGTAAATAATGGCAATTTTTGAGGGCGAAGTATGGCGGGCAACAAGTGGCAGATCAGCGATGAACTCTGGGAGAAAATGGCTCCACTTCTCCCGGAACATAAAACCCACCATCCGCTGGGGACGCATCGTAGACGTGTTGATAATCGTGCCGCAATGAACGCCATTTTCTTTGTGCTCAGAACCGGTTGCCAATGGAATGCCCTGAATGCCACGGATATTTGCTCATCCAGCTCAGCCCACCGCCGCTTTCAGGAATGGCGGGATGCTGGAGTATTTGAACGCTTCTGGCAAAACGGGCTGCTTGCCTGCGAGAAGCGGGATGCCATTGACTGGTCATGGTTGTCGATGGATGGCTGCATGACAAAATCGCCCCTTGCAGGCTCAAAAAAACAGGTCGCAACCCGACTGACAGGGGGAAGCAGGGAGTAAAGCGGAGCCTGATGACCGACGGGAACGGGCTTCCGCTCTCGCTGGCTGTCGCAGGGGCAAATACCCACGACATAAAACTGGTTGAAGATACGCTGGACGCGCTACAGACCGGCAGGCCGGGTCGCAGGCTGCATCTGTGTATGGACAAAGGCTATGAGGCTGAATGGGTGGAAATTTGTTTGAAAGCTCGTCGTTATGAACCTCATATCCAGTCGGGGAAAGAGGAGTCTGAGGCAATTAAAAACAGCGAGTTCAGGGCTCATCGTTGGGTTGTGGAAAGAACGCATAGCTGGATGAATCGCTTTCGCCGCATACTGACGCGATGGGAGAAGAAAGTCGAAAACTACGAGGCGATGCTGCATTTTGCTTGCAGCATCATTGTCTGGAATAAAATCCTTTTGGGATAGGTTCTAAGTATGGTTTACATCGCTAACGGCACCAGCCTATAAAACGTCACGCTACAGTTCGACATAACGCGCTTTATGCGTCTGATGTAGCTGTAACGCGCTTACGGTGGCAGTAAATATGAAGGGATTTGGCAAAGCTAATTCGCCTTCCTGCTGGAAGGCGTAACGTTTATTGAGCGAGGAATTTTTCCAGAAACTGTTGGGTACGTGCCTGCTGTGGCTGGCTAAATAATTCTTTAGCTGCGCCCTGTTCAACAATCCGGCCTTGATCCATAAAGATAGCGCGATCGGCCACATCACGGGCAAAGCTCATCTCATGTGTGACAATCACCATGGTTCGCTTCTCTTCTGCCAGGGCGCGAATAGTATTCAAAACTTCGCCGACCAGCTCAGGATCGAGCGCCGACGTCGGTTCATCAAACAGAATAACTTCCGGCCGCATCGCCAGGGCACACGCAATCGCGACACGCTGCTGTTGTCCCCCTGAAAGGCGGCGTGGGAAACTCTCTTCCCTGCCCTGTAATCCGACTTTCTCTAACAACGAACGTGCTCGTGCTATCGCTTCGGCTTTCGGTTCACCTTTGACGATCACCGGCCCTTCAATGATGTTTTCCAGCACCGAACGGTGCGGAAACAGATTGAAATTCTGGAACACAAAACCAACCTGCTGACGTAGTCGCCGCACCTCCTCTTTCTGCCTGGTCTGTGCCAGCGTAGCTTCAATAGTAATATCACCGACGGTGATACGCCCACTATCCGGCACTTCCAGCAAATTAATGCTGCGCAGCAGAGTGGTCTTGCCGGAACCACTTGGTCCGATAATCGCGACCACTTCTCCCGGCGCAACGTCAAGATCGATGCCATGTAACACCGTTTGGCCGTTGAAGCTTTTGACCAGTTTACTGACCTCAATGGCACTCATTTCGACTCCCGATCCTGACGGTTAACGTGATTTTCCAGACGGTTTTGCAGCGCTGATAACAGCGTCGCCATTACCCAATATATCAACGATGCCGCCAGATACATGGTGAACACTTCAAGGGTACGCGAGGTAATTAACTGCGCCTGACGGAACAGCTCCGGCACCTGGATAGTGGCTGCCAGCGAGGTATCTTTCACCAGACTGATGAAACTATTCCCTAATGGCGGCAATGCGGTGCGTGCGGCCTGCGGCAGAATAACGCGACGCAGCGTTTGCCAGCGCGTCATACCAATACTGGCTGCCGCTTCCCATTGACCACGTTCGATAGCCGCAATCGCTCCACGCAGCGATTCTGAAGCGTAGGCTGCCGTATTTAGCGACAAACCAATCATTGCCGACGGGATCGGATCCAGCTCAATGCCAAACTGGGGCAGACCGTAGTAAATCATAAACAGTTGTGCGATCAGCGGTGTACCCCGAAAAATCGACACATAGAAGCGCGCCAGCCAGTTGACCGGCCAGAAGTGAGACAGGCGCATCAACGCTAAAATGAAACCCAGCACCAGACCAAAGAACATCCCGCCGATACTGAGCTGTAGCGTGAACAGCGCGCCCTTTAATAAAAATGGTGCTGAATCCAGCACCAGTTGGAAGCTTTCCAGCATTATTTAGTCACATCCGCACCGAACCATTTTTCGGATAGCTTGCTCAGCGATCCGTCTTTCTGAATTTCAGCAATCGCCTGATTAATCGCGTTCAGCAAATCCTCATTGCCTTTACGCAAGGCAACGCCGGCTTCAAGACGGGAAAACGCGTTCCCCGCTACGGCCATGGTATTCCCGGTTTTTTTCACCAGATCCAGTGCGGCCAGGCGATCCACTAAGATTGCATCCAGGCGCCCTGAACGCAGATCCTGATATTTTGTGGGATCATCATCATAAGTGCGGATGTCTACGCCTTTTACGTTATTACGCAGCCATTGCTCGTAATTTGATCCCAAACCGACACCCACTTTCTTACCGGCCAAATCTTCTGGCCGGGTGATGGTGCCCGCTTTAGTTTTCATGGTCAGCGCCTGAACGCCGGAAATGGTGTAAGGCGTGGAGAAATCGTATTTCTTCTTCCGCTCATCAGAGATGGTCACCTGATTGATCACGACGTCGATACGTCTGGAATCAAGAGAAGCCAGCATACCGTCCCATTTGGTTGGTTTCAGGCTGGCTTTTACGCCAAGGTGCTGCGCCAGCTGCTGTGCGAACTCCACTTCAAAGCCTGTCAGTTTTCCCCTTTCGTCCTGGAAACTGAACGGCGGATAAGTCCCTTCCAGGCCGACCAGCAGCGTGCCGCGATCTTTTATTTTATTCAGCAAGTTTTCTGCAGCAAAGGTTTTGACGTTAAAACCGGCGATCAACGCCATTGCCATAACGCCCATCGCCAGCTGGCGACCTATACGAGAGAAAGTCATATTCACCCCAATTTTTACTCTGTTTTGCGACAGCAACAGACTGTCAGCCCCAATGTGATAACTGATAGATTATAAACTGATTTTTGGCACCGCATCAGAATGAAGGGTGATAAGCAAATAACGCCGGGGCGCCACCCGTATGTATAAACAACAGCGGACCTTCACGACGGAAACGGTTTTGACTGACACCATCCAGTAACCCCGCCATCGCTTTTCCGGTATATACCGGATCGAGCAGGATGCCTTCCAGACGTGCCAGCAGCTTCACCGCTTCCATCCCTTCTTCATTCGGCTCACCGTAGTGCGGCGCGAAATAATCATCCCAAAGGGTAACCGGCGCGTTGACAGCTATTTCCAGCTTTGCCGCCAGCGACTGACGGATATGTTCTACCAGCGGTAGCTGCGCTGCTACTTTGCGGGAAACCGTGACGCCGACCAGTTCGGTTTCTGGCAGCAGATGCTCCAGCCCCAGGGCCAGCCCGGCATGGGTGCCAGCACTGCCTGAAGCGACGACCACTGCGGCGAAATCCACTACGCCTTCGCTTTGATGAACAATTTCCTGCGCACACTCCACATAGCCTAGCGCCCCGAGTGCATTAGAGCCGCCCACGGGGATTACATAAGGACGGAAGCCTTGCAGTTCCAGCCGGGTGGCCTGTTCAGCGAGTTGTTCATTGGGATTGTGCAGCGCATCCACCATGATGATTTCAGCGTCCATCAGATCGAGCAATAAGCGATTACCGTTACTGAGGTAATTCTCTGCAGTCGTGCCAATGGGATTTTCCAGCAGCGCAACGCATTTCAGGCCCAGTTTGGCTGCCACGGCGGCGGTCTGCCGAACAT
Organism: Mixta mediterraneensis; assembly: GCF_014946725.1. GTDB lineage: Bacteria > Pseudomonadota > Gammaproteobacteria > Enterobacterales > Enterobacteriaceae > Pantoea > Pantoea mediterraneensis. Next base: position 75,145 of record NZ_JACFXY010000006.1, read on the forward strand.
GATTAGACTGGATTGCGCCAGCGGTAAGCAGTACGTCTGCGCCTTCACGCAAGGCGTCGGCGGCAAGAAACTCAAGTTTACGCAGCTTATTGCCGCCCATGGCAACTGGCGTGACATCGTCACGTTTTATGAATATATCGCGACCAAGATAGTCAGAAAGACGCGGCAGATGTTCAAGCGGTGTCGGCGCGCCCAGCAACTCCAGACGCGGAAATTGATTGATCAGATGTAAAGACAAAACTGCCTCCAGGGCATGTGCTAAATATCTTTACAGTGTTGCAGAAGATGAAGAAAGGATCATCCGTAAATCTGCGAAGCGCTGCTCGTGGGCAGTTTTACGTTGCCCACGAGATAGCCGTTTTTATGCGATTCCACCTCAGTTCTGTTGCCAGCCCAAAAATTGATCGTACTTACGCAATGCAATGCGGTAATTATTATTACCCGCATCGGGCAAATCACTTTCCAGACATTCATGCCAGCTATTGCCTTGCAATCGGTCCGCAGGAAAATTTTTGGCCTTTAGCATATCGTTCAGTCGACGCAGCCGCACCACGTATTCACGGATCGTGCTGGGACTCATTTCGGTCTGCTCAAACAGGTACTGCTTAAACGCCATAATGTCGAAATAATTAGGATGGGTATTGCAAAAAATGTCGCTGCAAAAACGACATAGCGCGGTCAGTTCGGACTGAAGCTTCAGCCACAATTGTTCATCAATCATTTGGTCCATGCGAGCGATGGCCTCTTTATTGATGATCTGGCCGCGAAAAACAAGCGCCATACGATCTAACACCTTGCCACAATGTGAACAATTACTCTGGCTGTGTTTATAGTCTTTAAGATAGCGACTTAACGGTCTGGCTTTGGATTTGGCTCCCATTGCTGAGTCCCCGGTGTCTTATATTTTTGGATCGCCAGGAACTGAGACTGCTAGCGCGCTCCCGTAAGCCGGGCACGCAGGCGTTTGATCGCCTGACTATGCAGTTGACTGACGCGGGATTCCCCCACTTCAAGCACCGCACCAATCTCTTTCAGGTTCAGTTCTTCCTGGTAGTACAGTGTCAGCACCATCTTTTCACGATCGGGTAACGCTTCGATCGCTTCAATGACGCGCTCACGTAGACTCCCTTCCAGCAACTGATGAAGCGGATTAGCCTCTTCATGGCCTTCCGTCACCAGCTCCGCACTCTCGCCGTGTTCTTCCCGATACTCGTCGTAGGAGAAGAGCTGGCTGTTGTTAGTATCCAGCAGGATCTGCCGGTACTCCTCCAGCGAAACGTTCAACTGTTGAGCCACTTCCTGCTCGGTAGCAGCACGCCCCAACGTCTGTTCTACCTGATGCATGGCCCCGGCTACCTCGCGTGCATGACGGCGAACGCTACGTGGCGCCCAGTCCCGGCTGCGAAGCTCATCCAGCATTGCGCCACGAATACGCTGCACGGCATAAGTCGTAAAGGCTGTGCCCTGAAGCGCATCGTAGCGTTCCACAGCATTTAACAGCCCAATACCACCTGCCTGCAGCAGATCGTCAAGTTCAACGCTGGCGGGCAGACGCACCTGCAAACGCAGCGCTTCGTGTCGCACCAGAGGAACGTAGCGCTGCCAGAGCGAATGCTTATCCATCACGCCATCAGCGGTATAGAAATCGTTCACGTTGACTACCCTGCGTTAATGAAGTTATCGGCATGATTATCCAATTCTGTAGGACTTTCGATTGGGGGAATAGGCGGGGTAAATCGAGGTTATTTCAATTTTGTTATTTCCAGGAGCGGCGGCCGCTCCTGGATGGGTTGATTAGCGCAGCGCTAGCAGCCTCTGCCACGTACCGGGCGGCACCGCGTCCCACAGCGCACAAACTTGCCCTGCCAGCGCCTGATAAAACGGGATAAGACTTTCCTGAGCCTCTACGCCGGGATGGAAATAAATTCGCCCTGATTCACCATCAATATTAATCAATCGATTGATAAACAAACGTTGTAGATCGCTACGTAAAAAAAGCCCGTTATCAACGCTGTTATCGGCCAAAAAACCTTCTTCATTTTCACGGGTATCGATATAGCAGGCTTCCACCCACGGCCAGTTATAACGATCGGCGAGGCGCGTACCCGTTATTACACAAGCGCCATAACGGGCTTTTACCGCTGCGGTGAAGTCTGCCTGGCTGGCGCGTTGCAGCACTTTCGCTTTGACGCGCCGTCCCACTTCGGTTCCAGGTATGACTGCGGCGGGGACTTTATCCTGCGGCGTGCTGAGCACCACGATAAACTGAATGCGACGCGACTGTGGAAAACACGGGTTAGAGTGCGCATCGAATAGCTGCCAGTAGGTTTCCTCTTCATCCTGTCGCATTAAAACCAGCTTATAGCCGCGGCTGGTTAACAGATTTTGTGCAACGCCCGAGTGTGGATCGATCATCGCGTAAACCCGGCTTTCCCCCATCACCCGCCACAGATTCTCTTTTTTCTCTTTTTCGCCCCGGCGGAAATAGAGGAAAGACAATTGCTGCCTGAGATAATGCTCAAAACGACGCAGGTAGTTTTTACGATCGTTATCGTTAGAGATAAACAGCAGATCTTCCAGCGGGCTGTTGCTTTCCTCATGGGCAAATACCGCACGGATTTTCAGCGTGCGATAGCTGGTGCTTGGGCTGAGCAAGGCGCGTGCCGTTAACTCTTTCTCTTCAGGGTATTGCTGGGCATAACGCAGGGCGATCTCCTCAAAGGACAGCAGCTCACCCGGTAACAAGTCATAATTGAAGCGCATAGACACTCCAGAAGTCGGCAAAAAGAATCAAACTGGTCTCGTTCTGAAGCAAGTTATCGGCAGAGGGGGCGGGATCTGTAACAGAGAGGTTACGTTTTAGGCGGGTCTGCCTGATGCACGGTTAGGCTCATCCCGGCAGGATTGAATGTTGTCCTGGATTGAAGCCAGGTCAGAATCAGAATTGCCCCCCTTCTGAGACTGAACAGGCCGTTCACGGATATGCTGTAGATGATACGAAAAACACATGCCTTAATTTACCGGCTTTAGCGCCGTCAGGTTTGTTAGTGTCTGCCCGTAAATAATTTTTGGGATTTTTCAGCTCCCGGCAAAATTTTTTGCTTCTGCCCGTCACGCGACGGTGTTTACCGCCCGCTCCTCAACTTCTTCAGAGAAGGTTAATGCTTTTTCTAGCGTCTGAAATACCCTTCTCTCTGGGTCCTATTCGCGTTATTACCGGTGAGCAAATAAATTTAAACTTTATCCAATAAAGGCCGATAACTCTGGTGTTCAAACTCCGTGTCGACCATATAAAAGGAAATAACATGGCAAGTATCTCTACTCTGGGTATCGGTTCAGGCCTCGACTTAAGCACCATTTTGGATAGCCTGACCACTGCTGAGAAGGCGTCCCTAACGCCTATCTCTACTCAACAGTCGGCCTATACGGCTAAATTAAGTGCTTACGGTACGCTGAAAAGCGCGTTAACCACTTTTCAGACGGCAAACACCGCGCTGAATAATGCTGACCTGTTTACCGCAACCACGGCAACCAGCAGTTCGACAGCTTTTAGTGCAACCACGTCAGGCAGCACCGTGGCGGGAAAATACACCGTCAGCATTGAAAAACTGGCACAGGCACAAACGCTGACCTCTGCGGTTCAGACCAGCAAAGACACCGCGTTGGGCAGCTCGGATACCAGCCGCACCCTAACCATTAAGCTGGAAGATGGCACCAGTAAAGACATCAGCCTGACCAGCGATCAAACCTCGCTGACCGGCATGCGCGACGCAATTAACAGCGCCGGCGCAGGCGTCAGCGCCAGTATTATCAAGGTAGCCGATGGTCAATATCGTCTGTCGCTCACCGCCAGCCAAACCGGTACGGAAAATGCGGTTTCCTCCATTACCGTAACCGGCGACAGCGCGCTGCAGGACATCGTTGGCTTCGATAAAAGCAACACGGCTACGGATGCTGACAGTAAAAATCCGATGGAGATCAGCGTTGAGGCCCAGGATGCAAAACTGACCGTAAACAACGTTGAGATAACCAGCAGCAGCAATACCATTAGCGATGCGCTGGAAGGCATTACCTTAAATCTGAAAGACGTCACCAGCGGCAACCAGACGCTGACCATCGCCAGCGATACGTCAAAAGCGAAAAACGCCATTACTACATGGGTAGACGCCTATAACACCCTGCTGGATCAGTTCAATACCCTGACTAAATACACTGCCGTTGATGTGGGCGCCGACGCTCAGGATACCAGCAACGGCGCACTGCTTGGCGACAGTACCCTGCGCACCATTCAGACCCAGTTGAAGAGCATGCTGACCAACGCACAAAGCTCATCGACTTATAAAACCCTGGCGCAAATTGGTATCACCACCGACCCCTCTACGGGCTCGCTGGAAGTCGATTCCGACAAGCTGGATACCACGCTCAGCGCTGATGCTGATGGCGTGAAAGAGATGATCGTCGGCGACGGCAAAACGACGGGAATCACCACCACTATCGCGACCAACCTGACCGGCTGGCTGTCATCGACCGGTATTATCCAGGCTGCAACGGACGGCGTGAGTAAAACGCTGAACAACCTGACCGATCAGTACAACGCTACAAGTACGCGCATCGATAACCTGGTGGCGCGTTATAAAGCACAATTCTCCCAGCTCGACGTATTAATGAGCTCGCTCAACAGCACCAGTAGTTACCTGACGCAGCAGTTCGAAACGTCAAGCAGCTCAAGCAGCTCGTAATTAAGGAGTGACCATGTACAGTGCAACAGGCACACAAGCCTATGCAAAAATTGGCGTCGAAAGCGCCGTATTGAGTGCCAGTCAAAAGCAGCTGGTGACCATGCTGTTCGACGGCGCAATCAGCGCAATGATTCGCGCGCGTCTGTTTATGCAGGACGGCAATACCGAAGGCAAAGGCAATGCGATTTCCAAAGCGATTAACATCATTGAAGGGGGATTGAAACAGGGCCTTGATGAGAATAGCGGTGATGAACTGGCCGATAACCTTGTCGGCCTGTATAGCTATATGACTCGTCGCCTGTTGAAAGCCAACCTGCACAACGATGTTGCCGCGATTGAAGAAGTCGAAGGCCTGCTGCGCAACATTGCGGATGCCTGGAAAGAAGTTGCACAACCTCAAACTCTGATTCAGGACGCCGTTTAATGACTAATGCACCGCATCTGATTACCACTTATCAACAGTTACTCAGCCTGAGCCAGGGGATGTTGCGTCTCGCTACCAATGGCGAATGGGAAGCCTTGATTGCCACAGAAATGGATTACGTCAGCGCGGTGCAAAAGCTAGTGCAATCGACAGAAGAAGCCGCGCCTTCTGCCCAGGCACAGGAGCAGTTGCGTCCGGTGCTACGTCATATTCTGGATAACGAAAGTGAGGTGAAACGTCTGTTGCAGATGCGCATGGAAGAGCTGGCTTCACTGGTTGGCCAGTCACCACGCCAGAAATCGGTGCTTCCCGCCTATGGCAAGCAAGGAGGCATTGTCATGGTGCCACACGAGATCCAACCTTAACCTGCCGTAATCGTGTCGCACAGATATATTTTTCTGCGCGACACGCCTTTTCTCCCGCTTACTCCATACTTGGTTTTTATCATCCCTCCTGGAGTGCAGCAGATGCAAAACTCGACGTTGTTGCAATTTTTCCATTGGTATTATCCGGATGGCGGAAAACTGTGGCCGGAAGTCGCCGAAAAAGCGGCCTGGCTGAATGAAATCGGCATTACGATGGTGTGGTTGCCACCCAGCTATAAAGGCGAATCCGGCGGTTATTCGGTAGGTTACGACAGTTATGACCTGTTCGATCTGGGTGAGTTTGATCAAAAGGGCAGTGTAGCCACCAAATACGGTGATAAGCAGCAATTGTTGGCCGCGGTTGATACGCTGCGCAACCATAACATCGGGGTGTTAATGGACGTAGTGCTCAATCACAAAATGGGCGCTGATGAAAAAGAAAAAATCCGGGTCAATCGCGTTAATCCCAATAACCGTGACGAAATTGATAATGAAGCGATAGCGTGTGAAGCCTGGACGCGCTTCAGTTTTCCGCTACGCGCTGGCAAGTATTCGACCTTCGTCTGGGATTACAAATGTTTTAGCGGCGTCGATCACATTGAGAACCCGGACGAAAACGGCGTGTTCAAAATCATCAACGATTACACCGCCGAAGGCTGGAACGATCAGGTTGATGATGAGCTGGGCAATTTCGATTATCTGATGGGCGCCAATATCGACTTTCGCAACAAGGCGGTCAGCGAAGAGTTAAAGTATTGGGCGCGCTGGATGATGGAACAGCTACCGTGCACCGGTTTCCGTCTTGATGCAGTGAAGCATATTCCGGCGTGGTTTTATAAGGCGTGGATTGAGCATATTCAGGAAGTCGCTGAACAGCCGATGTTTATCGTCGCCGAATACTGGGCGCATGAAGCCGATAAATTGCAGCAATACGTGCAGCAGGTTGAAGGCAAAACCATGCTGTTTGATGCGCCTTTGCACATGAATTTTCATCAAGCCTCACAGCAAGGCAGTGAATACGTGTCAATACCGATCGAATTCTGACCCACCCTGCCAAAGTAAAACTGACCCACCCCCTTTGAATCATTCGAGCGTTGTTGCTTTCGTTTTCTTCTGGAGTTGACCGCTTTTCAGCTTATCTTTCAGTCGATAGCTTTGGCCGCTGATTTGGGCGATATGCGCATGGTGAAGCAGCCGATCCAGCATCGCTGCCGTCAGTGTCTCGTCATCACCAAACGTTCCGGACCACTGCGTAAACGGCAGGTTGCTGGTCAGGATCACGCTGCCTGACTCATACCGTTTAGCGACTACCTGGAAGAACAGGTTCGCCTCCATTTTACCGAACGGCAGATATCCCACTTCGTCGATGATCAACAGCTTAGGTTTACCTACGACGCGGTTCAGGTAGCCCTTCAGGTCACCCTGACGATGTGACGCCATCAGTTGCAGCATCATGTCGGCGGCGGTAATGAACCGAATGCTTAAACCCGCCATCGCGGCCTTATAGCCAATGGCGGTCGCCAGGTGCGTTTTGCCGACGCCAGAAGGCCCGAGCAGGACAACGTTCTCCTGACGTTCGATAAATGTCAGACCCGCCAACTCCTGGATCTGACTTCGTGGAACGCCACTGGCATAGGTGTAATCGAACTGCTCCAGTGTTTTTATCACCGGCAGGCCTGATAACCGCAAAATGGTCTGGCGACGCCGTTCGTTCTGGCCATCATGCTGGAGCTGCAAAACGGCTTCCAGGAAGTCGGCATGCGTGCCGCTGTTGTCGATGGTCGCCTGTGCCACACCCGGCCACTCTGCCGGCAGGCGGTCGAGCTTGAGTTGCTCGCAGAGCGCGGCAATACGATCATGTTGAAGGTTCATGCTGGCACCTCGAGCAAGGCCTGGTACGTTGCCAGAGGATGTTGCAGGCTCTCGGTCGGCACCGGACGCTGGCTGAGCGCTGGGACAGGTGCAGGCAATGCCAACGTGACCTTCGGTAACGGCAATAGCGCAGCACGCTCGCGCGGCATGCGCTGCTCAGGCGGTACGCCTGTGGTGCCATGCACTCGTGTGTTCGCGACGGTGACCAGCCACTCGCCGATGCGTGTGTTGGCAGCAGGTACATCCAGTACCAGCCCGGCCTGCCGGAAGGTCGCGGTAAGAGGCACGATAAAGCTGTTCTTGAGGTAATGGTTAAACCGCTCAACCTTACCCTTGGTCTTGGCGCGATAGGGTCGGCAGACCTTGGGAGTAAAGGCATACTTCTCGGCGACGTGCATCAACTGCGGGTTCCAGCGATGCTTACCGGGGCCGTAGACATCGCGCTCAATGATGATGGCCTTGGCGTTGTCGAACAGCAGCTGATGCGGCGTCCCGCCGAAGAACCTGAGCGCAGACTCAATGCCGTCACACCAGGCAGCGGAGTCCTGGTTGCTGTAAAACTTGACGAAAGTCGCGCGGCTCCAGCCCAGCGTGGCGACAAAGGCCAGCAATGGGTTATGACCGAGTCTGATGATGGTGAAATCAACTTGCATCTGAAAGCCAGGCTCGGTCTCGAAGCGTGTTACCTCTTCAGTGACGGGCTGCTTAATGGGGTGCAGGAAAGCGGTCAGCATGCTGTAACCACCCTCGTAACCACGCTGACGGATCTCGCGCAGCAGCACACTGGCGGGGATCCAGAGGGGCCTGGCAGCGGCCACGCGCTCAAGGATATAGGTCTTGAACGGGTCAAGCTTGCAGGGTCTGGGTGCGCGAGGCTTGTAGCGCATATCCGCTACGGGCAGCGGGCTACGAATATATCTGCGAACGGTCTCACGAGAGCATGAAAGCTGGCGCGCGATGGCGCGTATCGACATGCCCTGACGGTGTAAAACACTAATCTCCACTCTGGTCTCCAATGTCATCATTGGCAGTGCCTTAAAACTGCCATTTTTACCCTAGGTGGGTCAGATTTACATCGGCAGGTGGGCCAGTTTTACATCGGTAGCGACAAATACGATCTCAGCCAGATCTTTGCTGATTCGCTGGTGGCTGTCGATCCATGGCATGCCGTGACCATCGTCGCGAATCACGATACCCAGCCGCTGCAATCGCTGGAAGCACCAGTTGAGCCATGGTTTAAACCGCTGGCCTACGCGCTGATTCTGCTGCGTGAGCAAGGCGTACCGACCGTGTTTTATCCCGACCTGTTTGGTGCCAGCTACGAAGATGAAGGCAGCGACGGTGAACTGCATCACATCGATATGCCGATTATCCCGGAACTGGAAGGCCTGATCCGCGCGCGCCAGCTTTATGGTTGGGGCGTCCAGACGGACTATTTTGATCATCCAAACTGCGTGGCGTTCAGCCGCAGCGGCACCGAGGATCATCCCGGTTGCGTAGTGATTATGTCGAATGGTGATGACGGTGAGAAAACCGTGGCAATGGGCGCAGGCTATGCAGGCAAGTCGTGGCGGGACTATTTAGGGCATCGCGAAGAGACGATTAGCGCCGATAAGGAAGGTAACGCGGTATTTCTCTGTTCAGGGGGGCGCGTCAGCGTTTGGGTGCTGACGGAGAGCCTGGTATAAATTTGCCGCAACAGACGTAGCGCTCGCAGGCTTTTACCGCCTGCGTTAGCGCATTAAAGCAAAAGTTAACGCGCGTTGAAGCTCACTCAATGCGCGTTATCTCATTAGCTAACGGCACTGAAGCTAATCACTGCTCGTTATTCTGCGTAATGGTGGTGCGCAGCAATTCCGGCTCGATATTTTGAATTACGGCCGCATCGGGCTGTTTCGCCACTTCATCCAGTGCTCGCTGGCAGTCTACCGTGGGGCGAGCCACTTTACGCAGCGTCAGGCCGTCGTACTTCAGCTCCCCGTTTTCCGCTACCAGCGGCATTACGCGCAACTGGCGGTTTACGTTAACGTAATCACCGTTCAGCAAAGTTAACCGACCCGGTTTGGCAATGATGCGTTGCCACTGGCGACAGTCCAGCGTGCTGCCGTCAGCCTTGACGATCAAACTGGCAATCGCCTGATCGCTGACTAAATCGCTCTGCGGCCCCACTGTTTGCCAGTTACCCTGTAAACTGGCCGGTGCCGGCGTTTTCACCGCGCTTTCGTAACTATTGATTTGGGCACAGCCGCTCAACGCCAGTGCTGCAATCAGCATCCACTTTTTCATCTTCAATCCCTAAGCTCGCTTCAATGGCGGCTACGTTATAATTTTTCCAGTGAGTTACGCAAGCCATCTGCATAATGGACGAAGGCTTCGTGCTCAGATTTTGTCTTTTTTCAGCTTACGCTAACTTCTCCTGGCGAGCGCCTGACAAGACAGACGCAACAGGCTACACTTGCGCGCTGCAACAGACTCACAGGAACTGAATGATGAAAACGCCAGACGCGTATTATGCACAGGCGCGCGACATGTTTTTCGCCGCTCACGCCGATTTCCAGGCCGCCCTTGATGAATTAACCGAGAACGATGCGCGTGCCGCAAATTTGTCGCTGCGCCAGCTGCGCGCATGGCACGCCGAACGCATTTACGCCGCTTTTTTACGTCAAAAAAATCTTGATGGAATAATATTTTCCATCCAGCTGGCAGAACCGGATAAAGCGGTGGCAGCAGACGCAATCGAAGCTTACCTTGAATCGCATGCCGAATCGTTAGGTATGACCTGGGAAGAGTTTTGTATTAAAAACGAGCTGTAACTGTTCCGTCTGCAGGAAAGATGTATTTTGTACACACCTCCAACCACACGGATTACGCCGGATAGGATTGTACAACTGCGCGTAACTTGTATAAGTTCACTTAACGACTTCGGTCGCGATTGTCCTTGAACGAAGAGTGCCTTTGCACTGCCTCTGTAGGTGTTGTTTGGATTTCCACCTCCAGAGGCGAATTTTTTACTCCCCTTCCGCTTCCGCTTTGCCATTCACCTCAACGTACTTTGCCACTGCCAGCAGGCGATTAATGTGCGTCAGCAATAAATCTACATCAGTTTGCAAAAAGTCGCCTGAAGAGCGCGAGGCTGTCACAATGGCGTCCTGCACCGTTTCAGTAATCGTCAGCGAATTGTCTTGTTTTGCCTGTATCAGCAATGCGGCAATCAATAAGGTTTGCGCTTCGGTCTGTGCCATCAATTCTTTGGCATCGGTGTCCATCTTTGCCATTTTAAGCAGAATATCTATAACCAGCTGTCGCATCGCGCTTCTCCTGATGAATATGATCCCAGTGTGTCGTTTTTTCCCGTCCACCTTACTCCAGACAGGCATAAATTACTCAACGACATAAAAATTTTGTGAATTGTAAGTTCTGGCCTTGCTACTGTTTTTATTTACAGTATTATGTGCAAGCGATTTTGCCCTGTACGGATTGCCATTATGTTTGTGGAATTGATTTACGATAAGCGTAACGTTGCGGGTTTACCCGGCGCTCGCGAAATGATTTTGCAAGAGCTGGAAAAACGCGTGCATCGGGTCTTTCCCGATCTTGAGGTTAAGGTCAAGCCGATGGAGCGTAACGCCATTGATACCGATTTAAGTAAGAACGATAAAGCGACTGTTGCACGCATTGTTGAAGAGATGTTTGACGAAGCAGAGATGTGGCTGGTGGCCGAATAACGCCTTCCAGCCACCGCAGTTGCCAGCAGGAGATATTAGCTCTCCTGCTCGCTGTGATTGATTTCAATCTCGATATCCTGAATCGCTTTATCGAAATCGTCTAACAGTTTGCCTTGCTTATTGAGCAGCGCATCAAAGCGTTCTGCATTCACCTTATCTTTATATTCACCGGCGTCAAAGGCTAACCAATGGCTGGAGAGTGTTTCGGTATTGGTTTGCGCATAGTGACGCATCTCTTTTAACTGAGAAGCCACATCACGCAGATAATCCGTCTTGCTTTTGGTTTCAGTTGAATCACTCATGCTATGTTTCCTTTTGGTTATTTTTCCAATGAAAATATCGCCTGAAGATTTAAAGGTAGCTGAAAATAACGAATTTTCCTTAAGAATAATCGGAAGCGACTATTTCCCGCCAGATCCAACGTTAGCGCTCTCGTCTTCTTTAACCACTTGCTTCACTTTGTCCGCCGTTTTGCTGGCAGTACGGTCCGGCAGGAGATCCAGCTTGTGCTGCAAATTGCTAACCTGCACACTTAGCTGCTCAACCTGAGCGTCCCGGCGTTCCGCTACTTCGCGATAATCCTGTCTGATCTGATTCACCCGCTGATTTGCCGCGTGGCTGACGTACAGGAACATGATGGTCATAATCACGCATATCATCGACAGCCCAAGTAGCAACCCACCGAGCAGCAGTTTGCGCCGGTCAGCGCCAGGACGAAAATCACTATTTATCTGAACCATCGTTGCCATCCTCCAGACTCGTAATTAGCCGATCAACTTCATTACGAAACTTATCGTTATGGTCGGCTTCAGTCATTGCCAGCAAAATGCCGAGCGCGTTTTTGATAATGCGTAAATCGGTTTCCAGCATAGAAATACGTTGAAGATTTTTGTCGTGCCGTTCACGCAGTTCATCATTCTCTGCGCGCAAAATATGATTACTTTCCTTCAACAACACCACTTGTTCCTTGTAGCTGGTGATGATTTCACCGCCCGCCCGATTACTGGTTACTATGGATGCGAGCCCTGCCAGCAACGGCTTCCAAAAAAGCGCCGCCGCGCCGCCACTCAGAACTAACGCCCCTACGCTGGTAATCAAACTACTTTCCATGCTCCACCTCTCTGCGGGTAAGGTGTCTGAGCCATGCGTCCGGGTCGCACCGACACACCGCCCCTTATTTAATATTGCTTAAATTTATTACTTAAGTATACTTAAGTCATCCTTAAGCAAAAAGTCAAGACGATGAAAAGCGAAACGACAGGTAAGCGCATTTTATTGCGACGCAAAAGCTGCGAACTGACACAGAAACAGCTTGCCGGGCAGGTAAACGTTTCACACGTGGCGATTTCGCAGTGGGAAAAAGATGAGACATTACCGCGAGGAGAAAATTTATTGCGGCTGGCAGAGGCACTGGGTTGTGCACCGGCTTATTTAATTGATGGCGAGGGGCCGGTATTTAATCGCTCGCCGGCAACCGCAGAGTTTCATGCTATTCCGCTTATTGCGCTGGCACATATACGCCAGTGGTTAACGGACAAGTCCATCCATCCGGAGAACGTTATTTTCAGCGAGACCCGGATGGCGAATGACGTATACGCAATTCGCATGGAAGAGAACGCGATGACACCTGCTTATCTGCCTGGCGATGTGGTGATTATTGATCCACAGACTGAGCCTTGTCCCGGCGACACGGTGCTGGTCTTACAGCAGGATACCGCTCTGTTGCGTACTTATCGCTCGCGTGGAAAAAGCGGTGGCTCACCGCAGTTTGAGCTGGCTCCGGTGAATCATGATTACCCGCTCTTATCCTCACAGCTGGACCAATTACAGCTGCTCGGAACAGTGATTGAAATGCGCCGCTATCGCCATCGCTAAGCAAAAAACCCGCTGTAGAGCGGGTTAAGTACGTCAACGACTACGGCAAAAGAACAACAAATTTTAAAGGACGTCAGTTAACTGATCGACCACAACTTTACCCTGCAAATCGGTTTGTGTGATGCGATAGCTGACCCGATACGAGCGGCGATTACTCAGTTTATCAAATAACGCCACCACGCCTTTTTCTTCGCCCTGCTTATTTATGATGGTCCATTCTGTAACATCTTCCTGCCCACGATTGTGGGAGCGTAACACGCCCTTCTCAACCAACTTATCTTCAGCATCAAGTTTTAAGTAATCACGTAACATATTGTCGCCTCCCAGTAACGCGACTAACTATATTCTTTTTATTAATCTGTTCAATCGAATTTGTTAATCGAAGTTGCCTAATTTATCTACAACAGATTAACGACAGATTTGTTCATTCCTGACCAGCAAAGACGGGTATAGGATGTGATGGTTACACACACAACCATTGCGCACTGCAAAACGAGTGAGAAATAAATCATTTTTTGGCCCGCCCTGAGCAGACTTTTTTCTGCGTTTTTACCGTTGGCTGGCAGCAGCGTTATGCTTAGCGGTGAATGCTCGTCTAAGCTTTACGCACTGGATAAAGGAGCCTGTAATGCATAAACATCATACAAATGAAGAACGTAAACACGAAGGGGACGTCAGGAAAAGTGCGCCGGAAGCGGTGCCACAGGCTGGCGATATGTATGAAGAAGACGATCATCCGGCAACAGATGCGCCAAAAGATCACGGTGAAATCCCGCGTAAGAATGATGACAGCGAGGATGATAAAAAAGATCCGTATAAAGCCAGTTAACCCAAAACACCCCTGCGATGAAATGCATCTTAATCTGTTGGTAACCAACTTCTAGCATGCCGTTCATCCAGGGGCTTTTTAGTCACAGCGACTGCTGGTAATTATCCGGGAAAGGCACACCCGATTCCTCCAGTCGTGACAGTTTTTGCAAAATATCATTGCGCACTGTTTCATCGCCGTCTTGCCAGTAAGGTTTTACGACCTCCAGCACTCGCCGGGCCGTTTCCGCATCGTAATCTTCCGGTTCATTTCCCTGCAACGACTGATGAATTTTTTCGTTCATCTCTCTCAGATCGACCATCTCATTCTCCTCTCGTGAAAAATTGAGTATAGCAGCGCACTGAGCGAGCCAGATTAAGGGAAAACTACAGCTGCATATTTATTATTCAATGGTCGAAATTTAAGAGCGAGCAGAGAGATAGTCTGGATCCCGCAAAATATCCGCTGTCACCTTTTCTCTGTTGCTTCACCTTCTGGCGTTATCAGGCTTGTGCGATACATCTTTGTAGTGATGTGATGGACGCCCCTCCATGATGCAACCAGTGCCATACTTTACTGACTGCAATTAATTCTGGAGTGATATCAGATCACTACACTCCATGCTGTGGCAAATATGAAACGTGGCGGTCTCTTCTGCCCGCCCCTTCAGGAAAGGGATCGAGAGCTGCCACTCCGTCAGCGGACTCCTCACGAGCGACGACTTCGAGTTCGTACTCAGTGTGCAATTGTTTATTCATCATTCACTCCCGTTCTGTCGTTTTCACGAGTCTTCAGGCCGTGCTGAGGAGACGAGTGCTTCCGGTCAGCCAGGCGCATTCAGCCGCGGCGGGATCATACGGTCAGATAGAATAGGTCTACGTAATCATAGGGAAAAAACTACGTTTTTGACTCGTTGCCAGCCTGTCGTGGCATCGGAAAGGCCCGCACGATTAAAATACCGCGCGGGCGGTCGGGGTTTACCGTTATATTTCTGCAAGTGCACGTGCATCAGGCAGCTTCAACAACGCATCAGTAAAGCGTTTACCCGCTTTCATTGGGCTAACGGTATGCGAGCTGGATGGCCCGTTATCTGGTTTAAACATATCGAAAATAGTGATTTTCAGGCATCCCTGGCTTAAAGAGGAGTGCCAGCCGAAACGTGACAGCTCAGAAACTCCATCAGCTAAACAGCGAGTAAAAAATTGCTGAGATTGCAATCAGCCCTATCCACACCACAAAAAGATTGCTCAGCTTACCGCTGTATTGGCGCATTGAAGGCACTCTGGCAATAGCATACATCGGCATCAGAAACAGGATTATGGCGATCACCGGCCCGCCAAGGGTTTCAATCATGCCAAGAATGCTGGGGTTCAGCGTCGCCACCAGCCAGGTCGTCAACAGCATAAACAGCGCAGTTAATCGATTAAGCTTTTTCACTTCCATTTGCCGTCCACGACTGCGCAGCGACTTGATTACTATGCCGTTAAAGCCTTCGCGTGCGCCCAGATAATGGCCCAGAAAAGATTTAGTAATTGCGATGATGGCGATAATCGGAGCCATCCAGGCAATAACAGGGGCATTAAAGTGATTAGCCAGATAAGAGAGAATCGAGATGTTCTGTGCCTTGGCCTGTGCCAGATCGGCCGGAGAGAGACTCAATACGCAGCTGAAAACAAATAGCATCACCGTTACGATCATCATGACATGCGCACAAGCCAGAATGCGTGAGCATTTCCTTTCAGCCTGCTCACCATATTCATGACGTTTCGCCACGGCGAAAGAAGAGATAATGGGAGAGTGATTAAAGGAAAATACCATGACCGGAATCGCTAACCATAAGGTTTTTCCTAGCCCTTCGCCAGTTCCGGCGGCGCTCCATGACAGCGTTTCCAGCGCCGAAGCATTCCAGTGCGGAATGAGGTACAGCGCCAGCACCATCAGCGTTGCAACAAAAGGAAAGACTAAAAAACTCATGGCCTTAACGATCATCTGCTCGCCGAATTTGATAATAATCATCATAGCGAGAATCAGAATGAGCGACAGTATGATGCGCGGTGGCGCAGTTATATGCAGTTGATGCGTGAGGAAACTTTCAACGGTATTGGTGATCGCCACGCTATACACCAACAGAATCGGATAGATGGCAAAAAAATAGAGCAGCGTGATTAATTTACCTGCACCCGTTCCAAAATGTTCTTCCACCACTTCAGTAATGTCTTCGCCGGGATTCTTACCGGACAGCACGAAACGCGTGAGCCCGCGGTGAGCAAAGTACGTCATGGGAAAAGCCAGGATAGCCATGATTATCAATGGAATCAATCCACCCGCCCCGGCATTAATGGGTAAAAATAGCACCCCTGCGCCAATGGCGGTGCCATACAGGCCCAGCATCCAAAGTGTGTCTGTTTTACGCCATTTATCCTGTTTATCCACACCCTCTATCACGCCAGTCTGCGTCGTTTCCATACCTTTCTCCTGAAATAACTTATGCCTTATCCAGTAACAAATAGCGTGAATTGTTAAAAAACAGTTTAAAAAAACAGACAAATGCCTGTTCATGCCATATTCATCGCCTTTTTTGAGGTGTGGAGGATATACTGATGGCAGCAGAAAGGTAGTGATCAAGTTCTCACATAAGCACGCTGACAAGACGATAATCAGGTAATCGTCTTGTGGCTTGTTTAAGATCATGATTTCAGGGCGATAAGCGGAAACATCAATATAAGCGGCGATAACAATAATGAGCGGAAGGTGTTGACCAACCGCTTAATTGTCAGGGTAAGCCTATTTTGCTACGTCCAGAGCTGGACATCCGGGCAGGGCCGGATAGTGAGTGCACCCGGAAGTGACTGCCGTTTCGTGATGCGGTGTACCTTCAGGCGCCCAGGTGTAAGGCACCATATAAGCACGGTAAACGGTGTTAGCAACATAATGGTCACGCGGCATCGCTTTGCCGTAGAAAGGGCTGACATATTCCCAGACAATATCGACCTGTGGCGTCACCTGAAACAGTCGGCCACTCTGCCCTTCATCTATCAGGGTATTGCCGTTTGGCAGCCGCTGCGCATTGCTGATATAGGCGCTGTAAAACGTTGAGATGGCCTGTTGTGATTTCTCGCCGGTATATTCCCAGACGATCTGTTTACTGACTGGATTCACTTCTATTACCCGCGAAGCAGAGAAAAACCCCTGACGCGTCGGCGGGTAACCGGCATTGCCCTGATTATCAAAAATCAATATGTTATCTGCGCCTGGCAGGCCAGCAGGGATCATATGCACATCATGCTCACCAATCATCTGATCAAGCGGACGAGGTAGCGGCTTACCCAGCTGCGAAGTGGGATAATCAGGCCCAATGCGCCAAATCACTTTACCGCTGCGACGGTCAACAATTACCGCAACGTTACCATTGCGCGAATTCAGCAGAATGTTATCTGGCGCAAATCGTTTATCACCGGCATCGAACCAGTGATTAGGACCGAGCGGTGCGGCCGTGTTCATATGGAGAAAGTCAGGATCGTGACTCTCGCGGATCATCTGCAGTTGTTTATCTGAAAAGCCGAATTCATGAAGATGATCGGCCACCGACCAGGACCAAATCTTTTTCCCCTGCGGGGTTATTTCTTCAATAGTGTTATCAATGACATCGTAGTCATAGCCGGGCAGGCGTTTCAATGCGGCCCCCAGCAATAAAGTATTGCCATAGTCCAGGCGCTGCAGTTCATGATGCTGATGTACCGGGGTAGCCTGGCTGCCATATTGCCACACCACATCGCCCTGCCAGTTCACCTCCGCCACGCTGGCATTCACCATGCCGTTACCGGGGCTGGCAACCTTATCCAGCTTATTTTGCCGCTCAAGCTGCACCAAAATACGCCCACGTTGTCCGTTAAGCTGTTCGCGCTTGATCGGCCAGGGCGGGAAGCTCTCATATTTCCAGCGATGCACTTCTTTACCGGTCATATCGATCAGATGAGTTTGGTTGTCGTTACCGGGAAACAGGATAAAACCGTTCCAGGCGCGAGCGGGATCGTAAAAGGTTGTGCCAACAGGAATGGCAGTGGGAATGGCAAGCGTGCTATGACAAAACGTCAGCAACAGCAGGCCGGATAAACGATGCGTCAACTTCATCTTCACTATCCTGTGCAGAATAAACAGTTATCAGCATAGAAGCGAAACCGCAACGTTTACAATGTTTATCTGCGTGTAAAACGTTCTACCTACGCCTCACATCTGTGCAATGTTAAACAACGCTCCTTTGCCTTAACTGCTTATCACATTTTGCTGAGGCAGTGTTCTTCCCCGCCCCCTGCCACGCACAGAAGTAAAAATGCGGCGTGCCGCCTATTAAGGTGGCACGCCGGAATTTATCAGAAGAGGCCCAGCGGCTGAATACTGTAACTCACCAGCAAATTTTTGGTTTGCTGATAATGATCAAGCATCATTTTATGGGTTTCACGACCAATACCTGATTTTTTGTAACCACCGAAAGCTGCATGAGCGGGGTAAAGGTGATAACAATTGGTCCAGACGCGACCAGCCTTAATGGCCCGCCCGACGCGATAGGCACGATTAATATCGCGCGTCCATACGCCTGCGCCCAGGCCATAAATTGAATCATTGGCAATGCTGACGGCTTCTGCTTCATCTTTAAAGGTAGTGATGCCGATTACGGGCCCGAAAATTTCTTCCTGAAATACCCGCATGCTGTTGTTGCCTTTCAACAGCGTTGGCTGGATGTAATAACCACTGGAAAGCGATCCTTCGAGTTGCTCTACGCCACCGCCCGCCAGCACTTCTGCCCCCTCTTTTTGTGCGATCTCCAGATAGGACAGAATTTTATCGAACTGCTGCTGCGATGCCTGTGCGCCAATCATGGTGTCAGTATCCATTGGATCGCCACGTTTGATAGTCTTAATGCGCTTCATTACCGCTGCCATAAAGGGCTCGAAAATCGATTCCTGCACCAGCGCGCGTGACGGACACGTACAGACTTCACCCTGATTCAGGAAGCCAAGCACTACCCCTTCGGCCGCTTTCTCGATAAAACTTTCTTCCGCCTGCATGATGTCTTCAAAGAAGATATTAGGCGACTTTCCTCCCAGCTCGACGGTGGACGGAATCAGGCTTTTCGCTGCCAGTTCCAGAATATGGCCGCCGGTCGCGGTTGAACCGGTAAAAGCCACTTTTGCAATGCCAGGATGAGAAGCCAGCGCTTCGCCCGCCTCTTTACCGTAGCCGTGCACGATATTCACCACGCCTGGCGGTAACAAATCTTTGATCAGATCAATAAAAAGTGTGATAGAAAGCGGCGTCTGCTCGGCAGGCTTCAATACCACGCAATTGCCTGCGCCCAGCGCGGGTGCCAGTTTCCACGCGGCCATCAGCAGTGGAAAGTTCCACGGGATGATCTGCGCGACAACGCCCAGCGGTTCATGAAAATGGTAGGCAGCGGTGAATTCATCAATCTCAGCGGCGCTGCCTTCCTGCGCCCGCACACAACCCGCAAAATAGCGGAAATGATCGACCGCCAACGGCATATCGGCAGCCAGGGTTTCACGTACCGGTTTACCGTTATCCCAGGTTTCATTCACCGCAATATATTCAAGATTTTCTTCCAGCCGATCGGCGATTTTTAGCAGCACCAGCGCGCGCTGTTGTGGCGACGTTTTTCCCCACGCCTCAGCAGCCGCAGCAGCAGCGGCAACGGCGTTATCGACATCCGTGCGATCAGATCGTGGAAACTCACCGACAGTGGAGCCATTCACAGGCGAAGTATTCGTAAAATAATTGCCACTTACTGGCGCAACGAATTCACCGTTGATGAAATTCCCATAGTTTTTTCGCAGTTGAATAAGCGACCCTTGTTCTCCGGGAGCGGCGTAACGCATGGTGGTTCTCCTTTTAGAATGCGGGATGCAACAACAAATAAATGCATTCTTAACATAATTGCTCATCCTCAGCCTGCCAGATCGCCTGAAAGCAATCTGTGACCGCGACGAAGGAAATGTCGTGCAATGTTGCGCCACAGATAAATCCGACTTTTTCCCGTGGCGCCCAGACTGTAGAAACTTGTCGGCGAGAAACGGTCAATATAGGGAGTCATTAAACAGGAGATCCGCATGCTGGCTTCGGCTTTAACTTCAATGCGCGAAAAAGCAGATTTCGTTCATCAGTTCATTCGTAACCCGCGCAACATGGGCAGCGTTACGCCCTCTTCTGGCGCGCTGTGTCGCGCCATGACGGACTCGGTAAGGTGGGATAACCAACGGCGTATCGCTGAATTGGGTGCAGGAGATGGCGTATTAACCCGTCAGCTATTAGCGCGCATGGCACCGGAAGCAACGCTGGATGTGTTTGAAATTAGCCTTTCGCTGGCGGAAAAGCTGTCTGCGATGGACGATGCGCGCATGACGGTACGCACCTGCTCCGCAGAGTATCTGAATGGCAAATATGACGCTATATTCTCTCGTCTGCCGCTGCTGTCGCTACCGCCCGTCCTACGTGATGCGATTTTACGTGCGGTATTTAATGCGCTCAGCCCGGTCGGCGTATTCGTGCAATTTCAGTACACGTCGCTAACCCAGCCGGATCTGTCACGTTATTTCACCTGGGAGCGCCAGCGGGTGCTAAAGAATGTGCCGCCCGCATGGGTTTATCGCTGCACGCGTCACTACGCGCCTTGAGCCTGATCGTCTATCCGTTGCGTCTGTAAGTAGAAGGTACGCAGCAGTTCACGCGCCCAGTCCTCGCCTTCCAGCCTGGCATCGCTGTTTCCGGCACCGTCGGGCAAACAGGCACGCATGATCCGCTGGGTAAATTCCGGGTGAAACTGCACGGAGAGCGCATAAGGTGAATAACGCAAAATCTGACAGCCATCTTTTTCTGACTGAGCCAAAACCTGCGCCTGCGGTGGCGGTGCTGTGACCGTCTGGCGATGCGACAGCCAGACATTAAAGGTGGCTGGTAACGCCGCCAGTAACGAATCACGTTGCGTTTGTGCATTGCACACCAGCGGTAATAAGCCTCGTTCCCAGCCATTCGGGTTATCTTCTACTTTCCCCCCCAACGCATAAGCCATTAGCTGATGGCCGTAACAGACGCCCAGTAGCGGCAGCTTCGCGTCAATAGCAGCGCGTACCCAGGCGGCGCTACGCTCGCTCCAGTCTGCATGATCGGTCACCATCGCCCAGGAACCGCTAAGGATGGCGCCGGAAATTTGGCTGAACGCTGGCAGCGCTTCGCCAAGATGCGGACGCATAATCAGGTACTCATCGGGCTGCAAACCTAACGCGTCAATAAACCAAACCGGCTGTTCGCCGATTTTCGCAACAACATGATGAGGAGGAACGTCGAGTTGAATCAAGGCAAGGGGCAAAGCGGGCGATTTAATCATAATGGATCGAATCCTCAGCGTAACCAGCGTTTTGAAAAGCCAGTCTGCCAGCAACTGCCGTAAAAGTCCTGTGCTTTTCCAGTCTGCCTGAAAATAGAAAATTTCTTTCATCGGGTGCCAGAAGGTCCTCCATTCGTGCCATCATTACGGTTTAACGGGAACGAATGAAAGGGTGACATTGTGGCGGTGCGGCATTTTTTTCTGATCCTGATAGTCGTATGTATCTGGGCCTTCAATAATGTGGCGGTGAAATGGGGCTTACTGGAGCTACCGCCGCTGTTTCTGACATGGATGCGTTTTGTGGTGGTGGCGATTATTCTGGTGCCGTTTTGCCGCATCACCCGTCAGCAGTTGCCGTGGCTGTTGCTGCTGGCGTTTACCTTCGGTTTTATGCATTTTTCCCTGCTGTTTGTCGGTATGCGTTATACCGATGCCGGTACAGGAGCTATTGTGGTGCAGCTTGGTACTCCCATCGCTATGCTGCTGGCGATGGTTGTGCTGAAAGAGAAGCTAAAACTGCTGCAGCTGTTTGGCATCATAGTTTCGCTGAGCGGCGTGATTGTGCTGTCGGGAAGCCCGACCATTCCGACGTGGTGGGTCCTTTGCCTGTTACTCTGTAGCGCCACGGGCTGGGCAATCAGCAACCTTATCGTCAAAAAATCACCGCCGATTAAACCTTTAACCATGACCGGCTGGATCGCCTTTCTCGCGGTGCCCATTGTGGGCGCCGCTACGCTGGTGATGGAGTCTCATCAGCTGACGGCCTTAAGTCATGCGGGCTGGCGCGGCTGGTTTGCCATCCTGTACAGCGCTGTTGCCTCCTCAATAATTGCCTATACGCTGTGGTACATGTTGCTGAAAAAGTACAACGTCAATTTGATCATGCCCTATTCGTTGCTGACACCAGTTTTGTCAGTATTAATGGGGATTGTGGTGCTGGGCGACAGCCTGAACAGCTTCAAAATCATCGGCGCCGCGCTGGTCATTTTAGGCACTGCAATTGCGGTAATTAACCTGCGTAATCTACGTATGCATGCCCGTTTCCCGCGCCTGCGTCGACGCTGACGTTGCATGCTATGCTTGAGAAAACCTCTTTCTCAGGAGCATAAACATGGACCATCAGCTCGCCGCGTCTTTTTGGCAGCAGATGTGGCAAGGATTAGGCAGCAAAAGCGCGCCGCAGCCGTTGCCCACTTTTATTGATACCGCCACTTTCTCTTCTGCTTTTGCCGTCAGCGAACTGGCGGCCACCAGCATCGGTCTCGCCACTCAGGCCGCCGCCCGTCTGATCCATTCACCGCATCTCGTCGAAATCAATGTCCGGCTGGCTTCACGCTGGTTTCAGCACAGCTTTATGACGCTCAATCGCCCCGCTCCGATACTGTGGGATGCGTTTGCCGGTGATTACGCCAGCGCTGATGGCTGGATCCGGCTGCATACTAACGCCGCGTCTCATCGCCAGGCGATGAAAAACGTGCTGGGCCAGCATACCCGCCGTGAAGCGCTGGCAAAGCAGGTGGCACAATGGCGCGCCACAGAACTGGAACAGGCGATAATTGATGCAGGCGGTTGTGCGGCAGAGATGCGCAGCACCGACGTCTGGCAACAACATCCGCAAGGCCGGGCGGTAAATCAGGAGCCGCTGATTGACTGGCAAGTTACCGCTTCAGGACCAGTTCCAGCCTGGATGCTGCCTGCCGCTCGTCCGCTACTGGGCGTTAACGTTTTAGATTTAACACGTGTTATTGCCGGGCCGGTCGCGACGCGTTTCCTTGCCAGCCTCGGTGCAAATGTGTTGCGCATCGATCCTCCCGGCTGGCAAGAACCTGTGCTGGACGAAGAAATCACCTGCGGTAAGCGTCGCACCGTGCTGGACCTGAAAACGAACGCTGGCCGCGAGCAGTTCAGACAACTGCTGCGTAAGGCCGATGTTTTAGTGCATGGCTATCGCGCCGACGCGCTGGAAAAGCTCGGTTTTGATGCCGAAACACGCCAGTTACTGGCGCCGGGTTTAGTGGACGTCGGCCTCAATGCGTGGGGCTGGCAAGGACCGTGGCGTAATCATCGCGGCTTTGACAGTCTGGTACAAATGGGGTGCGGCATTGCCGAACATGGCAAGCGATGGAAAAACAGCGATCAGCCAACGCCGTTGCCGGTTCAGGCGCTGGATCACGCCACAGGATATTTAATGGCAGCGGCGGTTTTGGAAGGATTACGCCAGCGCAAAGAAGCAGGCAATGGCTGTCAGGCGCGCCTGTCGCTGGCGCGCACTGCGTTGCTGCTGCAACAGCATGGTTATCCGGCCGGTAGCCAGCAAACTGGCATTACGCCGGACACAAAAGATAACCTGGCCATGTTTGAGCTCACGCCGTGGGGGTTCGGCGTAAGATTGCGTTCTGCGGCTTATCTTCCTGGCACCGCGCTGGTATGCGCGACGCCAGGATGCCTGCCGGGCACCCATCCGCCCGGCTGGTAACTTATTCGTCGTCTTCGTCGTCTTCGTCGTCTTCGGCGTTTTCAGCTAACTCCTCATACATCACCTGGATCGCTTCACGACTCAACGCCGCCAGGGTGCGATAAAACGCGCTGGTAGCATGCGCTTCCACTTTGCCAAGGAACGCGCCGCACCACGGCAGTAGATAGCTTTCAAACAGCGCCAGCTGTGCCGCGCTTTCGTCCTCTGCGGACTGATCTTCCAGCCATGAAGCCGCCAGCATTAACACACCAAAATGATCGGCAGGCGCGTCACTCAATGGCATACCGCGCGACGTTAAAAACGTGCGCACTTCGCCTTCCGTTTTCCCTTCTGGCCATTGCGAGGCATAGGGTGGCACCTTGCAATCGCTACCGACAAATAGCGCGTTGTAATCTGCCGCCAGTGCCTGCGGGTCGCTGCTCTGTTGCAAACGCTTTAGCAGATCATCCTGTTCCAGCGGCCATTGCGCCGGCAACTTGCCTTCACGCAGCAAAGTAAACAGCGGCACCAGCAGCGGATCTTGCGGCTGACGATTAAACAATGAGCCGATAACGCGGCACAGAATGGAAAACTCATTCATGAGTCAGGATCCTTGAGGCAATAAAAGTTAAAAATCAGCCAGTTCAGCGATGTGTTTACCGGTGCGCTGCTCAAGAAAATCAAGCAGGCGACGCGGCGTGACATTTAACACGCGATTTTCGGGAAAATCCACTTCGCGTGTAATACGCAAACAGTGTTCAAAATGGCCCAGCGTAAAGGCGGTGTGAGAATCAGAACCAAACGCCAGGCGGCCCCCCGCATCCCGTACCGCTTCCGCAATGGCACGGCAGTTTGGTTCACTGCCCGGACGTGAATGGGTGAACGAGGAGTTATTGACCTCCAGTGCGACATTGTAATGCGCGGCGGCTTCGGCAATCGCTGGAATATCAACAGGGAACTTCGGATTGCCCGGATGGCTGATAATGTGCACCAGGCCGGCAGCCATCGTGGCAATCATCGCATCAGTGTGATGCTTTTTATCGCTCGGCGCATAGACCGGCTCGTGAAAACCCGCCACGATCAGGTCCAGCGCGTCCAGCATCGGCCCGGAACAATCAATCTCACCCTGCTGGTTTTTGATGTTCGCTTCAATCCCGCGCAAAATCGCTACTCCATCAATCACGCGTGGCCAGATACGCATATTGACGAAGTGCCAGTAATGTGGCGCATCGGCCATATCCGGGCCGTGATCGGTAATCGCAAACAACTTCAGGCCGTTCTGTTTCGCCTGAGCGAAATAATCATGCAGCGTGCTGTATGCGTGAGTGCTGGCGACGGTGTGCAAATGCAGATCTACCGGATACATCTTCTACTCCTGCTGAATGCCCGTATTGGGCATTAATAATTAATAGCCGCGTTGACGATCAACGCAACCTTGCGGGGTCTTGCCCGCTTCGTACTGCGTGATGGCGCGGGCAATATAATCCATCGCCTCCTCTGGCACTGTGATAGCGGCATTATGGCGCGTAATTGTGACGCGCGGGTGTGACCATAGCGGATGGTTTTTCGGCAAGGGCTCTTGCTGAAAAACGTCCAGCGCAGCGGCTTTTAGCTGGCCGCTGTTAAGCGCAGCCAGTAAATCGGCCTCAACCACCTGGGCACCACGCGCCAGGTTCAGAAAGAATGCCCCTTGCGGTAGGCGTTGCAGAACATCCCGATTAATCAGGTTGAGGGTTTCCGGCGTATTCGGCAGCAGATTGATTAATACCTGCGTACCGCGCAGGAAATCATTGAGGGATTCACGTCCGGCAAAACTGGTTATGCCCTCAAGCTGCTTCGGTGACCGGCTCCAGACGCGCAGCGGGAAACCCCAAATCTTCAGGCTGTCTGCCACTCGCTGGCCTAATACGCCCGCGCCAAGAATGCCGATAGTAAACGTTTCACGCTGATAAGAGGGCAACTGTTGCCAGCATGACTGCGGTTGTTGCAGGCGATAATCATCAAAGCGGCGGAACCAGTCCAGTACGCTATGCGTGGCATATTCCTGCATCTGACGAGCCATACCGGTATCTTCCAGTCGAAACAGCGGCACGGTATCCGGCAGCATATCGGGATGATGTTTGAGCTGAGCCAGGATCTCGTCAACGCCTCCACCCAACGCAAAAACCCCTCGCAAACCTTGCCGCCCACGTAGCATCTCCACCGGCGGCGAACGCACCAGTGCATAATCTGCTGGCGCGTTGTCGCCCGGTTGCCAGCCGCGCACGCGGACGTGTGGAAGGCGCTGCTGTAAACCATGAATCCAGCGAGTCGCATCTTGCGATGGGTGATACCAGATGATCTCCATACTGCTCTCCTTTTTCTTTTCAGCGTCAGGGAAAAAGGTGGCAAGGGCAAGAAAAAATCCACGCAGCATTCAGAATTGCCAGCCTGCGCATTCAACATTTTTATTTATATGTCTTCACATTTCCGGCTCGCTTTAGGGCCAATCTGCCAGATAACGTCTAAAGTTGTTCGTGTGGTCAATGCGTTACGTGTGACCCGCTTTCGGACAAGGAGAACAACCGATGATAAAAACTGAGGTAAACGCCGCTGAAGGGCGTCAGAGCTATGCGCCATTACTGCTTATAGTGGGCCTGGCCACTTTTACAGCGCATGCAGACGACAGTTCACACATGCTGAGCAATCAGCCGCAACCACCTGACGTACGCTTAGGGCCGCTCTTCAATGCTGTGCAGCAGGAGAAGTTTTACTCCGATCAAAAGACTTTTGCTGATGCACTACCAAAATACGATCCTTCCTCAATTCTCGCCGACTGGCAGATGCAAAAGAATCAACGCAATTTTGATTTAAAACACTTCGTTGCGAATAACTTCACCCTACCCACTGAAAGCGATAAGTATGTACCGCCAGCCGGACAAAGCCTGCGTGAACACATTGATGGCTTATGGCCGGTATTGACGCGCACCGCCAAAAGCGCCGGGCAATATGACTCGTTGTTACAGCTGCCTAAACCTTATGTGGTGCCTGGCGGTCGTTTCCGCGAGGTCTATTACTGGGACAGCTATTTTACCATGCTGGGACTGGGAGAAAGCGGACACTGGGATCGGGTACAGGATATGGTGGATAACTTTGCCTCGCTGCTGGATCGCTATGGTCACATTCCCAACGGCAACCGCAGCTACTATTTAAGCCGTTCGCAACCGCCCTTCTTTAGCCTGATGGTTGACCTGCTGGCAACGCATAACGGTAATAAAACCTACACGCGTTATCTGCCACAGCTACAAAAAGAGTACGACTACTGGATGGCGGACAGCGACACGGTAGCCCCTGGCGAAGCCAGCAAGCGCGTCATTAAACTCGCCGATGGTTCTCTGCTCAATCGCTACTGGGATGCCCGCGACGCGCCGCGTACCGAATCCTGGCTTGATGATGTTAATACCGCCAAAAAAGCACCGCAACGTGACAAAGCCGGGCTGTTTCGGGATTTGCGCGCAGGCGCCGCCTCCGGCTGGGACTTTAGTTCGCGTTGGTTTACCGATGCCCATAATCTGGCATCGATACGTA
Source organism: Mixta mediterraneensis (assembly GCF_014946725.1). Lineage (GTDB taxonomy): Bacteria > Pseudomonadota > Gammaproteobacteria > Enterobacterales > Enterobacteriaceae > Pantoea > Pantoea mediterraneensis. The sequence goes on from NZ_JACFXY010000006.1 coordinate 102,371, forward strand.
CCACCCAGCTAGCACCTGTCGATCTCAACAGCCTGATGTTCCATCTGGAGAAAGTGCTGTCGAACAGCTATCAACTTAATAAGCAAAACGGTTTGGCGAAGCAGTTTGCCGATCGCGCTGAGAAACGTCAGGCCACCATCAATCGCTATTTATGGAATAGCGCGCAAGGCTGGTATGCCGATTACGACTGGAAGAAAAAACAAATTCATCCGCAGTTAACGGCGGCAACGCTTTTTCCACTGTATATGCAGGTCGCCAGCGATAAACAGGCCGACAGTACAGCCAGCGCCGTTGAAAAACAGCTGTTGAAACCGGGAGGGCTGCTCACCACCACGGTGAATAACGGTCAGCAATGGGATGCGCCAAACGGTTGGGCGCCGCTGCAATGGGTGGCGGTAGAAGGGCTGGAGCATTATCACAAACCTCAGCTGGCTCAACAGATTGGTTTGCGCTTTTTGCAAAACGTGCAGACCACGTATGATCAGCAGCATAAATTAGTTGAGAAATATGTAGTTGAAGGTAAAAACCTTGGCGGTGGAGGGGGCGGTGAATATCCGCTACAGGATGGTTTTGGCTGGACTAACGGCGTCACGCTGATGCTGCTTGATAAATACTGTCCAAAAGACAAAACCTGTAACAGCGCCCACGATATTCCGCAGGCTTCGGCATCAGTGCAGTGAGCCTTGTCTGATACTGCCGGGTCACCGCTGCAGTATCAGACGTTTTTCCTGGCTTCCTTTCAGCGGCAGACAGAATTGCCGCAAATTTAACAAATGAGAAGCATTGTCACTCTAGCTATGTGAATAATTATCACGCCATGTTCTTACTGGCGATTGCCTTACCGGATTTGACCAGAAAGGATGATCAATGAAACTGCCTTCACTTCTGAAACGCAGCGCATTGTTCTGCGCGCTGGCGCTTGCTGCCCCGACACTGACGTTTGCAGCTGACACCGCACAACCCCAGGGAACCGCTGATTCGTCCACGCAGGGCTATCTTGTTAATACCCGCCAGGACGCAACCAAAATCGATCGCCCGCTGTGGACAACACCACAATCTGTTTCTGTGGTTACGCGTCAGCAGATTCAGGACGGGTCACAGCCACAAAAAAGGGGACGAAGCCATTCGTCCCCTTCTCTTTCTGTTAATGCTTAACGTCAGCTACGAGCTTTACGATAAATAAACAGCACCACGATGGCACCAATTACCGCAACAACGAAGCTACCGAAGTTAAAACCGTCCACCCGGCCGAAGCCAAACAGGGTACTGATCCAGCCGCCGACAACAGCACCGATAATACCCAGCACGATGGTAAGGATGAAACCTCCGCCATCTCTACCCGGCATGATCCATTTAGCGAGAATACCGGCGATTAAACCAAAGATGATCCATGAAAGAATGCCCATTAACTACTCCTTGCGTTTTTTCTGATTACTTTGTGATCGCCTGAGTAATCAAGCGGTTTACCGTGATAAGTATAGACACACTTTTAAATTCTGCATGTCAGGTCACAGTCAAAAAAATAAATGATCTGACTAAAGATTTTTCAGCCCGCGTCGATAACGGTCAGGTGGTAAAAGGGGACAGAAGTGATGATTAACAATCATTTGGAGCCGGGAAGTGAAAGAAGCCGATAAAGAACAATATCTCAAACGTGGAACCCTGGCCGTCCTGAGCGTCATGAAGGATCTGCTGCGCTTACAAACGCCGTTAATGGTGAGCTTTTCGCGTGGGCAATTTATCAGCCGTATGCTGGCTGCCGATGAAAGCCGCATTATGTTCGATTTAGGCAGTAATCATCTGCATAACGATCACGCGCTGCACTGTAGCGAGGTAAGTATTTCGGCTGAAATTCAGGGCGCTAAAGTCGAATTTGAGCTTCCCTCACTGGAAATGGCGCAGCACGAAGGTTTGCCAGCGTTCAGCACCGCGCTGCCGCCGGTGATCTGGCAAATTCAGCGTCGTGAGTTTTTTCGCGTCAGCGCTCCACTTGAGCCTCAGTTCTGGTGTCATACCGAATGGCCGGATGGCAAAAAAGCGCGTTTGCGTCTGCAAAACCTGTCGCTCGGTGGGATAGGCGTGCTGGTTGATGGAGCCCTGCCTGACGGCTTAAAAAGCGGCGATGCTTTTAAAACCTTCCGCGTCGAACTGGGCGAATACGGTCATTTTGAAGCAGGTGCAAAGCTGATGTATATTGGTGAACACACGATAGTCACCAGCAAGAATGAAACCCGCATCACGCCACGTTTAAGTTTCCGTTTTACCACCATCGAACCGCTTCAGGAACGCCAGTTACAGCAGGTCATTTTTGCGCTGGAACGCCTGGCGCACGACAAATCTAATCGTTTTCAATAAATTCCTGCCTGGATACATCGCAATTTTCACCGTATCCAGGCTATGCTACTTGTTCCTGATTTTCTAAAACCGGATCCCAGCAAGGAGATTCTCCCCAATGGAAAACTGGCTTTCATCACGTCATTTTCAAACAATATTTCTCGACCAAAATTTCTGGATCAACAGCGCTATCGTGATCGTTGCCACCCTGGTAATGTACTGGATACTACGCTCGCTGATCCGCTTCATATCCAATCGCATCGCCCATTACAGCGAGCATCGCCATACGCGCGCCAGTAGCATCGCGGTGGAGATTTTACGCAGCACTAGTCAAACCCTGCTGCTGATCTTCTCTCTGTTGATTGCGCTTAAACTCGTCAATTTGCCGCCAGGCTGGAGCAACACCATTTCGCACGGCTGGTTCCTGGCTTTTATTGTTCAGCTGGCATTGTGGATTGATTGTGGCATTCGCCTGTGGCTGCAAAGCCTGTTGCGCGATCCGCTGCATGTACGCAATCCCGTGACTACCGTCATCCTCGGCATCCTGTTGCGCATACTGGTATGGGTGATGATGGTGCTCGCCATTCTGTCGAATATGGGGATCAATATTACCGCGCTGGTCGCCAGCTTAGGCGTCGGCGGCATCGCTATTGCACTGGCGATACAAACGGTATTAAGCGATGTGTTTGCATCGTTAGCGATTGGGTTAGATCGCCCGTTTGAACACGGCGATTTTATCGTATTCGGAGATATTGCCGGTTCAATTGAGCACATTGGCCTGAAAACGACGCGTTTACGTAGCCTGAGCGGTGAACAGGTGGTGTGTTCTAACACCATTTTGTTACAGCAGACCATTCACAATTACAAACGCATGCAGCAACGCCGCATCGTGTTTAAGTTCAGTATCAGCTACGCCACGCCATCGGAGCAGGTGCGTGAAATCAGTGGGCTGGTGAAAACGATTATTCAGGGCATTGAAATGACGCGTTTTGATCGTGCGCACTTTCTGGCTTTTGATGATTCGAAACTGACATTTGAAGTGGTCTATTATGTGCTCGATGCTGACTACAACAAATACATGGATATTCAGCAGGAGATTAATTTGCAGCTGATGGCGGGATTAGAAGAACGCCATATTCGTTTCGCCTTCCCGATTCGCCAGGTAGAGTTCAGCGGTGGCAGCTTACCGCAGGTAGATCTGAAAGCGGTAGCAAATGAGTAGCTCGTTATCGGGCGAGAAGTAAAATGTTTTCCAGCTTCTTCTCTTGGCAGGAGAAGCTGGAATAAGGACCTGACGCGCCCGCCAGAACATCATAAAACTGGCGGAGCCAACTCAATGGTGCTGATAACAACTCACCCCTAAATAAAGACTAAATGCCTCCTGCAATACAGCAGCGGTAGCCGAATGGTTCATTGCCACATGATGTTCAAAACCGTTACGGCAAATCCACGCCAGTAAGGATTCCAGCTGCGGCACCTGAATCACGGCACGACATCCCACCGTATCAAGCGGATCATCCACTGACTTTCCTTGCCCGACATAAGCTTTGATTTCTCCACTGAAATCATCCGTTGAAAGACGGAAATACGTCAGGTCGCCGCTTTTCATTCGTCCATGCACCGCGCCACAGGTATTCTCTTTTCCCACCGTGGTGCCGATGATGTCGGCAGTCCCCATTGTGGGTGATTCCAGGCTGGCGCTGGCAAAGTTTCCACAGTGAAACAGCACGCATTTGTCACGATCGTCGCCAAAGTTGTTATTCCAGTCGGCTAAAGAGGCTGGCTGGAGCGAACAGCTGGCCAGCGCGTACATTGACAGCGCCCCCATTACGTCAACTTCACAGGCGCTGGGCATGAGTTGGCCGGACATCACACTCATTATCGAACAGACATTAATGCCAAGGTTTTCCTGTAACGAGGTCCAGCACTGAATAGCGGTAGTATCAATATCGTTTTCATTTACCCACTCGCTAATCACCACGAATAATTTCGCCATGGTTTGCAGCTTCTCGCCCGGAATGCCACGTGCGTCGGCGTTCGCTTCAAGGATTTCACGCTTCTCTGCTACCCGAATATCATCATCGCGCAGCCGCTTGATACGGCTAAATATTTCCGACAGATCGAGGGTTTCCACCGCGATGCCCATTTTTTCTAATAGCTTTTCGCTGTAGCGCACCGTATTAAAACCTGCCGGACGCGCACCAATGGCACCGACACGCACCCGACGCATCGCGTTCACCACCCGGCACAGCTGGGTAAAACGCTGTAAATCCTGCATAAACACCTCGCTGCTCAGGGCACAGACGTGTTGCCGGGTTAAGCTAAAAGGAATGCCGTATTGACGTAAATTATTGCACAGCGAAATTTTGCCACAAAAACTGTCACGACGCGTCGCCAGCCCCATTTTATCAAGGTTATCTTCTTCAGCCTGTATCAACACTGGCACGTTGAGCCCCGAAAGGCGGATAGCCTCTGCAATGGCTTTTTCATCACCGAAGTTAGGCAACAGCACCACAATGCCATGGATCGTGTCGCGCTGCTGGCGGAAAAGCTCAGCGCAGACTTTTGCCTCCTGTCGCGTCTCGACGCCGCCGAGATGGGTTTGCGTTTCGTTAAGCATCACGGTATTGATATTAAGTTTTTCAAACAGCATCACCGCCTGCTGGCGCGCTTCGCCTACCAGATAGCTGGGGAAAAAACCCCGATTGCCGATGATAACGCCGAAGGTTAACTGCTGAGGAAGTGTTGACATTGCTCTGCTCCGAAAAAAGTTATTGTGGCTGATAACGGCAACGGGCCACCGCATCAAGCCAGCCTTTATAGTTTTCCTGCATGTTTTCTATGTGTTGTTCACGTGGCATTATCACGCTGCCACCTTGCAGCGCCTGCATTTCACTACCCTGTTGCCACCAGCCCAGCACTTTCCCTGCCAGCAACGCGACCCCAGCGCCGAGACTTCGGCAGTAGGCACGCGCTGCAGTGGTCGTTGCAATACATCAGCCTGCAACTGCATCAGCCAGGCGTTTTCAGTCGCGCTGCCATCAACGCACAGCGCCGGGAGCTGCACGCCGCTGGCCTGCTCCATTACGAAGAACACATCGGCGATCTGAAAAGCGATAGATTCCAGCGCCACGCGGGCTAAGACAGCGGGCGTCGCGGCATCGGTCAGTCCGCACACCATGCCGCGCGCCTTTAAATCCCACCATGGTGCGCCAAGGCCGGAGAGTGCCGGAACGAAATAGATACCCTGATTATTCGCGGCGCTTGCGGCCAGCGTGGTTAATTCGCGGGGATCGTGAATTCCCAGTATTTTCCCCAGCCAGGCCGCACCTGAACCGGTGTGGGTAATATTGCCTTCGAAGGCAAAGCGCAGCTGCCCGTCATGCCATGCCACGGTGGTGCTAAGACCGTTTTCGGTCATCAGCGGTGTCGCCATTGACATCATCAGGGATGAACCGGTGCCGTAGGTGGCTTTTACTACTTCCGCATCACCACGACGCTGCGCCTGTAGCGCTGCATGGGAGTCTCCAATGCGTGCCAGGATTGGCGTACCTGGCGCCAGGCCGGGAATATCTTTTACCACCACCACGCCTTGTTCACTGGCGGATGAGGTGATCGCTGGAAGCGCTGCGCGCGGCAGTTGAAACAGCGCCAGCAGCTCATCGTCCCAGTCATTGTGATGCAGGCTGTAAAGCTGCGTCCGTGCTGCATTGGCATGATCGGTAATAAAGCTTCCCCCTGCGGTGAGTTGCCAGGTCAGCCAGCTATCAACGGTGCCAATACATAACTCTCCCGCTGCGGCACGAGCAGCGCCGTCAGGAATAGCGGCCAGCATGCCGGTCAGCTTGGCGGCGGGAAACATCGGATCAACCGCCAGCCCGGTTAAGCCGGTAATGCGAGGCGCTTTGCCAGCCTGATGGAGATCGCGACAAAAAGATTCGGAGCGGCGATCCTGCCAGCTCAACAGCGGTGTCAGTGGCTTGCCGTCACGACGTTGCCAAATCAATACCGATTCACGCTGGTTACTGATTGCGACTGCCGCAACCGCTCTTCCCGCGCACTGAGTCAGACATTGCGTGATAGCCTGTTTGACTGCCAGCCAGATCGCCAGGGGATCTTGCTCTGCCAGACCCGGCTGCGGATGGTCCAGCGTCAAATTCTGACTACCGCGCGCCACCACTTCTCCCTGGCGATTCACCGCGATTGCCTTCGCATTCGTGGTGCCTTCATCGATCGCCAGAATCACAGGATCTTCCATGCTTACGCTCCCGCGCAGATGCGCAATGCATTTTTTACGAGGCTGGCCGCATCAATGCCGTGGTGTGCGCGTGTTGAAGCACGATCGCCAGCAATGGCGTATTCACCATCTGGAATACCCAGGCGCAACAGCGGAATGCCACAGCCGCCTTCAGCTAACACTTCTGCGAACAGGCTGCCAACGCCGCCATTGACGTTGTGTTCTTCAACCGTGATTACCGCTGGATAGTGACCTAGCAGGTTACGCAGCTGTTGGGTATCGCAAGGCCGAATCGATGGAATGGCGATCACACCGGCTGAAATGCCAGACTCTGCCAGTTGCAGCGCGGCGTGAACTGCCTCGTGAACCGTGGACCCCATCGCCACCAGCGCAATGTCTTTACCTTCTCGCAGCTGATCGATTTGGCCGGGCTTAAACTGGTAGTTTTCCTCGTGCAGCTGAGGCAGCTCTTTGCCATCAAGACGGATATAAACCGGCCCAACGTGCGCCAGCGCATAATCAATGATTTGGCGGCACTCCAGCGGGCAAGACGGCGCGTAAATTTCAATATTGCCAAAACCGCGCATCACCGCGATGTCATCAATGCTGTGATGGGTGCTGGCGAGCGGGCCATAACTGGCCCCCGCATTCAGGCCAAACAGTTTGACATTGGTGTTGTTGTAGCAGACATCGACTTTTACCTGCTCGTTGGCTCGCGATACCAGGAATGGCGCCGCATTACAGGTGACCGCGACTTTGCCACCCAGCGCCAGGCCGGCAGCAGTGCCGACCAGGGTTTGTTCAGCGATACCCACGTTGATCAGCCGATCGGGAAAGGCGTTAATAAACGGCGCGATTTTTGCGGTCGAGGTCGAATCCGCTACCACCGGAACGAGATCCACGCCATGGTTAACGGCATCGATAAAGGCTGTCACCATCACGCTGGCTAAATGTTGTGCATTACTCATCTTTCAGTTCCTCCATTGCCAGCGCGATCTCTTCTCCTTTCGGAACGCGGTGGTGCCATTCGGGTTTGCTCTGAATAAAGGAGATACCAAAACCTTTTTCGGTATGCGCAACGATGACCTGCGGCTTACCGTTTTGCGGCAGGTTTTCAATCGTTTCAACCACAGCAGCCATGTCATTGCCGCTGCATTCCGTCACCTCAAGCCCAAAGGCACGCCATTTTTCTGCTAGCGGATCGGTATTCATGATGTCGCGCGTCGCGCCTGCCAGTTGCAGTTTGTTTTTGTCATTAATGATGATCAGATTGTCGAGGCCGTAATGGGCCGCCACCAATGCCGCCTCCCAGTTGCTGCCCTCTGCCAGCTCGCCATCACCGGTCACTACAAAAATGCGGCGCTTGCTGTTGTCTTTCTTCGCAGCAATCGCAATGCCCACCGCCACGGGTAAACCGTGACCCAGCGCGCCAGTATTCAGCTCAACGCCAGGCGTTTTCTGCCGCACCGGATGGCCCGGCAAATGCGAATCGGCGTGTTGATAAGTTGGCAGCCAGTCCGCAGGAAAATAGCCCGCTTCGGCTAATACGCAGTAATAGCCGCCAACTGCATGCCCTTTCGACTGGATATAGATGTCGCGCTGATCGTCCTCGGTTCGATCGGGTGCGCAATTCAGGATGCGAAAATAAAGCGCCGTCAGAATTTCCACCTGCGATAAATCAGCGCCAGTATGACCTCCCGCCGGGCTGCCCGCGTTAAGTTGAATAATACGACGGCGGATCGCCCGCGCTTTGCTTTTCAGCTCGTCCACCGAGAGATTAAAAGGATTCATAGACCACCTCTGAATTTTAAATCGTTTATGAATATATATTCATGGATGCTAAAAAAAAGTGCAGACAAGCGTGTCCTGCACCCTTACCGATTCAGTGCTTACTCTCAGCCTCCTCAATCAGCGCTTTCTGCGCGACTACGGCGGCTTTTTGCTGCATACGGCTCTGCGTTTGATCGATGATCACAGCGATAATGATGACGATGCCTTTAATCACCATCTGCCAGAATTCACTCACGCCCATCATAATTAAGCCATCAGCCAGAAAGCCGATAACAAAAGCGCCAATTAGCGTGCCGAGGATGGTGCCGCGACCGCCCGCCAGCGACGTCCCACCCAGTACCACTGCGGCGATAGCGTTCATTTCAAAGGCAGTGCCGTTAGCGGGATGGCTTGCCACCAGTTGCGACGACACGACGATACCGGCAATCGCTGCGCAGAAACCGGAAAGCGTATACACCAGAATTTTTATCTGTCTGGTTTTCACCCCTGATAACTCGGCAGCGCGTTCATTATCGCCAATGGCATAGACCTGACGGCCAAACGGCAACCGACGGGCGATATAGGCGATAACCAGTGCCAGCAGCACCATTATCCAGATGGCGTAAGGCAAGCCGAGGAAATTGCCTGCCCCAATTTTGTCAAAACCGGTATTGCCGAGCTGAGGATTACCTTGCAAACCCGGGAAGGTTTCACCGCCAGAAGTGAGCATTGCCGCACCGCGCAGAATGTACATCGTGCCAAGCGTGCAGATAAACGGCGCGACGTTATAGCGAGTGATAATCCAGCCGTTGCCCGCGCCAATTAAGGCACCGATTAGCAGAACTATCGGCACAATCAGCCAGACGCTGGGAAAGATCGCAATGCCAAACCACGGCAGCACAATCCCTTTCGTGATCAGCCAACCGGCGATCATGCCGCATAACCCAAGCGTTGCGCCGATAGAGAGATCAATGCCCGCCGTAATAATGACAAAGGTGATGCCGAGCGCCAGGAAGGCATTGATAGCAATGTGCTTCACCATAATGACCATGCTGCCAGGCGCAAGAAAGTCCGGCACGGTAATGGAGAAAAAACCGACAATAAGGATTAACGCAATAAAGGTGCGCAGCTTTAGCAACAATAACAGCACGCTTTCGCGTGAATTAAACGCTTTGGTAGGTTGAGTGGTCAGCGCCACGGCTGGACTGGTTTTCATGTTAAAACCCCTGCGCACTTGCTTTAACCAACGCTGATTCTTCCGCTTGATGGCGTGGAATATCAGCCGTAAGTTTGCCGCCAGACATCACCAGAATGCGATCGGCCACCGCCATAATTTCTTTAAGATCCGAGGTCGAAAACAGTACCGCGATACCCTGCTGTGATAATTGCACCATCATGCGAAAGACTTCCGCCTTAGCGCCTACGTCAATGCCACGACTTGGCTCATCCAGCAACAACAGTCGCGGGTTCGTCAGCAATGAGCGGCCAATCACCACTTTCTGTTGGTTACCGCCACTTAATGCGCTAATCGCCACGTCGGGCGAGGACACTTTGATCGACAGGTTGCCTACCGTGCTGGCTACCGCTTGCTGTTCTGCCTGCTGCGCGATTGAAAAGCGATGCGATAAACGCCGCCACAGGCTGGCAATCGTCAGGTTGCTGGCAACCGAAGAGACCGGAAAAATACCGGCGCGCTTGCGATCTTCTGGCACCAGACTCATTCCCATGCGGATGCGTTCGGCGGTAGGCAGCCGTGTGGGCAGTGGTTTGCTGTCAAGCCACAGCTTGCCAAAATAGTTGCGCTGACTGCCTAACAGACATTCAAACAGTTCCGTGCGGCCCGCGCCCATCAGTCCATAAATGCCAACGATTTCGCCAGCGCGTACCTGAAAACTCACATCATCCACCAGGATGTTGCCGTTTGGGCTCACACAGGTAATGTGCTGGGCTTCAAGTATCGGCGCACCAAAGTCACGCTCTTCCGGCAGAAAATTGGTGACCGGCTCGCTACCGAGCATTTCGCGCACGATCCACGGCACATCAATTTCACTGACTTTGGCTTCTGCCTGAAAACACCCATCGCGTAAAATAGTGATGACATCACCAATCGCCATCAACTCCTCCAGCCGATGCGAGATATAGATGACAGAAACCCCCTGACGCGTCAGTTCACGAATGACACGGAACAGAATTTCCACTTCGGTTTTACTTAACGCCGAGGTAGGTTCATCGAGGATCAAAATGTCAGCATCTTCTGCCAGCGCTTTGGCGATTTCGACCAGCTGCTGTTGCCCAACCTTGAGGTTGCCGACACGCTCTTTTGGCGAGATGTTTTGATCCAGCCGCTGCATCAGGGCGGCAGTGCGGCGCTCCTGTTCAGCCTGACTAATTGGACGTATGCCCTTTTGCAGCTCGCGTCCCAAAAACAGGTTTTCCGCCACCGACAGGTTTTCGAACAGATTTAACTCCTGATGCACCATGCCAATCCCATGACGCGCCGCCTCACGGGTACTGCCAAACACCACGCTCTCACCGTTAAGCAAGAGTTGACCGCTGGTTGGTTGCTGAACACCGGCAAGAATCTTCATCAGCGTAGATTTACCGGCGCCATTTTCGCCGATGATGACGTTGACTTTGCCGCGCCAGACGCGGTAATCGACCCGATCCAGCGCCAGCGTGCCGGGAAACAGCATGGACACGTTATTCGCCTGTAGAATGATTTCATCGCTCATCAGGGTTCTCCCCGTTTCAGCTCAATAGCTACGACATCCTCAACGCTGCCCTGCGCCATCGTGACCGCCATAAGTGCCTGCACCGGTTTGTTGACCCAGCTGGCGTTAACTGGTGGCAATTGTTTTACCGCATGACGGTTCAGCGCTTTGGTGAGTTGCGCATACTGGACCTGATTCGTGAACTCTTCAAAGCGAAAACCAGCGGCATCCCGGATAGCATTGCTGCGAAGCACCGGACCAATACTGACCTTCACGGGCTTGCCGTTAAAGGTCAGGGTCAGGGTGCGTTCACGTGCGTTACTGTCATCAAACACGCTGACAACGCCGCTGGCCCGCACGAAAACGCTCTCCCTGGTGCCGGCCTTCACTGTCTGGCTTTTGGTTTCCATATCTGCCCAGCTCAGCGCGTGACCGTTTGCGGTCTCCATCACCCTGGTTGGCCAGCTTTCTTGCGCGATCTGCTGCGGCGTTTGGTTGGTATAGCCCGGTTTAGCGTTGGGATCTTTAGGCAGGATCGGCTTGCCGTTCGCATCCAGATCAACCACCGTGCAGGCACTTAACCATGCCATTGCGCCCAATACAGCCAGCATCCGCTTCATCCGCGTTCCGCCTTATTTGGCCAGGTTAAAGTTTTTCAGTCTGGACGCGTTGCTGTCGTCAATCAGCACACAATCCATCAGCTGCTTTTCCTCTTTCTGCGCTTTGCCGTTTTTCAGGTAGTCATCGGCCTGCACGACTGCCATTTGCGCCTGCTCCCAGCCCGGCTGTAATACGGTGGCTTTGATATTGCCTTTGTTGAGGATGGAATCACGTGTGTAGTCGCTGCCATCAAAGCCGACCACAATCACTTTGGTTTTCCCTGCGGCTTTTAAGGCGGCTTCGGCACCGAGCGTCATGGTGTCGTTGCCGGAGATCACGCCAGCAATATTGGGATTTTTTTGCAGAATGGTTTCCATGCGACTAAAGGCTTCAGTCTGACTCCAGTTAGCGCTTTGCTGCGCGACCATTTTCATATCGCTGTAATCATCAAGGACATCGTGATAACCCTGCGAACGCACGCCCGCATTGGTATCGGATTCTTTGCCGAGCAGCTCAACATAGTCGCCCTTACCGCCTAAAAGTTTGGCGAACTTTTCTGCGCCAAGCTGGGCGCCCTGATAGTTATTGGAAACTATTTGCGCAACCGCCACGCCCGTTTTGTTGATTTCACGATCGATAAGAAAAGTGGGAATGCCGGCATCTTTAGCCTTCTGTACCGGGCCAACCGTGGCATCCGCGCCCGCGTTGTCAAGGATGATGGCCTTTGCTTTACGTGCAATGGCGGTTTCAATGAGCTGATTCTGTTTACTGACGTCGTCATCGTGAGAGGCCACCAGCGTGGCATAGCCTAACGCTTTGGCTTTGGCTAAGGCGCCCTCGGCTTCAGCTTTAAAAAACGGGTTGTCGTGTGAGGGGGTGATGATTGCCAGCAAGCCTTTATCTGCCGCCAGTGAAACGGCTGAAAATGCCATTATTGATGCCAGTAAGGTAATTTTGACGAGAGGTAGGGTCATCGGTTATTCTTCGCTTGAATAAATATTCACGTTCGATTTTATATTCAAACAGACTATGCGCCGACCTTTACGCGCCGTCCAATGCCGGATTGCTAAAAAGCGAAAACGATCACAGTTTGTCCTGCATTGTGATTTTGACCGCCCTGGTTAACAATATCGGGCAGAAGCAGAGAAGGAATAACTGATGGCTAAACAGGATGAACAGCGACTAATGGTAAAGATTGCCACGCTTTACTATGTCGAAGGGATGAAGCAGTCAGAGATTGCCCAGTCGTTAAAACTGTCACAGTCTTTTGTCTCACGCATTCTGAATCGCAGCGTGAAAGAAGGTGTAGTGAAGATTAGCGTGGTGCCGCCTGCCAATGTCTTTCCCGAGCTGGAAAAAGCCATTGAGCAGATTTATAACCTGCCGCAAGCTATTGTGGTGGATGTGCCAGACAACGCGTCGGCGTTGCAGGTTAAACAGGCGATTGGTTCGGCGGCGGCACACTATCTGGAAACGCGTTTACGCGCTGATGAACTGATTGGCATCTCCTCCTGGAGCGGTACTATTCGCGCCATGGTCGATGCGCTGCATCCACTTAACGCGCCTTGTAAAGGTGTCATACAGTTGCTGGGCGGTGTCGGTGCCAACGGCAACGTGCAGGCGACAATTTTAACGCAAAATCTGGCGGCGCTGTTGGATTGTCCGGCATGGTTATTGCCTTCCCAATCGATTGAGCATTCGGTAAGCGATCGACAGCGCCTGGCGGCAAATGTCGATGTGGCTGAAGTGCTGCGTAAGTTTGACGAGGTAGATTTAGCGATTGTCGGTATTGGCGATCTGGAGCCTTCGGCGCTGCTGCGTAACTCTGGCAATTATTACGATGAAGAGATGCTGCGTATCCTCGCTGAACGCGGCGCGGTTGGCGATATTTGTTTGCACTACTTTGATGATACGGGCAAGCCGGTTTTGCATACCGACGAGGATCCGGTGATTGGTATGGAACTGGCGCAGGTTAAACAGTGTCCGCAAGTGGTGGCGCTGGCTGGGGGCACGGATAAAGCCCAGGCCATTCGCGGCGCGCTGCGCGGTGGCTATGTAAACGTGTTGATCGTGGATTATCCGACCGCGCGGTTATTGCTGGAGTAGCTGAACAGCGCACTTCTGCCGGGCCGTCAAATCGTTCGATAGGCCGTGGTTACTTTCCACAAATAGCGCGGCGCCTGCGCGGCGGGATGTTTATTCTGCACATGCTGGTAAAACTCATCGGGCGACATCGCATTGATCATCGCAATGGCACGATCGCGATTAGGTGAAAATGTACGCAACAGCGCACCGGCGCCATTGGCATAAGACACGATGGTTGCATAGCGCAGCGTCAGCGGGTTGCGAATGCCTGACAGCGCCGAATCCTGCAAAATTTTCAGATAGGCTGTACCAATATCGATATTTTTCGCCGGATCACGCAATTCAGCGTTTGACGGCTGACCACGACGCCCCTGAGTGCGGTACACCTCGCGCCCAGCGGTAGAGGCTTTAATCTGCATTAATCCCACCGCATTAGAACGGCTTACCACGGTTGGATTCCCACCCGATTCGACACTAATAATGGCGCTGATCAACTTTTCATCAACGCCATAATGACTGGCGGCATTTTCGGTGAACAGAGCCCAGGCGTCATTGACACTGGAAGGCGGTGCCTGGGTTAAGGGCGTGTTTTTCTCTTTGACGTAGGTTTGTGGCGGTTCGCTGGCACAGCCAGTCAGAAGTAAAGCCGAGAGCACAACGCAGCGAATTTTCAGCAATTTTTCATCTCGTCGCAGGGATCACGCGAGCTATCATACCTGGCGCGCCGTTCAGCAAAATTACCATTTATCCTAAATACATAAAAAAGGGGAGCGTGGGATGACTTCACCGCCACTTTTCGTCATCATCGCCAGAAAATACACCCCGCTAACAGCAGGAAAGCGTTATGATTCCCCGTTCAATCCATCTCATCTCCCCTTCCGGTTATTGTCACAATCAGCCTGCAGCGAAACGCGGGGTTAATTATCTGCGTGATGCCGGGCATCAGGTAGAAAATGACGAGGTCATTGCGCGCCGGTTCCAGCGTTTTGCCGGAACCGATGCCGAACGACTGGCAGATATTAATCAGCTCGCACAGCTTGAAACGCTGCCGGATATTGTACTGGCGGTGCGCGGCGGCTATGGTGCCAGCCGCCTGCTTGAAGCAATCGATTATATCGGCCTGCAACGCCGGTTACTCAACCAACCGCTGGCCCTGTGTGGACACAGCGACTTTACCGCCATTCAGTTAGCGCTGTTGGCGCAGGTGGGATTGATCAGCTTTAGCGCGCCGATGCTGGCAGGAAACTTTGGCGCGGAGGCTTTATCTGATTTTACCCTGCAGCACTTTTGGCAGGCGTTATCATCGCCTACAGTCAATGTGGCGTGGCAAAGCACGACGCCGGATAACGGCAACTGGCAGGGTACGCTATGGGGCGGCAATCTGGCGATGATCTGTTCGTTGATCGGGACGCCGTGGCTGCCGCAAATTGAGAACGGTATTCTGGTCATTGAAGATGTGAATGAGCATCCGTTTCGCATTGAACGCATGCTCATTCAGCTCCAGCAGTGCGGCATTCTGGCGCGGCAGCGCGCTATTGTCACGGGCAGCTTTACCAGCACGGCGCTCTCGGCATATGACAACGGCTTTGATTTTTCTACCGTCTGGCAGCGTATCCGTGATACAAGCGGCCTGCCGGTTATCAGCGACTTAACCTTTGGTCACGCCCCGGATACCGTAACATTACCGTTAGGCGCCAGCGCACGTTTGCAGGTGATGCAGGGCCAGGCGCAGCTGCAGGCGACCGGACATCCCGTTTTGCGCTAAACCTTATGGTTTGGGAGATCGACATTGAAGCCGCTGTATGACGATTTGTGGATCTCAACCCCGGAATTTCCGGTGGAAGATGCTGTGAATGACTTAATGATGCACGGGTTTATGCTGCGCCATCCGCGCGGCAACCTGTTAATTGGGCGAGTAGAAAATCCGCTGGACCATGAAGTGTTAGCGGATGCCGGAGGCGTGATCCGTCACTATTTCACCCACTGGCATGAGTCTGCACCCGGCGCTGCGGTGATTCAGCAGCGTTTTAATAACGCATTGTATTGCCATAATCGCTCGCTCGGGCCAGTGAGCCGTTATGTGGAGCCGGACAATACCTTCAGTCAGCCGGAAACCCACTTCGGTGATTTTCATCTGCTGCCAACACCAGGCCATACGCCGGGCAGCTGCAGTTTTCTCTATCATTCACCGCTGGGTCTGACTTATCTGTTCGTCGGCGATACCATTACGCGTTCGCACGATCGCTGGGTGACCGTGTTAGTCCCGGACAGTAACCCCACCGAACTACAACAGTCGCTGGAATTTTTGCGCACATTACGACCGGATGTGGTGTTGATGAGTACCACGCACGGGCATCTTTCGTGGCAAAAAGTGACACTGCAAAGCTGGCTGGCAGCCATTGATGAAGCGGAGCAACAGCCGCTGGATCTGCGCCAGCAGCCGCTATTTTGATTACAGCATTTTACTCAGGTAATGGCGCTGGTGGTGATGAGGATAATGGTCGAGACTAAAACGCAGCGTATAACCCAATTTCTCGTAAAACGGACGAGCCTGAAAGCTGGCAGTATCGACCTGAGCATATAAACAGCCGCGCTGGCGCGCTTCCTCTTCTGCCGCCTGAATCAGCTGTCGCCCCACCCCTTGACCACGCAACAGATCGCTCACCCACAACATCTCAATACGCAGCCAGTTGCCGTAAGTAGAACCGGTCAATCCCGCCAGTTTTTTGCCGTTTGCATCGCTAACGAACACGCCGATGGTTTTGAACGTATCGATATTAATAAAACGGCTATTAAAAGCATTCAGGCCCAGACGAATTTCATCTAAATCGTGTTGCATAACCTTATCAGTGACGTTCAGCTGCATAGATGCTCCTGGCGTGGCGGGTTAAGAATGAGGGTGCTGGCTGTCGTCGTAGCGCTCCAGACTTAATACATCAACGTCACGCTTATCGGTGCGGCTACAGGGCAGCAGCTTATCGCTGCCGCGATAGACGAAGAAGATCTGTTCGCTGTTTTTGTTCACGATAAGCTGATCGCCATTACGAAAACGGGTGATGGCCACTTTGTCGCCGCCCTCAAGCCGCGTGCGCTGCTGACCGGACGCAATCTGGAAATGCCCTTGCGGCCACATCACAGTGCTGAGTCCGTATTCGGCGCGAGAAACAGTCATTACTGGGCGTCCGGGACAGTGGATTTGAAATTCGCTTTCACTCCAGGCTGGCGCAGTCTGGCAAGCCAGCAAAGTCGCGACAATAATTGCAGCCTTCATTCGGTTTCTCCGCTGAAGTTTTTTGATTTTACTGTTTTTTTTAGCTTAACATAATCGAGGAGAGAAGAAAGGCAATCGGCTCGCGGGGAACGAGCCGAAAAAGTTCAGTCAGTTGCCAACAGAAGACATATCTTTCAATTGATCCCGGTTGATTTGCTGCTCATGGCCGTAAATATCTTTATAGGAGATCATACCGGTATCTTCATCCACCTGCGGTTTGCCTTCAACCACTATGGTGCGGCCATCATTCGTGTGAAGAACATGGTCGTTTGCACAGCTCGCCAGCATGAAACCGCTGGTAATGAGTCCAATCAGCATCAGCGTCTTTTTCATGGAATACCCCTTGGTTGTAAAATACCAGGTTTAGCACAGCGTAAAATAATTGAGACCAGGAAAAGGTAGAATACCAGCAAAAGTCGCATCGCGTCCTGCGATGCTGACCAGTGAAACGTTATTCTGCTGCGACTTCCGCCGCAACTAACATCAATGCTAACCCGGCGTAATCGCGATCGTACGCCTGCATGACTTCACGAATTGCATCGGCACATGCGTTAACCTGCTGCTTTCTCTCAGCCTCAAGCTTTTCAATCGCATGCCGAACAATCATTAGACTGGCTTCTTCTTCTTTCATCATTTATCCCTGAATTTGCTTAACTGGTGCGCAAAGATGGCAAGAGTACCGTTTATCTGCTACTAAAGTCACCCCTTTACATTTCTGTTGTTTAACAATTAAACAAATGCAAATGGGAACCTGTTTTAAAACTGCTATGATCAAGCTATAAGTGACGCAACGCGATAGAATCAGCGCCACACGATTCCGAGGGAATGATGCAGGAACAGGATTATGTTGCGACGCGGTATTTTCACATTATTTCTCCTTCTGACTGGATGCGCATCTGGGCCGCAGGGCGTTGATTGCCTTGGCGAAGTCACCACCCTGTATGGGCAACCGCTAGGACAAACGCATGGCCTTATTTTTGACCTGGTCAGCTCATTTTCAGTCAGTAAGAAGGATGTCACGGTACAGAGTGGGACATTGAAATCGTTGGATCGTTTCAGATATGTGCCTTCTGCTGTCACGCGCGAGGGTTATTATGCGCAGCGTCTTTCTGATAAACAGTTTCGTCTTATCAATCCTTATCAGGATACCCAGATTACCTGGACATGCCCTTAAAGGATGAATCCTGCCGCAAGATGGTTTATTGTCAGGAAATCTTAAATGAGAGGTCCTCTTCTCTTATGGAAAAGCGTCTGGATAATAACGGTTATATCGATTTCCCTTTCCCCACCACGCATAATGCTGATGGGTCAGTGAATCCCTGCGGAATCGATCTCACGCTCGAAACCGATCGTATCGAAGAGATTGCCGTGACTCGTCATTCCGCTAATTTGCGGCGGTTGCTGGAAGAGGTAAATTTGCAGGACGGCATATTTATGACGCTGGCCTGCGACTGGCAGCAAACGTCAGATGCAATATGTGGATTTGTCGATGTGGCCTTTCGCCCGGTTTTGCTTCAGCACAACCATAACGAAGCCCTGCAGCTTGAACATGCCTTTTATAACTATCTCAGCGAACAGGAAACGCAGCATAACATGGCGGCGGATTCACTGGTGAACTATGCCCGCTCGGTGCTGGACTGGTGCTGGTCACCGCTGCGTCAGCGTCAGCGAGAATACGAAAAAATCACTATCCAGTATTATTGCCAGCAGGCTGAAGATGCTGAATGGTGTTTCGACCATTTGCGCCACTTCCTGGTAAGCTGGTATCCCCTTTCAACCCACCCTGCTTCGCCATAGCGGCAGGGAGCCGCACCGCTGTAGGTTCAGCTAAACGTTCGCGCTACCCATGGCGCATCTTTCCAGGCGGTGAAGGAAACGAGTAAAAGCCGTTTGCTCAAGCGTGCATTTCAGCAATAAACGATAAAACCGGCCTGAAACCGGTTTTTTACATCAGAGTTTTACTAAACGAATCGCGTGTTCAAGGATACGTTGTTCATCACGTTCACTGTGTGAACGATGCTGTCGGGTGCGTTTTAACAGGTCAAATATTTTATCACGTCGGGTTTCCTGACCAGATTCAGCCAGCATGATCACAGCATCGCCAATGACCCGACAAACCTCATCATAATCGTCTTCATTCAGCACATCACGTTTCATCATCCCTCCCTATTTCGCTGTGAGCGAATCTCTGTTTCGACAAGGTTAGACAGTAAACACTTAGCCTGCAAAGTTGTGGACATTCACAGCCAGAAATGATTTTTACTGAATCATTTACGCTCTTTTTCCGCGGATCCGGCCACATTTGCTACGCTTTTAGAGTGTAACTAAAACCAAGGAGATAAAGATGTCAGGAAAAATCGAAGATGCAGTAAAAGAAACGGCGGGTGCTGCACAGGAACAATGGGGTGAAGCAACGAATTCACCTAAGCATCAAGTGAAAGGTGCCGCGCGTCGTTATACTAACCAGGCTAGCTATGCGGCCCGCGATGCAGCGGATTGCATTAAAGACCAGGTTCAGTCGAACCCGTTTGCCGGGCTGGCTGTTGCCGCAGGCGTCGGTGTTTTCATCGGCTTTCTGCTGGGACGCAAATAATCCCTTTTACTCACGGAAGCCACTGGCTTCCGTTTTGTTTTCTTTGCCCTTGCTGCTCCCTCCTCTTCTTTTGCCAGACATGGCCCTTAACCAATCGCTAAAAATTTATTACATTTAGTTTTAGGATAAACCCTATGAAAAATAACGCTATTTTTCTGAGCAGATGCATTTCCTTGTCTATGCTTAATGTTTCCTCAGCTTAGAAACGCCTTTGTTAACTTTTCAGAAAAGGGGATCACATGAAGAGAGCTTCAGCATTACTGCTGGTCGTCGCAACGCTAACTGCCCTGGCCGGTTGTTCACATCGCAGCAGCGCGGTGAAAGAAGATGGTCGTCCACATGCGCCAGGTGGCCAGGCATCACCAGGCGGCACGCTGGGTTCAGGTCCGGTAGGTCAGCCCCAGTCCTGATGTTAAAAAAGCCGGCCAGCGCGCCGGTTTTTACTTTTTTACTAACGGCTTATGACGATCGCGCCCACTACCAGCACAGCAAACATGATACCAAACGTAAGGAAGCCATGCTTTCTGGTACGTGACATCCCCACAAACACGGAAACGACCAGAAACAATAGCGTCAACGCCCCCGCCATCACCCAAAAAAGATACTGCTGATTTGCCATGGTTGATTCTCTCCGCACCCACATAAAACTGGGCAGATTGTATAACAATATCCACGCGCTTAATAATCGCGCCGTTTTGCCTGTATAAGAAGCAAAAACCCGCGATAACGTTTTGTCATCGCGGGGCGTTTAATCACTCTAGAAATTACATATTTTTGCTAATCGCGTCACCAGACGCTGAGCATATCGGTGACTGTATACGAGGCAGTTTTAGCTTTACAAAGCTAACTTAACGCATTGTTTATTTTTTTATTAATTAAACGCTCGCAATTAAGCTCTGTGACCAGGGGTGATCATTCAATCAGATCAAAGCGACAGAATTAATTTTGCACAACGACGCTGAGTAAAATTCAACCAACAGCTAAAGCATTGTTTACTACGCTTATACTCATCATTACGTTGGCTTAGCATTTGCCGAAACGGGATTTTAAATCGGGCATTTTTTCAAAAAAAATACTATTTACTTTGATTTAATAATTTTTATATCAATAAGTTGCAAAAATCCACACTCTCTCGTTATAAAGAATGCCGTTTATCATTCAGCCAACAACAACCGGGCACCGGAGTAGCACTGTGAATTTCTACCGGCAGAACTGGTATTACGTCGGAGGCGTTCTTTTTGTCGCCCTGGCTTACATGATGGGGTTCTGGGGCGTTTACCACCTGACATAAATTCAGATTATTCTCGTCTACAGCTTTATGGCTATGCTGGCGCATCAATTTGAAGAATACGCGCTCCCGGAGGATTTCAGGGCATTGGCAACATAGTCATGTTCGGAGAGCGAGTGGGGCCAGACCGGTATTCCCTGAATGCCAGTCAGGTGATTTTTCTGACCTATCCGTTCTATATCATTCCAGTCTTCTTCCCGGATCTGATCTGGTGAGGCCTTATACCAGTCGGACAGGGGATGATTCAGATCATCAATCATGGCATCCTTACGAACGTCAGAATGAAGACATTCTATAATCCCGGTCTCGTCACCGTGCTGCTGCTCCAGTGGCCGTTAGGCATCTGCTATATACACTTCGTGAGCGCGCATCATCTGGCAACGAATTCGGACTATATTTTCGGCCTGATCGGTGCCTTTGCCTCGATAGTCGTATTATGGCTCGGACCCATTCGCCTGTTACGCGACCGGAGCTCAAAATACCCGTTCCCGGAAGCCGATATGTTCAAATTTATAGGGCGACGTCTTCGGGAGATGCTGGCAGCGCCTCCACGTTCTGAATAGAGGACGCACGTAGAAAAGCTAATATTTCTCATGACGATGCGGAATTTAGTGCCTCATCACCCATCACCCGCTCCATAACCTTCTCAGCCCGGCGCAACGTCGTTACTGCCCGTTCGCCGGGGCTTCTTTATGCAGCAAACCGACGCTATCTATTTGTGTGCAGATAGTGTTCGCTAATGTCTGTTAGGGCTTTACCCATATCTGGAACAGGAGAGCGGTTTATTATCACGCATTAGCGCCATCTTCTTCCTTCTTTCCAGCCATGCGAGAGAAAATGTTGAACTGGATCGACACCTGCTGCAGCCACATCTTTGTGAATTGCCAAATAAAGTTCAGGATCAAAACCCTCTGGCGTTTTAGTAGGTTTGTATTTTTCTACAATCTCTTCCTTCATTAATATCAGGTCGTTAATCTTCCTCTCTACTTCATTCTCAATATTCTTTATATTTTTTATTTTTTCGAAAAGTGGCATTGCACCTGACAAAGAGGGTGACCATGATCGCGTGCTGAAATCACGCTTACTTTGGATAGGCCATTGATGATATTGTGATTCATTATTATTAATGACTATTTTGTTAATTTTGATACCTGTCATTAACTCCGAATAAACTAAGGATAGCTGATCTCTTCTACTGTATCTTAAAATTTGCCCATACCACGTTTCCATTAATTCTATTACGTCAGGTTCCATATGATTTCTTATTATCATTCCGGCCCAATAGGGTTTACGATGAAGGGCATCAGGGCTAATTATTTGATAATGATTCATCTGCTCAAATAATCGAGCCGAATCATCTAGCCCTGACTGAACAACGGCGAAAAATTCCTCATAAACACTGTTTCTAAAAGAGTGTATTGGAAAAGAAACATTGCCAGCTTTGCAAAAGTCTTTAATCAATTTAACAGGGTCAACAAGTAGCTTAACCGTATTATCTATATATACTGAGCTTTTAAATTCCGGCAGGAATTTATGTGGATTGACTTTCACCATCCTTTGACTTCTTACCGAGTCAAGAGGGAAGGCAGGTTTTACAATTCTAATCTCCCAGGTATCACTGGTAATATTTTCATCATCGGTAAAACAAATCTTTTTAACTTTTGACGCTTTTGCTTCGCCTTGCAACTCATTTAATTCCTCATAACCACCAAAAACTCCAGTATAAAGACAATATGAGCCAGCAGTAAAAATCATATCTAGTCCTAAATTTTTTCAATCAATATATTAAAGAATACATAATTTTCTAACCGGTCTAAAGGAAATAGCGGATAAAAATGACATCTATCCACCGTATTTTGAGCCTTTAATATTTTACTTCATGTCAAATGAATTCCACTGGCCAAACGAACATATTATCAGTGTTCGCATCCAAACGGCTAATCACGATGCGGACTTGCAAAGCAGCAAGAAGCTTCTCTGTACTTGTTAACACAATGAGAGAGTTTTGGGCCAGAAAGAAATCAAGGCTCAGGGAGAATGGAACCCCGCCCACTTTCCACAAACAGAAAGCTCTGGCAGAACCTCTTTAACACGGTCAGGATGTAGATAATCAGCGACGGCCTCGTCATAAAAGCCAGTTCAGACCGATAAAGATAACAATGGCAGAGGAAAGAACTGTCTTGTTTTGGCGGTATAAAGGACGTATTTATTAAGCTGTTTTGCAGAAGGTTTTTGCAGAAAGAATGATGAACGGGTGAAATCACACCGACCGCCATAAGAGAGGTCGGAGTGAAAGTACGTCTGTTATTACATATTTTCGATAATCGCGTCGCCAAACTCTGAACATTTCAGCAGCTTAGCGCCATCCATTAGACGTTCGAAATCGTAGGTCACGGTTTTGTTGGCGATAGCGCCTTCCATGCCTTTAACGATCAGATCGGCGGCTTCGAACCATTCCATGTGACGCAGCAGTAGTTTTAGCAATCAAACTTATTTTATTGAATTTAAAGAGTTTAATGTTTTTCCTGCAATTATACCCACTACTTTTACTTTCATCATAACAAGCTGATTTTGTATAGTTTACGTAGAGTTTTGATAACCACGTTTGGACTAAATGGAGGTAAGTTTGAAAACTTCTGTTCTCATTCAGAAACTGATGGAGATTGATAAAACTGTGCCGTTCGATGCGGATGTAGTAACCGGTGAAGATTGGTGGCCAACCCCGATTTCTCGTGTCTATCACAATCCGCCACATACTTTTGTCGAATTTGAAACAGGCGAACAATCACAAGATGACCCTGATGAGCTGAGCATTTGTAGTGAATTACAGATCCGCGCACACCAAATGATACAAATCAGAGACTTCGTGCAATCCAACAAGGAGCTGCAACCTGAAGCAATTGTCACGGAGTTAAACGTTCAAATTGAACGTTTGAGGGCAATGGCTAAGGCAATTTTAAAGCAATAAATCGCACTATATCCTTGGTGCATAGCGGTGGGTTCAACTCCCGCCAGCTCCACCACTTCAAGTAGGACAGTGCAAGGACAGCACCAGCAAAAACAGGAAGTTAGCAGTTCCGGCAGGACACCGACCAGACGGTAACGGGACAAAAAAGGATACGTAAAGGAGCCGCGGCTCCTGAGCGATGAGAAAGCCCGCTTAGTGCGGGCTTCTTTCTGTCTAGTGGAATCTCGCAATCTCCCCAGGTAGCAGCATGCCCTCGGTTCTTCGCTTAATAGACGACATAAACATTTTTCCATCGGTAAAGCGATCATGAAGCCGCCCGGCCAATGGAGACTCAATAGCCCTCAATGCAGGCTCAACCTGGCTAAACCATGTATCGCAAATGATATTGAAGTATTCGGCCATCGTTTCGGCATGATAAGCGAGCATTTCCCTTTCGCTGGGTAAATCATCCGGTGTTGGGCCGGGATCCATTTTCCCGATATATTCACCTTCAAGCGGTACACGTGCTGCAATAGATAATGCCTCAGTAAACTGCTCAACGCTGATTTCTTTATAACTACAGCCAAAATGTGATTTCAGGGACGACCACATAGTAATCATCGCCTTGGCCTGGCATTCCTTCGGGAGTGCTTTACCGCGAGTCATGACCAATTGCTTGATCGCTTCCTGCTGGTCACTGGTAATTTTACCAGCTTTCCCCTGCTGCACTTTTCTGGGATTTGTTACCTGCCCCTTGGTCCAGTACTGATAAAGTACATCATCGCACTCTTCCTGATACTGAATGACGCGATCGCGGATTTCAGGCTTTACCTTGTTAGGGCTGATGGTGTTGAGCCAGCCAGCCAACTTGCGAAGTGCAAGGCAGCTCATCAACTGCATGCCGCCTTTTGAAGGTATGGTGATTTCAACCATACCTTTGAAGAAACGCTGGGTGAGTTTTTTATGTTGAGATTTCCAGTCCAGACCCATACCTTCAACAACGGGCTTCATCGGTGTATATGGTTCGCCGTTGTGGTTTACAACATAAAGCTCAGTGCCGTGGAAAGGCACGTTGATTGCACGATCTGCAATTGCTAAAATTGGCATGTCAATATTTCCTTCACGAATTGTTGATATAGGAGCCTCGATGGTTGCACCCATCGGGGCTTCATTCTTGTGCTCCTCGACCTCCTATCAGTCCATAAGCTTTTCTTAGCTGGTGAATAACTTCTGTGTTGAATTGACGACTCTGCCGTTCACCATTAATCACAATCGCACGCTTAACATCATCCGGTATGCGGATTTTACGTTGATACATTTCTTTAGCTTTTTCCATACATCCTCCTTCGTCACACGGTGTGACGATCGAAGTGTCACACCGTGCGTCATTGATGTCAACCCCACAGTGGGGCATAATTTCAAGTCTTATCATTTTTTCTAACACCGGAGTTAGAATGAGCCGTGAAGATCCGCAATTTAGAATTAGGCTACCTATTGAATTAAAAGAAAAAGTGGAAAGCGCAGCCAAAGTGAACAATCGCTCCTTAAATGCTGAAATAGTATTTAGGCTAGATGCCAGCTTCCTCAATGAGATCCAGGAAGATGAAGTGATTTCTGCGCAAGAGGCCATCCAGATTGTTAGTAAAGCCAAGGAAGAGCTATCGGGCATTATTTTTAAAAGGACATTTGCCGAAATCAATAAGAAGATAAGGATTGGACACACCACACTTCACGTTGATCTTTATGACCTAGATCTCGAAGGCCTTAGCGATGATGACTTCACATTAGTATTTCAAAAAACTTTTGAACGACTTAAAGCGCTGGGGTATGAGGTCTGGGAAAAGTCATGGGATGCCACAGGTTTTTCAGTAGAGATACCTTACAACTCCCCATCCTGAGCTGATTAATCATTCCGTCAGTATTTCGCACGCTTGACACTGTGTATTTATACAGCCTAAAATTTAACTGTATATCCAACCAGTGAAGGAGCTATCAAAATGCGTGTCGAAATCAGTATTGCCAAAGAAAAATACGGAAAGTTACCGAAGACCGCGCCTTCCGCACTTCAGGAAGAAATGACAAAGCGCCTGAGTAAACAATACCAGGACATTGAAGTTATCGTTAAACCAGCTGGAAGCGATGGTCTTTCTGTCTTCCGTGCAGCGGATAAAGATGAAACCAGGAAGAACGTGGAAAAAATGCTGCAAGAGGTCTGGGAGTCAGCAGATGACTGGTTCTTCTGACATGGAGTAGCTACTCTTTGACATCTGCCTTCCCCACACTAAAGGATGGGTATTCCTACAGCATTCAGACTGTAGCCAGCCCTACCTCGGTGGTTTCCTGCTTCGGCGGGCGGTCTGACTGCCCCATCCCTCTGGCAATAACGGCATGTCCTGTCGATAATAAAATCACAAGCGGCGGGACTCGTCGTTTCTACCCATGGAGGACAGCCTAATCCATCATACAGACGGTAGTAGCCTGAGTAGTGGAAATCTCGTCGTTCACGGCGGGGATCTGTAACTTGATCATGGTTTTATAGGCCAAATTAGACTGATAAAACCTGCCTCATCCTTAACCGTTGACAAATCCAGCGCCTTCACCGCTTTGATATACGTCATCCAGTCGACCAGCGTTGCTTTATCACCATCACTGATGATCCCTAGGTTAAGCTCGGTTCGCCAGTCTGCTGTAATGCTGTTCGCTTCGTCCAGTAGTTCCTGACGTTTATTTCCAGCCAATGATTGCCATTCACTGGCGCTGTAGGTTTTCTTTTTGATACCGTTGCCATCAAATATCCAGCGCCCATCAACACAGAAATCAGCAGGTACACTGCCCGTACTCACTTCCGCCACACTCGCCCCCACTGGCCACAGGCCAGAAACATCTTTTGCCGCAGAAATGATGATGTCGTCAGCATTAAAAACGACCTTGAGTGTTTCTGCATGAAATAGTTTCTGCCCCTCATACCAGTCATTATTATTTTCATCTCGAAGATACTGTATTCCTTCAGCAATGGTTTCTTTCGGAGTATATAAAGAAAAAGATTGCATGATGAGCATCATATGTCCCCAATGGTGAACCAGTTATTATTAATACAGATTTGAAGAGGGCGGTAGCAGAAGCCAAGGCCAGCCGTGTTCGACGTTCCGTTATTTCGTCCGCCTGTGACAAAGTGTCCTGCTGGTACTTCTAATCCCCCGCCACCACCTATAGCCGCCAACCAGATTTGGGAACCCCGGCGCACATTCGTCACGGCCATCGATGTAACAGGTGGAGGGTTGTTAGGGCTGTAAACGCGCTGTCCTCTTTCAGAGACTGTCCCGGATGCATTAAGGCTTCCGTCACCACTGATAGACATTTCACCCGACTGTTTTGAATTATCAGCATTTACAATGCGGAATTTGAATCCCCCTGTGCCTGAACCTCGATTATTAATAAAATTTGATTCGCCCTGACCATTGCTTTCATTCCATCCAATCCACGTTCCTTGCTGGTTAAGCGCACCATGACCTTTCACCATCATGAATGGGGACATAAGTCCTTTATTGCCCACAACTCCACCATCTGCTGGGAAAGCCCCGCACTGTGCAGCTGTAGGAGGGGAGTGCTCACAAAATACCTTCCCTAACGGAGTTGCATCAACCTGTGCAACCAACTTGGCACCATCCCAGCCCAAATAAATCTTGTTTGTAGCCATGCCAGTACCGCCCCCTTGTTGCACGGCACCTACATCACCAGCAGCAATTGTAATATCTTGTGACAAAGCTTTGTTATTTACTTTACGTGTAGCCGGCACACCGCCAAGGTTTGAAAGTGCGACGGCTTTATTTACCACATCGGATAAATTGTTATTCCGAAGTAAGGCGTCAGGTATCCTGGAGGTAATGATATTTACGATGGCCTGGTAAAGTTGATCATGCTGTTCTTTTTTCAATACAAGACCTGATTTTTCAATAACGCCGCAGATTTCCTCCTGTACTGCGTCCCACATATCACTGTTAAGATCGGTAGCACGACGGCCTGTCGCCGGATCGCCATTGGTAAAACCGTTTTTTCCCTGCCCAAATTTGTCGATTTGAGCCGTGGACGTATCAATTCGATGCATCTTCTGTTCCTTCCGGATAAGCAAAAACTACGACGGTGTGAGAGGGACAAAGCTTATCGATCACACACTCGGCTACAGTGTCACCCCACGTTCTGATCGCTGAATCGCAGGTGCTGGTACAGGTCTGCCATGCGATATTGGCATCAGCCGGAATATTCACGCGCCAGTAATAGCGCCAGAACTCGCCCCATTCAGGGTCCGGTGAGCTGTCAAGGTTCTGGAATTGTTCAATCGTGGCCGTGGTGTAACCAAGCGCGTTAAGCTGCTCACGATAAAAACGCTCATTAATTCCACCAGCAACATTAGCTTTCGCATCCAGCCTCTGCTGGCGCTGGCGCAACGTCTGAACACCAGGCGGCGCACAGGAGTCCGGCAAACCATAAAGCGCTTCATACCGATCTATGAGTTCAGAAGTCTGCCCCGGATCAATCTCCTTCATGAATACGCCAGCGCGCTGGTGTACGCGGGTTAACGACGGAGCAAGGCCCTCGATAAGTGGATTCTTTCCTTCCCAGGCTGGCCCGGGTGGCAACAAATGGTAAAGCAGCTGCGTGTACTCATCATTCAGCGCCATGGCTACTCAGTCGCCTCCGTGTAGGTTTGCCAGGTGATTTCTCCCAGCACTGGCAGTTCGGTTTGCCCCAGCATTATATCAACCGTCGGAGAGCGGAGTTGATGTGCCACTTCATCGGTTGCCAGACTGATTGCTTCGCTTATACGCGACAGATAGACCTTCCCGGACGGCTGACCATCACGAAGCATGAGCGAATTCAGTTCAGCAGCGACCGCCGTGCGGATTTCAGGCGTGTCTTTTGCCAGGGCGATTGTCATCGGGATAACATGCTCAGTTGCAGCAAAGACAAACAGGCCGCTGCCGGCAACAGGTGCAAGCGGAAGGATATGCGCGCGCACTGCCTGTACCTCATCATCCGCTGGCGCAGGGTTCGCCGGATCACTGGTGGCGACCATCACACCAACGGTACCTGTCCCCTGATAATGACGGAACGTCCAGGCACGGGTGATCCCCGCAATTTCTTTCGCCCAGATGATGTAATCCGGATCTGCGCCGCCCTGCGGGATCCAGTAGTAACGCTCCATCACGCGCGCGCGCCACGTCTCCAGCGCTTCCACATCATCCCCGCCGTTCAGCGTGTCGGCGTACCCGGTTGATGGAATACCGCTAATCGGCGTGCCCAGGCGCAACGCAATGCCGTCGTCAGTATTCCCGGCCCTCCCTGCCACATCGGCAACAACCGGCACACGTAACAGGCCGCCGGAGGCTTTAACAGTTTGGGTGGTGGTAAAAGTAACCTGATCGTCGCGCTGAATCTGCGTTCCAGCCGGCAGGGTTGGCGTACCGCCGAGTCCATCCCAGCGGATAAACCCCGAAGCAGCAACAGCATCTTTTCGTGGACAGCGCTTGATGCGCGCATGGCGATAAAGCCAGTCCTCATCGCACAAATCAGGCAGCATGTTGCGTGCCAGATAATCAAGGTAGCCATACAGTGTATGTACGGCGGCAGCCTGCACCCTTCCATAAACTTCTGCATCCATGCGCCGCAATACCGTATCCTGCTGAAAGCGCGTCAGTAAATCGCTGCGAATAGTGGCGATCAGCTGCGGGAGTTCAGGGCGTGCAAATTGACTGTCAGCCATTCAGTTCGCTCCAGATATCATCAAAGGTAATGTTGTGAATGGCCCCGTCCCGCTGATAAACCGTTACGCCAGCGGCCAGTGTGTCTATTCCGGTACGCTCAGAGGTCACATCAATGCGCGCCGCAACACCATCCTCAGTCATCCACGACAGCGCCTGCTGCATATATTCGCGGGCATTCTGCGGGGTTTTGTTGGTGAGTTTCCGGCGTTTCAGCAGATACAGGCGGGAGCCGATACGGTCATTCTGAACCGTGGGCCACGTATCGCCCCACCAGCCGTAAGGCTGCGGGGTTTTATCGTCCCGCTCAGCGCGGCGCCACGTGAAAAGAGAAATCACTACGGCGCGCGTCAAAAGATTGAGCGGATCCGTGGCATCCTTTCGGATTCCATTAACATAGAGGATCATGGTGTCAGCTCATAGGTTGGTCTGGCTTGTTGGTCGTTCCACCACCGTCGCCGTTTTCTTTATGGGTGTGGCCGTTATACGTTATGCGCATTTGAGCCATAGTTTTACCGCTACCATTGCAGTTATCTTTGATGTCGCCAGTGGATTCGATCGGCATTTCAAAGCGGGCTTTAGGGGCGTTTTTGAACACGATTGGCTTCCCGCTACCATCAACAACGATCCCGGCGCGGGTTAATGTAACGGACTGACCCTGGTCGTCATAAATGGCAACCTCGCCGCGGGCAAGACCTTTAAGCCGGTACCGCCTGTCAGCAACAATAACCGCCATACCATGGGAGCGGTCGCCGCCGGGAAACAGCACCACTGCCTCAGCACCGTTTTGAGCGGCGGAGGTGAAACCATAAGGTTCAAGATGCTCAACGCCTTCCTTGGGGTCACCGGCAATCAGCCTCAGACCGGCCGTCTGGCATTTTTTCGCGGTATCGAGCGCAGTAATAACAGCACGGGCCACGATATTTCGGAGGGAGTTATTCATCAGAATTCGATCCCCCCACTGGACTTTTTCTTCTTCGCCTTCGGCTTTGTCGGCTCAGGCAGATAAGCATCCGCTGGCCCGACCCTGATTTCAGTGATCGTGCCGTTATTGTCCTGGCTGTAAGTCACCTCGGCGATCACCAGCGTTTCATTATCAAAACCATTCAGCGGGTCATAAACCACCACGGACTGATTTGGCTTCCACAATTCCCCGTTCCCCTGGCGCCAGCCCTGCACGGTGTAGGTTGTCTCCTGCGTTTTAGCTGCACGCTGGCGCGCCTCGAATTCACATCGGGATTTGCAGCTGTCGGTAGTGGCCGTGCCGGACTGCTGGAGAGTATGAGGCCGATAGCGGGTTACGCCAAAATCAGTGGTACTCTGCCGAATAGCGGCAATCGTGGCTTCGCCAAAATCATCGTCAGTGCCAGGACGTTGCCCGGTGACAAGATAGCTGGAGAAACGATCGCGCACGCTACGCTCAGTATCGCAGGACAGGATATTATCCCCCAGCACCAGCGCTGTGACGGCTTTGGCGCTTCCGGGCGTACCCAGCACCAGCCGCCCCTGCTCATCGTCATACGCCAAAGCCTGAACCTGACCCAGCAGGCGATTAAGACAATCCACTACCGTTTCACCATGCTCAGGCTGAGCATCAATCACAGCCGCTACCGGGGCACCAGCATCAACAACATCAATCCCGAATGGCTGGGCCAGCGTGCTGGCAATACGAAACAAATTTTTCCCGCTTTGCTGAGCAGGTGCCGCACTGCAATCAATAAGATCGGCAGTTTTGCTTCTGCCAACGATACCGCGTGTAATACTGCTGGCATCGTAACGCAGCGGCAGCGCTTCAACCCATCCGGTTATCACCAGATCTTCACCAATCAACACCTCTACCTTATCGCCATTTTTAATCTGCAGGGTGCCATCAGGGCTACCGGGCCACTGGCTGGTAATCGCAACGTTGAAATCCCGGGCAATACGATCGATGCCGGCACTGATACGAACCGATGTCCAGCCGCCCCATTCGCGCCCGTTGATGCGCAAAAAAACAGTATTGTTCATCGTACCGGCACCCTCAGCGGTTCAACCGGCACAAAGCCGGGATGGCGGACAGGATTACGGATCAAAATGTCAGATTCGCGCCCGGCGTCGTCATACCAGCCAGCGGCCAATACCAGAGCAGGCAGAACATCATCCGGCGTTCTCTGTGCGGTGCGCTCTACCTGCGCCAGCCGCGCCGAAATATCACGGTTCAGGTCTGTACGCATCGTGGATATCTGCTGGAACAGAGAATCGTCACTGATCCGCAACTGCTCCTGGTCTATTGCCGCATTGAGCGCGGCGCGGATATCGGTTAGGTCATCCCAGTTTGGCGGAGGAGTGGCACTGCTGACTGTCTGCGCACCATCAAGCGCCGGGTGCGTGACAGTGATAATGTCCGAATCACTGGTCGTTGCGGTATTTTGGGCTGACGAAACACGTGGCTGCGCCAGCGTCGTCACCGCAGCAGTGGCCGTACTGATAGCCGTTGCCCTGATGGCCGCCGCGACCAGATTACTCTGCGTTTTTTGGGTGACTACAGATCCAGAGTCAGTGGACCAGGTGCCACGCGGCGAAAGACCAGGATCCAGCATAATACCGGACAGGGTTTTTATCATCGTGACCAAATCTGAAGTATCGCCACTAAGACGATCTCCTGCCCGCCAGGCTTTCTGAAGCGCTCTGACAAAATCATTCGCGGCGCTGGGCGGCATCAGAATGACCGACAAATCCCCCTGCAATAGCCGCATGGCCGCTGACACGCCCGAATCGACCATCTTGAATGCATCCGAAACGGTGTTGATCATCGCCGTGGCATCGGCAATCACGTCATTCTGGATAAAGTCCGGGATACCGGAGAGGCCAAATGCGGAGAACATACTGTCAATGGCATCGTCAAACAGCCCGCCTGACTCATCAAGGCGCTGCGCCGTCGCCATGCCCGCAACCGGGAAGGTTAATTCTCCGCTCTCCACAAACTCGAACGAAATGCGCGCCATGCGCCCTTCTGCACTGCTGTGTGACACCTTCACAGTGCCGTTTATGCTGCCCTGCATTTCACCATACTGAGGATGAACCAGCGTGCCGGGGCCGTTCGTCTCCACTGCGGCAATCAGGCGATCCCGCTGGTCAGCATAATCGCCCCCAATTACGTAGGCGTTGATTGTCAGCCTGCGCGCTGCTCTGCCAAGATCCTCCGCCCAGGGCTTATCCCTGTTGGGGTACTCATGCAACTGTACCCGGCGGCCAAAGGATGCATCATCGTCCTCAACAGAGAAAGGCACACCCCGAAATGACGCATCGCGCAGGCGATCGCGCCAGTCTGGCGTAGAAAAAAATGCCATCTTTCCCCCCTAAATACAAAACCCGCCGAAAAGGCGGGTTCATAGATAGCTTCTGATAAAAGTAATTACTCCGGCTTAATCACTTTACATTTCACCTTGGCAACACCAGATGTTCCATTTACATTAACACCAGCTGATGCCTTCCCATCTTTCATTACAGTTACGAAAAGCTGACCTCCATGCATCTTAAAACCAAATTCATAACCATCTACTTTATCAGAGCTGAAATCATCATTATGAAATTGGGTAGTAATGGACATTAGTATTGCAGGAGCATCATCTGTATTTGAAAATATAAATGCTCCTTTCGAACTCCCATAATCATATGAGGCTCTTGTGATAAGAAGTCTCCCACTAGCAGATTTTGTGGGGCACTTTATATCAATAGCTTCGGATATAACCCCATCCCCATTGGCAGCAATTTTAACTTTCTCGATAAAATTGGAAGCCAGTTCACTTCTTGCAAAAGCGGAATAAGACAAACAAAAAATCATTACCCCTATGATTACTTTTTTCACAACGCCTCCCGGTCAGTTCTTTTTTCTAAATGGAGAATAACCCACATCATGGGAAATACCCATCAGAGGATTGCCGGAGGCCGGAATATCCGCCACGCGCATGCCCTGTGGGGCGTTTTCGAAGGTGACTTTCAGCTCACTTCGCTGTGTGCCGGGTGTCGCAGCACGATCAAGCATTGGGGGTTTGCTTAGAGGAGCCACTGGCTGGAAATTATCCCGGGTATCCTGCTGTATCATTTCACGATTTTTCTGGTTGTTATACCAACCGCCTGAGCCCCAGCGATTTTTTAGGGACTGCCAGAAAGAATCCGTGTGATCAGCCTGCTTAGTGGCTTCAGCGATCTCTTTGAGCTTTTCGAACATATAGATAGCGACCGCTATCTGTATCGTCGTCACCCCAATCGCGGCGATTTTCCCCAGCACACCGGAAAGGTCTTTTGCCAGCGACAGTGCCGTTCTGAGGGAACCTATCGTCTTCACGGTAAACGCGCCTGCCATGTACAGACCAACACCACCGAGCACATTTTCCCAGCCTCCCATTGCCTGTGCGACTTTATCCACCTCCTGCCATACCTCCTTGATAACCGGACCAACCTCATCCCAGTTATCAATAATCAGCATGGCCCCTGCAGCCAGGGCTGCTATGGCTATTTTTGCCGTAGACAAATTGATAACGCTGCTAAGGATTTTAATCGCCCGGGACAAGGTACCGATCGATACACCAACAGCCAGCAATGCGGCACCAAACTTAGCCACAGACTGCACAAGCTCCGGGTTAGCCCGTACAAATTCACGGACATGCTCCAGATAAGGCATAACCGCTTTAGCGGCCTCGTTGATGGCTGGCAGGAAGGTATCGCCCAGCGTCACAGAAATCGCGTTGACGCTGTTTTTCAGTAGGATCAGCTGATTTTCCGTCGTGGCGGCGCGTGAGGCATATTCCTTCTGCATTGAGCCGCCATACTCCTGAGCGTCTCCGACACGTTTAAAGTTGGTGCGCAGCAGATCCAGATTGGTCAGCAAGGGAGCTATCGCGCTGAGAGATTCCTTGCCGAACAGCGCGTTCATGACGGCGGCCTGCTTAGCTTTTGGCACCTTCGCCAACGAATCCAGCACCTTCAGCATGGCGCCGCGGGAATCCTTCTGCATATCCTCAGCGAGTTTCTTCGGATTCAGCTTCAGGAAAGCCATCGCCTGCTTCTGTGCCTTCGTGGCAGAATTGCCGGCAGTCAGCGATAGCATAAAGTTTTTGATGCCGGTTGAGGCTATCTCTGACTCCACCCCCATCCCGGCGATGGTGGCCCCCATTGCCGCAATCTCCCCGGATGCTACCCCGGCAACACTACCCAGGGGGCCGATCCGGGTCACAATGTCCGAGATTTTCTTCGCGTTCGCAGGGCCGGTATTCCCCAGATAGTTAATTTTATCGGCGAGGACAACGACATCATCCTGCGTCAGCTTAAACGCCGTGCGCCACTGTGCCATCATCTGGCCCGACTCTTCGGCGGTGGTATCAAATGCCACCCCCATCTTCACCGCATCACTGGCGAACTGCATCAGGTCGTTTTGGGCGATACCGGCCTGACCACCAGCAGCGACAATTTCTGCAATCCCTTCCGCCGCCATCGGCAGTTGGGTGGAAAGCGTCAGAATGTCGTCGCTCATCTGCGCAAAGGCTTTTTTATCGTCCAGGCCGTCAACCACCTTACGGATGTCGGCCATTTTTGATTCAAAACCAATAGCAGAGTTTATTGGCATCGCCAGCGCACCGAGAATCGCGGTACCGGCCGCCGCAGCCCCCAGCGCCAGACCGGCCATTTCCTTCTGGAACCCCTTCAGCTGCCGCTGCATCCCTTTCAGCGGGCCGGATAGCTGATCAACGGCGGTGATGATGGCCTTTAACTGGAAACTGTCAGCCATGCTTTATTTCCTCATTAATGCGAACGGCCTCCGATTCCAGTTCCAGAAATTCAGATATGGCCGCCCGCCGAAGCTCAAGGGGGTTTAGTCGCCAGAAGTGAGCGGTGTTGTAGAGCCGGTTTCGGAGGTTGTCTCCCCCGCCGATTGAGTAAAAAAATTGAGGATCAGCATGCTGGCTTTGAAAATATCGAGTTTCGCCAGTTTCGCCGCGGACGAACGTGGGATACCCGCCAGCAGCGGGATATATTTCAGCGCAACGGAGCTGTCAATTTTAATCGCGCCTTCCGAGGAAACCGTAAACGGGAAACCGATCGCTTCGATTTCGTCATATGACGGTTCACGCAGTTCCAGCACATGCAGTTTTTCGTTATGAGCCATGATCGGCTCTTTAAGCTTCAACTCTTTTGTCATTGGTAAAATCCTTCTTCACCGTGGAACTCCAGATCCACCGTGCCCTCTTCGGGGTTATGGTTAGCTTCGCCGTGCAGCCAGGCATTGGACAGCACGTACACCTGACCGTTAGCCAGCTCAGATGTGATGGTCATGACATCAGACGAGGTTATTTTGTCGACGGGAAAGTTTTTCGGAACTTTGGCAGTGACCTTCGTATACGCTGCGCGGCTCGTTTCTTTGTAATCAACAGATCCGTCCAGGCCGATCACGTCATCACGGACTTTGGTGTTCATGGGGACTTCAATGCCGCCGGTAACTGATAGCTGCTGGCCGTCGATTTTGAAATAGGTCGTTCCCGCAATCTTTGCCATTATGAGGCCTCCTCGTTGTACTGCAGGCGGAACTGATTAAGCACAGCAAACACGCGCAGCTGGTTGACATAATCTGGCGGGAACAGCACATCCAGACGGTTCGGATCGTTCGTATTACGCTCGACAATCAAGTATTTCTGGAACAGGTCAAAGTTCTCGACAATACCCTCACGCTCAAGCTGACGGTAGGTTGAGCCCAGCTCACCACGAATAACCGCAGGCGTGACAATCGCTTGGCCAGGGCCAAAACGCGTTCCATCATTGGCGAGTTTATGACGACCGTATTTGCTGGTGATCACCGACTTCAGGCGGCGCAGTACATAGGCGCTGGTATGCAGCGTTTCGCTATCGAGGTAGCTGTTGTCTGCCACGCCATACGCATTGGTCTTGTAGGTGGTGATGTCACGCTGGATGCGCAGCACGCCAGATTCCGTGTAAGCAGTCGCAATGCCATGTGTCAAAAGTGACTGCTGCTCGGTGATGGTAAAGCGCTTGCCAGTCGGCGCAGGCAATACACCAGTGAGTTCACCAGTCTGCGTCGGACGAGCGGGATCGATTCGCAGGAAAACAGCATCACGCGCCAGGCGATACCCCACCAGCTCATCGACACAGGTTTGCACCTCTTTCTCATAGCCAGCGATGGTGATGTGCTGGTTGTTGAGCGAATCACCAAATGCCACCAGTTCAGACAGCGAGCCGGTTTTGGCAGTGTAAACATGACCATAAAGCTGGCGGATGTAACTCCATCGCCCGGCGCTGTCGTTCATTTCAACCGACATCAATTGCAGGGAGTTCGCATCGCTGAATGGCAGCCCGATATAATCAAAAGGCTCGTCCCCCATAGCAGCAATCGCCTGAGACAAGTCTGGATCACCAGCACCACCGCTCATTTTACCCGTCTGAATACTTAACCCCGCGGGGATCTCTTCACCGCTGGCGGTACCGTAGTAATTCAGGGTTAACGGAATATTATTGCCCACCGGGCCGCTGTTCACAGCAGAGAGAATAACTGTGCCCTGCGCTTCCCCGGCAGAAGTCGTCTGATATTCCGCGCTGACAGGCAAATCGGGGTTATTATTGATAATACTCAGCATGGCCTGTGCCACCTGATCGCCAGTGTCCCCCGTTGCCACTGTTACCTGTACCTTACGGGTGCCAACGTAGAGGTTCACGGTACCCGCATCCGTCGCTGTGCCGGTGATGGTAATAGTGCCCGACGCCGCTTCACCATTATCAGGAACGGCAATCACCCAGAGTTCACCAAACGGATCCACCTGGCGGTATGCCTCCACCATGCGAGCCAGCTGGCTGCCACGGCCCGCCATTTTTTTAGCTAAATCCTTCGATGGCATAATCACCAATTGATTCAGCGGCATATCCGATTCAGGTAGCGCCATCCCAATTAGCAGAGAAGGGGCACTGTCCTGTGCGGTGTTTGCCGCGCTGTTATCCATTTCAGCATAAAATAGCGGCACCCGGTTATCAGCCGGGATGGTGTTAAAGCTTACGGTCATTTTTATCCCCTTTACGCGAGATTTTCTCAATATCGCCAGCAGCTTCGCGGCGATACCAGTAGGCGTTTACTTCCACATTTCGCCCAGATTCAGGCAAAAGATCGCCGCGGGTCGGATCCGGAACGGATCGCCCCCTTTTGGGTTTCACAAACATTATTTTTTCCAGGTAGAGGGTTACGGGAAGGTGATTTCGGTGTGGTGCTCAATATTACCGTCTGGCCCGCCGCCGGGGCCGATATAGTCCACATCGATACTGAGTGTCTTCAGCTCTTCCAGCGCGTCGAGATCATCCTGCTGGCGGGAGTCAGCCTCGTCGATCTCATATTTCACCGTGAAGTCGAACTGGTAATAAAGTTCATAGCGGTTCAGCTCCAGCAACATACCACCAGCGTACTGAATTTCATGGGCGTCAGGATCCGGGCACCATCCCAGAAGCGCTTTCCAGATTTCATGACGCACATCATGCACCGCGTCATAGGATGCCCACTGGCCTTTTTCGTCACGCTCATTATTGAGAACGACGATCACAGAAAATCCCTCTGTCAAATCCTGCCAGTAGTCAGTCTGGGAGCGTTGTTCCCCGGTTACATCCTCCGCCGGTACCACATAAGCGGCGGGAAGCTTCAGTTTTCCGGCATCCGGGATCGCCTTAAACTGTGCGGCGCCACCCACGCGATTTTCAAAACGCAGGCATCGGGCCCGCAGTGCGGCCACAATCGGCGTCAGTTTCATTTCTTTTTCCTTCTCTGCGGACGAAGGGACTTGCGCAGCTCACGCGACAGCACATACCGGGTCCAGCTGCGACGACGCTCCAGTACTTCGACCATGTAGTTATTACGTGGAGCAATTTTCCAGCCACTGCCGCCGGACGCACCGCGATGATGCCCTTTTTTACGCTTAGCGCCGCGGCGCACACCGTAAAACAGAAACGCCGGATAAAAGGCACCAGAAATATGGCGATTCCCCTCGCCGTTCTTCTGGTTGGGAGCAATCTTCACCATCAAACCCGGGCGTCGTTTGGATGCGCGAGGAACGTAATAACCTATTGAGCGGGCCAGTTTCCCTGTACGGTATGCCGGGTTTTCGCCGGGTGCAGAGCGTCCCCGACGCATGACCAGACGGCGGGCATCCCGCATATGCACCTGACCAATGGTGACAAACGCCCGGCGCATGCGGGCGCGATTGAAAACCAGCTCTTTCGGCTGTTCAAAATCAACGTGTAAAAATGCTTTGTTCTGCATAGCTGACCCCTCGATCCGTACCAAGTTCCTCACATTCCAGCAGTAGATAGCGGCGCTCACTGTTCAGGTCACGCACGCGGCGAATGCGATAAACCTGCCCTTCGCAGAACACCTCATGATCGGCGGTTATCTTCGCTCGCCAGCGGATCGTGAAATAATGCGTTACGGTATTTTCCGTCTGTACAGAGCCCTGATAAGCCGCTGCGCCGGGCTGGGCTAACTTCGCCCAGGTTCGGATCTCATCCGGGTACGTGGGAGATACGCCAAAATCATCATTCGGCTCATCCACCCGCAGGCGAATCGCTATCCGCTTATCCAGCTCGCCCGGGTCAGGAAAAAGGTAGGTGGCGCTGGTCTGCGCCTGTCGCAGTTTCATAACGGGATATACCTGTAAGGCCCAACCAGCCAGTTAAAGCTCATCGGCAACTCAAGCTTTTCAACCTCGGTGACCGTTGAGCGGTTCTCGTAGAAGTGGGTGACCAGCAACAGTAGCGCCAGCTTGATTTCATCCGGCATCACCAGACCATCGGGATCGTCTTCTGGCAAATCGGCTGCCGTTGCATAAAGCCTGCGGTTGAGGAAATTTTCGGTCCGGCTCTGCACCGCCTGCCCCATCAGTTCCAGCAGACTGTCTTCATCGGTGAAATCTTCGTCCAGCCTGAGCTGGGCTTTGATCTCCTCCATTTTGAGCAGCATAAACCCTCCTGTGCCCGCCGGAAGCGGGCACAAAAAAACCGCGTTAAGCGGCGTGGCGTGTTCCGTCAGAAGTTACAAAAGTTATCAGCTGCTGGCGCTGCCTTTGCCCACCAGCGCTTTAATAGCGGAAGTGTCTTCCAGAATGCAGTCGAAGCGATGGAACGCCAGGAAGCCGGTCTGGTCGAATTCAGCGTAACGCTCCACCAGGCGCTTCAGGATCATGTAGCGCACGCGACGGATAATGAAGCGATCAAAGTCACCGCAGAACATGAACTTTTTACCCGCCCCGATATCATCAATCTCCTGATCGATTACATATGGCACGTTGAGCACCGAAGCCGGAGCCACGCCAACAATATCCGGCAACCACAGCGGGCGGCCCTGACCATCTTCCATTTCGCTGATAAGTTTCAGGGTGCTGTCATTGAAAGCAAGGCGGAACTTCGGCCCGCGGCGATAAGCCGGGTCGATACTGTGTTTGAGTGCCAGAATTTCCTGCCATTTCACCGCCGTTGCAGCGGCTGTCTGGGTGGTGCCGGTCACAGATACCGCCAGGCCTTTCGGCTGCTTCGGCGTACCAGCGCCAGTCCCCTGGATCAGATAGCGGGCTTCACCGCGCCCAATACGCTCCGCGATACGGCGGGCAAGATAGGCTTCCATGTCGATCGCGCTGTCCTGCAGCAGTTCGTTAGATACGCGAATGATTTTAGAGGTCATTTTCAGCGCACCCAGGCTGTCCATGCCAAATTCGGTATCTTCTTCCCCTGCCTCTTCGTTCTCGCCCAGCAGCACACCCACCTCAGCGGTACCATCGGCGGTAGCCCACTCCATGGTGCGGCCCTCTGAGGTTGTCAGGATCTGCGCTACGCTGGCGATACCACCGTAAGCCTTCATCTGCTCGACGACTTTCGCAAGGAAAGTGTCCGGCACGGTATAGCCGCCCTTTTCATCCGGCGCGACACCCTGAGCACGCAGTTCACGCAGGGCCTTACGCTCTTCAGCGGTCAGCTCGCTGGCGCCGTGGCGCATCCATTTATCAAAAATCTGGCCGCGCTGTTCGTCCGGCTTTTTACCGTTATCCTTATCCAGATTGTCGCGCTGTTCATCGCTTTTATCATCGATGTATTTCTGATCCATATCGCGCAACTCTTCTTCGCGGGCAATACGCTCATCCAGCCCTTCCAGCTCGGTTTTAGCCTTATTCCACTCAGTGCGCTGCTCATCAGTCCAGGCGTTATCCCCGATCTTTTCGTTCAGCGCACGCATTTCGGTCGCGATGGTGTTGCGCTTTTGTTTCATTTCATGAAGCTTCATGGATGTTTCCTTATGCATTAAGAAGTGTCAGGACGCGCTCGCGCGCCATTCGTTGGTTAATGGCAAGCTTCAGCGCGCCGCTGTCGCGTGCTTCCTGCCAGGCTTTCAGGGAGCGAACCCCGGAATCAGCTTCCTGGTACGCCGGATACGTTACGGGGCTAACATCAAAGAGACGTGAGAAGCGCGAAATTTCACGAATAACCACGCCCTCTTCATCCTCATACCAGCGCTCGCCGTCCCGGGCGACCCGGAAGGCGAAACTGGACTGGTTGATGTCACCGCGAAGCATTGGTGCCAGCACCAGATCGCGGATGGTCTGAGTGTCAGGTGCTTCGATGTCATAACGTAAACCACGCTCATCGGTCGAAACCGTCAGCGTGCCGGACGCGCTGCGCCCCAGAATAAAGTTAGGATCATGGTTGAACAGGCCGCGCACATCGTCGCCCAGCACATCATCAAACGCGCCTGGCTTAATAATCTCGCGGAACCCCCATAGCGGTTCAGAGCGCGAATTGAACACCGAGCCATAACCGATAATGCGCGTCGGCTGCTGATCGTGCTGCTCGGCCCTGACCTCGCCGCTGTAGCAGCGTGTTTCCCGATCGTCACTCATCGGAATTGCCCTCCGTTTTATCGTCGTCTTTAAAATCTTTTGCCGGATCGGCAGCGTTGACGCTCACCAGCATCTCGTCGAGCCCGTCTTTGGGATTCATATCCTCAAAGGCGCGGGCCTCATTGCGGCTCATCCAGCCATCTGTGATGGCAAAATGGTAGAACTGAGCACGCTCTTTCGGCGTACCGCGCAGCAGGCCCGTCAGGTTAAAGCGGACGTAATACCCGGCCTCCCGCTCGGCACGGGTGAACAGGCGACGGTTTATCTCCTGCTCCCAGTTCGTCACCCAGGGCATCATCGTGTAGCGCACAAACTGAATGGCCTGCTCGGAGATATTGGAGAATGTCGCTTTTTCCAGGTCGTTGATCATGTGTGCCGGTACGTTGAAGATTCCGGCAATCATTGAGCGGTTAAGCTTCATCATGTCGATGAGCTGTGCATCAACGGGGGAGACGGTCAGGGCTTTATAGTCAAGCTCTGCCGGCAGCAGCATGGTTCTGTTTTCCTGGCTTCGCAGCATGGCAGAAGCTTTCTGCCACATCTTTTTGAGACGATCCCAGGAGTTGTCGTTAAGTTCCCCTTTTACCGACACAATCCCCGCCGGACGGGCATTCCCGCTAAAAAAGCTCTCGGTATATTTCTGCCCGCTCATCCCCATACCGATCGTTTCAGCGTGCTGGAGAATCGGACTCAGCCCCATCTTCTGGTTATTCCCCAGCGCCCGGATGTGGATCATGTCGTCAGGGCTGATAGCAAAAGAGCCCTCTTCGTTGTACATGCCGTAGGTATAGCGCCCGCCAGTATTCAGCAGCGTCGTTTCCCATGGCATGCAGGCTTCAAGCTGGATAACTTCCCCCCGGCGATTGCGCTTAACGTGGGTATAGCCATTCCCCCACCCGAGAATGTGGCGCTGCTTCAGTTCGCGCCATTTGTAGCTGGTTTGCCAGTCGTTCGGCTCATCATGAACCAGATAAAAAACGGGGTGATCCCGCGCCGGCTCCACAAACTTCCCGGTTCGCCGCATAACGTGTAGCGGCATCTGGGCAACGTTGGAGGAAATGACGTAAATACAGGCATACACCGCCGCCAGCTTCATCGCCGTTTTGGGGTTAACGATCACGTCACCGTTAAAAACCCCGTCGTTTTCGGCTGCTTCAGCAGTCAACGGAACAGCAGGATTTTCAAGCGAGTTGCTTCTGAACATGGCATTAATCAGCATTTTGATCCCCTTGCCGCCAGTAGCGCCCACAACAGAAGCCCGGCACCACCAGCCATAAGCGCAGCCGCCGCGCCGTATTTTAGGTAAATACCGCCCACCAGCGCGCTGAAGCCAGACAACCCGGCAACATCGATAATTAGTGATTTCACAGGAATAAAACGTCCTCGTCTGGATCGAGATTGGAGAGAAAATCTTTTGGCTCGTTCAGCATTGCGCGGCCAACACCCATCATCATGCTCACCGCACCATCAATCTTGTTGCCGCCCCCCTCTTTCACCGGACGGACTACATCATCGCTGCCCGGAAGATACTTCCCGACCACGTTAGAAACACACCAGTTCATTAGCGGATTACCATCATGATGAAAACGCCCGGCGGCGATTGCCGCTTCGATTTCACGCATTGGATCGCTCATATTGGTGTAGTTCTGAGTGATGGTTATGGGCTCCAGGCCTTCATCCAGCAGCATGTGGGAAATGCTGGTCGCCCCGTAGGGGTCAATCGGGCATGTCGCTATCTTCACCGACTCACGCAACTGAATGATGGACTCAAAAATGATGCGGTAATCCATCTCTGCGCCATCGGTGGGCACCAGAACCCCTTGATTGACGAATGACTGATAACGTTCAGCCGTGGTTTTCAGCGCCGGATCGGTGGAATACACCGTATCCTCTGGCACCCAGAACATCGGGCCGACACAGTAAAAATGGCTAAGTCCGTTAATTTCTCGCCTGAAGATCGGCGCAACAGCGTTGAGGTCCAGCTTCGACGCCAGGTCAATCCCCAGGTAGCATTCCTCTCCGGCAAAATCCGACAGCTTCAGCGTTTTATCTGCTGCTGCCATCCACTTCTGCAGGTTGTAGAAGGCTGCTTTCGAACTCACCCACTT
Source organism: Mixta mediterraneensis (assembly GCF_014946725.1). Taxonomy (GTDB): domain Bacteria; phylum Pseudomonadota; class Gammaproteobacteria; order Enterobacterales; family Enterobacteriaceae; genus Pantoea; species Pantoea mediterraneensis. Next base: position 145,983 of record NZ_JACFXY010000006.1, read on the forward strand.
GTTAAAGTGTTTGGTGAGGATCTTGTTGGTCTGGCTGGGTGTGGACATGGCCAGCAGCTGCTTAGCCCTGAGGAAGCTTTCCTTTATCGACACTCCGTAGTTTGGGTTTGCCTTTATCAGCGCTTCCGGCTTTGTCCAATCGTCATCATCATCAAGGGTATAGATGATGCCAAATATGGCCTCGTTTTCGCCTCCTTCCCTGATGCGCTCCAGTATTTCTACCACCTGAGCGCGCTTCTCGTAACAGGGAGATGAAATGTCATATCCTGCGGTGGTAATGATGAGCGTTACAGGCTGTTCACGCGCCCCCATACCCGTTGTCATAGTGGTATAGAGCGCATCGGTATCATGCTCGTGATACTCATCGATAATGGCGCAGGACGGTGAGTCACCGTCTCCGGGGTCACCGATGATTGGCGCAAAAACGGAACCATCCGGGCGGGTCATCCGTTTAGCCCAGGGCTTAATGCTGAATTTCTGACGCAAAGACGGCAGCTTTTTCACCATCGCCAGCGCCGGCGCAAACACCTTCCACGCCTGCTTTTCTGTCGTGGCGCCACAGTAAACTTCCGCGGCATATTCACCATCGGCGCAGAACATATAATTGCCGATCGCCGCCGCTATCGCGGATTTACCGTTTTTACGCGGCACCTCGATATAGATCTCAGTAAAGCGGCGAAACCCGGTGTCTTTGCGTACCCAGCCAAAAGGAACACCCAGGGAGAATTTTTGCCAGGGCTCAAACTCTATCCTGAGCTTACGCCGCGCCCACTCTCCGGAGGTGTGGGGCATCTTCTGAGAAAATCTTAAAAAACGTTCAGCCTTATTCTTATCGAAACGATAGGGCCAGTTTGGATCCTTCGCGCGTTCGAGATCATCCAGGTGACGCTGACAGGAAAGAATGGTTAACCGACATGCCAGAATCTTCCCGTTCACGACGTCCCGCGCATACTGGTTCGCCGCATTGACGTTCGGATATGTAGCCATCAATCAAACTCATCGAATTCATTCCCTGCATCGTCCGGATCATTCTTACCGCTGGTCATACGTAGTCGACTCAGTGGGTCAAGTCCGAGAAGCGAACCCAGACGGGCAACCTGAGAAACAGAGTCATTTCTGACGTTGATAGCGGGGTGCTTCTTCTCCCCTCCCATCTCACTGGAGACGGTCAGCCCCTCTTTTGCGATAACTTTTTCGGCTTCAATCATCAGATGAAACGCATTGCAGTACGCGAGAAGGATCGGCGCATCCTCGACCTCGAACACACCCCGCTCAATTAAAATTTTGCTCTGGGTTTTCCATAGCCGGATCGCCACATCCCCCATCAACTCCGGAGGAGGTGCAATTCTGGTCAGTTTGCTGGTTTGCCCAGTGGGTAAATTTCTTTTTCGACCGCCGCCGGAAGATCGCACGGATACACCCATAAATACCTCCTGATCAATAGGCGTCGCCTTCCGGAAAAAAGTTTCTTATTTTGGGCGCGTAAAAATATGACGAGGCGGGCAGTCCGGGAAGGCAAAGGCGGGAGAGATTTTACCCCGCCCCCCTGCCCCGACCTTCGCGGGCTGTTTTGGTACGGTGACAGGCAGTGCACAGACTCTGCAGGTTGCCATCGTCGTCCGTACCGCCCTGAGATTTAGGAATGATGTGGTCAACATGCTTTGCCACAACAGCCACCCCCTGCCTGCGGTGCTCACAGCACAGCCCACCATCACGCTCAAGGATCCGCATACGACGCCGATCCCAGGCCGTGCCATAACCGCGCTGGTGGCGGGTCTGACCAGGCTTGTACTGCTGCCAGCCATCCCCCTTGTGCTCGTCACAGTAGCCGCAACGGTCCGTTGTGGTATTCCTGCATCCTCGTTTTCTACAGGCTTTTGGCGTTCTCGGCGGCATGCTATTTCCTCCGGAATGCGTAACTGCTGATACCATCGCGGCCCAGCGCGCTCTCGATCGTGTTGTGCTCGACGCAGACAAAGCCCTGAGCCTCAAACCACTTCAGCAAACCGTCGTGCGTCCAGTACCAGATATGCTCATCTTTGCGGTAGTGACGGGATTTCAATATATGCTCGGCGTCCCTGAACACAGGCAGTGACACGAACACCCACTGGCCTGCTTTCGCTACAGCCGCCTCGGGTTCGTCGATGTGCTCCAGTGAATCCCAGAACGTTAATGCCGGAAAAGTAATATCAGCAGCGTACAGATCAGCCCAGCGCATTCGGGCCTGTAGCCATGCAACGCCTTCCGGGTTGACGTCATATCCCCACGTGTCCGGGCGGCACTCGACGAACTGGCCAGAGCCAATTCCCACATCCAGTACTTTCCCCAGATAATGGCGACCAACCAGCAGCAGGCGCGCCGTAGTCAGCTGGAGGCCCATTGAGGTTTCAGCCATCTGGCGGTATCTGGCGAAATAGTTCGCATCATATGGCCGGGCGGCGGGAACGGGATAACGCCCCATACCCAGCTCGGGCAACCACACCAGGCCGTTTTGCAGTTCATTTGAGAACGATGTCATGTAACCAGCCTTTGAATTTGTCGTTGAATCCGGAAATGTACTTGCTGCAGTCGTGATCCATGCTGGCGCACATGCAGTAATCGTCAGGCTGAGCCCACCCAACCCGTGATAAATCCATCTCAGGGTCAGTAACGATATGAGGTGCATTGTGAGCACCACAGCCGCCCTGCACGATGAAGACGGGCGTTTGATAGCAGATAGCCGCCGGCAACGCCCAGCCCACCCCGGAAATAACTACCGCCGCCTGCTCAACCAGCGCCAGCATTTCGGTTAGTGACAGCTCGCCTTGATGCAGCTGCAAATCGGCTTCCGGTTGTTCGCCAACCAGCCATTCTTCGTCTTCTGTCGCTACCGATGTAAAACTGGCCCACCTGCCGATGTAAATCTGACCCACCTAGGGTAAAAATGGCAGTTTTAAGGCACTGCCAATGATGACATTGGAGACCAGAGTGGAGATTAGTGTTTTACACCGTCAGGGCATGTCGATACGCGCCATCGCGCGCCAGCTTTCATGCTCTCGTGAGACCGTTCGCAGATATATTCGTAGCCCGCTGCCCGTAGCGGATATGCGCTACAAGCCTCGCGCACCCAGACCCTGCAAGCTTGACCCGTTCAAGACCTATATCCTTGAGCGCGTGGCCGCTGCCAGGCCCCTCTGGATACCCGCCAGTGTGCTGCTGCGCGAGATCCGTCAGCGTGGTTACGAGGGTGGTTACAGCATGCTGACCGCTTTCCTGCACCCCATTAAGCAGCCCGTCACTGAAGAGGTAACACGCTTCGAGACCGAGCCTGGCTTTCAGATGCAAGTTGATTTCACCATCATCAGACTCGGTCATAACCCATTGCTGGCCTTTGTCGCCACGCTGGGCTGGAGCCGCGCGACTTTCGTCAAGTTTTACAGCAACCAGGACTCCGCTGCCTGGTGTGACGGCATTGAGTCTGCGCTCAGGTTCTTCGGCGGGACGCCGCATCAGCTGCTGTTCGACAACGCCAAGGCCATCATCATTGAGCGCGATGTCTACGGCCCCGGTAAGCATCGCTGGAACCCGCAGTTGATGCACGTCGCCGAGAAGTATGCCTTTACTCCCAAGGTCTGCCGACCCTATCGCGCCAAGACCAAGGGTAAGGTTGAGCGGTTTAACCATTACCTCAAGAACAGCTTTATCGTGCCTCTTACCGCGACCTTCCGGCAGGCCGGGCTGGTACTGGATGTACCTGCTGCCAACACACGCATCGGCGAGTGGCTGGTCACCGTCGCGAACACACGAGTGCATGGCACCACAGGCGTACCGCCTGAGCAGCGCATGCCGCGCGAGCGTGCTGCGCTATTGCCGTTACCGAAGGTCACGTTGGCATTGCCTGCACCTGTCCCAGCGCTCAGCCAGCGTCCGGTGCCGACCGAGAGCCTGCAACATCCTCTGGCAACGTACCAGGCCTTGCTCGAGGTGCCAGCATGAACCTTCAACATGATCGTATTGCCGCGCTCTGCGAGCAACTCAAGCTCGACCGCCTGCCGGCAGAGTGGCCGGGTGTGGCACAGGCGACCATCGACAACAGCGGCACGCATGCCGACTTCCTGGAAGCCGTTTTGCAGCTCCAGCATGATGGCCAGAACGAACGGCGTCGCCAGACCATTTTGCGGTTATCAGGCCTGCCGGTGATAAAAACACTGGAGCAGTTCGATTACGCCTATGCCAGTGGCGTTCCACGAAGTCAGATCCAGGAGTTGGCGGGTCTGACATTTATCGAACGTCAGGAGAACGTTGTCCTGCTCGGGCCTTCTGGCGTCGGCAAAACGCACCTGGCGACCGCCATTGGCTATAAGGCCGCGATGGCGGGTTTAAGCATTCGGTTCATTACCGCCGCCGACATGATGCTGCAACTGATGGCGTCACATCGTCAGGGTGACCTGAAGGGCTACCTGAACCGCGTCGTAGGTAAACCTAAGCTGTTGATCATCGACGAAGTGGGATATCTGCCGTTCGGTAAAATGGAGGCGAACCTGTTCTTCCAGGTAGTCGCTAAACGGTATGAGTCAGGCAGCGTGATCCTGACCAGCAACCTGCCGTTTACGCAGTGGTCCGGAACGTTTGGTGATGACGAGACACTGACGGCAGCGATGCTGGATCGGCTGCTTCACCATGCGCATATCGCCCAAATCAGCGGCCAAAGCTATCGACTGAAAGATAAGCTGAAAAGCGGTCAACTCCAGAAGAAAACGAAAGCAACAACGCTCGAATGATTCAAAGGGGGTGGGTCAGTTTTACTTTGGCAGGGTGGGTCAGAATTCGATCGGTATTGACAGTCTTCTTCCAGATCTGCCAGGCTGACTACGTAGAAGTGCCTGCGGAGTTCTCGCGCGGCGGCGGCCAGATATTTCGGATCAGGATTGCGTGCCGGGTTCGCCCACTCTTTACGGACGGTGGCAGGACGAATCACGGCTATCGGCTTATCCGCCTTCACTGGCGATTCACCATACGACGGCAAATCGAACACGCTGGCCGCCTTGCCAAACTGCCACGTCATGGCGTCGACAATGGAACCTTTTTTCAGCTCTTCCGGACCATAAAAGATGGTCAGGACTTCCGAAGGTCGCGCTGGCTCCCGAACGTAAGTCACGCCCGTTCTCTCTTCGTTTTTACGCTGCGTGCGCAGGCTGGTGTTGGAGCGAACAAACTGAACATCCAGATCGCAATAAAGCTCAGGCCACGGTGTACGCAGGAACGCACCGTGGAACTGGCGTACAAATGCGCGCTGATAAATAGAATCACCAAGCCCGTACATCCCACGGATGCTGACTTTTCGTCTTAATGCCATAAATATCCTACAGAGAAAGCACAGCCTCTAACGACTGGCGAGGAAAACAGGTGAGCCGCGTATAGCGGGAACAGTTGATTATCTCAGTACCACCAGCGATGGTATCGAGGCGGCTAAATTCATCATGCCAGCGCGCCACGCTGAATTTATCCGGGTTGGCCAGCAACTGGTGATTACCGTGCCAGTGGGTGCCATGACGTATTGAGCAGTCATAGCCCAGCAACAGGATCCTGCTGGAACCTAAATGAATCGCAAGTTCAATAGCGCGCTGCCCGGAGTTGTAGGAGCCTGGCAGCACCGAGGGAAAGCAGTTGATGCCAAAGCGGCGAGCGGTAAATTCATCACCGCACCACCGTTCAGCCGATGAGGTGATGGTGCTGTAATGCTCTTCCCACCAGCAGCAATCCGCCGCGTATATTGCAGAACAGTACGGCACCGCGTGCCACGAACTGTTCACAGCGATTATCGGGATATTTGCACGATGGAGAGTCAGGCAATCAGTTGATGCCAGTGATGGGCCGCTGGCCGCACATGCGATTGTAACCATGTACGAGTCCTGAATAGCGTGGTGATGCCTGCTGGAATGTCTTACCCTAACTTAGCGCGGACTAATGCATCCTTCGCCTCAAGCAGTTTCCTCAAGCCAACCGCCTTCTCCGGGCCATTCGGCAGCATTGCATCCATCAGCTTAGCCAGATCACCGATAGGTTTACTAACTTCCTGCAAATGCGGAGGTAAGTGCTCATACTCAAAATACTTAATGATCGGCGTGATGATAGTTGCCATCGATAACCCCTGATTGATTGTTGGATGTTCTTACCGAGTCATAAATGCGTTCACACGTCATTCCGGCACGGTAGCGTTCGTCAGCGATTTCAGCATAACGTTGAGCTTCTGCTGCAATATCTCCGAGCACGTCGGCGAGCATTCCGGCGTTGGCGCTGGCTGTTTTGCTTCGGACGGCAGCGGCAAGATCTGCGGTGTACTTTGCGGCGTCCAGGTGGGTGGCAAGTTTTTTGGCTTGTTGCTGCAACTGGCTAATAGTGGCAGACAGACCAGCAGCAGTGGCAGCAGCTTTTGCGGCTTGCGTTTGTGCATCTTTCACGGCCTCATCACGGGCAATAATGCGCCCTTGTTCAATCATACGGGCGGCGGTCTGCGCGTTCGCGGCCTGTGAAGACTCTTCGGCGTCACGATCGGCCCATTTTATTCGCCACGCTCGATCGCGCCAGCTATCACCTGTAACAAACGCAATGACCACCAGCAGTATGATCGTCAACGGCTTCCAGAATGTCTTCAGCAGAGAGAACATCTGTCACCCCGCCAGATCGATGGCCTTAACAAAAACATCAAAGCTGTACGGCTGGTCCCCGTTTTCATGCTGAATGATGGCCTGCAACAGTTTCATCATGAATCGGCTGTCGCTGGTATCAATACGCTGGTCAGGATCAACGCCCGTCGCTTTCGCTACGCTGTTGATATAGGCCTGTGTGTCGTTCTCATTGGTCGGTGCCCAGCGGTTTATGATACCGCTGATGGTGCTGAGCCCATGTTTACGCTGGTAGTTGCGCAAGATGATAATCATCGCTCTGATGCCATACTCCGCCGATTTGAACTGACAGAATGATTTATCAGTGCGCTGAGTTTCTGGCACCAGCCCCTTCCACTCGTCACCCCAGCGGATATTGCCGGGGTTATTATTGCGGATCCCGCGTGCTGTCATTTATTGCTCTCCGTTGTGTTGATGCCGGCTCTCCTGGAAACAACAGCCAGTGCCATATCGCGTAGGCGATCAGCACCAACGAAGCCCACCAGCGCACCCACAAACGCGCCGGAATTAGCAGGGAGGCCGAAGTATTCAAGTAATGCTGAAATGGCCAGGGCGAAAATACCGCAGATCAGCGCTCCCGTTGCGGTGTACAGCTTCGGCTTTCCTGCCCTGATGTCGATCAGCGCTGAAATACCCAGGGCGCACAGACCTGCGTATACCGAAGGGAGGTACATCTCGATCCATTTCATAGTTTGCTCAAAAATCCCGTTTGCATGGTTCATGAATCCACCTCCGAAGTGATGTTCGAGGTGCTGTGTTGGGGGAAATTCAGGCTTCAGGATCGTGGCGCTACATGGCTATATTGAGGATGAAACCCTGGGCCTGAAAGAGATGACCACCACAGCATGACAAACGTGGCGAGCCGATTGATGACGCTTCCGGCTCATTGAGTGAGCCGTTTATTTTTCTGGTAACACTCTGATTTCTTCAACGGTCTGGTTAAACCGCTCTGTTTCCAGCTCGACGCCAATAGCCTTACGGCCTAAATCGATCGCCGCTTTTAACGTGGAACCGGAGCCCATGAAGAAATCAGCCACCACATCCCCGGGTCTGCTGCTGGCACTGATGATCTGCTCCAACATGTCAGCAGGTTTTTCGCATGGGTGTTTGCCGGGGTAAAACTGAACGGGTCTATGCGTCCAGACATCGGTATATGGCACTTCAACTGACACAGCAAAATACCGCCGGAGGGATTTGTACTCCTCCAGCAGCTCAGAATATTTACGGTTCAGTGACTGGTATGTTGCCACCAGTTGGTGATGAGGCTGCGCCAGTTCGGCACGCTGATGCTTCTCGATAGCGATCTGGGTGAAGAGCTTCTGCAATTTAAGGTAATCCGCTTCACCCGGCAGCTGCCACTGGCTGGAACCAAACCAGTGAGAAGCCATGCTCTTCTTACTGGTGGCCTCGGCGATTTGTTTCGAGGTAACGCCAAGCGCTTCCCGCGCATCCTGGAAATATGAAATAAGTGGTGTCAACACATGCCGTTTGAGTTCACCACATTTTGCCGCATAGCCATCGTCTTTGGGCTTAAATGGCCCCTGATAATGCTCAGCAAAAAGAACACGCTCAGTGGCCGGGAAATACGCGCGCAGGCTTTCTTTATTGCAACCATTCCAGCGGCCACTCGGTTTAGCCCAGATGATGTGGTTCAGGATGCTGAAACGGTCGCGCATTAATATTTCTATATCTGCAGCAAGTCGGTGACCACAAAACAGGTAAATGCTACCGGCGGGTTTCAGCACACGCCAGAATTCAGCCAGGCAGCGATCGAGCCAGTGAAGATAATTTTCATCCCCCTTCCACTGGTTATCCCATCCGTTTGGCTTCACCTTGAAGTAAGGCGGATCGGTAACAATTAAATCGATGCAGTTATCAGGAAGGGTAGCTATAAAGTGCAGGCAATCAGCGTTGATTAGCTCACAACTGGATATTTTTACAGTGTTATTCATGGATCAGTAAGCGGGTCTCTGATAGGCTCACTATGCTTTAGCGCTAAAGCGGTGAGCCTCGGTTCGCTTGTGACCTTTAGCATGAGCGAATGGCTGGTCGGGTGCTACCAACACCCACCAGCCGCTCATTTCAAAAGCTGCAAACTGCCGTTTATCGACAGCGTCTGAAGTTTTCCCCGCTGGTATCCTCTATTGCCAGCCCTGCCATAACCAACTGTGTCAGTATCAACTGGCAGCGCCCTAGGCTCATACGCATAAGGTTTGCCAGATATTCGACTGACTTCCAGTTTTTATCACTTAGGCAGCAGTAAAGAATACTAGCGGCGTGGGTCATATCTTGCTGATTTAGCATGTCTTTTACCTTAAAAAATAAAGTAACATACAGATAACTCTGGTTGCTGGCAGCAGCAAGAAGTCTTTGCAAAAGACATAAAAAAACCCCGCCAGAGCGAGGTTGGGTAGAGCTTTGACAACATATCAAATTAGGCTTAAATATGACTCTTTTTGTTGCATTTTGCAAGCCCATTAGAAGGAGATAGTGAAATTTAGGTCATATTTCCAGAGCTTTCGCTTCTTCCAGCTCTTCGCGCCTGATGAGGATCGTTTGTAGTGCATGAGTGTCCAGTTCGACAAATGCCGCTTTTAAACTCGCCCAGCGCGATGCATACACACGTAACCAGGTTGAACGATCCACAGACATCATGCGCGACAGCGCCGCACCGGCATACTCCTTATAAGTGTCATTGTTTCTGGCCGCCGCAACATCCTGCGCCGCCAGCCAAACCAGACCTACCACTTTTTTTACTACCCGTGATTGCAGCTTTTTCTCTACCTGGCAATTCTGAAACTCATTCCAGACGTGCTGGCAAATCAGCGTCTGGTACCTGAAGTTCAGATCAAAACCGTAGCAGTAACGGATCCATGCCTGCTGGTAGTCATCCAGTGAATTGATTACCCGCCGCCACGATGTGTAACTAAATTCCAGATCCTGTATTGGCGGGAATGGTCGGCGGCGGCTTCTCGTTTCCAGCACATAAACAGGCGTGGTTAATGCCTTCACAAGCGAGCGTCCACAGCCTTCCCCGCCCTCCAGTTCGATAAGAGGCTGCCCGCAACGGGGAGTTTTATTTTTGTCTGCTGGTGGATGATCGCTAAACGCCTGCAGCTGCCCCTTTGTCCCTTCAGATAAATTCGCCAGGGCGCGCCTTACTTCTATCCGGGTATATTCAATGGCCTGTAAGTTCATTCAGATTCGCGCTCCATACACTTACGCTTTAACGATTACGCCGATCGCCATCGCCCTATCCAGAAATCGAAACAGCAGCTCCAGTTGCGTGCCGTATTTCTGCTCGAACGCCGCTACATCGGCATGCAATTTGTCGTGGCACTCTCTGCACAGAGGGAACACGAACAGGTCGTGGGCTTTGGTAGCAGCACCGCCCATCCCATGACCGATAACATGATGCGGATCATCTGCCGGACGGCGACAACACTCGCAGGGCTGGCTTTTTACCCAGCGCGTATACTTCTCATTCTCCCAGCGGCGGCGCTTAGGCCGTAACATGAACGACTCCGGTGATTCCGGATCTGCGCTCAATGCTATAACCTTTGGCTGCTGCTCCTGCATTACCTGCTGATTTCCCTGGGGCCTGCAGCTTTTTAACGATCCAGCAGTCTTTATCCTCCTCTGCAGAGCGACAGTTGGCCTATCATCTGATGCGATGATTTCGCTTTCCTTATAGACAGATGGAAAAGGTTCATAAGGCATCTGCAGCGCCCTTGCAGCCAGTTCTTCAGGTATAGCGTCGGCCACACCGACATAAATTGCCCACCAGCACAGCTCAGCGATCGACAATTCCCGCTCACGATTAAACCGAAGACCGATCAGCACGATATCAATGATCCATTCAATGACGTTGCGACGCGCTATAGCAGCTAGCAGATCAGTTGTGTGCTCACGAAGTTTGTTATCGCAGTGCCAGCAAAGCATCATCGCGCCCGGGGCGTGCCGCATAGTCACCAGCTCATGATGGTGATAATCCGAGTGCGGGTACTGACATTCACAGGCATTCCGCTCAAGCCAGTGATCCAGCCCGGAGAGACCACCCGCAGCACGGATCACCCTCTCATCAGTGAAAAATGGGATCAGCGTTTCATCCTCTGCCAGCGGCTGCCGGGCATCGGGTACCCGACCAGTTGACAGCCTGGCCATATTCTCCGGTTCAGGTTCCACCAGCACGCGCCCCGCAGAGAACAGGCGCATTAACTCTTTACCCGGTTTGAGCAGTACCACGCCAAGGCGTGGCACAACTTCAGGGGTTAGCAGTGCTCTCATGCAACCTCCTGCTGCTGGTTGCATAACTCGGGCAGGTTGACCTCTACCAGCGCACGGGCAAACGGGGGCGGAACGGCGTTACCACAGCGCGCAACCTGCTTGTCTTTTGCATAGCGCTGGCCACGATAATCACGATCGATAATATAACCTTCGGGAAAGCCCTGAGCCTTATACAACTCATGAGGTTGCAACATGCGCATGCCAATATCGACGATCTGGTAGTCGGCACCATCAACCGTTACCAGGCCGAAGCGATCATTGGTTGTGACGGTTCCCAGCGGTTCATCCAGCGATACGCCGCTTTTTTCATTGCCGTAGTACTTCATCAGGAAGGCGCGAACCTCTCCGATATGCAGGCCGCCAGCGGTCACCGTAGGCATGGGCTGATCCACTTTCCGACCATCTTTGCAGGTACCGCGCAGATGAACCAGGTGTGAGGTCACAACAGCATGGTGATCAGTGGTCGTTACGGTATGCGCAGGTGCATCCATAGCGGCACCCGGCCCCGTATAATTACCGCCGAAGTGTTTCGCCAGAAAGGTGGTCACCAGTTGCGACTTTCCACCACCGCCAGCGGTTACTGTTCCATTGGGTTCATCAGCGCCGTGTCCAATACTGTTACCAAACTGGCGGGCTATCATTGGCGCCACCAGGCAGGCGCGGGACTCTTTCAACACGGTGTGGGCCGGTTTATTTATCGCCCGCGGCTTCGCCTGATATTCGCTACCACCATTACCGGCGATAAACGGGGTCACAACAGCGTATCCGTGAGTTTTGGTAATAGTCTGCAGCGGACTATCAATGCCCTGCCCACGAAAGCAGTCATATGCCGTGCGATTGCTGGTGTGGTTACACTTCACAATAAACGGCGTCGGATTGTTCAGCACAAACCGCTCAATACCACGCGCAATGCGCTTCAGCGTATTTTCCGCCAGCGGTTTTGGACGCTCAAAAATGCTTTGGCAGGGAATTGACCAGTCGATACACTCCGCTGCGGTACGCCATGGCGCCAGCCTGCCGCTCTGAACTTCCAGCGATTTAGGATCGCCATGAGTTGGCTCTGGCCAGTGAATTTCCTCACCATCACAGCGCATGACCATGAAGAATCGCTTGCGGATCGTCGGCGCACCGAAGTCGCAGGCTCGCAGCTCGCGGTAATCAATGCTGTACCCCAACCCGTTAACCAGTGCCCGGGCCTGATTACCGTCCGGTGGGATAGACAGGAACTCGCATGCCTCGACCAGAGCCGGGTGATCTGCCGGAATTCCATCAGACAGCATGCTGACAAAAGCACGGAAAGTTTCGCCAGCGCGAGCAGGGTCCGGACGCATTTCATCAGCCAGCAACGGCCCCCAGGTTTTAAACTCTTCAACGTTCTCAAGCATCATCACCCGTGGGCGTTTTGCCAGCGCCCAGCGAACGACGACCCAGGCAAGCCCGCGAATCTCTTTCTTCACAGGCTTTGCGCCTTTGGCTTTTGAGAAATGACGGCAGTCAGGACTGAACCAGGCGAGGCCGACCGTGATTCCGCCAGTTGCAGCTACCGGATCCACATCAAACACTGATTCGCAGTAATGCAGGGTGTCGGGGTGGTTAGTTTTGTGCATGGCGATCGCGTTTTCGTCGTGGTTGATGGCAATATCTACACTTCGCCCGATCGCCAGCTCAATCCCGGTACTCGCCCCTCCGCCACCAGCAAAGTTATCAACGATAATTTCACGCATTGACGGCTCCCTGCATGCTGTTGATCAGACCACCAGCCACGGAGATTATTTCGCTGGTGGGCATACGCTCAAGCCAGAGCTGATTGATGTTTGCCTTCAGCTTATTCTGCTGGGCCGGAGCCAGAGAATCCGCCCCCTCAATCTGACTGAACACCAGACCAACCTCCAACGGCCAGATGCGGGACTCAGGCAGCGACTCAGCTGCAGGCTTCGCTTTCTCACGAATATGTGCGCGGATCTTGCGTATATTGGACCACTTTGAAACGTCGAGGTCACTCAGCGCTGCAATAAAGTCATGACTGTTAATCCCATACTCGGCGGAGGCTTCAACCGCCACAGTGCGAATACGATCGGACGCATCCGCACGTGCAGCATCATCATAGAATTGAAGTGATAACAGCCACTCATCCACGCCAAACAGGATACTCTCGCGAATAAGCTGCTTCGCATTGTCGATAGTGACTGGCGAAACCTGAGCAAATTCCGGTGCTTCAACTGAATCCGCCGCCCAGGTATGACCGAATTTCGATTCGCTGAAGGTGTACTCTTCCTTATCACCAAATGCGGCCCTTACGCACGCCCAGACCCTGACGCCACTTTTACTGAAAATCTCTTTCTGACTCAGCGGAAGTTCTGACTCAGCCTTGTCAGCTACAGGTTCGTTGGCAACGTGCGACACAACAGCAGGCTGATGTTTCCCAAAGGCAAACTGCGCAAGTGACATAAACGCCCGCCCCTTTGCTTCCAGTTCTGTACGGCTGACATAGCTGAAACGCTCCCCGCGCCATGCCTTATCGAAGACAGCTATGGCACCAGCAAAGAAAGCGCTGGTAGGCTTCTGCTTGTCGTCGGCAGGAACAAACCACGCAGGGAGATCGAAGCCAATACGACCGCGAATAAACATGATGTGATCGGCATCTTCAGGCCACCATGTTTCACTGGGAGCTGCTTTGATGAGGAATACGTAACGCCCGCCCTTCTCACGCATGTCAGCCGTATACCGCATAATGTGGGTCATGCCAGTAATCGCCTGCTTACCGTCGTATTGCGATCTGCTATAGGGTGGATTGCCGAACGCCGCCCCGCCGATTGCTGCCAGCATTTCTGCCCAGTCCTGAGTCAGCGCGTTATCTTCGACGGTGTACCAGACCGGGCATTTTGCGTTAACGTCGTCAGCGAACAAATCCAGCACCAGCGGCCCAAACATCGCATTAATACCCCAGAACAGCAGATCCGGCGTACGCCACTGATCACCAATCTCTTTAAGTTCGTGTGAAGGCTGTGCGCGGAGTGCTGACAGCGCCTGGCAATATTTATTCATCGTCATGATGTGCGGAATCCTGAATTTTCTGGCAGTGAATAATCAACATCGGCATACGTAGCGCGAAAACCCGAATCTGCTGTGCCATTTAACTGCCAGCGGCCGTTGACACACTTCGGCCTTCCGCGCTTACACCACTTCGTGGCCTTATCGAAATATTCAACGCAGTTATCAGGGCCAAACAGCGTGCTTGGGCGCAGATAGTCGTCCATTTTCGAATCACCTCGCCACTTAGCAGTCAGGTAATCAACAACCAGCATCAGGTCTTCGGCGCTGTAGTCCTCCGCCAGGCGGCCACGAATATAACCGAGCGTGGTTTTAGTCCTGCCCCCTTTGCCGTAGCTTGAACCAGTAACCCGGTTGAAATGCTCCAGGACTCGCATTGCCGGATCCTGATCGGGGTCGTCGGGTTGCGATGCAACCTGACAAGAGGGTTTTGAATTTAATGACGGATCATGTTTTGAATTTAATGACGGATCCCCGCCAGATTCTGACGGGTCAAACCCGGTCGGCTTACCGGATTCCGATGCCTCAAATTTTGATGGGTCAGAATTTGATGCGTCAGAATTTGAGGTGTCAGATTCTGACAGGTGAGAAAGAGCCGCAATCCGAAGTTTCACCACGTTGAGCTGATAGACATTTGAGGCATTGCGGTTACCCTGGCGACGCTGTTTGCGGGCCAGCCAGCCATCTTTCTCAAGCTTCGCTATCGCCGTCCTGACAGTGCTTTCACCTGCACCAATCTGGCGGGCAATTGTCGCTATAGACGGCCAGCACACCCCTTCATCGCTGCTGAAATCAGCCAAACGCGCCATGATTACTACGCTGGATATTTTCATTCCTGCGGCAGCGCAGCCATCCCAGACATATGACGATAATTTTACGCTCACTGCGACACCTCCCTGATGATGCGGGGACGTTTGCTTTTAACACGGCGGTGACACTCTATGAGTTCAAGCTCATAAAACGGCTCATGTGGCTTTCGTGCCTGGCGTTCAGTGTTTGCTCTGGAGTGAAGAAAAACGGGTAAGGCATCAGGATCATTGTTCCTGACTGCGCGGAAAATGAATATAAAACGGGGAGGGATCGTAGCCATAGTGGCAACCTCAGTAGGGAGTTTTGATAACTCACCACCAGAGTTTCCACGCTCATGGGTGGTGAGACGTACAGGGGTGGAAATACCGGTCCCTACTGAACCCGGCCAGCCTTTCGGCTGCCCTGCACGCCCCACCATTGAGAGGTGTAGCCGTGCGACGCACACAAAAAAACCGCAAGCGCGGTTGTGCGCAGTAAGGATTTCCGGGTTTCCACGCCCGTCAGCGGAATTCGCCGCTGCCAGAGCAGTGTAGCGCCCGGAATCCAAAGAATCAACGTTTGACTTCCTATTTAATGTAACTACAATAATTGTATGAAAATTGAATATGACCAAGGCAAGCGAGATAAAACACTGCTGGAACGCGGTATTGATTTCGCCAGAGCCCCAGAGGTTTACGCGGGTATCCACTTCACCGCAGAAGACAACCGGCAGGACTACGGAGAAGTCAGAAACATTACCGTAGGCAAACTGGATGACAGGCTTGTTGTTATGGTCTGGACGCAGCGCAATCAGACGCGCCGCATTATCTCGATGAGGAAAGCTAATGAACGCGAAATTAAACGATTTGAAAAGTACCTGGGTTGACTCTGATGACGCGCCAGAGCTGGATGATGTTTTTTTTAAAAGCGCCAGCCTGCATGATGGCAACAAACTAATCCGGCGCGGAAGACCAGTATCCTCTGCCCCCCTTAAGAAGTCGGCTACCATCCGGTATTCTCCGGAGGTAATTGACGCATTCAAATCAACCGGCAGGGGCTGGCAAACACGCATGGATACTGTATTAAAGGACTGGCTGAAAAAGCACGATCCCTCTGACGTAAAAATCTGACCCTCTGCGGCACCCTGCACGGTGCCGCTTCTCGTTTTCTCCATCACTTGTCGAGCCTCCTGAATCGGGCACGGAAGATAAGCAGAGGTGCTGCGCATTCCCATTCATAACCCGGGCGGCGATAAATCACTTTCTGGCTGTCTGCTTCGTATCTGATGACATTGACCACAATTCCATGGTGGTCACGGTAAAGCCTGTTCATTAACTGGTGGTTCAGTGACATTTCTTTAGCCTCCCATCAGTTCAGAGGCGTAGCGCTCAGCGAGCCACTGGACCCCACGAGGTGTGACGCGGGTTTGCGTGTAAGCATGTCCGAAATCAGACGTGCCGGTTTTAACAGTAAACAGACCATCACGCTGGCGCAGTGCATGCGGTAATAGGTTGCCTGACTGGCGGAACAAAACCTTGTCGCGCAGCAGCACATCGATCATCGCCTTTTCAGGCATGTTGAGGATCTTCGCCGTCTCACGCAGACTTTTGGCACCGCCGGACTCTACGTAGTGGTTAACGAACGCCACCTTTGGCGCGTCCTGCTGTACCTTATGCGCAAGCTGCGCATTTTGTTCAGCCATATCAGCCGCCAGACGAAGTGCCTCCGGAAGCGTCTGAGGAATGCCCATACCGCCCTCCAGTTCCTGCCAGCGATCCACAACTGCAGCGGTAAACTCTGGGGAAAGGCGGGCTACTAATACCAGCGAGTCACGCTTATTGAAACGGTACTCCTGATACACATTGCCGTTATGCTCAAAATCGAACTGCGCCAACGGCGCGGTTAAAAGACCAGCGGCATTGAGGCGCTCTGCTGAGCGCTTTACGTCACCATGTTTACTCTGAACCAGAGCCGCTATTTCCCGGCTGCTCATTGTTACGACGCTGCCGGCGAAGGGCATAACCATTGGTGTGGAAGTGAAGCTATTTGCCTGTTGCGACATTGTTCTGCCCTCCCCGGGAGATAAAATCACCCACAGCCCATTCAGTGAAACTGTGGTTCACCTGTGCCCACCCACCCGGTACTCTTACGGCATAGCAATACGCCACCTCGCCTTTACCACCACGAACCGGTAAAACGCGCAGTTGCGATCGCTGATCATTTGCGGTTAAATTGCTCACGCGGATTTCTCCATACACAATGATTTATTCGCCACGGCGCCCGGAGCTGCACACTCGCGGGCGTCACTCTTTTCTGAAGCACAGAAAACGCGATATAGCAGCGTTATATGCTCCTGAAACTTGGCGATAACCTGATAGCTGTTCTCCTCTATCTGTGCCCGTTCAGTCGCATCGATGATGCCGTCTGCCGTCGCTTTACGGATGTAATGCGAGTGCTTGCCGATCCACTCAATGGATTCCATTAAGCGCTGGTGAATATCCCCGTTATCAATCTCTTCCACTTCTGCCAGCGACACGAATACACCGTGCGAATGCCGTGCTACTGCGTCAGCGATATGGTTGGATCCACCAGCACTCTGCAGCACCATCGCCCACCCAATTGGGAAAATTTGATCCCCTTCAGTACGCAGGCGGTTGAACAATGCGTTTTCAGTGACTCCCAGCCATTCCGCCGCTTCGCCATATCCACGAGGAAGCTCAGTGATGGTCTTTTTGATAGCGGCCACCAGCCAGGATGGTTGCTTATCGACTTTCCATTCAGGTTCTATACCCACGGTTAACCCCTTACT
This sequence comes from Mixta mediterraneensis, assembly GCF_014946725.1. Taxonomy (GTDB): domain Bacteria; phylum Pseudomonadota; class Gammaproteobacteria; order Enterobacterales; family Enterobacteriaceae; genus Pantoea; species Pantoea mediterraneensis. Next base: position 163,584 of record NZ_JACFXY010000006.1, read on the forward strand.
TCTGTGGTGATGAAACAGCCTAAGAGCGTGTTAGGCTGCATTTGTTTTATGGTCGGTAGAACGCCGTAAATATGACCAGTTGACGTCAGGGCGTAGCTCTTCACATGTCACCACACCGTTAGTTGCTTTCTCTATTTCCGGGCAACGCTCAGCAGGAATCTGCCGTATCCCCTTCACCCACTGATTAATTGTTGGGGAAGATACACCTAAACATCTGGCCATAGATGCTTGCCCACCAACTCGGGAGCAAGCCTGTTTTAGTGCAACGTTTTCTTCTTTCATGAGTTAGGCTCCAAATTTCCAACACCTGAATATTAGGCTACGCCTAACTGACGGTCAATAGGAATTGCCTAACCGAAGACTAATGAGGATGATTAGGCAATGCTTAGTGGTAAAGAACTGGGCCTAGCCATAGAGCAGGCTATCAACAAGAAAATATCTTCGGGTGCCATTAAGACCAAGGCTGAAATCGCACGCCATTTCAAAATAAAACCGCCATCAATCCATGACTGGATTAAGAAAGGCTCTATCAGCAAAGATAAGCTTCCTGAGTTATGGAAATACTTTTCAGATGTAGTAGGTCCTGAACATTGGGGGCTTCAGGAGTTCCCTACACAAGATCAGCAATCTATTCCCCTGCAAGAGTCCAGTCATTGCGATAACCCTATTTATGACGCTTACAAGCTCGCAACTGCTGAGAGACGCGCTATTGTTGATTTTCTATTATCTATTAACAGCACAGAACCCAGCTGGGTTGATTCAGATGTAAGAGCCTATGTTTCAACTATGGATTTAAAAGTTCAACGTTGGTTACAGGAAAGCAAATCCACCAATAAAAGCCCTACCGCCAAAAAGACCGGTACTTAGGCTGGTTTGGTCCCAAGATAACCCCATCACAAGCTAGCTTTTCCTCCTAATGTTTCATTCACCATAGGCATTCTTCGCTCAGAATATTAGGCAAAGCCTATTGACATAAAATTAGGCATTACCTAATATCAATCACATCAGCAGCAAACTGGCGGGACGCCCACGAAGTAGCTGCCCGGGGCATACGAAGGCCGGGATGATTCGCAATAGTGAGCGGTGAGGTGAAAGTGAAAAGAGTCGAGCTGGAGCCAGGATTTACTTACGTGCTTGTTGAAACAAGATGCCCTCATTGTGGAATGACAACCTCACAGAATCTTGATGCCTCGATAAATCAGGTATGCGCCGATGAGGTAAAGGACAACGCCGGGAAAGCTAAGGCTTCGCCTGAAGCCCGTACCGTGCCAAACCTTGCCGTACGCTGGCACCAGATGATTAAAACGCGTGTGGCTTTTCCATTCACCACAAAAGAAAAAGACTCCGCCGAGCGAAATAAGCAACGTCGCATTCGTGGGAAGTTTTGGTAACAAACCTGCCGCCGTGGACAGAAAAACAATGGTGCAAATTACGATCGCCACTTTATACCACACGTCCAGTTTCAGGCTTGATAAAGGGTTATTCATCGGAATGAATCCATCGCTCATTGTAGGGGGAACAGGATCTTAACCGAATTCTCGTTGTAGGGGTACACGGGATGCACCTCGCCTGATGTGGTTAAAAGCAGGCACCGATATTGCTGTGTGTAGTCTTGGCGGTACCCGGGTCTTCAACCCAACACCAGGAGAGCGAAGATAATGTTCTGCCGTGGTACCGCCCTTTTTACATAACAGACAAGAGCATCACCGGGCGACGGGCTCATAACCCAATCCACCCGGGCGTTAAGGAAGTGGTCTTCTCACCCATGACCAGCGCGCAGGTGCTCTTTTCTGTTGTGTATGGAGAAACTTACGGCGGCGGCAGCCGCTTAACCGAGAGGAAATGCTATGAGCAATGATCGCATGACCGTAGTACCCGATTTTCTGGGTGAGCTGGACGCCGGCGTGTTCATGAACAAAATCGCCGCCGCGCTTAATACCACCGCGTTGGGCGTTCTGAATAACGGCACCAAAGGTAAAGTGGTCCTCACCTTTGATTTTGAGCGTATGGGTAATTCCGTTGAAGAGAAGCGCGTCAAGATCAAGCACAAGCTGAACTACAGCACCCCGACGCCGCGCGGTAAAGCCTCCGAAGAGGACACCACTGAAACGCCTATGTGGGTTAACAAAGGCGGCAAGCTCACCATCCTGCAGGAGGAGCAGGGGCAATTGTTCAGTATCAACGGCGCCACAGACGGAAAGCTTAAAGCGGCTCAGTGAACCGCTGACAACTAATTCACTGCCACCAATTCGATCATTTGTTAATAAGGAATTTTTATGTCTCAGGTAGACAGCGGTACTTTCAAGCAGGTTAAAGATCTGGTTCTTTCTGGTTATCACCTGAATGATATTAACGGCCTGGCTTGCCCAACAGCATTACTCCCGGAAGAAACTCGCGTTGAAAGCCTCGAGCGCTTTTCTCTTGAGCGCTTCCGTTTCCGTGGGGCCATGACCACAACCAGCATTGATGATTTTGCCCGTTATTCTAAAGGCTACGCCAGCACCGAGGAACCTGCTCGCTGCTTTATTGATGCGGACAATATGACTGCGCGCTCCGTGTTCAATATCGGTACGCTGGATAATCCGGGCCATGCTGATAACGTTGCTGCAATCACCCTGAAGCAGACTGCTCCTTTCCGCGCGCTACTGGCAATTAACGGCGACCGCCTGAAGCAAAAGCAAATCGCTGAATGGCTGGAAGACTGGAGTGATTACCTGCTGGCCTTTGATGCTGACGGAAATACCATGCAAATTTCACAGGCTGCTCAGGCTGTTCGACGCATTACTATCCAGCAGGCCACCCAGCAGGATCATGAAGACGGTGATTTCAGCGGGAAAAAATCGCTGATGCAGAGTGTTGAGGCCAGCAGCAAAGATGTTATGCCGGTAGCGTTTGAGTTCAAATGCGTGCCGTATGAAGGACTCGGTGAGCGTGCATTCAGCCTGCGCAATAGTCTGCTCACTGGTGACGAACCTCGTTTTGTTCTGCGCATTGTTCAACTTGAAGCACAGGAAGAAGCAATCGCCAACGAATTCCGCGACCTGCTGATCGGCAAATTCAACGGCGAGCCAGTAGAAACCTTTATCGGTAACTTTAAAGCGTAATTGCTCAGCCTTAATTGCCCTGCCCCGCGGGGCAATTAGTGAAGCGTAATTCATTCAAATATCGCCATCTGGCGAGGGATTCGTGCAACCAAAAATCAGCCGCAGGTGCAGCTGCGATAAATGGAGAAATAAAGCTAATGAGCTACATACAGACGTTATCAGGTAAGAAGTTCGATTACGTGAACGCCACTGTTGATGATATTGAGATCGAAGATATAGCAATCGCGCTTTCCCACATTTGCCGATTTGCCGGCCATCTGCCGGAATTTTATTCCGTAGCTCAGCACTCAGTTCTGTGCAGCCAGCTGGTAGAGCCTGAATTTGCCTTCGAAGCACTGATGCACGACGCCGCCGAAGCATATTGCCAGGATATTCCGGCCCCACTCAAAGCCCTGCTGCCGGACTACCGCCGAATTGAGGCGTTTGTCGAAGAACTGATCCGCTTTAAGTTCAGTCTGCCGCTCACACAATCTGCTGTAGTGAAATATGCCGATCTGACAATGCTGGCTACCGAACGCCGGGATCTGGACATTGACGACGGCACACCATGGCCCATCCTCGAAGGCATCCCCACCAGCGACATTATCCAGATCGTTCCTCTCCGCCCGGGCCAGGCTTACGGACTGTTCATGACCCGATTCAACGAACTGATGGAGCTGCGCACATGCAACAACATATGAAAGTAAAAGAACTGGTCGCCGCGGCACGCATGGCAGCGTCTGACCTTCCACCAGCAGCGGCACAGCTAATGCGTGAAGTCGCCACCAGACTGGATGTGACCTTTGTTGCCCTGAGTGAAGCTCTGGATCAGCGCGTCACTCTTATGGCTGAGAACGAAATTTTACGCGGGGAGAAAACACCGTGATCCGCTGTTTTTTCAAACTTCATAAATGAGTTTTGTTCAAGAAAGAGCTTCACCCATATCAGTCCCTTAACGGGCTGCAGCCAACTATTATTTTCCACTATGGGTGTAATGGCTGCGGCAAGACCAGAACAGAGACCCGTGAAGAGGGGTACTGGCATTCTTTTAAACCATCAGATTTGGAGCACATGTAATGAACCACCTTATGATAGACCTCGAAACCATGGGCAATAAGCCTGCTGCGCCAATTGTCGCAATCGGCGCTGTGTTTTTCGACCCAAAAAGCGGTGAGCTGGGTGCCGAGTTCAATGTGGCCGTCAACCTTGCCAGCGCCATGGATCAGGGGGCTACTCCTGATGGTGACACCATTCTGTGGTGGCTGAAGCAATCAGCGGAGGCTCGCGCCGCTATTTGTACCGACGATACGAGAAGCATTACATTTGCTCTCTCCGAGTTGAGCTCGTTTATCAGCCGTAACTCTGACAACCCGCGTTACCTGAAAGTCTGGGGAAATGGCGCCAACTTCGACAACGTTATTTTACGTTCAGCCTATGAACGCGCCGGCCAAACCTGCCCGTGGCAATTCTGGAACGACAGCGACGTGCGCACCATGGTGCTGCTCGGCAAACAGCTTGGTTTCGATCCCAAGCGCGATATGCCATTTGATGGTGTGGCCCACAACGCACTGGCCGATGCCCGCCACCAGGTGAAATATGTATCGGCAATCTGGCAGCGACTGCTGCCCACTAACACTAAAGAATAAACCTGACAGCCCGGGTGCAGCCGGGCTATATGGAGAAATCACCATGCTTCAGATGATGACTTTAGAAGAATGGGCCGCAGAAAAATACCGGAGTAATCCACCAAGTCTTAATACATTACGACGGTATGCCAAGCAAAGCATGTTCAACCCACCAGCCCGGAAAGAGGGGAAATTCTGGAGGGTAAGAGAAGATGCAGAAATAACCGGAAATATAACTCACCCAGTGATTAAAAAATCAGATCCGCCACTGCTTCAGAGGATATTATCCGATGGCTGCCAGACCACGTAAAAATAATGTAAAGGTACCCAATCTTTACCCATTATACAGCCGTAAAGCGAATAAAATTTACTGGCGATATAAACACCCTATTACGGGAAAATTTCACAGCCTCGGAACAAATGAGGAAGAAGCTATTGCGATAGCGAGTGAAGCAAATACCCGGCTGGCTGAACAGCATACGCGGCAGATATTAGCAATCAGCGACAAGATTGCAGCCAGTAAAGGAAAAGCCATTACCACATCGACATGGCTTGATCGATACTGGAAAATTCAGGATGAAAGACTGGAAAGCGGAGATATAAGACCTAATACCCATAAACAAAAAGCTAAGCCTGTTGCTCTGCTTCGGGAGCGGGTTGGTATGAAGATTATTTCATCAGTGGATGTTCGTGATATTGCGGAGATTCTTGAAGAGTATATTTCAGATGGACAGCCACGAATGGCGCAAGTGGTACGCTCTGTGCTAATCGACGTCTTTAAAGAGGCTCAGCATTTCGGTGAGGTTCCGCCGGGTTATAACCCGGCCCTGGCAACAAAGCAGCCACGGCGCCGTATCACCCGGCAGCGTCTTAATCTGGAAGAATGGCGGAAGATTTTCGATATTGCCGATGCAAACCATCAGTACATGGGGAATGCTATGCTGCTCGCACTCGTCACCGGCCAGCGCCTGGGTGATATATCGAATATGAAATTTAGCGATGTTTGGGATGATCATTTGCACGTGGTTCAGGAAAAAACAGGGAGCAAGATAGCGATCCCCCTTTCCCTGCGCCTGAATGCGATTAACTGGAGCTTACGGGATGTGGTGTCTCGCTGCCGTGATTATGCAGTAAGCCCGTATCTGGTTCACTTCTTCAGGGCTACGTCTCAGGCAGAACGTGGGGCGCAGGTGAAGTCCAACACCATTACGATGAATTTCAGCAAAGCACGCGATAAGGCGGATATTGACTGGGGATCTGGCACGCCGGCCACCTTCCATGAACAACGTTCTCTTGCTGAACGTCTTTACGAGGTGCAGGGGATCGATACTCAAAAGCTGCTCGGGCATAAATCACCAAATCAGACGGCTCGTTACCACGACGATCGGGGTAAAGACTGGACCACTATTGCGCTCTGAATTGAGGGGGGTTTTGATAAATTATTTTGATAAATTTTTGATAACCATTCGAATGCTAATAATAACAACGGGGGCGTTAAGCCCCCGTTAAGATATTTAACAAATATAGAAATTACATATTTTCGATGATCGCGTCACCAAACTCTGAACATTTCAGCAGCTTAGCGCCTTCCATCAGGCGTTCGAAATCGTAAGTCACGGTCTTGTTAGCGATAGCGCCTTCAACACCTTTAACAATCAGGTCAGCCGCTTCGAACCACTCCATGTGACGCAGCATCATTTCTGCAGACAGAATAACCGAACCTGGATTCACTTTATCCTGGCCCGCATATTTAGGCGCGGTGCCATGAGTCGCTTCGAACAGCGCACATTCGTCACCGATGTTTGCACCCGGCGCAATACCGATTCCACCCACCTGCGCCGCCAGGGCGTCAGAAATGTAGTCACCGTTCAGGTTCATACAGGCAATCACATCGTATTCCGCTGGACGCAGCAGGATCTGTTGCAGGAACGCATCCGCAATCACGTCTTTAACGATGATCTCTTTGCCGGTGTTCGGGTTGTTAAATTTCATCCAGGGGCCGCCATCGATCAGCTCACCGCCGAACTCTTCTTTCACTAACTGGTAGCCCCAGTCTTTGAAAGAACCTTCGGTGAATTTCATGATGTTGCCTTTGTGAACCAGCGTCAGTGAATCACGATCGTTGGTGATGGTATATTCAACCGCTGCACGAACCAGGCGCTTAGTGCCCTCTTCTGAACACGGCTTCACGCCAATACCACACTGCTCTGGGAAGCGAATTTTCTTCACGCCCATTTCTTCGCGCAGGAATTTGATCACTTTATCTGCTTCAGCAGAACCGGCTTTCCACTCGATACCCGCGTAGATGTCTTCAGAGTTTTCGCGGAAAATCACCATGTCGGTCTCTTCTGGACGCTTAACCGGACTTGGCGTGCCTTTGTAGTAACGCACCGGACGCAGACACACGTACAGATCAAGTTCCTGGCGCAGAGCAACGTTCAGAGAACGAATACCGCCGCCCACTGGCGTCGTCAGCGGGCCTTTGATGGCAACACGATATTCTTTGATTAAATCGAGGGTTTCTTGCGGCAGCCAGACATCCTGACCGTAAAGTTCAACAGATTTTTCACCGGTGTAAATCTCCATCCAGGAGATTTTTCGCTCGCCGTTGTAGGCCTTTTTCACAGCGGCATCAACCACTTTCAGCATAACAGGTGATACGTCAACACCAATACCATCACCTTCAATGTAAGGAATGACCGGGTTATTCGGGACCACCAGTTTTCCCTGATCCAGAGTGATTTTTTGACCTTCCGCCGGAACAACTACTTTGCTTTCCATTAACCTCTCCTTCGAGCGATTTTTTGTTAATGATTTGTAAGATGCGCGTCAATACTACTTGAATATTTCCGCTACGCCAATCACCGCAATTTCGCGTTATAATGCGCCGATTGTTTCTGACTGCAAAGCCCATGCGAAAAACTTCTCAACGAATTCACCCGGATAAACGATTCAGCCGCCCATCACGCCTTGCGCGGCGTTCCCCTTCGCGCCCCGCTACGCCACGGCGCGTCATACTCTTTAACAAACCTTTTGATGTTCTGCCGCAGTTCACTGATGAAGCCGGACGCCGGACGCTGAAAGATTTTGTCAGCGTCAGCGGGGTTTATGCCGCAGGTCGCCTTGATCGCGACAGCGAAGGTTTACTGATCTTAACCAACGATGGCGCCTTACAAGCCGCGTTAACACAGCCGGGCAAGGGCACCGGAAAAACCTATTTCGTCCAGGTCGAAGGCGAACCGCAGGAAGAGGATCTTCAGCCGCTGCGTGATGGCGTTAATCTGAAAGATGGCCTGACGCGACCAGCAGGTATCGAAAAAGTCACCGAACCCGCCTGGTTATGGCCACGTCAGCCCCCGATTCGTGAGCGCAAAAATATTCCCACGCAATGGCTAAAAATCACTTTATACGAAGGACGAAATCGTCAGGTGCGCCGTATGACGGCGCATATTGGCTTCCCTACGCTGCGCCTGATCCGCTACGCGATGGGGCCTTATACGCTGGATACACTTGCACCCGGAGAATGGCGCGATATTACAGAATCGATCTAAATGTCCAGTGCTTTTTATAACGTCAGGTTAACAATTACGGAGATTCGATGTTTAAACCTCATGTCACTGTCGCGTGTTTAGTCCAGGCCGAAGGCGAATTGTTAGTGGTTGAAGAACGAATCAACGGTCGCGCAACCTGGAATCAGCCGGCTGGTCACCTGGAAGCCAATGAAACGCTTTTAGCCGCTGCACAGCGCGAATTGGTCGAAGAGACCGGCATCAACGCCCCGATGCAGTATTTTCTTGGTGTTCAGCAGTGGATCGCGCCGGATAATACGTCTTTTGTGCGCTTTCTGTTTGGGCTGGACCTGGCTAAGAAGTTGCCAACCGCACCGCAGGACAGCGATATTGATTGCTGCTGGTGGCTACCGCCAGCCCAGATCCTGTCTGCCCCCGTCCTGCGTTCACCCTTAGTCGCGGAAAGCGTACGCTTATGGCAGCAAGGCGCACGTTACCCGTTGCATCTGATCAGCCCGTTTAACTGGCCGTTTCACGAAGGTGCGCGCCACGCCGACGCATGATAGAATACGCCGCCTGTTTTAATGTTATGCGAGCCTGTGATGTCCGACTTTGACCAGAATGACAGCCTGAACAACCGCCAGAAAAAAGTGATCGTCGGTATGTCCGGCGGCGTCGATTCTTCCGTTTCCGCCTGGTTACTGCAACAGCAGGGGTATCAGGTAGAAGGTCTGTTCATGAAGAACTGGGAAGAAGATGACGGCGAAGAATATTGTACCGCCGCGGACGATCTGGCCGACGCTCAGGCAGTATGCGACAAGCTCGGCATCAAGCTACATAAAGTTAACTTTGCTGCGGAATACTGGGATAACGTCTTTGAACACTTTCTCGCAGAGTATAAAGCGGGCCGCACGCCGAACCCGGATATTCTCTGTAATAAAGAAATCAAGTTCAAAGCCTTTCTGGAATTCGCGGCAGAAGATCTCGGGGCAGATTTTATTGCCACGGGCCACTATGTGCGTCGTCAGGACATTGACGGTGAAAGTCATTTGCTGCGCGGCCTCGATGGCAATAAAGATCAAAGCTATTTCCTCTACACCCTTAGCCACCAGCAAATTGCCCAGAGCCTGTTCCCGGTTGGCGAACTGGAAAAGCCGGAAGTGCGACGTATCGCCGGGCAGCTGGATCTGATTACGGCTAAAAAGAAAGATTCCACAGGCATCTGTTTTATCGGCGAGCGCAAATTCCGCGACTTCCTCGCGCGCTATTTGCCTGCACAGCCCGGTGAAATCGAAACTGTAGACGGCCATATCGTTGGTGAACATCAGGGTTTGATGTATCACACGCTGGGCCAGCGCAAAGGCTTAGGCATCGGCGGCATGAAAGAGAGCAAAGACGATCCCTGGTATGTTGTTGATAAAGATGTCGCGCGCAATCGCCTGATTGTGGCCCAGGGCGGCGACCATCCGCGTCTGATGTCGGTGGGCCTGATTACTCAGCAGCTGCATTGGGTCAACCGTCAGCCGATTACCGCCCCGCTGCGCTGCACGGTGAAAACCCGTTACCGCCAGAATGATATTCCCTGTGAAATTATCCCGCACGGCGATGATCGTATTGAAGTCCGTTTCGACGATCCTGTGGCTGCGGTCACGCCGGGCCAGTCTGCGGTGTTCTATCTTGGCGAGGTTTGTCTTGGCGGCGGTATTATCGAAGAACGCCTGCCATGGGCAGTTGCTTAATGTTGGCCTTACGACGCGTACACAGGAGTAACCGTGGCTAAGAACTATCAAGAGATTACGCTGGCGCTGGCCGGTATTTGCCAGGCCGCACATCTGGTGCAGCAGCTTGCGCACCAGGGACACTGCCCCTCCGCACCGCTCAGCGTGTCGCTGCGCAGCGTGCTGGACCTGAACCCGTCCTCCACGCTGGCGGTCTTTGGCAACAACGAAGCCAATTTGCGCCTGGGTCTGGAGACGCTGATGGCGGTACTGAACAGCAGCAGTCGATAGGGAGCAGGAGCAGAATTAATGCGCTATACACTCAGCCTGATGGTGCTTGAACGTAAGCTGAGCGCCAATCGAACGGCAATGGCAACGCTGGCACAGCGCATTGGTCAGCTGGATCGTCAGTTAGCCCATTACGAACTGGAGTCAGATACCATTTTGAGCGCAATGGCAGCTATCTATGTCGATGTGATTAGCCCGCTCGGGCCGCGTATTCAGGTCACCGGTTCACCCTCAGTTTTACAAAATTCACAATTGCAGAACAAAGTGCGCGCCACGCTGCTGGCGGGTATTCGCGCCACTGTGCTTTGGCAGCAGCTCGGCGGTGGCCGTCTGCAGCTGATGTTTTCGCGCCAGCGTCTGCTGCGTGAAGCAAAAACCCTTTTATCCCGGCTGCCACTGACTGACTAAGTCAGCGCGGCATTTTTGTTTAATGATTCAGGAGTTGCACTGATGGAATTATCCTCTCTGACCGCCGTCTCACCTGTCGATGGTCGTTACGGCGATAAAGTCAGCCCGCTGCGTGCGATTTTCAGCGAATACGGTTTGCTGAAATTCCGCGTTGAGGTTGAAGTACGCTGGTTACAAAAACTGGCTGAGACCGCAGAGATCAAGGAAGTTCCTGCATTTGATGCCGACGCAAACGCTTTCCTTGACGCGCTGGTGGCTAATTTCAACGAAACTGACGCCGCACGCATCAAAACTATCGAACGTACTACCAACCACGACGTTAAAGCGGTTGAATATTTCCTGAAGGAAAAAGTGGCAAATGTGCCTGCCCTGCATGCGGTATCGGAATTTATTCACTTTGCCTGTACCTCCGAAGACATTAATAATCTGTCCCACGCTCTGATGCTGGAAACGGCGCGGCGCGAGGTGATTCTGCCTTACTGGCAGCAGCTGATTGATGCAGTGAAAGGTCTGGCGCAGGAATATCGCGACATTCCACTGCTGTCGCGTACTCACGGCCAACCGGCTACGCCTTCAACAATGGGTAAAGAGATGGCAAACGTCGCTTACCGTATGGAGCGTCAGCTGCGTCAGTTGGGCCGCAATGAAGTGCTGGGTAAAATCAACGGTGCCGTTGGCAATTACAATGCTCACCTGGCCGCTTATCCGGACGTGGACTGGCATCAGTTGAGCGAAACCTTTGTGACTTCGCTGGGCATTACCTGGAATCCCTACACCACCCAGATCGAGCCGCACGACTACATCGCAGAAATGTTTGACTGCATCGCACGTTTCAACACTATTCTGATCGATTTTGATCGCGATATTTGGGGCTACGTGGCGCTGAATCATTTCAGACAGAAAACTGTCGCTGGCGAAATTGGTTCATCTACCATGCCGCACAAAGTCAACCCAATCGACTTCGAAAATTCTGAAGGTAACCTGGGCCTGGCTAATGCGGTAATGCAGCATCTGGCAAGCAAACTGCCGGTTTCACGCTGGCAGCGCGACCTGACCGACTCCACCGTATTACGTAACCTTGGCGTGGGTATCGGTTATGCGTTAATCGCTTATCAGGCCACGCTGAAAGGCATCTCTAAACTGGAAGTGAACCGCGATCGTCTGCTTGATGAACTGGATCACAACTGGGAAGTACTGGCTGAGCCTATTCAGACTGTCATGCGCCGCTACGGCATTGAAAAACCGTACGAGAAGCTGAAAGAGCTGACGCGCGGTAAGCGCGTTGATGCTGCCGGTATGCAAGCCTTTATCGACAGCCTGGCCCTGCCAGAAGAAGAAAAAGTCCGTCTGAAGCAGATGACACCCGCCAACTATATTGGCCGTGCTATCCAGATGGTAGACGATCTGAAATAATCTCCTTACCCAGGCCGGTTCACGCCGGTCTGTGTTAACCTGCTGTTTAGTTCACTTCACGTATACTTCTTTCAATTCATTCTGTTCTGCTGGTAAGGAAATTCTATGCGTGTTTTGGTTGTGGAAGATAATGCTCTGCTACGCCATCATCTCGCGGTTCAACTGCGAGAAATGGGCCATCAGGTTGATGCCGCCGAAGACGCCAAAGAGGCCGATTACTTTCTACAGGAGCACTTGCCTGACATCGCCTTAGTCGATCTGGGTTTACCGGATGAAGATGGCATGTCGCTCATTCGCCGCTGGCGTAGTGATGCTGTACGTCAGCCCATTCTGGTGCTCACCGCCCGCGAAGGCTGGCAAGCTAAGGTAGAAGCCCTGGAAGCCGGTGCTGACGATTACGTAACTAAACCCTTTCATATCGAAGAAGTGGCGGCTCGCCTGCAGGCATTAATGCGCCGCAATAGCGGCCACGCTTCTCAGGTTATCGATATGGCCCCGTTTCAGGTTGATCTGTCGCGACGCGAAATCACAATTAACGAACAGCCGGTCAAATTAACTGCGTTTGAATACACCATCGTTGAAACGCTGATTCGCAATGCAGGCAAAGTGGTAAGCAAGGATTCGCTGATGCTGCAGCTTTATCCCGATGCCGAGCTACGCGAAAGTCATACCATTGATGTTTTAATGGGCCGCTTACGCAAAAAAATTCTGGCTTTGCATCCCACTGAAGTGATCGCCACCGTGCGTGGACAAGGCTATCGCTTTGATCTGTAAATATGTACTGGCTTAAACGCTATCGTCCCATTTCGCTGCGCGCCCGCTTTCTGCTGGCGTCCGCCGCCATTGTCCTGTTCCTGTCGCTGTCTTATGGCATGGTGGCGGTGATTGGTTACGTCGTCAGTTTCGACAAAAATACCTATCGCGTGATGCGTGGTGAAAGTAACCTGTTTTTTACCCTTGCCCAATGGAAAGATAACCGGCTGACGATAGCTCAACCTGAACGGATGACGCTTAACTTTCCAACGCTGGTTTTTATCTATGACGAACAGGGCAAACTGCTCTGGCAGCAGCGCGACGTGCCTGAGATCCGTAAAAAAATCCGGCGCGACTGGCTGCTGAAGCCTGATTTTTATGAGATTGATACCAGCAATCGCACCAGTCTGGCGGCGATGGGTAACAATATTTCCGCACAGCGACGACTGGATGCCTGGGACACCGATAGCGACGATACGTTTACCCACTCGGTCGCCGTTAATCGCTACGACGCCACGACGAACCTTCCCGCGTTAACTATCGTGGTGATTGATTCCATTCCCCAGGAGCTGCAACACTCCGATGTGGTCTGGTCCTGGTTCAGCTACGTTTTTGCGGCCAACCTGATTTTAATTATTCCGCTGCTGTGGCTGGCTGCGCACTGGAGCCTGCGTCCCATTGGTCATCTGACCCAGCAGGTACGCGAGCTGGAAACCAGCCTGCGTGAAAATCTGGATGACCATCCTCCGCAGGAATTACAAAGCCTGGTGCGTAACCTTAATCTGTTGTTAACCAACGAGCGCCAGCGCTATACGCGCTATCGCACCACCTTGTCGGATCTCACCCACAGTTTAAAAACGCCGCTGGCGGTGCTGCAAAGTACGTTGCGTTCATTACGCAGTGGTAAAGAACTGACCATTGAGCAAGCCGAACCGGTGATGCTGGAACAGATCAGCCGCATTTCTCAACAGATTGGCTACTATCTGCATCGCGCCAGCATGCAGGCCGATCACAACCCTTTGCAACGCGATTTGCATTCGGTTTCGGGCCTGCTCGACAGTTTATGTTCCGCGCTAAACAAGGTTTATCAGCATAAAGGTGTCGCGATTACCCTTGATATTTCACCCGAACTGACGTTTGTTGGCGACCAAAATGATTTTATGGAAGTGATGGGCAATGTGCTGGATAACGCCTGTAAATATTGTCTGGAATTTATTGAAGTCAGAGCCCATCAAACCGAAAAATCGTTGTATATCTATATTGATGATGACGGCCCCGGCATTCCTGAAAGCAAGCGCGATTTGATCTTCGTTCGCGGTCAACGCGCCGATACGTTACGACCGGGACAGGGGCTTGGCCTGGCGGTGGCGCGAGACATCCTTGAGCAATATGCCGGCAAGATTATTGCTACCAACAGTTCACTGGGCGGTACGCGTATGGAAGTGGTTTTTCAGCGCCAGGAACTCGTACATCGCCGCGAGTAGAAAGGCGCGCGGGCTGTTATACTTGCAGGCATTTACAGCCCTAAGCGGAACCTTATATGGACTATCAGCTCGATCTCAACTGGCCCGATTTTATCCAGCGTTACTGGCAAAAGCGTCCGGTGGTATTAAAGCGTGGCTTCAAAAACTTTATCGATCCCATTTCTCCTGATGAGCTGGCTGGCCTGGCCATGGAAAATGAAGTCGATAGCCGATTGGTAAGCCATCAGGATGGCAAATGGCAGGTTAGCCACGGCCCGTTTGAAAGTTACGATCATCTGGGCGAAAGCAACTGGTCATTGCTGGTGCAGGCGGTAAATAACTGGCACGAACCTTCAGCTGCGTTAATGCGCCCGTTCCGCTTTCTGCCTGACTGGCGCATCGACGACTTAATGGTTTCGTTTGCCGTGCCGGGCGGTGGCGTTGGCCCGCATCTCGATCAGTACGATGTTTTTATTATTCAGGGTACCGGCCGTCGTCGCTGGCGTGTTGGTGAAAAAATACCCATGAAGCAGCACTGTCCGCATCCTGATCTGCTTCAGGTCGAGCCGTTTGATGCCATTATTGATGAAGAGATGGAACCGGGCGATATTCTGTATATTCCACCTGGGTTCCCACACGAAGGCTATTCACTGGAAAATGCCATCAACTATTCCGTTGGCTTCCGGGCGCCCAGCGGCCGGGAACTGATCAGCAGTTTTGCGGATTACGCGCTGGCTAATGAATTAGGCAGTTACCGTTTTACCGACCCGGACGTGCCATCACGCGATTGCCCTGCACAGATCCTGCCACAGGAGCTTGAAGGGATACGCCAGGTGATGCTGGATGTTATTAACCAGCCGACGCATTTTGCCCATTGGTTTGGTGAATTTATCTCTCAATCGCGTCATGAACTGGATGTCGCGCCGCCGGAACCCCCTTATCAGCCGGATGAAATTTACGATGCGCTGCAACAGGGCGATGTGCTTTCTCGCCTCGGTGGTCTGCGTGTGTTAACGATTGGCGATGCGGTATACGTGAATGGCGAGCGTATCGAGTGTTCACACCCGGACGTCCTGACGGTGCTGGCGCATCATCAGGAGATTACGCTGGAGGAGCTGGGCGACGCGCTGGACGATCCGTCGGTACTGGCACAGATCGCCGCGCTGGTGAACGCCGGTTACTGGTATTTCAGCGGCGAATAATAACGTGTTTGTGCGCACCGGACTCAACTGAAGCGGTGCGCACAGTTCAGTTAGTTCTGCTTCTGGCCTGCCAGCTCAGCCAGACGCACAATCACCTCAACCGACTGCGCCATGATATTCAGAGATGCGAACTCATGCTTGCCGTGGTAATTATATCCGCCGGTAAACAGGTTCGGGCAGGGCAATCCTTTCCAGGACAGCGCTGAACCGTCGGTGCCGCCGCGAATCGGTTTGACATTTGGCTCAATACCACAATCGCGCATCGCCTGTAATGCCAGATCAATAATATGTGGGAAGGGCTCAACCTTTTCACGCATATTGCGATAGCTATTATTCATGTCTACCTTCACCGAACAGTCTGGATGCAGACCCTGGCTTATCTGCTGTGCAATCTGTTTCAGCGTCTGCTTACGCTGCTCAAAGCTTTCCGTATCAAAGTCCCGAATGATATAGAGCAATTCAGCGTGTTCTACGGTGCCTTTCATCTGATGCAGATGGTAGAAACCTTCGTAGCCCTCTGTGTGTTGCGGTTTCTCTTTGGCGGGCACTGCCATATGGAATTGCGTCGCTAATTCCAGTGCATTTACCATGACGCCTTTCGCCGTGCCGGGATGCACGTTATTGCCCACAATTTTTACCGTCGCTGAGGCCGCGTTGAAATTCTCAAATTCAAATTCGCCTATATCGCTGCCATCCACGGTATACGCCCAGTCAGCGGCAAAACCTTCCACATCGAAGTGTGACGTGCCGCGACCAATCTCCTCGTCGGGCGTAAAGGCAACGCGAAGCGCGCCGTGTGGAATATCCTCTTTCGCCAGACGCGCCATCGCCGTCATAATTTCCGCAATGCCAGCTTTATCATCTGCCCCGAGTAAGGTTTTGCCGTCAGTGGTAATCAGCGTGTGGCCGATGAGCTTATGCAGAACCGGAAACATCACCGGTGACAAAATTTCATTGCCATTACCAAGCGCAATATCGCCGCCGCGATAGTTTTCAATGATCTGGGGATTCACATTTTTCGCGGTGAAATCCGGCGAAGTATCCATATGTGAGATAAAACCAATCACCGGCGTGGGCCAGTCAACATTGGCGGGAAGCGTGCCCATAACACAGCAGTGATCGCTCAATGTGACGTCAATAAAACCCAGCGCCAATAACTCTTCCTGTAACTGACGTGCCAGTGTCCACTGGCCTTCACTGCTCGGCACCTGACGCGCCTGCGGTTTTGCCTGGGTTTCCACTGCCACGTAACGTAAAAAGCGCTCAAGTAACTGTTCCATTTGCCATCCTTAAAAAATTGCCATCAGTTATTATTCACTGACTGCCCAGACGCCTGATTGCGTCAAATCATTAACGAACAGGTTAGCGCTGTCTGAGCGGTTTCGGAAAGACGGGACAGGTAAAATCGCCAATAAAAATTTATTTATTGTGGCGAGCCAGGCAATAGCGTCACATAACAGGTTTTTATCGCGTTCATTTATAGGCAAAACATGGAATTAGCCTGTTTTTCAGGTATCATCCGCCCTTTCTTGCTGGCTGGTCGTATTAAACGACTATGCTGTAACCTATCGACCTATGACAGACTGAGACTAAAATGACGCAAACATGCGCGCACCAGGCGCTGGTTACGCTTTCTGGCATCAGTAAAGCTTTCGATGGCAAAACCATCATCAATGACTTTAACCTGACCATTTATCATGGTGAGTTTATTACCCTGCTCGGCCCGTCTGGCTGCGGTAAAACCACCATTTTGCGTCTGATCGCGGGTCTCGAACAGACCGACAGCGGCCATATCACTTTAGACAACCACGACATCACTGACACACCCGCAGAACATCGTCACGTTAATACGGTATTTCAGAGCTATGCGCTGTTTCCGCATATGTCGGTGTTTGAGAACGTTGCCTTTGGTCTGCGTATGCAGAAAACACCTGATGCTGAGATCACCACACGCGTCAATGAAGCGCTGGCGATGGTGCAGCTGGATGCGTTTGCCGAACGCCGTCCTCATCAGCTTTCAGGCGGCCAGCAGCAGCGCGTTGCCATTGCCCGTGCCGTGGTTAATCGTCCTAAAGTATTGCTGCTGGATGAATCGTTATCGGCACTGGATTACAAGCTACGCAGGCAGATGCAAAACGAGTTGAAAGCGCTGCAACGCAAACTCGGCATTATCTTTATTTTCGTCACTCACGATCAGGAAGAGGCGTTGACCATGTCCGATCGTATTGTGGTGATGCGCGAGCGCAAAATCGAACAAGATGGCACACCACGCGAAATTTACGAAGAGCCCAAAAATCTGTTTGTTGCCCGCTTTATTGGCGAAATTAATGTTTTCGACGCCGAAGTGCTTGCCAGCGATAAGGCCCCTGTGGTGCGTGCGCGGGTAGAAAGTCGCGAATGCGATATTTATTGTCCTTTTCCGGTAAGTGCGGGCGACAGGCTGCACGTCATGTTGCGTCCGGAGGATCTGCGCGTCGAAGAGATCCATGACGACAGCGTGATTGAAGGATTAACCGGCTACGTTCGCGAACGTAACTACAAAGGCATGACGCTGGAATCGACCGTTGAACTGGAAAACGGTAAGCTGGTCACGGTTAGCGAATTTTTTAACGAAGACGATCCCGATTTTGACCATTCGCTGAACCAAAAAATGGCGGTGAACTGGGTCGCAAGCTGGGAGGTGGTACTGCCTCATGAAGCTGATGCGTAACCGTTTCCAAAAAAGCGCCATCGCGCTCATTGTCAGTTGGCTGACGCTATTCGTCTTTCTGCCCAACCTGATGATTTTTGTCACCAGTTTTCTGACCCGTGATGATGCGCATTTTGTCAGCATGGTATTTACTTTCAGTAATTACACCCGCCTGCTCGATCCGCTCTACGCTGAAGTATTACTGCATTCACTGAATATGGCGTTTATCGCTACCGCCTGCTGTTTGCTGCTGGGGTATCCTTTCGCCTGGTGTCTGACTAAGCTGCCTGCGCGCCTGCGTTCACTGCTGCTGTTTCTGTTAATTGTGCCTTTCTGGACCAATTCATTAATTCGCATTTACGGCCTGAAAATATTTCTCAGCACTCGCGGCTGGCTCAATGATTTTCTGCTCTGGACTGGAGTTATCGATAAACCTTTTCGCATCATGTTCACCTCAGAAGCGGTGATCCTGGGCCTGGTCTATATCCTGCTGCCGTTTATGGTGCTGCCGCTCTACTCCAGCCTGGAAAAACTCGACAAAGCTTATCTGGAAGCAGCACGCGATCTTGGCGCCAGCAAGCTGCAAGCCTTTTTCCGCATTATTCTACCGTTGACTATGCCAGGCATCGTGGCGGGCTGCCTGTTGGTGATGATCCCGGCGATGGGCCTGTTTTACGTCGCTGATTTAATGGGCGGCGCAAAGAACCTGCTTATCGGTAACGTGATCAAAAGTCAGTTTCTGAATATTCGCGACTGGCCGTTCGGCGCTGCCACCAGCATTGTGATGACGATATTAATGGGCTTAATGCTGCTGATTTACTGGCGCGCCGCGCGCCTGCTGAATAAAAAGGTGGAATTAGAATGATGGCTCGCTGGTTACGCGGCGGTTTTATGGCCGTCATTTATGCCTGGCTCTATATTCCTATCGTGATCTTGATCGTTAATTCATTTAACGCATCGCGCTTTGGCATCAACTGGCAGGGTATAACCACGCAGTGGTACAGCCTGTTGTTTCGCAACGACAGCCTGATTCAGGCTGCACAGCATTCATTGATTATGGGCGTGCTCTCTGCCAGCTGCGCTACGCTTATCGGCTCGCTGACTGCGGTGGCGCTTTATCGCTATCGCTTCCGTGGTAAGCCCTTTGTCAGTGGCATGCTATTTGTGGTGATGATGTCACCCGATATTGTCATGGCAATTTCACTGCTGGTGCTGTTCATGCTCCTCGGCATTTCGCTCGGCTTCTGGTCACTGCTGTTTTCTCATATCACTTTCTGTCTGCCGTTTGTGGTGATCACCGTTTATTCGCGCCTCAAGGGCTTTGATGTGCGTATGCTCGAGGCCGCCAAAGATTTGGGCGCCAGCGAAACCACCATTTTACGTAAAATCTTACTGCCGCTGGCCATGCCAGCGGTGGCTGCGGGCTGGCTGTTAAGTTTTACCCTGTCGATGGATGACGTCGTGGTATCGTCATTTGTCACCGGTCCGACTTTCGAAATTTTGCTGTTAAAAATTTATTCAATGGTCAAAGTGGGCGTCTCACCCGAGGTGAATGCGCTCGCCACGATTTTGATGCTGCTCTCTTTGTTATTAGTGGCTGGTAGCCAGTGGTTGCTTCGTGACAAAACCAAAACCTAAAGGGGAATAATGATGATGAAATGGTCTCATTGGCTGGCGGCTGGAGCGCTGGCATTGAGCATGCAGGGCGCACACGCGGACGACAGCAAAACGCTCTATTTCTACAACTGGACCGAATATGTCCCGCCAGGGCTGCTGGAGCAGTTCACCAAAGAGACCGGCATCAAGGTGATTTACTCCACCTATGAATCTAATGAAAGCATGTACGCCAAGCTAAAAACCTGGAAAGACGGGGCATATGATTTAGTGGTGCCTTCAACCTATTTCGTTGCCAAAATGCGCAATGAAGGCATGCTGCAAAAGATCGACAAATCACAGCTAAGTAATTTTAAAAACCTCGATCCTGACCTGCTGAATAAGCCGTTTGATCCGAATAATGATTACTCCATTCCCTACATCTGGGGCGCAACAGCGATCGGGATCAACACGGATGAACTCGATCCCAAGAGCGTTACCCGCTGGGCCGACCTGTGGAATCCTGAGTACCGGCAAAGTCTGCTGCTGACCGACGACGCGCGTGGAGTCTTTCAGATGGCGCTGCGCAAGTTGGGCTACTCGGGCAATACGCGCGATCCACAACAGATTGAAGCGGCTTACGAAGAGTTGAAAAAGCTGATGCCAAACGTACTGGCTTTTAACTCAGACAACCCAGGCAATCCTTATATGGAAGGTGAAGTGAATCTGGGGATGATCTGGAATGGATCGGCTTACATTGCACGTCAGGCAGGCACACCGCTGCAGGTTATCTGGCCGAAGGAAGGCGGCATTTTCTGGATGGACAATCTGGCTATTCCGGCAAATGCTAAAAATAAAGAGGGCGCGCTGAAGCTGATTAACTTCCTGTTGCGCCCGGATGTAGCGGCAAAAGTTGCTGAAACGATTGGGTATCCAACACCGAATCTTGAAGCGAAAAAATTGCTGCCAAAAGCGGTGGCGGACGATCCCTCTCTTTATCCTTCAGCCGACGTGATTAAAAACGGCGAATGGCAAAACGATGTGGGTGATGCCAGCGTGCTGTACGAAACGCTTTTCCAGAAACTGAAAGCCGGACGTTAACCGGTACGGGCGGCCAACATGCCGCCCTGCTTTATTTGTATAAACCGCGCAGTAAGGTGTGCACAAACGCCGGCACCACTTCGCTGGCAAAGCCGTAATGGCTTTCGGCAAATTAATTGCCGACCTGGCTTGGCTCCAGGTTCAGTTCCACCGTATGCGCTCCCTGCAATTTAGCTTCATGCACGAACCCCGCCGCCGGATAAACATGGCCTGATGTGCCAATTGCAATAAATACATCAGCGTTTTCCAGCGCCTGATAAATTTCCTCCATGCCGATGGGCATTTCACCAAACCACACCACATGTGGGCGGAGTGCTGAAGGAAACTGACAGCAGGTACAGCGATCGTCACTGGTGACATCGCCGGTCCACTCAATCACCTGACCGCTGGTTGCACAGCGCACCTTCAGCAATTCACCGTGCATATGCAGCACGCGTGTATTGCCCGCGCGCTCATGCAGATTGTCGATGTTTTGTGTTACCAGCAAAAAGTTGTCGCCGAGCACCTGCTCAAGCTCGGCTAATGCCAGATGCGCGGCATTAGGCTGAATTTCTGGCTGCTGCAATTGGTGGCGGCGTGCGTTATAGAAGCGCTGTACCTGCGCGGGATCGCGCGCAAAGCCTTCCGGTGTGGCAACATCTTCCACCCGGTGTTCTTCCCATAATCCGTCAGCGGCGCGAAAGGTGCGGATGCCTGATTCGGCAGAAATGCCCGCACCGGTCAGTACCACCACATGCGGCAGCGGGTGTGCAACCAGTTCAGCCTGACGATCGCGCTCAAAAATACGCTGGCGAAAGCGCTGATGCACTTTTCGCCGGGTCTTTTTCAGCCGGGCGAGTCGTAAGCGTCGACGTGGTGTGCGCATAAAGGCTCCTTGTGCAGCGGCTTCGGCGAGCCGCTATAAACAAATTTTTAGGCTAGCAGCCTGATAATAATGGTTGCGCATGACAGCACCATGCTACAAAAGCCGAAAATACGCGGCGCGCAGACGCATCCTGGCGCACCGCGTGATTCAGGCCATTATTGTCCACTCAGGACCCGCGCCGGAGCGATGCGGCTGGCGCGCCTTGCCGGATACCAACTTGCCACCAGGCTTAACAGGATGGCGGTGATAAGCACCGAAAAGACGTCAAACCAATGCAGTTCTGACGGCAAAAAATCGATAAAATAGATGTCGCCCTCCAGCAAATGATGTCCGGTAATATTTTCCAGCCCACGCACCAGCGTAGTCAGATTTAGCGCCACCAGTACGCCAACCACCACACCGCTGACGCTGCCGAGCAACCCTGCCAGCAAGCCGTACCAGATAAAAATGGCACGAATCAGACGATCTTTGGCGCCCAGAGTCCGCAACACCGCAATATCGCTGCTCTTGTCTTTCACGGCCATTACCAGCGTCGAAACGATGTTGAAACAGGCCACGCCAATCACCAGCACCATCGCCAGATACATAATGGCGCGGATCATCTGGATGTCGCGATACATATAGCCGTAAGTGCCAATCCAGCTTTTGATATAGACATAAGCGTGCGTCGCTTCACCCGCATCCCGCACCAGCTTGACGGCTTTAAAGGGATCGTCCATCTTCAGCGCAATGCCAGAAACATTTTCGCCCATATCCAGATAGTTTTGCGCATCGGCGAGCGGCACCAGCGCCAGGCTGTGATCCAGCATACCACTGAGTTGCAGAATACCGCTGACCTGTAAGCGCACGCGCTTCGGCTGCAGCAGTTTATTATCACCGTCATTATTCGGGATCATGATGGTGATCCAGTCGCCCTGCCTGACGTTCAGCGATCGCGCAATACCGCCGCCCAGAATAATTTGCTGTTTGCCCGCGGCAAACGTTGACCATTTATTGTCTGCGACAAAACGTGGCAGCGCGCTCAGGCGCGGCTCCTGGGCTGGATCCACGCCTTTAACCTGTAACGCCTGCAATTTTGCGCCGTTTTCAATCAACCCGGTAAAATTGACGTAAGGCGCGGCAGCGGCAATACCCGGCACCTTTTCGATGGGGGCAATCATTGATTGCCAGTGCTGAAACGGCTGCTTAACCGCTTCGATTTCACCGTGTGGCACCACCGCAAGAATGCGGTTATTGAGTTCGCGCTCAAACCCGTTCATTGCGCTCAGGCCGATAATCAATACCGCCACGCCCAGCGCAATACCAAAAGTAGAGATCACCGAAATCAGCGAAACCATGCCGCCACGACGCCGGCCACGGCTAAAGCGCAGCCCCAACAGCAGCGATAAGGAAGACCCCATTACACCGCTCCTGCAAAGGTCAGTTGGTCGCTCAACTGCCCATCACGCATTCTCATCTGGCGCGTCATGCGCTTAGCCAGCAGCAGATCATGCGTCACCACTAAAAATGCCGTGCCCTGGCGCACATTCAGTTCACCTAACAGCTCAAAGATGGCATCGGCATTACGCGCATCAAGGTTGCCGGTGGGTTCATCGCCCATAACCAGGCGCGGCTTATTCACCAGCGCACGGGCAATGGCGACGCGCTGGCGTTCCCCGCCAGATAATTCGGAAGGGCGATGCGTAGCCCGATGTTCAAGCCCGACGGCTTGCAGTATCTCACGCGCCCGATCCTGCGCTTCCGCTTTGCCGCTTTTACCAATTAGCAGCGGCATGGCGACGTTTTCCAGCGCGCTAAAGTCCGGCAATAAATGGTGGAACTGATAAATAAAGCCCAGCTCGCGATTGCGCAATTCGGCCTTCGCCGATGAGGACATGGCGTTTAGTGATTTCCCATCAAAGACCACATCGCCTGAAGTAGGCGCATCCAGTCCGCCCAGCAGATGCAGCAAAGTACTTTTACCGGAACCGGAACTGCCGACAATCGCCATCAATTCGCCCGGTTGCAGGCTAAAAGCCACATTGCGCAGCACCTCCGTCTGCACGCTGCCTTCCTGATAGCGCTTACACAGATCGCGACACTGCAACAAAGGAGAGTTACTCATAACGTAAAGCCTCGGCGGGTTGAACGGCGGCAGCGCGCCACGAAGGATAAAGCGTAGAAAGCAGTGCGACGACCATTGCGCTGAAGGCAATAGCCACCACTTGCCACAGATTAATATCAACCGGCAATGCTGCACCATCAAGGAACAGGCCAATCACCGGCATCAGGTTATTCAGCTGGCTGGCGAGCAACACGCCAAGCAGCGTTCCCAACAGCGTCCCGATTATCCCGGCACTGGCTCCCTGCACCATGAAGACTGCGACAATTTGACGCCGGGTTAAGCCCTGCGTTTGCAGTATCGCCACTTCGCCCTGCTTCTCCATGATCAGCAACCCCAGCGAAGTGATGATATTAAACGCGGCGACGGCGATGATCAGGCTCAGCAGCAAGCCCATCATATTTTTTTCCATGCGCACCGCCTGGAACAGGTCCCCTTTGCGCTCGCGCCAGTCTTTCCATACCATGCCGTCCGGCAACGTTTGCTGGCTAAGGCTGTCAACGTCCAGAGGCTTATCCAGCCAGAGTCGCCAGCCGGTGACATTTCCCGCCGGGTAGCGCATCACACGCGACGCGTCCTGTTGATTGACCAAAATTTGGTAGCCATCGACTTCGCTGTTTGCGGCATACGTCCCGGCAACGGTAAACAAACGCTGGCTCGGCACCCGCCCCATCGGTGTAAACTGGCTCACCGACGGCACCATCAAACGCAGTCGGTCGCCACGCTTCACGCCCAGCTGGTTTGCCAGTTGTTCACCGAGAATGACGTTGTACTGGCCCGATTGCAGTACGCGTTGCTGGGTATTAACCAGATACGGGGTCAGGGGATCGTTTTCATCTGGCATAATACCCAACATTACACCAACAGAAACGCTGTGCGCGCTCTGTAACACCACATCTGCAGTGGTCAGCGACGCAACGCGGTTAACGCCTTGTAGTTTGAGGCTGGAAGCGGGCTGTTGCTGTGGATTGATACTGCCCTTTTCGCTGGTGACCAGCGCCTGAGGCATCAGCCCAAGGATGTTGCCTTCCAGCTCGCGTTCAAAGCCGTTCATCACGGATAGCACCGTGACCAGCGCCAACACCCCTAACGTGATGCCAATGGTTGACAGCCAGGAAACAAAGCGACCGAAGCGATCCGATGCTTGCCCGCGCATGTAGCGCAGACCGATAAATAGCGCGACAGGTTGATACATGGAATCCAATGTGCAGTTGCCTGAAAATAAGTAGTGGGATGATAAAGGAGCCGCCTGCTTTATGAAACCTCTAACTCGCTGAGTGTGCAGCAAAGTTACGTCAGAATGCGTCAATGACAGCACCCATTCACAGAAATGCGATAAAAAGAGGCGGTTAATCGTACGATTATCCGTCAACCACGGCGCTAAACTACACTTAATCAGACGACAAGAGGTTAAATATTACACAGACGTAAGAGGTAGCGACCATGTTCAAATTTCCCAAAGGCAGTATTGTCAAACACAAATCAGGGGAGATCAGAGGCGAAGTCGTTAACGTCTTTGAACAGGGAGAAGCACCCACCGGCTACTACGTGAAGTGGGACGACGGCAATCACAGTTATCACCTTGAGCGTGACCTGTGCTGGGCCAACGTTGACCGCCCGCGTATGCACTACACACAGCAAGCTATAAAATAACGCCCGTCCAGTGGCGAAGCGGCAGTAAAATTCTGCCGCAGAGGTGATCCCCAGGGCGTAATATGAAATGATTACGCCCTGGCAAAAAATGGAGAAACCTCGAGATCCCATGTCCGAACAGACTCGCTATACCCTGCCCGTAAAATCCGGCGATACCCGCCAGCTCGGTCAGCTGATCGGTGCCGCGCACGCCGTCGAATGTGCCAGCATCGCCGAGCGCCATACCGGTCCGGTGTTAATGATTACGCCTGACACACAAACCGCCTTACGCTTGCTGGACGAAATCCGACAGTTTACCGATCTACCGGTTAGCCATCTCGCCGACTGGGAAACGCTGCCTTACGACAGCTTCTCGCCACATCAGGACATTATCTCCGCCCGCCTTTCAACGTTATATCAATTGCCCACGATGCAGCGCGGTATGCTGATTTTGCCGGTCAATACGCTGATGCAGCGTGTATGTCCGCACAGCTTCCTGCATGGTCATGCATTGGTAATGAAGCAGGGGCAAAAACTGTCGCGCGATCGCCTGCGCGATCAGCTGGAGCAGGCTGGCTATCGTCATGTCGATCAGGTGATGGAGCACGGTGAATACGCCACGCGTGGCGCATTACTTGATCTGTTTCCAATGGGCAGTGAACAACCTTATCGCATCGACTTTTTCGATGATGAAATTGACAGCCTGCGTCTTTTTGACGTTGACAGCCAACGAACGCTGGAAGCCGTGCCAGAAATCAATCTGCTGCCCGCTCACGAATTTCCCAGCGACAAAGCCGCCATTGAACTTTTTCGCAGCCGCTGGCGCGAGCTGTTTGAAGTGCGGCGTGAAGCGGAGCACATCTATCAACAGGTCAGCAAAGGCACCTTGCCCGCCGGTATTGAATACTGGCAACCGCTGTTTTTTGACCAGCCGCTGCCAGCCTTATTTAGCTATTTACCCGGCAATACGCTGCTGGTGAATTGTGGCGATCTGGAAGGCAGCGCTACACGGTTTTGGCAAGATGCCAATGCACGCTATGAAAACCGACGTGTCGATCCCATGCGGCCCTTAATTGAACCGGTTACGCTGTGGCTACGCCCGGATGCACTGATGGGTGAGCTGAAAAGCTGGCCGCGCGTGCAAATGTCCCACGATACGCTGCCTGAAAAAGCGGCGAATACCAACCTCGGCTATCAGCCATTGCCTGATCTGACTGTACAGGCACAGGCCAAAGCGCCGCTTGACCACCTGCGTCAGTTCCTTGAACAATTCGCCGGTGCGGTGACCTTCTCGGTAGAAAGTGAAGGACGTCGTGAAAGCCTGCAAGAGCTGCTGGCGCGTATTAAGTTGCGTCCACAACCGGCGCACAGGCTTGATGAAGCCCGTGCTGCGCGTTTTACGCTGATGATTGGTGCCAGCGAGCGCGGCTTTATTGATACCCAGGGCAACCGCGCCCTGATTTGCGAAAGTGATCTGCTTGGTGAACGCGTCAGTCGCCGTCGTCAGGATACCCGCCGGACTATTAATCCCGACATCCTGATTCGTAACCTGGCGGAGTTGCACCCCGGTCAGCCTGTGGTGCATCTGGAGCACGGTGTCGGTCGTTATATCGGCCTGACGACGCTTGCGGCGGGGGGTATCCAGGCTGAATATCTGATGCTCTCCTACGCTAATGACGCCAAATTATATGTGCCGGTATCATCGTTACATCTGATCAGCCGCTATGCTGGCGGCGCGGATGAAAATGCGCCGTTGCATAAGCTGGGCAGCGATGCCTGGTCACGTGCGCGGCAGAAAGCGGCAGAAAAAGTGCGCGATGTGGCAGCGGAGTTGCTGGATATTTATGCCCAGCGCGCCGCCAAAACCGGCTTCGCCTTTAAGCACGATCGCGAACAATATCAACTGTTCT
Organism: Mixta mediterraneensis; assembly: GCF_014946725.1. GTDB lineage: Bacteria > Pseudomonadota > Gammaproteobacteria > Enterobacterales > Enterobacteriaceae > Pantoea > Pantoea mediterraneensis. The sequence goes on from NZ_JACFXY010000006.1 coordinate 190,937, forward strand.
GCGAAGGCTTCCCGTTCGATACCACGCCCGATCAGGCGCAAGCCATTAATGCGGTATTGAGCGATATGTGTCAGCCGCTGGCGATGGATCGTCTGGTTTGTGGCGACGTTGGCTTTGGCAAAACCGAAGTGGCGATGCGTGCCGCTTTTTTAGCGGTTGAGAACAACAAACAGGTCGCGGTACTGGTGCCAACTACCCTGCTGGCACAGCAGCATTATGATAACTTCCGCGATCGCTTTGCTAACTGGCCGGTACGCATTGAGATGCTGTCGCGCTTCCGTACCGCTAAAGAGCAAACGCAGGTGTTGGAACAGGCCAGCGAAGGCAAAATCGATATTCTGATCGGTACGCATAAATTGCTGATGAGCGATTTAAAGTGGCGCGATCTGGGACTGCTGATTGTGGATGAAGAACACCGATTTGGCGTTCGTCATAAAGAGCGGATTAAGGCAATGCGGGCCGATGTTGATATTCTGACGCTTACCGCCACGCCGATCCCACGCACGCTGAATATGGCGATGAGCGGTATGCGCGATCTGTCGATCATCGCTACCCCACCCGCGCGTCGTCTGGCGGTCAAAACGTTTGTGCGCGAGTTTGATAATCTGGTGATCCGTGAAGCCATTCTGCGTGAAGTGCTACGTGGTGGCCAGGTTTATTACCTGTACAATGACGTCGAGAATATCGAGAAAGCCGCACAGCGCCTGGCAGAACTGGTGCCGGAAGCCCGCATCGCCATTGGTCATGGCCAAATGCGCGAGCGCGATCTGGAACGGGTGATGAATGATTTCCACCATCAACGCTTTAATGTGCTGGTGTGTACCACCATTATTGAAACCGGTATCGATATCCCGACCGCAAACACCATTATCATCGAACGCGCTGACCATTTTGGTCTGGCGCAGCTGCATCAGTTACGGGGTCGCGTGGGTCGTTCACATCATCAGGCGTATGCCTGGTTGCTGACGCCGCATCCCAAAGCGATGACCAGTGATGCGCAAAAGCGTCTTGAAGCAATTGCGTCGCTGGAAGATTTAGGCGCTGGCTTTGCACTGGCAACGCACGATCTTGAAATTCGTGGTGCCGGCGAGTTGCTGGGGGAAGAACAGAGCGGACAGATGGAAACCCTGGGTTTCTCGCTGTATATGGAGCTGTTAGAGAACGCGGTGGATGCGTTAAAAGCCGGTCGCGAGCCATCGCTTGAGGACCTGACCAACAATCAAACCGAAGTAGAGTTGCGTATGCCTGCCCTGCTGCCGGAAGATTTTATTCCCGATGTGAATACACGCTTATCGCTATACAAGCGGATCGCCAGCGCCGGTAACGAAACTGAATTGCAGGAATTAAAAGTCGAGATGATTGATCGCTTTGGCCTGTTGCCGGATCCAGCACGCAACCTGCTGGATATTGCTGCATTACGGTTGCAAGCACAGGCCCTGGGGGTGCGTAAAATCGAAGCCAGCGATAAAGGCGGCTTCTTTGATTTTGCGCCGCAGAACAGCGTTGATCCGGCCTGGCTGATTGGCCTGCTACAGAAAGATCCCAAACAGTGGAAGCTGGATGGTCCAGCACGCCTGCGCTTTACCCGTGAACTGACGGAGCGTAAGGTTCGCATGGAATGGGTGCAGGGATTTGTCGCACAACTGGCAGAAAATCGGGTGTAAAAAAACAGATAAAAAAGCGCATCTTCCCTGATGCGCTTTCTGGTTTTTGTCTGCTGTGTGGCCGCTAACGCGGCAAAGCTTTGCCCGGTTAAGCCTGATCGCTGTTAAGGATAAGCTGACCATTGCGGTCGAGTGGAATACGCGTGCCAGGATCATTTTCCGTGCGGATTTTGCCCTGTTGGTTGCCTATTTTATAGGTCACATCGTATCCCAACATTTTTTCTTGTTTGTCGTAAACGGTTTTGCAGCGCTGCTCCGTCGTCGTGTATGTATCACGGTTTTGCATCCCGGCCTGGACCTGATTACCCGCGTACCCCCCAGCACCCGCGCCTGCCACAGTCGCAACATCTTTGCCGCGCCCGCCGCCAAACTGATGACCCAGCACGCCACCCGCCACGGCGCCTAATACTGAACCCGCGATACGGTTGTCATCCTGCACGGCACGGCGATGGGTCAGCGTGACGTTGCGGCATTCCTGACGCGGCTGTTTGATACTTTCTTTAATCGGGGTAGCTGACAGTACCTGTGCGTATTGCGGCCCGCGGTCAAACACGTTCATGCCCGCCACGGCGGCAACGCCCAGTGCCGCTGCCACACCAACACCGATACCCGCTAACATTGACTTATTCACAGGACGTTCCTCCTGAAAGTGTTACCGCGCATTCCTGCCGCTGTTACATCCTCAACAGTTGGGGCCTAACCCGGCGTGCGCGACCCGCCGTGTTTGTTGAAAGAAGTTTTACAGATGGACCGAAATTGCAACATCAGATAAATGGAGGAAATCTGAACGACAGCCGTCAGGGCCAGCTTTTAGGAGAGTTCTGAGCGACACGGGAAGGCGCTGACTTCCCTTCTCAGTACGACTCTTTTTTCGCTGAAAATCAACAAGACAGAAGGATAAAAGGCGGAAACCCGCCTTATCAGATTAATGCAGTTTGAGGCGTGGACGGATGACGCGGTTGATGCTGCCCACCAGCATCATCAGACCGGTTTTGAAATATCCATGGAGCGCAATCTGGTGCATACGATACAGAGAGATGTAAACGAAACGCGCAATGCGCCCTTCTACCATCATCGAGCCACGCATCAGATTACCCATCAGACTGCCAACCGTACTGAAGCGCGACAGTGACACCAGCGAACCATGATCTTTATACACATACGCTTTCAATGGTTTGCCACTGCGCTGCGCCAGAATATTTTCCATCGCGCGTGAGGCCATCTGGTGCGCCGACTGTGCCCGAGGCGGCACAAAACCGCCTGAAGGCAGTGCGCAGGAGGCGCAATCACCGATGGCGTAAATATCATCATCCAGCGTGGTTTGCAGCGTCTCTTTGACCACCAGCTGATTAATGCGGTTAGTGTCAAGTCCGCCAATTCCTTTCATAAAGTCAGGCGCTTTGATACCTGCGGCCCACACCATTAAATCGGCTTCAATATACTCGCCGCCTTTGGTATGCAGACCTTTTTTATCCGCGCTGGTTACCATCGTTTGCGTAAGTACGCGCACGCCCAGTTTGGTCAGTTCCTGTTGCGCCGCCGACGAAATACGCGGTGGCAAGGCCGGCAGAATACGTTCACCCGCTTCAACTAACGTAACGTTCAGCGCTTCACTGCCCAGACCTTTATAACCGTAACTATGCAGCTGTTTTACCGCATTATGCAGCTCCGCAGAAAGCTCAACGCCGGTCGCCCCCCCGCCAACGATCGCGATATTCACCTTTTCAGTCTGCCCTTCACTGGCGGAGAACTTCAGGAAAAGATTAAGCATTTCGTTGTGGAAACGACGCGCCTGATGCGGATTATCAAGGAAGATACAGTGATCTTTAACGCCCGGTGTGCCGAAATCATTGGAGGTGCTGCCCAGCGCCATTACCAGCGTGTCGTAGGCAAGCTCGCGCTGTGGCACCAGCACTTCGCCATGCGCATCCAGCACTTCCGCCAGTGAAATAACTTTCTTCTCGCGATTAATGTCAGTCAAGGATCCAAGCTGGAACTGAAAACCATGGTTGCGCGCATGAGCCAGATAACTCAGCGCATCAATACCTTCATCCATTGAGCCGGTTGCGACTTCATGTAGCAGCGGTTTCCACAAATGGCTGTGGTTGCGGTCAACCAAAATAATCTCAGCTCTCTTTTTACGGCCCAGTTTATGGCCTAACTGTGTCGCCATTTCCAGGCCACCGGCACCGCCTCCGACAATAACGATTTTCTGAATAGATGTAGTCAACAAGAACCCCCTCAAATTGTGAACCAACAGTTAATCAATAGTTAAATTAAACCTTAATAAACATAGGGTTGGCGAAGTTAAAATCGCGATCTGAGGGCAGAATAGCATGGTGTGAAGTGTTGGGCATAAGAAAATTGATTGACATCAAATTTCTTAGCGCAAACTCAGAATATCACCCATGAAAACAGGCACCTTTTAGATGCTTGTAGAATTAACGTACTGTTTTGAAAGCTTTTATCGCTGAAGATATGGCGCAATATTCCTGAATTTATGCCCTTCCTTATCGTCCCATATGATTTCATAAAAAGGGTGAAGTCGCTGGGCACTCCGCTGACTGTCGAGAACGTCATCCTGACGCGACAAAATGGCCAAACAGTAATGGCGGTTTCTCTCGCGAAAGTCACTCACACATTTAGTCGCGATGTCTTTATACTCTTCAGGCCGGTCTGTTTTCCTGTCATATTTTCAAATGGAAACAGGTTGGGATTAAAAATCACCTAGCGAATACCGCATAAAAACCCAATGCGTTCCGGCCAGTAACCTCCAGGGCCCACGCCGCAAATCAGTGAGCTACGGTCATCACATAGCGCCAGCATTTTGTCGGTTTCTTTCAGCAGAAATTGCACATCATGTCTGGGATGGCGGGTACTGTAGCTAATCAGCCTAACGTCAGGGTCGATGAATTGCAGTTGCAGCACTTTTTCATGGTTGCCCGGACTCGTAGAATCAAAACCGTGTAGATAGATAATCATGATTTTCCTCAACGATGACTACGCCGGGCAGCCCGTTCAGTTATGACCGCGACGCTTTATGAGCCAGCCAGCGCGCCTGTAACGCACTTAGCTGTTGAGCGTTACTTTTCCAACGCGAACTCGCTTGCAAACTTTGGCGGCTGAAGGTTCCCTGATGGTACAGCTGCGAAACACGTTCAGCCCCGATGATGGTCAGACTATCCAGCACGCTAATTGCCTCCTGACGCTGATTACACACCAGGATCATATCGCAACCGGCAGCGAGCGACTGCTGCGCGCGTTCGGCATAGCTTCCCATCACGGCAGCCCCTTCCATCGATAAATCGTCCGAGAAAATGACCCCCGTAAAACCCAGCTCTTTGCGCAATACGGTTTTCAGCCAATAGGGTGAACCACTGGCGGGTAACGCGTCGATTTCAGTATAGATAACGTGGGCAGGCATAATGGCATCCAGCGCCTGAGCGGCAATCAGGGTGCGGAAAATCGCCATATCGTGCTGGCGCAGCGTCGCTTCATCGCGCGGATCGCGCGGTGTCTCTTTATGCGAGTCAGCGCTCACCGCGCCATGCCCTGGAAAATGCTTACCGGTGGTTTTCATGCCTGCTTCATGCATTCCGTCGATAAAGCGGCGCGCAACGGCCAGCGCAATGTCCGGATCGGCATGGAAAGATCGATCACCAATTGCCGCGCTGATATGGCCAATATCCAGTACCGGCGCGAAGCTAATATCAATATCCATGGCGATCATCTCGGCTGCCATTTGCCAGCCTGCCTGCTGTGCCAGTTCACCTGCTGTATGCCTGTCATGCAGCGCAGCGAAGGACTGCATCGCGGGCAAGCTGGTGAAGCCATCACGGAAACGCTGCACGCGGCCGCCTTCCTGATCAACCGCGACCACCAGACGCGTATGTGAGGCCGCACGGATTTGCCGCACCAGCTCCGCAAGTTGCGCCGGATCGTGATAATTGCGGGCAAACAATATCACCCCTCCAACTAAAGGGTGTTTGAGTATTTCGCGCTCTTCCGCATCTAACTCGTAACCTTCAACGTCCAGCATCAGCGGGCCGGGTAAATGTGTTGTCATGACCAAAATCCTGTGACTTTATGCAGCCTGCATAAAGTAATTAAACCTGTTCCCAGCTCTGTTGAGCCAACTGTTGCAAGGCTTTTTCGCCGCTCTGCTCGGCGCGTAACTGATACCAACTGGCCATTAATAAACGTAGCCACGGCTGCCAGCGTTGTACCTGGCGCTGCAATGACGAAAACGATAATTGTGCGGCCTGCGCGTAATGCGCTAACCAGCGCTGCTGATGGGCCGGATCGGCGACGCAGACTGTCGCCAGCTCCAGCGCCACATCGCCATCCGCTGCATATTCCCAGTCGATAAGGTGCAAGCCATCCTCTGACATGACGATATTACCTGCGTGAACATCCATATGTAACGGTGCTAACCGCAGCGGCAGCGGTTCACCAATCCGTGATAAATGCTAAAGTTCTCGTAGCCACTTCAGGTTCCGGTGGCGGCAACGCTGCCAGTATTGCCATAACAGCGGCAACAGCGTGAGCCGATAGCCGGTTAGCGGCTGCCGATGCAGAAAGCACAGCAAACTGATGATGCGTGGCAGTTGCTGGGTAAACGCCTCAGCAGACAGCACCTTGCCTGGTTGCCACGGCAACAAGAGCCCCTGTCGATACCCAGCCAAAGGCGCGGGTGTTAATCGCGCCGCGTGCAGTTTCTTCAAAATGCGGTATTCACGCTGACGATCAACAAACGGGATGGCGGGATGCGGCGCAGGACGCGCAATAAATCTGCCCCGCTCACTCTCAATAGCCTGACTTTGTCCGGTCAAACCGGCAAGCGGCGTCAGGCTGGCAAGCGCGCTTTCGCCGAGGCTGCGCGCAATCATCCGCTGCATCGCTAAGTTAATTCTGTGCCGTCCCGGTGCCTGACCAGACAATTTCGCCAGTCTGCACCAGCATCAATTGCATTTGCAGCGTGGGGGTTTTCACGTCGCCCTGAGCGTTGCTGTACAGCACATATTGTGCGTTCAGATAACGCGCCAGGCCAATCGCTTTACTGCGCGAATTGAGGCTGTCATCGGCCGGCAAACCCAGAGTCTGTTTCGCTTGCGTAATTTGATCGGCGGAAACCAGCGTATATTTCCCATTGTTTTTCAATGCGTTTTGCAGCGCATCGGTGGCTTTTTCACTTTGCAGCGCGCCGTTGGTACTGTTTTTGATGCGGTCTACCAGCAGCACGTTACCTGCATCGGTGTTGGCGTTAGTGGCCTGTAGCATCTGTGCCACCAGCGGCTGCACGCTGGCATCCCAGTTAATGGTTTTCAGCTTCGGCGGCTGCGGAATCGGCTCCGGCTGAGGAACGGGTTCCGGTTGTGGAACGGGTTTGGTGGGTTCAACCGGCTGTGTGGGTTCAACCGGTGCGGGCGGTTGCTGTTTCAGCACACAACCCGAAAGAATGAGTGCCATCAACAGCACTCCAGTACGATTTACACTGCGAATCACGTAACAGTCCTCAGAGATAAAGATAGAGACGAACCTTACTGGCGGTCAGGTTACCGAGTTGGGACGTGACAGCAACGCTGCCCAGCGGCGGAACCGCAACAGTTTGTGGCGGTTCACGCGGCGTGATTTCCAGTCCTTTATCGTCATACCAATAATAACGATAGTGTACAACTACCGGCGTTTCGCGTTGGTTGTAGAGCATGCTACTGGCCCGTTTCTGCCCATCCTCTTCATCCAGCGCAGGCTCATCGGTGATAATACCTGCCGACAGCACCGATGATTCCATTACCAGCGATTGCGAAGTGTTGATCATCGGCTTGTCGCTGCGACAGCCCGCCAGGCTGAGCAACAACAGCAGACCGATTAGCCATTGGCGCATGACATATTCCTGTTCCAGCGATCAGTTAGACAGCATCGGACCAAGCGGTGCGCCACCCAGCAGATGCATATGTATATGATAAACCTCCTGTCCGCCGTGCTGATTGCAGTTAACAATCAGACGATAACCGTTTTCATCAATTCCTTCTGCCCGGGCGATTTTGGCCGCAGCGGTAAACATGCGCCCCAACGCTTGTTCATGCGCTTCAATGACATCATTAGCCGTGGGGATAAACACATTAGGAACGATAAGAATATGGGTAGGTGCTTTAGGAGAAATATCGCGGAACGCAGTAACCAGGTCATCCTGATAAACCACATCTGCGGGGATTTCGCGACGGATAATTTTACTGAAAATCGTTTCTTCAGCCATGATGCAATTCCTTTAGCCTGAGTCTCAATCAATCAGTATGCGGGACAAATTTGTTTTCTTTCAACCTCAGGACCACTTTTCTTAGATTAATTGCTTGCCTTTAGAGCAGATTTTCGGTCCAGCTTCCAGCTTGTGTTAACGGCCGTCATTTTATTGCATGACGCCTCATAAAAAATGAAGCGGCGTTTTATAAATAAAAAGCGACAGCGGCCGCCCCAGCCATCTACGTTTTCGGCTGGGGCCATACAACCCACGATAAACCCCGCTCCGATGGGGCTGTCAGGGTTCTTAGCTGTTGCGGAGATAGTCATCCATATCGGTTTTCAGATTATCGGATTTAGTGCCGAAGATAGCCTGCACACCAGAACCTGCAATCACTACGCCGCGCGCGCCGAGACTTTTTAATTCCGTCTGGTTCACTTTCGCCACGTCCGTCACGCTAACACGTAAACGGGTAATACACGCATCAAGATTGGTGATGTTCCCTTTACCACCAAATGCCGTGACCAGTTTACCCGCCATTTCGCTGTCCGTAGCGGAAGATTGCTCATTCGCTGTCTCTTCGCGGCCAGGCGTTTTTAGATTCAGCTTAACGATCAATACGCGAAATACGGTGTAGTAAATCAAACCGTAGATAATCCCAATAACCGGGAACAACCAGATTTTGCTGCTGTTGCCGCTCAGTACGATAAAGTCGATCAGACCGTGGGAAAAGCTTGTGCCGTCACGCATACCCAGCAGGATACAAACCGGAAATGCCAGTCCCGCCAGAATAGCGTGAATGCCATACAGAATCGGCGCCACGAACATGAATGAGAACTCGATCGGCTCGGTGATGCCGGTCAGGAACGAGGTCAGCGCGGCGGAGATCATGATGCCGCCCACTTTGGCACGATTTTCCGGTTTGGCTGAATGCCAAATCGCAATGGCTGCCGCTGGCAAACCATACATTTTGAACAGGAAGCCGCCAGACAGCTTACCTGCCGTCGGGTCACCCGCCATATAACGCGGAATGTCGCCATGGAATACCTGACCCGCCGCGTTGGTAAATTCACCAATTTGCATCTGGAAAGGCACGTTCCAGATATGGTGCAAACCAAATGGCACCAGTGAACGTTCAACTACGCCGTAAATACCAAAGGCCACTACCGGGTTCTGGTATGCCGCCCATTGCGAGAAGGTCTGAATTGCAGCGCCTACCGGCGGCCAGATAAAGGACAGCACTACGCCCAGCACGATGGCCGTTAAACCGGAGATTATCGGTACAAAACGTTTACCGGCGAAGAAACCCAGATATTCTGGCAGTTTAATACGGTAAAAACGGTTGAACATATATGCGGCGATTGAACCAGCGATGATGCCGCCTAATACGCCAGTATCTGCAAGATGTTTGGCTGCTATTTCTGTCGCAGGTAAATGCAGGACCAGCGGAGCGACCACCGCCAGGGTTTTTACCATAATGCCATAGGCGACCACGGCTGCTAACGCCGCAACGCCGATAGCAAAAATCAGCGGCATATTGGCGAACACCGATCCACCCGCTTCTGCCATCACATGCGAAACAACGACCGGTAGCCAGCTGAAATTCGCCGAACCGACACCTAGTAAAATACCGGCAATCGGCAGAACCGATACCGGAAGCATGAGCGATTTACCGACCTTTTGAAGGTTGGCAAAAGCATTTTTGAACATAGCGTAAAGCTCCTGAGTATAAGTGCATGTCGCGCGGTGCGCGTGGTAAAGAGAAGGATTCTTTACCCGTCGGCGGTATCCGCCTTGTTATTTATTACGAAACGTAAAATAAACCAGCAATGCGTACTTTGATAGTTCTCACGCTTCCGGAAAGGGGAGCGGTGACTTAGGCACTTCTGACTGATTTGCGTGGGATTATAAGTGAAAAAAAGCTGGCCTTGTCATCATATTCAAGGCCAGCATGGCTACTCTGCGATTAACAGCAGAATTTGAAATAAACTATTCAGAAACCTAAGCGATTCAGTGGAAGATGAAACAGGTCGGAAAAGTTTTTCGTGGTGGTTTCCGCCAGCGTTTCAATATCCACACCTTTCAATACCGCAAGATAATCCGCTACGTCACGGGTATAAGCAGGCTGATTCTCTTTGCCACGAAACGGCACCGGGGCAAGGTACGGCGAATCCGTCTCGACCAGCATGCGATCAAGGGGCACATAGCGCGCCGCTTCGCGTAGTTGTTCAGCGTTACGAAAGGTCACGATACCGGAAAAGGAGATATAGAATCCCATATCCAGTAACTTTGCCGCCGTGGCTTGATCTTCAGTAAAGCAGTGTAATACACCGCCACAGCGCTCAACATGCTCTTCACGCAGAATCGCTAAGGTGTCATCCCGGGCATCACGCGTATGAACGATAACGGGTTTGTTCAGCGTAATACCGGTGCGGATGTGTTCGCGAAATGAACGCTGCTGCTGTGCTTTAGTTTCTTGCTGGTAATAATAATCCAACCCGGTTTCGCCTAATGCCACCACACGCGGATCGGCAGCCAGACGACGAAACTCGTCAACGTCGTAAGCTTCTTCCTGATTCAGTGGGTGTACGCCACAGGAAAGTGCAATGTTTTCACGATCGCCAACCAGCTCTTTGAGTGTATAAAAGCCAGGTAATGTCGTGGCGATGGCCAGCATAAACTTCACGTCCCGCGCCGCGGCTTTAGCGATCACCTCATCCAGGTCGCGATGATTTTTTTCATAATCCAGGCCATCAAGATGGCAGTGGGAATCCACAATAAACATATTTTTTCTCTTTCGGTTTAGCCGACCAACGCAGGCTTAAGTTTATCAGCCCAACTCAGTAAACGATCGGTTAACAATAATTCGCGGTTAACCGCGGCTACATGTAACAGCTGCTCCCGGCATTGCATCCAGTCGTGGGCGCTGGCATTTAGCGCACTGGCAGAAAAATGTTGCGCTAACAGTGCAACCACATCCTGGTGGTCAACATTGCTTAACCATTGCGTTGCGCCTTGCTGCCATTTCATTGCGTCTAACAATAATGACAGCAACCACCCAATGCGTGCGGCCGCATCGTCGGCATTCAGTATTGGCAGTAATTGCAACATATCTTGTTGCAGCGCGCCGGGTAGCGTCTCGAATAATTTTTGACGTGCCTGCAAACTGGCTGGCTCAAGTAAAGTCAACGCGGCTGCAGGCGCCCCCGCGCTCAGACGTAGCACGGCTAATAATAAATCGTCGCCTTGCGCTGTCTGCTTTTTCAACCATTGTAAACTTTGACGTTCATCTGGCGGCGTCAAATGTAAGGTCATACAGCGGCTGCGTAAGGTGGCCAGTAAGCGCGAAGGTTCACGACTTGTCAGAAAGAACCAGCTATTTGCAGGCGGCTCTTCCAGTGTTTTCAGTAAGGCGTTGGCTGCGGCTTCGCTTAATTGCGCGGCATCAGGCAGCCAGACAACTTTGGCGCCTCCCTGCTGACCAAAATGATAAATTTTTTCGATTACCTGCCGTACGGCATCGATGCCCAGCGTGCTTTTACCTTTTTCTGCTTCCAGCCGATACCAGTCGGGATGCGTATTGGCCTGCATCAGCTGGCATCCATGACAATGACCACAGCTTTTTAAACCGTCCCGCTGCTGGCACATCAGCCAGCGGCTGAGCCCCCAGACCAGCGCGTCGTCTCCCAGCCCACTCATCGCCTGAATTAACAGTGCATGATGACCGCGCCCGTCCTGGTGCTGGGTAATGATCTGACGATAGGGCTGACTGAGCCACGGATACCAGTTCATACTGACTTTTCCGCCAGCCAGGCGGACAACACGGCTTTTAGTGACGCTGTCACATTAGCGAGTGGTTGTGTGGCGTCCACTGTAAGAATATTCGCGTCTTCAGCCGCTAACGTCAGGTAGCGTTCGCGCGTGCGTTCAAAGAATCGCAGCGATTCTTGTTCGATGCGATCCAGCTCTCCACGGGAGCGGGCTCGTTGCAAACCGATTTGCGGCGTAACGTCTAAATATAAGGTGAGATCGGGGCGAAAATCTCCCAGTACGGCATCACGCAAGGTACGCAACAGTTGCGTATCCAGACCGCGGCCACCACCTTGATAAGCCTGTGAAGAGAGGTCGTGACGATCGCCAATTACCCAGGCCCCACGCGTTAATGCAGGCTTTATAATGGTTTCAACCAGCTGCACGCGGGCTGCATAGAGCATCAGGAGTTCTGCTTTATCCGTGACTTGTTCACCTTCAATACCTTGCTTAACCAACACACGCAGCTGCTCCGCCAGTGGGGTTCCGCCCGGCTCGCGAGTAAAGACAATATCTGTGATGCCCCTTTCACGCAGCGTTTCGACAATGGCGTTGCGTGCGGTGGTCTTGCCTGCGCCTTCAAGCCCTTCGATGACGATAAATTTACTTTTCATTTTTTTCCTTCAGCGCTAACCGGTAAGCCTGAACGGCGCGATTATGACTCGCGAGGTTGGTGGTGAAAGTATGTCCACCTTTGCCATCTGCAACAAAGTACAGATAATTGGATTTTTCGGGATGCGCCGCAGCCTCTAATGAGGCTTTGCCTGGCATCGCAATCGGACCCGGCGGCAAACCGCTAATAATATAGGTATTGTAATCGGTCGGCGTTTCGAGATCTTTACGCGTCAGCGTACCCGTATAATTATCACCCATACCATAAATGACTGTGGGATCGGTTTGCAGTCGCATGCCGATGCGTAAGCGATTAATGAATACCGATGCTACGCGGGCGCGTTCTTCGCTGACGCCGGTCTCTTTTTCAATCATTGAGGCCATAGTGACTAAAGCCTGTTCGTTCTTATAAGGCAGATTATCTGCCCGCTCTTTCCAGACTGCATCAACCGTTGTGCTCATCCGCTGATGGGCTCGTTCAAGCAACGTTATATCGGCCGTGTTTGCGGTATATAAATACGTATCCGGGAAGAAACTGCCTTCCAGCTGGTTCGGTTCAAGCTTGAGGCTGGCGGCGACGGTGGCGAATTGATCGTCTTTTAACGTGTGCCTGATATAAGGCGCCTTGCGTAACTCACTCAGCCACTCTTTGAGCCGCTGGCCTTCAACGAATCGTAAAGGGAATTGCGCTTCTTTACCGCTTGCCAGCAATTGCAGCAAGCTGCGCACAGTCATGCCCTGCTCCAGACGATAAGTGCCTGCTTTGAAGGACGCCAGCTCCGGCTCAACTTTAAGCAACGGGCCAAACCAGATACTGCGAGGAATAAGATGCTGACTTTCAAGTTGTGCTTCCAGCACGACGCGTCCAGTTCCCGCAGGGAGCGTGTAGATGGTTTCCTGATTTATGATTAAAGGGGCCGACGCGAGTTCTTTTATCTGCCAGTAACTGAAGGCAGCGGCGAGGCCCAAAATCGCCACTGTTCCGACGAAAAATTTTTTACTTCGGCTCATTTTGCTTCCAATTTTTTACAGCTCATCTGCAACTGATTAAACAATTTCCGCCCGGTAAAGTTCACCGAATCGATCTGTCGAACCGGTAAAACCGGCATCAGTGCGTTACATATAACCACTTCATCGGCAGCGAATATTTCTGCGGGTTCGCTTTGTACCACCTGACAGGCCAAACCTGCTGCCTCCAGCTGCATCATCAGGTAGCGACGCATAATTCCATTAACGCCTGACATTGATAAATCTGGCGTTAATATGGTGTCACCTTTGCGCCAGAACAGATTGGCTGCACAGCATTCTACCACCTGACCTTGCGTGTCGAGTACCAGCGCCTCATCTGCATCAGTCTGAGCAAGATGGGCGCGGATCATGACCTGCTCAAGTCGATTCAGGTGTTTAAGTCCGGCAAACTGTGCGTTTCGCGCTAAACGAATCGGGCTGGTAGCAAGCATTACACCCTGCTGTTGTAAGCGAAGATAGTGCTGGGGCCATGGCGATAGCGAGATAATCCGTGTGGATTCGCCGCAACCGGTACGGCTATAGCCTCGTCCACCAGTGCCAGCGGTAATCACCACTTTTAGTACCGCTTGTTGCTGATTTTGTGCAGCCCTGCGCATCTCTTTTTCGAGCAATGACCAGTCAACCTCAGGAAGCCATAGCTGCTCACACGTGTCCTTTAAGCGCTGCAAATGTTGTTCGATTAACAGAATTTTCCCGTTTTGTACGGCTGCCGTGGTAAAACAGCCATCACCAAACTGCACAGCGCGATCGTTGGCAGAAAGCTGATTTTGTTCAATACCATTAATCCACATTTATCGACCTGCTGCATTGCTGCTCTGAATTAATCCCTGGATGTGATGATTAATGCCAGAACGTGTTTAATATAAAAAAGGCCCGCATTGCGGGCCTTTTAAGCAAATCACATCGGTTATACTTTACGGAAAATCAGCGAACCGTTAGTGCCACCAAAACCGAAGGAGTTACACAACGTGTATTCCAGGCCACTCACCTGTCGTGCGGTATGCGGGATGAAATCGAGATCACAGCCTTCATCCGGACTATCAAGGTTGATGGTCGGGGGGACAGCCTGGTCGCGTAATGCCAGAATCGAATAAATCGACTCAACGGCGCCTGCGGCTCCCAGCAAATGACCTGTCATTGACTTAGTTGAGCTAACCATCACCGTTTTGGCTGCATCGCCAAACACTGATTTCACGGCCTGCGCTTCCGCTTTGTCACCCGCTGGCGTAGACGTGCCATGGGCGTTAACGTAGCCGATTTGCGCTGGGGAAAGCTGCGCATCACGCAGTGCATTCACCATAGCTGCTGCTGCACCGGCGCCATCTTCTGGCGGTGAAGTCATGTGATAAGCATCACTGCTCATACCAAAACCAACCACTTCCGCATAAATTTTTGCGCCACGCTTCTTCGCGTGCTCATACTCTTCCAGAACAACGATGCCAGCACCGTCGCCCAGCACGAACCCGTCACGATCTTTATCCCATGGGCGGCTAGCCGCTTGTGGATTTTCGTTATGGGTAGAGAGCGCACGCGCCGCGCCAAATCCACCAACACCCAAAGGAGTACTGGCCTTTTCAGCACCGCCAGCCAGCATAACGTCAGCATCGTTATACGCGATAATACGCGCAGCATGACCGATATTATGCACGCCAGAAGTACATGCCGTCGCGATAGAGATGCTAGGACCTTTCAGGCCATACATGATGGTTAAATGTCCTGCCACCATGTTTACGATGGTTGAAGGCACAAAGAACGGGCTGATTTTACGCGGGCCGCCGTTGACCAGTGAAGTGTGGTTATCTTCAATTAACCCCAGGCCACCGATACCGGAACCAATTGCCGCCCCAACACGACCTGCATTTTCATCGGTTATGACTAAACCGCTGTCATGCATGGCCTGAATGCCAGCAACAACGCCATATTGGATGAACTCATCCATCTTGCGCTGATCTTTGCGCGCGATGAAATCATCACAATTGAAATTTCTCACTAAGCCTGCAAAGCGTGTTGCGTAGGCACTAGTATCAAAATGATCGATCAGGTTAATGCCGCTCTGACCGGCAAGGAGAGCACTCCAGGTAGACTCTACGGTATTGCCGACAGGAGACAACATGCCAAGACCGGTCACAACTACACGACGCTTAGACACGTTCGTCCTCCAGGGAGGGGAAATAAGAACTATGTGGGACAAACATAATACTCAGGCGGTCGAATGACCGCCTGACGGTATTCATTAGCCTTTATGGCTATTGATATAATCGATCGCTGCCTGAACGGTAGTGATTTTCTCAGCTTCTTCGTCTGGAATTTCAGTATCAAACTCTTCTTCCAGAGCCATTACCAGCTCAACGGTATCAAGAGAATCAGCACCCAGGTCTTCTACGAAAGATGCAGAGTGGGTCACTTCTTCCTCTTTCACACCCAGCTGCTCACCAATGATTTTCTTAACGCGTTGTTCGATATCGCTCATACTATTTAATTTCCTATCAAAACTCGCTTTCGCGATGGTTTTCGTAGTGTATAAAATGTTGAAAAAGATGCAACAAAATCCCGGCTGGTCAAACCACGATTTTACGCTATTTTGCGGTTTTTACCGCAAATAATGCAAATGATTTCGTGATTATCACACCATGTACATACCGCCGTTGACGTGCAGCGTCTCACCCGTGATGTACGCAGCTTCGTCAGAGGCTAAAAATGCAACAGCATTGGCGATTTCTTGCGCTTCGCCTAAGCGACCCGCGGGTACTTCCGCCAAAATGCCAGAACGTTGATCTTCATTCAGCGCCCGCGTCATGTCCGTTTCGATAAAGCCCGGTGCCACGACGTTGACTGTAATGCCACGTGACGCGATTTCGCGCGCCAGTGATTTGCTAAAGCCAATCAAACCCGCTTTGGCTGCCGCGTAGTTTGCCTGGCCCGCGTTACCCATGGTTCCAACAACAGAACCGATGGTGATGATACGCCCCACGCGTTTTTTCATCATGGCACGCAAAACCGCCTTAGAAAGACGGAAGACGGAAGAGAGGTTAGTATCAAGAATATCCTGCCACTCATCGTCTTTCATGCGCATCAGCAGATTATCACGCGTAATGCCTGCATTATTGACTAAAATGTCCACTTCGCCAAATTCAGCGCGAATTTTCTCTAAAACGCTATCGATCGATGCGGCGTCTGTCACGTTCAGCATCAAACCTTTACCGTTGTTACCCAGGTAAGCGCTAATAGCATCGGCGCCGCTTTGGCTGGTTGCGGTTCCCACAACTTTGGCACCCCGTGCCGCCAGTGTTTCCGCAATTGAACGACCAATGCCGCGACTCGCGCCGGTGACCAGCGCAACTTTACCTTCAAAACTCATATTATCCCTCTTATTCCTGTTCCAGAGCCGCTTTTAACGAAGCAGGATCGTTAACAGCGGCTGCGGTCAGGCTATCAACAATACGTTTAGTCAAACCGGTCAGTACTTTACCTGGACCCATTTCCAGCAATTGCGTAACGCCTTGAGCCGCCATTGCCTCAACGCTTTCCGTCCAGCGTACCGGGCTATAAAGCTGGCGCACTAATGCATGGCGGATCGCAGCGGTATCCGATTCAGCTTTAACATCAACGTTGTTAATGACTGGTACAGCAGGTGCACTGAACGTCAATTTTTCCAGCGCAACGGCCAGCTTGTCAGCGGCAGGCTTCATCAACGCGCAATGAGAAGGCACACTGACCGGTAACGGCAACGCGCGCTTCGCGCCTGCAGCTTTACAAGCCGCGCCAGCACGTTCGACAGCGTCTTTATTACCCGCAATAACCACCTGTCCCGGCGAGTTAAAGTTGACCGGCGAGACCACCTGACCTTGCGCACTTTCTTCGCATGCTTTACGAATAGACGCATCATCCAGCCCAATGATGGCTTGCATCGCCCCGGTTCCTTCCGGCACCGCTTCCTGCATCAGTTTGCCGCGCAGCTCAACCAGTTTGATAGCATCAGCAAACGTCAACACGCCGGCACAAACCAGCGCAGAATATTCGCCCAGGCTGTGGCCTGCCATCAGAACGGGTTGTTCACCGCCCTGCTGCTGCCATACGCGATAGATTGCTACGGATGATGCCAACAACGCTGGCTGGGTTTGCCAGGTTTTATTCAGTGCTTCAGCCGGACCCTGGCTGACCAGCTGCCACAGGTCGTAACCCAGCGCGTCAGACGCCTCGCGGAAAGTCTCTTCTACCTGCGGATAAGCCGCGGCCAGCTCGGTCAACATGCCCACGGCCTGCGAACCCTGGCCTGGGAAAACAAAAGCAAATTGCGTCATTTCCAAATTCCTTTCAATCAAAAGCGAACCAGCGCTGAACCCCAGGTGAAACCACCGCCAAAAGCCTCCAGCAGAATCAATTGTCCGCGTTTGATACGGCCATCGCGTACGGCTTCATCTAATGCGCCAGGCACAGAAGCCGCTGAGGTATTACCGTGGCGATCCAAGGTTACAACCACTTTATCCATGGTCATGCCCAGTTTTTTTGCCGTTGCGCTAATAATGCGAAGATTTGCCTGATGGGGCACCAGCCAGTCGAGCATTTCGCGATCGAGATTATTGGCCTGCAGCGTTTCGTCAACGATATGCGCCAGCTCAGTCACGGCGACTTTAAAGACTTCGTTGCCCGCCATGGTAAGGTAAGCGGGCTGATCCTGCTGCGCCCGATCCTGATAAGGTAGCGTCAGCAACTGGGCATAACGCCCATCTGCGTGCAGATGCGTCGAAATGATGCCTTGTTCTTCGCTCTGACCAAGCACCACCGCGCCCGCACCATCGCCAAACAGGATAATAGTGCCACGATCGTTAGGATCCAGCGTACGTGCAAGAACGTCGGCACCAATGACCAGCGCATGCTTAACCGCACCATTTTTAATGTACTGATCGGCAACGCTTAAAGCGTAAGTGAAACCCGCACAAGCCGCCGCAAGGTCAAAGGCTGCACAATCTTTAATGTCCAGCATTTGCTGAATCATACAGGCTGAACTGGGGAAAGCATGACTGGATGAGGTAGTAGCAACAATAATCAGTCCCACGTCACTGGCGTCGATACCGGCCATTTCAAGCGCGCGCTGCGCGGCTTGTGAACCCATGGTTGCGACGGTTTCATCCGGCGCGGCAATGCGGCGTTCACGGATACCGGTACGGGTAACAATCCACTCGTCCGAAGTCTCTACCATTTTTTCCAGATCGGCATTTGTGCGGACCTGGCTGGGCAAATAACTGCCCGTACCGATAATTTTGGTAAACATCTAGGCTTTGTCACTCCTGGCTAATACAGCGTCAAGGCGCGCGGCAATTCGTTCAGGAACTTGCCGCCGCACCGCCTGCTCTGCCTGTTCTATCGCCACAGCGAACGCGCATTGATTGGCTGCGCCATGGCTTTTGATCACTGTTCCGCGCAATCCTAACAGACAAGCGCCATTGTACTGGTCGGGGTTGAGATGGCCAAAGCGCCTCGCCAGACGTTTTTGTACCCAACGTCCCAGCAATTTCAACCACCATGACCGTTTTTTACCTTCCCCTGATGATTTCAGCAGCGAAAGGAACATTCTTACCACGCCTTCCATCGTCTTCAACGTCACGTTGCCAACGAAACCATCACACACCAGCACATCCGTTTTGCCGGTAAGCAGATCGTTACCTTCAAGGTAACCAATATAGTTGATGTATGGAGATTCTCTCAGGGTTGCGGCTGCTTCGCGAATACTTTCAAGCCCCTTGGTCTCTTCCTGACCAATATTGAGAAGCGCCACGCGCGGTTTTACAATGCCAAGCACCTCTTCCGCCATGACTGCGCCCATCACCGCAAACTGCACCAGCATTACGCTGTCCGAATTAATATTGGCACCTAAATCTAATATCACCGTTTTGCCCTGCTGCTGGTGGGGCAGCACAGACATTAACGCGGGTCGCTCAATACCATCCAGCGGCTTCAACAGCATTTTTGATAACCCCATCAAAGCACCGGTATTACCGGCACTGATGCAGGCTTGTGCCCGTCCCTCTTTTACCAGCTCCAGCGCAACACGCATCGAACTGCCGCGACTGTTACGGATGGCTTGAGCGGGTCGTGCATCACTTGCAATAACCGATTCGGCAGGGATAACCTGCAAACGCCCCAGTAAAGAGGAATCCGCTTTGGCAAGCAATGGCGTGAAGGTGTCGGGATTTCCGACCAGAAGAAGATGTAGTTGCGAATGAGAGGCCAGTGCCTGCAATGCTGCAGGCACTGTCACGCAAGGACCGAAGTCCCCGCCCATGGCATCAATCGCCAGGGTCAAACGTGTCAAGGTATGCCTTGCTAAGCGCAAGTCTTATTTAACGGTAACCTTGCGACCGCGGTAGTAACCATCCGCAGTGATATGGTGACGCAGATGAGTTTCGCCGGAAACTTTATCTACTGACAGAGTGGTGGTGGTCAGCGCATCGTGCGAACGACGCATGCCACGCTTAGAACGGGTGGGTTTATTCTGTTGTACGGCCATGGACCTTACTCCTATTACTTACGCTTTAAACTGGCTAATACGGCAAATGGGTTTGGTTTTTCCGCCTCTGCAGGCAATTTACCAAAGACCATGTCCGCCTCGGACACTTCACAGTGTTCAGAATCATGCACCGGAACGACAGGCAGCGCGAGGATCACTTCATCCTCAATAACCGCCAACAGGTCAATTTCACCGTATTCGTTGACATCGACCGGTTCGTACGCTTCCGGCAACGCTTCGGCCTGCTCTTCAGAAGAGACAGGACTAAAGCAATAGCTTACGTGGACATGGTGCGGAAACACCTGATTGCAGCGCTGGCAGCGTAACGTCACTTGAACATCAGCCGTACCTGTCAGCACAGCCAGACGTTGGCTGTCAACCGCAAACGACATGGAGCAATCTACATCACTGTCCACACTAACGACCGACTCGGCCACGCGCTCCACCTGTTCAGGCGTGTACACACCTTGATAATCAAGGCGTTTTTGAGCGGTGCGGACAGGGTCCAGCGTTAGGGGTAATTTTACCTTTTGCATAGGGCGCGCATATTAACTTTGTAATGTCATAGAGTCAAAGAAAAAGGCCGTTTAACAGCATCTTTCAACCACTATTCGCATCCAGTGCGGCGCACAGTTTAAAATGACTGTCACCAATTCGCTATCAATATTGAAAAAAAATGACGGCATCGATTCTTTTAGCTTCAACCTCGCCATATCGTCGGGCGTTATTAACGAAATTCGGCCTGCCTTTTATTACTGATTCACCGCAGGTTGATGAGACCGCTTTCCCGGATGAAACGGCAGAAAGGCTGGTTACGCGCCTTGCCGTTGCTAAAGCGCAGGCACAAGCTGAAAAATATCCAGAGCACTGGATTATCGGATCCGATCAGGTTTGTGTATTAGAGGGGAAAATTACCGGCAAGCCGCATATGATTGAAAATGCCCAGGCGCAATTGCGTGCCGCCAGCGGCAACAGCGTTACTTTTTATACCGGGTTAGCGCTTTATCATCACAGCAGCCGCTATTTAAGGCAATGTTGTGAGCCGTTTACCGTGCATTTTCGTCATTTAAGCGATGATGAAATTGCAAACTATATAGAGAAAGAACAGCCATTTGAGTGTGCAGGCAGTTTTAAAAGTGAAGGGCTGGGAATTTGCTTATTTGACAGATTAGAGGGCCGCGATCCCAATACACTGATTGGGTTACCGTTGATTGCGCTTAACGGTATGTTGCGAGAAGTCGGCCTCAACCCGTTAGCAGGTTGAGGCGCAGCGCGTCAGCTTTTTTGCTGGCGCAACTTCTGTAAGCAACGTTTCAGTCCCTCGTCTAACGGCGCTTCCATTCGCATCATCTCTCCGGTGCCAGGATGGGTAAACGTCAATGCCGCAGCGTGCAAAAACAGACGTTTTAAACCGGTCGGTGCAAGCTGGTCATCAAAGTTTCGTTCACCGTAACGGTCGTCAAAAGCGATGGGATGTCCGGCATGCAGCGTATGGACGCGAATCTGGTGCGTTCGTCCGGTGACCGGGCTTGCTTTCACCAGGGTGGCAAATGCAAAACGCTCTTCTACCTTAAACCGTGTTTCCGATGGCTTTCCCTCTGCGCTGACACGCACGACACGCTCGCCGCTCTGCAAAATATTCTTCAGCAGCGGAGCCTGTACGACTTTAAGATGTGAAGGCCAGTTGCCGCGCACCAGCGCCAAATAATCCTTTTGCATCCCCTTTTCACGCAATTGCTCATGTAAAGAGCGCAACGCCGAGCGTTTCTTGGCGACCAATAAAATACCGGAGGTATCACGATCAAGACGGTGGACCAGTTCAAGGAAACGGGCCTCCGGGCGCAAGGCGCGTAAGCCTTCAATGACACCAAAATTCAGGCCACTGCCACCATGCACGGCCGTGCCTGAAGGTTTATTCAACACCAAAAGATAATCATCTTCATACAAAATGGCATCGGCTAAAGACGCCACTTTCGCCAGCTTAGGCGAAACGGCCTCATCATCTCGTTCCGCCACCCGTACCGGCTGAATACGAACTTCATCGCCCTCTTCCAGTTTATATTCCGGTTTGATGCGTTTTTTATTTACCCGCACCTCGCCTTTACGCACGATGCGATAAATCATGCTTTTTGGCACACCCTTCAGTTGCGTGCGTAAAAAGTTATCGATTCGTTGACCGGCATTTTCAGCCGTGATGGCGACAAGCTGTACGCCAGGATTCTCTGTTTTCATGGCGGCGATTCTAAATAGTGTCCTTAGATAGCGCCACACCTTTTTCTGTGCTTAACTCTTTGCGTATTGCTGACTTAAGCGACACGGACGCTGACTTTTTCTACGATACGTCCTGTCACCCACTCTATTAGCGCGGTAAATGTAAAGAAACTTTCCCAGGCGATTAAAGTCGCCTTGCTATATGAAGGTTAGCAATGGAATAATGCTTAAGTTTCTTACCTGAACCGTTTCCGGACAGGAAAAAGCGAAATTAGTTATTTTACCGGATTGAGCAAACACGCAGCAATGGCGTAAGACGTAATGCAAAATCAGGTACTTAGCGGGCTGCGGGTTGCGGCCTGGACAGCAGTTTGGGATGCACGGGTTTTCAAATTCTCTCTGGCATTTCCACTATCTGGTGCTGTTTTTCCTTATGAAAAACAGGCCACCGACGTTATTTGCGCCCCTCGCGCGGTCGATAACCGTGAGGTTGACGACATTGCACTAAGTCACGGGGCCATCGGTTGATACTCGTCCAGGGTAACTATGCCCGCAGCTTTAATCACTCATGAAAGAATAACGAGTAAGTCACGATGAAAAGAATGTTAATTAACGCAACTCAGCAGGAGGAGTTGCGCGTTGCCCTGGTTGACGGACAACGTCTGTACGATCTGGATATTGAAAGTCCAGGCCACGAACAGAAAAAAGCCAACATCTACAAAGGTAAAATCACCCGCATTGAACCCAGTCTCGAAGCTGCGTTTGTCGATTACGGCGCAGAACGTCACGGTTTCCTCCCTCTGAAAGAAATTTCCCGCGAAAACTTTCCAGCCAATTACAACGCGCATGGCCGTCCAAACATCAAGGACGTATTACGTGAAGGCCAGGAAGTCATTGTTCAGATCGATAAAGAAGAGCGTGGCAATAAAGGCGCAGCGCTGACCACCTTTATCTCTCTGGCAGGTAGCTATCTGGTGCTGATGCCGAATAATCCTCGCGCGGGTGGCATTTCACGTCGTATCGAAGGTGATGACCGTACCGAGCTAAAAGAAGCGTTATCCGCTCTGGAATTACCGGAAGGGATGGGGTTGATCGTTCGTACGGCGGGCGTAGGCAAATCCGCCGAATCACTGCAGTGGGATCTCAGCTTCCGCCTCAAACACTGGGAAGCGATCAAGAAAGCCGCTGAAAGTCGTCCTGCTCCGTTTCTGATTCATCAGGAAAGCAATGTGATTGTGCGCGCTTTCCGTGATTATCTCCGCCAGGACATTGGCGAGATCCTCATCGACAATCCTAAAGTTCTGGAACTGGCGCGACAGCACATCGCTGCTCTCGGTCGCCCCGACTTCAGCAGCAAAATCAAACTGTACACCGGTGAGATTCCGCTGTTCAGCCATTATCAAATCGAGTCGCAGATTGAGTCCGCCTTCCAGCGCGAAGTCCGCCTGCCATCAGGGGGCTCAATTGTCATTGACAGCACCGAAGCGTTGACTGCGATTGATATTAACTCCGCCCGTGCCACTCGCGGTGGCGACATCGAAGAAACGGCGTTTAATACCAACCTGGAAGCGGCGGATGAAATTGCGCGTCAGTTACGTCTGCGTGACCTCGGTGGGCTGATAGTTATCGACTTTATTGATATGACACCGGTTCGCCATCAGCGCGCGGTAGAAAATCGTCTGCGTGAGGCGGTTCGCCAGGGTCGCGCACGTATTCAGATTAGCCATATTTCGCGCTTCGGCCTGCTGGAAATGTCCCGTCAGCGTCTGAGTCCGTCGCTTGGCGAATCCAGTCATCACGTGTGCCCACGCTGTAGCGGCACCGGCACCATCCGTGATAACGAGTCGCTGTCATTGTCTATTCTGCGTCTGATTGAAGAAGAAGCCCTGAAAGACAACACTAAAGAAGTCCACGCGATTGTGCCGGTTCAGGTCGCTTCTTACCTGCTGAACGAAAAACGTGAAGCCGTCAATGCGATCGAGAAACGCCAGGGCGGTGTCCGCGCGGTAATCGTGCCAGATGACCGCATGGAGACGCCGCACTATTCGGTGTTACGCGTGCGTAACGGTGAAGAAACGCAAACCCTCAGCTATCACCTGCCAAAACTGCATGAAGCAGAAATGGCGATGCCGTCTGAAGAAGAGCATGCGGAACGTCGTCGTCCTGAGCAGCCTGCGCTGGCCGCTTTTGTAATGCCTGATGCCCCACCGGCGCCTGTCGAAGTTGCCCCTGAAGCACCAAAAGCTGAAGCGAAACCGGCGGCAAAACCTACCCCGAAAACCACAGCGAACGCAGCAGCCAGCACCGGTTTCCTGGGTCGTCTGTTTGGTGGACTGAAGAAGCTGTTTGCAGGTGAAGAAGCACCGACCGCTGCCCCTGTCGCTGCCCAGACCGAGCCGAAAAAGCCTCAGGAAGAAGAAAGTGAGAACCAGCGTGGCGAGCGTCGTAACAATCGTCGCAACAATAATCGCCGCGAGCGGACGCCGCGTAACGGTGATAATGCGCAAGCCCGTGATAACCGTGGACCACGCGAAAATCGCGAACCGCGTGAAAATCGTGAGCCGCGTGATACCACTGGTGAAAATCGCCGCAACAAGCGTCAACCGACACAGAACGAGACACGCGATGATCGTAACACTGTACTGAGCGATGAAGCTCGCCAGCAGCGTGACGAGCAGCAGCAACAGCGTCGTGAGCAACGTGCTGAGCGCCAGCGTCGTCGTCAGGAAGAGAAGCGAGCCCAGCAGGAGGCGAGCAAAGCGGCTGAGACCGTACCCGTTAACGTGGTTGAAACGCCGGAAGTGCAGGAAGATGAGCGCGTACAGGTTATGCCGCGTCGTAAGCAGCGCCAACTGTCACAGAAAATACGTGTAGACGATGCGAACCAGCCGCCGCAGGAACAGATCGACGTGACTGCTAAGCCAGAAGAAGCGCGTCAGGCGCAGCCGGTTATTGAAATGCCACAGGCTGTTGCGACGCCGGTTGAAGAGCAGCAGGACGAGAATGAAGGTCGTGACAGCGCCAATATGCCACGCCGCTCACGTCGCTCGCCACGTCATCTGCGCGTCAGTGGACAACGTCGCCGTCGCTATCGTGATGAGCGTTATCCAACACAGTCTGCTATGCCGTTAACATCTGCTGCAGCTTCACCAGAAATGGCGTCAGGTAAAGTTTGGGTGCGCTATCCGGTTAGCCAGGCAAATGAAGAGCTGGCAACGCAGGACGCATTAAATGAAGCGCCGGATTACAGCCGTCAGGAAACCGCGGCAGCTGTCGCCCTGCCTACTGCTGCTGTTGAAACCCCTGTTGCGCAGGAAACATCCGTGCATCAGGCTGAACCTGTAGCTGAAACGCCGGTCACTATCGTAAATACCGATGACACAACGGCGATTGAAGCTCCTGTGAACGAAGAGCCATCAGTGATTCCAGCCGCAGCAGAAGCCAAAGCAGAGGCCATCGCTGAGCAGGCTGAACCCGCTGCGCCGGTCACTGATGAACCCGCCGTTCAACAGGATCAAGCTATGGTTCAGCCAACAGCCGACGTGTCTGAGCCTGCTATTGAGAAACCTGTTGAGATCGCTGCACCGGTTAACGAGCAGCCAACTGAAGTTGCAGCGCAGTCTGCAATTGAAGTGAGCCCGGAAACGGAAGCACAGGTCGAAGAAGTGCTGAACGCGCCAGTTGCAGCGGAAACGGCGGTTATGCCAGTCAGCGAACCACATGCTCCCGTTGCCGCGCGTGACATCGCACCGCAAGCCGTGCCAGACGATGGCACTCGCTGGAAGCATTTTGCCTCCGCGACGATGACCAAAGCACCGGCACCAGCCTGGCAGCCAGAGCCGGTTCGTCATAGCGACTGGACACGTTCTCCGTACCAGTTTGACGGTAAAGGCTCTGCTGGCGGTCACAGCGCAACGCATCAGGCAACGGCACCTGCGACTAAGCCATAAGCATCTGCGCTGCTACTGTCTCACCCCGGTCTTGTACCGGGGTTTTTTATTTCTGCTAAAAGCAGACAAAAAAATTCCACCTGCTCTTGTGAAGAAGGTGGAAGAAACTGAGCACACCCGGTTTAAGTCTGCTCAAATTTGCGGGTCAGTTTAAGCATTCAGCTTGAATAGCGATAACTGGGACATATCCGTAAAGGTTTTATATGCTGCCTGCAGCGCGGTTTGCTGCATGGTATAGCTGGAAATGGTTTCAGCGTAATCAACATCCACCATACTACTCATTTGGGTACTGTAAATCAGGTCCCGATCGTCGCCCTGGGCATCCAACGTATCAAGTTCAGACAGCTGCGAGCCAATGCTGGAGCGCACGCTTAATACATTGTTCAGAGAATTACTCAGGCCACGGTTGGTTTTATCCATTGCATCCTGGAAGGCCTGTTTAGTCGTCTCATCGGCATTTTCCTGTGGGGTTTTCAGCGCAGCAATTGCACTGTCCAGCATGGCGAACAGGTTAGTTTCACTGGCGCTGCCATCTGGTTCTGCCGTGGCGTTGCCGGTAATTGCCATAAAAATGCCATCGCCCGTATGGCCAACTGTCATAGTACGGCTGCTGTCAACTTTTTGCGTGATCGCGTCGGTACCGCCCACATAAGACACGCCCGTGCTCGCATCATCAACAAACGGTGCGCTGTCTGTTTTATAACCGGCAAAGATATAGCGTCCATTACCATCCTGGCTGTTCGCCTGATTAAGTAATTGTGCACGGATGCCCTCTAACTGAGTGGCTATCGAACCCCGGTCATCGTCACTCAGCGTACCGGTTGAGCCGTTAACAATCAGCGTTTGGGCATCCTGGATACTGCTGGTTACGCCACTCAGGACGTTTTCTTCCAGCGACAACCCCTGACTGGCGAAAACGCGTGCCTGAGCATACTGACTGCTTTGCGCCTGAGCCTGCGAGAGCACCACCGCACGTGAAGCCGCAATCGGATCATCAGACGGGTTAGTGACCCGGCGACCACTGGCAAGCTGCGCGCCAACTTTCAGCCAGGAAGATTGCGAATCGGTAATCCCGCGAACCTGCTGGTTAAAGATCATATTTGTACTAATACGCATACTGTCCTCCGTCCTTAGCGGATGCTCATCAAGGCATCAAAAATGGCGCTGGCGGTTTGCAGTACTTGCGCATTCGCCATGTAATATTGCTGATATTTAGTCAGGTTGGCGTACTCTTCATCAAGGTTAACGCCGGAAACGGATTGCTGGCGATCGGTCAGCTGATTTACCACGCTTTCCTGCGTGGTGCTGGCCGTTTCCAGAGAGCTGGTTTTGTTGCCTACGGTGCTGACAATGCTGGCATACGCCTGCGATAGCGTCGCGTTACCGTTCACCAGATTCGCATCCTGCAGATCCAGCAGCTTTTGCGCGTTGCGGTTGTCGCTTTCGCCGCCGGTCGCAGCGGCAGCGGCAATCTGTGATTCATCGGTAATGGCCACCGACATGCCACCAATCACATTCTGCACGGGCTTCACCAGAAAACTGTCTTTGGCCGCAGGCGTGCCGTCAACGGTCAATTGCAGGCCATCAAAACTCAGCGTGGTATTACCTTCGTCGTCGGTATCCTGGGTGATACTGACCTTCACATTGTCGGAGGTGCGTGTCGCGGTCCAGTTGCTGCCGTCATAGCTTACGGTGTAATTCGCCGCTTTCAGTGCGCTACTGTCGGTCCACGTTGCCGTCACGGTCGCGCCTGGCTGGCTATTTTTACTGTTGCTGAGTACCGACGGGCTGCCAATGTTGAAGAAATCGCCCCCCTGATCGCCGTTGCTGTCGTAGCCTTCTTTGTGCACTGCGTTAAAACTGGTGGTAAAAGCTGCGGCGAGCTGACCCAGCTGGTTCTGCACCAGGTCCAAATTCTGCGAGCGGAAAGCCAGCACTCCTCCTAACGAGCCAGTGGTGAGCAGCTTTTCCGGGATCTCAACATTCCCGGCCATGTTATCGACATAGCCCACGGTAGTACGCGTTGGATCGCTACTGGAGCTCATCGCCACCAGCGTATTTGTTTTGCTGCCATTGACCAGCGTCAGGCCATTAGCCATCGACACCACATAGCCGCCATCCTGCTGTGAAACGGTTACGCCGACAACATCGTTCAGGTCATTAACCAACTGATCGCGCTGATCGAGCAGGTTATTCGGTGCATCGCCGTTGCTGGTTGTCAGTTTGGCGATTTGTTTATTCAGATCGGCAATCTGCGAAGTGTAGGTATTAATTTGATCAACGCTGGACGCTACGTCAGTGTTGACGCTGTTTTGCATATTGGTCAGATATTGCGAATAAGACTGGAACTGGTTCACCAGGCCCTGTGCATCGCTCAGCATGGACTGGCGTGCCGAAGGATCGTCCGCGTTACTGACTACGTTTTGCAGGTTAGTAAAAAAACTCTGAATAGAATCGGAAAGGCTGGTGGTCGATGTGGACAGAAGATCGTCAATATTCGAAATTTGGCTGTATTGGCTATTTACCGCACTATAAGACGCGCTGGAACCACGTAGCTGCGCGGTGATAAAAGTATCATACTCGCGCTGTACGCCGGTAACATTCACCCCATTTCCGTAATAGCTGCTGCCCTGTAACGTACTGTTGGCCTGCGCCAGAATAGTGGTCTGCCGTGAATAACCCGCGACGGTGTAATTAGTAATGTTATTACTGGTGGTACTTAATGCAGCCTGTGCGGCACTCAATCCGCTCATGGCAGAGTTAATTATGCTGGACATTTCGGTTCCTTACATTTCCCGTCCGTTAACCGGGCTGGCAGTCATCAATATGGGTGCCAGCATGCGGAAACGCTCCCTGGCTTATGATGATATTATCGGCGTGCTTAAGTGAAACTTGAGGCAAAAATCAGAACAAATCATTTAAATTCTGGCTATACGCCTTCACCACTTTTTCGCCCATGCTTTTGAATTGCTGGATCATTCCTACTAATTTTTGTGCATATTTCGGATCGGTAGCATAACCAGCAGCCTGTAGCGCCTGCGCACCCTGTTCTGCACTTTGCGCGTTGGCAACAGCGGCATAACGTGGGTTATTAGCGATCAGTTTGACGTAATCGGTTAACGCTTCGAAATAGGAGCTATAGACGCGGAAACTGGCGCGCACTTTCTTCGCCTCTCCCCCTTCATATTCCGTGGTCATAATATCGGTGGTTTCGCCTTTCCAGTCGCCGCTGGCTTTGATACCAAATACGTTGTAACTCGGTTTGCCATCACGGGTGAGAATTTGACGCTGGCCCCAGCCCGACTCCAGCGCTGCCTGCGCCAGAATAAGGTGATGAGGAATACCGCTTTGCTGGCTGGCAGCCTGCGCGGGTTGTGCCAGCTGGGCGATAAACTCACTGCTGTCGCTGGGCAAATGAGCGGGCGACACCGGCAGGCGCGGCATCGCCTTACGCACGATTTGCTCCAGCTGCTGCGCTGGCGCAACGGTACTCAGAATAAAGCTGTTGTCCAGCTTCATCGGCACGGTTCCGGCGCGTTCGTCCGGTGCTTTGGCGGGTTGCATTTGTTTGACAATGGTCTCCGCCAGTCCAAGCCCGCGTTTACCTATCTCCTGCCCCAGTTGCTGATCGTAAAGCGAGGTATAAAGCCGGGTCTGGTCATTACTTAACAGGCCATCCTGCGGCAACGCTTCACGCATGCTTTTTAGCATCATCTGTACGAACATGCCCTCAACCTGACGAGCAACCTGCAGGGCTTTGCCTTTGGGATCACTGCTCGCCTGGCGCTTCAGTTCGTTTAATGAGCGGCTGTCGTAAGCCGCGTTCATCAGCATTGGGGTATCAGCCATTAGATAATTTCCAGTTTGGCGCGCAGACAACCGGCGCTCTGCATCGATTGCAAAATTGACATCAGCTCGATAGGCGAGGCACCCAGCGCATTCAGTGCGCGCACCACACTGTTCAGACTGGCGCTGGCGCTGACGCGTTGCAACGCGCCGCCGCTCTGACGCAGATCGATCTGCGTTTGCGGCGTAACCACCGTTTGACCACCCGCAAAAGGTGTGTCCGGCTGGCTGACGTTTTGCTGCTGGTTCACCGTTACCGACAGATTGCCCTGCGCTACCGCACAGGTATCCAGCGTCACTTCGCGGTTCATGACCACAGAACCAGTACGTGAGTTGATAATGACTTTGGCGTCTTCGATGGGGATTGCCACATCGATATTTTGAATCTCAGCCAGCAGACGCACCTGCGCACCGTTGTTTGGTGATACACGTACCTGTACGGTACGTGCATCCAGCGGTTGCGCTGCGCCATAACCGCCGCGCGTGTTGATCGCATCAGCAATGCGCTGTGCCATGGAAAAATCTTCACTATTCAGCTGCAGGTTGATGGTGTTCTGAGAACCAAAATTGCTCTGCAGTTCTCGTTCCACCGTGGCTCCGCCGGTAATGCGTCCGCCGTTCAGCTGATTAACCTGAACGCTGCTGCCGCCCGCCGCGGCACCCGCGCCGCCAACCAGAATGTTGCCCTGCGCCAGTGCATAAACCTGGTTATCAACGCCTTTCATGGGCGTCATCAGCAGCGTGCCGCCGCGCAAACTCTTGGCATTCCCCAGCGATGACACCACCACATCCAGCGTCTGCCCCTGACGCGCAAAAGCAGGCAACTTTGCCGTTACCATCACCGCCGCAACGTTTTTCAACTGCATATTGGTGCCGGTTGGTACGGTAATGCCCAGCTGCGAAAGCATGTTATTCACCGTTTGCGTAGTGAATGGGGTTTGCGTGGTCTGGTCACCTGTGCCATCAAGACCCACCACCAAACCGTAACCCAGCAGCTGGTTGTCACGAACGCCCTGTACTGTGGTCAGATCGCGGATACGATCGGCCTGAGCCAGCAGGCTTACACCCAGCAACAGGCACAGACCGAAACGCAGAAGCGTTAACTTTTTCATCGTAACCTCTTACATCGGCGAGATATTTAAGAAGAAGCGTTGCAGCCAACCCATAGTCTGCGCTTCATTGATATACCCGTTACCGACGTACTCAATACGTGCATCGGCGACCGCCGTTGACAACACTGCGTTACTGGCGCTGATCGTGCGTGGATTCACTACGCCCGAGAAGCGAATAAACTCGGTGCCCTGATTAATGGCGATCTGTTTTTCACCCACTACATGGAGGTTGCCGTTTGATAACACCTGATCCACAGTGACGGTAATCGTGCCGGTAAAGGTGTTATTCGCTGATGCGCCACCTTTCCCTGCGAAATCATTTTTACCTTCCATTCCAAGGTTCGCTTTTTCTCCACTGGCCCCCACCAGACCCGTCAGTGCGGTTGGCACGGTGCTTAAGCCAAAGCTGTTGCTGCCGTCACGGCTGGCATTGGCAGAGGAACTTTTACTGGCACTAACATTTTCCTGCAACGTAATGGTTAAGGTATCGCCAATGTTACGCGGGCGACGATCCTCAAACAGCGGCTGGTAGCCATAGTTGAGTGGTGCAACACCCTGGAAAATGGAGCCGTTGACCACTGGCGGCGCCGACGGCAGCGGCTGAGCTGTGGTCGCTCCTTCTACCAGCGGTGTGCGCGGCACTAACGCACAACCGTTAACAGTCAGCAGCAGCGTGGCTACTAACCAATGTCCAGGCTTGAGAATCTGTTGCTTCGCCACGGAATTACGACCTTATCTCTGTCTGTTCTTCAGGCCAGCCCGACGCTGGCCCTTACCACCAGCGTTACAGCTGAGTTAATTTCTGCAGCATCTGATCAGACGTACTGATTGCTTTGCTGTTGATCTCATACGCGCGCTGCGTCTGGATCATCGTGACGAGTTCTTCCGCCACATTGACGTTCGACGTTTCCACATAGCCTTGATACAGAAGTCCCGCGCCATTCTGACCCGGCGTGCTGTCGGTAGGCGCACCTGACGCCTGCGTTTCCTGGTACAGGTTCTCACCTACGCTGTCGAGACCAGCATCGTTCATAAAGGTGCTCAGCGTTAACTGCCCCACCTGTGTCGCCTGGGTTTGTCCCTGCTGCGTTACGCTTACCACGCCATCGCGTGCAACAGTGATGCTTGTCGCGTTAGCAGGAATAGTGATGCCAGGCTGCACCGGGAAACCGGAGTTCGTCACTAACTGACCATTCTGATCCACCTGAAACGAACCATCGCGGGTATACGCCGAGGTGCCGTCTGGCATCTGAATCTGGAAATAACCCTGACCGTTGATGGCGATGTCTTTTGAGTTGTCGGTCTGCGACAGGTTACCCTGGGTATGCAGGCGTTCAGTGGTCACCGGGCGCACACCCGTACCAATCTGTAACCCGGACGGTAGTGTGGTCTGCTCAGACGACTGCGTGCCCGGTTGGCGCATGGTTTGGTACATCAGATCTTCAAATACAGCACGTGAGCGCTTAAAACCGTTGGTACTGACGTTTGCCAGGTTATTGGCAATCACGTCCATGTTCATTTGCTGCGCATCAAGACCGGTTTTGGCGATCCATAAAGAACGAATCATGTTGTTATCCTCGCGCCTTAGCTGCTCATGTTCAGCAGCTGATTGGCTTTTTGCTCGTTTTCATCAACGTTTGCGATCACTTTCATCTGCATCTCAAAACGTCGGGCGTTGGCGATCATGTCGACCATGGTTTCCACCGGTTTAACGTTGCTACCTTCGAGCACACCCGGCATTACCTGCATGGTGGCGTCGGCCTGCAATGCCGCGCCGCGTGTTGCCTGCGTCGCTGGCGTTGGACGGAACATGCCGTCGTCACCACGCTGCATCTCTTGCCCGCTGGCTTTCACCAGCTTCAGACGGCCAAGCTGCACCGTGGCGTTTGGCGCATCACCCGCATTTAACGCGGTGATGGAACCGTCAGCAGCAATAGTCATTTCCGCGCCCTGTGGAATGGCGATCGGACCGCCATCGCCCATCACGGGATTGCCCTGAATCGTTAACGTTCCGTTCGGGCTGATTTGCATATTGCCGTTGCGGGTATACGCTTCGCTGCCATCAGCGGTACGCACCGCCAGCCAGCCATCTTGCTGAACCGCCACGTCCAGCGGACGCTCGGTATAATCCATTGCGCCCTGGCTCATATCCGCCCCTGGCGTCGAAACCGTAACCAGAGTGCGGGTTGGCAACGACCAGCCGTTGACTGGCACGGCGCGCAACGCGTTGAGCTGGGCACGAAACCCCGGCGTTGAGGCGTTGGCAAGGTTGCTGGCAGTAACGGCTTGCTGATTCAGCGTTTGGCTGGCAGCCCCCATTGCGGTATATATTGCGTGATCCATAAAGCAATCCCGTTAGCGCATTAACGTAAGTTAACCAGCGTGTTAAGAATCTGGTCCTGAGTTTTGATGGTCTGGGCGTTCGCCTGGTAGTTACGCTGCGCCACGATCATATTTACCAGTTCCTGACTCATATCAACGTTGGAGGCTTCCAGCGCACCTGCCGTCAGGGAACCGTAAGTGCCGGTATTAGCCAGACCTATCGCCGCCTGCCCTGAGGAGTTGGTTGCAGACCAGACGTTATCGCCTGCTGACTGCAGCCCTTCCGGGTTAGAGAAGCTCGCCAGTACGATTTGACCCAGCAACTGGGTTTCCTGATTGGAGTAAGTCCCCGTAATCGTGCCATCATCGTTAATCGCGTAACTGGTCAGATCGCCAGGGGCATAACCATCCTGGGTAGGATTACCAAAGGTGGTGGAACCCGTATTTTGCTGCGCACTACCCAGCATATTCAGCGTGATCGCTTGATTAGCTGCAGCACCGTTAGCGCCCGTCAGGTTAATGGTCAACCCAACTGTGCCATCTGTCGTGCTGGTGTCATCGCTGCCGTCGGCCTTCAGTCGGGTAATACCGGTCAGTTGGCCGTTGGTATCAAATTTCATTCTGAAATCACCAGCGGCCTCGCCAGTGGAGGAATCTATCGCATGGACGGTCCAGCTATTGGCGGTGGAGTCTTTGACGTAGTACATGTCGAGGGTATGATCGTTACCCTGAGAGTCGTACACCGTCATGGTGCTTTTTGCGTTGTAGCTATCGACATCACCGGCAGAGAAAACAGGCACATCTGACGTGGAATCAGTCGAGTTCAGGTTCGCCACCTGGCTTGCTGTGGTCGTGGCACGCGCGGCCATCTGCGTCGTGGGGATAGTGATCGCCACGGGATTAGCACCGGTTTGAATCGTCGGTGGTACACCGCTGGCTGGATACCCCGTCACAGTCAGCCCCTGGGTATTGACCAGGTTACGATTTTCATCGAGCGTAAACTGACCATTACGTGAGTAATACACCGCACCGCTGGTATCCGTCATACGGAAGAAACCGTTACCGCTCAGCGCCACGTCCAGACCACGACTGGTCGTAGTTGTGGTGCCATCATTGAAGTTCTGGATCACCGCGGCCACTTTAGTACCGAGGCCCACATTGGAGCCGGCGAACATATCGGCAAACGCAATGGTGCTGGACTTAAAGCCCGCCGTTGCGGCGTTAGCAATGTTGTTACCGATGACATCGAGGTTACTTGAGGCAGCGCCAAGACCGCTTACCGCTTGGGAAAATGACATGTTTGCTTCTCCTGCTTACAGGTTGATCAGAGAATCTGACGTACTTCGTCAAGGGTGACGGAGCCCATGGTGCCGAGATCCAGTTTTGTGGTGTCGTCCGTCGTAATTACCCCATTGACGTAGGCGTAGTTAAGCGGTTGTGCCACCAGTTGGGTGCTGCCATTGCTGGCGGCAATCGAAACCGTATATTTGCCATCTGGTGCCGTTGAACCATCGGCCAATGTGCCATCCCACGAGAAGGTGTGAACGCCCGCGCTGAGCGCCCCGAGGTCAACGGTGCTGACCGTATTACCACTGGCATCTTTGATCGTGGCGCTGGCCGCGGTTGAGGCGGTGGTCAGTGACACACCAAACGGTGTCGTTGTGCCGCTGCCGACCAGCACCTGTGAGCCATCAACCATCACGCCATGACCAATTAAGGTTGAGGTTTGCAGCGACTGGTTGGCATTAATCTGACCGGATATTGAACCCAGCGTGGTGTTAAGTTTCTCAATACCGCTCAGGGTGTTGATCTGTGCCAGCTGCGTGGTGAGCTGACTGTTATCCATCGGATTGGTGGGATCCTGATTTTGTAACTGCGTCACCAGCATGGTCAAAAACTGATTTTGTAAGTCTTGCGCGCTGTTGCCGCTGCTGCTGCTGGATGAGCTAAGGACGCTGGGGTCCAGTGACTCATTAACGCCTACTGAGATAGCCATTTTTATTCTCCGTTATTGACCGATCGTCAGGGTTTTCATCATCATTGATTTCACGGTGTTCAGCACTTCAACGTTGGCCTGATAACTGCGTGACGCTGACATGGTGTTGACGGTCTCAGAAACCACGTCCACGTTAGGCATCTTCACGTAGCCTTTCTCATCGGCCATCGGATTGCCTGGGTCATAAACCAGTTTTGCCGGTGAGGGGTCGTTAATCACCTGCGCCACTTTTACCCCGCCCGTTGCAGCACCTGGTGCGGCATCCGTTTGAAATACTACCTGTTTTGCCACGTATGGCTGGCCGTCAGGGCCAGTCACGCTATCGGCATTGGCCAGGTTACTGGCGCTAACGTTTAATCGCTGTGATTGCGCGGTCATGGCTGATCCGGCAATGTCAAAAATGTTCAGCAAGGCCATAATTATTGCCCTTGTAACACGCTCATCATGCTTTTGATCTGGCTGCTGATAAGGGTGAGATCGGTTTGATATTTCAGGCTATTATCCGCGAACTGAGTACGCTCGCGGTCCATATCGACGGTATTGCCGTCGGCAGCAGGCTGATCGGGAATGCGATACAGCAAATCCATTGATGACGCAGCGTGAGTCTGTGCTTCAATGTGTCGCGCCGAGGTAACGTTGAGTGACAGGCCTGTCGTAGCCCGCCCATTCTTCATCGCCTTGTTCAGCTCGCTGGCGAAGTCAATATCACGGGCCTGGTAACCCGGCGTATCGGCGTTAGCAATGTTTGACGCCAGGATCTCCTGACGCTGGGCACGCAGGTTGAGGGCTTCAGTACCGAATTGCAGTGCCGCATCCAGTTTGTCGAGCATGCTTCCTCCGCGAATGAGAATTCCGAGCTGGCAGCTTAATAGGAAAAAAGCAAGGGCGATCGTCTGAATAACGCCCCAAATCGTCGCTATTTTTGCTCTTGACGTTTTTTTTCTCCGCGTAAACTCGTTGCCATTATCAGTAAGGAGCAGCACCATGCGTGGATACCCCATTCTGTTGGCCAGCCTGCTGGTCATGATCGCGCTGCCTTCCAGCGCCGCCGATCTTAGTGCACAACTGAATCAATTTTTTAAAGCACGCGATCCGCAACATGCCGCAGGCATTAATGTGCTGGTGCGTACACCGAAAACGCAATGGCCTGAATGCGATGCGCCGCGATTCTCTCTGCCGGGCAATAGCCGCTTGTGGGGCAACATGAGCGTGGCCGCTAATTGCGATCAAAATCGCCGTTATATTCAGGTACAGGTACAGGTAAGTGGTCAGTATCTGGTGGCGAAACGCCAGCTGGTACGCGGCACCAGCGTAAAGCAAAATGACTTCAGGATGCAGAGTGGACGGCTGGATACGCTACCGGCCCGCACGCTGTTCAATAGCGATTCGGTGGCGGATGCGGTCGTTCTGCGTGATATTCAACCCGGCCAGCCGGTGAGTTTGTCGATGCTGCGCCAGCCGTGGCGCGTGAAAGCCGGACAAAATGTGACGGTCATTGCCAGCGGCGAAGGCTTTGATGCCAGCAGCGAAGGCAAGGCGTTAAACAATGCTACCCGCGCGCAATGGGTTCGTGTGCGCATGGCCAATGGTCAGATTGTTAGCGGCCGGGTGAGCGATGATGGGAATGTTCTGATAACACTATAAAGCGTTAAAGAAGCCTGTTGTTCTGCCGATAGAAGAATCAACAAAGCGATTACGCTATTCTGATTCAGGTGGCAGACCCCCTGATCGTACAGGAGCTTGAATATGAGCATCGACAGAACACAACCGCTGAAGCCCGTTAGCACCGTCCAGACGCGTGACACTAACGAGCAGAACAGCACGAAAGTGCGTCAGTATGTGACCACTACGGCAACCACGCCAGGTTCCGCGCAGGTCAGCCTGAGCAGCGCCCAGTCACAGCTGATGCAGCCAGGCAGCCAGGACATCAATGTCCAGCGCGTAGAACAACTGAAAACCGCCATCCGTAATGGCGAACTGAAAATGGATACCGGCAAGATAGCGGATGCACTAATTGCCGACACCAGGGCATATTTAGAGGGTAACTAATCCCCATGAACACATTGTTGACCACATTAGATAAGATGCAGGAAGTCCTGTCTTCGCTAGCCAGTTTGCTCAACGAAGAACAGCACCAGCTATCGGCTGGCCAAATCAACAGCAATCTGTTGCAGCGCATAACGGAAGATAAGAGTGCGCTGCTCTCGACGCTGAATTATCTGGATGAAATGCGTCGCGCCGCAGAACCTCACCTGCAGATTCAGGCACCTTATGATGGTCAGAGTGACATGTCACATCGCTGGCAGCATATTCAGCAATACACCCGCCGCTTGCAGGATAGTAACGTCCACAACGGCCTGCTGTTACAGCATCAAATGCGTTTTACCCAGGATGCGCTTGAGGTGTTAAAGCCGCATCAGACCCAGGCATTTTACGGTCCGGATGGCCGGGGTAAAGGTCAGTCAACGCTGAGTCGTAAAATTTAATTCAGACGTTTTTACTTTGCTTTGCCTGTAAAAAATCCCGCGCATCACGCGGGGTTTTTCTGCTTAAACGGAGGTTCGCCGGGCATAATCACGCAGGCGGAAGCCGAGTAAACCAAGCATCAGAAAATATACGCCTCCCCCCACCGCACACACGGCCGCCAGCCGAAGCAAACGCCACAGCATCGTGCCTTGCTCCCACATCGGCATTACCAGCAACATGCCATACAGCGCCGCCGCCATGACCATAACGGCTAAAACCAGCCGTAAAAGAAAGGTTCCCCAGCCGGGTTGTGGTCGGAATATATCCTTTTTACGCAGCTGCCAGTAAAGCAGCACAGCGTTTAAACAGGCCGCCAGGCCAATGGACAATGACAGGCCTGCGTGCTTCAGCGGCCCAATAAATGTCAGGTTCATGAGCTGGGTCATGATTAAGGTAAAGATAGCGATTCTCACCGGCGTTTTAATGTCCTGACGTGAATAGAAACCCGGCGCCAGCACTTTCACTACAATCAGCCCCATCAAACCTACCGAGTAGGCGATCAGTGCGCGTTGCGTCATTAACGCATCAAAGGCGGTAAATTTGCCGTACTGAAACAGTGCAATGGTTAGCGGGCCAGACAACATACCTAACGCCACCGCGCAGGGTAGCGCCAGCAGGAAGCACAGACGTAATCCCCAGTCCATCAAACGTGAATATTCATCATGGTTGCCGCTGGAAAAACTCTTTGCCAGTGATGGCAGTAAAATGGTGCCCAGCGCCACACCCAGCACGCCGGAAGGAAACTCCATCAGACGGTCAGCGTAATACATCCACGATACTGAACCAGAAACCAGAAATGAGGCGAAGATGGTATTGATGATCAGCGACACCTGACTGACCGAAACGCCTAAAATCGCCGGTCCCATCTGACGCATGACGCGCCAGACGCCTGCATCTTTTAAATTGATGCGCGGCAGCACCAGCATGCCAATTTTTTTCAGGTGCGGAAGCTGATACCCCAGTTGTAATACGCCTCCCACCACCACTGCCCACGCCAGCGCCATGACCGGTGGATGAAAGTGCGGCGCGGCAAATAGCGCAAAACCGATCATGCTGATATTGAGCAGCGTTGGGGCAAAGGCCGGCACAGAAAAGCGGTTCCAGGTATTGAGCACCGCGCCTGTCAGCGAGGCAAGCGAGATGAGCAGGATATAAGGAAAGGTTACGCGCAGCAGCGAGCTGGTCAGGGCAAATTTATCCGCGGTGTCGGCGAAACCTGGCGCGGTCACTAAGATCACCCACGGTGCCACAATCATGCCTGCCACGGTCACGACGGCTAAAACCAGCGTCAGCAGACCAGAAACATAGGCGAAAAAAAACCGGGCTGCCTCATCCCCCTGTTTGCTTTTGTATTCAGCCAGAATCGGCACGAAGGCCTGAGAGAATGCGCCTTCGGCAAAAATACGGCGCAAGAGGTTAGGTAATTTAAACGCAACGAAAAAGGCATCGGTTGCCATTCCGGCACCAAATACGCGCGCCACAATGGCATCACGAGCAAAACCCAACACGCGGGAAAACAGCGTCATGGAACTGACCGCTGCCAGCGATTTCAACAAATTCATAATTAGCGGCGCATCCTGAAAAGAATCGGCAAAATGAGTGAGTTAGCGCAGGCATCCGTTGATGCCCGGCGATAGTCTACTGGCCTGGCGAGGAATCACCAACTCTGAGTGTTACAAGGGATTATTTACGTTCAGATTCGCGTCATCACTTTATCATCACGGGCTGCGCCAGCAGGGCGTGTTCCCCACTCGCTTCAGGCATCGTCTGATTTTATCCCCCGCTAATAAAGCGCGGTGCCGCTCCGCTAAAATCATGCGGCGCTAAAAGACATTGCCAGACAGGCGGCCGCAAATCATTCAGCCTTTCGTCTGTTGGGAGAGAAGCCCGATCCACGTCCAGCCCCATCAGTGCTCGCCCCGGCAGACGGATTTACCCGATCCCCGCTTAATGGTTCTTTGCCAGTGCCCAACCTCTTCTTACTGTTCCTGTTGCAGCAACTGCGCTAACTGCGCCTGCAAGGCATTGACGCGTTGCTCCAGCGTGGCGACGCGTGCGGCTAAATCATTATCGGTTTCTGTGTCAGGCTGAGCTTCTGTCATTTCACCACCAAACAGATGCATAAAACGATTTTCGCGCTTGCCGGGCTCGCGTGACAAACGCAGCACCATCGCGCCCTCTTCGTGCTCAGTTAACCGTTCCAGCGTGTGTTCTACCTCGGAAACATCAGCAAACTCGTGCAGGCGACCACTACGGGTACGCAATTCCCCAGGCGTTTGTGCACCACGCAGAAACAGTAAGGTCAAAATCGCGACTTCAGCGCTGTTTAATTGCAGCTTACCAAAGGCTGAATTACAGAAGCGCTGTTCATATTTCGCAACGCGCTGACCAAAGCCGTTATTCGAGGTGACCAGATGCTTTTTTACCAGTTGATCGAGCTGTTCCTGCACCTCGCCCTCGGAGAGATTCATCACCGGCTCGCGGTTAGACTTTTGATTACAGGCGGTAACGACACCATTCAGAGAAAGAGGATACTGTTCTGGCGTCGTTACCTGTTTCTCCATCAGGCAACCCAACACGCGCAGCGCTGGCGCGGATAAAGCCATCTTCATATATAATTCCTCATTATTATCCACGCCGATCTGGCGTCCATTCCTTGCTGGTTAGCGCCGTCAGCACATGGTCTTGCCAACGCCCGTCAATCAATAAATAGTCTTTGGCATACCCCTCTTTTTCAAAGCCCAGGCGAGCCAGTAAATTGCCGCTACGCTGATTGTGCGGCATGTAATTGGCCATAATGCGATGAATATTTTGTTGACGCTGCATATAGCGAATGGCGGCCTGCAATGCTTCAAACATGAAACCCTGCCCTTGCCATTTCTCGCCAAGCGAATAGCCAAGATAGCAGGCATGAAATGAACCGCGCAGCACGTTGCTGAAATTCGCCACGCCACGGACTTCCGTTTCATCAACATCCATCAAAATAAAATAGAAGGCCGAACCTTGTTTGTGCATATCGGTAATAAGCCCAAGACGGGCTTGCCAGCCCGAAGGGTAGCAATGACTTTCATCACGTACCGGTTCCCACGGCTTGAGAAAGGTGCGGTTTTCCGCGTAATAATCCGCTAACCGCCACGCGTCGCGTTCGTGTATCAGACGTACCACCAACCGATCGGTGGCCAATCGCACCTTTGGCGCGGCAGAACGATAGCTAAACATCTGGACTCCTGAAAGACGTGGCTGAAAAGGATAAGCATTTAACATTTCACTTCACTATAACCGCCGCCTGGGCTGCGGTAAAACGTTACGACTGATCCAGCCACAAACACCTTGATTTAACACCGTAAACGCGGTCTGGAGCTGCTGTTCGTGTTGGGGTAGCAATCCCCCATCGCAGGCAGCCGGGTTTGCCCCCTACGCTAATCTCTTCCATACTTCCCGCAAGTCCGAAAACAGAGCGAATCACTTTCGCTCCGTTAAACAAAGGAGATCGGGATGAAGCTATATATCTATGACCATTGCCCTTTCTGCGTCAAAGCACGCATGATTTTCGGCCTGAAAAATATCCCCGTTGAACTCGTTGTGATGCTTAACGATGACGAAACGACGCCAGGTAAACTGGTTGGCCAGAAAATGGCGCCGATCCTGCAAAAACAAGATGGAAGCGCGATGCCGGAGAGTATGGATATTGTGCGCTTTATTGATAAACAGGATGGCGAACCGTTGATCACTGGCAAAACAAACCCAGCAATTAGTGACTGGCTTCGTCATATTAATGGCTATGTGAATAAACTGCTGTTACCACGCATTGCTGAAGCGCCTTTTGCTGAGTTCGCAACGCCGGAAGCGCGTGAATATTTCCGCGCTAAAAAACAGGCCAGTACAGGCGACTTTGAAGAGCTTAAGCGCCATGCCCCAGGCTTTATCAAAAATGTCAGTGATGATTTACGCCAGCTGGACAAGCTGATTGTTAAACCCAATGCGGTTAATGGTGAATTATCGGACGATGATATTAATCTGTTCCCGCTGTTGCGCTCCCTGACGCTGGTCAGCGGTATTGAATGGCCCAGCCGTGTCGCCGATTACCGCGATAATATGGCTAAACAAACCCAGGTTAATCTGCTCTCTTCTATTGCCCGCTAAATCTAACCTGATGAGAAGCGTGACAGCGTTTCTCATCCCTTCCCTGGTGACACTCGCTCTGCATTCAGGCACGCTATGCGCTGCTTTCGCGCACTGATAATCTGGATGAGGATGGCATGAAGAAGGTCGTTTCGGGGCTTATCGCTCTGTTTTTAGCCGTAATGTTGAGCGGCTGTAATCAACTTACGCAGTACACTATTAGCGAGCAGGAAATTAACCAGGCGCTACAAAAGCACAATAACTACGCAAAAGATGTCGGCGTTGCCGGACTGATTAATGCGCATATTGTTCTGAACAACCTCAGCAGCCAAATCGGCCGTGAAGAACCGGGGAAAATCACGCTATCGGGTGAGGCAAAAATTAATGTGAGTTCGCTTTTTGGACCGCAGCAGGCCAATATGCAGCTGAAAATGAAAGCGCAACCGTATTTCGATCAACAACAAGGCGCAATCTACCTGCGCGATCTTGAAATTGTAGACGCGCAGGTGCAACCGGAAAAAATGGCATCCGTCATGAAAACCCTGACACCGTATCTGAACCAGTCGCTGAAAAGCTATTTCGATCAGAAACCCGCTTATATACTGAGTGAAGACCGTAGCAAAGCTGAGTCGCTGGCGAAAAAATTTGCCAAAGGACTTGAAGTAAAACCTGGCCAGCTCATTATTCCCTTCACCCATTAATCATTACACCGCGCCGCCTGGCGCGGTTTTCTTTTCTTCTGCGCAAAAACCAGGTGCAAACGGTTGCCCGAAACCTTATGCTTAGACCCCGGCCTAAACGTGCCTTTCGTTTCCTTTCTGCCGGAGCCTCATTGATGACTGCACAACCTCAGCAACTTACCATCCGCCGTCCAGACGACTGGCATATCCATCTGCGTGATGACGAGATGCTCAACACCGTCTTGCCCTATACCAGCGCGGTAAATGCTCGTGCCATCGTGATGCCAAATCTGGTGCCGCCAGTCACCAGCGTGGCGGCAGCGGAAGCTTATCGCGACCGCATTCTGGCGGCATTACCCGCCGATCATGTTTTTACCCCTTTAATGACCTGCTATTTAACCGATTCGCTGGACCCGGATGAGATCGAGCGCGGTTTTACCGCAGGTTTATTCACCGCTGCCAAACTGTATCCAGCGCATGCCACCACCAACTCCAGTCACGGCGTGAGGAATATCGCCTCAATCGCCAGCGTGCTGGAGCGTATGCAGAAACTGGCTATGCCGCTGCTGGTCCATGGCGAAGTAACCGATGCGCATATTGATATTTTTGATCGCGAAGCGCGCTTTATCGAAACGGTAATGGAGCCGCTGCGTAAGCAATTCCCTGAATTAAAAGTGGTAATGGAACACATCACCACTAAAGAGGCGGCGGAATATGTCGAAGCGGCTAATGAAAAGCTTGGCGCAACCCTTACACCTCAGCATTTGATGTTCAACCGCAATCACATGCTGGTAGGCGGTATTCGTCCACATCTTTATTGCCTACCGATTTTAAAGCGCAACGTGCATCAGAATGCCCTGCGTAAAGTCGTTGCCAGCGGTCATCCACGCTTTTTCCTTGGTACTGACACCGCGCCACATTTACAGCATTTAAAAGAAGCCAGCTGCGGTTGTGCCGGTGTATTTAATGCTCCGACATCACTGTCTGCTTACGCCACCGTTTTTGAAGAACTGGATGCCTTGCAGCATTTTGAAGCTTTTTGTTCTGAGAATGGACCACGCTTTTATGGCCTGCCGCTTAATGAAGGCACCCTTACACTGGTACGTGAGCCGTGGACAGTAGAAACTAAAAACGAAATGGGCGCACATACCCTGATTCCTTTCCTGGCCGGTGAAACGTTAAACTGGCGCGTTAAAGTGTAATATCGCTTGCCTCCAGAGAGT
This sequence comes from Mixta mediterraneensis, assembly GCF_014946725.1. GTDB lineage: Bacteria > Pseudomonadota > Gammaproteobacteria > Enterobacterales > Enterobacteriaceae > Pantoea > Pantoea mediterraneensis. Next base: position 234,786 of record NZ_JACFXY010000006.1, read on the forward strand.
TGTTACTGTAAATATACACAGTATATTTTCTGGGGGATTTTATGCGTATCGAAATTACCGTTGCCAGAACCCAACCTTTTCCTCCTGGCGCACTGGATGCCCTGAGCCAGGAGCTTGCACGCCGCATTGATGAGCAACTCCCTGATGCCGTTCATTACATCAAGGTGCGTTATGCCTCTACCAGTCAACTTAGCGTATTAGGTGGCGGCAAAGAGACACGTGACCAAATCAGCGATATTTTGCAGCAAACCTGGGAAAGTGCTGATGACTGGTTTATGACCGATTAACCGCCACTGTGCTGTTTTTCGCCGGGCTTCGCCGCCCGGTTTTTTTCTGTTTTTCCGCTCTCGCCATAACCCCTTCCTGCAACTAGACTCTGATTGATCAATCCCCTATCCTTGCGCTCGTCATGCTTAACAGGAGGTGCGACAACATGAATACTGAAAAACCGGAAGAGGCGATGACGTTTGGTGAGCTGTTGACGCTCATTGGCGAGCAGCAACGTCGCCTGACCGTGCTGGAAAATGCTTTCTCCAGCCTGATTTTCTGCCTGGACGATCGCGCCAGTCAGCTACTGGTGCATAATCTGTCACTGGAAGCGCAAAATCAAAATCATGATGAACAACTGCAGCAGCACTTTGCCCGACTGGTGGAAACGTTACAAAAACGCAACGGTGGGACAACACCTGAAACGCTGGCTTAATGACAGCCTTATGTCATTTTGCAATTTATAAAACAGCCGCTTTGACATTTTAATTTATGCTTTAAAATGCCTGTTTCATCAGGCATTTTATTTTTCTCTTTCATGCTTTTTTAAAGTAATTGTCCGAGTCACCGGCGCTTCACGCAATTTTTAGTCAGTAAAAGGCTATTTTACTGTTATAATTGTTCCGCTACTGGAATAAAAAAGCCGCATTGAACCTCATCAAGCACTTCGTTTAACGAGTAATAAGGAGGTTATAATGGACAGAAATAAAGATGTGATTCAGACCCATTCACTGGTGGGTTGGGACATCAGTACCGTTGACAGCTACGATGCCATGATGATCCGCCTGCACTCGCTCTCATCGCAAGAGCAAAAAGAAGAAGAAGCAGACGTTGGTCCTACTTACTGGCTGACAACGGATGTGGCAAGGCAGTTCATTTCTATCCTTGAAGCGGGCATCGCCAAGATAGAATCTGCCGAGCAGGTAGAACGACTCCTTAAGAAACATTAATTCCTGCCACATCAAGAGGCGCCCCACGGGGTGCCTTTTTCGTTTCTGTTTCTGGTATGCTTTTGATCGTGTGACCTTTTCAGGAGTTTCGTCTCAATGATTTATGATCTTATTGTGGTAGGTAGCGGCTCTATTGGCGCAGCGGCAGGATTTTACGCAACGCAAGCCGGCTTGTCGGTATTGATGATCGACAGCAGCCATCCACCGCACAACCAGGGCACGCATCACGGCGATAGTCGCTTGATTCGCCACGCGTATGGTGAAGGCGAGCGCTATGTGCCGCTGGTCCTGCGGGCGCAAACGCTTTGGGACGAGCTGGAACAGCAGGCAGGTGAACGCATTATGCACCGGAGCGGTGTACTTAACCTGGCCCCTCTGCAATCGGATTTTATTAATAACGTGATCGAGAGCGCCAAAACCTGGCAACTGAATGTTCAGGTGATGCAGGCTGATGAAGTGCGTAAACGCTGGCCGCAGTTAAACGTACCCGATGGGTATCTCGGCGTGTTTGAACCTCAATCAGGTTATTTAAAATGCGAGCAAGCGGTGCGTAGCTATATTCATCTGGCTGAACAAGCGGGCTGCGCGCAATTGTTTAATTGTCCGGTTAGCGAGATAGGTTATGACGGTGATTTACAGCAGGTCACAACGCTGGACGGCACGTTCCGTTCACGCAAAATATTAATCAGCGTAGGGACATGGGTAAGCACACTGATCCTAGGTTTACCGGTGACGCCAACACGTAAAGTTTTCGCCTGGTATCAGGCTGATGGGCGTTACAGTGAAAACAATCAGTTTCCCGGCTTTACCGTTGAGATGGAAAACGGTAGCCAGTTCTACGGTTTTCCTGCCGATAATAATGCATTAAAAGTCGGACGCCACGATGGCGGGCAGCCAATGCAACAACCGAGCGATCGCAAACCTTTCGGCAGCGTAGCGGCGGATGGCAGCGAAGCATTTGGTTTCTTACGTCAGTTTTTGCCGGGCGTTGGCGTTTGCCTGCACGGTGAAGCCTGTAGTTATGATTTCAGTCCCGATGAAGATTTTATTATTGATACCTTACTCGGCGATCAGAATCGCTTAGTGATAACCGGTTTAAGCGGGCACGGTTTTAAATTTGCCAGCGTTTTAGGTGAATTAGCCGCTGAATTTGCCCAGAATAAGCCCTTCTCATTTGATCTCACGCCCTTTTCACTGTCGCGTTTTTCTTCGTAACCCGCAGGCGGCCTTAATATTACGGTCGCCGTTTGACATTAACTGACGCATTTAAACATCCCACTTTGCTTTTTTTGGGCTGCCTTCGTCCGTAACGTTAATTTTTATTCTGGTTTATTTATCGCTCAGTTAATTACGCCAGCGTTGCTCAATAACATGCCGCAAAATAGGCTTAATAATTTATAAATTTTACCTTAAATGGTGACTCTCGGCAGCTAACGCTGGAAGTGAATCTGTTGGGTAAAGGCAAAGATATCTGGGGCGTTTAGAGTGTGAAGCAGAAGGCAAAGTGGCGTAGAGAGTTTTCAATATTAGCCAGAATCTGGACCCAGCCTCACAAAAATTTCAGCTATTGACCGGGGTTGAAGACGCACCTCGGGAAAAAATGACCGCCTGAAGTGGGCCTCCAGGCGGCCTGGATTATTCCTTAAACGGCGCTGGAATGGTCATGTTCAGCAGTCCACGCGACTTATTGAACACTTTATTGCCATTTTCACGACCGGCGCGACGTGCGCGCTGCTCTTCAGGCGAGAGTTTCGCTTCTTCCTGACATAGCGGGCTACAGCAGTTTTCATACTTTACTGCACAGGCCGGACACTGAATAAACAGCAAATGGCAGCCGTCGTTTACGCAATTCACATGCGTATCACAGGATGCTCCACATTGATGACAATGTGACAGCACATCATCTGAAATGCGCTCTCCCATGCGTTCGTCAAAAACAAAATTCTTACCTTTGAAACGTACCGGTAAGCCTTGCTCACGTGCACGGCGGGCATATTCGATGATACCGCCTTCGATATGATAAACATCTTCGAAGCCGTTATGACGCATCCACGCACTTGCCTTTTCACAGCGAATACCGCCGGTGCAGTACATGACAATTTTCTTATCTTTTTGATCCTGCAACATATCAATAGCCATCGGCAACTGATCGCGGAAGGTGTCAGCAGGCACTTCCATCGCGTTGTCAAAATGTCCGACTTCATATTCGTAGTGGTTACGCATATCGACAAATACGGCGTCAGGATCGTCCAGCATGGCGTTCACATCAGCCGCTTTTAAGTAGCTGCCGACGTTGCTGGCATCGAAAGTAGGATCTTCAATACCATCCGCTACAATACGGTCACGTACTTTCAGTCGCAGCACCCAAAAAGATTTGCCATCGTCGTCCAGCGCCACGTTCATACGCAGGTTATTCAAGGCAGCGTCAAAACCGTAAAGGAATGACTTCATCTTTTCATACAGGCTGGCAGGCACGCTGATCTGTGCATTAATCCCTTCATGGGCAACATAAACGCGACCAAAAACGTTAAGTCCGGTTAACCCCTGATAAAGCGCATCACGAAAGGCTTTCGGATCGGCGATATGGAAGTACTTATAGAAAGAGACAGTGGTGCGCGGTTCGGTTTCAGCCAACATACGCGCCTTCAGCTCTTTATTGGAAACAAGGTTGTGTAACACTGGCATGGTGTTCGTTCCTGTCATCAATAGAAGAAATTTAGCGCGCACATGATACCTGAAATCATCAGGATGCAAAGAGCATACGGAAAATTGATCTCAATTCATGACAAATGTGTGTTTCGTCTGCAATGCTTAGCAGCGTGCTACAACTGCTTGTAATATTTCAGCCCAAGGCAAAAACTGGCACAATAGGAAAAATCAACGAGATAACGGCACCATAAGGTGCGTGACGCAGGATAATGACATCCACATGACCCAATTGCCTCAATTTTCGCGTGAACTTCTTCATCCCCGCTACTGGTTAACCTGGCTGGGGGTTATTTTTCTTTATATTTTAGTGCTACTTCCTTATCCGCTTCTCTATGTTTTAGGTTGTGGGATTGGTCGTATTGGCATGCGATTTATGAAGCGTCGCGTCAATATTGCACGGCGAAATCTGGAACTCTGCTTCCCGCAGATGCCCGTAAACGATCGTGAAGCGATGGTAAAGCATAATTTTGAATCGGTTGGAATGGGATTAATCGAAACCGGGATGGCGTGGTTTTGGCCAGACTGGCGTATCAACAAATGGCATAAGCCGTCTGGGCTTGAGCACATCCAGCAGGCACGCGACACGCATCGTGGCGTGCTGTTAATTGGTATGCACTTTCTGACATTAGAAATTGGTGCCCGTATGTTTGGCATTCATAATCCCGGCATTGGGGTTTATCGTCCAAATGACAATAAGCTTATTGACTGGTTACAGGTACATGGCCGCATGCGTTCAAATAAAAGTATGCTGGATCGAAAAGATCTCAAGGGCATGATTCGGGCCCTGAAAGGCGGTGATATTCTCTGGTACGCACCAGACCATGACTATGGTCCACGTAGCAGCGTGTTCGTACCTTTTTTTGCTGTTGAGAATGCCGCGACTACGGTGGGTACACATATGTTGATACGCACCAGTAAACCTGCGGTGATCCCTTTTGTTCCGCGCCGTTTGCCCGAAGGACGAGGTTATGAATTAATGATTCTACCGGATGTCAGCGAACAATTTTCCCTTGAAAGTGATGCTGATACCGCAATGCATATGAATAAAATAGTAGAAGAAGGCGTTTTATTAGCGCCAGAGCAATATATGTGGCTGCATCGTCGTTTCAAAACCAGACCGGAAAACGAACCGCCGCGTTATTAACGGCTAACAGATAAGGAAGGGGAAATGACACCCCTTCCGTCTCATAAAACCGGTCCACTATTTTCCCTGGTTTCTTCTTTTCTATTGTTGCTTTATACAGGCCAGTATTAACTGAAGTCTGACGCAGAGAACAAGGGAAAATAGTTTATATTTACTCATCGATAATGCAGGCAGTTTCAAACCCGGTTAATGATCTCTAAACTATTTTTAACCAGAAACCGCCATCGCCCAGTTTATACGCTTCTTATGCATTAGAAATTAATGCATCTCATTTTCTTTAAATGGATCTGATTTTCTTTTTTCCAGGCATATTCCTATTTAATGATGTTTAATTCTTTGCTAACGCTTATCAGTGTAAAAAAATTAACTTATTTTACAAGGCATTGTCTTAAACAGAAGAACACATATTACTTTTTCATTTATTTTATTGATTTTATATATTCTTATGGAATTTGAATAACCCATTATTTACCGGTAGTTTCAACCGTGACAGTTAGCTAATTAACTGCGTGCCTAAAAAAATTAAAAAGGTTACCCACAGCAAATATCTTGCAGGAATATAATATGAATAAAGGTATCTACTATTACGTGACAATCAGCCCGGTTCAGGAAGGCTATCACTATTTACATCGGAAAGAGTGCGAGCGCATGCCAGACAAGGAAGAGGTAGTTTTCATTGGCACTCTGTATAATTTGAATCAGGCGTTATCGATCGCCAGAATAAACTTCAAAAAGGTTAAACCTTGTATAAAATGCTGCATTCGCTATTCAGCGCCATTAATTCACGAATCCGTGCGCCCGGTATTACATTTTCCACAAAAAATGCAGTGAAGCTACACTCGGCGGGAATGACTGATTTTCTCGCCGCTTAGCTTATTCGCTTCCCGACACCACTCTGCCTTTTCTGATGTTATTGAACAGTCCACCCGCTAAAGGAATGAACGCATTTCCACCCGACTCTACCGGGAATATGCCCGCATAAGTTATCAGGTGATATTCTCTAAAAATCCCGATAAAGATGAAGGGCTAAAAAGAGAATTACTTTAGCTGCGTGTCATTAAAGCCATAACAGACCGGATGCTGTGACGTCAGAGACGTCAGAGACGTCAGAATTATCTTCCCAGTACTGTTTTTTATAAATCGCCTCAACCCTGCTTTCAGGAAACATACAACATTGATAATCGTCAGGCCTGAAAAACAAAATGCTAACCCCCACCTGAATAATTTTTTGATATTTAAATCATCTAAAAAATAATAAATCATGTCTTCATCAGGGATTCTCTCATTTATTTAAAGCGGGTTAAGATATTCCTTATTTTCTTTGGTGGTTTCTGGCTCTTATTCTCACCAGACATCCGTCCGCCAGGCACAGGGCAGGCCCTGTAACGCCCTGGAATAGCGTGCAATATTCACAGACATCGCTTTCACAGCCGCTTTAACGGTCTCTTTGATAGCATCCAGATCTTTAGCGATACCGTAAGTCGCTGATTCATCTGTACAAAAATGAATTAAATTTTTTCATTGCCTTCGGTTTACCATTCTTATTATTCGACTATCCTTGCTAATTAAACATGACTAAGAACCTATCCCAAAAGGAATTGTCAGATCGTAAATAATGGCAATTTTTGAGGGCGAAGTATGGCGGGCAACAAGTGGCAGATCAGCGATGAACTCTGGGAGAAAATGGCTCCACTTCTCCCGGAACATAAAACCCACCATCCGCTGGGCACGCATCGTAGACGTGTTGATAATCGTGCCGCAATGAACGCCATTTTCTTTGTGCTCAGAACCGGTTGCCAATGGAATGCCCTGAATGCCACGGATATTTGCTCATCCAGCTCAGCCCACCGCCGCTTTCAGGAATGGCGGGATGCTGGAGTATTTGAACGCTTCTGGCAAAACGGGCTGCTTGCCTGCGAGAAGCGGGATGCCATTGACTGGTCATGGTTGTCGATGGATGGCTGCATGACAAAATCGCCCCTTGCAGGCTCAAAAAAACAGGTCGCAACCCGACTGACAGGGGGAAGCAGGGAGTAAAGCGGAGCCTGATGACCGACGGGAACGGGCTTCCGCTCTCGCTGGCTGTCGCAGGGGCAAATACCCACGACATAAAACTGGTTGAAGATACGCTGGACGCGCTACAGACCGGCAGGCCGGGTCGCAGGCTGCATCTGTGTATGGACAAAGGCTATGAGGCTGAATGGGTGGAAATTTGTTTGAAAGCTCGTCGTTATGAACCTCATATCCAGTCGGGGAAAGAGGAGTCTGAGGCAATTAAAAACAGCGAGTTCAGGGCTCATCGTTGGGTTGTGGAAAGAACGCATAGCTGGATGAATCGCTTTCGCCGCATACTGACGCGATGGGAGAAGAAAGTCGAAAACTACGAGGCGATGCTGCATTTTGCTTGCAGCATCATTGTCTGGAATAAAATCCTTTTGGGATAGGTTCTAAGCAAGGAGAAAAGGTATGTCATTATATTCAACGCTGGAAGAAGCCATTGAGGCAGCACGTGAAGAATATCTCGCCAGTCACCCTGAAGTTGACGAAGCGGATGCCTCGGTAAGCCAGTTTGGCCTGCAGAAATACGTCATGCAGGACGGCGATATTATGTGGCAGGCTGAATTCTTTGAAGAAGAAGGTGAAGCTGGCGAGTGCCTGCCATTTCGCAGCGGTGAAGCGGCGCAAGCCATCTTTGAGGGTGACTTCGACGAAATCGAATTACGTCAGGAATGGTTGGCAGAAAATACGCTACATGAGTGGGACGAAGGTGAATTTCAACTGGAACCGCCGCTGGACGCCGAAGAAGGCGAAGCAGCGGCAGAAGAGTGGGAAGACGATAATAGCGATTCGGATCGCAGCTACTTATAAGGCCCGTGACTGGCATCGACAGGCAACAATAATGTATCCAGTACCAGCGACAGCGGCAGGTCGATAATGGTCAATACACGCCAGGCGCTGTCGCGCATATCCCACTGTACGCCGGGATAATATTGGTTACCGTGTCCCTGACCGGGCACGGTACGACTAATAATGCTGCCGCAACCGCTTAGCAATACGATCGATACGGTTAACGCACTTAAATTTAAGAAATGATTCACAACCTTTACTCACAATGGACTGACGTTATTTTAGCCAGCCGCGAACAGAAGTTACACCCGGTTTTTCACTGTATAATGTAAAGTTCACGTTAACTTGTCGTCTTTTCAAATTTCAGACAAAAAAAAGCGGCATCTCTGCCGCTTGTTTTATTTAACCGTTTTGTAGCAACGCCTGCGGATTCAGTTTCAGCTTTTGATAGCTTTCAACCCACTGATGATACTTCTCACTGTTTTCCCACAAACGCGTATGGACGCGTGCCAGCACAACGGGATCGCTAATCAGCTGCAAGCGCTGCTCACGATTCAGTTTTTCTGGCGCATCGCTTAACGCATGCTCAACGCGGCGATCGCGGGCATGTTCCAGCAGCTGGCTTTGCTTATGACGGGACGTTGCCAGCGCTGTTGCCAGCGCGTTAAATGCCGGATGGAACAGCGCATGCATAAAGCCATTTTCCAGCACGCGTTCACGGTTGAGTTTCAGATACAAATCAGTATCCAGCAGCTCTTTCGGCGGTTCGTATTCTTCTGGAATCAGGAATAATTTGGCATTTTTACTCTTAATACCCAGCGTTGCACGACTCGACATCACCGAGACAAACGGCGACAGAATCAGTGAGAACACGATCGGTGACAGCCACCACAGGAAGTTGAGATCCAGCCAGCCCATGCCTGCTGCCCAGACAATCCCCAACGCCATCTGTGAACCGTGACGTTTGAAGGCTTCGCTCCACGGCGTAGCATCGTCATCACGCTGCGGTGAATTCCATACTACCTCCCAGCCGAGAAAAGCGCTGACCACAAACACGGTGTGGAACAGCATACGGACGGGTGCCAGCAGCACCGAGAACAGCATTTCCAGCAACAGTGACAGGAACAGGCGGAATGCGCCACCGTAAGGTTTTGCGCCTTTGCACCAAATCAATACCACGCTCAGTAACTTCGGCAGGAATAACAGCACCAGCGTAGTCGAGAACAGCGCAATCGCCAGTTCAGGACGCCATTGCGGCCACACCGGGAAGAGTTGCCGTGGTTGCAGGAAGTAGGTTGGCTCCATCAGCGTATGCACCACCTGCAAGGCGGTAGACAGCGCCAGGAACAAGAACCACAGCGGTGCAGACAGATAAGACATCACCCCGGTCAGGAAGACCGCACGGTGAACCGGATGCATCCCTTTCACCAGAAACAGACGGAAATTCATCAGGTTTCCGTGGCACCAACGGCGGTCACGCTTCAGTTCATCTAACAGGTTTGGCGGCAATTCTTCATAAGAACCCGGCAGGTCGTAAGCAATCCACACCCCCCATCCGGCACGGCGCATCAGCGCTGCTTCAACGAAGTCATGCGACAAAATCGACCCGGCAAACGAACCTTCTCCCGGTAACGGGGCTAACGCGCAATGTTCGATAAATGGCTTCACGCGAATGATGGCGTTGTGGCCCCAGTAGTGCGATTCGCCCAACTGCCAGAAGTGCAAACCGGCGGTAAACAGCGGACCGTAGACCCGGGTAGCAAACTGTTGGCAGCGCGCATAGAGCGTGTCCATACCTGATGCTTTTGGCGACGACTGGATAATACCGGCGTTAGGGTTCGCATCCATCATACGTACCAGACCGGTAAGACATTCGCCGCTCATAACGCTGTCGGCGTCCAGCACCACCATATAGCTGTAGTTGCTGCCCCAGCGGCGACAAAAGTCGTCAATATTACCGCTTTTACGTTTCACGCGACGGCGACGGCGGCGATAGAAAATTTTTCCGGCGCCCCCAACATCACGTACCAGCTCCATCCAGGCTTTCTGCTCAGCAATGGCAATATCGGCATCGTAGCTGTCACTCAGAATGTAAACATCAAAGTGCTCGGCGTTGCCGGTGCGAACGACCGATTCCCAGGTCGCCCGCAAACCGGCGAATACGCGCTCAACATCCTCGTTACAGATAGGCATGATCAGCGCAGTACGATGTTCAGGGTTGAGCGGCTCATCGCCTACCGTTGAGTAGGAAATACTGTATTTGTCGCGCCCAATCAGCAGCTGCAAGAAGCCCATTAAGGCAGTCCAGAAACCGGCAGAAACCCAACAGAACAAGATGGCGAACAGGAAGAGAATGCCCGTTTGCAGCACGTAAGGCAGAATCTGCATTACCGATTGCTGCCAGTTCTGGTTGATCATTTCCATCGGATCAAGCAGCGTCCAGCCCTGATACGGCAGAATGGTTTTCATGTACCAGGTGGCGACAACAGTCTGGAAGATAGTCAGAATCAGCAAGGTGTAGCGACGCATCGAACCGACATGACGCCACTTCTCTTCCGCGCGTTGCTCATCGGCATTCGCATAGCGCGGCACGGATTTTTGTCCACGCAACGAAGACCAGGCACGAACCAGCGGGTTTGTACGCCAGGCTTCGGGAAACATCAGCGAGCGCGTTACTTTCGGCATTGCCTTCAGTGTGGTGCGATCGAGATAATCTTTGCCAAGCTGCTGACCATCGGCGAGTGACTCTGGCCAGGCCATTTGCACGCGCGACGAAACGGATTTCAGCGGCGCATCATCGGGACGATCGCTGGCAGCCACATCCTGGCCCAGTGATTCGTGTATGAAGTGAAACGCGCCGGCATTTTGCAGCGACGCGCTTAAACGGGCTTTTCCTGCCGCATCCAGCGGCAGGGATTCCACATAATTTTGAGATGTAAAAGTCAATTTATTCATTGGCAGGTAGCTGATAGCTCCAGGTTTCCGTCAATGTTTTGTCGCCGCTAACCAGCGCCGCACGCATTTCGGTTGGCTGCTTGTTATCTTTCACACGCAGACGCAACACCAGACGCCAGCCTTTCGTGACCGGGTTGTAGCGCACGCTCTGTTCAACGACATCCGCGTTTTTTCCCACACTGACCTGCGGCGCAACCTGGCTGTTTTCCGGCATCTGACTCATCGTTTTACCCACGAAATCGATCGTAAAAGCGATACTGCCATCCGGTTGACGCACCAGGTTAGACTGCTTCACATCGCCCGCTGAACGCAGGGTATCTTTTACCCATGCCGTGTCGTTGGAATGCAGCTGACTTTCGTCACGCGTGAAGTGCAACCGGTATTTAAAGTTCATCTCTTTGCCCGGATCCGGCAGATGTTCTGGGGTCCAGAAGGCCACGATATTGTCGTTGGTTTCATCCGCAGTAGGGATTTCAACCAGTTCCACCCGGCCTTTACCCCAGTCGCCTAACGGCTCAACCCAGCCGCTTGGACGCAGATCGTAACGATCGTCAAGATCCTGATAAGCGCTGAAGTCACGGCTACGTTGCAGCAGACCGAAACCTTTCGGGCTTTCAATAGTGTAAGTACTCACCGCCAGATGACGCGGATTATTCAGCGGTCGCCAAATCCATTCGCCGTTGCCGTTATGGATGGACAGGCCATCCGAGTCGTGCAGCGAAGGGCGGAAATTATTGACGGGCGAGGGCTGATTCGTCCCAAACAGGAACATACTGGTCAGCGGCGCGATGCCGAGTTTGCCTACTTTATCGCGCAGATAAACCTTCGACTGCACGTCAACGGTGGACTCTTTGCCCGGATGGATCACAAAGCGATAAGCACCCGCTGCACGAGGCGAATCCAGCAAGGCATAAATCACTAACTGCTTATCCTGCGGCTTTGGACGTTCAATCCAGAACGACTTAAAGCGTGGAAACTCTTCGCCGGAAGGCAGCGCGGTATCGATCGCCAGACCGCGCGCCGACAAACCATAAACCTGACCCGCACCAATAACGCGGAAATAGCTGGCGCCGAGAAAACTGCTGATCTCGTCATCTTTCCCTGGGGTATTCAAAGGATAGAGAACTTTAAAACCGGCAAAACCCAGGTTTTTAACCGAGTCGGCATCATGTTTCACATTACCGAAATTAAAATAATCGGGCCTGTATTTGATTTCGCGCACCGAGCTGGCGGTGACTTCATTAATTTGCACCGGCGTATCGAAATACATACCCTGGTGATAAAATTCCAGCTTGAACGGCGTACGCAATTTACCCCAATACGCTTTGTCGTGGTTAAACTGGATCTGCTGATAATCAGCAAATTTCATTTCACGAAATTGAGAGGGTAAATTGCTTTTAGGCGCTTCGAAGCTTTTCCCTGCTAACGCTTTGGCTTGTTTGGCCACATCATCGATGCTAAACGCCCAGCTGTTATTGGCGTATAACGCCAGCAGAACTGCAGCACCTATCCAGCGTACTTTCATCAGTCCTGCTTTATTTTTCTCTTTAGTCAGCACATCTCCCCCTTTCGTGTGCTTAAATCAAACCCGTTTATCTTAAAGGATTATTCGGTTTTCCGACAGCTTATGCGAAAGAATGTTCCCTGCGTTCATCAGCCCGACAGATGCTTTTAGGACAATTAAACGATACAGATTTGACTGATAGTATACCTTGTTTAACGCAGGTAGAATTTCACTCCGGCATACTCCGGTTTCAGGGCGAAACCGGCCGCAACGTACTAACGAACTGGAACTTTATGAGTACAGTAAAACCTGAACGTGAATATTTTCTCGACTCTATTCGGGCATATTTGATGTTATTGGGGGTGCCATTTCACGTTTCCCTGATTTACTCCACACAAAAATGGGCAGTAAATAGTACCGAAGCTTCATTATGGCTGACGCTGTTGAATGATTTTATTCACGCCTTCCGGATGCAGGTATTTTTTGTTATCTCTGGCTATTTCTCCTACATGCTCTATTTGCGCTATCAGCCGCAGCGTTTTTTGAAAGTGCGGCTGGAGCGTGTCGGTATCCCGTTGCTGACAGCCATTCCACTGATCACCCTACCGCAATTTTTCATGCTAAAAGCGTGGGCGCCCAAACTCGCCAACTGGGAGCATTTTTCTCCCTATGAGAAATTTAATAACCTGATGTGGGAACTGATCTCTCACCTTTGGTTTTTGTTGGTATTAGTGGTGCTGACCACGCTGGGTATGCTCACTTTTCGCTGGCTACGCGATCAAAAACGCCTTATTGATTATCAACGTGTCGGCTGGGGTACGCTGACGCTGGCGGTCATGGCCTGGGCCTTGCTGTGGTGTGTGTTCCGCCGCGTAATCTTTATGTTCCAGCCTGGCTGGTTAATGGATGGTTTGTTCAGCATTGTGGTCATGCAAACGCTGTTTTATCTGCCCTTCTTCATGCTGGGCGCGCTGACATGGAAGCATCAGACGCTAAAGCAATTATTTGTGCGTTTTAATCCGGTGATGTGCTTTGGCGCGATTGCGGTGTTTGTTCTTTACTGCGTCAATCAACGGATGAGCAGTGGTGAAGGGTGGTTATATGAGCTGGATGCGCTGATCTCTACCCTGATGGGGTTGTGCATGCTCAACGTCTGCTTCTGCTTCGGCCACAAGCTGCTGAACTCGCATTCGCCGCGTATTATGTATCTGGTTAATGCCTCGCTGTTTATCTATCTGGTTCACCATCCATTAACACTCCTGTATGGGATTTACGTTACCCCGCATATTCACAATGACACGCTGGGCTTTTTCATTGGTCTGCTGATGGTGTTTGGTCTGGCTTTTCTGCTGTATGAGATCCACCAGCGCATTCCACTGCTGCGCTTTCTGTTTTCCGGCAAACCGCAAAACAAGTAACAAAAAAGCGATCCCGCAGTGGATCGCTTTTTCTTATAACAGGCACTCAATGGGCAAGCGCCACACCAGTCGCACCTGCAATCGTTGCCACCACGAACAGCCCGGTTCATGTTTATGCACCACTTCCTGCGGCTCGCCAGGATATTCCAGCCAGTTTACCCTGCCCCATTTGTCCAGCCGTAATGTCCAGGCACGATCGCGCATGGATTGGCTAAAACGCTGATGCGTTTGCTTCGCCAGCGCTTCGCTTTCAATCACCAGACCCATTTCAGTATTAAGCTCCGCTGAGCGCGGATCAAAATTAAACGAGCCAATGAACAACATTCGTTGATCAACCGAAAACGTCTTGGCGTGCAAACTTGAGCCGGAGTTACCCGTCAAACCCCGATCATGCGGCGCATCCTGCAAAGCCGCCTGCGGCTTTAGCTCATACAACGCAATGCCGTGACGCAGCAGTTTTTTCCGCCATTTGGCGTAACCGGCATGCACAATTGATACGTCATTCGCTGCCAGTGAATTGGTCAGGATGGCAATTTTCACCCCTTTACGTTTCAGCGTCAGCAGCTGTGCGACGCCCGCACGGGTTGGCACAAAATAGGCCGAAATGATGTCGAACTGGCGTTGTGGCGTGCCAATCACCTCCAGCATGCGCTGCGGCAGCAGGCTTTTGCGCCTGGCTTTACCCAACCCTTTCCGTGGATCGTCACTCAGCAAGCGCGTTTTCGCCCAGGTTAATTCCAGTTTGCCTCGTTCAAGTTGACTGACAAAATCCGAGGTATCCAGCCGCTGAAGATAAATCTGCACCGCTTCGCTGTGACGCCACGCGTCCGGCAAGCGCACCGCGCTTTTGTCATCGTCCGTTTCCTCCAGCACCTTTTTCAGCGGCGAGACTGGCTTGCTGTTCCAATAGTCTGCAAAATCTTTCGCGACCTCCTCAACGACCGGCCCGACGGCCATCACATCCAAATCTGCAAACAGAGGTTCGTTGCCAGTACCGAAATATTCATCGCCCACATTACGTCCGCCAACCAGCGTCGTGATGCCATCAACTGTGAAGCTTTTATTATGCATGCGGCGGTTAAGGCGGGCGAAATCAGTCAGATAACCCAGCGCACGCAAGGTGCGAAAAGAGAACGGATTAAAAAGCCGCACGGTGATGTTGGGATGACGATCGAGCTGCGCCGGGGTCTCATCCAGGCCCGGCGTATTGTTGTCATCCAGCAGCAAACGTACCTGCACGCCGCGTTCGGCGGCATCCAGCAATGCGCTAAACAGTAACCGGCCCGACATATCGTTTTGCCAGATGTAATACTGAATATCGAGTGAGCGTTCAGCCTTTTCAATCAACGTATAGAGGGCAGCGAAGGCCTCCAGCCCGTCACTGAGCGGATAAATGCCGCTGAATTCGGCATATTGCGCGTTCCGTGTCACAAGCCGCTGTTCCAGCCAGGTAAGGTGTGAACGGGACGGATGTAAGTCAAAAGCTTCGGTCATGACGATTCACTGGATGATTCAGTTAATTTTATTATTCACCGGCCCGGGTTGACACGCTATGCGAGCGTTCCGACTTTGCTCAGCGGTCCGGCGAAATTTTTGGTCTAGACTTAGCCGAACCATCTGTGAACGGCAATCGCCTGACAGGAGAGGAAAATGTCTCAACAATCCGTTACCGATGCCCCGCAGCGCTACCATCCCCGGTTATTTCGCAGTTTCTTTCAGGGCAGTTTTCCCTGCTCTACCGCCTGTCGCACGCCAGGAAAACGGTTGGATATGGTGATCTCCAGCGGCCACGACATGTTGTTGGATAAAGATTATGCCGCACTGGTTGAACAACATATTTTAACCGCTCGTGATGGCGCACGCTGGCATTTGATCGAGAAAACGGCCAATAAGTATGACTGGGAGACATTTCTGCCCATGATTACCGCGGCGCGGCGCCACAATCTTGAGATCATCTGGGAGCTGGCGCACTTTGGCTATCCTCAGCACCTTAATATCTGGAAAGCAGAATTCGTTGAGCATTTCGAACGCTTCGCGCGCGCAATGGCGCAACTGATGTATGATCAAGGCGTTGTGCGCCCGTTCTTCACCCCGATTAATCAAATCTCATTTTGGTCGTGGGCCGGAGCCGATGTGGCCTGGTTTAATCCGCATGTGGCAAACCGCGGCAAAGAGCTTAAGCGGCAGCTGGTACGGGCATCGCTGGCGGCGATCCATGCTATTCGCGAGGTCTATCCCGACGCCCGCTTTGTCTTGACCGATCCGCTGGTGCAGATCGCCACCCATCCTGATAACCCGGACAGCAAGCCCTATGCCGATGCCCAGCATCAGGCGCAGTTCGAAGCCTGGGACATGCTTGCAGGCCGGCTCGATAAAGAGCTAGGCGGCAGCGAAGACTGCCTCGATATTCCTGGCTTGAATTACTACCCTGACAATCACTGGTTTTTCCCCGATCGGCCAATGGAAGTCGGACACCCGTCGCGTGTGCCGCTGCATACACTGTTAGCGCAATGCTGGCAGCGTTATCAACGTCCCATGTTACTGGCGGAAACCGGCGCGGAAGGTAATATGTGCGCGCCCTGGCTGCAAGAAGTCAGTGAAAATATCGCGGTCGCGCTGGAAAACGGCATCGCCATTGAAGGCGTGTCGCTTTATCCGGTGGTGGAGTGTCCCGCCTGGGCGGACGACCGACGTTCGCCGGGTCCCCTGCTGGGCTTAGGCGATCCTAATGGCAATCGCACCCTGCACGAAGCGCTGGCGCTGGTGTTGCGTAGTCAACAAATCAAATATCAAAAGCGCGATCAGGAGTGCTGAGACGGTGGCGTTTCGGATTGTGGATAGCAGGATTGCACGTCAAGAGAAGGATCGGTGGGATGGCGAACGTCAGTAAGCCAGGTCATAGTAAACAGAAATGTGACGCCAATCAGACATGCGGCCAGCAGGCCAATAATTGCAACCAGTTTGTCATCTCTGGATTCCATCGCCCTCTCCTGTTGATGTCCTTTTCATGGCTGACTCTTTTAGCCCATCCAGAGCGTCACCATCAGGACGAAGATTATAAGCGTAACCGACGTCACTGCAAGCACCACAATGGCGAACTGTGCATCGTCTAACGTCTGGCGCAAAGGCTCGTCGTGTTTATCGGGTGGTAAAGGTGCTGACATGAATTCTCTACAAAATGGGATAAGTCCGTTAAGGCACAGCGCGCTACAGTGTAGATGAATCGGGCAGATTGTTCAGAAATATTCGCAACCCAAAAAACGGGGCGCGTAATGCGCCAAGGCACAGGATTAGAAGTCGTAAGTAACGCCGACTTTTAGAGTGCGACCTTCGCCCTGGTAAAGGTAGGTGCCCGTACCGTCTATGTTTGACCAGTACTTCTCATTGGTCACGTTATCCACGCCAACACGCCATACCATATCGTTCTGGTTAATTTTAGTACGGTAGCGTACGCCAAGATCGAGAGTAGTAAAGCTGTCGATCTTTTTCGTATTCGCCGAATCTGCCCACTGCGAACCGGAGTGGTTCAACAGGGCGGTTGCAGTCAGACCTTCCAGTTGCTTAATGTCGTACTCGGCGCTTAACACATAGTTGTAACGTGGAACGCCGATCGCATCTTTACCGTCGTAAGCACCGTCTTCGGTTTTGGTCATATTTGGGTCGATCCAGGTCGCGCTACCGTTCAATCGGAAGCCCAACACCGGCTCGCCAAACACGTTCAGCTCGATACCGCGGTTACGCTGCTCGCCGCTCATGCTGTAATAGTTGTTACTGTCGAGGATGCCCGCCGGTTTCTTGATTTCAAACAGAGCCAGTGACCCACCCACACGGTCGAAATCCGCTTTAATGCCCACTTCGTTCTGTCTGGAGTGTGCGATACCGGTGGTTGCACCATAGTTAGTTGCGGTGTTCGGCGCAGCATCCCCTGGTTGCAGTGATTCCGTATGGTTGGCATACAGCGAAATGGACTGCCACGGCTTATAAACAATGCCGTAAGTCGGCATCCAGCGGCTGTCGGTATAACGCGTAGAAACGTCTTCCGCCCCGGTCGCATTACTGTAGTTACGTACTACCACTTTCTGATGACGTGCACCCACGGTCAGCAGCACGCTATCATCTAGTACGCCCAGCGTATCGCTCAGCAGATAGCCCTGCGTACGGGTACGACCCGACGTCAGTGGATCGCTATAGTGACCGCCGCTCAGGTTGTTGGTCGGATTAGGCAGATTGCTGGTGTTATAAATATTGGTGTTTTCGGCATTGTCCCCGTATGCCATGCGCCAGGCGGTGTTATTACGCGAGGTCACTGCCGAATAGCCGAAGTTGACCTTATGCGAAACAAAACCCGTATCGAAGCTACCGCGAATACCGGCCAGTCCACTGAAATTATTGATAATGCGATTGGTATCGAGGCGGCCAATGGTCGCATCGCCATTAGCATCAGTCAGGCTTGGCGAGGCATAATCACCCAGCTCATGGGAGTGCTGCCCTCCCACTCCGCCATAAACGGTCCAGTAGTTATTCAGGTCATACTCAGCTTTCGCCATGCCATATTTGGTTTCGATATTGCTGAAAACCCAGTTCTGGCTGTAGTTATGACTGTTTGAAGGAACCGAAGGAATAAAATCAACCCCGCTGACATTCACGCCAAGACGTGCGTCATGGAAAGTCTTTTTCTGATAGCCAAGATCCAGCGACGTGCGCAGCCGGTCGCCACGGTAGTCCAGGCCGATTGCTACTGCGGTGGTGCGCTTCTTCTCACCATCAACGCCGGTTTCACCTTCACGATGTACTGCATTCAGTCGAACGCCAAACTGATTGTTATCACCAAAGCGACGACCAATATCTGCGCTGGTGCCAATCTGCGAATCAGACGTGTAATCTACGCCAATACGCGTCAATGGCACATCATCAGCATGTTTCGGCTCAAGGTTAATCATCCCGCCGACGCCAGTCGTTGCCGCACCATTCAGCAAACCGTTCGCACCTTTAAAAATTTCGACACGGTCAATCAGTGATGCATCCATCACCTGTCGCGGCACGATACCCGACAGCCCGCCGAAGGTCATATCATCGCCATCTAAATCGAACCCACGGATGCGATAAGTCTCCGCAAAGTTACCGTAACCCTGCACGTTCTGTACGCCCGCATCGTTCTTCACTACGTCGGCAATGGTGTGTGCCTGCTGATCCTGAATCATTTTCGAGGTAAAACCGATGATGTTGAACGGCACATCCATCGCTTTTTGCTCGCCGAGCATACCGAGACGACCACCATGAGCAACTTGCCCATCAAGATAAGCTGGCACCAAATCATTGCCGCCAGGTTTAAAGTCGTCTTCCGGTGTCGCGACGACGGTCATGGTCTGGTCGCTTTGCTTAGCCGCCGCGGCATCGCTGGCAGCACGGGGGGTGGCTGGCGTGGTGGTCGTGGCCGCCATCGCTGGCAAACAACCGGCACTGACGAAAATCGCGAGCAGTGTCGGTTTAAATCCTGGCGTCGAAAGGAATTGGCGCATTGTCGTTCCCTAATGGTAAATATACTGAGAATCATTATTATTGCGGTTTGCGATTATGCGCAGCATAAAGCTTAATGCAAGAAAAATCGCACGCTAAAGTGCAGAATTTACAGTTTGCTCAGGCAAATACAGGAAGGACAGTAAAAGAGGATGCGCTGCCGCAGCAGCGCGATAAATCAGGCGTCGCGCCAGCGTTTGAAGATCAGCGAGGTATTAATGCCACCAAAGGCAAAATTATTGCTCTGGATATAGTCGGTTTCCAGTAGGCGTGGCTCGCCAATAATATAGTCCAGTTCGCCGCACGCCTGAGCGGGTTGCGTAAGGTTCAGCGTTGGTGCAAACCAGCCTTCGCGCATCATCTGGATACTTATCCAGGCTTCCAGTGCGCCGCAAGCCCCCAGCGTATGGCCGAAATAGGATTTCAGCGATGAAACCGGCGTCTGCGTGCCAAATACCGCGGCGGTTGCCAGGCTTTCCGCAATATCTCCCCGATCGGTTGCCGTGCCGTGCGCATTGACGTAGCCAATGTGTGAGGCCGTCAGCCCGGCGCTTTCCAGCGCACGCTCAATGCAAATTTGCATGGTTTCGCGCTGCGGTTGCGTGATATGTGCCGCATCACAGTTCGTATGAAACCCTACCAGTTCGGCATAAATGGTTGCCCCCCGCGCCTGCGCATGTTCCAGCGATTCAAGAATCAAACTGCCGGCGCCTTCGCCAATCACCAGCCCATCACGGTTGTGGTCGAAAGGCGCGGGCGTGGTGTGAGGCGCATCGTTGCGCTGGCTGGTGGCAAACAGCGTATCGAATACCGCGGCTTCGGACGGACACAACTCTTCTGCACCGCCCGCCACCATCACCGTCTGATAACCGTGACGAATCGCTTCCCACGCATAGCCAATTGCCTGGCTGCCCGACGTACAGGCGCTGGAGGTGGGGATCACGCGGCCACGTAAGCCAAAAAACAGACCAGCATTCACCGCGGTGGTATGCGGCATCATCTGCACATAAGTCGTGCCGGTGATGTTATTGGTGTGCTTTTCGGTCAGCATGGTGGCGAACTCGCTTACCGGCCCGGTGCTGCCCGTAGAGGAGCCGTAGGCGATACCGGTTTCGCCATTCGTCAGCACCGGATGATCGATCAAACCGGCCTGCTCTAATGCCAGCTCCGTAGCGCGGGTAGCCAGCAACGAAACGCGTCCCATGGCGCGAATGCGTTTGCGCGTATAGTGAGCGGGCAACGTGAAGTCATCAATCGGCGCCCCCAGTAGCGTGTGCAGCCCCGCATAAACCTGCCATTCCGGCATAACGCGCACGGCATTTTTACCGGCACGAATGCGATTAGCTATCTGCTGCCATTGCTCACCAAAAGCGGTCACGCCGCCCATCCCCGTGACCACTACGCGCTGAATCACAGCATGCCTCCATTAATCGAAATGACCTGACGCGTGACATAACCTGCAATATCAGACATTAAATAGCTGGCTAGCCCTGCCACTTCCTCTGCCGCGCCCATGCGCTTCATTGGGATAATCTTGAGTGCCTCTTCAATTACCTGCGGCTCCAGCCCATCCATGCCGGTATCGATCAGGCCTGGGGCGATGCAGTTAACGGTGATTTTGCGCTTCGCCAGTTCTATTGCCAGCGCTTTGGTGGCCCCTATAATGCCCGCCTTTGCCGCGCTGTAATTCACCTGGCCGCGATTACCCATCATGCCGGATACCGATGACAGCGTAATAATACGGCCGCCACGCCGCAGGCTAATCATCGGCATCACACAGGGATGGATCACATTATAAAAGCTGTCGAGATTGGTATGAATAACGTCGTCCCATTCCGATTCGGTCAAGGCCGGAAATGCGCCGTCACGCGTAATACCTGCATTGCTGATTACACCGTAATAAGCCCCATGCTGCGCCATATCAGTCTCTAAGGCGTTGCGTGTGGCGGCGCGACTGGCAACGTCAAAGCCCAGCACGCGTCCGCGACCGTGGTTTTCCACTATTTGCTGCAAGGTTTGCTCTGCACCTGCGCGATCGCGGTTGTAATGCACCACCAGTTCAAACCCGTCCTGTGCCAGACGTAGCGCGATAGCGCGGCCAATACCTTTACTCGCACCCGTTACCAATACGGAACCTGTCATGGCTGATTTCCTTGTGACATCAGTTGCTGTAATTCTTCTTTATTCGGTTGGTAAGTGTTCAGACGTCCACTGGCCAGCAGCCGCTCGCCATGATAAATCTCACCTTCAAAGCTGCCCATGCGATCATCGCGCATCAGCAGCCGCATCGTAATATCCAGCGTGGCGTTCGCCGGAAAAGTAGATTGCGTTGCCCGCCAACCGCGCCCGCCCAGCAACATGCCAGGCAGAATAAGCGTGCTACCGGCCCGCTTTGCCTGCCAGCCAGACCAAACGCCAACGGTTTGGGCCATGATTTCAACGCCAAACCACGCAGGCAGTTCGCCTTGTGTGGTAAGAAACGGCGCCAGACATCCCTCTTTTGCGGTAGAAACCTGGCAATGCACGCTGTCGTCATTAACTGCAATCACCCGTTCGACCAGCACCATCGGCGTTTTATGCGGCAGAAAATCTGCTGCACATCTATTAATGGTCATCACAACGCCCCAGAATCAAACAGCTATTATTGTCGCCGAAAGCGAACGAGTTCGAGGCAATCACCGGACGGCGCAGCGGCTGTGACTGCAACAGCAGGCCGCATTCCGGCAAACGCTTGTCATAGGTCGTGTCAGAAAAATCTTGCGCAGGCAGTGCTAAATTTTCGCTGAGAAGTAACGCGCTGAGCGCCGCCTCGCATACGCCCGCTGCGCCGAGCATATGCCCGGTAAGATGTTTCGTCGAACTACAGGGCACAGTGCAGCCAAACAGACGATGAATAACCGCCGCCTCCATTTGATCATTCAGGGGGGTGGCGGTGCCATGCAGGTTGATGTAACCGATATCCTGCGGCGTTAACCCCGCCTGTTGCAGCGCCATGCGCATCGCCTTCTCCGCACCCTCGCCTTGCGGGTGGGGAGCAGACATATGCCAGGCATCGGACGATTCCCCCACGCCCAGCAGCGCCAGCCGCTGCGGTTCACGCGTAAGCAGCATGAGCGCGCCACCTTCACCAATGGAAATGCCGTCACGTTCGCGGCTAAAGGGCGCACAACGACGTTCCGAAAGCGACTCCAGGCTGGCGAACCCGTTGACCGGCATGCGGCTCAGCGAATCCGCGCCGCCAACCAGCGCGACGTCCGCTAAGCCTGCGGCAATTAAGCGCTCCCCGCTGATTAATGCGCGGGCGCTGGAGGAGCAGGCGGTAGAAATAGTGTAGGCTGGGCCGTTGAGTTGCAGGTATTGCGCCAGAAAACGCGACGGATCGCCCAGCTCCTGCATACGGTAATCATAATGTTGCCCATCGCCGCGGATCTGCGCCTCTCCTTCGGCAATGCCGGAGGTGCTGGTCCCCATCACGACCGCGATGCGATCGGTGCCATATCTTTTGATCGCCGCATCCAGCGCGGGTCGAACCTGTTCCAGCGCCGCCAGCAGCAACCGGTTATTACGGGTATCATGCGCGGCCAGCGCGGGCGGTAGTGCAGGCAGCGCCCCTTAGACGGCGCCAAGCCAGCAGGTTTTGCCTGATGTCAGCCAGCCTTTACGTTCGCGCATGCCGGGTGCAAGACCGTTGCGCAGGTTAGCGGCAACCTGCTGATTATTGTTACCAAGTGCGTTCAGCATGCCGATCGCGGAGATATAAATCATGATGCGTCCAGATGTTGAATGTGAATCCGATAACCAAACGCATGCTGCTGAATGCTGATCGGCTCACGCTGACCGTTACGTTGCAGGTAATCGATTTCGGTTATTACCCGGTGATCAGCATCTTTCAGCACGCGCTTCAGCCTTGTGTCTTGCAGCGTCCAGCCCGGCGGCAACTGCTTTTGCCATACCGCAAGCGGCCAGTGGCTCAACATAATATCGGCCAGAACCTGGCTGGCTGGCGGCATATGCGGCAGCGGCATCATCTGTTGCGTATGTATCCCACTGGCGTCGTAGCTGACGCGAAACAGACGTATACCCACCGAGGATAAGCCCGCCAGCTCAATTTTTTGCGCATCCGCGCTCAGCAGCACCAGTAATGACTGGCTTTGCCCCTTGACCTGACCGGTTAACAGCTGCTGCTGTTGAAACGCGGGGGTGATGCCCGGCGGTGGCAGCGTTATCTGCACACCCGGTTTCAGCCAGGCGGTAGGTTGCGTGTCGTCTGGCGCGTGGCTGGCACAGGCGCTCAGAAGAAGCAGACTGAGCATCATTATGGCGATACGAATCATCCTTTTTTCCTCGATTTGGCAGGCCGCATCGCCAGCGGCGACAGCAGAAAGGCGCTAAAGATGCCGCTGCACAGCACTGTGCCAAAGCTGGCGATGGCGCTAGTGCTGCTGAACACCAGCATACCCAGCGTTAATAGTGTGGTTATCATCGCCATGGAGACAGCCAGCAATGAGGTCAGCGGCGTACCCTGGGGATTGCTGAAAAACAAGGTGTAGTTGATACCAATGCCGAGCACCAGAATCAATGCCAGCAGCGCAAACAGATTCAGTGATGCGCCCAACCAGCCCAGGGTTGCCAGCGCGGTAGCCAGCGACAGCAACGACGGTAGCACACTACACAGACCCGCTTTCAGCCCCAAACGCAGCACATAACTCAGGGCGATAAATGCTAACGCCAGCGCCAGTAAACCGCTCAGCAGAGAACGCCAGAAGCTAAAAAGCGTATCGTAACTGGCTTTGCGATCAACCCAACTCACGCCTGGATGTTTTTGCGCCAGGGCCGTTAACGCCGCGCTGTCTTTTATCCCGCTGGCTGGCACCAGCACGCCACTGCGTCCATCGGGTGGGCTCAACCACAGCAGCCGCCAGCCTTCGCTCAACGGGCTGGCCAGCCACATAGCCGGCGTGACTGGCATCGGTTGCAGGCTGGGTGTCGGCAAGGTGATTCCCGCCTGTTGCAGCCGCGCCATGATGTGCGGCACCGCCTGGTGTAATGTTTGCACGTCCTGCTGCTGCTGTTGCAGTGAGCGCAGCGGCAGTAACCGGTAAGTTTGTAACTGGCCTTGCTGCTGTGCCTGTTTTAAATCGGGTGCCAGCTGCGCCAGACGTTGCAGCGTCTGTTGAGCATTCTCGCCCCACACCACAAACCAGGTTTGATCGGCGCGTTGCCCGGTCAGCGCCGCCAGTTGGCGATCCTGCTGAAGCAGATGCCCTGGCGCACTTTGCAGATGGGCAATATCATCATCAACCCTGAGTTGGATAATGCCGCTCAGCGCGTAGATCGCCATTGCCAGCGGCAGGCCGATGCGCAGGGCTTTGCGTCGACGCCAGGCCGCCAGCCAGCGTGCGAGTTGCACCATCAGCGGCACCGGGCGAACCGGCAAACCGCGTACCAGCCAGGGATAGAGGAAAATAACTGTTAAACAGGAGGCGGTTAATCCGCTGGCAGCAAACACCGCCAACTGGCGCAAACCGGGAAACGGCGCCAGCAACATCAATAACCAGGCAATGGCGGTAGTGGCTAATGCCAGCAGCAGCGTGCCGCGCACCTTACGCAGGCTTTGCCATGGTGTGACATGCTCGCCATGCACCATACGTTCGGTCAGGTAATAGAGCGCGTAGTCAGCGGAAATGCCGACAATGCTCAGGCTCATCACCAGCGTCATCAGATGCAGTTCACCAAAAAACAGCAGCGTCATCACCGTACCGGCTATCGCGCCAGTCGCGACTGAAGCGATACTCAACAGCAGCGGCCGCAGAGATCGAAACACCAGCAGTACCAGTAATAGCACCCCGCCTAACGTTATACTGCCGAGCGTTTCGACATCATGCTGTGCACGCTGGCTGGCATCATCGCTGAATAACACCGTGCCACGCGTCAGCAACTGCGCCTGCGGCCAGCGGCTTTTCAGCGCTTTTTCCCGCTGTTGTAGCTGCGTGACTAACTGATGGCTTTGCTGAATGCTAAAGGCGTTATTTGCCAGCTCGCCATGCAGGAAATACCAGCGTTGGCCGTTTTTATCCAGCGTGGTGAGCCAGCCGTTATGCAGCATCATACGGTCAGCATTTTGCTGTAGCGCCAGCTGCGAACCACGTACCAGCATCAGCGGATCGTTTTGCCACTCTTTGCTGCCTACGCCCGCGAAGGCAGAAAATAGCTGGCCCAGCAGCCAATCCGCCTGTGCATTACCATCGTTTTGCAGCCGGGCGCGCGTGGCATCGTCAATCAGGCCGTTACGATGTTGCCAGGCAAAGCGGCCCCACTCTTGCTGCTGACTGTCGTCCATCTTGCCTTGTACCTGCTTTAACGCAGGCAAAGCGCGCAGCTGTGCAAGCCACGCGTTAGCGACGCGCGGATCGTCGGTTTTTCCCGACGACACCAGCCACACCATTTGGCGATCCAGGCGCTGCATGAAACCTTGCTGCAACTCTGCGGGCGCCGCACCAAGGTTTTGCTGCGGCAACAGCGCTAATACGCTGCTATTGAGATGGCTGCGTGGCAGCAACAGCGCCAGCGCGCTCGCCAGCACCAGGCAAATGGCTAACCATAATAGTGCGAAAAGTTTATCGTTACGGCCCGGCAAAACGCGTGCGCTCCTCATCACTTAGCTGCGGCGGCTGGATACGCGTATTGCTGAGTTGAATCTGGGTTTTATCGCCCTGCTTATCATCCAGATTGATCTGTTCGAGAAACTCGCTTCCGGCAAGATCGATACGGTTGAAGATTTTATTGAGCGGTGCGGCTTTGGGGATCAGACCCAGCGTCCAGCGGTTGTTGCCTTTATCCTGAAAGTCGAGGGTAAAATTTTCTTTCAGTACTTTTTCATCGGCCTGAAACAGCGCACGCAGCAGATGATTGAACTGGAACATCTGTGGATTACTGTCTGAGGTCACGATTTGCGGCGGCTGGTTGTTCAGCGTTTGCACCATACGTTTATCATCTAACAGCAACGTCATAACAAACGGCGTGCTTTGATGCCACCAAAGCCCCTGCTGCTGGGCAATAAGCAGATTGCCATGCGACACCAGCGGCTGCTTCATGCCAGAAATGGTGCGCGTCTGGACAAAGTTTGCGCGGATCACCGGTTGGCTGGCGAAACGCTGTTGCAACTGCGCAAGCGTAACCGCACTGGCGGCGCTGGTCCACAGCAGCAAACCGGTAAAAATAATTTTTAGCATCCTTTCACCCCTAAACGTTCCAGCAAAATGTCCGGCGAAACAAAACACAACGCTTCCGTTTCCTGCTCTACCGCGACCTGCACCGTATGGGCTTTAG
The DNA here is from genome assembly GCF_014946725.1 of Mixta mediterraneensis. Classification (GTDB taxonomy): domain Bacteria; phylum Pseudomonadota; class Gammaproteobacteria; order Enterobacterales; family Enterobacteriaceae; genus Pantoea; species Pantoea mediterraneensis. The sequence goes on from NZ_JACFXY010000006.1 coordinate 261,426, forward strand.
TGGTGATTTTTCCGGCGGCGTTACGGATCTGATAATCAATACGTAAGCGGTTTTCATACTCGCTGATAGCGGCGCTGACGAAGACAGTTTCTTCACAGCGCAGCGGCTGGCGATATTTAACATGCGCATCCACCACCGGCCAGATATAACCGCTGGCAGTCATTTCGCTATAGCTATAATGGATGCTGCGTAACAGCGCTTCCCGGGCGACTTCGAAAAAACGAAAATAGTTGCCATGCCATACCACGCCCATCGGATCGCAGTCATGAAAGGACACCGTTAGCGCAACCTCAATGGCAGGCAAACAATCAGGCATTATCGGACTCCTTATGGCGTTCCCGTTCATCGGGCAACGTCCAGAAATCGAAAAAATTAAACCAGTCGAGCGGAGCCAGCAGCGCATAATACGCCAGCCGCTGCGCATAATGATCGACTGCTGTTTGCAGCGCCTGCTGCCGCTGACCACGTGGCAGCAGGAGCGGATCGGCGAAGGGTTCGCAGTAAACCTGTAATTTGCCTTGCTGACGTAAGGCAAACATCAGCAGCACCGGACAGCGCAACGCCGCTGCCAGGACAAAAGGACCTTGCGGGAACGGTGCCGGACGGCCTAAAAATTCGCTCCATACCACGCGACGTTCGCCGCCGCGCTGGCGATTTATCGCTGTGCGATCGCCAACGATGGCCACCCATTCACCGGCATCCAGTTTTTGCTGCAACAAAATGGCGGTCTCCGGGCCGATGTCGCTGACCGGGATCAGGTTCACGCCCGCCTCGGGCGCGATAGTTTCCAGTACCGCACGAAAACGCTGCGCATTGTCGGTAAACACCAGCGCATTAATGACCAGCCCGTTAACCTGCTTTGCCATGGCGCGGCAAGCTTCAATATCGCCCAGATGCGAGGCGAGGATCAGTTTGCCCCGCCCGGCCGGTGCTCGAATTACCGCCTCTGCACCTGCCGCAAACTCAATATCACGCCCCCAACGCAGATCACCACGCCAGCTGGCGACTTTATCCAGCATCGCTTCGGCAAAACGCAGAAAATGACGATAGCTGTTAAGCGGCGCAGGCAGCCGAATGCGTTGCTGTGCCGCCTGCGTTTTTACCTGAGCCAGCCACTGTTGCGAGGCCTGGCGTGCGCGTCGCCCGGTTAACCAGTAAATCGCCACCACCGGCCATAACAGCAGCATAAACGGCAAGCGGCCACCATAGCGATAGATCGCCAGCATAAAGCGCAGGCCCAGCTGACCGCGTCGTTCCGGCTCGCCGGACCAGTGCTTTTGCTGACGACGCATCGCTAATAAATGCGGAATACGTGGCAACATGCCAAAAAATAAGCGCGTGTGCATCCAGGAAATGCGCAAGTTGTCATGCAGAGCGTCGAAGTGGGAAATACCGGTTTCAGGATAAGTAACGCGCGTGCTGAGAAAGCGGGCTGGCGTACCTTGCCAGTAAAGCCGCACCATAATTTCGGTATCAAAATCCATACGCAGCCCAACTGGACGCTGGTTGCACAACATCAGCGTTGCCTGCAACGGATAGACACGAAAACCACACATGCTGTCTTTGATCGAAAATGACAGGGTTTCGATCCACACCCAAAAATGGGTGATGTAGCGCCCATACAAGCGTGATTTAGGGATTGAGTCGTCGTAAAGCGGCTGGCCAGAGATCAGACAGTCAGGATAGCGCTGCGCTTCTGCCAGCATGGCCGGGCAATCTTCAATCTGGTGCTGTCCGTCGGCATCGAGCTGAATCGCATGGGTAAAGCCCTGCGCCGCCGCCGCCCGCAAACCCTGTATTACCGCCGCTCCTTTACCCTGATTTTTTGCCAGGCGCAATACGGTGGTTTGTGTAGCCTGCAGACTGTCAAGTTGCCGCTGTGTGGCGGCGTCGCTGCCGTCATCAACAATGATCACCGCCAGATTGAAAGGTGCCAGACGCGCCAGTACTGATGCCATCATCGCGCCGTGGTTGTAACAGGGGATCACCACGCAGGGTGAAAAATTTGACGTTAACACAGCTGAATTTTTCCGCTGCTGGCGCTGACAGCGTCACCATCACGCAGCAGGCTGTAGCGAAAACCGAGGCGAGATGTGCTTGCATTCCAGTCGATAACCAGTTGCAGTAACGAATCCGGCGGAACCGGCTGCTGAAATTTGATGTTTTCCACCGCAGAAAACTGTTTACCAGCCGCTAACAGCGGCACGCCGTAATGCATCACCCAGTTAAGTTGAGCGACGCCAGGCAGAATAGGCAGAGCAGGAAAATGGCCCTGAAACCAGAACAGATCGGCCGTGACGTGCAGCATAAGCGTCACCGTGTTGTGCTGTATCTGGCGGCTGCGTTCAACCGGTAACATGGAAAAGCTCCTCAATTTGCGGCCAGGCGCGCTTGCTTTGGCTGGTAACGGGAATGGTCTCAACTACGCGCCAATAGCGTGGCAGCGCCACCGGCTCCAGGCTCGGTTGCAAATGCTGTCGCCAGCATTTTTTTTGCTGGTGCAATTGTTGATCGTCAAGCGGCGTATCTAGCACCAGTACCACCCCAATCGCCTGACGTCCGTGACGCGTCACTGCCAGCGCGGCGGCATCTGTGACGCCCGGTAGCGCCAGTAGACGACGCTCTATATCGCTCAGGGAAATGCGTTTATCTTCGATTTTTACTGACCTGTCATGACGGCCCGCTAACTGGAAGTGGCCTTCTGCATCGACCCGCAAACGATCGTCGAGTCGCCAGCCCTCCTGATTTTCAATCAAGGCGGAATAAACCTGCCACCGATCCGTCTCGACCTGCTGCAACCTGACGCCGGGAAAACGCTGCCAGGCTGCCTCATCGACAATACGCTGACGCCAGGCAATGACGCCGGTTTCCGTGCTGCCGTAAATTTCATTCACCGGGCAGTTCATTGCCTGATGCGATCGTTGCGCGTCTTGCCAGGCCAGCGTCCCACCCGCGGAAACAATCAGCGCGCAATCTGAGGTGGTGAGCGAATGATCAAGGCGGCGTAAAAATGCCGGACTGCTGATCAAGGCATGACGACCCTGTTGCCACTGTTCTGCCAGCTGTTCGCTGTAAAATACCTGCTGCGCCGCAAACGGACGGCCCAGCGCCATGGGCAACATAATGCGAAAGGTTAAGCCATAAAGATGTTGATGGCTGACCGACGCGATAATGCGACAATCCGCGAGCTGCTCACCCCATAACGCCGTCAGCCAACGCGATTCCTGTTCCAGTACCGCCAGCGATTTTACCACCCGACGCGGCGCGCCAGTTGAACCTGACGTAAACAGCACCAGCGTCGCATCTGTAGGCAAGGCCGGTAATTTGCCTTCGGCTTCCTCGCCCTTCCATTTCAGTAGCGGCAACTGAATATCCAGTGGCAGATCGCTGATCACGCCATCCAGCTCGTCACGCATCTCGTTCAGTTGCGCCGCGCGACAGTGGCCAGGGATCACCGGGACTTTTCCAGCGTACCAGGCTGCCAGTAACGTGACGCAGAAATGATAACTGTCGTCAAAGCATAATGCCCATTGCGTGCCGGGCAAGGTTTGCAGTGTCCGACTCAGCGCCAGCACCTGACGACGCATCGTGTTCAGCAACAGTGATTGCTCGCCTCGCCAGGCGACTTCGCATTGCTCGCCGTTTAGCCAGTCGGCAACAGGTTTCATACTTTGCGCCTTATGTGCTGACGTACCAGCCACTCGCCGCTCATCAATACGCCCATCAACAGATAACTGATGCAGCCGTTCCACAGCGTCCATAACTTGAGGTTTCCCCGCAAACAGGTGAACAACGCCATACCACCGTTTAAGATAAAAAACAGGCACCAGAGCTGGGTTACGCGTCGCGTATAGTGCACAGCCTGTAGCGGTAACGCGGGTTCACGCAGGCGCGCAAGCCGTTCCACCAACGGCATACGACTCCACAGCGATGCGCCAAATATCAGCAGCATCGCCAGATTGACCGCCACCGGATACCACAGTAACAAATGCTAACTGCGCAACGTCAGGCTGCTGATACATAACAGCGTGCCGAGCAGTGCCAGCCATCCCATTACATGACTGAACGGTGTTTTTTGCCGACGCAACGTTAACCAGCGCAGGCCAAACAGTGCCGCAAGTAACCAGAACAGCGCATGCCAGTGCGGCTGCGTCAGTGCCAGCCAGACCAGAAACGGCCAGGCCAGCAGCGTAAGCAAACTGAGCAAGCGCAACGCGGTATGCATGATGAAATCAGGCGTCTTCGCGCATCAGCTGTTCCACCGCATCGACCACATCCTGCACGGTGCGCACTGAGCGGAAGGTTTCCGGTTTAATTTTTCGGCCAGTACGCTTTTGCAAATGCACCACCATGTCCACGGCATCAATGCTGTCGAGTTCAAGATCCTCATAAAGACGAGCATCAGGGCGAATATCGTCAGCGTTAATTTCAAACAGGCTGGTCAGCAGCGAAGCGACTTCCTGATAAATTTCATCTTTGTTCATCATGATTTATTTCTCTGCGATCAGGCGCGTTGTTGGTTCACGAACGCCGCTAAAGAGGCAACGGAGAAGAAATGTGCCCGCAGGGTCTCGCTCTCAGCAGACAGCGCCACGCCGTAGCGATTTTTCACCGCCAGCCCGAGCTCCAGCGCATCAATTGAATCCAGTCCCAGGCCTTCGCCAAACAACGGGGCATCTGTTTCGATGTCATCCAGGCTGACATCTTCCAGATTCAGCGTGTCGATGATCATCTGTTTAATATCGTTAATTAATACGTCCATACCGTTTTCCACATTACAGCTTATCCTGGGGAACCAACGCCTGTTGTAAATGGCGGGTCAGACGGCGCGCAGCCAACGGTTGCGCATCCTGGTGGCTTTCACAGAACGACGTACTGTCGATCCGCGAATGTACGCGCACGGTAAACAGAGGCTTTACCGGCGGGATTTGATACCAGCGGCTCTGCTTGTCAAGCATACGCTGGGTACAGCTAATATGAACCACGCGCAGATCGCAGCCCGCGCGCACCGCGATATTCGCGGCGCCGCGTTGCAGCTTCAGCGCTTCGCCGTAGCGGGTGCGTGTTCCTTCCGGGAAGATGAGGATTGTTTCGCCGCGCGCCAGCCGCTGCTGGCTGTCCGGCAGCAGCGTATCCGCTTCACTGTTAATCAGGTAATCGGCGGCACGAATCACGCCACGCAGAAAGAAATTTTTTTGCAAATCCGCTTTAACCAGACAATCCATTTCCGGCAGCACTGATGCGATCATCACATAATCGATCAGGGAGGGGTGATTAGCGACAATTAAGCAGCCGCGATCGCCTCGTAGCTGTTCTGCGCCTTCAATACGGTAATCGTAAACGCCAACGAAGCGACAGAAACGCAGAAAGCAGCGAAAGCTCCTGGCAATGCTGCGGCGGGCAATCTGGCGGCGGCGATAGGTGTCGCGCTGCACCAGTAGCAACAGATTAAACCAGGTGAGTGACAGCAACAGGCCGCCGACGCTGAACAGCGTAAAGCTGATGGCGGTCATAAATAATCGCCAGTAATAGTTGAAGCCAGGCCGGCCATGACGCAGCGACAGAGAAGAATCAGCCATATGCATTCTCCCAATGCCAGTTGAGGCGTTCGCCCACGACGGTAAACGTTTTGCGTGGTGCCAGCAGATTATGCAGAAAAACGAGGCTTTGTGGCGGCGTTGGCTGTAGGCCAGGCTCGGTTTTCGCGGACGTCGTGCATTGCAACGGGTCGCCTGCCGCAAGCAGCAACGCCACTGCATAGGGCACGTTCCAGCCTGTTTCGGGCAGCCAGGGTAAATAATAGTCAGGAACGGTGCCGTCAAAGTCAACCAGCATCACCTGCCGATAACCGGCCTGTAGCAGCGCGCTGACTTCGAGTAGGCCCTGCTGGAAAGTATCGCTACCGGCACAAATCGAGGTGGAAACCAGTGGCTGCTTTGCTGCAATGGTCAGGCTGCCAACGGCAGAGTTGTGCACTGACATCGCGAAATCAGTCGGCGACAGCGTCTGTTGTTCAGCTAATGTGGTGAGAATGCGCAGATTACGCGCCAGCTCGCCATGGCGGCTGGTAAAGACCACCGCATCGACCCGCTGACGCGCCAGTAACGCCAGGCCAGCATCTACCGCTGCACGGCTACCGGCGCTCAGACGGCGTGCAGTCATCATTGGCAGGTATTGCGGCTTAGCAATCTGTTGTGAGCTGTCAATCACTGCAGGCTGTTGCGCCCAGCGTTGCCAGGCCTCACGTTCGGCTAACCCCGGTGCCAGAGCCTGCCAGTCAATTAGCGAATAAGCGAGTTTCATAGCAGTGTTTTTTTATAAGCTTGTTGGAATCGCCGTCCGTGGGGCGTCAACGATCTTCCCGATACAAGCAAAGGCTCATCCCTGAAAATATCTGCCCGTCTCTGACGCGGACGCTATTGGTTTAACCCGCGATACGGCAAGAACCGGTCATTGGGTTGGCTGGCAGACAGATGAATTATTTTATTATCGTGTATTCCGCCGCCTGATTTAGGCGGCGGAATAGCCGTTATTTAATGCTCTGTGCCGCCAGACGCAGTTGAATATCCTGATCCAGATTATTAACCCAGCGATTGTAATTGCTGTGGATTTTTCCACCTTTGGCTTTCAGATTTTCACTGCTCAGGTACTGAATGCTGTAGCTCTGCGGGTTGTAGCTGACACGAATATTGGCGGTGTACCCACGCTGAGCCAGCCGACCATTGATAATGCCTGGCGCTACCGGCGTCATTATCCATTTACGACCAATACCGGCCTCAATGATGGCCGTTTTCATTTGATTGTCGGTGTAGCGTTGTGGCAGCGTTTGATGCACATTGTGAATCGGCGCGGTGCGTGCGCAACCGGTTAATAATGTGGCGGTAAGAGCCAGTACCAAAACTGATTTATTATTCATGGCTTTCTCTTTTATTCCCCTGTCATTTCAGGCTGTTAAAATCGCAACTCGCCTTGCGCAACTGTTAATAATAGTGCGCTTCTCCGTTCAGATTCTGTGAAACCGGCGCATAATAACATCTTTTGTAAAGACACGTCAGCTGAAATATGAAAAGGGAATGACGGATGGTGCGTGGTTAAAGGCCGGTATGCAGCCTTATTTTTACGTTTAGGTCAGGTATCGACAGGCGTCTGATCCCTTGGTTCATAACAGAAAAAACTGGCTCGGCCGCAAATTCATCCTCTGTCTGTGCGGATCGATCTCGTTATCACTCGCCTCATCCCTGAGACGCGTCTGCGTTTCAGATCAGACTTTTCTTCCCATTACGCAGGAATAGCGTCTGTTATAGGTTTTTTGAATTGTTCTGCCAGCCGCCGCCCAGGGCGCGATAAAGATCGATTTGCGCCAGTAGCAGATTATTTTTCACCGTTACCAGGTTGAGCTGGGTACTGAATAGGGTGCGCTGTGCATCAAGTTCATCCAGATAGGAAGCATAACCGTTTTGATAACGATTGCTGGCAATGCGCAGCGCTTCAGCCACGTATTTTTCCTGTTTTTGCAATTCTTCCAGTTGCGCTTCACCCTGACGAATAGCGTCCATTGCATCATTCACTTCTGAAAATGCACTACGTACCACTTTTTCATAACTGTAAAGCGCCTGGTTGCGCGTTGCCATTGAGACGTCAACCTGTGCGGTGAGCGCCTCGCGATTAAGAAGCGGCGCCAGCACGCTGCCGCCAATGCTCCACAGGCGGAACGGATTCTCCACCAGCTGATGCAAGACCGAACTTTGCAGGGTTCCGGTCGCGGTTAAATTGAGGTTCGGCAGCAGGTTGGCTTTTGAAGAAGCCAGGCTGGCGTCAGCAGCCAGTAGCTGACGTTGTGCCTGCACAATATCGGGCCGTCGGTTAAGCAACTGTGAGGGCAGCAGGCTCGGCATTTGCTGCGGGGAGATCTGATTAAATTCAGGTCGACGCGCAATCTCACGCGGATTCATTCCCACCAGAATACTGAGCGCATTCTCCTGCTGAGCAATTTGATGCTGTAACTGTGGCATCTGGGCTTTTGCCGTCTGATATTCCGATGCCGCCTGCATCCATTCCAGCCGCGAGGTGTAACCCGTTTCATACTGACGTTGCGCCAGTTTCAGCGAGTTGCTACGCGTTTGCATCGTTGCCTCGGTGACGCGCAATTGCTGGTCCAGTGCGCACAGCGTGAGATAACCCGAGGCCACCGAGCTGGCAATCGTTAATTCCGCGGCGGAAGCCGCCGCACGTTGTGCATCCAGCGTGGCCTGCGACGCGGCAATGCTGCTGCTGCGTGCTCCCCACAAATCCACGTCGTAGTTGGCCTGCAATAATCCCTGGAATACGGCCGTTTCATACGGTTGACCGGTCACCGATGACATTACGCGTTCACGCGTTGCGGCTACACCCGCGCTAAGGGTCGGAAAGTTATCACCCTGGGCCGCACGCAGCTGGGCGCGATATTGATCAACGCGCGATCGGGCAATCAGAATATCGGGATTATTGCGCAACGCCTGCGCCACCAGCCGGTTAAGGTTGTCATCGCCAAAAGCGCGCCACCATTCGGCTTCAACGGCAGCCGAAGGGCCAACCTGATCGCGCCACGCTGGCGGGATCAGCAGCGAAGATGGCGCTTTTTCGACGTTGGTTGCACATCCCGTTAACGCCATCGCCAGCAGACTGACCAGCAAGCTGCGACGCATCATGGCGCCGCCTCGTCTTTGACTGGCGCGTCGGTATCGATGCTGACTTCCACTGACATGCCAGGGCGCAGCTCATGCATATCTTTCGAATCAATACGAATGCGTACCGGAATGCGTTGGGCGATTTTCACAAAGTTACCGGTCGCGTTGTCCGGCGAGATGGCGCTGAACTCTGATCCGGCGGCCGGAGAAATGTATTCGACGCGGCCATCAAAATGTTTACCGTCGAGCGCATCTACGCGAATACTGACAGGCAAGCCGGGCCGGATGCGTGCCAGCTGCGTCTCTTTCATATTGGCGATGATCCATTTATTGTTGGGCACCACCGAAGTAAGACGCGTTCCGGCAGTGACGTAGGTGCCTTTGCGTACCGATAACTGACCGAGCTGCCCCTCATCTGGCGCGATAATGCGCGTATTAGCCAGATCGATGTTGGCCAGTTCCAGCGCTGCTCTGACACTGGCGACATCGCCTTCCAGCGAGGCGCGATTGACGATCACCGTTTGCAGGTTCTGCTGCGCGACCGCAATTTGCGCGTCGGCCTGACGCACCTGCGCCTGTGCCTGCGCATTGGCGGCGCGTGCGGCGTCACGCTCACGCACAGAAAGCGATCCGTCGGCAGTGAGGTTTTCGACACGTTTCAGGTCAAAGCCGCTTTTCAGCGCCTGCGCTTTGGCATTTTCCAGGGCAGCCTTGTTGCTTTGAATGGTAGCCTCAGCGCTGCGGCGCTGCTGTTGGTTATTGTTCAGCGCGGCCTGTTTCATCGCCAGCTGTGCCTGCGCCTGATGCACACGCTGACGATAAATGCGATCATCAATCGTCATCAGCAGCTGGCCTTTTTTCACTGGCTGCAGATCGATGACATTAACCGATGTCAGATAACCACTGACCTGCGGGCTGATAAATGTCACCTGTCCCCGTACGTAGGCGTTCTCAGTACTTTGCACCGAGCTGGTAAACGGCCAGAGTTGCCACGCATAGAGGATAACCAGCACCCCCAGCACGACAATACCGCCTCCGGCGGCAATAGAAAGAATGCGGCGACGGTTTGCACGATCGCGCTCTGCAGCCTGAAGTTCATCCTGCTGACTCATTGTTGCTCCGTTCGTTCTTGTAAGGCAGCGAGCTGCTGCTCACGCATATTATGTTTTGCCTGACGCCAGTCGAGATAACGACGGCGGGTTAAACGCCACAGCACCCACATCAAGGTCATTAAGGCCAGCGCTGCCGTTAATAAATAGGTGTCGTTATAAGCCAGCACGTTTGACTGCAGTGTTGCCACGCTCTGTAGCTGACTGCTGCTTTGCGCACTGCGCAATACGCTGTCGCCCACCAGACTGTTATAGAGCGCATTATATTGATTAAGACGTTCTGTGACATTCGGATCGAGCAGTGACAGTCTGTCAGCTAACAGGCTGGAGTGATATTTTTCGCGCCATACCTGGAAAGTCCCAAGAATTGCTGAACCAATCAGACCGCCAAGATTTTGACTCATGCCAAACAGCACCACAAAGCTAACCAGGTTTTTCGGCTGAGTCACCACGCTGCCAATACCGATTAACAACGCCGGAGCAAGGAAAAAGGCGCTGCCAAAACCCAGCAGGAACTGACTGAAGTACATATTGTTGCCACGCGTCAGCGGGCTGGATTGTGCATCCATCAGGGAGGCGATGATCATCACCACCAGCGACGTCACGATTGGCCAGTTAAGTTGCGTTGGTTTGATTGTCAGCGCACTGGCGATAATGCCAACGATGACCCCAGCAATAATCGCCAGCGCCAGACCGCGCATCTGATCGTTAAGTAAGCCGAGTTGCTGAAGAAAACCGATGGCGCCCGTGTTTTGTTCGGCTAACACAATACGCATCATAATCATCACGATACCCAGCCGCACCATCGTGCCGCTACTGAGCCAGCGGGTGTTGATTAACGGATTACGCCGGTTGTGTTCAATGACGATGGCGGTGACGATGAGCGTTAACGCAATGGCAGTGCAGACTCCCAGCCACGGTGTGGTAAACCACCATTCAATGCGACCCAGCGATAATACGCCGCACAGCAATGCCATGCCCGGCGCCAGCAGGATGAAGGTGACAAAATCCATTTTCTCGAAGGCTTTGATGCGATCGCCGGGCGGCAACTTCAACATCAGTACGCAGCCCAGCGCAATCATTGCCAGACCCAGTTCAAATAAGTAAAGCCCGCGCCATTCTTCCAGTTGCAGAAGTTCGCTGGAGAACAGACGCGCCAGTGGGATGGCCAGCTGCGACGCGGTCAGCCCGATCACCAGCGCTTTCAGGCGGTGTCTGGCAGGCCACGCCTGGATCTGGTAATAGATGCCCAGCGAGCTCAGCGCCGCGCCCACCATGCCATGAGCGGTGCGTACAATGATCGCTGAGTTGAGATCGTTGGCAAAAAGATGGAAGAACGCCACCAGCACATACAGTAACAAAAACGCTTCGGTGAACGTTCGCAGGCCAAACTGTTGGCGAAATTTCACCAGCAGCAGGTTAATGGAGATATTCCCCATCACATATACCGCCGGCAACCAGGCAATTTCGTTTGAATAAGCGGCAAAGGTGCCTTGCAGGTTGGTAAGATTGGCGGTAACCAGTGCGTTACTTAGCGCACCGGTAAGTGAAATCAATAAGCCAATCAGGCCGAAGGCGATACGTTTGGGTGTCGAATGCAGCGGCGTTGACGGCGACCCCGGCAGCATGGGTTTTTCATGCGGCAGCCATTCACGCGCGGTATAGGGGTTGCGCCGGGCCACGATTACATGGTTCCCAGACGTGTCAGCAATTGTTGTAATACACGTTCCGTCACCGCTAACGCTTGCGGATCAATGTCAGACAGCAGCGAGGCACGCAGCATATCGGCCTGCGCTTTGACTTCCGCAGAAGCCTGGTTTCCTTTTTCAGTCAACACCAAATGCCGCTTACGACGATCTTCAGATGGCTGTACGCGCGACAGTAATGCCTGTTTCACCAGTCGATCAACCAGCGGTACTATACTGGCATCTTCCAGGCCCAGTAATTGCGCCAGCTCAGTCTGTGACAGAGGGTTAGGGTCGCTGGCAATGATGCCGATTGCCATCCAGCTGCTCATGCTTAAACCACTGTCTTTTAAATGACGATCAACAGCGATACGCCAGGCATGCGCGGTGAGATAAAGTAAACGGGTAAACGTTTGGTTATGCTGCGTAAAAAAATAGCACTCTAATGGTTAGGTATCTAATTAAATAATGGCGTTATTATACGCAAAGCTAAACGCTGATGAAAAGAACGGGTCCTGTTAAAAGTGAATGAATCACGACAGAATGTCCAGAGGCTGCCAATCTGGTGAGAGTAAGATGAAACAGACTACGCAAAACTGGCTTGATCTGCGCCATGACAAGCCGAGCGGAATAGAGAGCCTGCGTGCGCATTTTACCGGCCATGCTTATGATCCACACTGGCATGACAGCTATTTAATTGGCGTCACCGAGCAAGGCGTGCAGCAGTTTCACTCACGACGTCAGCAGCATCAAAGCCGGCCTGGCACGGTATTCATGTTAGAGCCAGAAGAACTGCATGATGGCGACGCCATTAATGCCCAGGGCTTTACTTATCGCATGCTGTATCTTTCGCCGCAGCAGGTTAAACAACGATTAGCGCCCCTGACTGAGTCTGGCGTACAGCAGCATGAACTCGGTTTCGCGGCCACCCTGCGCGATGATAAGCAATTAGCTTACGCGGTATGGCATGCCTTTGAAGCGCTGTGGCATGACCATCCTGAGATGATTAAAGACGCGGCGCTGGATCGCCTGTTTTTACAACTGGGTCAACATCCGCTGTGGCGTAATCGCAACTATATGATTGATAAGGATGTCTTGCTGGCGCAACGGGCTCGTGACTGGCTGATAGCACATCATACAGAAAACCCAGGATTGCAGACTATGGCGCAGGCGCTGAATATTGATCGCTTTCGTTTATCGCGTCTGTTTCAGACACACTGGGGTTTGCCGCCGCATGCCTGGCTGGTGCAATGGCGGCTCTGCCAGGCGCGACGCCAGCTTGCCGCAGGTTGTGCACCGGTTAATGTCGCGGCTGAACTCGGCTTTGCTGATCAAAGTCATTTGGGTCGCTGGTTCAAGCGCGCCTGCCATCTCACCCCTGCCCGCTATCAACTGGCTTGCACAAATCTTCCAGACTCTGATTAAGCAGAAGGTCATAATGCGCTTTTTGCGTCAGGAGAAAACTACGCAAGATCTTCGTTGTGCCATGATTTTGAATGCCAGTTTGCCGCCGGGTAAAGCCACTAATGCCGCCGCTGTCATTGCGTTAACGCTGGGTCAGCGTCATCCTGCGCTGGTGGGCGCAGCCTTAGAAGGGCTTTGTTGAATAAATCGAACTTTTGCTGAGTTGAAGGATCAGATCACGCATCCTCCCGACAACACAGACCGTTCCGTGGCAAAGCAAAAGTTCAAAATCACCAACTGGCCCACCTACAACAAAGC
>NZ_JACFXY010000007.1 GCF_014946725.1 Mixta mediterraneensis
GACCAGAAAATCCTGGTGATGATATCCCCATACTCATTTCATAAACAATGTGTTATCGAACGATAACCTCAATCGCATGCCTGACCCAGAAGTTTTTATCCCAGGGCTGACCGTACTGTAGTTTTATTATTCCCTTTCCTTTATCTGCCGCCTGAAAATGGAAAGTCGTAACATCACCACATCCGACGGTTTTCTCTGTGCACTCCGCCGCCCTCTGATGCATCATATCTGCCAGCATCAGTTCTGCCGGGAGTGCGCGCAGGGCCCATGATGCCCCCGTTGAGGCGTTACCCGGAAGAGTGACCGAAAAAATATTGCCGGTTTTCAACGTCAGTACGGAGGAACCCGCCACACACTGAATCTGAGGCTTAGCGCTGTAGTCCCCCGGGTTAAGTAAAATATATCCATCCGGGCAGTTTTTGGGCTGTGTGGTTTTCTCTGTGTTGTCTGCGTGAGCTTGCGGTATGCAAACGGTGGTCAGTAAAAGGGCAAATATAACCGTCACAGCCTGACCGGCAGACGGAGTATTAAAACGGCGAGGTGGGAACCACGACGGTAAAAGTTGAAAGGAAGAAGCAGTCATCGTCAGCTCCCTGCGGCAATCAGCGCGGTAGCCAGCCCCACGGACAGAACCGTTACAACCACAATCGCGCCGACACCAATCCCTGCCCCGGTAGCCGCAGCGGTTTTTCCACCGGATACTTCTTTTCGCTCAAGCCTGACCACCTGTTCAAGGGGAACCTGTGCGCCATCCTGACCCTTGAGATAACGGCTGTTTAACGACTGAATCACTGTTTCTCCTTTTTGCCCGTCTTTCAGGGCGTAGCGGACGTGGTCACCTTTCCACAGTGGGGGCAGAGTCTGATACCCGGCAAGTCCGGCAGACTGGTGCTGAACGCCGATATCCCGGTAGGTTGAACAGCCACTCAGCACCAGTGTGGCAAGCAGGGGGATGACTGACAGATTCGCGTATTTTTTCATGTTTTCCTTTGACTGAAAAGCGCATGCCTGAGTAGAGCTTAGCCGACGATCAGGGCTGCTTTGTTTTTTTTGATAAACGGCCATTTAAGCAGGAAACATAAAGTATGTGCCTGATTAAATCGAATACGAAGTAAAAAGTTCGATATAAATATACTTATACAGTACTTGTTTCCGATGGTTCGGGGAAGGCACACAGCCACAAAATAAATCGTCACTTATAAGAGACGGTTTATATTGACTGCCTGTCACTTATAGGAGACAATGTGGACAGGTTAAGGGAGCGAGGGCGGCAAGATGCCTTACACGGCGAAACGATATCAGACAGAGAACGGTGAGGTTCCATACACCGACTGGATGAAAAAATTAAGACGTAAAGATCAGACCGCTGCGTTAAAAGTGGATTCCAGAATTGCCCGCGCTATGGGCGGTAATTTTGGAGATCATAAATTCGAAAGGGATGGTGTCTGGGAATTACGAGTTGATTATGGTCCCGGCTACAGGGTTTATTACTCAATCGAAGATGGTGAAATAATTCTCCTGCTAATTGGCGGGAACAAAAAAACGCAAACAGCCGATTTAGATAAAGCCGTTAGTTATCTGCAAGATTTTAAAAAGAGGTCAAAAAAATGACAGCCACCAAAAATGTGAAGTCGCTGATTAGCAAAAATGATTATCCGGCAGCAGTTGATCACAACGCCGCCATGATTAAAGAACTACGCGCTGATCCTGATTATGCAAACGCTTATCTTGCTAATGCCCTGGAAGAAATTAATGAGTCTGGTGGCTTAGGCGGTTTTCTTGTTGCGTTACGTCAGGTAATAGAGGCGCGAGGGGGGATTTCCGAAGCCGCTAAAAAATCTGGCCTTGCCCGTCAGAGTATCTACCGTGCATTATCCCCGAACGGGAACCCGACCATCACAACACTGGCACAACTTGCAGCAGTGGCCGGGTTACAGTTCACTCTCAGCAAATCCAGCCACTAATTTCTCAAGTACCCCCCATAAGCGGGGGGAATTTTTGTCACTGACCGTTTCAGTTACCCGCCCCGTAATTCGCGGCTGAAGCCGCTCAAACGCGCAGATACAGCGCCCCGCGCCGATGCTACGCACCGTCACGGCGTACCGTTCGCAAGCTCACGCGCTAACTGCGAAAGGCTAATTGTGCGTTGTAAGTGCTGTAATGGGCTTTGCAGGGCGGGGAAGGGGGAGTGCTTAAATCTGCCTGGTTAGTTCGCCATAACTGGCGAACGTCCCCGGCGCGATGCAGCTACCAGGCAGAACGTAACCACTGTTCGCGCCTCTTTTCAAAAGCAGTGATGTAAATACATTTATGACCGATACAGCAGGTGCCAGCGATCTTGTCTTTGGCCTTTTCTGGCTGCTGGGATACCAGTTCTCTCCGCGCCTGGCTGATGCCGGTGCTTCGGTTTTCTGGCGAATGGACCATGATGCCGACTATGGCGTGCTGAATGATATTGCCAGAGGCCAATCAGATCCCCGAAAAATAGTCCTTCAGTGGGACGAAATGATCCGGACCGCAGGCTCCCTGAAGCTGGGCAAAGTACAGGCTTCAATGCTGGTCCGTTCATTGCTAAAAAGTGAACGCCCCTCCGGACTGACTCAGGCAATCATTGAAGTAGGGCGCATCAACAAAACGCTGTATCTGCTTAATTATATCGATGATGAAGATTACCGACGGCGCATTCTGACCCAGCTTAATCGGGGAGAAAGCCGCCATGCAGTTGCCAGAGCCATCTGTCATGGTCAAAAAGGTGAGATAAGAAAACGATATACCGACGGTCAGGAAGATCAACTGGGCGCACTGGGGCTGGTCACTAACGCCGTCGTTTTATGGAACACTATTTATATGCAGGCAGCCCTGGATCATCTCCGGCCGCAGGGTGAAACACTGAATGATGAAGATATCGCACGCCTCTCCCCGCTTTGCCACGGACATATCAATATGTTGGGACATTATTCTTTCACGCTGGCAGAACTGGTGACCAAAGGACATCTGAGACCATTAAAAGAGGCGTCAGAGGCAGAAAACGTTGCTTAACGTGAGTTTTCGTTCCACTGAGCGTCAGACCCCATTAAGTACCGGAATAACGTCATTGAATGCGACCATGGCAAGCTGAAAAGGATAATCGGCGCCACGCTGGGATTTAAATCCATGAAGACGGCTTACGCCACGATAAAAGGTATTGAGGTAATGCGAGCACTACGCAAAGGTCAGGCCTCAGCATTTTATTACGGCGATCCCCTGGGCGAAATGCGTCTGGTGAGCAGGGTCTTTGACATGTAAGGCCTTTCAATCAGAAAAAAGGTTACTTCATCGCGAACTTTGCAACAGTGCCATTATTTTCCTGTAAGCTGGCATTCATGATCGGCTTTGTTGAATAAATCGAACTTTTGCTGAGTTGAAGGATCAGATCACGCATCCTCCCGACAACACAGACCGTTCCGTGGCAAAGCAAAAGTTCAAAATCACCAACTGGCCCACCTACAACAAAGCCCTCATCAACCGTGGCTCGGCTTTGTTGAATAAATCAGCTTCAGGACGAGTGACTCTGTAGCTGACCGGGTTTTCAGGCAATACGCACGCTTTCTGGCATACCAGCCTTCGTTATTTTATTCAGCGCACGCACCATGCCCAAAGCCTCTGCTACCTGACCATCGTAATCACGCAGCGTCAGTGAACCTCCGAACAGTTGCTTTACCCTGTACATGGCCGTCTCCGCTATCGAGCGACGGTTGTAATCTGTTGTCCATTTCCACCGGGCATTACTCCCGGTCAGCCGCTGATTCGCTACTGCACGGTTACGGTCTGCGTACTCTACGGGCCAGTAACCCGCTCCTTTTCGGGGCGGGATGAGGGCACTGATTTTCTTGCGCCGCAGTTCATCGTGACAGAGTCGGGTGTCGTAAGCGCCGTCTGCTGCGGCTGCCCTGATTTTTCTGTGTGTCTGCCGGATAAGACCCGGGAAAGCTTCTGAGTCCGTGACGTTGTTCAGAGACAGGTCCGCGCAGATGACTTCATGTGTTCTGCTGTCAACGGCCAGATGCAGCTTCCGCCAGGTACGACGGCGCTCTTTGCCGTGATTTTTGACTTTCCATTCGCCTTCACCAAAAACCTTCAGCCCGGTGGAATCAATCACCAGGTGTGCGATTTCACCCCGGGTGGGTGTTTTGAAACAGACATTAACCGACTTTGCCCGCTTGCTGACACTGCTGTAATCCGGGCAGCGCAACGGAACGTTCATCAGGGCAAAAATGGAATCAATAAAACCCTGCGCAGCCCGCAGGGTCAGCCGGAACAGGCGTTTAATCATCAGGACGGTGGTGATGGCAAGGTCAGAATAGCGCTGAGGTCTTCCCCGTGATGAAGGCGTTGCCGACTCATACCAGGCATGAGTCGCTTCATCGTCCAGCCAGAAAGTGAGGGAGCCACGGTTGATGAGGGCTTTGTTGTAGGTGGGCCAGTTGGTGATTTTGAACTTTTGCTTTGCCACGGAACGGTCTGTGTTGTCGGGAGGATGCGTGATCTGATCCTTCAACTCAGCAAAAGTTCGATTTATTCAACAAAGCCCCGTGGCTCCCTCACTTTCTGGCTGGACGATGAAGCGACTCATGCCTGGTATGAGTCGGCAACGCCTTCATCACGGGGAAGACCTCAGCGCTATTCTGACCTTGCCATCACCACCGTCCTGATGATTAAACGCCTGTTCCGGCTGACCCTGCGGGCTGCGCAGGGTTTTATTGATTCCATTTTTGCCCTGATGAACGTTCCGTTGCGCTGCCCGGATTACAGCAGTGTCAGCAAGCGGGCAAAGTCGGTTAATGTCTGTTTCAAAACACCCACCCGGGGTGAAATCGCACACCTGGTGATTGATTCCACCGGGCTGAAGGTTTTTGGTGAAGGCGAATGGAAAGTCAAAAATCACGGCAAAGAGCGCCGTCGTACCTGGCGGAAGCTGCATCTGGCCGTTGACAGCAGAACACATGAAGTCATCTGCGCGGACCTGTCTCTGAACAACGTCACGGACTCAGAAGCTTTCCCGGGTCTTATCCGGCAGACACACAGAAAAATCAGGGCAGCCGCAGCAGACGGCGCTTACGACACCCGACTCTGTCACGATGAACTGCGGCGCAAGAAAATCAGTGCCCTCATCCCGCCCCGAAAAGGAGCGGGTTACTGGCCCGTAGAGTACGCAGACCGTAACCGTGCAGTAGCGAATCAGCGGCTGACCGGGAGTAATGCCCGGTGGAAATGGACAACAGATTACAACCGTCGCTCGATAGCGGAGACGGCCATGTACAGGGTAAAGCAACTGTTCGGAGGTTCACTGACGCTGCGTGATTACGATGGTCAGGTAGCAGAGGCTTTGGGCATGGTGCGTGCGCTGAATAAAATAACGAAGGCTGGTATGCCAGAAAGCGTGCGTATTGCCTGAAAACCCGGTCAGCTACAGAGTCACTCGTCCTGAAGCTGATTTATTCAACAAAGCCTTCATGATCTTGAATCAGCTCGGCAGAAACCCCCTTAGCACTTGTCCCTATGCCAACTAACATAATAAAACTTTCTGGCGTCCGATTGACTAATCCTACCCCTGTGTATTCCAGGTGTCCCTTTTCTTTTTTAACCTTATCTGATACAGACTTAAATAGGTTTTCATTTATTAGTTCATTCAGACTCACTTTTCTATAATAGAATGAATATGGAGGTATTGTTATCTTTTCTTTAGACCACTCTGTGCTCATTTTACTCTTAGGTATTTTTGATAGGATATCATTTGCCGAGATTGACAAACATGATATGTGAATGTGCAACTGGTCCTGACTACGGGAATTTTTGGAGTTTAATGCTAAAGAAATAAAACTTTCTCTAACTGGCTTGCCAAGCCGTTCTGTTAAAAATATTTTTGCAAGCCATGCGTCATAAAGATAATTTGGTACGTCATTTTTCTTTAGTTTATCGTCTTCAACGCCAGTCACCTTATCTGTTGGCAATAAAAGGTATTGATATTTGTCATTATCTACTTTATATATCGCAACCTTTTCTTTCATGTCTACAAGGCTGCATGGTTGGTAAGTGCCTTTATTGATATACCCCGGAACGCAACTTCTATCTACCTTATCCCATAAAACATTCCTGTCGGCATATGCGATGTTTCCATGGAGTATCAAGACTCCAAGAATATAAAAAAATAATGAACGATTCATTTTCAGCCCCCTTTCTTTATAAAAAATATGAAGCCACCTACATTTTGGCAAGCAAAGAGTTCAGTAATATAAGGCGCCTGTAAAAATAGGTTTAAATACAAGAGTCAAAACCCTCCAAACTCTTCACTAAGGAGCTCACAGCTTGCAACAAGATTTCTTTCACAAAATCCTGCCATCATTATAAAATGATCTGAATCTAAAGAAGTCACTCCTAGTGTCAAATCATTTCTGTCCTTACGTAACTGGCTGCACAGCGTATTTGCATCCTGCGGGAAACTATATGTGTTACTAGAAAAAGTAGATGACGTTAATTTTTTTAGATAAAGCTTTTGATCTTCTATTTCAAAAGGAGAGTCGCTCCAGATGTCAGGTTTTATAAATTCATAGAGCTCAGTAAGCCTCTTTTCAGCTTCGGGAGACAGAAAAGAGATATGAATATGTAACTGGTCCTGAGAACGCTTAGCAGCAGGATTAACTGATAAAAGACACGGATGCCCTTTAACCACTCTCTCCTTGCTGAGATACGACGTATTTTCCCAGGCCAGTACAAAAATTTTATTAAGTGTCAAAAAATAATCATCTTCAATACCAGTAACCTTATTTGTGGGAAGCAGCAAATAATGGTTTTTCGCTCCGTCCACCTTATATATGACAAATCTTCCCATAATATCTACCATCTCACAAGGTGTGCAATCCCCAGCATTCAGATAGTTTGGAATGCACTGATAATTGATCTTTTCCCAAAGTATATCTCTCTTCGTGAGCACCATTTACTTATCCTATGCTGTTAACAATCTCAATTATTTTAGTAAAGAATACTGTAAATTCAATCTTTTCCCTGTCTTCGATAGCATAGGCTCTGTCGCATTAAGGCGTCGTCAGGTAACATGGTGTTTTTTTCGATGTTGCCAGACCATGTCCCTGATCCGGAACGCTTTCCGTCGTCTGCATTATCCCGTCGATATTATCGCCCAGTGTGTTCGCTGGTATCTGGCCTATGCCCTCAGCCTGCGCAACCTGGAAGAAATGATGGCCGAGCGGGGTATTCTCGTTGACCATTCCACGTTGCACCGCTGGGTCACCCGCCTGGTGCCGTTACTGGATAAGGCATTTCGCCGGCATAAACGCCCCGTGGGACGTCGCTGGCGAATGGATGAAACGTACATAAAAGTCAGAGGCGAGTGGAAATACCTGTACCGCGCCGTCGACAGCACGGGGCAGACCATTGACTTTCTGCTGACCGCCCGGCGGGACGCGGCAGCGGCGCTGCGTTTGTTTCGTAAGGCCATTCGTCATCACGGTGAACCGGATGGGGGTGACGGGGTTTGGGGAGTAGTGGAACCAAAAAGACGGTTAAGTGGTTCAATTGAATGGTCAATAACAGGTAAATCAATTTGTTGAGATCAACTGCGTCTTTTGCTCCGCAAACGGCCAAAATGAGTAGAGCCAACTTGGCCACCCCAAATGAGATAGCCAAGAACGAAAATTCACGATGTAAATTGGCTGGTTGATTATTGGCTATTTAAAATGACCGCTTAACGGCGGTTACTGTTCCACTGAGCCCCAAACCCCAAGAACGATACGCAGGCAGTAACCCGGGTGCTGACAGCTCATGTGCCATTACCGATAGCTGATAAGGGGTCTGACGCTCAGTGGAACGAAAACTCACGTTAAGGGATTTTGGTCATGAGATTATCAAAAAGGATCTTCACCTAGATCCTTTTAAATTAAAAATGAAGTTTTAAATCAATCTAAAGTATATATGAGTAAACTTGGTCTGACAGTTACCAATGCTTAATCAGTGAGGCACCTATCTCAGCGATCTGTCTATTTCGTTCATCCATAGTTGCCTGACTCCCCGTCGTGTAGATAACTACGATACGGGAGGGCTTACCATCTGGCCCCAGTGCTGCAATGATACCGCGAGACCCACGCTCACCGGCTCCAGATTTATCAGCAATAAACCAGCCAGCCGGAAGGGCCGAGCGCAGAAGTGGTCCTGCAACTTTATCCGCCTCCATCCAGTCTATTAATTGTTGCCGGGAAGCTAGAGTAAGTAGTTCGCCAGTTAATAGTTTGCGCAACGTTGTTGCCATTGCTGCAGGCATCGTGGTGTCACGCTCGTCGTTTGGTATGGCTTCATTCAGCTCCGGTTCCCAACGATCAAGGCGAGTTACATGATCCCCCATGTTGTGCAAAAAAGCGGTTAGCTCCTTCGGGGCTTTGTTGAATAAATCAGCTTCAGGACGAGTGACTCTGTAGCTGACCGGGTTTTCAGGCAATACGCACGCTTTCTGGCATACCAGCCTTCGTTATTTTATTCAGCGCACGCACCATGCCCAAAGCCTCTGCTACCTGACCATCGTAATCACGCAGCGTCAGTGAACCTCCGAACAGTTGCTTTACCCTGTACATGGCCGTCTCCGCTATCGAGCGACGGTTGTAATCTGTTGTCCATTTCCACCGGGCATTACTCCCGGTCAGCCGCTGATTCGCTACTGCACGGTTACGGTCTGCGTACTCTACGGGCCAGTAACCCGCTCCTTTTCGGGGCGGGATGAGGGCACTGATTTTCTTGCGCCGCAGTTCATCGTGACAGAGTCGGGTGTCGTAAGCGCCGTCTGCTGCGGCTGCCCTGATTTTTCTGTGTGTCTGCCGGATAAGACCCGGGAAAGCTTCTGAGTCCGTGACGTTGTTCAGAGACAGGTCCGCGCAGATGACTTCATGTGTTCTGCTGTCAACGGCCAGATGCAGCTTCCGCCAGGTACGACGGCGCTCTTTGCCGTGATTTTTGACTTTCCATTCGCCTTCACCAAAAACCTTCAGCCCGGTGGAATCAATCACCAGGTGTGCGATTTCACCCCGGGTGGGTGTTTTGAAACAGACATTAACCGACTTTGCCCGCTTGCTGACACTGCTGTAATCCGGGCAGCGCAACGGAACGTTCATCAGGGCAAAAATGGAATCAATAAAACCCTGCGCAGCCTGCAGGGTCAGCCGGAACAGGCGTTTAATCATCCGGACGGTGGGGATGGCAAGGTCAGAATAGCGCTGAGGTCTTCCCCGTGATGAAGGCGTTGCCGACTCATACCAGGCATGAGTCGCTTCATCGTCCAGCCAGAAAGTGAGGGAGCCACGGTTGATGAGGGCTTTGTTGTAGGTGGGCCAGTTGGTGATTTTGAACTTTTGCTTTGCCACGGAACGGTCTGTGTTGTCGGGAGGATGCGTGATCTGATCCTTCAACTCAGCAAAAGTTCGATTTATTCAACAAAGCCGGAAACACGCTCAGAATCTACACCGGCATACCAGAGCTTCCAATAGTATCTATTTCAACCGGCAAGGCGAACGAGTTGTATGAAAAAATCTATGCCATGCGCAATCAGAACTGGACTTACGAGAATAATGTTCCTGGCTACGTGGAGCATCAGGCACAAAGGATCGCAGAGAAAAACGGCATCAACCTGGTTCTGCCACCGAAATAATTCTTAAGCAGTCGCAACCCCTTCATCAGAGGCACTCTTTTCAGAGTGCCTTTTCTTTTGCATTCGTACTATCAAAGGCCCTCCTATGGCACAACCACCACGCAATGACGTCCGGTCTCATGACTGGTCAATGGCTGTGGTCGGCGGCTTTATCACGCTGATTATCGCAGCCCTGTTTTTCCGACAGCTCACCGTCGAGACCTGTTCCTTAGTGCTTTACTGGCTATGGAGTATCGCCGATTTCCCTCGTACACATGAATTTGCTGCCTGGCGTATTAATCTTCTGGCCAGAACGCATAACAACGCCCCGGACGTTACATGGAGTGAGTTCTTTGCCGTAATGGACGTCACTGCCGGCATTCTGATGATTGCGCTGGTCCCTCTTATCATTACCGGGATTATCGCCGTTCGCAGGCACCAGGTAAGTCGTACCCGACGTGACATTTCTATCCATACGCTGCCCCGCATTATGTCAGCTTTCTCACCCTCAATTATTCCGGCACTGACCTACGGCGATAAAAAGCAGCAGCTGCTGAACGTAGACCCTGAGGAACATCGGAGCGCGCAGACGCCGGATGAGTTCGCCATTGAGCACAAACTGGTCGTCAATCAGCGATTACGCCGGGAGGAGGCTCAGGAGGTCTTCATTGCCCAGCTGGGGACCCCACTGCCCAAAGTTGCCACCGGCGCCGACGTGGCACCACTCTTCAACACGTTTAATGACCATGAACGGGCCATGTTCGCCATCTTTGGCCTGCAGCACTTCTTGGACAAGCGTAAGGAAGCTGAAGCACTACTGGATGTGCTCAACCGTTCCACGTTGAAAACTGACCGCAGGTACCGAAACAAAATTGGCTACCCGAATCTGGCGTTGGCCAACAGCGCATTCAAAAAGGTTATCGCTACAGAACAGGCCCGGAACTTCATCAGGCAGTACGGCTACGTTCGTACGGCCATCTCGGCCCTGCATGACAACGATCTGCACTTACCTATTCGCCGCTTCCGCTGGCTGAAAGGACTCGACCGTCCGCTCTGGTACACCCTGGCGTCCACTGGTCGTCCCTGGCCTTTTGTTGAAGCTGCTGGCGTCGTTAGTCAGGCCCACTGGGAAACATTGGCAGCACGCTACAGGGTTCGCCTGAGCCATCCCATCATGAGCCTCGCGCTGAATGGTCTGGAAGACGACCTACGGAACACCGGGGCAGTTGTTGACGATACGCCCGGACCGGCCCGCTCTCCTGTTGAAGAGGAGGACGACATTGAAGATGACGATGAAGATGCTGGCCCAACTGCTGGCCACACAGAAGAACCCCACGCACATCGCCACACCCATTCCTTTCGCCCAAAAATGAGATAATCCCATGTCAGAGCAAACCATTTTCAATATCAGCACCGAAATTCACAACCAGCACCTGCAAGTCCGTTTAAACGATCGCAGCATTTTCTGCTGTTACCAACGGTGCAAAACTGATCCACCCCAGCGGTTGAAAATTGATCCAGGGGTTAATCTGCTCCTCTGAATACAGGGGAGCTTATGATCACTTTTGAGATTCGTATGGAAATTAAAGTCCTGCACAAGCGGGGAATGAGTATCCGGGCCATCGCCAGAGAACTGGGTATTTCGCGCAATACTGTCCGCAGCCACCTGAAAGCCAAATCTGAAAAGCCGCAGTATTCACCACGCCCGGCATCATCATCACTGCTCGATGAATACCGCGATTATATCTGTAAGCGGATCAGCGACGCGCATCCCTACAAAATCCCGGCTACCGTTATTGCCCGGGAAATCATGGAGCTGGGCTATCGTGGAGGTCTGACTATCCTGAGGGAGTTCATCCGTTCGCAGACACTCCCCGTACAGGCAGAGCCGGTCGTTCGCTTCGAAACCGAGCCCGGACGGCAGATGCAGGTTGACTGGGGGACCATGCGAAACGGTAAGTCTCCCCTGCATGCGTTCGTTGCTGTTCTGGGGTACAGCAGAATGCTTTACATCGAGTTCACCGACAACATGCACTACGACACGCTGGAATCCTGTCACCGCAATGCGTTCAGCTTCTTCGGCGGCGTACCGCGGGAAGTTCTGTACGACAATATGAAAACGGTGGTGCTGCAGCGTGATGCTTACCAGGCCGGACAGCACCGGTTCCATCCTTCCCTGTGGCAGTTCGGCAAAGAGATGGGCTTCTCTCCGCGGCTGTGTCGCCCCTTCAGGGCACAGACTAAAGGTAAGGTGGAGCGAATGGTGCAGTACACCCGCAACAGCTTCTACATCCCGTTAATGACGCGCCTGCGCCCAATGGGGATCACCGTCGATGTTGAGACCGCAAACCGTTACGGCCTGCGCTGGCTGTACGATGTGGCGAATCAACGGAAGCATGAAACTATCCAGACCCGCCCCTGCGATCGCTGGGTGGAGGAACAGCAATCCATGCTGGCACTGCCACCGGAGAAAAAACAGTATGACGTGCAGGTTGACGAAAGCCTGGTGACCTTCGACAGGCAGCCGTTGCATCATCCACTCTCCATCTATGACACGTTCTGCAGAGGAGCCGCATGATGGTCGAACTGCAACATCAACGGCTGATGGTGCTTGCTGAACAGCTCCAGCTGGACAGCCTTATCGGCGCGGCGCCGGCTCTGTCGCAGCAGGCGGTGGATCAGGAATGGAGCTACATGGACTTCCTGGAGCACCTGCTACATGAGGAGAAACTGGCGCGGCATCAGCGTAAACAGGCGATGTACACGCGGATGGCAGCCTTCCCGGCGGTGAAGACGTTCGAGGAATACGACTTCACCTTCGCCACCGGCGCACCTCAGAAGCAAATCCAGTCGCTGCGCTCCCTGAGCTTCATCGAACGTAACGAAAACATTGTGCTGCTGGGTCCCTCGGGCGTGGGGAAAACGCATCTGGCGATAGCCATGGGCTACGAGGCAGTACGGGCGGGCATCAAGGTTCGCTTCACAACAGCAGCGGACCTGCTGTTACAGCTGTCGACTTCCCAGCGTCAGGGGCGTTACAAAACGACACTCAATCGCGGTGTCATGGCCCCCAAACTGCTCATCATCGACGAAATAGGCTATCTGCCGTTCAGCCAGGAGGAAGCCAAGTTGTTCTTCCAGGTCATTGCCAAACGTTACGAAAAGAGCGCGATGATCCTGACCTCTAACCTGCCGTTCGGGCAGTGGGACCAGACGTTCGCCGGGGATGCAGCCCTGACATCGGCAATGCTGGATCGGATCTTACATCACTCACACGTAGTCCAGATAAAAGGAGATAGCTATCGACTGAAGCAGAAGCGAAAGGCCGGGGTTATAGCGGAAGCTAATCCTGAGTAAACAAGGTGGATCAATATTAAACCGTTGGTGGTGACGGTTAGTGGATCACTTTTTACCCGTTGTTGACATGACGCAGCTAATCAACTGGGGTATCACATTCTATATGCCGGGAGTCTTCGGGACCGCCATCATGGCGGAGACAGGCTGGTCGCCGGCTGTGACATTCTCCGGGCTGACTACTGCCATGCTTGTTATGGGGCTTGTTTCGCCGCTTACCGGCCCCCTTATGTCCCGTACCGGCGTACATACGATGATGATGGCGGGAACCTTCGCCATAGTCCTCGGTTGGTTTCTGATGGCTTTTACCCATTCAACAGCATCGTGGGTTGCCGTCCGGCTCCTGATGGGAGCCGGCATGCGACTTGCTCTGTATGATGCCGCGTTTGCTCTGCTAGTAGAAACCGCAGGCGCAGGGGCCCGCCGGGCAGTCTCCCTGGTCACCCTGCTGGGTGGCCTCGCTTCAGCCGCGTTCTGGCCAGCTGGCGCAGCGCTACTGCACATTACCGACTGGCGGCATGCGATTATCGTTTACGGCTGTGCGGGCATTGTCAGCCTGCTTTTTCTGTCCACCGTTCCGGCAGGGCATCGGAGTCAACCTCCCGTTGCCGGGCAGCCCGCTCTTCCGGCGATCGGAACAGCAGAAGACCGAAAAGCATTCATCAGCGGCCTGTGGTACGCCACGCTAATAGCGCTGATAAGCTTTGTTTCCACCGGCATGTCCACTCATTTTCCTCAGATACTGGCCGCTTATGGTATGCCCGCTGTGGCGGGTATGTTGTGGGGAGTGGGACAGGTGAGCGCCAGACTGCTGGACGTGGCTTCTGGCGCACGTACCTCTGCGATCCGTCTGAGCCTGGTTACCGGCATTCTGCTGCCATTTTGCTTTCTGGCCGGCCTTGCAGGTAATGTTACCCCTGTGGCTACAGCCATCTTTATTCTGAGTTACGGAGCTGTGAACGGACTGAGTACGGTAGTTAAGGCCGTACTACCTCTTGTGCTGTTTGATCCGCAGCAGTATACCCGTAAAACAGGCGTACTGCTGTCACCAGCTTTTTTACTCGCGGCGCTCGCTCCGTCAGCTTACGCCATACTGCTGGAGCGATACGGCATACCCGGCACGCTGCTTTTATCTTCCATCCTTACCCTGTTCATCACGGCGATTTCCATAGTGATCTGGCGTCGCCATCCTTCCTCTGCTGGACAGAACCGGGATAAGAACGTGCCATCCATTCCGGGGAAAAATATTTGACGCTGTCTACATTTCCATTATTCTGGAAATATAGTTTAAGGAGGCCGCATGGATTTAAATACAGCAGCAAATGCGCTTCGGGAGCTGGGGCATCCGACCCGTCTCAGCGTGTACCGGGAGCTGGTGAGAGCGGGTCATGACGGCCTGCCGGTCGGCGTTCTGCAGAAGCGCCTCGGTATTCCGCCCTCCACGCTCAGTCATCATATTTCCGCGCTGATGTCCGCCGGGCTGGTCAGCCAGGAGCGGCAGAGCCGTACCCTGTTCTGCAAACCCTGCTATGTGCAGCTTGAACAGCTGATGGCCTTTCTGACAGAAGAATGCTGTGCAGGTGGCAGCTGCAGTCTGTCAACCGTGACGACTCATGAAGAGACCTCATTGTGAACAACATGAACGATACCCTGAAAAATATTGATACTTCACTCCTGGACGTGCCGCTGACTGAAGATAAGCTGAGGGCTGCAGAAGTAGCGCACCCGCCCCGCATCCTGATGCTGTACGGCTCGCTGCGGGAACGCTCATACAGCCGTCTCACAACGGAAGAGGCGGCCCGGCTGCTGACGGCAATGGGTGCCGAAGTGAAAATTTTTAACCCGTCCGGCCTGCCCCTGCCCGATGACGCCCCGGAGACGCATCCGAAAGTTGCAGAGCTGCGCGAGCTGGTTCTCTGGTCCGAAGGCATGGTCTGGTGCTCGCCGGAACGGCACGGCGCCATGACCGGCATCATGAAGGCGCAGATAGACTGGATACCCCTGACGTCGGGGGCGGTGCGGCCTTCTCAGGGCAAAACTCTCGCCGTTATGCAGGTCAGTGGCGGCTCGCAGTCGTTTAATGCCGTCAACCAGATGCGCATCCTCGGCCGCTGGATGCGTATGATCACTGTCCCGAATCAGTCATCCGTGGCAAAAGCGTGGGCCGAATTTGATGAAGATGGCCGCATGAAGCCTTCGCCATACTACGACCGCATCGTGGACGTAATGGAGGAGCTGATGAAGTTCACTCTGCTGACGCGCGGGCGCAGTGACTACCTGACCGATCGCTACAGCGAAAGGAAAGAGAGTGCCGCGCAGCTGTCTGAGCGGGTTAATCAGCGCAGTATATGAAAAAAGCCGGCATCTGCCGGCTTCTGTTTTTGCGTCTCCCTTCCTGCTGGCAGCACATTGAAAAATCAGTGGCTGATCCGGTTTCCGTGTTCATCAATGACTTTTTCGCCGTCCTCTTTCGTAAATGCTTCCTTCTGCGGGTCAGGCAGAATGTCCAGAACCGCTTCAGACGGACGACAGAGCCTTGTGCCGAGTGGCGTCACAACCACCGGGCGGTTGATGAGGATGGGGTGAGCCAGCATCGCATTCAGCAGTTCATCATCGCTGAACCGGTCTTCTGCCAGCCCCAGATGCTCATACGGCTCTGTATTTTTGCGCAGCAGGGCGCGTGCGCTGATACCCATATCTGCTATCAGCTTTTTCAGCTCGTCGCGGGTTGGTGGCGTCTCCAGATACAAAATCACTGTTGGCTCCACGCCACTGTTGCGGATAAGTGCCAGGGTGTTACGCGACGTCCCGCAGGCCGGGTTGTGGTAAATAGTGATATCAGTCATAAACGGTACTCCGTTACGGAGCTGCGCAGACGCAGCCCCGGGGTTAAGGTTAAACAGACAGGCGCAGGGCCAGCGCGGCCAGCGTCACAAAAAGCACCGGCAGGGTCATCACAATGCCCACGCGGAAGTAGTAGCCCCAGCTGACGGTAATGTTTTTCTGCGCCAGCACGTGCAGCCACAGCAGGGTCGCC
The DNA here is from genome assembly GCF_014946725.1 of Mixta mediterraneensis. Taxonomy (GTDB): domain Bacteria; phylum Pseudomonadota; class Gammaproteobacteria; order Enterobacterales; family Enterobacteriaceae; genus Pantoea; species Pantoea mediterraneensis. The sequence goes on from NZ_JACFXY010000007.1 coordinate 16,056, forward strand.
AGGCTGCCGATGGGTGTGATTTTGGGGCCGAGATCGCAGCCGATGATGTTGGCGTAAATCATCGCCTCCTTCACCGCGCCCTGAGCCGTGCTGCCATCAATGGACAGGGCACCGACCAGGACGGTAGGCATGTTGTTCATCACCGATGACAAAAAGGCCGTCAAAAAACCGGTACCGAGTGTGGCGCTCCAGACGCCGTGTTCTGCAAACCGGTTCAGGATGGCTGAGAGGTAATCCGTCAGTCCGGCGTTGCGCAGGCCATATACTACGAGATACATACCCAGCGAGAAGATGACGATCTGCCAGGGCGCGCCTTTCAGCACTTTACGGGTGTCAATTACGTGCCCTTTCCGGGCAACAAGCCACAGAATAAATGCCGCCACCGCTGCCACCAGACTGACCGGAACGCCGAGCGGCTCCAGGGCAAAAAAACCGGCCAGCAGCAGGAGCAGGACCAGCCATCCGGCTTTAAAGGTTCGCATGTCTCGAATGGCTTCCCGTGGCACCTTCAGTTTCGCCAGGTCATAAGTGATCGGGAGGTCTTTACGGAAAAAGAGGTGAAGCATAACCAGCGTGGCCGCCACGGACGCGATATTTACCGGCACCATGACAGACGCATATTCGCTGAACCCCAGCTTAAAAAAGTCCGCCGTCACGATGTTGACCAGGTTCGATACGATGAGCGGCAGGCTGGATGTGTCCGCGATAAAGCCTGCCGCCATCACAAACGCCAGTGTGGCGCCGGGGCTGAAGTCCAGCGCCAGTAGCATGGCGATGACAATAGGCGTCAGGATAAGTGCCGCCCCGTCATTGGCAAACAGGGCCGCCACTGCCGCACCCAGCAGAACAATATACGTGAACAGCAGCCTGCCTTTACCGCCTCCCCAGCGGGAAACGTGCAGTGCAGCCCACTCAAAAAAGCCAGACTCATCAAGCAGCAGGCTGATGATAATAACCGCGATAAACGTGGCCGTGGCGTTCCAGACAATCTGCCAGACGGCCGGAATATCACCGATATGCACCACGCCGGTCAGCAGCGCCAGCGCGGCCCCGATAACTGCACTCCAGCCAATACTGAGTCCCTTTGGCTGCCAGATAACCAGCACCAGTGTCAGGACGAATATAGCGCCTGCCAGAAACATACTTTCTCCTTTGGATATAAAGCCTGTAAACGGGACTAAAGACAGCCCTGCTAACAAGTATGTAAAATCATATGTGTTTGGGTAAATTTCAAATGCAGACAGGCTTGCCGTTGGTGGTCGCGTTATTCCTTTCAGCCTGCTGGCTGAGTTGCAGAATGTCATCGCGCTGACACAGGTAAGCCTGCTCAATTACCGCAGCAGCCCAGGCGGGCATGTGTGGTGACAACCGATAATAAACCCACTTGCCGTCTCGCCTGTCGATAAGCAGACCGGCGTCTCTGAGTAACGCCAGATGCCGGGAAATTTTAGGCTGACTTTCTTTCAGCATTGACGTGAGTTCACAGACGCAAAGCTCTCCTTTTTCGCGCAACAGCAGCACCAGACTGAGTCGTGTTTCATCAGAGAGATTTTTGAAAAGCTGAAGAGGCTGAAATTGAGGCATGATGACTCCTGAGTCCGGAATTGAAGACATTCTCACTGCCTGCAATTTGTGAGTCAATCATATATTCGTTAATTCAGATGTGTTTATCTGGCAGTAGCTCATTTTGTGACAATTCGTTTACGGTATGCCTGCACAGGTAAGCCAGAAGGATGCAATCAATCTTCGAGCACTCAATGTCCGCTTTTCGCTCATAGAAGACCAAAAAACTCTCTAGAGCTGCTGACATGAACAGCATCAAATTAACTAACTTTTCTCACCACTCAGATCATTATTCGACAGGATGGCCACTGGTGCATTTTTCAGGTCAGGCCGGAAGACCTTCTCTGCACTGGCGTAAAAGCTGTTCACGTCAATTAAACCGAACATGTCAGTTTCTCCTGCGCGCGGTATGAACGAAATGCACAACGACGCCGAAAATTTCCAGCGTATCCGGATCGGGAATGATAACGGGGTAGGCGGGGTTCATGGGCTGGAGTACGGGACCCTTCGGGGAAAGCAGCAGCCGCTTTACCGTGAATTCGCCGTAAAGCTCCGCGATGACAATGTCGCCGTGCTCTGGTCTGAGGGAACGATCGACAATAAGCAGGTCGCCGTCATAAAGGCCGATGTCCTGCATGCTGTTGCCCTGCGCGCGCAGGAAGAAGGTGCTTGCCCGGTGGGCTATAAGATATTCGTTCAGATCGAGCTCCTGTTCCGCATAGTCCTGGCAGGGAGAGGGAAACCCGCAGGGTACACGTTCCAGGAAAAGAGGCCTGAAGCTGGGCGGCGGATTGTCCGCCGGGTGCATCAACTCAAAGGCGTTAAACATAGCAAAAGTCCCTGTTAAATCGCTGTATGTATTTACAGTAGTATTAACTGGCTTTCAGGGCTGTGCAAGACACAGTGAATCACACCTGCATGGCGAAAAAAGAAGATCATTGATTTATAAAGTTTTACAGCGAAATGGCAGGTTATTTATTGACCAGTGCTTTTCAGGCGTCAGCGGGCAGGGGCTGCAGCTGTTTATCCACAGCTTTATGCGCCGGATGTGCAGCGTAGATGTGGATAAGGTCGGGTAGCAGCAGCACATTACTGCGCCGCCGCCCCCTGAGAACGGTACGTGCAGGTTTCCCCGCATACCGCTCAAGCCTTTATAAATGCCCGTTGTGGGCACCGGCCTCCCTGTTGTGTAACTGACGGTGGCAGTTGGGATGTAGCAGTTCAAGATTGGACATGTCGTCGCTGCCGCCCATGACCTTCCTGATCCGGTGGTGTATATTCCAGCCTGTCTGGTTGGTGATGAGTTGTCTGCAACGCGGGCAGCACTTACCCTGGCGCTTCCACAATGCCGCCACGGTTTTCATCTTCTTCAGCTTTCCGCTCCAGACCAGATCCAGACGACGCTCAAAGTAGATTTCCATGCCGGGCGAGTAAGGTGTTGCGTCGCCCCTGATCTTGATATGGCGTTTGATGGGGGTATCCATCGCGCGGGTGAGGTGCAGTATTTTACCCTCCGGGGTCGCTGCGCTGAACAGCCAGCGTTTCTCCCCGAACGTGAAATACTTTTCTGCAACCCAGCGCCGGCTTTTACGTGTATGCCGCCGTTTGCACCACTGCCATATTGCCCGCCAGATTTGGGTATCGACGTAATTAAAGATATCTTTTGCCACGACATGCCGATGATAAGTCGCCCATCCACGGATCACGGGATTGAGCAGGTTTATCAGTTTCCATGCCGGAAGCGTCGGATTGCCTTTAATTATTCTCCTGACTTTGCTCAGAAAGTTTTTCAGATTCTTTTTGGCAGGCTTGATCAGCATCTTGCCGCCGTATTTTCTGACGTTCTGACCAAGAAAGTCGAAGCCTTCTTCTATGTGCGTTATCGCTGTTTTTTCCTCAGACAGCGCGAGCCCCCGTTTCTGCATAAACTCTGCTATCAGGGGCTTGACCTCATTCTCCAGCAGCTCGCGGGAGATCCCGGAGCAGATGAAGTCGTCGGCATAGCGCACATAGTTCACCTGATGTTTTGCCCCGTAATGCTTACTCTTCCTGAATGTCAGCATCAGCTCTTCCTCCAGCCCATCGAGTGCCATATTGGCGAGGAGGGGAGAGATAATGCCTCCCTGCGGAGTGCCACTTTCGGTGTGAAAGAAGACGCCCTTTTCCATATATCCGGCTTTCAGCCATTTTCTGAGCAGTTTTCTGTCCATGGGAATATGGGACAGCAACCAGTCATGGCTGATATTGTCGAAGCATCCTTTTATGTCACCTTCCAGTACCCATTTCGGGGATACTTTCTGGCTCATCCGGTGAAATATGGACTCGATGGCATCATGCGTACTGCGCATGGGTCTGAAACCATAGCTGTTATTGTCAGCCGTGGTTTCTGCTACAGGCTCCAGTGCCAGCAGCCACAGTGCCTGCATGGCCCTGTCACGCATAACAGGAATGCCCAGCGGGCGCTTTTTGCCGTTCGGTTTGGGGATGTGTATGCGCCTGAGCGGCAGTGGTCTGTAGTCTCGCGGGCTCAGACAGACAATCCCTTTCCATTTTTCATCCGGGGTGCTCCATGTTTTGCCATCCACGCCGGGCGTCCTTTTCCCGGTGTTTTCAGTCACACGTTTGACAGCAACGGCTTTGCCGGAGAACGAACGCGTGAGAATGCGCTGCAGTTCCCTGACTCGCCGCCATTGTTGCTGCCGGGTTGCCTCTGCAATCCTCAGCTGTAGCTTTCGCACCCGTGCATGGCAGGCTCGCCAGTCAATGGCGTGCCAGCCTGCCGGGCGGGGTATCGTGGACACACTGTCGTGTGTATTCATCTCGCTGATATCCTGTTGAAAGTTTTACAGTATCTCATGCAGTTAAAGACCAGACGGAAGTCTGCCCGCTTTCGCGCCGAAGTATAATTTGCTCCGTATCCTGATGATTACCATCAGGCGTTCGCTTTTTCCGTCCTCCTCTGCCCGCACCGCCAACAGTGTTCCTTACGGTTCACCTGCCATCAGGCAGCGATACGGGTTTACCAGGTTCCGCTTAACATACAAAAGGTCAAGACGGGTTCTGTCTATTCACCGGAGATCTCTGTGTCCATGTGCTCCGGGAGGCCCTTGGAGCAACCCGATCTCATACCCTTTTGGTTCAGGCCTTTCAGCATCTTTGGCCTGTTGCCGATAACGGTGTTTATCAACAGTTCACATGTGTTAACCCTTCTGACCAGCCTTGCAATCCAGCCACATGATGCTTGCAGCAGGAGAGGCTCCCTCACGGGACCCTCTCCGGGCTGACGCCCGATTTCGTTGTCCCGGAAGCTTCAGACCCCGCCGTTGCCAGCAACGCCTGTTCCGGTAGGCTACAGCTAATGGAATAGCTGGTTTTATCAATGTAAAACAATATGTTAAACAACTTCCTGTCGCACGGCCACCTTCGGCTCCCCGGCGTTGCCGGGTCGTCAGCCCCACTGCGCTAACCGGCAAAGCCGGTAAGCTCCGCCGGACCGCAGGCGTTCCGGGCCTGCCGGCTAGGGTCTGATGGCAAGGGCCAGGTCAACCCCTGCAGCCAGCTGACGCTGGCGCTTCTGCAGGTTACCGCTGCGCGGCAACCTGTAAGGACCGGCCGTCGGAGACGTCCGGGGTGTGTTCATGCTGTCCTCACGAACGGTGCCTTCATGTTCCGGATGGTTCCCCGCGGAGGGCTGGTCGTAGCAACGTCATTCGTTCAGCGCAAGGGTGAAATGCACGCCTGCGGCGCCCTTGCACTGCCCGCCTGACGCCGCTTACTTGCCCTCTGCCGCGAGGAACTCACCGAAACATGATTAACCACCTGAGAGGAGAACCAGCATGAACACACAGAACGTCAACATCGCCGCTTCAGAAGCTTCCAAAACATGGGTTAAAGGCCAGAAAATCTGCGTCAGCGCGAACGATCTGCGCACCCGCTGGCATAACACTGACGCAGGGAATGAAAACGCCACGCCTGCAAAGGGAAAGCACTATCCGACGCGAAACGGCAGTTATGGCGCAGATGTGCTGTTGCTCGATGAAACTGAAGTGGCGGCATTACTGGCGGCGGGACATCGCGCGCTGCCGCGTCTGACGAGTTCAGCCCGTGGCATGACGGCGCTGTACGACGTGGGCGACATCTCTGCGGAACGTTACATCATTGCCAGCCGGGGACAAATTTATTACCGCACTGCCTCATGGCAGGACGCCTGCCGGGAGTATATACGGCGCTCCTCCTCAGTAATGGCGGAAGAGGCGAAAAAGTTTTTCGACAGGTTTCATGCAGCGTGTGATGCAGGGCTTGATTATTACCAGGCCAGCGACGTCGCACGCGGCATCATCTCACTGGAAAGCGCCCTGAATCCTGCGCAAGACATTCAGGTAACTGCCGGTGCCGCTGATACCACCTTAAACGATATCCCGTTCTGAAAATGTCCTGCGGCCCGGAAGAAAACGGGTCGCGCCTCTCTTTCATCAGCATTAAGGGAAACTGATATGAAAATACAGAATGCGCAGTCTCTGGTTGTGGGGCAGGTTGTCAGCACAGTTCTTTACAATCGCGGACGGGGTGTGATTTTTGCGATCCACGGCGAGCAGAAACCGGCGTCAGTGGGTTCACTTTCGGGATGCGTTTCGTACGGCGGGAATGCGACATTTGACATTGCATTCGAGAGCGGCGGAATATCGCGCGCGCTGCCTGAAAGTATCCTTTACGGGAAACAGTGGAGCATATTCCCGGAAATAAAAAGCGGTAAAGAAACGACGCGCATCGTAAAACAGGCAGAGGCAGAAGAACGCCGTAAAAAGCAGGCGCGGGAGGAAGAAGCCCGCAAATATGAAGCGGAATGTCAGCGTCTGAAAACGGCACCAGAATATGCTTCGCTTTCGCAGGATAAAAACGGCGCGGTACAGGTCACGTCAAATATACGCAGGGAACTTAAGGCGAAGTTTCCGGGCATTAAATTTTCCGTTCGCAAGCGCAGTTATGACAGCGTAAGCGTTATCTGGACAGACGGACCTACGGAGGAGGAAGTTAAATCTGTCACTGATAAGTATAAAGACAGCTATTTCGATCCCATGCAGGATATGTCTGTTTCCAGTGCGTCTCCCTTTAATCGTATTTTCGGCGGAGTGGGTTATGTCTTTACTGACAGAAATTATTCCGATGCCATGAAACAAAAAGCGGTGGATACCATCGCTAAAAAATATGGCAGCAGCCTGGAGGGAGAGGAAATTACGCTGGCACGATTTAAATCGGGCGAACTGTACCGGGTCGGCCGGGATTGCTTCTGGCACAGTCAGGGCGTTCACGGTGAAATAAACAGAATACTTTCTGAAATGAAAGCATAAACAGCACGGGGCCGGATGGCTCCATTTTTTTGGGGCCTGTTATCCGTCACCGGTATTGAACCGGTGACAAATAAATAAAAACCGGTGCAAACTCTTCCTGCACGGCGCGGTAAAACATCAGGGGCGTTACTCATGTTGACCGTACCCGGCATTGAACCGGGAACGGTTAATTCTGTGCGCAGACTGCATTGACGGATTTAAACCAGCACAGGCACAGAAGAAAAAAAGTAATGCAGTCCGTAATAAGGATTTTAATCATTCATCCGTTGATTGCCGTACGTGGGATTTTACCCGCCTTGATGGCCTTATAATGTGCGTCGATAATCATCGCATAGTTATACCGGTTCTTGATCGTCACCGGAATATTTTTCATTCCCGCATTATACATTCCCACTGCCAGCCACGTTGTGCCGTACTGATTGAAGTTACGGCGCAGCAGCATGGCACCGATGAAAATATTCAGGCACGGATCGCTGAGGAGCTTTTCTTTACTGAGGCCGGGATATTCTTTCTGTAATCCGCGCATGGTCACCGAATTAATCTGCATGATGCCGTAATCGCTGCTGCCGGGCTTTCCGTCTTTGGTTTTGTTCGTATTTATGGCGGCAGGATTGTAGCGGGATTCCTGCCATGCGATAGCACGCAGGTAGTCCGGATCAATGGAATACCATTCACCGGCTTTAATAAAACAGTCCGCATTCACGCTGGCTGAGAAAATGCCTGTAGCCAGCAGGGCTGCAGCGTGTATAAATAAACGCATAGCGGCTCCTGATTTGAAAAGTTCGGGGGTGCTTATTAACTCAATAATATCATAAGAAGTGGGATTTTACACACCACTCGCAAATTTATTTTTGCGGTTTTAATTATTTAATATCAGTTAGTTAGTTGTAAATCGTAGAAATTTTAGCCCATAACGAAATTTCTTCAAAGAAACTTTATAGTGCTTTAATAGTTCCTTGTAAGTAACTGCGAAGTGCTGCTATTAAAAACAAGTACTTACTAATATTTGAACTTAGAAGTGTCTGTGCAGACACTGTTGAAGCCCTTTGTTGTTACTTTGTGGTTACTTGAAAAGTGGGTGCGTTGAGTTTATTTTCTCATGCAGCATGAACAATCCGTCGCCCGGTCATCCGGTTACGGTTCGCTCTAATATCAGGTTATGAGGCAAAATATATGTCAGAGCACAACACACCCAAAAGTAATCGCGTCAATCTTACCGTTCCCTTTTCACTTATAGAAAAGGTTGATGCACACGTTGAAAAGAAGCTTGAAGACGGAGAGTCACGCGAAACGGCGAACCGGTCAGCTTTTATCATGGAGATGTTTAAGCTGGGACTTCGCGTTTATGAAAATAAAATCAGCAAGGACACTTCAGAAAAGACGCTGGACCAGAAGCTGGAATTTATCGCCAAGAACGTTCTGGTCAGCGGTTTTATAACTGACGCCATTTTTGGCATTCAGAAGGAAACCGTCGATCCTGCTAAAGTCATTAAAAACGAAATGATCCTTGAGCCTGAGTGGTTAAAAGCTGTCAATGAGCGCGTGGCAGGGAAACTGCAGGAATATTTTAAATAATTATCAGGTGCCTGATGCTTTCTGTATTGCGTCAGGTGTATTAGTCGCGACTTGATCTGACACTGGACCTTGAAAGGTTGAGAGTTACCGGTTTTGATATGGGTGTCTAATCCTTATACAAAACACGAGGTAACTCTCATGCTTCATACTAACAATCCCATCATCAAACACAAAGCCGGCCTGCTCAATCTGGCCGAAGAACTCGGTAACGTATCAAAAGCCTGTAAAATCATGGGGGTGTCACGCGACACATTCTACCGCTACCAGGAGCTAGCTGAAGAAGGCGGCATTGACGCGCTGGTTAATCAAAACCGTCGGGTACCCAACCTGAAGAATCGGGCCGATGAAGCCACTGAACGGGCGGTTGTTGAGTACGCCGTTGAGTTCCCGGCCCACGGTCAGCACCGGACCAGTAATGAGCTGCGTAAAAAAGGCGTGTTTATCTCCGGCAGCGGCGTGCGCTCCATCTGGCAACGACATGACCTGGAGAACTTCCGTAAGCGGCTGAAGGCGCTTACGGAAAAGGTCGCCAGAGAAGGCATTGTGCTTACCGATGCTCAAATCGCCGCACTGGAGAAGAAGGTGCACGATGACGAAGCCTGCGGTGAAATCGAAACGGCTCACCCGGGTTATCTGGGGTCGCAGGACACCTTCTACGTTGGGAATCTGAAAGGCGTTGGCCGCATCTACCAGCAGACGTTCGTGGATACGTACTCGAAAATGGCTCACTGCAAGCTGTATACGAGTAAAACGCCGATCACTGCAGCCGACCTGCTTAATGATCGGGTACTGCCGTTCTATGAGGCTCAGGGGCTGCCGATGCTGAGAATACTGACCGACAGGGGCACAGAGTACTGCGGTAAAGTAGAGCAACATGATTATCAGCTGTATCTGGCCATCAACGATATCGACCATACGAAAACGAAAGCGATGTCCCCGCAGACGAACGGTATCTGCGAGCGCTTCCATAAAACTATTTTGCAGGAGTTTTATCAGGTTACGTTCCGCAAGAAGCTATATGCAGACCTGGAGAGCCTGCAAATGGATCTGGACAACTGGTTGTGGCATTACAATAATGAGCGAACTCATCAGGGGAAAATGTGCTGCGGGCGTACGCCAATGGCCACGTTACTTGATGGAAAACGGGTCTGGGCAGAAAAGAATCTGAACCAGATTTAATCTGACAGACACCTGTATAAATAACCGGTAACTGTCAGATCAGGTCTGAGCTAGTACAAATAATGGCACTGTTGCAAAGTTCGCGATGAAGTAACCTTTTTTCTGATTGAAAGGCCTTACATGTCAAAGACCCTGCTCACCAGACGCATTTCGCCCAGGGGATCGCCGTAATAAAATGCTGAGGCCTGACCTTTGCGTAGTGCTCGCATTACCTCAATACCTTTGATCGTGGCGTAAGCCGTCTTCATGGATTTAAATCCCAGCGTGGCGCCGATTATCCTTTTCAGCTTGCCATGGTCGCATTCAATGACGTTATTCCGGTACTTAATGGGGTCTGACGCTCAGTGGAACGAAAACTCACGTTAAGCAACGTTTTCTGCCTCTGACGCCTCTTTTAATGGTCTCAGATGTCCTTTGGTCACCAGTTCTGCCAGCGTGAAAGAATAATGTCCCAACATATTGATATGTCCGTGGCAAAGCGGGGAGAGGCGTGCGATATCTTCATCATTCAGTGTTTCACCCTGCGGCCGGAGATGATCCAGGGCTGCCTGCATATAAATAGTGTTCCATAAAACGACGGCGTTAGTGACCAGCCCCAGTGCGCCCAGTTGATCTTCCTGACCGTCGGTATATCGTTTTCTTATCTCACCTTTTTGACCATGACAGATGGCTCTGGCAACTGCATGGCGGCTTTCTCCCCGATTAAGCTGGGTCAGAATGCGCCGTCGGTAATCTTCATCATCGATATAATTAAGCAGATACAGCGTTTTGTTGATGCGCCCTACTTCAATGATTGCCTGAGTCAGTCCGGAGGGGCGTTCACTTTTTAGCAATGAACGGACCAGCATTGAAGCCTGTACTTTGCCCAGCTTCAGGGAGCCTGCGGTCCGGATCATTTCGTCCCACTGAAGGACTATTTTTCGGGGATCTGATTGGCCTCTGGCAATATCATTCAGCACGCCATAGTCGGCATCATGGTCCATTCGCCAGAAAACCGAAGCACCGGCATCAGCCAGGCGCGGAGAGAACTGGTATCCCAGCAGCCAGAAAAGGCCAAAGACAAGATCGCTGGCACCTGCTGTATCGGTCATAAATGTATTTACATCACTGCTTTTGAAAAGAGGCGCGAACAGTGGTTACGTTCTGCCTGGTAGCTGCATCGCGCCGGGGACGTTCGCCAGTTATGGCGAACTAACCAGGCAGATTTAAGCACTCCCCCTTCCCCGCCCTGCAAAGCCCATTACAGCACTTACAACGCACAATTAGCCTTTCGCAGTTAGCGCGTGAGCTTGCGAACGGTACGCCGTGACGGTGCGTAGCATCGGCGCGGGGCGCTGTATCTGCGCGTTTGAGCGGCTTCAGCCGCGAATTACGGGGCGGGTAACTGAAACGGTCAGTGACAAAAATTCCCCCCGCTTATGGGGGGTACTTGAGAAATTAGTGGCTGGATTTGCTGAGAGTGAACTGTAACCCGGCCACTGCTGCAAGTTGTGCCAGTGTTGTGATGGTCGGGTTCCCGTTCGGGGATAATGCACGGTAGATACTCTGACGGGCAAGGCCAGATTTTTTAGCGGCTTCGGAAATCCCCCCTCGCGCCTCTATTACCTGACGTAACGCAACAAGAAAACCGCCTAAGCCACCAGACTCATTAATTTCTTCCAGGGCATTAGCAAGATAAGCGTTTGCATAATCAGGATCAGCGCGTAGTTCTTTAATCATGGCGGCGTTGTGATCAACTGCTGCCGGATAATCATTTTTGCTAATCAGCGACTTCACATTTTTGGTGGCTGTCATTTTTTTGACCTCTTTTTAAAATCTTGCAGATAACTAACGGCTTTATCTAAATCGGCTGTTTGCGTTTTTTTGTTCCCGCCCATTAGCAGGAGAATTATTTCACCATCTTCGATTGAGTAATACACCCTGTAGGCGGGACCATAATCAACTCGTAATTCCCAGACACCATCCCTTTCGAATTTATGATCTCCAAAATTACCGCCCATAGCGCGGGCAATTCTGGAATCCACTTTTAACGCAGCGGTCTGATCTTTACGTCTTAATTTTTTCATCCAGTCGGTGTATGGAACCTCACCGTTCTCTGTCTGATATCGTTTCGCCGTGTAAGGCATCTTGCCGCCCTCGCTCCCTTAACCTGTCCACATTGTCTCCTATAAGTGACAGGCAGTCAATATAAACCGTCTCTTATAAGTGACGATTTATTTTGTGGCTGTGTGCCTTCCCCGAACCATCGGAAACAAGTACTGTATAAGTATACTTATGTCGAACCAATATCTTTCCAGAAATCCGTGCCACCGCTGAAATATTTTGGGCACAAATTCAACTACCATCGGGAAATAGTGATGAAAATACCCCAAAAGCCATACATAACCCTTGAGTTATTTTATGTTTTGGCCACACTTCTCATGTGGCTTCGGTATCAAGGAGACAATGTAATGAACTATATGGCTATAGAAAATTGTTAGCCTGCTGAGCTAAACCATAAAAGGAAAGGGGCTGTTTTGTGTTTGAACTAATTTTTCATCCTGAAGCAGAGCAGGAATTACTTGAGCTTGATAGTGCTATGCAGGGTAAGGCATTTGCGGCGCTTGATAAGCTTGAGACTCAAGGTAATCAATTACGCTTCCCGCATACCGATATTATACAGGATGGCCTTTTTGAATTAAGGGCGGGCAAAAAAGACATTACCCGTACCTTTTTTGCTGTCACTAACGGCGCGTGTCAAGGTAGTTGTCGCCTCAGTTGATTCATGCGGCCAGCGTTTCCCGTTCAGGATTTAGCCAGACTTCATCCTGCCAACTCCAGTTGCGTGTTGCTACGGCACTGAATATGCTCAGGGCAGAGCCGACAAGGCTAAGTATCGCTGGTAAGCAAAAGCGTTGCTGGATAAAAACAGGGAATCTCGAAGAGGTACTGGCAGCCGGATTATCAGAGGTGATTAAAAATTAATCACTTATGCGGTCGTCTTGGGTGCAACCGGGTGACGAACAGCAAAAGCGACGAATGCCCATCTCAGTGGTCCCGCAGGCGAGCATGCGCTCAACCCAGAGGCGGGTCCAGGGAGTGACGCTGTCGCCGAATTTTTCGAGAAACTTATTCCAGCCGTCATCGACGGTAAACAGCAATTTTGCGGGACGCGGGATATACATCCGGGGTATTACCTGACCTTTTAGCGGCACTGTTGCAAATTTTATGAGCGTTGCAACAGTGCCTTCACGTTTCCGTCACCTGCGGCGTCGTTGATCAAGCTTTTTAAGGTCATTACTTATCTGTGTAGCAGCATCTTCTATCTGCTTATTTATAGTATAAACTTTATTCAATAAATCAAAAGAAGGCTTTTTCGAATACATATTATTCCCCTCCCTAATAATTACTTCTTTTAAGTTGATAAGTTGATCATGAGTATCAGCAATTCGGTCTAATATAACTTTTTTTTCCCAGTATTTTTTTATATTGCCATGACTTTTTTTGGCCCAGGCTCCGAGTACTTTTGATTCCAACACCCTTACGTTGAAATTAGTTGAATGATTTATTTTATCAATTAAAAAATTTGGAAGCCCTCTGGGGCCGGCCTCGCCCAACAGTTTAAAATATTTCCTTTTATAAACTGCATGCGAATATTTTTCACCTTGCCAATAAAGTATATTTGGTTGCCATAGGCTCAATGGTGCTGGGGGATCTCTGGAGATTATTATTTCTTGGGCGTGATTCGTTTCCGCTGTTTCATTCTTCAAACCATCATCATTTAAATTTTTAAAATGGTAATTTCCTGTAGTATTAGGACCTGTTAAGGGGTTATATTCAGAAGTAATTGATTCTGTCTGTATCGAAGTTAACGCACTTTTAAAAAAAATAACTGATGCTATTGAAGCGAGAAAGCCTGCCGTAATTGCCAAAACTTTATATACCCGAGGTTTAATTGATGACAAAGTTTCGGGAGTGTTTCTGACGTTTAATATATTATTAGGCAGCCCCACTAAGGCCACCCCGTCAGAATGAAGTAGTGGTTGTATTGCACCCTGATTATTAACTATCATAACGGCTCCTTTATAAAATAAAGCAAAACACATCATAAATATTGTCTCGCTTAAATTTATTTTAAAGGTAATCTATTTATTTTTTTTGATCTTTAACAAAAAAACACTTTTGCCTGTGAATTAGAGTTAACTTTCGGTGGGCTTTGTTGAATAAATCGAACTTTTGCTGAATTGACGGATCAGATCACACACTCCCTCTGACAACCTAGGTCGTTCCGTGGCAAAGCAGAAGTTCAAAATCAACAACTGGCGTACTTACAACAAAGCACTTATCAATCGCGGCTCACTCACTTTCTGGCTGGATCCCCCCATGTCAGGGTAGTTGTCGCCTCTGAGTGAAAAAATCCAGGGGGCTGGAGAGACGACAATGAACATCTATTCACCTTGTAGTGGTCAACTAATACTGGCCACCATATAATTTGTCGATAAGCGAGGTTGTCCGGCAGGAAGGTATTCCAGCCGGTTCTGTTTTTGCCCCGGATGATTTGTCTACAAAAATGGCGGCGGTGTCACAGCCAGCCTGTTGCAGGGCATCCAGCTGCAGGCTGAGATCCTGCTCTCCCGTACTGACCCGTGCATAGCGAGCCACAGTTCAATATGTCGTGGAAACAGTCAGTTTGAACCGCCCCGGTTTTCCGGGAGAGTATTTTAGTTGGGAACTCAGGCTGCCAGATCCTTATTCCCGATGGAAGCATAATATGCCCGTTCGGCTTCTGCCGGTGGGATATGCCCCAGCCTTTCCAGCAGCCGGCGATTGTTGTACCAGTCCACCCACGCCAGCGTCGCCAGCTCCACTTCGCCGCGGTTTTTCCAGCTTTGCCTGTGTATCACCTCCGCTTTGTACAGGCCGTTGATGCTTTCGGCCATCGCGTTATCATAAGAGTCACCCGTGCTTCCCGTTGAAGCCAGAAGCTCCGCCTCCTGCAACCGCTGTGTGTAGGCCAGCGACACGTACTGTGAACCTTTGTCGCTGTGATGGATGGTTCCTGATGGCCGACGGGCCCACAGCGCCTGCTCCAGCGCATCCAGCACGAACGTCGTCTCCATCGACGATGACACCCGCCAGCCCACGATGCGACCGGCGAACACGTCGATAATGAACGCTACGTATGCGAAGCCCTGCCAGGTGCTGGCGTACGTGAAGTCTGCCACCCACAGCTGGTCAGGGCGTTCAGCCACGAACTGACGGTTCACCCGGTCATGCGCGGCAGGGGTCTTACGGCTGACGGTGGTTCGCACCTTTTTACCTCGCAGTACGCCGGTTAGGCCCATGGACTTCATCAGCCTCGCGATGGTGCATCGGGCCACGCTGAAGCCCTCCCGTAGCAGCTGGCGCCAGACCTTGCGAACACCATAGACGCCGTAGTTTTCGTCGTACACGCGCTGTATCTCCTGCTTCAGTTTCTCATCACGCTGGTCGCGATGGCTACGTCTGTCAGGATGCAGCTGATATTCACGGTAGCGGTAGTATGACGACGGGGCGATATCCAGCTCATGGCATACCGGTCCGACCCCGTATTCATCGCTCAGGGTATCCACCAGGAGGGCTATTTTTTCCAGAGGCGGTCGCACTCCCCCCTCGCCAAATAAGCTTAGGCCCGCCGCAGGATATCCATTCTGCGCCGCAGCCCGCGGGTTTCACGCTCCAGCTCTTTCAGGCGCTGGCGCTCAGTGGTGGAGAGACCACCATCACCGCCACCGGCATCACGTTCATACTGACGCAGCCAGATACGCAGGGTCTCCGGCGTGCAGCCGATTTTAGGGGCGATGGAACTCAGGGCTGCCCACTGTGAGTCATATCCGTCCTGGCATTCCAGAACCATGCGGACGGCGCGCTGCCGTATCTCGGGGGAAAAACGTGTATTTTTAGTCATCCTGTTTACCTCTCTCTCAGGGAGTTTAGTCTCCAGGATTCCCGGGGCGGTTCACTTTAAAAGTGCTCATCATTGGAAAACGTTCTTCGGGGCGAAAACTCTCAAGGATCTTACCGCTGTTGAGATCCAGTTCGATGTAACCCACTCGTGCACCCAGCTGATCTTCAGCATCTTTTACTTTCACCAGCGTTTCTGGGTGAGCAAAAACAGGAAGGCAAAATGCCGCAAAAAAGGGAATAAGGGCGACACGTGTCGCTACCGATGTAAAACTGGCCCACCTGCCGATGTAAATCTGACCCACCTAGGGTAAAAATGGCAGTTTTAAGGCACTGCCAATGATGACATTGGAGACCAGAGTGGAGATTAGTGTTTTACACCGTCAGGGCATGTCGATACGCGCCATCGCGCGCCAGCTTTCATGCTCTCGTGAGACCGTTCGCAGATATATTCGTAGCCCGCTGCCCGTAGCGGATATGCGCTACAAGCCTCGCGCACCCAGATCCTGCAAGCTTGACCCGTTCAAGACCTATATCCTTGAGCGCGTGGCCGCTGCCAGGCCCCTCTGGATACCCGCCAGTGTGCTGCTGCGCGAGATCCGTCAGCGTGGTTACGAGGGTGGTTACAGCATGCTGACCGCTTTCCTGCACCCCATTAAGCAGCCCGTCACTGAAGAGGTAACACGCTTCGAGACCGAGCCTGGCTTTCAGATGCAAGTTGATTTCACCATCATCAGACTCGGTCATAACCCATTGCTGGCCTTTGTCGCCACGCTGGGCTGGAGCCGCGCGACTTTCGTCAATGTTTACAGCTACTAGGTCTCCGCTGCCTGGCGTGATGGCATTGAGTCGGCTCGCAGGCACTGCGGCGTGACGCTGAATCACCTGCTGTTCGCCAACGGGAAGGCCAGCAACAATGAGCGCTATGTCTACGGTCACGGTTAGCCTCGCTGTAACCCGCAGTGGATGCACGTTGCGGAGAAGTATGACGTTCCTCCCAAGCTATACCGACCCTATCACGCCAAGACCAAGGGTAAGGTTGAGCGGTTTAACCATTACCTCAAGAACAGCTTTATCGTGCCTCTTACCGCGACCTTCCGGCAGGCCGGGCTGGTACTGGATGTACCTGCTGCCAACACACGCATCGGCGAGTGGCTGGTCACCGTCGCGAACACACGAGTGCATGGCACCACAGGCGTACCGCCTGAGCAGCGCATGCCGCGCGAGCGTGCTGCGCTATTGCCGTTACCGAAGGTCACGTTGGCATTGCCTGCACCTGTCCCAGCGCTCAGCCAGCGTCCGGTGCCGACCGAGAGCCTGCAACATCCTCTGGCAACGTACCAGGCCTTGCTCGAGGTGCCAGCATGAACCTTCAACATGATCGTATTGCCGCGCTCTGCGAGCAACTCAAGCTCGACCGCCTGCCGGCAGAGTGGCCGGGTGTGGCACAGGCGACCATCGACAACAGCGGCACGCATGCCGACTTCCTGGAAGCCGTTTTGCAGCTCCAGCATGATGGCCAGAACGAACGGCGTCGCCAGACCATTTTGCGGTTATCAGGCCTGCCGGTGATAAAAACACTGGAGCAGTTCGATTACGCCTATGCCAGTGGCGTTCCACGAAGTCAGATCCAGGAGTTGGCGGGTCTGACATTTATCGAACGTCAGGAGAACGTTGTCCTGCTCGGGCCTTCTGGCGTCGGCAAAACGCACCTGGCGACCGCCATTGGCTATAAGGCCGCGATGGCGGGTTTAAGCATTCGGTTCATTACCGCCGCCGACATGATGCTGCAACTGATGGCGTCACATCGTCAGGGTGACCTGAAGGGCTACCTGAACCGCGTCGTAGGTAAACCTAAGCTGTTGATCATCGACGAAGTGGGATATCTGCCGTTCGGTAAAATGGAGGCGAACCTGTTCTTCCAGGTAGTCGCTAAACGGTATGAGTCAGGCAGCGTGATCCTGACCAGCAACCTGCCGTTTACGCAGTGGTCCGGAACGTTTGGTGATGACGAGACACTGACGGCAGCGATGCTGGATCGGCTGCTTCACCATGCGCATATCGCCCAAATCAGCGGCCAAAGCTATCGACTGAAAGATAAGCTGAAAAGCGGTCAACTCCAGAAGAAAACGAAAGCAACAACGCTCGAATGATTCAAAGGGGGTGGGTCAGTTTTACTTTGGCAGGGTGGGTCAGAATTCGATCGGTATTGACAGACACGGAAATGTTGAATACTCATACTCTTCCTTTTTCAATATTATTGAAGCATTTATCAGGGTTATTGTCTCATGAGCGGATACATATTTGAATGTATTTAGAAAAATAAACAAATAGGGGTTCCGCGCACATTTCCCCGAAAAGTGCCACCTGACGTCTAAGAAACCATTATTATGGACCGGGCAGAACGCTGAGGAAACTTATTTGGGTAATGCCCGTCGTTGTCGGTGCAAATAACAATGAAGAGCCTGAAGCGGGTCATATATACCGGGTGAATCCAGATGGTCGTTAACGCATTTACAGTCCGCAGCTCCGTGAAACAGCAGCCCCGGTGCTGGATTTTCTGGCTGCCTGTGCGGGGCATGTCTCGGTTGAGCAACTGGCCACAGTAGTGGCATGGGGAGATAACATCCTGACGGAAAAACCAGTCCACGATATTGAGTGAATATCAGTGCAATCGGAGTTATCCACTGAATAGAACAATAATAAAGTTCAATTCAGGATCATTAACAGATTAAATAAGAATAAGGATCTTCTCAGCCCTTTAATCACGGTGCTTTCTGGGATAACGGATACACTGTACCGGATGGATGGCAAAACCAGGCTATACCTGAAGTCACTCCAGAAGCTGTCACGCAAAGAGTCAGCCCAGGCACTGTATCTCTACCTGGCTGAGCTCCCCAGTACATTTTACAGAATAGGCTTTGACCGGCTGCGTGAGCGCCTCCAGTTGACCTCTCATCTTGGCAACCAGAACGCCACGGTAAAAAAGGGTGACCGCAAGGATTCGTTAATTTTTGGCAATAAGCCTAAAAGTTATATGCATTCTACTTTATATAACCACTAGGCCGCGTCCTTTGATAAGGATACGTACCTGAAAAATGTTGCCCGAGAAATTTTTAGAGTTTCACAAATATCATTGATACTCAAAGATTTATCCTGATACATACGCCAGGCCATCATCACTTTCGGTGCGCTTTTGCTGACAGCCCTGCGTCCTCCTTTTCGTCCCCGGGCGCGTGCAGCCGCGAGGCCTGCCCGGGTTCGCTCCTGGAGGAGACGTCTCTCAAACTGGGCAAGGGACGAAAAAATGTTAAGCACCAGTTCTCCCGATGCCGTGGTGGTGTCAATCGCGCCATCGCACAGTGAACGAAACCCTACCCCTTTGCTACGCAAGTCCTCTACCATCGTCACCAGGTGAGTCATTGACCTCCCCAACCGATCCAGGCGCCATACCAGCAAGGTATCTCCTGGTTGCAACGCTTTCAGACAGGCGTCCAGGCCCGGGCGTTCTGTTTTTGCCCCGGATGATTTGTCCACAAAAATAGCGGCGGTGTCACAACCAGCCTGTTGCAGGGCATCCAGCTGCAGGCTGAGATCCTGCTCTCCCGTACTGACTCGTGCATACCCGATTAATTTCATAGACCCTCTCTTGTCTCATGGAGTAGTATTCTATATGAGTTTATGATTCTTTGAATTAAGAGATGGATATTTGCGACATTTCGCGGGCCTTATCGCTGCGTTTCTTCGGTCTGGGTAGCATAGCGGTATCGCCTCTCATCAAACGAACGTTTTTTGCGACGGTAATGACTCATGGACGCCTGCGATACCGCGTACCCGCGCCTGAAGAGCAGTATCACCACATACCAGCTTGAACGCTGGTATACGCCGACAACTGAAGAACAGGATTTCTGTTCTAAGTCCCTGCGCGATGGGCAATATAAACTTGGTTTTTTCCTGCTGTTGAAAACTTTTCAGCGCCTTGGATACTTCGTTACCACAGATCAAATTCCCGGTTCGATAGTCAACCATATTGTTGGCATTGAAGGCCTGAAGGCCGAACAGCAACAACTGTCCACTTACGATTCGTCACGTACGCGACGACATCATATTAGTTTGATTCGTACGTTTCTTAACGTCACGGCCTTTGCTGCAAAAGGTAAAGTGGTAATGGTCCAGGCGATGGCAGCCTGTGCCCCAACAAAGAATGAACTGTCTGACATCATTAATGTTTCAATCGAAAGTCTGATTAAGCATCGCTTTGAATTACCTTTATTTAATGTGTTATTGCGAGAAGCAAAATCGCAGCGAGCCGCTGCCAATCAATCCCTGTTTAACGCGATCAACAACAAATTAAGTGAAACGGAGCGCACTGATATCGATGCGCTCTTTTTGGTTGAGAAAGGGCTGCGTACCAGCCCATGGAACGAACTAAAGGCGGATGCCCCGAAAGCGACGATAGAAGGACTTCGGGAGTTATTATTGCGCTATGACCAGCTTTCCAGGCTGGCCAGCAATATCTGTGCTCTGGAAGGCATCCCCGAGATCAAGCGCAAACAATTAGCGTTGGAAGGAATGAGCCTGGATGCGGCCAGCATGGTGAATATGGAGGCGAAAAAGCGTTATGCTGTAACTCTATCCTTGATCCAGCGTCAACTGGCCAGAATCACTGATGACCTGTGTAATGTATTTTGCAAACAAATGATTAAAGTGCAGCATCGTGCTGAAGAAGAACTCGATGGGTACCTTTCCGCTAATCAGGATAAAACTGACGAAATTATTCGCCGATTTGCTCAGCTTGATACCGTACTGAAATCAGACCAGACGATTGAAGAACAAATCGCCAACATTAGTCAGTTGGTATCAGCTCGCCAGGACTTATGCGAATTCTCCCGGGTACATGCAGAACACGGGGGTAAAAACGAAAGCCGGTTCATGTGGCGTCATTTCAAAGCTCGCCGTATCCAAATTTTTCGTATTCTGAGCAAGCTGACATTTGTAGCAACCAGTCAGGATCAAAATTTTGTTCAGGCCCTTGCATTCGTTCTGGCCAACAAACACCGGCACATTGACTGGCTGCGCCTCGATGGAAAAGGAAACGCCATACTAACCGCACAGGATCTTGACTGGCTCCCGGACAAATGGTGGGGACTGGTTACCGGGGAAACGAAGCGCAATTGCATCCCACACAGGGTGAATCGACGCGCTTTTGAAGTCTGTGTTTGTCGGCAACTGGTTCAGGAGCTGAAATCTGCAGATATTTGCGTACCCGGAGGAGATACTTATTCCGATGCTCGCGATCAGCTTTTGCCTATGAAGGAATGCATGGAGACACTGGCAGAGTATGGCGAACTGGTCAGCCTGCCTGTGGAGGGTAAAGCCTTCGTCGAGCATTTGCAGGGTCGGCTGAAGGAGGTTGCTGACAGTGTTGACCGTGGTTATATGACCAATCCTTATTTCACCATAACCAACGGTCGACCTGTTCTGGCAAAGCTGGTCAAAAAGCCATTACCCGCAGGATTTGATGCGGTTAATAAAGCCCTGACTACCAAATTACAGGCGCTTAACTTATCGGTACTTGATGCGCTCGGCGACACGATGCGCTGGCTGAAATGGGGAAAACACTTTGGTCCACTCAGTGGTCATGAAAGTAAACTTGAAGATGAAGAGTATCGCCAAATTCTGACGACCTTTGCCTATGGTACGGGGCTGGGTACAGCACAGCTGGCGAAAAGCATTACAGGCATTGGTGATCGCAAGATTGCCTTTCTGAATCAACGCCATATTACAGAAGAGAAGTTGGATGCGGCGATCCGTTATACGGTCAACGGATACAATAGATTCTGGCTCCCCAGTCTCTGGGGAGATCCCAGACGAGCAGCTGCCGATGGAACAAAATGGGATATTTATGAAAATAATATATTATCAGAATATCACATCCGTTACGGTGGCTGGGGCGGTGTTGCGTATTATCACGTCAGTAATACCTACATTGCTCTTTTTTCGCATTTTATTCCCTGTGGCGTATGGGAAGCCATCTATATCCTCGATGGCCTGATCAAAAACAAATCCGATATCCAGCCAGATACGGTGCACGGTGATACTCAGGCGCAAAACGCGGTGGTGTTTGGGCTGGCGTATCTGCTGGGCATCAGGCTCATGCCCCGAATTCGTAACTGGAAGGATCTAAAATGCTATAAATCGTCACCTGAACAGACTTACCTGTATATTCAGACGTTATTCAGTAAGGATAATATCGACTGGGCGCTGATAGAGCGACATTTACCCGACATGTTGCAGGTGGTGCTGTCTATCAAAGCAGGCCGTATTACCCCATCGACGATATTGCGTAAGCTTGGAACCGCCAGTCGAAAAAACAAATTGTATTTTGCCTTTCGGGAACTTGGGCGTGTGGTCCGAACGCAGTTTCTTCTGGAGTACGTCAGCAGTGAAGAGTTGCGCCGAATGATACAGGGAGCGACAAATAAATGTGAAAGCTTTAACAAGTTTGTGCAGTGGGTTTATTTTGCGGCCAACTCTCTCGAAGAGAATGTACGGGATGAGCAGTTAAAAATCATTAAATACAATCACCTCATTGCCAATCTGCTTATTTTTCACAACTGTCATTCAATGACTCAGGTATTGAAAGAATTACAAAGTGAAGGCATGACAATAACTCCCGAAATTTTGCGGGTACTGAGTCCATTTCGGCAACATCTCAACCGATTTGGTGTTTTTGAATTGCGAAAGCGTGAAGTCGGTCCCATTGATTACGGGGTCCGATTGTAGTTATTTCAAATAACGTATTTTCGCTTTAATCAGGATAAATGATTATGGAGGTAACATGGCAACCGGACTGAATAAAAAACAGAGTGAATTATTAAGCAGCATGAATCATGAAACTTTGGTTAATATTATCCACGACCTGATACAGGATAATAAGCAGGCCAAATCAACACTGGTGAACGGATATCTGTTATCGGCCCCTGACATACTTAAAGCTATCGAGAAGGAGTACAACCGGCGGGCCAAAAGTAAGCGTTTTTATGATTACTACGAAGCGGATGCGTTTTATGATGATTTGACACGCAGTATCGCGCAGCCACTGGAGAAAATAGCAGGTACACTCCCGGAGCAAGTGGAACGTCTGAGTGTAAAAATCATGCTTGAATTTGAGAGATTCAGTGAGAACTCGGACACCTCCAGTGGAAGCTGGATGGACTACTACTCCGTTGTGCTGGATGCATGGATGAAATCACTGGCCGCACAAAAAAACAGTGACCCCGTATTCATTGCAAAAAAGATATTTGATTTTGTTGCCAACGAAATTTATTTTGGATCTGGAATTTTCAGAACGTATCGCGCTTTACTTGGTTCGGATGTATTACGCGCAGTCCGGGATATGTATTATCAAAAAAAACGCCACCGGGAAGCATTAGATATCAGCATACTAATAAGGGATATCGATTCCTTGTCAGAATCCTTAAAAAAAGGAGAGTTCTGTCGACCTGAGCATTATTTTGATTATGCAAGGCTGCTCATGGATGAAATTCGTCCCGGAGAAGCCATTGAGCTGTTATTATATATGGATAAGCAAGGTGATAAAAAATACTCAGACAAGACCACATGGGATGAGTTATTTATTACTGCTCTTATTGAAGACGGAAAAAGTGATGAGGCAATGGAGAAATCTATGGCAGCCTTTTCTTTTCGATGTGATACCCGTTTCTATCGGTTGTATACAAAAGCCTGTGGGAAAGGAAACGATAACGTTCAGTCATTCCTGAACATTGCAAAAGAAAAAGGGTTAGACCCCTATATATGTTTCGCCTCAGATATAGCACGATTTGATTTAATCGACAATTGTATTACAGCCACTCCTAAAGAAGAACTCATCAGTTCTCTTGCCTATCTGACAAACTCATTTATCCGAACATTATCCAGCACATTGTATAAACACGGCTATGCCATTACAGCCACGCGGTTACGTCGTATTCTGGTGGAAGATGCGATTCACCAGGCAAAAAGCAAATATTACAGCTATGCCGCATCAGACATGAAAAAAGCCATCGATTACAGCGAAGATCTGGAAGAGAGTCCGCAGCTCCCGGGAACAGAAACTTACTTCAGAACCCTTTACGAAAAACACAAGCGTAAAACCGCACTCTGGTCGGTGATGGCAGAGAAAATTCAGGGATTATCCGTGGGAAAAGACGGGATCCGCTACGAAAGGAGTCAGGCATGACTGAACAGGAATTGTATGATTATGCGATATCTATGTTGGCAAAAAAGAATTATTCATCTGGTGATATGCACCGGCAGTTGGCCAGAGTCACAGAAAAAATGGATGATGTAGAGCACGTTTTACGTCGTCTGATAGAGAACCATTACCTCAATGATATCCAGTCAATTAACTATCTTATTGATAAACAGATCAAAAAATTTCACGGTCCCACACGAATAAAACAAGAGCTCCGGCAAAAAGGGTTTCCGCCTGCGCTGATAGAACAGGAAATAGAGCAGAGCGACGTTGACTGGTATGAGCTGGCAAAAGAAGCCCGGGTCAGAAAGTTTGGTGACGCTTTACCTACCGAACCGAAGGAAAAAAATAAACAAATCAGGCATCTTCAGTACAAGGGATATACGATGGATACGATATTTGAAGCATTGAGTTAATCATTTTTGCCCTCGCTCTACGGGCGGAGCAAACGGAATGGTCATTAAAGCGTTATAACCACTATTTTTAATATAACCTTTAGGCTTATTGCCAAAAATTAACGAATCCTTGCGGTCACCCAAGTAGCGACTAAAATAACTCAAAGGTTATACATAACCCTTGAGTTATTTCATTCTTTGGTTATACTCCTTATGTGGCTTCGGTATCAGGGAGGCAATGTCATGAACTATATGGCTATAGAAAATTGTTAGCCTGCGGAGCTAAACCATAAAAGGAAAGGGGTTGTTTTGTGTTTGAGCTAATTTTTCATCCTGAAGCAGAGCAGGAATTACTTGAGCTTGATAGTGCTATGCAGGGTAAGGCATTTGCGGCGCTTGATAAACTGGAGACTCAAGGTAATCAATTACGCTTCCCGCATACTGATATTATACAGGATGGCCTTTTTGAATTAAGGGCGGGCAAAAAAGACATTACCCGTACTTTTTTTGCTTTCGCTAAAGGCAAAAGAATATTCATTCTCCGTACATTCGTAAAGAAAAGCCCAAAGACACCACCTTCAGAAATTAAATTAGCACTTAGCAGACTTGAGGAAATGACAAATGAAAGTTAAAGGCATTCCTTACTCAGAAGTAAAAGCAAAAGCCTTACAGAACCCAGATGTGATGGCTGCTTATCTTGCTGAAAAAAAAGAAGAAGAGCTTCAGG
Organism: Mixta mediterraneensis; assembly: GCF_014946725.1. Classification (GTDB taxonomy): domain Bacteria; phylum Pseudomonadota; class Gammaproteobacteria; order Enterobacterales; family Enterobacteriaceae; genus Pantoea; species Pantoea mediterraneensis. The sequence continues at coordinate 41,022 of NZ_JACFXY010000007.1, forward strand.
CGCTTTTGTTCGATCTTCGTCGCAATGCTGGCATCAACAGTACACAGGTTGCGGAGCGCATGGGTATTACTCAGCCAGCAGTAAGTAAGTTAGAGAGAAACGCCAGTAAAGCCAGCGTATCAACACTGGAGCGATATGCGGCTGCGTGCGGAGCATCCATCAAAATTGTCATGGGATAATCCTGTTTTTAGACAGAATTGACTATAAAGGAAGCCACGCTCAGCGTGGCTTTTTAATGAGTGAAGGCTTTAACCTGAGAGCGTCCAGTGCACAATTTAACATCAGTTCACTTCCGCTTCCTCGCTCACTAACTCGCTACGCTCGGTCGTTCGGCTGCGGCGAGCGGTGTATGCTCTATCGGAATGAGCATCCTATATACCCCCCATGTAATTATAATGCAGCCTGGCAGAGCGTTAAGAAAAAAATTTAAAGCGACCTTGCCAGTAACGATCACACTGTATTTTCATACTGTAGTCACCAGGTATTAACGATGAATACGGGAATAATTAGTAGTTGATATACCATCATTTGATGGTATAATGAATTTGTTGGTTGGGAATGGTTCCCTGCCAGATTCCAGAAGCCCACACGGGCGGGAGCTAAAAATGAATATTCAGGAAGCATTAAACGTTTTTGGTTTGTCAGGTGAATTAACGGAGAAGGATATCAAAGCTGCATATAAAAAAGCGGCTTTGAAATATCATCCAGATCGTAATCCATTAGGTGCTGAACTGATGAAGGCTGTAAATGCAGCTTTTGATTTTCTGATGGCAAATATTGATAAAATCAACTCGTTTCAAAGTACTGACGAAAACGCACACTATAACTACGGTGAAGACATGGAAAACGTGTTAAACGCACTCACCGGACTAGATGGGTTAGTTTATGAAGTAATAGGCAACTGGATCTGGATTAGTGGAAATACTCGTGAACATAAAGAAACGTTAAAAGAGATCGGTTGCAAATGGGCCGCGAAGAAAAAACAGTGGTTTTACCGTCCTGAAGAACATAAAAGCCGTTGGAACCGTAAAGAGCACAGTCTTGATGAAATCCGCGAGATGTATGGCACAGCCGGAAAGCGTAAAGCGTCTGGCAGACAAAGGGTAGAAAACAGAGCATAGTTGAAGCGGGGGCGAAAGCCCCCATTATTTTAATGGTGTGAACCGCCCCGGGAATCCTGGAGACTAAACTCCCTGAGAGAGAGGTAAACAGGATGACTAAAAATACACGTTTTTCCCCCGAGATACGGCAGCGCGCCGTCCGCATGGTTCTGGAATGCCAGGACGGATATGACTCACAGTGGGCAGCCCTGAGTTCCATCGCCCCTAAAATCGGCTGCACGCCGGAGACCCTGCGTATCTGGCTGCGTCAGTATGAACGTGATGCCGGTGGCGGTGATGGTGGTCTCTCCACCACTGAGCGCCAGCGCCTGAAAGAGCTGGAGCGTGAGAACCGCGAGCTGCGGCGCAGCAATGATATCCTGCGGCAGGCCTCAGCTTATTTTGCGAAGGCGGAGTTCGACCGCCTCTGGAAAAAATAGCCCTCCTGGTGGATACCCTGAGCGATGAATACGGGGTCGGACCGGTATGCCATGAGCTGGATATCGCCCCGTCGTCATACTACCGCTACCGTGAATATCAGCTGCATCCTGACAGACGTAGCCATCGCGACCAGCGTGATGAGAAACTGAAGCAGGAGATACAGCGCGTGTACGACGAAAACTACGGCGTCTATGGTGTTCGCAAGGTCTGGCGCCAGCTGCTACGGGAGGGCTTCAGCGTGGCCCGATGCACCATCGCGAGGCTGATGAAGTCCATGGGCCTAACCGGCGTACTGCGAGGTAAAAAGGTGCGAACCACCGTCAGCCGTAAGACCCCTGCCGCGCATGACCGGGTGAACCGTCAGTTCGTGGCTGAACGCCCTGACCAGCTGTGGGTGGCAGACTTCACGTACGCCAGCACCTGGCAGGGCTTCGCATACGTAGCGTTCATTATCGACGTGTTCGCCGGTCGCATCGTGGGCTGGCGGGTGTCATCGTCGATGGAGACGACGTTCGTGCTGGATGCGCTGGAGCAGGCGCTGTGGGCCCGTCGGCCATCAGGAACCATCCATCACAGCGACAAAGGTTCACAGTACGTGTCGCTGGCCTACACACAGCGGTTGCAGGAGGCGGAGCTTCTGGCTTCAACGGGAAGCACGGGTGACTCTTATGATAACGCGATGGCCGAAAGCATCAACGGCCTGTACAAAGCGGAGGTGATACACAGGCAAAGCTGGAAAAACCGCGGCGAAGTGGAGCTGGCGACGCTGGCGTGGGTGGACTGGTACAACAATCGCCGGCTGCTGGAAAGGCTGGGGCATATCCCACCGGCAGAAGCCGAACGGGCATATTATGCTTCCATCGGGAATAAGGATCTGGCAGCCTGAGTTCCCAACTAAAATACTCTCCCGGAAAACCGGGGCGGTTCAGTGAGTATATGAAATCATTTTTTGTTCGCTACCAGCCTATTTTTGAAATCGTTTGTCGAATCCTTGGGAACGGCTGGCGTGTAAATCTGCTCGATGATTGCCAGTACAGGATAAAGCTAACCTCGCCTCAGTATAAAAATTTCTCTATACATATTCGAATGGAGAAAGGAAGGTTAGTTATCATCGGAAGCGTAGATAGTCGAAGCTGGCGAGGCCCTTACCATACTTGCACTGTATCGCCAGAACGTAACCCTGTAGAAATCGCCGTCGATATTGAAAAGAAAATCCTGACGGATGCTTTAGAAAATGTAGATATTGCGCGTGAATATGAACAACAGTTACAGCGAAAACGCGATCAAATTCAGATCCTGAAAGGGATGCTATCTCGTTTAATGCATCTTGATAGCTGGCATGGGACATTGACCGGTTTTAAAGTTGAGAATGGGTTGGATGGTAACGTATCAGAACGGGGCGACGGATATGAAATGATAATTCGTGGCCTGAGTGTGGATCAGCTCATAAAGGTAGCGGGGTTTATTAAACAGTTATGAGGCAAAAAAATGAATAAAATCCTGAGCGAGAGAAAAAACAAAGGTAATGTAACATACAGGATTGTTGTGTCTGAAGATGCAACACGGTTGTTTATTGAACTTGAAAAGCTGATGAAGGTACGCTCAAAAGAAGCCGATAAAAAAACAACGAAAAAGGTTGTTTTTAAGAAATATTTTTATCATGAAGAATTCAGTAACGTTAAAGATGAAATTGAAGACCCAATTTTATTGGAATTCTATACAGATACTATTTTGAAGGTACAAAATCATGATTTTTAAGCCTACACCTGAAGAGGTGAAACAAGCTCGTATCAAGGCTGGCTTTACGCAACAGGAGGCCGCAAAACGGTTTGGTTTTACGTTATCAGCCTGGCAAGCTAAAGAAACATCTGGGAAAACGTCTAGAGGTTTGGCTGCTGGGACTTACGAATTGTTATTGTTGCTTGCTGATGAACATCCTGATTATAAATTAATTAAGCGGGGGTAAATTATATTGCCATACCATCATTTGATGGTATAATGAATCTGTTGGTCGGGAATGGTTCCCTGTCTTATCCAGTAGCCCAAACGGGCGGGAGATTTAAATGAATGTATTAGTTTTTAAAAATGGCAATGTTTCAATTGGCGATGTATTTGCATCATCATGGGGTTATGAGCAAACTAACGTTAACTTCTATGGTTCTGTCGCATTAAGGCGGCGTCGGGTAACATGCTGTTTTTTTTTAATGATGTTGCCTGCTCATGCCTCTGATACGAAAAGCCTTCAAACGCCTGCACTATCCCCTCGATGTTATTGCTCAATGCGTTCGCTGGTATCTGGCTTATGCCCTTAGCCTGCGCAATCTCGAAGAAATGATGGTCGAGCGCGGCATTATTGTTGACCATTCGACGCTTCACCGCTGGGTTATCCGTCTGGTGCCGTTGCTGGATAAGGCGTTTCGTCGGCATAAGCGCACCGTGGGTCGGCGGTGGCGCATGGACGAAACCTACATCAAAATCAAAGGCCAGTGGAAATATCTGTACCGCGCGGTAGATACTGCAGGTCAAACCGTCGACTTCCTGCTGACCGCCAGACGCGACGCTGCCGCTGCGTTGCGTTTCTTTCGCAAGGCCATTCGTCATCATGGCGAACCCGAGGTAGTGACTATCGATAAAAGTGGCGCCAACACGGCCGCCCTGACCACACTTAACGCCAACAAACCAGAAGAAGAAAGGATGACCATCAGGCAGAGCAAGTACCTGAACAACCTGGTTGAGCAGGATCACCGGAATATCAAACGACGAATACGGCCGATGCTGGGATTCAAGTCGTTCCGCCGGGCGCAGACGTTGTTAGCAGGCATCGAGTTGTTACAGATGATACGCAAAGGACAACTTCAGCATCCCGCCGGCGACAGATTGTCACCAGCGGAACAATTTTATTTGTTGGCTGCCTAAAATATCGGCAGCACAACGTTTGCTGACTCTGCTCTGTTAATGCGACAGAACCGTGAAATGAGGTTCAAAGCGAAGCCCAAACCAGTGCAGGATCGCAAAGTTGGCTTTATTGATGCTGTGCATGTCTCCGGTAATGGCTGTGGGTTTCACTTCTGAGGTGTTACGGTACCAGATATCAAAGACATGATGGCCTTCATACTCGTTTGTGCCTATCAGATAACCGTTGATCGGGATGTGGTTACACAGCAGCTTCGCTCCCATTAGGCCAAAGTGGAGGCGAAGTACCTCGAGAAGCCATGTCCGGTGTTTCACGCGATAGTGTCCATTAAAAATGATGGACACTATTTTCCCGAAACCGGAGCCTGCTGCACAGACGGTCTAAATGTGACGCTTACTCCCAATGCTGGCGGTGACTCTCATCAAACGCTCGTTTATTGAGCCTGAAATACGGTTATATAAATAAGCATAGTTATAACTTTCAGGCTTATTGCCAAAAGTTAAGGAATCCTTGCGGTCACCCAATCCGTACTGTTGTGAGAACTGGTTCACCGTGGCCGCCATCTGCGTATACTTCGGATTGCGCATGGCTATACACAAAAGGTGTGTAACCCGCCCCTAGAATTCCCCCAACGACCATACTATTAAGTATGCCCTGAACGGGGGCGGCATAAGCTCCTGAAAATGAGGCGCTAAATAAGGATGCGCGACTTGCTAATGTATTGCATACCTGATCTAAGGCGGTTTTCCGGGTTATTTCATCTTTCGGTCGAAAATCAATACCAATTTTAAGTTCAGGATTATGGGATACATAGGCATTAGCACTACGACTCGTTAATTCATCCAGTGTTTCACCGCCAATATTAACCAGTGCCCGACTAACAATATTCGCAGCTAATTTCCCCATAGCAGGCTCAAGAGCATCAGAAAGCATGTCCATTCCTTGATCAACCGCAATCTGATTTCCCGCATAGACAGCGGCGGAGAACGCGGTTGCCTTTATATTCAGGGGGCCTTCATTATTGTCCTGTAACTGTAAAAAATACTGAGAGAATTCTCGTAAGGGTACATAGACAAATACCGCCGCGATCAACGCATTTGCCGCGACGGCAAGTCCACCGGTCGCTGCTAATGCCGTTCCTGTTCCTACAACTAGGGCGATATTGGCGAGTCGCGAACGCAGAGTCTCTGGCGTTTGTGTTCCTTCTTTAATATCTCGTGCTATTGCTGCCAACTGTAAAACAGCAGGCATTGCAATGCTCACCCCCGCTAAACTCACTTGCGCAGCCTGAGGAAGCGTTTCGAACAAGGCAGGAAGCGCAGCTCTCCTTACATATTCACGTGCAGCGGTGGGCATACCGACAGAAACAGCATTACGCGTAAGTATTGCTCCGGTATTTTTGACATGACGTTGAAAGAATGCCTGCCAGGACTCCGAAGCTTCACTATGGGCAGCCGTATTTAATACTGACTCTGGTATCTCAATAGTGGTGTGTGGTGAATCACTGCTCTGGGAGGGTACTACTTGTCGACATGGTGTATCTGAGCTTTCCGCATTTTGTTGACGGAGGTCAGTGGGTGAACGAGGCAGATTTTTGTTTTCCTCTTTAGCATAAATATCGATGACGAATACCGTCTCTTTTCCTTCCGGAGCACAATAAGTGCCGTTTGATGTTCTAGGTTGCTGCATCATCTTATACAGCAACCCGTTGGCATCATGGGTCATGGTTTGGTGCCCCTGACATTTCACGGTATATTTTCCTGCATCATCGAGAGTGACTGACAGTATCTCCCGGCTGTTTTCGTCCAGGATACTGAAGTGATTATCCCCGTGTCGGCCGGACTGAATGTTCTCCGCGAATCCGGAATATGCGAGCCTCCTGAGCTGTTCAAATCGGTTGACCACATCCTCCCGCGTCGTTCCGGTCGGTGGGTGACAAATCGTCCGGATACACTCCAGTGCTTCAGATTTATGCGTCGTGCAGAAAAACTCCTTAATTTTTTCCCATACGCTCATCTCAGACGGTGTATCAGAGCGGGCTATGTGGTTAATTCGGCTGTCGCTGATTGTGGCAGGAAAACATCTGTTTCCAACATGAAAGGGCATAATACAAACTCTCTCTGCAAATTTACAATAACGCCTGTCAGGTGGTATCAGCGACTGGCGCTGGCGGTTGATGATATAATCTTTGACTTCTCCCCTATTTCACAATACGGTGTGAATCGCCACAGGTTTAACAGACATCTCAGAGTCATTTAAAATGGCTTAAAGAGAGGTGCACATGAGCAGTAAGCGTTATCCTGAAGAGTTTAAAATTGAAGCAGTCAAACAGGTTGTTGATCGTGGCCATTCTGTTTCCAGTGTCGCAAAACGTCTCGATATCACTACCCACAGTCTTTAGGTGGTTCTGTCGCATTAACAGAGCAGAGTCAGCAAACGTTGTGCTGCCGATATTTTAGGCAGCCAACAAATAAAATTGTTCCGCTGGTGACAATCTGTCGCCGGCGGGATGCTGAAGTTGTCCTTTGCGTATCATCTGTAACAACTCGATGCCTGCTAACAACGTCTGCGCCCGGCGGAACGACTTGAATCCCAGCATCGGCCGTATTCGTCGTTTGATATTCCGGTGATCCTGCTCAACCAGGTTGTTCAGGTACTTGCTCTGCCTGATGGTCATCCTTTCTTCTTCTGGTTTGTTGGCGTTAAGTGTGGTCAGGGCGGCCGTGTTGGCGCCACTTTTATCGATAGTCACTACCTCGGGTTCGCCATGATGACGAATGGCCTTGCGAAAGAAACGCAACGCAGCGGCAGCGTCGCGTCTGGCGGTCAGCAGGAAGTCGACGGTTTGACCTGCAGTATCTACCGCGCGGTACAGATATTTCCACTGGCCTTTGATTTTGATGTAGGTTTCGTCCATGCGCCACCGCCGACCCACGGTGCGCTTATGCCGACGAAACGCCTTATCCAGCAACGGCACCAGACGGATAACCCAGCGGTGAAGCGTCGAATGGTCAACAATAATGCCGCGCTCGACCATCATTTCTTCGAGATTGCGCAGGCTAAGGGCATAAGCCAGATACCAGCGAACGCATTGAGCAATAACATCGAGGGGATAGTGCAGGCGTTTGAAGGCTTTTCGTATCAGAGGCATGAGCAGGCAACATCATTAAAAAAAAACAGCATGTTACCCGACGCCGCCTTAATGCGACAGAACCCAACAATCGCCGGCTGCTGGAAAGGCTGGGGCATATCCCACCGGCAGAAGCCGAACGGGCATATTATGCTTCCATCGGGAATAAGGATCTGGCAGCCTGAGTTCCCAACTAAAATACTCTCCCGGAAAACCGGGGCGGTTCAGAGGACGGTTGTGGCACACGTCTTCGGTGAACGCACTCTGGCCACACTGGAGCGTCTTCTGAGCCTGCTGTCGGCCTTTGAGGTCGTGGTATGGATGACGGATGGCTGGCCGCTGTATGAATCACGCCTGAAGGGAAAGCTGCACGTTATCAGCAAGCGTTACACTCAGCGCATTGAGCGACATAACCTGAATCTGAGACAACATCTGGCAAGGCTGGGACGGAAGTCACTGTCGTTCTCAAAATCGGTGGAGCTGCATGACAAGGTCATCGGACATTATCTGAACATAAAACACTATCAGTAAGTTGGAGTCATTACCCAAAAAAGGCGGGGCTAAATTAGTTGCAGTGGATCTTGCCACCAACAAGATTGTCAAAACGTTAGTCTTCCCTTCGAATGTGATGCTGCCAAGCACCTACGTAAATGATATGCGCTTCGATTTCCGCATCGGCAAGGAAGGTACCGTTTACGTCACTGACTCATCGGTTTCCGGTCCTGGAGCCATCATCGTAATGGACATCGCCACCGGGAAGGCCGTACGTCGCTTAAGCGGAGCAAAATCAACAACACCTGATCCTGATTTCATTCCAGTAGTAGAAGGAAAACAGGCGCTGCTGACCAAAGGTGCAGACGGAAAACTTAAGTCGCTGGGCATAGCCTCTGACGGTATCGCTCTGTCGGCTGATGGTAAAACTCTTTACTTCTGTCCATTATCCATCCGCCACCTATATTCAGTATCAACAGACTTACTTCGTGACGAGAACGTCACCGATGAACAACTCGCCGCAGCTGTGAAAGATCTTGGTGAAAAAGGTGCTTCCGATGGTCTGGAAGCTGATGCCAGCGGTGCCGTGTATGCGAGCGATTATGAACACAACGGCATCCGTAAGCGCATGGCTGACGGCAGCTGGCAGACCATTGTCCACGATCCACGAGTTCTGTGGCCGGATACACTGTCGATTGGTCCTGACGACTATCTTTACTTCACAGCTAACCAGGTTCAACGCCAGCCAGGTTTCAATAATGGTAAAGATATACGCGAGAAACCTTATAGTTTGATGCGTGTTAAAATCGATGCAGCGCCAGCTCCGACTCATTGATAAGACAATATTTTACTCTTTCCAGACGTAATAATTGTGAAGCATCAAGTCTCGATTCTTCACATCAATCCAATGAAACTAAGGGGTTGGTAATGAAATACCTGCACACGATGGTACGCGTTAAAGATCTTGAGAAAACTAAGCACTTTTTTGGTCTGCTGGGTCTTGAGGAGATTCAACGAATAGATAACGAAAAAGGCCGGTTTACGCTGCTTTATATGGCTGCGCCAGGCCAGCATGAGGCATCAGTCGAACTGACGTGGAACTGGGACGGGGATGAAGGTTTACCTTCAGACAGTAGACATTTCGGGCATCTCGCCTACGAATGCGAAGACATCTATGCTCTTTGTTCACATCTTGCAGCGAATGGCGTTGTAATTAATCGACCTCCACGGGACGGTTACATGGCTTTTGTACGCAGTCCTGACAATATATCCATTGAACTGCTTCAAAAAGGTGAACCACTGGAAGCCTGCGAGCCCTGGATATCTATGAAAAATGAAGGGCACTGGTAATTATATCTGTATCAGTATTAAAGTTCGCCGTACCGAGGGCGATGATCTTGCAGACATACATCAATGATTGAAATGTGAAGACTCAAAGCATTCAGCGTAGTGCTTCGCGATAATAATCAATCCGCTACGCAACATACTTTCCGAATATGTAGCGTAGCTGCTCCCCGTTGCTCCACACTGAATTTGTTATCAATGTCCGTTGATCGCTCATCGCGGACGCATAGCCCGCTATGACCAGTTTAGTGTTAGAAACAGCTTCATCTGAAGAAACTATGTCGTCTTATTATTTCTGGCCATAAACGTCCCTGCATTACCATCATCAGGATCAACAAACGTAATATCTTCAGGGCTGCGACACGGGCTGTCTAACGACAGAAATATAACAGGTTCTTCCAGCAGCGTTGGCAGTGCATATATAACGTTACGCTTAAAAAAAAGCAGGTGACCAGGAGCAAACTCAGCCTCATCACCAGGATTCTCCATCCAGAATGTGCCCCGTCCGGAAAGCACATAAAGGGGTTCTGTCGCATTAAGGCGGCGTCGGGTAACATGCTGTTTTTTTTTAATGATGTTGCCTGCTCATGCCTCTGATACGAAAAGCCTTCAAACGCCTGCACTATCCCCTCGATGTTATTGCTCAATGCGTTCGCTGGTATCTGGCTTATGCCCTTAGCCTGCGCAATCTCGAAGAAATGATGGTCGAGCGCGGCATTATTGTTGACCATTCGACGCTTCACCGCTGGGTTATCCGTCTGGTGCCGTTGCTGGATAAGGCGTTTCGTCGGCATAAGCGCACCGTGGGTCGGCGGTGGCGCATGGACGAAACCTACATCAAAATCAAAGGCCAGTGGAAATATCTGTACCGCGCGGTAGATACTGCAGGTCAAACCGTCGACTTCCTGCTGACCGCCAGACGCGACGCTGCCGCTGCGTTGCGTTTCTTTCGCAAGGCCATTCGTCATCATGGCGAACCCGAGGTAGTGACTATCGATAAAAGTGGCGCCAACACGGCCGCCCTGACCACACTTAACGCCAACAAACCAGAAGAAGAAAGGATGACCATCAGGCAGAGCAAGTGTAAGCGTCTCATCCAGACCGTATTGACGCTCAGACAAAAGTGAGATCGACCTTCCAGGGCAGCAGATCACGGACCCGGTTCACCGGCCAGTCCTGGATATGACCGATGACGTAACGCAGCCACGCCTCCGGTTCCACGCCGTTAAGCCGGCAGGTGCCGATCAGCGAGTACAGTACCGCAGCACGTTCCCCGCCCGCGTCTGAACCCGCGAACAGCCAGTTTTTCCGCCCCAGGGCAACGCCACGCAGCGCGTTCTCTGCGATGTTATTGTCTATCTCGGCCCAGCCGTTGCTGCAGTACAGGTTCAGCGCATCCCACTGCTTCAGCAGGTACGAGAACGCCTTCGCCGTATCCGAGTGGCGCGACAGCACCTTCATCTGTGCCTGTACCCAGTCGTACAGCGACTGCATCAGCGGGACCGTCTGCTCTTTCCGGACCGCCAGCCGCTCCTCTGCCGGGCTGCCGCGTATCTCCGCCTCGATGGCATACAGTTTACCGATGCGCTTCAGCGCTTCGGTTGTGACGTCGGTCGGTGTGCGGACGTGAACGTCATGGATTTTTCGCCGGGCGTGCGCCATGCAGGCCGCTTCGGCGATACGGCCGTCTTCGTACAGTGCGTTGTAGCCGCCGTAAGCATCGGCCTGCAGGATACCGCTGTATCCGGCAAGGTGTTGCTGCGGATGTATCCCCTTACGGTCCGGCGAGTACGCGAACCACACCGCCGGGGGAAGCGGTGAGCCCGCGTTACGGTCGTCCCGCACGTAGACCCACAGCCGGGCCGTGCGGGTTTTACCGCTGCCCGGCTCCTGAACCGGCACAGGGATATCGTCGGTATGCACCTTGCCCGGAATCAGCACGTACTGGCGCAGCAGGTCATACAGCGGCTCCAGCAGTTCGCTGACCGCACCGGACCAGCGCCCCAGTGTGGCACGACTCAGCTCCACGCACTGACGCCGGTATATCTCTGACTGACGATAGTGAGGCGTGTGCTCTGCGAACTTTGCCGTGACGATGCGCGCCAGCAGCCCGGGACCCGCGTAGCTGCGCTCTATGGGTTTTGCCGGCATGGTCGCCTGAACGATGTGGTCACATCCACAGCAGGCCAGTTTTGGCCGCTGCGTTTCGATAACCTTAAAGGCGCTGCTGATGAGCTCCAGCTGCTCCGATACGTCGCAGCCCAGCGCGCTGAGCTCTCCGCCGCACGACGGGCAGGCGGTTTCTGCCGGCGACAGCGTGCGGGTTTCGCGGGGGAGTGTGGCCGGTAATGGTTTACGGGCAGAAGACTGGCGCAGCGGTTGCGGAACCACCGGGTCATGCTGCTCACCCAGCGCCTCAGCCATCTCCTCCTGCAGGGCGCCGATGCGCTCTTCAGCCTCGCGCACCTGGCGCTGCGTTTTCTCACGCAGCTTTTCGGAGCTTTTGCCGAACTGCATGCGCTGAAGCTTAGTGATCAGCGCCTTCAGCCGGTTGATTTCGCTGGCGTACGCCGCCACCCGCTGTGAGAGCAGGCGGTTATACTCCGCCATTTTGCGGATGGTGGTCTGCTGCTCCAGCAGCAGCGCCCTGAGCCGGGCGTTTTCATCGGGAAGGGATGCGTCCATAACCCCATTTTACAGCAGGTTATATCCGCAGGCCAGGCCGTTCAGTCCGCTGTGGGTGCTTCCAGTTAATGCCTTCCAGCAGCATGGAGAGCTGCGCAGGCGTCAGATGCACTTTTCCGTCACGGGTCACCGGCCAGACGAAGCGCCCCCGCTCCAGTCGTTTGGTGAACAGGCACAGGCCGTCCCGGTCGGCCCACAGCACCTTTATCATGTCGCCGCGACGACCGCGAAAGATAAACAGATGACCGCTGAACGGATCGGTGCGAAGCGTGTTCTGCACTTTCGCTGCCAGCCCGTTGAAGCTACAGCGCATATCTGTCACGCCAGCAACCAGCCAGATCCGCGAACCTGCCGGAAAGCTAATCATGACTCACCCTCCCTGAGTTCGCTGACCAGTGCGCGCAGAAGTTCAGGCGTCAGCGGGCCAGTCAGGTTGAGGCTTCCACCTGGCAACGTCAGCCTGCAGCTGATGACCGGTGGCAGGTCTGCTGATACGACGCCGTTTTGCCTGGGCGGAGGGACAACAGGCTCCATAGTAACCGGAATCAGAGTCGCTCTGTTGGCCGGATCCAGTAGCCCCTGACGATGCAGATTGCGCCAGTTGAACAGCAGATTATCGTTAATGCCATGCTCACGGGCAATTTGAGCCACACAGGCGTCCGGCTGCAGGGTCAGCTCCGCCATGCGAATTTTGAATTCCAGAGGCCAGTCCGGCCGGCGTTTTTTTACAGGAAGATTTGTCTCAAGATTGAAGGCATAGAGCTCTTCCTCCAGGCGTTCAGGCGTGTATTCTTCCGACAATGGCCAGTTAATTCCGGTTCGTCGAAAACGCGTGAACATTTTATGTATGGCAGATGAGCTAAGGTTCAGTTGTTCTGCTATTTCACGGTAAGTCAGAGCCTCATTAAAGCGCAGGCTCAGCGCTGTGAAGATCCATGGTCTTCTGGTGTAAGGCGTATTTTTGTCCACGGTAGTGTCCATGTTCGCGAAAGTGTCCATGGTAGGAAACGCGGGCAAAAATAAAAGACGGTCTGGATGAGACGCTTACTCTTCATTAGAACTATGAATAACATTGAATACACCATCCGGCAGGCCCGCTTCGGTTAACAGCTCTGCCATGCGTACCGCCGCAGAAGGGTCCAGCGCAGGTGGCTTCAGAATGAAAGTGTTGCCGCACGCCAGCGCAATCGGGAACATCCACAAGGGCACCATCGCCGGGAAGTTAAATGGGGTAATACCGGCCACCACGCCAACCGGCTGCATCAGTGAGAAACTGTCAACGCCAGTGCCGACGTTCGGGGAATACTCGCCTTTAAGCAGATGCGGGATACCACAGGCAAACTCGATCACTTCAATACCGCGCGTCAGTTCACCCAGTGCATCCGACCAGACTTTGCCATGCTCAGATACAATCAGTGCTGCCAGCTCATCGCGATGCTGCTCCATCAACGCTTTGAAGTTGAACAGTACGCGTGCGCGACGCAGCGGAGAGGTTTTCGACCATGCCGGGAAGGCATTGTGAGTCACTTCAATCGCCTGAGCGACTTCATCAGCGGTACTTTGTGTCAGTTCGCGCACCACGTTGCCGGTTGCTGGATCATAAACAGGGATGGTTTCGTTGCTGGCGCTGTGGGTGGTTTTTCCGCCAATAAAGTTTCCTACGATATTCATGTTGTAGCCTCTTTGAATGTTTACGTTCCCTGCAGACTGAGCGTGCTGAATGTCACGTTGCCTGATCAGGCAAAGCCAAAAGCGTGCTATGAAACTATTACAGTGAAATAAATTTTTCAAATGAATATTTTTGGAAAATTTCCTTTTAGCGGCACAGATCGCATTTTTCCTGAATCGGTTGCACCGTGCGCTTTTCGCTCGCGATAACCAGTAAACTAGCGCATTCGGGCCATGGGTTAACAACCTGAGTTTTTGCCTGTTCCCCTTCATAAAATCCGGCAAAAAAGCCGGGGCGTGAAACGAAATATGAAATTATTGCGAAGCAGATCTAATAATTTAAATTTCATTATTCAATGATAATGAAATAAATGTTCTCTTTGGCTTCGTCTTCCCCTACTTTGTAACAGGAGCCGTAGAATGGCCATTGATCCAACACGTTTCTGTATTAACCGAAAAATTGCCCCCGCCCTGACGCTGGAAGCGTTTTTCCAGCTGGTGCAGCGTCTGGGATTAAGCAAAGTAGAATTGCGTAACGATATGGCCAGCGGCAAGGTGATGGATGACCTTTCGCCTCAGCAGCTCTGCGCATTGACGGAAAAATATAACGTTGAGATCGTCACGATTAACGCCCTGTATCCGTTCAACCGTACCGATGACGCCCTGATGGAGAAAGCGGAAGCCCTGTTAAAAGAAGCACAACGTATTGGTGCCAAAGCGCTGGTGATGTGTCCGCTGAATGAAGGCATTCTGATTTCGTCCCAGCAAACGCGGGAAGCAATGCAGAAACTCGCGCCGCGTTTTGAACATTATGGCGTACAAGGTCTGGTTGAGCCGCTGGGATTCCCGGTGAGTTCATTGCGCTCCGCTGTACAGGCGCAACAGCTTATTCGTGAGGCTAAGGTGCCGTTCAGACTGGTGCTGGATACCTTCCATCACCATTTGTATGAAAATGCCGAACAAGAATTCCCGGCAGAGATTGATGTGAATCAGATCGGTTTAGTGCATTTGTCTGGTGTAGAAGCTACGCGCCCGAAAGCGGCGTTGACCGATGACGATCGCATTATGCTGAGTGACAGCGATGTATTAAACAGCGTGGCGCAGGTCAAACGCCTGGAAATACTCGGCTATAAAGGTGATTACGCCTTTGAACCGTTCTCATCAGAACTGAACAGCTGGACCCCCGCCGAAATCGAACGTCAGATTCGCCACAGCATCGAACTGCTGCAAGCCTGATCCTCTGCGCGGCGCTGCTTTTTGCGTCGCGTGACCCAACCCTTATCTGTGTCTTGTGACACGTTTTTTGGCCTCGGTCGGAGGCCGCTTTTTTATTCTTCGTTAATCTCTAACCCAGGCTCAGCGGTTTGTCGGCGAATCATGCGTAGAATGCAAAACAGCGCCAGGCAGACCAGCAGCTTGAGTATTCCTGGCGGCATTTATGCCGCGGGCTGTTTTGCACTCAGGGCAGCACCGCCAGCGGCGGGCCGATAGTGAGATAGCTGGCGAAGTTGTACAGCACAATAGAAAAGATCAGAAGGGTAAGCCGAAAACTATGTGGTGTAGATTCCGCTGCAGGTTGCTCTGGCATGAGTCATTGCGCTCGTGTTTGACTGTGCTAACTATCCTCTTTTAAGCATTCACGCCCCCTGCTGCATATTAAGGGTTGGTTAAATTCCCGTCATACCCCTGGGGCTTACTTTTCTCAACGCTCAAAGGGAGTAATAGTTTGCTAACAAGCCCGAGTTCCGGAGCGCAATAAGGCAGAGGCGCGTTAGCTGATTTTTACCGTTTCTCTGATAAATCAGTCGGTTAATTTTACTTACGCTACACTTCTCACAACCCCTATCATTTCAGGAGAGGGAATGAGCGAGTCACAGCAGGAAAAAATTGGGCAAAATATTCTCATCAAACTGGCGATGTTGGTGATTATTCTCTCGGGCATCCGTGGGGCTTCTGACATTCTGGTGCCGTTGCTACTCGCGGCTTTTTTGCCATCGTGCTCAACCCCCTGGTGACAATACTTATGCGGCACGGTTTACGGCGTGGAGTGGCCATCACTCTTGTTATTACCGTGATTTTATTTGTGATTTTGCTGCTGGTCGCGGTAATAGCCAGCTCGGTGAGCGAGTTCTATGCTCTCTATCCACAGATACGTGCCACCCTGGAGCACAAGATGAGTGTGGTTCAGCAGCTGGCGACTCAGTTTCATATTAATGTGTCAACCGATTCGCTGGTGCAACGCTTTGATCCCAGCATGATGATGAACCTGGCCACCAGTGCACTGAGCCAGTTCTCGGGTGCAATGACCCGTTTCGTACTGCTGATATTGACGGTTGTGTTCATGCTGTTTGAAGTACATCACCTGCCCTACAAAATGCGTAATTCGCTGGTTAATCCCAAAATACGCATCGCCGGTTTGCACAAAGCATTGAAGGGAGTCACCCATTATCTGGCGCTGAAAACGCTGGTAAGCCTGGTGACTGGCGTCGCGGTGTGGTTAAGCCTGGTGTTACTGGGCGTGAAGTTCGCGCTACTTTGGGGCGTGCTGGCGTTTATCCTCAACTTCATTCCCAACATCGGACCCATTATTGCAGGCATACCGCCGTTTATTCAGGCACTGCTATTGAACAGCGTATTTGACGCGTTGATGGTAGCGGCGCTGTTTTCGGCCATTCATATGGTGTTTGGTAACTTACTGGAACCGCGCCTGATGGGGCGCGGCCTGGGCTTATCCACGCTGGTTGTGTTTTTGTCGTTAATTTTTTGGGGCTGGCTGCTTGGCCCGGTCGGCATGTTATTGTCGGTGCCGCTAACCAGTATTACCAAAATCCTGATGGAGACCACACCGGGCGGCAGCCGCCTGGCCATTATGCTTGGCACCGGGCGCCCCAAACGCGTCAAAGGCTTAACCAAGTAACCGTTGCTGCACGTGCTGTAAATGATTTTCCATTGCGGCACGCGCAGCGGTTTCATCGCCCGCGACTATCGCCTCGGCAATTCGCTGATGATCCTCATTCATGTCGCGTGCAAAGGCGTTATCTGCATAATGACGTTCCAGCCGCTTAAAGTGCGGGCTGTGGCGCTTGTTCCATAAATATTCCATCATATCGCGCAGCAAATCATTGCCGCTCATTTCGCTGATCAACAGATGAAACTGCTTGTCTTGCTCAAGGAACGCCGCATCATTTTCATTAAACTGTTGCAACTCAGCGGTTAAGGCCAGCAAAGCAGCACGTTGCTGCGCGTTACCCTTGCGCGCCGCAAAAGCCGCCAGCATCCCTTCAAAAGCTTCGCGCGCCTGAAGCAGTTCCTGCAGGCTGAAGCTCTCCACGTCCTTGATTTCATTCTGCGGCAACGGCTGCGCCACATAAATACCGTTGCCGGTTCGTATATCTACCCAGCCGGTCATCTCCAGTGCAATCAATGCTTCGCGCACCGATGAACGGCTCACCCCAAGCTGTTTCGCCAGTTCACGCTCCGGCGGCAACAATCCACCCGGCACAAATTCGCCGTTTTTAATACTATCCATTATCGCATTAGCAATCTGCCGATACAGACGCTCCGTTTTCAGTATGCTTAGCGCCATACCTTTCTCCTTCTCGTAAGCGGTAGGCCAAAGTGTCGCAGCGATCACATTTTTTCATGCTGCGATCCCGATCACGGCCTTTCATTGTCCAGTATCATACTCTTGGTCCAGCGGCCTGACCACTAGGCCAAATTACATACGAGGTGAAAATGGAACACACTTGGCGTTGGTATGGCCCGAACGATCCGGTTTTGCTGGATGATGCGCGTCAGGCGGGTGCAACCGGTATTGTGACCGCTCTGCACCATATCGCTAATGGCGATGTCTGGCCGGTGGAAGAGATTAAAGCCCGCCAGGCATTGCTGGCAGAAAAAGGATTGGTATGGTCGGTAGTAGAAAGTATTCCGGTACATGAATCGATCAAAACCCAGCGCGGTGATTATCAGCGTTACATTGCTAATTATCAGCAATCACTACGCAATCTGGCTACCTGCGGCATTGATACGGTGTGCTACAACTTTATGCCCGTACTCGACTGGACGCGCACTGATTTAGCATGGGAATTACCGGACGGCGCGAAAGCGCTGCGTTTTGATGCTGATGCTTTCGCCGCCTTCGATCTACACATTTTGCAACGGCCCGGCGCCGAAAAAGATTACAGCGAACCTCAACAACAGGCTGCTGCCAGCCGCTTCGCCGCGATGAGCGAAGAGGAAAAAACCACGCTGGTTCGCAATATTATTGCGGGTTTGCCGGGTGCAGAAGAAGGCTATACGCTGGAGCAGTTTCAGGCACAGCTGGCGCAATACGACGGCATTGATAAAGCCAAACTGCGCGAACACATGGCGACTTTCCTGCGCGCCATCGTGCCGGTTGCGGAAGAAACGGGTATTAAACTGGCGGTACATCCTGACGATCCACCACGTCCGATTCTCGGTCTGCCGCGCATTATCTCGACACAGGAAGATATGCAGTGGTTAAAAGAGACCGTCGATAGCCTGCATAACGGCTTTTGCTTCTGTACCGGTTCGTATGGTGTGCGCGCCGACAATGCGCTGGTAGAAATGGCAGAAATCTATGCTGACCGCATCAACTTTATTCACCTGCGCGCTACCCAACGCGAAAAAAATCCCGACAGCTTCCACGAAGCGGCGCATTTAACGGGTGATGTCGATATGGTGGGCGTGATTAAAGTGATTTTGGCTGAAGAACAACGCCGACGTAAGGCAGGTAACCTGCGCGCTATTCCAATGCGCCCTGATCATGGGCATCAGATGCTGGACGATCTGCATAAGCGCACCAATCCGGGTTATTCAGCCATTGGTCGTTTGAAAGGGCTGGCAGAATTACGGGGTGTTGAAGTGGCCCTGCGACAAATCTTTTTTCAGGATTAATGAAGCCGATTGAAAACTAACATCATTCCCAGCTAATCAGACAGCAATCGCTATTTAAAGATGACTTAGAACCTATCCCAAAAGGAATTGTCAGATCGTAAATAATGGCAATTTTTGAGGGCGAAGTATGGCGGGCAACAAGTGGCAGATCAGCGATGGACTCTGGGAGAAAATGGCTCCACTTCTCCCGGAACATAAAACCCACCATCCGCTGGGCACGCATCGTAGACGTGTTGATAATCGTGCCGCAATGAACGCCATTTTCTTTGTGCTCAGAACCGGTTGCCAATGGAATGCCCTGAATGCCACGGATATTTGCTCATCCAGCTCAGCCCACCGCCGCTTTCAGGAATGGCGGGATGCTGGAGTATTTGAACGCTTCTGGCAAAACGGGCTGCTTGCCTGCGAGAAGCGGGATGCCATTGACTGGTCATGGTTGTCGATGGATGGCTGCATGACAAAATCGCCCCTTGCAGGCTCAAAAAAACAGGTCGCAACCCGACTGACAGGGGGAAGCAGGGAGTAAAGCGGAGCCTGATGACCGACGGGAACGGGCTTCCGCTCTCGCTGGCTGTCGCAGGGGCAAATACCCACGACATAAAACTGGTTGAAGATACGCTGGACGCGCTACAGACCGGCAGGCCGGGTCGCAGGCTGCATCTGTGTATGGACAAAGGCTATGAGGCTGAATGGGTGGAAATTTGTTTGAAAGCTCGTCGTTATGAACCTCATATCCAGTCGGGGAAAGAGGAGTCTGAGGCAATTAAAAACAGCGAGTTCAGGGCTCATCGTTGGGTTGTGGAAAGAACGCATAGCTGGATGAATCGCTTTCGCCGCATACTGACGCGATGGGAGAAGAAAGTCGAAAACTACGAGGCGATGCTGCATTTTGCTTGCAGCATCATTGTCTGGAATAAAATCCTTTTGGGATAGGTTCTTAATCATGTTATCGAATGCTTTGGGTATCGCATTGAACAATATGATAAGCCGGGTTTTCTTGATGCCTTGCGCCTGAAAGCCGAAGGCGTGCCGCGCGGTCCCTGGTATCAGCAGTTGAAGCAGGGTAAAACCATTACGCTGGAAGATGGCCGGGAATTTAACGGCGCTGATTATCTTGGTCCCGCTACCAAAGGCAAAACGCTGGCGATTTTCGGCGATACCGCGCCGACGGACGTTGCGCTACAACTGGCCGCGAATGTTGATGTCATGGTGCATGAAACCACGCTTGAAGCGGAAATGATGGAGAAGGCTAACGGGCGCGGACATTCAACTACGCTCCAGGCAGCCGAGGCGGCAAAGAAAGCCGGTGCAAAACGCATGATTGCCACTCATTTCAGTTCACGTTATTTACCACAGGATATGGCGCGCCTGTTGGCAGAATGTCAGTCTGTCTTTCCTGCTACCGAGTTGGCGCATGATTTCGCGGTATTCGACATTTAGGATGGGCGGGGCAGGCAAAACAGCAGGGGCATGACAGGAAACGTTGCTGCACATAATCTGACAGGGGTATCGTCGAGGGTAACAGCCGCGACAGAGATTATCGCGGCTAAACGTCGGGTTATTCTGGCACGACCTGCGTCACGCTGAAGTTTCCCGTACCGGCCGGAACCAGTTTTTGATGCAGCCACGGCAACAGCGTTTTCATCTGGCCCGCCAGTTTCCAGGGTGGATTGATAACAATCATACCGGATGCTGTCATACCGCGCTGGGCGCTATCAGGGCGAACCGCCAGCTCAATTTGCAATATATTTCGAATGCCGGTGGCTTCCAGATCGCGCAGCATATGTTTGATCTGCTGGCGCAATACGACCGGATACCACAACGCGAAAATGCCAGTACTAAAGCGTTTGTGGCCTTCCTGGATACCTTTTACCACTGCCTGATAATCGCTTTTCATCTCATACGGCGGATCGATCAAAATCAGTCCACGGCGTGATGGCGGAGGCAGCCTGGCTTTCAGCTGTTGATACCCATCGGCACGCTCAACGCGTGCGCGACTGTCTTTGCTGAATTCGTTGCGCAACAGCGGATAATCGCTGGAATGCAGCTCTGTTAGCTGTAATTTATCGTCTTCACGTAACAGATGACGCGCAATTAACGGCGAGCCTGGATAATAACGCAGCGTATCACCACGATTGAGGGCATGAATCGCGTCAAAATAAGGTTGCAGCAATTCTGGCGCATCGGGCTGCTGCCAGATACGTGAAATGCCTTCCAGATATTCGCCAGTGCGTTCAGCGTGTTCACCGCTCAGTTGATAACGTCCTGCACCTGCATGTGTATCGAGATAGAAGAACGGTTTTTCTTTTTCTTTGAGCGCGCTGATAATCAGGCTCTGTACGGTATGTTTCAGCACATCGGCATGGTTGCCGGCGTGAAAACTGTGGCGATAACTCAGCATAAAAAATGGGATTTCCGAGGTTGCAGCTAAAATGGGATACAGCGATGTGCGGGATTATAACGCCAGACGCGAACAATTGCTGACGTTTCGCATTGTCCACTCTTATTTGCACCGCTTTGTTGATGTTTCACGGCTTTTTACACCCTGAACCGGACAACTGCCCGTTTCTTCCGCGCCTCGCCTTGCCTGCCATTGATTTTCGCTACACTTAGCCGCATGTTACTAAGATTGCATTGCGCGACCCGTCGCGCCTCATACATTGATAAAGGACTGCGCTATGACCAATCCGTTACTCACTTCTTTTACCCTTCCGCCATTTTCTGCTATTCAGCCTGAGCATGTAGTTCCCGCCGTTACCGAGGTATTGAACGATTGCCGTGCGATGGTGGAAAAAGTGGTGGCGCAAGGCGCACCCTACACCTGGGATAATCTGGTTCAGCCGTTAGCCGAAACCGACGACCGTCTTGGCCGTATCTTCTCGCCGGTTAGCCATCTTAATTCGGTGAAAAATAGCCCGGAACTGCGTCAGGCATACGAGCAAACGCTGCCGCTACTGTCAGAATACAGTACCTGGGTCGGTCAGCACGAAGGGTTGTATCAGGCGTACCGCAACCTGAAAGAAGGTGACAATTACGCGGCCCTGGATTTAGCACAGAAGAAAGCGGTAGATAATGCGCTGCGTGATTTTGAACTTTCCGGCATTGGCCTGGCAAAAGATAAGCAAAAGCGTTATGGCGAAATCGCTGCGCGCCTCTCCGAACTGGGTTCTGCTTACAGCAACAATGTGCTGGATGCCACGATGTGCTGGAGCAAACTGATCACTGATGAAAATGCGCTGGCGGGTATGCCGGAAAGTGCGATGGCCGCCGCAAAAGCACAGGCGGGAGCCAAAGAGCAGGAAGGCTGGCTGTTAACGCTGGATATTCCAAGTTACCTGCCGGTCATGACCTATTGCGACAATGCTGCGCTACGTGAAGAGATGTATCGCGCTTACTCGACGCGTGCTTCCGATCAAGGCCCGAACGCCGGTAAATGGGATAACGGCCCGATCATGGCGGAAGAGCTAGCACTACGACACGAACTGGCTGAGCTGCAGGGCTTTGATTCCTTTGCTCACAAATCGCTGGCGACCAAGATGGCCGAAAGCCCGTCACAGGTGATCGATTTTCTCAACGATTTGGCGAAGCGCGCCCGCCCGCAAGGCGAAAAAGAGCTGGCACAGCTTCGCGCCTTTGCAAAAAAAGAACATGGCGTTGATAACCTGAATCCATGGGATCTCACTTATTACGGCGAGAAACAGAAGCAACATCTTTACACTATCAGCGATGAGCAACTGCGTCCTTATTTCCCGGAATCGCGCGCGGTGGCGGGCTTGTTTGAAGTGGTAAAACGCATTTACGGCATCAGCGCCAAAGAGCGCACCGATGTAGATGTTTATCATCCGGATGTGCGTTTCTTCGACCTGTTTGACGAAACCGGTGAATTACGCGGCAGCTTCTATCTCGACCTGTACGCACGGGAGCTCAAACGTGGCGGGGCATGGATGGATGACTGCGTCGGCCAAATGCGTAAAGCTGATGGCAGCCTGCAAAAACCGGTGGCCTACCTCACCTGTAACTTCAACCGCCCGGTGAAGGGCAAGCCAGCGCTGTTCACGCATGATGAAGTGATCACGCTGTTCCACGAATTTGGTCACGGTTTGCACCATATGCTTACGCGCGTGGAAACGCCGGGCGTTGCGGGCATCAGCGGTGTGCCGTGGGATGCCGTCGAACTGCCAAGTCAGTTTATGGAAAACTGGTGCTGGGAGCCGGACGCGCTGGCCTTTATCTCCGGTCATTATGAAACCGGCGAGCCGCTGCCAAAAGCGTTGCTGGATAAAATGCTGGCGGCCAAGAACTACCAGGCGGCGCTGTTTATCCTGCGTCAGCTGGAATTTGGCCTGTTTGATTTCCGTCTGCATACCGAATTCAATCCGGAAAAAGGCGCGCAAATCCTGGAAACCCTGCGTGAAGTGAAAAACCTTGTTGCTGTCGTACCCAGCCCGGAATGGGGACGCTTCCCGCATGCTTTCAGCCATATCTTTGCAGGTGGCTATGCAGCCGGTTATTACAGCTATTTGTGGGCGGATGTGCTGGCTGCTGATGCTTACTCGCGCTTTGAAGAGGAAGGTATTTTTAACCGTCAAACCGGCCAGTCCTTCCTCGACACTATCCTGACGCGCGGGGGCTCAGAAGAGCCAATGGAGCTGTTTAAACGCTTCCGGGGTCGCGAGCCACAGCTGGATGCGATGCTGGAACATTACGGCATTCAGGGATAAGTCGTTACGTGAAAATCTGTTTGCTCGATGAATCAGGCGCCGGAGACGGCGCCTTATCACTTTTAGCGCAGCGCTGGCAGCTAGAGCACGATGATGATGCACCGTTGGCGCTGGTACAAACGCCAGCGCATCTAGAACTGCGCAAACGCGATGAACCGAAGCTGGGCGGCATTTTTGTCGATTTCGTTTCCGGCGCGATGGCGCATCGTCGTCGATTTGGTGGCGGACGCGGTGAAGCGGTGGCAAAAGCGGTGGGCATCAAAGGCGGTTATCTGCCGGATGTAGTGGATGCGACGGCGGGGTTGGGGCGCGATGCGTTTGTGCTGGCGGCTTTAGGTTGTCGGGTGCGGATGCTGGAACGACACCCGGTGGTGGCGGCATTGCTGGAAGATGGGTTGCAGCGCGGCTATCAGGACGCTGAAATTGGTGACTGGTTGCGTGAGCGGCTGACACTCATTCACGCCTCTAGCGCACAAGCGCTGAGCGATATTTCTCCGCAACCTGATGTGGTATATCTCGATCCCATGTATCCGCATCGCCAGAAAAGCGCGATGGTGAAAAAGGAGATGCGGGTCTTTCAGACGCTGGTTGGTTCTGATGATGATGCTGATGCGTTGCTGGAACCGGCGCGGCGCCTGGCCAAAAAGCGTATTGTGGTGAAACGTCCCGATTACGCGCCGCCGCTGGCGGGTATTGCAACACAATCGGCGGTGGTAACGAAAAGCCACCGTTTTGATATTTATTCACCCTTAGCACATTAATTACAGTAAAAAGCCGGTTCGCAAACCGGCTTTTTTATCAGCGAGAAGGCTTATTCGTCCTCTTCATCGCGCAGCGGCACAATCAGCATGTCGATGTGCACGGGATTAATCAGCTGACGGGCTGATGACATCAGCTTGCTCCAGAAGTCCTGATGATGACCGCATACCACCATATCCACGTCGTACTTCTTAATCGCATCCACTAACACCTGACCGAGATCGCCGCTGCCGCTCAGGGTTTCACTGATCGGGTAACCCGCCGAGTCAGATAAGCCTTTCAGCGCCTGATGCGTTTCCTGGGAAATACGTTTCTGCATATCGCCGAGATTTACGTCAATCAGGCCGGTGTAGAGATCGGAGTAATTCACATCAACGTGAATCAGAGAAATTTTGGCATCATAAGGGCGAGCCAGCGAAACGGCTTTATCCACCAGCAACTGGCTTTCGGGAGAAAGGTCTACTGCAATCAGGATATGTTTATAAGCCATGATATAACTCCTTTCACAAGATTCAGGATGGCAACCTGTCTTTCTGCCGCGTCACAGCCAGGCGAAATCCTTTACGCGAGCGGGCGATGAGCGCCACCAAAGTTTTCGTCTACGAAGCAGACGGCATATTGTTATGTTTTTGAGTATAGCCGTGAATGTTAACAAATGCTTCTGTAGCCGCTACGGTTGTGAATAAGATCAAAAGTAAGCGATATTTGCTCGCGCTGAACGAAAATCCTCGCTGGAAAAAAATGAAACATTTCTCCTACACTGAAAATGACGGCCACATTACCTAATGTACTGGCCGTCCAGGCTTGTCAAAACAATATCGCAGTCTGGTTTATTCAGTGGTTGGAAATTTCTGTGGGGCGTATTCAGCGTTTCGCCGCTGTAAGCGTCTCTGCGGTTCCAGCCGGGAGGGGAACATGATGATCAGCACTATCGCGCTTTTTTGGGCTCTGTGTGTGGTTTGTATTGTGAATATGGCACGCTATTTCTCTTCACTGCGCGCTTTACTGGCGGTACTGCGAGGCTGCGATCCGTTGCTGTATCAGTACGTTGATGGGGCTGGTTTTTTCACTTCTCATGGACAACCCAGCAAACAGGTACGGCTGGTACGCTATATCTGGTCAAAGCGTTACCTTGATCATCATGATGAAGAGTTTATCCGTCGCTGTGAGCGGGTACGCGGCCAGTTTATTTTGACCAGTTCGTTGTGTGGACTGGTGGTCATTAGCCTGATCGCGTTGGCGATTTGGCATTAAAAAGGGCGACTTGCGTCGCCCCAGTTAGCGCTGATTTACACCAGCTTTAGCGCTATCCAGTAAAGCGAACCTGAAAGCACAATGCATACTGGCAAAGTGAAAACCCATGCCATAGCAATGTTTTTAATGGTTCGGCTCTGCAATCCGCCGCCGTCTACCAGCATGGTTCCGGCAACAGAAGAAGAGAGGATATGCGTGGTGGAAACCGGCATGCCAGTATAACTGGCAATCCCAATTGACAGCGCAGCAGTGACCTGCGCCGACATCCCTTGCGCGTAAGTCATGCCTTTTTTACCAATTTTCTCACCGATGGTCGTGGCCACACGACGCCAGCCAATCATCGTTCCCGTGCCTAACGCGACAGCAACCGCCACGATAATCCACACTGGCGCATACTCAATGGTGCCGAGCAGATCGCTTTTCAGCTTGTTGAGAAAGCGTTGGTCATCCGCGGTGGTTTCAGGCAGCTTCGCCGTTTTATCCGCCGTATCTGAAATACATAACAGCAGGCGACGCATTTGGCTGCGTTGATCAACGGACAGCTGGTCATAGCTTTGCAGATTATTCAGCAATCCTTGCGCATGCTGCACCGCTTGCAGCGCACGTGCGCTGTCGCAATGGAACTGCTGCGGGCCTGACGGTACTTCTTCTGGCGTAGGCAGAACAGGCGGTGCCATCTGAACGATGTGCGTCAGCGACTCATTGTGCTGGCGGTAATACTGTTCGAGGTGATTAATGGCATCGCGGGTACGTGTAATGTCATAACCGGAAGCGCTCATATTTACCACGAAGCCCGCCGGTGCCACACCAATCAGAACCAGCATAATCAGACCGATGCCTTTTTGGCCATCATTAGCACCATGTGAATAGCTCACGCCAATGGCGGAAATAATCAGGGCGATACGGGTCCAGAATGGCGGCTTTTTTTTGCCATCAATCTTTTCACGGTCAGCAGGTGTCATATGGATACGCGCACGTTTTTTAGTGCTGCTCCAGTAACGACGCAGGATGAAAATCAAACTACCTGCGATGATCAGACCAACAATCGGCGACAGAATCAGGGACAGAAAAATGTTGATCACTTTCGGGATATTGAGCGCATCAACCACGGAAGTACCGTTCATCAACGCATTGGTGAGACCGATACCGATAATCGCGCCAATTAATGTATGAGAACTGGAGGCAGGCAGCCCTAAATACCAGGTGCCAAGATTCCAGATGATCGCCGCCAACAGCATAGAAAACACCATGGCCAGACCGTGGGCCGATCCAACATTCAATAACAGATCGGTAGGCAGCATATGAACAATGGCGTAGGCAACGCTCAAACCACCGAGCAATACGCCAAAGAAATTAAATACGCCTGCCATCACTACAGCAAGCTGGGCCCGCATGGCGCGGGTATAAATGACCGTCGCAACTGCGTTAGCCGTGTCGTGAAAGCCATTGATTGCTTCGTAAAACAATACAAACAGCAGAGCAAGAACCAATAACAGGCCGGTACTAAGATCCAGGCCAGCAAACAGATGTAGCATAAGCGTTACGCCATTTTGGGAGGACATGAACGCGGCGCATTATCCGCGACAACATGCTGTATGGGAAAGAGAAATATAGCTTTAATTTGTGGGAAAGTTGTAATTTACCTGTCGGGATCAAAGAAAATTTCCTAAAAATTAATCAGTTATAATATGACATATTTACGGTGGTTTTTTGACACTGGCGTCGGAGTGAGCAGATCACTACAATCTGCGCCTTTCTGATAAAGCGGGATAAGCAGCAGTGGAACAATTTGACGTTATCATCATTGGCGCCGGGGCCGCAGGCTTGTTCTGTGCCGCGCAGGCTGGCCTTCGGGGCCGCCGCGTTCTGCTGCTGGATAATGGCAAAAAGCCGGGACGCAAGATTTTGATGTCTGGCGGAGGCCGCTGTAACTTCACTAATCTTTATACCGAAGCTGCGGCATATCTGTCGCATAATCCTCATTTTTGTAAATCCGCCCTGGCGCGTTATACCCAATGGGATTTCATCGATCTGGTAAATAAGCACGGCATCGCCTGGCATGAAAAAACGCTGGGTCAGCTGTTTTGCGATGATTCGGCACAACAGATTGTCGGGCTGTTGCTGAAGGAGTGTGAAAAAGGACGGGTTTCGCTGCGTCTGCGCTCGGAGGTGCTGAGCGTGAACCGCAATGAAGCCGGTTATATGTTGCAATTGAGTGATGGCGCCGTGCAGGCTGGAAAACTGGTGGTCGCCAGCGGCGGGCTGTCTATGCCGGGTCTGGGCGCGTCGCCATTCGGCTATAAAATTGCGGAGCAGTTTGGCCTCACTGTGTTCCCCACCCGTGCAGCGCTGGTGCCCTTTACGTTGCACAAGCCGCTACTGGCGCAATTACAAACGCTTTCCGGCGTTGCGTTGGATACCACCATTAAAGCGCAGGATGGCACGCTGTTTAAAGAAGCGATGCTGTTCACCCATCGCGGCTTATCCGGCCCGGCGGTGCTACAAATTTCAAGTTACTGGCAGCCAGGCGAATTCGTCACTATTAATTTGTCGCCTGCCAGCGATCTGGACGCATTTATTAATGTGCAGCGCGAGGCGCATCCCAATCTCAGCCTGAAAAACAGCCTGGCGAAACTGCTGCCTAAGCGTTTAGTCGAGATCTTGCAAGAGATGAAAATAGTGCCGGACGTCAGCCTGAAACAGCTTAACAGTAAACAGCAGGCCGGACTGGTACAAACGCTACACGAATGGCGCGTGCAGCCAAACGGCACCGAAGGCTATCGTACCGCTGAAGTCACGCTCGGCGGCGTAGATACTACGCAGCTTTCTTCTAAAACTATGGAAGCGCGAGACGTGCCGGGATTGTTCTTTATCGGTGAAGTCGTGGACGTCACTGGCTGGCTGGGCGGCTATAACTTCCAGTGGGCGTGGAGTTCAGCCTGGGCTTGCGCGCAGGCGCTCTAATTTATTTTATGGAGGCATCATGCTGACTAACTCATCTATTCGTCTTAACAAATACATTAGCGAGAGCGGCATTTGTTCTCGTCGTGATGCCGATCGTTACATCGAACAGGGAAATGTTTTTATTAACGGTAAACGGGCGGTGATTGGCGATCAGGTCGCTGTCGGGGATGTAGTGAAGGTGAATGGTCAGCTTATCGAGCCGCGTGATGAAGAAGATTTAGTGCTGATCGCGCTGAATAAACCGGTTGGTATCGTCAGCACGACGGAAGACGGTGAACGAGATAATATCGTTGATTTCGGTAATCACAGTAAACGTGTCTTTCCTGTCGGACGGTTGGATAAAGAGTCACAGGGTCTGATTTTACTGACCAATCATGGCGATTTAGTGAACAAAATCCTGCGGGCAGGCAACAACCATGAAAAAGAATATCTGGTCACAGTTAACAAGCCGGTGACGGATGAATTTATCCACGGCCTGGGCGCTGGCGTGCCAATGCTGGGAACGGTAACCAAAAAATGTAAAGTAAAGAAAGAAGCGCCATTTGTGTTTCGAATTACCTTAGTGCAAGGGCTTAATCGCCAGATTCGCCGCATGTGCGAACACTTTGGTTATGAGGTTACCAAACTCGAACGTACGCGTATTATGAACATCAGCCTGAAAGGGGTGCCGCTGGGTGAATGGCGCGATTTAACTGACGATGAACTGATTGCGTTATTCAGGCTGCTTGAACACTCCTCCTCCGATGCGAAACCGGCAAAAAAAGCTCAGGCTAAAACCGTTGCAGCGAAAAAGCCGGGCGCTAACCGACCGAAAAGCACGGAAAAAGCGGAAGGCCATTCAGCGTCACGTAAACGTTTTACTCAGCCAGGGCGTAAGAAGAAGGGGCGTTAATTTCGTTATCTGCGGGCGGGCTGGCTTTATGTCGGCGCGCCTTCTCAGCCTTTGTCTGAAATACGTATTAGCCGTCTGGCTAATTATTTGAATTTAAGAACACTTACTCTCTATAACATGGCGGGAATGATGATCTGATCACATACTTTCGTTTTATGCTAAATGAAGTGATCAACATGTTCAGATATGCTCTTTCTGTTTTCGCCAGCCCAGAGACGTTCCTTCAGATCATGACCCGCCAGGACATCAACGATTCGATTGCTGATGGCGAGCGCATTATCATTGACGAGAATGGTAATGCCTCCGTCAATATCACCAGTGATGAGGTACGCGAGGATTTTGCTCGCCATGTGAACGCACTGAAAGGGGTATGACATGGGAACAGCGATATTTATGGTGTTGATGGTCAGCGGCTATTGGTACACCAGTCGCGACCTCTCCAGCCGTTTCAAAATTCGCCGCTCATCCGGTTGGGATATGTACTTCCTTGTCGCGTTATACGGCTGTATTTTCGTCTTACAAGGCGTGCTGGCTACCGGCATTATTTGGCTGATTTTGCTGGCTGTGTCAGGGGCTATGAATGCGCTGCAAGCGATTCCCGGCGTCCATTTGAAATGGCAAATGGAGTTTATGAACTGGAGTTTTCTCGGTATCCAGGCGCCGGTGGTGGTGATGTTGGCGTTTGCGATATTCTTTTGTCTTTATCGCTCAAACTGGTCGGGCAGCGCGCAGCTGAACGCGCCAAACCGTAGAAACCTCTATCAACAACTATCCCGTTCCAACGGTGTTGAGCAGTTACTGTTTCAGTGCATGGAAGAGGGAGAACTCGCCTGGATCACCCTCAAATCGCGCCGCATCTATATCGGCATGGTGCAAGCTGCCACCTTTGAATATGAAAATACCGCGAATATAGTCGTGATTCCGATGCTCAGCGGCTATCGCGACAGCAAAACGCTGAAGCTGGCGGTCGAACATAATTACAGTAAATGGTATGCGGAGCATGGCATCACGCTGGAATCAGAACCCAAAAATGCCATGACGTTCCGAAAAGTGATTATGGTCGATCAGATAGAGAGTCTTTCGTTGTTCGATCCGGCCAGCGCCAGCGCCTTATCACAGGACAACCCGCAGGCAGTCACCAAAAGTCCGAAGGTAAAAGAATCCTGATGTTTCCCCACGACGAAATGACTTACGCCAGTCACTCGGAGACCCGGAACTTCGGGCCTCTCAACGCGTTAACTGGCCGATACTGAACGGTTAGTCCCCGATATTCCGCAGTGCCTTGCCTTTCATCAGATTGCGTTCAATGTGTTCCAGTGTGACGTGCTTCGTTTCCGGCACTAACAGCATCGTCAGCAAAATAAACGCCAGATTGAGCGCCGCATAGAACCAGAAAGTGTTGGCATTGCCCAGCTTGTCCAGCAAAGTGAGGAAGGTTGCGCCGACAATCATATTGCCTACCCAGTTGGTGGTAGTAGAGGCAGTAATACCAAAATCGCGCCCTTTTAATGGTTGGATTTCGGAGCACAGCAGCCAGATCACCGGGCCGGCCGCCATAGCAAAACCCACGATAAACATTAGCAACATGGCAATGGCGAAGTATTTCCGGAAATCGGTTTCGACGCCAATATGCAGCAGCGTACCCAGAATGCCCATGCCAATCGCCATGATTAAAAAGCTTGTGGTGAGCATTGGCTTACGTCCCCATCGATCAACAAAACCAATCGCAATTAACGTTGCCAGCATGTTAACCAGACCCACAATGACCGTGCCCCACATCTGTTCACTGGTGCTGGAAAAACCGGCAATATTGAAAATTTTAGGCGCGTAATACATCACCACGTTCATTCCGGTAAACTGCTGCATCACCTGTAACAGCATCCCCAGCCACACGGCGCGACGGAAGTTGCCGTTGGTTTTAAACAGCGACCAGCCACGTTGTTTAACCTGCAAACTTTCACGGATCTCTTCCAGCTCCTGTTTTGCCTGTTCACTGGTGTTACGTAGCCGATCCAGCACGCGTTGGGCTTCATTGAAGCGACCATGCGCCGCCAGCCAGCGCGGGCTGTTTGGTAGAAACAGAACGCCAATAAACAGGATGATGGCCGGAATGGCGATAATTCCCAGCATCCAGCGCCAGCTACCGCTGTAGCTAAAAGCGGTGTCGGACAGATAAGCGACAACAATGCCGGTAGTTAACATCAGCTGATACATGGATATCATCGAACCCCGGATGCGCTCTGGAGCGATCTCTGCAAGATAAAGCGGTGCGGTATACGATGCGATGCCAACCGCCAGGCCCAGCATCACGCGCGCACAGACCAGCGATTCAACGTCGGGCGAAAAGGCCGACCACAAAGAACCAATCACAAACAGTATGGCTCCCGTCAGCATGCTTTTTTTGCGTCCCAGTTTGGCGGACATCCAGCCAGCGCCCAACGCCCCTATCGCTGCGCCAAACATCATTGAACTCACCACCCATTCTGTTCGTGATTGCTGATATGCAGATCGGTTGAAAGAAAGGGTAGCGCTCCGGCAATAACGCCAATATCAAGTCCAAACAGCAGGCCGGACAGGGCAGCCATAAAGCAAACGAACCAGATAAAGCGATTCTGGTGGGTTTTAGTGTGGGCGGTATGCATACATGTCTCCTTGAAGGTTCAGCTTTGTAAATCTTGTTAATGTTATGTAAACATAGCTGACGCCGGTGAGTTACCGGTCACATAAAAGCGAGCCCGATAAGAAGAATTAACCGTAATAAGCAGGAAACTATTCAGGAACAAGGAAATAGAAGAGAAATGCGGTAGCATGTCTTCCGCACAAATACGCAAAGAATTAAGCGTCTGAGCGGCGGAATTTTATAACAGATCGCCCTAACGCGGCGTTTAACCCATACTTAACAGTTACTTATATCTCATTCCTTTAACTGACAACGGCTATCACTGGCTGCTATGGAAGGCAGGCCCGTTTCGTCTGGTCATTTTCCCGAAAGTCGGGTGCTGAAAATGAATAATTTTAGCATCAGCGTAACGGCACCATAATTTGAGATAAATTATCAGAAATTTCAAAGGGATAAGGGGAATAATGACCGTTACATAATTGAATCAGGCGCGAAATTTTTTATCAGCAATATGCTTGTGGCTGCGTTTATTTATTGCCCGACATCAATCGGCATCACATCGCCAGGTATCGCGAGCGCTTTCAGGCGGCTGTGCAATATTATCAGACAGAAGCGTTCTGCTCAGGAAAATAAGTTGCTGGCTTTGATATTTAACGGGGCAAAGCGTACTGCGTTGCGTAGGGCCACTGCATACAGGATTTGCTCTGGCCGTTGTCGCCTGCATACAGAGCGCACAAGGGTGCGGACAATCTGCCAGCTGTGCCTGAGTCTCCGCATCCAGCTGTCTTTTGCGACACACACGTGGCGTACAACCCATTACATGTTTGAATGCGCGGGTAAAAGATTGCTGGCTTTCAAAATGGTATTTTATCGCCAGTCCAATAATGGGCGCATTACTGTTTTTTAAATCGTGCACACAGGCGGCTAATTTGCGCTTGCGAATATAGCGCGCCAGAGTTTCATTTTGGTAACGTGCAAACAGCTTCTGTAAATACCATTTGGAATAACCCGCTTTTTCAGCAATATCATCAACGGTTAAGCGCTGGTCAAGATGATTATTAATCCATAGCGTGAGGGAAATAATCACCCCTTCATTGTATTTCTTGTCACTCATAAGCCACCTCTTGTTTAGACGCCTTAAGAACCTATCCCAAAAGGATTTTATTCCAGACAATGATGCTGCAAGCAAAATGCAGCATCGCCTCGTAGTTTTCGACTTTCTTCTCCCATCGCGTCAGTATGCGGCGAAAGCGATTCATCCAGCTATGCGTTCTTTCCACAACCCAACGATGAGCCCTGAACTCGCTGTTTTTAATTGCCTCAGACTCCTCTTTCCCCGACTGGATATGAGGTTCATAACGACGAGCTTTCAAACAAATTTCCACCCATTCAGCCTCATAGCCTTTGTTCATACACAGATGCAGCCTGCGACCCGGCCTGCCGGTCTGTAGCGCGTCCAGCGTATCTTCAACCAGTTTTATGTCGTGGGTATTTGCCCCTGCGACAGCCAGCGAGAGCGGAAGCCCGTTCCCGTCGGTCATCAGGCTCCGCTTTACTCCCTGCTTCCCCCTGTCAGTCGGGTTGCGACCTGTTTTTTTGAGCCTGCAAGGGGCGATTTTGTCATGCAGCCATCCATCGACAACCATGACCAGTCAATGGCATCCCGCTTCTCGCAGGCAAGCAGCCCGTTTTGCCAGAAGCGTTCAAATACTCCAGCATCCCGCCATTCCTGAAAGCGGCGGTGGGCTGAGCTGGATGAGCAAATATCCGTGGCATTCAGGGCATTCCATTGGCAACCAGTTCTGAGCACAAAGAAAATGGCGTTCATTGCGGCACGATTATCAACACGTCTACGATGCGTGCCCAGCGGATGGTGGGTTTTATGTTCCGGGAGAAGTGGAGCCATTTTCTCCCAGAGTTCATCGCTGATCTGCCACTTGTTGCCCGCCATACTTCGCCCTCAAAAATTGCCATTATTTACGATCTGACAATTCCTTTTGGGATAGGTTCTAAGTTTAGAATAATTTATCGATCCCTCCACATTACTTATGGGAAATTTTAACCAGAGGCGAAGGTTTATTGTTTTGATAACCGGAGCGTCATGAAATAAAAGAGATATTTTTCCTTGTTGCTCTTTTGTTGCAAAAAAGACGAAAAGGAGAAAGGGAATAATAAAATCAATAAATTCACAGGAAAATTATTTAACTGTTTAGTTCTGGTGAATAAGTTGAGTGCTGGTTATATATAAAATCAGCCACATAGCACAGGGCAGCAATACACTTTCTGCTTTGCCGTGCCAGGCTTAGGATAATTTTTATCACACGGAGAACCCGGATGAGCCCGACATACGCGTTGAAGAAACCGCTTGCCGCTTTGCTCACCTCGCTGGCCTTATTCAGTACTACAACGGTCAATGCTGCCAATATTTATGGCGAACAGCTTGAAGGTTTTCATTACCCGGCTACGTTGCAACATTTTAATTTTTCCTCCCAGCAGCAACCGCTTAGCATGGGTTATATGGATGTGAAGCCGCCACAACACGCCAATGGACAAACCGTGGTACTGATGCACGGCAAAAACTTCTGCGGTGCGACCTGGGAAGACACTATTCGCGCGTTGAGCCAGAAAGGTTATCGCGTCATCGCCCCGGAACAAATCGGCTTTTGCAGTTCGACCAAGCCGGCGTATTATCAATACACTTTTCAACAGTTAGCTGAAAATACCCATCGATTATTAACGCAACTCGGCGTCGAAAAAGCGGTGATTGTTGGACACTCTACCGGCGGCATGCTGGCGACGCGTTATGCGCTGATGTATCCCGATCAAACACAAAAGCTGGTGCTGGTAAATCCGATTGGATTAGAGGACTGGAAAGCCAAAGGCGCGCCGTATCGTACCGTTGATCAGTGGTATCAGCGTGAGTTAAAGCTGAGTGCGGCAGGCATCAAAAAGTATGAACAGCGCACCTACTATGTCGGGCACTGGAAGCCGGAATATGATAAATGGGTCGATATGCTGGCCGGGTTAAACAGTGGACCTGGGCATAAGAAAGTTGCGTGGAACTCGGCGCTGATTTACGACATGATTTTTACCCAGCCGGTATTCTATGAGTTTAAAAATCTGAAAGTGCCGACCACCTTGATGATTGGCACTGCGGATACCACCGCCATTGGCAGCGATATTGCTTCACCAGCGGTGAAAGCGAAGCTGGGGCACTATAACGTGTTAGGCAAGGATGTCGCGAAGCAGATTCCGGGGGCGCGTCTGATTGAGTTCCCCGGCATGGGACATGCGCCACAGATGGAAGAGCCGGTGAAATTTAACCAGACACTGATTGATGATCTGGCCAGCAAATAAAACCCTTCAGGCCTGCCACTCCTGAAGTTTGACCTCTTCAGCTGTTGACGCTTTTTATTCAGCATTTATGGTCAGCGAAGCAAAAGACAGCGACCGGGGCAATACAGGTCGCTGTCTTAGAAGGGCATCAGAGTATCTTTTGTTCCGCGAGATCAAGGGCGAAATAGCTGAAGATGAGATCGGCACCGGCACGCTTAATTGCTCCCAGGCTTTCCAGCACCACGTTATGTTCATCAATGGCGCCAGCCTGAGCTGCGAATTTAATCATGGCGTATTCACCGCTCACTTGGTATGCAGCCAGCGGTAATTCTGTCCGTTCGCGAATATCTCGCAGAATGTCGAGGTAAGCGCCAGCCGGTTTCACCATCAGTGAATCTGCGCCTTCTGCGGCGTCGATCAGCGACTCGCGAATGGCTTCGCGACGATTCATTGGATTCATCTGATAAGTCTTACGGTCGCCTTTCAACGCAGTTCCCGCCGCTTCACGGAACGGGCCGTAGAACGACGATGCAAACTTGGTGGAATAGGACATGATAGCCGTTTGGGTAAATCCGGCAGCATCCAGTGCCTGGCGAATCGCCTGTACCTGACCGTCCATTGCTGCGGAAGGCGCGATAAAATCTGCCCCCGCTGCGGCGGCAACAACTGCCTGCTTACCGAGGTTGAGTAAGGTTGCATCGTTATCGACGCCGTGATCGCACAGGACGCCGCAATGGCCGTGGCTGGTGTATTCACAAAAACAGGTGTCAGACATAA
Organism: Mixta mediterraneensis; assembly: GCF_014946725.1. Taxonomy (GTDB): domain Bacteria; phylum Pseudomonadota; class Gammaproteobacteria; order Enterobacterales; family Enterobacteriaceae; genus Pantoea; species Pantoea mediterraneensis. The sequence continues at coordinate 77,039 of NZ_JACFXY010000007.1, forward strand.
CGATCATTTCTGGCACGGTGTCTTTGCAAATGCGCGACATACGCGCCACCAGGCCGTTCTCATTCCACGCATCGCTGCCGGTAGCATCAAGGTGGTGTGAAATACCAAAGGTCATTACCGAGCGGATACCCGCTTTTGCAATACGTTCGATTTCATAAGCGAGGCGCTTTTCAGGAATACGGACCACGCCAGGCATCGCCTGAATTGCTTTGTAATCATCCACGCCTTCCTCAACGAAGATCGGTAACGCCAGATCGTTCACGCTAAGGGTGGTTTCCTGAAACATTGCGCGCATCGACGCGCTGGAGCGCAGCCTTCTTGGGTGCTGGATAAGAGAAGAATCAGACATATTCATTGCTTACCAGTATAAAAAAGTGGCGACAGTTTACTCCTTTTGGCGAAAAGGGATAAAGGTTTGTGTGCGGCGAATGAAGTGAGGCAGAAAAAAACTTCCCGCCGGGCGGCGGGAGGGAGAGAGGATTACTCGTTGATGTCCGGGTGTTGTTGCACCAGATTTTTACGTCTGGCTTCGAGGCGGGAAATCTCTTCGTCAATATCTTCGATTTTTTGCTCGATATTGTCGTGATGTTCCTGAAGAATTTCACGCGCTTCAGCCAAATCAGACGCGGCAGGCGTGGCGCCTTTCAGCGGTTTGTTAGCGGTCTCTTTCATATAAATACCGGTAATCAGGCCAATCACTGCAATCACCATCAGGTAATAAGCGGGCATGTACAGATTATTGGTAGTTTCCACCAGCCATGCGGCGACGGTGGGGGTCAGACCTGCTATTAATACCGAGATATTGAAGGCACTGGCTAATGCGCTGTAACGAATGTGGGTCGGGAACATGGCAGGCAGTGACGAAGCCATGACGCCGGTAAAGGCGTTGAGGATCACCGCTAACAGCAACAGGCCAGCAAAAATTAAGCCGATCACGCCGCTGTTAATCATCATGAATGCGGGTATCACAAAGATTAGCAAGGCAATGCTACCAATGATGATAAACGGACGACGGCCAAAGCGGTCACTCAGCATACCCATCACGGGCTGCACAAACAGCATACCGATCATGATGGCGATAATGATGAGCACACCGTGATCTTCCGAATAATGCAGGTTATGCGACAGATAACTCGGCATATAGGTGAGCAGCATGTAGTAGGTTACGTTGGTAGCAATAACCAACCCGACACATGCCAGCAGGCTGCGCCAGTGTTTGGTGGCAATCTCTTTAAATGAGACTTTCGGACCGTCACGCAGACCTTCGCGGTCGCCTTGCTCCAGCTTTTCGACGTGCTGCTGGAACGCAGGTGTTTCTTCCAGCGCATGGCGCAGATACAGACCGATAATGCCAAGCGGTAGCGCCAGGAAGAATGGCAAGCGCCAGCCCCACGCAAGGAAACTGTCTTCACCGATAATGGTAGAGATCAGCACCACTAAGCCCGCGCCGAGTACAAAACCTGCAATCGAACCGAAGTCGAGCCAGCTCCCCATAAAACCGCGTTTACGGTCTGGTGAGTATTCGGCAACGAAGATTGATGCGCCGGTATATTCACCGCCAACCGAGAACCCCTGCGCCATTTTGGCTACCAGCAGTAGCACCGGCGCCCAAATGCCAATCGAGGCATACGATGGTATCAAGCCGATACAGAACGTACTGAGCGACATGATGACAATAGTAATGGAAAGAATCTTCTGACGGCCGTATTTATCGCCCAGCATACCGAAGAACAAGCCGCCCAATGGACGAATCAAGAAAGGTACGGAGAACGTACCCAGTGCGGCGATCATCTGCACGCCTGGCGAGGCATCAGGAAAAAATATTTTACCCAGCGCGTAAGCCACAAAGCCATACACACCGAAGTCAAACCATTCCATCGCGTTACCCAGAGACGCCGCGGTGATGGCTTTACGCAAACGGGCATCGTCAATGATAGTGACATCATCAAGCCCAATTGGTTTTACACGCTTCCTACGTAATTTCATAGAATTACCCTGTAATAGAACATGAAAGTCCTTAACGGCGCGACCCGTAAAGCAGGGTCAGTCCACCGCATTGAGAAAATTTAAGCATAGCCGGAAATAGAACACTTTCCCCAGGCTATACAAGCAAGAATTCCTGCCGAAATTATGACAACCAGCGGAAGAGTATACCGTTTTAGTGTGATATTTGTCATGTTTGAGCTGATATTGGCTATTTTTACGGCGCAATCAGCAAGAATTTTGTTGACCAAAAGTAATTATGCTGGGAAATGAGAATTCGGCTGAAGGGGGTATAACGTACTGCCATAAAATGACGCGTGCCGTTGTTAAAGCGCGATTCGGGTCATCAACGATTTCATTCAGACGTAGCCTGATTTACAGTTTGTATCGGTAATCGTCCTTTCCTTTTGAGCCAGCCTTTCAGCGCCGTATTATTCATCGGTTGAGCATAGTAATAGCCCTGAATAAGCATCACGCCGCGCTGTTGCAGATACAAAAGTTGTAACGCAGTTTCAACGCCTTCACCCAATATCTGTAAACGTAATTTCAGACTGAGGTTGATGATGGCATCCAGCACCGGCGTTTCGCTGCCGAGCGATTCAATAGCGTTAATAAAGCCACGGTCGATTTTCAGATAATCCAGCGAGAAGGTCATTAAATAGCTCAGCGAGCAGTGCCCGGTGCCAAAATCATCAATCGCTACTTTTATTCCAACTTTGCGCAATTCATCCAGCTTGCGCGCCACGTCGTCCCCCTCCTGGATCAGGCTGCGCTCTGTTAACTCAAGCGTAATAACGATCTGCTGATGTTTGACCTTTTCAGCAAGTTTCAGCATATCGCTGACAAAGTCAGGGTGCTGCAAATGCCCGGCGGCGACGTTAATGGCTAAATGAAAGCCCGGCTCAACCTGCCAGCTCTGTACATCTTCGACAAGCAAATGAATAAGATGGCGCGTTAATGGCACAATCATGCCTTCGGCCTCTGCAGCACTGATAAAGATGTCAGGACGGATCACTTTGCCGCTCGGCGTTGTCCAGCGCAACAACGCTTCGACACCGAAGCAGCGCTGCAACCGCGCGTTATAGACCGGCTGATAATGCACCGTGAACTGGTGACCGTGAATGGCCCGGCGAATCTCATCACGCCATGACAAACGGCGTTGCAGCCAGTTTGCAGTGAAGGCCATCAGCAGAATCGAAAAAATAATCGCGACTGGCAGAAAGTTAAACACGACGTGTCGCCAGGCACGGGTTAGCTCAGTGCCTGGCGCGATTACGCTAACGCTAATCGGATAATGGTTTGAGATGGCCTGATAGGTTTGGGCTGTAAAAAAACTGCTTTTCGCTGCCTCATCGTTTCCCGCTGAAATCGGCGCGCCATGACCGAAACGCATCGAGAGCTGATAACCGTGCGACTCGCCAACCGCATTCATAAAATCTATCAGATACTGGCCATCAATTATTGCCCAGAAGCCTTCGCCGTCGGGAAGTTGCCGTACAAAAATCGCCGCAGGACGATTCGGTACGCCTGCCGTTCCGGTAAGCGACAGGCTCCACCATGCGCGTCCCGTGACTGGCGGATCGCGCATTATTATTTCTTTTAGCGAGCCAGGCTCCAGACCGTATGCGGATGAGCAGGAAACCCTGTCGTCCTGCAGTTTACCGATGGCCCGAAAATAGGCGCTTAGCATGTCTGTACGTAAGAGGTTGTTTTGAATCTGGCTGCACGGCTGATAGTGATACCGGTGCAGGGAAGTGATCATATCCCAGCCGCGATCGCTCATTTTTTCAGCCTGAAATAAAAGGGTATTGGCAGCGTTCACCTGCTGTTGGTGGAGCGTATGACGGGCGTCAATGACTGTAAAAATAAGGCCAGAAATCAATGGCAACGCCCCGGCAAGGATGATGAGCAACCTGGCGTAATTGCGCTTTCTTTTCAGTAGCGGCACCGCAAAGCCCTTTGAATATTAACTGTCTTGAGGAGGTGTTAATCAGTCAGCGCAGCATAGCATGTCCGCAAGCGGTGTCGGGTAGGGTTTTGATTACGATCAAATCTGGTTCAGATTAATTATCGACCGGGCATTGCAAATACTGAGAATGTTTTGCTGTTTTTGGTATTTCCCAGGCGTGAAATGGCTATGTCAGGATGACCGCAAACGTACATTCACTGACAAGGAGCGGACATGAGCACAGCAACCCTGGCCCTATCTTCTTTACAGCAGCGCGTAAGCGATGCCGAATGGCAGGCACGCACCAGACTGGCACAGGCCTATGTGTTGGCAGCAAAACTGCGCTGGACCGATCATATCTACACGCATTTTTCACTGCGTGTGCCGGGTGAACAGCCGCATATTCTTATTAACGCCTATGGTCAAACCTTCGATGAAATTCGCCCTGAAACCCTGGTGAAAATTGACATCGACGGCAACATTATTGACGACCCAACCGGCCTGGGCATTAACCCGGCGGGATTCGTGATCCATAGCGCTATTCATCGTGCGCGGCCTGATGCGCATGCGGTAATGCATACCCACACTGCTGCGGGCATCGGTGTCTCGGCGCAAAAACAGGGTTTGTTAATGATTTCCCAGCACAGCACGCGTTTTTATCAACGCGTGGGCTATCACGATTACGAAGGCATAGCGCTTGATCTGGATGAGCAACAGCGCATCGTCGCTGATTTGGGCGCACGCAACGCACTGATCTTACGTAATCACGGTTTGCTGACCAGCGGCGGCAGTATTGAAGAGGCCTTCTATAACCTCTATTACCTTGAACGAGCGTGCCAGGCGCAGCTGGCGGCGCAATCTGGCGGCGCTGAACTGTTTATCCTGCCGGATGCGGTGGCAGAGAAAGCGGCGCTGGCGTTTGAGCAAGCGATTAATAATAAAAAATATTTGCTGCACTGGGATGCCTATATCCGTCAGCTCAACCGTAACGCGCTTTAAGGGACGACGATGAAGATCAGCCAGGCGGCCATCGCCGCAATAGTCGTGAGCATTAGCATAAGTGCGCAGGCGGCGCCGGATTTGAGTCAGGTTACGCTGGTGTTGGGCGATCAGGCGCGAAATTTACGTTCGCTGGTTGAAGCCGCAGGCGTCATGAAAGATGCGCCTTATCGCTATCGCTGGGCAAATTTTCAAGGCGCGGCTCCCCTGTTTGAGGCTCAGCGGGCAGGAGCGGTTGATACCTCCTACGCGGGCGATTTGCCGGTACTTATGGCGGCATCGGGCGGTGTGCCGCTGAAAATCATTGCCACAAATGTCGGCGATAGCGGCGCAAATGGCCTGGTGGTGCCCGCCGATTCGCCGATTCACAGCGTGAAAGAGTTAGCAGGTAAAGAGGTCGTTATATCGTCGGCGCGCGGCAGTATCTCTCAGCATCTGCTTTATCAGGCACTGAAGGAAGCCAACGTGAAACGCGACAGCGTGCCGGTACGCTTTGTGCTGCCAACCGATGCCAGCGCCGCCTTTAATTCAGGGCAAATTAAGGTATGGGCAACGTTCGATCCTTATCTGGGCATTGCGGAACAACACGGTGGACGCCTGCTGCGCGACGGCAAAGGCTTAACCACAGCATTATCGTTTGTCACGGCAACGCAGGCATCACTGGATGATCCAGCCAGGCGGGCGGCTATCGCTGATTTCACCCAGCGCCTGGAAAAAGCACGTAACTGGGCGATCACTCATCCTCAAGAGTACAGCAAGGTTTATGCGCAACTGACGCGCTTACAACCACAGGATGCCGTAAAAATTACCGCGCGTATTTCTCACGGTATTCGTCCTGTCACTCAGGATGATATTGACAGTGTGCAAAAAGTGTCTGATCTGTTTAGCGAATTAAAGATTTTACCAAATGCCGTAAACGTCAAATCGATAACCGACCGCTCGGTGTTTAACGCTGTGCCCTGAATGAATACAGGCGCGTTTACGCTATCCAGTCCAGCTATGACTTTTATGCAGCGGAGCAATGTTGTTTCCTGAAAAGGCGTCGATAAAAAACTGAAAGGAGATTTATAAAAATCACAAAGATGAAACGCAGTTTGTACGCCATAGCCATATTTATCGGCTTCACGGTGACGCTAAAAGCAACAAAGATCAGTAGCCGGAGGTTATTTTTGGGTTAGCTGATGATTAATTAAGAATCCGGAAATAAAATATTTCCGGATTAAGAACCTATCCCAAAAGGATTTTATTCCAGACAATGATGCTGCAAGCAAAATGCAGCATCGCCTCGTAGTTTTCGACTTTCTTCTCCCATCGCGTCAGTATGCGGCGAAAGCGATTCATCCAGCTATGCGTTCTTTCCACAACCCAACGATGAGCCCTGAACTCGCTGTTTTTAATTGCCTCAGACTCCTCTTTCCCCGACTGGATATGAGGTTCATAACGACGAGCTTTCAAACAAATTTCCACCCATTCAGCCTCATAGCCTTTGTCCATACACAGATGCAGCCTGCGACCCGGCCTGCCGGTCTGTAGCGCGTCCAGCGTATCTTCAACCAGTTTTATGTCGTGGGTATTTGCCCCTGCGACAGCCAGCGAGAGCGGAAGCCCGTTCCCGTCGGTCATCAGGCTCCGCTTTACTCCCTGCTTCCCCCTGTCAGTCGGGTTGCGACCTGTTTTTTTGAGCCTGCAAGGGGCGATTTTGTCATGCAGCCATCCATCGACAACCATGACCAGTCAATGGCATCCCGCTTCTCGCAGGCAAGCAGCCCGTTTTGCCAGAAGCGTTCAAATACTCCAGCATCCCGCCATTCCTGAAAGCGGCGGTGGGCTGAGCTGGATGAGCAAATATCCGTGGCATTCAGGGCATTCCATTGGCAACCGGTTCTGAGCACAAAGAAAATGGCGTTCATTGCGGCACGATTATCAACACGTCTACGATGCGTGCCCAGCGGATGGTGGGTTTTATGTTCCGGGAGAAGTGGAGCCATTTTCTCCCAGAGTTCATCGCTGATCTGCCACTTGTTGCCCGCCATACTTCGCCCTCAAAAATTGCCATTATTTACGATCTGACAATTCCTTTTGGGATAGGTTCTAAGCGTGATAATGAACTGAATTATTTTCCGGCCTGGGTCGCGGTGGTCGTCGACGTGCCGTTACCGTGGCCATCTCCGCCGCCGCCAGCCGTTGCCAGCGCTACGCCAAATAGCGCTGCGACTGCACCAACACCGATGGCGTTTGAGTTACCTTGTGCGGTTGTTGACGCTGTTGCTCCTGCGGCTTCGCCCGCCGTCGTGGCAGCATAAACCGGGCTAACGCTGGTCAGCGCCAAGGCACTCAGCAGTAATAATGTTTTTTTCATCATTGTCTCCCCGTAATGACATCGCAAGGCGTGATGCCAGACCAGTCTGAGCGAAATAATTCGGAGAGAAAAGATGACTTTACTGATTGATTTATTAAGCTTTAATTTTAAATGGCCTTATCCCGCGCTGCGCTAAAACTATTCCGAGAGGAGAGCGGTAAAAAAGCGGAAAATGACCGGATTTTATGCTGCATTTTTCCCGCTGAAGTGGATTAGCTGGCGTTCATGCGTAATGATAATGCGATCTTAAGGCAAATTAACTGCTAACTCGCTGAATTTTCTGTCTGAATAAAATCTGGCTTTAACAGGGCGCCAGCGTATTAAAGAAAGATGGCCAATATTTCAGATTTATTGGAACCTCTTCAACTCGCTGTAAAGAGAGCTTTTTACGGCTTAGCTAAGGGGTGAAATTAAATATAAGCTGCTGTTTAATATGCTTTGTAACAATTTTGGCTAGAATATAAACCATTAAGGACTGTCACTATAAGGCACCTTTTTTTAACAATATCGGCTCAGGCAATAGCGCCTTTGGGAGTAGAAAATGCAAGAGAACTACAAAATTCTGGTCGTTGATGATGATATGCGTCTACGTGCGCTGCTCGAACGCTATCTCACCGAGCAGGGCTTTCAGGTGCGCAGTGTCGCGAATGCCGAACAGATGGATCGTTTGTTAACCCGTGAGTCTTTCCACCTGATGGTGCTGGATTTAATGCTGCCCGGCGAAGATGGTTTATCCATCTGCCGCCGTCTGCGTAGTCAAAGCAATCCCATGCCTATCATTATGGTGACAGCGAAAGGCGAAGAAGTGGATCGTATTGTGGGCCTGGAAATCGGTGCGGATGACTATATTCCTAAACCGTTTAACCCGCGCGAACTTCTGGCGCGTATCCGTGCCGTGCTGCGTCGCCAGGCCAATGAACTGCCAGGCGCGCCTTCCCAGGAAGAGGCCGTTATTGCTTTTGGTAAGTTTAAGCTGAACCTCGGGACGCGGGAAATGTTCCGCGAAGACGAGCCGATGCCGTTAACCAGCGGGGAGTTTGCGGTATTAAAAGCGTTGGTCAGCCATCCGCGTGAGCCATTATCGCGCGATAAATTAATGAACCTGGCACGTGGACGTGAATACAGCGCCATGGAACGTTCTATTGACGTACAGATCTCGCGCCTGCGCCGCATGGTGGAAGAAGATCCGGCGCACCCGCGCTATATCCAGACTGTATGGGGCCTGGGCTACGTATTTGTGCCGGACGGCAGTAAAGCATGAGGCGGCTGCGCTTCTCGCCCCGCAGTTCCTTTGCTCGCACCTTACTGTTAATCGTTACCTTGCTGTTCGTCAGCCTGGTAACGACTTATCTGGTGGTGCTTAACTTCGCCATTCTTCCTAGTCTGCAACAGTTTAATAAGGTCCTCGCTTACGAAGTGCGTATGTTGATGACCGACCGATTGCAGCTGGAAGATGGAACGCAGTTAGAAGTGCCGCCAGCTTTTCGCCGGGAAATTTATCGCGAATTGGGTATTTCGCTCTATACCAATGCGGCAGCAGAGGAGAGCGGCTTGCGCTGGGCGCAGCATTACGAATTTCTCAGTGAACAGATGGGCCAGCAACTGGGTGGCCCAACCGATGTGCGGGTAGAAGTTAACAAGAATTCACCGGTGGTGTGGCTGAAAACCTGGCTGTCGCCCGACATCTGGGTACGTGTGCCGCTAACGGAAATCCATCAGGGTGACTTCTCGCCGCTGTTCCGTTACACCTTAGCGATCATGCTGCTGGCGATTGGCGGCGCCTGGTTGTTTATTCGTATTCAGAATCGACCATTGGTGGATTTAGAACACGCTGCGCTACAGGTTGGTAAAGGCATTATTCCGCCGCCGTTACGCGAATATGGTGCGTCTGAAGTGCGTTCGGTGACGCGTGCCTTTAATCAGATGGCGGCGGGCGTAAAACAGCTGGCCGACGATCGCACCTTGCTGATGGCGGGCGTCAGTCACGATCTGCGTACGCCGCTGACGCGTATTCGTCTTGCAACCGAAATGATGAACGAACAGGATGGCTATCTTGCCGAGTCGATTAACAAAGACATCGAAGAGTGTAACGCCATCATTGAACAGTTCATTGATTACCTGCGTACCGGCCAGGAAATGCAGACCGAGCGCGCCGATCTGAACAGTGTGTTAGGGGAAGTTGTCGCAGCGGAAAGCGGCTACGAGCGCGAAATTGAAAACGCTGTCATGTCGGAAGAGTTGATGCTGGACATCAACCCGCTGTCGATTAAGCGCGCCTTAGCGAACCTGGTCGTCAATGCGGCACGTTATGGCAATGGCTGGATCAAAGTCAGTAGCGGACGTGAATTACATCGCGCATGGTTTCAGGTTGAGGATGATGGTCCGGGCATTAAGCCGGAGCAGCTTCAGCACTTATTCCAGCCGTTTGTACGCGGCGACAGCGCCCGCAGCACCAGCGGCACAGGTTTAGGGCTGGCGATTGTACAGCGTATTATCGATGCGCATCAGGGGGCGCTGGAAATTGGTGACAGCGAACGTGGCGGGTTGCGTATTCGCGCCTGGCTGCCATTGATAGAAACGCCCGCGCCCGGCACCAGCCTGAGCGTCCAGAGCTAGACCAGGCGCGGCAAAGCTTGCCGCGCCTGGAGTTTTAACGCTGTGGGCCTGCTTTTACTAATGCTGCGCCTGCGGCGTTATCGGTATACTTCTCGAAATTAATCATAAAACGCTGCGCCAGATCCTGCGCGGCGGCGTGCCATTTCTCTTCGTTTTCCCAGCTGCTGCGTGGATCGAGCATGACCGAATCAAGCTTGCCCAGGCTTTTTGGCATTTGCAGATTAAAAATCGGCAGCGTTTCGGTCGGCGCTTCATCCAGCTCACCGGCCAAAATGGCATTAATGATGGCACGCGTATCGGACAGTGAGATGCGCTTGCCACTGCCATTCCAGCCAGTATTAACCAGATAAGCCTGCGCACCCGCTGCTTCCATGCGCTTCACCAGCACTTCTGCATATTGTGTCGGATGCAGCATCAGGAAAGCGGCACCAAAACAGGCCGAGAAGGTTGGCGTCGGCTGCGTTACGCCGCGCTCAGTACCGGCCAGCTTGGCGGTAAAGCCTGACAGGAAGTGATATTGCGTCTGCGCTGGCGTTAAGCGCGAAACGGGCGGCAGCACGCCGAAGGCATCGGCGGTCAGGAAAATGACTTTCTTCGCATGTCCTGCTTTAGAAACCGGCTGAACAATATTGTCGATGTGATTGATGGGATAAGAAACGCGGGTGTTTTCCGTTTTACTACCGTCCGCGTAATCTACGCTGCCATCAGCGCGAACCACGACATTTTCCAGCAAGGCATTACGGCGAATGGCGCGATAAATTTCCGGCTCGGCCTGCTCAGAAAGGTTAATAGTTTTGGCGTAACAGCCCCCTTCAAAATTAAACACGCCGTCATCGTCCCAGCCGTGTTCGTCATCACCAATCAACTGGCGTTCAGGATCGGTCGATAACGTGGTTTTTCCGGTGCCGGAAAGGCCAAAAAATACCGCCACATCACCCGCTTTGCCGACATTGGCCGAGCAGTGCATTGAGGCGATGCCTTTGAGCGGCAGCAGGTAGTTCATCACCGCAAACAAACCTTTCTTCATTTCGCCGCCGTACCAGCTTCCACCAATCAGCTGCACGCGCTCAGTCAGGTTAAAAGCGATGAAATTCTCTGAGTGCAGACCTTGCTGTTGCCAGTCTGGATTGGTGCATTTTGCACCGTTCATGACCACGAAATCTGGCGTAAAGCTGGCCAGCTCTTTCTCATTGGGTTGAATGAACATGTTTTTGACGAAGTGCGCTTGCCATGCGACTTCGGTAATAAAGCGGACGCTCAGGCGGGAGTCGGGGTTGGCGCCGCAGAAGGCGTCAATGACAAACAGACGCTTGCCAGAAAGCTGCTGCGTTACGCATGTTTTCAATGCCTGCCACGTCTCCTGAGGCAGGGGTTGGTTATCGTTTTTACCGGTTCCCTGATCGTTCCACCACAGCGTATCGCGCGTGGTGTCATCACGAACAATGTACTTGTCCTTGGACGAACGTCCGGTAAAAATACCAGTATCTACCGCAATTGCGCCGCTCTGCGTCAGGGTGCCGCGTTCAAAACCTTCGAGTTCCGGGCGAGTCTCTTCCTGAAATAGCGTGTCGTAATCAGGGTTGTAAACCACTTCCGTAATATCAGTGATGCCCATGTCGGCAAGGTCTTGCGAGGTCAGGCCGTTAACGCGCATTTTACTGCTCCTCAAATCGGTATCTGTTCTGCAAAGGCAGAGAAAAGTTAGCGTCATGCATAATTTATGCCGCCAGGTTAAGGGCAGCTGCACGATCGCGCGCAGTTTACTCCTCTGCATTAGCGGGAAAAGGCTTGTTCCTCAGAAATGCGACACAGGGCGCGTTAAGATGATATTTCGGATGTTTTTAACTTGTTAAGAAAGTAAAAAAAGATAATTTTCCCGAGAAATTAAGGGGATAGTAGGCAGTAAAGCTTACAGGGCGGCAAAGCCGCCCGACAGGAATTAATGCAGGCTCTCGTTATTTTCCACCGAATTGGTGCGAATTCCCGCAATATCGACCGCGTCGAAAATGTAGTGCGAGCCGCAATAATCGCAGTGCATATCGATTTTGCCATCTTCTTCGATGATTTCATCGACTTCTTCCTGCGGTAACGTTTTCAGCACGTCACCACACCGCTCGCGTGAACAGGTGCATTTATAGATGACAGGCTGCGGCTCATAAACCGTGGCTTCTTCCTGATGGTAAAGACGCCACAATATGTCAGTTGCTGGCAGCTCGATCAACTCTTCGCTCTTGATGGTTTCAGTCAGGGCCGCCAGATGCTCAAAGTCGTCTTTACGGGTGTCTTGCGCAGGCAATACCTGAAGCAGAATACCGGCCGCGCCTTTTTCGTTAGTGCGAATAAACAGGCGCGTTGGCAGTTGCTCAGAACGCATAAAGTAATCTTCCAGGCATTCGGCCAGGGTTTCGCCTTCCAGACCGACCACGCCTTGATAGCGCTCCCCTTTTTCTGGAGAAATCGTGATCACCAGATCCCCGTTGCCGATCATGCTTTTCAGCGTGCTGTTATCCGCAATGGTGTCTTTCATACGAGCCACACCACGCAGTTCCTGCTTGTTGTTACCGTTAATGACTGCCAGCGACAGCGGACCATCACCTTGCAGCTGCACAGTGATTTCACCATCAAATTTCAGCGTTGCGGTCAGCAAGCTGGTAGCCACCAGCATTTCGCCCAGTAATGTCTGCACTGGCGCTGGGTAATCGTGATTTTTAACGGTTTCGCGCCAGGTGTGGGAAACGTTCACAAGCTCGCCGCGCACGGCTGCGTTTTCAAACAGGTAACGATGCAGTTGATCTTGTACAGACATAGCTTTTCTCTCGATGGGGGCGAGGCGTATCAGCGCCGTAAACGGATGGCGTTACTCATCGCCCGATAATTTAAATTTCCTCAAATCGCGACGCTCTTTTTTATCCGGTCGTCGATCGGGATGCGGCATTGTGAGCGCATTCAGCTTGCGCGCCTGTGCCATTTTCTCGCGCTTTTCAATACTGGCGTCAGTTTCACGATAAAGCCGTTGTGCCTCACTGGCGGGACGACGTTGCTCGCTGATTTCGGTGACTAAAACGGTGCGCTCGTCGTTTCCCTGACGCAGTGTCAGTTCAGCGTTCAGTTCAACCAGCTTGCTCGGCTTGCTGCGCTGCCCGTTGTAATGCACTTTGCCGCCTTCAATCATTTCCCGCGCAATCGAGCGGGTTTTGTAAAAGCGCGCGGCCCATAGCCATTTATCAAGGCGCACGCCTTCGCTGATTTTTTGTTTCATTGCTGCTCCTGAATCAGATCAGCGTCCGGTAATCGCGGACGGCAGTATGACGCTGAAAGATTTGCTCAGGTCGTCCTGAATCGGGATTACTTACGCCTAAGCACCAGCCAATGCCCCAGACTTTTGCGGCATCCAGAATGGCTTCGTTGTCATCAATAAACAGCGTGCTCGCATTAAGAAATCCCGTTTGCTGTTGCACTGCTTGCCATAGACGCTGGTCTTCTTTCGGATACCCAAAGGTATGGGTGGAAAGTAATAAATCAAGGTGTGGCGCTAAACCGGTTTGTTCCAGTTTTACGTCCAGATTGTAAGGATGCGCATTGGTTAGCAAGATGGTGCGTTTTCCGGCGCGACGAAGCGCCTGCAAAAAGGGCAGGGTGTCCTCGCGGAGGGTAGCGCGGCTGCGCTTTTCCCATGTCATCGCGCGAATATCCAGCGCCAGCTCCCGCGCCCAGTAATCCAGACAATACCAGTTTAGCGTATGCGCGACCGCCTGATACTTTTCCGCGATGATCTGCTCAGCCTGCACCAGCGTAATGCCGCGCTGGAGGCTAAGCGTTTCTGGAACATGCTCCAGCCAGAAGTGGCGATCAAATGCCAGATCAAGCAGCGTGCCGTCCATATCGAGCAGCACAGTATCAATTCCAGACCAGTCGAACGTCATAAATTCACCCCGCAAAAAACAGGGCGACAGGGTAGCACAGTTGGCCAGGGGTCAGAATAACGAGCGCACGCTCTGCATTGTGCTGAGATTATGGTTAAAACACTTGTCGTAATAGTGCTGAATATCTTTCATGCGCTGGCGATTGCGATGTATGCGGCGCAGCGCCAGCAAACCGTTAATCACACAGCACGCGATCAGCACCAGCAGCAGCAGCGCGGTGCCCAGATAACGCCATTGCGCCATCGCATCGGGTTCATTATGCAGCGCAATATGACGGGTGCCGTTCGCATCCGTCGTAATGTTGGTAATAATGCCATTTGCGCTAAACGGCGTATGCAACAGCATTGCAGACATGCGCTGTAGTTCGCGCCATTGCGACGGCGCATCCAGATCAAACAGCGATACGGTCGGCTGCGGCTGATTCACCAACTGACGGCCTTCATCGCTAACAATCAAAAAACCGCCTGGCGGTGGGCTGTTAAGGTTTTCAGCCGCACGGCGCGTTTCGCGGAAGAAGAACGTGGATGTCGCCGTGTTAACCAGATTTTCCAGCGCTTCGGCACTCACCGGGCGCAGCAGCACATTCATACCGTTCAGCTGGCCTGAATCGGCGCGGTGAATCAGCGCTTGCCAGTCCTTAGCATTCCCCAGATTCACCAGCGCATTTTTCAGGCGTACGCAATCTTGCTGCTGATTACACAGGTCTTGCGTTTTCAGCACCAAATCGGAGAAATCGTCTAACAGAATCATGCCCGACTTTTGAATAGCTGACGCCAGTTGCGGGTTCAGCTTGGGATCGGTATTGGTTTCGGGATGCAGTTGTCTGGTGGTAGTTTCCAGCAGTGCGGCCGCTTTATCAATGATGTCCGACTGTGGCTGCGGCAACGGCGTGGCGTTATTCCAGTAAACGGCCGAACAATCGAACGGCATGTAGGCGTAACTGCGGTTGCTTTGATAGTTATCAGGCACTGAACATATGCCGGTGCCGCTGACTTTCAGGTTGTCGCCGACGTTCAGCGCGACGCTGTTAAGTTTATCAACGCTGCTGACGTCCAGACTGTCGGTGCCTTTCGCCCAGGCAAGGCTGAGCTTAATCGGCATGCTGAGCGGAACCCAGGTAATCAGCAACGCTAATACCACCAGCGAGCCGCAGGCTAACACGACATTTTTACGCCAGCGTTGAATCGGGAAATTTTTGACCTCATCCTGCAAGGAGAGAAAACGTCCCTGGCGCACGACCTGACGATTGAGATAGATGTCAACGTCAGTGACCTGCCCTAAATCATGCGCGACGTAGGGTTGCCAGTGTGGTGGATAGGCCAGATCGATAATGCCCAGCGTGATATTGCTCTGTTCCTGATTAAACTCACCAAACAGGCCCCAGCGTTTAGGCGCACCACGCAGACAGTGAATATCACGCAGGCTGCCCTCACCCGGAAAGCGATACAACAGCCACAGACTAACGGCTATCATGGCGCACCCGGCCAGGATCAGCCAGAGCATAAGCGTCTCAGGAACCAGCAAACTAAGGAAAAACAGCAGAAAGGCCAGAGAGATGGTAACGGCTTCGCGCGTGCCATCCGGGCGGGATAGCCGATACTCTTCAGCTGTCTCTTTACGCACTTGCAACAATTCAACGCTCTCGCTTTCCGCTTTGCGTATAGAAGCATTGGTTGATATTGGACGCATCAGCGTCGGCAGCGCAGGCTGATCAAGAGAATACTCAACCAGCGAATGACCATTAAGCGAAATAACTAAGGGAATGGTCTGAGTACGGATCAGCTCAACGTAGTTTTCGTCGGTGATGTACTGTTCCCACAAAGGCGGCAGATGAACTTCGATTTCATCAAGGTAATATCGCCACTTGTGCGGATCGTCGGTTGACAGGCCATAACGCGTAATGGCGCGCCTGGCCGGGTAGACATGATTACTTTGTGCAGTCAGGGCGAGTCGGTCAGCACTGGCGCGTTTCTCACCCGGCAACGCAGCGCGGGGTTGTTTTCCCAGCGTCGCCAGGTATTTTTCAACGGCGCTGCGTTCTTCATCAGACAGCTTTCGACAGGGCGGGCTAATAAATGGCAGTGGTTTCGCCAACGGCGGGCGATGCCGCATAGCGTACCAAAATCCGATGCCTGCCAGAATTGAACAGGTTAGCACTACGGCCAATATGATAATTATTGTGCTCATGCTTTGCTCAATTCAGCCAAAATACTGCCTTCACGTTAAATATGTACTCCTGAATGCGCCCACATGTTAAGAAAAATTATGCGGAAATAAACCTCTCTGACACCTTACAGGCCAGATGAAATACGGCTGCAAATCATTTAATTAGATGTTTTTACAACATGCCTTGCCGGTATGATAACTGGCAAATGCTTAATTAAATATCGGTATCGTCCTAATTTTATGCTGAGATATTGACGGTTAAAAAAATTGCGTAGTTGCAACCCAGCAGCGTCATAGAGATCGCCATTTTTTCCGGCTAACGCGACGTTAACTGGCTGTCGCACAATTGGATGCGGTTAGGTATGCTGATCTGCTCCTGGCCGCTGGGGCAGCAAAGTCTGAGGCTGATATGAAAAATCCGTTAAAAAAACCTGACATCCTCAAGGTGGAAACCGCAGCGCGCTCGCGGCTATTCACTATCGAAGCGGTCGATTTAGCATTCAGTAACGGTGCTCGTCGTGTTTACGAGCGCATGAAACCTTCGGAACGCGAAGCCGTAATGATTGTGCCGATCATTGATGATCATCTGGTTTTGATTCAGGAATATGCGGTTGGTCTGGAAAATTATGAGCTTGGCTTTCCGAAAGGGCTGATTGATCCGGGCGAGTCGGTGAATGAAGCGGCCGATCGTGAACTGAAAGAGGAAGCGGGTTTTGGCGCGGGTGAACTCACGCTACTCGGCAAGCTCACCATGGCACCCTCATACTTCTCCAGCAAAATGAATATCGTGGTGGCGGAAGGTCTGTACGAAGAGAAGCTGGAAGGGGATGAGCCGGAACCGTTAGTTGTCCATCGCTGGCCTTTGAACGATATGCTGGCGCTGCTACAGGAACCGGATTTTCGTGAAGCACGTAACGTCAGCGCGCTGTTTATGGTGCGCGAATGGCTGGTAAAGCAAGGGCGCATAAATTATTAAGCGTTGAACGGCTGACAAATATCAGCCTTGCGTTGATAAGGGACGACAGCTATCGTCCCTTTTTGCATCAGAACAGCTCATGACTTTGGCCGTTATCCATAATGGTCGTACCGACGTCATGCACGGAATACTCGGTTGGTTGGGTGCCATTAATGAAGTATTCCTGACGCGTATTACCACCGCCATTGGCCAGCTTGCCGGTGCTACGATCGATAGTGACCGTAACAATGCCATCGGGTGGCGTTAACGGCTGCGTTGGCACGCCCTCCAGCGCAGTTTTCATGTAGTCGTCCCATGCCGGTTGTGCACTTTTCGCGCCGCCTTCATAACCCGAAATCTGATCCGGAATGGCGCCAGATAACGTGCTACGCCCCAAATCACGACGCGCATCATCAAAGCCAATCCATACCGATGTCACTACACCCGGTCCGTAACCTGAAAACCACGCATCTTTTGAATTGTTGGTCGTACCGGTTTTACCGCCAATATCATTACGCTTCAGATCGCGCGAGGCGCGCCAGCCCGTTCCCATCCAGCCTGGTTCACCAAAAATATTACTATTGAGCGCGCTTTTGATCAGGAACGATAGCGGCGTATTGATTACATGCGGCGCATATTGCTGATCACCACTTTGCTGGGGCTGAGCCGGAACCTGCTCCAGTTCCGGTTGCGGCACTGTACTGTTTTGATTCTGATCGGAAGGCGCGACATTTTCGATGCTCTCCTCGTTCAGTGCCAGCGCTTTTTTGGTGTCGCCATAAATCACCGGCAAATTACACTGCGGACAGGCAATTTTCGCCTTTTCTTCGAACACGGTTTGTCCCTGTTCGTTCTCAATCCTTTTAATGAAATAAGGATCGATCAGGAAGCCACCATTGGCCATAACCGAGTAGCCGCGCACCACTTGCAGAGGGGTAAATGAGGCCGCCCCCAGCGCCAGCGATTCGGTATGCACGATATTTTGTGCCGGGAAGCCGAAGCGCTGCAAATACTCAGCGGCATAATCCACGCCCATTGCACGCATCGCGCGTACCATCACCACATTTTTCGACTGCCCTAATCCCTGACGAAGACGAATTGGGCCGCTGTAGGTTGGCGGTGAGTTCTTCGGACGCCAGTCGGCTCCTGCGCCAGCATCCCAGCGGGAAATGGGGACGTCGTTGAGAATGGAAGCCAGCGTTAAGCCACGATCCATGGCCGCGGTGTACAGGAATGGCTTGATATTTGAACCAACCTGGCGCAGCGCCTGGGTCGCGCGGTTAAACATGCTCTGGTTGAAGTCAAAACCTCCCACCAGCGCACGTACAGAACCGTCAGTCGGATCAAGTGAAACCAGCGCCGAGTTCACATCAGGTACTTGCCCCAGCCACCAGGCATCACCCACTTTACGTACCCAAATTTGCTGACCGGCCTGCAACACCTGCGTCACGCTTTTCGGCGTTGAGCCTTGCAGCGTGTCTGATTTATAGGGGCGCGCCCAGCGTACGCCAGCCAGCGTTAATGACACGTTAGTGCCGTCTTTCATCATCGCTGTGGCTTCATCGCTGCTTGCGTTAACGACTACCGCTGGGATCAGCGGACCGTAAACGGGCAGCTTTTTCAGCGTTTTTTCAATTTGCGCCTGGTTCCATGCCGGTTCACCGACTTTCCATAACACGCTGGTTGGACCACGATAGCCATGACGCATATCATAAGCCATCACGTTATTACGTACAGATTCCTGTGCGGCTTGTTGTAGTCGACGCGTAACGGTGGTGTACACCTTAAAGCCATCACTATAGGCATTTTCGCCGTAACGTTTCACCATCTCCTGGCGCACCATCTCGCTGAGATAAGGCGCGGAAAAGGCGATTTCTGGTCCGTGATATTTAGCAATCAGCGGGGTGTTGCGCGCATCATCATACTGCTGCTGCGTGATGTAATGCTGGTCCAGCATACGCGCCAGCACCACGTTACGGCGCGACAGAGCACGATTGTGGGAATAGAGCGGGTTAAAGGTAGAAGGCGCTTTTGGCAGACCGGCGATCATCGCCATTTCGCTCAAAGACAGCTGATCGACCGTTTTACCGAAATAGACCTGCGAAGCAGCACCAACGCCATAGGCACGATAACCGAGATAGATCTTATTCAGATACAGCTCAAGGATTTCATCTTTTGTCAGCAACTGTTCGATGCGGATCGCCAGAAATTCTTCTTTGATCTTACGCATCAGGGTGCGTTCCGGACTGAGGAAGAAATTACGTGCAAGCTGCTGCGTAATGGTACTCGCGCCCTGGGAAGCGTGACCGGAGACCAGAGCAATACTGGCGGCACGGAAAATCCCGATGGGATCAACACCATGGTGCTCATAAAAGCGGCTGTCTTCGGTGGCAATAAACGCTTTCACCATCTCAGGCGGCATTTGTTGCAGGCTCAGAGGGATGCGACGCATCTCGCCATATTGCGCCATTAACTCACCATCTGCGCTGTAAACCTGCATTGGCGTTTGCAGGCGCACGTCTTTCAGCGTGTTGACGTCGGGTAGCTGCGGCTCGATGTACTTATAAAGTCCATAAACCGAGCCGACTCCCAGCAAAATGCAACATACTGCAAGGATTAATAAATACTTTACGAACTTCACCTGAGATTTCCCATCTGTTGTCAATTGGGCAGTTTATAAACAACCGCGCGGTAGTATAAAGGCAAGCCAGACGCTTTGATATGTCCATTTTCCCCGGACGATAAGGAGATCGCGCGCATGGCTTTTCATACCTGGCAAATTGGACTGGATATTCAGAATAGGCAGCTTTATGCCCTTGCCGTCCAGCAACGTCGTGAAGGCTGGAAGTTGTGCCACTGGTGGCAGCAACAGCTGCCGCAAGATACGTTAAGAAACGGCGTGCTGCAATCTTCACCTGAGTTAGTCGCGGCGTTAACCTCGTGGCGTAAACGCTTACCCCAGCGCTATTCGTTGCGCGTTGGCCTGCCTGTGCAGCTGGTGTTGCAACGGCCTTTACCGTTACCGACCCAACAGATGTGCGAACCCATAATGCGCCGCTACGTACAAACCGCCGCGCGAAAACTGTTTCCCATAGAACCGGAAGCGCTGGCGCTGGACTATCGTTCTGATCCGGCAGGCGATCAGCTTTACGTAACGGCGGCGCGACAATCCGTGGTTGATCAGTGGTGTTTGCCATTGCAGCAAGCCGGTTTGCAGCCGGAAGTCTTTGAGCTGACAACCCATGCTTTTAGCGTGATCGCAAAAGCCGCAAAACTGCCCGCCAATAGCGTGCTGGTGTTACGCCACGGTGAACGCTGGCTTTGGTGTGACAGTGAGGGGATTTGCACGTCAGACGATGCGGCCACGCTGACAGCATTGCAGCAGGTTCTACCACAAGGCGCCCATATTCTTCTGTGCGATAACAAGGAACGTGCGCTTGCTGCAGGCACAGACTTCTTTTCTCCTTTCGATCTCTTCCATTATAAGCAACCGCCGCTACCTGAGTGTCCGGATGATTTCACGCTTGCCGCCGGGTTGGCTCTGCGTAAGGGGGATGACTGATGGTTGCCGTAAACCTTCTTCCCTGGCGTCAGCGGCGCTGGCAGTACCAGCGTCGTCAAGCGCTGACGATCGTTTCGCTGCTACTGTCTGGCATTGTACTGCTGGTTTCGTTCCAGGCGTGGAGGATATACGCAGCCACACAGACTGCACTGCAGCAGCAAGACACGCTACGCATTGCACTGGAGGAGGTCGCTCAGCGCCTGACGCAGCAAAAACAAGCGATGCAGATGCTGGATATGCAGCAAAAGCAGCTAAATAAGCAGCAGTTTCAGGCAAAACAGCTCGCCATCTGGCAACAGTTTTGGCTGGATTTACCGGCTTTATTGCCGGATACGCTGTGGTTACAACGGCTGGAGAAGCGTGATCTTCAATTACTGGTGGAAGGCCATGCAGAAAATATGCAGGCAATACGCACTTTTCGTCATCAGCTGGCCGGTCAGCCACTTTTTGTCCAGGTCAGGCAGGGCAGCGTAAAACGACAATCCGAAGGGATTTACCAATTCTCGTTGCGGGCACAGTTGCAGGAGATGGCTAATGAATGAAGGGATACAGCGCTGGTTATCTCTGCATCCATTACCGCGCTACGCCATGTTGCTGGTGGGCGCGCTGGGCTTGTGGCTGCTGTGCTGGGCACTGTTATTGCGTCCGCTAAGACTGGAGCGGCAAGATGTGCTGGCTGTGCTGGAAAAACAACAACAACGCTTGCAACAACGTCAGAATCAATTATCTCAACATCCCTTACCCGAGACATTACATGACCAGCTGGCGCAGATTTCTGCGCAATTACATACAGTCTCATCAACCCCGGCCTTAGAACGCCTTCTGGCGATGCGTGGTCAGCAGCTTGAGCAATGGCTGCCAGAGGCTCAGCCGCGAACCTTAATCCTGCATTTGCAGTGGACACAATTTCAACCACTGTTTGCCGAACTGGCTCAGGCAGCCGTGCCTTTTCCACAGCGTTTTCAGCTGGCAATGCAGCAAGCGCATTTGGTTGCTGAACTGTGGCTGGAGCATGACGATGCGTCCTAACCTGCTTATTTTGCTGATGTGCTGCGGCAGCGCGTTAGCCCGCGATCCGTTTCAACCCATGGCGGGTGCAGCCTGCATTCAACAGGTTGAAACGCTGCCTGGCTGGCGCTTGCAGGGGATTATTGGACGTGAAGATCATTACCGCGCCTGGCTACTTGGCCCACAAGGCAAAATCATCACGGTAGATGCAGGGCAACCCTTTCCGCTGGCACCGTGGCGACTGGCATCGTTAACCCGCAGTCGCGTCTCGCTGGTGGTGGAAAACAGTTGCTCAACGCAGACCCTCTCATTTCAAATAAAAGGACACGCGCGTGATAAGGCCGAGCATTTTGATGCTGGCATTGTGTTGCCTGGCTCCCGCCTTCGCCAGCCATAAAGAAAAACTCAGCCTGGCTTTTGACGATGCACCCGTAGAGCGCATTTTACAGGCGCTGGCGGATTATCAACATATCAACCTCATGATCGCGCCGGGTGTACAAGGCGCACTGACGCTGCGGCTGGATGATATGCCCTGGGCGCAGGCGCTGGAACTGGTTTCGCGTATGGCACGTCTGACGCTGATTGAAGAGGAAAATGTTTTGCTGGTATATCCCGAACGCTGGCAGCAACAACAGCGAAAGGAGGAAAAAGCACAGCAGGAAGAGAAGCAGCAGCAACTGCCGCTAAAGCAGCGCAGCGTTGTGCTGCATTATGCGAATGCCAGCGATGTGCATCGCAGCCTGCAAAGTGAGCGTCAGTCATTAATGACGCCGCGTGGCAGCGCCACGGTGGATAATCGTACCAATACCTTATTGTTGCGGGATACCGAGTTGGCGCTGAAAGAGACTGAACGCTGGCTTCAGGCGTTGGACGTCCCGCTGGAGCAAGTCGAGCTGGCCGCGCATATTGTGACGATCAGTGAAGAACATCTGCATGAGCTTGGGGTTAACTGGGCTTTAAATGCTGGCGAAGGTGCTGCCATTCAGGCTTTACGCAATCCCCGGCTGGATATTCCGCTAGCTGTGAACTCCCCCAGCGTAAGTGTTGGCGTTACGCTGGCGCGTATTGGTGGACAGCTGCTGGACCTGGAACTGAGTGCGCTGGAGCAGGAAAACCAGATTGAAATTATCGCCAGCCCTCATTTATTTACTTCTCATCAGCAAACGGCTTCGATTAAACAAGGCACGGAGATCCCGTATGAAGTGTCGGCGGGAAACAGCGGGGCCACCAGCATTGAATTCAAAGAGGCCGTGCTGGGGATGGAAGTCACGCCAACAGTATTAGGCAATAGCCGTATCCAGCTAAAAATTCGCATCAGCCAGAACGTGCCGGGACGCAGTATTCAAACGGGTGATACAGAGGTGCTATCAATTGATAAACAGGAAATTGAAACGCAGGTGACACTAAAAGATGGGCAGACGCTGGCGCTCGGTGGTATTTTCCAGCAGCAGCGAACGCACGGACAACGACAGGTTCCACTGCTGGGCAATATGCCCTTACTGGGGGCGTTATTTCGGCAGCAAACAGAAGAGCGCAAAAAAAGAGAGCTGGTTATCTTTATAACGCCTCGATTGGTCAGGGAAGCAGCGCTTATCGCCGGATAAACCGGAAAATACGTTCCTGAATGCCATCCGCATTGACGCAGGGCAGGAATTAGCTTACAAGGTTTAGCGATTTTCAATATGTTGTAACCGCGTTGTAACCGTTTATGTTGGGTTAAGCTCAGCAGACAGCTCAGAAAGAAATCTCCTCTGAAGGCGGCGTTGAAAAAACGCAGCGCTGACGCGTTACAGTTTCGCGAACTACAGGCCAATTCAGAAATGGATGTGCCGCAGGCAATATAATCGGTTGCCAAACGGCCTTGAGTGTTGAGATAATTTTTCGTCTGACTCTTGCTAATGCTCATGAGGTCTCAGTTCCTGTCCCGCCAGCAAAAAGCTGAACGCGGGGTATCATTAACGAATTCTTAGTAATACCGACAAAATGGCAGAAAAACGCAATATCTTTCTGGTTGGGCCGATGGGTGCCGGCAAAAGCACTATTGGCCGTCAGTTGGCTCAGCAACTCAATATGGAGTTCTTCGATTCCGATCAGGAAATTGAGCGACGCACCGGAGCGGATGTGGGCTGGGTTTTTGACGTCGAAGGCGAAGCTGGCTTTCGCGATCGCGAAGAAAAAATCATCAATGAACTGACCGAGAAGCAAGGCATCGTCCTGGCGACTGGCGGTGGCTCCGTTAAATCCCGGGAAACCCGTAATCGTCTCTCCGCCCGCGGTGTCGTGGTGTATCTGGAAACCACTATCGAGAAGCAGCTGGCGCGCACGCAGCGTGATAAAAAACGTCCGCTGTTGCAGGTGGATTCACCACCACGCGAAGTGCTCGAAGCGTTAGCTGACGAACGTAACCCGCTGTACGAAGAGATCGCCGATGTCACCATCCGTACTGATGATCAGAGTGCGAAAGTGGTGGCGAATCAGATTATCCACATGTTGGAAAAAAGTTGATCCAACGCTTAAAGGCTCTGTAACAGGTATTGAGCATTATGGAGAAGATCACCGTTGCATTGGGGAAACGTAGTTACCCCATTACTATCGCCGCCGGACTGTTTAACGATCCGGCTTCTTTTTGGCCGCTAAAAGCGGGCGATCATGCCATGCTGGTGACTAACCAGACACTGGCACCGCTCTACCTTGAGAAGCTGTCGGCGCTGCTGACAGCGGCGGGCGTAAAAGTGGATCAGGTGGTTTTACCCGACGGCGAGCAGTACAAAACGCTGGCCGTGATGGATCAAGTCTTTACCGCACTGCTGCAAAAGCCGCACGGTCGCGACACGACGCTTATCGCCTTAGGCGGGGGGGTCATTGGCGATCTGACCGGTTTTGCTGCAGCCAGCTATCAGCGCGGTGTACGCTTTATTCAGGTGCCCACGACCTTGTTGTCACAGGTTGATTCTTCCGTGGGTGGCAAAACCGCCGTTAACCATCCACTTGGTAAAAACATGATCGGTGCATTTTATCAGCCCGCTTCGGTGATAATTGATACTGACTGTTTACGCTCGTTGCCGCCACGCGAACTGGCGTCAGGTCTGGCGGAAGTGATTAAGTACGGCATCATTCTGGATGGCGAATTTTTCACATGGCTGGAGCAAAATCTTGATCGGTTACTGGCGCTGGAAACGCAAGCCATGGCGTACTGTATTCGTCGCTGCTGTGAGTTGAAGGCGGAAGTGGTTGCTGCTGATGAGCGGGAAACCGGCCAGCGTGCGCTGTTGAATCTGGGCCATACCTATGGTCATGCGATTGAAGCACACATGGGTTATGGCAACTGGTTGCACGGCGAAGCTGTTGCTGCGGGCATGGTTATGGCAGCACATACCGCAGAACGTTTAGGCCAGTTCAAAACCGAAGAAACCGATCGCATTATCACTTTACTGCATCGTGCCGGTTTACCGGTGCATGGCCCAGAAGCGATGAAAGCGGAAGACTACTTGCCTCATATGATGCGCGACAAGAAAGTCCTCGCTGGCGAATTACGCCTGGTGCTGCCTTTATCGATTGGCCGTTCTGAAGTGCGTGGCGGCGTAGCGCATGATATGGTGCTGGCTGCAATTAACGATTGCCAGAAAACTTGATAATAAGCAGTTAAGCGGCAGAGCTGCGCGGTGAAGCGCAACCTATACCCGCTTTACTGAGGAGGCAAAATGGATGAGTTTAAACCGGAAGACGAGTTAAAACCTGACGCCAGTGACCGCCGTCCCTCGCGTCCACGCAAGCCGACTTCTGCACCTAAAGTGCCGGTTTCCCGTCAGAAAATGATGATGGGCATCGGCATTTTGGTTTTGCTGCTGTTAGTGCTGGGCATTGGCTCGGCGCTGAATGGCCCGGACGACAGCAAACCGGCGTCTGATAGCAGTAAGGCTACATCCACAGGTGGATCTAACGCTAACGGCGACAGAAATATCGATCTTACAGGGGCGACTTCCATGACCGGCGGGCAAAATTCGTCCGGACCAGCTGCATCAGCCGTAAACACCCCGCCAGCTGCGGGCGAGAGTGCCAGCAACGCGCCGCGTGACATTTCAATGCCTGAAGTTTCCTCCACTCCTACTCAGGCCGCGCCAGTTGAAGCACCTGCTAACCAGCAACGCGTCACTTTGCCAGGCGACCTCAACAGCGCGCTGAATAATCAGCAGCAGCAAATGGATAACGCTGCGCAGGGTGCGCAGAACACCGGTTCTTTACCAACGGCTCCGGCCACGGTAAGTGGCAATGCGAACCATACAGCCACAGCGCCGGCGAACCGCCCGGCAGCGGGTAAAAACAGCTCGCCGGTGCGAACTCAACGCGAGCAGCCGCATAAAACAGCGACGAAGCCCGTAACCAGCGAAAGCAAAACACATACTACGCCAGCGCGTCCGGTTACCCGCGGTTCTGACACCAGTAGCCATGCAGGAAGCAGTGCCTCCAGCAAATCACTGCCGAGCGGCAACTATACGCTGCAGCTGAGCGGCGCATCGCGTGAAGACAGCCTGAATGCCTGGGCGAAGAAACAGAATCTCAGCGGTTATCACGTATATAAAACCACCCGTAACGGTCAGTCGTGGTACGTGCTGGTGAGTGGCTCTTACGCGACCCCCGCCGAGGCTAAACGCGCCGTTGCCTCGCTACCGGCAGACGTTCGTGAGCAGAACCCCTGGGTGAAGCCGCTGAGCCAGGTGAAGAAAGAAGCTCAATAGTTTATGTGGGGCCAGTCACCCTGGCCCCGTTTTTAAGCGCAGATCTGCTGTCGGTCCAGCCACAGCCTCACCATAAGATGTATTAACCACGACAGCATGAAGAAAAATCGCGCTTTCCTGAAATGGGCAGGGGGGAAGTTTCCCTTAGTTGAAGAAATTCATCGCTATTTACCGCAAGGTGACTGCCTGGTTGAACCCTTTGTTGGTGCCGGATCGGTGTTTCTTAATACCGAATTTGACCATTACCATCTTGCTGATATTAACAGCGACTTAATTAATCTTTACAACATCGTTAAGCATCGCACGGCAGATTTTATTCGTGATGCACAGCTCTTGTTCACCCCGGAAGGCAACACTGAAGCCTGCTATTACCTGCGCCGTACCGAATTCAACCTCAGTGCCGACAGCTATCAGCGCGCACTGCTGTTCCTCTATTTGAATCGTCACTGCTACAACGGCTTGTGCCGCTATAACCTGCGTGGCGAATTCAATGTGCCGTTTGGTCGTTATCGTAAACCCTACTTTCCTGAAGCGGAGCTGCTATGGTTTGCCGAGCGGTCACAGAAAGCGACATTTGTCTGTGAGTCATACGATGTTACCCTGAGCAATGCCCGCAAAGGCTCTGTGGTATATTGTGATCCGCCGTATGCCCCGCTGTCCGCGACGGCCAATTTTACGGCGTATCACACCAACAGTTTTAGTCTGCGTGAACAGCAGCATCTGGCAGAGCTGGCTGGCAAGCTGGCGACAGAAAGCCAGATCCCGGTATTGATTTCCAACCATGACACTGCACTCACACGTTTATGGTATCAGGAGGCAGTGTTATATGTGGTTAAGGCCCGGCGTTCTATTAGCCGAAGCATAAGCGGTCGCACAAAGGTCGACGAACTGCTGGCACTGTTTAGCTAGTCGGTTTCGTCCGCGACCAACGCATTACGCCAGCCGCAAGGTTGGCGCACAACAGTGGGAGAAACGGATGAAACAATATTTGCTGGCCCCTTCAATCCTTTCGGCGGATTTTGCCCGTCTGGGCGAAGACACCGCAAAAGCGCTGGCGGCTGGAGGCGACGTGGTTCACTTCGACGTAATGGATAACCATTACGTTCCCAACCTGACCATGGGGCCGATGGTGCTGAAAGCGCTGCGCGACTATGGCATCACCGCACCTATCGATGTGCATCTGATGGTGAAACCGGTTGATGCGCTAATCCCTGAGTTCGTCAAAGCCGGCGCCACCTATATTACGTTTCATCCCGAAGCCAGCGAGCATGTCGATCGCACCTTACAGCTGATCAAAGAACACGGCTGCAAGGCAGGCCTGGTGTTCAATCCCGCCACGCCGCTCAGCTATCTCGATTACGTGATGGATAAGCTGGACATCATTCTGCTGATGTCGGTGAACCCAGGCTTTGGTGGGCAATCTTTTATTCCTGGTACGCTGGATAAATTGCGCGAAGCACGTAAACGCATTGATCAGAGCGGCTACCACATTCGTCTTGAGGTGGACGGTGGTGTGAAGATTGATAACATTGGGCAAATCGCAGCAGCGGGTGCCGACATGTTTGTTGCTGGATCCGCTATTTTTGGTCATCCCGATTACAAAAAAGTCATTGATGATATGCGCAACGAGCTGGAGAAAGCGAATGGCTCATTTCACTGATATTCGTGCGCTGGCATTTGATCTTGACGGCACGCTGGTAGACAGCGCGCCGGGCCTGTCCGATGCGATTGATCGTACGCTGGCAGATCTAAAATTACCTGCCGCTGGCATCGAGCGCGTATCCACCTGGATTGGCAATGGTGCTGACGTGATGATGTCGCGTGCATTGACGTATGCACTGGGCCGAGAGCCGCAGCCGGACGAGCAACGCGATGCGCGTGCCTTATTCGACAGGCATTACGCCGACACGGTGGAGGCGGGCAGTACGCTGTTTCCACAGGTAAAAGCGACGCTGGAAACGCTGCAGACTAAAGGCATTCCGCTGGCTCTTGTTACCAACAAGCCCACCCCCTTTGTTGCGCCTTTATTAGCCTCGCTCGGTATTGCCGACGCGTTTTCGCTGATTATTGGTGGCGATGATGTCATTGTGAAAAAAACACCCTGCTGCGATTTTTCTGGTACTGGGTAAGTTCGGCCTACTGCCGGGACAATTACTGTTTGTCGGCGATTCCCGCAATGATATTCTCGCTGCCCAGGCGGCTGGCGTGCCCAATATCGGCATGACGTTTGGTTACAATTACGGCGAGCCGATTGCTACCAGCCAGCCTGATTTAACCCTCAACTCTTTCGACGAACTTTTGCCCGCTCTTGGGCTGTAATTATCAGGACACAATCATGAGCAAACCCATCGTTTTCAGCGGCGCACAGCCGTCCGGCGAACTGACCATTGGCAACTATATGGGTGCGCTGCGTCAGTGGGTGCAGATGCAGGACGATTTCCACTGCATTTACTGCATCGTTGACTTACACGCCATCACCGTGCGTCAGGATCCTGCTGCTCTGCGTCAAGCCACGCTGGATACGCTGGCGCTTTATCTTGCCTGCGGTATCGATCCTGAGAAAAGCACTATTTTCGTCCAGTCACATGTGCCAGAACATGCGCAGCTGAGCTGGGTTTTGAACTGCTACGCCTATTTCGGCGAACTCAGCCGTATGACCCAGTTCAAAGACAAATCGGCGCGCTATGAAGAGAACATTAATGCGGGCCTGTTTGATTACCCGGTGCTGATGGCCGCAGACATTCTGCTGTATCAGACTAATCAGGTGCCGGTGGGTGAAGATCAGAAACAGCACCTGGAGCTGAGCCGTGATATTGCCAGCCGTTTTAATGCGCTTTATGGCGAAATTTTCAAGGTGCCGGAGCCATTCATCCCGAAATCAGGCGCACGCGTGATGTCGCTACTTGAGCCGACCAGGAAGATGTCCAAGTCTGACGATAATCGCAATAATGTTATCGGCCTGCTGGAAGATCCTAAATCGGTAGTGAAGAAGATCAAACGAGCCATGACCGACTCCGAAGAGCCGCCAGTGGTGCGCTACGACATTAAAGAAAAGCCCGGCGTTTCTAACCTGCTGGATATTTTGTCTGGCGTCACTGGCAAACCTGTTGCCGAGCTGGAACAAGAGTTTGAAGGCAAAATGTATGGTCATCTGAAAGGTGCAGTAGCCGATGCGGTTTCTGGCATGTTGTCGGAATTGCAGGCGCGTTATAACCGTTTCCGGAATGACGAAGCTTTGCTGGAACAGGTAATGCGTGACGGCGCAACTAAAGCGCGCGCGCAGGCGCAAGAGACGCTGAAGAAGGTGTATCAAGCGGTGGGTTTTGTCGCCCAGCCTTGAGTGTTAAGCGGTAAAAAAAAGCGGCGGGCCTGAACCCGCCGTTTTTACTGGATGCGGCACAGCGACCGCTTTTCACCCGCGGCTGCAAAAAGCGCAACGCTGAGTATGGCTGCATAATAAAAAGTCGAGCGGTTCAAGCTGAAGCGTGCGGGCTGTAAGCGCTCATGTTCTACTGAAGCGCCCGTTACTATAACGCGGCTGTTCCTGCAGCGGTGGTCTGTCAGCGTTTATCTGGGCTTCCAACCGGCGCAATATGTCATCTACCGGCAGGAAAAAGAGGGAAGGATGCCAAAGGTTGAAGGAAGAGGGCAGCGCCGCAGCGCCGCCCGAAAGGATTAATGCGTGACGTGACCATGCTGGCGATGCTTAGACACAAAACCAAGCAGCACACACATAATGAACACCACCGCATACAAACCGTTAGCGGTAAACAGTGCAGCGTGCACGCTGCTCTTCTCAACAATCGGTCCGGTTACCACGAAAGTTAACATAGTGCCGACTGTGCCGCAGGTCAGGATAAAATTCACCAGCTTTGGCGACGAGACTTTGGTTTGCAGCGAACCAAGCGTAATGATGGTGGTGTAAATCGCGCTGGAGCTGAAGCCTAGTGTCATGATGATCCAGCTCAGCATACCGGCATCGTTGCTGCGGACAAACCAGTACATCAATACCGTGGCGAGGCCGGTCAGAACCATCAGAATGCGTTGCAAATCGAAGAAACGCAGCAGGAAGCTGAACACCCACATGCCGATCATATAGGCGGTCCAGAAATTACCGACCAGCTGACCCGCGCTGGCAATATCCATGCCCATGGTTTTGGTCGCGTATTCCGGCACCCAGGAAATAAAGCCGAGTTGACCCAGGATATAGCACAGCGCGGCAATCGACAGGAACAGCACGCCAACGCCCCACTTCTCTTTTTCTACCGTTGGGCTGTTTTCTGGTTTACTCAGGACCGGAAATTCTACCAGCAGCGTCAGCACAAAAATCGCGACGTAAATGACGCCAATACAGGCGTAGACCCAATACCAGGGCAACTGGCGTGCCAGCAGGATGCCTGCCAGCACTGGGAACAGTGTGCCGGCCATGCTAAAAAAGGAGTCGGTAAACAACAGGCGTGAGCCTCGCTGGCGACCTTCATATATATGTGTAATCAGGAAAGTGCCAATCGACATGGTGATACCGCTGACCACGCCCAGTACGAACATACACAGCGAGAAGATGCTTAGATCGCGGCTGGTCATCAGACCTGCTACCGCCAGTATCATTAAGACAAAGCCAAAGATCAGCTGGCGTTTAAGGGGTACGATGACCATCAACCAGGCATTAAGGAAAACCGCCGCCAGAATACCGGCATTAAGAAAAGTAAAAGTGTTACTCATGCTGGAGATGGGGATCTGGAAATCTTTCGCAATATCACCCATTACCATGCCGGTAACGATCACCAGCGCGCCGGTAAGCGCATAAGAAAAAAAGCTGATCCAGGTAAGGCCTAAACGATTTCGGTTTGTCATATTTCTGCACCTGTTAAATACCGGAAGGTCGGTAAAAGTGTGAGAAAGTGTAAACGGAACGGTGCCCTTAATAAACAATCAATGAAAATCTGGATCTATTATTTCACTATTAATGTGATTTCAATCAATTAATGTCCGGCGTTTATCGATTACACCGTTTCGTTAATGCGCACGTAAATAAAGGTAAAACGCTGGCTCTTAGAATACATGCTCTTTACAATCAATCTCGTTTTGAGCTCGCTCTCCAAGGTAAGGAATCTTTTATGTTTAAACGTACTTTGACAGCGGCAGTTGCCCTGTTAGCGCTCTCCTCGGTTTCTGCCTCGGCATTAGCCGCTAAAGGCGATACACACATTCTGCTTACCACTTCTGCCGGTAATATCGAACTCGAACTGAACGATCAAAAAGCGCCGGTTACAGTGAAAAATTTCGTCGATTATGTAAATAGTGGTTTCTACAACAACACTATTTTCCATCGCGTGATCCCTGGTTTTATGATTCAGGGCGGCGGTTTTACGACTGATATGCAACAGAAGCAGACCAACGCGCCTGTTAAAAATGAAGCAGACAATGGCCTGCGTAATCTGCGCGGTACCATTTCTATGGCGCGTACAGCAGATAAAGACAGCGCTACCAGCCAGTTTTTCCTGAACGTGGCAGATAACGCTTTCCTTGATCACGGTCAGCGTGATTTTGGTTATGCGGTATTTGGTAAAATAGTGAAAGGGATTGAAGTGGCAGATAAGATTTCTCAGGTCCCAACCAAAGACGTCGGTCCATACCAGAATGTGCCAACAAAACCGGTCGTTATCCTCTCTGCAAAAGTTCTGCCTTAACACTTCTAACGCCATCGACAGATGGCGAACATTGCCACGCCTCCGGCAAAGGAAAATTTTGCTCTTATACTTAGGGCAAAACGCAGCCAGGAGGCGATATGGCAAACAAACTCACCGAGAAACAAAAATCGACGCTCTGGCAACAGCGGCGCGCAGCCTGCTATCAGGCCAGCTGTCGGCTGGAAGGCTTAGTGCTAAATGAACCCGCACTAAAAGGCGAAGATGCTCAGACGCGACTGGAATCGCTGAGGAGACAGTATGGCCAATAACGCTGCCGTTATCCGCGATCCCTACCTGTGGCACAACGAGGATGTGTTGAAAAATCGCCTTGATATTTATGATGCCGTTCAGCTGCGTAAAGCGGAGTTAAGCTTCAGCGCTGCACGCCTTGCCACGCTTGAACTGGGCGCAAGTACCCTGGGCCTGCCTTATCTTTGCCATATTCATCGTACCCTTTTCCAGGATGACTATAGCTGGGCCGGGGAGTTACGAACCATCGATATCTGGCGCGACGATATGCCGTTTTGCCATTTTGAATATATCGAAAAAGAGGGCAATACGCTGATGAGCGCGCTGGAAGAAGAGAAAGGTTTAGCCGATCTGGGAGCGGAACAGTTTGTACAGCGTATCGCACACTACTATTGCGAAATCAATATGTTGCATCCGTTCCGTGAAGGCAATGGTCGCGCCCAGCGCATCTTCTTCGAACAGCTGGCGCTGCATGCGGGGTTTTTGCTCGACTGGGGTAAGGTTGAGACGGAAAACTGGGCTGCCGCAAATCAGGCTGGCGCTTCCGGTGATTTGAAACGGCTTGAACAGGTATTTGCGAAAATAGTGAGCGAAGCGGGGTAAAAGCGTAGAATGGCGGCGCTTTCAACCACTCTGGATGGGCTATGCTGCTGCTTATCGACAATTACGACTCGTTCACCTGGAATCTCTACCAGTATTTTTGCGAGCTTGGCACGGAAGTTCGCGTTGTGCGAAACGATGCCATCACGCTGGAAGAGATGAACGCCTTACCGTTGACGCACCTGGTTATTTCCCCTGGGCCGTGCACGCCGGATGAATCTGGCATTTCGCTGGCAGCCATTCGCCATTTTGCCGGACGCATACCGGTGCTTGGTGTTTGTCTTGGTCATCAGGCCATTGCGCAGGCGTATGGCGCGAAAGTGACGGGTGCGCGTCAGGTGATGCACGGTAAAACGTCTGCGATTCAGCACACCAACCGCGGCGTATTCCGCAACCTGAACAATCCACTTACCGTTACGCGCTATCATTCGTTAATCGTGCAGCGCGATACCTTGCCGGATGATTTTGAAATCACCGCCTGGAGTCTGCGCGACGGACAACTGGATGAAATTATGGGATTCCGTCATAAAACCCTGGCGCTGGAAGGCGTGCAGTTCCACCCCGAGAGTATTCTTAGCGAGCAAGGCCATCAGCTGCTGCGCAATTTCCTTAATCAGTAAAGTTATGTTTGCCTTTGATTGATTTTTTATGCATATTTTATGATTATTATCTCGCATTGGCTCAACAGCTAATCAAATGAGGTCGTCAATGGCAGCGGAAAAAATTGCGGTAACGCGGGAAACATTCGATAACGTCATTTTGCCTGTTTATGCACCGGCACAGTTCGTGCCGGTGAAAGGCAAGGGCAGCCGCGTATGGGATCAGCAAGGCAAAGAATATATCGATTTCTCTGGCGGGATCGCGGTCACCGCGTTGGGCCATTGTCACCCGTCGCTGGTAGAAACCCTGAAAAGCCAGGGCGAAACGCTGTGGCATACCAGCAACGTGTTCACTAACGAACCGGCGCTGCGGCTTGCCAGTAAATTAATCCATGCCACTTTTGCTGAGCGCGTGTTCTTTGCAAATTCAGGCGCAGAAGCAAACGAAGCCGCGTTTAAGCTGGCGCGTTATTACGCTTACAAACGGCACAGTCCGTTCAAAAGCAAAATTATCGCTTTCCATAATGCTTTTCATGGCCGCACGCTGTTCACCGTGTCGGTTGGTGGGCAGCCAAAATATTCGGACGGCTTTGGTCCAAAGCCCGCAGATATTGTGCATGTCCCCTTCAACGATCTGGATGCAGTAAAAGCCGTTATTGATGATCACACCTGTGCCATCGTGGTTGAGCCGATTCAGGGCGAAGGCGGGGTGATGCCGGCGACGCAGGAATTTATGCAAGGTCTGCGCGAACTGTGCGATCAGTATCAGGCGCTGCTGGTGCTGGACGAAGTGCAAAGCGGCATGGGACGCAGCGGTAAACTGTTTGCCTATGAACATTACGGCGTGATGCCGAATATTCTGACCTCAGCAAAAGCGCTGGGCGGCGGTTTCCCGGTAAGTGCGATGCTGACTACCAATGAAGTTGCTTCTACCATGGCGCCAGGCGTACATGGTACGACTTACGGCGGCAACCCGCTGGCGTGTGCGATTGCCGAAACGGCGCTGGACATCATCAATACGCCGGAGGTGTTACAAGGCGTAGAGACCCGTCGTCAGCAATTTGTCGAAGCGCTGAAAGCCCTTGATGCTCAGCAGGATCTGTTCTCTGATATTCGTGGTAAAGGTCTGCTAATTGGCGCGGCGCTGAAACCGCAGCATGCAGGTAAGACGCGCGATATTCTGCATGCCGCTGCGGCAGAAGGCGTAATGATTCTGGTTGCGGGGACGGATGTGATCCGTTTCGCGCCGTCGCTGGTCATTGAACCAGACGTGATTGCCGAAGGTATGCAGCGCTTTGCCAAAGTGGTGGAGAAGGTGCTTAGCGCCTGATTTAGCTTTTTCTTAAATGCCTGACCAGCCAGCGACCATGTTGTGGCCGCTGGCTCCATGCCAGAGACGAAATGGTATGCATCACATTCAGGTGTCCCAAAATGCGTTTTACATGCTGCTCCACAACCGTAATCGGCCCTTCATTGATATTTTCCGCCTCCTGTAGCACGTTGGTTTGTGAACCGTTACCGTCATATTCCAGCCGCTGCTGGCAGCGTTGCAATGCAATCTCGCACGACTGTAAATAGCGTTCCGCCAGCGCGGGTGTCAGCATAGTATGCTCGCGCGCGAGAATGGTCATGGCGTTGATGTGTTCTATAATGAACTGGCTATGCGTTACCCACATTCGCATATCTTTCAAATATTGAGAGTTGAAACCCGGCTCCTGCATCGCCTGATTCAGCGAGTTAAAGAGTGCATTGTGTGCCTGATTGACCAGTACGCGCTGATAAGCCAGCTTTTCAGCTGACTGTTCCGGGCCAAGCAACATGCGTAGTGCATCCTGATACGTTTCCAGCGCATCATGCGCGTTCTGGCGCAGCAAGCCGCTTTGCCACTGTGGCCAAAGCCACACCATGCCACCAAAGGCGATCAGGCAACCCATCAGGGTATCCATCAGTCGTGGTAGCAGGAACTGTGCGCCATTCAGCGACAGCAGTTGCAGTGAATATACCGCTGTGACGGTAAAACCAATGGTCGCCCAGCCATAAAATTTACGGGTAAACAGGTAACTGACGAAGGTGATAACGAGCATGATAAGCAGCACCAGCGATTCCGGTACGGCGAAGCGCAAAGTGGCAGCGGCAATCACTAAACCGGCAAATGTGCCGAGCGCGCGGTGTTGAATGCGTACCCGCGTAGCGCAGTAGCTATTCTGACTCACGAACATAATGGTCATCAGAATCCAGTAAGGTTTAGGAATATTGAAAAACATGGCCAGTGCGCTGCCCAACATCAGCATAACGGCAAAGCGGCCAGCAGTGCGCAGTGCAGCAGACTTGAAATTCAGATAACTACGCAGGGCGGGCAACAGCGGCAGGTGACGCTGACGATCGGCCATCAGGTCGCGCTGATAGAGTGGTTTTTGCGTGCGCAGTACGCGCGCGATACGGTTGAAATGATATAGACAAAAGTTACCGACCGGGTTATCAGGGTGCTGGCGTGCAATCTTTTCCAGCGCGCCAAGCTGTTTATCCATGGCAAAGCGGTCGGGCAGTTGATGATAAAGAATGTTATCCGCCAGCACCCGAAGCCGGGTCGAAATGGTTCTGGCATTCCAGCGGATCACCGCTTCCGCATGACTCTGCTCCACCAGCTTTTGCACCTCTTCCGGTTGATGCAGGCTGACAGAGATATGCTCCTGCAAATCCAATGCAACCTGAAAGGAACGCTTCAGGCGTTTATGGCTTTCATCGCCATTGGCCGACAACATATGCATCTGTTGATAACAGATGTTAATCAGATCGACCACTTTTTGTTGACGCGCCAGCAGCGGCGGCAACGCTTTTTCTGGATCGACGAATTGCGTCAGTAGCGTGTATTTCGCGTCGCAGTAATCGGCCAGCTCGCGATAGACCAGACTCAGGCTTTCACGCATCGGCTGCTCTTTCCACAGCCAGAACCAAAACCAGTTGAACAGGCCGTACCACAGCGTACCGCCAATATAGAGCAACGGCGGAACATACATCGGCATACGTCCCATCAGGCTCAGTGTGAAAATGGCGGCAATTAGCGAACCGGGCAGTAAACGCCCATGAAGCGGGCTGATTTCACCCGTCACGCCGAGCAATAAGGGCATGACAAGCAGAATGGCGGGTAGCGGAACGCCTTTCAGTGTCAGAAACTGCATAAGAAAACTGCCGAGCGCAAACAGGCTGCCGCCGACAATCAGGCGCTTAAAGAAGCGTTTATGGGGAGTATCGAGGCCAGCAATATTGCAGCAGGCAGGCACCAGCGAGAACAGCAGTCCCTTTTGCAGATCGCCAAACAGCCAGCCGAGTGCAACGGGCACGCAAAGGACCAGCGTCTGCCGCAGGGCGTAGTTAATTTCCGGATGATAGATGATTCGACGCCACATCAGCTCAGCGCAAATAATAACGGCGTGATGTTGCCATCACGCCGGGAGTGACAGGAATTAGCGGGTGCCGTAAACGACGATGGTTTTGCCGTGTGCTGAGATCAGGTTCTGATCTTCCAGCATCTTCAAAATACGGCCCACGGTTTCACGTGAGCAACCAACGATTTGGCCAATTTCCTGACGAGTAATTTTAATTTGCATGCCGTCGGGATGCGTCATGGCGTCTGGCTGTTTGGCCAGATTAAGCAGCGTTTGCGCAATGCGTCCGGTAACGTCAAGGAAAGCGAGGTTACCCACTTTTTCTGACGTTACCTGTAAGCGACGCGCCATCTGCGACGACAGTCGCATCAAAATATCCGGGTTTACCTGAATCAACTGACGAAATTTCTTGTAGGAAATTTCTGCCACTTCGCACGCGGTTTTCGCACGTACCCAGGCGCTACGTTCCTGACCTTCTTCAAACAGGCCAAGCTCGCCAATAAAATCGCCTTGATTCAAATAGGAGAGAATCATCTCTTTGCCTTCTTCATCTTTGATCAGAACCGCAACGGAACCTTTCACGATGTAGTAAAGCGTTTCAGCCTTTTCACCTTGGTGAATCAGCGTACTTTTGGATGGATATTTGTGAATATGGCAATGGGACAGGAACCATTCGAGTGTAGGGTCTGTTTGCGGTTTGCCGAGAACCATTCGCTATTATCCTCTGTTGTAATCGTGCCCAAAATACAGGGGACAATTTCCCTGTCAGGCGATGAAAGCTTCAAGCATTTTCCATTCTGGAAATTATTCGGGCTGCATTTGGCGCATGGCGCTTAATTCTTCCCGGCTTCGTCATCAGGTGACGAAAAATATTTTCAGCTCTGTTTGTAACACAGCTTTTGCCGACTGTCTTGTGTTGTCTCGCTTCAGCAAAGGGCGGATTTCTCTGGATTGCTGTTTACCAGGTGAAAGCGTACTCTGACGCAAATGATCAGGTTATGGAGGCTATATCATGCAGGCAAGAGTGAAGTGGGTTGAAGGTCTGACATTTCTTGGCGAATCGTCGTCGGGCCATCAGGTAGTGATGGACGGTAACGCTGGCGATAAAGCGCCCAGCCCGATGGAGATGGTGCTGATGGCAGCAGGGGGATGCAGCGCGATTGATGTGGTGTCCATTTTGCAGAAAGGCCGCAATGATGTAGTCGAGTGTGAAGTCAAACTCACTTCCGAACGTCGCGAAGAAGCGCCGCGTATTTTTACCCATATTAATCTGCATTTTATTGTGAGCGGCAAAGCGCTGGCTGACAAAGCGGTGGCGCGCGCTGTTGACCTTTCTGCCGACAAGTATTGCTCGGTGGCGATTATGTTAGGTAAAGGTGTGGAAATCACTCACAGTTATGAAGTGACAGAACTGTAGTTGCCGGAGGCCGATTTGTGGCCTCCCCCCTTATTCAATACGTTTGCCTTCCATGAGCCGTTTGACCAGCGGCCCCATAATTAACTCCATCGCCAGCCCCATTTTGCCACCCGGAACAACCAGGGTATTGATATGCGAGATGAACGATCCTTGCAACATCGCCAGCAGATAGGGGAAATCAATATCTTCAAGCGCCTGGAAATGGATAACCACAAAGCTTTCATCCAGCGACGGGATGCTGCGTGCGGCAAACGGATTTGACGTATCCACAGTGGGAACGCGCTGGAAGTTAATATGGGTGCGAGAAAATTGTGGCGTGATGAAGTTAATGTAATCTTCCATTGAGCGCACCACCGAATCCATTACGGCTTCACGAGAATGGCCGCGCTCGCTGGTATCACGTACCAGTTTTTGGATCCATTCCAGGTTCACAATCGGCACTACGCCAACCAGCAAGTCGACGTTTTCGGCCACGTTGTGTTGCGCGGTCATCACGCCGCCATGCAGCCCCTCATAAAACAGAATATCGGTATTGGCTGGCAGTGGCTGCCACGGCGTAAAGGTGCCGGGCACCTGATTCCACGGCACCGCTTCGTCATAGGTATGCAGGTATTTACGCGACTGACCCTGACCACTTTTACCATATTCAATAAAGGTTTGTTCCAGCAGACCAAAATCATTGGCTTCGGGGCCGAAATAACTGACATGACGTCCCAGATCGCGCGCTTTGCGGATAGCCATGTCCATTTCAGGTCGCGTGAAGCGATGAAAACTGTCGCCTTCAAGTTCTGCCGCGTGCAGATCCCACTGCTGGAAAATCTTACGGAAGGCGAGGCTGGTGGTAGTGGTTCCTGCTCCGCTGGAACCGGTCACTGCGATAATTGGATGGCGGGCAGACATAGAAAAGCTTCCTGTGAGGTCGGGCGAAGAGCATTGTTAGCATGAATTCCTCGTTAACGCATTAGCCACGAAATTCATTGCGCGGCATGATATTTACCGTTTCATGCAGTTCGGACCACACTAATAGCACTTCGCCGCGCTCAAGCTGGCGGCGTACGTCAGCGACTTTGTCTTCCAGGCTGCGTTCATGCTCGCCATAGTCGGTTCCTTCGCGCAGCACGAAGGTTTCAATCAGATTTTCGAGGGTTTCGGGTGAAACCTCTTGCCAGGGAATAATCACAGA
This sequence comes from Mixta mediterraneensis, assembly GCF_014946725.1. Classification (GTDB taxonomy): domain Bacteria; phylum Pseudomonadota; class Gammaproteobacteria; order Enterobacterales; family Enterobacteriaceae; genus Pantoea; species Pantoea mediterraneensis. The sequence goes on from NZ_JACFXY010000007.1 coordinate 116,418, forward strand.
TTAGCCATCCAAAAAAGGTGAAAGCCATTGTGGCACGCGCTGTTCCAGCCACAGTTGTGGCTGGAACAGCGTACCGCCAACAAATCCAACGTGGCCGCCATGCGACGTCATTTGATAAGTAATAGTGGCAGATAATTGGTTTTTTCGCGGGATCACGTCGCTACTCATAAACGGATCGTCTTTGGCGTGAATGATCAGCAGCGGTTTACGTACTGAATTTAATAGAGGCAAGGCGCTGGCGCGACGATAATAGTCGCCGGCATCCACAAAGCCATGCGCGCGTGCGGTAATAGCATCATCAAAATCGCGCAGACGGCGCAGCGCTTTGAGTTGGGTTAAATTCACCGGTAACGTTTCCGGCCATGCGCGTAGCTTGCGTTCAGCATTTTTTTTGAGTTGAGCCAGCAAATAGTATTGATAGAAGCGCGAAAATCCCTGCTCCAGCCGCAGGCTACAGGGTTCAAGCATCAGCGGCGCCGAAACAATGACACTAGCATCCAGCGCGGTATCCTCCCCTTGCTGACCCAGCAGGCAACCCAGCATATTGCCACCCAGCGAAAAACCTACTGCCGCTGTCGGAACGCGACCCCAGCGAGTGCGCAGCCATTGCAAAAAAAAGCGAGCGTCTTCCGTTTCGCCTGAATGATAAATGCGGTTGAGTCGATTGGGTTCGCCGCTGCAGCCACGAAAATGCATCACCACCGCCAGCCAGCCGCGTGCCTGACACCTCGCCATCAGCCCATGTATATAAGGGCTATAAAAGCTGCCTTCCAGGCCATGAAACAACACTGCGCGCGGCTTATGCTGTACCGGTTGTGGATCTTCGCTCCATGCCAAATCAACAAAGTCGCCGTCCGGCAGATCCAGCCGCTGCCAGTGCGGCTGCAAGGTGACATGGCGACGCAGCAGGCGTGGTAGCACGGTTTGCAGATGCGGATTACCGAAGCCAGCGAGTGCGATAAAGCGCTCATGCTGCTCATCCATAAATTTCATGTTGTAAAGCCTTGTCTGTTCCCTATCACACTGCTAGCTTCGATAGGTTTTTTGCTTGCCAGGGGTGAGGAGCACCCGATTTCCATGGAACTGAGTCTTTTTTTATCAATGTTGGGTTTTCTTTGGATCGCTGCGATCACGCCAGGCCCTAATAATATGTTACTCACCGCTTCAGGGGCCAATTTTGGCTTTCTGCGCACCATTCCCTTGATGATCGGCATCATGATCGGCATGCAGGTGATGCTATTGATGGTGGCGTTTGGAGTGGGTGGCTTAATCCTGCTTTACCCTTCACTGCACTTAATTCTGAAGATTGCCGGTAGCCTGTATCTGCTATGGCTGGCATGGAAGATTGCGACCGCGACTTATGAAAAGCTGGAAACCGATACGGCTCGTGTCGCCCCGATGCCTTTCTGGCAAGGAGGGTTGCTGCAATTGATCAATCCCAAAGCGTGGCTGATGGCGCTGGGAGCGGTGGCCAGTTTCAGTCTGGCGGGAGAGGCGTATCGCCATTCGGTGATGGCGATCAGTATCGGTATGTTTATTGTGAATCTGGTTTCAGGGGTGATCTGGATGGGTTTTGGCACCCTGATTGGCCGTATTCTGCGCAGCCGACGCGCCTGGACCCTCTTCAATGTAGCAATGGGGGTGTTAACCGCCGCCTGCGTATTATTAATCTGGCATTAAGCTCATGGGAAGCGCGTTCAACGCGTTTTCAGGACAACGCTTCCCGTCTTTTCTGACTGCTTTTGTATTTGCGAATTTCTTCTTAGTTTTGCAGATGATGATCTAAGAACTTATTTTTATTAGGGATAATTTTTAATTCCTTTGTGAAATTAATCGTTACAGGGAAACTGCCCGCATCGCAAAAAATTGGGGTGCAGCATCATGGCAGTGAAACGACGATTAACAGTTTTAGCAGCAGCACTGGCACTGCTGACTTTTCAGGCAGAAGCGGTGAATGTCACCGTGGCGTATCAAACCTCGGCTGAACCAGCCAAAGTAGCACAGGCAGATAACACCTTTGCCAGAGAAAGCGGTGCAACCGTTGACTGGCGCAAATTTGATAGCGGCGCGGGAGTATTGCGTGCACTGGCCTCTGGCGACGTACAGATTGGTAATATCGGCTCCAGCCCGTTAGCGGTAGCAGCCACGCAGCAGCTGCCGATTGAAGCTTTCCTGCTGGCTTCTCAGCTTGGCAATTCCGAAGCGTTGGTAGTGAAAAAGAGTATCGCCAGCCCGAAAGATCTGATCGGTAAACGTATTGCCGTTCCGTTTATTTCCACCACCCATTACAGCCTGCTGGCCGCGCTAAAGCACTGGGGCATTAAGCCGTCGCAGGTGCAGTTAGTTAATCTCCAGCCTCCCGCCATTATTGCCGCCTGGCAACGGGGCGATATTGATGGTGCATACGTCTGGGCGCCCGCCGTTAATCAGCTTGAGAAAGAGGGCAAAGTGCTGACTGATTCCTCACAGGTCGGAAGTTGGGGATCGCCAACCCTTGACGTGTGGGTGGTGCGCAAAGACTTCGCCGCGCAGCATCCTGACATCGTCACGGCTTTTGCCCGCAGCGCGCTTGAGGCGCAAAAAACCTACATCGCTAACCCTGAACAATGGCTGAAGCAGCCGGATAACCTGAATAAATTGTCACGTCTGAGCGGTGTGCCGGCAGCGCAAATACCCGGTCTGGTGAAAGGCAACACTTATCTCACCGCACAGCAGCAGGTTGAGCAGCTGAGCAAGCCGGTCAACACAGCAATTGTTGATACCGCGCAATTCCTGAAAGAGCAGGGGAAAGTGCCGCAGGCAGAAAGCGATTACAGCAGCTTTGTCACCACGCGTTTTGTTGCGCCATTAGCCAAACCGTAAGCCCACAGGTAAGGAGCAACCATGCTACGCATTTCGCATCTTAATGCCCGTTACGCTGGTCAACCCGTCTTGCAGGACATCAACCTGCAACTGGATAACAGTGAGCTGCTGGTTGTACTTGGCCCGTCTGGCTGTGGCAAAACCACGCTGCTCAACCTGGTTGCCGGCTTTCTGCCGGTTGAATCTGGCAGTATCACGCTGGATGGCAAGGTAATTAACGGACCGGGCGCAGAGCGTGGCGTGGTATTTCAGCATGAAGGGTTATTGCCATGGCGCAACGTGCTGGATAACGTTGCGTTTGGTTTGCAGCTGGCGGGCATGGCGCGTCAGGAACGCGAAATCATTGCGCGCCGACTGATTAAAAAAGTCGGGCTGGAAGGAGCGGAGAAGCGCCAGATTTGGCAGCTTTCCGGTGGTCAGCGCCAGCGCGTGGGTATCGCGCGTGCGTTGGCCGCCGATCCCCAACTGCTGCTACTGGACGAACCGTTTGGCGCGCTCGATGCCTTCACCCGCGAGCAGATGCAAACCCTGTTGTTAACGTTATGGCGTGATAGCGGCAAGCAGATTTTGTTAATTACTCACGATATAGAAGAAGCGATTTTCCTTGCCAGCGAACTGGTTCTGCTGTCTCCAGGCCCAGGCCGCGTTGTTGAGCGGCTCAGGCTTGATTTTGGTCAGCGCTTTGCCAGCGGCGAAGCGTGCCGCAGCATTAAATCCGATCCGACGTTTATCGCCCAGCGTGAATATGTGCTGAGCCGTGTTTTTGCGCAGCGGGAGGCTTTTGTATGAGCGCATTGATCAATGATAAAACGATACCATCGCGACGCCGCCTACGCTGGCCGCTTTCTACCCAGCTCAGCCTGAGCTTGCTAAGTGTCTGCATACTGCTGCTGATATGGTGGGGCGTGACGGCACTTGGCCTGATTGCGCCCCTGTTTCTGCCTTCGCCGCAGCAGGTACTGAGCAAGCTGTTGCTCATCGCCAGCCCACAGGGATTTATGGATGCCACGCTGTGGCAGCATCTGGCGGCCAGCCTGATGCGCATGCTGATTGCACTGCTGGCCGCAGCGGCGATCGGCATTCCGGTTGGCATCGCAATGGGCCTCAGTCCGGCGATACGCGGGTTGCTCGATCCGCTGATTGAACTGTATCGCCCGGTGCCCCCGCTGGCGTATCTGCCGCTGATGGTCATTTGGTTTGGCATTGGTGAAACTTCGAAAATCCTGCTGATTTACCTGGCGATATTCGCCCCGGTCACGCTATCAACGCTGGCAGGCGTTCGCAATGCACAGCAGGTGCGTATTCGTGCTGCCCAGGCGCTGGGAGCCAGTCGCTGGCAGATCCTGCGCTGGGTTATTTTGCCGGGGGCTTTGCCAGAGATTTTGACCGGGCTACGTATTGGCTTAGGGGTTGGCTGGTCAACGCTGGTCGCTGCCGAACTGATTGCTGCCACGCGTGGGCTTGGATTTATGGTGCAGTCAGCTGGAGAATTCCTCGCCACCGATGTGGTGCTGGCTGGTATTGCCGTTATTGCTTTAATCGCCTTTAGCTTAGAGCTCGGGCTTCGCGTGTTACAGCGCCGCCTGACACCCTGGAATGGAGAACAACCATGAACGAACGTCTGAACATCAACGCGCTGGGTCCGTACATTGGTGCGCAAGTGACGAATCTTGATTTGGCTCGCCCGCTTAGCGATGCGCAGTTTGAGCAGCTTTATCATGGCTTGCTGCGCCATCAGGTGCTGTTTTTGCGCGATCAGGTGTTGGCGCCTGAACAACAGCGCGCCCTGGCGATACGCTTTGGCGATCTGCATATTCATCCGGTGTATCCACATGCCGAAGGCGTGGAAGAAATTATCGTGCTGGATACGCATCAGGATAATCCACCTGACAATGATAACTGGCACACCGACGTTACCTTTATCGAGACACCGCCTGCGATAGCGATTTTAGCGTCAAAGGTATTACCGGAATTTGGCGGTGATACGTTGTGGACCAGTGGGATTGCAGCCTATGAAACGCTGTCTGCGCCGATCAAAAGTTTGCCTGACGGTTTGCATGCCGAGCACGATTTCAAAAAATCATTCCAGGAATTTAAATATCGTAAGTCTGAGGAAGAGCATCAGCGCTGGCAGCAAGCGGTGGAGAAGCACCCGCCAGTGCAGCATCCGGTTATTCGTACGCATCCGGTGAGCGGCAAAAAAGCGCTGTTTGTTAATGAAGGTTTTACCACGCGAATAGTGGATTTGAGCGAGAAAGAGAGCGAGGCGCTGCTGGGATTTTTATTTGCGCATGTGACCAGGCCGGAGTTTCAGGTGCGCTGGCGCTGGCAGCCGAATGATGTGGCGATTTGGGATAACCGTGTGACGCAGCATTATGCCAATGCGGATTACTATCCAGCGAGAAGGGTGATGCATCGGGCGACGGTGCTGGGAGATAAACCTTTTTAAATTCTTCATACCGGGCGACGGCTGCGTTGCGTTTGTCGCCCGGTATGAAGAGGTTGAGTTGCGCGAACGGTAGCGTCAGCTTGCCATGAGTTGTTCTAACTTCTCCTGCGCATCCAGCCACGCCATTTCTACTTCTTCCAGCGCCGATTTGCTTTCAGCTTGCTGCTGTAGGGCGGTGGTTAAATCCGCTTTGCGGCTTTGATCGTAGAGCGCGCTGTCAGATAGCTGAGCTTCGGCGTCGGCCAACTGGTTTTGCCATTGGCTCATCTGTTTTTCCAGCTTCTCGATCTCTTTACGCAGTGGCTGAGTTTGTTTACGCAGCTCAGCTTCACGGCGCTTCTGATCTTTACGTGCCTGTGCACTGTTGCCGTTATCCTGCTTCGGTGCAGCGTCCTGTTGTGCCTGCTGTTTTTGCAGATCGCTTAACCATTGCTGATAGTCGTCCAGATCGCCGGGGAACACATCGACTTTGCCGTCGTGCACCAGGTAAAGATCGTCAGTAGTGGCGCGCAGTAAATGGCGATCGTGCGAGACCACGACCAACGCCCCTTCGAAATCAATTAAAGCTTCGGTCAGCGCCTGACGCATATCTAAATCAAGGTGGTTGGTCGGTTCATCAAGCAGCAGCAGGTTAGGGCGCTGCCAGACAATTAATGCCAGTACCAGGCGCGCTTTTTCGCCGCCGGAAAAGCGCTCGGTGATTTCGCTGACTTTATCTCCCTGAAAGCCGAAACCGCCTAAATAATCACGTAGTTGTTGTTCCAGAACGCCAGGCGCGATACGGGCGAGATGTTGCAGCGGTGATTCATCGGCGCGCAAAAATTCCAGCTGATGCTGGGCGAAATAACCCAGCTTGATACTCTTAGCCAGTCCAACTTCGCCCTCAATTGCTTTTATCTCACCGGCCAGCAGCTTAATCAGTGTCGATTTACCGGCACCGTTACGACCAAGCAAGCCGATGCGCGATCCTGGCACCAGGTTCAGTTTGATGGCATCAAGAATGATGCGATCGCCATAGCCGGCCGTGACCTTCTCCATCTTCAGTAGCGGATTGGGTAAGCTTTCCGGGGCGCGGAAACTGAAGCTGAACGGGTTATCAACGTGTGCGGGAGCAATCATCTCCATGCGTTCCAGCATTTTGATGCGGCTTTGCGCCTGTCTGGCTTTAGTGGCTTTAGCGCGGAAGCGATCGATATAATTCTGTAAATGAGCAACTTTTTCTTGCTGGCTTTCATACAGTGATTGCTGCTGCGCCAGTTTAGCGACGCGCTGGCGCTCAAATGAGGTGTAGTTGCCGGTATATTCAAACAGTGATTGCTGTTCGATATGGATAATTTTATCCACGACCGGATCGAGAAAGTCGCGGTCATGAGAAATCAGGATCAGCGTGCCTTCGTAGCTTTTCAGCCAGCGCTCAAGCCAAATAACCGCATCGAGATCGAGGTGGTTGGTTGGCTCATCAAGCAGTAACAAATCAGAACGGCAAATCAACGCCTGCGCCAGATTAAGACGCATCCGCCAGCCGCCAGAGAAATCGCTCACCGGGCGCTGTAACTGCTCCTGACTAAAGCCCAGACTGTGCAGCAGACTGGAAGCCCGAGCCTGTATGCTCCACGCCTGAACGGCATCCAGCTTACCGTGTAACAACGCAATAGCATTGCCATCGTTGCGTGTGTTGGCTTCGTCTAGTTCAGATGCAAGCTGGCGATATTCGCGGTCGCCATCAATAACATAGTCGAGCGCCGCTTTGCTCAAAGCCGGCGTTTCCTGATTAACCCAGGCCAGCGCCCAGTTGGCAGGAAAAGTCATGCTGCCGGCGTCACTGGTGATTTCACCTTTTAGCAGCGACAGCAGCGTGGATTTACCACAGCCGTTTTTACCTACTAATCCGACTTTTTGGCCTGGATTAATGGTGGCGGTGGCGTTGTCGAGCAAGACGCGGATGCCGCGGCGTATTTGTAAGGCAGAGAAGACAATCATAAGCGCCGTATCGTCAGAATATGTTAATTTACAGGCAACATAATAAGATTTTGCTGCGTCGTGCATGGTAGCGGAAATCTGTAGCAATGACGACGCTCTGGAGAACAACAATGTCGCAGCCACCGAAGATTTTACTGCTTTATGCCCACCCGGAATCACAGGACTCGATGGCTAATCGTATTTTGCTGCAACCGGCTCAGGCGCTGGAACATGTTACGGTCCGTGACTTATACGCAACGTATCCCGACTTCTTTATCGATATTCACCGGGAACAACAGCTGCTGCGCGAACATCAGGTGATTATTTTCCAGCATCCGCTTTATACCTACAGCTGTCCGGCGCTGCTGAAAGAGTGGCTGGATCGTGTTTTATCGCGCGGTTTTGCGAACGGCATTGATGGCAATGCGCTGGAAGGAAAATACTGGCGCAGCGTGGTGACTACTGGTGAACCTGAAAGCGCTTTTCAGCATCAGGGCCTGAACCGCTATCGTATGAATGACATTATGCGCCCGTTTGAGCTGACCGCGCAGATGTGTCGTATGCACTGGATGCCACCGATGATTGTGTACTGGGCGCGTCGTCAGAACACAGATGTGATGAAAAATTATGCCCGAGCCTATGGCGACTGGTTGGCGGCACTGCTACCGAACGGAGGATTGTAATGGCAGGACAAACGCTGCTGACCGCGGGGGTGATTTATCTGTTCGCGGCGGTACTGATTGTGCCGGTGGCGGCTCGCCTCGGTATTGGTGCAGTTTTAGGTTATCTGGTGGCTGGCATCGCCATTGGGCCGTGGGGATTAGGTTTTATCAGCGACGTTGACGAGATTCTGCACTTTTCTGAACTCGGCGTGGTGTTCCTGATGTTCATCATCGGGCTGGAGCTGAATCCCTCAAAGCTGTGGTCGTTACGTCGCTCAATATTTGGTGTGGGCGCTGCGCAAGTGATTTTCTCAGCGGCGATCCTTGGCGCGCTGTTATGGCTGGATCATTTTACCTGGCGGGCCGCGGTGATTGGCGGGATTGGTCTGGCGATGTCCTCTACCGCAATGGCATTGCAGCTGATGCGAGATAAAGGCATGAACCGCAGCGAAGCCGGACAGCTGGGCTTTTCGGTGCTGCTGTTTCAGGACATTGCGGTGATCCCGGCGTTGGCATTAATTCCGTTACTGGCGGGAACGGATAGCGGGCATATTGACTGGCTGAAGTTAGGTATGAAGGTACTGGCGTTTGCAGGTATGTTGATTGGTGGCCGTTATCTGCTGCGCCCTATTTTTCGTTATATCGCTGCTTCTGGCGTGCGCGAGGTGTTTACCGCCGCGTCGCTGCTGCTGGTACTGGGTGCGGCGCTGTTCATGGATGCGCTGGGTTTATCAATGGCGCTTGGCACATTTATTGCTGGCATCCTGCTGGCGGAAAGCGAATATCGCCATGAACTGGAAGTCGCTATCGATCCATTTAAAGGGTTGCTGCTCGGCTTGTTCTTTATTTCGGTCGGGATGGCGCTCAACCTCGGCGTGCTTTACACCCATATCTTCATCATTTTGTTGGGTGTACTGATTCTGGTTGCCGTGAAAACAGGGGTGTTGTATGGGCTTGGGCGTATTTTTGGCCTGCGTAGTTCGGAACGTCAGCAGTTTGCTGGGGTGCTGAGCCAGGGGGGCGAATTCGCGTTCGTGCTGTTTTCTGCTGCCTCATCCGTGAAGCTGTTTTCAGGTGATCAGCTGCCGATGCTGTTAGTGACAGTGACCTTATCAATGATGACCACGCCGCTGCTGATGCGAGGCATTGATCGGTTGCTGGCGCGCCGCTTTAACGAAGCTGACGATAATGCGGAGAAGCATTTTGTCGACGACGATCAACCGCAGGTCATTGTGGTGGGATTTGGTCGTTTTGGTCAGGTGATTGGTCGTTTGTTAATGGCAAACAATAAGCGAATTACCGTGCTGGAGCGTGATATTAGTGCGGTAAGCCTGATGCGTAAATACGGTTACCAGGTTTACTATGGTGATGCAACCGAGCTGGAGTTGCTGCGTGCAGCAGGTGCCGCTCAGGCCCAGTCCATCGTCATTACCTGTAACGAGCCGGAAGATACCATGACGATTGTTCATCTGTGTCAGCAGCATTTTCCACAGTTACAGATTCTGGCGCGTGCACGCGGACGTGTGGAAGCTCACGAACTGTTACAGGCCGGTGTGACACAATTCTCACGTGAAACCTTCTCCAGCGCGCTGGAGTTAGGCCGTAAAGCGCTGATGACATTAGGTATGCATCCGCACCAGGCTCAGCGTGCACAGCTGCACTTCCGTCGACTGGATATGCGCATGCTGCGTGAGCTTATGCCGAACCATGCTGATAGCGCCCAGGTTTCACGCGTGCGTGAGGCGCGTCGTGAACTGGAAGATATTTTCCAGCGCGAAATGCTGCAGGAGAAGCGTCAGCTGGATGGCTGGGATGATGATAAGTAATGAGATAAAACAGGCGGAACACGATGCGTAAACGTTTTATTGCCGGTGCGGTCTGTCCGCACTGTCAGGAAAAAGACACCCTGGCGATGTGGCGTGAAAATAATGTCGATGTAGTGGAGTGCGTGAAGTGCGGCCACCAAATGCGTGAAGCCGATAAACAGGCGCGCGATCAGGTTCGCAGCAATGAGCAAGTCATCGGGATTTTCCACCCAGAATAGCGGAATGGCGCAGCTTTTTTTAAGCTTAAACTTACAGCGAGATGGAATTCCGTTACAATTAGCGCCATTAACGCTGTGGTCGCGAGAGAAAGTCATTCACTCTCGTACTCAGCCCCGAACCTTTCTGGTTGGTGTTATTGCACGCAAAAATAGACCAATGAGACGGGATCACAGCTCTCAACGGTTAGGAGATATCATGAAAGTAGCAAAAGACCTGGTGGTAAGCCTGGCCTATCAGGTACGTACAGAAGACGGTGTGTTGGTTGACGAGTCACCGGTGAGTGCACCGTTGGACTATCTGCACGGTCATGGTTCCCTGATTTCTGGTCTGGAAAACGCGCTGGAAAATCACGTAGCGGGCGATAAATTTGATGTGCATATCCCGGCTAATGATGCATATGGCCAGTACGATGACAACCTGGTGCAGCGTGTACCAAAAGACGTATTTATGGGTGTTGACGAGCTGCAGGTAGGTATGCGCTTCCTGGCAGAAACCGATCAAGGTCCGGTTCCGGTTGAAATTACCGAAGTGGAAGACGATCACGTCGTGGTTGACGGCAATCACATGCTGGCAGGTCAGAACCTGAACTTCAATGTTGAGGTGGTTGCAATTCGTGAAGCCACCCCGGAAGAACTGGCGCATGGGCACGTTCACGGCGCTGATGGTCATCATCACGACCATGAACATGATCACGACCATGGTAAAGGTGGTTGCGGTACTGGTGGTTGCGGTTGCAGTCACTAAGCCAGATATGACGATTCAAGGCCACCTTTCGGTGGCCTTCCTTTTTTGACGGAGATGGCGTCATTAATAATGCGGTGGCGGCGTCTCTTCTGACTGAGAAGCCATCATTGAGGGTGCGCTGGCCTTTAGCTTATCCAGCAACAGACGCATCTGCTCACGCATTTTTCCCATTTCCAGCTCGTGCTGCACGACGGTATGGTTCAGCTGATCGATAGTTATTTCCTGAAAGGCCAGTTTGCTTTCCAGCATTTCAAGACGGTGTTCCCATTCGGATTGTTGCATGACCCCTCCTTATAAAATGGATGATGTGATTGGCGCAGGGTTTGATTCTACGGCCTGGACACACAGAATGACCCGATTTTTTACTATCCGCTGGCGTTACGCTTGAAAAACCCCTGTTGCGGCACCATTTCTGATGAAACTTTCTGATGCAAAAAAGGTCGGAGGTTAACCGCGTAATTACGTTGTGGGGGTGTTTGCCACTGCCACGTACAGTTATAGTGTGGACCTTTAGTCCGCAATGATTCCCGAGGTTAAAGGCTTCGGTTTTGGAGAAAGGATGAAATCACTGTTTAAAGTCACATTGTTAGCTACCACCCTGGCCGTCGCGCTGAATGCTCCGCTGGCAATGGCTGCCGAAACTGCCGCAGCACCGGCGGCGGCAGCGACGTCTGCACCTCAGGCTCCAAAAAATGCGGCCTTCAAAAATGAAGATCAACAATCCGCTTATGCGCTGGGCGCCTCGTTGGGTCGCTACATGGACAACTCCCTGAAGGAGCAGGAAAAACTGGGCATCAAACTGGATAAAGATCAGCTGATCGCTGGTGTTCAGGATGCATTTGGCGGCAAGAGCAAGCTGTCTGACACCGAGATTGAACAAACACTGCAAGCCTTCGAAAGCCGCGTGAAAGGCGCTGCCCAGGCGAAAATGGAAAAAGACGCGAAAGAGAATGCCGATAAAGGCGGAGCTTATGCGGCCAAATTCGCCAAAGAAAGCGGCGTGAAAAAGACGGAAAGCGGTCTGCTGTATAAAGTTGAGAAAGAAGGCTCCGGTGACGCACCAAAAGACAGCGACACTGTTGTGGTTAACTACAAAGGTACGCTGGTTGATGGTACTGAGTTCGACAACTCTTATACGCGTGGCGAGCCGCTGTCATTCCGTTTAGACGGTGTGATTCCGGGCTGGACCGAAGGGCTTAAGCACGTGAAAAAAGGTGGCAAGATCAAGCTGGTCATTCCACCACAGTTGGCTTACGGTAAAAACGGCGTGCCAGGCATTCCGGCTAACTCCACGCTGGTATTTGATGTAGAACTGCTCGACATCAAACCCGCGCCCAAAGCAGATGAAAAAGCGCAGGCACCTGCCGCTGCTGCGAAAAAGTCGCAATAATCTGTTCACCGCCGCCTCTGTGCGGCGGTTTCATTTCCGCATCACGACAAACCTCTGGCATAAGCGGGCGACATTTGCCAGACTAGCGCCTGCATAACTATCCCAATATTGAGTCTGCCCGAAAGACGCCGAGACAGGCTCCAGCCATTTAGGGTGATGTCTTCAATGTCTAATCCATTCAATCCTGGTGAACTGAGCGACTTCGATCTTCTGGAGCAGCGTCCGTTCGAGCAAAGCGATTACGATATTTTGAAATCGTACGAGGCCGTTGTTGATGGCCTGGCGATGTTAATTGGATCGCATTGTGAAATTGTCCTGCATTCGCTGGAAGATCTGAAATGTTCGGCGGTGCGCATCGCCAATGGTGAACATACTGGCCGCAAAGTAGGGTCGCCGATTACCGATCTGGCGTTGCGCATGCTGCACGATATGCACGGTGCAGACAGTAATGTGTCCCGCGCCTACTTTACCCGCGCCAAAAGCGGGGTATTAATGAAATCCGTTACCATCGCTATCCGTAATCGTCAGCAACGCGTTATCGGTTTGTTGTGTATTAACATGAATCTGGATGTGCCGTTCTCACAGATTATGTCGACGTTCATGCCGCCGGAAATGCAACAGGTGGATTCTAATGTGAACTTTGCCAGCTCGGTCGATGACCTGGTCATGCAAACGCTGGAGTTCACCATTGAAGAGGTGAGCGCAGATCGTAACGTGTCGAATAATGCCAAGAACCGCCAGATTGTGTTGAATCTTTATGAGAAGGGCATTTTTGATATTAAGGATGCTATTAACCAGGTTGCCGATCGCCTTAACATCTCCAAACACACCGTTTACCTTTATATTCGCCAGTTTAAAAATGGCGACTTTCAGGGGCAGGATCGTTAATGCGTTATGCCTTGCTGGTTACCGGTCCGGCTTATGGTACGCAGCAAGCCAGCAGCGCGCTGCTATTTGCCCAGGCGCTCTTAGCTGCGGGACATCAACTGGAAAGCATCTTTTTTTATCGGGAAGGCGTATTGAATGCTAATCAGCTAACCGCGCCAGCGAGTGATGAGTTCGATTTGGTGCGTGCCTGGCAGGCATTAAAAAAAGAGGGCGTGGCGCTAAATATTTGTGTCGCGGCGGCGCTGCGGCGTGGCGTAACCGATGCGCAAGAGGCGGAACGTCTTCAGCTGGCAGGAAGTAATCTACAGCCCGGCTTTGTATTAAGCGGTTTAGGCGCACTGGCAGAAGCCGCGCTGAGTTGCGATCGTATGGTGCAGTTTTAATGAATCGTGTGGCTTTTGTCTTTACCCGTGGTCCACATGGCAGCAGCGCAGGGCGTGAAGGACTTGATGCCGCACTGGCGACTGCCGCGCTCAGCGAAGAGATTGGCCTGTTCTTTATCGGAGATGGCGTGCTGCAATTAATGACGGGCCAGCAGCCTGATCTCATCTTTAGCCGCCATTATGCTGCGACCTTTGGCGTACTGGCGCTGTATGAGGTAGAAGAGTGTTGTCTCTGTCTGGATTCGTTAACCGCGCGAGGATTGTCTGCTGAGATGCCACGCGTGCTGGAGGTTGATATCCTTACTGCCGTCGCGCTGCGCCAGCAGCTAGAAAATTACGATCGCATTCTGACCTTTTAAGAGATTCTGATGCTGCACACCCTGATGCATTCGCCCGCTTATAGCGATCTTGATACCTTACTTCAGTTGCTTAATGCAGAGGATGATCTCCTGCTGATGCAGGATGGCGTGTTCGCTGCGCTAAGGGGCAGCGCTGCTCTGGCGCGTCTGTTGAGTTCAGCTGCAACAGTTTGGGTATTAGAAGAAGACCTGAAGGCACGGGGATTGGCTGGGCAAATTTCAACCGAAATACAGCCGGTGAACTATACTGGTTTCGTCGCGCTAACGGTAAAACATCCACAACAAATGGCCTGGTGACGCTGAAAACCTGGTTATTTCTTGACACCCTTTTGACACAGCCCTAAAATTCTGCCTCCTCGTAGTCTTACGAGGCGATTTATCACGTGTTTACGAAGCAAAAGCAAATCCAGGAGCTATTTAATGGCAACAGTTAACCAGCTGGTTCGCAAACCACGCGTCCGCAAAGTTGCAAAGAGCAACGTGCCGGCGCTGGAAGCTTGCCCGCAAAAACGTGGTGTTTGTACTCGTGTGTACACCACCACCCCGAAAAAACCAAACTCAGCACTGCGTAAAGTTTGCCGTGTGCGTTTGACTAATGGTTTTGAAGTTACCTCCTATATCGGCGGTGAAGGTCATAACCTGCAGGAACACTCCGTGATCCTGATCCGTGGCGGTCGTGTTAAAGACTTGCCAGGTGTGCGTTACCATACCGTTCGTGGCGCGCTTGACTGCTCAGGTGTTAAAGACCGTAAGCAGGCTCGCTCCAAGTACGGCGTGAAGAAGCCAAAGGCTTAATGGTTCTCCGTTAAGTAAGGCCAAACGTTTTAACTTAAATGTCAAACTAAACTCGTAGAGTTTTGGACAATCCTGAATTAACAACGGAGTATTTCCATGCCACGTCGTCGCGTCATTGGTCAGCGTAAAATTCTGCCAGATCCGAAGTTCGGATCAGAACTGCTGGCCAAATTTGTAAATATCCTGATGGTAGATGGTAAAAAATCTACCGCTGAATCAATCGTTTATACTGCGCTTGAGACCCTGGCTCAGCGTTCAGGTAAAAACGAGCTGGAAGCCTTTGAAGTAGCACTGGAAAACGTGCGTCCGACTGTCGAAGTTAAATCACGTCGCGTTGGTGGTTCTACCTATCAGGTACCAGTAGAAGTCCGTCCGGTTCGTCGTAATGCGCTGGCAATGCGTTGGATCGTAGAAGCTGCTCGTAAACGCGGTGATAAATCTATGGCTCTCCGCCTGGCGAACGAACTTTCTGATGCTGCAGAGAACAAAGGTACTGCAGTTAAGAAACGTGAAGACGTTCACCGCATGGCAGAAGCCAACAAGGCGTTCGCTCACTACCGCTGGTAATAGCCACGTAGTTGTTAAACCAGCGGGCGCTCAAACAGCCAACCCGCTGGGGTCGACTTACTTTGAACGTCCGAGAATCAGAGGAATCAAATGGCTCGTACAACACCCATTACGCGCTACCGTAACATCGGTATCAGCGCCCACATCGACGCCGGTAAAACTACCACTACCGAGCGTATCCTGTTCTACACCGGTGTTAACCACAAAATCGGTGAAGTACACGATGGCGCCGCGACCATGGACTGGATGGCGCAGGAGCAGGAGCGTGGTATTACCATCACTTCTGCTGCGACCACCGCATTCTGGTCAGGTATGGCTAAGCAGTTTGAGCCGCACCGCATCAACATCATCGACACCCCAGGACACGTTGACTTCACCATCGAAGTAGAACGTTCTATGCGTGTTCTTGATGGCGCAGTAATGGTTTACTGTGCAGTTGGTGGTGTTCAGCCACAGTCTGAAACTGTATGGCGTCAGGCTAATAAATACAAAGTTCCGCGTATTGCGTTCGTTAACAAAATGGACCGCATGGGCGCGAACTTCCTGAAAGTTGTAGGTCAGATCAAAACCCGTCTGGGCGCCAATCCTGTTCCGCTGCAGTTGGCGATCGGCGCTGAAGAAAACTTCACCGGCGTTATTGACCTGCTGAAAATGAAAGCTATCAACTGGAACGATGCTGATGCTGGCGTGACCTTCGAGTACGAAGAGATCCCTGCAGAAATGGCTGATCTGGCTGAAGAGTGGCACCAGAACCTGATTGAAGCGGCTGCAGAAGCCTCTGAAGAGCTGATGGAGAAATACCTCGGCGGTGAAGAGCTGACTGAAGACGAAATCAAAGCTGCTCTGCGTCAGCGCGTACTGAATAACGAAATCATCCTGGTGACCTGTGGTTCTGCATTTAAGAACAAAGGTGTTCAGGCGATGCTGGATGCTGTGGTTGATTATCTGCCTGCGCCAACTGACGTACCTTCAATTAACGGTATGCTGGACGACGGTAAAGATACACCCGCTGAGCGTCATGCTGATGATAAAGAGCCGTTCTCCGCTCTGGCATTTAAAATTGCGAATGACCCGTTCGTGGGCAACCTGACGTTCTTCCGCGTCTATTCTGGTGTGGTTAACTCAGGTGATACCGTACTGAACTCTGTTAAATCTCAGCGCGAGCGTTTTGGCCGTATCGTTCAAATGCACGCTAACAAACGTGAAGAGATTAAAGAAGTTCGTGCTGGCGATATTGCTGCTGCAATCGGTCTGAAAGACGTGATTACGGGTGATACGCTGTGTGATCCGAGCGCACCGATCATTCTGGAGCGCATGGAATTCCCAGAGCCGGTTATCTCTATCGCTGTTGAACCAAAAACCAAAGCTGACCAGGAAAAAATGGGTCTGGCTCTGGGCCGTCTGGCGAAAGAAGACCCGTCATTCCGCGTCTGGACTGACGAAGAATCTAACCAGACTATTATTGCTGGTATGGGTGAGCTGCACCTCGACATCATCGTTGACCGTATGAAGCGTGAATTCAACGTTGAAGCAAACGTCGGTAAACCGCAGGTTGCTTATCGCGAAACGATTCGTGAAAAAATTACCGATGTCGAAGGTAAACATGCGAAACAGTCCGGTGGTCGTGGTCAGTATGGTCACGTTATCATTGACCTGTACCCGCTTGAGCCAGGCGGTAAAGGCTATGAATTTACCAACGACATCAAGGGCGGTGTAATCCCTGGTGAATACATCCCAGCCGTTGATAAAGGCATTCAGGAGCAGCTGAAATCAGGTCCACTGGCGGGTTATCCGGTAGTTGATCTGGGCGTGCGTCTGCATTTTGGTTCATACCATGATGTGGACTCCTCCGAACTGGCGTTTAAACTGGCTGCATCTTTAGCGTTTAAAGATGGCTTTAAAAAAGCGAAGCCTGTTCTGCTTGAGCCTGTCATGAAGGTTGAAGTAGAAACGCCTGAAGAGAACATGGGTGACGTAATCGGTGACCTTAACCGTCGTCGCGGCATCATCGAAGGTATGGATGACACCGCAACGGGTAAGACCGTTCGCGCTCAGGTACCGTTGTCTGAAATGTTTGGTTATGCAACTGACCTGCGTTCACAGACTCAGGGCCGTGCTTCTTACTCCATGGAGTTCCTGAAGTACGCTGAAGCGCCGAACAACGTCGCTCAGGCCATTATTGAAGCTCGTAGCAAATAAGTCTACGGTTTAAAATTTGAACAGATGCCTTCGTCAAAGATGAAGGCATAACAGTAAGGAATATCGCCATGGCGAAAGAGCAATTTCAACGTAACAAACTGCACGTAAACGTGGGCACCATCGGTCACGTTGACCACGGTAAAACTACCCTGACTGCAGCAATCACTACCGTTCTGTCTAAAACTTACGGTGGCCAGGCTCGTGCGTTCGATCAGATCGATAACGCGCCGGAAGAAAAAGCACGTGGTATCACCATCAACACTTCACACGTTGAATATGAAACCCCGACCCGCCACTATGCGCACGTTGACTGCCCAGGCCACGCCGACTACGTGAAAAACATGATCACCGGTGCTGCGCAGATGGACGGCGCGATCCTGGTTGTTGCTGCGACTGACGGCCCAATGCCGCAGACCCGTGAGCACATCCTGCTGGGTCGTCAGGTTGGCGTTCCTTACATCATCGTGTTCCTGAACAAGTGTGACATGGTTGATGACGAAGAGCTGCTGGAGCTGGTTGAGATGGAAGTGCGTGACCTGCTGTCTGCGTACGACTTCCCTGGCGACGACACCCCAATCGTTCGTGGTTCTGCGCTGAAAGCGCTGGAAGGCGAAGCAGAGTGGGAAGCGAAAGTCGTTGAGCTGGCAGAGCACCTGGACACCTACATTCCGGATCCGGTACGTGCAATCGACCTGCCGTTCCTGCTGCCAATCGAAGACGTATTCTCCATCTCTGGTCGTGGTACCGTTGTGACCGGTCGTGTTGAGCGCGGCATCGTAAAAGTGGGTGATGAAGTTGAAATCGTGGGCATCAAAGCCACGGCGAAATCAACCTGTACCGGTGTTGAAATGTTCCGCAAACTGCTGGACCAGGGTCAGGCGGGCGAGAACTGTGGTGTTCTGCTGCGTGGTATCAAGCGTGAAGAGATCCAGCGTGGCCAGGTACTGGCTAAGCCGGGTTCAATCAAGCCTCACACCCAGTTCGAGTCAGAAGTTTACGTTCTGTCTAAAGACGAAGGCGGCCGTCATACTCCGTTCTTCAAAGGCTACCGTCCACAGTTCTACTTCCGTACAACGGACGTGACCGGCTCAGTAGAGCTGCCAGAAGGCGTTGAGATGGTAATGCCGGGCGACAACATCAAAATGGTTGTTACCCTGATTCACCCAATCGCAATGGACGAAGGTCTGCGCTTCGCAATCCGCGAAGGTGGCCGTACCGTTGGTGCGGGCGTTGTTGCTAAAGTTATCGCTTAAGTGTGATGTCCTAAATGGCCGTGAAAGCGGCCATTGCAACTGAGAAAAGAGCACTTCGGTGCTCTTTTTTTTATCTTTTAAGTGAAGGCGTATTACCCCACAAAACCTGGGTTTGAAATAAAAACCATTCGCATTTACACTGAGTATAGAAAATGTACCAGAGTGAAAAGTAAATGTACGTCTGCCTGTGTAATGCCATCAGTGATAAAACCATTCGTGAAGCGGTCCGCCGTTACCAGCCAAAATCTATCCAGCAGTTGCGTCAACTCGTTCCTGTCGGAAAGCAATGCGGGAAATGTATCCGCGCCACCCGTGAAATAATGGATGAAGAAATGCAGCACGTTCCGCTGTATAAAGAAGCTATCTGAGGACGTGCTTTTTTACATCCCTGCTTAATACCCACAGTTTCTGTCGCGTTTTTTTGACTTCTTTTTATACGCATCTACGCTCTAGTTAACTGGTAGCGGAGGAAGCAAAATGAAGGGCGACATTAAAATCATTAGTTATCTCAATAAATTGCTGGGAAATGAACTGGTTGCAATCAACCAATATTTTCTTCATGCACGTATGTTCAAAAACTGGGGCCTGATGCGGCTCAACGATGTTGAATATCACGAATCCATTGATGAGATGAAACACGCGGATAAGTACATTGAGCGCATCCTGTTTCTTGAGGGTATCCCAAACTTACAAGACCTGGGCAGACTGAAGATAGGCGAAGATGTGCCGGAAATGCTGAACTCTGACCTTGCGCTTGAGCTTGAGGGAGCAAAAGATTTACGTGAGGCTATCGCCTATGCAGATAAAGTTCACGACTACGTCAGTCGCGATATGATGATTGAAATCTTGTCTGAAGAAGAACATCACATTGACTGGCTGGAAACCGAGCTTGTGTTGATACAAAAAATGGGTATCCAAAATTATCTGCAGGCTCAAATCAAAGACGAGTAAGCCCGTTTTCTGTAACGCCTGTCCCCAGCCCGTGATAGTAAGAGCCGACCATTGCGGGCGCGTTTAACCCTTCCCGACTTGCCTGGTGTCATAACTCTCTTTTAATGAAAAATCAAAAACATTGCGTCGAAAACGATGTGTATTGACGTTGATGCGTCAGCGTATCTGTTACGCATGTCTGGCGGCAGATTACGGTTGGGCAAAACCAGCCAAAGAGATAATCATATTTACTCTTCCCGCTTATGTTGGCAAATAACCCAAAGCCAGCAGGAATCATTTAGCAGGGCAGGGAATTAAAAGCAGAACGCGGGTTGCTTCCTGAACAAATTTACGTATAATGCGCGGGCCTACCGATATTGTTAGGCGCGATTCGAGCAGAATCGTAGACGGCATTTTTTGGGTCGTCTGACAATACTCCCAATTGGGGAGTTATATGCTGAACGATTACACTCTCCCATCAATCGTAATGGGTTCGAGTAGTAATTTTTTTCGTCTATAAAAAGTTTGGAGCTCTGGTCTCATGCAGAACCAAAGAATCCGTATCCGTCTTAAAGCGTTTGATCATCGTCTGATCGATCAATCAACCGCGGAAATCGTTGAGACTGCCAAGCGCACTGGTGCGCAGGTTCGTGGTCCGATCCCGCTGCCAACCCGCAAAGAGCGCTTTACCGTTCTGATCTCTCCGCACGTTAACAAAGATGCGCGTGATCAGTACGAAATCCGCACTCATAAGCGTCTGGTAGACATCGTTGAGCCAACTGAAAAAACCGTTGATGCTCTGATGCGTCTGGATCTGGCTGCCGGTGTTGACGTGCAGATCAGCCTGGGTTAATCAGGTCATCGAGCGATTGAGAGGTTGAAACAATGATTGGTTTAGTCGGTAAAAAAGTGGGCATGACCCGTATCTTCACTGAAGATGGCGTATCTATCCCCGTCACCGTAATCGAAGTTGAAGCGAACCGCGTGACTCAGGTCAAAGGCCTGCAGAACGATGGTTACCAGGCAATTCAGGTTACCACCGGTGCTAAAAAAGCAAACCGTGTGAGCAAGCCTGAAGCTGGTCATTTTGCTAAAGCTGGCGTTGAAGCTGGCCGTGGTCTGTGGGAATTCCGCACTGTTGAAGGTGAAGAATATTCTGTGGGTCAGAGCATCAGCGTTGAGATTTTCGCTGAAGTTAAAAAAGTTGACGTAACTGGCACCTCTAAAGGTAAAGGTTTCGCTGGTACCGTTAAGCGCTGGAACTTCCGTACCCAGGACGCGACACACGGTAACTCCTTGTCTCACCGCGTACCGGGTTCTATTGGTCAGAACCAGACTCCGGGCAAAGTGTTTAAAGGCAAGAAGATGGCAGGTCAGCTGGGTAATGAGCGCGTAACCGTTCAGAGCCTGGATGTAGTACGTGTTGACGCTGAGCGCAACCTGCTGCTGGTTAAAGGTGCAGTTCCCGGTGCAACCGGTAGCGACCTGATTGTTAAACCAGCTGTGAAGGCGTAAGGGGATAGCAATGGAATTAGTATTGAAAGACGCGCAGAGCGCGCTGACTGTTTCCGAAACTACCTTCGGTCGTGATTTCAACGAAGCGCTGGTTCACCAGGTTGTTGTTGCTTACGCATCAGGCGCCCGCCAGGGTACTCGTGCGCAGAAAACTCGCGCTGAAGTAACCGGTTCAGGCAAAAAGCCCTGGCGTCAGAAAGGCACCGGCCGTGCGCGTTCAGGTTCTGTTAAGAGCCCGATCTGGCGTTCAGGTGGCGTGACCTTCGCTGCGAAGCCACAAGACCACAGTCAAAAAGTTAACAAAAAGATGTACCGCGGCGCGCTGAAAAGCATCCTGTCCGAACTGGTACGTCAAGATCGTCTGATCGTTGTCGAATCATTTGCTGTAGAAGCACCAAAAACCAAGCTGCTGGTACAGAAACTGAAAGACATGGCGCTGGAAGACGTGCTGATCATTACCGGTGAACTGGATGAGAATCTGTTCCTGGCTGCGCGTAACCTGTACAAGGTAGACGTGCGTGATGCAGCGGGTATCGACCCAGTTAGCCTGATCGCCTTCGACAAAGTCGTTATGACTGCTGATGCAGTTAAGCAAGTTGAGGAGATGCTGGCATGATCCGTGAAGAACGTCTGCTGAAAATACTGCGCGCGCCGCACGTATCTGAAAAGGCATCTAGCGCGATGGAAAAAACCAATACCATCGTACTCAAAGTAGCTAATGACGCGACTAAAGCAGAGATCGTTGCTGCTGTTGAGAAACTGTTCGAAGTAGAAGTTAAAGACGTAAACACCTTGGTTGTTAAGGGTAAAGTTAAGCGTCACGGACAGCGTATCGGTCGTCGTAGCGACTGGAAAAAAGCTTACGTCACCCTGAAAGAAGGCCAGAATCTGGACTTCGTCGGCGGCGCTGAGTAAGTCGGAGGAGAAAGACAATGGCAGTTGTTAAATGTAAACCGACATCTCCGGGTCGTCGTCACGTAGTTAAAGTGGTGAACCCAGAGCTGCACAAGGGCAAGCCGTTTGCCCCGTTGCTGGAAAAAAACAGCAAATCCGGTGGCCGCAACAACAACGGTCGTATCACTACCCGTCACATCGGTGGTGGTCATAAGCAGGCTTACCGTCTGGTTGACTTCAAACGCAACAAAGATGGTATCCCGGCAGTTGTTGAACGTCTTGAGTACGATCCGAACCGCTCTGCGAATATCGCACTGGTTCTGTACAAGGACGGCGAACGCCGTTATATCCTGGCCCCTAAAGGCCTGAAAGCTGGCGACCAGATTCAATCTGGCGTTGATGCTGCGATCAAAGCAGGTAACACTCTGCCGATGCGTAACATCCCAGTAGGTTCTACCGTTCATAACGTAGAAATGAAACCAGGCAAAGGCGGACAGATTGCTCGCTCTGCTGGTGCTTACGTGCAGATCGTTGCGCGTGAAGGTTCCTACGTAACCTTGCGTCTGCGTTCAGGTGAAATGCGTAAAGTCGAATCTGACTGCCGCGCAACGCTGGGCGAAGTCGGTAACGCTGAGCATATGCTGCGCGTTCTGGGTAAAGCCGGTGCAACCCGTTGGCGTGGTGTTCGTCCGACCGTTCGTGGTACTGCGATGAACCCCGTTGATCACCCGCACGGTGGTGGTGAAGGTCGTAACTTTGGTAAGCACCCTGTCACTCCATGGGGCGTTCAGACCAAAGGTAAGAAGACCCGTAGCAACAAGCGTACCAATAAATTTATCGTACGTCGCCGTAGCAAATAATATTAGAGGATAAGCCATGCCACGTTCTCTCAAGAAAGGTCCTTTTATTGACCTGCACTTGCTGAAGAAGGTAGAGAAAGCGGTGGAAAGCGGTGACAAGAAGCCTTTGCGCACTTGGTCCCGTCGTTCAACGATCTTTCCTAACATGATCGGTTTGACCATCGCTGTCCATAATGGTCGTCAGCACGTTCCTGTTTTTGTTTCCGACGAAATGGTTGGTCACAAACTAGGTGAATTCGCGCCGACACGTACTTATCGCGGTCACGCGGCTGATAAAAAAGCCAAGAAGAAATAAGTAGGAGGAAGAGATGGAAACTATTGCTCAACATCGCCATGCTCGTTCTTCTGCTCAGAAGGTTCGCCTGGTGGCTGACCTGATTCGCGGTAAGAAAGTATCGCAGGCTCTGGACATTTTGACCTACACCAATAAGAAAGCGGCTGTACTGGTCAAGAAAGTCCTGGAATCTGCCATTGCTAACGCTGAACACAACGATGGCGCTGATATCGACGATCTGAAAATCACGAAAATTTTCGTTGATGAAGGTCCGACCATGAAACGCATTATGCCGCGTGCCAAAGGTCGTGCAGATCGCATCCTGAAGCGCACCAGCCACATCACTGTGGTTGTGTCCGATCGCTGAGACTCTGGAGACTAGCAATGGGTCAGAAAGTACATCCTAATGGTATTCGCCTGGGTATTGTAAAACCATGGAACTCTACCTGGTTTGCGAACACCAAAGAATTCGCTGACAACCTGGACAGCGACTTTAAAGTACGTCAGTTCCTGACTAAAGAACTGGCTAAAGCGTCTGTATCTCGTATCGTTATCGAGCGTCCAGCGAAGAGCATCCGTGTGACCATTCACACCGCTCGTCCGGGCATCGTTATCGGTAAAAAAGGTGAAGACGTTGAAAAACTGCGCATGGTCGTCGCGAACATCGCTGGCGTTCCTGCACAGATTAACATCGCCGAAGTCCGTAAACCGGAACTGGACGCGAAACTGGTAGCTGATAGCATCACTTCACAGCTGGAGCGTCGTGTGATGTTCCGTCGTGCGATGAAGCGTGCTGTTCAGAACGCCATGCGTCTGGGCGCGAAAGGTATCAAAGTTGAAGTTAGCGGCCGTCTGGGCGGTGCCGAGATCGCACGTACCGAATGGTATCGTGAAGGTCGCGTGCCATTGCACACCCTGCGTGCTGACATTGATTACAATACCTCAGAAGCGCACACCACTTATGGTGTAATCGGCGTTAAGGTATGGATCTTCAAAGGTGAGATCCTGGGTGGTATGGCTGCTGTTGAACAACCGGAACCGGCTGCTCAACCTAAAAAGCAGCAGCGTAAAGGCCGTAAGTAAGGAGAGTCGCTGATGTTACAACCAAAGCGTACGAAATTCCGTAAAGTGCATAAAGGCCGTAACCGCGGTCTGGCTGCCGGTACGGATGTCAGCTTCGGTACTTTCGGTCTGAAAGCTGTTGGCCGTGGTCGTCTGACTGCTCGTCAGATCGAAGCAGCACGTCGTGCTATGACCCGTGCAGTTAAGCGTCAAGGTAAGATCTGGATCCGTGTATTCCCGGACAAACCGATCACCGAGAAGCCGCTGGAAGTGCGTATGGGTAAAGGTAAGGGTAACGTAGAGTATTGGGTTGCCCTGATCCAGCCTGGTAAAGTCCTGTATGAAATGGATGGCGTACCAGAAGAGCTGGCCCGTGAAGCATTCAAGCTGGCAGCAGCAAAACTGCCTATCAAAACCACCTTTGTAACTAAGACGGTGATGTAATGAAAGCAACTGAGCTGCGTGAAAAAAGCGTTGAAGAGCTGAACACTGAGCTACTTAATCTGCTGCGTGAGCAATTTAACCTGCGCATGCAGGCAGCATCTGGCCAGCTGCAGCAGACCCATCTGTTGAAGCAAGTGCGCCGTGATGTTGCACGCGTTAAGACTTTACTGACTGAGAAGGCGGGTTCGTAATGACCGATAAAATCCGTACTCTGCAAGGTCGTGTTGTTAGTGACAAAATGCAGAAATCTGCAGTTGTTGCTATCGAACGTTTCGTGAAGCACCCGATCTACGGTAAATTCATTAAGCGTACGACTAAGCTGCACATCCATGACGAGAACAACGAATGCGGTATTGGCGACGTGGTTGAAATCCGCGAATGCCGTCCACTATCCAAGACTAAATCCTGGACGCTGGTTCGCGTTGTAGAGAAAGCGATTCTGTAATAGAATTTGCTCTCTTTAAAAATTGAATGAACGGCTCGCAAGAGCCGTTCATTTTTTCTACCCATGTGCGAGAACCGGTGTTATAATGCCGCGCCCTCAATTATGGGGCTTTCTAACGACCTGAGGTTTAGGTCCCGAAGTAGTAGTTGACATTAGCGGAGCACTAAAATGATCCAAGAACAGACTATGCTGAACGTCGCCGACAACTCCGGTGCACGTCGCGTAATGTGTATCAAGGTTCTGGGTGGCTCGCACCGTCGCTACGCAGGCGTCGGCGATATCATCAAAGTTACCATCAAGGAAGCAATTCCGCGTGGTAAGGTGAAAAAAGGTGATGTCCTGAAGGCGGTAGTGGTGCGCACCAGGAAGGGTGTTCGTCGCCCGGACGGTTCTGTCATTCGCTTCGATGGTAATGCATGCGTTATTTTAAATAATAATAGTGAGCAGCCTATCGGTACGCGTATTTTTGGGCCGGTAACTCGTGAACTTCGTACTGAAAAGTTCATGAAAATTATCTCTCTGGCACCAGAAGTACTCTAAGGAGCGAACAATGGCAGCTAAAATCCGTCGTAACGACGAAGTTATCGTGTTAACCGGTAAAGATAAAGGTAAGCGCGGTAAAGTTAAGAATGTCCTGTCTTCTGGTAAGGTCATTGTTGAAGGTATCAACCTGGTGAAGAAACATCAGAAGCCGGTTCCGGCTCTGAACCAACCAGGCGGCATCGTTGAAAAAGAAGCTGCAATTCAGGTTTCTAACATTGCGCTCTTCAATACGGCAACTGGTAAGGCTGACCGTGTAGGCTTTAGATTCGAAGACGGTAAAAAAGTCCGTTTCTTCAAGTCTAATAGCGAAACTATCAAGTAATTTGGAGTAGTACGATGGCGAAACTGCATGATTACTACAAAGACGAAGTAGTCCAGAAACTCATGACAGAGTTTGGCTACAATTCTGTCATGCAAGTCCCTCGGGTCGAGAAGATCACCCTGAACATGGGTGTAGGTGAAGCGATCGCTGACAAGAAACTGCTGGATAACGCAGCAGCTGACCTGGCAGCAATCTCCGGTCAAAAGCCGTTAGTCACCAAAGCACGCAAATCAGTTGCAGGCTTCAAAATCCGTCAGGGCTATCCGATCGGCTGTAAAGTAACTCTGCGTGGCGAGCGCATGTGGGAGTTCTTTGAGCGTCTGATCACTATTGCTGTACCGCGTATCCGTGACTTCCGTGGCTTGTCCGCTAAGTCATTCGATGGTCGTGGCAACTACAGCATGGGTGTACGTGAGCAGATCATCTTCCCAGAAATCGACTATGACAAAGTCGATCGCGTTCGTGGTTTGGATATTACCATTACCACTACTGCGAAATCTGATGATGAAGGCCGTGCTCTGCTGGCTGCCTTTGACTTCCCGTTCCGTAAGTAAGGTAGGGTTACTTAATGGCTAAGCAATCTATGAAAGCACGCGAAGTTAAGCGTGTGAAATTAGCAGACAAATTCTTCGCAAAGCGCGCTGAACTGAAAGCGATCATTTCTGATGTGAACGCTTCCGACGAAGATCGTTGGGATGCTGTTCTTAAGCTGCAGAGTCTGCCGCGTGATTCCAGCCCTTCACGTCAGCGTAACCGCTGTCGTCAAACAGGTCGTCCGCACGGTTTCCTGCGGAAGTTTGGGTTGAGCCGTATCAAGGTCCGTGAAGCCGCAATGCGCGGTGAAATTCCGGGTCTTAAAAAGGCTAGCTGGTAATTGTCACCAATTGAATCACGGGAGTAACACAGATGAGCATGCAAGATCCGATCGCGGATATGCTGACCCGTATCCGTAACGGTCAGGCCGCAAACAAAGTTGCGGTCATCATGCCTTCCTCCAAGCTGAAATTGGCAATTGCCAACGTGCTGAAAGAAGAAGGCTATATTGAAGATTTCAAAATCGAAGGCGACATCAAGCCAGAACTGGAACTTACCCTTAAGTATTTCCAGGGCAAAGCTGTTGTAGAAAGTATTCAGCGAGTAAGCCGTCCTGGCCTGCGCATCTATAAGAAAAAAGATGAGCTGCCAAAGGTAATGGCTGGTATGGGCATCGCTGTAGTTTCTACATCTAAAGGTGTCATGACTGATCGTGCAGCGCGCCAGGCAGGTCTTGGTGGCGAAATTATCTGCTACGTAGCGTAATCGGAGGATACTATGTCTCGTGTTGCTAAAGCACCTGTCGTTGTTCCTGCCGGCGTAGAGGTAAAACTCAACGGTCAGGTAATTTCGATTAAAGGTAAAAACGGCGAGCTGACTCGTACTATCAATGATGCTGTTGAAGTTAAGCATGCTGACAACGCTCTGACTTTTGCTCCTCGCGAAGGTTTCGTTGATGGCTGGGCGCAGGCGGGTACGTCGCGCGCGCTGCTGAACGCAATGGTTATCGGTGTTACCGAAGGCTTCACTAAGAAGCTGCAGCTGGTTGGTGTTGGTTATCGTGCTGCTATCAAAGGCAACGTGGTTAACCTGTCACTGGGCTTTTCTCATCCAGTAGATCACCAGCTGCCCGCGGGTATTACTGCAGAGTGTCCGACTCAGACTGAAATCGTACTGAAAGGTGCGGATAAACAGCTGATCGGCCAGGTTGCAGCGAACTTGCGCGCCTACCGTCGTCCTGAGCCTTACAAAGGCAAGGGTGTCCGTTACGCCGACGAAGTCGTGCGTACCAAAGAGGCTAAGAAGAAGTAAGGTAACACTATGGATAAGAAATCTGCTCGTATCCGTCGTGCGACCCGTGCACGTCGCAAGCTCAAAGAGCTGGGTGCTACTCGCCTGGTGGTACATCGTACCCCGCGTCACATTTACGCACAGGTAATCGCCCCGAACGGTTCCGAAGTTCTGGTCGCTGCTTCTACTGTAGAAAAAGCTATCACTGAACAACTGAAGTTTACCGGTAATAAAGAAGCCGCAGCTGCTGTAGGTAAAGCTATTGCAGAACGCGCAATCGAAAAAGGCATCACTGGTGTTTCTTTCGACCGTTCCGGTTTCCAATATCATGGTCGCGTCCAGGCACTGGCAGATGCTGCCCGTGAAGCTGGCCTTCAGTTCTAAGGTAGAGGTCTAAGATGGCACACATCGAGAAACAAGCTGGCGAACTGCAGGAAAAATTGATCGCGGTAAATCGTGTTTCTAAAACTGTAAAAGGTGGTCGTATTTTCTCCTTCACCGCACTGACTGTAGTGGGTGATGGTAATGGCCGCGTTGGTTTTGGTTACGGTAAAGCGCGTGAAGTTCCAGCAGCGATCCAGAAAGCGATGGAGAAAGCCCGTCGCAATATGATTAACGTCGCGCTGACCAACGGTACTCTGCAGCACCCTGTTAAAGGTGCGCATACGGGTTCCCGCGTGTTCATGCAGCCGGCTTCTGAAGGTACCGGTATCATCGCCGGTGGTGCAATGCGCGCCGTCCTGGAAGTCGCTGGAGTTCATAACGTTCTGGCTAAAGCATACGGTTCTACCAACCCGATTAACGTGGTTCGTGCAACTATTGATGGCCTGGGCAATATGAATTCTCCAGAAATGGTCGCTGCCAAGCGTGGTAAATCCGTTGAAGAAATTCTGGGGTAATCACGATGGCTAACACTATTAAAATCACTCAAACCCGCAGTGCAATTGGCCGTTTGCCTAAGCATAAAGCCACTCTGGTTGGCCTGGGTCTGCGTCGTATTGGCCATACCGTTGAGCGTGAAGATACGCCTGCTGTACGCGGTATGGTTAACGCGGTTTCCTATATGGTTAAAGTGGAGGAGTAAGAGATGCGTTTAAATACTCTGTCTCCGGCCGAAGGGTCTAAACACGCACCTAAGCGTTTGGGTCGTGGTATTGGTTCTGGCCTCGGTAAAACCGGTGGTCGTGGTCACAAAGGTCAGAAGTCTCGTTCTGGCGGTGGCGTACGTCGCGGTTTCGAAGGTGGTCAGATGCCTCTGTACCGTCGTCTGCCGAAATTCGGTTTCACCTCTCGCAAAGCAATGATCACGACAGAAGTTCGTCTGTCTGATCTGGCGAAAGTTGAAGGCGGTATTGTAGACCTGAACACGCTGAAAGCAGCCAACATCGTCGGTGTACAGATTGAATTCGTAAAAGTAATTCTTTCTGGCGAAGTTTCTGCACCGGTAACGGTTCGCGGTTTACGTGTCACCAAAGGTGCTCGTGCTGCAATCGAAGC
This sequence comes from Mixta mediterraneensis, assembly GCF_014946725.1. Lineage (GTDB taxonomy): Bacteria > Pseudomonadota > Gammaproteobacteria > Enterobacterales > Enterobacteriaceae > Pantoea > Pantoea mediterraneensis. Next base: position 145,583 of record NZ_JACFXY010000007.1, read on the forward strand.
TGCTGGCGGTAAAATTGAGGAATAAGTAGCAGATGGCTAAACAACCGGGGTTAGATTTTCAAAGTGCCAAAGGTGGCTTTGGTGAACTGAAACGCAGACTATTGTTTGTCATCGGTGCACTGATTGTCTTCCGTATTGGCTCTTTTATTCCAATCCCTGGTATTGATGCCACTGTACTTGCCAAACTGCTTGAGCAACAGCGTGGCACCATTATTGAAATGTTTAACATGTTCTCTGGTGGTGCTCTCAGCCGTGCTTCTATTTTCGCGCTGGGAATCATGCCGTATATTTCGGCATCGATTATTATCCAGTTATTAACGGTGGTTCATCCGGCGTTAGCGGAAATTAAGAAGGAAGGGGAGGCTGGCCGTCGTAAGATTAGCCAGTATACCCGTTACGGTACGTTGGTATTAGCCATATTCCAGTCGATTGGTATTGCTACCGGTTTACCGAATATGCCTGGAATGCAGGGCCTGGTAATGAATCCAGGCTTTGCTTTCTATTTTACCGCTGTTGTAAGTCTGGTCTCAGGGACAATGTTCCTGATGTGGCTGGGCGAACAGATTACTGAGCGGGGTATCGGTAACGGTATTTCGATCATTATCTTCGCGGGTATTGTTGCGGGTCTGCCGCCGGCCATTGGCCATACCATCGAGCAAGCACGGCAAGGTGACCTGCACTTCCTTCTGTTGCTGTTGGTTGCAGTTCTTGTATTTGCAGTGACCTTCTTTGTTATTTTCGTTGAGCGTGGTCAACGCCGCATTGTGGTGAACTATGCCAAACGTCAACAAGGTCGCCGTGTATACGCTGCACAGAGCACACATTTACCGTTGAAAGTGAATATGGCGGGCGTAATCCCAGCTATTTTTGCTTCCAGCATCATCCTTTTTCCGGCGACGATTGCATCGTGGTTTGGGAACGGGACCGGTTGGAACTGGCTGACAACAATTTCGCTGTATTTGCAGCCAGGACAGCCGCTTTATGTGCTACTCTATGCGACTGCAATCATCTTCTTCTGTTTCTTCTATACGGCGTTGGTTTTCAACCCGCGTGAAACAGCAGATAACCTGAAGAAGTCTGGTGCATTCGTACCGGGAATTCGTCCGGGAGAGCAAACGGCGAAGTATATCGATAAAGTAATGACTCGTTTGACCTTAATCGGCGCCTTGTACATTACGTTTATCTGCCTTATCCCGGAGTTCATGCGTGATGCGATGAAGGTCCCCTTCTACTTTGGCGGTACGTCACTGCTCATCGTAGTGGTCGTCATCATGGACTTTATGGCTCAAGTGCAAACTCTGATGATGTCAAGTCAGTATGAGTCTGCATTGAAGAAAGCTAACCTGAAGGGCTACGGCCGTTAATTCAGGTGGTTGAGAAGTTACGGAGAGTAAAAATGAAAGTTCGTGCTTCCGTCAAGAAATTATGTCGTAACTGCAAAATCATTCGTCGCGACGGTGTCGTTCGTGTGATCTGCAGCGCCGAGCCTAAGCATAAACAACGCCAAGGCTGATATTGTCACATATTTTTCTTGCAAAGTCGGGTTGAGCTGGCTAGATTAGCCAGCCAATCTTTTGTATGTCAGTACGTTGCCATTTGAGTATCCTGAAAACGGGCTTTTCAGCATGGGACGTACTTGTTTAATTATAGGAGTGCATAGTGGCCCGTATAGCAGGCATTAACATTCCTGATCAAAAACATACCGTTATCGCATTAACTTCGATCTTCGGTATCGGTAAAACCCGTTCTAAAGCTATCTGCGCTGCAACGGGTATTGCTGAAAATGTTAAGATCAGTGAGCTGTCTGAAGAACAAATTGACCAGCTGCGTGATGCAGTTGCTAAATTCGTTGTAGAAGGTGATCTGCGCCGTGAAATCACCCTGAGCATCAAGCGTCTTATGGACCTTGGTTGCTATCGTGGTTTGCGCCATCGTCGTGGTCTGCCAGTTCGCGGTCAGCGTACTAAGACCAACGCACGTACCCGTAAGGGTCCGCGTAAACCGATCAAGAAATAATCGGGGTGAGTAAATAATGGCAAAGGCACCAGTTCGTGCACGCAAGCGTGTAAGAAAACAAGTCTCAGATGGCGTGGCTCATGTCCATGCTTCTTTTAACAACACCATCGTTACTATTACTGATCGTCAGGGTAACGCATTGGGTTGGGCAACCGCCGGTGGTTCCGGTTTCCGCGGTTCACGTAAATCTACCCCGTTCGCTGCTCAGGTTGCTGCAGAGCGCTGTGCAGAAGCGGTAAAAGATTACGGTATTAAGAACCTGGAGGTTATGGTTAAGGGGCCGGGTCCGGGTCGCGAATCAACAATTCGTGCTCTGAACGCCGCTGGTTTCCGCATCACTAATATTACTGATGTGACTCCTATCCCTCATAACGGTTGTCGTCCGCCGAAAAAACGTCGCGTATAACGCCCCGTTTTTTTAGGATAGTTGGAGAAAGAAAATGGCAAGATATTTGGGTCCTAAGCTCAAGCTGAGCCGTCGTGAGGGCACGGACTTATTCCTTAAGTCTGGCGTTCGCGCGATTGATTCCAAGTGTAAAATTGATCAAGCCCCTGGTCAGCATGGTGCGCGTAAACCGCGTCTGTCTGATTACGGCGGCCAGTTACGTGAAAAGCAAAAAGTTCGTCGCATCTACGGTGTTCTTGAGCGTCAGTTCCGTAATTACTATAAAGAAGCAGCACGTCTGAAAGGCAACACTGGTGAAAACCTGTTGGCTCTGCTGGAAGGCCGTCTGGACAACGTAGTTTATCGTATGGGCTTTGGTGCCACTCGTGCAGAAGCGCGTCAGTTGGTAAGTCATAAGTCTGTTCTGGTAAATGGCCGCGTTGTTAACATCGCTTCTTATCAGGTATCTCCGAATGATGTCGTTAGCATCCGTGAGAAAGCCAAAAAGCAATCTCGCGTGAAGGCCGCTCTGGAGCTGGCTGAGCAGCGTGAAAAGCCAACCTGGCTGGAAGTTGATGCGACTAAGATGGAAGGTGTGTTCAAGCGTATTCCTGAGCGTACTGATCTGTCTGCGGACATTAACGAACACCTGATCGTCGAGCTTTACTCTAAGTAAAGCTTAGTACCAAAGAGAGGACACAATGCAGGGTTCTGTGACAGAGTTTCTAAAACCGCGCCTGGTAGATATCGAGCAAGTGAGTTCGACGCACGCCAAGGTGACCCTTGAGCCGTTAGAGCGTGGCTTTGGCCATACTCTTGGTAACGCACTGCGCCGTATTCTGCTTTCTTACATGCCGGGTTGCGCGGTGACCGAGGTTGAAATTGATGGTGTACTGCATGAGTACAGCACCAAAGAGGGAGTACAGGAAGATATCCTGGAAATCCTGCTCAACCTGAAAGGGCTGGCGGTAAGAGTTCAGGGCAAAGATGAAGTTGTCTTAACCCTGAATAAATCTGGCATTGGCCCTGTGACTGCAGCCGACATCACCCATGATGGTGATGTTGAAATCGTCAAGCCTCAGCACGTAATCTGTCATCTGACCGATGAAAACGCGGCTATTAGCATGCGTATCAAAGTTCAGCGTGGTCGTGGTTATGTGCCGGCTTCTGCCCGAATTCATTCGGAAGAAGATGAGCGCCCAATCGGACGTCTGTTAGTCGACGCTTGCTATAGCCCTGTAGACCGTATTGCCTACAATGTTGAAGCAGCGCGTGTAGAACAGCGCACCGACCTGGACAAGCTGGTCATCGAAATGGAAACCAATGGTACAATCGATCCTGAAGAGGCGATTCGTCGTGCGGCTACCATTCTGGCAGAACAACTGGAAGCTTTTGTTGACTTACGTGATGTACGTCAGCCAGAAGTGAAAGAAGAAAAACCAGAATTCGATCCGATCTTGCTGCGCCCAGTTGACGATTTGGAATTGACTGTCCGCTCTGCTAACTGCCTTAAGGCAGAAGCTATCCACTACATCGGTGATCTGGTACAGCGTACTGAGGTTGAGCTGCTTAAAACGCCTAACCTGGGTAAAAAATCTCTTACCGAGATTAAAGATGTGCTCGCCTCACGTGGTCTTTCTTTAGGCATGCGCCTTGAGAACTGGCCGCCGGCAAGCATTGCTGATGAATAACCGGATCACAGGTTAAGGTTTCACTGAGAAGGATAAGGTCATGCGCCATCGTAAGAGTGGTCGTCAACTGAACCGCAACAGCAGCCATCGTCAGGCTATGTTTCGCAACATGGCTGGCTCTTTGGTTCGTCATGAGATCATCAAGACGACTCTGCCGAAAGCCAAAGAGTTGCGCCGCGTAGTTGAGCCGCTGATTACTCTTGCCAAGACCGACAACGTAGCTAATCGTCGTCTGGCATTCGCCCGCACTCGTGATAACGAGATCGTGGCAAAACTGTTTAATGAACTTGGCCCGCGCTTCGCGAGCCGTGCAGGTGGTTACACTCGTATTCTGAAGTGTGGCTTCCGCGCTGGTGACAACGCACCGATGGCTTACATCGAGCTGGTTGATCGTCCAGAAGCTCAAGCAGAAGCTGCTGCAGAGTAATCTGTAGCAACGTAAAAAACCCGCTTCGGCGGGTTTTTTATTGCCTGCTATTTAGGGTATTGACTATGCTGATCATCTAACCGGTTTATGAGGTGCTTATGTGGTTAATTGACCAGCTTGCTGAGCAACATATTCATGCCGCGCAGGAAAAAGGAGAATTAAGTAATCTGCCCGGCGAAGGCAAGCCTTTGCAGTTAGATGATGATAGCTATATTCCTTCCGAATTAAGGACAGGCTATCGGCTACTTAAAAATTCTGGTTTTCTCCCACCGGAGTTAGAGCTGCGTCGAGAGGCGATTGAGATCAATGATCTTCTTAAGCAGCTGGATCCAAAAGATCCCTCTTTTCCAGAACAACGTAATCGGTTAGTACTTCTGGAATGTAGACTTCGTCAGGCGGTAATGAGCACCGACTTTCTTCATAGTGATTACGGTGCCGCACTTCACCAGCGTTTTGAGAAGAAATGAATGCGTTGTGTTAAGTAAATTGCCTGGCCTGGTGTGGGTTACGCCATGTAATCCGCTTCAACGAAAATAAGTTAACGGGGCCATATCGCTCCACAGATGGAGCGATTAAGAAGAAACATAAAACCACCAAAACAACGCTATCGAAGCCAGTTCTATGAGGCCCTTTTCCGACTGTGCATAAGACGCGCAATTAAAAAGAGCAATCGAGATTTGAGCGTAATGAGGAGTATTGAAGGAAGTAAATGAAAGGCCAGAAATAAGAAAGGGTCTTATTTCTGGCCTTCTACTGCCTGGAAATAACCGCCTGATGTGTCTCAATAAAGAGCGCACTTCCTATAGAGCGGCTTATTTTTTAGATATTGGTGCTTTGCTGTTTCAGCAAATCACGAATTTCAGTAAGCAATACTTCTTCATTGCTTGGTTTAGGTGCTGGCTTTTCAACTTCTTTTTTCTTATACAATTTATTCATTAGTTTAATCGCAATGAAAATCGCGAAGGCGACGATGATAAAATCGAATACAGTCTGAATGAAAACACCATATTCCATTACTACTGCTGGCGTTGTTCCTTCTGCTGGTTTAAGCACCCAACTGAATGATTTAAAATCGACACCACCAATCAGTAAACCCAGAGGGGGCATAATAATGTTGGCAACTAATGATGAAACTATTTTGCCAAACGCAGCACCAATAATGACACCCACTGCAAGATCGACAACATTCCCACGCATTGCAAAATCACGAAACTCTTTGAATAAACTCATTCTTATCTCCTTGCCTGGCCAATGCCCTAAAGTTTAACAAAGCTTCCTGTATTTGCCATTATCACGATAAATTTAACGGAATTATCTTGATATGACCTCTGACAGACAGCCGTTAAAGGAAGAAAGGGCTAGGTTGAAACAAACGCTCAACGTCTGGAACAAATTTCTTATCCGTTAGAAACATAATGACATGATCGCCTTGTTCGATACGCAAATTATCATTTGCAATCATGACGTCATCTCCACGTACAACCGCCCCAATAATCGTACCGGGTGGTAACTTAATATCATCAATTGGACGTCCCACCACGCGTGAGGTTGTTTCGTCACCGTGCGCAATGGCCTCGATTGCTTCTGCAACGCCACGGCGTAAAGAAGAAACACCGACAATATCGGCTTTACGCACATGTCCAAGCAAAGCGGAAATGGTCGCCTGCTGCGGAGATATAGCAATATCAATAACGCTTCCTTGCACCAAATCGACGTAAGCACGGCGCTGAATGAGCACCATAACTTTCTTGGCACCCATTTTTTTTGCCAGCATTGCTGACATGATATTTGCATCATCATCATTGGTTACCGCAATAAACAAGTCGACTTGATCAACATGCTCTTCTGCCAGTAATTCCTGATCTGACGCATCTCCGTAAAAAACGATCGTATCCTGAAGCTGTTCAGCGAGCTCAGCGGCACGCTGCGGATTACGTTCAATTAATTTGACGCTGTAATTTTTTTCAAGCTTTTGTGCCAGGCCAAAGCCAATATTTCCACCGCCCACTAGCATAATGCGTTTATAAGGCTTTTCCAGCCGCTGCATTTCGCTCATAACGGCACGAATATTTTGGCTGGCAGCAATGAAGAAAACTTCATCACCTGCTTCAACAATAGTGGAACCCTGGGGACGGATAGGGCGATCCTGACGGAAAATCGCGGCAACACGCGTATCAATATGCGGCATATGGTCACGCAGAATAGAAAGCGAATTGCCAACCAAAGGGCCGCCATAATAGGCTTTTACTACGGCAAGGCTGACTTTTCCTTCAGCAAAATTAACCACTTGAAGTGCGCCAGGATATTGAATCAGGCGATAAATATTGTCGATCACTAATTGCTCAGGGGAAATCAGATGATCGATCGGCACCGCTTCTGGAATAAATAATTTTTCCGCATCACGTAAATAATCAGCCGCACGAATACGTGCAATACGATTAGGCGTATTGAAAAGTGAATAGGCGATTTGACAGGCAATCATATTGGTTTCGTCAGAATTAGTGACAGCAACCAACATGTCAGCGTCCTCGGCACCGGCATCGCGCAAAACACGCGGATGAGAACCATGGCCCTGAACGACACGCAGATCGAATTTATCCTGTAACTGACGAAGGCGGGTTGAATCCGTATCAACAACGGTAATATCGTTATTTTCGCCGACCAGATTCTCTGCCAGCGTGCCGCCGACCTGACCGGCACCAAGAATAATGATTTTCATCGCTTAAGAATACTCATCTCAATTAGTGCCTGGTTTTTTCATTAGCTTAGCGTAGAAAAAACCGTCGCCTCCATCAGCGGCAGGAAATACCTGTAGTCCTGTTTCAGGCGCACCGGAAAGTGAAAACGCGACAGCGTTATGGTGTCGCTCAAGGAACGCACTTATCTGCATCTCATTCTCTTCGGGAAGGACGGAACAGGTTGCATATAATAGCGTCCCACCCGGCTTAAGATGAGTCCAGACGGCGTCAAGAATTTCGCACTGCAGCTTTGCCAGTTCGGCAATATCCCGATCGCGGCGCAGCCATTTAATGTCAGGGTGTCGACGAATCACACCGGTAGCCGAACAGGGTGCATCAAGTAAAATTCGATCAAATTGTTGTGTTCCGCACCAGGCTTGAGGCGTACGACCGTCACCCTGTTTTACCTCAGCCTGCATACCAAGGCGCTGTAAATTCTCGTGCACACGCGTGAGGCGCTGAGCATCTACGTCTACGGCGAGTACCTTCGCTTCAGGGGCAATCTCCAGAATATGCGTCGTTTTCCCCCCCGGCGCAGCACAGAGATCGAGAATGGATTCGCCATTTTGCGGTTCTAAAAACAAGGCACAGCGTTGCGCTGAGACATCTTGCACGGTTACCCAGCCTTGCTCAAAACCTGGGAGCTGACTCACTGGCGCGGGCGAATCAAGTCGCAACGCTTCAGGCACCTCGGTGTCAATATTGGCTGTTTTTTCATTTTCAGCCAGTAACGCAAGCCAGCTATTACGGGAGTGATGCTGCCGGTTTACGCGGAGCCACATTGGCGGACGAATATTATTCGCTTCAATTATTTGCTGCCAGTGAGCCGGCCAGGCTGTCTGTAGCCGTTTCAATAACCAGTCGGGATGAAGATAACGCTGCGGACCGTCTTGTATACTGGCGAGTAATTCATCCTGCTGACGCTGGAACTGACGAAGCACACCGTTTAACAGACCTTTCAAGCTGCTGCGTTTTAATACTTCGGCACCCGCAACGGTTTCTGCCAGGACAGCATGAGCAGGAACGCGTGTATAGAGCAATTGATATAGCCCGACCATGATCAGGTAATGTAAAACACGCTGCTTGCCCGTCAGAGGGCGCTCCATCAATTTACCAATCAGCGCTTCCAGCTGTGGCAACGTACGCAATACACCGAAGCAGATTTCTTGCACTAACGCGCTGTCTTTATCCGACAGCTTTTTCTGAGCATGAGGTAGCACGGTATTGAGCGATTCGCCCTTATCGATCACACGTTCGATCAGCTGAGCTGAAAGACTACGTAGGTTAATTGATTTGTTCATAGGAGTTTTGTCGTCAATAAAAAGCCCGGTCGTTACCGGGCTAAATAGTCAGTCCAGAAGAGTGCCGGGTTCAAACCATTCACGGCGCGAGTTGAGTAAGTCATGAGCCGACATCGGCTTTTTACCTGCCGGCTGAACCCGGAGCAGATTGAGCACACCCTCTGCGGTAGCTATCTGAATGCCTTGCTTATCAGCCTGGATAACTTCGCCGGGCTGTCTGTTGATATGCGGAAGTACACTGGCTTGCCAAACTTTAACTGGCTGCTCATCAATGATAAAAAAGCTCATAGGCCAAGGGTTGAAAGCACGGATGCAGCGCTCAAGTTGTGCAGCAGATAGCTGCCAGTCGAGACGTGCCTCTTCTTTACTCAACTTGTCGGCATAATTAGCCAATGCTTCATCCTGCTTTACCGGATGAATACTATTGGCAGTAAGCTGCGCTAAAGTGTCAAGCAAACCTTGTGGGCCGAGTTGTGCCAGTTTGTCATAAAGCGTTGCGCTGGTATCTTCATCAGTGATAGGACAGGCAAGTTTATATAACATATCACCGGTATCCAGACCGACATCCATCTGCATGATGGTCACGCCAGTATTCGTATCTCCCGCCCATAACGCACGTTGGATCGGCGCAGCGCCACGCCAGCGTGGCAGCAATGAACCGTGCACGTTAATACATCCTAGCCTCGGCATAGCAAGGACCGCCTTTGGCAGAATCAATCCGTAAGCCACTACAACCATCACGTCAGCCTGAAGATCGGCAACTAATTGTTGGTTTTCCTCAGGACGTAACGATTTAGGTTGAAAGACCGGAATGCCGTTTGCCTGAGCTAATACTTTTACCGGCCCTGGCGTTAGCTTATTTCCGCGGCCTGCGGGGCGATCGGGTTGGGTGAAGACACCCACCACCTGATGTTCAGAAGCAAGCAGCGCGTCAAGGTGACGCGCTGCAAAGTCAGGGGTGCCAGCAAAAATGATTTTTAATGGGGCAGACACGTTTATCCCTTCTGAGGCGCTTAAGCTTCCCGCGCGTTTTGACGCGCCAGCTTCTCTAACTTCATTTTGATGCGCTGGCGTTTCAGCGGCGACAGATAATCAATGAACAATTTGCCATTCAGATGATCAATTTCATGTTGGATGCAGATTGCTAACAAGTCGCCAGTTTCTAGCTCAAAGCTATTACCATCGCGATCAAGAGCACGCACTTTTACGAATTCTGCGCGCGGCACAAAGGCGCGTTGATCGGGAATGGAAAGGCAGCCTTCCTCAATTCCGGTCTCACCACTTTTTTCCAGCAATTCAGGATTAATCAGCACCAGACGTTCTTCACGACTTTCAGATACGTCAATAACAATGATGCGTTGATGAATATCCACTTGCGTAGCGGCCAGGCCAATACCTTCTTCGGCGTACATGGTTTCAAACATATCATCCACAATACGCTGAATATCTGCATTAACTTCTTTAACGGGCGCGGCAATTTTGCGGAGACGCTCGTCAGGGAAATGTAATACCTGCAAAACTGACATAATTTTCCAGATCTTTATTCGATTAATTAAAGTTTACTGCCTCATATTGTAGACTTTTTAGGGCCTGATTGACAGCATTCCCCTGCAGGAAGCCTGAGTAAAAGTGGATGCAAGAATGGAAAAGATGGCGCTGTGTTTGCGACTGGCCGCAGTAAGCGGAATGGTAGGGAAACGTTGGACCGAGGCAGTAAATCACCTGCTACATGCAGAGGACCATACTAAAGCTTTGTCACAGCTTGGATTTGATGAACATCAGCGGCATCAATTTCTAAAGTTTCCTGAAGCTGCATTGGATGCTGTGCAAAACTGGCTCGCCAGCAGTCACATACATCATTTGCTCACCGCGCTTGATGACCATTATCCAGCCATGCTTGCAGAGATTAATCGCTATCCGCCGGTACTCTATATTAAAGGTGATCCCGAGGTTTTAAATACACCGCAGCTGGCTGTGGTTGGCAGTCGGAACTGCTCGCACTATGGACGTCACTGGTGCGACTGGTTTACGCAAAATTTAGCGTTAAGCGGTTTAACCATTACCAGTGGATTAGCCCGGGGCGTTGATGGGGTCGCTCATCAGGCTGCGCTTAATGCTGAAGGCAAGACGGTGGCCGTGTTAGGTAGTGGTATCCGGCATCTTTATCCCAAAAACCACGGCTTGTTAGCCGAGGAGATCGTGACTAAAGGCGGAGCGCTCATCTCTGAATTCCCGCTTGATGCACCGCCACAAGCTTCCCATTTTCCACGACGGAATCGCATTATCAGCGGGCTAAGCCAGGGGGTATTAGTCGTGGAAGCTACACTTAAAAGTGGTTCGCTGGTTAGCGCGCGTTATGCTCTTGAACAAAATCGTAATGTCTATGCCGTGCCGGGTCCGCTGGGTAACCCGAGCAGTGAAGGTACAAACTGGCTTATTCAGCAAGGGGCGATGCTGGTGGCGCATCCTAATAACATTATCGAAGATTTACACAGCACGCTGAACTGGATACCTGTCACACATTCAGAAGAAATATATTCTGATGACAGTGTCAATGCTCCATTGCCATTTGCCGATGTGTTGGCTAACGTAGGTGATGAGGTTACACCTGTTGACGTCGTCGCTGAACGTGCCGGCCAACCTGTGCCAGTGATCTCAGCTCAATTGCTGGAGCTGGAGTTAGCAGGATGGATCGCAGCTGTACCCGGCGGCTATGTCTGATTGAGGAGGGCATGCCATGTTCGACGTACTCATGTACTTGTTTGAGACATATATCCACAACGAAGCAGAAATGGGTGTTGATCAGGACAGATTGACAGACGACTTGACGGATGCCGGTTTTCATCGTGAAGATATTTACAATGCGTTGAGCTGGCTGGAGAAGCTGGCAGACTATCAGGAAGGACTCGTCGAGCCCATTTTGCTGGCAAACGATCCGCTCTCAATGCGTATCTATACAAATGAAGAGAGCAAACGTTTAGATGCCGAAAGCCGCGGGTTCCTACTGTTTCTGGAACAAATTCAGGTATTGAACCTGGAAACGCGTGAAATGGTCATTGAACGCGTCATGGCGCTTGATACTCCTGATTTCGATCTGGAGGATCTTAAGTGGGTGATATTGATGGTATTATTCAATATCCCCGGGTGTGAAAACGCATATCAGCAGATGGAAGAACTGCTATTCGACGCCAATGAAGGTATGCTGCATTAAATTCCTTTCATCTATTTATCGTTATGAGTAAACCTGTACTCTTCGCTGTGCGTAAACACGATCCCTGCCCCGCTTGCGGGGCAGGCGTTGTTATTCGCTCTGGCAAACATGGTCCATTTCTGGGTTGCGTGAATTATCCTGGTTGCGATTATATTCGTCCCTTAAAGAATCAGGCTGACGGACACGTGGTTAAAGTGTTGGAAGGCCATGCATGTCCGCACTGTGGCGCGGATAAAGTCCTGCGTCAGGGGCGTTATGGTATGTTTATCGGTTGCAGCCATTATCCAGTATGCGATTACACAGAAGTGATTGATAAACCAGAAGAGACAACCATTAATTGCCCACAATGTCAGGATGGTAAGCTTGTGCAGCGTCGATCCCGCTACGGCAAAATGTTTCATGCCTGTGATCGCTATCCGTCTTGCCAGTTTGCAATAAATTTCATACCTGTTGCGGGAGTTTGTCCGTTTTGTCAGTTCCCGTTACTAGTTGAGAAAAAGACAGCGCAGGGTATAAGGCGATTCTGCGCCAGTAAAAGCTGCGGCAAACCAATCCCGGAAGAAAATTAAGAGTCCAATATGCATAATCCACCGCTTCCCGGCTCGCTAAATGATTGCGTCAGTTACCTTAATCGCCATGCTGTGATCGCCTATCCTACTGAAGCCGTTTTTGGCCTTGGTTGCGATCCTGATAGTGAAAATGCCGTAATGGCGCTTTTGGCCCTTAAAAGACGGCCTGTCGAAAAAGGGCTGATCCTGATTGCTGCCGATTACGACCAACTGGAACCTTATGTTTCCGATCGCGAGCTTTCGGTTATCCAGCGAGAGCGGATGTTTGCCTGCTGGCCTGGGCCGGTAACATTTGTCGTACCGGTTCCGCTGCATACGCCGCGCTGGCTGACTGGACAATTTGATTCACTGGCTATACGTGTTAGCGATCATCCTGATGTACAAGCTTTATGTCGCGCCTTTGGTAAACCCCTCGTATCAACCAGCGCCAATCTTTCAGGGCAGCCGCCTTGTCGCACGGTAGAAGAGGTAAAATTGCAGTTCGGTCCTGGTTTTCCTGTTTTGCAAGGAGAGACAGGAGGGCGAAAAAATCCTTCTGAAATTCGCGATGTCATTACCGGCGAACTTATACGTCAGGGATAAGTTATGAATAATTATGCTGTTTTTGGTAATCCCATTAATCACAGTAAGTCCCCGCTGATTCATCAGGCTTTTGCGCAACAGACGGGGATTGACCATCGATACGGACGCGTTTGTGCCCCGCTTGATGGATTTCCGCAGGCGCTGGCTGAGTTTTTCGTTCAAAGTGGCGTGGGGGCAAATATAACGTTGCCTTTTAAACAGCTGGCATGGGGGCTTGCCGATGAGCTGAGTGAACGCGCTGCTCTTTCAGGCGCGGTAAATACCTTAAAGAAGCGCAAAGATGGAAGCTGCCTTGGCGACAATACGGATGGTATTGGCTTATTAAGCGATCTTGAACGTCTGTCCATGATCAAACCGGGAGACAGAGTTTTGCTTGTCGGTGCGGGCGGCGCTGCGCGCGGTGTCATTCTGCCGTTGCTCTCTTTAGGTGTTGCACTTACGGTGACGAACCGTACGCAGGCACGCGCCGTAGAGCTGGCTAATATTTTTCAGCATAGTGGCGCAATTGATGCCTGCGGCTTCGAACAATTAGAAAATAAAGGGTTTGAACTCATCATCAATGCTACGTCTAGTGGTATTAACGGACAAATACCTCCATTGCCAGCGTCATTAATACATTCTGGAATACGTTGCTATGACATGTTTTATCAGGTTGGTCAGACACCTTTCTTAAACTGGTGCCAGCAGCAAGGCGCACTTCATTTAGCTGACGGTCTGGGAATGCTGGTGGGACAAGCGGCTCATGCATTTCATTTATGGCATGGCGTTATGCCCGATATTGTCCCAGTGATTGAATCTCTGCAGCGGGAAATGTTGTTATGAATCAGGCGATACAGTTTCCCGATCGTGAGTATTTTGATCCTGAGCTAAACGCTGTCTGTTTTCCCGTTATGGTAAATGGCATAGGTTTGACCTGTGCCATTAATATTGAGATGTTAAAACGACGTTTTGGTGATGGCGACGCGATAACGCTTTTTAACAACCATCGCTGGGATATTGAAGAAGAAGCCGAAGCCTGTATCCATCAAGACAATGTGGATAGTCAGGGTTGGGTTTGGCTTTCGGTCAGGTAATCATTTTTCCAGCCGACATAGTTTCGGGCAGAATAAAGTAAACCTTCGATTTCTACTTCATTAAGCGGCCTGACTTGCCTGACTGGGCTGCCTAAATAAAGATAACCGCTTTCCAGGCGTTTACCTGGCGGAACTAAACTTCCGGCACCGATCATTACATCGTCTTCTACTATTACACCATCTAACAAAATCGATCCCATACCAATTAACACGCGGTTGCCAATAGTGCAGCCGTGCAGCATCGCTTTATGCCCAACCGTGACATCGTCGCCAATAATAAGCGGGAAACCTGCTGGATTTGCCGCAGATTTATGCGTGACATGTAGAACGCTGCCATCCTGTATGTTACTGCGTGCGCCAATACGCACCTGGTTCACATCACCGCGGATAGCCACTAATGGCCAGATGCTGACATCATCTCCCATAATAACATCGCCAACGATAACGCTGGCAGGATCTACCATTACCCGCTGACCTGTTTTCGGGAAAAGACGTTTATAGGAACGTAAAGCTGATGACATGCAGGTTCTCCTTTACTCTATTTCTTGTCAGCCTGGTGCGTTTTCGAACGGCAGACAAGGGGTTTTTTCTTGAGATCGATGGCGATATCATCAATTTGAGCGCTTTCTCGCCACTCAGAAAAAAGATCTAAAAAAAGGCTTGTGCTGTGAAATCGGATCCCTATAATGCGCCTCCACTGACACGGCACACCGGCTTACGGTATGACGTGCTGGCAGGTTCGGGAGACTGAGCCGCCGGAGAAAAACTTCTCAGAAAGAAGTTGACGCTGCAGGAGGAAAGCGTAATATACGCCACCTCGCGACAGCCGGTTAAGCCGCTGTACGCACTGCTCTTTAACAATTTATCAGACAATCTGTGTGGGCACTCGCAGGATTGATATCAGCGTCTCCGGACGTAAAAAATATCAAGCACTCTGCTGAGTGAACACGTAATTCATTACGACGTTAAATTCACAGAGCATCGCTGCGCCGTTCTTTAATGAACGGTGTCAGCAAATCAGACTTTTAATTGAAGAGTTTGATCATGGCTCAGATTGAACGCTGGCGGCAGGCCTAACACATGCAAGTCGGACGGTAACGGGAAGAAGCTTGCTTCTTTGCCGACGAGTGGCGGACGGGTGAGTAATGTCTGGGAAACTGCCCGATGGAGGGGGATAACCACTGGAAACGGTGGCTAATACCGCATAATGTCTTCGGACCAAAGTGGGGGACCTCCGGGCCTCACACCATCGGATGTGCCCAGACGGGATTAGCTGGTAGGTGAGGTAAAGGCTCACCTAGGCGACGATCCCTAGCTGGTCTGAGAGGATGACCAGCCACACTGGAACTGAGACACGGTCCAGACTCCTACGGGAGGCAGCAGTGGGGAATATTGCACAATGGGCGCAAGCCTGATGCAGCCATGCCGCGTGTATGAAGAAGGCCTTCGGGTTGTAAAGTACTTTCAGCGGGGAGGAAGGGATGAGGTTTAATACGCCTCGTCATTGACGTTACCCGCAGAAGAAGCACCGGCTAACTCCGTGCCAGCAGCCGCGGTAATACGGAGGGTGCAAGCGTTAATCGGAATTACTGGGCGTAAAGCGCACGCAGGCGGTCTGTTAAGTCAGATGTGAAATCCCCGGGCTCAACCCGGGAACTGCATTTGAAACTGGCAGGCTTGAGTCTCGTAGAGGGGGGTAGAATTCCAGGTGTAGCGGTGAAATGCGTAGAGATCTGGAGGAATACCGGTGGCGAAGGCGGCCCCCTGGACGAAGACTGACGCTCAGGTGCGAAAGCGTGGGGAGCAAACAGGATTAGATACCCTGGTAGTCCACGCCGTAAACGATGTCGACTTGGAGGCTGTGCCCTTGAGGCGTGGCTTCCGGAGCTAACGCGTTAAGTCGACCGCCTGGGGAGTACGGCCGCAAGGTTAAAACTCAAATGAATTGACGGGGGCCCGCACAAGCGGTGGAGCATGTGGTTTAATTCGATGCAACGCGAAGAACCTTACCTGGTCTTGACATCCACGGAATCTGGCAGAGATGCCTGAGTGCCTTCGGGAGCCGTGAGACAGGTGCTGCATGGCTGTCGTCAGCTCGTGTTGTGAAATGTTGGGTTAAGTCCCGCAACGAGCGCAACCCTTATCCTTTGTTGCCAGCGGTTCGGCCGGGAACTCAAAGGAGACTGCCGGTGATAAACCGGAGGAAGGTGGGGATGACGTCAAGTCATCATGGCCCTTACGACCAGGGCTACACACGTGCTACAATGGCGCATACAAAGAGAAGCGACCTCGCGAGAGCAAGCGGACCTCATAAAGTGCGTCGTAGTCCGGATCGGAGTCTGCAACCCGACTCCGTGAAGTCGGAATCGCTAGTAATCGTGGATCAGAATGCCACGGTGAATACGTTCCCGGGCCTTGTACACACCGCCCGTCACACCATGGGAGTGGGTTGCAAAAGAAGTAGGTAGCTTAACCTCCGGGAGGGCGCTTACCACTTTGTGATTCATGACTGGGGTGAAGTCGTAACAAGGTAACCGTAGGGGAACCTGCGGTTGGATCACCTCCTTACCTGAAGATACCTTCCTGCGAAGTGCTCACACAGATTGTCTGATGAAAACGTAAAGAAGCAGGACGGCTGCGAAGTCGTGACACATTCGTGTCCCCTTCGTCTAGCGGTTAGGACTCCGCCCTTTCACGGCGGCAACAGGGGTTCGAATCCCCTAGGGGACGCCACTGCTTGGTGACAGGTGAAAGGTGTCTCCCCAGTATCTCAAAACCGGTTTCGCGGGTAAACAGCGGCGCCGCGTTTGAGATATTTGCTCTTTAACAATCCGGAACAAGCTGAAAATTGAAACGACACGCCGTGTTCATTCTCCGTAATAAGAATGAAATTAACGGTGTGTCCGGGTCTCAGCTTTGCAGTCTGCATGCGTAAAACGCCTGTGGGTTGTGAGGTTAAGTGACCAAGCGTACACGGTGGATGCCCTGGCAGTCAGAGGCGATGAAGGACGTGCTAATCTGCGTAAAGCGCCGGTAAGGTGATATGAACCGCTACAGCCGGCGATGTCCGAATGGGGAAACCCGGTGCACTCTGTGCATCATCGTAACATGAATACATAGTGTTACGAGGCGAACCGGGGGAACTGAAACATCTAAGTACCCCGAGGAAAAGAAATCAACCGAGATTCCCCCAGTAGCGGCGAGCGAACGGGGAGGAGCCCAGAGTCTGAATCAGCGTGTGTGTCAGTGGAAGCGTCTGGAAAGGCGCACGGTACAGGGTGACAGTCCCGTACACGAAGACACACAGGCTGTGAGTTCGATGAGTAAGGCGGGACACGTGATATCCTGTCTGAAGACGGGGGGACCATCCTCCAAGGCTAAATACTCCTGACTGACCGATAGTGAACCAGTACCGTGAGGGAAAGGCGAAAAGAACCCCGGCGAGGGGAGTGAAACAGAACCTGAAACCGTGTACGTACAAGCAGTGGGAGCACCTTCGTGGTGTGACTGCGTACCTTTTGTATAATGGGTCAGCGACTTATATTCTGTAGCAAGGTTAACCGTATAGGGGAGCCGCAGGGAAACCGAGTCTTAACCGGGCGACAAGTTGCAGGGTATAGACCCGAAACCCGGTGATCTAGCCATGGGCAGGTTGAAGGTTGGGTAACACTAACTGGAGGACCGAAC
This sequence comes from Mixta mediterraneensis, assembly GCF_014946725.1. Classification (GTDB taxonomy): domain Bacteria; phylum Pseudomonadota; class Gammaproteobacteria; order Enterobacterales; family Enterobacteriaceae; genus Pantoea; species Pantoea mediterraneensis. Next base: position 163,263 of record NZ_JACFXY010000007.1, read on the forward strand.
CGACTAATGTTGAAAAATTAGCGGATGACCTGTGGCTGGGGGTGAAAGGCCAATCAAACCGGGAGATAGCTGGTTCTCCCCGAAAGCTATTTAGGTAGCGCCTCGTGAATTCATCTCCGGGGGTAGAGCACTGTTTCGGCTAGGGGGCCATCCCGGCTTACCAACCCGATGCAAACTACGAATACCGGAGAATGTTATCACGGGAGACACACGGCGGGTGCTAACGTCCGTCGTGAAGAGGGAAACAACCCAGACCGCCAGCTAAGGTCCCAAAGTCATGGTTAAGTGGGAAACGATGTGGGAAGGCCCAGACAGCCAGGATGTTGGCTTAGAAGCAGCCATCATTTAAAGAAAGCGTAATAGCTCACTGGTCGAGTCGGCCTGCGCGGAAGATGTAACGGGGCTAAACCATGCACCGAAGCTGCGGCAGCGGCGCGTAAGCGCCGCTGGGTAGGGGAGCGTTCTGTAAGCCGTCGAAGGCGGACTGTGAGGTCTGCTGGAGGTATCAGAAGTGCGAATGCTGACATAAGTAACGATAAAGCGGGTGAAAAGCCCGCTCGCCGGAAGACCAAGGGTTCCTGTTCAACGTTAATCGGAGCAGGGTGAGTCGACCCCTAAGGCGAGGCCGAAAGGCGTAGTCGATGGGAAACAGGTTAATATTCCTGTACTTGGTGTTACTGCGAAGGGGGGACGGAGAAGGCTGTGTCAGCCGGGCGACGGTTGTCCCGGTTTAAGCGTGTAGGCGTGTGTGCCAGGCAAATCCGGCACACTCTACGCTGAGGCGTGATGACGAGGCACTACGGTGCTGAAGTGACAGATGCCCTGCTTCCAGGAAAAGCCTCTAAGCTCCAGGTAACACGAAATCGTACCCCAAACCGACACAGGTGGTCAGGTAGAGAATACCCAGGCGCTTGAGAGAACCCGGGTGAAGGAACTAGGCAAAATGGTGCCGTAACTTCGGGAGAAGGCACGCTGGCGCGTAGGTGAAGGGACATGCTCCCGGAGCTGAAGCCAGTCGAAGATACCAGCTGGCTGCAACTGTTTATTAAAAACACAGCACTGTGCAAACACGAAAGTGGACGTATACGGTGTGACGCCTGCCCGGTGCCGGAAGGTTAACTGATGGGGTTATCGCAAGAGAAGCTCCTGATTGAAGCCCCGGTAAACGGCGGCCGTAACTATAACGGTCCTAAGGTAGCGAAATTCCTTGTCGGGTAAGTTCCGACCTGCACGAATGGCGTAATGATGGCCAGGCTGTCTCCACCCGGGACTCAGTGAAATTGAACTCGCTGTGAAGATGCAGTGTACCCGCGGCAAGACGGAAAGACCCCGTGAACCTTTACTACAGCTTGACACTGAACCTTGAGCCTTGATGTGTAGGATAGGTGGGAGGCTTTGAAGCGTGGACGCCAGTCTGCGTGGAGCCATCCTTGAAATACCACCCTTTAATGTTTGATGTTCTAACGTAGGCCCGTGATCCGGGCTGCGGACAGTGTCTGGTGGGTAGTTTGACTGGGGCGGTCTCCTCCTAAAGCGTAACGGAGGAGCACGAAGGTCAGCTAATCACGGTCGGACATCGTGAGGTTAGTGCAATGGCATAAGCTGGCTTGACTGCGAGCGTGACGGCGCGAGCAGGTGCGAAAGCAGGTCATAGTGATCCGGTGGTTCTGAATGGAAGGGCCATCGCTCAACGGATAAAAGGTACTCCGGGGATAACAGGCTGATACCGCCCAAGAGTTCATATCGACGGCGGTGTTTGGCACCTCGATGTCGGCTCATCACATCCTGGGGCTGAAGTAGGTCCCAAGGGTACGGCTGTTCGCCGTTTAAAGTGGTACGCGAGCTGGGTTTAGAACGTCGTGAGACAGTTCGGTCCCTATCTGCCGTGGGCGCTGGAAAACTGAGGGGGGTTGCTCCTAGTACGAGAGGACCGGAGTGAACGCACCGCTGGTGTCCGGGTTGTCACGCCAGTGGCACTGCCCGGTAGCTAAGTGCGGAAAAGATAAGTGCTGAAAGCATCTAAGCACGAAACTTGCCCCGAGATGAGTTTTCCCTGACCCTTTAAGGGTCCTGAAGGGACGTTGAAGACGACGACGTTGATAGGCCGGATGTGTAAGCGCAGCGATGCGTTGAGCTGACCGGTACTAATGACCCGTGAGGCTTAACCTTACAACGCCAGAGGCGTTTTAGAGAGACCCGGTTTTCAGCTTGGTTCACGGACTGGTTCACGTGGTTGCCTGAGGGTGACGGCGTGAATAAAACAGAATTTGCCTGGCGGCCGTAGCGCGGTGGTCCCACCTGATCCCATGCCGAACTCAGAAGTGAAACGCCGTAGCGCCGATGGTAGTGTGGGGTCTCCCCATGCGAGAGTAGGGAACTGCCAGGCATCAAATTTAGTGTGCTGATATGGCTCAGTTGGTAGAGCGCACCCTTGGTAAGGGTGAGGTCCCCAGTTCGACTCTGGGTATCAGCACCAGTATAGGCATGAGTTCGGATTTAAAGAATTTGCCTGGCGGCAGTAGCGCGGTGGTCCCACCTGACCCCATGCCGAACTCAGAAGTGAAACGCCGTAGCGCCGATGGTAGTGTGGGGTCTCCCCATGCGAGAGTAGGGAACTGCCAGGCATCAAATAAGAGAAAGCCCTTTGCATATGCAAAGGGCTTTTTTCGTTGGCGCATTAAACTGATCAAAATCACCGTTCTATTCTTCTTAATACCCATCCTTTGAATTAAGTTTCTATACTAGCTAACCAGGCACAAATTACTACCATACATCATCCATTAAGAAGCGGTACACACCAGGGTTTAAACGGACTAATAAATTGTCAATACCGATCGAATTCTGACCCACCCTGCCAAAGTAAAACTGACCCACCCCCTTTGAATCATTCGAGCGTTGTTGCTTTCGTTTTCTTCTGGAGTTGACCGCTTTTCAGCTTATCTTTCAGTCGATAGCTTTGGCCGCTGATTTGGGCGATATGCGCATGGTGAAGCAGCCGATCCAGCATCGCTGCCGTCAGTGTCTCGTCATCACCAAACGTTCCGGACCACTGCGTAAACGGCAGGTTGCTGGTCAGGATCACGCTGCCTGACTCATACCGTTTAGCGACTACCTGGAAGAACAGGTTCGCCTCCATTTTACCGAACGGCAGATATCCCACTTCGTCGATGATCAACAGCTTAGGTTTACCTACGACGCGGTTCAGGTAGCCCTTCAGGTCACCCTGACGATGTGACGCCATCAGTTGCAGCATCATGTCGGCGGCGGTAATGAACCGAATGCTTAAACCCGCCATCGCGGCCTTATAGCCAATGGCGGTCGCCAGGTGCGTTTTGCCGACGCCAGAAGGCCCGAGCAGGACAACGTTCTCCTGACGTTCGATAAATGTCAGACCCGCCAACTCCTGGATCTGACTTCGTGGAACGCCACTGGCATAGGCGTAATCGAACTGCTCCAGTGTTTTTATCACCGGCAGGCCTGATAACCGCAAAATGGTCTGGCGACGCCGTTCGTTCTGGCCATCATGCTGGAGCTGCAAAACGGCTTCCAGGAAGTCGGCATGCGTGCCGCTGTTGTCGATGGTCGCCTGTGCCACACCCGGCCACTCTGCCGGCAGGCGGTCGAGCTTGAGTTGCTCGCAGAGCGCGGCAATACGATCATGTTGAAGGTTCATGCTGGCACCTCGAGCAAGGCCTGGTACGTTGCCAGAGGATGTTGCAGGCTCTCGGTCGGCACCGGACGCTGGCTGAGCGCTGGGACAGGTGCAGGCAATGCCAACGTGACCTTCGGTAACGGCAATAGCGCAGCACGCTCGCGCGGCATGCGCTGCTCAGGCGGTACGCCTGTGGTGCCATGCACTCGTGTGTTCGCGACGGTGACCAGCCACTCGCCGATGCGTGTGTTGGCAGCAGGTACATCCAGTACCAGCCCGGCCTGCCGGAAGGTCGCGGTAAGAGGCACGATAAAGCTGTTCTTGAGGTAATGGTTAAACCGCTCAACCTTACCCTTGGTCTTGGCGCGATAGGGTCGGCAGACCTTGGGAGTAAAGGCATACTTCTCGGCGACGTGCATCAACTGCGGGTTCCAGCGATGCTTACCGGGGCCGTAGACATCGCGCTCAATGATGATGGCCTTGGCGTTGTCGAACAGCAGCTGATGCGGCGTCCCGCCGAAGAACCTGAGCGCAGACTCAATGCCGTCACACCAGGCAGCGGAGTCCTGGTTGCTGTAAAACTTGACGAAAGTCGCGCGGCTCCAGCCCAGCGTGGCGACAAAGGCCAGCAATGGGTTATGACCGAGTCTGATGATGGTGAAATCAACTTGCATCTGAAAGCCAGGCTCGGTCTCGAAGCGTGTTACCTCTTCAGTGACGGGCTGCTTAATGGGGTGCAGGAAAGCGGTCAGCATGCTGTAACCACCCTCGTAACCACGCTGACGGATCTCGCGCAGCAGCACACTGGCGGGTATCCAGAGGGGCCTGGCAGCGGCCACGCGCTCAAGGATATAGGTCTTGAACGGGTCAAGCTTGCAGGGTCTGGGTGCGCGAGGCTTGTAGCGCATATCCGCTACGGGCAGCGGGCTACGAATATATCTGCGAACGGTCTCACGAGAGCATGAAAGCTGGCGCGCGATGGCGCGTATCGACATGCCCTGACGGTGTAAAACACTAATCTCCACTCTGGTCTCCAATGTCATCATTGGCAGTGCCTTAAAACTGCCATTTTTACCCTAGGTGGGTCAGATTTACATCGGCAGGTGGGCCAGTTTTACATCGGTAGCGACAATAAATCCTGAATTACTCCTCATCTACCTATTTCAAATCCGGATCAACAAGGCTTCCTGCTAGCTACGGCTCAATAATTTCATCGTAACCATCACCGTCACTTTATCAGCGTTGCCCACACCAGGATGGTGCCAATTCTGCATTTCATTAAATTTATTTGAAAAAAAACGGTGGTCTAACGTATCCCGCTAATACCACTTATCGAAGAAAGCAATATGCGCTGATCCAATCACTTTATATAAATAGTCTTATTACAGAAAAAGAACAAAACTCAGACAGGAATGTATGAAGAAGTGTAAGCGTCTCATCCAGACCGTATTGACGCTCAGACAAAAGTGAGATCGACCTTCCAGGGCAGCAGATCACGGACCCGGTTCACCGGCCAGTCCTGGATATGACCGATGACGTAACGCAGCCACGCCTCCGGTTCCACGCCGTTAAGCCGGCAGGTGCCGATCAGCGAGTACAGTACCGCAGCACGTTCCCCGCCCGCGTCTGAACCCGCGAACAGCCAGTTTTTCCGCCCCAGGGCAACGCCACGCAGCGCGTTCTCTGCGATGTTATTGTCTATCTCGGCCCAGCCGTTGCTGCAGTACAGGTTCAGCGCATCCCACTGCTTCAGCAGGTACGAGAACGCCTTCGCCGTATCCGAGTGGCGCGACAGCACCTTCATCTGTGCCTGTACCCAGTCGTACAGCGACTGCATCAGCGGGACCGTCTGCTCTTTCCGGACCGCCAGCCGCTCCTCTGCCGGGCTGCCGCGTATCTCCGCCTCGATGGCATACAGTTTACCGATGCGCTTCAGCGCTTCGGTTGTGACGTCGGTCGGTGTGCGGACGTGAACGTCATGGATTTTTCGCCGGGCGTGCGCCATGCAGGCCGCTTCGGCGATACGGCCGTCTTCGTACAGTGCGTTGTAGCCGCCGTAAGCATCGGCCTGCAGGATACCGCTGTATCCGGCAAGGTGTTGCTGCGGATGTATCCCCTTACGGTCCGGCGAGTACGCGAACCACACCGCCGGGGGAAGCGGTGAGCCCGCGTTACGGTCGTCCCGCACGTAGACCCACAGCCGGGCCGTGCGGGTTTTACCGCTGCCCGGCTCCTGAACCGGCACAGGGATATCGTCGGTATGCACCTTGCCCGGAATCAGCACGTACTGGCGCAGCAGGTCATACAGCGGCTCCAGCAGTTCGCTGACCGCACCGGACCAGCGCCCCAGTGTGGCACGACTCAGCTCCACGCACTGACGCCGGTATATCTCTGACTGACGATAGTGAGGCGTGTGCTCTGCGAACTTTGCCGTGACGATGCGCGCCAGCAGCCCGGGACCCGCGTAGCTGCGCTCTATGGGTTTTGCCGGCATGGTCGCCTGAACGATGTGGTCACATCCACAGCAGGCCAGTTTTGGCCGCTGCGTTTCGATAACCTTAAAGGCGCTGCTGATGAGCTCCAGCTGCTCCGATACGTCGCAGCCCAGCGCGCTGAGCTCTCCGCCGCACGACGGGCAGGCGGTTTCTGCCGGCGACAGCGTGCGGGTTTCGCGGGGGAGTGTGGCCGGTAATGGTTTACGGGCAGAAGACTGGCGCAGCGGTTGCGGAACCACCGGGTCATGCTGCTCACCCAGCGCCTCAGCCATCTCCTCCTGCAGGGCGCCGATGCGCTCTTCAGCCTCGCGCACCTGGCGCTGCGTTTTCTCACGCAGCTTTTCGGAGCTTTTGCCGAACTGCATGCGCTGAAGCTTAGTGATCAGCGCCTTCAGCCGGTTGATTTCGCTGGCGTACGCCGCCACCCGCTGTGAGAGCAGGCGGTTATACTCCGCCATTTTGCGGATGGTGGTCTGCTGCTCCAGCAGCAGCGCCCTGAGCCGGGCGTTTTCATCGGGAAGGGATGCGTCCATAACCCCATTTTACAGCAGGTTATATCCGCAGGCCAGGCCGTTCAGTCCGCTGTGGGTGCTTCCAGTTAATGCCTTCCAGCAGCATGGAGAGCTGCGCAGGCGTCAGATGCACTTTTCCGTCACGGGTCACCGGCCAGACGAAGCGCCCCCGCTCCAGTCGTTTGGTGAACAGGCACAGGCCGTCCCGGTCGGCCCACAGCACCTTTATCATGTCGCCGCGACGACCGCGAAAGATAAACAGATGACCGCTGAACGGATCGGTGCGAAGCGTGTTCTGCACTTTCGCTGCCAGCCCGTTGAAGCTACAGCGCATATCTGTCACGCCAGCAACCAGCCAGATCCGCGAACCTGCCGGAAAGCTAATCATGACTCACCCTCCCTGAGTTCGCTGACCAGTGCGCGCAGAAGTTCAGGCGTCAGCGGGCCAGTCAGGTTGAGGCTTCCACCTGGCAACGTCAGCCTGCAGCTGATGACCGGTGGCAGGTCTGCTGATACGACGCCGTTTTGCCTGGGCGGAGGGACAACAGGCTCCATAGTAACCGGAATCAGAGTCGCTCTGTTGGCCGGATCCAGTAGCCCCTGACGATGCAGATTGCGCCAGTTGAACAGCAGATTATCGTTAATGCCATGCTCACGGGCAATTTGAGCCACACAGGCGTCCGGCTGCAGGGTCAGCTCCGCCATGCGAATTTTGAATTCCAGAGGCCAGTCCGGCCGGCGTTTTTTTACAGGAAGATTTGTCTCAAGATTGAAGGCATAGAGCTCTTCCTCCAGGCGTTCAGGCGTGTATTCTTCCGACAATGGCCAGTTAATTCCGGTTCGTCGAAAACGCGTGAACATTTTATGTATGGCAGATGAGCTAAGGTTCAGTTGTTCTGCTATTTCACGGTAAGTCAGAGCCTCATTAAAGCGCAGGCTCAGCGCTGTGAAGATCCATGGTCTTCTGGTGTAAGGCGTATTTTTGTCCACGGTAGTGTCCATGTTCGCGAAAGTGTCCATGGTAGGAAACGCGGGCAAAAATAAAAGACGGTCTGGATGAGACGCTTACTGAAGAAGTCTTGTTACGAATAAAAGCAGTGGCTGCTAGTCATTAAAAGGCGCAAGGGAACACATAAGGAAGGCGGAGGGAGGATCAAGGATGCCACTCAATCATTGATCGTTTCACACGTTTGTCGCTGGCTCTGTTGTCATTAAGCACAAATAAAAACGCCAACCCAAAGGTTGGCGTGATTAGCAGGATGAACCAATATCAGTTCATGCCGTATTTTTTCAATTTCTTACGCAGCGTACCGCGGTTAATACCCATCATCAGGGCAGCACGGGTCTGATTGCCACGGGTATATTGCATCACCATGTCCAACAGAGGCTGCTCGACTTCTGCCAAAACCAGCTCATACAGGTCACTAACGTCTTGACCGTTCAGTTGAGCAAAATAGTTCTTCAGTGCTTGTTTTACCGAATCACGTAACGGCTTTTGCGTTACCTGATCCTGTGAGTTAACGGTAGAAACAGTCAGTACGTCAGAATTTACGCGTTGTTCGAACATAGTTCTTTCAGCTCTTTATTTCGTTACGCAAGATTTTCGAAGTATGCCTCCAACGCCTCCAGCTGTTCGCTGGCATCCTCAATGGCGTTGAATGTGCGCCGAAACTGGTCATTCGGGGCATGCTCCTGGAGATACCAGGAGACGTGCTTTCGCGCTATACGGTATCCCTTGCCTGGACCGTAAAAGTCGTGCAGCTCACGTATATGCGAAACAAGCAAGCGCTTCACTTCTGCCAGAGGCAGTGGAGCAAGCAACTCCCCAGTGTCCAGATAATGCTGGATTTCCCGGAAGATCCACGGTCTTCCCTGAGCAGCACGTCCTATCATCAGAGCATCAGCTCCAGTGTAGTCGAGCACCGCTCTGGCTTTATGCGGGTCAGTTATGTCTCCGTTCGCGATAATCGGAATAGAGACACTCTGCTTAACTGTCCGAATGCTGTCGTATTCAGCTTCCCCGTTGAACAGGCAGGCACGAGTGCGGCCATGTATCGTCAGGGCCTGAATGCCACAGCGTTCAGCCAATTGGGCAATCGCGACACAGTTTTTGTTTTCAGGATCCCAGCCGGTGCGTATTTTCAGTGTAACCGGCACATTAACTGCATTCACCACCGCAGAGAGGATTGACTCCCCCACTTCGGGATATTGCAGTAAGGCCGAACCCGCCATTTTGCGGTTCACTTTCTTCGCAGGGCAGCCCATATTAATGTCAATGACCTGGGCACCAGCATCAACATTAATCCGCGCAGCCTGCGCCATCTCGCTGGGATCGCAACCGGCGATTTGCACGGCGCGAATACCTGGCTCATCACTATGCACCATGCGTAAACGAGACTTATCACTGGCCCAAACCTCGGGATTTGATGACAACATCTCAGAAACCGCCATTCCTGCGCCCATTTCATGACAGAGCATCCTGAAAGGCTTATCGGTAATACCGGCCATAGGCGCTGCAATCAATCGATTTCTCAGCTGGATGTTTCCAATACGCATGAAGTAAAGATGGCCATACTGTGTCTGCAAGGCGGCGTATATTACGCATTTTTTAAGGAAGATGAAAGGCCAAACTTTGAACAATTAGCAAGGAAAGATCAAAGAAACAGGGCGCATGAAGATGTATTTTTATATTTGCTGTTATAATTCATCAAGTTAAGTAAATTTCGCTGAAATTGTATACAAAAGTTTTTCCAATAAAGTTCACCGAATTACCAGATATTAAACGTCACCTGACGTAATTAACGATACATGCAACGGGGAAACAGCGTAGTTGTACCATTCTCTGCCAGACAGAAACGCATCCAGCAGGCGTAACCTGCTCATCTAGCCACAGTTAAACGAGCTTTGAAAAAAGGCTGCGCGCGATGGATTGCTACCCGGTGCCAGGCATCAGCGTGAGAAGGATTAATTTCTCTTTGAAATACATCGGAACGATATTTGCCTGAGTTAATGGATACACCGCTTCTGAATCGTCTGAGCGCATTAGATAAGCCCTGCTATTACTGGCCAGGGCAGAATGAAAATGCGCGCGCTGTGATCAAAGCCGTGCAATCCACGCAGAGCAGTGCGATCAAGCGCGTTTGATACCCGTAATGCGACACCACTCTTCTTTGACAGCAACCGGGTCTAAGGCGAATTGCTGTACATAAGCCTCACAGACGCTTTCAGCCTGGCTCTCCAGCACACCTGATAAGCCTAAATGGCCGCCCTGTTTTGGCAGCACGCTGATCAGCGGCGCTAATTCTCGCAGTGGGCCAGCGAGAATATTCGCGACCACTACGTCAGCCTGCAAATTTTCTGGCTGTTGGTGCGGCAGATAAAGTGACAGGCGCTCCGCAACACCGTTTCGCTCTGCATTATCACGGCTGGCCTGAATAGCTTGTGGATCAATATCAATACCAATAGCCTGAGCTGCACCCAATTTTAGCGCAGCAATGGCCAGGATTCCTGAACCGCATCCAAAGTCGATCACTGTTTTACCTGCCAGATCCAGACCATCGAGCCAGGTCAGGCAAAGTGAGGTTGTTGGATGTGTTCCGGTGCCAAATGCCAGACCAGGATCAAGCATCACGTTTACCGCATTTGGATCGGGTACATCGCGCCAGCTTGGACAAATCCACAAGCGTTCGCCAAAACGCATAGGATGAAAGTTTTCCATCCACTCGCGTTCCCAGTCCTTATCTTCGATTTGCTCAATTTTATGACGGAAACCGGTAGCCAATACAGGATGATGTGACAGCATCGCAATGACTGCCTTCATGTCGGTTTCCGCATCAAATAAACCAATCACATCGGTATCTCCCCACAGGCGTGTTTCGCCTGGCAGAGGCTCATACACGGGCGTGTCATTGGTGTCCTGAAAAGTGACTGATACTGCGCCGGTTTCCATTAACGCATCGCTCAGCGTCTCTGCATGCTCACCTGAGCTATTAATTTTGATTTGAATCCAAGGCATAACATTTCTCTTTCATTCATTGTTGTGGCGCATCAACCGACGGGACACGTCCAAACAGATTGCCGACTAAAAACGCCAGCAGACTTAAAAGCAAGGATGGCACGATAGGATGAAAATCCCCGATCTGCCAGTTAAGGCTCGCCAGAAAAGCGTAGCAGCTTCCTCCTGTCACCATGCCGCTAATTGCACCGGCAGCATTGGCTCGCTCCCAGTAAAGGCCCAGCACCAGTGGCCAGAGAAACACGGCTTCCAGGCCGCCAAAAGCCAGTAAATTTAGCCAGATGATCATATCTGGTGGGTTCCAGGCAGCAACCAGCAGCAGAATACCCAGTAACAACGTGGTGGTGCCGGATAACGCGCGTAGCCGCGACTCATTTTCCATATGCTGCGGCGCAACGCGCAAATAAAGATCCTTTACCAGCGTCGCGGACGCTTGCAGCAGCTGTGCATTGATAGTTGACATGATGGCAGCCATTGGCGCCGCCAGGAACAGTCCTGCCGCCAGCGGCGGAAGCACAGTAATCATCAGGGTCGGAATCACGCGATCAGGCACGGTGAGATCCGGTAAAATGGCCCGACCCAATGCACCAGCCAGATGCATACCTAGCATCAGGATCACCACCACGGCAGTGCCAAGAACAATGGCGCGATGCACGGCTTTACTGTCTTTATATGAGATACAGCGCACCGCGGTATGTGGCAGACCAATTACGCCAAAGCAAACCAGCACGGTAAATGAAGTAAGAAAGGTAGGGTTGATGATGTTGTCTGGTCCCTGTGGCGACAGCAGTCTGGGATCGATGGCGTGGAGCTTTTCGACTGCGGCATGCAAACCGCCAGCCTGGTGTAAAATGGCAAAGAGCAGTAAAAATGTGCCAATCAGCATCACTATGCCCTGCATTGCATCATTCAGCACGCTGGCACGAAAGCCGCCAAACGCGGTGTAAAGTGCGATAGTACCGCCGAAAATAAGCAGCCCGGTATCGTAGGGAATGCCCGCAGCCGTTTCAAGCAGGCGTGCGCCACCAATAAACTGAACCGTCATCGCACCTATAAACGCCACCAGTAAGCTCAGGCTTGCCAGCCAGATGAGTAATGGGCTGCGATAACGGGCATAAAGCATATCATTGAGCGTCACCGCGTTATAGCGGCGTGCCAAAATGGCGAACTTTTTGCCCAGTACACCCAATGACAGCCAGACCGCCGGAACCTGCACCATTGCCAGCAGAACCCAGCCTAAACCGTACTTATAAGCCGCGCCGGGACCGCCAATAAACGAGCTGGCGCTGATATAGGTGGTAGTGATGGTCATCGCCAATACAAAACCGCCCATTGAGCGATTACCCAGGAAATATTCCGTCAGGAAGTTGCCCTGGCGCTGTTTACGCGCAGCAAACACCGATAACGCGGCAACTATCACTAAATAGGCTAATAAAGGAAGGATAATTTCAGTTGCCATTTTTATCCTCCAGTGACATATCACGAAAGATCATCCGCACCATCAGCCAGCATAAAAAAATGAACAGCAGCGGCGCAAAAATGCAGGAAAATTCGAACCAGCGCGGCAAGCCGGTAATGCCGGTTTCGTTACCGCCAAGCCAGGCAGTAAGGCCCCAGACAACCAGCCAAATCAGTGTTAAATAAAGCGACCAGCGCGCTTCTTTATGCGCCTGTGAAAAACGAGCATCCATCATTTACCCCAACCCCAGCGGCAAAAGAAAAAGGCCGGATTAACCGGCCTCAATGTCACTCAACATTGCGTTTACTTCTCGTGCAAGCCGAGTTTCTTCTCCAGATAGTGGATGTTAGTGCCACCATGCTGGAAGTTTTCGTCGGACATGATATTCATCTGCAGCTCGACGTTGGTCTTGATGCCATCAATGATCAGCTCCGCCAGGGCATTTTTCATGCGCGCAATCGCCACTTCACGGGTTTCGCCGTAGGTGATCAGCTTGCCGATCATGGAATCGTAATACGGCGGCACGCTGTAACCGGCGTAAATATGCGATTCCCAGCGCACGCCAAAACCGCCCGGTGCGTGGAAGCGGGTGATTTTACCCGGACTCGGCAGGAAGGTGTTTGGGTCCTCGGCATTGATACGGCATTCCACCGCGTGACCGCGGATCTCCACGTCAGCCTGTTTGATAGACAGCGGCTGACCGGCTGCGATACGCAGCTGTTCCTTGATGAGATCCACACCGGTGATCATTTCGGTCACCGGATGCTCAACCTGAATACGGGTATTCATTTCAATAAAATAGAACTCACCGTCTTCATACAGAAACTCAAACGTACCCGCGCCGCGATAGCCGATATCAATACAGGCTTTTGCACAGCGATCGCCGATAAAGCTACGCAGTTCCGGCGTAATGCCCGGCGCTGGTGCCTCTTCGACCACTTTCTGGTGGCGGCGCTGCATGGAGCAGTCGCGCTCGCCCAGATAGATGGCGTTGCCCTGACCATCAGCCAGTACCTGAATCTCGATATGGCGCGGATTTTCCAGGTACTTCTCCATATATACCATGTCGTTGTTGAAAGCCGCTTTGGCCTCTGCCTTCGTCATGTTAATGGACTGTTCCAGATCCTTGTCGCTGCGCACTACGCGCATACCGCGACCGCCGCCACCGCCAGAGGCTTTGATGATCACCGGATAACCGATACGCTTCGCGAAGGCACGGTTCTTTTCCATGTCATCGGTCAGCGAGCCGTCGGAGCCAGGCACGGTTGGCACACCGGCTTTTTTCATCGCGGTAATCGCGGAGACTTTATCGCCCATCAGGCGGATGGTGTCAGCTTTCGGGCCAATAAAGATAAAGCCTGAACGCTCAACCTGCTCGGCGAAATCGGCGTTCTCAGAGAGAAAGCCGTAGCCGGGATGGATCGCCACCGCGCCGGTGATTTCAGCAGCAGAAATCAGCGCCGGGATGTTGAGATAGCTTTTGACCGACTGCGCCGGGCCGATGCAGACGGTTTCGTCAGCCAGCAGTACGTGCTTAAGGTCACGGTCCGCGCTGGAGTGCACCGCCACGGTCTTGATGCCCAGCTCTTTGCAGGCACGCAGAATACGCAGCGCGATCTCACCACGGTTAGCAATTACAATTTTATCCAGCATGGTTCGCCTCGTTATTCGATGACGACCAGCGGCTCGTCGAATTCAACCGGTTGACCGCTTTCCACCAGGATCGCTTTCACCACGCCAGACTTATCTGCTTCAATCTGGTTCATCATTTTCATGGCTTCGACGATGCACAGGGTATCACCGGCGTTCACTTTCTGGCCTACTTCAACGAAGGCTTTCGCGTCCGGGCTTGGGGTGCGATAGAACGTTCCCACCATTGGCGAACGAACGATGTGGCCACTGATTTCCGCAGGCGCAACTTCAGTTACGGTCGCAACCGGTGCGACAGCGGTAGCCAGGGCAGGTTGTGGCATCGGAGCAGCATAGGCCTGCTGCATCATCGGATAACCCGCATTTGCAGGTGCACGACTAATACGAACGGACTCTTCGCCCTCGGAGATTTCCAGCTCAGAGATGCCAGACTCTTCAACCAGTTCGATCAGTTTCTTTATTTTACGAATATCCATGAGTGGGGTTCCGTACTCAGTTTGATTAATTTGTTTGAGACAGGCGTTTTACTGCCGTTTGTAAAGCCCATGCGTAGCCGTCGGCGCCAAGCCCACAGATCACGCCAGCAGAGACATCAGAAAGACAGGAATGATGACGGAAGGGCTCGCGGGCATGCACATTTGAGAGATGCACTTCTATAAACGGAATATCGACCGCCAACAGAGCATCACGTAACGCTACGCTGGTGTGCGTAAACGCGGCAGGATTAATAATAATGTAATCCACATTGCCTTTGGCCTCATGAATGCGATCGATCAGCTGAAATTCAGCGTTGGATTGCAAGTGGCTCAGCGTTACATTCAGTTGACTGGCCTGCTGCGTCAGATCACTGACAATCTGGCTTAGCGTAGTATGACCGTATTTTTCAGGCTCACGCGTTCCTAGCAAATTAAGGTTAGGTCCGTTTAAGAGCAGAATGTGTAATTTATGTGCCATCTTGCTGCTATCTCCCGCAATCATTGAGGAATCGCGTAAAATACCTTGCCTCTCTTCGTTTGTCACCCATCAGGGCCAAAAAGAAGTCATGGTTTGCAATAAAGCCGGGCATTATATCCGTTTCGTAGCAATTCGCAGCAAAATACTGGTCTTATCTGCGAAGTTGATCGGAGGAGACATCTTTTATCAGAGAGTAAATGAAAAAAACAACTCAGGCGGGGTTAAAAGGGCCACCATTTGCGAAACTTTTTGTAACGCCACGCGAGCAGCAGTGCTGCGATAAAGGCATAAATCAGGGGCTGCGGCGACACAACTTTCACCGACCACAAATAGTGTATGGGGGCGAGGATAGCCACGACATAAATACAGTTATGCAAAGTTTGCCAGCGCTTGCCGAGTTTGCGTTGCATAAACCGGAAAGAGGTGACGGCTAGCGCCAAAAGTATCAGCCAGCAAATGATCCCAAGCGTCAGGTAGGGGCGGGAGACTAATTCGCTTCCCAGCAAACGCAGGTTATCCACGCCGAGCTCAAGCAGGGAATAGCTCAGCAAATGTAAGCAGGCCCAGGCGAATGTCCAGACGCCAAGCAGACGGCGCGTGCGAATGAATAGCGGCTGTTTCACGTAGCGCGCAAGCGGCGAAACCAGCAGCGTGGCCAGTAACAGCTTCAGCGCCATGCGACCGGTAAAATGCTGAATATCTTTCGCCGGATCGGCGCTTAACCCACCCTGGCTGGCCGCCAGAAACAGATAAACCAGCGGCAGTAACGCGGCCAGATGCAACACGACTTTTAGCCAGGTGATCTGCTTAATCGACAGTCGCACTTAATAATTCTCCCGCAAATCGAGACCATGATAGAGCGATGCTACCTGCTCCGCATAACCGTTAAATAACAGCGTTGGCTGACGCTCAACTTTCAGGGCGCTGCCAGGGCCAATAAAACGTTCAGTCGCTTGTGACCAGCGTGGATGATTTACATGGGGGTTCACGTTGGCATAAAACCCGTATTCATCGCTGGCAATCTGGTTCCAGGTTGTCGGTGGTTGATCGCGCGTTAAGGTAATTTTGACAATGGATTTAACGCCTTTGAATCCATATTTCCACGGTACGGTCAGGCGAATCGGTGCGCCGTTTTGTGGGGGTAAGGCTTTGCCATAGACACCGGTACTGAGAAGAGTAAGGGGATGCATCGCTTCATCTAAACGCAGACCCTCAACGTAAGGGTAGTTCAGCCCGCCACCAATAAAGCGGTCTTTTTGGCCCGGCATTTGATCGGGAGCATACAGAGTCTGAAAGGCGACGAAGCGTGCATTGCTGGTGGGTTCCGCCAGGCGGAGAAGTTTGTTTAACTCAAAGCCGACCCAGGGCACCACCATTGACCAGGCCTCGACGCAGCGCATACGATAAATACGTTGCTCCATAGCAAAACGTTTAAAAATCTCGTCCATATCCAGCGTAACTGGCTTAGCGACTTCGCCATCAATGACAAGCTTCCACGGTTCGGTTTTCAGTGTGCCCGCGTTCGCGGCAGGATCGGCTTTATCCAGACCAAATTCGTAATAATTATTGTAACCAGAAACCTTCGATTCGGGCGTTAAGGTCAGGTCCGCCTGATATTGTGCCGGCCTGGTGAAATCCAGCGGGCGGCCAGCTGGCGCAGCTGATCGATCGTTACCTTTGAACCAGCTGAGAATATCCGCGTTAGCGATGCCGGGTACGCTTATGGCGGCGGCGCTTAAACCCAACGCCTTTAACACCTGACGGCGTTGCATATTAAAGATGCTTTCGGGGGTGACGTCGGCTTCGGTCAGATTATTTGTGGGTTTCATGCTGCCTTCTCCAGACTCGATTTGCTTTTAACATGACGAATATCGCGAGCGCTGGCGAATTTTTTCGCCAAAATGCGAAATTTCCTGGCAAACGCTGCCAATGAGAATACGCCGAAAAAATCCACAATAAACACCCGCTGTCATCTGTCAGCGGTATACTGGCTTATCATGCATTGCCACGCTGTCGCCTGACGCAAATTATGCTATTTTGCTCGCGATTTCATCAGCCCGGTTCGGCGATGCCATACAGGAACGAGATCCGGTCATTACCCTCGTATTACAGGCACAGGGATGCGATTAACCACCAAACTGTCTGCGTTTATTACCTTTCTTAGAACCTATCCCAAAAGGATTTTATTCCAGACAATGATGCTGCAAGCAAAATGCAGCATCGCCTCGTAGTTTTCGACTTTCTTCTCCCATCGCGTCAGTATGCGGCGAAAGCGATTCATCCAGCTATGCGTTCTTTCCACAACCCAACGATGAGCCCTGAACTCGCTGTTTTTAATTGCCTCAGACTCCTCTTTCCCCGACTGGATATGAGGTTCATAACGACGAGCTTTCAAACAAATTTCCACCCATTCAGCCTCATAGCCTTTGTCCATACACAGATGCAGCCTGCGACCCGGCCTGCCGGTCTGTAGCGCGTCCAGCGTATCTTCAACCAGTTTTATGTCGTGGGTATTTGCCCCTGCGACAGCCAGCGAGAGCGGAAGCCCGTTCCCGTCGGTCATCAGGCTCCGCTTTACTCCCTGCTTCCCCCTGTCAGTCGGGTTGCGACCTGTTTTTTTGAGCCTGCAAGGGGCGATTTTGTCATGCAGCCATCCATCGACAACCATGACCAGTCAATGGCATCCCGCTTCTCGCAGGCAAGCAGCCCGTTTTGCCAGAAGCGTTCAAATACTCCAGCATCCCGCCATTCCTGAAAGCGGCGGTGGGCTGAGCTGGATGAGCAAATATCCGTGGCATTCAGGGCATTCCATTGGCAACCGGTTCTGAGCACAAAGAAAATGGCGTTCATTGCGGCACGATTATCAACACGTCTACGATGCGTGCCCAGCGGATGGTGGGTTTTATGTTCCGGGAGAAGTGGAGCCATTTTCTCCCAGAGTTCATCGCTGATCTGCCACTTGTTGCCCGCCATACTTCGCCCTCAAAAATTGCCATTATTTACGATCTGACAATTCCTTTTGGGATAGGTTCTTAGTGTACTGGCGATGTTACTCATGCTGGTAGGCTGTGCTTTTAGCGTTCTTTGGTTAAATAACCAGCGGGTTGAAAATCGCGTGCAGGTACTGGCCACCGAAGTCGATAAATCCTTACTCGTCCAGACGCCCGCTCAGCTTAATGACTGGTTATCCCGGCTGATGCCGGTAATGAATGCTGAACAGCTTTCATTACATAGCGGTAGCCATACGCTGCTCATGCTCTCACGTCAGGAACATCAAATGATTGAGAATGAGCCCAATCGTTTTATCCAGTTTGACGTCCCGCTAATCCATCAGTCAGGGGTAAAGCTGCGCGTTCTGTTACTCGATCCGGCAAAAACCTGGCTGCGCTCGATCACGGCGGCTTACACGCTTGGCGCGTTATTGTCAGTGGTGCTGGTGATGAGTTTGCTATTGCTGATGATGCACCGTTGGTTAACCCGACAATGGCGTGGCATGGAACAGCTTGAAGTACGCGCAGAAGCGATTATTAACGGCGATCGTCAGATAACAGATAAGAAAAAAAGTGATGAATGGCCGCCCAGGGCCAGCCGTGCACTGGATGTATTGCTGGGTGAGCTGCAAGAAGCGAGTGAACAGCGTCTGCGTATCGATACCTTAATACGTACTTTTGTCGCTCAGGATGGCCGAACCGGTCTAAATAACCGGCTGTTTTTTGATAATCAGCTGGCCACGCTGCTTGAAGATCAGGAGGCGGTGGGGACACATGGCGTAGTGATGATGGTGCGTCTGCCCGATCTGGATACGCTCAGCGGCGAACTGAATCCATCGATAGTTGAAGAATATCTGTTCGATTTGGTGAATATGCTGTCGACTTTTGTGCTGCGCTACCCTGGCACGCTATTTCCGCAGTGATTTTGCCGTATTGCTACCGCATCGAAGTTTAAAAGAAGCGAATAGCATCGCTGATAAATTAATTAATGCCGTTGATTCACTACCGCCAATGCGAATGGTGAACCGCGACGATTTAATCCACATCGGTATCAGCGCCTGGCACAGCGGTCAAACCGTGTCGCAAGTGATGGATAATGTCGAAATGGCGACCCGCCGTGCGACCTTGCTCGGCGGCAATAACTGGTTAAATGGTGAAGGCAATCCGCTGGAGGCCGGACGCGGTAGTGTGCGCTGGCGTAGCTTGCTGGAAAACACACTAAGCCGTGGCGGTCCGCGCTTGTATCAAAAACCGGCGGTAAACAAGGAAGGTAAAGTACAGCATCGTGTCATGCTGGCGCGTATCTTTGACGGTGATAAAGAGCTGCTGCCAGCGGAATATATGCCACTAGTGCAGCAGTTAGGCATGGCAGGCCATTGGGATCAGCAACTGGTAACGCGTATCGCGGCTTTATCGGAGTGGTGGCCAGAAGAGACGCTGGTCATGCCAGTAAATATTGATTCACTATTACAGCGTCCTTTTGTGCTCTGGCTGCAAAATATGCTGCTGCAATGCCCAAAAGGACAAAGAAAGCGATTTTTATTTGAACTTGCCGAGGCGGATGTATGTCAACACATCAATCGCTTAACACCGGTTTTCCGCGCATTAAACGCATTTGGTTGCCGGACTGCGGTAAGCCGGGCGGGATTAACGGTAGTCAGCAGCGCCTATGTCAGGCAATTGCCAGTGGAATTGATCAAGCTTGATCCCGGCTTAGTTCGCAATATTGAGCGTCGCACTGAAAACCAGCTGTTTGTGCAGAATTTAATAGAAGTATGTAAATCGACGCGCACCCAGGTTTTTGCCGCAGGCGTTCGAACCCGTGCTGAGTGGCAAACCCTGGTGGGATTAGGCGTGGCCGGGGGGCAGGGCGATTTCTTTGCGCCCTCTCAACCGGTAAACAGTAACGTGAAAAAGTATTCTCAACGTTATCGTATTTAGCGCGTTGCGTCGTTTTAACGCATTTATGCGCTGTTTTTAATTAATGAACGTGGCTCAGGTCCCAGAATTTTGAGCCGGAAATGTTAAATTTTATGTCGAAATACCTTTAAGGAAACAGGTTTAAAAGCGGTCAACAGGGCGTGGTTTCGCCGTTCCGCTCATGCTGATGCCTCTAACAGATCATTTAAACGCAATTTGGCGTATTTTTTCACCGAAGCAGAACGTTTTTGCGCCTTGTGGCAGCTTCGTGTGGTTGGTAAAGTAAGCGGATTTTATTTTCCGCCCCCAGCTTGCAGGATTATCCCTTAGTATGTTTAAAAAATTTCGTGGCATGTTTTCCAATGACTTGTCCATTGACCTGGGTACCGCGAATACCCTGATTTATGTAAAAGGACAAGGCATCGTGCTGAACGAGCCTTCCGTGGTTGCTATCCGCCAGGATCGAGCCGGTTCACCGAAAAGTGTTGCGGCCGTCGGTCATGACGCAAAACAGATGCTTGGCCGTACGCCGGGCAATATTGCTGCCATTCGTCCGATGAAAGATGGCGTGATCGCTGATTTTTTCGTCACCGAAAAAATGCTACAGCACTTTATTAAGCAGGTTCATAGCAACAGTTTTATGCGTCCCAGCCCGCGAGTGCTGGTCTGTGTGCCGGTGGGGGCGACGCAGGTAGAACGCCGCGCCATCCGTGAATCTGCACAAGGCGCAGGCGCACGTGAAGTGTTTCTGATCGAAGAGCCAATGGCAGCCGCTATCGGTGCGGGCCTGCCAGTTTCTGAAGCGACCGGTTCGATGGTGGTGGATATTGGTGGCGGCACCACAGAAGTTGCGGTGATCTCCCTGAATGGCGTGGTCTATTCCTCCTCGGTGCGTATCGGTGGTGACCGTTTCGATGAAGCTATTATTAATTATGTGCGTCGTAATTACGGTTCACTGATTGGTGAAGCGACCGCAGAACGTATCAAGCATGAGATTGGGTCAGCTTACCCAGGCGATGAAGTGCGTGAAATTGAAGTACGTGGCCGTAATCTGGCAGAAGGCGTACCGCGCGGCTTTACACTGAACTCCAATGAGATTCTCGAAGCGCTGCAGGAACCGCTGACCGGTATCGTTAGTGCGGTAATGGTCGCGCTGGAGCAGTGCCCGCCAGAACTGGCGTCTGACATCTCCGAACGCGGCATGGTATTAACTGGCGGCGGTGCGCTACTGCGTAATCTGGATCGCCTGTTGATGGAAGAAACCGGCATTCCGGTCGTTGTCGCAGAAGATCCATTAACATGCGTAGCGCGCGGTGGCGGTAAAGCGTTGGAAATGATCGACATGCATGGCGGCGATTTGTTCAGCGAAGAATAATCGTCTCAACCGGCTGAGACCGTTAACTATCATGCGCAGGGAGTAGCGTGTAAGCTGGCGCTACACGCGTCGGTCAGATGCGTCCAGCCCAGGGAAGTACGGTATTGACTGTGCTTCCTTATCTGTTGTCGAGGAACACGCAGATTATATGAAGCCGATTTTTAGCAGGGGGCCTTCCCTGCAGTTGCGTCTTTTTTTGGCGGTGATCGTGGCAATTGCCATTATTATTGCCGACAGCCGTGTGGGTTCATTTACCCAAATACGCAACTATCTGGATACCTCGGTCAGCCCGTTTTACTTTCTGGCCAACGGGCCGCGCCAGCTGCTTGATGGCGTATCAGAAACGCTGGCATCTCGCCAGCAGCTCGAACTGGAAAACAAAGCGTTACGTCGCGAACTCTTCCTGAAAAATAGCGACCTGCTGATGCTGGGGCAATATAAGCAGGAAAATGCGCGCTTGCGTGAACTGTTAGGTTCGCCGCTGCGTCAGGATGAGCAGAAGATGGTGACGCAGGTGATTTCTACCGGGACCGATCCTTATACCGATCAAGTGGTTATCGATAAAGGCAGCATTAACGGGGTCTATGAAGGCCAACCAGTTATCAGCGATAAAGGTGTGGTGGGTCAGGTCATCGCCGTTGGGCAAATGACCAGCCGCGTGTTGCTGATTTGCGATGCTTCGCATGCGCTGCCGATACAGGTTTTACGAAACGATATTCGTGTTATTGCAGCCGGTAATGGCTGCTCCGAAGATTTGCAGCTTGAGCATTTGCCCGGCAATACCGACATTCGCGTAGGCGATGTATTGGTTACCTCAGGGCTGGGTGGGCGTTTCCCTGAAGGGTATCCGGTTGGGGTGGTTTCTTCCGTGAAGGTTGATACGCAACGCGCCTATACCGTCATTCAGGCGCGTCCAGCCGCTGGCCTGCAGCGTCTGCGTTATCTGCTGCTGCTGTGGGGAGCCGATCGTAATGGCGATATGCCCATGGCGCCGGATGAAGTCCATCGCGTTGCTAACGAGCGGCTGTTGCAAATGATGCCGCAGGTTTTACCCCCTGCCGGTGAAATGGGTCCTCCCGCGCCTGCCGCGCAAATGGGCCCGCCTGCACCCGCACGCAGTGAAAGCAGCGCACAAGGTTCGCCAGCTCCCTCACGCGGAGGTCAGCCTTGAGTCGGTATCGCAGCCAGGGTCGTTGGGTGATCTGGCTGTCCTTTCTGGTTGCCTTTGTCCTGCAAATCATGCCCTGGCCGGAACAAATCTATATGTTCCGGCCTTCATGGCTTTTGTTGATTCTTATTTACTGGGTGCTGGCGCTACCGCACCGGGTTAACGTTGGTAGCGGCTTTTTATTGGGTGCGATTATGGATTTGATCGCCGGTTCCACGCTCGGCGTGCGCGCCTTAGCGCTGAGCATCATCGCCTACCTGGTTGCCTTTAAATTCCAACTTTTCCGCAACTTAG
Source organism: Mixta mediterraneensis (assembly GCF_014946725.1). Lineage (GTDB taxonomy): Bacteria > Pseudomonadota > Gammaproteobacteria > Enterobacterales > Enterobacteriaceae > Pantoea > Pantoea mediterraneensis. Next base: position 185,747 of record NZ_JACFXY010000007.1, read on the forward strand.
CGTTGTGGCAGCAAGCGTTAATGGTTATGGTGCTGTCGCTGGCGGTGGATGTGATTGTATTCTGGGCGGAATTTTTAGTGATCAACGTCTCATTTCGACCCGAAATTTTCTGGAGCAGCGTCGTCGACGGTATTCTCTGGCCCTGGCTATTCTTATTAATGAGAAAGATTCGTCGTCAGTTTGCTGTTCAATAAGGAAATTTATGGTAACCCTTTATCTGGCTTCCGGTTCACCGCGTCGGCGTGAACTGTTGACTCAGCTTGGCCTCACGTTTGAACGACTCGTCACCGACGTTGAAGAGCAGCGTCAGCCGAATGAAGCGGCTGAGGCGTATGTTCGTCGCCTGGCAAACGAAAAAGCGTACGCTGGCGTTGCAGCCGCAGAGCATGATTTACCGGTGCTAGGCGCCGATACCATCGTAGTGTTAAATGGCGAAGTGCTGGAAAAACCACGCGATACTGAACACGCTGCTGAAATGCTCCGCAAGCTCTCAGGACAAACACATCAGGTGATGACCGCTGTGGCGCTGGCCGATCGCCAGCAGGCATTAGATTGTCTGGTCACGACCGATGTCACATTTCGCAGCCTAACCGCGGCGGATATTAGTGAATACATTGCGACCGGCGAGCCGATGGATAAAGCCGGGGCATGCGGCATTCAGGGCAGGGGTGGAAACTTTGTCCGAAAAATTAATGGAAGCTACCACGCGGTTGTCGGATTACCTTTGGTTGAAACAGGAGAGTTATTCAACCATTTTCAGTCACTGCGAGCCTTAAGAGGTCAACCATGACGGCCGAATTGTTGGTCAACGTCACGCCATCGGAAACGCGCGTGGCTTACATTGACGGCGGTATCCTGCAGGAAATCCATATCGAACGCGAGGCGCGCCGCGGTATTGTCGGTAACATTTATAAAGGCCGAGTGAGTCGCGTATTGCCCGGCATGCAGGCTGCCTTTGTTGATATTGGGCTGGAGAAAGCGGCTTTTTTGCATGCCTCTGACATCATGCCCCATACCGAATGTGTGGCGGGGGACGAGAAGAAAAATTTCATTGTGCGCGATATTGCTGAGTTGGTGCGCCAAGGCCAGGATTTAATGGTGCAGGTGGTAAAGGATCCCCTCGGCACCAAAGGCGCGCGCCTGACGACTGACATTACTTTGCCATCACGTTACCTGGTGTTTATGCCAGGCGCGTCGCATGTGGGCGTATCACAACGTATCGAAAGTGAAAGCGAGCGTGAACGCCTGAAGGCTGTCGTCGCGGATTATTGTGACGACCTCGGCGGCTTTATTATTCGTACCGCCGCAGAAGGCATCGGCAACGAAGAGCTCGCGCAAGACGCCGCTTTTCTGAAACGCCTGTGGACCAAAGTCAGCGAGCGTAAAAAACGTAACCAAACCCGCTGCCTGCTTTACGGCGAGCTGGCGCTGGCGCAACGCATTCTGCGTGACTTTGCTGGCGCTGCGCTGGATCGCATTCGTGTCGATTCCCGTCTGACCTGCGATTTGCTGGTGGAATTTACCAGCGAGTATATTCCGGAAATGGCCAGCAAGCTGGAGCTCTACAATGGCAAGCAGCCGATTTTTGATCTGTTCGACGTGGAAAACGAAATCCAACGCTCACTGGATCGTAAGGTTGAGCTAAAATCTGGCGGTTATCTGATCATCGATCAAACCGAAGCGATGACCACCATTGATATTAATACCGGCGCGTTTGTCGGCCATCGCAATCTTGATGAAACCATCTTTAATACTAACGTCGAAGCAACGCAGGCGATTGCGCGTCAGCTGCGGTTGCGTAATCTTGGCGGCATTATCATCATCGACTTCATCGATATGAGCAATGAAGAGCATCGCCGCCGCGTGCTGCACTCCTTGGAAAGTGCGCTGAATAAAGATCGCGTGAAAACAGGCATTAACGGTTTTTCTGCGCTCGGATTGGTGGAGATGACACGCAAGCGCACACGCGAAAGTATTGAGCATGTGCTGTGTGAAGATTGCCCGGTGTGCAAAGGCCGCGGCACGTTGAAAACGGTCGAAACCGTCTGCTATGAAATCATGCGTGAAATTGTACGCGTCCATCATGCTTATGATTCGGATCGCTTTCTGGTTTATGTCTCGCCAGCCGTTGGCGAAGCGTTAAAAACCGATGAATCACATGCGCTGGCTGAAGTGGAAATCTTTGTCGGCAAGCAGGTCAAAGTGCATGTCGAAGCGCTTTATACCCAGGAACAGTTCGACGTTGTGATGATGTAGCGTCTTGTTAATGCTGGCCCTGGGCACAACATCAGGCTAAAAAGGTATCCCGGTTTAGGTTAGAATGCAAATTCATACCGCTTATTTTTGTCTGTAGACGGTCGGGTATGAGAATCATTCTCCGTCGTTCGCGGAAGGCAAGGAGAGGTGTGAGTGAGGCAGTTGCCGAGGATATTATTACTGCTGGTTGCGACAATCATCGTGATTATCGCGTTGCTGGTCAGTGGGCTGCGTCTGGTGATGCCGCATCTCGACAGCTACCGCAGCAATATTATGCTGTTCGTCTCCAGGACCAGCGGTCTGCCGTTTAGCGCGGGGAAGCTGCATGGCAAGTGGGAAAACTTTGGCCCCAGCCTGCAAATCCATGATCTCAATGTTGAGATGAAGGATGGCGGAAAACTCACTATTGCTCGCGTCAATCTTGCGCTGGATGTCTGGCAATCTTTGCTGCACTGGCGCTGGCAGTTTCGCAATCTCACCTTCTGGCAATTGCATTTCGACAGTAATCATCCGCTGCTGACAAGCGATGAACAAAAAAATAGCTTCAGGCCAAGCCAGATCAACCAACTCTTTTTACGCCAGTTTGACCATTTTGATCTGCGTGACAGCACCATTCGTTTTCTTACGCCTTCTGGTCAACATGCCGAACTGGCGATTCCAAAGCTCACCTGGGTCAACGAGAAAACGCGTCACCGCGCTGAAGGAGAAGTCAGTCTTTCCAGCTTTACCGGCCAGCACGGCGTGGTGCAGGTGCGGCTCGACCTCAACGACAGTAATGGCTTACTCAACGACGGGCGCATCTGGATGCAGGCGGACGATGTTGACGTTCGTCCATGGCTGGGACGCTGGATGCGCGACAATACCCGTCTCGTCAGCGCCCGTTTTAGCCTTGCTGCGTGGGTCAGTCTGCGTGGCGGTGACATCTACGCAGGCGATCTCCTGCTGCGCAAAGGGGGTGCCAACTGGCGAGGCGAAAGCGGTCCACATCAGTTACAGGTTAATGGCCTGACCGCGCATCTTTCGCGCTTTCAAAACGGCTGGGTGGTAAATGTGCCGCAAACGCGTTTGAGTACTGACGGCGAGCCGTGGCCTGCCGGACATTTTTCACTGCTATGGCAACCTCAGGATCCGCAGTTGCTGGGCGCGGATCGGCAGGCGGAAGTGCGTGTTCGTGCTACCCAGCTGGATTTACAGCATATTGCGCCGCTGGTGCCGTTGTTCGCGCCATTATCGCCCGCGCTGTTTGATAACTGGCGCGCCCTACAACCGCAAGGCATCATCGAAGGGCTGGCACTGGATATTCCCTTACAGCAGCCGGACCAGACGCGTATGCTGGTGAAAGGGCGTGACTTTAGCTGGCAGCCCTGGAAGCTGCTGCCGGGCATCAGCCATTTGAGTGGTGAAGCGCGTGGTAGCCTGGCGAATGGTCAGGTGAAAATCGATATGGGCCGCGCTGATGTGCCGTATGGCAACATGTTCCAGGCGCCTCTGGAAATCCATCAAATTCAGGGATCAATGCGCTGGTTACGTGATCGACATGGCTTAACGCTGGATGGCAAGGATCTCGATGTACAGGCGCGATCACTGTGGGCGCACGGCGGCTTCCGTTATCAACAAAACAACGGGCGCGAGCCGCGGCTGGATATTCTGGCTGGCATTCGTGTTACCGATGCCGGTGATGCCTGGCGCTATTTCCCGGTTCCTTTAATGGGACACGGTTTAACCCATTATCTCAGCAACGCAATCAAAGGCGGCAAGGTCGATAACGCGACGCTGCTGTTTGCCGGTAATCCCAAACTGTTCCCCTTCAGGCACAACGACGGCATGTTCCAGGTGTGGGTGCCGCTGCGCCAGGCCACCTACGCTTTCCAGCCTGACTGGCCGGAAATCAGCGATTTTGCTATCGATCTTAACTTTATTAATGACGGCTTGTGGATGAACGCGCCTGCTGCAAAACTGGGCAAAGTTGATGCACGCGCGATTAGCGCCATCATCCCAGATTACCTCAAAGAAAAGCTGATTATCGATGGCGACATCAGTGGTGAAGGCAACCAGATTGCCGACTACTTTCAGCAAACGCCGTTGCAAAACTCGCTGGGCGCGGCATTGCAGCAATTACAAATTAAGGGCAACACGCGCGGACATCTCAATCTGGATATTCCATTAGATGGCAAGCTGGTGCATGCCAGCGGCAATGTGGTGATGAACAATAATTCATTGCACATTAAACCACTCAACACCACGCTGACGAACCTGAGCGGCCGATTCCGTTACAACAACGGTAATCTGGAAAGTGACGAAATGCAGGCGAGCTGGTTTGGTCAGCCGCTCAGTGTCACGTTCAGTACTACGGAAAACCCGGATGATTTTGGTGTTAACGTCAAACTGCTGGGTGACTGGCAGCCGGGTAAAATGACACAAATTCCCCAGCAGTTCCGCAGTCAGCTTGGCGGTCATGTGCCGTGGCAGGGTAATGTCGATATTACCTTACCGCACAAAGGTGGCGCCCGTTACAACGTTGCATTAAAGGGTGAAGCAAAAGAAGTAAGCAGTCGCTTACCTGCACCATTAGATAAGCAGGCCGGTGAGACGATGCCGGTGGCTATTAATGTCAGCGGCGATTTACACAGTTTCGTCCTGGGCGGTAGCGTTGATCAGCGTCATCGCTTCAATAGCCGTTGGCTGCTGGAGCCGCAGCTGCGTATCGATCGCGGTATCTGGTTAAACGATGCGAAACGCCTGCCAGCCTTGCCTGATAAATCTGGCATGGTGCTGAACTTACCGGCGATGGATGGCGAAGCCTGGGCAGCATTAATGGCTACGGGCAGTGCCGGGACACCCGGCACACGTCAGATCGGCGGCGCAACTATTCCAGGCAACATCCTTCTGCGCAGCCCGGCGGTCACGCTGGCAGGGCAACAATGGCATGATATTGATGCTACGCTGACGGAAGGGATAAGCGGCAGCACTCAGGTTTCAGTAAAGGGCAAAGAAATTCAGGGACGATTGACTACCTCCTCTTTCGCGCCCTGGCAAATTGCCCTGGATTACCTTTATTACAATCCGCAATGGGGAAACAGTCCGGCGCAAAGCAAACCCCCGCTGTCGCAATCCAGCGCGATCAATTTTAGTAACTGGCCGACGTTACAAATACGCTGCGCTGAGTGTTGGATCCGGGGACAGAAATATGGACGCATGCAGGCAATGCTGCAACCCAAAGGCGATACGTTAGCACTAACTAACGGTTCAGTGGATACCGGTAATACGCAACTGAAAGTACAGGGCGAATGGGTTAACCGACCGAATGATCAACGCACCTCGCTGAAAGGCACGTTAAAAGGCCAGAACATTAATAACGCGACCAACTGGTTTGGTGTGAATACACCGCTGCGCGACGCGCCATTCAACATTGAGTACGATCTGCACTGGCGTGCAGCGCCGTGGCAACCTTCAGAAGAAACGCTGAGCGGTACATTGAAAACACATTTTGGCAAAGGCCAAATCGCGGATGTAAATACCGGTGCTGCAGGGCAAATATTACGTCTGATGAGCTTCGATGCGCTGCTGCGCAAGTTACGCTTTGATTTCCGCGACACCTTTAATGAAGGTTTCTATTTCGATTCGATCAACGGCACGGCATGGATTGAAAATGGCGTAATGCGCACCGATAACCTGCTGGTGGATGGGCTGGAAGCCGACATCGCTATGCAGGGTAAAATGGATTTAGTACAGCGCCGGATTGATATGGAAGCGGTAGTGGCACCGGAAATATCCGCTTCGGTGGGGGTCGCTGCCGCCTTTGTGGTTAACCCGGTAGTGGGCGCGGCGGTTTTTGCCGCCAGTAAGGTGTTAGGCCCGCTGTGGAATAAAATATCGCTGCTGCGTTACCACATCAGCGGCCCGCTGGATAAACCGGAAATCAATGAAGTGCTACGCAAACCGCGTGAAAACGCTATCAAGTGAATTTGACGCCGTACTGGAATTACCGCAGGCTATGATTATCCGAGCACATAATGAGTGAGAAACGATGACTCTGAACCTGGTAAGTGAGCAATTGCTAACTGCTAACAGCATTAATCAGCAGGACCTTTTTTCCCTGTTAGGGCAGCTTTCAGAACGTCGTCTGGATTATGCCGATCTCTATTTTCAGTCCAGCTTTCACGAATCCTGGGTGCTGGAAGACAAAATCATCAAAGATGGCTCGTATCATATCGATCAGGGTGTAGGTGTGCGTGCGGTTAGCGGTGAGAAAACCGGTTTCGCCTATGCTGACCAAATTACGCTGAATGCGCTGCGTTTGTCATCAGAAGCGGCGCGCAGCATCGTGCGTGAGCAAGGTAATGGCAAAGCACATACCTTGTCGGCGGTGGTTAATCGCTCGCTGTATGCACCTGTTGATCCGCTGAACAGCCTGACGCGTGAAGATAAAATTGCGTTGCTTCATCGGGTGGACCAGGTTGCGCGTGCTACCGATCCGCGGGTGCAGGAAGTGAATGCCAGCCTGAGCGGCGTATATGAGCAAGTGTTAGTTGCCGCAACCGATGGCACGCTGGCGGCGGATGTTCGCCCGCTGGTACGCCTTTCCATTAGCGTTCAGGTGGAAGATAACGGCAAGCGCGAACGCGGCTCAAGTGGCGGAGGTGCGCGTAAAGGCTATGAATTTTTCCTTGCCGACGAAAGCGGCGATGTGCGTGCTGATGTCTGGGCGCGTGAAGCGGTGCGCATGGCACTGGTAAACCTGTCTGCCGTGGCGGCACCTGCCGGAACCTTACCGGTGGTGTTAGGCGCAGGTTGGCCGGGCGTATTGCTGCACGAAGCGGTTGGACATGGCCTGGAAGGCGACTTCAACCGCCGTGGCACCTCTGTATTCAGTGGCAAAATGGGTCAGCTGGTCGCTTCCGATCTGTGTACGGTGGTTGACAATGGCACCATTGATGGCCTGCGCGGGTCGCTGTCGGTAGACGATGAAGGCGTACCAGGGCAGTACAACGTGCTGATCGAAAAGGGTGTGTTGAAAGGTTATATGCAGGACAAGCTCAACGCTCGCCTGATGGGCATGAATCCAACGGGTAATGGTCGTCGCGAATCTTACGCGCATCTGCCTATGCCACGTATGACTAACACCTATATGTTGGCGGGACAATCTACGCCACAGGAAATCATCGAAAGCGTTGAATACGGTTTGTATGCGCCGAACTTCGGCGGCGGTCAGGTTGATATTACGTCTGGAAAGTTCGTGTTCTCTACCTCCGAAGCCTACCTTATTGAGAAGGGCAAAGTGACCAGGCCGGTGAAAGGTGCGACGCTGATCGGTTCAGGCATTGAAGCTATGCAACAGATTTCAATGGTGGGTAACGATCTGGCGCTGGATAAAGGCGTCGGCGTATGCGGTAAAGAAGGACAAAGTGTACCGGTTGGTGTAGGCCAGCCAACGTTGAAACTAGATAAACTTACCATCGGCGGTACCGCCTGATAAACATCTGACAGCCCGCCAACTGGCGGGTTGTTAGCTTTTACGGTGCTGCTGATATTGCTCGGCGACCTGCTCAAAATATTCTGTCAGATAATCGATGCAGACCTGCACTTTAAGCGGCAACTTATCCTTCTCGGTATACAGCGCATAAACCGGGCGCGGATCGGATTGGTATTGCGAGAATAGAATATCGATTTCGCCTGCATTTATCTCTTCAGCCACCCACATCATGGGGACATAGGCGATGCCATTCCCTGCTTTTAGCCAGCGAATCAACGTCAGGGAATCATTGGTAACGAAGCGGCCCTGCGGCGATAAACGCGTCACCAGTCCTTCGGGGGCGATGAGTTCAAAATTATTGTCGGGGCGCACGCTGTATTCCAGCCAGGCAAAATTGTCGATATCGCTGGGTTTCTCTGGCGTGCCGTATTGCGCCAGATAACTTTTCGCCGCGCACACTACCATCGGCATAGCACCAAGGCGACGGGAAAACAGGCTGGAGTCTTTTAACGTGCCGACGCGAATCACTAAATCTAACCCGTCAGCGATCAAATCAGGCGCAGGAATACCGGTAACAAGGTTCACGCTCAGGCCGGGGTATTCACGCAGCATATCGCTGGTCATGCCTGCAAGTACGTTTTGCGCCATAGTCGAAGAGCTGCCAATGCACAGCACGCCAATCGGCGTGTTATTAAAAGCATAAAGCTGTTCGTGGACCTGCATCGCTTCTGCCAGCATGCGGCGACAGCCCTGATAATAAATTTTGCCCGCTTCAGTAAGCCCAATGCTGCGTGTGCTGCGGTTAAGCAATTTCACCTGAAGCTCATCTTCCAGTTTTGCAACGATTTGGCTGATAGATGACACGCTAAGATGGAGTTGGCGCGCGGCGGCGGTAAACGAACCCAATTCAACCACTTTGGCGAAGATGGACATGCCTTTTAGTCGTTCCATTGTTTACTCTGGCTAAAAAGTGATTTAGTTCACATTCTGTAGAAAACGTATAGTTAAGCACGTTACTATAAGCGCGCCGGGGTATTTCCCGGTGGTTCTTCATTGTCTGATGTCATCCGATGATACGCTATTATTAAGCCATCTGTGGTTCGGATGTGGTGACCCACTGTTGTGTCATGCCACTATTATGATGCGATCAGTCAGGCAACGGATTATCCCGGCAAGGTCGAACTAAGGATTTCTAATGAGTGTGCTTCCGGTATTTGTCGTGTTTGGGCTCTCTTTCCCGCCCGTATTCATTGAATTGATCATTTCACTCATGCTTTTTTGGTTAGTGAAACGCGTGCTGACGCCCAGCGGTATTTATGATCTTGTCTGGCATCCGGCACTTTTTAACACAGCGCTTTACTGCTGTGTGTTTTATGTTGTATCCCGTCTATTTGTCTGAGGTTTAAGTGAAAGCGCTCATAAGAAAAATCGCGCGATACGCGATTACCATCCTGCTGGTCATCATCGCCATCGTCATTATTTTCCGCGCCTGGGTGTTCTATACCGAATCGCCCTGGACACGTGATGCTAAATTTGCTGCTGATATTGTGGCGATATCGCCTGATGTCACCGGTTTAATCACGGATGTACCGATCCACGACAACCAGTTATTGAAAAAGGGCGACACGCTGTTTGTCGTTGATCGCCCACGCTACCAAAAAGCCTTAGATGAAGCCCAGGCTGACGTTGAGTATTATCAGGCATTGGTCAGTGAGAAACGTCGTGAAGCAGGGCGTCGCAATAAGTTGGGCACGACAGCAATGTCGCGTGAAGCTATTGATCAAGCAAACAATGATTTGCAAACCAGTGAGCACCAGCTGGCGAAAGCTGTCGCCACGCGTGACCTGGCGAAAATCGACCTTGACCGCACTACGATCAAAGCACCGTCCGACGGTTGGGTAACGAATCTCAATGTGTTCGAAGGGGAATACATTACACGCGGTTCGGTGGCGGTTGCGCTGGTACAGCAGCGTTCATTCTATGTACTGGCCTATCTGGAAGAAACCAAATTACGGGGTGTACGGCCAGGCTTTCGCGCTGAAATTACGCCACTGGGCAGCAATATGGTACTGCACGGCACGGTTGACAGCATAGCGGCGGGTGTGACTAACAGCAGCAGCTCAGTGGACACCAAAGGCATGGCAACCATAGATTCGAATCTGGAATGGGTACGTCTGGCGCAGCGTGTGCCGGTGCGTATTCGTCTTGATCAGCAACCGGGTAACCGCTTCCCGGCAGGCACCACCGCCACGGTGGTGATTACAGGTAAAAACGATCGGCAGCACACTAACGTCTCGCCGATGACCCGGCTGTTTAATCGCCTGCGTGAGTTTGGCTAAGCGTTATGATCGAATTTTTGCGTTTCCCGATAAAGCTATGCTTCGCGCTGGTAGCAGCGCTGATGATTGGCTTTCATCTGAATCTTGAAACGCCGCGTTGGGCAGTCATGACCGCCGGGATCGTGGCGGGTGGTACCGCTTTTGCGGCGGGTGGCGATCCTTATTCAGGCGCGCTGCGCTATCGTGGTATTTTGCGCATTATCGGTACTTTTATTGGCTGTATTGCGGCGCTTACTATCATGATTGCCACAGTACGCGCACCGGTTGTTATGTTGCTGTTGTGCTGCATATGGGCCGGATTGTGCGTCTGGCTTTCTTCACTGATTAAAGTTGAAAATTCCTACGCGCTCGGTTTAGCCGGTTACACCGCGTTGATTATTGTGGTGACCGCAGATGCCAGCGGCGGCCTGATGCTGGCACCGCAATATGCGGTTGAGCGTTGTAGCGAAATCGTTTTAGGAATTTTATGCGCGATCCTTGCTGATATGATCTTCTCGCCGCGATCGATTAAGAAAGTGATCGATCAGGAAATGGATTCGCTGCTGGTGGCGCATTACAAATTGCTGCAACTGTGCGTCGCGCATAGTAATAAAGAAGAAGTGGATAAGGCATGGGCAGAGCTGGTTCGTCGCACGACTGCCCTCAACAACATGCGCAGCCAGCTCATGATGGAATCCTCGCGTTGGCAGAACGCTAATCGCCGTCTGCAAATGCTCAACACCTTATCGCTGACGCTGATAACCCAGGCGGCAGAAACCTTTCTTATCCAGAATACACGCCCTGATTACATTGCCGCACAGTATCGTTTGCTGATTGAAAAAGATGTTGAAAATGTTGATGACGTACATAAGCGCATGAAGATTATGCGCCGGGTGCTCGGCATCAGTAGCAAAACCTCACCGCTAACGTTGGCAAGTTGGGTCGGCGCAGCAACGGAATATTTACTGCTGATCAATGGTATCCGAAGTAATAGCCGGATTACGACGATCGAAGAGGAAATTTTACAGCGTGAAGTGGTGATTCAGGCGCGTTCGGCTGAAACTCATCACGCTGCGATCAATGGTATTCGTACCTTTGTGGCTACCGCGCTGGGCTCGCTGTTTTGGCTATATACCGGCTGGACGTCTGGCAGTGGTTGCATGGTCATGCTGGCAGTAATTACTGCGCTGGCGATGCGTATGCCGAACCCGCTGATGATGGCGAAAGATTTTCTGTATGGCATGACGGTGGCCGTGCCGCTTGGCGCGCTTTACTTTATGTATGTGTTGCCCGCCACGCAGCAGAGCGCCCTGTTATTGTGTATCGCCATCGGTTTGCTGGGCTTTATCGGCGGCATCTTCGTTCAGCGCCGCCAGCTCGGAACGCTGGGTGCATTGATCGGCAGCATCAACGTATTGGTGCTGGATAATCCGATGCAGTTCCAGTTCAATGTTTTCCTCGACAATGTGTTAGGGCAGGTTATCGGTTGCTTCGTGGCAATGACCGTGATCCTGCTGATTCGTGATAAATCGAAAGCGCGCACTGGCCGTAAGTTACTGAACCGCTTTATGTATGCGGCAGTGTCGGCAATGACCACCAATCAGGCGCGTCGTCGTGAAAATCATCTGCCTGCACTCTATCAGCAGCTATTTCTGCTGTTGAATTTGTTTCCTGGCGATATAGATAAATACCGTATCGCGCTGACGCTGATTATCGGTCACCAACGTTTACGCAACGCGGAAGTACCGATTAATGCCGATTTGTCGGCTTTCCATCGTCAGCTTCGTTACACCGCAGATCGGGTCATTTCCGCCGGAAGCGATGACAAACGTCGTCACTATTTCGAACGCTTGCTGAAAGAACTGGACGTTTATCAGGAAAAGCTGATGCATTACGAGGCGCCTGTCAGCGTCACAGAGCCGGTTAAACGTCTGGCAGACATGTTGAGTAAATACCAAAATACCCTACTTCAAATCTAAATCTGGCCGCTGTGTTCAGCAGCGGCCTGTGCAATGCCTTCCCGTCACAAAACCTGTCGCTTTTGCCAACTATACTTTCCTGACGAAAAGTAAATCTGACAGGAGCAAATGAATGCGTATTTCACTACAAGACAGCGAATTTTTTCAAACTGGCTACTTAGCCGACGGCAAATGGCACACCGCCGCTTCGACCTTTGACGTAACCAATCCAGCCACTGGCGAAGTTATCGCGCAGGTAGCGAAAGCCGGTAAAAGCGAAACCGAACAGGCAATTGCGGCTGCGCAACGGGCCTTTCCTGCCTGGCGGGCGAAAACGGCCAAAGCTCGCGCCGAAATCCTGAATCGCTGGTATCAGCTGATGATTGAAAATAAACACTGGCTCGGCCAGTTGATGACCACCGAACAGGGCAAACCGGTAAAAGAAGCGGAAGGTGAAGTAGAGTATGCCGCCAGTTTTATCCAGTGGTTTGCCGAGCAGGCCAAGCGCGTTAATGGCGAAATCATCCCACCGGCTAAAGCGGGATCACGCATTCTTGCTACGCGTGAACCGATTGGCGTGGTTGCGGCTATCACACCGTGGAATTTCCCGATGGCTATGCTGACGCGCAAACTAGGCCCGGCACTGGCTGCGGGCTGTACGGGGATTATCAAACCCGCCAACAACACACCTCTGAGTGCGTTTGCGCTGCTGGCGCTGGCGAAAAAAGCCGGCGTGCCGGACGGCGTATTAAATGCCGTTGCAGGCGACACGCATGCCATCAGCGACGCGATCATGGCCAGCAAAGCTGTACGCAAAATTTCCTTCACCGGTTCTACTGAAGTCGGCAAATTGCTGATGCGTAATGCCGCCGAGACAATGAAGAAAGTGTCGATGGAGCTGGGCGGTAATGCACCTTATATCGTCTTCGACGATGCGGACATTGACGCAGCCGTTAAAGGTGCGATTGCCAACAAATTCCGTAATGCCGGGCAGGTTTGCGTTAGCGTTAACCGTTTCTATATTCACAACGCCATCTATGACCGTTTCGTGAATCAACTTGCCGATGAAGTGAAAAAACTCAAAGTCGGTAATGGTATGGAAGAGGGGGTAATTGTTGGGCCGCTGATCGAAAAATCCGCCGTGGAAAAGGTGGAACAGCATATTAAAGACGCAGTAGCCAAAGGCGGCAAACTGCTGGCAGGCGGCGACCGCCATGCGTTGGGCGGCAATTTCTGGCAACCCACGGTGATTGCTGACGCGCATGAGGACATGCAGCTGGCGCAGGAGGAAACTTTTGGTCCGGTGGCTGCTTGTTTCCGTTTCGATGATGAAGAAGAGGTCATCCGTCGCGCTAATGAAACCGATTACGGCCTGGCAGCCTACTTCTATACGCAGAATTTGCAGCGCGTATTCCGCGTTTCAGCGGCGCTGGAAAGCGGCATGATCGGCATTAACGAATGTGCGGTATCGACCGAGTTGGCACCGTTTGGCGGTGTAAAAGAGTCAGGGCTGGGACGCGAAGGGTCAGTACTCGGTATAGAAGAGTATCTGGAAATTAAAGCATTACATTTGGGCGGCTTAAACTAGTTTCACATCAACGGGCGGCGAAGAATGTCGCCCAAAGCAGGAAGATGGGAGCTGTTCACATGAAAATCGAGCGTTTTGACTTCAATGAAATCGTTGATCAGGCCCATTTTTTTCGCCAGTTCAGCGAACGCTTTGCCATAGACGATCGGCGTATCTGCGATCTGGATGGGCTGTGGAGTATCGTCACGAGTGAAACATTGCCAATGCCACTGGAAATTGAGTTCGTGAACCTTGGAAAGGGGCAGAAGAGGCGCTACGGTGCGCTGATTTTGTTGTTTGATGAAGCGGAAGAGGAGCTGGAGGGTCAGCTCCATTTCAATATCAAATAACACGAAAAAGGGCTCCGGCGAGCGGAGCCAAAGGGTTCGTCTATCAGTTGACGAGGAATTACTTATAAAGCTCAGCGGTGATGTGATAATTATCACCGGTACGTGCTTCGATCACTTTGTAAGCACTGGCGCCTTGCTCATCGGCTTTCTGAGAAAGCTCCGCACGATAATCCATCGGCGCGCCAGCAGTACCACTAATCGTTACTGTACCCGCAGGCTGCATGTTTTTTGCTTGCTGCCCAGTGACCAATTGCGCGGCAGAAGCGCCAAATGCGATAACTGAAAGCAGGCTCATTGTAGCGAGGGTTGTTTTGATTTTCATAATTCGTCTCCTTATTACAATCAACAACCTTCGGATTTCGAAGGTAAAGCGGGTCGTCGATGTTTACCAGGCGCCATGCGCCGGATCGGTTAATTATTTATACAGCTCAGCGGTTACGTGGTAAGTGTCGTCCTGATTATTCTCGATGACGCGGTAGTGGCTGGCCCCTTGCGCATCGGCTTTCTGAGAAAGCACTTCACGAATATTTGTCTGATCGCCTTCGCGACCACTGACGCTGATAGTCTGATTCATGGGTTGCAGATTCATTTTCTGCGCCTGTGTATTGGTAACCAGGCTGGCGGCGCTGGCACCAAATGAAACAACGGAAGCCAGGCTCAGTACGGCAAAAATCAATTTAGTTTTCATGGGCATTCTCCTGAAATTTGGTATCGGCAACCCGAAGTGCATGCGTGCGCTTCAAAAAGGCCGCCAGTTACCAGTTATCGGGTTCATTTAAACTTAGTTATACAGTTTGGCAGTCGCGTGATAGTTACCGTTGTTATAAGCCTCAATGACGCGATAGGCTTTTGCGCCTTGCTGATCGGCTTTATCACTCAACTTCTGATTAATATCCATTGGTGAGCCAGCTATACCGCTAACACTCACGGTGCCTACAGGTTGCATATTTTGCGCCTGGGCAGCATTGATAGAATCTGCTGCAACAGCACCGAATGACAATGCAGACAGAATGCTCAGGGTGGCGATAGTCGTTTTAACGTTCATTTATATATCCTCGTCGTCTGTTTTTATCTTTTAGTTGGTGTGATTTGCATCACGAAAATAAGTATATAAATAATAACGTCAGAAATTAATACTCTGCTAATAATGTTTTTTTGTGATTCTTTAACCTTATAGCTGGTTTTAATAACCGGACGTTATAAAAACCGGTGATAAAGTGACCATTAGTAGTTATTTTGATGTTAAAACAGTGACATACGTCACTTTATCTTTTTGTGCGAAAAATCCAGGTGGATATAGCTGGTAATTGTTTTTTGCCTGACAGAAGAAGCTAATTCTAGCATTTATACCAGTGCAATATATCGATGATGGTAGAGTTTACCAAAAGGTATGACCAATATTTTACTTTTCAACACGAATGAGGGATGTGAAGTAAACCGTTGAATTTAAGCGGAAAAAGGCTGCTTTTTTCTGACGGATGCGAAGAGGGATAAAGCGTAACCGGCAGGTTAACTGCCGGTAGCCAAAGCGGGATTTATAGCTCTTGTTCGAATAAAACCAGAATAGCGTCGTACAGCTGCTTAACCGCAAAGGTCCGTGCGGGCGTAATGAAAATGGTGTCATCACCCGCAATGGTGCCAAGGATGCCTTCTGATTTTCCCAGCGAATCCAGCAGGCGCGCAATTAATTGCGCCGCGCCGGGACTGGTATGAATCACTATCAATGCATCGTTGTAATCAATGTCCAGCACCAAATTTTTCAGCGGGCTGGTCGTGGTTGGCACACCTAATTCAGCGGGTAAACAGTAAACCATCTCCATTTTGGCGTTACGGGTTCGCACTGCGCCAAATTTGGTCAGCATACGAGAAACCTTGGACTGGTTGATATTCTCGAAGCCTTCATCCTGCAATGCCTGAACAATTTCACCTTGGGAACTGAATTTTTCTTCTTTTAATAAAGCTTTGAACGCTTTGATCAGATCGTCTTGTTTTGATGGGTTTCGCATAGGCATCCAATAAAAAAGGGGAATAACCGGGATTCGGCCCACGGCATAACGATTATTATGCATAATAATGAATGGTTATGCAATTGATTGAAAATCGAGCAGGAGAAGCCGGTTAGCGGGCGGGAATAATAGCAAAGAATAATGAGCAGACCAAAAAGTCTGCCTGGGTACGCATCGGGGCAAAGGTTGTAAAATTGTTATACTATAGGAGATGCAACAACAGATAACGAATATAGCTGTTCTCTGTCTGCAGACGGCAAAAAAATTGCCGGTCATTCAGGAATAAGATGATAAGTAAGGATAGAATCCAGCGCTTAAGCGCGTCATTACGTAAAATAAGCGCGGATAATTGTCATCGCCTGAGCAGTTGATTAAGGTCTGACACAGATGGAATTTCGGCTCTTCTCTGCCCACCTTAATAAGGAGTTAAGAATGAAAGTTGCCGTTCTCGGTGCTGCTGGCGGTATTGGCCAGGCGCTTGCACTTTTACTCAAAACGCAGCTTCCTGCAGGTTCAGAACTTTCTCTCTATGATATTGCCCCGGTAACGCCGGGCGTCGCGGTCGATCTCAGTCATATCCCTACCGCTGTGAAAATTCAGGGATTTAGCGGCGAAGATGCCACGCCTGCGCTACAGGGCGCCGATGTGGTATTGATGTCGGCTGGCGTAGCGCGTAAACCCGGCATGGACCGCGCCGACCTGTTTAATGTGAATGCCGGCATTGTGCGTAATCTGATTGACCAGGTTGCCCGCACGGCACCAAAAGCGCTGATCGGTGTGATCACTAACCCGGTTAATACCACCGTGGCGATTGCTGCGGAAGTTCTGAAAAAACATGGCGTCTACGATAAAAATCGTCTGTTTGGCGTTACCACACTGGATATTATTCGCGCTAATACTTTTGTGGCTGAACTGAAAGGCAAGTCGCCGGATGAGATTGAAGTACCGGTGATTGGCGGCCATTCAGGTGTGACCATCCTGCCGCTGCTTTCTCAGGTTAAAGGCATCAGCTTTAGCGATCAGGAAGTCGCGGATTTAACCAAACGTATTCAGAACGCCGGGACTGAAGTGGTGGAAGCCAAAGCAGGTGGCGGTTCAGCGACATTATCGATGGGGCAGGCTGCGGCACGTTTTGGTTTATCGCTGGTGCGGGCGTTACAGGGTGATGCCAACGTGGTGGAATGTGCTTATGTGGAAGGAGAGGGCGAATATGCACGCTTCTTCTCGCAACCGTTGTTGCTGGGCAAAAATGGCGTTGTAGAACGCAATTCGCCTGGTACATTAAGCACTTTTGAGCAGCAGGCTCTGCATAACATGCTTGAGACGCTGAAGAAAGATATTGTGC
The DNA here is from genome assembly GCF_014946725.1 of Mixta mediterraneensis. Lineage (GTDB taxonomy): Bacteria > Pseudomonadota > Gammaproteobacteria > Enterobacterales > Enterobacteriaceae > Pantoea > Pantoea mediterraneensis. The sequence goes on from NZ_JACFXY010000007.1 coordinate 203,020, forward strand.
AGGGCGAAGAGTTTGTGAAGCAGTAAGCGAAAGGTAAACGGTAAAGCGCCCGGCATGTCCGGGCGCTGTCGTTTTGTTTACAGGCCGCCCGATTTAAAGGTGCGCGTAGCGGGCGTGCCGTTAGTTGCAGGCGCTTTCTTACCCAGCGTTTCCATACGCATCTGGAACGGGGGGAAGGGCATTTCAATGCCGTGTTGGTCAAAGCCTTGCAGAATCAGCTGATGCAGTTCATGACGTAGCGGCATACGGTGTCCCATTTCCGCCGCGTGAATACGCAGCTCAAATAGCTGTATCCCTTGTTGTAAATCAACCAGAAATGCTTCCGGCGGCGGGGTATCTAACACATAGCTGCAACGCTCAGCGGCCTGCTTCAGAATATTCGTCACTTCTTCACTATTCACTTTAGCGGGTGCCGGAATAGTCAGTACCACGCGCGTGACCGAATCTGACAATGACCAGTTAACAAACTGCTCGGTGATAAACGCCTTGTTCGGCACGATAATCTCTTTGCGGTCCCAGTCCGTAATGGTAGTGGCACGAGTATTGATTTTGGTAATGCTGCCCGTGAGATCCCGGATAGTAACGGTATCGCCGATACGAATCGGTTTCTCAAACAGAATAATCAGGCCAGAGATAAAATTGGCAAAGATCTCTTGCAAACCAAAGCCTAAACCTACACCCAACGCAGCTACCAGCCATTGCAGTTTCGCCCATTCAATGCCAATCAGCGAGAAACCGAGCAGTCCACCGATCAGCAGCAACAAATATTTCGTCAGCGTGGTAATGGCATAACCGGTGCCGGGCGTTAAATCGAGGTGCTGGAGCAGCGCCAGTTCCAGCAGCGCGGGCATATTGCGTACCAGCTGAGTGGTAATGATAAACACCAGAATCGCAATCAACACCGAGCCAAGCGTAATCGGTTGTATGCTGTCTACGCCCTGTACCGACGAGTTGACGTCCCACAAGTGAATATTTTCAAGGAAGCCGAAGGCGGAGTGAATCTCCGACCACAACACAATCACTGACACTAGCGCAACCAGCGTAAGTAGCGAACGCACCAGCCGCAGTGATTGCGCGCTAATTGCATCGAGATCGATCACCGGCTCTTCTATCTCGATCGCATCCACATTCTGCGGGGCTTGTTCTTTCTCTTCTTCACTACGCGCACGGTTTGCCAGCATATCGGCACGGCGTTGCCGCGCACGATCAAAGCCAAGACGCCGACGCTGAATTAACATCCAGCGACGAATAATATGGTAGATAATCAGCAGTAAGAACCAGATTGCCACCGACGTTTCCAGACGTGCCAGCAGCGCCTGCGCGGTTGCCAGATAACCAATCGCCGAGGCGAAGGCAGCAAGCAGCGGAATCGCAATCATCACATTCCACAACATACGGTTAATGATGTTTTCGCCGTTGCCTTCTTTATCCAGATAAAGCGGAATACCGGCACGCTTCAGGCTAACCGTAACCAGGCTGAGCGCGCCGCAAATCAGGATAAAGCACAGACGACCTAATGATGAGGAAAACTGGCGATCTTCCAGATTACCAAAAGCGATCAGCAGCATAATCAATGGGACAATCAGGCCAATACTCAGCGTGTAATAACGCATCGCACGTGCAACGCGGCTTTGCGGCCAGCGGAAGTGCACGATAAATAAACCGTTTGGACGGGCAAACGCGGCGCTGATCATAAACGCCCACAGCAAGGGCAGCGTGGCGGTGATGCCATCGCCAATCGCCACTGCAATAGGATAAGGCCAGGCATTTTGTAAACCGTACCCCAGCGCGCCCCACAACACGGGCAATGGCAGTGATACCAGAATCGACCAAAACACGGTGCGAATCGTCAGGCGGAAGCGATCCTGAGTCACTTTACCCACCTTACCCGCCGATCGTTCAAGAAACGCATGGTAATGGCGACGTGAGCTGATACTGAACCCCACCAGTAAAACAGCGCCGATGATAGGCAGCACCGTGGTTCGGCTGGTAAACATCATTGCCAGCGCTTTGCCAAGCTGACCCAGGGTGTCGAGTGACAGCAGGCGCGACAGATCTTTCGCCAGATCCAGCGGGTAGCTCAGGCTGACAGGGCTGACATCGGCGGTCCAGAACAGGTAGCGATGCGTTGCGTCTTTAACTTCCGTCAGTGCGTCTTGCAACTGCGTGTTCGCCACTTTTAATTTGGTAATCTCAAGGATCAACGTATCACAGCCCGAAATCAGCGAATTAAGCAGCTCGCCCTGCGTTTTCAGCTGGGCGTCAAGTATCCGTTTCTGTTCACTGGTAAATGGCTGACCATTAGCCTGATGCTTTGTGCGCAATGCGTCCTGACGTCCCAGCAGATCTTCGTAATACAGACGCTGTACGCGTAGCTGCGCCATTTCATTATCGATCTGCTGGGATTTAGGCATATCCGGCAACCGCGCCACCTGAGCACGTAACGCTTCCCCCAACAGGCTTGAGGCACCCAGCCATTGTGACTGTTCACGCAGCGTGGTAAGCGCCTGACGTACCTGAATGATTTGATTGGTGGCGAGACGTTGCTGGGAAGCCACTAAATCCATACGCTGCGCCTGCTGGTTTAGCGCGCCGGAAAGTTCACGGTTAACGCGGAATTGATCGCTGATTGCCGGAGGCAGATCACCGCTGTTTTCCGCCAGTTGCTCAGTTCGCGCTAACGCCAGTTCAGCTTCACGCTGACGTTGATCGTTAAGATGATTGCGCAGCGCCTGTAGATAGTTATCCAGCTGGGCTGCTTTGCGTTGATGAACTTCAGCGCGCATACGCGCCAGTTCCTGACGATTATTGGCTGACAGTTGCGCCAGCTCCAGCTCATCGACGCGTGCTTTATTAGCGGCATTTTCTGCCTGATGTGCCGCTAATTGCGTTTGAGATTGTGGGGCGGCACCACCGGTATCCGCGCTTTGTAAGCGACGCTCACTTTCCGTCATTGCACGGCGTGCTTCGGTTTGCTGTTGTGGCAGCTGAGACAGCGAATCGCTGATCTCGCGGGCGCGATCCTGTTCTTGCTGCGCCTGTCGTCCTTCTTCCAGCAGTTGGCTGCTGACCTGCAGGATCTCCTGATCCAGTTCGGTGCTGCTCATATTACTGCGGACCGGTTTAGGACTATCGTTTAGCGAGGCGATTTGCTGGCGCAGTTCACGCCCGAGCCGCGGGAAATCATCAATGACCTGTTGATACTGCTTTGCCCGCTCCTGAGAATTATCGCGCTCAGAAAGGAAATTAAGTGCGGCTTCGAGCGACTGGATCTGTTCCGCCTGCACTGGCGAGCTTTTAGCGGCTTTCACCTCTTCCAGCTGCTGTTTTAACTGGCTGGCTTCCGGCACACTGGCCGCCAACGCTGACGTGCTAAGCCATAAGCTCAGCAGCAAGAAGAGAATCGAACGCACGGGGAATACTCAATTTAATTGACGGTTACGTCAGGAATATCAGTTGCCAGCGGTAGCACCATTGCCAGCGGTTGGCCCAGACGCGTTTTGCTTTCGGCCTCCAGGCTTTCTGCCAGTTTCAGGCGACCCGGCGCAAACAGATTAATGACGGTAGAACCCAACTTAAAACGGCCCATTTCCTGGCCCTTTAGTAACACGACGGCACCTTCGTCATCAGCAGCCGGATAATGCCAGCGCTTAATCACCCCTTCACGCGGTGGCGTAATCGTGCCCGCCCAGACAGTTTCGATGCTGCCGACAATGGTGGCACCTACCAGGATCTGTACCATGGGGCCAATATCGGTATCGAAATAGCAAATAACACGCTCGTTACGGGCAAAAAGGTTGGGAATATTGCGCGCCGTCAGAGGATTTACGGAATAGAGATCGCCCGGCACGTAAATCATTTCGCGCAGAATACCGTTACATGGCATGTGTACGCGATGGTAATCACGCGGTGCCAGATACGTCGTAACAAACTCGCCATCGCGAAACTGCGCTGCCATCTGCTCATTACCGGCCAGCAGTGCATCAATGGTGTAGTGATGCCCTTTAGCCTGGAAAATCTGATCCCCTTCGATGCGGCCCAGTTGACTGATTGCGCCATCGGCAGGCAGGACGAGCAGGTTGGCGTCGGGCTCAACCGGACGCGCGTCATCTTTTAGTGGGCGCACGAAGAAATCATTAAAGGTGCGATAGCTGGCGGTATCAGGCTTACGCGCTTCCGTCATGTCGACTTTGTAAAACCAGACGAAGATGTCGATGACCAGTTTGGTCAACCAACCACCGCGGCGACTGGCACCCCAACCGGCAAGTTCAGTCAGCCATTTTTTCGGGAGAATATGATTCAAGCCGAGTTTTAAACGATCAAACACCTTAGCCTCCTGGCTATTTATCGCGACATTTAGAAAAGGGGGCGGATTGTAACAGCGCCCCGGCCAGATGGCGAATACCAGCCGTTAATCCTCGCTGGCGAAGTTTTTACGTGTTTTCACCTGCGCCATGCTTTCCAGAATGCGATGATAGTTATCGAAACGGGAAATATCGATTTTACCTTCTTCTACCGCTTCGCGGATAGCGCAGCCAGGGTCGTTGCCATGCTTACAGTCACGGAACTTGCAATCGCCCAGAAACTCACGGAATTCGACAAATCCGCGGGTAATTTGTTCCGGTTCAAGGTGCCATAGACCAAACTCACGCACGCCCGGTGAATCAATCACATCGCCACCGTTGGGGAAGTGATACATACGCGCCGCAGTGGTGGTGTGCTGGCCGAGGCCGGAGACATCAGAGACGTCGTTAGTGAGGATCGCCGTTTCTTCCTCGCGATCAAGGCCAAGCAGGGCATTCAGCAGGCTGGATTTCCCTACACCGGACTGACCGGCAAAAATACTAATACGATCGTTAAGCGCTGCCTGTAATTCATCAAGGCCATTTTTCGCCCGGCTGGACACCATCAATACGCGATAGCCAATATTGCGATAAATATCCATCTGCTCATCAACAAAGGCTCGCGCTTCTTCATCCAGCAGGTCGGTTTTATTCAGCACTAACAGCGGTTCGATATTCAGCGTTTCGCTGGCGACTAAATAACGATCAATAATATTGAGCGACAGTTCCGGCAGAATTGCCGAAACAATAATGATTTGATCGATATTAGCGGCGATAGGCTTAATGCCATCGTAAAAGTCCGGGCGGGTTAACACGCTGCTGCGTTCGTGCACCGCTTCGACGATCCCTTTTCCGCCACTGTGGGCAGGGCGCCAGACTACGCGATCGCCAGTGACCAACGAACGGATGGTACGACGGATATTGCAACGATGGGCAATGCCAGCACTGTCTTCGACATCGGCATGCATGCCAAAGCGGCTGACCACCACGCCATCCGCAGCTTCACCAAACAGGTTATCGTCAGCTTCCGGCAGATCTTTCCGCTGATTGAGACGACGCTGGTGGTTGGCGCTGACACGACGTTGTTGACCTTTTGACAGTTTATTTTTACTCACTCATCCTCACACGCTTTCTTGTCCGGTTTCGTACCAGGCTTCGCCCCACGGGGCAAAACGTCTATGATACACCCTAATTACAATGAATGACGACTACAGCAACGGCAGGAAACAGCATGGCGACGGGAAATGAAAATAATCTGATTTGGATTGATCTTGAGATGACGGGCCTCGATCCGGAACGCGATCGCATTATTGAAATCGCAACTATTGTGACCGATGCCGATTTAAACGTTCTGGCAGAAGGGCCAGTGATGGCGGTGCATCAGTCAGACGCACAGCTGGCATTAATGGATGACTGGAATGTGCGCACCCATACTAACAGCGGCTTAGTGGAACGCGTCAAAGCCAGCCAGTTTGACGATCGTGCGGCAGAGCGGGCCACGATTGAATTTCTGAAACAGTGGGTTCCGGCCAATACGTCGCCGATTTGTGGCAACAGCATTGGTCAGGATCGCCGCTTTTTATTTAAATATATGCCGGAACTGGAAGCGTACTTCCATTACCGTTATCTGGATGTCAGCACGCTAAAAGAGTTGGCGCGTCGCTGGAAGCCGGGCATTCTGCCGGGTTTCAAAAAAACCGGGACGCATCAGGCGCTGGATGACATTCGTGAGTCGATCGCCGAGCTGGTTTATTACCGCGAACATTTTTTACAGCTTTAGTGGCAGGCGGTGCGCATGAAATCGCCAGGTTGCTGATTTAATCGGCAAACGCATCGAAAGCGTAAAATTTTGCTTTCAGGCTCTTGCAGCAGCAACGTTTTCTCGTATAATGCGCACCCCGTACCGGTGAAGATTTTATTAACGGTACAAGGCGCGGGAATAGCTCAGTTGGTAGAGCACGACCTTGCCAAGGTCGGGGTCGCGAGTTCGAGTCTCGTTTCCCGCTCCAGATTTGTTTTAGCAGTATCCTCTTTGCGGGAATAGCTCAGTTGGTAGAGCACGACCTTGCCAAGGTCGGGGTCGCGAGTTCGAGTCTCGTTTCCCGCTCCAGATTTGTTTTAGCAGTATCCTTCTTTGCGGGAATAGCTCAGTTGGTAGAGCACGACCTTGCCAAGGTCGGGGTCGCGAGTTCGAGTCTCGTTTCCCGCTCCAGATTTTTTGATTTTGTTAAATCAGCGCTTTATTCAGGCGTTAACGGTTGTTGCCGTTAAAATTTCCCTGAAGGTTATCCACAACGCCGCACACCGTCATTTATGCCCTTCCGGCAGATCTACAAAATTGTTTTAAACAGAGTTATCCACAGTTTTCAACATTAAGCAAAGCGATAGCCCAGTTCTTAAAAAAACACAATTACATCTTAACTTATTGAATATTAAGATAATGAGAATATTTCAATTTGTTAATTAACCCGCTTGCTAATGTTATGTCAGTTGAATGACAACGGCTTTTTATTTTTATACACAAGGTGTGGAAAAGCTTTCAACACCATTATTGTTCAATCATGCATCACGCGGTAACCCTTTCTCAACTGCACGTACTAACCGTTTTTGCTGAGCGGGCTGTACTTCGATGACAAGCTGTTCACGCTTCTTCTGCTGCTGTAATACCGCCCATTCAATATGCTCATCCAGTAAATTATGTTCTCCCAGACGTTGCTGCAAGGCTGGGACGATGCGTGCTGACCAGGGCGCGTTACCTAACGCCACAGCAATATTACGCAGCCAACGTAAATGTCCGATTCGACGAATAGCCGAGCCTTCGGTAATACGCAGGAATTTCGCTTCGTCCCAGCCAAAAAGTTCCATTAGCTCGGGCGCATGTAGCGCAGCGCGTGGCGAAAAATCAGCTTCGTCAGTGAGTTGTCCGTAGCGGTTCCATGGGCAGATCAACTGACAATCATCGCAGCCGTAAATCCGGTTACCCATTAAAGGACGGAGCGCTTCCGGTATCGCACCTTCCAGTTCAATGGTGAGGTAGGAGATGCAGCGGCGCGCATCAACCACATACGGTTCGACAATGGCGTTAGTCGGACAGATCGTCAGGCACGCAACACAACGTCCACAATTTTCTTCCTGTGGCGCATCTATCGGCAATGGCAGATCAATCAGTAGCTCACCAAGGAAAAACCAGGAACCGGCTTCGCGGTTGAGGATCAGTGAATGTTTGCCGGTCCAGCCCAGTCCAGCCTTGGCGGCCAGTGGACGTTCAAGCAGGGGCGCAGAGTCAACAAACGGGCGAAAATTAAGCTCGCCGCAATGGGTCTGGATCATTTCTCCGAGCTTTTTCAGTCGATTGCGCAATACTTTGTGGTAATCACGTCCTAAAGCATAACGGCTAACGTAACCCAGCTGGGGATTTTTCAGCGTGCTGGCAAAGGCAGCTTTTGCCGGAAGGTAATTCATGCGGACGCTGATGACGCGCAGCGTACCGGGCAACAGCTCGTGCGGCCTGGCTCGTATCATGCCGTGGCGCGCCATCCAGTCCATCTCGCCGTGATACTGCTTTTCCAGCCAGGCTTGCAGGCGCGGCTCTTCAATGCTGAGATCGGTATCGGTAATGCCGACCTGCTGAAAGCCGAGTTCCAGGCCCCACTGTTTAATCTGCTGAGCGAATTGATGAAGATCGAGAGGGTATGACATGAGCAACCAGGATTCGAAGAAAAACAGCCGCAGTATACCATATTCTGTCTGGCCTGCGCAGGCGCTGGCACAGCTTGAACGTAAAGGGGCCGATACGCTCGGCATTACCTTATATGAACTGATGTTGCGTGCCGGTCAGGCTGCTTATGAACATATCAAAATGTACTGGCCTGAAGCTCAGCGCTGGTTGATTCTTTGTGGTCATGGGAACAACGGTGGCGATGGTTATGTGGTCGCGCGTCTGGCACAGGCGGCAGGTAAGCAGGTCACATTGCTGGCTTGCGAAGGCAACAAAGCGCTTCCCGAAGAGGCACAGACAGCGCGTGATGCCTGGCTTGAGGCGGGTGGTGAAATCCATGCCGCCGATGCAGCGTGGCCGGAAGAGGTGGATGTGATTGTCGATGCACTGCTGGGCACCGGCATTAATCGTGCGCCAGCGGAACCCTACGCAGCGCTTATCCGGCTGGCAAATGCGCATGCCGCGCCGGTTCTGGCTGTTGATATGCCGTCTGGATTGTTGGCCGCCAACGGCAGAGCGCCCGGCGAAGTCATTGATGCAACCCACACCTTAAGCGTGATTGCGCTGAAACCAGGCCAAATTACGGGCCAGGCCCGCGACTATACTGGCGAACTGCATTACACCGATTTAGGGCTCAGCACCTTTCTGTCGGGCGAATTGGCGCCCATGGCGCGTTATGACGTCAGCTTCCTGTCACACTGGTTGAAACCCCGTAAACCTACCTCACATAAAGGCAGCCAGGGACGTTTGTTGGTTGTCGGTGGCGATGCGGGAACTGCGGGCGCAATTCGCATGACGTCAGAAGCAGCGCTGCGCACCGGCAGCGGTTTAGTGCGAGTACTTACTCACAAAGATAATATAACCCCCATTCTGACCGCCCGCCCGGAAATCATGGTGGATGAATTGACGGATGAACGGTTGAAGGAGGCCCTGGAATGGGCTGATGTGATTGCGATTGGCCCAGGATTAGGGCAGCGTGAATGGGGTAAGAAGGCGCTGAAAAGTGTTGCTGCGAGTGAAAAGCCCATGCTTTGGGACGCTGATGCACTTAACCTGCTGGCAATCAGTGCAGAGAAACGTCAGAATCGCATTATTACGCCACACCCTGGCGAAGCAGCGCGCCTGCTGGGAATTAAGACCAGTGAAATTGAGAGTGACCGCTTACATGCCGCACAGGAACTCGTGAATCGTTACGGCGGGGTGGCCGTGTTGAAAGGCGCAGGAACGATAATCGCCAGCGAAGCGGGTGAGATAGCTTTTGCTGATGTAGGGAATGCCGGGATGGCAACAGGCGGGATGGGTGATGTTCTCAGCGGCATTATCGCCTCGCTAATGGGACAAAAACTGGCGTTGTTTGATGCGGCTTGTGCAGGTTGTGTCGCGCACGGCGCAGCAGCCGATGCCGTGGCGGCACAACGAGGGACACGCGGCATGTTGGCAACAGACTTATTCGATTTGCTGTGGCAATTTGTTAATCCTAAGATGAATTAAGAAGCATGAAAACCTGTGTTATTTCTCTGCCCGACGAGGTAGCGACGCTCATTCTGGGCGCACAACTGGCGCGCGCCTGTCACAGCGCGGCGGTAATCTATCTGTATGGCGATCTCGGCGCGGGTAAAACGACCTTTAGCCGCGGTTTTTTGCAGGCGTTAGGCCATCAGGGCAATGTCAAAAGCCCTACTTACACGCTGGTTGAGCCTTATACCGTGGGCGATCGATCGCTTTACCACTTTGACCTTTATCGCCTCGCCGACCCCGAAGAGCTTGAATTTATGGGCATTCGTGATTATTTCACCCAGGACGCAATTTGCCTGGTGGAATGGCCGCAACAGGGCGCTGGCTTTCTACCGTCACCGGATCTGGCGCTAACGTTACGTTATGTGGATACCGCACGAGAAGCTGAGCTGATCGCGCAATCACCGCTGGGCCAGACATGGATTGAACAGATTGAGCAAGGCAGGAACCCGGCATGATGTCACGGATGAAAATTGCGCTGATAACGCTCTTAATGCTGATCGCCACACCCCTGTTTGCCGCCAGTCTTTCCGATATTAAAGTCGCGAACGGCGATAGCCAGGCAATGATTACGCTGAGCTTTGCCGGTCAGCCAGTTTATGGTTTTTTCCCGCTGCATAACCCCGAGCGCGTCGTACTGGATATTCGCCAAAGCGGCGTGATTCAGGGATTGCCGCTTAATTTCAGCGGTGAAAACATTGTTAAACGCATTCGCACCAGCACACCAAAAGATAAGCAGAGCGTGCGTCTGGTATTTGAGCTAACTCAGTCAGGGAAAACGCGCGCAGTGACCCAGCGCAGCGGCAATAGTTATAAGGTGGTATTTACCATTCGGGGTACGCGCCCGGCTGCACGCAGCGCGCCTTCCCGCGTTCCGACACAAAGCGCCGCGGCCAGCAATCCTTTTAATGCGAATCCGGTCACCGCAGTGACCAGCACAACAAACACTGTGCGACCTGGCACCCCGTTAAATCGCAACGATACGGTGATTGTGGCGATTGATGCCGGACACGGTGGTCAGGATCCTGGCGCGATAGGCCAAAACGGTTTGAAAGAGAAAAACGTCACTATTGCGATTGCCCGCAAGCTGAAAGTTTTGCTGAACAACGATCCAATGTTCAAAGGGGTGCTCACGCGTGACGGTGACTATTTTATTTCGGTGATGGGTCGTTCTGACGTGGCGCGTAAGGCCAATGCCAACGTGCTGGTTTCGGTTCACGCCGATGCTGCCCCCAGCCATGCCGCGACGGGGGCCTCGGTGTGGGTATTATCGAATCGTCGCGCCAACAGCGAAATGGCCAACTGGCTGGAACAGAAAGAGAAACAGTCTGAGTTACTGGGCGGGGCCGGTGATTTGCTGGCGAACAGCCAGGCCGATCCCTATCTCAGTCAGGCGGTACTTGATCTGCAATTCGGTCATTCACAGCGTGTCGGCTATGACATTGCGCTGAAAGTTTTGCAGCAGCTGCGTGGCGTCGCATCGCTGCATAAACGTCTTCCTGAGCATGCCAGCCTTGGCGTGCTTCGTTCACCGGATATTCCTTCGCTATTAGTGGAAACCGGATTTATCAGTAACACCTCGGAGGAGCGACTGCTTGGCAGTAGCGCACACCAGGAAAAAATTGCACAGTCGATCTATAAAGGTCTGCGCACTTATTTTCTGGCGCACCCGCTACAATCGGTCCCAAAGGAGGAAAACCGGCCAGCCGGTTCGCAGCCAGCGATTAGCGTCACCAGTCATCCGGCAACGGGCGTGACACAATATACAGGCGCCACCCAACGACATACGGTGACTCGCGGTGAAACGCTTTCCGGAATCGCCGCTAAATATGGCGTCAGCATGGCAACATTACGTGAAATGAATCGCCTGAAACGTGATGTGGTCTGGGTGGGACAACGCCTGAAAGTGCCGGCCAGTGCCGCTGCCAGTCGCGTGACGGCATCGCGAAGTCCGGTGCGCCATAAAGTGGTACGGGGAGATTCGCTCACCGGCATTGCGGCGCATTACGGCGTCAGTGCAAAAGCGATTATGCAGGCGAATAACCTGAAATCAACCAACGCGATGTTAGGCCAAAATCTGAAGATTCCAGCGTCCTGACTGTTTACCCGGCCAGTACGCCGGGCCGCCAGCTAGAAGGATAACCACTATGTCGATTCAAATTTTACCCCCGCAACTGGCCAATCAGATTGCAGCGGGCGAAGTGGTTGAACGTCCTGCATCGGTTGTAAAAGAGCTGGTGGAAAACAGCCTCGATGCCGGAGCGACCCGCATTGATGTAGAGATTGAGAAGGGCGGTGCCAGGCTAATCCGTATTCGTGACAACGGCTGTGGCATCCACAAGGCAGAACTGGCGATGGCACTGGCGCGTCATGCCACCAGTAAAATCGCTTCACTGGATGATCTCGAAGCCATTATGAGCCTCGGTTTCCGCGGAGAAGCGTTGGCCAGTATCAGCTCGGTGTCGCGTTTGACGTTGACGTCGCGTACCGCCGGGCAAAACGAAGCCTGGCAAGCGTATGCAGAAGGGCGTGATATGGATGTGACGGTGAAACCGGCGGCGCATCCTTGTGGTACTACGCTAGAAGTGCTCGATCTGTTTTATAACACGCCGGCACGTCGCAAATTCATGCGCACTGAAAAAACGGAATTTACTCATATTGATGAAGTTATTCGTCGCATTGCGCTGGCGCGTTTTGACGTGGCTATTTCGCTCAGCCACAACGGTAAATTAATGCGCCAGTATCGTGCAGTGAGTGACGAAAAACAGCGCGAGCGTCGCTTAGGCGCCATTTGCGGCACTGCATTTATGCAGCATGCCTTGCGTATTGACTGGCAACATGACGGTCTCGGTTTACGTGGTTGGGTAGTCGATCCCAGCGGTTCACGTCAGGTCAGCGACTTACAATATTGCTACGTTAATGGCCGCATGATGCGCGACAAATTGATTAATCATGCTATTCGTCAGGCTTTTCAGACCCAGTTGCAGGACGATCAGCAACCAGCCTATGTACTTTATCTGGAGATCGATCCGCATCAGGTGGATGTGAATGTGCATCCGGCCAAACATGAAGTTCGCTTTCATCAGTCGCGGCTGGTACATGACTTTATCTATCAAGGTGTGATGAGCGTATTGCAGGCAAGCGCGACGGCTTTGTCAACTACGCTGCATGCCGAAGAACTTGCGCCACGCTGGCAGCCGGAAAACCGCCAGGCGGCGGGCGGCAATCACTTTGCTCAACCGGCAGCGCGTCGCAGTGACGGCGCGTCCGCGCTACCGGCCTGGCAGGCAAAGGAAAACACTTACAGCAAGCGGGAAGGCGCCGTTTATCAACATCTGTTGAAAACACCGCAGGCCAGCGCAGCTGAGCCCGCTCCACGCCCTGCGGCAAAAGAGCCGCCGTTAGCCGCACATGCTCAAAGCTTTGGTCGCCTGTTAACCGTATTGCAGAACCAGTACGCGCTGCTGGAGCAGGGTGAAAACCTATTGTTAATGGCCTTGCCGATCGCATCACGCTGGCTGAAGCAGGCGCAATTGCAGCCCGGCGAAACCGGATTAAAACCACAGCCGCTATTGATCCCTGTTCGGCTAAAAATTGCCGGGCCTGAGCGCGTAACCGCGCAGGAAAATACCAGCCTGCTCAGTCAGATGGGCATCGATTTACAGGCAGAGGGAGACCACCTGATCCTGCGCGCGGTGCCTTTACCATTACGAACACAAAATTTACAAATCTTGATTCCTGAACTGTTAGGCTATTTAGCTCGACAGCAAACGCCCTCCGCGACGCAGCTGGCCCAATGGCTGGCTCGACGTGAAGACCGAGAGGCGCAAAACTGGAATCACTCGCAGGCGATTACTTTGGTGGCTGAGCTGGAACGGCTTTGTCCGCAGCTATTGAAATCGCCGCCTTCAGGCTTGTTGCAGGCCCTAGAGATTGAGAGCGCGATTAACGCGTTGAAGCATGAGTGAACTAAACCAGGCTGGCCGGCCCAAGGCTATTTTTTTGATGGGACCCACCGCTTCAGGCAAGACTGCTTTAGCGATTGCACTGCGAAAGCAGCTGCCAGTGGAACTTATCAGCGTAGATTCTGCCTTAATCTATCGTCAGATGGATATTGGCACGGCGAAACCGTCGGCTGAAGAGTTAGCGCTGGCTCCCCATCGTTTGTTGGACATCCGCGATCCCGCAGAAGTTTATTCGGCTGCGGAGTTTCGTCGCGATGCGTTAGCAGAAATGGCGGATATCGTTCAAAGTGGACGTATTCCGTTGCTTGTTGGTGGAACTATGCTCTACTTCAAGGCGTTACTTGAAGGATTGTCGCCGTTGCCCTCGGCCGATCCTGACGTTCGTCAGCGGATAGAGAAAATGGCGCGCGATAAAGGGTGGGAAGCCTTACACCGCCAACTGTATGAAATCGATCCCGTTGCCGGCAGTCGTATTCATCCGAATGATCCGCAGAGACTTTCGCGAGCACTGGAAGTTTTTTTTATTTCGGGTAAAACTTTAACGGAACTGACAAAAACGTCCGGCGAAGCGTTACCCTACGACGTGTATCAGTTTGCCATCGCCCCCGCGAGCCGCGAACTGTTACACCAGCACATCGCGTTGCGTTTTGAGCAGATGTTAGCGTCAGGATTTGAAGCGGAGTCTCGGGCCCTGTTTGCACGAGGTGATTTGCATACGGATATGCCTTCCATTCGTTGTGTGGGCTATCGTCAGATGTGGTCTTATTTGGCTGGCGAAATCGATTACAACGAGATGGTTTATCGGGGAATTTGCGCAACCCGGCAACTCGCTAAGCGCCAAATGACGTGGTTACGCGGTTGGGAAAACGTTCACTGGTTAGACAGTGACAAGCCCCAGTTAGCGCGTGATGCGGTGTTACAGGTTCTTAGTGCGAAGCATGGGTGATTGTGTACAATTGATGGGGTATCGTGCGCAAATTTTTACGCAGTTTTTTCAGAACTATAGGTTCTACAAGCAACAAACAACAAGCATATAAGGAAAAGATAGAATGGCTAAGGGGCAATCATTACAAGACCCGTTTTTGAACGCATTGCGTCGTGAACGTGTTCCGGTTTCGATTTATTTGGTTAACGGTATTAAGCTGCAAGGTCAAATCGAATCATTTGATCAGTTTGTCATTTTATTGAAGAACACGGTAAGCCAGATGGTATATAAACATGCCATTTCTACTGTTGTTCCATCGCGCCCGGTTTCTCACCATAGCAACAATACCGCCGGCGGTGGCAGCAATAATTACCATCATAGCGGCAGCACGCCATCTGCGCAGCCGCAGCCACAACAAGACGGTGATAACGCAGAATAAGGCGTCGCCGTGCAGCCAGGACCGGGAAGCGTTAACTGTTTTCCGTCCTGGTCTTTTATTTTTAGCGAGGTTATAGCTTGTTTGACCGTTATGATGCCGGTGAGCAGGCCGTACTGGTACACATCTGGTTCTCCCAAGACAAAGAGATAGAAGATCTACAGGAGTTCGAAACCCTGGTTTCTTCTGCTGGCGTGGAAGCACTGCAAGTCGTCACCGGCAGTCGTAAAGCGCCACATCCAAAATATTTTGTCGGTGAAGGAAAGGCCGTTGAAATTGCCGATGCGGTGAAATCAAGTGGAGCATCGGTTGTATTATTCGATCATGCCTTAACACCCGCTCAGGAAAGAAACCTGGAGCGTCTCTGTGAATGCCGTGTGATTGATCGCACTGGCTTAATCCTTGACATTTTTGCCCAGCGAGCCCGCACTCACGAAGGTAAATTACAGGTCGAGTTGGCTCAGTTGCGCCACCTTTCTACGCGCCTGGTACGAGGCTGGACACACCTTGAACGCCAGAAAGGCGGTATTGGCCTGCGTGGCCCAGGTGAAACACAGCTAGAAACGGACCGTCGTTTATTACGTGGCCGCATTAGCCAAATTCTTTCCCGACTTGAGCGTGTTGAAAAACAGCGCGAACAGGGACGACAGGCGCGTGCCAAAGCCGACGTGCCGACTGTTTCGCTGGTGGGTTACACCAACGCCGGAAAGTCCACGCTGTTTAACGCTATAACGTCTGCCAATGTTTATGCGGCGAATCAACTGTTTGCGACTCTCGATCCCACCTTACGTCGTCTTAACGTGGCCGATGTGGGGGAAGTGGTGCTGGCTGATACCGTTGGATTTATTCGCCATCTACCGCATGATTTAGTTGCTGCGTTTAAAGCCACACTGCAGGAAACGCGTCAGGCGACACTGCTGCTCCACGTGATTGATGGCGCAGACGTGCGGCTGAATGAAAATATCGAAGCAGTGGATACGGTATTAGAAGAGATCGAAGCGGACGAAATCCCCAAGCTTTTGATCATGAATAAGATCGATATGCTCGACAATTTTGAGCCGCGTATCGATCGCAATGAGGAAAACGTGCCCATTCGTGTTTGGCTTTCAGCCCAAACTGGTGAGGGGATTTCCTTATTGTGGCAAGCGCTGTCGGAGCGCCTGTCGGGTGAAATTGCCCAATACGATTTACGTCTGCCACCGGAAGCGGGGCGCTTGCGCAGCCGTTTCTATCAGTTGCAGGCGATTGAGAAAGAGTGGAACGAAGAAGACGGCAGTGTGGGTTTGCACGTTCGGATGCCAGTCGTTGACTGGCGCCGTTTATGTAAACAGGAACCGTCGCTGACCAGTTACATTGTTTGATATTGCCCAATCGAACTTACCAGCTTTCAGATTGTAGCCAGGCGGTAATTGAGCGCACCCCCGGAACCTTACGTTGGTAAGCGACCGGATAAAAGCCGCCAACGCCACTACAGCCTGAAAGATGACAGGTAAGCCGCAAATACAATAAATGGAGTAGAAACATGGCGTGGAATCAGCCCGGAAATAACGGACAGGACCGCGACCCGTGGGGAAGCAGCAATAATCAAGGCGGCAACTCTGGGGGAAATAAAGGAGGTCAAGACAAAGGACCACCTGATCTGGATGATATCTTCCGTAAGCTGAGCAAGAAGCTCGGTGGACTGGGCGGTGGCAAACAGAATGACAACGGGCAGCGCGGCTCTGGCAATGGTGGCAAAATTGTTGGCATTGTCGTTGTTGCGGCTGTGGTTATCTGGGCCGCCAGCGGATTCTACACCATCAAAGAAGCGGAACGCGGCGTCGTTACCCGTTTCGGCAAATTTAGCCATTTGGTTGAGCCAGGTCTGAACTGGAAACCGACGTTTATCGATCAGGTGCGTGCGGTAAACGTAGAAGCGGTACGTGAACTGGCTGCGTCAGGCGTGATGCTAACCTCTGATGAAAACGTCGTGCGCGTTGAAATGAACGTGCAGTATCGCGTAACCGATCCAGAACGTTATCTGTATGCGGTAACCAGCGCGGATGACAGTCTGCGTCAGGCGACAGATAGCGCCCTGCGCGGCGTAATCGGCCGCTCAACGATGGACCGCATTCTGACCGAAGGGCGTACCGTAGTGCGTAGCGACACTCAACGCGAAATCGACGAAACTATCCGGCCATACGATATGGGCATCGCGGTGCTGGATGTCAACTTCCAGGCTGCGCGTCCGCCGGAAGAAGTAAAGTCTGCGTTTGATGATGCCATTGCGGCGCGTGAAAACCGCGAACAGTACGTTCGCGAAGCGGAAGCTTACGCCAATGAAGTTCAGCCACGTGCTAACGGTCAGGCGCAGCGTATTCTGGAAGAAGCGCGCGCGTATAAAGAGCGCACCGTGCTGGAAGCGCAGGGTGAAGTCGCGCGTTTTGCCAAAATTCTGCCGGAATATAAAGCGGCACCCCAGATCACTAAAGAGCGTCTGTACATCGAAACCATGGAACGCGTGCTGAGTCATACGCGTAAAGTACTGGTTAACGATCGTGGTAACAATCTGATGGTGTTGCCGCTGGATCAGCTGATGCGTGGCATGGATTCTGCCGGACAGAGCGGTAAGAAGGGTAGCAGTACCACCACTACCACGTTGCCACCGCTTTCTGACCGCAGCGCCAGTAGCAATAACAGTTCGTCATACAATCCAGACAGCATCATGGATCAGCGCCGGGCAAACGCTCTGCGCAACGATACCCAGCGCGAAGGGAGAGAGTAATCGATGCGTAAGCCCATAGTATTTTTAGTTATTGTCGTGCTGGTGATACTGTACGCGTCACTTTTTGTGGTGCAGGAAGGCCAGCGCGGCATCGTGCTGCGCTTTGGTAAAGTATTGCGTGATGATGAAAATAAGCCGCAGGTTTACGCGCCGGGCCTGCATTTCAAAGTACCGTTTATCGAAACGGTTAAATCTTTGGATGCCCGTATTCAGACCATGGATAACCAGGCCGATCGCTTTGTAACCAAAGAGAAAAAAGACCTGATCGTTGATTCTTATATCAAATGGCGCATCAGTGATTTCAGCCGTTATTACCTGGCGACAGGCGGCGGCGACGTTTCTCAAGCCGAAGTGCTGCTAAAACGTAAGTTCAGTGACCGTTTGCGTTCTGAAATGGGCCGTCTGGATGTAAAAGACATCGTTACCGATTCCCGTGGCCGATTAACGACCGACGTGCGTGATGCGTTGAATACCGGTAGCGCAGGCAATGACGATGAAATCGCTACGCCAGCGGCTGATGACGCCATTGCCAGTGCAGCAGCCCGGGTTGAACGTGAAACCAATAGCAGCGAACCTGCGCCAAACCCGAACAGTATGGCGGCGTTAGGTATTCAGGTTGTCGATGTGCGTATCAAGCAGATCAACTTACCGACCGAAGTTTCTGACGCAATCTTCAATCGTATGCGTGCTGAACGTGAGGCGGTGGCACGTAGCCAGCGTTCACAAGGTCAGGAAGAGGCAGAAAAGCTGCGCGCTCAGGCCGATTATCAGGTAACGCGTACCCTCGCGGAAGCACAGCGTGAAGCATTGATTACCCGTGGTGATGGTGATGCTGAAGCGGCGAAACTCTTTGCAAATGCATTTAGTCAGGACCCGGACTTCTACGCATTTATCCGTAGTCTGCGAGCCTATGAAAACAGCTTCAGTGAAAATCAGGATGTCATGGTTTTAAGTCCAGACAGTGACTTCTTCCGATATATGAAAGCGCCCTCTAACGCAACGCGATAAGAACTGATATAACCTACGGGCCGACAATTTTGTCGGCCTTTTTTTGGATTATCAGAATGAATACAAGTGTCTGGATGGCGTTAGCTCTGGTCTTAGTGCTGGAAGGACTGGGACCGATGTTTATGCCCCGCGTCTGGCGACGTATAATTCAGTCGATGGCGCAACTGCCCGATCGCCTGCTGCATCGCTTTGGTGGAGGTTTAGTGGTCGCCGGAGTTGTGATTTATTGTATGCTGCGGATGCGCGGCAACGTTTAACACCGGGCATCCTGTCGCCTAAATAGTGGTTTTAAGGCGCGCTCCCCCCAACATGTTGTAGTGATCAAAACGCAGGCAAAAAAGCGCGCAATCGTATGCTAAAAGAGCTGAAAGCGGTTGGATCAGATGGTAGAATCCATTTTTAAGCAATCGGTGATTTTGAGAAATGGGTAAGAACGTCGTCGTACTGGGCACCCAATGGGGTGACGAAGGTAAAGGTAAGATTGTAGACCTTCTGACTGAACGCGCGAATTTCGTTGTGCGTTATCAAGGCGGCCACAATGCGGGCCACACACTTGTCATCAACGGTGAAAAAACCGTCCTCCATTTGATTCCTTCTGGCATCCTGCGCGAAAACGTTACCAGCATCATTGGTAATGGCGTGGTTCTCTCTCCTGAAGCGTTAATGAAAGAGATGAAAGGTCTGGAAGAGCGTGGCATTCCGGTACGCGAACGTCTGCTTATTTCTGAAGCTTGTCCGCTGATTCTGCAATATCACGTAGCGATGGATTTGGCGCGCGAAAAAGCGCGTGGCGCGAAAGCAATCGGCACGACCGGGCGCGGTATCGGTCCAGCTTACGAAGATAAAGTTGCCCGTCGTGGTCTGCGCGTTGGCGACCTGTTCAATAAAGACACTTTCGCTGCCAAGCTCAAAGAAGTGGTGGATTACTACAACTTCCAGCTGGTGCATTACTACAAAGAAGACGCGGTCGATTTTGATAAAGTGCTGAACGATGTGATGGCGGTAGCCGACATTCTGACCAGCATGGTCGTTGACGTGTCTGAACTGCTGGACAATGCGCGTAAGCGTGGCGATTTGATTATGTTTGAAGGCGCACAGGGTACGCTGCTGGACATCGATCACGGAACTTACCCCTACGTAACGTCATCGAATACCACGGCTGGTGGCGTTGCGACCGGTTCAGGTATTGGTCCACGTTACGTCGACTACGTGCTGGGCATTGTGAAAGCTTATTCCACACGCGTTGGTGCTGGCCCGTTCCCGACAGAGCTGTTTGACGAAACGGGTGAGTTTCTGTGCAAACAAGGCAACGAATTCGGTGCAACCACAGGGCGCCGCCGTCGTACTGGCTGGCTGGACGCAGTGGCTGTACGCCGTGCCGTTCAGATCAATTCGCTGTCAGGTTTCTGTATGACCAAACTGGATGTGCTGGATGGTCTGAAAGAAGTGAAGATCTGTGTTGCCTACCGCATGCCGGATGGTAGCGAAGTCACTACTACGCCGCTGGCGGCCGAAAACTGGGAAGGCATTGAGCCAGTCTATGAAACGATGCCTGGCTGGAGCGAAACCACGTTTGGCGTAAAAACGCTGGAAGGCTTGCCACAGGCCGCTCGCGATTACATCAAACGTATTGAAGATGTAACCGGCGTTCCGATTGATATTATTTCAACCGGCCCTGATCGCAGTGAGACGATGATTTTGCGCGATCCGTTTGACGCTTAATCACGCAAAGGCCGGCCAATGTCCGGCCTTTTTGCTAACCCGCTCTTTGACCATTCATCTACCTTTCGCTTACCAAATCGCCTTCTGGTTTAAAAAAACACACAGCCGTTCGGACTCTGGTTTATCATCTTACGTAATTATGTAGTGAACCGGTTTCACAGCGAAATCCTTCGCGAGGCGAGCGAATCTATGTCACTTATGATGCTTCACCGAGGTAAACGTGCAGCTGACAAGTTTTACTGATTATGGTCTGCGCGCCTTGATCTACATGGCGACCTTGCCTGAAGGCAAACTGACAAGTATTACCGAGGTAAGCGATATTTACGGCGTGTCGCGCAACCATATGGTCAAAATAATCAACCAGTTAAGCCGTGCGGGTTTTGTGGCGACAACACGCGGGAAAAATGGCGGTATTCGTCTTGGCATGCATGCCCGGCAAATCATTCTGGGTGAAGTCGTCCGCAAAATGGAGCCGCTACAATTAGTAGATTGTGGCGCATGTTCTATTACGCCAGCTTGCCGTTTAAAGAAAGTACTTAACGATGCGGTGCAGTTGTTTTTACGGGAACTGGATGGCTACACACTGGCGGATCTTGTCGAAGGTAATACCCCTTTATATGAAATCATATTGTCCGAACCGCCGGTGGCAATAAATATTAAATGACATCGGAGGAACCGCTATGTCAAAAGATCCTTATCAGGATAGAGAAGCTGAAAAATACGAAAATCCTATTCCAAGTCGGGAATTTATTCTGGCGCTGCTAGAAAAACGTGAAAAACCAGCCAGCCGCGATGAGCTGGCACAAGAAATGAATTTGCAGGAAGAAGAACATTTAGAAGCACTGCGTCGCCGACTACGCGCTATGGAACGTGATGGGCAGTTAGTGTTTACTCGCCGTCAGTGTTATGCGCTGCCTGAACGCCTTGATTTGCTGCGTGGCAAAGTAATCGGCCACCGTGACGGATATAGTTTTCTGCGCGCAGAAGGCCAAAAAGATGATTTGTACCTTTCCGCTGAACAGATGAAGTTCTGCATGCATGGCGATGTCATTCTTGCTCAGCCTTTAGGTGCCGATCGCAAGGGGCGTCGCGAAGCGCGTGTGGTTCGCGTACAGGAACCGCGTAATAATCAAATTGTCGGTCGCTACTTCACCGATGCAGGGGCCGGTTTTGTTGTGCCAGACGATAGTCGCCTGAGTTTCGATATTCTTATCCCGCCAGAAGAAACCATGAATGCCCGTATGGGCTCGGTGGTCGTGGTTGAGCTGATGCAGCGCCCGACGCGTCGTACCAAAGCCATTGGTAAAATAGCCGAAATCCTTGGCGATGATATGGGAACCAGCCTTGCCGTCGATATGGCACTGCGCACCCATGAAATCCCTCACAGCTGGCCGCCAGAAGTTGAGCAGCAGGTCAGCAGGCTCAGCGAAGTCGTGCCAGAAGAAGCGAAAGCAGGCCGCGTTGATTTGCGTCAGCTGCCTTTAGTCACCATTGATGGCGAAGATGCGCGTGATTTTGATGATGCTGTTTACTGTGAGAAAAAGCGCGGCGGCGGCTGGCGTTTATGGGTGGCGATCGCCGATGTGAGCTATTACGTGCGTCCAGGCACCCCGCTGGATAATGAGGCGCACCAGCGTGGAACCTCGGTTTACTTCCCTTCGCAAGTTGTGCCGATGCTGCCAGAAGTGCTCTCCAACGGGCTATGTTCGCTAAATCCACAGGTTGATCGACTCTGTATGGTGTGTGAAATGACGGTCTCGGCGAAAGGCAAACTGACCGGCTTTAAGCATTACGAAGCGGTAATGAATTCCCATGCGCGTCTGACTTACACCAAAGTGTGGAATATTCTTCAGGGCAACCCGGAACTGCGTGAGCAATACGCGCCGCGGGTAAAAGAACTGGAAGAGCTACACAACATGTATAAGGCGCTGGAAGCGGCACGTGAAGAGCGCGGCGGCATCTCGTTCGAAACGGAAGAAGCCCGGTTTATCTTTAATGCCGAGCGCCGTATCGAACGTGTAGAGCGTACTTCACGCAACGATGCGCACAAGCTGATCGAAGAATGTATGATTTTGGCGAATATCGCCTCCGCGCGTTTCGTTGAGAAAAATGAAGAACCTGCGCTATTCCGCGATCACGATCGCCCCAGCGACGACAGCATTAAAGGTTTCCGCACCGTATTAAACGAGCTGGGACTGAGCCTGTCGGGTGGAAATAAACCGCAACCCATTGATTACGCTGACTTGTTAACCGAGGTGGCCGATCGCCCGGATGCGGAAATGCTGCAAACCATGCTGCTGCGTTCAATGAAACAGGCGGTTTACGATCCAGAAAACCGGGGACACTTCGGCCTGGCGCTGGCGTCTTACGCTCACTTTACCTCGCCAATTCGCCGTTACCCGGACTTACTGCTGCACCGCGCCATTAAATATCTGCTGGCAAAAGAGCGGGGCGAAGTGAAAGGGCTGACCACCGAAACCGGCGGTTATCACTACGATATGCAACAAATGTTGCAGCTGGGCCAGCACTGTTCCTTAACTGAGCGTCGCGCAGACGAAGCGACACGCGACGTTGCGGACTGGCTGAAATGTGACTTTATGCAGGACCAGGTCGGTAACGTCTTTAATGGTGTGATTTCCAGCGTGACCGGTTTTGGCTTCTTTGTGCGCCTCAACGATCTCTTCATTGATGGCCTGGTCCATGTCTCAACGCTGGATAATGATTACTATCGTTTTGACCCCGTTGGGCAGCGTTTGATCGGCGAATCCGGCGGTCGGACTTATCGCCTGGGCGATGCGGTAGAAGTGCGTGTTGAGGCCGTGCACATGGACGAACGCAAAATTGACTTCGCGTTGATTTCCAGCGCGCGTCAGCCGCGTGGCGCAGGTAAAACCGCACGCGATCGAACAAAACGGGAAGGGAAGGCGCCGCCGAAGCGTCGCCGTGAAGCCAGTAAAAAAACCAACTTCGAGCCGGATTCGGCTTTCCGCAGTGACAAGAAAAAGCCTGCCACTGCCAGGAACGAGAAAAAAAGTAAAAAAGTCTCGGAGAAAACCCGTAAAATCGCCGCCGCCACTAAGGCTAAGCGCGCCGCGAAGAAGGCGAAGCCTGCCTGACGTGTGCCTCTGCCCTTTCTCGCTTGAGCGAGGGCGGTTTATCATCCATTCATTTCTAACCACTGAGCAGATCGATGAGCGAAATAATTTTTGGTATCCATGCCGTGCAGGCGCTGCTGGAACGCGATCCACAACGTTTCCAGGAAGTCTTTATTCTCAAAGGCCGCGACGATCGTCGCCTGCAACCGCTGGTAACCGCGCTGGAAGCTCAGGGAATCGTCATTCAACTGGCAAACCGTCAATGGCTCGACAGCCAGGTTGAAGGGGGTGTGCATCAGGGCATCGTGGCTCGCGTCAAGCCGGGTCGTCAGTATCAGGAAGGCGATCTGCCGGATTTGCTACACAGCCTGGAAAAACCATTTTTACTGGTGCTGGATGGCGTTACCGATCCCCACAATCTTGGCGCCTGTTTGCGTAGCGCCGATGCGGCAGGCGTGCATGCGGTCATCGTACCGAAAGATCGCTCCGCCACGCTCAATGCAACGGCGAAAAAAGTCGCCAGTGGTGCCGCAGAAAATGTGCCGTTAATTCGCGTTACCAACCTGGCGCGTACGTTGCGTTTGTTGCAGGAGTACAATATTTGGGTGGTGGGAACCGCCGGCGAAGCCGATCATACCCTGTATCAAAGCAAAATGACTGGTCCAATGGCACTGGTGATGGGCGCTGAAGGTGAAGGTATGCGCCGCCTAACGCGTGAACACTGCGATGAGCTAATCAGCATTCCCATGGCGGGTAGCGTTTCTTCGCTGAACGTGTCGGTGGCAACCGGCGTTTGTCTGTTTGAAGCGGTGCGCCAGCGCAGCCTGTAATTTCTGTTGGCGTGATCGCCGCCACAAAAAAGTTTCTGTACCAGGCATAACTGCGCATCGCTCCCATAATTAGGGAGTAAATTCCGTGAGGAGTGGTTATGACCTGGACAACCCACACCGTATTTAATCAGCCGCAACCCCTCAGCAACAGCAATTTATTCCTTTCCGATACGCCATTATGCGAAGCACTGTTACGCGAAGGCGGTGAATGGGATCGCGAATGGCTGGCTTCGGTTGGTTTGCAACTTGGCAGCGCTGAATCGCTGGAGCTGGGAAGATTAGCTAACGCCGAGCCACCCGAACTGCTGCGTTACGATGCACGTGGTGCGCGTTTAGATGAAGTGCGTTTTCATCCTGCATGGCACTTACTGATGCAGGGCGTTTGCGCCAGTCGTTTGCACAATCTCACCTGGCAGCCAGATGTACGGGAACGTGCCAGCGTGGCGCGTGCGGCGCGCTTTATTCTCCATGCGCAAGTGGAAGCCGGAACGCTTTGTCCGGTGACGATGACGCATGCCGCGATCCCTTTATTACAAACTTACCTTCCTGCCGCGTTTGAAGGCTGGTTCGATCCGCTGCTGAGCGATCGTTACGACACGCATGCGCAACCCGGCGAGCAAAAGCGTGGTTTACTCATTGGCATGGGGATGACAGAAAAGCAGGGCGGCAGCGATGTTATAAGCAACACCACGCGAGCCGAACCGCTGGGCGTGCGCGAGCCTGGTCACAGCCTGCTCAGGAACACGAGGTGAGGTTTGCTCGCCTGTTTACGCCCGCCGCGAAATATGGCATTTGCAAAGCGGGTATGCCGTTTGTCGCCGAAGCGATGGAGACATTAGGCGGAATTGGCTATTGCGAAGGAAGCGAACTGCCCCGGCTGTATCGTGACATGCCGGTCAATAGCATCTGGGAAGGCGCTGGCAATGTGATGTGCCTGGATGTACTGCGAGTGCTGACAAAGCAATCTGACATTATTGAGATGCTGAATCAGGAGTTCGATGCGGTAAAAGGCAGTAACCGACACTTTGATGCGCGCTGGCGACAACTTAAGCTGAAATTGGGCAAAGCTCAGGAAACGCAAGCGCGTGACCTTACGCAGAACCTGCTGCAACTGGCAACCGGTGCGCAGCTGCTGAAATATGCTGAGCCGCCAATAGCGGATGCGTGGTGTCGCCAGTGGCTGGATCAGCGCGGAACACGGCCTTTAGACAGCGCGCTGACCAACCGTTTACTGCTGCGTGCGAGCGGCGGGTAACGCACCATATAACGTCGCCGTGGCGTACCATAAACCGGGCATCACCGTTTCATCTATCATTACAAATTGATAGTAAACCGCGCCAGCCTGGTTCGCTCGCGCGGCAATTTCACGTTCCGCATCATCCGGCGAACCGCGCACGCTGACGCTAAGGGTGCCCATTTTCGGCAAGCCATAGGTTTGCGCACGCGTAATTTCCTGCGAATGGCGAGTTGGTGCCGGTGGGGCTTCCGGCGTGGTCTGAAAGGCCGAACAGCCGCTGAGCAGCAGACTTACAGCCAGAAAAAAAGCGTAACGCATGGCGAATCCTTAATCGGGACGATGATCTGAGTGTATGCTACTGTCCCGATAGCGAGCACAACTTAAGGTAAAAATGCTGGCTGCGTTAAAGGGTGACCCGCTTGACGCAGGATTTGCGCAGTGCTTTCTGCGGGTGCCACTCAATCGCTGCTCTGATGCAGCCTGGCTGGTTTGATTTATGACCTATCTGCTGGTCAATTCCCAACGCCAGTTGCTATGCGATAACGTTAAACTTTCTTGATGCCTGAACCTGCTCACTATGGGTCGCAATGTGCGTCATCGCTTCGCGCGATTGCGCCGCCAGGATATGGCCTGTAGCAACCATGCTGATGGAGTTGCAAGCAGACCCTCTCTTTGGCTGCCTGCGCCAGTGTCTGTACTTCCACAGCAACGTCAGATGTCAGGCCGTGGAGCGAGAGTGGCTTCATCACTGACCTCCGCATCAAATCAGGCGGATACAACATCAACGGCAGACAGCAGGAAAAGCGTAGCGTGATGATTATTCCATCAAAATGTGAACCGGCTCGCATTTCCATCGACAGAACGTACACTTGACTGGCAGGTTTTGAACTTCACTCAGGAGGGAACATGATTGAACTCACCACGGAAACGCTGGCTGGTATCGAATGCATTCACGCGACGCCCACGGGTCAGCGTCACGCCAGGCTACCGACCGTGCTGTTTTACCACGGTTTTACCTCATCAAAAGAAGTGTATGCCTATTTTGCTGTGGCATTAGCCCAGGCTGGCTTTCGTGCGGTGATGCCAGATGCGAATATGCACGGCGCGCGCTATAGCGGGAATGCAGAATACCGTCTGAGTCATTTCTGGGACATTCTGAAACAGAATATTGATGAAGTCCCGCTGCTTGAAGCGGCACTGCGCGAGAAAGATCTGATTGCTGATGAACGCTTCGCGGTTGCTGGCGCATCAATGGGCGGCATGACGGCGCTCGGGGCGATGGTGCGCTATCCACAGATTCACAGCGTCGCCTGTATGATGGGGTCAGGCTATTTTATGCAGCTCAGCCATACGCTTTTTCCGCCGCTGGTGGCGCGTACGCCTGAACAAAAGACGCAGTTTGCCGAGCGTATGGCACCGCTGGCCAGTTACGATCCTTGCGCTCAGTTAGAAAAGCTGGCTAATCGTCCGCTGCTGCTGTGGCATGGCGAAGCGGATGAAGTAGTGCCTTTTGCCGAAACGACACGGCTCGACAAAGTGCTGCGTGAGCAAGGGCTGGACGCCCATCTGACCTCGCTGTCCGAAAAGCACATTGGCCACAAAATTACCCCTTCCGGCCTGACTGCTCTGGTGAGTTTCTTTAAGCATCAACTGTAAACGTAACGGGCTGGCAGCACACAGCCAGCCCGTTACGTTAAGAGCATTACCACGGGTTTGATTGCCGTTCCGCCGCGTTATTGCTGCTGGCGTGGCGATTGTCCGGCGCATCCAGTCGGTTAACGTAAATATAGCCTGAAGCCGCTTTGCTACTGTTACTTCTCATCTGCTGCGCACAGTCAGCATGGCTGGCAAGAGCGGGTGGAGACAGGAAGAGACCCAGTAAAGTGGCGATGACGAACGCTTTCATGCCCGACTCCTCATTACAGGGAACACACTCTGATCAGACGTCAGCGACGTCTGAGTTAAAGTTTAGTGGCTGGTCAGTATGTCGCTAGCTCGCCGTCCTGAACGTTTTTATCAGCATTTTTGAACAAGTTGCCCACAATCCTTTGTATTTTCAGCGTTAGCACAAAAAGCACCGGTATCTGGCACGGCGCATCCGATTTAATGAAATGTGCGCTTGAGTTTAACGGGGGACATCAGTATGATTACGCGTCAATTTTTCAGCCGCATTCTCAGGTTGTGACTCATGAAAAGTGGGGCACTGCCTATAACGTTCCTTGCTTCCACGGGCCGCGGTTGACCCAGACAGGAGGCTGAATAATCCGTAAGGAGCAATTTCGATGCGTCATTACGAAATCGTATTTATGGTCCATCCTGACCAGAGCGAACAGGTTCCAGGCATGATCGAGCGTTACACTGGTGCTATCACTGGTGCACAGGGCACGATCCACCGTTTGGAAGACTGGGGCCGCCGTCAGCTGGCTTACCCGATCAACAAACTGCATAAAGCGCACTACGTTCTGCTGAACGTTGAAGCGCCGCAGGAAGTTATCGACGAGCTGGAAACGAACTTCCGCTTCAACGACGCCGTTATCCGTAGCATGATTATGCGCGTTAAAAACGCGGTAACTGAAGCATCACCGATGGTTAAAGCGAAAGATGAGCGTCGTGAGCGCCGCGAAGATTTTGCTAACGAATCCGCTGATGACTCAGATGCTGGGGATTCTGAAGAGTAATCCATCGTGACGGTTAATCGGCTGCGCTTGTCTGGCACGGTGTGCAAGACGCCGGTTCGAAAAATTAGCCCGTCAGGAATTCCTCACTGTCAGTTTGTGCTTGAGCACCGCTCAGTGCAGGAGGAGGCCGGATTTCACCGGCAAGCCTGGTGTCGGATGCCGGTGATTATCAGCGGCAGCACCCATCAGGTGATTACTCAACATATAACGGTCGGCACGCAACTCATTCTCGAAGGCTTTATTAGCTGCCATCAGGCGCGCAATGGTCAGAGTAAAATGGTGTTACATGCCGAGCAGATTGAATTGATAGATTCTGGAGACTAGCCAAATGGCACGTTATTTCCGTCGTCGCAAGTTCTGCCGTTTCACCGCGGAAGGCGTTCAAGAGATCGATTATAAAGATATCGCAACGCTGAAAAACTACATCACTGAAAGCGGCAAGATTGTTCCAAGCCGTATCACCGGTACTCGTGCAAAATACCAGCGTCAGCTGGCTCGTGCTATCAAGCGCGCGCGTTACCTGTCTCTGCTGCCGTACACTGATCGTCATCAGTAATCGGCCGCTGTCCATAACGACTTTAAGAGGATAAGGTAATGCAAGTTATTCTGCTTGATAAAGTAGCAAACCTGGGCAGCCTGGGTGATCAGGTTAACGTTAAAGCGGGCTACGCGCGTAACTTCCTGGTTCCACAGGGTAAAGCTGTTCCTGCTACTAAGAAAAACGTTGAATTCTTCGAAGCACGTCGTGCAGAACTGGAAGCCAAACTGGCTGACGTTCTGACTGCAGCTAATGCACGCGCAGAGAAAATCAATGCACTGGGCACCGTTACCCTCACGTCTAAAGCAGGCGATGAAGGTAAACTGTTCGGTTCCATCGGTACTCGCGACATCGCTGACGCTGTAACTGCAGCTGGCGTTGAAGTGGCTAAGAGCGAAGTTCGTCTGCCGAACGGCGTTCTGCGCACCACAGGTGAGCACGAAGTGACCTTCCAGGTTCACAGCGAAGTATTCGCGAAATTGATCGTGAATGTAGTTGCTGGGTAATTTATTACTGAGCAATGCAGAAACGCCGGCCTGTGCCGGCGTTTTTGTTTATTGCGCGCGGATAAAACTGCCATCCGGCTGACGGGTAAATAACACCGGGCCATTTGCGCTAACGACGGTTAATCCTGTCACCACACCTTGCGCGTCCTGCCGAATCTTCACCTGCTGTCCACTCTGTAATGCACTTAGCGGCTGATCGCTACCTTCCACGCGCGCCATAGCAAACACATCATTTACCGGTAAGCTATTATCGCGAAACAGCTGCGCCAGCGTTTGACCCGATGCGACGGTATAACTGCGCCATGTGCCTTGTGAATCGCTTTTCGGCGGGGTTTGGGTTTGCGCGGACTGCTGAGAAGGCGGCGGATTGTTATCATAAATATCCGCCTGCATGGGCCCGTCTTTTCCTGTTTCGGTAGAAGGTGTAGCCGGGCGTTCAACCGGATACTGGGGCGTGTCCGAAGGCCAGAGAAACGCTAACAGCATCACCAGCTGTCGCTACCGATGTAAAACTGGCCCACCTGCCGATGTAAATCTGACCCACCTAGGGTAAAAATGGCAGTTTTAAGGCACTGCCAATGATGACATTGGAGACCAGAGTGGAGATTAGTGTTTTACAC
>NZ_JACFXY010000008.1 GCF_014946725.1 Mixta mediterraneensis
GTGTAAAACACTAATCTCCACTCTGGTCTCCAATGTCATCATTGGCAGTGCCTTAAAACTGCCATTTTTACCCTAGGTGGGTCAGATTTACATCGGCAGGTGGGCCAGTTTTACATCGGTAGCGACAGTTTCCTTCAGGGTTCTGATGACGACCACTCTGCATGCTGGCTGATATCGACCACCCGTCCGGCTCTCAGGCAGGGTCAGCAGCCAGGCATTATTGGCTTCATCAAATTTTGGTAGATCCACCTTATATGGTCCTTTTATGGTAAATATCTTCAGCCCAGCTCCGGGAGAGCATTCGCGGGTTCAAAGGGATACCGCTTATTGTCCTGCGAGCACACCTCGATCCATTCCAGCTGTCCGTGGGTAAGCACAGGTGATAGCACTGATGGGCACAGACAGTGATGCACCCGTAGAACCCGGTCTCGGCCAGTTCATCGACGTTCTACGGCCAGCGGAGCAGATGCCTTTCGGCGGAGATCTCGTAAAATGTACATTCACAGTCCAGCTCTTCAGTCTGGTATTCAGATTCTGTTTCGCCGTCCGGCATCCAATAGTGAAAAGAGACTGTGTCAAACATTCCCATATTTTTGCTTCGTTAATACGTTGAGAAATACCGCCCTCAGCTACAGCTATTCAGCAGCTACTCCATCCGCCTGTCCCGCGATCTGGATTTTGAGGGGGTGAGCGAGCTGGAAATAGTCCGGGAAGGGAACTGCATCACCCTGCGTCCCGTCAGGTTGACAAGTGGCTCGTTCGCGCATGTAGTATTCCTTTATTTTCTCGAAATATTTTTATTTTTTAAATTTTATAGAACATTGTTGCGCAGCCTCATGAGTAACATTAACTGTGTTGTTAACTTTTTCGCAGAGAAACTCTGTCAACGTTACCTGAAATCCGTTATGTTTTCCGGCTTCACTGTTCCTTGATAACTTTGTTTCACATTGCTCTAACGTCATCCTATGTCCTGAATAAAAGGTCCATGATACAGGTGCGCCTCCAGCCTTATTTATAATTGCTGTTATACGATACATTATCTAGATCCTTCGTTCTTTGATTTCATGCCCCTTTGCATTACTCGTAATACCAGGCAATCCCTTATTTCTATTAAAAATAAAGTTTAAAAATGGCGGTAGTCTTAGAACCTATCCCAAAAGGATTTTATTCCAGACAATGATGCTGCAAGCAAAATGCAGCATCGCCTCGTAGTTTTCGACTTTCTTCTCCCATCGCGTCAGTATGCGGCGAAAGCGATTCATCCAGCTATGCGTTCTTTCCACAACCCAACGATGAGCCCTGAACTCGCTGTTTTTAATTGCCTCAGACTCCTCTTTCCCCGACTGGATATGAGGTTCATAACGACGAGCTTTCAAACAAATTTCCACCCATTCAGCCTCATAGCCTTTGTCCATACACAGATGCAGCCTGCGACCCGGCCTGCCGGTCTGTAGCGCGTCCAGCGTATCTTCAACCAGTTTTATGTCGTGGGTATTTGCCCCTGCGACAGCCAGCGAGAGCGGAAGCCCGTTCCCGTCGGTCATCAGGCTCCGCTTTACTCCCTGCTTCCCCCTGTCAGTCGGGTTGCGACCTGTTTTTTTGAGCCTGCAAGGGGCGATTTTGTCATGCAGCCATCCATCGACAACCATGACCAGTCAATGGCATCCCGCTTCTCGCAGGCAAGCAGCCCGTTTTGCCAGAAGCGTTCAAATACTCCAGCATCCCGCCATTCCTGAAAGCGGCGGTGGGCTGAGCTGGATGAGCAAATATCCGTGGCATTCAGGGCATTCCATTGGCAACCGGTTCTGAGCACAAAGAAAATGGCGTTCATTGCGGCACGATTATCAACACGTCTACGATGCGTGCCCAGCGGATGGTGGGTTTTATGTTCCGGGAGAAGTGGAGCCATTTTCTCCCAGAGTTCATCGCTGATCTGCCACTTGTTGCCCGCCATACTTCGCCCTCAAAAATTGCCATTATTTACGATCTGACAATTCCTTTTGGGATAGGTTCTTAATCCTGCTTTCGTCAGAATTCTGTGGCGATGTGTATAAAGTGTTTTGGTGCCTTTTCCCGTCAGACGGGAAATTGTGTGCATACTTAAATCTGAAACAAAGTAAGGTAGCAGACTCCGCTCTGTATGTGTCAGTTCGATTCTTCTGACACGTTCCGCCTCAGAAAGTCCGGAAAATATTTTCTGAAGAGCCATGCGCAGTCCGGTCGGGGCGATTTTCTGGGGCAAAATCCAGTCGCCACAGTATTCCCTTGGGAATAACCGACCTGTCTCATTTAGTATCAGCCAGACTGTGATTGCATCCGGTCTTTCTGCCTTAAGAGCATTAAGAGCCGACCATTCACCCCTTAAAACAATACGACTGTCTATAACGATAAGTACACTTTCAGCTTCCGGGGTAATATCAGGCAAGTGGCTTTCACTGAAACGTGAATGTACACAGATTAATTCCGGCATGAGGGCACAAAGGCTCTGATATAACCAGCTGTTTTCCGTAAGAATTACCATTAATGATTTACTGTTCAAGAATAGTTCCTTCTCTGAGCCGTGCCAGCTCAACTGGCCACGAAACTTTTTATATCCCTTTAAGGAAATAAAATATCTTTAAATTAAGGTGATATCCAACAAATGGGGGCTTACGCCCCCGAATGACTTTACTTAAAGCTGTATTTAATGCCTACCATTGCAGCTGCATCGTTGTAGCCCTTATCCCCCATCTGGACGCCAACGTTGCCCCAGAGGTTCAGCGTTGGATTCAGTTGCCCCTCAACCCCGGTTTTGATTTCACCCAGGTTGCGCGCCCCCGCCTGACGAATACTCACGCCGTCCATTCGCGTGCCAAAATCGCGAGTGTTATGGATCCAGTTCACCTCTACAAACGGTTCAAAATCGCGGTCTTTCCCGTCATCAATCGCACTGTGGCCTTTAAGGAAGGTGCGCAGTCCCAGTCGGGTTTGCACGTTTCCGTTACCTTCACCCTTGATGAGCGTACCGTTAGCCTCACGATGATCGTCAGCTTTTACGCCCATCCAGACAGCCTGCGCCTGAGGCTGGATATACCATTCGCTCAGCGACCCTTTGCTGCCGGTAAATTCACCCAGCTTGTGGGTATAACCCAGTTCCAGTGAACCGGTCAGGCCTTTAGATTTATAGGACTCGGTCCGGATATCCTGACCTTTAACGCTGTTGTTAAACCAGCTGTACTGCGCCCAGCTGTCGAGATAGGCACCCTGGTGGTTCTCGTCATTGGCATACCAGGTCGCATACAGGCCTGCGCTGTAGCCGTTGACGGAGCCGTCGGAGCTGTATCCCGTCGATGATGAACGCGTATTGCTGCTGTTATGACCATAACCCGCCATCGCCCCGAGATGCCAGCGGTCAAGCCCGTCACCACTCCAGCGGGCAATATCGCCTCCCATCTGCATCACATAGCGATTGCTCTGGGTTTTCAGCTGGCCGGAGCCGTCGCGCCATGCGTTATGCCCCCCGACCTGACGCATCCACATGCTGGTCACCTTCTGCTCGCCGGTCAGCGCATCGGTGTACTGCGTTTCGCCGAGGCGATCGTGCAGTCGGGTCACAAACAACGTGTTGGCCGCGGCCAGGTTTGCCGTATAGCTACCCGGTTCGGGACGAATGTCTGGAGCCGGTTTTGGTTTTGGTTCTGGTTCTGGTTCTGGTTTTGGTTCTGGTTTTGGATCCGGCTCCGGGTTGACTTTGTTGTTCGTCAGATACCAGTTGCTGTCGTTATTGCCCTGCCCGCGCACCAGCGAGTAATCATACGCCCCGGCCACGATCCTGCCGTCCTGGGTAAATATACCGTTAGACTGGCCGTCCACGTGGATAACCTCGATGCCGTTCAGCGTCTGCGCTCCCGAACCGCCGGCGTTGGTGACGCTGACGCCGGTTGTGCCGGAGGTATTGCCTTTAACGATCAGCTTATCCGTTACTGAGTTATCACCATTCAGCACGGTATTAAGGTGCAGATGACCGCCGTCACCCTGGTAGTTACCGTTGACGACCAGCTGATTACCGGCAGCGCTGCCGCTGCTGCCTGTCCAGACATTGCCACTGTTGATCAGATTGCCGCCTATGGTAAAGGTTACCGGAGATACGGCCTGACGATTGCTGTCGCCAGCCAGCGGCGTGCCCTTGTTATCGATATTTTCCGCCACGCCGCCAAAGCCGGATAAACGTCCGTCTTTCTGCACGTTGACCTGCTGGCTTGCCAGCGTCATGGACTTATCGGGGCTGCCGAGGATCACCGCGCCGGCGTTGATGTCGGTGGCGCCGGTCCACTGTGCCGCCTCGTCCAGCGTGACGCTGCCGCTGCCGGTGACGCTGTTTTTCAACGTCCAGCTGTCGTCAGCGTTCAGCACCAGTTTTCCGTTATTCGCCACCGCCGCAGTCCCAAGCTGGCGGACAGCCGAAACACTGAGCGTGGATGCGTTGTCGACAGCAAAGGTTCCGGAGAAGCCGCTATTATCGCCGGCCAGCGCAACGTCGCTGGCATTCAGCGCCACCTTCCCGGCGTGGCTGAGGCTGTTATACAGTACGCCTGCCGCGTTATTCAGGTTAAGCAGACCCGCCGCAACGATATTCCCCGTCCCCAGCCCCAGCGCATTGTTCAGCGAGGCTGTGGCCCCACGGGCAATGGTGGTGGTGGCCTTGAGGGCCGCATTGGCACCAGCGACGTTGAGGGTGCCGCCGGCGACGGTAAGCCGCCCGGTTCCGGCCAGCTCGCCGGCTGATTCGCCGCCGTCAGTCAGCGTCAGATGCCCGCCGTTTAAACTGGTCAGGGAGCCTTTTCCTGCGGTCAGTTTACCCACGGTCTGCGCATGGCCGCGCATATCAAATCCGGTCGCGTCCGCCAGTTTCAGCTCGCTGGTTTTGCCTAACACGTTGTCGTTCAGCATGGCCAGGTTACCGCTGCGTACGTTGGTGATGCCGCTGTAATCATTGTCCATATTCGACAGGGTAACGGTCTGCCCTTTCTGGCTGTCAAACGCCAGATCGCCACTGCCGGTAACCTTCGCACTCAGATCCGCCGCGCTGCCGCTTTTGCCGTTGGCGTCAAGGATAAGCGCATCGTCTCCTTTACCCAGCAGATCAACCTGAGTCAGGCCGTAGCTGACGTACAGCCCGTCATTGCCGTCGCCGCCGGTCAGACGGTAGTCGTAGGCGCCTTTGGCCACCACGGTTCCCTGCTGGCTGATATCGGCGGTAATGGCGTCGCTGATGGCGTTGCCATCCTTGTCGGGAAGCACCAGATTCCCGGCCCCGCCGATCACTGCAACGTCTGAGGTTGCCAGCTTAATCAGCGCCTCAGCGTCATCCTGCTCAAGCAGCGAAAGGTGCGTATCGACCTGAGGACGATCGTTGCTCACGCTTCCGCTATCAACCTGCACCGTCCCGCGCCCGGTAAGATCCATCGTTGCGGCGTGAATGGTGCCCTGTGCCGCCGGGTTACCCGGGGTTACGCCATCAAACTGCACGGTACCTCCGTCAAACGCCAGGCCGCCGATGCGCTGCTCTCCGGCGGCGACGTGGGTGATACTCCCTTCACCGGCGCGCAGCGTGGCTTTACTCAGCGCACGGGTATTCAGACCGCCCAGTTCAAACTGGCTGTTGGTCAGCGCCACCGTGCCCGTAAAGCCATCGTCCGCGTTGTTGGCGGTAAAGCCAAACTGTTTGTCTGCGGTATCAACCGCCATCGTACCGGTACCGGCCAGATGGCTGTTAAAGGCCATGTCGGTGGCGCTCAGCACGTTGAGCCGGCTGGTGCCATCAATGCTGTAGCCGGTTTCGTCGCCATCAAGGCCGTCGTCGCCCAGACCGAGGACAATCTTATCGAGGGTAAACACGGAGCCAGACGCCAGGTCGATATGTTCCACCCCGCTGACAGCATCCGCCCGGTTTAAGGTATACGTCGAATTTTCAAGCCGTAAGGTATCCTCACCGCTGCCGCCATTCAGCGACGTGAACAGCGTATAGTTATCCTCCGGCCTGATATTTTGCAGGATAAAGCGGTCGTTACCCGCACCGCCGGTAACGTCGGTCGCAGTACTTCCGGATTCAAGAATCACGGTATTATCGCCGCTCAGCAGGTTAACCTGGCCATGCTGAACGACAACGTGTTAGGCAAAACCAGCGAGCTGAAACTGGCGGACGCGACCGGATTTGATATGCGCGGCCATGCGCAGACCGTGGGTAAACTGACCGCAGGAAAAGGCTCCCTGACCAGTTTAAACGGCGGGCATCTGACGCTGACTGACGGCGGCGAATCAGCCGGCGAGCTGGCCGGAACCGGGCGGCTTACCGTCGCCGGCGGCACCCTCAACGTCGCTGGTGCCAATGCGGCCCTCAAGGCCACCACCACCATTGCCCGTGGGGCCACAGCCTCGCTGAACAATGCGCTGGGGCTGGGGACGGGGAATATCGTTGCGGCGGGTCTGCTTAACCTGAATAACGCGGCAGGCGTACTGTATAACAGCCTCAGCGACGCCGGGAAGGTGGCGCTGAATGCCAGCGACGTTGCGCTGGCCGGCGATAATAGCGGCTTCTCCGGAACCTTTGCTGTCGACAACGCATCCACGCTCAGTGTTTCGGCTGTCCGCCAGCTTGGGACTGCGGCGGTGGCGAATAACGGAAAACTGGTGCTGAACGCTGACGACAGCTGGACGTTGAAAAACAGCGTCACCGGCAGCGGCAGCGTCACGCTGGACGAGGCGGCACAGTGGACCGGCGCCACCGACATCAACGCCGGCGCGGTGATCCTCGGCAGCCCCGATAAGTCCATGACGCTGGCAAGCCAGCAGGTCAACGTGCAGAAAGACGGACGTTTATCCGGCTTTGGCGTAAGCGTCTCATCCAGACCGTCTTTTATTTTTGCCCGCGTTTCCTACCATGGACACTTTCGCGAACATGGACACTACCGTGGACAAAAATACGCCTTACACCAGAAGACCATGGATCTTCACAGCGCTGAGCCTGCGCTTTAATGAGGCTCTGACTTACCGTGAAATAGCAGAACAACTGAACCTTAGCTCATCTGCCATACATAAAATGTTCACGCGTTTTCGACGAACCGGAATTAACTGGCCATTGTCGGAAGAATACACGCCTGAACGCCTGGAGGAAGAGCTCTATGCCTTCAATCTTGAGACAAATCTTCCTGTAAAAAAACGCCGGCCGGACTGGCCTCTGGAATTCAAAATTCGCATGGCGGAGCTGACCCTGCAGCCGGACGCCTGTGTGGCTCAAATTGCCCGTGAGCATGGCATTAACGATAATCTGCTGTTCAACTGGCGCAATCTGCATCGTCAGGGGCTACTGGATCCGGCCAACAGAGCGACTCTGATTCCGGTTACTATGGAGCCTGTTGTCCCTCCGCCCAGGCAAAACGGCGTCGTATCAGCAGACCTGCCACCGGTCATCAGCTGCAGGCTGACGTTGCCAGGTGGAAGCCTCAACCTGACTGGCCCGCTGACGCCTGAACTTCTGCGCGCACTGGTCAGCGAACTCAGGGAGGGTGAGTCATGATTAGCTTTCCGGCAGGTTCGCGGATCTGGCTGGTTGCTGGCGTGACAGATATGCGCTGTAGCTTCAACGGGCTGGCAGCGAAAGTGCAGAACACGCTTCGCACCGATCCGTTCAGCGGTCATCTGTTTATCTTTCGCGGTCGTCGCGGCGACATGATAAAGGTGCTGTGGGCCGACCGGGACGGCCTGTGCCTGTTCACCAAACGACTGGAGCGGGGGCGCTTCGTCTGGCCGGTGACCCGTGACGGAAAAGTGCATCTGACGCCTGCGCAGCTCTCCATGCTGCTGGAAGGCATTAACTGGAAGCACCCACAGCGGACTGAACGGCCTGGCCTGCGGATATAACCTGCTGTAAAATGGGGTTATGGACGCATCCCTTCCCGATGAAAACGCCCGGCTCAGGGCGCTGCTGCTGGAGCAGCAGACCACCATCCGCAAAATGGCGGAGTATAACCGCCTGCTCTCACAGCGGGTGGCGGCGTACGCCAGCGAAATCAACCGGCTGAAGGCGCTGATCACTAAGCTTCAGCGCATGCAGTTCGGCAAAAGCTCCGAAAAGCTGCGTGAGAAAACGCAGCGCCAGGTGCGCGAGGCTGAAGAGCGCATCGGCGCCCTGCAGGAGGAGATGGCTGAGGCGCTGGGTGAGCAGCATGACCCGGTGGTTCCGCAACCGCTGCGCCAGTCTTCTGCCCGTAAACCATTACCGGCCACACTCCCCCGCGAAACCCGCACGCTGTCGCCGGCAGAAACCGCCTGCCCGTCGTGCGGCGGAGAGCTCAGCGCGCTGGGCTGCGACGTATCGGAGCAGCTGGAGCTCATCAGCAGCGCCTTTAAGGTTATCGAAACGCAGCGGCCAAAACTGGCCTGCTGTGGATGTGACCACATCGTTCAGGCGACCATGCCGGCAAAACCCATAGAGCGCAGCTACGCGGGTCCCGGGCTGCTGGCGCGCATCGTCACGGCAAAGTTCGCAGAGCACACGCCTCACTATCGTCAGTCAGAGATATACCGGCGTCAGTGCGTGGAGCTGAGTCGTGCCACACTGGGGCGCTGGTCCGGTGCGGTCAGCGAACTGCTGGAGCCGCTGTATGACCTGCTGCGCCAGTACGTGCTGATTCCGGGCAAGGTGCATACCGACGATATCCCTGTGCCGGTTCAGGAGCCGGGCAGCGGTAAAACCCGCACGGCCCGGCTGTGGGTCTACGTGCGGGACGACCGTAACGCGGGCTCACCGCTTCCCCCGGCGGTGTGGTTCGCGTACTCGCCGGACCGTAAGGGGATACATCCGCAGCAACACCTTGCCGGATACAGCGGTATCCTGCAGGCCGATGCTTACGGCGGCTACAACGCACTGTACGAAGACGGCCGTATCGCCGAAGCGGCCTGCATGGCGCACGCCCGGCGAAAAATCCATGACGTTCACGTCCGCACACCGACCGACGTCACAACCGAAGCGCTGAAGCGCATCGGTAAACTGTATGCCATCGAGGCGGAGATACGCGGCAGCCCGGCAGAGGAGCGGCTGGCGGTCCGGAAAGAGCAGACGGTCCCGCTGATGCAGTCGCTGTACGACTGGGTACAGGCACAGATGAAGGTGCTGTCGCGCCACTCGGATACGGCGAAGGCGTTCTCGTACCTGCTGAAGCAGTGGGATGCGCTGAACCTGTACTGCAGCAACGGCTGGGCCGAGATAGACAATAACATCGCAGAGAACGCGCTGCGTGGCGTTGCCCTGGGGCGGAAAAACTGGCTGTTCGCGGGTTCAGACGCGGGCGGGGAACGTGCTGCGGTACTGTACTCGCTGATCGGCACCTGCCGGCTTAACGGCGTGGAACCGGAGGCGTGGCTGCGTTACGTCATCGGTCATATCCAGGACTGGCCGGTGAACCGGGTCCGTGATCTGCTGCCCTGGAAGGTCGATCTCACTTTTGTCTGAGCGTCAATACGGTCTGGATGAGACGCTTACCTGGCTTCCAGCAAATGCTGATTATTCACCGCCCAGATAAACAGCAGCCAGTTGCCGCCGATGGTCAGTGCGGTTACTGCGAGAATCAGCACCTTTTTGGGCTGGCGCAGCACGCTGCGTACTTGTCCCCATCTGCGGCTCAGGGTAATTAAAATCAGCATAAACAGCGCGGACCAAATTACGCGATGCGTCATAATTTCGGTAGGCGGAACCTCTTTAACTAGCTTGAAATAGGCGGGCGCAATGCCCCAAATAAAGTAAGCGCCAAGAGCAAAGCCAATGCCCTGGCGCGTTTGTTGTGTATCCATATACCATCCAAAAAGCGGCGATTTTCATATGCCGCGTAGGGTTATCCAATCAAATAGGTGGCGGTTGCCGTAGCGATATAGTCGCCTTGTTGGTTATGCAGTTCGACGCGCGCTACCGCGACTTTATTACCGGCACGCAGCAGGCTGCTAGTGGCAGTAAAGCGTTCGCCGCGCCCTGGGCGTAAATAATCGACGCGCATATCAATGGTTCCCATGCGCGACAGGCGCTGACGTAACTCTTCTTCGCTGATATTTTCCTGTCGTGTTAGCGCGTGGCTCACACAGACCATGCCTGCCGCGACATCCAATACTGAAGCGATCACGCCACCGTGAAGTATCTGCTGTGCGGCGTTGCCAACCAGCATGGTTTTATTGGCAAAGCTCAGTTCCGCATACTCAGGTTCAAGGCGATCCAGCTCCAGCCCTAATGCCTGATTAAACGGCATATGATAAACAAAAATTTCACCGATAAGGCGGCGCGCTTCCTGCTGAGTCAACAGCCCTGATGACATGGTTTATTGTCCCGAAAATGATCGCCAAATGGCGCGAAATTTTAATGAGATATGTATTCTATGCCCCTCGCGAGGGGCTTTCCAGTTTAGGAAATCTGCGCTCATCTTAAGGTTCATTTGCGTGTAGAATGACCTGCTTTTTTAGGATATTTACACCGCTATTTTAAGTACGCAGCGCTCATCGGAGAATTTTATGCGTAAGTACCGCGCCTTATTGGCGGCAATGCTGTTACTTCCTGCTTTGGCGCAGGCAGATGAAGCCACGATTCGAGAAATCCATGATACACCGCAAGTCCGCGGTAGTATTATTGCCAACATGCTGGAAAAGCATGATAACCCGTTCGTGCTTTATCCGTATGAAAGCAACTACGTACTCTACACCTATACCAGCAACATGAATAAAGAGGCGATTTCCTCTTATGGCTGGGGTAAGGATGCCCGTAAAGATGAAGTGAAATTTCAGCTCAGTCTGGCATTTCCTCTGTGGCGCGGTATTCTGAGCGATAATTCCGTATTAGGGGCGTCTTATACGCAACGTTCGTGGTGGCAGCTATCGAATCAAAGCCAGTCTGCGCCGTTTCGTGAAACTAACTACGAACCGCAAATTTTTCTGGGCTGGGCGACAGATTACTCCTTCGCGGGCTGGACGTTACGGGATGTTGAAGTGGGTCTGAACCATGAATCAAATGGCCGTAGTGACCCGACTTCACGCAGCTGGAACCGTGTCTACGCACGCCTGATGGCGCAACATGACAATTTTCTGGCTGAAATCAAATCGTGGTATCGCATCCCCGAGAATGAAAAAAATGATGATAACCCAGACATGACCAAATACATGGGTTATTACCGCCTGAAGCTCGGTTACATGATGGGTGACAATATCTTCAGTGTGGAAGGCCAATACAACTGGAATACCGGTTATGGCGGCGCGCAGTTGGGCTGGAGCTATCCTGTCACGCAACATGTTCGCTTTTATACCCAGCTGTACAGCGGTTATGGCGAATCGCTGATCGACTACAACCATCGTCAAACACGAATTGGTGTGGGCGTGACGCTGAACGACCTCTTCTGATCAACGACGTAAAACAGGAATACAGTGGCAACCTCGGCAGTTCTTAATCAAGAAGCGTTGGCGCAGCAGGTATTGCAAAATACCTTCGGCTATCAACAATTTCGCCCCGGACAGCAAACAATTATCAATGAAGCGCTGAATGGGCGGGATTGTCTGGTGGTGATGCCGACCGGCGGTGGTAAATCGCTGTGTTATCAGATCCCCGCGCTGGTGCGTGTCGGGCTGACGCTGGTGGTATCACCGCTCATTTCGCTGATGAAAGATCAGGTTGATCAGTTGCTGGCCAACGGTGTGGCAGCGGCTTGCCTGAATTCTACGATGACGCGTGAGCAGCAGCAGGCGGTGATGGCAGATTGCCGTACCGGGCGCGTGAAGCTGCTGTATATCGCGCCAGAACGCTTGATGATGGACAACTTTCTTGAAAATCTGGCGCATTGGCAGCCGTCAATGCTGGCGGTTGATGAAGCACACTGTATTTCACAATGGGGCCATGATTTCCGCCCGGAATATGGCGCGCTGGGGAAAATGCGTCAGCGCTTCCCTGATCTCCCGGTCATGGCATTGACCGCCACCGCCGACGAAACTACCCGTAACGACATCGTTAATCTGCTGCACATGCATGATCCGCTGATCCAGATCAGCAGCTTCGATCGTCCTAATATTCGCTACACGCTGGTGGAGAAGTTTAAACCCACCGATCAGCTGTTGCGCTATGTACAGGATCAGCGCGGCAAGTGCGGCATTATTTACTGTAATAGCCGGGCAAAAGTAGAGGATACCGCTGCACGGCTGCAGAGCCGTGGCCTGAGCGTAGGGGCTTATCATGCCGGTATTGACAGCCAACAGCGTGCCCGGGTGCAGGAAGCATTTCAGCGGGATGACTTGCAAATCGTGGTGGCTACTGTGGCGTTTGGCATGGGCATCAACAAGCCCAACGTACGTTTTGTGGTGCACTTCGATATTCCACGCAACATCGAATCCTATTATCAGGAAACCGGTCGCGCTGGCCGTGACGGTTTACCCGCAGAAGCGATGATGTTGTATGATCCGGCCGATATGGCATGGCTACGTAAGTGCCTTGAAGAGAAAGCGCCGGGTCCGTTGCAGGATATAGAACGTCACAAACTGAACGCGATGAATGCCTTTGCCGAGGCGCAAACCTGTCGTCGTCTCGTGCTGCTGAACTACTTTGGTGAAGGTCGCCAGCAGGCTTGTAGCAATTGCGACATCTGCCTTGATCCACCCAAGCGTTATGACGGATTAGTCGAAGCGCAAAAAGCGCTTTCCGGTATTTATCGCGTTGGGCAACGTTTCGGCATGGGTTACATTGTTGAAGTTCTGCGCGGCGCAAATAATCAGCGTATCCGTGAACAGGGTCACGACAAACTGCCCGTTTATGGCCTGGGTAAAGATCACAGCCATGAACATTGGGTGAGCGTACTGCGTCAGTTAATCCATTTGGGTCTGGTGACGCAAAATATTGCTATGCATTCAGCTTTGCAGCTGACTGAAGCGGCACGTCCGGTATTGCGCGGCGAAGTGCCGCTGATGCTGGCGGTGCCGCGACTGATTACCGCCAAATCTAAGTACAACGGTTCGGCGAAGTTTCATGGCGGCAACTATGATCGCAAACTGTTTGCCAAACTGCGTAAGTTACGTAAAGCCATCGCTGATGAAGAAAATATCCCGCCTTATGTGGTATTCAACGATGCCACGTTAATTGAAATGGCGGAGCAGATACCGCTTAGCGCATCAGAGATGTTAAGCGTTAACGGCGTTGGACACCGCAAGCTGGAGCGCTTTGGTAAACCCTTTTTGGTGATGATCAAAGAGCATATTGATGAAGAATAAAGGATGCCAGTTATGTTGATGTTATTTGCTACGGTTGCGCTGGTACATTTGGTGGCGCTGATGAGTCCTGGCCCGGACTTCTTTTTTGTGTCGCAAACGGCGGCCAGCCGCTCCCGCAAAGAAGCGATGATGGGCGTGTTTGGCATCACGCTGGGCATTGTTATCTGGGCGGGTGTCGCCCTGATGGGCCTGCATCTGATTCTGCAGAAAATGGCGTGGCTGCACCAAATTATTATGGTTGGCGGCGGTATTTATCTGTTATGGATGGGCTGGCAGTTAATGTGTTCGGCACGTCAGCGCCATAAGCAGCCCTATTCGCCAGAGCCAACAGTCGCGCTGCCTAATAAAGGCATGAGCTTCCTGAAAGGCTTTCTCACCAACCTGTCGAATCCAAAAGCGATTATTTACTTCGGTAGCGTTTTCTCACTGTTTGTGGGTAACGATGTGGAGGCGATGGAGCGTTGGGGGCTGTTTCTGTTAATTGTCGGCGAGACGTTCGCGTGGTTTACGCTGGTGGCGGCGATTTTTGCCATGCCGTGGGTGCGGGACAAATATCAGCGTTTAGCGAAGTGGGTAGATGGCATGGCGGGCGTATTATTCGCCGGATTCGGTATTCATTTGATCATCGCACGTTAAGCGCGGGTTTACCTGACCCGCCCGGCATCGGGCAGGGCTCGTCCTCCTCACGTAATATCATATGGGACGGCGCACTGACCGCTACCGAGCGGGCTGTGACCCAGCGGCCGGTATAAAGAAAAAAGGGGCCAGTCAGACAACTTTTCTTGCACAGGCCAGTAGCGCGCCGACTGCAATAAACATTCCGCCAAATGAGCGATTCAGCAGTTTCATTTGGTCTGGTCCTCT
This sequence comes from Mixta mediterraneensis, assembly GCF_014946725.1. Lineage (GTDB taxonomy): Bacteria > Pseudomonadota > Gammaproteobacteria > Enterobacterales > Enterobacteriaceae > Pantoea > Pantoea mediterraneensis. The sequence goes on from NZ_JACFXY010000008.1 coordinate 14,128, forward strand.
AATCCATATTGCGATGCGTGTTGCTAATGTGGCATAACCAATCATCACGAGAATATCCACCACTACCGTGGTTATGCCCAGCACCAAAAACTGCGCCAGTTGTGGTTGGTGCGGCAGGACAAATTGCGGAAACAGCGCGGCAAGAAACACGATACTTTTCGGGTTGGTGAGGTTTACCAGCAGCGCTCGTTTAAACAGGCGACGGCGCGGCATCGCTTTGGATACGGCCTTAAGATCGATAGCGCCTGCTGAACGCCATTGCTGAATGCCAAGCCAGACCAGATACGCTGCGCCTGCCCATTTAAGTATTTCAAACGCCAGCAGCGAGTGTGAAAACAGTGCGCCAAGGCCAACGCCGACCAGCACGATGTACAGCGACAGACCAAGCTGCAGGCCAGCAATGGAGGCCACTGCCCCGCGATAGCCGTGGCTAATGCCGGTACTCATGGTATTAATCGCTCCAGAGCCGGGCGATAAACTGAGAATTGAGGTGGTAAAAAGATAGGTCAGCCACCATTCGATGGTCATGGGCCACGTTCCCTGTATGGTCGGAAGTGTGACACAATACGCCAGAAATAAACGCGGCGCTATGGGCGACACGCGGCTGATCAGACACTTTTCCAGCGTAAACAGGAGGGCGAATGAATCAACACAAAGCCAGCTGGCTTCGGCGTGAAAAAGCATTCGCCGCCTTTGCGACCGGTCCGCTGCTGGACTTTTGGCATCGCCGCGAAGAAGGGGAGTTTACCGGGGTAGAAAATCTTACCCTGCGCTATGTGCGCTTCACTTCACCGCAACATACGCGTGTCATTTTAATTGTGCCGGGCCGCATTGAGAGTTACGTAAAGTACCCTGAGCTGGCGTACGATCTGTTTCACTGTGGCTTTGACGTGATCATCCTTGATCATCGCGGGCAGGGTCGATCTGATCGATTACTGGAAGATTCGCATCGTGGTCATGTGGCTGAATTTACCCATTACGTTGATGATCTGGAAACGCTCTATTTAAAAGAGATCGTTGGCGGGCACTATCAACAGCGTTATGCCCTGGCGCATTCAATGGGTGGCGCGATTTTGACGTTGTTTCTGACGCGCCAGCCGCAGGCGTTTCACGGTGTGGCATTGGTGGCGCCGATGTTTGGCATTGCTCTGCCGTTACCAGAATGGATGGCGCACCGCATTCTCGACTGGGCTGAAAAACGTCCCGCCTTGCGTGATGGCTATGCATTAGGCACCGGACGTTGGCGGGCGCACCCGTTTGGCATTAACCGGTTAACACACAGCGCAGAGCGTTATCGTCGTAATTTGCGTTTTTATGCTGACGATCCGGCGATTCGCGTCGGTGGACCCACTTATCACTGGGTGCGGGAAGGCATTCACGCTGGCCGCAACATTATTAGCCAGGTGGACAAAATCACCACGCCAGTTTTGTTATTACAAGCCAGCGACGATCGTGTCGTGGACAACCGTTCGCAGGATCTCTTTTGTGCCGCGATGGCAGCGGCAGGTCATCCCTGCGAAGGTGGAACGCCGCGAATAATACAGGGCGCGCGGCATGAGATCTTGTTTGAAAAAGACGAAATGCGCGCCGAAGCGCTGAATACGGTGATCGACTTCTTTTCGTCTCATCGTTAGATAGTTTCATTTACCTGAGTGGCTACGGCCTTCTGAACCAGATACCCGAGGTTTTCATGTATCACATCGTTGCATCCGACCTGGATGGCACGCTGCTTTCCCCCGAACATCGTATTACCCCTTTTGCCCGCGAAACGCTGCAAAAACTGATGGTGTATGACATTCACTTCGTTTTCGCGACTGGTCGCCATCATATTGATGTTGGTCAGATGCGTGACAAGCTTGGCATTCCGGCTTACATGATCACCTCAAACGGTGCCCGTGTGCACAATGCTGATGGCGAACTGATCTTTAGCCTTAATTTGGATCAGGATATTGCGAGCGATCTTTATGGCCTGCAATACCATCATCCTGAAATTCTGACGCACGTTTATCGTGATGATGAGTGGTTTGTGAGTCGTTCACGTCCGGCTGAACAGGATTATTTCCGCGAGTCGGTATTCAATTATCAAGTCTATGAGCCAGGCCTGTTACCGACCGATGGCATCAGCAAAGTCTTTTTTACCTGCGAAGATCCTGAGCAGCTGATCCCGCTGGAACAGGCAATCGAAGCGCGCTGGGGCGATCGCGTGAACGTGAGTTTTTCGCTGCCAACCTGTCTGGAAGTGATGGCGGGCGGCGTGTCGAAAGGCCATGCGCTGGAAGCCGTCGCAAAGCGGCTAAACTACTCACTGAAAGAGTGCATTGCCTTTGGTGATGGTATGAATGATGTTGAAATGCTGAGCATGGCGGGTAAGGGTTACATTATGCGAAACGCACAGCAGCGGTTAAAAGATACCTTGCCTGACTTAGAGGTAATTGGCACGAATGCAGAAGATGCCGTGCCGCAGGCGTTGCGAGCCTTATTTATGTCATAACGGAATGGCCGGTTAGTACAACCGGCCTTTTTTAGCAGCTCAGCCCGCCGTTTTTTTGTGTTATGGCCGTTTCATGCTTAATAACAGCAGAATCACTGCCAGAACGCAGCCAACAATTATCGCTAAGTAACTCTCGTTCCATTCAATAATCTACAATAGCACCAGCGGCGCCAGGCTCGTCGAATAGCCCGGCTGCAGGTGATGACCGCGAAGATTTTATCCGGTATCCCGCCACACAGCAGCGAGCCGGGAATATCAGCGTATTCATAAAAGGAAATAGCATCCTTTGGCGTGCCATTTCGTGCAGAGAACAGGAATGGTTTCAGCGTGTTGCTGTGACAAGTCGTGAAAGCGCTTCATTTCTGTAACGGGCGGTGGGTTGGTGAACAAAAATGGCACATTATGCGTCAGGATTTTTTGTTTTAAGAAAGTGAACGTTCGCTTTTAGGGGACGGTTCGAAAAAAGAGGCGTGTCTGCCTGTTTTTGAAGCAGTTGTAAACCAGATAAAACAGCCTTCTTCTGGCACTTTGTTTAAACTGGCGCATTCGTCAAAATCGGGGCTGTTACCGTGCTGTTATTGATTGTTACCACCATTCTTTGGGCTTTTTCTTTTAGCCTGATCGGAGAATACCTTGCTGGCCAGGTTGATACCTGGTTCTCTGTTTTCATGCGGCTGTCGCTGGCGGCGTTGGTGTTTTTGCCATTCTTGCGCTGGCGTGGCTATCGCCCTTCAACGCTACTGCTTTATATGCTGGTGGGAATGCTGCAATTAGGCATTATGTATTTGATAAGTTTTGAAGCCTACCTTTACCTTAGCGTGTCCGAGTTCCTGCTGTTCACCGTAATGACGCCGCTGTATGTAACCCTGATTTATGATCTGATCAGCAAGCGGCCGCTGCGCATCGGCTATCTATTCAGCGCACTTTTGGCCGTCGCAGGGGCAGCAATCATTCGCTATGACAAAGTCAGCGATAACTTCTGGTTTGGATTGATGCTGGTACAGCTGTCGAATATCTGCTTTGCGGCGGGAATGGTGGGGTATAAGCGGCTACAGGAAAAGCGCCCGATGCCGCAGCATACGGCGTTTTCCTGGGTTTACCTGGGCGCCGTCATGATCGCAGCTATCGCCTGGAGCATATGGGGAAATCCCAGCAAACTTCCGACTACATCGCTGCAATGGAGCATTTTGGTGTGGTTAGGCGTAGCGGCCTCTGGTCTGGGTTACTTCATGTGGAATTACGGCGCCACCCAGGTTGATGCAGGAACGCTGGGCATTATGAACAATATGCATGTGCCAGCCGGGTTGCTGGTTAACCTGGCCATCTGGCAGCAACAGCCACACTGGCCAGGTTTTATCGCGGGTGCGTTAGTGATTATCGCGTCGCTATGGGTGCATAAACGCTGGGTAATTGGGCATAGCCCGAAGTAAATTTAACAACATGGTTGAATGACGATAAATCAGGAAGAGCGAGCCCGATCGCACAGCTTTATGGGTCGGGATCGCCTTTTTTGGCTGAACAGCGATGTAGCGGAACTCAGGCAGGTTTACCCGTTTTAGGCCGATGAATCATCGCCAGCCCTTTGAGAAAGTTACGCATAATCTGATCGCCGCATTCGCGATAGTTCTTATGATCGGGTTTACGGAAGATAGCGCCTATTTCTGCCTGAGAAACCGTAAAGTTGGCGCGTTTTAGCACGTCAGGAATATCAGAAGTTTTCAAATCGAAGGCAATACGCAACTTTTTCATGAAAATATTGTTATTCATTTTGCGCTCAATGGAAGGAGTCGGCATATCTTCACTTTTGCCGCGGCGATGGAAAATCAATCCATTCAGGAAGTAACCCATCAATACGTCTGGACACGGACGAAATGCCGCGTCGTCATCCTTCTTCAACCACGTTTGCACATCGGCTTGCGGCACATCGCAGCCTGCCAGCGCAAAAATTGCCACCATTTTGGCATCGCTCAAATCGAGCATGTAGCGCACGCTGCGCAGAATATCATTGTTAGTCATGGTGAAATCTTCTTATGGTCAGTCGACAGGCTGCGCATTATAGGGGATTTTGCCGGCATTCGCGCAGGTTTATGGGCTGGATTATCGCTGCAACAGCATTCCCGGATGTTGGGCATTGCGTACAAAAGGCAAATGATCACAGGCATGCTGGCGAGCAAAGCGGATAAAGGCTTCCAGCACGGGTTGGCGCTGCTCGCCGTCACGAACGGCTGCATAAAGCCGACTCCATAATCCGTCACCTAACGTTTTCGTCACCACTAATCCCTGTTTTTCAAAACTTTCCACGACCCAGTGCGGCAATGCGGCAATGCCCATGCGTGCCGACACCATCTGAATTAATAGCAGGGTGTTATCGACACTTTTCAACGCTGGGCTAACGCCAGCGGGTTGCAGGAAATGACGCCAAATATCAAGCCGTTGACGCTGCACCGGATAAATCATCAACACTTCATCGCCAAGATCTTCCGGGGAGATATGTTCAACCTGCGCCAGTGGGTGATCCGGCGCCAGAACTAATCGCACTTCAAAATCAAACATGGGTGAATAGAACAGGCCGGAGCGCGGCAGAATGTCAGAGGTCAGCACTACATCCAGCTCACCCTGCTGCAGCGCTGGCTGCGGATCAAAGGTGACACCGGATTTGAAATCCATCACCACCTGCGGCCAGCTCTGACGGAAGTTATCCAGTGCTGGCGTCAGCCATTGAATACAGCTGTGGCATTCAATGGCTATACGCAACGTGGCCTGATGTGGCTCGTGGCAGGCTTGCAGTGCCTGCTGAATTTGCGGCAGCACTTGTTCTGCCAGCTGTAACAAAATTTCTCCCTGCGGCGTAAATCGCAACGGCTGGCTTTTACGGACGAACAGGCGGAATCCCAGCCGCTGCTCCAGATCGCTGAACTGATGTGACAACGCTGATTGCGTCTGATGGAGCTGGGCAGCAGCAGCAGCCAGCGATCCCGTATTACGCAGAGCCTGAAGCGTCCGCAGGTGCTTGAGTTCGATCATGAGAGTCCTTCATATCGAATTGAACAAATTGCGCTTGAGGAACATACAGTACCCGCAGAATATAGCGGTGTAAACATCTGGACGGCTAAACATCTTTGGCTGCCAGTCCTAAGCCAAAGTGAAAGAATATCTGGAGAACAGCAAATGACCATTCTGAACCATACTCTCGGCTTTCCACGTGTTGGCCTGCATCGCGAACTAAAAAAGGCCCAGGAAAGCTACTGGGCCGGTCACAGCAGCCAGGAAGAATTACTGGCGGTAGGCCGCGAGCTGCGGGCACGTCACTGGCAACAACAGAAAGACGCGGGAGTAGATCTGCTGCCGGGGGGGGACTTCGCCTGGTATGATCATGTGCTGACCACCAGCCTGCTGCTGGGAAATGTACCCGCGCGCCACCAGAATAAAGAAGATTCTGTCGATCTCGACACGCTGTTCCGCCTGGGTCGTGGCCGGGCGCCGACGGGCGAGCCTGCCGCTGCTGCTGAAATGACCAAATGGTTTAACACCAATTATCACTATATGGTGCCGGAATTTATCAAAGGCCAGCAGTTCAAACTGACCTGGACGCAGTTACTGGATGAAGTTGACGAAGCGCTGGCGCTGGGTCACAAAATCAAACCGGTTTTGCTTGGCCCGCTAACCTATCTGTGGCTGGGTAAAGTAAAGGGCGAACAATTTGATCGCCTGTCGTTACTGAACGCTATTTTGCCGGTGTATCAGCAAGTATTAGCTGAACTGGCTAAACGAGATATTGAGTGGGTACAGATTGATGAGCCTGCCCTGGCGCTGGAATTGCCACAAGCCTGGCGCGACGCCTTTAAACCGGCTTACGCTGCACTGCAAGGCCAGAGCAAACTGCTGCTGACGACTTACTTCGACAGTATCGGTCAGAACATTGATGTGATTCGTGAACTGCCAGTGCAGGGACTGCATGTTGACCTGGTGCACGGACGTGATGACATTCAGGCGCTGAACCAGCAACTTCCGGCTTCCTGGCTGCTTTCGCTTGGCGTGATTAATGGCCGTAACGTGTGGCGTGCCGATCTGAGCAGCTGGTTCGAGCGCCTGCAACCGCTGACAGGTCAACGTGAACAACTGTGGATTGGCACCTCCTGCTCGCTGCTGCACAGCCCAATTGATCTGAGCGTGGAAACGCGTCTGGACGAAGAAGTGAAAAGCTGGTTTGCTTTTGCCCTTCAGAAGTGCGCAGAGCTTTCTTTGCTAAGTAACGCGCTGAATAACCACGATGCGGCATCGCTGGAAGCGTGGAGTGCGCCAGTTCGTGCACGCGCTCACTCAAGCCGTGTGCACAATGCCGCCGTTGGCAAACGTCTGCAAGCCATTACTGCCCAGGACAGTGAGCGTCAGAGCGCCTATGGCGAACGTGCGAAAGCGCAGCGTCAACGGTTTAACCTGCCGGCCTGGCCGACCACCACTATCGGTTCTTTCCCGCAGACCACCGAAATTCGCGGGCTGCGTCTTGACTTCAAACAGGGTCGTCTGGACAGCAATCACTACCGCACTGGTATTGCCGGACACATCAGGCAGGCGATTGTTGAGCAGGAGCGTTTAGGGCTGGACGTGCTGGTGCATGGAGAGGCCGAACGTAACGATATGGTCGAATATTTCGGCGAGCATCTGGATGGTTTCGTATTTACGCAAAATGGTTGGGTGCAGAGCTATGGTTCGCGCTGCGTGAAGCCGCCCGTAATCATCGGTGATGTCAGCCGTCCTGAAGCTATCACCGTAGAATGGGCGAAATATGCGCAATCGCTGACTGACAAGCCGGTAAAAGGCATGTTGACCGGTCCGGTAACGATTCTTTGCTGGTCGTTTCCGCGTGAAGACGTGACCCGTGAAACCATTGCCAGACAAATTGCGCTGGCGCTGCGTGATGAAGTGGAAGATTTGGAAAAAGCCGGTATCGGCATTATTCAGATTGATGAGCCGGCGTTACGCGAGGGTCTGCCGCTTCATCAGTCAGACTGGGCTGCCTATCTGGCCTGGGCGGTTGACGCTTTCCGTCTGAATGCAGCCGTAGCGCAAGATGACACGCAAATTCATACACATATGTGTTATTGCGAGTTCAACGACATCATGGATTCTATTGCGGCGCTGGATGCGGATGTGATCACCATTGAAACCTCACGTTCAGATATGGATCTGCTGGAAGCTTTTGAAACTTTTGAATATCCGAACGAAATTGGCCCAGGCGTGTATGACATTCATTCGCCAAACGTGCCGAGCGTGGAGTGGATGGAGGCGCTGTTACTAAAAGCGGCGCAGCGTATTCCAGAAGAGCGTTTATGGGTAAACCCAGACTGCGGCCTGAAAACACGTGGCTGGACCGAAACGCGTCAGGCGCTGGCTAACATGGTAAAAGCGGCGAAAAAATTGCGTGGTGAAACTGTTTAAACGGTTTGGTATTGAAGTGTTGGGGCGCTGAGGCGCCCCTTTTTTACTAAGCGGATGGCGCAACGCCATATTGCCTGAACCAGGCAAGCATACGCGCCCAGCCATCTCTGGCAGACTCGGCATGATAGCCTGGACGATAATCAGCATTAAATGCATGTCCGGCTTCGGGGTAGACGATGATTTCAGCTTTGGCATTGGCGGCATGCAGCGCCTGGCGCATCTGTTCAACGCTTTCCAGCGGAATACCGTCATCCTGACCGCCATATAAGCCCAGAACGGGTGCGGATAAATCAACGGCAATATCAATCGGATGTTTTTGCTGTTTCATGGATTTATCGCCTGTCAGGCGACCATACCATGCTACGGCGGCACGAAGCTGCGGATTATGCGCTGCGTAAAGCCAGCTGATGCGACCACCCCAACAGAAACCGGTAATGCCCATTCTGCGAATATCGCCGCCGTGGCGAGACGCCCAGTTTGCGGCGTGGTCAAGATCAGATAACACTTGCGTATCCGGTACTTTACTTACCAGCTCTTTAAACAACGTCGGAATATCATCGTATTCGCTCGGATCTCCTTCGCGGAAATACAGTTCGGGCGCAATGGCCAGATAACCTTCCAGCGCCAGACGGCGGCAAATATCACGAATGTGTTCGTGTACGCCGAAAATTTCCTGCACCACCAGGACCATCGGTAACGGCCCTTCAACATCTTTTGGCCTGGCATAAAACGCGGGCATATTCTCGCCCTGACTTGGAACCGAGGTTTCGCCGGATTGAATAGCAGGGCTTTCAGTAATAATGGTTGTAGAAGCAGTGGGTTGTACCGCAGGTGCAAAGCCGCCTCCAGCAGATTTTTGTGCCATATTATCTTCGGTTTTCATTGTTCTCTCCGTGCAAGCAAATAGCGCGATCACGTAACTATAGCCTGGCCAGATCTCACATGGACCAGACAAGGGGTAGCAGAGTTAGCAACAGATAAAATCACCTATCTCTTTAACATTGCGATGACGGGTTACACAGCACCGCTTGTAGCAGTGAAGGATGACTTGATCTTAATGAGTGATATTCATCACATTTATTTTGATATGAAATGTAATTTTCATTTTTTATATTGATTGTTATCACATATTTATCGCGCAGGCTGACGTAGAGTGGCGCGTTACTTTCCTTCAATCAGGAGTCTGATATGTCACAATCTGACGTTTTCCACCTTGGCCTTACCAAAGCCGATTTGCAGGGCGCGACTTTAGCCATTGTGCCTGGCGATCCAGAGCGCGTTAAAAAATCGCCGGGTTAATGGAGAATGCACAGCATCTGGCGTCGCACCGCGAATTTACGACGTGGCTGGCAAAACTGGACGGCAAGCCGGTTGTCGTGTGTTCGACCGGTATCGGTGGCCCGTCAACGTCAATTGCGGTTGAAGAGCTGGCTCAACTTGGTGTGCGCACCTTTCTGCGCGTTGGCACGACCGGCGCGATTCAGCCGCATATAAATGTGGGTGATGTCTTAGTGACCACCGCATCCGTGCGTTTAGACGGTGCCAGCCTGCATTTTGCCCCTATGGCGTTTCCAGCGGTGGCCGATTTTACCTGCACGACCGCATTGGTTGCGGCCGCAGAAGCGTGCGGAGCCACCACCCATATCGGTGTTACCGCGTCGTCCGACACGTTTTACCCAGGCCAGGAACGCTATGACACCTTCTCGGGCCGTGTGGTAAACCGCTTTCAGGGATCGATGAAAGAGTGGCAGCAAATGGGGGTGCTGAATTATGAGATGGAATCCGCGACGTTATTAACCATGTGCGCCAGTCAGGGACTGCGTGCTGGTATGGTGGCGGGTGTTATCGTCAATCGCACGCAGAAAGAGATCCCGGATGCGGTAACCATGAAACAGACCGAAAGCGATGCGGTGAAGATTGTCGTAGAAGCGGCGCGTCGCTTGCTATAACGCGCACGGCAGCAGGTTTCAGGAGTGAGAGAGCCGCCTGCTGCCTGGTTTAAATCCGCCTGCTTCAGCTGAGCCTGCGAATGCTTATATGCAATACGATGTTTCCCGATCGCGCTTCCTTTTTCCCGATCCCGCTATGGAAAAACGCTACTTTGCGCGGGTTGCCAGCGCCGTTCTTCCTGGCGGGCATTGCAAACCGACAGGGGGCTTTTAAGGCGGCGTAAGGCCTGCCTGTCGGGCAAAATTGTCTGGACATTCATACAGTGCGACTCTACCTTTTCTCTCAGCAACGTATGTGGCGGGGGAATCATGGATCAGCACATCATCATCAGTGCCTGTCTGGCGCTGGCCGGCCTGGGCATTGGCTGGATGCTGGCGCAATTACGCGCCAGCCAACAATTAGCCAGTTTTGCTACCGAGCGTCGTCTGTTAGAAGCGGCACAGCAGCGTCAGCAACAGCATATCGAACAACTTCAGCAACAATCGCAACAGCGTGAGCAGGAATTGCATCACCTGCATGGTGCGCTGAGCGGGGCCAATGAGCGCCTGCAGCAGCTTGATTACTGGCGCGGTGAAAGCGAACAGCTGAATCGCGAGTTGCGTAATCAGCTGGAAGTGAACAGCGCCCAGGAAGCTGAACTTCGCGAAGTTACCATTCGTCTTGAAGAAACGCGCTTTGCCGCTGAAGAGAAACAGCGCTTGCTGACCAACAGTGAACAGCGCCTCAGCGCCCAGTTTGAAAATCTTGCCAATCGTATTTTTGAAAACAGCGGGCGGCGCGTCGATGAGCAAAACCGTCAAAGCCTGAACAGCCTGATCGGTCCACTGCGTGAACAGCTGGACGGTTTTCGTCGTCAGGTGCATGAAAGTTTTGGAGTAGAAGCGCGCGAACGCCATACGCTAACCCATGAAATCCGCCAGCTTCAGCAGTTAAATGCGCAGATGGCGCAAGAAGCGATCAATCTGACAAAGGCGCTAAAAGGCGACAATAAAATTCAAGGCAACTGGGGAGAAGTGGTCCTGAGCCGCGTACTGGAAGCATCCGGGCTACGCGAAGGTTATGAATACGAAACTCAGGTCAGCATTCAGGCAGAACAGCAGGGCAGGATGCAACCCGATGTCATCGTCCGTTTACCGCAAGACAAAGATGTGGTGATTGACGCCAAAATGACGCTGGTGGCGTATGAACGCTACTTTAATGCGGAAAGTGAAGCCGATCGCGAACAGGCAATTCAGGCACATATCAGCGCAATGCGCGGACACATCCGCTTGCTGGGACGCAAAGATTATCAACAATTGCCCGGTTTACGATCGCTGGATTATGTATTGATGTTTATCCCGGTAGAACCGGCCTTTTTGCTGGCAATCGATCGTCAGCCTGAATTAATCAGCGAAGCGTTGCAGCAAAATATTATGCTAGTCAGCCCAACCACACTGTTAGTTGCGCTGCGTACAATCAATAACCTTTGGCGCTATGAGCACCAAAGTCGCAATGCGCAGCGTATCGCTGATCGCGCGGCAAGGTTATACGATAAAATGCGGCTGTTTGTTGACGACATGAGCGGCATTGGCGTCAATCTGGATAAAGCGCAAAACAGCTATCGTGAAGCGATGAAAAAACTGGCAGAGGGGCGCGGCAATTTGATCGCGCAAACTGAAGTATTTCGCGATCTTGGCGTTGAGGTGAAGCGTTCCATTAATCCGTTGCTGGTGGAACGTGCCAGGCCAGAAAGTGAACCTGCTGACGAGCAGCAAGAGGAAAACGAAGCGGATGACAGCGGCTTACGTGTGAGACGTCTCCACGAATAGCACGGGCGCAACGTGCCTGACCTCCGTGACTCTGATACACTTCGGGAAGAATTATTTGTGGAGCAGGTAAAACCGATGGCAGATGAATCACAGCAGGAAACCACCCATTTTGGCTTTCAGACGGTCGCTAAAAGTGAGAAGGCCGATAAAGTCGCGGACGTGTTTCATTCCGTAGCGGCAAAATACGACGTGATGAACGACCTGATGTCGTTTGGCATCCATCGTGTCTGGAAGCGTTTTACCATCGACAGCAGCGGCGTTCGCCGTGGACAGCGTGTCCTGGATCTGGCGGGTGGAACCGGCGATTTGACCGCAAAATTCTCCCGTTTGGTGGGCGAAACGGGTCAGGTGGTACTGGCCGACATCAATAGCTCAATGTTGAAAATGGGCCGCGAGAAGCTGCGTAATCGTGGTGTGGTTGGCAACGTCAACTATGTTCAGGCAAATGCCGAAGCGCTGCCGTTCCCGGATAATTATTTTGACTGCATTACCATCTCCTTCGGCCTGCGTAACGTGACTGAAAAAGAGAAAGCGCTGGCTTCCATGTTTCGCGTGCTAAAGCCGGGCGGTCGTTTGCTGGTACTGGAATTTTCTAAACCCGTCATTGAGCCGTTGAGCAAAGCTTATGATGCGTATTCATTCCACATCCTGCCACGCATCGGACAACTGGTGGCGCAAGACGCAGAAAGCTATCGCTATCTGGCTGAATCAATCCGCATGCACCCCGATCAGGAAACCCTAAAGGCGATGATGAATGATGTTGGTTTTGAAAATACCACCTACTTCAACATGACCGGCGGCATCGTCGCGCTACACCGCGGATTTAAGTTTTAAACGGTATGGTGATGACTTTTACGCCCTTAATCACTGCCGGTATTGAGACCGTGCTAAACCGCGTGTTGTATCGTGACCGCGGACTAAAAGCGGCGCGTCAACGTCTGGCCGGTAAGGTACTGACGCTGCGCCTGAATGAATTTTCCCATCCGCTGGTGCTGGTGTTCAGCGAACAACAGCTGGATGTATTGGGTGACTGGCGGGGCAGCAGTGATTGCACGGTAATTACCCAGTTGAAAACGCTGCCGAAATTGCGCGACCGTCAACAGCTTACCCGCCTGATCCGTAGCGGCGAGCTGGAAGTTGAAGGAGACTTACAGGTTGTCCAGCAGTTTTCTGCGCTAATGGATCTGGCCGAGCTGGATCCTGCCGAATATCTGGCACCGTGGACGGGTGATATTGCCGCCCAGGGTATTAGCCAGGGCGTGCAGCGTGCATTGCGCTTTATCAAAAGTGAAGTGCAACGGCGACAGGATTATTTAGGTCAGGCGATTACCGAAGAGTGGCGCATTGCACCCGGCGCGTTAGAACTCGCCTGGTTTTCTGAGGAGATAGACGCGATGGAACGTTCGCTTGATGCGCTCAGTACGCGTTTAGCGCAGCTGGAGGCGAAATGAGTTTTGGTGAAATCCGCCGCTTGTACTTCATCGTTAAGGTTTTTTTGACGTATGGCCTTGATGAATTAATTCCCCGAATGCGCATTACTCTTCCGCTTCGCCTTTGGCGTCGCTGCATTTTTTGGATCCCTAACAAACATTCTGAAGCAGCGACAGGTGCGCGTCTGCGCATGGCACTGGAACAGCTCGGCCCGGTATGGATTAAGTTTGGTCAGATGCTCTCAACGCGTCGCGATCTGTTTCCGCCAGTGATTGCCGATCAGCTGGCGATTTTGCAGGACCGCGTTGCGCCTTTTGACGGCGTTAAAGCTAAAGCACAAATTGAACGTTCGATGGGCGCTCCGATTGAAAGCTGGTTTGATGATTTTGACATCAAGCCGCTGGCTTCAGCCTCGATAGCACAGGTACACACTGCAACACTCAAATCGAACGGTAAAAAAATTGTCATCAAAGTGATTCGCCCGGACATCCTGCCAGTAATCAAAGCGGACATGAAACTGATCTACCGTCTGGCTCGCTGGGTGCCGCGTTTGTTGCCGGATGGACGCCGCTTACGTCCACTGGAAGTGGTGCGGGATTATGAAAAAACCTTGATTGATGAGCTGAATTTACTGCGCGAAGCAGCGAATGCCATTCAGTTACGCCGCAACTTCGAAGACAGCCGCATGCTTTATGTGCCTGAAATATATTCAGATTATTGCAGCGAGTCGATGTTAGTCATGGAGCGGATCTACGGTATTCCGATTTCAGACGTGGCGACGCTTGAGCAACATGGCGTAAATATGAAACTGCTGGCCGAGCGTGGCGTGCAGGTCTTCTTTACCCAGGTGTTCCGCGACAGCTTTTTCCATGCCGATATGCATCCGGGCAATATTTTTGTCAGTTATGACCATCCTGAAGATCCGCAATATATCGGTATCGACTGCGGCATCGTTGGCTCGCTCAATAAAGAAGATAAACGTTATTTAGCCGAAAATTTCATCGCTTTCTTTAATCGTGACTACCGGAAAGTCGCGGAATTACATGTTGATTCAGGCTGGGTCCCGCCAGATACGAACGTTGAAGACTTTGAATTTGCGATTCGTACTGTCTGCGAACCCATTTTTGAAAAGCCGCTGGCCGAGATTTCCTTTGGTCATGTACTGCTGAACCTCTTTAATACCGCGCGCCGCTTCAATATGGAAGTGCAGCCGCAGCTGGTGCTGTTACAAAAGACGCTACTCTATATAGAAGGGATCGGACGACAGCTCTATCCACAACTGGATTTGTGGAAGACGGCAAAACCTTTTCTTGAGGATTGGATTAAAGATCAGGTTGGTATTCCAGCCATCATTCGGGCGGTGAAAGATAAAGCACCGTTCTGGGCAGAAAAATTGCCGGAACTGCCGGAGCTGTTCTATGACAGCATGCGTCAGCATAAGCTTTTACGGCATAGTGTCGATAAGTTAGTGGGCGATCTCAATGCGCAGCGTACCCGTCATCATCAGGCGCGGTATTTGTTTGGCGTCGGCGCCACGCTGCTATTAAGTGGTACGGTGGTCTTATTGAGTCGACCGGACTGGGACTTCTTTCCTGCTGTATTAATGGCGGCGGGTTTCGTCTCTTGGTTAATTGGCTGGCGTAAGACAAACTGATTGTCAGTTCAACCGAAAAAGCGGTAATGTCGCTCGCTCTGGCCCGAATTTATAAGGGTTCTCCGCGACACATTACGCAATAATTTTCACAGAATATTAGAGGCTATCTCATGGGCGGTATCAGTATTTGGCAATTAATCATCATTGCCGTAATCGTTGTACTTCTGTTTGGTACGAATAAATTACGCAATCTGGGTTCGGATTTAGGTTCCTCTATTCGTGGTTTCAAAAAAGCCATGGGCGATGAGGATGATAAAAAGGATCAACCGAAAGAGCAGGATGCTGACTTCAACGCCAAAACGCTGGCGGATAAACAGCAAACCTCGGCTAACAAAGAAGAAGCCAAGAACGACAAGCAGGTATAAACCGTGTTCGATATTGGTTTTAGTGAACTGGTATTGGTGTTCGTTATTGGGTTGCTCGTACTTGGCCCACAACGTTTACCGGTTGCGGTGAAAACCGTAGTCGGCTGGATCAGGGCGATACGTTCGCTGGCAGCCAATGTGCAAAATGAGCTGGCGCAGGAGCTGAAGCTGCAGGAATTGCAGGACAGCCTGAAAAAGGTCGAAGAGGCGGGTCGCGGCACGCTGTCGCCTGAGCTAAAAGAGTCAATGGAAGAGCTCCGTAAAACCGCAGATTCAATGAAACGCTCTTATCAACAGAGCGTTGATATTGAAAAAGAGGAAGATGAAGCGAATACCATTCACGCTCCGCAGCAGCAACCTGCCGAGACTTCCTATCCTGTGACGCCCGCAGCCGCCGGAGGCCAGGCCAGCGCACCTGCACAAGTTCCCGGCAGCCATGAAGCCACGTCGGTGGCGAAACCTGACGAGGCTTCAGGCACCGCGCGCAGCACAGCAACCCCCTCTTCTGCAAGTGATGAACGATAATGGCCGTTGAAGATACTCAACCGCTCATCAGCCATCTGATTGAGCTGCGTAAGCGCCTGCTGAACTGCATTATCGCCGTGTTGGTGATTTTCCTGGCGCTGATTTATTTTGCTAATGACATCTACCATCTGGTGGCTTCACCGCTGATCAGTCAGATGCCGGTTGGTGCCAGCATGATTGCAACGGATGTGGCATCACCCTTTTTCACCCCGATAAAGCTCACCATTATTGTGTCGGTATTTCTCGCCGTGCCGGTGATCCTGTATCAGGTTTGGGCATTTATCGCACCGGCGTTGTATCGGCATGAGCGCAAGCTGGTCATGCCGCTACTGTTCTCTAGCACCTTCCTGTTTTATATCGGCGTGGCGTTTGCCTACTTTATCGTGTTCCCGCTGGCGTTTGGTTTTTTTGCTAAAACGGCCCCGCAGGGTGTGACTATCGCAACCGACATCACCAGTTACCTTGATTTCGTTATGACGCTGTTTATGGCGTTTGGCGTAGCTTTTGAGGTTCCGGTAGCCATCGTATTGCTGTGCTGGACCGGTATTACCAGTCCAGAGGATCTGAAAAAGAAGCGGCCTTACATTCTGGTGGGAGCTTTCGTCGTTGGCATGCTGCTGACACCGCCAGACGTTTTTTCCCAAACTTTGCTCGCTATTCCGATGTACTGCCTGTTTGAAGTCGGCGTATTCTTTTCTCGTTACTATGTGGGGAAAGGCCGCCGACAGCAGGATGAGGAACATAACACCGAATCCTGACGTTTGTGTTCTGAGTGCCCCGCACTGGCGGGCTAAAGTTGAATCCAAACCGCCTATGTGGGCGGTTTTTGTTTATGACTTTTTTATAAATAACGGGAAGAGTTATGTTTGATATCGGTGTAAACCTGACCAGCACGCAATTCGCCTCCGATCGGGAAAAGGTGGTTAAACGCGCACGTGAAGCGGGCGTCACCGGCATGTTAATTACCGGCACCAATGCGCTGGAAAGCCAGCAGGCGCAGCGTTTGGCTGCCGGACAGTCAAACTATTGCTGGTCTACGGCGGGTGTGCATCCGCATCATGCCAGCGAATGGTCAACGGAAATCGCCAGCACATTGCGCCGCCTGGCAGAAAAGCCAGAAGTCGTCGCAATTGGTGAATGCGGCCTGGATTTCAATCGCAATTTATCTGCACATCAGCAACAGGAATATGCCTTTGATGCGCAATTAGCCCTGGCGGCGGAACTGAATATGCCGGTATTCCTGCACTGTCGCGAAGCGCATGAGCGCTTTGTTGCGGTACTGGAGCCGTGGTTACCGAAACTGCCTGGCGCAGTGATACATTGCTTTACGGGCACGCGTAATGAGCTGGAAGCCTGTCTGGCATTAGGTTTGTCGGTTGGGATTACCGGGTGGGTATGTGACGAGCGCCGTGGGCTGGAACTACGTGAGATGTTGCCGCTGATTCCAGCTGATCGCCTGCTGCTGGAAACGGATGCGCCCTATCTGTTGCCACGCGATATGCGTCCACGTCCACCTTCTCGTCGCAATGAGCCATGCTTTCTGCCGCATCTTGTTCAGCAGGTCGCTAACTGGCGCGCAGAGGATGCTGAAGATCTGGCTACCTGTGTGGATCAGAATGCCCGGACGCTGTTCAAACTGGCTTAAAGCTTGCGAAATTGTTTGTTATCGACGCTGCGCATTACCTGTTTATTAAGCAAATTGAGTAGCAGTATGGAACGTGTTTCGCCATCGGGTTCAGCAAAAATAGCGCGTAACCCTTCAAAAGTCCCCTCGGTGATGATCACTTCGTCACCGATTTGTGGGATGTCTGGATCGAACAGGATTTGCGGCGCATCGGTTTGCAGCGCTTCGATAACAGCGGATGGCACCGTCGCGGGCGTTGCGCCGAAGCGTACAAAATGGCTGACGCCGCGTGTACTGCTAATCGTGGTAGTGTGAATCGATTCTGGATCAAATTCGATGAACAGATAATTAGGAAACAACGGTTCACTTACCGTGGTGCGTTTGCCGCGCACAATCTTTTCCAGCGCAATCATCGGACTGAGGCAATTCACTTCTTGCCGTTCCAAATGCTCCTTAGCGCGCAAGAGCTGCCCACGTTTGCAATAGAGTAAGTACCAGCATTCCATAACCGCTCCCATCGAATGGACGCTAAGAATACCAAACCTGCTGCCAGAGTTATAGCGCATCGAAACCCGGAAAGGGGCGTCTGATAAAAATAAACCGAGACTTTTCTTAACTTGCGAGATGCTTTCAGAAAAGCAGATTGAAAATTGACGTCCCGCTACCCTCTGTATCAGACTCAATGTCCATTACCGGAGTGAAAAGGATCACCTGATGGAATTGTTTCTGTTAAGCAATGGCAAGCTGGCGGATGATGCACCGTTGTTAGATTACGCACAGCCGCAGCTGCATACGATGATTGCCCAGCGCAGGATCACGTCTGCGCTCTTTATTCCCTATGCGATTATTCGTGGCGATCAGCAACAGCGTGCCGCCGATCTCAGTGCGTCGCTGGGCATTACTGTACGCTGCATTCAGGAATTTTCATCGCCTCCTGAAGCTGTTGATCAGGCAGAATTAATTCTAGTCAGCGGTGGTAATACGTGGCTTTTAAACCAGATGCTGCATGAAAAAGGTTTAATTGTGCCGATCCAGCGTGCGGTTCGTGAACGCAATGTACCCTATGTTGGCTGGAGCGCAGGCTGTAACGTGGCGACG
The DNA here is from genome assembly GCF_014946725.1 of Mixta mediterraneensis. Taxonomy (GTDB): domain Bacteria; phylum Pseudomonadota; class Gammaproteobacteria; order Enterobacterales; family Enterobacteriaceae; genus Pantoea; species Pantoea mediterraneensis. Next base: position 32,513 of record NZ_JACFXY010000008.1, read on the forward strand.
CCGACTATCCGCACAACCAATGATATGCCGGTTCGCAGTAACGTGGTGTTACCTGCGCTGGGTCTTTTTCCGGTACAAATCAATCCACACTATAGTGATGCGGACGTCAGCGGGCATAGGGGTGAAACCCGTGATGTGCGGCTGGCGGAGTTTTGCGCCATTAATCCTGCAGAATCGGTGATTGCACTGCGTGAAGGCAGTTTTCTGCATGTGAGCGATAATCGCCTTAGTTACTTCAGCGTGTGGGACGACGACTTCAAAGTGTTCCGTCATAACCAGCCGATTCAGGCGTATCACGATGTCAGTGCACTGCAACCGCTGGTTCCTTTTCGCTGTAAATAAGGATGCCGCATAAACCTCAACACACCGAGATGTTCGGCCCTATAATGGCCGCTTCACTCTGGCCGGAAAGCTAAAGCTGCATGAAATATCAGGATTTAAGAGACTTCCTCGCGCTACTTGAGCAGCGTGGTGAGTTAAAGCGTATTACTCAGGCGATCGACCCCGAACTGGAAATGACTGAAATAGCCGACCGTACCTTGCGTGCTGGTGGACCAGCATTGCTGTTCGAAAACCCGAAAGGGTACGACATGCCGGTGCTGTGTAATCTGTTTGGCACGCCGAAACGTGTGGCAATGGGCATGGGACAAGAAGAAGTCAGCGCACTGCGTGAAGTGGGTAAATTGCTGGCGTTTTTAAAGGAGCCTGAACCGCCAAAAGGCTTCCGTGATTTGTTCGATAAAATGCCGCAGTTCAAACAGGTATTAAACATGCCGACCAGGCGTCTGCGTAATGCGCCTTGTCAGGAGGTAGTGTTTAGCGGTGACGAAGTGGACTTATCGCGTATTCCAGTGATGAAATGCTGGCCTGGCGACGCGGCACCGCTTATTACCTGGGGACTGACCGTTACGCGCGGGCCGCATAAAGAGCGTCAGAATCTGGGTATTTATCGCCAGCAGGTGATTGGGAAAAATCGTTTAATCATGCGCTGGCTTTCGCATCGTGGTGGCGCGCTTGATTATCAGGAATGGATCAAAGTGCATCCTGGCAAACGCTTTCCCGTTTCGGTCGCTCTGGGTGCCGATCCAGCCACCATCCTTGGTGCGGTTACGCCGGTGCCGGATACGCTATCAGAATATGCATTTGCCGGTTTGCTGCGCGGCAATAAAACCGAAGTAGTGAAATGCCTTTCCAGCGATCTGGAAGTGCCAGCCAGTGCGGAAATCGTCCTGGAAGGGTACATTGAGCCCGGCGATATGGCGCCGGAAGGACCTTACGGCGATCACACCGGCTACTACAATGAAGTAGATAGTTTTCCGGTGTTTACCGTGACGCATATCACGCAGCGCCATCAGGCGATCTATCATTCAACGTATACCGGACGCCCGCCCGATGAACCGGCGGTATTAGGCGTGGCATTGAATGAAGTGCTTGTACCGATTCTTATCAAGCAGTTCCCGGAGATCGTTGACTTTTATTTGCCGCCGGAAGGCTGTTCGTATCGCCTGGCGGTAGTGACGATTAAAAAGCAGTACGCGGGCCATGCTAAACGGGTAATGTTTGGCGTCTGGTCATTCCTGCGGCAGTTCATGTACACCAAATTTGTTATTGTGTGTGACGACGACGTAAATGCGCGCGACTGGAACGATGTGATTTGGGCAATTACCACGCGCATGGATCCAGCACGTGATACGGTGTTGGTCGAGAATACACCCATTGACTATCTCGATTTCGCTTCGCCGGTTTCCGGCCTGGGATCGAAAATGGGACTGGATGCGACTAACAAATGGCCAGGTGAAACGCAGCGTGAATGGGGAACGCCCATTGTCAAAGATCCTGTGGTCACCGCGCGTATTGATGCCATCTGGGATGAGTTAGGTATTTTGGATCAGCCGCCACAACGCTGACGGTGAACACAATCATAAAGACGACCCGACAGAGGGAACGCATGACAACGTTAAGCTGTAAAGTAACTTCAGTTGAAGCGATTACCGACACGGTGTATCGCGTTCGCCTGATCCCAGAAGCGGATTTTAACTTTCGCGCGGGACAGTATTTGATGGTAGTGATGGACGAACGTGATAAGCGCCCGTTTTCGCTGGCATCCACGCCGATGGAAAAAGACATTATTGAGCTGCATATTGGGGCTTCTGATCTAAATCTGTATGCGATGGCGGTGATGGATCGTATCCGTGATGATCGCCAGATTACCGTCGATATTCCACATGGTGATGCCTGGCTGCGTGAAGACAGTACGAAACCGCTGATTCTGATCGCTGGTGGAACCGGCTTCTCTTATGCGCGTTCTATTCTGCTCACTGCGCTGGCACAGCAGCCGGATCGCGATATTGCCATTTACTGGGGTGGCCGTGAACTGAAGCATTTATATGATCTGGAAGAGCTGAACGCGTTGGCGGTTAAGCATCCTAATCTAACGGTAATCCCGGTAGTTGAGCAGCCAGAAGAGGGTTGGCAAGGCCGCTCGGGGACGGTATTAACGGCAGTGATGCAGGATTACAGCTCGCTGAGTGAGCATGAGATCTACATTGCTGGTCGCTTTGAGATGGCGAAGATTGCCCGTGACCGGTTCTGTGCCGAGCGTGGTGCGATTGAAGCGCAAATGTATGGCGATGCTTTCGCTTTTATTTGATGGGCGAATCGCAGGCAGAAAAAGCCCGCCCCTGACAGGCGGGAAAGAACAGCCATATTAATACCCAACGTATTACAGACGTTCGAATACGGTAGCGATGCCCTGGCCCAGACCGATACACATTGTCGCAAGGCCGAACTGGGCATCGCGTCGTTCCATAATATTCAGCAGCGTAGTGCTGATACGCGCACCGGAGCAGCCCAGCGGATGCCCAAGCGCAATTGCACCGCCGTTCAAATTAACCTTGTTATCTAACTGATCCAATAAGCCCAGGTCCTTGATACAGGGCAGCGTTTGGGCGGCAAAAGCTTCGTTCAGTTCAAAGATGTCAATATCACTGATGCTGAGCCCGGCGCGTTTCAGCGCCAGCTTGCTGGCGGGAACCGGGCCATAACCCATAATGGAAAGATCGCAGCCTGTCACGGCCATGCTTTTAATGTGTGCGCGTGGTGCCAGACCGAGCTCACGGGCGCGACTTTCACTCATTACTAACATGGCGGCGGCACCATCTGATAAAGCAGAGGATGTGCCAGCAGTGACGGTTCCATTCACCGGATCGAACGCCGATTTAAGCGCGGCTAATCCTTCAGGACTGGTATCTTCACGAATCACTTCGTCAAAATCATAGCGCTTCAGCACGCCATCGGCGTCATGTCCATAGGTTGGCACAATCTCACGCTGAAAATCAACACGCTGGGTAGCGTGTAAGGCGCGCTGATGCGAACGCAGGGCAAAGGCATCTTGCTGCTCACGGCTGATATGATGCATACGTGCCAGCATTTCGGCGGTTAATCCCATCATACCCGCCGCTTTAGCCACGGTGCGGCCTAAGCCTGGATGAAAATCAACGCCGTGATTCATCGGAACATGTCCCATGTGTTCAACGCCGCCGACCAGACAACTGTGCGCATCGCCGACCATAATGGCGCGCGCGGCATCGTGTAATGCCTGCATTGAGGAACCGCACAGACGGTTGACGGTGGTTGCCGGGACGCAATGTGGGATCTCTGCCAGTAGCGCCGCATTGCTTGCAATATTGAAACCCTGTTCCAGCGTCTGCTGCACGCAGCCCCAGACAATATCATCCAGCGCGGCGGCATTTACCGCCGGGTTACGGCTCAGCAATTCACGCATCAGGTGCGCGGAAAGATCTTCAGCGCGTACGTGACGGAATGCGCCGCCTTTTGAACGGCCCATTGGTGTGCGCACGGCATCAATAATTACTACATTTTCCATGTTCATCACCTCAGACATCTTGAAGAACGGCTTCGTCAATTGGTTTGGCGGCGGGATACCAGCTTTCATGCTGATGTGCTTTCTGCACTAACAGCGCGGGAAGTTCATACAGCGTGCCAAGGGTGGTGTAGCGTTTCGCCTGATCGACGAAATTACTATTGCTAAGCGTGTCGAGATAGCGCAGCGCCCCGCCATGGAACGGTGGGAAGCCAAGTCCGTAAACCAGCGCCATGTCTGCTTCGGCAGGCGAGGCGACAATATTCTCTTCCAGGCAGCGTACTACTTCGCTCAGCATCGGCAGCATCATGCGGTTAACAATCTCTTCATCACTGAATACACGTTTCGGCTGGCAAACCTGTTGCAGCAGCGCATCCACTTCTGAATCAGGCGCTTTTCTCGCTTTGCCTTTCTTATCCTTTTCCCAGCACCAGAACCCTTTACCGTTTTTTTGGCCGTAACGTCCGGCAGCAAATAGCATGTCGATGGCGTCACGATAATCTTTTTTCATACGCTGAGGGAAACCTTCAGCCATGACGCTTTGCGCATGGTGGGCGGTATCAAGGCCAACCACATCTAATAGCCAGGCCGGGCCCATCGGCCAGCCAAACTGTTTCTCCATCACGTTATCTATCTGACGGAAGTCAGCACCATCGCGTAATAACAGGCTGAAGGCGGCAAAATAGGGGAACAGCACACGATTGACAAAGAAACCGGGGCAGTCATTGACCACAATCGGTGTTTTACCCATTTTGCTGGCCCATGCCACGACTTTGCTAATCGTCGCTTCGCTGGTTTTCTCACCACGCACCACTTCAACCAGGGGCATACGCGGCACCGGATTGAAAAAATGCATCCCGCAGAAATTTTCGGGGCGTTGCAGCGCCTGCGCCAGTTGGCTAATGGGGATCGTGGACGTGTTCGACGCTAAGACAGCGTCTTTACGCAGATGTAATTCGGTTTCGGCCAGCACTTTCGCTTTCACCTGCGGATTTTCAACCACCGCTTCCACCACGACGTCGGCTCGTTCAAAACCGGTATAATCCAGCGTTGGCTGGATAGCCGCGATCACGCTGGCCAGTTTAGTACCGTCGATTTTTCCGCGTTCCAGCTGTTTATTCAGCAGGTTGCTGGCTTCATTCATACCGAGCGCCAGCGCCTGTGAATTGATGTCCTTCATGATGACCGGCACGCCTTTCCACGCGGACTGGTAGCTAATACCTCCGCCCATAATCCCCGCGCCCAGTACTGCAGCCTGCGCTGGCGCACTGCTTTCATTGCCGCGTTTTTTTGCCAGTCCTTTTACATATTGATCGTTAAGGAAAATGCCGACCAGCGCACGGGCTTCATCGGATTGTGCCAGCGGCACAAACGCTGCGGTTTCCAGTTTTAGAGCTTCATTGCGATCCAACGCAGCGGCGGCTTCAATAGTTTTAACCGCAGTAATCGGTGCGGGATAATGTTTGCCTGCGGCTTGCATCACCATGCTTTTGGCGAGGGTAAAACTCATTGCCGCTTCAATCGGGCTAAGCTTCAGGGGAAGCAATTTTGGCGCACGACGCTTGCGCCAGCTGCCTTCAACCGCGGCGTCTTTTAGCATGGTGATGGCAGCCTGCCGCAACTTATCGCTTTCCACTACCGCATCCACTAAACCCAGCTGCAGAGCCTTGCATCCATCTATCTCTTTTCCCGCCGCGATAATTTCCAACGCGCTGTCAGCTCCGAGCAGGCGCGGCAAGCGCACGCTACCGCCAAAACCAGGCATAATGCCTAATTTAGTTTCTGGTAAGCCAATACGCGCGGCGGGTGTCGCGACACGCAGATCGGTTGCCAGAATACATTCGCATCCTCCACCTAATGCATAGCCATCAATCGCGGCAATGGTCGGTACGGGTAAGTCTTCTAACCGATTAAAGATGCCGTTCGCAAAACGCAGCCAGTGGCTGAGTTTCTCGGCTGGGGCATCAAATAAAGACAAAAATTCAGTGATGTCCGCGCCGACAATAAAGGTTGGTTTCGCCGAACTCAGCAATACGCCGTGTAAGGTGGCCTGCTGTTCCAGCACGGAAATAGCTTCGCCCAGGCTCGCCACCGTTTGTGTATCAAGCTTGTTTACGGAACCGGCTGCATCAAAAACCAGCTCGGCAATACCATCGTCCAGCCAGCGAAGTGAAAGATTTGCGCCTTGGTAGAGCATGTGCGTCTCCTGAAACCGCGAAAGGTAATCTGGTCCAACCAGATGATCGAGAGTGTGGGAGTGATGTTATTTTTTTGCAAACAGTTCTTTGTGGATTTGCTAACAAGATCACAGCCGTCCGGAACGCGGCATCCGTTTTACGGCTGTGCTAAACTGCGGCGATTTCGCGACTCTGGAGAAACAGCAATGGATTCACTGAAGAACCTGTATCACGCACATATCGCTACGTTACAACAACGAGCGCAGCAGGTACTGGCGCGCAACAAGCTTGATGCCATGCTGATCCATTCCGGCGAATTGCTGACGGTATTTCTGGATGATCATCACTATCCCTTCAAGGTGAATCCGCAGTTCAAAGCCTGGGTTCCTGTGACGCAGGTTCCCAATTGCTGGCTCTGGATCGATGGTGTGAATAAACCTAAATTATGGTTCTATTCGCCGGTCGATTACTGGCACAACGTTGAACCGCTGCCGAATGGTTTTTGGACTGAAGCAGTTGACGTGGTTGGTTTGAAGCAAGCTGATGAGATTGCACAACAGTTGCCTGCCCGACGCGATAATGTGGCCTATATCGGTTCGGTGATTGAACGAGCCGCTCAGCTAGGTATCTCTTCGGGCAACATGAACCCGAAAGCGGTGATCGATTTCTTACATTATCATCGCAGTATTAAAACTGAATATGAACTGGCCTGCATGCGACAGGCGCAGAAACTGGCCGTCGCCGGTCATCATGCGGCAAAAGAGGCATTTTTTGCCGGTCTGAGCGAGTTCGATATTAATCAGGCCTATTTGACGGCGACAGGTCATCGCGACACGGATGTCCCTTACGGCAACATCATCGCCTTGAACGAACATGCTGCGGTGCTGCATTACACCAGGTTAGATCATCAGTCGCCAGCGAAACGCCATAGCTTCCTGATTGATGCTGGTGCTGAATATCTTGGTTATGCTGCCGATTTAACCCGTAGCTATGCCGCGCAGAACGGATCGCTGTATGCCAGTTTGGTTGACGCGATGAATACGGAAGAGCTGGCACTGATTGCAACGTTGAAAGCGGGCATACGTTACACCGATTATCATCTGCAAATGCACCAGCGCATTGCCAGGCTGTTGCTGAAATTCGACCTGGTTCAAGGGCTGAGTGAAGAAGCGCTGGTGGCTGAAGATATTACCGGTCCTTTTATGCCGCACGGTTTAGGCCATCCGCTGGGATTGCAGGTACATGATGTAGCCGGATTTATGCAGGATGATAACGGTACGCATCTTGCTGCCCCGTCACAATATCCTTATCTGCGTTGTACCCGCGTGCTGGAGCCGGGCATGGTAATGACCATTGAACCTGGGTTCTATATTATCGAATCCCTGCTTGCGCCGTTGCGTACCGGGAAATTGAGTCAGCACATTAACTGGCAAGCCGTTGATGCGTTAAAGCCGTTTGGTGGTATTCGTATTGAGGACAATGTAGTAATACACGCCAATCGCATTGAAAACATGACACGCGATTTGCATCTTGCCTGATGGATGCCTTCGACATTCCCGCTGACGCGCTGAGCGTCAGCGAGGAGACGATTATGAAAAGCCGCTTCATTACCGTGTTGGCGCATACCGACGGGGTTGAAGCGGCGCGCGCATTTGTTCAGCAGATAAAGAATGAACATCCCGGCGCGCGACATCACTGCTACGCCTGGATTGCCGGTGCGCCAAATGATTCACAGCAGTTGGGTTTTTCCGATGATGGCGAACCTTCCGGTACTGCGGGCAAACCGATGCTGGCGCAATTGTCGGGTGCGAATATTGGTGAGATAACCGCAGTGGTGGTGCGCTATTACGGCGGCATCATGCTAGGAACCGGCGGGTTGGTCAAAGCCTACGGTGGTGGCGTTCAGCAGGGATTAAAACAGCTAACGCGCACGCGAAAAGTGCCGATGAAACTGTTTTCATTACAATGCGATTATGCACAGCTCAGCGAAATCGAACGGTTATTGCAACGCTTTTAGGGCAGAGTCGAGGAAAGCCAGTATCTTGAACGCATCTCTCTGACGCTTGCTTTACCTTATGGAAAAATCGACGGATTCAGACAAAATTTGTCTGACTTTAGTCGGGGCGCATTAGCGCTTATCCCACTTATACCTTAGTGTTCTCATCATCTTTTTAAAGGAACGGCTGAATGCATTTTCGCGCCATTACCCGCATTGTCGGTCTGCTGGTGATTCTCTTTTCGGTCACGATGATCTTGCCAGGCCTGGTTGCGCTGATCTATCGCGATGGTGCCGGTCGCGCCTTTAGCCAGACGTTTATGATGGCGCTGGTGATTGGTTCGTTATTGTGGTGGCCGAACCGCAAGCAGAAGTCCGAATTGAAACCGCGCGAAGGCTTTCTGATTGTCGTGCTATTCTGGACGGTGCTGGGCAGCGTAGGGGCAATGCCCTTTATCTTCGCCGAGCAACCACACCTTTCGGTTACCGATGCCTTTTTCGAATCGTTTTCTGGCTTAACAACAACCGGTGCAACCACGCTGGTGGGACTGGATTCGTTGCCTAAAGCGATCTTGTTTTATCGCCAGATGCTGCAATGGCTCGGCGGAATGGGGATCATCGTCCTGGCGGTGGCGATTCTGCCGATTCTGGGCGTAGGCGGAATGCAGCTCTATCGTGCTGAAATGCCTGGTCCGTTGAAAGACAATAAAATGCGTCCACGTATCGCCGAGACCGCTAAAACTTTATGGCTCATCTATGTGTTACTGACGGTGGCCTGTGCGCTGGCGCTGTGGCTGGCTGGTATGCCGATGTTCGATGCTATCGGTCATAGTTTCTCGACCATTGCTATTGGGGGTTTTTCTACTCATGACGCCAGCCTGGGTTACTTTAACAGTGGCGCCATTAATACCATTGTGGCGGTGTTTCTGCTGATTTCCGGCTGTAATTATGGCTTTCACTTCTCATTGCTCAGTGGACGCAATCTTTGCGTTTTCTGGCGTGATCCAGAATTCCGCATGTTTATTGGCGTGCCGATGACGTTGATACTGATCTGTACGCTGGTGTTATGGTTCCATAATGTCTATAGCAGTGGCTGGCAAACCCTGAATCAGGCGTTCTTCCAGGTTGTTTCCATGGCGACCACCGCCGGCTTCACCACCGACAGCATTGCGCACTGGCCTCTCTTCCTGCCGGTATTACTGCTTTGTTCTGCTTTTATTGGCGGGTGTGCGGGTTCAACCGGGGGCGGACTGAAGGTCATTCGTATTCTGCTGCTCTGTAAACAAGGCAATCGTGAACTGAAGCGCTTAGTTCATCCGAATGCGGTTTATACCATCAAGCTGGGCAATCGCGCATTGCCGGAACGTATCCTTGAAGCGGTTTGGGGGTTCTTTTCTGCTTATGCCCTGGTGTTTCTTGTTAGCATGCTGGCCATTATCGCTACAGGTGTGGACGACTTCTCAGCATTTGCCTCCGTTGCAGCAACGCTAAATAATCTTGGCCCAGGGTTGGGCGTGGTGGCTGATAATTTTATTTCAATGAATGACGTGGCTAAATGGATTCTGATCTCCACTATGCTGTTTGGTCGCCTTGAGGTGTTTACCCTGCTAGTACTGTTTACGCCGACTTTCTGGCGTGAGTAATGAAATAAGGATGCTAATCATGAAGGCGCTGATTCTTTTTTCCAGCCGCGATGGACAAACACAACAGATTGCCTTTTCTATTGCAGCGGAAATAGAAGGGAAGCAGAGATGTGATGTGCTGAATATTTTAGACGCCAAAAACATTAACTGGTCTGCGTATGACCGCGTGCTGATTGGTGCCTCAATTCGCTATGGTCATTTCCATCCTGCGGTCATGGAATTTGTAAAATATCATCTGCGTGAGCTGCAACAGCGTGTTAGCGGCTTTTTCTCGGTTAATCTGACAGCACGTAAACCTGAGAAGCGTACGCCTGAGACAAATGCTTATACCGCTAAGTTTCTTCAGCAGTCGCCGTGGCAACCGGATTGTTGTGCAGTGTTTGCTGGCGCATTGCGTTATCCGCGTTATCGCTGGTTCGATCGCATCATGATCCAGCTTATTATGCGTATGACTGGCGGTGAAACTGATCCAGGTAAAGAAGTGGAGTATACCGACTGGAAACAAGTAGCGCGCTTTGCGCAAGATTTCGCACATTTACCAGGCAAATCGGCTTGAAAAAACGCGATTTGTTGAAAATTAAATCGAACGATAATTTTTTTGCAATAAAGCCTTGTCAGCCCGTAAGAACTCCCTATAATGCGCCTCCACTGACACGGCACACCGGCTTACGGTATGACGTGCTGGCAGGTTCGGGAGACTGAGCCGCCGGAGAAAAACTTCGCAGAAAGAAGTTGACTCTGCAGGAGGAAAGCGTAATATACGCCACCTCGCGACAGCCGGTTAAGCCGCTGTACGCACTGCTCTTTAACAATTTATCAGACAATCTGTGTGGGCACTCGCAGGATTGATATCAGCGTCTCCGGACGTAAAAAATATCAAGTCTCTGCTGAGTGAACACGTAATTCATTACGACGTTAAATTCACAGAGCATCGCTGCGCCGTTCTTTAGTGAACGGTGTCAGCAAATCAGACTTTTAATTGAAGAGTTTGATCATGGCTCAGATTGAACGCTGGCGGCAGGCCTAACACATGCAAGTCGGACGGTAACGGGAAGAAGCTTGCTTCTTTGCCGACGAGTGGCGGACGGGTGAGTAATGTCTGGGAAACTGCCCGATGGAGGGGGAAAACCACTGGAAACGGTGGCTAATACCGCATAATGTCTTCGGACCAAAGTGGGGGACCTCCGGGCCTCACACCATCGGATGTGCCCAGACGGGATTAGCTGGTAGGTGAGGTAAAGGCTCACCTAGGCGACGATCCCTAGCTGGTCTGAGAGGATGACCAGCCACACTGGAACTGAGACACGGTCCAGACTCCTACGGGAGGCAGCAGTGGGGAATATTGCACAATGGGCGCAAGCCTGATGCAGCCATGCCGCGTGTATGAAGAAGGCCTTCGGGTTGTAAAGTACTTTCAGCGGGGAGGAAGGGATGAGGTTTAATACGCCTCGTCATTGACGTTACCCGCAGAAGAAGCACCGGCTAACTCCGTGCCAGCAGCCGCGGTAATACGGAGGGTGCAAGCGTTAATCGGAATTACTGGGCGTAAAGCGCACGCAGGCGGTCTGTTAAGTCAGATGTGAAATCCCCGGGCTCAACCCGGGAACTGCATTTGAAACTGGCAGGCTTGAGTCTCGTAGAGGGGGGTAGAATTCCAGGTGTAGCGGTGAAATGCGTAGAGATCTGGAGGAATACCGGTGGCGAAGGCGGCCCCCTGGACGAAGACTGACGCTCAGGTGCGAAAGCGTGGGGAGCAAACAGGATTAGATACCCTGGTAGTCCACGCCGTAAACGATGTCGACTTGGAGGCTGTGCCCTTGAGGCGTGGCTTCCGGAGCTAACGCGTTAAGTCGACCGCCTGGGGAGTACGGCCGCAAGGTTAAAACTCAAATGAATTGACGGGGGCCCGCACAAGCGGTGGAGCATGTGGTTTAATTCGATGCAACGCGAAGAACCTTACCTGGTCTTGACATCCACGGAATCTGGCAGAGATGCCTGAGTGCCTTCGGGAGCCGTGAGACAGGTGCTGCATGGCTGTCGTCAGCTCGTGTTGTGAAATGTTGGGTTAAGTCCCGCAACGAGCGCAACCCTTATCCTTTGTTGCCAGCGGTTCGGCCGGGAACTCAAAGGAGACTGCCGGTGATAAACCGGAGGAAGGTGGGGATGACGTCAAGTCATCATGGCCCTTACGACCAGGGCTACGCACGTGCTACAATGGCGCATACAAAGAGAAGCGACCTCGCGAGAGCAAGCGGACCTCATAAAGTGCGTCGTAGTCCGGATCGGAGTCTGCAACCCGACTCCGTGAAGTCGGAATCGCTAGTAATCGTGGATCAGAATGCCACGGTGAATACGTTCCCGGGCCTTGTACACACCGCCCGTCACACCATGGGAGTGGGTTGCAAAAGAAGTAGGTAGCTTAACCTCCGGGAGGGCGCTTACCACTTTGTGATTCATGACTGGGGTGAAGTCGTAACAAGGTAACCGTAGGGGAACCTGCGGTTGGATCACCTCCTTACCTGAAGATACCTTCCTGCGAAGTGCTCACACAGATTGTCTGATGAAAACGTAAAGAAGCAGTAAAACCCCGGCAGGCTTGTAGCTCAGGTGGTTAGAGCGCACCCCTGATAAGGGTGAGGTCGGTGGTTCAAGTCCACTCAGGCCTACCAGATTTTTCCTCATTCTGCGTTATGGTTCCGGCCCGCATACGTCAGTATGTTTCGTGAAACCACGCCTTACCTGAGAAAGAATTGTGGTCACGGGTTTTACCTGTTCGGGGCTATAGCTCAGCTGGGAGAGCGCCTGCCTTGCACGCAGGAGGTCAGCGGTTCGATCCCGCTTAGCTCCACCATCAACGCACGTTGATGCCCGAAAAAACGTCAGAATGCATTTTCGAGTGCATTGCGACGTTTTACTGCTCTTTAACAATCCGGAACAAGCTGAAAATTGAAACGACACGCCGTGTTCATTCTCCGTAATAAGAGTGAAATTAACGGTGTGTCCGGGTCTCAGCTTTGCAGTCTGCATGCGTAAAACGCCTGTGGGTTGTAAGGTTAAGCGACCAAGCGTACACGGTGGATGCCCTGGCAGTCAGAGGCGATGAAGGACGTGCTAATCTGCGTAAAGCGCCGGTAAGGTGATATGAACCGCTACAGCCGGCGATGTCCGAATGGGGAAACCCGGTGCACTCTGTGCATCATCGTAACATGAATACATAGTGTTACGAGGCGAACCGGGGGAACTGAAACATCTAAGTACCCCGAGGAAAAGAAATCAACCGAGATTCCCCCAGTAGCGGCGAGCGAACGGGGAGGAGCCCAGAGTCTGAATCAGCGTGTGTGTCAGTGGAAGCGTCTGGAAAGGCGCACGGTACAGGGTGACAGTCCCGTACACGAAGACACACAGGCTGTGAGCTCGATGAGTAAGGCGGGACACGTGATATCCTGTCTGAAGACGGGGGGACCATCCTCCAAGGCTAAATACTCCTGACTGACCGATAGTGAACCAGTACCGTGAGGGAAAGGCGAAAAGAACCCCGGCGAGGGGAGTGAAACAGAACCTGAAACCGTGTACGTACAAGCAGTGGGAGCACCTTCGTGGTGTGACTGCGTACCTTTTGTATAATGGGTCAGCGACTTATATTCTGTAGCAAGGTTAACCGTATAGGGGAGCCGCAGGGAAACCGAGTCTTAACCGGGCGACAAGTTGCAGGGTATAGACCCGAAACCCGGTGATCTAGCCATGGGCAGGTTGAAGGTTGGGTAACACTAACTGGAGGACCGAACCGACTAATGTTGAAAAATTAGCGGATGACCTGTGGCTGGGGGTGAAAGGCCAATCAAACCGGGAGATAGCTGGTTCTCCCCGAAAGCTATTTAGGTAGCGCCTCGTGAATTCATCTCCGGGGGTAGAGCACTGTTTCGGCTAGGGGGCCATCCCGGCTTACCAACCCGATGCAAACTACGAATACCGGAGAATGTTATCACGGGAGACACACGGCGGGTGCTAACGTCCGTCGTGAAGAGGGAAACAACCCAGACCGCCAGCTAAGGTCCCAAAGTCATGGTTAAGTGGGAAACGATGTGGGAAGGCCCAGACAGCCAGGATGTTGGCTTAGAAGCAGCCATCATTTAAAGAAAGCGTAATAGCTCACTGGTCGAGTCGGCCTGCGCGGAAGATGTAACGGGGCTAAACCATGCACCGAAGCTGCGGCAGCGGCGCGTAAGCGCCGCTGGGTAGGGGAGCGTTCTGTAAGCCGTCGAAGGCGGACTGTGAGGTCTGCTGGAGGTATCAGAAGTGCGAATGCTGACATAAGTAACGATAAAGCGGGTGAAAAGCCCGCTCGCCGGAAGACCAAGGGTTCCTGTTCAACGTTAATCGGAGCAGGGTGAGTCGACCCCTAAGGCGAGGCCGAAAGGCGTAGTCGATGGGAAACAGGTTAATATTCCTGTACTTGGTGTTACTGCGAAGGGGGGACGGAGAAGGCTGTGTCAGCCGGGCGACGGTTGTCCCGGTTTAAGCGTGTAGGCGTGTGTGCCAGGCAAATCCGGCACACTCTACGCTGAGGCGTGATGACGAGGCACTACGGTGCTGAAGTGACAGATGCCCTGCTTCCAGGAAAAGCCTCTAAGCTCCAGGTAACACGAAATCGTACCCCAAACCGACACAGGTGGTCAGGTAGAGAATACCCAGGCGCTTGAGAGAACCCGGGTGAAGGAACTAGGCAAAATGGTGCCGTAACTTCGGGAGAAGGCACGCTGGCGCGTAGGTGAAGGGACATGCTCCCGGAGCTGAAGCCAGTCGAAGATACCAGCTGGCTGCAACTGTTTATTAAAAACACAGCACTGTGCAAACACGAAAGTGGACGTATACGGTGTGACGCCTGCCCGGTGCCGGAAGGTTAACTGATGGGGTTATCGCAAGAGAAGCTCCTGATTGAAGCCCCGGTAAACGGCGGCCGTAACTATAACGGTCCTAAGGTAGCGAAATTCCTTGTCGGGTAAGTTCCGACCTGCACGAATGGCGTAATGATGGCCAGGCTGTCTCCACCCGGGACTCAGTGAAATTGAACTCGCTGTGAAGATGCAGTGTACCCGCGGCAAGACGGAAAGACCCCGTGAACCTTTACTACAGCTTGACACTGAACCTTGAGCCTTGATGTGTAGGATAGGTGGGAGGCTTTGAAGCGTGGACGCCAGTCTGCGTGGAGCCATCCTTGAAATACCACCCTTTAATGTTTGATGTTCTAACGTAGGCCCGTGATCCGGGCTGCGGACAGTGTCTGGTGGGTAGTTTGACTGGGGCGGTCTCCTCCTAAAGCGTAACGGAGGAGCACGAAGGTCAGCTAATCACGGTCGGACATCGTGAGGTTAGTGCAATGGCATAAGCTGGCTTGACTGCGAGCGTGACGGCGCGAGCAGGTGCGAAAGCAGGTCATAGTGATCCGGTGGTTCTGAATGGAAGGGCCATCGCTCAACGGATAAAAGGTACTCCGGGGATAACAGGCTGATACCGCCCAAGAGTTCATATCGACGGCGGTGTTTGGCACCTCGATGTCGGCTCATCACATCCTGGGGCTGAAGTAGGTCCCAAGGGTACGGCTGTTCGCCGTTTAAAGTGGTACGCGAGCTGGGTTTAGAACGTCGTGAGACAGTTCGGTCCCTATCTGCCGTGGGCGCTGGAAAACTGAGGGGGGTTGCTCCTAGTACGAGAGGACCGGAGTGAACGCACCGCTGGTGTCCGGGTTGTCACGCCAGTGGCACTGCCCGGTAGCTAAGTGCGGGAAAGATAAGTGCTGAAAGCATCTAAGCACGAAACTTGCCCCGAGATGAGTTTTCCCTGACCCTTTAAGGGTCCTGAAGGGACGTTGAAGACGACGACGTTGATAGGCCGGATGTGTAAGCGCAGCGATGCGTTGAGCTGACCGGTACTAATGACCCGTGAGGCTTAACCTTACAACGCCAGAGGCGTTTTGAGACCCGTTTTCAGCTTGGCTCACGGACTGGTTCACGTGGTTACCTGAGGGTGACGGCGTGAATAAAACAGAATTTGCCTGGCGGCCGTAGCGCGGTGGTCCCACCTGATCCCATGCCGAACTCAGAAGTGAAACGCCGTAGCGCCGATGGTAGTGTGGGGTCTCCCCATGCGAGAGTAGGGAACTGCCAGGCATCAAATAAGAGAAAGCCCTTTGCATATGCAAAGGGCTTTTTTACGTCCGGTTCCCGGACCGTTTTGAACTATAAGCTATAAAACATCCCAACATGCCTTATCTGATGCGGTAAACTACAGACAGTTTAAATCAGTTAAGGCCGTTAAATGTCTATCCAGCTTCCCTCCTTAAAAGCCGACAACACGCTTGGTCTTGATGTCAGTACACAAAAACGTATTGTTGCCGAAACATCTGAAGATATTTTAAAAGCCTGGCAGTTAAGCCAAATTGAACGCGCTTCATTTCTGATCCTCGGTGAAGGTAGTAACGTACTGTTCATGGAAAATTTCAACGGCACAGTCGTAATCAACCGGCTTAAGGGTGTCGAAATTTATGAGGGAACGGAATGTTGGAAAATTCATGTTGGAGCGGGAGAGAACTGGCATCAGTTAGTTAAGAGTACGCTGGAAAAAGGCATTCCAGGGCTGGAGAACCTGGCTTTAATTCCCGGAACGGTAGGCTCTGCACCTATTCAAAATATTGGCGCTTATGGTGTTGAGTTTAAGGATGCCTGTGAATATGTTGACGTGCTTAACTTGCGCAGCGGCGATACCGAAAGGCTCCATCGTGACGAGTGTCAGTTTGCTTATCGCGACAGCATTTTTAAGCATCACTACCAGTCTGGCTACGCGATTGTTGCGGTAGGGCTAAAGCTAGATAAACACTGGAAGCCAGTATTAACTTATGGCGAATTAAAGACCTTAAACCCAGCGACAATTAATGCATGGGAGGTATTTAATGCAGTCTGCAAAATGCGCCAGAGCAAACTGCCTGATCCTGCTGTGATCGGTAATGTGGGAAGTTTTTTCAAAAATCCTGTTATCAGCCATGAAAAAGCCACCGGGCTATTATCACGTTTTCCTGATATGCCGCATTATCCGCAAGCTTCAGGTGAGGTTAAAGTAGCTGCGGGTTGGCTAATTGACCAATGCCAGCTAAAAGGATTTAAAGTCGGCGGGGCAGCCGTACATCAACAACAAGCATTAGTATTAATTAATGTTGATAATGCCACCCCGCAAGATGTCGTCGCTTTGGCAAAAACGGTTCGTTTGCAGGTTGGCGAAAAATATGAAGTTTGGCTTGAGCCGGAAGTGCGGTTTATTCAGGCCCGCGGCGAATGCAATGCGGTTGAGGTAATTTCATGAAAGATCATAACATCCCACTAAGATTGATCGAAGCGTTAGCTGACGGTGAATTCCATTCCGGTGAACAGCTTGGTGAAATGCTTGGCATGAGCCGGGCAGCAATTAATAAACATATACAGACTTTGAAAAGTTGGGGACTGGATGTTTATACCGTCACAGGTAAAGGTTATAGCCTACCGGCTTCAATAATATTACTGGATGAAAAAGAAATTATATCCAGGCTAAATCAACCCCGTTTGACGGTCATTCCTGTTATTGATTCTACTAATCAATATTTATTGGATCGTATGGATGAACTTCGCTCGGGGGATGTTTGCCTTGCGGAATATCAACAAGCTGGACGCGGTCGCCGTGGACGGCAGTGGTTTTCACCATTCGGTGCAAATCTTTATATGTCAATGTACTGGCGTCTAGAGCAAGGCCCAGCCGCCGCAATGGGGCTAAGTTTAGTTATTGGCATTGTTATGGCGGAAACCTTGCAAGCTCTGGGGGCAGAAAAAGTCAGAGTGAAATGGCCAAACGATCTTTATCTTAATGACCGCAAGCTAGCTGGCATATTAGTTGAGTTGACAGGAAAAACGGGTGATGCCGCGCAAATCGTCATGGGAGCGGGCATCAATTTAGCCATGCGCTCTGCCGAAGGCTCTCAAATCAATCAGGGCTGGATTAACCTGCAAGAAGCCAACGTCAATATCAACCGTAACGAACTTTCTGCTAAGCTTATAAACAGCTTACGGGAAGCGCTACCCGTATTTGAACGTGATGGTCTAAAACCCTTTATTAAGCGTTGGGCCGCACTGGATAACTTTATCAATCGGCCGGTTAAATTACTTATCGGTGATAGAGAGATTCATGGTATTGCTCGCGGCGTTGATGAGCAAGGCGGTTTACTGCTGGAGCAGGAGGGCCAGGTTAAATCCTGGATTGGCGGCGAAATTTCCCTTCGGCCAAATTAAAAATAAAAGCCTGCAAGCGTGCAGGCTTTAATCTTTTCAGCTAATAAACTATTTACGTAAACGCACCGTGTCGACGGCATGATTACCGCTTTTCGTCATTATTAAGCTTGCGCGTTCACGCGTCGGTAATATATTTTCCTTCAAATTCAAAAAATTAATTTCTTTCCATAAACTACTTGCTGTCTCAACTGCTTCTTTTTCAGACAGCTGCGCATAATGGTGAAAATAAGAGTCAGGATCGGTAAATGCACCCTGACGAAATTTCAAGAAACGGTTGATATACCAATTTTGCAGAAGATCCTCAGCAGCATCGACATAAATAGAAAAATCTACAAAATCTGAAACAAAGACATGATGCGGATCATGAGGATAGTCCATACCGCTTTGTAAGACGTTTAGCCCTTCCAGAATTAAAACGTCAGGTTGCTGAACGATTTTATCGCCACCGGGGACGACATCATAAATAAGGTGCGAATATACAGGCGCAGTGACATGGGCAGCGCCTGATTTCAAAGCAGAGACAAAATTAACCAGGCGATGCATATCATATGACTGCGGGAAGCCTTTTTTCTTCATCAGGCCACGCTCTTTTAACACGGCATTAGGATGAAGAAAGCCATCTGTAGTAATTAGCTCCACTTTACGGTGTTCTGGCCAGCGGCTAAGAAGCGCTTGCAGCACTCGAGCTGTGGTGCTTTTACCCACAGCAACACTGCCCGCAATGCTTATTATATAGGGGATTTTCTGGCTATTGGTTCCCAAAAATTGTTCCAGCACCGCCTGGCGACGCAAGTTTGAGCTAATGTAAAAATCAAGCAGGCGGGAAAGCGGAAGATAAATTTCAGCAACTTCTTCCAAAGAAAGATCTTCGTTAATCCCTTTTAATTGTGCAATCTCAGTTTCTGATAACGTCATTGGAACGGAGTTGCGCAACGCTGCCCACTGTTTACGAGTGAACTGTAAATAAGGAGTTGTCAGTGAGATTGTTTTGTCCATAAGCATGTATTTGACAGCTAATCTATCCTCGGGCATGAGTAGCAAACAGGCTACATCATTGCTGAAATGGGCCGCTATCTATTAATTTAGTATCGGGTACATTGGG
Organism: Mixta mediterraneensis; assembly: GCF_014946725.1. Classification (GTDB taxonomy): domain Bacteria; phylum Pseudomonadota; class Gammaproteobacteria; order Enterobacterales; family Enterobacteriaceae; genus Pantoea; species Pantoea mediterraneensis. The sequence goes on from NZ_JACFXY010000008.1 coordinate 51,623, forward strand.
TTGGAGGGTATCACCAGTATGGCTTTTGAAAGAAGTAAAAAATTTTGTATTTATGCTGTCGAAAGCGAGCCTACAATTTTGATGTAACTTATTAAGATGGATAATAATGCAACCCGTTGACCTGGACACACAGAGGAGCCTTAGCCGGAATAGACTTTATACAATGCATTGAATTAGCTGTTCAGCTACAAGTTTATGCCTGGCAGGCCATTAGCATAGATGTATGCACAAACAGAGCGCCTGTCGCGCTTGATCCACATAAATATGAAGCGGGTATGGTAAACATATCGGCTTTCTGCGAAGCACGTTAAAAGAAAGTCGGCACTTTCTTTGTATTGTCCTGACGTTCCCGGCCTTCTTTAGCGCATCCAGCAGAAAAAAGTTTTCCTTAAAACCCGCTTTCCGCTCCGTGGAAATTCAACCTGAAGCTGGCTTTATCGAACATTTTTTCTGCGGAAATAAGCTAAATTGCTACGATTTGCACAAATTCTAAGCGATAGAACAAAAACAGCGATTTTTTTGTTGCATCCTGAAGCCGACCTTCCTAGAATGCGCGTCACTTGATGCCGGCTTAGCTCAGTTGGTAGAGCAACTGACTTGTAATCAGTAGGTCACCAGTTCGATTCCGGTAGCCGGCACCATCAAGTAGGTGGGATTCCCGAGCGGCCAAAGGGAGCAGACTGTAAATCTGCCGTCACAGACTTCGAAGGTTCGAATCCTTCTCCCACCACCATCTCAACCCAACGGTTGAGAACAGATAAACAATCCGTTTGTCTGTCAGGTGAGTCACTTCTTCTCACCCTGAATTCAGACTGTGCAATAGCAACAGTCACGATCAGTCAGTCAACGCTGGCGGATTCGAATAGTAGGGGAACTTCTCTTATTATTCACAAGCTACAGAAAGAACAGGTAGCCGAGTTCCAGGATGCGGGCATCGTATAATGGCTATTACCTCAGCCTTCCAAGCTGATGATGCGGGTTCGATTCCCGCTGCCCGCTCCAGATGTGCTGATATGGCTCAGTTGGTAGAGCGCACCCTTGGTAAGGGTGAGGTCCCCAGTTCGACTCTGGGTATCAGCACCACTTCCTTTATCTCCCTCCTGATTTTCTCTCTGTAATTTCTTGCAGTCAGGCACTGCCTGGTTAATGTCATAATATCTTTGATATATCCGTGTCTTAGAGGGACAAACGATGGCTAAAGAGCAATTTCAACGTAACAAACTGCACGTAAACGTGGGCACCATCGGTCACGTTGACCACGGTAAAACTACCCTGACTGCAGCAATCACTACCGTTCTGTCTAAAACTTACGGTGGCCAGGCTCGTGCGTTCGATCAGATCGATAACGCGCCGGAAGAAAAAGCACGTGGTATCACCATCAACACTTCACACGTTGAATATGAAACCCCGCCCCGCCACTATGCGCACGTTGACTGCCCAGGCCACGCCGACTACGTGAAAAACATGATCACCGGTGCTGCGCAGATGGACGGCGCGATCTTGGTTGTTGCTGCGACTGACGGCCCAATGCCACAGACCCGTGAGCACATCCTGCTGGGTCGTCAGGTTGGCGTTCCTTACATCATCGTGTTCCTGAACAAGTGTGACATGGTTGATGACGAAGAGCTGCTGGAGCTGGTTGAGATGGAAGTGCGTGACCTGCTGTCTGCGTACGACTTCCCTGGCGACGACACCCCAATCGTTCGTGGTTCTGCGCTGAAAGCGCTGGAAGGCGAAGCAGAGTGGGAAGCGAAAGTCGTTGAGCTGGCAGAGCACCTGGACACCTACATTCCGGATCCGGTACGTGCAATCGACCTGCCGTTCCTGCTGCCACTCGACGACGGATTCTCCATCTCTGGTCGTGGTACCGTTGTGACCGGTCGTGTTGAGCGCGGCATCGTGAAAGTAGGTGATGAAGTTGAAATCGTGGGCATCAAAGCCACGGCGAAATCAACCTGTACCGGTGTTGAAATGTTCCGCAAACTGCTGGACCAGGGTCAGGCGGGCGAGAACTGTGGTGTTCTGCTGCGTGGTATCAAGCGTGAAGAGATCCAGCGTGGCCAGGTACTGGCTAAGCCGGGTTCAATCAAGCCTCACACCCAGTTCGAGTCAGAAGTTTACGTTCTGTCTAAAGACGAAGGCGGCCGTCATACTCCGTTCTTCAAAGGCTACCGTCCACAGTTCTACTTCCGTACAACGGACGTGACCGGCTCAGTAGAGCTGCCAGAAGGCGTTGAGATGGTAATGCCGGGCGACAACATCAAAATGGTTGTTACCCTGATCCACCCAATCGCAATGGACGAAGGTCTGCGTTTCGCAATCCGCGAAGGTGGCCGTACCGTTGGTGCGGGCGTTGTTGCTAAAGTTATCGCTTAACTATCGATAACATTTGACGCAATGCACAAGAAAAGGGCATCATTTGATGCCCTTTTTGCACGCTGCCTCATAGAACCTGGCTCATCAGTGATTTTCAATCATAATCATTGCTGAGACAGGCTCTGTTATGCGGCGTTGGATACCGAGTTACGCCCCAAAAGCTCATTCGGTTTGGATGCCTCGCGTTGCGGGGCAGAATAGTTTCTGAATTATTGTGGCAGGTTGGTTTATGAGTGCAAATACCGAAGCTCAAGGGAGCGGGCGCGGCCTGGAAGCGTTAAAGTGGCTGGTCGTAGCAGTATTATTGCTCGCAGCAATCGTAGGTAATTACTATTATCGCGATGTAACGTTGCCTCTGCGCGCACTGGCTGTAGTTGTTTTAATTGCTGTGGCTGGCGGCATTGCTCTTTTGACAATCAAAGGCAAAGCGACCGTGGCTTTTGCTCGTGAAGCAAGAACCGAAATGCGTAAGGTCATTTGGCCAACTCGCCAGGAAACGCTGCACACCACGTTAATCGTTGCCGCGGTTACCGCCGTGATGTCACTGATTTTGTGGGGGCTGGATGGTATTCTGGTCCGTCTGGTATCGTTTATCACTGGCCTGAGGTTCTGAGATGTCTGAAGCTCCAAAAAAACGCTGGTACGTCGTGCAGGCGTTTTCCGGCTTTGAAGGCCGCGTAGCGCAGTCGTTACGTGAGCACATCAAATTGCATAACATGGAAGAACTGTTTGGCGACGTCATGGTTCCAACCGAAGAAGTGGTTGAGATCCGTGGTGGTCAGCGTCGTAAAAGCGAGCGCAAGTTTTTCCCAGGTTATGTTCTCGTGCAGATGGTTATGAACGATGCCAGTTGGCACCTTGTACGCAGTGTCCCTCGCGTAATGGGTTTCATTGGCGGAACGTCTGACCGTCCAGCACCTATTAGTGACAAAGAAGTTGATGCGATAATGAACCGCCTACAGCAGGTTGGTGATAAACCGCGTCCGAAAACGCTGTTTGAGCCAGGTGAAATGGTCCGCGTTAGTGATGGTCCGTTTGCAGACTTTAACGGTGTTGTCGAAGAAGTTGATTACGAAAAGAGTCGCCTGAAAGTGTCCGTCTCGATTTTTGGACGTGCTACCCCGGTTGAACTCGACTTCGGTCAGGTAGAAAAAGGCTAATCTTTTTCTGCTCAAAATTTAGCTATTGCAGTAGGCGCGAAATTTCACTACAATTTCGCGCCTTTTGTTTTTATGCGCTAGTCAATAGCGTGTGAATTGTTATCACGGGAAGCCTGTCGATCCAGGCGCTAAAACCCATTTGAGGAAATGTCATGGCTAAGAAAGTACAAGCCTACGTTAAGCTGCAAGTCGCAGCTGGTATGGCGAACCCAAGTCCACCGGTTGGTCCAGCTCTGGGTCAGCAGGGTGTTAACATCATGGAATTTTGTAAAGCGTTCAACGCTAAAACAGAATCTTTGGAAAAAGGTCTGCCGATTCCTGTTGTTATCACTGTCTACAGTGACCGCTCTTTCACTTTCGTTACTAAAACGCCTCCAGCGGCCGTTCTGCTGAAAAAAGCAGCAGGCATCAAGTCTGGTTCTGGCAAGCCGAATAAAGAAAAAGTCGGTAAAGTAACCCGTACTCAGGTACGTGAAATCGCAGAAACTAAAGCTGCGGACATGACTGGTGCAGACGTTGAAGCGATGACTCGCTCCATCGAAGGTACTGCTCGTTCCATGGGCCTGGTAGTAGAGGATTAAGAAATGGCTAAGCTGACCAAGCGCATGAGCGTAATCCGCGACAAAGTGGACGCGACTAAACAGTATGACATCTCTGAAGCCGTTGCTCTGCTGAAAGAACTGGCTACGGCTAAATTCGTAGAAAGCGTTGACGTTGCAGTTAACCTGGGCATCGACGCGCGTAAATCAGATCAGAACGTACGTGGCGCGACTGTGCTGCCGCATGGTACTGGCCGTTCAGTACGCGTAGCCGTCTTTAGCCAGGGCGCAAACGCTGAAGCTGCTAAAGCAGCTGGCGCTGAGCTGGTAGGTATGGAAGATCTGGCTGAGCAGATCAAAAAAGGCGAAATGAATTTTGACGTTGTAATTGCTTCTCCGGATGCAATGCGCGTTGTAGGCCAGTTGGGCCAGATTCTGGGCCCACGTGGCCTGATGCCAAACCCGAAAGTTGGTACCGTAACACCTAACGTTGCAGAAGCGGTTAAGAACGCTAAAGCGGGTCAGGTTCGTTATCGTAACGATAAAAACGGCATCATCCACACCACCATTGGTAAAGTGGACTTTGACGCTGACAAATTGAAAGAAAACCTGGAATCTCTGCTGGTTGCGCTGAAAAAAGCAAAACCATCTCAGGCGAAAGGCGTGTATATCAAGAAAGTTAGCCTCTCCACTACCATGGGCGCTGGCGTTGCCATCGACCAGGCGGGTTTAAGCGCAACAGCAAACTAATTGATGCTTGAAACGGGTGAAAAATTCGCCTAGAATCTTACGCCCGTTATGCTTTTAAGCATGCCAAAGTATTTAGGTTGGAGCCAGGCCTTATCCTGGCCTCCGTCCAAGACCGCAGGAGCCGCACATTTTCCAGTGTAAGGCTTAATCCCCTGCGTAGACGGTGACAGAACCAAAAGAAATTTTTCTTAGCTGGATTCTGCTCACCGTGTAATAGCGCTTATTTTCCTTTGGGTAAGTAAGTGAAGTGAGTTCCGGAGAAATCCTTCTCCGGTCAAATCCAGGAGCAAAAGCTAATGGCATTAAATCTTCAAGACAAACAAGCGATTGTTGCTGAAGTCAGCGAAGTAGCCAAAGGTGCGCTTTCAGCGGTTGTTGCGGATTCCCGTGGCGTTACCGTTGATAAAATGACCGAACTGCGTAAAGCAGGTCGTGAAGCTGGCGTTTACATGCGTGTTGTTCGTAACACCCTGCTGCGCCGCGTCGTTGAAGGTACTCAGTTTGAGTGCCTGAAAGACACGTTTGTTGGTCCGACCCTGATTGCATATTCTATGGAACACCCGGGCGCTGCTGCTCGTTTGTTCAAAGATTTCGCGAAAGCGAATGCAAAATTTGAGGTCAAAGCTGCGGCCTTTGAAGGTGAGCTGATCACGGCGGCCAATATTGACCGTCTGGCAACGCTGCCGACTTACGAAGAAACACTGGCACGTCTGATGTCGACCATGAAAGAAGCCGCTGCAGGCAAACTGGTCCGCACTCTGGCTGCTGTTCGCGATGCGAAAGAAGCGGCTTAAGGCCATATTCTTTTTCTTCGTACTTGCTAACGTATAAACTTTTTCTGATTCTTAGGAACAATTGTCATGTCTATCACTAAAGACCAAATTCTGGAAGCCGTTGCTGCTATGTCCGTAATGGAAGTAGTTGAGCTGGTTTCTGCTATGGAAGAAAAATTCGGCGTTTCTGCTGCTGCTGCTGTAGCTGTTGCTGCTGGCCCAGCTGAAGCTGTTGAAGAAAAAACTGAATTCGACGTTGTGCTGAAAGCTGTTGGCGCGAACAAAGTTGCTGTTATCAAAGCCGTTCGTACCGCAACGGGTCTGGGCCTGAAAGAAGCCAAAGATCTGGTTGAAGCAACTGGCGTAATCAAAGAAGGCATCAGCAAAGACGACGCAGCTGCGCTTGAAGCTGCTCTGAAAGAAGCTGGCGCTGAAGTTGAAGTTAAGTAAGACAACCTTCGGGTTGCGGTCTGAGTAATTTCAGACTGATGGCTGGTGGCTTTTTGGTCACCAGCCTTTTTGCGCTCCAGGGCCTCAATGGGGTTTCACACTGTTTGACCATTGTTGCTCTTCAATATCTTTCTCTATCGACGACTTAATATACCGCTTTCCTGTGCGGGTTCCCTGCCCACGCAAAAGCGATGAAATGATTTAAGCGTGATAGAAAGAGGTATTGCACAACCTGCTGCGCAGGCTGTGAAACAAACAAAATCGTGTTGCATGAACTGTCCTTTCAGGACGGACAGCGTGGGTCGACTTGTCAGCTAGCTGAGGAACCCTATGGTTTACTCCTATACCGAGAAAAAACGTATTCGTAAGGATTTTGGTAAACGTCCACAAGTTTTGGACATACCTTATCTCCTTTCTATCCAGCTTGATTCGTTCCAGAAGTTTATCGAACAAGATCCAGAAGGTCAGTACGGACTGGAAGCTGCATTCCGTTCCGTCTTCCCAATCGCGAGCTACAGCGGCAATTCTGAGTTGCAGTATGTAAGCTATCGCCTGGGTGAACCTGTCTTTGACGTAAAAGAGTGTCAGATTCGTGGCGTGACCTATTCGGCACCGCTGCGCGTGAAATTACGTCTGGTGATCTATGAGCGCGAAGCGCCAGAAGGCACCGTAAAAGACATTAAAGAACAAGAAGTGTACATGGGTGAAATTCCACTCATGACCGATAACGGTACCTTTGTTATCAACGGTACTGAGCGTGTTATCGTTTCTCAGCTGCACCGTAGTCCTGGCGTGTTCTTCGACAGCGACAAGGGTAAAACCCACTCATCGGGTAAAGTGCTGTATAACGCACGTATCATCCCTTACCGCGGTTCATGGCTCGACTTCGAGTTTGACCCGAAAGACAATCTTTTTGTTCGTATTGACCGTCGTCGTAAGCTGCCGGCCAGTATTATTCTGCGCGCGTTGCAATACACAACTGCACAAATTCTCGATATTTTCTTCGAGAAAGTGGTGTTTGAAATTCGTGACAACAAGCTGCAGATGGAACTGGTGCCTGAGCGCCTGCGCGGTGAAACCGCCACCTTCGATATTGAAGCAAACGGCACGGTTTACGTTGAGAAAGCGCGTCGCATTACTGCTCGCCACATCCGTCAGCTGGAAAAAGATGGCATTCAGCACATTGAAGTGCCGGTCGAGTACATCGCGGGTAAAGTCGTTTCTAAAGATTACATTGATGAGAGCACTGGCGAGCTGATTATTGCTGCCAATATGGAGCTGTCACTGGATCTGCTGGCTAAATTGAGTCAGGCCGGTCACAAACGTATTGAAACGCTGTTTACTAACGATCTGGATCACGGTCCTTATATCTCCGAGACGCTGCGTGTTGACCCAACCAATGATCGCCTCAGTGCGCTGGTTGAGATCTATCGTATGATGCGTCCTGGTGAACCGCCAACGCGTGAAGCCGCAGAGAACCTGTTTGAAAACCTGTTCTTCTCTGAAGATCGTTACGATCTCTCTGCCGTAGGCCGCATGAAATTTAACCGTTCATTGCTGCGTGATGAAATCGAAGGTTCAGGCATCCTGAGCAAAGAAGACATCATCGACGTGATGAAAAAGCTGATCGACATCCGTAACGGTAAAGGCGAAGTGGACGATATTGACCACCTCGGTAACCGTCGTATTCGTTCAGTGGGTGAAATGGCTGAAAACCAGTTCCGCGTTGGACTGGTGCGTGTTGAACGCGCCGTTAAAGAGCGTCTTTCTCTGGGCGATCTTGACACCTTGATGCCGCAGGACATGATCAACGCTAAGCCAATTTCGGCCGCGGTGAAAGAGTTCTTCGGTTCAAGTCAGCTGTCACAGTTTATGGATCAGAACAACCCGTTGTCAGAAATTACGCATAAGCGCCGTATTTCTGCCCTCGGCCCAGGCGGCTTGACGCGTGAGCGTGCCGGCTTTGAAGTGCGTGACGTACACCCAACGCACTACGGTCGTGTTTGCCCAATCGAAACGCCGGAAGGCCCGAACATCGGTCTGATCAACTCTTTATCTGTTTATGCGCAGACTAACGAGTATGGCTTCCTGGAAACGCCTTATCGTCGCGTTATCGACAGTGTGGTTTCTGATGAAATCCATTACCTCTCGGCTATCGAAGAGGGGAATTATGTTATCGCTCAGGCGAACGCCCAGCTTGATGATAACGGCGCGTTTGTTGATGATCTGGTAACCTGCCGTAGCAAAGGTGAATCGAGCTTGTTTAGTCGTGATCAGGTTGACTACATGGACGTTTCCACTCAGCAGGTGGTTTCTGTCGGTGCATCACTGATCCCATTCCTTGAGCACGATGATGCTAACCGCGCCTTGATGGGTGCGAACATGCAACGTCAGGCCGTTCCAACGTTGCGCGCTGACAAGCCGCTGGTGGGTACGGGTATGGAGCGCGCGGTTGCGGTTGACTCTGGTGTTACTGCGGTAGCGAAACGTGGTGGTACCGTTCAGTACGTTGATGCTTCTCGTATCGTTATCAAAGTTAACGAAGACGAAATGCATGCAGGCGAAGCCGGCATCGATATTTACAACCTGACCAAATATACCCGTTCTAACCAGAACACCTGCATCAATCAGATGCCTTGTGTGTCGCTGAACGAGCCGGTTGAACGCGGCGACGTGTTGGCAGATGGCCCGTCTACCGATCTCGGTGAACTGGCGCTGGGCCAGAACATGCGCGTAGCGTTCATGCCATGGAACGGTTACAACTTCGAAGACTCCATTTTGGTCTCCGAGCGTGTGGTTCAGGAAGATCGCTTCACCACCATCCATATCCAGGAGCTGGCGTGTGTGTCTCGTGACACCAAGCTGGGGCCGGAAGAGATCACTGCTGATATTCCTAATGTGGGTGAAGCTGCGCTTTCTAAACTGGATGAATCCGGTATCGTTTATATCGGTGCAGAAGTGACCGGTGGCGATATTCTGGTGGGTAAAGTGACACCAAAAGGTGAAACCCAGCTAACGCCAGAAGAAAAACTGTTGCGCGCTATTTTTGGTGAAAAAGCCTCTGACGTAAAAGATTCGTCACTGCGCGTACCGAATGGCGTTTCAGGCACCGTTATTGATGTTCAGGTCTTTACCCGCGATGGCGTGGAGAAAGACAAGCGTGCGCTGGAAATCGAAGAGATGCAGCTGAAGCAGGCCAAAAAAGACCTGTCTGAAGAACTGAAAATCCTCGAAGCGGGCCTGTTCAGCCGTATCCAGGCGGTGCTGATTTCGGGTGGCGTTGAAGCTGACAAGCTGGACAAACTGCCGCGTGAGCGTTGGTTGGAACTGGGTCTGACTGATGAAGCCAGACAAAACCAGTTGGAACAGCTGGCTGAGCAGTACGACGAGCTGAAGCACGAGTTTGAGAAAAAACTCGAAGGTAAGCGCCGTAAGATCACCCAGGGCGATGATTTGGCTCCAGGTGTGCTGAAAATCGTTAAGGTTTACCTGGCCGTTAAACGTCAGATCCAACCGGGTGACAAGATGGCTGGTCGTCACGGGAACAAAGGTGTTATCTCCAAGATCAACCCGATCGAAGATATGCCTTACGATGAGAACGGTACGCCGGTCGACATCGTACTGAACCCACTGGGCGTACCATCGCGTATGAACATCGGTCAGATCCTTGAAACCCACCTGGGTATGGCGGCAAAAGGCATCGGTGAGAAGATCAACGCCATGCTGAAGAAGCAGGAAGAAGTCGCGAAACTGCGCGAGTTCATCCAGCGTGCTTATGATCTGGGCACTGATGTGCGTCAGAAAGTTGACCTGAACACCTTTAGCGATGACGAAGTTCTACGCTTAGCTGAGAACCTGAAAAAAGGTATGCCAATTGCGACGCCAGTATTTGACGGCGCGAAAGAGAGCGAGATCAAAGAGCTATTACAGCTCGGCGGCTTGCCTTCATCCGGTCAGATTACCTTGTTTGATGGTCGTACCGGTGAGCAGTTCGAACGTCAGGTAACCGTAGGTTATATGTACATGCTGAAACTCAACCACCTGGTTGATGACAAGATGCATGCGCGTTCTACCGGTTCCTACAGCCTGGTTACTCAGCAGCCGCTGGGTGGTAAGGCACAGTTCGGTGGTCAGCGCTTCGGTGAGATGGAAGTGTGGGCGCTGGAAGCATATGGCGCTGCATATACTCTGCAGGAAATGCTCACCGTTAAGTCTGATGACGTGAACGGTCGTACTAAGATGTATAAAAACATCGTAGACGGCAATCATCAGATGGAACCGGGCATGCCAGAATCCTTCAACGTACTGTTGAAAGAGATTCGCTCGCTGGGTATCAACATCGAGCTGGAAGACGAGTAACCCTGCATTTAAGCCGCGGTTATCTATGCGCGGCTTGTAAGATGTCGGGTTTAAGCGCTCGCAATTGTACTGGTTATGGGGCGTTCAATTTCGGTTGAACGCCCCTGAGAGTCTCACTTCGACGGGAGCTAATCCGTGAAAGACTTACTTAAGTTTCTGAAAGCGCAAACTAAAACCGAAGAGTTTGATGCGATCAAAATTGCGCTGGCTTCGCCAGACATGATCCGTTCCTGGTCTTTCGGTGAAGTGAAAAAGCCGGAAACCATTAACTACCGTACCTTCAAACCAGAGCGCGACGGTCTGTTCTGTGCCCGTATTTTCGGGCCGGTAAAAGACTACGAATGCTTATGCGGCAAGTACAAGCGCCTGAAGCATCGCGGTGTGATCTGTGAGAAGTGTGGGGTTGAAGTCACCCAAACTAAAGTGCGTCGTGAGCGCATGGGCCATATTGAACTGGCTTCGCCGACTGCGCATATCTGGTTCCTGAAATCACTGCCGTCACGTATCGGTTTGCTGCTGGATATGCCTTTACGTGATATCGAGCGCGTATTGTACTTTGAATCTTACGTTGTTATCGAAGGTGGTATGACCAACCTCGAAAAGCGTCAGATTCTGACTGAAGAGCAATATCTGGATGCGCTGGAAGAATTTGGTGATGAGTTCGACGCTAAAATGGGCGCCGAAGCGATCCAGGCATTGCTGAAAAACATGGATTTGGAGCAAGAGTGCGAGCAGCTGCGTGAAGAGCTGAACGAAACTAACTCTGAAACCAAGCGTAAAAAGCTGACCAAGCGTATCAAATTGCTGGAAGCGTTCGTTCAATCAGGTAACAAGCCTGAATGGATGATTCTGACTGTGCTGCCTGTGTTGCCGCCAGATCTGCGTCCGCTGGTGCCGCTGGACGGTGGTCGTTTCGCAACGTCAGATCTGAACGATCTGTATCGTCGCGTGATCAACCGTAACAACCGTTTGAAGCGTCTGTTAGATCTGGCTGCACCAGACATCATCGTGCGCAACGAAAAGCGTATGCTGCAGGAAGCGGTCGATGCCTTGCTGGACAACGGCCGTCGCGGTCGGGCGATCACGGGTTCTAAAAAGCGTCCGCTGAAGTCGCTGGCTGACATGATCAAAGGTAAGCAGGGTCGTTTCCGTCAGAACCTGCTGGGTAAACGTGTCGACTACTCTGGTCGTTCGGTTATCACCGTGGGTCCATACCTGCGCCTGCATCAGTGCGGTCTGCCGAAGAAAATGGCACTGGAGCTGTTCAAACCATTCATTTACGGCAAGCTGGAACTGCGTGGTCTGGCCACCACCATCAAAGCCGCGAAGAAAATGGTTGAGCGTGAAGAAGCCGTAGTTTGGGATATCCTGGACGAAGTCATCCGCGAACACCCAGTGCTGCTGAACCGTGCACCAACACTGCACCGTCTGGGTATCCAGGCATTTGAACCGGTTCTGATCGAAGGTAAAGCTATCCAGCTGCACCCGCTGGTTTGTGCGGCCTATAACGCCGACTTCGATGGTGACCAGATGGCTGTTCACGTACCGCTGACGCTGGAAGCCCAGCTGGAAGCGCGTGCGCTGATGATGTCGACCAACAACATTCTGTCGCCAGCGAACGGTGAGCCAATCATCGTTCCTTCACAGGACGTTGTTTTGGGTCTGTACTATATGACCCGTGACAAAGTGAATGCCAAAGGTGAAGGCATGGTGCTGACCGGCCCGAAAGAAGCTGAGCGTGTTTACCGCGCTGGCCAGGCCGAGCTGCATGCGCGCGTTAAAGTGCGTATCACTGAATACAGCAAAAACGAGCAAGACGAATTCGTTGCAAAAACCAGCATTATCGACACCACTATTGGTCGTGCGATTCTGTGGATGATTGTGCCGCAAGGTCTGCCTTACTCCATCGTCAACCAGGCGCTGGGTAAAAAAGCTATTTCCAAAATGCTGAACACCTGTTACCGCATTTTGGGGCTGAAGCCGACCGTTATCTTTGCTGACCAGACCATGTACACCGGTTTCGCTTACGCGGCCCGTTCAGGTGCGTCTGTTGGTATTGACGACATGGTTATTCCGGCCAAGAAAGTGGAAATTATCTCTGAAGCTGAAGCCGAAGTGGCTGAAATTCAAGAGCAGTTCCAGTCTGGTCTGGTTACCGCAGGTGAACGTTATAACAAAGTCATCGATATCTGGGCTGCTGCGAACGAGCGTGTAGCGAAAGCGATGATGGAAAACCTCTCAACTGAAACCGTGATTAACCGTGACGGCGAAGAAGAGAAACAGGTTTCTTTTAACAGCATCTTTATGATGGCCGACTCTGGTGCGCGTGGTTCTGCTGCTCAGATTCGTCAGCTGGCGGGTATGCGTGGTTTGATGGCGAAGCCGGATGGCTCGATCATTGAAACACCCATCACGGCGAATTTCCGCGAAGGCCTGAACGTACTCCAGTACTTCATCTCAACGCACGGTGCGCGTAAAGGTCTTGCGGATACCGCACTGAAAACCGCTAACTCCGGTTATCTGACGCGTCGTCTGGTTGACGTTGCGCAGGATCTGGTGGTTACCGAAGACGATTGCGGTACGCACGAAGGCATCATGATGACGCCGGTCATTGAAGGCGGCGATGTTAAAGAGCCGCTGCGTGAGCGTGTTCTGGGTCGTGTGACTGCAGAAGATGTGTTGAAGCCGGGTACTGCTGACATTCTGGTGCCACGTAACACGCTGCTCGATGAGCATTGGTGTGACGTATTGGAACTGAATTCCGTCGACAGCGTGAAAGTACGTTCTGTCGTTGGTTGTGAAACCGACTTTGGCGTGTGTGCACATTGCTACGGTCGCGATCTGGCACGTGGTCACATCATCAATAAAGGTGAAGCGATCGGTGTTATTGCTGCGCAGTCCATCGGTGAGCCAGGTACACAGCTGACGATGCGTACCTTCCACATCGGTGGTGCGGCATCACGTGCGGCAGCTGAATCCAGCATTCAGGTGAAGAACAAAGGTACTATCAAGCTGACCAACGCGAAGTCGGTAACCAACTCCGCTGGCAAGCTGGTAATCACCTCGCGTAACGTCGAACTGAAAATGATCGACGAATTTGGCCGCACCAAAGAAAGCTATAAAGTGCCTTATGGTGCCACCATGGCGAAAGGTGACGGTGAGCAGGTTGCTGCAGGCGAAACAGTAGCGAACTGGGATCCGCATACTATGCCGGTTATCACTGAAGTGGGCGGTTTCATTCGCTTCACTGACATGATCGATGGCCAGACCATTACGCGTCAGACAGATGACTTAACGGGTCTGTCATCGCTGGTGGTACTGGACAGCGCCGAACGTACGTCGGGCGGTAAAGATCTGCGTCCTGCGCTGAAAATTGTTGATGCTAACGGCGATGATGTCCTGATCCCCGGCACTGACATGCCAGCTCAGTACTTCCTGCCGGGCAAAGCGATTGTTCAGCTGGAAGATGGCGTGAAAATCAGTTCCGGTGACACGCTGGCGCGTGTTCCACAGGAATCCGGCGGTACTAAGGATATTACCGGTGGTCTGCCACGCGTTGCTGACTTGTTTGAAGCGCGTCGTCCGAAAGAGCCAGCTATCCTGGCGGAGATTAGCGGTATCATCTCCTTCGGTAAAGAGACTAAAGGTAAGCGTCGCCTGGTGATCACACCGGTTGATGGTAGCGATCCATACGAAGAGATGATTCCGAAATGGCGTCAGCTGAACGTGTTCGAAGGTGAACGTGTTGAGCGTGGTGACGTAGTTTCCGATGGCCCAGAATCACCACATGACATTCTGCGCTTGCGTGGCGTTCATGCGGTGACGCGTTATATCACTAACGAAGTGCAGGACGTTTACCGTTTGCAGGGCGTTAAGATTAACGATAAGCACATCGAAGTTATCGTTCGTCAGATGCTGCGTAAAGCGACCATCATGAGCGCGGGTAGCACCGAGTTCCTGGAAGGTGAACAAGCAGAGTTTTCTCGCATCAAGATCGCTAACCGCGAACTGGAAGCGAACGGAAAAGTTGCTGCAACCTTTGCACGTGACCTGCTGGGTATCACCAAAGCATCACTGGCAACCGAGTCGTTTATCTCTGCCGCATCGTTCCAGGAGACAACACGTGTCCTGACCGAAGCAGCCGTTGCGGGCAAACGCGACGAATTGCGTGGCCTGAAAGAGAACGTCATTGTGGGTCGTCTGATCCCGGCCGGTACGGGTTACGCTTATCATCAGGATCGTATGCGTCGCCGTCAGGTAGGCGAAGTCCAGGCTGTACCGCAAGTGACTGCGGATGAAGCCTCAGCGAGCCTGGCTGAGCTGTTGAATGCTGGTCTCGGTGGTAATAACGACGAATAATCGTTAGTCATGTAATAAAAAACCCTGCCTGGCAGGGTTTTTTTATGTCTTTCATTTAGCCTATTTCACTTATCGCCATTGAGGCTGCTGTGAATAACGATACCAAAGCTTTTGCTGTCCAGTCTTCACCCGCTGCGTGAGCCACATATCCAGCCTGTTATCCATTTCCACTTTGCGATCGTCATCGTCTGTTAACTGTCTCGTGAACGACCGCTGGCCAACAACACCGGGCAAGCATTGCTCCTGTTGAGTGTGGCAGTGAAACAGATAATCCTGAGCAAGAATACTAGCCATGAACGGGGAGAGAAACAGGGCCAGAAAGAGGAGGGAACCGGCCCTGGACAGGCGAAGCTTGCCTGACGGGAGCAACGTTACTCAGAACAAACAAGCCGCGCCAGTGACGAGCTTCATCACTGTGCACGGCTTCCCAGCTTTAAATCCACAATTGCAGCAGTAAATACGCGAATGTGGAGGCGCGTTCCATTACCGCGTTAATTAACGGTTTCAGGTTCGGCCAACGCCAGCAAAGTACGTGTTGCTTCCTGCCAGTCAGCAGCTTCTGTAATCGCACTAACTACCGCGATGCTACCCACGCCAGTTGCCAGCACATCAGGGGCTCGCGCGATGCTGATGCCGCCAATCGCCACGGTGGAAATATCCTGCAAGCGCGCCAGATGACGTTTCAGTTCGGTTAAGCCCTGCGGCGCAGAAGGCATTTCTTTTGTTTGCGTAGGAAAGATATGCCCGAGCGCAATGTAAGAGGGACGCAAAGCCAGGGCACGATCCAGCTCAGTATCATCGTGCGTCGAAATGCCTAAGCGTAATCCTGCCTGATTAATCAGTTCAAGGTTCGCAACATCCAGATCTTCCTGCCCAAGATGCACGCCATAGGCGTGATGTTTGATCGCCAGTCGCCAGTAATCATTGATGAAAAGGCGTGCGCGATAGCGTTTACCCAGCGCAATAGCCTGAGCGATAGCCGGTTCCACCACCTCGTTAGGTTGATCTTTAATCCGTAGCTGAATGGTGCGCACGCCAGCCTGCAGCAGCCGCTCAATCCACTCTACGTTATCAACTACCGGATAAAGCCCTAAGCGCGGCGCGGTTGCGGGAAATGCATTCATATTTTCTCCTCCTGAATAGCGTCCGCAGAGTGGTAAAGTTCTCCTCCACGGCTGCGAAAAGTATCGGACATTTTTGCCATGCCAATTTCAATCGGCTGTGCGGCGGCTTCCTGACGTGCGGCGTAGTCGCGCACTTCCTGTGTAATTTTCATCGAACAGAATTTGGGGCCGCACATAGAGCAAAAATGTGCCACTTTGCCGGATTCTTGCGGCAGCGTTTCATCGTGATAAGCCCGTGCCGTATGGGGGTCCAGTGCCAGATTAAACTGATCTTCCCAGCGAAATTCAAAACGCGCTTTAGACATGGCGTTATCACGGATCTGCGCGCCGGGATGACCTTTCGCGAGATCGGCGGCATGGGCGGCAATCTTATAAGTGATTAAACCTTGCTTCACGTCTTCTTTATTTGGCAGACCAAGGTGCTCTTTTGGCGTGACGTAACACAGCATCGCACAGCCAAACCAGCCAATCATTGCTGCACCAATACCTGAAGTGAAATGATCGTATCCCGGTGCGATGTCAGTCGTGAGTGGACCGAGGGTGTAAAACGGCGCTTCATGGCAGTGCACCAGCTGCTCCGTCATGTTGCGACGAATCATCTGCATGGGTACATGCCCCGGACCTTCAATCATCACCTGAACATCATATTCCCAGGCGATCTTCGTCAGCTCACCTAACGTATGCAGTTCGGCAAATTGCGCTTCGTCGTTGGCATCCTGAATCGAGCCGGGCCGCAAGCCATCGCCCAGCGACAGCGAAACGTCATAGGCGGCACAGATTTCACAGATGTCACGGAAATGCTGATAAAGAAAACTCTCTTTGTGATGCGATAAACACCATTTAGCCATAATCGAGCCGCCACGCGAAACAATACCGGTCAGGCGTTTGGCAGTCATCGGCACGTAACGCAACAACACGCCGGCATGGATGGTGAAATAGTCAACGCCTTGCTCGGCTTGCTCCAGCAACGTGTCGCGGAAAATTTCCCAGTTAAGGTCCTCTGCCACGCCATTTACTTTTTCCAGCGCCTGATAAATGGGCACGGTACCAATCGGAACCGGGCTGTTACGCAGGATCCATTCACGGGTTTCATGGATATAACGCCCGGTGGAAAGATCCATTACCGTGTCGGCTCCCCAACGAGTCGACCAGACCAGCTTTTCCACTTCTTCTTCGATCGAAGACGTAACCGCTGAATTACCAATATTGGCGTTCACCTTCACCAGGAAGTTGCGGCCAATGATCATTGGTTCCGATTCAGGATGATTGATATTGGCGGGAATAATGGCGCGACCGTCGGCGACTTCCTGTCGGACAAACTCGGGGGTAATATTTTCTGGCAGGTGCGCATCAAAGCTGTGTCCTGCGTGCTGTTGCAGCAACACATCGCCACGAATACGCTCGCGACCCATATTTTCGCGCAGCGCAATATATTCCATCTCAGGTGTGATGATGCCCTGACGTGCATAATGCAGCTGCGTCACACAGCGGCCCGCTCTGGCACGACGTGGTTTGGGCAAATGCTCGAAACGCAGATGATCGAGACCGTCATCGGCCAGGCGCTGTTGGGTGTAGGTTGAGCTTGTTTGCCCGAGGTTTTCACTGTCATTGCGTTCGGTAATCCAGCCCGCACGCAGCTTTTCAAGGCCGCGGTGTACATCAATTTGCGCCTCGGGATCGCCGTAGGCACCCGCAGTGTCATACACGGGCACCGCTTCGTTGTCTTCATAACGAGGATTATCTTTGCTTCCGCCCGCCAGGGTTGGGCTGAGCTGTATTTCGCGCATTGGCACGCGAATGTCATTACGGCTGCCAGTGATCCAAATGCGTTTAGAGTTAGGGAATGCGTTGCCGCCCTGTAGTGAATCTATAAATTTCTGCGCCTGGGCACGTTGTTCGCGACGGTTGGTTTTCGACATAGACATAGCAATTTTCCAGTTAAAGGGGAACGTTGCTTGTCCGGAGTTCGGAAGGAGTAAGCGATACGGTGGACAACGTGTTGCCAGCGTACGGATAAAATTTACTCTTGTTCCCTAAGCAGGTTCTAACCTGGTCAGGTTCCGCGGATCCCGAATGAACGGTCTCAGCCCTAAGGCACTCCGACAAGAAATTAAAAACGGGTTTATCAGACTTTCGTCGTCAAAACCCATCCAGCATAGAAGGGCTGATAGATAATCACAAGATATTTACATGCGCTTAACGCTAAGCGGGGCGAGTGAGGTGATTATCGTTAGCTACCGGTGGGCGCGCCAGCTGGTGATCCCATGTGAGTTGAATCAATTTATCTTCCAGCGTGAAGCGTGCTTCCAGGACTTCCCCCACTTCAGACAGGGCTTGCTGGAAAGTCATGCAGTTATCATCGTCAATCGATTGCTGTAAGTGACCATCATAGATCTGCATCAGACGTTCAGTATTTGCCTCAAGCGGCGGATAGAACTGTGCTGCAGCAATCATTGGGTTGTCGCCATTCATTTCGCTCACCACGCGCTCGTAAATACTGAAATGCCCGGCAGAAAGATAGTCGACTAAGCCGTGGCAAAAATTATCCAGCGCCTGTTCATCCAGCGTCGTTAACGCCTCTTTGTTAGGTTTCATTCCTATTAAATGGTAATAAGCGACCAGGAGCTGACGACGGGCTTCAAGCCACGAATCGATGAGTTCGCTGCTGCCACCTACGCGCTCGGTCAGTACGTCTAACTGGTTAAGCATATCTAACTCCATGTGAGTTATAGTTGTTTGTCTACACACTTAACATCAGGACTTCAGCGTGTTGTTTAACGCTAAGGATGACGAAAAAAATGCAATGCGAGATCTAAAGCGTAGACGCTGGATGGTGGGTTGTCAGCCATGAGCAAAAACTTTGGCTACCGCAGGGCGATTTGCCGCATGGAACTGCAAAGAAGTTTGGCTTAGTCGGCAGTAAAGGTCAGGTCATTGGCGAGTGGCAAGGTGAAAAAGTCTGGCTCATCTGCGAATCGCGTGCCGAGAGTATGCTGTCGGTACGGCAATTAATTGATGAAGAGGTTGGGTTATTTCAACTTGCCGGACGGGGTGTTCAGCTGGCTGAATTTTATCGTTCCCATCGATGGTGCGGCTATTGCGGCCACGAAATGCACCGTAGCAAACTTGAGTTCGCCTGTTTGTGCAGCCATTGTCGTGAACGTTATTACCCACAAATTGCACCCTGTATCATTGTTGCCATACGGCGTGGTGAGGAAATTTTGTTGGCGAATCACGCGCGGCATCGCAATAACGTTTATACCGTGCTGGCGGGATTCGTTGAAGTGGGCGAAACCCTGGAACAAGCTGTCGCGCGTGAAGTGATGGAAGAGAGTAACGTGCGGGTAAAAAATGTACGCTATGTGGCTTCTCAACCCTGGCCTTTTCCGCAGTCGCTCATGGTGGCTTTTATGGCGGAATATGACAGTGGCGAACTGCAACATGATGGCAAGGAGCTGCTGGATGCCGCCTGGTTCCGCTATGACGCGCTGCCAGTATTACCGCCGCCTGGCACTGTGGCGCGCCGTCTGATAGAAGACACCGTAGCCATCTGCCGCGCCGGTGCATAAGGAAAGTGCTACACTACGCGCCTGAAATTGAGAGAGCCTTAAAATGAATGAACTGAAGAATGATCGTTACCTGCGCGCCCTGTTACGTCAGCCGGTTGATGTCACACCGGTCTGGATGATGCGACAAGCCGGGCGTTACTTACCGGAGTACAAAGCGACCCGCGCCGAAGCGGGTGATTTTATGTCGCTATGTAAAAACGCCGAGCTGGCTTGTGAGGTGACGCTGCAACCGCTACGCCGCTATGCGCTGGACGCAGCGATCCTTTTCAGCGATATTCTGACCATCCCCGATGCAATGGGTCTCGGCCTGTACTTTGAAGCCGGTGAGGGCCCGCGCTTCTCAAACCCTGTTACCTGCCGTGCCGATGTTGAACGCCTGCCGGTTCCTGACCCAGAACAGGAACTGGGTTATGTAATGAACGCGGTGCGTACTATTCGCAAGAATCTGCAAGGCGCAGTCCCGCTGATTGGCTTTTCAGGCAGCCCCTGGACACTGGCAACGTATATGGTTGAAGGCGGCAGCAGCAAAGCTTTCACTAAAATTAAAAAGATGATGTATGCCGATCCCACAACTCTGCATGCGCTGCTGGATAAACTGGCGGATAGCGTCATTTTGTATCTGAATGCGCAGATCCGCGCCGGGGCACAATCGGTGATGGTGTTCGATACATGGGGCGGTGTACTTACCGGTCGCGATTATCGCGAATTTTCACTTTATTACATGCATAAAATCGTCGACAGCGTGCTGCACGAAAACGAAGGTCGCCGCGTACCGATTACCCTGTTCACTAAAGGTGGGGGACAATGGCTGGAAGCGATGGCGGAAACTGGCTGTGATGCACTGGGTCTTGACTGGACGACGGATATAGGTGATGCCCGCCGCCGCGTAGGCGACAAAGTCGCTTTGCAGGGAAATATGGATCCTTCTATGCTGTATGCACCGCCTGCACGCATTGAACAGGAAGTTGCCGGAATTCTGGAAGGTTTTGGCAAAGGTGAGGGACACGTGTTTAACCTTGGTCACGGCATTCATCAGGACGTCCCACCTGAACACGCGGGTGCGTTTGTTGAAGCGGTGCATCGCTTGTCTCGACCCTGGCATCAGGAGTAAAAATGGATATCGCCGCACTACGTGCTGAGCAACTTCAACGTGCCGCTGATGTGGTGCGGGAGGATGATTTTGACGTGCTGCCGCCGCGTTTTATTGGCGGTGCGGACGTCGGCTTTGAGCAGGATGGCACGGTTACGCGTGCCGCTATGGTCATCCTGGAGTATCCCTCCTTAAAGCTGGTCGAACACCGTATCGCACGCATTGAAACCACCATGCCGTATATCCCAGGCTTTCTCTCCTTTCGTGAATATCCAGCCCTGCTGGCGGCCTGGCAGCTGCTTGAACAAAAGCCTGATCTGCTGTTTGTGGATGGCCACGGCATTTCACACCCCCGTCGCCTTGGTGTGGCATCCCATTTTGGTTTGCTGGTGGATGTACCCACTATCGGTGTAGCAAAACGTCGTTTGTGTGGCCGTTATGAGGATGTTGATGCACAGCCAGGCAGCCGTCAGCCTCTGATCGATAAAGGTGAGCAAATTGGCTGGGTATGGCGTAGCAAGCTGCGTTGCAATCCGCTGTTTATTGCCACAGGGCATCGCGTGAGTCTCGACAGCGCGCTGCATTGGGTAGAAAACTGTATGCGCGGCTATCGTTTGCCTGAGCCTACGCGGTGGGCAGATGCCGTTGCCTCAAACCGAACGGCTTTCCAGCGCTGGCAAAACGCGCTTTAACACTGTTTATGCGGCATTTTTGCGATACACTGCCGCCAGCTAAATGAATAAGAGCCACCTTCATGTTACAAAACCCCGTTCACCTGCGTCTGGCGAAGCTGGAAAGCTGGCAGCATTTGACTTTTATGGCCTGTCTTTGCGAACGCATGTTTCCCAATTATGGGGCTTTTTGCGCGCAGACGCAGTTTGCCGATCCGGCGCTTTATCGTCGTATTCTCGATTTAATTTGGGAAAACCTCACGGTCAAAGACGCGAAAATCAATTTCGACAGCCAACTTGAAAAGCTGGAAGCCGCTATTCCTGACGGTGATGCTTTTGAGGTCTATGGCATTTATCCCGCTATCGATGCCTGCGTGGCGTTAAGTGAAGTGCTGCATGCGCAGTTAAGCGGTGAAACGCTGGAGCATGCGATTAACGTCAGCAAGAGTTCGATCACCACTGTAGCGA
Source organism: Mixta mediterraneensis (assembly GCF_014946725.1). GTDB lineage: Bacteria > Pseudomonadota > Gammaproteobacteria > Enterobacterales > Enterobacteriaceae > Pantoea > Pantoea mediterraneensis. Next base: position 73,311 of record NZ_JACFXY010000008.1, read on the forward strand.
TGCTGGAAAGGACGCAGACAGGTCGTGAAATGACTGACGAAGAGCTACGTGAAAACCCCGCCGTCATTGATGAATGGGACCTGCAATGGGAGATTTTTCGCCTGCTCGCAGACTGCGAAGAGCGTGACCTTGAATTGATCAAAGGACTTCGAGCGGACCTGCGTGAAGCGGGAATCAGTAACATCGGTATAAAATTCCAGCAATAAGGCGAGAAAACGTGACTTCAGGCCCGAATTACCGCGCCTGGAGGCTTCACATCGGCCCCCTGTCTGGTCTACATTTGGGGGGCTGAAAATTGTGGCTATCGGTGCGTGCAGGCTGAAGAGTGCCAGAATATGGCTTTTCCCTCGCACTCGTTGCTTAGCAAGCGATAAATACACTTTAAGGATAACTTATGAACAAGACTCAACTGATTGATGTGATCGCGGAAAAAGCTGACCTGTCTAAAACACAAGCTAAGGCAGCGCTGGGATCTACTCTGGCTGCGATCACTGAGTCTCTGAAAGATGGTGATGCTGTACAACTGGTTGGTTTTGGTACTTTTAAAGTGAACCACCGCGCTGAGCGTACCGGTCGCAACCCGCAGACTGGCAAAGAAATCAAAATCGCTGCAGCAAACGTACCGGCATTCGTGTCTGGTAAAGCGCTGAAAGACGCCGTTAAGTAAGTCGTCGCACTGCGGTCAAGCTTTAAAACAGGGGGCGTTTTCGCCCCTTTTGTTTAAGAGGCCAACTACCATGTCTCCGCTGTACCAGCGTTTAACCGCCCTGATCCTCCCTCTCTTCTTTACTGGATGCAGTTCAACTGCCGATATTCCGGCTTTTTCTGCCAGTGGTTATCTTGCCGATCGCGGTGCCGTGCGCATCTGGCGCAAGAATAGTGTCCATCAATCGATTCACCTGCACACCATTTTCACGCCTTTTAATAGCGATATGGTTGAAACCACCGATTACATCTGGCTGGAAGATGCCTTGATCAGCGTACAGCGAAAAGTGAGGGGTAAACAGACGGATAATGTCACGCTGCGTTTTGATCAGAAAGGTCATTTGAATTTTATGCAGCGCCAGCTTGCAGGACGGCGTGAGGCTGTTAGCCCGAATGCCGTTGAGCTGTATAAGTTTGACGCACAACGTATGCGTAAAGTCAGTGATGCGCTGTTAAGTGGTCAGGTATTGCTCAAACAAGGACACTGGCAAGGTAGTCATACCGTTCAGACCTGTGAAGGACAGCAGGTTACGCCAGCCTTTGATGCAAACGCATTACAGACACTGGCGCAGCAGCAGCGCGGGGCAAAAATACCGTTAATGGTTTCATGGCTGGAAGCACCGGAAGGTGTTCAGCTTTTGCTGGTAAGTCAGCGTAATGACTGCGCAGAGCAGCCAAAAGAAGCAGATTTATAAGACAATAAAAAGGGACACGAATGCCCCTTTTTTGCTTATTTGCGGTTAATGGCGCGGTAGCCAATATCGCGCCGGCAGAAACTGCCTTGCCATGATATGGGCTGTGCCAGTTCATAAGCGCGCTTCTGAGCTGCGGCAACATTGTCTCCTAATGCCGTCACACACAGTACGCGACCACCGTTAGTCAGTACCAAATCATCTGCAAGACGCGTTCCCGCATGGAAAACTTTGCCATCGGCGGGTTCTTCAAGCGGCAATCCATGGATCTGATTACCCGTGCTGTAGTTGCCGGGATAGCCACCGGCTGCCAGCACGACACCCAGCGCGGGACGCGGATCCCACTGCGAATCTTTCTTGTCCAGTTTGCCTTCACAGGCAGCCAGGCAAAGATCCACCAGATCCGACTGAAGGCGCAGCATGATCGGTTGCGTTTCCGGATCGCCAAAGCGACAGTTGAATTCGATCACTTTCGGCTGACCTGACGGATCGATCATTAACCCTGCATACAGAAAACCGGTATAGACGTTACCTTCTGCTGCCATACCACGTACGGTAGGCCAGATAACCTGGTCCATCACGCGCTGGTGGATCTCATCAGACACTACCGGAGCCGGGGAGTAAGCGCCCATGCCGCCAGTATTTGGACCGGTATCGCCATCGCCGACACGTTTGTGATCCTGACTGGTGGCCATGGGCAATACATGCTCGCCATCAACCATCACAATAAAACTGGCTTCTTCGCCATCCAGGAACTCTTCAATAACGATGCGGTGACCCGCGTCACCGAAGGCATTACCCGCCAGCATATCGTGCACGGCATCTTCTGCTTCCTGCAACGTCATCGCAACGATCACCCCTTTACCGGCTGCGAGTCCATCCGCTTTAATGACAATAGGCGCGCTTTTTTCGCGCAGGTAGGCCAGCGCAGGTTCGACTTCGGTAAAATTTTGATATTCCGCGGTGGGAATTTTATGGCGAGCGAGGAAATCTTTCGTGAAAGCTTTGGAGCCTTCCAGCTGCGCAGCGGCTTGCGTTGGGCCGAAAATTTTCAGACCTGCGGCGCGGAAAGTATCAACCACGCCAATTACTAAGGGCGCTTCAGGCCCGACAATCGTCAGATCAATTTTTTCACGCTGGGCAAATTCCAGCAGGCCAGCTATATCGGTCGGGTTGATAGCAACGTTTTGCAGCGCAGGTTCTAAGGCAGTGCCTGCGTTACCCGGCGCAACAAATACAGTTTCAGCCAGCGGCGATTGCGCGGCCTTCCATGCCAGCGCGTGTTCACGTCCGCCATTACCGATAACTAAAATTTTCATTGTTAATTCTCCAGACGATTAATGACGGAAATGTCGCATTTCAGTAAAGATCATTGCAATGCCGTGTTCATCGGCGGCAGCAATGACTTCATCATCACGAATGGAACCGCCCGGTTGAATTACGCAGCTCACGCCAACAGCGGCAGCAGCATCAATCCCGTCCCGGAACGGGAAGAAAGCATCAGATGCCATTGCAGAACCTTTTACTTCCAGTCCTTCATCACCGGCTTTAATCCCGGCAATTTTGGCGGAGTAAACGCGGCTCATCTGACCAGCGCCAATGCCAATGGTCATATTGTCGCGTGCGTAAACAATGGCATTCGATTTAACGAATTTCGCGACTTTCCAGCAGAACAGCGCATCACGCAGTTCCTGTTCGGTTGGCTGACGCTTACTGACTAGGCGCAATTGGCTGGCTTCAGTCATGCCCAAATCGCGATCCTGTACCAGCAAACCGCCATTGACACGTTTGAAATCCAGACCTTTAACGCGTTCCTGCCATTGACCACAAATCAGGACGCGAACGTTTTGCTTGCCAGACGTGACCTTCAGTGCGGCTTCAGTTGCAGAAGGCGCAATAATCACTTCGACAAACTGGCGACTGATAATCGCTTGCGCCGTTGCTTCGTCCAGCTCACGGTTAAAGGCAATAATACCGCCGAAGGCTGACGTTGGATCTGTTTGGTAAGCGCGCTCATAAGCCGCGAGAAGAGAAGTGTCCACCGCGACACCGCAAGGGTTAGCGTGCTTAACGATGACACAGGCGGGTTCGCTAAATTCTTTTACGCATTCCAGTGCGGCATCCGTATCGGCGATATTATTGTAAGACAGCGCCTTGCCCTGAACCTGTAATGCAGTTGCAACGGAAGCCTCCTGCACATTCTCTTCTATATAGAACGCCGCATCCTGGTGGCTGTTTTCGCCGTAACGCATATCCTGCTTTTTGATGAAGTTCAGATTAAGGGTCCGCGGGAAGCGGCCAGCCGGTTCTTTACTTTCGCCATGGTAAGCAGGAACCAGGCTACCGAAATAGTTGGCAATCATGCTGTCATAGGCAGCAGTATGTTCAAAGGCTTTGATCGCCAGATCGAAACGGGTCGCCAGTGTCAGGGAGTTTTCGTTGGCATCCAGCTCGGCCACGATGGCTTCGTAGTCGCTGCTCTTAACGACAATCGCGACATCTTTATGGTTTTTCGCAGCAGAGCGCACCATCGTCGGGCCACCAATATCGATGTTTTCTACTGCATCTTCCAGTGAACAACCCTCACGAGCGACAGTTTGCGCAAAGGGATACAGGTTAACGACCACCATATCGATGGGACTAATAGAGTGCTGCGCCATAATGGCATCATCCTGGCCACGACGGCCCAGAATGCCGCCATGTACTTTCGGGTGCAGCGTTTTGACACGTCCATCCATCATCTCTGGGAAACCGGTATAGTCAGACACTTCAGTGACAGGAAGGCCTGCATCAGCCAGTAGGCGAGCTGTGCCACCCGTGGAGAGCAGTTCGACACCGCGGTTGGAAAGCGCCTGAGCAAACTCGAGAATGCCGGCTTTATCAGAAACACTGAGCAGAGCGCGGCGTACAGGACGACGTTGTTGCATGGTGGTTTTATCCCTTGGCTTTGTTTCGCGTAAATAAGAGCGTTACATCAAGCTTAATGATCTCTTTTATATATAAAGAGAAAGAAAACTTCAGGTAACGCCCCGAAAAGGGGTGTCCGTCACATCGCGGGGCATTGTAGCGAAAACGTTTGCGTGATGCTTGCCTAAATTCGCACAATCGGAAAATGTGGATAACCTTGTGAGTAACTGCGTATAAGGCGGGACTTTGCTGTGGAATGCAGCGAACGCGTATTTTTATTGAATTTAGCGGTTGCGCATGCCGAACAACTCCCTATAATGCGCCTCCACTGACACGGCACACCGGCTTACGGTATGACGTGCTGGCAGGTTCGGGAGACTGAGCCGCCGGAGAAAAACTTCTCAGAAAGAGGTTGACTCTGCAGGAGGAAAGCGTAATATACGCCACCTCGCGACAGCCGGTTAAGCCGCTGTACGCACTGCTCTTTAACAATTTATCAGACAATCTGTGTGGGCACTCGCAGGATTGATATCAGCGTCTCCGGACGTAAAAAATATCAAGTCTCTGCTGAGTGAACACGTAATTCATTACGACGTTAAATTCACAGAGCATCGCTGCGCCGTTCTTTAGTGAACGGTGTCAGCAAATCAGACTTTTAATTGAAGAGTTTGATCATGGCTCAGATTGAACGCTGGCGGCAGGCCTAACACATGCAAGTCGGACGGTAACGGGAAGAAGCTTGCTTCTTTGCCGACGAGTGGCGGACGGGTGAGTAATGTCTGGGAAACTGCCCGATGGAGGGGGATAACCACTGGAAACGGTGGCTAATACCGCATAATGTCTTCGGACCAAAGTGGGGGACCTCCGGGCCTCACACCATCGGATGTGCCCAGACGGGATTAGCTGGTAGGTGAGGTAAAGGCTCACCTAGGCGACGATCCCTAGCTGGTCTGAGAGGATGACCAGCCACACTGGAACTGAGACACGGTCCAGACTCCTACGGGAGGCAGCAGTGGGGAATATTGCACAATGGGCGCAAGCCTGATGCAGCCATGCCGCGTGTATGAAGAAGGCCTTCGGGTTGTAAAGTACTTTCAGCGGGGAGGAAGGGATGAGGTTTAATACGCCTCGTCATTGACGTTACCCGCAGAAGAAGCACCGGCTAACTCCGTGCCAGCAGCCGCGGTAATACGGAGGGTGCAAGCGTTAATCGGAATTACTGGGCGTAAAGCGCACGCAGGCGGTCTGTTAAGTCAGATGTGAAATCCCCGGGCTCAACCCGGGAACTGCATTTGAAACTGGCAGGCTTGAGTCTCGTAGAGGGGGGTAGAATTCCAGGTGTAGCGGTGAAATGCGTAGAGATCTGGAGGAATACCGGTGGCGAAGGCGGCCCCCTGGACGAAGACTGACGCTCAGGTGCGAAAGCGTGGGGAGCAAACAGGATTAGATACCCTGGTAGTCCACGCCGTAAACGATGTCGACTTGGAGGCTGTGCCCTTGAGGCGTGGCTTCCGGAGCTAACGCGTTAAGTCGACCGCCTGGGGAGTACGGCCGCAAGGTTAAAACTCAAATGAATTGACGGGGGCCCGCACAAGCGGTGGAGCATGTGGTTTAATTCGATGCAACGCGAAGAACCTTACCTGGTCTTGACATCCACGGAATCTGGCAGAGATGCCTGAGTGCCTTCGGGAGCCGTGAGACAGGTGCTGCATGGCTGTCGTCAGCTCGTGTTGTGAAATGTTGGGTTAAGTCCCGCAACGAGCGCAACCCTTATCCTTTGTTGCCAGCGGTTCGGCCGGGAACTCAAAGGAGACTGCCGGTGATAAACCGGAGGAAGGTGGGGATGACGTCAAGTCATCATGGCCCTTACGACCAGGGCTACGCACGTGCTACAATGGCGCATACAAAGAGAAGCGACCTCGCGAGAGCAAGCGGACCTCATAAAGTGCGTCGTAGTCCGGATCGGAGTCTGCAACCCGACTCCGTGAAGTCGGAATCGCTAGTAATCGTGGATCAGAATGCCACGGTGAATACGTTCCCGGGCCTTGTACACACCGCCCGTCACACCATGGGAGTGGGTTGCAAAAGAAGTAGGTAGCTTAACCTCCGGGAGGGCGCTTACCACTTTGTGATTCATGACTGGGGTGAAGTCGTAACAAGGTAACCGTAGGGGAACCTGCGGTTGGATCACCTCCTTACCTGAAGATACCTTCCTGCGAAGTGCTCACACAGATTGTCTGATGAAAACGTAAAGAAGCAGGACGGCTGCGAAGTCGTGACACATTCGTGTCCCCTTCGTCTAGCGGTTAGGACTCCGCCCTTTCACGGCGGCAACAGGGGTTCGAATCCCCTAGGGGACGCCACTGCTTGGTGACAGGTGAAAGGTGTCTCCCCAGTATCTCAAAACCGGTTTCGCGGGTAAACAGCGGCGCCGTGTTTGAGATATTTGCTCTTTAACAATCCGGAACAAGCTGAAAATTGAAACGACACGCCGTGTTCATTCTCCGTAATAAGAGTGAAATTAACGGTGTGTCCGGGTCTCAGCTTTGCAGTCTGCATGCGTAAAACGCCTGTGGGTTGTAAGGTTAAGCGACCAAGCGTACACGGTGGATGCCCTGGCAGTCAGAGGCGATGAAGGACGTGCTAATCTGCGTAAAGCGCCGGTAAGGTGATATGAACCGCTACAGCCGGCGATGTCCGAATGGGGAAACCCGGTGCACTCTGTGCATCATCGTAACATGAATACATAGTGTTACGAGGCGAACCGGGGGAACTGAAACATCTAAGTACCCCGAGGAAAAGAAATCAACCGAGATTCCCCCAGTAGCGGCGAGCGAACGGGGAGGAGCCCAGAGTCTGAATCAGCGTGTGTGTCAGTGGAAGCGTCTGGAAAGGCGCACGGTACAGGGTGACAGTCCCGTACACGAAGACACACAGGCTGTGAGCTCGATGAGTAAGGCGGGACACGTGATATCCTGTCTGAAGACGGGGGGACCATCCTCCAAGGCTAAATACTCCTGACTGACCGATAGTGAACCAGTACCGTGAGGGAAAGGCGAAAAGAACCCCGGCGAGGGGAGTGAAACAGAACCTGAAACCGTGTACGTACAAGCAGTGGGAGCACCTTCGTGGTGTGACTGCGTACCTTTTGTATAATGGGTCAGCGACTTATATTCTGTAGCAAGGTTAACCGTATAGGGGAGCCGCAGGGAAACCGAGTCTTAACCGGGCGACAAGTTGCAGGGTATAGACCCGAAACCCGGTGATCTAGCCATGGGCAGGTTGAAGGTTGGGTAACACTAACTGGAGGACCGAACCGACTAATGTTGAAAAATTAGCGGATGACCTGTGGCTGGGGGTGAAAGGCCAATCAAACCGGGAGATAGCTGGTTCTCCCCGAAAGCTATTTAGGTAGCGCCTCGTGAATTCATCTCCGGGGGTAGAGCACTGTTTCGGCTAGGGGGCCATCCCGGCTTACCAACCCGATGCAAACTACGAATACCGGAGAATGTTATCACGGGAGACACACGGCGGGTGCTAACGTCCGTCGTGAAGAGGGAAACAACCCAGACCGCCAGCTAAGGTCCCAAAGTCATGGTTAAGTGGGAAACGATGTGGGAAGGCCCAGACAGCCAGGATGTTGGCTTAGAAGCAGCCATCATTTAAAGAAAGCGTAATAGCTCACTGGTCGAGTCGGCCTGCGCGGAAGATGTAACGGGGCTAAACCATGCACCGAAGCTGCGGCAGCGGCGCGTAAGCGCCGCTGGGTAGGGGAGCGTTCTGTAAGCCGTCGAAGGCGGACTGTGAGGTCTGCTGGAGGTATCAGAAGTGCGAATGCTGACATAAGTAACGATAAAGCGGGTGAAAAGCCCGCTCGCCGGAAGACCAAGGGTTCCTGTTCAACGTTAATCGGAGCAGGGTGAGTCGACCCCTAAGGCGAGGCCGAAAGGCGTAGTCGATGGGAAACAGGTTAATATTCCTGTACTTGGTGTTACTGCGAAGGGGGGACGGAGAAGGCTGTGTCAGCCGGGCGACGGTTGTCCCGGTTTAAGCGTGTAGGCGTGTGTGCCAGGCAAATCCGGCACACTCTACGCTGAGGCGTGATGACGAGGCACTACGGTGCTGAAGTGACAGATGCCCTGCTTCCAGGAAAAGCCTCTAAGCTCCAGGTAACACGAAATCGTACCCCAAACCGACACAGGTGGTCAGGTAGAGAATACCCAGGCGCTTGAGAGAACCCGGGTGAAGGAACTAGGCAAAATGGTGCCGTAACTTCGGGAGAAGGCACGCTGGCGCGTAGGTGAAGGGACATGCTCCCGGAGCTGAAGCCAGTCGAAGATACCAGCTGGCTGCAACTGTTTATTAAAAACACAGCACTGTGCAAACACGAAAGTGGACGTATACGGTGTGACGCCTGCCCGGTGCCGGAAGGTTAACTGATGGGGTTATCGCAAGAGAAGCTCCTGATTGAAGCCCCGGTAAACGGCGGCCGTAACTATAACGGTCCTAAGGTAGCGAAATTCCTTGTCGGGTAAGTTCCGACCTGCACGAATGGCGTAATGATGGCCAGGCTGTCTCCACCCGGGACTCAGTGAAATTGAACTCGCTGTGAAGATGCAGTGTACCCGCGGCAAGACGGAAAGACCCCGTGAACCTTTACTACAGCTTGACACTGAACCTTGAGCCTTGATGTGTAGGATAGGTGGGAGGCTTTGAAGCGTGGACGCCAGTCTGCGTGGAGCCATCCTTGAAATACCACCCTTTAATGTTTGATGTTCTAACGTAGGCCCGTGATCCGGGCTGCGGACAGTGTCTGGTGGGTAGTTTGACTGGGGCGGTCTCCTCCTAAAGCGTAACGGAGGAGCACGAAGGTCAGCTAATCACGGTCGGACATCGTGAGGTTAGTGCAATGGCATAAGCTGGCTTGACTGCGAGCGTGACGGCGCGAGCAGGTGCGAAAGCAGGTCATAGTGATCCGGTGGTTCTGAATGGAAGGGCCATCGCTCAACGGATAAAAGGTACTCCGGGGATAACAGGCTGATACCGCCCAAGAGTTCATATCGACGGCGGTGTTTGGCACCTCGATGTCGGCTCATCACATCCTGGGGCTGAAGTAGGTCCCAAGGGTACGGCTGTTCGCCGTTTAAAGTGGTACGCGAGCTGGGTTTAGAACGTCGTGAGACAGTTCGGTCCCTATCTGCCGTGGGCGCTGGAAAACTGAGGGGGGTTGCTCCTAGTACGAGAGGACCGGAGTGAACGCACCGCTGGTGTCCGGGTTGTCACGCCAGTGGCACTGCCCGGTAGCTAAGTGCGGAAAAGATAAGTGCTGAAAGCATCTAAGCACGAAACTTGCCCCGAGATGAGTTTTCCCTGACCCTTTAAGGGTCCTGAAGGGACGTTGAAGACGACGACGTTGATAGGCCGGATGTGTAAGCGCAGCGATGCGTTGAGCTGACCGGTACTAATGACCCGTGAGGCTTAACCTTACAACGCCAGAGGCGTTTTGAGACCGGTTTTCAGCTTGGTTCACGGACTGGTTCACGTGGTTACCTGAGGGTGACGGCGTGAATAAAACAGAATTTGCCTGGCGGCCGTAGCGCGGTGGTCCCACCTGATCCCATGCCGAACTCAGAAGTGAAACGCCGTAGCGCCGATGGTAGTGTGGGGTCTCCCCATGCGAGAGTAGGGAACTGCCAGGCATCAAATAAGAGAAAGCCCTTTGCATATGCAAAGGGCTTTTTTACGTCCGGTTCCCGGACCGTTTTAACGCGATAAAAGCCAGCTCTGTCGGTTTCCTGCAAAATTCCAGGCGGTGTCAAACTGTCGCTTTCAAATTTTCGCTAACAGACGCGAATAGCACCACTGTATTCTCATACGCGTAGTCTCACGGCGAATAATCTATATCGCCATAGCAGCAGCGATACTCCATCTCACCCTTTATCAACCCCTTTGCTGATTTAAGCTGAAACATTTTCATATTCTGCATGAAGGCTCGACATTGCATAATCGCCAGGCTAAGGTTGGGCATCTGGATGTCTAAACGTTTATATGGTTGTGTGAGGTAAGCAGGCTATGCCAATCAGGGTTCCCGACGAATTACCGGCAGTAAATTTTTTGCGTAACGAAAATGTTTTTGTGATGGCCTCGTCGCGCGCCAGTGTTCAGGAGATCCGTCCGCTTAAGGTGCTGGTACTCAACCTTATGCCAAAAAAGATTGAGACAGAAAATCAGTTCCTGCGTTTACTTTCTTACTCGCCATGGCTTTGTTGAATAAATCGAACTTTTGCTGAGTTGAAGGATCAGATCACGCATCCTCCCGACAACACAGACCGTTCCGTGGCAAAGCAAAAGTTCAAAATCACCAACTGGCCCACCTACAACAAAGCCCTCATCAACCGTGGCTCCCTCACTTTCTGGCTGGACGATGAAGCGACTCATGCCTGGTATGAGTCGGCAACGCCTTCATCACGGGGAAGACCTCAGCGCTATTCTGACCTTGCCATCACCACCGTCCTGATGATTAAACGCCTGTTCCGGCTGACCCTGCGGGCTGCGCAGGGTTTTATTGATTCCATTTTTGCCCTGATGAACGTTCCGTTGCGCTGCCCGGATTACAGCAGTGTCAGCAAGCGGGCAAAGTCGGTTAATGTCTGTTTCAAAACACCCACCCGGGGTGAAATCGCACACCTGGTGATTGATTCCACCGGGCTGAAGGTTTTTGGTGAAGGCGAATGGAAAGTCAAAAATCACGGCAAAGAGCGCCGTCGTACCTGGCGGAAGCTGCATCTGGCCGTTGACAGCAGAACACATGAAGTCATCTGCGCGGACCTGTCTCTGAACAACGTCACGGACTCAGAAGCTTTCCCGGGTCTTATCCGGCAGACACACAGAAAAATCAGGGCAGCCGCAGCAGACGGCGCTTACGACACCCGACTCTGTCACGATGAACTGCGGCGCAAGAAAATCAGTGCCCTCATCCCGCCCCGAAAAGGAGCGGGTTACTGGCCCGTAGAGTACGCAGACCGTAACCGTGCAGGAGCGAATCAGCGGCTGACCGGGAGTAATGCCCGGTGGAAATGGACAACAGATTACAACCGTCGCTCGATAGCGGAGACGGCCATGTACAGGGTAAAGCAACTGTTCGGAGGTTCACTGACGCTGCGTGATTACGATGGTCAGGTAGCAGAGGCTTTGGGCATGGTGCGTGCGCTGAATAAAATAACGAAGGCTGGTATGCCAGAAAGCGTGCGTATTGCCTGAAAACCCGGTCAGCTACAGAGTCACTCGTCCTGAAGCTGATTTATTCAACAAAGCCACTCGCCATTGCAGATTGATATTCAGCTGCTGCGTATTGATAGCCGCGAATCCCGTAATACGCCTACAGAGCATCTCAATAACTTCTACTGCAATTTTGAAGATATACAGCATGACAATTTTGACGGCTTAATCGTTACTGGTGCACCCTTGGGTCTGGTTGATTTTAATGACGTCGCTTACTGGCCTCAAATTCAGCGCATATTGCATTGGGCGAAAGAGCATGTGACCTCAACGCTGTTCGTCTGTTGGGCGGTTCAGGCTGCGTTAAACATTCTTTACGGCATTCCTAAGCAAACGCGTCAGAAGAAATTATCCGGGGTTTTCGAACATCAAATTCTGCATCCGCATGCTTTGCTGACACGGGGATTCGACGATAATTTTCTGGCTCCGCATTCACGCTATGCCGATTTCCCAACGCAACTGATCACCGATTACACCGATCTCGAACTGTTTGCTGAATCAGAACAAACTGGCGCATATTTAATGGCAAGTAAGGATAAACGGTTGGCATTTGTCACCGGGCATCCAGAATATGACGCGCTGACATTATCAGGTGAGTATCATCGTGATTACGATGCCGGGTTAAACCCCGATATTCCGCATAATTATTTTCCCCAGGATAATCCTGAGCTACCGCCGCGTGCCACATGGCGTAGCCACGGCAATTTATTATTCTCTAACTGGCTCAATTATTATGTCTACCAAATCACGCCATACGATCTGCGCCATATGAATCCAACGCTGGAATAAAATTAAAATTTGTCGGATCCGCCGTGTCAGCCTTTAGCTGGCACGGTTTTTTTATGCCCGGAATTCCCATAATGGAAACCATTCCTTCCAGTAAATAATTTTTAATCTCTTGTTTATAAAATAGCTAATCAATATTTAATTTTAAAATAGAAATAGTTTTTATTTTAAAAATAAAATGAATATGCTTTGGGCCTGTAGCTTAAAAATTGTCCGGTACGTAAAAATCATCCTGCGATCCCGCTAATAACAGGAGTAAGCCTCCATGACAGCTGTAGTGCCTTACATTTCACTCAGTCCTTTAAACATGCGGAGCAGCAGCTCCTTACCCCGAGGTCATTCACTTTCTGCAAGAACTCGTCGCACGCTTTGCCCCACAGCGTGAAGCATTGTTAACGACGCGAGAACAATGGCAGCAAGGTTACGACAAAGGTTAGCTACCGGCGGTATTTCAGATAGATGAGATCCTGTGGAAACTGCTCGATCACAGTTGGCCTGAATACAATGGGGGCCGACATGCGCATCAGCTGCGTACACTGCACTTGATCGATAATGACTGCCTGATGATCGCTGAGATCCAATACTGCCAGATTTACGGTTTCACCGGACATCTCCACCAGCCTGCGCAACACCGGATGCACCAGTGCAAACAGATTGCGGCTCTGCAGGAAGCTGCTGCCAACCACAAAGGCGTGCGCGCCAATCGTTCAGAAGCCGAGATCGCCAACCTGACGGACAAAGCCTTGTTGCTGCATGGTGGTCAGTAAACGCTGGGTTGTAGAATTAGGTAAACCGGCCTGCTGCGCCAGTTCGGTCAGCGCTACGCTGCCGTGAGATTCAGTGATGAATTCCAGCAGCCTCGGACCGCGGGTTAAAGACTAGACCTGGCCACCGACGGGAGCGGCAGAAGCGAACGTACCGCGAGATTTTTTACCGCGTTTTGCGGTGACGGGCGTTGTCATTGCTCTTTCTCCTTTCGCAATCGGAAAATCATTTTCGTTTTAATTGGCTGATTTGCAAATGGCTGATTTGCAAACAGCGCCTTTCTGGTCAGACCCGTTGCGGCTGTTGACTGAAAATGTCTCACGCAAGGTTGCTTTTACCCTTAACAAAGTTATGCCAGTATGTCGGGCTGGTATTTCAGCCAGCAGATTGAAGGGAACGAGGCAACAGTGAGCAACAAAATCGAAGCGCTGCATCAGCAGCTCGCGCAACGCATTATGGTGTTAGACGGTGGCATGGGCACGATGATCCAGAGCTATAAGCTGGATGAGCAGGATTTTCGCGGCAGCCGTTTCGCTGACTGGCCTTGCGATCTCAAAGGTAACAACGATCTGCTGGTACTGAGCAAGCCGGAGGTGATCCGCGAGATCCATGACGCGTATCTTGCCGCCGGTGCGGATATTCTCGAAACCAACACCTTTAACGCGACCACCATTGCGATGGCTGATTATCAGATGGAAGCGTTATCGGCGGAGATCAACTTTGAAGCGGCGAAGCTGGCGCGCGCCTGTGCTGATGAATGGACGGCGAAAACGCCGGATCGGCCGCGCTATGTGGCGGGTGTATTAGGCCCGACTAACCGTACCTGCTCGATCTCGCCTGACGTTAACGATCCCGCTTATCGAAACGTGACTTTCAATCAGCTGGTGGAAGCTTACCGCGAATCGACGCGTGCGCTGGTGAAAGGGGGAGCCGATCTCATCATGATTGAAACGGTGTTCGATACCCTGAATGCTAAAGCCGCGATCTACGCGGTACAGACTGAGATGGAAGCGCTTGGGGTTAAATTGCCTCTGATGATCTCCGGCACCATCACCGATGCGTCAGGACGTACATTGTCTGGTCAAACGACTGAAGCCTTTTATAACTCGCTGCGTCATGCGGAGCCGCTGTCGTTTGGTCTCAACTGTGCGCTTGACCCGGATGAATTGCGTCAGTATGTGGCAGAGCTGTCGCGCATTGCGGAAGGCTACGTCACCGCTCATCCCAATGCGGGATTACCAAATGCGTTTGGCGAATACGATCTGGATGCTGAAATTATGGCGCAGCAGATTGGAGAGTGGGCGACATCGGGCTTCCTTAATATTATCGGTGGCTGCTGTGGCACGACGCCGGAACACATCGCGGCGATGGTGAAAGCGGTTGACGGCGTTGCGCCTCGCCAGCTGCCAAACATTCCCGTCGCCTGTCGCCTTTCCGGCCTTGAGCCGTTGAATATTACTGCTGAATCGCTGTTCGTGAACGTCGGTGAACGCACCAACGTTACGGGTTCGGCGAAGTTCAAACGCCTGATCAAAGAAGATAAATACAACGAAGCGCTGGAAGTCGCGCTACAGCAGGTCGAAAACGGCGCGCAGATTATTGACATCAATATGGATGAAGGAATGCTGGACGCCGAAGCGGCGATGGTGCGTTTCCTCAACCTTATCGCGGGCGAACCTGATATTGCACGTGTCCCGATTATGATTGACTCCTCAAAATGGGAGGTGATTGAAAAAGGTCTGCAATGTATTCAGGGCAAAGGCATTGTGAATTCTATTTCTATGAAAGAGGGTGAAGAAGCCTTTATTCATCACGCCCGTCAGGTTCGTCGCTACGGTGCTGCGATGGTGGTGATGGCGTTTGATGAAGTTGGCCAGGCAGATACGCGAGCGCGTAAAATTGAAATCTGCCGTCGTGCCTACAAAATTCTTACCGGGCAAGTGGGTTTCCCGCCGGAAGACATCATTTTCGATCCCAATATTTTCGCGGTTGCGACCGGTATTGAAGAACACAACAATTACGCAATGGACTTTATCGGCGCCTGTGAAGACATCAAGCGCGAACTGCCGCATGCGATGATCTCCGGTGGGGTGTCCAACGTCTCGTTCTCCTTCCGGGGCAACGATCCGGTACGTGAGGCTATCCACGCGGTATTTCTCTACTATGCCATCCGTAAAGGCATGGATATGGGCATCGTCAATGCTGGTCAGCTGGCAATTTATGATGATTTGCCAGCTGAGTTACGCGATGCGGTTGAAGATGTGATCCTCAACCGCCGCGATGATGGCACTGAACGCCTGCTGGATCTGGCAGAAAAATATCGCAGCGATAAAAGCGACGGCGCGCAGGAGAAGCAGCAGGCCGAATGGCGCAGCTGGGATGTCGTGAAGCGTCTGGAATATTCGCTGGTAAAAGGTATTACCGAATTTATTGAGCAAGACACCGAAGAAGCACGCCAGCAGGCTCCGCGCCCGATTGAAGTGATTGAAGGCCCGCTAATGTCAGGGATGAACGTAGTCGGCGACCTGTTTGGTGAAGGAAAAATGTTTCTGCCGCAGGTGGTGAAATCAGCACGCGTGATGAAGCAGGCGGTTGCCTATCTGGAGCCATTTATTGAGGCCAGCAAAGAAGCGGGCCGTAGCAATGGCAAAATCGTGCTGGCGACGGTGAAAGGCGATGTACACGACATCGGCAAGAATATCGTTGGCGTAGTTTTGCAGTGTAATAACTATGAAATTATCGATCTTGGCGTGATGGTGCCGGGCGAAAAAATCCTGAAAACAGCGCGTGAAGTTAATGCGGACATCATCGGTTTATCTGGCCTGATTACGCCGTCGCTGGACGAAATGGTCAATATGGCCAAAGAGATGGAGCGCCAGGGCTTCACCCTGCCACTGCTGATTGGCGGCGCGACCACTTCAAAAGCGCACACTGCGGTGAAAATTGAGCAAAACTACAGTGGCCCAACAGTATATGTGCAGAACGCCTCGCGCACGGTTGGCGTGGTCTCTTCGCTGCTTTCGTCCTCCCTGAAAGATGATTTCGTGGCGCGTACCCGCAAAGAGTACGAAACCGTACGTATTCAACATGCCCGTAAAAAACCGCGTACGCCGCCGGTTTCCTTGCAGGTCGCCCGTGATAATGCGACCAGCCTTGACTGGGAAAATTACACGCCGCCGATGGCGCATCGTCTCGGTGTCAGCGCCGTGGAGGCCAGTATTGATACGCTGCGAAACTATATCGACTGGACGCCATTCTTTATGACCTGGTCGCTGGCGGGCAAATATCCGCGCATCCTTGAAGATGAAGTGGTGGGTGAAGAGGCGAAGCGCCTGTTTGCCGATGCCAATGCCATGCTCGATATGCTGAGTGAAAACGGCGCGCTGAAGCCGCGCGGCGTGGTCGGTATTTTTCCGGCCAACCGCGTTGGAGATGATGTGCATATTTACAAGGATGAACAGCGCAATGAAATACTGTGTGTAAGTCATCACTTACGTCAGCAAACCGAGAAAACCGACTTTGCCAACTATTGTCTGGCCGATTTCGTCGCGCCGAAAACCAGCGGTAAAGCGGATTACCTGGGCGCATTCGCTGTTACCGGCGGGTTGGAAGAAGATGAACTAGCGGAGGCTTACGACCGCCAGCATGATGACTACAACAAAATCATGGTAAAGGCGCTTGCCGATCGCCTGGCGGAAGCGTTTGCCGAGTATCTGCATGAGCGGGTACGTAAAGTGATATGGGGCTTCTCGCCTAACGAGAATCTCAGCAAGGAAGAGCTGATCCGCGAAAATTATCAGGGCATTCGTCCGGCACCTGGTTACCCGGCATGTCCGGAACACACCGAAAAGGCGACAATCTGGCAGCTACTGGATGTTGAAGCCATGACGGGAATGAAGCTGACAGAATCTTTTGCCATGTGGCCGGGCGCATCGGTTTCGGGCTGGTACTTTAGCCATCCTGACAGCCGCTATTTCGCCGTGGCGCAGATTCAGCGCGATCAGGTTGAAGATTACGCCGCACGCAAAGGTATGCCGGTGTCGGAGGTCGAGCGCTGGCTGGCACCCAACCTTGGCTACGACGCAGACTAAAAATCCTGGCGCCAGCTATCTCGCTGGCGCATCCTGGCTTCTTCGCTCAGCATTGCGAAAAAGGATGGCCACCGCCTGCATCTGCATGCGGTGGCAACGTGCGTTTAATTAAACCGGGCATCCCGATCGGACGTTAAATCATACAGCTGGTATTTACGTCCCAGCATCTGACCACCATCGCGCGTCAGCGGCACCCAGTTAACTTGTGCACGGCCACGCGTTGGCGTCACGGTGAACAGATCCATTGGGATAGAAATGTAAAAACCTTTGGTGAAATCGCCCTCACCGTACTCATCTGACGACACATCGGTTTTGGTGGCATATACACCAACCATTACACCACTGTCGAAGCGTTTGGAAATATCCACCGTTACGCCTTTATCTTTCGCCAGATACTGACCGACGCTGGCTTTTACCAGAACATCCTGCATAAACCATGGACGCCAGTAAGCCGTCAGATTCCCCGTTGACGCTTTGTAGTTGGTGAACTGCATCATGTTGTCCCAGTCACGCTGGCGGACATAGTTAGCGTCAATTCCCACTGCCCAGTTGCTATCGATCGGTCGATAAAGCAGCTCGCCGCCTACGCCACCGTACATCGTCTCCAGATAGCCGCCATACATCTGGCCGTAGAAACCATTACCCAGGTAACCCATATAGTTAGCCTGCAGGTCATTAACGTAGACATTATTTTCAACGTAATCACGAATATGGGTACGCACACGCGGTAAGGTCGAATCAGCAGGCGCGCCGTTGTAATTGAATTTGTCATAGTTGTTGGCGATATTGCCGAACAGGCTACCACCTACCAGCAGATGATCGGTAAGCCAGAAGTCGACGTTACCCATAACGCCAACCTGGTACATATAGAAACTTTCCGGGCCGCCCATTGATTGATTCAGTACCGGCGACAGGCTGTAGTTCAGGCGATCTTTACGGATAAACAGGCCTTGCTCCGTTTGTCCGGCATCAACCGGATCCTTGCGCGTCTGCTGTAAGGGCTGTTCATGTCCGAGCGGATACCCGACTAACTCATTATGCAGGCTGGCAACCCTGGTTGTGGTCGTCACCTGCGGCATGTTAAAGCGTGATTCGGTAACGTTAATGGTATCAATACCCGCAGGCAGGTTATTCATTATGATGCGGTTAGCGCGATCGACACCTTCACGTGTATCACGATATTTGGTCTGCTCGCCGGAAACATACAGCGTATGGCCTTTAGTCTGAATATGAGGGCCAATCAGGCCCGCGTTGTACTTCAGATCGGTTAACTGCGTCGCCACCACAGTTGGCTCTAATAATTGCGGTTGTGGATGCGGATGGTAAGCCGGTTTTTCTCTGTCGATGTGTGCCTGACGCAGGTCGTTAAAGTTTGTGCGAATCGTCACGCCGAACATAAAGGTATTGCCGCGCTCGTAGCTGGCATTGATGTCGGCCCAGTCGGTGACGCGATAAATTGCGCCTACGTTCAGCTTGCTGCGCTGTTCAAGGCGGCCAGCGAAGTCATCCTGATAATCGTTGCCTTCATACTCCATCTTGAGGCGCAGCGGTTGCCACGGCGTTTGATATTCAACGCCGCCAAACAGGGCGCTCGGGCCGTGAAACATCTGCGAACCGTTAATCGAACCCGCCTGGCCGGTACCGGGGCGCTGGCAATAACTGTCGCTGTATGAGCAGAACGGATTTTTGAGGGTGCCGCTGTTGCCGAGATACCCCCAGCCGAGCCCTAGGGTAAAATCAAAGGGCCCCCACGCTTTGCTGGCAACCAGATATTCACTATCGAACAAACCCGTGCCGCCGAGATCGCGCGTGCCAAACGAGACTTCTGGCAACCAGTAACCTTCCTGCCACAGGCGCAGCTTCAGATCGAAGGCTTTATCTTTGTAGCTCTGATTACCGCTGAATGATGAAACGGCACTGTATTCACGGGTTCGCACGTCGGTGTAACGCACGGTAGTTTCCAGCCAGGGAAAAAGCTGCAGAGACGCCGAGTAATAGCGATATTGATCGTTATCGCGGAAGTTTAGGCTAAATTCCCCCTCTTTCGCCATACGCGCGGTAGGCACCTGCAGCAGACCCACACCGCCGAAATCAGACTGGGAAGGACCGATCGGTTCTGGCCAGGTTTCGGCCTGTACCTGGCAGGCCGTCGCCACGGAAACAGCCAACAGGCTGAAGAGATAATGTTTTTTCATCAGTCTGGTATCCGGTGAGTCAAAACGGAAAGGATGCGGTTATTTAGATCGCCATAAGCGCCAGGCAGGCTCCAGGCCGAGAAACCAAGCCAGATGATGCTGCCGGGTTCAACTTCGACATGACGATGATTCCAGTAAGCAATCGGCACCTGTTGTGTCGCACCGGAAGGGGAGATGACGGTAGCAAAATTATTTTCCGCACCGGAAAGGCGTTTGTGACTTGCCAGATACTCTCGCACCGATTGTCCGGGTTGCCAGTTCACCTTCCCGGCCCCGGCTAGCGCGCCGAGCAGTAATACGTGACTGGATGGCGCGGCCAGATAAAGATCGTAGCGGCCTTCAAGGCGGCGATTGTCTGCCGGATGCAGGCGAATCCAGTCGGGATCGAGCGGCGTAAACAGGCGTCCAGTGACCCTGATGTTAACTAATTGACGAATCACTTCGTCAATTGCGGCAGTACGTTCGCCGCTGCTGTTGGCGCGCCACGCTCGCAGTTGCGCCAGAGTTTGCTGATAAAGCTGATGCGCCACGGCGGTGGCAGCGTGTTCGGCAATCACCGCGCCCGTGCTGTAAGGCATCACCGCGGGTTGCGTCATCAGCTGTGCCAGGTCTTGTACGGCAACAATGTGTAGGCTGTTTTGACTATGCGGTGCATGCACCGTGACTTGTCCATCCGCCAGGGCCGCTGCGCTGAACAGGCTGAGGCCGGTCAGCAGAGAAGTTATTTTTTTCATGATTTCGCCGGCTTCAGAATGGTAGTTTCAACAGGGAAGGCGTCTGCCGCCAGCATTTGACGGGCCTGTACCACCTCACCGCTACGGTTATCAATCCAGAAGGTGTTCTCCCATTCACGCCCGCTGCTATCGATACGTGCCTGTTCATGCCAGACGCGACAGGCAATGCGATGGCCTGCGACGTCCAGCACTTGATCTTCACCCCGCTGGAAGAGGGAGCTAACCGTTGCGGCGCGTACCTTGCCTTGCTCGGTCCACTGAACGATACGCGTCCAGCTGGCACCTTTACGGATATGCAGACCGTCGGCCAGAGGATCGTGTTGTAGGTTACTGACCTGCTGCAAATTATTCGGCAGGCCAAGGGTTTTGATCAGACGACCCTGCGCGGTAACCAGCATCGCTTTGTCCTGGGTTACCCATTTCTGTTGATCGTTTTCGTTATAACCCAGTACAACGAAAATGCGCGGACCATCATTAATGCGGGCGTAAAGGCTGGCGTAAGGCAAATCGTTAATTTGTTGACTGGTGATGGTCACATCATCCGGGCCGCTGATGGCAAGCATCACGGTCTGTTCCAGCCCTTTTTGCGTTTGTGTGCAGGCCTGCAGCAGCAGACAAGCGAGCAGCAGAGGAAGTTGGCGCACTGTGTGTCCCTGATAAGTCATGCCAAAGTAAAAATAACCACACGAAAGTGTGGTTATGTTTAAAGGTGCTACATCAACGAGTGGTGCTCGTTGTCGTCGTGGTTGTTGTACCTGTATTTGCCCCGTCACCACCGCCAGAAGCGGCAACACCGAGGCCCACTAACGCGCCGAGTGCGCCGATACCCACAGCGGTAGACGCGCCGGCAGAGACGGCTCCCGCCTGCGCGCCAGCTGCGGCACCCGCTTCTTCCGGCGCCGCAAAAGCGCTGGAAGAGACAGCAACGTAAAGTAAGGCTGCACCTGCAACCATGAGTTTTTTCATAACGACATTTCCTGCATTAAGTGAATGAAGGATCTCTCTCCCTGAATCATTAATGTTGCAGGACGGCGGCACGCGGCTGAATACGCCAGATCATGCTCAAATAAGCGTCGGGAGTAAGCGAGCAATGCCAACGCACCTGCGACTTCAATGACAATAGGGATCGCCCTTTGCGGGCGCGTTCAGTATAAGGCAACAAAATACCAGAGTTCAGCGATTGTAAAAGCCAACGGAAGGGCAGTGGATAAACGCTAATAATGGAGCCAGTTTAGTATTAATCGCTTTTAAAATCGGTTGATTAAGCTATATAGCCAGATATATGTCGGGTGCCGGAAATATTGCAAAGGGTTTTGTTCTATTTTATTAATAACTGGCCCTGAACAGGGATTATCAGATTTTACTGAGGATGGATAAAATACAATTATATTATTTATCAAAGGATAAGGGTGGCGGTGCGTTGATTTTAGATCCAGTTTTAATAGAGTTTTCGCTGTCAGGAAAACAGCAAGTTCAGAATTTACTGAGGGTATTTTAAGAATTATCTAACCGGTTATTGCTCTGAGAGTGGTGAATTTGTGATGGGATCTGCTGTTTTTGACGATAAAAAGGCGGCAATGATGCCGCCCTGGAAAAAGGACAGTAAATTAACGCCAGGATTTATAGCGATTAATTAAGGCATTTGTGGAACTGTCATGACTTTCGATTTTATCGTCATTTTCCAGCTCTGGCAGAATACGGTTCGCCAGTTGCTTACCTAATTCCACGCCCCACTGATCGAAAGTGAAGATATTCAGGATTGCGCCCTGGGTAAATATTTTGTGCTCGTACAGCGCAATCAGTGCGCCAAGGCTGAATGGCGTAATTTCACGCAGCAGAATTGAGTTGGTTGGACGGTTACCTTCAAATACTTTAAAGGGCACGATGTGCGCAACCGCGTCAGCAGATTTACCGGCATCGGTAAACTCTTTCTCCACCACTTCACGCGACTTACCAAACGCCAGGGCTTCGGTCTGGGCAAAGAAGTTCGACAGCAGCTTCGGATGGTGATCGGCCAGGGCATTATGGGTTATGGCGGGTGCGATAAAATCACAGGGAATCAGCTTAGTGCCCTGGTGAATCAACTGATAGAACGCGTGCTGTCCATTCGTACCCGGCTCGCCCCAAATAATTGGGCCGGTCTGGTAATCCACCGGATGGCCTTCGCGATCAACATATTTGCCGTTGGATTCCATGTTTCCCTGCTGAAAATAGGCAGCAAAGCGGTGCATATATTGGTCGTAGGGCAGAATAGCTTCAGTTTCAGCACCAAAGAAGTTGTTATACCAGATACCAATCAATGCCAGCAGTACCGGTAAGTTTTGCTCAGCAGGGGTATTAGCGAAATGCTTATCCATCGCGTGCGCGCCGCTCAGCAGCTGCTCGAAATTATCGAAGCCGACAGAAAGAATGATCGACAAGCCAATCGCTGACCACAGTGAATAGCGGCCACCCACCCAATCCCAGAATTCGAACATATTGTTGGTGTCGATACCGAATTCACCCACCGCTTTCGCGTTGGTCGACAGCGCCGCAAAGTGTTTTGCAACGTGCTGCTGATCGCCTGCTGTTTTCAGAAACCAGTCGCGTGCGCTGTGTGCATTGGTCATGGTTTCTTGCGTGGTGAAGGTTTTAGAAGCCACCAGGAACAGTGTGGTTTCTGGGCTAAGGTCTTTCAATGTTTCGGCAATGTGCGTGCCATCAACGTTGGAGACAAAATGCATATTCAGATGATTTTTATACGGACGCAGGGCTTCGGTCACCATAAAAGGGCCGAGATCCGAGCCACCGATACCGATGTTTACGACGTCAGTAATCGGTTTGCCGGTGTAACCTTTCCATTCGCCGCTGATAATGCGCTCAGAAAAGCCTTTCATCTTATCCAGTACCGCGTTCACTTCCGGCATGACGTCTTTGCCATCAACCACGATTGGCGTATTGCTGCGGTTGCGTAGCGCAACGTGTAGCACTGCGCGATCTTCCGTGCGGTTAATTTTTTCGCCGGAAAACATGGACTTGATGGCGTCGCTCAGTTCAGTTTCTTTTGCCAGCGCCTGTAATTTATCAAGGGTTTCCTGGGTGATGCGGTTTTTTGAATAATCCACCAGCATCTGATCATCAAAGGTGGCAGAGAATTTGGCAAAACGATCGGCATCCTGGGCAAATAAATCGGCGATTTCTACCGTTTTCATTTGTTCAAAATGCTGTTGCAGCGCTTTCCAGGCTGCGGTTTGTGTCGGATTGATATTTTTCATGGCAACACTCTTGTTGATATTAAGAACCGTCATTCCATCGGGGTCACAGCGTACCCGCTTAGCATTTCAGTATGACCACAGTTGCAACTGAAAGGAAAAAGTTTGTCATCGCAGTGATTGTGCAGGTATCACATCGTGCGGTGTTGCGTCCGGTCAGCTGCGATTTTTCAATAAATTTATCTGGTGCGAATTTCGGCATAATGCGCGGTGAAATCGTGATGCATTTTGACTGGTTTGCTGCGAATGCCTCTTGTGCCGCATCATAAAATACCGCGCTGAATGAACCCATTCAGCACTCTACTCACTGCGGCACAATGAAATTTATCTCCGGGTGCGCAGAAAGTGAAAATTCCTCAAAGCATCGTCGTTGACAGCAAAGCCAGAAACCGATATTTATACGCGGCTACTTGCGCGACTAAGCGTAAGCCAGAAGAGGCGCGTCGCCCAGGCAGTGTGTTGGAGGAACCGTATCCGGTGAAAACACATCAGGGGGAGCGACGCCGAGGTGGGCAACATACGGTGTGTTGTCTGTCGGCTGCAGGGGCTGAATCCCCTGGGTTGTCACCAGAATCGTTCGCAGTCGGACGTTTCGCAAGGTGGGGCGCTTCTGGGTGACTCGTCTACCCGATCTGGTCTGCCCGTTTCTGCTCTTCCCTTGTGCCAAGGCTGATAGAATGTCTCTCGTCCGCAGTTGAACGTGCGGGAGCAAAATAACCTGACACGAGGTCATAACATGTCTCAAACTCTGATTGTGGCAAAATTTGGCGGCACCAGCGTTGCCGATTTTGATGCCATGAACCGCAGCGCCGATGTGGTGCTGGCCGATGCTAATACGCGTCTGGTGGTCCTTTCCGCCTCCGCAGGCATCACTAATCTCCTTGTTTCTCTCGCCGAAGGTCAGGAACCCTCGCAACGCGTCTTTCTGCTGGACGAGATCCGCCGTATTCAATATGCCATTGTCGATCGCCTGCAGCGTCCCGATGTGATTCGTGACGAAATCGACCGTATGATTGAAAATATTGCCATGTTGTCTGAAGCTGCCGCGCTGGCGACCTCCGCCGCATTGACTGATGAACTGGTCAGTCATGGTGAACTGATGTCAACGCTGCTGTTTGTGGAAATTCTGCGTGAACGACAGGTCAACGCTGTATGGTTCGATGTGCGTAAAGTGATGCGCACCAGCGATCGTTTTGGGCGTGCCGAACCTGAAGTGGATGTGCTGACAGAACTCACCATCACGCAACTTAAGCCACGCCTTGAACAAGCGCTGGTGATCACCCAGGGCTTTATTGGTAGCGAAAGCAAAGGGCGTACCACGACATTAGGCCGTGGTGGCAGCGATTATACCGCCGCGCTGTTAGGTGAAGCGCTGCACGCTGCGCGAGTGGATATTTGGACCGATGTACCCGGCATTTACACTACCGATCCACGCGTAGTGCCAACGGCGAAACGTATTGACGAAATTACCTTCGAAGAAGCCGCAGAGATGGCGACCTTTGGTGCCAAAGTGTTGCATCCTGCCACGTTGCTGCCAGCGGTTCGCCGGGATATTCCGGTATTTGTCGGTTCAAGCAAAGATCCTTCAGCAGGCGGAACCCGTGTCTGCAATACAACCAAAAACCCGCCGCTGTTCCGCGCACTGGCGCTGCGTCGTAAGCAAACTCTGCTGACGTTACATAGCCTGAACATGTTGCATACGCCAGGCTTTCTTGCCGAAGTGTTCAGCATTTTGGCACGCCACACTATCTCGGTAGATTTGATTACCACCTCCGAGGTGAGCGTGGCGCTGACGCTTGACACCACGGGCTCAACCTCAACCGGCGACAGTCTGCTGACACAGGCATTACTGACCGAGTTATCCTCGCTGTGTCGGGTCGAAGTGGAAGAGAACCTGGCGCTGGTGGCGATCATCGGTAACAACCTGTCTAAAGCCTGCGGAGTGGGTAAAGAGGTGTTTGGTGTGCTCGATCCGTTTAATCTGCGGATGATTTGCTACGGGGCCAGCAGTTACAATTTGTGCTTCCTGGTGCCTGGTGCGGACGCAGAAAGTGTCGTGCGTACGCTGCATCACAATCTTTTCGAGTAAGCGGAAAGATTTTTTGCAAACAGCGAAGCCGGGCCTGGCCCGGCTTTTACGGTTGCACTAACCGCTGCTCCGCTCGCTGAATAATTTCAACACGCTAAAAGAACGTTATACCAAATTCCGCAACAGCAGAGGCGCTGGTTAAAGCCAGCCATTATTGTGGCAATAAGTGGTGTGATCTACCGTAGTTTACGGGGAAAAGTAGCGTAATTCTGGTTATTTCAGGACATCGGCAGCAGTCGATCCGCATTTTCCCCGGTGACACCATTCCCGCCTTACGTCGTGATAACGAAATGTTATGATCCTGTGCTAGCTTCAGCAGCCGTTCCTGCGAAGCGTGTTCTATGGCAAACCTGCTTAAAAACATAACATTCTTATAAGGAAGTCTGGCCATGCTCGCCACCTTAACCCGCCTGTTCCCTCTTTGGGCTGTGCTGTTATCTGTCGCCGCTTATGCTACTCCCAACACCTTTCTCGGCATCGGTCCGTGGGTAACTTACCTGCTCATGCTGATTATGTTCGGTATGGGTGTCACGCTCAATATCGATGATTTCAAGCGTGTGCTGGTACGTCCGGCTCCCGTGATTGCTGTTACGTTTCTGCATTATCTGGTGATGCCGCTGGCTGCCTGGGGGCTGGCAAAACTGTTTCATATGCCATCTGATTTAGCTGCAGGGATGATTCTGGTGGGCAGTGTTGCCAGTGGAACGGCATCTAACGTGATGATCTATCTGGCGAAAGGTGATGTTGCGCTGTCAGTCACCATCTCCTCTGTTTCTGCACTGGTGGGCGTTTTTGCTACCCCGTTGCTGACGCGTTTCTATGTCGACACACATATTCAGGTCGATGTGGTTGGCATGTTGTTGAGCATAGTGAAAATCGTGGTCATCCCGATTGGGTTGGGGCTGATTATTCATCACGCTATGAACAGCGTAGTCCGCCGCGTTGAGCCTTATCTACCGGCGTTCTCAATGGTATGTATTTTGTTGATCATCAGCGCGGTCGTTGCGGGCAGCCAGGGCTTTATTGGCTCGGTTGGGTTGATGGTGATCGCTGCGGTGATTTTGCACAATGCGATTGGCCTGCTTGGCGGTTACTGGGGAGGCAAACTGTTTGGCTTTGATGAATCCACCTGCCGCACGCTGGCGTTAGAAGTGGGTATGCAGAACTCTGGCCTGGCCGCAACGCTGGGTAAACTGTACTTCTCTCCACTGGCCGCGCTGCCGGGCGCCCTGTTTTCGGTATGGCATAATCTGTCTGGCTCATTGCTGGCGGGTTACTGGTCAGGCAAGCCGATCAAGAAGAAATAAACGGTGAAAAACGGCGTGTCTTAAACCGACACGCCGTTTTTTTATTCGTCATCCCGTTCATCATCCGGTTGTTCTAATACCGTGTAGGCCGCAGTACAGAACAGCGAATTCAATCGCTTCATATCGCCCAATAAACCCAGATGTAGCGAACTGGTTTCAATGCTTTGTACATTTTGCTGATGCAGGCGATCGACATGCGCATGCGAATAACGGCGAATTTTCAGACGGAAACGATGTTTGGCGCGACGCAGACGTCTGGCGCTGGTGGTATCGTGGGATAAGAACACCGATAAACTCAGGCGCAAATTGGCAACTAATTGCTCCTGTAGCGTCTCTAATTCCCGTAATCCTTCAGCCGAAAAAGCGCGCTGCGCGGCAAGGGATTTATCGGCGACATCGCCGCTCATGCGCTCAATGATGTCTCCGGCCTGCTCCAGGTTCAGAGACATTTCAATGATTTCACCCCAGCGCCGTGAATCTTCCTCCGATAAATCCTCTTTTTGCATGCGTGCCAGATACAGTTTGATAGCGGTGTACAGCACATCAACATCATCATCCAGCCGCCGCACGGTACGTTCCTCGCGCGGCTCGCCGTGGATCACCTTGCTAAAAGCATCCAGCATCTGTTCTAACACATCGCCAATACGTAACGCCTCGCGCGCGGCATTCACCAGCGCCAGCGTTGGCGTGTCCAGCGCGCTGCTATCAAGGTGCTTTGGTTTCAGACGCAGCCCGGTTTCTGCATCGTCAGCGATCAGGCGACGGCACAGGCGCGCCATCGGCTCGGCAAAGGGCACCAACACGACGCAGCGAATCACGTTGTAGAACACGTGGAAAAAAATCACGAGTTCTTCGTCATTAACGGGCAATTTCTGAAGCCATATCGCTGCGATATTGACGAAAGGTAGAATGAGAAGGCAGCCCAGCAGTTTAAACAGCAGGCTTCCCAGGGCAACGCGCTTACCCGCTGCGTTGGAACTACTGGCATTCAGCATTGCCAGTAATCCGCTGCCAAGATTGGCACCAATCACCAGGCAAAGCGCCACTTTGAATGAAATTACGCCGGTAGCGGTCAGCGTTGCGGTTATCAATACCGCCGCGAGACTGGAATAGCTGATGATGGCAAACACCGCACCAATCAAGGCATCCAGCATGATGTCGCCCGTTAACGAAGAGAACAACACTTGTACGCCCGAGGCTTCAGTGATCGGACGAGCGGCTGCAACAATAAGCTGTAAGGCCAGCAGGATCAGGCCGAGACCAATGCTGGCACGGCCTAACTGCCCGGCACGCGACTGTTTGCGGCCGAGGAAAAACACCACGCCAAAAAAAATAAATAGCGGTGATAGCCATGACAGATCAAACGTCAGAATCCGTGCCATGATTGCCGTACCCACATCTGCGCCCAGTACCACCACTAAGGCGGGCGTCAGGCCGACCAGATTTTGCGCGACAAAGGAAGTCACCAGCAGGGTGGTCGTGTTGCTGCTCTGCACCAGGGCGGTAACGCCAATGCCGGCAAGAAACGCCATCGGTTTCTTTTCAATACTGCGGCTGAGCACACGACGCAAATCAGCGCCATACACGCGCATAATACCGCTGCGTACGATATGCGTTCCCCATACCAGCATCGCCACGGCAGAAAGTAAATTAAGCAGAGTTAACACGTATAGATGCTCCTCGACCATCCGGCTTTATGCAGCACAGACTGCCAGCCTGACGGAGAATGCAATCTGTGAAAAGTCTATTTTTCCTGTGTTTTAAGTCACC
The DNA here is from genome assembly GCF_014946725.1 of Mixta mediterraneensis. Classification (GTDB taxonomy): domain Bacteria; phylum Pseudomonadota; class Gammaproteobacteria; order Enterobacterales; family Enterobacteriaceae; genus Pantoea; species Pantoea mediterraneensis. Next base: position 101,881 of record NZ_JACFXY010000008.1, read on the forward strand.
TGGCGTAACCTCAATACCTTTAACTGTAGACCAGTCTGTTTTTTTGTAGCGTGCTATTCCGTCGCGGGACAAGCCAGCACGCCCACTGAAGGTTCTCTCGCTTGCCCGAAGCGGAAGCGAATCACCGACTGGGGATACAACGGCACGGCACCGCCGTTTTGCCTGAATCCTTGCCTGAGTGGTAGCGCCGACCTGACATATTGTGCCCGGCCGTTCTGATTGACTGATTCGCATCAACCTGCGATTTATCAAAGCAGGTAATTATCTGCGAATATAGCCACTGCGCTACGTTGCGTATTGCGTTGAGAGCGCAGTCGTATTGTGATTTCTGTCACACTAACGCATGATGGCTGGAGCAATTAAATGACTTTGCCGGGGCGCAAAAATGAGCGAAAAAAACACCACGGGGCGCTACTTTGCCAGTGCATTGCAATGGGTACTCAATTTAGGCCTGATGATTCTGGCGATTATTTTGGTGGTGTTTCTCGGTAAGGAAACTATCCATTTAGCCACGGTGTTATTCAGCACGGGCGAGCAGGCATCATCCTATCTGCTGATTGAAGGGGTAATGACTCCAACTTACTGATAGTGTTTTATGTTCAGATAATGTCCGATGACCTTGTCATGCAGCTCCACCGATTTTGAGAACGACAGTGACTTCCGTCCCAGCCTTGCCAGATGTTGTCTCAGATTCAGGTTATGTCGCTCAATGCGCTGAGTGTAACGCTTGCTGATAACGTGCAGCTTTCCCTTCAGGCGTGATTCATACAGCGGCCAGCCATCCGTCATCCATACCACGACCTCAAAGGCCGACAGCAGGCTCAGAAGACGCTCCAGTGTGGCCAGAGTGCGTTCACCGAAGACGTGTGCAACAACCGTCCTCCGTATCCTGTCATACGCGTAAAACAGCCAGCGCTGACGTGATTTAGCACCGACGTAGCCCCACTGTTCGTCCATTTCAGCGCAGACAATCACATCACTGCCCGGTTGTATGCGCGAGGTTACCGACTGCGGCCTGAGTTTTTTAAGTGACGTAAAACCGTGTTGAGGCCAATGCCCATAATGCGTGCACTGGCGCGACATCCGACGCCATTCATGGCCATATCAATGATTGTCTGGTGCGTACCGGGCTGAGAGGCGGTGTAAGTGAACTGTAGTTGCCATGTTTTACGGCAATGAGAGCAGAGATAGCGCTGATGTCCGGCAGTGCTTTTGCCGTTACGCACCACGCCTTCAGTAGCGGAGCAGGAAGGACATCTGATGGAAATGGAAGCCACGCAAGCACCTCAAAATCACCATCATACACTAAATCAGTAAGTTGGGAGCATTACCGATTGAAGGGATTGTTATCTATTTCCTTTATTTCGAATTTATCGCCCTGATTGTGAAGTACTTTCAGTCGGGCTATCACTTTCCATTACGTTATTTTGTTTATATTGGTATCACAGCCATTATTCGCCTGATTATTGTCGACCACAAAAAACCATTTGATACGTTGTGCTATTCGGCTGCGATTCTGGTGCTGGTGGTGACGCTGTGGCTGGCGAACAGTCACCGACTCAAACGCGAATAATACGCGTGTTATTGTGTATAAGGAGAGGTGTTCACTTGTCATCTCTGCGTTAAACTAGCGCCCTACAAATTATGAGGAGTGGTGCTATGTCGCAAGATTCGCTCAGTCTGTTACGTGCGCTCAACTGGTTCTCACCAACAGAACCGGCACTTTCGCCCGCGCTGCTGGACTGGTTGATGGAAGAAGATTCTATGACGCAGCGCTTTGAGCAGCATTGTCAGCGGGTGACGGTGCAACCGGTGCGTGAAGGCTTTATTGACAGCAGTGAGTTAGCCGATGAGCAAGCATTATTCTTACAGGATAAACGCTTTTGGTTACGTGAAATCATTCTGTTCGGTGATGGCGTACCCTGGCTGGCAGGTCGCACCCTGGTGCCGGAGAGTACCCTGAACGGTCCGGAAGCCATGTTACAACAGCTGGGTACGCGTCCACTTGGCCGCTATCTTTTTTCTTCTTCATCTTTGAGCCGCGATTTTATCGAGCCAGGAAAAGTGAATAACTTATGGGGTCGTCGCTCGCGCCTGCGTTTGTCCGGCAAGCCGCTGCTGCTCACTGAACTGTTTTTACCGGCGTCGCCGCTTTATCGCGTCCTGGATTAAGGATTTTTGCTGTGCAAAAGGCATTAAAAATAAATAAGTTGCAAGTCTATAGCCGCTTGATGCGTATTGATAAACCCATTGGTACTCTACTGCTAATGTGGCCGACGCTGTGGGCATTATGGCTGGCAGACATGGCCGTTCCGCCCCTTTCCGTGCTAGTGGTTTTCGTGCTGGGTGTCATTGTGATGCGCGCTGCGGGTTGCGTTATTAATGATTACGCCGATCGCAAAGTCGATGGTCACGTGCAGCGAACGCAAAACCGCCCGCTACCTAGCGGCGCGGTGAATTCAAAAGAGGCTAAGATGCTATTTATCGGTTTAGCATTCGTGGCGTTTGTACTGGTGCTGACCATGAATCTAATGACGATCCTGTTGTCCGTCGTGGGATTAGCCCTGGCCTGGGTCTATCCCTTTATGAAGCGTTACACCCATTTGCCGCAGGTGGTTTTAGGCGCCGCATTCGGCTGGGCCATACCCATGGCCTGGGCAGCAGTGAGTGAGTCCTTACCATTGGTTTGCTGGCTGGTATTCATTGCGAATATGTGCTGGACTGTCGCTTACGACACGCAATATGCCATGGTTGATCGCGAGGATGACTTAAAGATTGGCGTGAAATCAACAGCGATTCTGTTTGGACGTTTTGACAAGCTGATTATCGGCCTGTTGCAGCTGGCAACGTTGGTTTTGCTGGCATGGGTGGGCCTGTTTCTGCAATTAAACGGTGCATTTTACTGGTCACTGCTGCTGGCAGCAGTGCTGTTTGTGCATCAACAAAGACTGATTGCTCAGCGTGAGCGCCAGCCTTGCTTCCAGGCATTCCTCAATAACAATTATGTTGGACTGGTACTGTTCCTTGGCGTGCTTATGAATACGCCGCCGTTTAATCACTTCTTTTGATCAGCTCAAACAGTAAAAACCCGCCTTTATAGAAGGCAGCTTTGATTGTACCCCATAGGGGGTGTACTAAAAGCCATAAACAGAAGTTTCTGACTGTTCTGTAAGATTTAAATCCAAAGACAATAAGGCAGAGCCAAAACCTATTGATGACTACGCTCACAGGACGCGGTTTTCAGTTAGCAATAAAAAAACGACCTGCAAAACAGGTCGTTTTTTCTTTGGCTCTAAATATGCCAAAGCGTTTAGTCGTGTGCGACCGCGCTTTCAATCGTCAGGCGCACATCGCTGGTGACTAAATCAGCCAGTATGAGCCAGGTCGCCCGCGTTTGCGTCACGTCAGCATCACCGCTGTCACTGATATATCCTTCATCGCGTAACGTCAACACTAATGAAGTAAAGACCGCTTTGTCAAAGAATTCCGGCGCATTGATGCCATGCAAAACGGAAAGGCGTTGAGCCAGCGTGCGGCTCTCTTTTTCCAGCGTGCCACGGTTAATTGCGGGCCTGGCGCTTAGAATCGAGAAAGTAATGGCGTAACGTTGCAGTGTTTCTCGTATACCGGCAGCCAGTAGTTGCAGGGTACGATACCGCGCAGCGGTAAAGCGCAGCTGACCGTTTTCGGTGGTAATCAACCCCTGACGCGCCAGCTCCTGACAGAAGTCAGACAGGAGCTGCGGTAATTCATCTGTTTGCCAGCGCAGGAACAACTCGCTCTTCAGCATCGGATAAATCAGGCTAACCTGGCGCAGCAGCTCGGCTTCGCTCAAACCAGGATGCTGCTGGATGATTGCAGCAATCAGCGATGGCACGACCAGCATGTGATGAATATTGTTACGGTAATAGGTCATCAACACCGCCTGCTCACGCGGCAGGATAATGATGTCGCCGATATTGTCCTTTTCGCTTTCAAACTTATTCATTCCCAGCGCATGGTCAAGCAGCGCTTCGGCCGAAAGATCCGGCAGGGTGGAATGTGGCGAGTAAGGGACGTTGCGCAGCAGTTGGGTATAACATTCAAGCTGTTCGATTAACTGCTCACGCGTTAAGGAGCGCTGGCGTGAAGCAAGCAGTGCCGTAACGCACAAGTTCATTGCATTAGCCGCGCCCGCTTCATTAATACGTACCATCAAACGCGCAGCAATATCGTTTACCGTCGGTGTTAACCAGCTGGGACGCTGAGGCTCTATCGGATCGACAGCATCACGCCACTCGGGTACACGCTTGTTAAGATAGTTAACCAGCGGCAGGGGTTCGCCAAAATTAACGTAACCCTGACCCAGATTGCGCAACTTACGCAGGCCGCGCACCATCTGCATAAAACCTTCTTTTTCCTTGGCCGCGCCACGTAGTTCTTTGGCGTAAGTGCCCACTTCCATCACGTGTTCATAGCCAATATAAATTGGCACCAGCGTGATCGGACGATTACCGCCACGCAGCATCGCCTGAAGCGTCATTGCCAGCGTACCGGTTTTCGGGTCCAGCAGGCGTCCAGTGCGCGAACGCCCGCCTTCAACAAAATACTCAACCGAATAACCGCGGGTAAACAACTCGCCCAGATATTCACGGAATACGGTGGAATAGAGTTTATTGCCTTTGAAGGTTCGACGAATAAAGAAGGCGCCGAGTCGGCGAAAAATCGGGCCAGCAGGCCAGAAGTTGAGATTAATGCCCGCCGCGATATGCGGCGGCACTAATCCTTGATGATAAAGCACATAAGACAGCAGCAGATAATCCATATGGCTGCGGTGGCAGGGCACATAAACAATTTCGTGGCCATCTTGCGCCAGCTGACGAACGCGTTCGCCGCCGTTCACGTTAATGCCTTGATAGAGGCGGCTCCACAACCAGCCCATGACACGATCGGTAACGCGAATCGCTTCATAGGAGAAGTCGGCCGCAATTTCTTCCATCATCTCAACCGCATTTTGCTGCGCTTTTTCATGAGAGATTTTTTTGCTGCGTGCTTCATCTTCAACCGCTTTCTCAATGGCTTTTGATTGCAACAAGCGACTGAAGAGATCCTGACGGGCTGGCAAGCGCGGCCCAATTGCAGCCAGACGCTGACGAGCAAAGTGTATACGCGCGACGCGTGCCAGCTTCTGAGCGATAGATTGATCGGTGCCATGCTCGGTCGCCATACGGCGCAGCGAAACGGTAGGAGAGAAACGCACAAAACTGTCACGCCCGTGCCAGACTACCGCGAAGAATTTTTGCACGCCATTCAATACGCGCAAATGCGGTGTATCTTCACCCTGAACCTCGCGGCCAGGCGCACGACCAAACATAACCGTCACCGGTAGCATTTGAATATCGAGATCGGGGTTATTGCGGTGTAAATCGAGATAATCATGGAAGATCTTGACCGACTCAACACTCGGCACGAAATAGGGAAATACGCGCGGCCCGTCGTGAATAAAAACGTGGCGTGGCAGCAGTGTTCCATCAATCTCCAGCGGAGAGAGGGGATCAGGGAGATCGTGTTTAATACACTGCGCGCGTAAAGTCAGTAAGTCGGCCTTCGAATCGTAAGGCAGAACATACATAATGGGCCGGGTAGGGTCCAGCCCATGTTCAGAAACGGGATCGGCCGGAATGGCCTTACTCTTTACCAAAAACGAAAGTGGTAAATTCAGTAATTTATAATAAAGTTTACGCCAACCTGACATAGACAACATGAAGCCTCTTGTTAGCAAAGCGCCGCAAGCATACCAGAAAGTGCAGCGAAGATCTGTGGTGGTGCCAACGGCACGCAGCCCAGACATTGACGTCAATTCATTGAAAGGGTTCCCATCACATGGCAAATAATGCCGTCGGTTTTATCAGAATAGTGAAAGCTGCCGGTTATTCGTGGCAAGGACTGCGCGCCGCATGGCGACACGAGGCGGCCTTCCGCCAAGAAGCGATTGCGGCTTTAATTGCGATCGTCGTGGCTTGCTGGCTGGACGTAGACACAATAACCCGCGTATTAATGATTGGTGCCGTGGTATTCGTCATCATTGTTGAAATCCTGAATAGCGCCATTGAGTCGGTGGTTGATCGTATCGGACCAGAACACCATCCACTGGCGGGGCGAGCAAAAGACATGGGTTCAGCTGCTGTATTGCTGAGCATCATACTGGCCGTTTTTGTTTGGATCGCCTTGCTTTGGTCGCATTTGCGATAGGCTTTCCAGAAGCTGTCAACCGGCTGATTATTCCCCCACTTTCGGTTTCCATTTCGCCAATACCTGTATATACTCACAGCGACTGTATAAACAACCAGGGGGCGGGATGAAAGCGTTAACCAGCAGGCAGCAGCAGGTCTATGACCTGATTCGCGATCACATTAATCAAACAGGCATGCCGCCAACGCGTGCAGAAATCGCCGCGCAACTGGGCTTCCGTTCACCTAATGCGGCAGAAGAACATCTCAAAGCATTAGCGCGTAAGGGCGTAATTGAGATTGTCTCTGGTGCTTCCCGTGGGATCCGCCTGTTAATGGAAGAAGAGGCCTCTGAAGGTTTGCCGTTAATTGGCCGTGTTGCCGCCGGTGAACCCTTGCTGGCACAAGAGCACATCGAAACGCATTACAAAGTCGATCCTGATCTGTTTAAACCGGCAGCAGATTTCCTGCTGCGCGTCAGTGGTATGTCAATGAAAGACATTGGCATCATAGACGGGGATTTACTGGCAGTGCACAAAACGCAAGACGTGCGTAATGGACAGGTGGTTGTCGCGCGTATTGATGATGAAGTCACGGTAAAACGCTGGAAAAAACAGGGTTCTGTTGTGCATCTCCTGCCAGAAAACAGTGAATTCGAACCAATTATAGTCGATACGCGTGCTCAATCGCTGACAATTGAAGGCTTAGCGGTTGGTGTAGTTCGTAATGGTGAGTGGCTGTAATCCTGCGTTAGCCGCTTCCGTTCGTTGATCCTGATGCTATTCTGTCTGCCCACGTTTCGCCGCTGCTGTTTTAACTGTTGATGCAGCGGCTCTGAGCACGGATCTGCGAATGCGTTTTCTGACTGCAACCGATAAAAATCTTTGGCGGCTGGCGCTGCCCATGATCCTTTCTAATATCACCGTTCCACTGCTTGGGCTGGTCGATACCGCTGTTATTGGTCACCTTGATAGTCCGATTTATCTCGGCGGCGTAGCCGTTGGCACCACGATCACCAGCTTCCTGTTTATGCTGTTACTTTTTTTACGCATGAGTACCACCGGTTTAACAGCGCAGGCTTTTGGTGCAAATAACAAAGCTGCGCTGGCGCGCGCGCTTACGCAGCCGTTAATGTTGGCGCTGCTAGCCGGAGTAATATTTATTTTTCTACGCGATCCGGTTAGCCAACTCGCTACGCGTTTGATCGGGGGGAATCCCCTGGTACTGGAGCAGGCGACGCTGTTCATCCACATTCGCTGGCTTAGCGCCCCCGCGACGCTGGCAAACCTGGTCATCCTGGGCTGGCTGCTTGGCGTCCAGTATGCCCGGGCACCGGTGATCCTGCTGGTGGTAGGGAATCTGGTTAATATTCTGCTCGATTTATGGCTGGTGCTGGGGTTGCATTGGGAAGTAGCGGGTGCAGCGACAGCAACCGCATTAGCGGAATACGTAACGCTGGCGGTAGGCATCGCGATGGTATGGCGCGTATTAGTGCTACGCGGCATTGATATGGCTTTGATTAAGCAGAGCTGGCGTGGCGATATGGGCCGTCTGTTAAGGCTTAATCGCGACATTATGCTGCGTTCGCTGATGCTGCAACTCTGTTTTGCTTCGCTGACAATGTTGGGCGCACGTATTGGGCCTGACGTGGTGGCTGTTAATGCCGTACTGCTGATGTTTATTACTTTCACCGCTTACGCTCTTGATGGTTTTGCCTATGCTGTAGAAGCATTTGCCGGTGAAGCGCATGGCGCAAAAGACGGCAGTAAATTAATGCGTGTCTGGCATGCTGCCTGTCGTCAGGCGCTGCTGGTCGCAATCATTTTTTCACTGATTTATGCCGTATTTGGCGTACAGATTGTCTCTTTGCTGACCTCTATCAATGCGCTCCGGCTGATGGCCGATCGCTATTTGGTGTGGCAAATTATCATGCCGCTTATTGGTGTTTGGTGTTATTTGCTGGATGGGATGTACATTGGCGCAACGCGTGGACGCGAAATGCGCAATAGCATGACTATTGCAGCGCTGGGGTACTTTGTCACTTTGTTCACTTTACCCTGGTTAGGCAATCATGCTTTGTGGCTGGCTGTTATGGTGTTTCTCTCCTTACGGGGCCTGACGTTATGGCTTATCTGGCGTCGTCACTGGCAACGCAAAACCTGGTTTTCTGTCTGACGTTATTAATCAAAAATTTGAGCCAGGTTACAAAATAATCTGTATTGTTCCAGCAAACCTCCTGTTTCTTACTATAATTATCTTTCAACAGCGCAATTAACCAGCGCTTTATATCGGGATTGTCTCGCAATACGCGATATATAATGAAACCTAAGGATGACTGGAGGTCTGCAATGAATCACGACGAAACGAGTGGTAACTGGAAGCAGTTCAAAGGGAAAGTAAAAGAAAAATGGGGCAAGCTGACAGACGATGATATGCAGGTTATCGAAGGTAAACGCGATCAGCTTGTTGGAAAAATTCAGGAACGTTATGGCTACGCTAAGGACGAGGCGGAAAAAGAAGTGACTGACTGGGAAGGCCATAATAAAGACTATCGCTGGTAATTAAACCTGTTTGATAACGATGCTCCTACCCCCGGTACGCTCATGCCGGACAGGCACAAGGATGTGCCATTTATCCTTTTTTTCCTCGCTTTTTAACGTCGGCTTGATGATCATGTTCACAACTTTCATGATGCGTACAGGCTTCAACTTCAACGCAATTTTCACATAACCCATGTGCTTCAATAACGCTATGACGCAGCGTAAAATGGGCTTCGTTAGCCAGTGTCCCGATAATGGCCTCTATACCCTGCGCATGTTTTTCAATCACTACTGCACAACGCTCACACACCAACATGACTGAAGTATGAGCCGGCGCTTCAAAATGATGGCACATCACATAGCTATTATTAGATTCAACGCGATGGATAAAACCTTGTTCAAGCAAAAAATCTAAGGCGCGATAAACGGTTGGCGGCTTTGCTTGTGGCTCGCTTACGCGCAGTTGATCAAGCAAATCATAGGCGCTAATTGAACCTGGCTGTTCAGCCATCAGACGCAACACTTCCGCACGCTGGGCAGTTAAACGCACGCCGCGTTGCAGGCACAGTATTTCTGCCTGGGACATAATTTGCTCTGACGTCATCGTCGACATGAAAACTCTCCGCTAGACAATTAATGTTATTTTATCACACAAAATTATCTTACGCAGAGGTTGCTTTGTGAGCGCGAAATACGCGTTTTATCAATAATCTGATGTTTAATTTTTAGGTTTTGCTGCACTTTCTGTTACAGCTGTTCCATTCAATGACAGCAGGTTACAGGGTTATTCGCTGTTTTGCTTTGCATCTCATGGAGTTAAGAAGTAATGTTCAAAATTACTTAATAAATGACTGGTACTGTAACGTTTTCCCTACACCATTTTTAACAATAACAATGCATATCTGATAGAAAAATATTCAATCTTTTGAATTGAGACACTGTTTCCTTTGAATTCACAGCAATAACGCGTTAGCCGACATTCACAATAGTGCTAACAACCTATTCAGTCGTTGAATGCTTCGACGGCACTTTTCACAGGCGATGGCAGACAAATGGTGAAAAAATTCGTTCAGCGCTCAGCGCTGGTTTATCCCGCTGTATTGAATGCACTGTTTCTTTCTTCTTCCGCTATGGCGGCAGGTACATGGTACGACGCGCGTAACGATGCAATGGGCGGTACGGGGGTTGCTTCATCAACATATGGATCGGCGGTACTGGCAAACCCGGCATTAATGACCAAAGCTAAACCCGATGATAAAGTCAGCATTATTTTCCCGTCTGCTGGTGTGCAAATTACCGATAAAGACCATCTGGTCGATAAAGTTGATGATATTTCCGATACGGTCGATCGCTATCAGAATGTTATTGATAATCTGACTTTTGCCGACTACTTACGCGGTTATCCCGAATTGAAAGCTGCGTCAGGCGATGTTGCCAATAAACTGAGCGACTTACGCGGTAATAAAGCCGATGGTAGCGCAGGTGTCTCTTTAGCGGTCACCCATGCCTGATGAAAACTTTCCTTTCGCTTTTGTGACTAAAGCCTACGGAACTGTGCACGCTCAGGCAAACGTTGCACAGAGCGATATTGACTATTTGCAAGGTGTGGCAAACGGTACCGTCATTCCTGTGGCTGGCGATCAGGATAATTTGCGGTCCAGCGCTAATGGCCTTGCGGCTTTGGTTACTGATTACGGGATTTCCGTCGCGCATGAATTCACTATTGCCGGTCAACCTGTTTCAATTGGCGTAACACCAAAGCTTCAGAAAACCTGGTTATATAACTATACCGATAGCCTTTACAACTACGATAAAAATGATATTAACAGTTCGCGTTATCGCCGTTCTGATACCGGTTTCAACGTTGATGCAGGGCTGGCAACAACCTTTGCTGAAAACTGGACCTTCGGCCTGACCGGACAAAACCTGATTTCACGCGATCTTGATACTAAAGAAGTGAATGGGTATCGCGACACCTATCAAATCCGACCTTTGGTAACGACAGGACTCTCCTGGGACAAAGGGCCTTTCACCCTGACGGGCGACGTGGATTTAACCGAAACCAAACGCTTTAAGTCAGAAGGCAACAGCCAGTATGCCGCTGTTGGCGGGGAGTATCGCGTGTTGGACTGGTTGCAGTTACGTGCCGGGTATCGTGCAGATATGCGCTCAACCGATGAGAATGTAGTGACCGCAGGTTTTGGCCTGTCACCCTTTAACAAAGCGGTACATTTAGATCTGGCCGGTTCGGTGGGCGAAAACAACACATGGGGCGCGATGATGCAGCTCGGTTTTAATTTCTGACGTGTCAGAGTGAACAGAGGAGGGGGCGATGCCATATCGCCCCGCCTTGTGATATTCTTGCGCAGAATAACATCACTCTTAACCACCGGATTTCCTGCGCTTCATGACCGATACTTTCTCTCCGCAACGCTTTTCTGTCGCCCCCATGCTCGATGGGATTTACTACAAATAAAAATCAATAAGTTATGTTTTTGTGGGGTGCTATAGGGGTGCTGAATGGGGGGTTACTGCATTCTTTTAAGTTCTTCCTTCGCTTCTTTCCTCCTTTTATCAATGAACTCTGCCAGATCGCTGACGTGAACCATGCGAGGGGATTTCTGGCTGTCACCAATACGGAAAGTGGGTAATGGCAGATCGCCGCATCCAGCCTTTTTATCCGCTGTTGCGGGTTTCATTCCAAGATAACGTTCAGATATGTCGGCCAGCGGAATTGTTGAGGTTTCAAACTCCGCCATCAGCAAAAACATAGTATTCATTTCAAACCTCGCTTTCTCATTGCCTCAAGCAGAATGTCCTGCACTTCGCGTTTTGAATCGCGCCGCTGCATTACCAGTTCGTCTACGGTATCGGCGGCGATAATATGGTGTAACCAGACCGGACGGTTATGCCCTGCCTGTATCTGGCGCGTTGGCCCTATACGTTCGATAATTTGCTGGTATTGCTCCAGATCCCACCAGTGGGAGAAAAACGCCAGTATGTTGCCGCCGTCCTGTAAGTTCAGGCCGTGGCCTGCGCTGGCAGGGTGAGCAAAAAGGACAGGTATTTTTCCGGCGTTCCAGTCGCGCAGCGTCTGCGGATCGGAATCAAGCTGTTTACCCTTCGGAAAGGCTTTCAGTAAACGGGCTAAATCACTTTTAAAGTGGTAGACAACCAGCACCGGCATACCGCCAGATTCGGCAATCACGCTTTCCAGCGCCTGTAATTTGGCGTCGTGGATTTCTGACCAGGTACCTTTGTCGTCGGTATAGACGGCACCGCTGGCGATTTGCAGACACTTCACCGTTTTAGCGGCGGCGTTCTGCGCTTCGATGTCGGTGCCGTCCAGTTCCAGAAACATCTGTTTTTCCATTTCCTGGTACTGTTGCCGTGCCTTTGCTGGCATCTGCACCCGGATAACGTTGTGGATCGGTTCCTCAATATCAAACCAGTCGGCGGCATCCAGTGAGATAGTTACATCGCGTAGCGCTGCCTGCATTTGCTCCTGCGCAAAGGGGCGTGGTTCCAGCTTTGACCACTGCTGGCCGGGAAACTGAATGTTGTTGAACCAGCGAGAAGTGAATGCGCCAAAGGTTCGCCCCAGACGCTGGCCCTGATCAACAAACCATGCCTGGCCCCACAGGTCGATCAGGCCATTCGGTGCAGGTGTACCGGTAAGGTTCATCCAGCGGTGTGCGTGCTTATGCGCTACCTTAGCCAGGGCCGCTGCGCGTTTGCCGCCCTGACGTAACCGGAATGACTTTAACCGGGTGCTCTCGTCGGCGACCACGGTACCGAATGGCCAGCGCTCACCCAGCGTTTCAACTAACCAGACTAAATTGTCATAGTTGGTGGTATAAACGCTGGCATTGGAGTTTTGCAGCGCCGCCAGCCGTTCTTTGACTGTGCCGACAATCGGCTGCATCTCAATGTTGCGTAGATGATTCCATTTATCGACTTCATCCGGCCATGTTGACCGCGCGACACGCAGGGGGGCGAGAACCAGAACCGGTTGCGTTTCGGCCCCGCACATAAAGAGATCTTCCAATGTGGTGAGCGTCGCCAAACTTTTCCCCATACCCATGCCAGCCCACACGTTACAGCGCGGATTATTAATGAGGAAATTGGTTATTAATTCCTGATAGGGCCTTGGGGTATATGGCTTCGCCACGTCAGTACCCCCGAATAACTTTTCGCCTTGCCAACATTTCGGCATGGTGTAGTTTGACGTGTTCGCTTTGTGTCATTACCACAAGGTTTTCTGGGCGATTATCGCGTTTATCATTATTAATATGATGAACAATTTCTCCCTTACGTAGTGGTCTGCCTAACATTTTTTCCGCTACCGTTCGGTGTTCGTGTCGTTGTGATATTTTGCGGTAGCTGTCTTTTATTCCTCTATCCAGAAGTGCTTTACCAGAATTCATTTTTCCACGTCTTGTCTGTTCTTCTCTACTCAAAAGCCGGGTATGGTGTCCGTGTTTGAATGTGTAAGCTGTTAAGCCACCACAGCCACACGCACAGGGTTTCAGTTTCCTTTCCTGTTTGAGCCAGCCATAATGCTTTTGGCATCGGCCTTTGGCATGTACAGGCGAGGTGCAACCATCGAAATAGCATATTTTTAGCATGAGAAAGACCTCATAATTTAATATGTTTTATTTTTAATTTGGCGGCGTTAAGCCGCCGACAGGATTATTTAGCGGTTAATTGCAGATTTTCGCATCGTCGTGCTATTACCGAAACGCAGGCTTCAATTATTTTTTGATGCTGCTGAATTGATATTTTTCCCCAGCCATACTCTTTAAGCACATTGGGTAAATTATCCGGCGTGGCGGTAATTGCGTCAGGATGCATTATCTTTGAATAGGTAACCTGGCCGTGTTCGATCGTGATCAGCAGTCTGGCGTTAACTCCCGCCAGCGCAACAATATCGGGGTTACCTGCTATAACTTTGTTAACATGGTGTCGGCGCAGATATTCATGCCGGGCGAAGACAGCATCCTCTATCGTTGGGTAAACGCCAACGTAGATATTTTTTCCATCGATATTTACCTGTGCTGAATAGGGATTTTTACGGCTATTGCATCGGTAAACACCAGAAGGGAGGTTTTCTTCGGTAACTATCGGTGCCGGTAACTCCTGCGGTATTTCCTTATCTATCAGGTCAAGCACCCATTTACGAAACTCCTTCGCAACCGGAGTGCTGGCGAACATAGCTATCAGATGTGCGCCACGCAGGGAGAAAACTCTAACTTTTTTATGCTGTAACCCATTGATTTTGCCGCTGGTGGTCAAACTGACCACCAGTGACATGCAGGGGGTAAACTCGTCTTCGTTTCGGGTATAAATTTTGGTTACGCTACGGGTGTCGGCGTATTCCAGCGCAATTGCCAGCGTGGCAGCAGTAAACCAAGACTGGCCTTCGTGTTCGATAGCTTCGAGGGTGTGGGATCTGAAAATGAGTTGGGTTGCCATATTTGGCCTCCGTAGAATTTTAGTTGAGATCACCAGTTAGTAGCTGGTGACCGGGTGTCAACTAGAGCTTCTACGAGGCTCCGGGCATATTCCCCTTGCGGGTATTGTATTAACGCCTCTCCACCCGGTCTTTGTTCGGATGTTTACGCCAAATTGCAGGCATAAAAAAGCCGCAAAGCTGTCGGGTGCGGGTGACCGCGTAGATTTCTAGTGCGGTTAGGCTACGACAGGTTAAACGGCAATGTCAAATGGAGTTTGAAAAATTTCGTAAGTTAAGGCTTGTAACCCAATCTGATAAGGATTTCAGCGTTGACGGATCTCATGTTGTCTTTCGCTGCCTGTTTGAGTTCTTTAAGCAGATCGTCGGGTATACGCAGTTTAAATTGTGCCATCTCACGCGCACCTTTCATAATTTGTTCTCCTGTTCAAGGCTTTCACGTAGCCGCCTTGTGATCTCGGCGGTCAGTGTTCTGTCGTTATCAGAAGCTATTTTCTCCAGCGCATCCTTTAATTCTTGTGGGATGCGTACCCGCAGTTGTGGATCTTCGCGTTTACTCACAATATTCCCTCCAGATTTTTGCTATCCAGCACCACTACGCTAAAACCCAGCGCCTGAAGTCGCTCATGTTCGCGCAACTGTTCGGGCCTTGGTTTCTCGCCGGGGGCTTTGCACTCAATGAATACCGCCCGACCACCGGGTAGCAGTACCAGCCGATCTGGCACTGCACGGCGTCCGGGGGATACAAACTTGTAGGCGATGCCGCCAGCCTTTTTCACTTCCGCTACCAGGTGCTTTTCGATGGTGGATTCACGGATGTAGGCCATCGGTAACAGCCTCTTTCAGTTGTTCCCGCCCGATCTGCATCAGGCAAAAGTCGGAGCGATTTTCGCTCCACTGCTGATTGATTCCGTTGCGTGATAAGCGGCTGGCTTTTGTCCATACCTTTGCAGCGCGGCGGTAATCGCCCTCGCGCTCGATTTGCGCAGCCTCACGCGCAGCCCGGTAATACAAGGGGCTGTCATAATTTCTAAAAGACATAAGGGTTATTCCGGGAAAAAAGCTCTTTAAAAAAGAGCGTTCACTTCAGTAGGATTTTTTTTTAGAAGATGTTGTAAAGCTTAAATAAACTCGTTTCCTGATTTAATTATTTCTATCCCCATTTCTTTTAGGCGTGTCTCACCGGATGATGTTATACCCCCCTGCATTATTTTTGAGGAACTTTCCTGATTACCTTGATAATCTTGGGGGTTACGTAAACAATCCATTAGTAAACGGGTGGTAATAGCAGAAGGCCCCAGATTTCTGTTCACTTTTGCTGCCATCTGCGCGACTTTTATGGTTTCCAGCGGTTGGTTTTTGATTGACACAATTTCTTTGATAATGACAGCATTCTCTTGTTGTGCGGGGCTTAAACGCGCATCAGGAACATGCTGATATTTAACTCCCTTCGTGTTGTCGATATTCATGTATCACCTCTTCAATGTCGGTTAGTTTAACTACGGCTAAAATTTACAATCCATTTTCTGGTGTCAATCTTTTTTGTACCTGTATGCCTCGAACCCGCCAGCAGATAGCGGAAGATCTAAAGCCCATGCGGGGTTAGTTGCGAGCAGGGTGCTCAGGTGTTCGTGGGAGTAATCGGCGGTGTTGGGGGCTTCGGTCAGCACTTCGTCATGCACCGTCAGTATGATGTCGTAACCGTTGTCCTCCACACCGGGCATATTCGCTGCCATCACATCACGGGCGGTAGCCTGGGTAACGTTTTCTGCCAGTTTGCCGCCGTAGGTTTGCAGGCGTTGCCATTTCCGGCTGTAAGTGTTGATGCCCATGTAGCTGATTTTGCCGCTGTCGTCGATACGTGCGCCGGGATAACAGACCGCCCGGCCAGAGGGAAGCTGGATACGAAGCCAGCTTCCGTCGCGGCGAAGTTTTAGTTTTCGGCAGGAAATTGTTATGCCGGGTGTAGCAATGGCGCGGCGGGTGGCCTGGTCGATCTCCTTCCAGAAGCTGAACGTTGCCGAGTGTGCTTCGCGCCAGAGCCGTTTAAAGGAGTCGCAAACAACATAAGCGCGTTTTGACAGCCCGTAGGTTCGCTTCTGTTTTACCGCCCATTCATATGCACGAACGGCTTCATCCAGTATGTGACGCGGAATGTTGTCGATAGCGGCAGAGGCCATTTCTTCGAGGTCGATGTTGTACGCCAGAGAGAATGTCAGAAATGCGCCAACGCCCCCTTCATAGCCCAGCGCCAGTTCCTGCACTTTGCCGACCTGACGCTGATCTTTGTCCACTTCATCCGGGTGGACGCCGAAAGATTTTGCATAGGCCAGTTTGTACAGGTCATGGCCAGCGCGGATTGCTTCACCTTTTTCATCGGTGCCGATGATGGTGTCATAATCTCGAAATGCCTGTAGCTTCCACTTCTCCCCGGCCAGCCACGCCAGTACGCGTCCCTCGATGTTGCTAAGGTCAGATACCACCAGTTTTTTACCCGCAGGGGCCATGATGCAGCCGCGCAAGGCTGAACTGGTCAACTGCATCACATCATCGTAAAGCAGATCGGCGCACCCGGCTTTCAGTGCTTCAATACCAAAATCAATGTCGTCCTGTTTTAGCGTAGGTCTGGGGAGGTTATCGGGCTGAAATATTCGCCCTGCCCAGCGACCCGTGCGGGAGGCACCGCAGAATTGTTTTGTCCCCCGCAAGCGTCCGTCGCTGCTGATACTTTTAAGCAACGCCTTATACTTACTGGTGCTGGTGGTGCAGGATTGCAGACGTACTGTTAGTAATTCTCGCAAAGCTGGTGGCGTTTCGGGATCGTCAATTCGCCGTTGTAACGTGCTGGCCTGCATATCGGGTAACTGGATATTAAATGCAGCGGAGATGTGGCGGAGCATGGCATCACGCTGTGTCGCTGCCTGAACATCGCCATCTGTCATAGTATGTGTCAGTCCCGCCAACCGTGATTGTTCTGCGTCGATAGCTACAATCGCTGCGTTAGCTAATTCAACATCCATGCAGATTCCGCGCCGGTTAATACGCTGGTCGAGATGCCAGAGTCGGGTTTCAAAGGCGTTGAGATTCCATCGTGGCATTTGCTTCCAGATTACCCGCATCGCTTCAATATCAGACTTGGCATATTCAACGAATCGTTGCCATTCGACGGGGTGGGTCTGGCTGGTGGCACGGTGAATCTTGCTGTTTTTCGGACGGGGTTTGCAAAATAGCTGAATTAGCTGTTTACCAGCTTTATCTTTTGCCTGATCTACCGGGACATTCAGTATTCCACACAATGTACCAAGCGAACCGGGGAGTCCATGCGCCAGCGCCTGTATCAGCGTATCGTGAACACGATCTAGCGGAATAGTGATCCCCATAGCGCGTTGAAGTATCACTGTGTCGAACATGCCGCCATTGTGCCAGACGGTCAGCACCTGTGGATCATCAAGTGCGGACTTTAGCTTTTCAGGCATGGGGGCTTTAGTTGTACAATCCCAAACCTGAACAGGCTGATTGCCGATAGCCCATGCGAACAACATTACTTCGGCACTCTCAGCATAGCGGTGGGTACCACAATTAATTGGCGTTGGGCTGTACGTTTCAAGGTCGCAAAAAAGAGGTTCTACACTCGTTCCCATTTGGCTACTTTCCTGTGATTGCATCGGCTGGCCTTTGCCGCCTGGGTGATTGAGGGGAATATCTCGCCAGTATCGGGGTTCTGAACGCGCACGGCCTGTTGGTTTAGTCCAGTAGCAACGGCATGGAGATGGTTCTCGCTGTAAGTGGCCCACTCCAGATTGGTGGCGCGATTATCAAGTTTGTTGCCGTTGATGTGATTTACTGTTGCGCCCTTACCGCTAATAAAAGCGCTGGCGACAAGAGTGTGTACCGTTTTGGCCTGGCGATGGCCGTTCAGATGCAGATGAACGAGTGCGTAGCCACTGTTTGTCACCTGCTGTGAAATAATGCGCGGTTTAGTTTGGCGGAATGCTTCTAAACCGTTTCGAAGTAAATATCTCTGCATAAATACCCGGCTTCGAACGTTACCCTGATCGCTGATTTCATATCGATCTTCATAGCCGGGAATAGATTTCCATATTTCAGACATGGTTAATCTCCGTATGGATTATTTCGGAGTTGGATGGTCGGTATATTTACGGGTGTCAGGGATAGTGCTTTTCGCGGACTGCGATAATTTCTTCTATGTACGGGTTATAAGGAAGGTTTTCGACAGTGAACTCACCTCTTTTTCGATGGCCGACTGAAAGAGCACGAGAGCCAATCTCATGCTTTTCCAGCCACGCATCCCCTATCACTTTCCCATCCTTAAATATTCGAGTTCTAACTGTTACCCATTCTGGCGCTTTTATAAAATGCCGTGGGCTACCCTTGGTATACTTCCATTCGGGCAACATTGTTAATTCCTCTCTTTGCAAAACACCCGGCATTTCGCCGGGTGGGGTGTTGTCGTTTAGGCTTGCGCGTCGTAGACGGTTGCTTCGGTCACACCGGCTTTAACACTCTCAACGACAGAGTTAAAGGCATCTTCGATCACGCGCTCCGGGTTGATGAGCTTGAAGGTAAAGGCCAGCTTACCTTCGCGCAGGCGGTAACGCAGACGAGCCTGCACCTCATATGATTCACCGTTATGGAAAGGTGCCAGGCCCAGCGTGATAACTTCCGGTACCTCAATGGTGCCTTTGTCGTTTTCATCGCTGTAGTTGAATTGAAACTCCCCGGTGGCGAGGCGGATAGCGGAACCAAATACTGCTTTGCGGATCACCTGGAATTTAGTCGCGATTTCCAGCAGTTCCGCACCGGTTGGGGTAACAATGTCGCCAGCGCGGTCTTCCAGAAATTCAGCGAAAGCCTCCTGCCCCATAGCGGTTTCATCATGTTCTTCCCAAATCTTCCAGGGTTTGGACTTCACGCACTGATAAACAGCGGAGTGGCTACACCAGTCTGGTGTGGCAGGATCGGCGTGGTAGTCTAGCTGGGCGGTTAACTTTGTCTGGTTGGCATCGGCCAGGATCACCGAGGCATCGGTTGCAAACTTTGCGCAGTACTGGATGAAACTATCAGCGGACAAGAGTTTTACGTTCTGGCGGATGCGGCGCGGCGCTGGAAGAAAGTGCTCAAGATCGGCCAGTTCGTAACCTTCTGGTAGGGCAACCGCTGGGTTACCGTGGATATCAAAAACCTGCTGGCTTTTTACAATGTCCTGAATAGTTTGAGCTTCGGTCATTTCTTTGTTCCTGTTTTGGATAAAAATAACCCGGCGCGTTGGCCGGGTGAGTGGTTTCCCCTGGTACTGGCTAAAAGGGTCAGATAACTTTACGCAGGCTGGTTTCCTGTTCTGGCAGGGTGCGCCGTTCCTGTTGTCCGGCATCAACCTGTTTCAGTTCGGTGCGTACTGTGCTGGGGTCGTCACGCAGCAGATCGCCATCCGCTGTCGAATACATAATGGTTTCGGCGCGTTCGCCCTCTGGTACTTTGCTGGCGACAACCGGGGAGATTTTCACTACGTCTTCGTTGGCTTTACTGAACATTGCCACTTTGAGTGTCAGTGTCAGGGAACCCGCTTTACCGGTTTCGCGTACCGCTTTCACTACCTCGGCCAGAACTTCGGTCAGTTCTTCATTCAGGGTGCCTTTGTTCAGGTAAACCAGTTGTTGGTTAAATGGGGTGGTATTCATCATGTGCTCACCTTTGAAGGTTGAACCCCGCTGGCGGCGGGGCTGGATGGGTTAGATCAGCGATTCGGCGTCAGCGCCTTCGCTCACATCGTCGAAATCGTCTTCGGTTGCCACGCCGCCGCCAGCGAATGCATCACCATCGCGACAGAACTGGACACCGCCGAGCGAAGCGTTAATACGTTTGCCAAAGTTGTTATCCATCGCCCAGATATCGATGGTGGCGTTAACATAGCAACCGGCATACGGCTTGCCATCGGCGGCGGTCAGCGCGGAACGATCGCGGTCGATAACCAGTGGCCGTGCTTTATTACTGGCAGAGACAAATTTATTACCGGGGTAGCCCTCGTATTCGGCTTTTTCATCGCCATCGTGCAGGCAGACTTTCAGGCCGGTGCGTAAGGATTTAAGAACGCTGTCGGCTTTCGGCCCCCATTTTTCTTTAGCTACCTGAGCGATAGCCGCTTCAATTTCTTTCACGCAGGGATGGTCTGGTGGGAAAATAAATGCGGCGCTAAAACGTGGCTCACCTTCACCGTTAACAGTTTTAGGTTCAAATAATGCCGGAAATGCCAGTCGCACGTTATTCAGTTTTACTTTCATAGATATTTACCTTTAATTCAAATGAGGGATTCAGCGGCTTCAACATCGTCAAAGTCGTTTGCAGGATTGATGTTTAAAGCTGGTTTGGGATCGGACTCTGGTGCTATTGTTGGTTTTCCATCAGGGCGGGTAATAATGGCTTCTACCTTCGCCCAGCGGCGCGGGTTGGCCTTTTTAATGAGTTTTTCAGCCTGCGCCGGGCTGATAACTTTGAAGGTATAAACTTCTTCCTTTTTATACCGGAACTGGTCTTTAAGCAGGGAAATTGCCTCTTCTTCACTACTCCACAAACGGTTACCTTGTTTACCCTGAACCAGTTTATAGCCGGAAACGGAGTGGCCATTTTGCAGCATGTTAAATGCCGCAGAGCGGACGCTTTTACACCAGCTTTCGATATGGTCAATCAGTGGTAGCGTTTCACCCAGCCATTTCCCATCCGATTCAGCCAGCTTCTGACGGGCGGTGGTCAATGCGTCTTCCAGAGGCGGCGGGTCGGATATTTCGCTGAAATCATTCATCAGCGCAGCCGACACATATTCCGCCTGCGCCTGGCATTTACCTCGCCGCTTGCACCAACGGCAGGTTTTCTCTCCGGGGTGGAATGCCGTTGCCGGAATAACATCGGGGCCGTTATCCCCTGCGTGGTCTGCCAGTTGCAGCACATCGGCAGCGATGGCTTTCACGTTCTGCCCGAACTCTTCCAGATTTTGTACGCTGCATTCGTACTCGCTGACGTGGTTGATGCGCGGCTGGTGGATAAACATTCGTACACGATTGATGTCGGCGATCAGACTGACCTGTTCCAGTGCTCCCAGCGCATAAATCATTAGCTGGGGGTTTTCGAACGCATCCACTTTCTCATAGCCATATTTGAGGTCGTGGATCTGCAATTCGTCGCCGATGATGATTACCGCATCAGAGGTACCAAACTGATCGGGTATACCGACTATGTGAGAGAAGTCACACTTCTGCTCCACCATGAGTATCGCGCTGGGTTGCTGCGCCAGCGTCCAGACCGCTTCAACATACTCACCCACCTTATCAACCATTTCCTGACTGACCTGCGGCCCCGGATTCGGTTTTGATGGATGCGCCAGCGGATAGGTTCCGAGATAGGTGCCAACGTCACAGCCTGCATATTCTGGTGGGTGTTTCTGTCGGTTACGAAGAACAATCTCCGCCAGAGTATGGGCTGCTGTGCCCTCTTCGGCATAACTCGTTGTTTCGTCAGTCTCAAACTGTTCTACGGCCAGTGCCGCCGTACAGTTGAGCCAGCGGTGTGCTGCTGAGGGGGATAATTTCGCATGTTGTTCCGGCATTGCTTACCCCTCCGCCAGCGCCTGTTCTGCCAGCATCACAACGTCTGCCAGATTTTCCTGGGGAACCTGACCCAGCTTCTGAGCGCCGAATTTGTTCAGGATTTCCACCGCTTCATTACGATAGCCGCCTGTTGTCAGCTTCATGACCAGAGTCCTGGCCTGTTCAAAAAGTGCTGCGGTGTCCTGCTCAGGCTCGGTAGTTTCCGGTTCTGGTGTTGCCTCCGGTTCAGCTTTCTGAGGTATCAGGCCAGCGCGTTTGTTGTACGGTGTTTTGATGTACAATTCGGCAAACGCCTGACGTTCGTCGATGGTTTCCATCGCACTCCAGTGCGCCAGCATGACGATACAGAGATCGAGTAGTACCGCACGTGTGGTGTTTTTCACCGCTTTGCAATCGATCAGCGCCAGGCTCAGTGCGTCAGTGAACTGATCGCGTTTGTTGCCATTCTCATACGCCCGTGCTTTATCTACCTGTTCAGTCGTGAGGTTCTTAGCTTTCGCGCCGAACAGATTGGCCAGCGCTGTGATAATGCGGATATCAAGTGATTCAATATCAGGTGCTTCTTTTTCGGGCTTCTCCTGCAATTGCAGGTATTCGACTTTGGTGATCTCAATACCAGCGTTGGCGTCGATTATCGCTTTCAGCGCGGTAGTATCATCCGCCACGCCGGTTTTTAGTCCGTCCAGGCTTTTCCACCAGAAAGGCCCCTTTCGTTCCTCTTTTTTGGCGCTGTCTGTTTTCGGTTGCGGCGGTGCGTCAGGCGCAAAGGTTTTGCCGCTCTGCATTGCGGCAATTAGCTGGCGCATTACCTCGGTATTTTCTTTAATGACTAATTCAAGGCTCATGGGGTACCTCAGATATAAAGGGTGATCGGGAAGTGGGCGTTGGGGTTTCGTTCCAGTTCATCGCGCTTACGCAACCAGCGCAGGCGGCGAACGGTGTTATTTACGGGGGCAGTGCCTAACGGGGCGTTTTTAACTTTTTCAGGCTGTTGCATCTGGTTGAATCCTCCTGACGTGCTGGAAACCGGATGGTGTCTGATTTATCTTCGTTCACACCATTAGTGGTAAGGGTTAAGAAATGGATACGAGTTCTTGGGAAAAATATGCTGTCTGCCCCATCTGTAAAAATAAATTCAGAATCGGAAGGCTTGTGCGTCATCTCAATCACCACAAGGGCATTACCAGAGAGCAAGAAGATTTAATTAGAAATGCCGCTATAGATTCCGCTAGCAAATCTATGATGGAAGAACGAAATTCCGCGATCAGCGCTAGCATTGGGATAAAAAACAACAGTGCTACCGATGTGATGACGCATAGAAAGCAGCACTATTACGCATCCCAACCTTTATCTGGTGGGGCGTTTGGGCAGGGCAAAAAGAAATAAAAGCACTTTATGAAGCGCCGCGATGGCGCTTGAAAAATGCTTTTAACTGACTCTACGTACCGTTATGCCCTCCGCTTTGATCGCTATGCTGGCGTATGTCTTGCCTCGCCTGTAGCACCTTCCTTGATGTCGCAGGGAGCGATCGCACTGCGCAATGTTTGTCCGGTATGCAGCGTCAGTTTCCAGATTGTTAAAGAGCGGTTCCGACGCATGGTTTAAAGTCGCGCCGTTCGACTTGCGGTCAAAAATACAAGTAAACCTGTAAGTGCGTCAACAGTTGTTTTGGTATTTATTTGCATGTTTAACCCAATTATTTGTTTTTACGGCAATAAAAAAGAGGGCAAAAGCCCTCTTGAGATGGATAGGTGTATTTTAAACTAGCGTTTTCTTCGGAATATGCGATGTTCCACCATAGTGCCAATGATAGTTACTGGTTTTTCCCATGATCGGCAGATGGGGTAATCGCTATTGAGAGGTACAAGCTCGAAGGCTTCTTCTCCTTTAGCTCCAATACCTACCGGGCGGTACTTTTTAAACGTGGCCTCATGGCTACCGTTGGATGCTGCTACGAACTCACCAGGGGACGGATAGACATCAGCGTCGATGATCACAATATCCCCTTCTCGAAATTCGGGTTCCATTGAGTCACCTCGAATACGTAGTGCGAACGAACGTTCTGACAACTCTGCGGTGGTAAGCACATATTCGAATTCACCTGCATCCAGTATTGGCTCGGCATTGGTGAAAGCCCCTGCCTGCACATAGCTTAGAATCGGCACTCTGCGTGCTCCATAGTTGTAGCCCGTGACAACATCACCGCCAAGTAATAGCCACTTGGGATCACATTCAAGGGCCGCTGCCAAAGCAAGAAGATTGCGGGGTTTGAGCGTTTTCCCATTCTCTATAGCTTCAATCGATTGCTGGCTTATCCCAGCCCGTTTGGCGACTTCGACTTGAGTTAAGTTTAGTTCTGTTCTGCGCTTTTTGGTTCGATTGGCAAGATTCATGGTTGACTCCTTTTCTGGTGTTGATGATTACAGATACATCTGTATTTGACAAACCAGATTGCCTGTGGGTTAATTACAAGTAAACCTGTAATAACCTAAAGGCTTACCCTATGACTCGTTCTACACTTGCTTCCCGTATTAAGGAGCGCCGCAAGACATTAGGCATTACCCAGACATCATTAGCTGAAAGTGTCGGGATGCGTCAGCAATCTATTCAGTACCTTGAATCTGGAAGGGCTACCCGCACTAGTTTTATTCTTGAGTTGGCAAAAGTTCTTCAATGTGAGCCTGATTGGCTATTGAAAGGTGAAAACCCAGAGCAACAAAAGGCTTAACCCATGCCTATACACTACTCAGTGGGGCAGGGAGCTACAGACAGCCGACCGGCCCCCGCGCTGGCGAAAGACTTTGCCGACTATCGGACGAAAGTTGAACGCTTGCGGAAAAATATTGGCGTCACTCACGATGATTCAAAGGACATCTTGTCCCGTAAAAAAAAGCGCCTGTCTTACCTTTGGGGGGCGATGCGCGACACGTCGAACGGGCGTAGCGCCGTTAATGCGGGTGACCGCGATGTAATATGGCTGGATATGGATGGTTGTTCAGAAGCCGACTGGCCCGCGTTACGCGATTCCGCGTCGGTATATCTTGGATTTGCCTATTCCACCGCCAGCCATGAGCACCCAACTGTAAACGGAGAACAACGCTGGCGTCTGTGCTTCGCGCTCTCCCGCACCGTAGCAACAATCGATTATAAACGCCTGTGTGAAGCGATTGAGCGGGAGTTGATGGACTGCTACAGCCTGATTGGCGATGGCCCGGTTAAATGGGACAGATCGGTATATAACCTTGATCACATGGTGTATGCCCCCCATGAAAGCGCCGTTTTTATTGATTTTTCAGGCAAGGTAATTGACGTTGATATGCTGCTGGCAAGGGCTGGCGATGTGCCATCTCCGTCTGTATCTGATCACGCTAGTGATGATTTGTCGCGTCTCGTCGATCTGAATCACGTAACCCAGCAGACCTTTGACGATTTGCGTTCTGCGATGTGGCATCCCACTGTGCTGGCTGACGCACAACCTGAATGTGGCAGGCATAACGCCTGGGCGTCAATGGGGTGTCGCCTCGCATGGTTTATGGATACCGAATTTGAAGGACAGGCCAGAGATCTGTGGCTGGAATGGTCTGCTGCTGGTGGTGGGAGCGCTGCGGATATTGCGGAGGCTGAACGCCGCTGGGATGAAGGTAAGTTGACGGCAGATCGCACTGGTTTCCAGGCTATCTTTACCCGTGCGCAGCAAGCCGGATGGAAAAATCCTGCGGCTGAACGTATGCGCCAGTCCTCTGTCGCCAGCGTTGAGGATTTTGACGAACTCCCGCCAGAAGAACCCGAACAACCCCGATCATTTCCTCACTCAGGTGGATACGGTAAGCCGGGAAAGTTTATCGTTGAAGGGCTGGTACCCGTTGGCGTTGCCATGTTTTACGGCCCTTCTTCCTCTTTTAAATCGTATTGCATCATATCGATTCTTTGTCGGGTAGCGATGAAAACGCATCGCTGGGCCGGGCGAAATATCAAAGGCGGTGCGGTTTTGTATGTTGCTGCTGAAGGTGGCAGTTCAGTTATGCCGCGTGTTGGTGCCTGGGCGGATAAATATAACGGCGGTAAACCGGTTGAACTTTTCTACACGTTGCCGCTGGCGGTTGATCTCTCTGTTCCGGCAAGGGTCAGTGCCATCATCAAAGAAATCAGGCGGATTGAGCAAGTTACTGGTGAGCTTGTAAGAATTGTTGCTGTTGATACTTTGTCACAGTCAATGATGCAGGGCGACGAAAATAGCGCCAGCGACGTGGCAAAGTTTATGGCGGGTGCGACGCGGATCGTTAATGAGACTGGCGCAGCGGTGATCCCAGTACATCATAGCGGTAAGGACAGCAGCAAAGGAATGCGTGGCTCTTCTGCTGCTTTTGCTAACGCCGATGCGGTTATTCGCGTTGAGCGCATTGACGACGCGGTGAACCTTATAAATGAGAAGCAGCGTACCGGCCCGGCGCAGCCCGTCCGGGGCTATCTGGTTCCAACCGTCCAGTTGCCTGATGAAGTTATCGCCGGGTATGAGATGTACGATGATGAGTACACCAGTACCGAGGGGGATGTGTATGACCCCGTAAGGCTGACAACCGAACGCGTTTTCGAAGATGTTCCTCTGGCTGAGATTGAACCGCTGATGGCTAAAACCGATGCAGATATCAAAGGCAGCAGCGATGAATCGTGGGTGTGGGAAAAACTTGAAGCCTCTGGCGGTACTATTAACCGTTCGGTACTTCGCGAGATGTGGAAAGATGAGACAGATAAGAGCGCGGGCCAGTTCCGTACTGTTTTAGGACGCATGAAAGAGAAGGATTACATTGTAGAGCATGATGGCGTTATTAAAGATTCTCTTGGCGAGAGCGTGCCAGCTGGAGGGGATAAACTTGTTTAATCTTACCAATTCGCAAAAAACTACGAATTTGCATAAAAGTACGAATGCAAATCTTATGCAAAATATGCGCATAAATAATCAGTGCAACCAAGATTTTGGCATACAGGCGCAACACAAAGCGCAACAGCGCAACAAAAATTGTTGCTCCACTGATTTCAAAGGATTTTTTAAGAGCAACAAGCGCAACATGACGGCAAGCGTAGCGGCGCAACACAATACCCCTCTCCCCCCTTTAGGGGGGAGGGGGTTGTTGCGCCCGAGCCGTTGCGTTTTTCATTCACCGAATATTCATATGCAATGCCTGAAATTTATTTAACCCACACAGGAGTTACAAAATGGAAACTGTAAAAATTAGCGAAATGGAAAAGTTGGAAGTAGCACAAGGCTACGGGAGATCAGCAGCAGCAATTCGTTCAATAGTGACAGAACCATCCGGTAAATATTGGGAGGTATCGACTGTAGATACCGGTGATGCGTCAAAATGCCTTTGTTTTCGGAAAGTGGTTGCGTGGGCCACAGTGCTGGAAAGCAACTATCAGACCTTTGTCACGGATACACGTCCTTTGGTTTTTGAGGAAGAAGGCGGCGGCTTAGAACTTACTAATGGACGGGTAGTGGAACTTGCTGAAATCCCAGAGAATGCGGAGATACAAATTCCCGATATGCTGGTGGGTTGCCCCGTAAACGTTGCACCAAGCCAGTTTTATATAACCTGGACACCTGACAGCGAATAACACCAGATTTGTTGAGAAATGTTGAGGTCAAAAGCTATGCGCAGAAATATGCAAGAAGTTTTAGAACGCTGGGGCCGGTGGGCTGCGAGTGAAGAATACTGCTCTCTGGTGGACTGGCCTGCGATGTCGGTAACACCCGGACGCAAACCAGAAGTTGGTAAGCCTGGCTGCTCTGACGAGGACGGACTGGCAATTGATACCTGCGTCGCGCATATGAGCACGGTACGCGACCGGGAGGATATTTTGATAATGGGCCAAAAATTCATAGGCGGTCATTCTACGAGTTTTATTGCCCAGTCGATGTCGTTAGACAGGAATGCGGTCAGAAGGTCGCTACGGGCCTCTGAGGAGTTTTTAGCGGGGTGTTTTGTAGCGATGTCGATCCGGCTTGATATGGATCTGGAAGTTGCTCTACCGGAAAAGCTTGCTGGTCACCAAAAACCTGTGCTAATCTTCTAGCATCTAGAATTACAATTTAATTTTACGACCTCAATTTCAAAGCCTCGCTTCTTCGGATGCGGGGCTTTCGTGTTTCTGGGCTACTGAAAACATAAAACTGTCAAAAATGAGCCGTTCACATGCTGATTTGGTTGAACGCTAATAGTGGCGTTTTGTTATAAAAATGTTGCTGCCGTTTTTAGTCAAATAACGCCAGGAAAACATGTACTTTTGCGGCGTTAGGGTGACATTTTAAACGAGTGCATTTTTGCCGGTGCGGTTAAGAACCATTATGTTAAATAGCCCCCGTTTTGCTGATTTTTTCCGCCTGAATGCGACTTACCGCTTGCTGTGCTCTCTGGTCAGAGTTATTTGTGTGCCAACGCAATTAATTCAGGAATAAGACATGTTAAATCAGCAGGATATGACAGAAACCGCCGCCGCCGTGTATCACTTTCTGCCATCTGATAAATGGGTTACCGTCCGCGCTATGGTGGGTATTGCCTGAGTTTAACCGGCCAGCTTTCTTCGCAGCGGCAGCGGAAATTGCCGCATCTGGCGATACCCCACTGAATCCTGCTGTATTACCCGATGGGCTTAGTGAGGCTGATTACATGGCGATTTCCCTCGCGATGCTGCAACGCGCAGATGCGATTTATCTGCTTGATGGCTGGCGTTCTAGTGCTGGCGCACGCGCTGAATACGCTCTGGCTGAAAAGCTGGGGATCGAAGTGCTGTTTCAGGAGCTAATGCCGGAACAATGTTTAAAGCGGGGGTAGTGTTTCCCGCAATTATTTCAGGGCTGCGCTGAAGCGTGGCCTTTTTCATGTCTAGCGCCCGGCGTTCTGCCCTGCGGCGAACAAAGGAGAAAGAACAATGCCGGAACCGCTAACCACAGGTACCAGTGCGGCAACCTATATGATCGGCGGTATCACTATCGCAAGTTTATTCGCTGGTGGAGATACGGGGGTGATCATCGGAGCCTTTTCTGGTGCAGTCATTTATGTCTTGTCGGCGTCTGATTTGTCTATCTGGCAACGCCTGCTGTCGTTTCTTGCCTCGTTCCTTATCGGGGGGCAGACGGCGGGGTTTGTGACAGATGTTATCAACTATGTGACACCAGAAGTTATTCATGCGGAGCGCCCTCTGGGGGCTGTAGTTGCTTCGGCTATTGCTGTACGCGTGTTCATGTATATCAGCAAGCAGTCAGAGAATCCGGGGCAGTGGTTTAAAAAACTGCGAGGGGGTGGCGGTGATGGTCAATGAAATTTTCCTCATTGTTAATGCACTGGCTTGCGCTGTGATTGCGTTGAGGTTGATGACCTTTCGCAGGGCTGGGGGGACACACCGTCCCCTTGCTGCCTGGTGTGCCTATTTCCTTATTATTGCCTCCGCATCGGTACCTGTCCGTATTTTGACAGGTGAGTACGGTTGTGCGGACTGGTCAGAGACTTTTATCAATCTGGCATTTTGTGCCGCTGTTCTTGCTGCTCGCGGAAACGTTATGCGTTTTGCTAAACCATTAAGGTGATCCCATGCCTGATTATAAATTTAGTAAACGTAGTGAAAATAATCTGGTGGGAGTAAACGCCGATCTGGTGAAAATAGTACGGCTTGCGCTGACATTAACCACTGTTGATTTTGGTATTACGGAGGGCTTGCGCAGCCGAGAGCGTCAGAAACAATTATTAGCGCAAGGGAAAAGCCAGACTATGAATAGCCGTCATATTACGGGCCATGCGGTTGACGTAGTGGCATATCTCGGTAGTCAGGTTAGTTGGGAGTGGAAATACTACGAACAGATCGCTTCCGCATTTAAAGCAGCAGCAGCGGAACTTAATATTCCTGTTGAGTGGGGCGGAGACTGGAAAACGCTTAAAGACGGCCCCCATTTCCAATTACCACACCGGGATTATCCCGCATGAATATTTCATTCAGTTGGCGAACGATGGCTGTCGGAATACTGGTCGTTGGGATCGTCGTTGCGGGCCGGTTAGCGTTCCACTACCGCGAAAACTACCACCACGCCCTCGACAAGCAGCGCGAGTTTGCTCAACTGGCTGAAACCAGACAAAAAGCCATCATTGATATGCAGGCCAGACAGCGCGTTGTGGCGGATATTGATGCTAAATACACAAGAGAGCTAACAGATGCTAAGGCTACTATCAATCAGCTTGAGCGTAGCGTTAACGCTGGTACTCAGCGGCTGCGTGTCAACGCCAGTTGCAAATCCGTGTCCAGTCACACCACCACCAGCGGCCTGGATGATGGAACCCGCGCCGGACTTACAGACACCGCTCAACGGGATTATTTCACCCTCAGAAAGCGAATCGAAACAGCACGAAGTCAAATAGCAGGGTTGCAGGATTATATTCGTAATGTATGTCTTGCACCGAAAGAGTAGAGGAAATTTATTTTATGGCAAAAAGACTCAACGCTAAGAAAGAGCTTTTTTGCCGGGAATTTATTGTTGACCTAAAAGCTGGCCCGGCAGCGATCCGGGCGGGATATAGCAAAAAAACAGCCTATAGCGCGGGGCCTCGCCTGTTACTTGAACCTGAAGTTGTTCAGCGTATCAACCAACTGAAACAGGAACGTATAGAGCAATTAGGCGTTGATGCCAACTACGTTTTGCTACGTCTGGTTGAAATTGATCAGATGGATACACTGGATATTCTCAATGAAGATATGACCATTAAGCCGGTAAGTGACTGGCCTTTGGTCTGGCGTCGATATTTAAGCGGTTTCGACCTGGCTGAAATGTTTGAGGGCAGGGGGGATGAGCGTGAAATGGTTGGTATCCTCAAAAAAATAAAGTGGCCTGATAAGGTGAAAAACCTTGAGTTGCTTGGTAAGCATGTGAGTGTGCAGGCATTTCGTGATCAGATTAGCAACGAACTGACAGGTGCAAACGGTGGGCCTATTCAGCATACCCATACCGCATCGGAGTTAACAGATGAACAACTTGCAGCAATCATCGGTAATCAGTAAAGAAGATGCTGCCAAAGAACTGTTAAAGCGCCGTCATGCTCGCAGAGGTCTGCATGAATTTATTCAGTACATTAACCCAGAATATATTACCAGCCCGTTTTCTAAAACAGTTTGTGAAGCAGTGGATCAATTTCTGCTGGAGATGATGGAAGGTAAGCGTCCCGTTTTGATACTGGGTGCGCCGCCGCAACATGGAAAGTCTGATATTGTTTCTCGCTATCTTCCGGCGTACTTCTTTGGTAAATATCCTGATAAGCGTATCGGTGCTTTATCATATTCATCGGATTTAGCCGGGGATATGAATGCCGATGTGCAACGTATCATGGCATCAGATGAATATCGGTTATTATTTCCTGAAAGCTGGTCTGGTAATAAAGCCAAAGACGGTGTAGCAGTTAAACGTAATTCTGATGGATTTGGGATAGCTAACTACAAGGGTAGCTATGTTTGTGCGGGTGTCGGTGGGCCTTTAACGGGTAAAAAAGTCGACCTTGGTATTATTGATGATCCAATAAAGAACTCTAAGGAAGCACTTAGCCCTACCACTAAAAAATCTATCTGGAACTGGTATGTTTCGACTTTTAAAACCCGTTTGTCGAAAAATAGCGGTGAAATCATTATGGCAACCCGCTGGGCTACCGATGATTTATCCGGCCAGGTAATAGAGAAAACGCAGAAAGCTAAGGTGTTAGCCTTTCCCGCTATTAATGCGCAGGGCGAAGCGCTGGTTCCTGAATTACACCCGCTCGATAAGCTGTTAGAGACGAAAGCTATTTTGGGCGACTATTTCTGGTCGGCAATGTACCAGCAATCGCCCAAACCGGGTGACGGACAGATATTCCAGGAAGGTTGGGTCAGATATTACTTACCTAAAGATCTGCCAGCCAAATTCGATACCGTTATCCACAGTTGGGATATGACCTTTAAAGACAGCGAAGGAACGGACTATGTTGTCGGCCAGGTATGGGGCAAAAAAGACGCCAACGCCTACCTGTTGTATCAGACACGCGCCCGCATGAGCTTCACACAGACGTTAAAAGCGGTTAAACGTCAGTCTGATATGTTCCCGGAAGGTCGTCGAAAATACGTTGAGGACAAAGCTAACGGGCCTGCTGTTATCGATTCGTTGAAGTCCACGGTATCCGGCCTGATCCCTGTCGAGCCGGATGGTAGCAAAGTCGCCCGTGCTCATGCGGTAACGGCTGAGTGGGAATCAGGCAACGTACTCCTGCCACACCCGAGTACGGCCCCCTGGATAACTGAAACCGTCGAGGAAATTACCACATTCCCGTTTGGTGCTCACGACGATACGGTTGATGCCATGACCCAGGCGCTACGCAAGCTATACACCAAAAAAGGCAGTTTCTTTACAACGAAGAGGTAACTATGTGGCCGTTTAAGAGGCGTAAAAATCAGGTCGCGCCGGTTAAACGGTCGGCGTTCACCACTCAGCTTTACCCCGCACTGGCGCGTTCGGAGGGATTTAACGGTCTGGACTTACCGCAACCTGTTATTAGCGGTGTGGCGATGGACTCCATCGATGGTTCCGTGCCTGCATTTAAAGGTGGGAATGTTTACGGTGTTCCCGAAGCACAGGCTATGTGGTACGCCAGCCAGGGCTTTATCGGCAACAATATGTGCGCGGTGATAGCCAAACACTGGCTGGTGGATAAGGCGTGTAATATGCCCGCGCGTGATGCTATCCGGCAGGGCTATGACCTGGACTGCGACGATAAAGATGTCGCTAAATTGCTCATAAAACGCAGCAAAAAATACCGCATCAATCAGGCGATGAAAGAGTTGATCCATTTTGGTCGCGTATATGGTGGTCGTCTGGCGCTGTTTGTCGTTGAGACTTCAAACCCCAAAGAGTGGTATGAAAACCCCTTTAACATCGATGGTGTGGTCAGAGGAAGTTACAAGGGTATCAAGCAGATCGACCCGCAGTGGGTGACGCCTGAACTGACGGAGGCCAATCTGCAAGATCCGGCAGGGCTGGATTTTTACGAACCCACGTATTACGTGATCGCCGGTCGCCGGTACCATAAATCGCATTTTGTTAAATTCGTGCCCTTCCCGGTACCGAATGTTCTCAAGCCGACCTACAACTATTTTGGCGTATCCGTGCCTGAGCGCATCTACGAGCGCGTTTATGCCTCAGAACGTACAGCTAACGAAGCCCCTGAACTGGCGATGACCAAGCGTCTGTTGACGATGGGTATCAGCGATCTGGAAAGCGCAGATAAAGCGACCGTCAGCGAGAATATGTCCTATTTCATTGAAATGCGTGACAACTACGGCGTTCACGTTACCGGAAGTCAGGATACCGTGCAGCAGTTTGATACCTCACTGGCCGATCTCGATGCCACCATTATGACGCAATATCAACTGGTCGCGGCGGGTGCGAATGTTCCGGCCACAAAACTTCTTGGCACTACACCGAAAGGCTTTAACGCCACGGGGGAGTACGAGGAAGCCAGCTATCGCGAGGAACTGGAGAGTATTCAGTCGAACGACCTTGAAGAACTGTTACAGCGCCATTTCGATATGTTGTTGCGTAGCGCGGGCCTGCCCGTTGTTGAGGTCAGTATCAACTGGAAACCGCTGGATAGCCCGACCGCAGCAGAATATGCCGATATTGAACTGAAACAGGCACAAACAGCCTCTGCATATGCTACAGCCGGAGCCATTGACGGCTACGACATTCGTAAAAAGCTGGCGGCGGATAAAGAGTCGAGTTACTACGGGCTGGACATGACCGATGAAGAAGAAAATCAGATTCCGGGAGAATCGGGCGCGATGGGCGGCATCCCGTCAGGCGGTAATGAAGGGGAAACCGCTGGCCTATCCAGCCGCCCCGGCAACACGCTACAGCCAGGCTATGTCGCAACTGGTGCGCCAGATGATAGCTGACTATCAGGCAACCTTTACCCAACTGAATGACGACTTTGCGCCGGTTGGTATGGATGCCAGCGTTGCCAGCCAGACCCGTATCTGGCTGAACCGCCTGAAACGTAAATGGGACGGTATTTTCAACAAAAAAGCGGCAGAAATAGCGGATAAGTTTGTTTCCCAGACCGATCTGGCCGCGCAACGCAACCTGGACGATTCACTAAAAACGCTATCCGGGGGGCTGACAATAAAGACGCCAGATATGCCGGGTGAGATGAAAGAGCGTTTAACCGCTGCCACCGCAGAGAACGTCGCGCTGATTAAAACCATTCCTGAACAGATTCATCGCAGGATTGAAGGCGCTGCGCTGCGATCCGTCAGCCACCCAGGCGAGGGAGCCAAAACCCTTCTCGACGAAATCAGGCAAACCGGCACGGTGACAGAAAAACGGGCGCAGTTTATCGCTGTGGATCAGAGCCGGAAAATCACCACGGTATCTAACTATGAGCGGATGAAATCAGCCGGTATCCGTAAAGCAGTCTGGCATCACTCAGCCGGTAGCGCTGAACCCAGAGAACTGCATCTCAGGTTAGACGGCCAGACGTTCGATCTGGATAACCCTCCTGTTATTGATGAAAAAACCGGTCAGCGTGGCCTACCCGGTACGTTGCCTAATTGCAAATGCTTCTGGACGCCGGTTGTGGATTTTGGTGACACCTCATGAACGAAACTAAACGAACGTATGACCTCAATGGCTGGCTGGAAGTAAAAGACAACCCCATCTCAAAAGTTGGGGTTTTTGATTATCTGGGGGCTGAAATTAATGCTCCTGACCCCAGCCGTATCTATCGTGTCTATCGACCGGAGGAGGAGCTACGTAGCATCGATACGATTAACTCTTTCCGGCTGATGCCCTTCATTGATGAGCACGAAATGCTGGGTAAAGACGCCACCCCTGCTGAGAAAAAAGGGATACAGGGCGTCATTGGTGAAAATATCTGGTTCGATTACCCCTACTTACGGGGAAACATCAAAATTCTATCTAACTCCGCCCTGAGCAATATCAGCAGCGGAAAAATAGATTTATCTCCCGGCTATCGATGCCGCTATGACTTCACCCCTGGCAATTTCAACGGCCAGCCCTATGACGCTGTTCAGCGGCATATCAGAGCAAACCACCTTGCGCTGGTGGACGAGGGGCGAACTGGCCCCGATGTCTCCGTGCAGGATCACGTTATAACCATAGATACCAAGGAACTCATTCGCATGAATCCAGATGATGACAAAAACAAGCCCACAACTGATGACGGTGGTTTTACCCCCGAACAGGTTGAGCAAATCAAACAGATTGTTGTGGCAGCGCTGGCGGCGGGTAAGCCAACTACGGACGATCCCGATCCGACTGCACCCGCAGACCCTGCTGACCCCGTTGATCCGGCAGCAGCAACCGAAGGGGCAGCAGCGGCAGAAGAAGGCGCGGAGGCGGCGGTAGAAGCGGCTGAGGCAGCATCGGAGGCAGCAGAAACCGGGGAGCCTGGCGCTATCGAAAATGCTGAAACGGCTATCGAGTCGGCAGAATCGGCTATCGAGGAGGCGAAAGAGCATCTCGACCAGGCTACCACTGACAGTCTCAGTCGTCGGCTTAAACGCCTGCGCAGAAGTATTGGCACGGTTGATACCATCGCCGCGCTGAAACGCAAGGTGGCAAAACTGGAGAAAAGCAAACCGACAATGGATACCGGTGCGTTGCTGAAACAAATCGGTGCCCGCGATGAACTGGCGCGTAAGTTAACGCCATTCGTTGGTGTGTTCGATCATGCGCCCATGACTGCGCAACAGGTCGCAGAATATGGCGTTGAAAAGCTGGGTATCCAGTGTGGTAAAGGCACTGAGGCTATCGCGCTTGATGCGTGGATGCAGGGACGAGTACCGGATTCCCAAAAGCCGTCTGTTGCGATGGATAAGGCCGTCAGCAACCAGTCAATTTTAGATAAATGGGGCGATAAATAATGGCAATCCCGAAATCTGTAGCAAACGGCATGATCTCCGGCGTAGTCGGTGAAGTCAGCCACTTTGGCCCACTTCGCGCCACCAGTGCCGTTCTGGACTCAGCCGACGAAAAAAAGAATCTGTTTGGTCTGGCCTATACCTACAAAGATGCCAGTGTTGAATCTGTGCAGCCGGGCGGTAATGGGGCGTTTGCGGGGATCATGATTAACCCGAAAGCGTATCGTATTGAGACCGAATATGCCCGCAACGGGACACAGGGTGAGTTTCTCACTATGGGGGAGGTTTACGTCGAAGTTAGCGAATCTGCTGGCGCAATTAACATGCCGGTGGTGTTTAACGCTGACGGTGAACTGACCGCTAAAGCCACACTGGACGCCGGAGATAAAGTGATTGGCTTTGTGTCACGCCACGTTGGTTCTGCTGAACCCCCCCATCTCTGCCTTGTTCGCCTGACCGAGATCCCGTACCCAACCCCTGCACCAACTGGAGATGCCTGATATGGCCCTGAGCAAAGAAAAATTTTATATGTCGGGCCGCGAGATCCGCAGACGCGGGCCGCTGAATATTAAGCCCGATCAGAAGTGGACATACAACGAGCTGGGGCAACTTGGCTTTGGTGGTCTGGCGGCGATGGACTCCGCGTTAACCGGCCCTGCGGTAAGCGGTGGTCTTATTCATCGTGAAATGCTGCAACATGTTTTACCAGGTCTTATCCGCACGGCGACCCGTGTTCGTGTTCTGGATGAAATTACCGGGGTAATGAACGCGGGTGAGTGGCACGATGAAGAGATCATACTGAACGTGGCAACGCCCGTTGGTAAACCAGAACTGTACGGTGACTACACCAATATCCCGCTGGCTTCCTATGCGCAGGATCAGGAACGTCGCGGCATTGTGCGTTTTGAGCAAGGTTTCCAGGTCGGTAAGCTGGAGGAGGCTCGACAGTCGGCGGCGGGTTTCGAGGCTGCAGCAGAAAAACGCGTTGCTGCTACTGAGTCACTGGAGCAGGGGCGTGAACGAGTCGGCTATCAGGGTTTTAACAGCCCGACTACCCGTGTTTTTGGGTTGTTAAACGATCCGAACCTCCCGGCTTATGAAACTGCAACCAAGCCCTGGCTGACGGCCACGTTCGACGAGATTACGAAGGACATTACCGATATGTTCTCACGTCTCGAAACGAACTCTGGTGGCATCATCCGCGACGATATGCCTATCACGCTGACGCTTCCGCTGGGGTTCCGTTCAGCGTTAGGTAAAGCGAACCCGGTCGCCAAAGGTGAAACCGTCAAAGAGTGGATCAACAACAACTATCCCAATATGCGGCAGGTCTTTTCACCCGAATTCAAAGGTGCGAATGGCGGGGCAAATATTGCCTATATGTTTGCCGATAGCGTGGATGATGGTTCTACCGCAACCAGTGCAACAATTTTGCAGGTTGTGCCGGTGAAATACCAGTTGCTGGGGTCTGAGAATCAGATCAAGGGCTATCTGGAAGATGCCACTAATGCCACTGCTGGTGTCATTGTCACCCGTCCCTGGGCGATCACCCGCCTGACCGGCCTCTGATAACAGCCCTCAATTTGAGGGCTTAATCTTTAAGGATTCCCCATGTCTATCTACGTTTATTCCACGCTTTCCAGTGATCAAAATTACGCACTGGAAGCGGGTGGAACGGTATTTATTGCCGGAAAAGCCAATATCATGACCAGGCAAATGTACACCCCGCGTGGTCGTGTTACCGATATTACCGACGAGCAGTACGTCCTGCTTAGAAAGAACCATGTTTTTCAGCTACATGAAAAAAATGGGTTTATCGCGGTTGAAGAAATAAAAGCCGATCCCGAAAAAGTGGCGACGAATATGGAAGCCAGCGACCTGTCAGCGCCAGATACGCCTGAATCTCTTGAAGCCGAAAATAAAGAGGTTCCGAAAAACAACAAAAAAGGTAAATGATTATGGATGCTGGCACCTTTCCCCTCGAAGCGTTTCGTGTTCTTTACCCGCAGTTTAACGATGTGCCTGCTGATGACCTTTTTATTATTGCAAAATCAGCAACCTGTTATTTCTCAGAATGTCAGGGGATCTGCACCAGTGAACTGTGGATGCTGGTGGTTGCACATATGTTGATGCTGCGTCAGATGGCGGCTAAAGGAGAATCCCCTTCAGGGGCGGTGACCAGCGCCACGATCGATAAAGTGAGCGTATCATTTGCTGCCCCGCCGACGAGTTCAAACTGGTCACACTGGTACAACCTGACGCCATTCGGCCAGCAATATCTGGCGTTGATTAAACGCTGTAGTGTACCGCGCTATATCGGTGGCATGGGAGAACGTGCGGCCTTTCGTAGCGTGGGTGGCCGGTTTCCGATGCGCGGGAGGCTGAAACGATGAGTAATTTTGCCGGGCTGAAAGCGGTCTACGATGAACTGAACAAAAAGCAGTTGAAGATCGGATTTTTTGAGCACAGTAAATACCCTGACGGTACGCCGATTGCTTATGTCGCGGCCATTCAGGAACTTGGGTATCCGGCTGGCGGCATCCCGCCCCGGCCTTTCCTGCGTCCGGCAATGACAGAGAATGCCGCTGGTTACAAAAATCTCATCTCGCAAGCCGTTAATGCTTCTGTTGCAGGCAGTATTGCGCTTAACGATGGGTTGAATCAGATTGGAGCCAAAGCTGCGGGGGATGTAAAGAATGCCATCCGTACCCTGACAACGCCTCCGCTGGATACATCCACCATCCGGGGCAGAGCCAGAAGACACAGCAAAGGTAAAGCCTCAACAAAACCGCTGGTAGATACCGGACAGATGTTGCAGACGGTCACTTATACAGTGGAGGACAAATAATGTTTGGCAATCTCTACAATGTGGCCGCACGGGTGATCCCACAGCAGACGGCTTTCTGGTATCGGTTTAAGTCGCGCACTACAGACGACCTTGGCAAATGGGTAGCGCAGTACCATTCGCCCGAACCGGTCACGGGTAGCTGGCAGGCGGTGGATACGCAGGATGTACAGGAAATGGGGCTGGTGACCGGCAAAGTTTATCGGCGGCTCTACACTTCGCACGATATTCACGCCATCCAGCGGGGGGATGCACCGGATTATCTGGTGTTCAACGGCAAGCGCTATGACGTCACTGGTGATGCAGACTGGTACGCGCAGGACGGCTGGAAGTCTGTTCTTTGCATTGAGGCTGGAAGCTATGACGGATAACGAGGTTTACATTGCCATCCGGCACCAGTGGCTGGCGCAAATGAATAATGCAGGGCTTTCGATACCTGTTGTTGCCGGCTTCCAGCCAACGAAGCAGGGTAGGGAGGATAGCTTTGTTATGTTCTTTCCCATCAACGAGGCAGGCCACGGATGGCAGGCGCGAAACTATCAGGTTGCTGGCACTGATGCGAATCACAAAGAAACTCAGTTGGTAGAAAAAACGTTGCAGGTTCAGGGGCTGGTTTCCGATGCCAGTGAACTTACAGCAACCGACCTGACTGCCACGGTTCGAATGATAGTGAACTCACTACCTTTTATTGATGCGCTAAAAAAACAGGGTGTGGGGGTACAACGTGCTTCTGGTATTCGAACGCCTTATTTTATCAATGACCAGGGGGATTATGAACAGAACCCCTCGTTTGATTTTAACGTCACATTCCACCGCGAAATGTTCCCAAACACCACAGCAGTAAAAGCGCTTTATCCTGATATTCACCGCATTTAATTAAGGTTTAACCATGCCAATCAAACAAACACGCTATGTCAGCATTGCGAGTGCGGTCATTGGCGCGTCTGCTATACCGATGCGCAAACTGACGGGCCGCATATTCTCTCAAAACGCAAAAATTCCATCCGATGATGTGCTGGAATTCGCCAGCGGTCAGATTGATGAGTTTCTGGGGGCCAGCTCTCCCGAAGCGAATTTTGCCCGGCAATATTTCAGCTATACCAGCCCGGCCCCCGTCAATAAACCGAGAGAATTGCAGGTAGCACCCTGGGTACCAACCGGTCGGGCACCGACGCTTTCGGGAGGTGATACGGCCAGTCTGGATGAGTTGAAGGCGATCACTACCGGAACACTCACGGTAACTATCGGTAATATTCGTAAAGAACTCACCGAAATCGATCTTTCTAAGGCCAAGTCCTACGCCGATGTTGCCTCGACCGTACAGCAAAAGCTAAATGCTGAATCTGAACCCGCTTTCGCTTCTGCCAGAGTGACTTTTATCGCTATCAGCGGCACGTTTGAACTCGGTGGTGGGGTACCGGAGCGAGCAAACATTAACGTTGAGTCTTCCACTCTTGCGGATGCGATGGGTTTATCTCGCGGACAAGCCTTGCCCGGAAATACCGCACAAACTCCGCTGGAAGCCTTTATGGCGGCAGAGAAAATCTCGGATTCATTCGGCAGTGCGACTTTTATCGACCCACTGACGCTCGAACAGGTCGTTGCCCTTGCTCAGTATGTGGCAGGTGAGAACGTGAAATACCAGCTACATCTGAATATTTCCGCAACAGATGCGGAGGCTTTTAGCGCGGCGTTGATAGGTACAGCGTCAACGGCGCTGAATCTTAAAACCGAGGATAATTTTTATGCTCAGGCGTTACCGATGGCGGTTATGGCGGCAACGGACTATGACCGTACAAACCCCACCCCCATCTATATGTTTCGTCAGTTTGGCGTGACGTCCCCGGCACAGGTAACCGCCGATCTGGATGCCGACAAGCTGGATAAGTTGCGCGTCAACTATTACGGCGAAACGGCGGTGGCGGGTTCACATATTGCGTTTTACCAGCGTGGTTTCCTGTGCGGGCCGGGTACCGCACCGCTGGACATGAGCGTTCATGCCAATGAGCAATGGTTAAAAGCCTACATTGCACAGCAATGGTTTTCTTTATTGCTGGCGACGCGCGGCGTACCTGCAAACCGCGATGGTGAGGCCAGGGCAATGATGATTATCGCCGGAGCCGTGACCAAAGCAGTGAATAACGGCACCATCCTCCCCGGCAAAACGCTCTCGGATGTACAGAAACTCGCGGTGGCTGATGCGTCTGGTGACGATTTAGCGTGGCACGATATTCAGGACAAGGGCTACTGGTACAACGCGCAGATTGTTGAAAGTACCGGGCCATCTGGCTTGCCGGAATACGTGATGAAATACGTACTGATTTACGGTAAAGGCGACTGGGTACGTAAGGTCGAAGGCTCGCACAACCTGGTATAAGGACTAAATGATGAATGATGTATCTGCAACTGGCCTCAGTCTGTTGGTTCAGGCCAGTACAACCTTTCCGGCAGGAATACTGGTAACGGCTTTCGCCGATGATGCCGACCCGTTCGATCTGCCTGCTGTCGATATCGCCCAGACCGGCATGGATATCAATGGCAATCTGGTGTCCTGGTCAACACCAACCCCGCAGGCTGTGACGATAAACGTGCTACCGGGGAGTGAAGAAG
This sequence comes from Mixta mediterraneensis, assembly GCF_014946725.1. Taxonomy (GTDB): domain Bacteria; phylum Pseudomonadota; class Gammaproteobacteria; order Enterobacterales; family Enterobacteriaceae; genus Pantoea; species Pantoea mediterraneensis. The sequence goes on from NZ_JACFXY010000008.1 coordinate 143,118, forward strand.
ATCAGAATCTGGCGATCCTGCTGGAAGCCAACACGGCGAAACGTGGCCGCAGACACGCCGGAGATATTATTACGCTCGTGGCGTCCTACGGTGACGGCGCGACCACTACCGCGCGAAACGGAAAAATTACCAACGGTAGTCGGGGTAACTCAGCTGCCAGCGGTGGGCGTCTTAAATCAAAGGCTTATACCTTTGTGTTCCAGGACTTTGACAGTACGCGCGTTCGTTAACTATCAGGCGGGAACATCCCGCCTTTTTTATTGGGGCCATTATGCTCATTAAGCCGAAAGATATTGAAATTAAAGATGTTGATGGTGAGATGCACACCTTTGTGATCAGCCGTCTGCCCGCCACGCTGGGGCGTGAAATCCTGGCAAAATATCCGCTGTCGAACGCACCTAAAATTGGCGACTACGAAATCGGTAAAGAAGCCATGCTGAAAATGATGGCTAATGTGGCAGTCGTGCGGGATGGTGCAGAAATTTGCCTGAAAACCCAGACGCTGATTGATAACCATGTACCGGACGGTGAAGCGCTGATCCGCCTTGAACTGGAGATGCTGAGGTACAACACCAGTTTTTTCGGCAACGCCGGGAGCAAAGGTTTCCTGCCTTACCTGCTGGGCAAAATCAGCGATTCACTCCCGTCGATTATAAAAACGCTGATGGATTCTTTGCAGTCATCATCTCAGAAAAACTCGCCAGCTTCACAGAACTCAAAACCTCAATAGACCTGGAAGAGGCGATGGACTTGTGGGAAATCGCTGTGACTAACCGCTATAACGAGGCGCTCGCCGCCGCAGGAAACCGATAATGTCTCTGTTAGATACCTTTGTGCAGGTGTTTGAATTCGACACCCGGCAGGCCGACGCGGCGTTTAAAAATGTTCAGCGTTCTACCGACGATATTATTGATGGTATGAAACAGGCCCAGCATGAAGCCGATAAAGCGGCAAAAAGCGTCAGTGATTTTGCCAGCGGCACGGAAACCAGCGTTGCCGCATTAGCCCAGAAAACCCTTGGGGTACTTGGCGTATTGTTGGGGGTATCTTCCATTTTCAGCGAGTCTGTTTCACGCGCGGAGGAAGTGGAGGCGCTTGATAAGCTGGGCAAGAAGATCAATGTGGCGACGGCGGATGTGGATGCTTTCGCCGGTTCAGTTGCCGAGCTGGGGGGCGCGAGGGAAAGTGCTCAGGCTGATTTGTCGGCAATGGCAAAAGCCTTTGGCGGCACCACGAACTCTATGGAAAAAATCCTCGCTACAGCAGATAAAGTAAAGGGGATGAGTTTTGATAAAGCCAAATCGCACCTTGCAAACCTTGGGGTGACGGACGACAAAACGATTGAGTTGATGATGAAGGGCCGTCATGAGATGGAACGCATGATGGGCCTGCAAAAAGAATACTCTGGCATTACCAAAGACAGTATTGAACAGTCCCGGCGCTTTAATCAGGCCATGCAGGGGTTCAGGCAATCATCCGGCCTGTTAAAAAACAGCTTCCTCGAAATGGTGTTGCCTTACCTGACTAAGGGCATGGAATTCTTAAGTAAATTTGTTGGTTTTTGCCGGGAAAATAAGAACCTCATCATCGGTTTTTTCCTCGCGATCGGTGTGGCTGTTGCAGCGTACTACGTTCCTCCGATGCTTGCCGCCGCTGCTGCCACGCTGGCAGCAACCTGGCCAATACTCGCTATTATCGCCATCATTGCGGCGCTTGCCGCAGCGTTCGCGCTGGTTTACGACGACATCATGAATTTTATCGACGGTAATGATTCAATGATCGGGCGAATTCTTGATGCCTATCCTGAGCTTAAACAGGTCATTATGACGCTGTGGGAAGCATTCAAGACCCTGTTTGAGTACCTGAAAATCGCCGCTAAATTCGTTGCTGATGTAGTGGTTGATGCTTACAACACAATGAATAATGCCCTGAACCAGTTTATTGGCTGGTTGCTGGAGTCAATAAAAAGTCTGGTTAAATGGGGCGCACAGTTCGGGGGCGTCTTCGATAACGTGGCGGATGCTGTTGTCGGCATATTTACCTGGATGTGGGAGCAGGTGCAGAAGGTGATTGGCTGGATAAGCGGCGGTCTGGATACCATCCAGAAAGGCTGGTCAGTCGTTGCGGGCTGGTTTGGTGCTGATGATGAAAAAGAACTCACCGTAGAGCGTAAAATCAGCGCTGAGGGAGAGGTGACGCACCGTATTCCTGAAGCTGAACATCCTTCACCACAGCAGGATACACAGAATATGGTCGAGCAGGGAAAAGCCCAAATTGCAGCGGCGAATAATCACCCCCTTAACCCCGTGACCAGCACTGCTATCAGCAATCGTTCCAGCGTGAAAAATGAAACCACCCTGAATATTGGGGAAGTGAAGGTTGAAACCAAAGCAACCGATGCTAAAGGCATGGCGGCGGGCACGAAAGACGCATTGCAGGAACAGTTGCAGGATTTGGGGCAGCAAACGCAAACGGGGCTGGCAATATGATCACTGATGTAAAAATCTTCGATACCGACAGTTTTACCACGCTGTTTGAAACCGCCAGCCCGATAAAAATCAATATCCGCGACGAGCACAAAGCCACCACTTTTCAGGTCGAGTCAGGGGAAACCCGTAGCGATCATGTTGTTGTGCAGGCCGTGGAAATTGGCATGGATCTGATTTTATCCGGTGAGCTTAAAAATGCTTTTGGCCTGATGCAACAAGCCTGGGAACAAAACAAGCTGGTAGGCATTCAGACCAGAGTCAAAACCTACCAGCCTATGCTGCTGGTCAATTTCTACCACGATGAGACCGCTGAGATGGCCGATGCTATCCAGTTGTCTTTACGGTTCACCGAGTGGCGCAGTGTAACACCCGAATACGGAGATCTACCGCCCAAAAAAGTTCAGAAGCCATTGCAGACCAGTACCGTTAAAAGGGGCGGTGCACAGACAAAATCGGTATCCGAAGAACGGAAAAAATCGGTTCTGGTCAGGGTTCTGGGAGGATAAACACGATGCGTGAAATACCGTTAAACCCGGTGCCGAACCAGCGCCTGCAAATTACCATTGATGATAATCGCTGGGATCTGACGATCAAAGTTGCGCGAAATATGATGGTGTGTGACATACGCCGCAATGATGAGGTTGTCATGCTGGCAATCAGGGCGACCACAGATGCACCCTTAATACCTTATAACCATCTGGCCTCAGTCGGTAATTTTGCGTTTATCACAGAACGCGATGCCCTGCCCTGGTATGAGGAATTTGGCAAAACGCAAAGCCTGGTATTCTGGGGGCCGGATGATTGATTTAAGGCGGATCAGGGTGGGGGTAGAAGTCAGCGGGCGTCTACAGTGGTATGAAGGGATGCGCGTAAAGGCCAGCGGCACCAAGTATGCGAATCCGTTGCAGAATGAATGTACGGTCAGCATTGATGGCCTAAATGCGACCACCCGCAATATGCTGTTGACGGAAACCAGCCCTTATAACAAAAGCAAGCGGTCCTCCCGTCTTGTACTGGAAGCCGGGCGGGTGAGTACCGGCGTATTTCGCCTTTTCGTGGGTGATATTGTCAGTGCTGAACCCTCCAGCCCGCCTGACGTGACGCTAACGCTGAAAGCAAAAACAGGTAACGGCAGTGCTCGGGATATCGTGGCAACATCCTCCGGCGCGATGAGTAAACTGAGTGAAATATCCGCAGGGATTGCGCGGGACTGCGGTGTACGTCTGGATTTTCAGGCCACGGATAAAAATATTGCTAACTGGTATTTTTGCGGCTCAAAGCTGAAACAGGTCGAGCGGTTGCAGGATGGCGGCGGCGTTAAAGCCTTTATCGATGATGATGTTCTGTATGTGAAGGACGAAGCCGGGGCGGTCAACGGGCGAATCAAAATTATCAACCAGAATACCGGTATGGTTGGATTAGCCAAGGCCACAGAAAAAGGGCTGGATGTCACCTGGCTTATCGACGGTGAATCCAGCCTGGGCGGCACGTTACGGCTGGAGAGTAAATTTAACCCATCTTTAAACGGTGATTACATCATTGAGCAGCTTAAGTTCGATGTTGCCTCACACGACGACCCCTTCTTTTATCAGGCCACCTGTAAACGGGCTTAACCAATGAATAAACCGAATACCGATATCGCCAGTGAATCCAGTCTGGCAGGGCAGCTTATGGGCGCTTTTCGTAACCTGATGATGAACACCGACGATATGTTACCCGCAACGGTAATCAGTTATGACGATGCCATGAACCGTGCGGTGATTAAACCGCTGGTGATGATGGTGTCAACTGAAGGGCAGAGGATAGCCCGCGCCCCTGTTCATAATATTCCTGTTTTCCGCTTTGGCGGCGGCGGGTTCTTTATCCGTGTACCGCTAAAACCGGGGGATTTTGGCTGGCTTAAAGCCAATGACCGCGATATCAGTCTGATTTTTCAGCGCGGCGGTCTGGAGGATGAGCCTAATACCCACCGTCTGAAATCATTCAGTGATGCGATGTTTTTTCCTGACAGCGTTAAAGGCTGGATTGTGGATGGCAAAAATATTGATGCGCTGGTGCTCCAGTCGCTGGATGGCAGCGTGTGTCTGGCGTTGCATAACGATAAGTGCGTACTGGATACGCCAGTGTTTGAAGTTAACGCCGCTGAGAGCATTTTTAACGGCAACGTGACGGTGAACGGCAATCACCAGACCAACGGTAACAGTGAGTCAAACGGCGGGACTATGCGACATAACGGTAAAAATATTGGTGCTGATCACCAGCATGGCGGTGTTCAGCCGGGATCGGGTAACAGCGGGGTGCCGGTATGATGACGTTTGATGTTAATGAAGGTAATGATATTTACCTCGGAAACGATGGCAACCTGGCTTTGGTTCGTGATGAAGCGGCGGTGAAAAATTGCTGTATGCACTATGCCAGAGCGTTACGGGGTGAAATGCTGCACAGGATGGACAAGGGAATACCTTACTGGAAAACCACCTTTGGCCGCGATGCTGATTTGCCAATGTTTGAGGCGGCATTCCGCGACCGTATGCGGGAAATTTCTCAAGTTCTGGCAGTCGATTCCTTTTCTGCATCGATTGAAAACAACGAGCTTCATTACACCGCCGTGATCAGCACCCTCTACGGGAGGATAACGCTTAATGTCTGATTATCAGTTTATAGCAAGCACAGGAGTGATCATCCCTGACACCTCCACGTTGCGGGAGCAGGTTGAAAATGAGTTCCGGGATGTCTTTGGTCAGGAAATTGACCTGTCGCCGGAAACACCGCAGGGCGCACTTGTCACAATGGAAGTGGAAAATCGGGACGCCATCGCCCGCAATAACGCAGAACTGGCGAACCAGATTAACCCGGACATAGCCGGGGGGATCTTTCTCGATGCTATCTGGGCGCTGATGGGCGGGCAGCGGCTGTCCGCAACGCATTCTTTTTTGACGAATGTTGAGTTTGCAGGCGTACCACAGACCCTGATACCGAAAGGCTCTCTGGCCGAAACGCAGGCAGGGGATGCGTTTGAAACGACCAGCGTACTGATTATTGGGAATGATGGGGTAACAAAAGGCGATATGCGCTCGGTTGAAACCGGGCCAGTAGGCTGTGGAGCAGGTAAGCTTGTCCGGGTGGCAAGTTCAGTTCTTGGCTGGGAAACCGTAAACAATCCGGCTGATGCCGTGCTGGGGAGAGTAGCGGAATCCGACATACGTACCCGGCGTCGTCGCAGGAATACGCTCGCCAAAAACACGGTGAGTGTCGGAGAGGCGATCACCTCGGCGCTGTACGATATCGAAGGTGTGGAATCCCTGTCGTATCGTGAAAACTATACGGATGCGGATCAGGTTATTGATGGCGTTCCGCTGGTCAAACACAGTATCTATGTTTGTGTCGATGGCGGGCCGCGTGAGGAAATCGCTGTTGCCCTGCTGCGCACTAAAACAGTAGGGGCCGCGTACAATGGCAGTGAAACGGTTGAGGTGACAGAACCGTCCAGCGGTCAGGTGTATAACGTCAAATTTGACAGGCCAAAGGAAATTACCGTGTTTTGTCGGGTGACGGTGCGCAAAAGTCCCTTTGATGCACAGACCCTAATTCCCGATGCGGTTGAAAAATGGGTAGCCGGTGAAACCGATACTGATGATGGCCTGGCGGTCGGGCATGACGTTTCGCCATTTGAAATTGCGGCGGCGGTCAATACGGCTGAACCGCGATTGTTTGTGCTGAAGGTCGAGCTATCAACCGATGGCGTGACCTGGTCAACAGACGTGATCCCCGTGCAGATAAACGCCGTTGCCAGACTCAGGCGCAACGCCGTGCAGGTGGTTATCTTATGACAATACAGTCCCTTGATTTTCATTCCGACTTGCTGAAAGCCATTCTGTGGCAGTATGAAAATTCGGATAATATTAAAGCACTGGCACACTATAAATCTGAGTATTTTAACCGGGCGACAGTGGAGTTCTGGCGTAACTGGTATCGCGATGTGTTTAATATCGATACCGCGAATGATTTTGGTCTGGCGGTATGGGGGCGCATTCTGGATGTGCCGCTGGGTATTGATGTTCCACCCAGCGACAAAAATAAAATCGGTTATGGTTTCGGCGCTAATAAGCGCAATTTTAAATCCAATTTCAGGCGCAACGCTGATTACACGCTGACGCTGACCACAGCGCAAAAGCGTCTGCTGGTGAGAATGCGCTATTTCACCCTGACGGAAAGCCCGACAATTACTAATATCAACGCCTTTCTTCAGCGCTTTTTCAGTGATGAGAACGGCAAAGTATTTGTCCTCGATTCCCTCGATATGTCTTACATCTGGTACGTGTTTAATTTTAACCCGGATGAAAGGTTGCGCCTGCTGCTTGATAATTTTGACCTGCTTCCACGTCCTTCTGGAGTAGGGGCTAAATACCGTATTGTCACCCGTCAGGCATTCGGCTTTGGCGAAAACCGTAAAAACTTCACAAATAACTTCGGAAACTAAACCATGACTAAAGTGTTTAAAACGCCCTTCGCTGCGCAGGGTGACAGAACTGCTGTGCCTGTAGAAACACAGGCTGACGGCTCGGTATCTTACACTCAGGGCTACGGCTATGACTATGAGCGCGATCAGACGACAGATCCGGCTGCGAAGGATATCGAACGTGAGAAGATGAATGCGCTTTTCCACGATGTTACCGAGGCGGTGGGAGAGATACAAACCTTCGGTACCGCTAACTGGTCAGAGGATGGCAAACCCTATCCGATACGCTCACTGGTGTACTACGGTAAAAAATTGTGGCAATCGAAGATTGAAAACAACAATGAAGAACCTGGTAAAGGCAGTGGATGGGTCGAATTTAAAGCGGATATCAACCCTGTCGATATGCTGTACCCTATTGGGATTGTGACGTGGTTTGCTCAGAATAAAGATCCTAACGTGCTTTTCCCCGGCACTACATGGAAATATATTGGTGAGAACCGCACGATTCGTCTGGCCAGCGCTAACGGCAGCGATGTGATGGCAACGGGCGGCTCGGACTCAGTGACGTTGGCGATAGGAAATATCCCCGCACACGGCCATACGTTTTCGGCTAATACCAGCGCCTTTGATTACGGTTCCAAACAAACTACGGGGTTTGACTACGGATGGAAGCAAACCGATGTACAAGGGGAACATACCCATATTATTACAGGTCAAAACTACGAAGGGCGTGATACCCAACTGTCATTTATGTCAAGACTAAATGCCGACAATCCTAGTAAAGCAACTAGTCCAGCGGGAGCGCATGCGCATAACCTATACATAGGTGCACACGATCATTGGGTTGGTATCGGTGCTCACTCGCATTCTGTTTCAGGCACAACAGCAAGTGTTGGTTCTGGATCTGCATTCTCTGTAACTAACTCATTTATTAAACTGATGGGCTGGTATCGTAGCGCATAATTTTGGTGAAGAGGTGTCCATATACTTACATGGATACCTCTCAGTGTTTTAATTAACTTGTTTGTTTTCCCTGGTTAAAGAAAGTGACGTAATTTTCCCCATTAACAAACGTGTTTTTGCGGTTAATTTTATCTCAAGGTATTTGTGGGATAGCCAGGCAAAAAAGATCGAGGCAATTATTAAGGCAATAAATCCGATAGTGGAGTGCATTGCACCTGGATAAAATTTTTCTACTTTACCTGATATGAACCCTGCAAGAGGATTATGAATCAGATACCATGAAAAAGATATGTTGCCTAACATAATTAATGGCTTGGGTGTGAATTTTAAAATTCGTTGGCTTTGTAAGGCGAAAAGTAAAACCAAAAAGAAAAAAGCGCAAGCGGATATAATATTGTATGCTTGTAATTGACCTAACGTTATCCCTGCAACGATCAATGCTAAACATAAAGCGGAAAAATAACCAGACGTTAAAATGTTCTTATCTCGTAAGTATAGGTATACATATCCCGCCAATACACCTATCCCAAACTCTAAAATTATAGGGTTTGTCAGGAAGCGAAGCGTTACCGAGCTAAAATCATATCCGTGGGTTGATACCATAAGGGTGGATGTCAATGAGTATGCTAAGACTATGGGTAGCAAAAACCATGTGCACAGAGCCGTAATACGTGGCTTTACCAGTAAGCAGATAGAAAATGCCAGGTAAAAATAAATTTCGTAATTAAGTGTCCAGCGAATGTTATACATGCCGCTATCTGGAAGGTAAAGTGGTGCAGGTTCAGATAAATACGGATGAAAAGTTAATGCGCTTATTAAGTTTGAAACTTTTTCTGGGTAGTGGAATGTGCTCATGGCACCGCCAGTCAGAAAAGCGAAAAGCAGGAGCACATAATAAGTCGGCAGTATTCTTGTTAATCTGTTAATTATGAAGTTTATGCTTGTTTTAGCGCCATGATTTTTATCGCGGGTAACATAGACCATAATGAAGCCGCTTATTACGAAGAACAGATCAACCCCTATAGCGCCCCAACCAAATAGCTGATCTGGTATCGTTCTATCTGCGCCATCAGGCACCAGATAAAAGCGATAGTGGAACATCACTACTGACAACGCAGCTAGCCCACGTAATATTTGAATAGATTCGATTTTGTTTTTCATCATTTACCGATATAGCCAATCCATATAGTTATGGGAAAGCCTCTTGCGAGGCTTAACGTTTTTCTCGTCCAATCACTTTATCAGCCGCCACGCGGGGCAGAAAGCCGGAGCGACTGCCGTACTCAGGATGCGCAGCGACAAACTGATCGATACGGCGGATGAGCAAAGAAGGTAGCGTGACGTTGATTTTTTCCGCTTTCCCCCATCAGCCGGGTAACATCCACATCAACCAGTGCCCACACCATGCCAGCATAATCGGGATCGGCCAGCCAGTTTTCCATGCTGGCCGTTTCCGGCACCGCTTCGCCATCTTCCACCAGTAATTCGATATGTGCGTCGATAGCCTCACGTACGCTCTCAATCGCATCCTGATAGCTGTCGCCGCCAGAGAAGCAGCCTGGAATATCGGGTACGCGAACGCCGAAGGATGAATCGCCTTTATCAATAGCAACAGGGTATAACATTTAAACCTCCAGTAGGTGGGGCTTAAAGCCCCGCCTGTTTCTTACGCTGGCTGGTTAAAACGTTGCGCTTCTTCTTGAGAGAACGCCACCAGATCCCAGGCAAGCTCCTTACCATACTCATAACAGCTTAACAGTTGCGCCGCCTCCAGAATAGTTTTCAGGTGGTTAACAAAGTCTGTTTTGTCTACCGGGTACGTATTCTGCTTCGCTTTATGGATACGCTTAATTTCACCTTCTTCAAAGTAACGGTGCTGCGCGGCGACCGCTTCCTCGACGGTAGGGAAGCACCCAACATAAACGTTTTTACCGTTGTTGCTGGCCCATGCGCTGTAAGGGTTATATTTGCTCTTACGGTGGTAAACCATCTTCGGCAGGCATTCGCGGTGCGGGGCAACGACAATCGTTGGCTGTTTAACCTGACTGGCTTCGCGGTCAAGCAGATCCAGTACCCACTTGCGGAAATCTTTTGCTACCGGAGTATTGGCAAACATAGCTATTAGATGTGCACCGCGCAGGGAGAACACTCGCACAGGTTTTTGACGTAAGCTATTGTTTATTCCGTTGAACGTCAGATTGACGTTGATTGACATACACGAGGTAAACTCATCTGCATTACGGTTATAAATTCGTGTAACGTGGTCACCGCGTGAATACCCTAAAGCGATTGCCAATGTGGCTGCGGGAAACCAAGATTTGCCTTCATGTTCGATAGCAGTGAGGGTGTGTTTCTGGAAGGTAAAAAGTTGGGTAGTCATAATATGACCTCTTTGGAATTTTAGTTACGTCACCCAATTAGTAGTTGGGTGCCGGGTGTCAACTAGAGCTTCCAAAGCCGCTCCGGGCATATTCCCCTTGCGGGTCTTGTATTACGCCTCTCCACCCGACGCAGGGGCGTGATTATACCTGAATTGCAGGCATAAAAAAGCCGCAAAGCTATCGGGTGCGGTCTGACCGCTTTGGAATTTCTAGTGCGATCAGCATACGGCGTGAAAATTGGTCATGTCAATACAAACTCGTAAAAAATTACAAGTTCAGTTTTTATTGTTTTTGTCAACTGCTGCTAGTTCAAATTTTTCATGCAGGGATTTGGGGTATAGCTCCGTATAAACCTGCCATAAAACATTTAGTGAGCGATGGCCGGTGACCTGAGCCACTTCTTCGATACTGAATCCAGCCTCGAACAGGCGGCTTGCTCCTTCGCGGCGCAGATCGTGGTAGCGCAAGTCTTCAATGCCCAGGGCGTTCCTGACACGTTGAAAACCCGCCGTTACGGAACGGGAATTGTAGGGGAAAATTAACTCGCTGGTTTTGGGCTGGCGCTGCACTATGCTCCAGGCATCGCCGAGAAGTGGTACCAGCATGTGGTTACCTGATTTTTTGCGCGGGTCTTTTCTGTCTCTGACCAGTACGGCCCTTTGTTTTTCGTCCACGTCCTCCCATCGGATTTTGCACACTTCGCCCACCCGCATACAACTGAGGATCGAAAAGTTCAGAATATCAACGAAGGGGATTTTTGCCGCGATGTGATCGCTTCTGGCATCAAGCCCTGCAATCAATCTGTCTAACTCGTTGCTTACCGGACGGCGGCTGCGGCGCTTAGATTTGCCAATCAGCCCCATCTGGAGCAGTAGCGGTCGTGCATCAGTTGCTGGGTTGGTCGTGTAGTCGATACCGTAGACGGGTTTGGCAGACGCCAGAACGGAAGAAAGATAACTCACATCGTGGTTAACAGTGGAAGGGCCAGCACCCGCGCCATTTCGCTGGCGGCAGTGTTCGATAACGTGGCTGGTTGAGAGGTCTGTAAGAAGGATTTCGGCGATGTCGCAGTCCAGCAACATATCCAGTACGTAACGTTTTGTGCGTCCGGCTTTGCCGCCGAGGTTGGGATCGTTGATATAGCGTTTTAGCAGATCGCCAACGACCATTTTGTTTAAGTCGTTGGCGGTCGGCACCCCATTTGTTTCCAGTTCAGCGACCCTGCCAGCACCCCACGTTTTGGCATGGGCCTGTTTGCTGAATGTTCGGTTTTCCCGGTAGATGTATTTCCCACCTTCTTTTACGCCCACGGTGCAGCGGTAGCGTAAAGTCCCATCGGCGCGTTGACGTTTTTCTATGCTATAGTAGGCCATGCTATTCCTTTACCTTCGTTCAGCACCCCAAAAATAAGGGGTGCTGCTGGGGGTGCTGATAAAGAAAAAATACGACATAAAGACAAAAAATGCACGAAAATAAAGAAACTCCGAACCCGCATCAGAGCAGAGAAAACAGCGGTGTAGCGCCAAAATACAGTCATTCACGCTTTTCCATTGCCCCGATGCTCGACTGGACCGATCGTCACTGTCGCTATTTTCACCGTCAGCTTACTGGCAACGCACTGCTTTATACCGAAATGGTGACAACGGGTGCGATTATTCATGGCAAGGGTGATTACCTTGCATATAGCGAGGACGAGCATCCGGTTGCGTTACAGCTTGGTGGCAGCGATCCCGCCGCGCTAGCGCAGTGCGCCAGACTGGCGGAGCAGCGCGGTTATGATGAAATTAACCTGAACGTAGGTTGCCCGTCAGATCGTGTACAAAACGGCCGTTTTGGCGCATGTCTGATGGCAGAGGCCGGTTTAGTTGCCGACGCCATCAAAGCAATGCGAGATGTGGTCAGCATTCCGGTCACAGTAAAAACCCGCATTGGCATTGATGAGCAGGACAGTTATGAATTTCTGACCCAGTTTGTTGGAACGGTGGCGGAGCGTGGCGGATGCGATACCTTCATCATCCATGCCCGTAAAGCCTGGCTTTCTGGGTTAAGCCCAAAAGAAAACCGCGAAATCCCTCCGCTGGATTATCCGCGCGTTTACCAGCTAAAACGCGATTTTCCGCACCTGACGCTGGCAATCAACGGCGGTGTGAAAACGCTGGAAGAGGCGAAGCAACATCTGCAATTCCTGGACGGTGTAATGATGGGCCGTGAGGCGTATCAAAATCCAGGTATACTGGCGCGGGTTGATCGTGAGCTGTTTGGACATGACGCTCCGGTTGCCGATCCGGTTGCCGTAGTCCGTGCAATGTATCCTTATATTGAAGCTGAGCTGGCAAAAGGCACTTACCTTGGACACGTGACGCGGCATATGCTGGGCCTGTTCCAGGGAATTCCAGGAGCACGGCAGTGGCGGCGTTATCTGAGCGAAAATGCCCATAAACCGGGGGCTGATGTTCGCGTCCTTGAGGCGGCATTAGCGCGGGTGGCTGACAAAATTCCCCAGGAAGCCTGAACAGGCTGGTTATTTACACCACTAACTGGTTATTTCCACCAAGCCACATTCCTTCTTTTTAGCCTTATTCCATATAAATCAAAATATTAAAGATTGGCATGCTTCTTGTAATAGCTATTGTTGGCTTATTAAGGAGCATTAATGTGGAAATTTTATTTGTGTTGGGGTTCTTCCTGATGCTGTTGTTCACCGGGATTTCATTACTGGGTGTGATTGCAGCCTTGATAGTCGCAACCCTGGTGATGTTTGTCGGCGGTTTATTCGCTATTGTGATTAAGTTGTTACCCTGGCTGGTGCTGGCTGTCGTGGCGGTGTGGCTATATCGCGCCTTTTTCGGTGACAATAAGGGACGCTCACGTGCCAGGCTGAGACATAATATCAGCAAGTGGGATCGTGATGGCTGGCGCTAAATGCGGAGGCGATCACAGACTTAAAGATTGCTTAGACCATTTTCGCAATTAAACATATTTTTTACTTATGTTTTCTGTCAGGATGAAACTCGTTGAGTCGAAACATATTCATCGCCGCTGTCCCTACACCAGCGCGAACTATAGAAAAAAACAAAATAAAGGGCTTCCTGTGGGAAGCCCTTTTCGCGTTTAACGATCAGGGAATCAGTAAGCTGGAGCCTTGTGTGGCGCGGCTTTCCAGCGTTTTATGTGCCTGGCTGGCATCTTTGAGAGCGAATTTCTGCTGCTCTGGCACATCGACTTTAATCGCTTTGCTGGCTAATAGCGAAAACAGTTCAGCGCTGGCGGTTTCCAGCTCTTCGCGGTTGGTAATATAGCCAAACAGTGAGGGCCGGGTGACAAACAGCGACCCTTTCTTGTTAAGAATGCTCAGGTCGATGCCGGTCACCGGACCCGAAGCATTACCAAAACTCACCAGTAATCCATGACGGCGTAGCGAATCCAGCGATGCTTCCCAGGTATCTTTACCTACAGAATCATAAACAACGCCTACTTTTTTGCCGTTGGTTAACGTGTTGATACGCTGAGCAATGTTCTCTTCCCGATAGTTGATGGTTGCCCACGCACCGGCATTTTTAGCCAGTTGCGCTTTTTCTGTTGAACCCACCGTGCCAATGAGATGCGCGCCTAACGCTTTTGCCCATTGGCAGGCAATCAGACCTACGCCACCTGCTGCGGCATGAAAAAGGAAAATTTCATCAGGTTTAACCTGATAAGTCTGGCGCAACAGGTATTGCACCGTTAAGCCTTTCAAAAAACTGGCGGCACCTTGTTCGAAGCTGATTGCATCGGGCAGTAACATTAAGCGTTCTTCAGCGACATTGTGCATTTCGCTATAGGCGCCCAGCGCGGCCTGACAATACACCACGCGGTCGCCTGGCTTAAACCGCGCCACGTTTTTACCCACGCTTTTCACCACACCCGCCGCTTCGGTGCCCAGACCTGAAGGAAAATCTTTCACCGGATAAAGCCCACTGCGCACATAAGTGTCGATGTAATTGATGCCAATGGCTCTGTTTTCGACCTGTATTTCATTGTCAGCGGGATCGGCAAGCTCAAAGTCGATCCACTGTAAAACCTCAGGGCCGCCGTGTGCATTGAACTGGATACACTTTGCCATTCTTACTCCTGTGATTGTTTCATCATGAGGGTGAGGCGCGCGCCACAACAAGGTATACTGGCGCGTCCTTACAAAAGATCGGTATTGCATTCACTATGGCAGGAAATAAACCCACCAACAAATCGAACGAAACGCATGATCGTCAGCTGGCAGGAGTGAAAATGCCCCCGCATTCGCTGGAAGCGGAGCAGTCGGTGCTCGGTGGGTTAATGCTGGATAACGAACGCTGGGATAATGTCTCCGAACGCGTCGTCGCCAACGATTTCTTTAACCGTTCGCATCGCCTGATTTTTTCTGAAATGCAGCGTTTGCTGGAAGAAAGCCAGCCGATTGATCTGATAACCCTTTCTGAATCGCTGGAAATGCGTGGCGAACTGGACAGGGCTGGCGGCTTTGCCTATCTGGCGGAATTAGCCAAAAATACGCCAAGTGCGGCGAATATTGGCGCTTATGCGGATATTGTGCGCGAACGAGCCGTTGTACGTGAGATGATTTCTGTCGCCAATCAAATTGCCGACGCGGGTTATGATCCACAGGGTCGCAGCAGCGAAGACCTGCTGGATTTTGCCGAGTCCAACGTTTTTAAAATTGCGGAAGCCCGTGCAAACAAGGATGATGGCCCGAAAAACATCGAGCAAATCCTTGAAGCCACCGTTTCGCGTATCGAATCGCTGTACCAAACGCCACATGACGGCGTTACCGGGGTCGATACCGGTTATCAGGATCTCAATAAGAAAACTGCCGGCCTCCAGCGTTCAGATCTAATTATCATCGCGGCGCGCCCTTCGATGGGTAAAACCACGTTCGCTATGAATCTCTGCGAAAACGCCGCGATGTTGCACGACAAACCGGTGCTAATTTTTAGTCTGGAGATGCCCAGCGAGCAGATCATGATGCGTATGCTGGCGTCGCTGTCACGCGTGGATCAAACGCGTATTCGTACCGGCCAGCTTGATGATGAAGACTGGGCGCGTATTTCCGGCACAATGGGTATTTTGCTGGAGAAGAAGAACATGTATATCGATGATTCTTCCGGTCTGACGCCAACCGAAGTTCGCTCACGCGCGCGCCGTATTTACCGCGAAAACGACGGTCTGAGCATGATTATGATCGATTACCTTCAGTTGATGCGCGTGCCGTCGTTGTCTGATAACCGCACGCTGGAAATTGCTGAGATTTCGCGTTCGCTTAAAGCGCTGGCGAAAGAACTGAATGTGCCGGTCGTGGCGCTGTCACAGCTTAACCGTTCTCTGGAACAGCGTGCAGATAAACGCCCGGTGAACTCGGATCTGCGTGAATCAGGATCGATCGAGCAGGATGCTGATCTGATCATGTTTATCTATCGTGATGAGGTTTATCACGAAAATAGCGATCTTAAAGGCATCGCAGAGATCATCCTCGGTAAGCAACGTAACGGACCTATCGGGACGGTTCGTCTGACCTTTAACGGACAATGGTCACGCTTTGATAACTATGCAGGTCCGCAATACGACGACGAATAATCTTTTCTCTGTCACGTCATGCACGTCTGTGTATGACCGTCACGCCATCAGAAAATAGTGTTGGACAACCCCGCCAGTAATCAGGTTATCTGTAACAAAGCGACGCTTATAACGCTCTGGAAGCAGAATGAACCACGTAGACGATTACGATCTTAAATTACTGACTTTATTGCAATCTAATGGCCGCCTGACTAATCAGGAACTGAGTGATTTGGTCGGCCTTTCGGCATCACAATGTTCACGCCGCCGCATCAACCTTGAGCAGGCCAACCTGATTCTTGGTTATCATGCACGCCTGTCGCCCGATGCGATTGGCCTGGGTATGGTTGGTTTGATAGAAGTGCGTTTGATTAATCACACCGCAGAATATGTTGAAAGTTTCCATCGTATGGTGGAGCAGGAAGAGGCCATTGTTGATGCGTATAAAACGACGGGCGATGCCGATTACCTGCTGAAAGTTGCGGTCTCTGATCTGCCTTCACTCAGCGCGTTAATCAGTCAGCTTGTCGCCGGGCATCAGAGCGTTTCTCACGTCAAAACCTCAGTGGTATTAGGTCGCCTGAAAGAGAACGGGTTGATGATCCCTGAATATCCGGCGCGCCAAAAGGGGGCGTAAGCGGTTTTTTCAGTGCACAATGACGTAAAATAATGCAAAAAACACGCAAGAAAAGGGGTTTTGCACATAAATCGGCGGTTATCGTTTTCTTTTATGCACAATGTTTTTAAGTGAATCGCTTTAATTATCAACGGAATAATTTTTTGCGTTGACCGTAGCAGAAAAGAGCTGCCGGTCTGGTGTGTTTTTTGCACTTGAACGGCATCATTTGCAATGAGAAAACCCCTATGGATGAACGTTGTTCAACCTTCCCGTATTCCCCATTCCCGCATTGCAGATACGCTAGCGATTGTGATGGGCACTTTATGGTGTCTTTTGGCGTAATCCTGTTAAAGCAGGCGGGGGCCTTAACCGGTGGTACCGCAGGTATCGCATTTTTAATAAGCTATGTGTCTCCGTTGTCATTTGGGAGCGCCTTCTTTCTGATTAACCTGCCGTTTTACTGGCTGGCTGTGCGCCGCATGGGCTGGGAATTCACGCTAAAAACATTCTGTGCGGTAGGCCTGGTTTCACTGTTCAGCCATTTGCATCCGCTGTTTATTCATTTTTCCCGTCTCAATCCGTTTTATGCGGTATTGTTCGGTAACGTGATCATGGGGATTGGGTTTATAGTGTTGTTTCGTCATAAAGCCAGCCTCGGTGGCGTCAATATTCTGGCACTCTGGCTACAGGATCGTTTTGGTATCCGCGTCGGAAAACTGCAGATGGCCGTCGATAGCTGTGTGGTGCTGGCTTCGCTATTTGTGGTGAACCTGCCAGTATTGCTCGCGTCGGTTGCAGGTGCGGTGATCCTCAATCTGATTATCGCCATGAACCATCGTCCGGGACGATATGTGGTTTAATGACAAACTGTTACCCGCTTACTAAGACTAATCATGGAGATCTGCACCGTGTTTCAAAACGTTGATGCTTATGCTGGCGATCCGATTCTGTCGTTGATGGAAGCCTTTAAACAGGATCCACGTGAACATAAAGTTAACCTGAGCATCGGGCTCTATTACAACGAGCAGGGCATTATTCCTCAGCTGCAGGCTGTCGCTGAGGCAGAAGAACAGCTGCATGCCGAACCGCAGCAAGTCTCGCTGTACTTACCGATGGAAGGCTTAAATTCTTATCGTAACGCAATCGCGCCGCTGCTGTTTGGCGCCGAACATCCGATGTTGAAAGCCGGCCGCGTTGCGTCTATTCAAACGCTGGGAGGATCCGGAGCGCTGAAAGTTGGTGCCGACTTCCTGAAGCGTTACTTTCCTCAATCAAACGTCTGGGTGAGCGATCCGACCTGGGAAAACCATATTGCCATTTTCAGCGGTGCGGGTTTTGAGGTGAACACCTATCCATGGTATGACACTGAAACTAACGGAGTACGGTTTGACGCGTTTATCGACAAACTAAAAACGCTGCCAAAGCAAAGCATTGTGCTACTGCATCCTTGCTGCCATAACCCAACCGGCGCTGATATGACTAACGCGCAGTGGGATGAAACCACAGAAGTGTTAAAAGCGCAGGAACTGATCCCGTTCCTTGATATTGCTTATCAGGGTTTTGGCGCGGGGATGGAAGAAGATGCTTACGCCATTCGCGCCATTGCAGCAGCGGGTTTGCCTGCGTTGATAAGCAACTCGTTCTCTAAAATCTTCTCGCTTTACGGCGAGCGCGTCGGTGGATTGTCGATCGTTTGTGATAGCGCCGAAGAATCCAGCCGGGTACTGGGCCAGCTGAAAGCGACCATACGTCGCAACTATTCCAGCCCGCCTAATTTTGGCGCACAGGTTGTCGCGCGTGTGCTGAATGACGATGCGCTGAAAACCAACTGGCTGGCAGAAGATGAAGCGATGCGCCTGCGGATTATCGACATGCGTAGAGCGCTGGTACAGGTTTTGAGCACGGCATTACCGGGGCAAAACTTTGATTATTTGCTGAAGCAGCGTGGTATGTTCAGCTATACCGGACTCAGCGCCCAGCAGGTGGATCGCCTGCGCGAAGAGTTCGGTATTTACTTAATCGGTAGCGGCCGCATGTGCGTCGCCGGACTGAACAGCCATAACGTCCATCAGGTTGCAGAAGCCTTTGCTGCGGTGATGTAACGCTGGGCAGGCATGAAAAACCGTCGCTAATATGCGGCGGTTTTTTTATAACGTCAAATGGCATCCGTCATCGGGACCGCTACTCGGTTATGGTCACGGAACATAATCTGATCTGAATACTGTTTTAGTCGGCAACAAGCGAGCGCCGTTTTTAATTTCCCTGTGGGGTTTACCTTTCCCTGACATGTTGCACACTTAAACGATGTCATCCATTCAGGGAAAAAGCATGTGGTATCAACAAACCTTAACGCTGAGCGCGAAATCACGCGGCTTTCATCTGATAACCGACGAGATTGTCGGCCAGCTGCCTGAGCTGCCCAACATCAAGACGGGACTGCTGCATTTGCTGTTGCAGCATACATCGGCGTCTTTAACGCTGAATGAAAATTGCGATCCCACAGTGCGTAGTGACATGGAGCAGTATTTCATGCGCTACGTTCCGGAAAATGCACCCTATCAGCATGATTATGAAGGGCGTGATGATATGCCTGCCCATATTAAATCATCCATGTTAGGCGTTTCACTTATGTTGCCGATCCAGCATGGACGATTGGTGCTGGGCACCTGGCAAGGCATTTGGCTGGGAGAACATCGCATACATGGCGGCGCAAGGCGCATAGTCGCCACCTTACAAGGGGAATGAGGATGAATACTTCAGAGTTATTGAGCTACTGCATGAACAAACCGGGTGTAGAACAAAGCGTACAAAGCGGCTGGAAAGCCACCCAGATAAAAAGTAATGGCATCCTGTTCGCCATGGTGCATGAAGTGAAGGGGCGTCCGGCGGTATCGTTGAAATCCACCCCTGCTTTAGCCGATCTGATTCGTGAAGAACACGCTGATGTTTTTCCCAGTGAGCATCTGAATAAATCGCACTGGAACACGCTGTTTCTGGATGGGTCGCTAAAAGATTCGCAGATTTACTATCTGGTCGATGCTTCGTTTCAGCAGGCAGACAACACAAAGTAGACGCGAAACCCGGTCCTCGCCGGGTAAATAAGCGAGGGCCGGT
Source organism: Mixta mediterraneensis (assembly GCF_014946725.1). Taxonomy (GTDB): domain Bacteria; phylum Pseudomonadota; class Gammaproteobacteria; order Enterobacterales; family Enterobacteriaceae; genus Pantoea; species Pantoea mediterraneensis. The sequence continues at coordinate 162,726 of NZ_JACFXY010000008.1, forward strand.
GATCTGCTGTAACCCATTAAGCGGCGGATTCCTCACGCAACGTATTGATGTCAATAACGAAACGATACTTTACATCGCTTTTTAACATGCGCTCATAGGCTTCGTTGATCTGATTTGTCGCAATCAGTTCAATATCAGATGTGATGTCATGCTTACCGCAGAAATCCAGCATCTCTTGCGTTTCAGCAATGCCGCCAATCAGTGAGCCAGCAATGCTGCGGCGTTTAAAGATCAGATTAAATACCTGCGGTGCCGGATGATCATGTTCTGGCGCACCCACCAGCGTCATGTTGCCGTCGCGTTTTAGCAGGGCGATGAAGGGGTTCAGATCGTGCTGAGCCGCCACGGTGTTAAGGATAAAATCGAAACTGTTATTGTGCTGCGCCATTTGATCGGCATCTTTCGAGATCACCACTTCATCGGCACCTAAACGTTTACCATCTTCAATTTTTGACGGCGAGGTAGTGAACAGAACGACATGTGCCCCCATCGCGTGAGCTAATTTCACGCCCATATGACCTAAGCCGCCCAGCCCGACAATACCGACTTTTTTACCCGGACCGACATTCCAGTGACGCAGCGGTGAATACGTGGTAATGCCTGCACACAGTAACGGTGCGACTCCCGCCAGTTCCAGGTTTTCTGGAATGCGCAGCACAAAGTCTTCATCCACAACCATTGCGGTGGAGTAGCCACCATACGTGATAGCACCGGTTTCGCGATCTTCACCGTTATAGGTGCCGACAAAACCGTTTTCACAATACTGCTCCAGACCTTCCTGGCAGCCTGGACAGCTACGGCAGGAATCAACCATACAGCCAACGCCAACCAGATCTCCTACTTTATATTTCTGAGTATGTGCACCGACTGCGGTGACGCGTCCGACAATTTCATGGCCTGGCACAACTGGAAAAATGGTATTTTTCCATTCGTTGCGCGCCTGATGCAAGTCAGAGTGGCAAACGCCACAATACAAAACGTCGAGTTGCACATCATGTGCACGGAGTTCGCGCGGTTTGTAATCGAACGGTGCAAGTTTGGATTTCGCATCCTGAGCAGCGTACGCATGCGTGATATTCATGGTGTCTCCAGTTTCGATGTGTCGTGAGTGTTTTGAAAGGCATGCAGCAGGACAAATCCGCTGCAAACAGAGCGACGCGAAGGGCGTGCCAAAGATGAACCGCTTAAGCATAGTCAGGGAAGCCTGGGGCGTATATGCCTATACATGTCTGAATCTTGCCTGATTCTGCATTTCTCTGGCTGATTGGGCAGCCAAAAAATAAGGCCCGCATAAAGCGGGCCGGACAGGATTATTTCTTCAACAAGGGCTTAAGGAAACGTGCGGTGTGGGATTTCTTACACTCAGCCACCGTTTCCGGTGTGCCGGCAACTAGAATTTCGCCACCACCACTGCCACCTTCTGGACCAAGATCGACTATCCAGTCTGCCGTTTTGATAACGTCCAGGTTGTGCTCAATCACCACGATGGTATTACCCTGATCGCGTAACTGATGTAGCACTTCCAGTAGCTGCTGAATATCGGCAAAGTGCAGGCCGGTGGTGGGTTCATCAAGGATATACAGCGTCTGGCCCGTACCACGTTTTGACAGCTCGCGCGCCAGCTTCACGCGCTGTGCCTCACCGCCGGAAAGCGTGGTCGCTGACTGTCCCAGGCGGATATATGACAGGCCAACATCCATCAGCGTTTGTAACTTACGCGCCAGCGCCGGAACAGCATCGAAGAATTTACGCGCTTCTTCAATGGTCATCTCCAGCACTTCGTGGATACTTTTGCCTTTGTATTTAATCTCCAGCGTTTCGCGGTTATAGCGTTTTCCTTTGCACTGGTCGCAGGGCACATAAATATCGGGCAGAAAGTGCATCTCAACCTTCAACACGCCATCGCCCTGGCAGGCTTCACAACGACCGCCGCGTACGTTAAAGCTGAACCGGCCCGGATTGTAGCCACGTGAACGTGATTCCGGCACGCCGGCAAACAGTTCACGTACCGGCGTAAAAATACCGGTATAGGTTGCCGGGTTAGAGCGTGGAGTACGCCCAATCGGGCTTTGATCAATATCGATAACTTTATCGAAATGCTCCAGACCGTTAACTTCACGATAAGGCGCTGGCTCGGCGATGGTTGCACCGTTGAGCGCACGCTGGGCAATCGGGAACAGCGTATCGTTAATCAGCGTTGATTTACCTGAACCGGACACACCGGTAATACAGGTAAACAGACCGACCGGCAGCGTTAACGTCACGTCTTTCAGGTTATTACCGCGCGCACCGGTAACTTTCAGCACTCTGGCGGGATCGCCTTTTACCCGCTCTTGCGGTACGGAAATTTCACGCTTGCCGCTCAGAAACTGGCCGGTAAGAGATTTTTCCTCCGCCATGATTTCATCAACCGTACCCTCAGCCACTATCTGACCGCCATGCACGCCTGCGCCAGGACCAATATCGATCACGTGGTCAGCAGCACGAATCGCATCTTCATCATGCTCAACCACAATGACTGTATTACCAAGATCGCGCAGGTGGATCAGCGTACCGAGCAGGCGTTCATTATCACGCTGATGTAAACCGATGGATGGCTCATCCAGCACATACATCACGCCGACTAACCCGGCGCCAATCTGACTTGCCAGACGGATACGCTGTGCTTCACCACCGGACAGCGTTTCCGCTGAACGCGACATGGATAAATAATTCAGGCCGACATTTACCAAAAAACTCAGACGATCGCTGATCTCTTTCAGAACTTTTTCAGCGATTTTGGCGCGCTGGCCGCTTAGCTTCAGATTCTCGAAAAAAGACATGGCGTGGCCAATGCTCATTTCGGAGATGGTCGGCAGTGTGGTGTTTTCAACGTAAACGTGTCGGGCTTCGCGACGCAAACGCGTGCCCTCGCAGCTGGCGCAGGCACGATTGCTGATAAACTTCGCGAGTTCTTCACGCACTGCTGATGACTCGGTCTCTTTATAGCGGCGTTCCATATTATTCAGCACGCCTTCAAACGGATGACGGCGCACCGAGGTATCACCACGATCGTTGATATATTTGAATTCGATACTCTCTTTGCCAGAACCGTACAAAATGACTTTTTGCACGCTGTCTTTCAGGCTACTGAATGGCGCTTCAATGTCGAAACTGAGATGTTCGGCCAGTGAGCGCAGCATCTGGAAATAATAGAAGTTACGGCGATCCCAGCCGCGAATTGCCCCGCCTGCCAGCGACAGCTCGGCATTTTGTATCACCCGATCGGGATCAAAATACTGCTGTACGCCTAAGCCATCACAGGTCGGGCAAGCTCCGGCTGGGTTGTTAAAGGAGAACAGCCGTGGTTCCAGTTCACTCATGCTGTAACCACAAACCGGGCAGGCGAAGTTAGCCGAGAACAGCAGCTCTTCCGTTGCAATGTCATCCATATCGGCGACGATTGCGGTGCCGCCAGACAGCTCCAGCGCCGTTTCAAACGATTCTGCCAGACGTGTTGCCAGATCTTCACGCACTTTGAAGCGGTCAATGACCACTTCAATAGTGTGTTTTTTTTGCAGTTCAAGCTTCGGTGGATCGGAGAGATCGCACACTTCACCATCAATACGCGCACGGATATAACCCTGTGTCGCCAGGTTTTCCAGTGTTTTGTTATGCTCACCTTTACGATCTTTCACCACTGGTGCCAACAGCATCAGGCGGCGACCTTCAGGCTGGGCCAGCACCTGATCAACCATCTGACTGACTGTCTGTGCTGCCAGTGCAACGTCATGATCCGGGCAGCGGGGTTCGCCCACACGAGCAAACAGCAGGCGCAGATAATCATGAATTTCAGTGATCGTGCCGACGGTTGAGCGCGGGTTGTGTGACGTAGATTTCTGCTCAATAGAGATGGCTGGCGACAGCCCTTCTATATGATCGACGTCCGGTTTCTCCATTAAGGAAAGAAACTGGCGCGCATAGGCAGAGAGCGACTCCACATAGCGGCGTTGGCCTTCCGCATACAGCGTATCAAACGCCAAAGAGGATTTACCGGAACCTGAAAGGCCGGTTACCACAATGAGTTTGTCACGCGGGATGATCAGGTTGATGTTTTTCAAATTATGGGTGCGGGCACCACGAACTTCGATCTTATCCATTCACCTTTCCCGGATTAGAAGCACTCTCCGTGCCTTGCCGACACGGTCAGAATAAACGCATCATTATGGCACAAAAAATAGCCTGAATAAATATCCAGTACTTCTTTGCTTTTTGGCGAAGCAATGTTCAAAATTGGAAGCCTGCTCGAAAGTGGGAACAGCATTCAGGACGTGTTAGAATTAACCGTTTAGACTTTTAGCATTAACTCATCGGGAGACAGCAACATGGCCAGTCGTGGCGTTAACAAAGTGATTCTTGTCGGGAATCTGGGTCAGGATCCGGAAGTGCGTTATATGCCAAATGGTGGCGCTGTTGCCAACATTACGCTGGCCACGTCGGAAAGCTGGCGTGACAAACAAACCGGTGAAAACAAAGAAGTTACTGAATGGCATCGTGTCGTGCTGTTTGGCAAGCTGGCTGAAGTGGCCGGTGAATATCTGCGTAAAGGTTCGCAGGTTTATATTGAAGGTCAGTTGCGCACCCGTAAATGGCAGGATCAAGGCGGCCAGGATCGTTACACCACCGAAGTTGTCGTTAACGTTGGCGGCACCATGCAAATGCTGGGTGGACGCCAGGGCGGTAATGCAGGCGCACCAGCAGGGGGGGGCCAGCAGAACAACAATAACGGTTGGGGGCAACCTCAGCAGCCGCAGGGCGGCAATAATCAGTTCAGCGGCGGCGCGCAGTCACGTCCGCAACCGCAGAGCGCACCGGCAAGTAATAATAACGAGCCGCCAATGGATTTTGACGACGATATCCCGTTTTGATCCTTGTGTACGCATAGTCATTCCCTCTGCTAAAAGGCCCGGTCAGCCGGGCCTTTTCTGTTAATACCCTTCCGCCAAAATTCAGCAGCTCAGCACAGGTCGCTCGTCGCCGCATAATGCGTCAATGGCTGTTCTGTTTACCCTTCACCCTGTTGTTTGAACAACTCTTCAGCGCTGGTCCAGGTGCCGATGCCCATCGGCTGTTATGATCAGAGCTTGCCCCCAGATTTAACAGGGGTATCGACACAGTAAGCGGTTGCGCAAACATATATGGCAAACACAACGTAACGAAGAGGGACGACATGCAGGCGTTGCGGTCATTTCCCTGCGAAAACGATCGCGCCCAGTTTCAGCAATTAACGACATTACCGGCTGCAGGGCGCTATCAGGCCATCATTTCCCGCTATACGTTTGAATTGTATACTCCTAAATCACGTAATAATGGCGCTAATGAATCGGGCATGCAGCGCTGTCGCCATCTGCTACAGGCAATTCCTTCGTCATTTCGCCACACTGTGCGGGTTTCTCTATAAAGGAAGAAAAAATGTTTGCTGGCGTAATGTTTGCCCTTACCGCAGGTTTGATGTGGGGATTGATTTTTGTCGGCCCGCTGCTGGTGCCGGATTATCCCGGCACGCTTCAGTCTGCGGGGCGTTATGTGGCATTTGGCTTGATTGCATTGCCGCTGGCCTGGCACGATCGCCAACGCCTGCGCAAACTGGCCTCTGCCGATTGGCGTGAAGCGCTGAAACTCTCTCTGGTCGGAAATTTGCTCTATTACGCTTTTCTTGCCAGTGCGATCCAGCGTACCGGTGCGCCAGTATCAACCATGATTATCGGCACATTACCCGTGGTTATCGCAGTGACAGCCAACTGGCGTTACGGTCACCTTGAAGGGCGACTTTCCTGGCGACGCTTAATTCCTGCATTAATTGTTATCGCGGCGGGGTTGTTATGCGTAAACGTGGCAGAGTTACATGGAAAGGAAGCAGGCTTTGCATTCGGTCGCTACCTGACAGGCATTGCACTGGCGATCATGGCCGTCGTGTGCTGGACATGGTATCCGCTGCGTAATGCTCGCTGGTTGCGTACGCATCCACAGCTCAGGCCATCAACCTGGGCCACAGCGCAGGGTGTAGTCACATTGCCGCTGGCGTTAATCATGTATGGCTTCGTCAGTGTACAACTCACCTGGCAACGCCCCGACTTTGATTTACCTTTCGGCCCTCATCCCGGCGTATTTGTTCCACTGATGCTGACCATTGGCTTACTGTGCTCATGGCTGGGAACCTTATGCTGGAATGCTGCCAGTCAGCGTTTGCCAACCGTATTAATGGGGCCATTAATTGTCTTTGAAATCCTGTTTGGGCTGTTATGGACATTCCTTTGGCGCCAGAGCTGGCCGCCGTTGCTAACCATAACGGGCATTTTTTGTCTGATGGTGGGCGTGATTTGGGCCATGCGTATTAAGCCTGAAGCGCAGGTGGCTGAAATTAAGATCTGAGCATTCGCGCTAGCGTAATAAAACCTGACAGCGCGACTCGCTGATTTTGCTGAATTTTAAGAATTTACCGCCTCTCTTTTCCGCCTGTAGCGGCGAATTTTTCACCTTTTTTCTGTTCTTTATGCGGTTTCTTCATATTCTTCGCGCTGCGAAAACCTTTGCAGGGTGGGTTTTAAGCCTGTCTAAAATTTCTGTCGGGGATGTTTTGCAGCTGACAGGTGTATTAAAACCTCTCTTTTAATCATTGGTAGGGTAAAAATTTAGCAGCCAGCAAGGCTGAATCCGCTCCCTTTGTCCCTGTTTAACTCTCGCTGCTGCCTTTTTACGGTTTTCTGAGCTTGATAAAACAGCGGGTTAAACCAGTTTTTATTTCAGTTAAAAGAGAATTACGTCAATAAACTGCCGCTTCGTTTTTAATTAAAGGTTAATTTCCAGAATCTGATGTGAATATTTTTAGCGCATAAATTCCGCTTAACGCATTAAAGTGATAAGCATCTATAAACTGTTCTTTTTGGATTATTCCTGGTGAAGTCTGTAACTTAACAGCTAGCGGTGGGTGAATTTTCGGCAATATAAAATTCGTGTAGATCCAGGCTAAACTGAGAAAAAACAAATGCTGTTTTTTTAACTTGTTTAAGAACCTATCCCAAAAGGAATTGTCAGATCGTAAATAATGGCAATTTTTGAGGGCGAAGTATGGCGGGCAACAAGTGGCAGATCAGCGATGAACTCTGGGAGAAAATGGCTCCACTTCTCCCGGAACATAAAACCCACCATCCGCTGGGCACGCATCGTAGACGTGTTGATAATCGTGCCGCAATGAACGCCATTTTCTTTGTGCTCAGAACCGGTTGCCAATGGAATGCCCTGAATGCCACGGATATTTGCTCATCCAGCTCAGCCCACCGCCGCTTTCAGGAATGGCGGGATGCTGGAGTATTTGATCGCTTCTGGCAACACGGGCTGCTTGCCTGCGAGAAGCGGGATGCCATTGACTGGTCATGGTTGTCGATGGATGGCTGCATGACAAAATCGCCCCTTGCAGGCTCAAAAAAACAGGTCGCAACCCGACTGACAGGGGGAAGCAGGGAGTAAAGCGGAGCCTGATGACCGACGGGAACGGGCTTCCGCTCTCGCTGGCTGTCGCAGGGGCAAATACCCACGACATAAAACTGGTTGAAGATACGCTGGACGCGCTACAGACCGGCAGGCCGGGTCGCAGGCTGCATCTGTGTATGGACAAAGGCTATGAGGCTGAATGGGTGGAAATTTGTTTGAAAGCTCGTCGTTATGAACCTCATATCCAGTCGGGGAAAGAGGAGTCTGAGGCAATTAAAAACAGCGAGTTCAGGGCTCATCGTTGGGTTGTGGAAAGAACGCATAGCTGGATGAATCGCTTTCGCCGCATACTGACGCGATGGGAGAAGAAAGTCGAAAACTACGAGGCGATGCTGCATTTTGCTTGCAGCATCATTGTCTGGAATAAAATCCTTTTGGGATAGGTTCTAAGTCAGCTTAACAGAATTGTCTGTGTTTAGTTCCATTGATTAGCAGGGCTGATTAAATATTTAAGAAGCACCAATCTCATCGAAATGAGATTGGGCGGGGGGAAAGTTGCGTAGGAAGCGAGACTTTTGCTGTTGCGAATCAATTTTACCGCAAAAAAAGAAGCTTAACCGCAAAACCATTCATTAGTAATTAATGGTGCGGAAAGAGTAGCCACAAATGTCCTGTTAAAATGTATTAGTCGCGACTTGATCTGACACTGGACCTTGAAAGGTTGAGAGTTACCGGTTTTGATATGGGTGTCTAATCCTTATACAAAACACGAGGTAACTCTCATGCTTCATACTAACAATCCCATCATCAAACACAAAGCCGGCCTGCTCAATCTGGCCGAAGAACTCGGTAACGTATCAAAAGCCTGTAAAATCATGGGGGTGTCACGCGACACATTCTACCGCTACCAGGAGCTAGCTGAAGAAGGCGGCATTGACGCGCTGGTTAATCAAAACCGTCGGGTACCCAACCTGAAGAATCGGGCCGATGAAGCCACTGAACGGGCGGTTGTTGAGTACGCCGTTGAGTTCCCGGCCCACGGTCAGCACCGGACCAGTAATGAGCTGCGTAAAAAAGGCGTGTTTATCTCCGGCAGCGGCGTGCGCTCCATCTGGCAACGACATGACCTGGAGAACTTCCGTAAGCGGCTGAAGGCGCTTACGGAAAAGGTCGCCAGAGAAGGCATTGTGCTTACCGATGCTCAAATCGCCGCACTGGAGAAGAAGGTGCACGATGACGAAGCCTGCGGTGAAATCGAAACGGCTCACCCGGGTTATCTGGGGTCGCAGGACACCTTCTACGTTGGGAATCTGAAAGGCGTTGGCCGCATCTACCAGCAGACGTTCGTGGATACGTACTCGAAAATGGCTCACTGCAAGCTGTATACGAGTAAAACGCCGATCACTGCAGCCGACCTGCTTAATGATCGGGTACTGCCGTTCTATGAGGCTCAGGGGCTGCCGATGCTGAGAATACTGACCGACAGGGGCACAGAGTACTGCGGTAAAGTAGAGCAACATGATTATCAGCTGTATCTGGCCATCAACGATATCGACCATACGAAAACGAAAGCGATGTCCCCGCAGACGAACGGTATCTGCGAGCGCTTCCATAAAACCATTTTGCAGGAGTTTTATCAGGTTACGTTCCGCAAGAAGCTATATGCAGACCTGGAGAGCCTGCAAATGGATCTGGACAACTGGTTGTGGCATTACAATAATGAGCGAACTCATCAGGGGAAAATGTGCTGCGGGCGTACGCCAATGGCCACGTTACTTGATGGAAAACGGGTCTGGGCAGAAAAGAATCTGAACCAGATTTAATCTGACAGACACCTGTATAAATAACCGGTAACTGTCAGATCAGGTCTGAGCTAGTACATGTTAAATGATCTTCATCTCTTCTGGTAAGAACAAATCTCAGCTTTAAGTCCAGTAAAAGCGGTAGCATTGAGTTTAACGATTTTCTGTTCCTGACGGATAATGATAAACGCTACGGCTAATATCCAGTAAACGGCAGCTGCGGCGGGTTCCGATGTCAAAAGTACTCTGTAAAAAGTTGACGGCCTGACGCTTTTCATTGGTGGTAAAGAAGTTTTTCAATACGCTTTGTAGCATCTCCTTATCTGAGTGGAGCACCTGTAGTTCGCGGGTAAGATTCTGTAGTTTCTCTTCCAGCTCCTTGATCTTTCTTCCTTCTTTTGACGACAGCCCAGAAAACTTCTTCTTCCAGCTATAGAAGGTTGCTTCAGAGATGCCAAGCTCTTCACAAATCTCCCTGACTTTAACGCCTGATTCAGAAGCTTTAATGGCATTTGTGATTTGATCTTCGCTATATCGTGACTTTCTCATAAATGCGCTTACCTTTCTTATCGATTAATGGATGAGAATGACTTTAATAAATCCTGGCACTGCAAGTATTCTATTAATACAGTATTAAAGTGCTCGAATTGAATTGCGAAGGTTAAATTAAGATATTTGGAAGAAATATCATCATGGGATAAATCTTATTTTATTCCGATCGGCTTAGCACGCCTTCCTGGAGAAGGGATTTTGATATAGATTCATCACATCCCAAATACGAAAAAAATACTACGTACATTGGATATTTAGTATAACGAGCTTGATTAATATGCTGATTAAGTCTCTTAAAATACTGCGGTCATTTCAGCTTGAAATCGTTTCCACATCAAGTTATTCGCACCAAATATAATAAGAATTATCCTGAAATGATTCTCCGAAACATGCTCTTATTCTCATTTTTCGGACCAGTTTGGTTTGAAACTTTTAATTTTCGCCAGGTCCACTGAGCGCTTATTAATTCGTTACAGGGACGTTGTACCGAAGCGGTTGTAGTTCAGTAATGCTAAGGAAGAATCGATGAAATTGAGCGTAATGTCTAATGCCGCCTGGATGATGTCTGAGAAAATCATCTCTGTGTTTGGCGTCATATTTGTGACTTCTTACGTGGCTAAATCATTTGGCCCAACAGTGTTTGGTCAAATGGCGTTCTCAACCTCTTTATTTGCAATGGTGCAAACCGTTGCAATATTCGGTACTGAAACCATTCTTTTTAAACGCGTCAGTAAAAACGCGTCTAAAGGGCTGCGCCTGATGACCATTGCGCGCACGCTGCGGATGGTTTTATTGCTTCTGACTTCCGTTCCCGTGCTGATCTGGGTCTGGTACAACATGCAGGAAAATTTCCTGGCATTTGCACTGGCCTCATTTGTTGCGTCCGTTTTCGTCACACAAGACACTTTTAGCGTTTATAACAATGCGCGCCTTGCCTCGCGGCTAAACACCATTGCTAATGCCGTTGGCATGTTGCTGAGCTTTACGATCAGTTTTGTTATCGCCTGGCTGCGTCTCAATCCGCTGTGGCTGACGCTGTCTATTGTGGCGGTAACGCTCGTGCCATACGTCATCAAGCGCTACAACTTTTATCGTGAGCATCAGGATCAGATGCCACCACGCGAAAAGCGTACCGCCTATCTACGCTATTTAATGTACGCCGGCCTGCCATTAGCGATCTCCAGCATCTTTATTTCGATGCAGGTTAAAACCGCACAAATGTTCCTGGCGGGCATTGCATCAGCACGTGATCTCGGCCTGTTCGCCGCTGCAAATACCATTTCGGCTTCGTGGATTTTCATCCCCGTAGCGCTGATTACGTCGTGCTTTAGCGAGATATTCAGAGAGCGCGGTGATGTCGCTATTAAGCTGGCAGCACGGCTGAACGGCTATGTCATGGGTGTGTCATTGATGATGCTGCTAATCATTTCGCTATTCGGCGAGCAGATCATCATTGCTTTATACGGTTCGGAATACACACAGTCAGGAAGTCTCATTACGTTGCTGTCGATTGCGACCAGCTTTTCGGCTATGGGGACTGTAGCCTATCGCTACATGGTAAAAGAAGGGGGTTTTAACTATTTGTTGAGGAAAATCATCTGTTTGATGGTCATCAGCGTGCCGCTTTCCTGGTGGTTAATCCGGGGCTACGGCATCATGGGGGCCGCGTGGAGCGTTTTCCTGTCAGAACTCTTGTCCCTTACCGTAATGAATTACTTCTTCAAGAACGGCGTCATTCAGAAGATTCAAGTTTCCTCACTCAACTACAAAACCTACAAATGAGGTCCGATATGCTCAAGTTGAAAGAAGAACTCAGAAGAAGTGTGCAGTATTTTATCAAGAAGATGCCCTGGTCTTATCAGGACCGCATCTACTACTTTCACAAGTTCAGAAAGCTGCCCAATCTTCGTCAGCCGAAGGTGTTCAACGAAAAGGTGCTTTACCGCAAATTTGTCTATGGCGATTACCAAAACTATGGTCGATTGTCAGATAAGTTTTGCGTACGCGAATTTATCGCTGAGAAGATTGGCAGTGAATACCTGATCCCGTTGGTACATGAAACCACTGATCCGACCACCCTGAACAGTTTGCCTTGCTGGAAGGGGACGGTGATCAAACCGAACCATGCGTCTAATATGGTGGAAATTCTGCTTGAGGAGCCGGACACGCTACGTAAGCAGCAGATCATTCATGACTGCTATCGCTGGTTAAAAACCGATTTTGCGAACGAAGCGCGTGAAATTCATTATCGCTACATCAAGCCGCGCATTCTGGTGGAGCAGTACATCGGTGATGGCAAAAGCGCGCCTGTTGACTACAAGTTCCACATGTTCAACAAGCGCGATGGCAAATTTGAATATGTGTTACAGGTTATCTACAACCGTTGCCAGCCGCTGCTGTCAATGAATTTCTATGTGAATAACCTGACTGAAGCCTTTCATACGATTCGCGATACCGGACTGGATATTTCCAGCGTTATGCCGTCGCTGCAACATGCGCTTGATATGAGCAAGAAACTGGCCAGTGATTTCGATTATGTGCGCGTTGACTGGTATATCCATGAAGAGCATATTTATTTCGGCGAGCTGACGTTTACTCCTGGCGCAGGTTTGGTGACAGGCTTAGATCGGGGGCTAAATCAGATAATGGGAGATATGTGGATTCAGGACTGCCGCGGAACACAGAGACCGGGCGTCACAGTACAGGATGTTAATATCCCTGCCATGTTGAAGAAAATTTAAACGTACACAGCAATATAAAAAACCCCGCCAGGCGGGGTTTTTTATTGGAAATTTTTAGGGCATTGGCCAGTCAGCAGGTGCCTGGCTCATCACCTGAATAAAGGCATTCTTCGAGATTTCCATAAAATTGTGCACATTTTCCATGCTCAGAGTAATCCCCATCAGGCCGGTTACAAACCAGCAGGTCATACCTAAGCCGATGCCGCCACACATAAAGGCCATAACATGGTGACTGTCCTGACGGAGTTTGTTTTTCAGCGTGCTGGCAAAAAACATCATTACGGCGCTCAGCAATTCCCAACGCATTACAATAAGACTGGTAGTTAACGTAGCCATCGGCTCGACCTCAATAAATCAGTAATGATCCCTGACAATCTGCGGACATCACCGGCGGAGGAAAAGCATGCCAGGTAGTGCTTTTTCTCCGTCAACCCAAGGTCATAATGTGACTTGAATCACATTATATCATCCGATTTTAATTTTTGAACAAAATTTGTATCTGGTATGGTAGAAAAAACTGCTGGAAGATTGAGCGGAATGCGGCGGGTGAAAAAAGAGAAGGAAAACAAAAGACAAGGCGCGCCCATAAGGACGCACGGCTATTTAACGAACGGGGCAGCACTCACCGGTAGTGCGTTGGGTAAAACTGGCGATATTTTCGCTGCAATCAAAGCTTAGCAGACGGGGACGTGCAATAGTCTGACGGCGCATCGTATGACGATAGGCTGTCGGCGTTTGTGAAAACTGACGACGAAACACGCGTGAGAAGGTTTGCTGCGAGTCGTAACCATACTGCATCGCAATATCAAATACCGGACGTTGCGTCTGGCTCAGCGCTTCAGCGGCCAGCGTCAGGCGACGCTCGCGAATATATCCACCCAGCGTTTGTTTCGTCACAGTACGGAACATACGTTGCAGGTGCCATTTCGAATAACCCGATTTTGCTGCCACTTCATCAATGGACAAACTCTTGTCCAGATTTTGGTCAATCCAGTGCGTCAGGGTATGAATGATCTCTTCTTGCATCATGGTCTCATCCTTCTGGTGATGATTTTCCCCGTCGTGCTTCATGTCTTATACCAGTAAGCGCGCTGCTTTCCTGAAATATGAACGCGTTGGGGAGAATGATGGATTCGTTGTTCTGATGGGGAACGAGTATAATTCCTCAAGTTAACTTGAGGTAAAGAGCCAAATGAAAAAAGATCGCAACTACCCAAAACCGGTTTTAACGCCGGGCGAAGTGGCGCGACGCAGTGGCGTCGCCGTATCCGCACAGCATTTCTATGAAACTAAAGGGCTTATTTTCAGTACGCGCAACGGAGGTAATCAGCGACGTTACAGCCGCGATGTGCTGCGACGTGTGGCGATCATCAAGATTGCACAACGCATTGGCATTCCGCTGGCTACGGTGAGCGACAGCCTGGAACACATTCCCGCCAATAAACGCATGTCAACTCACGAATGGGATGCGCTGACCCAGCACTGGCGTGAGGAGCTGGATAAACGTATCGAAACCCTGACTCGCTTGCGCAACGATTTAGATGGCTGCATTGGCTGTGGCTGTCTTTCAATGCGTGATTGTCCGTTACGCAATCCCGGTGACCGTCTGGGGCAACAAGGCTCAGGTGCGGTATTGCTCGACCCTGAACAGGGAGACAAGCTGCCCGAGCCTGAGTGACGTCTATAATTGGCTGACACAACCTAACAGGGCATCACGATGATTACCGTTCACCACCTTGAACATTCGCGCTCGCATCGCGTGCTGTGGCTACTGGAAGAGCTGGAAGTGCCTTATCAAATCAAGCGCTACCAGCGCGAATCCACCCTGCTGGCACCTGACGCATTAAAAAAAGTTCATCCTTTGGGCAAATCGCCGGTAATCACCGACGGAAACCGGGTTATTGCTGAATCGGGCGCGATCCTTGAGTACCTTGAGGGTAAATATGACGCAGAATATCGGCTGAAACTTTCTGACGAAGAGGAGATGCTGCAGTCTCGTTACTGGTTGCATTATGCTGAAGGATCGCTGATGCCTCTGCTGGTGATGAAACTGATTTTTGGCCGACTCGGGCAGGCACCGGTGCCCTGGCTGCTTCGTCCGGTTGGTGGCGCGCTGGGGAAAGGCATACAAAAATCCTGGCTGGATAAACAGCTAAAACCGCATACGCAGATGATTGAACAACATCTTGCTACGCATCAATGGTTTGCTGGAAAACGTTTTAGTATCGCTGATATTCAAATGAGTTTTCCGCTGCTGGCGTTAAACCAGCGCGCCGGATTACAGCATATGCCCGCCACGCAAAAATGGCTGGAAACCGTGAAGCAGCGTGCCGCCTGGCAGCGCGCCATCCAGCAGGGTGGCGATATTAACCTGCCTGGCTGAATCTTTTTTTGCGTTGCGCGACAATCGTTTCACACCGTTGCGCAACGCCTCTTCATGATAAGAAAAGTCTATTACTTCAAAGGCCAGGCGTTGCGTAGAGTTTGTTGCGCAACGGAGCACAGACGCTGGCGAAGCTCCCCGGTGAAATATTTATCCTGAACAATGCCCATCAGGCAGTTGAAAATATGCCAGCAAACGCCGGATAATCGTTTGCCTTTTTATTTGCTCATCTTCGAATGGTCAATTATCTGCGGTAAGGTAAACGTTTGCCTTCCGTTTGCAACCTGTTGGCGCAAACACTTTACCTAGGGAATTCAGGGCAGCGGTCGCAGGGCGATCCACACAACAAAAAACTCTTTGAGGCTCAATTATGTCAAATGAATCACGCCCGGCCAGTGGAAAACTGGACGCCTGGTTCTCCATCTCTGCGCGTGGCAGCAGTGTACGTCAGGAAACTCTGGCGGGACTGACCACTTTTCTGGCCATGGTCTATTCGGTGATCGTTGTGCCCGGCATGTTAGGCAAAGCCGGTTTCTCACCAACAGCGGTATTTGTCGCCACCTGTCTGGTTGCCAGCTTCGGCTCAATTATTATGGGATTATGGGCTAACCTGCCGATGGCCATTGGCTGCGCGATTTCATTAACGGCTTTTACTGCGTTCAGCCTGGTGCTCGGTCAGCAGATCAGCGTGCCGGTGGCACTCGGTGCGGTATTCCTGATGGGGGTATTATTCACCCTGATCTCAGTTACCGGCATCCGTTCATGGATCCTGCGTAATTTGCCGATGGGCGTAGCACATGGCACTGGCGTGGGAATTGGTTTGTTTTTGCTGCTGATTGCAGCAGATGGTGTGGGCCTGGTGGTAAAAAACCCGGTAGCGGGTTTGCCGGTCGCGCTGGGTCATTTCGACTCATTTCCAGTCATCATGTCGCTGCTGGGGCTGGCAGCTATCATTGGGCTTGAAAAGCGCCGCGTACCGGGTGGCATTTTGCTGACTATCATCGCTATTTCGCTACTGGGTTTGATTTTCGATCCGGCGGTTACCTATCGGGGATTATTCGCCCTGCCGAGCCTGAAGGATGCCAATGGTCAGTCGCTGGTATTCAGTCTTGATATTATGGGCGCATTACAGCCGGTTGTGCTGCCAAGCGTACTGGCACTGGTGATGACGGCGGTATTTGACGCCACCGGCACAATCCGTGCGGTAGCAGGACAGGCGAACCTGTTGGATAAAAACGGGCAGATTATTAATGGCGGCCGCGCATTGACCACCGATTCGGTCACCAGCCTGTTTGCCGGTTTGGTGGGCGCATCGCCTGCCGCGGTATATATCGAATCGGCAGCAGGCACAGCCGCAGGGGGAAAGACCGGTCTGACGGCGATTGTGGTTGGCTTGCTGTTTATGGTGATTCTGTTTATGTCGCCGTTAGCCTACCTGGTGCCAGCCTACGCAACCGCCCCTGCGTTAATGTACGTTGGGCTGCTGATGCTGAGCAATGTCGCTAAAATCGACTTTAATGATTTTGTTGATGCGATGTCTGGGCTGCTGACCGCGGTCATGATCGTCATGACCTGCAATATCGTGACCGGTATTATGCTCGGCTTTGCGGCGCTGGTGGTAGGACGCATTTTTGCCGGTGAATGGCGCAAGCTGAATACAGGCACAGTGGTGATTGCCGTTGCCCTGGTTGCGTTTTACGCGGGAGGTTGGGCGATCTGACTATTCAGCCGGGCGTGCAGCCGCACGCCCAATATTTTCTATTTTTTTATCTTTTGTCGCACGCGAGGCAATCTCCTGGTCTCGCGTTTGTTTTACACTTTAGCGCTCACGATATTGACTAAAAGACTTCAAGGCGTCTAAGGAAAGCATGGAAATCTTTTTTACTATTCTCATTATGACGCTAGTTGTGTCGCTTTCTGGCGTCGCTGCTCGCATTCTTCCTTTTCAAATCCCGTTGCCGTTAGTGCAGATCCTCGCGGGTGCGCTGCTCGCCTGGCCACACTTCGGTCTGCACGTCGATTTTGATCCTGAGCTGTTTTTAGTGCTGTTTATTCCGCCGTTGCTGTTTGCGGACGGCTGGAAAACACCGATCAGCGAATTCCTGCATCATGGTCGTGAAATCATCGGATTAGCTCTGGTGCTGGTGTTAATTACAGTCGTCGGTATTGGCTATCTGATCTACTGGATGGTGCCGGGGATTCCGCTGATCCCTGCCTTTGCGCTGGCGGCCGTGCTGTCGCCGACCGATGCCGTAGCGCTTTCCGGTATTGTTGGCGAAGGGCGCATCCCGAAAAAAATTATGTCGATCGTACAGGGTGAGGCGCTGATGAATGACGCGTCTGGCCTGGTTTCTCTCAAGTTTGCTGTCGCGGTAGCGATGGGAACCATGGTGTTTACCTGGGGCGGTGCCAGCATTGAATTCCTGAAAGTGGCCGTTGGCGGTTTGGTGGCTGGCGTGGCTGTTTGTTGGCTGTACGGTAAATCGCTGCGTTTGCTGAGCCGCTGGAGCGGTGATGATCCAGCGACACAAACGGTATTACTGCTGCTGCTGCCGTTTGCCTCTTATCTGATTGCTGAGCATTTAGGCGTCTCGGGTATCCTGGCTGCCGTGGCGGCGGGTATGACCATTACGCGGTCCGGCATTATTCGTCAGGCGCCGCTGGCGATGCGTTTACGCGCTAACAGCGTCTGGCAGATGCTGGAGTTCGTGTTTAACGGCATGGTGTTCCTGATGCTCGGCCTGCAATTGCCAGATATTCTGCAAACCTCCATTGATCAGGCAACCGCCGATCCTAACGTGGAATTGTGGATGCTGTTCGCTGACATCGGGTTGGTGTATATCGCGCTGATGGTAGTGCGTTTCGGCTGGCTATGGATCATGCAGCGTTTCAGCAAGCGGCTGCTAAAGAAAAAGCCGCTGGAATTCTCCAGTTATTCCTTTAAGGAGCTGCTAATTGCTTCTTTTGCTGGCGTACGCGGTGCCATCACTCTGGCGGGTGTCTTGTCCATTCCGCTGTTTCTCAGCAGTGGCGAACCGTTCCCGGCCCGTTATGAACTGGTATTTATCGCTACCGGCGTGATCCTGTTTTCGCTGCTGATTGGTGTGATCATTCTGCCGATTCTGCTGCGTGGCTACGACGGTATTGATAAATCCAGCCATCGCCGCGAGCTGCAAAATGCCCGGGCGGTCATGGCGAGCGTGGCGATTGAAAGCCTGCAAAAGATGGAATCCCGGCTGGAAAATGAGACCGAAGAGAATATTGATCCTGAGCTGCTGAGAGAGGTGAGCTTGCGCGTGATTGGCAATCTGCGTCGTCGCGCCGAGGGCAAAAATGACATCGATCACGCCCTGTTTGCTGAAAATCTGGAGCGCCGTTTCCGTCTGACCGCGCTGCGTGCTGAGCGCGCCGAAGTGTATCACCTACGCGCCACGCAACAAATTTCGAACGAAACCATGCAGAAATTGCTGCACGATCTCGATCTGCTGGAAGCGTTACTGATCGAGAAAGAAGAGTAAGGCGTAACGCCGCGTCTTTAAACGGAAAGACGCGGCGCATCACCGGGCCAGTATTCGCGACAGCAGGCAATCCATGCTTGCGCGCTTCGCGACAGATAATGGCCTTCGCGCCAAATAAGTCCCAAATTCCACGTCAATTCTGATTCCAGCGGCAGCCATAACAAGGACTGTTTATCCAGCCGTTGGCAAATTGGCTCCGGCAAAACGGCTAAACCCATTTCCGCCTGGACCATCGCCGCCAGAAAATCCCATTGTCCGCTGCGTACCGCGATGTCTGGCGTTATGCCAAGCCGCTGGAACGCTTGCATTAACTGGCGATTCAGTGAGAACTCTTCATTGAAAATCAGCAGCGGGTGTTCAGCCAGTTCAGGCAAAGCGATATGGCTGCGACTCAGCCATTCAGCGTGGCGTGGCAACAATACGCACAGCGGATGACCCATCAGTGGCAGCGTGTTGAGCGGCAATTCGGCATCGACCGGTAGCGCGGTGAGCGCAATATCCAGGCTGCCGGCTAGCACCGCCTGCTGCACAGTTAAACCGCCGAACTCCGAGATTTTTAGCTGCACGCCAGGATACCGCCGACGAAACGCTGAGATCGAACCGGCTATCTGCATCCCCACCATTGGCGGAATGCCGAGCCGTAGTTCGCCGGTTTTAAGCTGGTTGATGTCGCCAATTTCCGCTTCCAGCTGATGAAATTCTTGCAAAATCATTAAGCCACGCTGATAAACCGCCTGACCGCTATCGGTAAGATGCAGACGCCGTCCATCGCGTAAAATCAAGGTACAACCCAGCTCTTCCTCCAGCTGGCGCAGCATTTTGCTGATCGTTGGCTGCGTGACAAACAGCTTCTGCGCCGCGCGGGTAAAACTTTGCTGGCGAACAACTTCGGTGAAGTAACGCAGGGTGCGGACGTCCATAAACTATTCCTTTTTGGCATGATTTTAATAATATTAATTCATTTTTTTCACCCTTTGTTCGCGATTTATACTGAGCACTAAAATTTACGGGGAGAAAAAATATGGCGTCAGCGCTCAGTCCGCGAAGAGCGGACATGCTGCAGCGACTCGGAGTACCGTTACAGCTGGTGCTGTACATCGGAGTATTTATGGGTTGCGATCGCCTGGTAAGCTGGCTGCATTTGCCGCTGCCTGCCAATATCATCGGCATGTTATTAATGCTGCTGCTAATCATAACGCGCATATTGCCGCTGAGCTGGGTCAAAGCCGGTTCGAACTGGCTGCTGGCGGAAATGCTTCTGTTCTTTATTCCGGCGGTGGTGGCGGTAGTTAATTATGGCGATCTGCTGCGCGTTGAAGGCTGGCGTATCTGTCTGGTGATCGCCATCAGTACGCTACTGGTACTGGCTTCCACCGCATGGGTCGTTGACCGGATCTATCGCTATGAAGTGGCGCGCGAAGCGCGTAAGCAGGGCGATCATGCGTGACTTCACTCTTAGCCTGCTGTGTGTCGCGATTACGCTGCTGATCTACTATCTCAATAAACGACTTTATCGCCGCTGGCGCACGCTGCTGTTAATGCCGCTGGTCATGACGCCGCTGGTACTGGTGGCGCTGCTGCTGGTAACGCATATCAGTTGGCAGGATTACATTGCCGAAAATCACTGGCTGTTGTGGCTGCTGGGGCCCGCTACGCTGGCTTTTGCCGTGCCGGTGTATGAAAACATCGCGATTATTAAGCGTCACTGGCTGTCGCTGAGCGCAGGCGTATTGACCGCAACCGTGGTCGCCGTGTGCAGTTCGGTATGGCTGGCACGTTTGCTGACGCTACCGGAATCTATCCAGCGTAGCCTGGCCGTTCGCTCCATCACCACGCCGTTTGCCTTAGCGGCGGCCAAACCGATTGGCGGCCAGCCGGATTTAGTGGCGTTGTTTGTGGTCATCACCGGTGTGTTTGGCATGGCGGTAGGGGATATCCTGTTCTTGCGGATAGCGGTCAAACAGGGCGTAGCGAAAGGCGCGGGTTTCGGTGCGGCATCGCATGGGGCTGGCACAGCCAGGGCTTATCAATTAGGCCAGCAGGAAGGCGTCGTATCAAGCCTGGTCATGATGCTTTCCGGCGTGGTTACCGTGGTGCTGGCTCCGCTGATCGCTCATCTGCTCTGGACGGTACAGTAGATTCCCGTCCTCTCTGCGATTGAGCGGCTTTTGTTTAAATAAGATAAAAACAGGGCAAAAAGCGCGCATAACGATTCACAGCGGCTGTTCCGGCCCCGTTGGCGCAGCTTTCTGCCATGACATGTCTGTTTACGTAAAGCTTTCCAAATTTAGTTGTCTCCACTTTTCAGGCTGTTACCCTTGCCGCCGAAATTATTGTCCTTCACGGAGTGGAATCATGTTAAAGCAACTTGTTACTGGAAGCGCACTGGGCCTCGTTTTGTTGAGCGGTGCTGCACAGGCAATCGAAGGAAGTGTTGATGTCGGTGAGCACAATACTAATCTGAATCTGGGACTCGGCACGACCTCGCCGGGGCTGTTTCTAAAAGGCAACTGGCTGCGCAGCGATCACGACGGCAGCACTTACGGTGTAGGTTTGGGCTACAACGTAGATGTGGGTCCGTTACGTTTAGCGCCGACCGCAAAAACGATCTTTACCCATCCAGAAGATGGAAAAGATGGCTTTGCGCTAGCGCTGGGAGCGGGTGCGGCTTATAGCTTTAACAGTATGTGGGGATTGTACGGCGAATATTACTATGCGCCTGAAGGGCTTACCGATCATCTCGACAGCTATCGGGAAGCTGCGGGAGGCCTGAGCTTTACACCAATTTCTATGCTGAATCTGCATGTTGGGTATCAGTACATTGAGCTGGACAACAAAGGTGGGCGCAAGGATAACGTGCTGGTAGATGGTCCCTACGTGGGCGCGTCACTGTGTTTCTAATCCGACAGAAAAAGAGAAGGGCGGCTTACCGTGGGTAGCCGCCCTTTTTTTAATGCGCCTTGCCTTGCTCGATTCCTGCACCGGTTTGTGAACGGATAAACTGCGCGCGGAAGCGTCCGCGCTCCTCCGCGCCCTGTACCGAATTATCGGTGAGGGAGAATAACCAGGTGCCGGCAAAGGCAATCAGCATTGAGAACAGCGCCGGATATTCATACGGGTAAATCGGCTCTGCGTGTCCTAAAACCTGGACCCAAACTGTTGGACCAAGAATCATCAGTACCACCGCCGTGATCAGACCCAGCCAGCCGCCAACCATGGCGCCACGCGTAGTCAGTTTTGACCAGTACATCGACAGCAGGATAATCGGGAAGTTACAACTGGCGGCAATCGAGAACGCCAGGCCGACCATGAAAGCGATATTCTGTTTTTCAAACAGAATCCCCAGACCAATTGCCACCACGCCAAGCACCAGCACGGTGATTTTTGATACTCGCAGCTCATCACGTTCGCTTGCCTGGCCTTTACGGTAAACGCTGGCGTAAAGATCGTGAGAAACCGCTGAGGCTCCGGCCAGCGTCAGACCGGCAACCACCGCCAGTATGGTGGCGAAGGCCACGGCAGAGATAAAACCGAGGAAAGTACTGCCGCCAACGGCATTCGCCAGATGTACCGCCGCCATATTGGTGCCGCCAATTAACGCACCGCTTGCGTCTTTAAAGGCTGGATTGGCGCCCACCAGCAGAATTGCGCCGAAGCCGATAATAAAAGTCAGGAAATAGAAGTAGCCCATAAAGCCGGTAGCCCAGAACACGCTTTTACGCGCTTCTTTGGCGTCCGCGACGGTGAAGAAGCGCATCAGAATATGCGGCACCCCCGCCGTACCAAACATCAGGCCAAGACCGAGTGACAGCGCCGATATGGGATCTTTCACCAGTCCGCCGGGTTGCATAATGGCTATTCCTTTAGGGTGCACTGCCATCGCTTCGGTAAACAGCGTATTGAAGCTGAAACCCGTGGCTTTCATCACCATTACGGCCATAAAGGTTGCGCCAAACAGCAACAAGACCGCTTTGATGATCTGCACCCAGGTCGTAGCGAGCATGCCGCCGAACAGCACATACATCACCATCAAAATCCCGACCAGCACTACCGCAATATGATAATCCAGACCAAACAGCAGCTGGATCAATTTGCCCGCCCCGACCATCTGCGCAATCAAATACAGCGCCACGACGACCAGCGAACCGCAGGCCGATAAGGTACGAATCGGTTTCTGTTGCAGACGATAGGACGCCACATCGGCGAAGGTATAGCGGCCAAGATTACGCAAGCGCTCTGCAATTAAAAACAGGATCATTGGCCAGCCGACCAGGAAGCCGAGTGAGTAGATCAGTCCGTCGTAGCCCGAGGTATAAACCAGCGCGGAAATACCGAGAAATGAGGCCGCTGACATAAAGTCACCGGCCATCGCCAGACCATTTTGTAAGCCGGTAATATTACCGCCAGCGGTGTAATAGTCGCTGCGTGAACGGGTACGTTTCGACGCCCAATAGGTGATGCCGAGTGTGAAAGCGACGAACACCACAAACATAATAATCGCCTGGTAGTTAGTCGCCTGCTTTTGTACTTCGCCAGTCAGCGCATCAGCCATGGCAGCGCTGGGCAGCAGCGCTGCCAGTATCCATAACGTGAGATGCATCATGATTTCACCTCGCGAAGGATCTGCTTCGTCAGGCGATCAAACTCGCCGTTGGCGCGCCAGACGTAAATGCCGGTCAGCACAAACGAAACCACAATCAGGCCAATGCCGATGGGAATTCCGCGCGTCACGTTAGTGCCGGGATGAAGGGGAGTACCGAGCCAGGCGGGGGCGAAGGCAATCAGCAAAATAAAGCCGACATACAGCACCAGCATGATCAGTGACAGCAGCGTGGCGAAAGCCTGACGCTTATGAACCAGTTCATGAAAACGGGGGTTACGTTCGATCTGTTGGTAGATTGCATCCTGACTTGAAAGGGCGTCGTTCATCACAGTTTCTCCAGAGGATTTGCAGGCGTGAACCTCACGCAAGCGCGCGGTCAGGCCAAAATATTTTTATATGTGACTACAGAAACACACTACGTAGAGATTGAATGGCGGGAAGCGTGAACCTTCCCGCCGGATAACTTACGGCATTTTAATGGACTGTTTTTCCTCAAGTAATTTTTCAACTACGCCAGGATCGGCGAGCGTTGAGGTATCACCAAGATTGCTGGTATCGCCAGTAGCGATTTTGCGCAGAATACGGCGCATGATTTTGCCGGAGCGGGTTTTCGGCAGTGAATCGGTCCAGTGCAATACATCCGGCGTGGCGATCGGGCCAATCTCTTTTCGCACCCAATTGCGCACCTCGGTATACAACTCAGGGGAAGGTTCCTCGCCGTGATTCAGCGTGATGTAAGCATAAATCGCCTGGCCTTTGATGCTGTGCGGAATGCCCACCACCGCAGCTTCGGCAACTTTAGGGTGTGAAACCAGCGCCGATTCAATTTCCGCTGTACCCAGACGATGACCGGAGACGTTGAGCACATCATCTACACGCCCGGTGATCCAGTAATAGCCATCTTCATCGCGCCGCGCGCCATCGCCGCTGAAATAGGCGTTTTTAAAGGTGGAAAAATAGGTTTGTTCAAAGCGTTCATGATCGCCAAACAGCGTACGGGCCTGGCCCGGCCAGGAGTCGGTGATCACCAGATTCCCTTCACACGCACCTTGTTGTGGGTTGCCTTCGTTATCCACCAGCGCGGGTTGCACGCCAAAGAAGGGTTTGGTCGCTGAACCGGCTTTGAGTTCGGTTGCGCCTGGCAGCGGTGTGATCATGAAGCCCCCGGTTTCGGTTTGCCACCAGGTATCAACAATCGGACAGCGGCTGTTGCCGATCTTCTTGTAATACCACTCCCAGGCTTCAGGATTAATAGGTTCACCTACCGATCCCATAATACGCAGACTACTGCGGTCAGTGCCTTCAATGGCAGTATCGCCTTCGGCCATCAACGCACGGATCGCCGTTGGCGCGGTATACAGCAGCGTAACTTTATGTTTATCAACGACTTCAGCCATGCGCCGTGGCGTTGGCCAGTTTGGCACGCCTTCGAACATTAACGTGGTCGCGCCACAGGCCAGCGGACCGTACAAAAGGTAGCTGTGACCGGTGACCCAGCCAACGTCGGCAGTACACCAATAGACGTCGTCTGGATGGTAATCAAACACATACTTAAAGGTCGTGGCGGCATACACCAGGTAACCGCCAGTGGTGTGCAGCACGCCTTTCGGCTTGCCGGTCGAGCCAGAGGTATAGAGGATGAAAAGCGGGTCTTCTGCTTGCATCTCGGCAGGGGAGTGAGTGTGGCTGGCATCTTTCATCAGGTCATGCCACCATAAATCGCGGCCTTCTTGCCAGCCAATGTCTTTGCCGGTGCGCTGAAGCACCACCACATTTGTGATGCTGGTGACATGGCTATTTTTTAGCGCATCATCAACATTCTTCTTCAGCGCAATACTGCGTCCCGCACGGATGCCTTCATCGGCGGTAATCATCAGTTTGGCGTTGGAATCAATGACGCGACCGGCTACTGCTTCAGGCGAGAAACCGCCAAAAATCACGGAATGCACCGCGCCAATACGCGCGCAGGCCAGCATCGCCACTGCCGCTTCTGGCACCATCGGCATGTAGATCGCCACGACGTCGCCTTTCCTGACACCAAGCTGTTCCAGCACATTGGCAAAGCGGCAAACATCAGCGTGAAGCTGACGAAAGGTAATGGTTTTGCTCTCGCTGGCGTCATCACCTTCCCAGATAATGGCAGGATGATCGCCGCGCGTCTGTAAATGTCGGTCAAGGCAGTTTGCCGCCAGGTTGAGCGTGCCATCTTCGTACCAGCGAATAGAAATGTTACCCGGCGCAAAAGAGGTGTTTTTAACTTTGCTGTAAGGCTTCATCCAGTCAAGGATTTTTCCTTGTTCTCCCCAAAAGGCATCCGGATCGTCAACCGATTGCTGATACATCGTCTGATACTGCCCGGCAGTGATCAACGCGTTTGCTGCGATATTCTCTGGAACAGGATGTTTATATATTTGGCTCATGGCGGATCTCCTTGAAGAGGTTAATCATATGTCAATCAAAGGTTAATTGAAGCCTGCCCCAAAGCTTTGTTTCTTTTTTGCGCCATAGATCACGCACTAAACTTCAGGTGATATTGAGTGAATTTACGGTAATGACTCCAACTTACTGATAGTGTTTTATGTTCAGATAATGTCCGATGACCTTGTCATGCAGCTCCACCGATTTTGAGAACGACAGTGACTTCCGTCCCAGCCTTGCCAGATGTTGTCTCAGATTCAGGTTATGTCGCTCAATGCGCTGAGTGTAACGCTTGCTGATAACGTGCAGCTTTCCCTTCAGGCGTGATTCATACAGCGGCCAGCCATCCGTCATCCATACCACGACCTCAAAGGCCGACAGCAGGCTCAGAAGACGCTCCAGTGTGGCCAGAGTGCGTTCACCGAAGACGTGTGCCACAACCGTCCTCCGTATCCTGTCATACGCGTAAAACAGCCAGCGCTGACGTGATTTAGCACCGACGTAGCCCCACTGTTCGTCCATTTCAGCGCAGACAATCACATCACTGCCCGGTTGTATGCGCGAGGTTACCGACTGCGGCCTGAGTTTTTTAAGTGACGTAAAACCGTGTTGAGGCCAATGCCCATAATGCGTGCACTGGCGCGACATCCGACGCCATTCATGGCCATATCAATGATTGTCTGGTGCGTACCGGGCTGAGAGGCGGTGTAAGTGAACTGTAGTTGCCATGTTTTACGGCAATGAGAGCAGAGATAGCGCTGATGTCCGGCAGTGCTTTTGCCGTTACGCACCACGCCTTCAGTAGCGGAGCAGGAAGGACATCTGATGGAAATGGAAGCCACGCAAGCACCTCAAAATCACCATCATACACTAAATCAGTAAGTTGGGAGCATTACCGAATTTACCGAACGAAACAGGCTTAACCCCTTGCATAAAATAGAGAATTAAGTTGCAACATTTTGTGTCTTACCTGTTTAAAAATTCAGCAAACGAACCAGGGGTATTTTTAGCCATTCCTGCATAGCTATGCGTAAACTTATCGTACTAATACTTTTCATAACAGCAGGTTAGGTTTTAAGTACTGAGTCAGCATATTATTCTGGGATTCTGGTGAAGATTTAAACGAAGTCACCAAGGGTTGCATTTACCTTAGTGAAAGTGGTACTTATCTCGCCCCTGTTGTTCAGGTATCAACTCAGACCGCGTCTGAAAATGGGTATGGGAATCATCGCATTTCCGTGCGAGGCGCTGTCTACAAACACCCTCTAATTTACCGGGCTTTTTGCTCACTTCCCTGTGTGTATTGTCTTCTGCACCTTCGCAGTAGAGAGAAACGGGTTTTGACTGAGGAAATTACGCGTTATGAAAGGTTTTAAAATTAGCCTGGCCTGGCAGATCCTGATTGCACTTGTGCTGGGTATCGTAGTCGGCACTGTGTTGCATAATCAGCCAGACGATCGTGAATGGTTAATCACTAATATTCTCAGCCCGGCAGGCGATATTTTTATTCATCTGATCAAGATGATTGTGGTGCCGATTGTGGTTTCATCGCTGGTAGTGGGAATTGCTGGTGTCGGCGATGCGAAAAAGCTGGGACGCATTGGCGTCAAAACCATCATCTATTTTGAAGTCATTACCACCCTTGCCATTGTGGTGGGCATTACGCTGGCCAATGTATTCCAGCCCGGCAGTGGCATTGATATGTCAACACTGGTGACGGTAGATATTTCTAAATACGAAGCCACGACCGAAGCGGTGCAACATGGACCACACAGTTTGGTTGCCACCATTCTGTCGCTGATCCCGCAGAACATCTTTGCCTCGTTGGTGAAAGGCGACATGCTACCTATCATCTTCTTCTCGGTGTTATTCGGCATGGGCCTGTCGGCGCTACCGTCAGAACAACGTGATCCGCTGGTCAATGTGTTCCGTGGCATCTCTGAAACCATGTTCAAAGTGACACACATGATCATGCGTTATGCGCCGGTGGGCGTGTTCGCCTTGATTGCTGTCACCATTGCTAACTTCGGTTTTGCTTCATTGTGGCCGCTGGCGAAGCTGGTATTGCTGGTGTACGCGGCGATCCTGTTCTTTGCTTTTGTAGTGCTGGGTGCGGTGGCGCGCTTCTGTAAGCTGCGTATTACCACGCTGATGCGTATTCTGAAGGATGAGCTGATCCTTGCTTACTCGACCTCAAGCTCTGAAACCGTATTGCCGCGCATCATGCAGAAGATGGAGGCCTACGGCGCGCCGAAAGCCATTACCAGCTTCGTGGTGCCGACGGGCTATTCGTTTAACCTGGATGGTTCAACGCTGTACCAGAGCATTGCCGCGATCTTTATCGCGCAGTTGTATGGCATTGATCTGTCGCTGTCTGACGAAATCATTCTGGTATTAACGTTGATGGTGACGTCGAAAGGCATTGCAGGCGTGCCTGGCGTGTCGTTTGTGGTGCTGCTGGCAACGCTGGGCAGTGTCGGTATTCCCCTGGAAGGACTGGCATTTATCGCTGGCGTCGACCGCATCATGGATATGGCGCGCACCGCACTGAACGTTATTGGTAATGCGCTGGCGGTGCTGGTTATTGCCCGCTGGGAAGACCAGTTCGATGCGAAACAGGCAGCAGAGTATGAACTAAAGCTGCGGACGCAGACCGCGAGTTAATTCCGGCTGAATGGTACAAATTTAAGGGCTCGACAGATGTTGAGCCCTTTTTCTTTTGTCGTATTTTCCGGCAGGAAACAGCGGATTCGAAAGCGCTAAACCTTCATCAACGCCTCTCTTTTAAGGCCCTCGCCGCATCAATAAAACAGGGATCTCACCTGATGAATTAACATGCTTTATGGTAAAAAACACAAAGAATAAATTATTCCTAAACGGAGCCTGTAATGAAAATCGATCTCAGCCAGATGATCACCGAAGGTCGCAATCCCGCCAGCCAGAACATTGATGAACTCTCTACCGAAGCGATGCTGCGCGTTATTAATGACGAAGACAAAAAGGTAGCGCTGGCCGTTGAAGCTATCGTGCCGCAAATTGCCGAAGTGGTTGAGGCGATTTGCGCGGCTTTTCAGGTCGGCGGACGGCTTATCTATTGTGGAGCCGGCACCTCAGGACGTTTAGGTATTCTGGATGCCAGCGAATGTCCGCCAACGTTTGGCACGCCACGCACCCAGGTTGTGGGGTTAATTGCAGGGGGACATACGGCAATTTTACAGGCGGTTGAGAACGCTGAGGATAACCGTGAGCAGGGCGCTCAGGATTTAAAAGACATCCATTTCAGCCATAAAGATATTCTGGTGGGCATCGCGGCCAGTGGGCGTACCCCTTATGTGCTTGGCGCACTAGAATATGCCAGTGCCTGCGGTGCCACCACTGCCGCGCTCACCTGTAATCCCAATAGTACAATGGCACAAGCCGCCCGCATGGCATTAACCCCGCTGGTAGGGCCAGAAGTCCTCACCGGATCTTCACGCATGAAAGCCGGTACGGCGCAAAAGCTGGTGCTGAATATGCTCACTACCGGGGCCATGATCCGTAGTGGTAAAGTCTATGGCAACCTGATGGTTGACGTCGAAGCCACTAACCAGAAGCTGCTACAGCGTCAGATCAATATCGTTATGCAGGCGACCGACTGCGATGAAGCTACCGCCAGTGCGGCGTTAACGTCATGCTCTGGTCACTGTAAAACCGCCATTGTTATGGTGCTGGGTGGGCTGGAAGCGGATGAAGCGAAAGCCTTGCTCGCCAGGCATCAGGGCTTTATTCGTCAGGCGCTGCATAACGTGTGAGCTTCATAAGATTAATGGTTTATCTGCGATGCCGGGATGGGCATTTTTACCGGCAAGGTGGGATTCATGAAATTTGATGCTGAGCCAGGCCGGTAGTGGGGTTAGTCGAGGTGGTAGTACAGTAATGCGGTCTTTTTAAAATAAAAAATTATTCAGAATTGCTAAAGAGTGTGGGTAGTTTTGCCGAAAAGGTAAAAAACCTACACCGATTTTTATTTTTGGGCCGGCTTGCCTCAAGGACCTTACATGCGTAACAACCAACCCGTATCTCAGCATGAGTATGTGTTTGACGATCGCGCGACGCTCATGTCGACCACCGATCTCAACAGCTACATTACTTACGCCAACGATGCGTTTATTGAGGCCAGCGGGTTTTCTCCCGACGAAATCAATGGGCAGCCGCATAATATGGTGCGCCATCCAGATATCCCACCGGAAGCGTTTGCTGATATGTGGGCGCCCCTGAAACGGGGCGACCCCTGGCCCGCGCTCATAAAAAACCGCCGTAAAAATGGCGATTATTATTGGGTACGTGCCAACGCTATACCGGTCGTACGTGACGGCAAAGTGCAGGGCTACATGTCAGTACGCACCAAACCGGGCGCAGAAGAAGTACGCCAGTCCGAAAGGCTGTACCGCGATTTCCGCGAAGGCCGTGCAAAAGGCCGTCGCTTTCATAAAGGCCTGATTGTACGCAGCGGCTGGCGTCGTTTCAGTTCAGTTCTGAAAACGCTGCCGCTGCGCTGGCGTATTCGCAGCACGTTATTTGCGCTGCTGCCGCTGTCCGTTGTCGGCGTCTGGCTAACCGGCATGGCGCCTGTGGCGCTCGGTTGCTTTGCCGGCGGGATGGCGCTTTTACTGCTGCTGGCCAGTTTGTGGCTGGAGCAACAGATTTCCCGCCCCATCGAACGGATGTGCAGGCAAGCGTTGAGCGTGGCAACCGGTGCCAGCCATAAAGTTGAGCAGATGGATCGCGTCGATGAAATAGGCATGACTTTGCGTGCCATTGAGCAACTTGGTTTGATGTTCCGCTGGCTGGTGGGCGATGTTAGCGGCCAGGCGATTAACGTATTAAGCGCCAGCGATGCGATCGCCCGCAGCAACAATGAACTGAGCCGCCGCACCGAACAATCAGCCGCTAACGTGCAGCAAACTGCTGCCACCATGAACGAAATGGCTGCTACCGTGAAAAGCAACACGGAAACCGCCAGCGAAGTTAACGCGCTTTCTGCGGATACCAGCAGCGCGGCAATCAAAGGCGGCGAAGTGATGAAAGAGATGATGGAGATGATGGGCGAAATTGCTGACAGCTCTAAGCGTATCGCCAATATTACCAGCGTCATCGACGGCATTGCTTTCCAGACTAATATTCTGGCGCTGAACGCGGCGGTAGAAGCCGCGCGTGCTGGTGAGCAGGGTAAAGGTTTTGCGGTAGTGGCAGGTGAAGTACGCAATCTGGCGCAGCGCAGCGCCAAGGCCGCCAGTGAAATCAAAACGCTGGTAGAAACCAGCGCCAGCCGCGTGCGGTCCGGTAATGAACATGCTGATGCAGCAGGCCGGACCATGCAGGATATTGTGTCTCAGGTGCAGAACGTGACCTCATTGATCGCCCAGATTAGCGCCGCCACGGCTGAGCAATCTATCGCGCTGAGTGAAGTGAGCACCGCGGTAGAGGATCTGGATGATATTGCCCACCAAAATGCCGCCCGGGTGCAAGAAAGCGCTGAAGCATCGGGTCGTATGACACATCAGGCCAATCGCCTGGTGGAAGCGATCAGCGTGTTCCGTTAAGACGCGACAGCCTGCGTGCCGCCTTGCCCGGCACGCAGCGCACAAAACAATCAATAATAATCCTGTCCCTTTCTCTGCGAAATAATTATTATTCTCAAAAAAATCTTTCATCAGCCGGTGTCAGGCTGTTTGCTTTATTTATCTGGTGGTAATGGTGAGCTTTCTTTCCGCTGCGTTTCGCGGTGGATTTACTATGGAGAAGTTATGAAAGCTTTTACGACTAAGCAATGGACGCTGCGTCCACTGCTGCTGGCAACAGCGCTGTTTACTGTTTCAGGCCTGGCAGCAGCCCAGGGCAATGATCTGACTCAACCGATTGGCAAAGGCGCTTATGAACTGGCGGTAAGTCAGAAAGATAACACGCTGTTTCTTGCCACTACCCACAGTCCTGACGGCCAGGGCGGCACGGTTTTTCGTCTTGATCCGCAGAATCTGGCGGTAAAGCAAGCTATTCCTACCGCGCTGAAACCGTTTGGCGCCGCGATTAATCCACAAACCAACATTCTCTATTTCGGCAATACCGTCAATGGCGCGCTGACCGCGGTGGATGCCAGTAGCGGCAAGGTGCTGAACACACTGGTGCTGGATGGTCGCAAACGTAGCGAGCATGTCCGTCCGATGCAGCCGCGTGAAGTCGCGGTAGATGCAAAAACGGATCGCGTATATGTCACCGGCTTAGGCCCCGAAAGCGTGGTGTGGGTGGTGGAAGGAAAAACGCTACGGTTGATTAGCACCGTGCCGAATACCGGCAAAATGGGCACCGGTTTAGCCATCGATTCTGCTGCACAGAAAGTGTATGTGACGAATGGTGACGGTGAGCTGGTGACCATCGATGCGCGTACCAACGCGGTGGAAAGAAAGCAGAAGATTGATGCGGATAAACAGCACTTCTTCCTGAATATTTTGCTGGATACGCAGGGCCAGCGCGCTTTCCTCAGCGACTCAAAACAGCCGCATGTGCTGGTGGTTGATTTACGTGATCAGAAAGTTATCCACAAAATTGACGTGCCGGAATCGCTGGCCGTGCTGTTCAATGCCGATCGCGACGAACTGTACGTCACGCACCGTAAAGCGGGCGAGGTCAGTATTATTGATGCCAGCAGCTATAAAGTGAAACGTACGGTGAAAACGCCGGGTCTACCGAATAGCCTGGCTCTGTCAGCGGATGGCAAAGCGTTGTTTGTCAGCGTGAAACAGCCGGGTTCGCGTAAAGAGCCGCCAAAAAATCCCGACAGCGTAATGCGTATCGCGCTGTAATCCAGGACATACCGGCCCCCCGGTAATGGGGGCCGACACTTTTCTAAACGTCTTTTGACGCCTCGCGCATCATCTCTTCATGCGGAATATCCTGCAAAATCTGCTCGAAACTGCGCAGACGTTTGTAGATCGACATCAGCTCCACCAGCGTTGACCACGACGTAATCAGGTACTGAAATGAGCCGCGCACCTGATCAAAAACATTGGTGATCTGGTTCAGTAATCCCAGCGTTATCGTGCCCGCGACAATCGACGGAAACAGCAGAAACAGGCCAAATACGTTATCCACCTGCAGATAAAGGATGCGGGTGATATTGAAGTACAGATAGTGAAAATAGAGGCGGAAATAGTTAAAGCGCACACGGCCGAACAGCGCTTGCACCGTGGGTGGCGAGGCGCGTTCTGCATCATCTTCACCGTACACCAGCTCTTTACGATAGGCGGCTTCTACCCGCTGATTGCGGAACTCCAGCCCTGGCAATTTAATGCCCACCAGCGCCAGCAATCCAGTGCCAAACACTGACCACAGCACCGCAGCAATCACCAACGCGTAAGGCAGATTGCCGAGAACTGGCACGTTTTTTACGTGATGCGATAGCGTCACCAGCACGGGCAAAAAGGCCACCAGCGTCATAATTGCCTGAATGAAGCTCACGCCCCAGTCTTCAAGGGTGCTGGCAAAACGCATTGTGTCCTCCTGGACACGCTGCGCGGCGCCTTCCACCTGACGCAGACGCTGCCAGTTGTGCATGTAGTAGTTATTCATCGCGGTACGCCAGCGAAACACCCAGTGGCTGATAAAAAAGGAATTCATCACGCCAATGACTACCGCGATCAAAGCGATGCCGAGAAATGCCATGACTTCGGCGTAAAATTCCGCGATCTGTACCGATCCGGCCTTGGTTAACGCCTTCTGGATCAAATCGTAAAACGGCCCGTACCATGCGTTAACCGCTACGCCAACCTGCACGCCAAACCAGGTAACGAAGATAATCAGGGCTGAACCCCACACGGACCAGCGCTGCCAGGGATGGTTATCAACCATCCGCCAGGCAAGGGCGAAAACGGTCACCATGATCCAGTAATAGGCGTAAAACCAAAGCTGGCTGGCGGCGATAAAGCGCGCGGCTGTAGTCGGTAGCGGTTGTTTCATGGCGGCATCAAAGGCAGCCCATCGCTCAGGTAAATGATCGGCAAAACCGAACCAGGCAAAAATCGCCAGCAGGCTCCATATTGCTGCTGAGCTGAAAAACAGCGCTGGCCGGGGGAAAAAGGATTTAAACATAGGCTCTCCGCTGTTGTGTGCAGTCTGTTATATCGTTTTGGCCGTTATCTGTCTGTTGTGGGATGTTTCTGACAATGACAGCGCCCGGATAAATGTTAATGAAATTGTGCGATTTTGTTTCGACGCCCTAAATCTTTATCGCTTGTGGTGTTACACTAGCGCCCATTGTTACCGGTAACAAAAAGCTGTAACCCTAAACCCGTATATAAAAAATATTACAACGCAATCATTTATCCTTTTATGCCGCATTATATGCGGTACTGAGGCAATGTCATGTCAGAACAAAAAAAGGGTCATTCACGCAGGGATTTTTTGCTGAAGACCATCCCCCTGGCGCCAGCTATGGTGGTGGGCAGCACCGCCATAGGCGCGTTAGCAACACCGCTGGCGACGCAGGCTGCAGATGCCGAACCAGCCGGCCCGCAACATGCTCGCGACTATCAACCCAACCGGTTTACTGCCGAAGAGTTCGCTTTTATCAAGGCGGCGGTAGCACGCCTGATCCCCAACGATGAACGCGGTCCCGGCGCGCTGGAAGCCGGTGTTCCTGAATTTATCGATCGTCAGATGAATACCCCTTACGCCACAGGGGCGAACTGGTATATGCAGGGCCCGTTTAACCCCGATCTGCCGAAAGAGCTGGGTTATCAGCTGCCGCTGGTGCCGCAGCAAATCTATCGTCTTGGCCTGGCCGACGCTGATGATTACAGCAAACAGCAGCACGGCAAGGTGTTCGCTGAACTCAATGGCGAGCAGCAAGATGCCCTGCTCCAGGCTATGGAAAGCGGTAAGGCCGAATTTAAGCAGCTGCCGGGCAAAACCTTTTTTGCATTTCTGATTCAAAACACCCGCGAAGGTTTCTTCAGCGATCCCATCCACGGCGGTAATCAGGGCATGGTGGGCTGGAAGCTGATTGGCTTCCCTGGCGTGCGTGCTGATTTTATGGACTGGGTAGAGCGCGGCGAACGTTATCCGTTCCCGTCAGTGTCGATTCGCGGGGAGAGAACGTAAGCATGGCCAATGAAAATAAAAAAGTAGATGCAGTAATTGTCGGGTTTGGCTGGGCTGGCGCGATCATGGCGAAAGAGCTGACCGAAGCCGGGCTTCACGTCCTGGCGCTGGAACGCGGTCCGCATCGCGATACGTATCCGGATGGATCCTATCCGCAATCAATCGATGAACTGACTTATAACATCCGCAAAAAGCTGTTTCAGGATCTGTCCAAAAGCACCGTGACGATTCGCCATAACGCGTCACAAACGGCGGTACCGTATCGTCAGCTGGCGGCATTTTTACCCGGCACTGGCACCGGCGGCGCCGGGTTGCACTGGTCTGGCGTGCACTTCCGGGTCGATCCAACCGAACTGCGGATGCGCAGCCATTACGAAGAGCGTTACGGTAAGAACTTTATCCCGGAAGGCATGACGATCCAGGATTTTGGCGTGACTTACGATGAGCTGGAACCCTTCTTCGATAAAGCTGAAAAGGTATTTGGCACCTCCGGCAGCGCGTGGAGCATCAAAGGCAAGGTGGTCGGTAAAGACAAAGGCGGTAACCCGTTTGCGCCAGATCGCTCGGATAACTTCCCGCTGCCTGCGCAAAAACGCACCTATTCGGCACAACTTTTTTCACAAGCGGCTGAATCGGTAGGCTATCATCCTTACGATCTGCCTTCAGCGAACACCTCTGGTCCTTATACCAATACCTACGGCGCGCAGATGGGGCCGTGCAACTTCTGCGGTTACTGCAGCGGTTACGCCTGCTACATGTACTCTAAAGCCTCACCGAATGTGAATATCCTCCCGGCGCTGCGTCAGGAATCGAAGTTTGAGCTACGCAATAACTCCTACGTACTGCGCGTTAACCTGACCGATGACAAAAAGCGCGCCACCGGCGTGACCTATGTTGATGGTCAGGGACGCGAAGTCGTACAGCCTGCGGACCTGGTGATCCTGTCTGCTTTCCAGTTCCACAACGTGCACCTGATGCTGCTATCCGGTATCGGCAAGCCGTACAATCCACTAACGAACGAAGGCACAGTTGGCCGCAACTTCGCCTACCAGAACATCTCTACGCTGAAAGCGCTGTTCGACAAAAACACCACGACTAACCCGTTTATTGGCGCGGGTGGCGCAGGTGTCGGCGTTGATGATTTTAATGCTGACAATTTTGACCACGGCCCGCACGGTTTCGTGGGTGGCTCGCCGTTCTGGGTCAACCAGGCAGGCACCAAGCCCATTTCTGGCCTGCCAATACCAACCGGCACGCCAAACTGGGGCAGTAAATGGAAAGCCGCCGTCGCTGATACCTACACGCATCACGTATCAATGGACGCTCACGGGGCGCACCAGTCATATCGCGCAAACTACCTCGATCTCGATCCTAACTACAAAGACGCTCACGGCCAGCCGCTGCTGCGTATGACCTTTGACTGGCAGGAGAACGACATCAAGATGGCGCAGTTTATGGTCAGCAAGATGCATAAAATTGCCGAAGCGATGAACCCTAAATTGATCATGGGCGCCGCTAAAAATGCAGACAGCCATTTCGATTCCACCGTATACCAAACCACCCATATGAATGGCGGGGCGATTATGGGTGAGGATCCGAACACCAGCGCAGTAAACCGCTATTTGCAAAGCTGGGACGTGCCGAATGTGTTTGTACCGGGTGCGTCAGCCTTCCCGCAGGGACTGGGCTATAACCCGACGGGCATGGTGGCCGCGCTGGCTTACTGGTCAGCAAAAGCCATTCGCGAGCAGTACCTGAAAAATCCGGGTCCACTGGTGCAGGCATAAGGAAAACGGCGATGAAAAAAGGCATTTTGGCCCTGGTGCTGGGCACGATGACGTTTGCCGCGCTGGCGGACGACAGCAGCAGCGAACTGGTGAAGCGCGGCGAGTATCTGGCGCGTGCGGGTGACTGCGTAGCCTGTCATACCAGCAAAGACGGTAAACCTTTTGCTGGCGGTTTGCCGATGGCAACCCCGATTGGCACCCTCTATTCCACCAATATCACGCCGGACAAAGCGAGTGGGATTGGCGATTACACCTACGACGACTTCCAGAAAGCGGTGCGTCATGGCGTGGCGAAAAATGGCGACACGCTCTATCCGGCGATGCCATATCCCTCTTATGCGGTAGTCAGCGATGACGACATGAAGGCGCTATACGCTTACTTTATGCACGGCGTTGCGCCGGTTAACCAGCCCAA
This sequence comes from Mixta mediterraneensis, assembly GCF_014946725.1. Classification (GTDB taxonomy): domain Bacteria; phylum Pseudomonadota; class Gammaproteobacteria; order Enterobacterales; family Enterobacteriaceae; genus Pantoea; species Pantoea mediterraneensis. Next base: position 199,550 of record NZ_JACFXY010000008.1, read on the forward strand.
TAAAGAGAGTGACATTCCGTGGCCGCTGTCGATGCGCTGGCCGCTGGCGATTTGGCGCACGATGTTTGCACCGGATGTAAAAGCTTTCCAGCCCGTCAGTCAGGAAGATCCGACACTGGCGCGTGGACGGTATCTGGTTGAAGGTCTGGGGCACTGTGGCGCGTGTCACACGCCACGCAGTATCACCATGCAGGAAAAAGCCCTGAACAACAGCGAAGGTCATGATTATCTCTCCGGCAGTAGCGCCCCGGTTGATGGCTGGACCGCCAGTAATCTACGCGGCGACAATCGTGACGGTTTAGGTCGCTGGAGCGAAGACGATCTGCGTCAGTTCCTGCGCTACGGCCGCAACGATCACACGGCAGCCTTTGGCGGCATGACTGACGTCATCGAGCATAGCCTGCAGCATTTGAGCAACGACGACATTACGGCAATCGCGCGTTATCTAAAATCGCTGGGCGCCAAAGATCCGCAACAAGCGGTGTTCAGCGCTGACGATGCGACGGCAAAAGCGCTGTGGAAAGGCGATGACAGCCAGACTGGCGCATCGGTATACGTTGACAGTTGTGCGGCCTGCCACAAAACGGATGGCAGCGGGTATCAGCGCTTCTATCCGGCGCTGCGCGGCAATCCGGTGGTGTTGGCCGACGATCCTACTTCGTTGATCCACATCGTGCTGGCAGGTGGTGAATTGCCGGGTGTGAAAGGCGCGCCCTCAACCATTACCATGCCTGCGTTTGGCTGGCGTCTGAACGATCAGCAGGTGGCTGATGTGGTGAACTTTATTCGCACCAGCTGGGGAAATCAGTCTGACAAAAAAGTGACCGCGAAACAGATTTCTGAGCTGCGTAAAGACGTGAAAGATCGTCAGGGCAGCGCAGATATTCACGTGCTGGAAGGGAAGAAAACGCCTCATCTCTGCCCCTCTCCTGTGGGAAGGGGCAGAAACTGCGTTCAGCGATCTGACTCAAATATTTTCTAAATCAATCCCGCGCGTTTTCGGCCCGTAAATGCCCACCGACAACATCACCATAAGCATACTTAACACGATAAAGACGATCACGCCCTGGCTACCTGCATACTGCAAAATCAAGCCAATCAAAATACTGCTGAACACCGTTGACAGGCGGCTAAACGAATAGCAAAACCCCACTGCGCGAGCACGTATATGCGTTGGGAAGATCTCGGTTTGATAAGCGTGATAGCTAAAGGTCAGCCAGGCGTTGGAATAGGTGATCAGAAAACCACAGATAATCAACAGCACCGGATTGTTCAGCAGAGCGAACAGCGTACCGAACACGACCGTCATCAGCGACGTCATGACAATCTGCCACTTATTTTCGAACTTATCGGCGTAGCGGCTGCAAATCAGCGAACCCAGCGGATAGGCCAGCGTGATAAAAAATGCATACAGCAGGCTGTGCGTCACGGTGGTGCCTTTACCTGACAGCAACGCTGGCAACCAGTTACCAAAGCCGAAGAAACCAATCGCCTGGAAAAAGTTCATTACCACTAGCATCAGCGTACGTTTGCGATAGGCTGGCGCCCAGATCTCACTAAAACGCCCTTTTTTCGGTAGCTGCGCGGCGGCGTCATCCTGCGGGAAATCCGCGCCAGGCGTGATGCCGCAACGCTTTTCCATCGCTGATAATACCCGGTGTGCTTCCTGATGGCGGCCCTGCTGCGCTAGCCAGCGCGCTGATTCCGGCAGATTTTTACGAATAAACCAGATCACCAGCGAACATACCGCGCCCGCAATTACCACCCAACGCCAGCCCTCAAGGCTGAGAATGGTTTGCGGCACCAGCCACCACGACATCAGCGCTACTGCAGGCACCGACAGAAACTGAATAAAGAATGAAAAGGCAAAGGCCCGGCTGCGCAAATGGGTTGGCACCCATTCTGATAAATAGGTATCGATGGTGACCAGCTCAACTCCCAGCCCAATACCGACTAAAAAGCGGAACAGAATGATCATTTCTGCGCTTTGCTGAAAAGCCATCAACAGTGAAAATATCCCATACCACATCAGGGCGCACATAAAAGTCAGGCGGCGACCAAAGCGATCGGCATAGGGTGCGAGCAGGCTTGCGCCAACGAACAGGCCGAGAAAGGTCGCGGAAGCGAAGGCGGCCTGATCGGCAATACCGAATACGCCCGCGCTACCGGTGTGGAAAATCCCGGCGGCCAGCAAGCCTGAACTGATGTAGCCGGTTTCGAACAGATCGTAGAGCTCAAAGAATCCGCCCAGCGCCAGAAGTGTAATAAAGCGCCATAAACCGGCGGAGGATGGCAGCGCATCAATGCGCCCCGCTAAGCTATTGTTGGCTGCCGACGAAGCATACGTCGGCGCCATCCCTGTTGTGCAGGCTGTTGTCATTTTTGGGTGAACCTCGGTGTGGCAGTGTTTGCAATTCTCGCCAGCGGCCTTGATTAGATTTAAAAATAATTAACCGTTAGCAAGCGAAGAGGTAGCAGGATAATAAATTCGCGATTCGTTGCCGAGAGGCAAGTTGGTGAGTTTTTAGCAACGTACGTTGCAATTTTCGCCGTCCATGGCGAAGACCATTAATGTAACTGCGGATAAACGCCCGGGCCAATCGGCAATCCCAACGCATACCAGGCAAGAAGCAGCGCGATCCAGCTGATAAAAAACACCAGCGGATAAGGGAAAATCAACATGTAATAGGTGCCGAGCTGAGCATCTTTTTGGTAGCGCTGCAGGAAGGCGAGAAACAGCGGCAAAAATGGCGACATCGGGGCCAGCGGTAATACGGCAGAATCGGCGATGCGGAAAATCATCTGTGCAAAGGCAGGATGGAAGCCAAGCAGCATAAACATCGGCACAAATACCGGCGCGAGAATCGACCAGATTGCTGAACCGCTGGCAATGAACATGCAGAGGAACGCCGACAGGAACATCAGACCGAGGAAAGCCGGGACGCCGCTGATGCCTGCGCTCTCCAGCACGTCGGTCAGGCCAATCGCCATAAACTTGCCCATATTGCTCCAGTTAAAAAACGCCACGAACTGCGATAACGGAAACACCATGACAATAAAACCGGCCATATTCTTCATCGGATCGACCAGCAGCTGTGGAATATCATCCGGGCGGCGGATCTGTCTGGTCACCACGCCGTAAGCAATCGCCACGACGAAGAAAAACAGAATAATAACCGGCACAATGCCTTTAATAAACGGCGACGGAATAATCGAACCGGTTTGCGAATCGCGCAACGGCGCGTGTTCCGGCACCACCAGTAACGCCACCATACCCATAAACAGCAGCGCGGCAATACCCGCCACACGCAAAGCGCGGTTCTCCAGCGTGTCAAGAGGCGCGAGTTTTTCACCGTTTCCCTCGTTCCACTGCGGCAGACGCGGCTCAACGAATTTGTCGGTCAGTAGCGCACCGGCGATAGTCAGCACAAACACGGAGGAGGCCATAAAAAACCAGTTATCGATCACGCTGACATGTACGGTATCGCCCACGGCCTTCGCCGCTTCGGTACTGATGCCTGACAACAACACATCGGTGGTGACGATCAACAGATTGGCGGTAAAACCAGAGGCAACACCGGCAATCGCGGCCAGTAAACCGGCCACCGGATGGCGTCCAACAGCCAGAAAGATCAGCGCGCCGAGCGGCGGCATTACCACTAACGCCGCATCGGAAGAGATATGGCTAAAGAAGGCGATAAAAAGCACCATATAGCTGGCGTAACGGCGGCTGACGCGTGACGCCATTTTTACCATCAGGGATTGCAGCAGGCCGACCTTTTCTGCCAGACCCGCACCAATCACCAGCGCCAGAATCGAACCCAGCGGCGTAAAACTGCTGAAGTTCTTAATGATATTCGGCAGGATCCACTGCAAACCGGTCACGCTGAGTAGGTTGTTCACCCGCACCCATTCGCCATTGCTGGGATTTTTTACCGTTAAGCCCAGGCTGCTGATAATGGCTGTTGCCACCATCAACACCACAATTAAATAGACAAACAGTAAAAATGGATTGGGGACTTTGTTGCCAACGCGCTCAATCCAACTGAATATTTTTCCGGGGCTGCTGTTCTCCGATGCGGCTTCCATTCGTGCTTCCTCGTCTTGTGTTTGTCGTTTATTTTTATAGTGGTACGCGCCCGCAGGCGCGTCCGTGGCTCAATCGGCCAGTTTTGATGGCGTAACGCCTTTTGGTATCGGGCAATCGTAAGGTTGTGCCTGACGTATCTGCTGGAATTCAGCACGACAGCGCGTCAGCACATCCTGATCCTCCAGCAGGCTTAACGCCGTCGCAGCCATCACTTTGCTCGCTAAGAACATGCCTTTATGCGCAATGCTGGTGCGGCCTTGCGCCACCAACTGCCATGTATGCAGCGGTGTGCCAAAGGTAAAGCAGGGCGCAAAACATTGTGCAGTCGGTGTAACCCAACTGACGTCGCCAACGTCGGTTGATCCATACATCAGCTCACGCGTTACGGCATACGGCGCGACCTCATCCATAAACAGCTTATCGTTCAGCGTTTCAACCCATGCCTGGCCCGCTTCGCCGCCGGTACGCGCCGCGTTGAGTTTCGCATTGCGTAAATCATCTTTTGTCAGTGTGGCGCGGATTACTGCCGCAAAAGCGCGCTCCTCGTCGCTGTAATCGGGTAAACCAAACTGATGCAAATAACGCTCCATTACTGCTTCCAGTGTGCGATTCGGCACGTAGTTGGAGCAGGCTTTGCCGAAACGCACGGTCATTTGCGTATCGGTCATCAGCGCCGCCCCTTTGGCGATATTAATGACGCGTTGATAAATATCCTGAGCCTGTTGCAATTCGGGCGCGCGGACCAGGTAAAGCACTTCAGCATCGGCCTGCACAACGTTGGGCGAGACGCCGCCGCTGTTAGTTACCGCATAATGCAGACGCGCTTCCTGCACAATGTGTTCGCGTAGGAAATTTGCCCCGGTGTTCATCAGGGTTACTGCATCCAGTGCGCTGCGCCCCAAATGCGGTGAGTTAGCGGCATGCGCCGCCACGCCTTTGAAGTGAAACGCCGCCTGAATATTGGCGAGGGTGCTGAGATTGAACATGCCGCTAAAACTTTCGGGATGCCACGTCACTGCCGCATCCACATCGTCGAACAGTCCTTCGCGCACCATAAAGGTTTTGCCGGAGCCACCTTCTTCGCCAGGGCAGCCGTAAAAGCGCACCGTACCGCGGGTTTGATGCTGCTGCATCCACGCTTTGACGGCAAAAGCTGCGGCCAGCCCGGCGGTGCCAAGCAGATTGTGGCCGCACCCGTGTCCATTGCCATTTTCCACCAGCGGTTTAGGTTGCGCGCAACCGGCTTGCTGGCTAAGACCAGCCAGCGCATCGAACTCGCCGAGGATAGCGATAACGGGCTTACCATTGCCAAAGCTGGCGATAAATGCGGTATCGATGCCGCCGACGCCGCGCTCAACGTCAAAACCTTCTTCCGCCAGTGCATCTGCCAGCAGGGCGGAAGAGCGGGTTTCGGCAAAGCGGGTTTCCGGGGTGTCCCAGATGGTGTCGCTGAGTGCGCTAAAGCGCGCCTGATGCTGATCGATATAATCAGCGATAAATGAGGTGATCATTGGGCACCGCCAAACTGCGCCTGATTCAGCGCCAGCGTAGATAACAGGGTGACGGCGGTCACCATGATCTGCTCGTCAAAATCGAATTTCGCGTTGTGGTGGCCCGCTGCCAGCTCGCAGCCAAAGATGGCGTAAGACGCCTGGCCGCCGCGCTGCTTGACGCGCTCCATCATGCAGGTGGCATCTTCCGAACCTGCGGCCTGCTGTTTGTGGTCAACCACCGAATGAAACAGGCCAAGCGCCTCGGCCTGCTGGTGAATAAAATCGACCCACGGCTGAGTGGGTGTGCAGCTGCGCGCTTCGCCCATTAACGTTACTGCGTATTCGACGCCGTACATCGTGGCGGCGCCCGCGATCACCCGCAGTGCCTGTTGATAAACATCATCGTTAACCTGATTACTCACGCCCCGTGTTTCAACTTTCATCAGCGCGCAGTCGGCAACGACATTACGGCCGGTTCCGGCCTGCAACACACCAACATTGACACGCGCCACGCCGCCGCTGTGCTGAGTTAAACTATGCAGCGCCAGGGTGGCTTGCGCTGCGGCTAACAGCGCGTTACGGCCATCTTCGGGACGCCCGCCGGCGTGTGCTCCCACGCCGGAAAAATTCACATCCAGCTTGGTGGTAGCAAGAAAGTTGTCGCTACCGCATACCAGCTCGCCTGCCGGTACGCCGGTGCCGAGATGAATGGCGGTGAACAGATCAACGTCATCGACCACGCCCGCTTCGACCATCGCTTTTGCGCCGCGCACGCCTTCTTCAGCAGGCTGGAAGATCAGTTTGATCGTGCCGCTTAGCTGATCTTTCATTGCCATCAACACCGTCGCGACACCCAGACCGATGGTGGTGTGTCCGTCATGACCGCACGCGTGCATCATGCCTGGATTACAGGAAGCAAAACCTTCACGCTGTGGCAGATGATCTGCGGCCTGGCTTTCATTTAAATCCAGCGCATCCATATCGACACGGAAACCCATCACCGGACCGGGGCGGCCGGTATCGAGCGTGGCAACAATGCCGCAAAATCCGCCCGAAAAGTGCGATAACCATTGAGGCAGCGCACCTTGTTCCAGCGCCCGCGCTTCCTGCTGCTGTAAAACTCCGGCCGACGGCAGACCCATACGCGCATCGGCATGGATGACCTCGCGGCCGAGCTGCAACGAATACCCCAGATTATGCAGCACTTCAGCCACCAGTGTGGCGGTGCGAAATTCCAGCCAACCTGATTCAGCAAACTGATGGAAGTCGCGTCGCCAGCTTTTCAGCTGCGGAATCAACGCATTGACATGGTCGGAAAGGGTGTTCATCGGCAATTTCCTTACTGTTGGTTTTTTATGCATTGATTCGAATCTACACAATGGCAAATGCTCACATAAGATGCGAATATCTTGCCTCTGATAAATAACGGTTATCACAAAAAAGATGCCTGCTAACCTCAAACTTCATCAATTGCGCGCCTTTGTTGACGTTGCGCGCCAGGGCAGTATCCGTGCAGCGAGCCGTCTGTCCGGCATTTCGCAGCCTGCGTTAACCAAAGCGATTCAGGAACTGGAACTGGTTTTGGGAGCCAGATTGTTTATCCGCCGCCAGCAGGGTGTGGTATTGACTGACACTGGTGATAACTTTTTTCATCATGCCAGCCTGGTGCTGGAAGAGCTGCGGGTAGCGCAGGAGGACATTCAGCAGCGTCAGGGACTTGGCGGTGGGCAGGTCAATATTGGTGTGGGAGGAAGCGTGGCGCGCACCATCATGCCGCTGGTGATCAATCAGTTTCACCGTGAATACCCTCTGGTGAAGGTGCGCATTGTCGAAGGGCAGCTCGTTTCGATGGTGCATGAGCTACGGCAAGGCGCGCTGGATTTCACCATTAATACTTACGATCAAACCCATCTCGATCAGGAACTGATGTATGAAAGAATGATGGAGCGTGAATATAAAGTGGTTGTACGCAAGGGGCATCCGCTGGAGAAAGCGCGTTCGCTGGCTGAGTTGCAGCAGTGTGACTGGACCATGCCAACGCCAAAAGGCAGCTATTACCGCCTGTTGCATGACCTATTTGGCGATCGTGGCATGGCGCCCAAAATTGTTGTGACCTGCGAGACGTTTATGGCCTGTACCAGCCTGGTGGCGCAAAGCGATTTTGTCAGTATTTTATCGGTGGATGTGATCGCTGATCCTATCCTCGGGCGGCAACTGGTGTCGCTGGAACTGGATGAACCGCTGCCAAAAGCGACCTTTTATTTGATACAGCGAAAGGACACGGCTTTGACGCCAATGAGCAGTTATATGGCGCAGCTTTTCCGTCGCTACTGTCAATAAAAGTCAGGATGCGGCCTGGCTCGCAGGCTAAATTTTGCCGCACACTACACTGACATAGGGCAGCATCTTTTATCAGGAGTGGATCATGCAAATCACACCTTACTTATTTTTCAACGGCAATTGCGAACAGGCGATTGCGTTTTATCTGCAAGCGACCGATGGCGAACTGTTGTTCAAAATGACTTTTGGCGATATGCCGGAAGAGGACAGCCAGGCGGCGTGTTCCTCTGGCCTGACCTTTGCACCCGAGCAGATTATGCACGCTCATCTGCGTATCGGGCAGGGCGAAATCATGATGAGCGATGGCCGTCCCGATGGACAACACGGCGGTTATGCGGTGAGTTTATCTACCCCGGACGAAGCGCAGGGTAAGCGCTGGTTTGATAATCTGTCAGAAGGCGGGACGATAACCAAAGCATGGGAACCGACGTTTTGGGCCAGAGGTTTTGGTAAGTTTACGGATAAGTTCGGTATTCCGTGGATGGTGAATGCTTATAAACCACATATTTAAATGACTGCACGGCCTGCTGGCCGTGCAGATTAATCAGGGTTTAGAAGTTATAACCCACCACCAGGTAGTATCCCCAGCCAGTTGATTTTACTTCAAAATCCCCGTTACCGAAGTTCAGCTCGCGCCCGTCTGCCCATTGTCCACCGTTGTGGAAGTAACGCGCCACCGCAGAGAAGTGCCAGTGGTCATAACCCAGAGACAGGATATGACTGGAAGCGATTGAGTTGCTGGTACGTGAAGAACCGTCTTTCTCGTTCAGGTCTGAACCCCAGTCAAAGTTAGTAAAGCCAACGTAGCCGAGATTACCGCCCCACAGCGTGGTGATGGGCACAAAATATTTAATCTTGAAGCGGTAGCCATCCCAGCTGTTTTCGTTTGCTGCACCATAGTTTTCCCACTGATACTTGGCGTAGACGTTCAATGACAGGCCGATGTCGCTGTGCGTATCAATATCCGTACCTAAACCCATGTACCAGGTGTTCTGGCGATTAGCCTTGTTGTGGCCCATGTCATAAATGTAGTTGTTGGCGAAATACCACTCTTTGAACGGGCCAAACGCCAGGCTGGTACCGGTCAGTTTGTCGATGGAGAAGCGCGGTTCGATCTCCATGAACATCGGTGAACCATGGTCAAAAATGCCGTTGGCATTGCTGTTGCCCACGCCGAAGAAGTTAGTCAGGTCGAGATAGCCATAAAAATCGAACCAGTCTTTTTTAGCGAAAGCTTCATATTCCAGGTAGACATCGTTATTAAACTGCGGCCCGAAACGCGTGTGATAGCTGCCCACTACGTTTACACTTTGATGCCACCAGTCAGAGAGGTATTGTGGATCGTTTTCGGCAGCTTGCGCAGCGCCGGTCCATGAACATGCCAGCAAGGCACCCGCTACCAACGTTTTAAATTTCATTATCATTAACCACATGCTTTTGATCGCTGCACGCGCGGCGCGATCAGAGTGAAATTAATCCCTTAATGGGCAGTAAGTTGTTCAATGCGTATAAGACGTTTTTAAGCCCGCGTAGCGTGCCTGCAATCACTCGATAGAAAATAGATTTTGTTCACGTTTGTCAAAATGTGTTGCATTACAATTCAACTGAAATGTGATCTAAATCACATAAGCAATCCTCTGCGAAGGGAACCCGACCCGTGTTTGCGTTGTCGTCGGGTCGGGCTTCAGGCGGGTGTGACAGATCAGGGAAGGGTAACGCGAACCTGTAAGCCGCAAATTGTTCCCTGCGGATTAAAACAGTTAGAAAGCGCAACGTGGATACGGTGTTTTTCCGCTACGCTGCGTACAATCGATAACCCCAGGCCGCTGCCCTGGGCTTGCACATCGGGTGAGCGCGTAAAACGATCAAAAGCACGATCGATAAAGGATTCTGGTATGCCTGGTCCGTTATCGACAATGTCCACCACCGTATGACCGGCAACGCGGTGCAGTAACACATCCACCAGACTGCCTTCTGGCGTATGTAACATGGCATTACCAATCAGGTTGTCGAACAGGCTGCGCAATTCGGAGCGGCTGGCCTGCAAGCGATAGTGCGTCGAACCATTGAATCCAATGTCGATACCACGTTTATCCGCGACCACCATGAGCTGTTCAATGCTCTCTTTCAGTAATGCTTCCAGCTCGATATTTTCAACGCTGGCTACCACGGTTTGGTCTTCCTGACGCGAGATATTCAGCAGCTGTGTCACCAGATGGCGGGTACGTGTCACCCCCGCTTCCAGCTGATCGAACTGGCGGCTGGCTTCGCCCGGCTGAATATGCTGGCGCAAATTCTCCAGTTGCAGCGTGACTGCAGTCACAGGGGTACGCAATTCATGAGCAGCATCTTCAAGAAACTGGCGCTGCGCCGACCAGGCGGCACGTAATTTATCAAGCAGCGAGTTATAAGCAGCGACCAGCGGCAGGATTTCATCCGGTAAGCCGTCGGGTGAAACGCTGTGGGGATGATGCGTATCCTGCGCGGTGATCTCCCGAGATGCCACCCGTAGATCGCGCGTGATCTTGCGTACCACCAGCCAGATCACCAGCAGCGAAAGCGGCATCATCAGGATCAAAGGGATAATCGCCGACAGCGCTCGTTTTACCATTAACCCCTTCATATAACTTAAGTTATGCATCACCTGAATGGTTTTGATATCACTGCCAGGCTGGCTAGGGCGGGTATAAATACGCCATTCGCAGTCGTGGCAGTCACCAATATCGGCATCGTGATAACCCTTTTTCGCCAGCAGCGGAGCGTGCAATTCTGGCCACGAACTGGCGCGTAGCTTGCCTTCACTGTCCCAAAGCTGAACCACAAAAGCACTTTTCAGTTTGTCGGCTGGCATCATGAGTGGCATTAGCGCAGGGATCTGTTTGTTAGTCGCCCAGGCATCAGCAATTTTGGCGAGCTGCTCGTCCTTCATGGTGCCGATCATGTCGCCATAGCAGCTAAAGAAATACCAGCTCACGCCGCCAATCGGCTTTGTTGAATAAATCGAACTTTTGCTGAGTTGAAGGATCAGATCACGCATCCTCCCGACAACACAGACCGTTCCGTGGCAAAGCAAAAGTTCAAAATCACCAACTGGCCCACCTACAACAAAGC
>NZ_JACFXY010000009.1 GCF_014946725.1 Mixta mediterraneensis
GTGTAAAACACTAATCTCCACTCTGGTCTCCAATGTCATCATTGGCAGTGCCTTAAAACTGCCATTTTTACCCTAGGTGGGTCAGATTTACATCGGCAGGTGGGCCAGTTTTACATCGGTAGCGACAGCACAGTGATAACCGGGTGTGTGAGCATCACGATAATATTGCTAAACAGGGCCAAAACATGTTTCTGAAGCTGCTGGTTATCCAGAAGCCTGTCCACTCGTTTGATTTTGTTTATAACCTGAGCGCCGGCAGGCATAGTGAGAGAGGCCCTGTTGACTGTCGCGTTGGTAGCATCCGGCAGGACATTCTGTCGGTATTAGTGGTGAGGCCTGAGGGAATCGCGGAAAGATTTCTGGCATAATTGATGGGCAGGTACATGGTGATCTTATTGAACGGTCGCACAATCAGTAGATCACAAAATCCGATGCCTGTCTTTTGTCACGCGTAATTTTGTGGGGATTCCTCAGCCGGTGCCGGTGATTCAGGACAAGTTATTGCAATGTTATTTGTTCAAGTTCAGAAAGCGTTATCTTTGATTTCATTTGGGGTAAACAGCGAGTTGGACAATGTATTGCCTACCAGGTAGCGCTACCAACTTACTGATTTGGAGTATGATAGTACTTTTTGAGGTGCTCCTGTGGCTTCCATTTCCATCTGTTGTCCCTCCTGTTCTGCTCATGAGGGCATTGTCCGTAACGGCAAAAGTACTGCCGGACATCAGCGTTAACTCTGCTCTCGCTGCCGTAAAACATGGCAACTACAGTTCACCTATGCCGCCTCTCAGCCTGGAACTGAACCGCCCCGGGAATCCTGGAGACTAAACTCCCTGAGAGAGAGGTAAACAGGATGACTAAAAATACACGTTTTTCCCCCGAGATACGGCAGCGTGCCGTCCGCATGGTTCTGGAATGCCAGGACGGATATGACTCACAGTGGGCAGCCCTGAGTTCCATCGCCCCTAAAATCGGCTGCACGCCGGAGACCCTGCGTATCTGGCTGCGTCAGTATGAACGTGATGCCGGTGGCGGTGATGGTGGTCTCTCCACCACTGAGCGCCAGCGCCTGAAAGAGCTGGAGCGTGAGAACCGCGAGCTGCGGCGCAGCAATGATATCCTGCGGCAGGCCTCAGCTTATTTTGCGAAGGCGGAGTTCGACCGCCTCTGGAAAAAATAGCCCTCCTGGTGGATACCCTGAGCGATGAATACGGGGTCGGACCGGTATGCCATGAGCTGGATATCGCCCCGTCGTCATACTACCGCTACCGTGAATATCAGCTGCATCCTGACAGACGTAGCCATCGCGACCAGCGTGATGAGAAACTGAAGCAGGAGATACAGCGCGTGTACGACGAAAACTACGGCGTCTATGGTGTTCGCAAGGTCTGGCGCCAGCTGCTACGGGAGGGCTTCAGCGTGGCCCGATGCACCATCGCGAGGCTGATGAAGTCCATGGGCCTAACCGGCGTACTGCGAGGTAAAAAGGTGCGAACCACCGTCAGCCGTAAGACCCCTGCCGCGCATGACCGGGTGAACCGTCAGTTCGTGGCTGAACGCCCTGACCAGCTGTGGGTGGCAGACTTCACGTACGCCAGCACCTGGCAGGGCTTCGCATACGTAGCGTTCATTATCGACGTGTTCGCCGGTCGCATCGTGGGCTGGCGGGTGTCATCGTCGATGGAGACGACGTTCGTGCTGGATGCGCTGGAGCAGGCGCTGTGGGCCCGTCGGCCATCAGGAACCATCCATCACAGCGACAAAGGTTCACAGTACGTGTCGCTGGCCTACACACAGCGGTTGCAGGAGGCGGAGCTTCTGGCTTCAACGGGAAGCACGGGTGACTCTTATGATAACGCGATGGCCGAAAGCATCAACGGCCTGTACAAAGCGGAGGTGATACACAGGCAAAGCTGGAAAAACCGCGGCGAAGTGGAGCTGGCGACGCTGGCGTGGGTGGACTGGTACAACAATCGCCGGCTGCTGGAAAGGCTGGGGCATATCCCACCGGCAGAAGCCGAACGGGCATATTATGCTTCCATCGGGAATAAGGATCTGGCAGCCTGAGTTCCCAACTAAAATACTCTCCCGGAAAACCGGGGCGGTTCAAACACACCAGCAAATCATTGATATGACTATGAATGGCGTCGGGTGCCGTGGCAGCGCACGTATTATGGGCATCGGACTCAACACGATTCTCCGCCATTTAAAAAAATCAGGCGCAGTCAGTAACGCGCGCATACAACCGGGCAGTGACGTCATTGTCTGCGCGTAAATGGACGAGCAGTGGAGCTACGTCGGGGCTAAATCACGCCAGCGCTGGCTGTTTTACGCGTATGACAGGATGCGCAGGACGATCATGGCCCACGTTTTTGGTGGACGCACCGTGACCACACTGGAGCGTCTTCTGAGTCTGCTGTCGGCCTTTGACGTGGTGGTATGGATGACGGACGGATGGCCGCCGTATGAATCGCGCCTGAAGGGAAAATTTCACGTTATCAGCAAGCGTTATACGCAGCGAATCGATCGACATTGTCTGAATCTGAGGCAGCATCTTGCAAGGCTTGGGAGAAAATCTCTGGCGTTCTCAAAATCGGTGGAACTGCACGACAAAGTCATTGGCTATTATCTGAATATAAAACATTATCAGTAAGTTGGCATCATTACCGCCTACCATAACAAAAATGCAGATGACTTAGCTGGCATGATTTAAGTAATATGACACCATGCCCCATGGGATAAAACGGAGCCGCTGGCTATGATTTATTCATTAAAGCCAGCAGCTCCACATTCAACACAAAATTGTACATATCAGCGTGAGAAATTAAAAAATAAGCAGGCAGCCGGATATTTATTTTAGCTAAATCAAATACTTCTGTTTTACATGATTTTTTTAAATACTGGCTCTTTCATCTCTTTATATTGAGATAAAGAATATTTCGAATAATTAATGTCATTGTAGGTGCGGACGTATAATTCACCACGACTCAGATCCGATAACGCTGTCCAGACTGTAAATTCAGATACAGTTTTGCTTTTTTTTTCGCTTTCACTATCCAGTTTGTAGACTGTGATATTTTTAGGACGATCAAAACGGTTCATAATATGGGCCAGTGTGTTAACAGCCTCAGACGAGGTTGAGACTTTCTGTGCGTAGGTAGTGTAATAGACTCCACGAACAAACCTGCCTACCGAAGTATCTGATGATGGAAGCGCTGCTACGGCTATGCCACTATCCGGCTGAGTGATTTTAATATTTCCCAATGTATTCGATGTATGATCCTCATTAATCAGATGAGTATAATTATTCAGGTTTGTCAGATGCCACGGGAACTCAGGGCCATTTGTCATTACGCGGGTCGGGTTACCATAGACATGAAGTTTTCCATTTGATGCTTCTACAACGATGCTTCCCCCTTTTTTGTCATAAAAAGCATAATGAAAGGGGGCCTGCTGATTACCAGAAGCTGACAACGTAGGTGACAACGTAGGTGACCAAAACCAGCCGTTTTTGACCGCCTCTGCAACTTCCTCCACAGTAGCAAAACGCGCCAAAGCCCACTCACCCAGCGAGGTAACTGGGAGCGCATCTTTATAGTGCTCTTCAGGCAGCGTAGCCAAATCTGCGTTATTTATCATGTTTACACTGAAAGACAGACCAGCACTGTTCATTCCCTCAACGACGTCCTTTTCAGAAATATCAGTTAACGTTGAGGTAATTGCCAGCATCGCGTATTTGGAAGAATACTGCATACCGGACTCACCATTTGGCGCTTTTTTAACAAACGACATACCCACTGGGTAGTAAGTCATCCAGTAAGGAGACTCCTGACTATATTCGAGTGTTCGCCCGTGAAAAATATCCCCTTTTTGATCTGTAATGGCTAGTGTAGTGCAAGCTTCACTTGCTAAAGAAAAGGAAAGTAGACCGGGTAATAATAAACGCATCAGTTTGTTCAATTTCATTTTCAGTCCTTATTCAATTAAATCGATGTTCCCCTTTTTCCGAGGAAACACAGAAATTTTTGGGTTTTAATCAAACACGTAGTTCTATTAGATGTTAAAACCCGTGATGACACTTTATTAAAGCTTAGTTCATAAGAAATAGCACGTTTTTTTAAATTTTGCCGTATGAACAGCGCTAATACATTTACTGTAATTTAAAAGACTGCTCCATTTTTTTACTATCCATTTAAAGATACCAACAATCAAGCCTAAATAACTGTAGCTGATACCGTACCGTTTGCAAATCCCGGATCGACCAAATATTTTCTTCATGCATGTGTGATGGTTTTCGCGCATTAGTTTTTCACTGTATCTTCGCCCTTCCTCAAGGTGCCAGGCCATAAGATCTTCCGCGCTGGTAAATTTGGGGCTTACGCCTGACGGGATGATATTCTGCAATCTTTTAAAAACTGCCGAAATGTCGCGCATCGTTACCCCCTGAAACCAGGTGGAATGGAAACATCTGGCGATGAAATTTTATTAACATCCCTGCAACCATTCGCTATGCCCCGTCCTCCGGGGGCATACAACCCTTGATATTCGTTGGCGATGCTATGCCGAATGACCACCTCAGGCGAAATGCCTTGTCCCCTGAATTTATCAAGCTCACGAATAGCCCCGTTCGCTCCCTGGGATGTCTTAATCGGCTTACGCAATGCCCTGCGAAACTCGACCCACTCAGCCCATAGCTCAGGGAATAGCCAGTCCGGTAAATCAATTTCCAGCGGATTAAATTTCTTCGTAGCTACTTTCCCCTTGGGGGGATTTAAGGGGGGATCTTTTATATTTATATCTATCTCTTCCTCTTCCTCTGGTAACGCTTTTTGATCTCCCCCAGTAACGCTATGAGCGTTACTGTTTGCGTTTTCATTGCGTTTCATTTCGCGCATTTTTGTAACACGGTCATTTGTAAGAGCACGTTTTTTCGAGGAATTACCATTATGCCGTTCAAATTTAGGGAAAATTAACGTATCACCCTCAACCGCCAACCATCCAACTCGAATTAGCGCATCAGCAAACCCACGCACGAATGTGATCCGGTCAACGGCATTTTTGGTAACGCTTGCTGCGTTACACTTTGCGTTACCATCAATTGTTTGTTGATCAGCCCATGCCCAAAGGCGCACCAGTTTGCCCAATGCAGCATCTGGATCTATGTCCAACAATTCGGCAAGTTGGTACACCTCGGGTTTATCCGGGGTTATCACCTCAATTTTTATCCAACTGGACGCCATAGAAGCCTCAGTGTTTTAATTCTGTAACGCTAACAGCGTTACTATTTGCGCGAATTGACGTTGCAGCCTTGCTTCCCTTTAACCCGCTTCAACGGTCTGGCATATGTTTTAGCGATAGCAATACAGCATGCTATTGTTGCGTTGGGTCTGCTCATATAATGATCTGCCCCGCGAAATGCTGCTGAACGAGCAATATCGACAGAGAATCCATCACGAACCAGGTGATCGCGGATCTGCGTCTCGACCTGTTCTCTCGTAAAATTAGCCATTGGTCATACCTCGTTGTCACCAGCAGTAAATGCCGCCAGATGGTCTCTTTCTCAGCACATGCAATGCCTCAATTGCATCGCTGATTTCCTTATCAACATCCGGTAGTTCCAGCAATGCCGCGCTAATCGCCTCAGCGCACTCTTTTTGCGCCTGTGCTACCTGATATTGGATCGTCCCGTTCCTGCGGTGCTCCAGTGCTTTAAGGATCGCGGGCTTCAACTCATCAATCTTCGCTCTCGCCTTCCGGCTATCGCCGTCAAGCCAACGGAAGATGTTCTGCATGTTGTTGTGTGTTGCACCAGGGGCTTCTACCGGATACAGAGGTAAATCCCCGCCGCCGAGATCGAAATAACGCTGGGTTATCTCAGCCGCTACCGTTTCCCGTTTTGTTGCACTGGCCCAACGGCGTAGCTCAATGCAAATGGCTTCATGATTGATTTCCATAAGTCAGTTTTTATGCTCCTGCTGGTGTACTCTGATGATCTGGTGGTAGGCCATCAGTTGGATTTGGGTAAAGATCGGGGCGCAACTCGTGTGGAGTTACTCCAGAAATTTCGTAGACCTTTAAAACACGGCCTGAAGGTACGTTGCCCTTGTACTTATTTTTCCATCGGCAAACAGATTGCTCGGATATTTCCAATTGCGCCGCAAAAACCCGCAAAGATCCTGCGGAGTCAATAGCACGCTGTAATGCAGTTTTCATCATGGTTAAACCTCAGTGTTAATCGCGAATAAATTAAACCATGAGTTTAATAAAACAACAACCAAAAGATCATTTCTTAGTCACAACCTTTGGTTTATACTTTTGTTATGAAAAAAGAAAAATCTTCTTCTATGCCCCCTGTGGCAGAGCGGCTCTACACATTGATGAAACGATCTGGGGTTAACAAATCCGGGTTGGCAAGAATTTGTGAGGTAACACCACAAGCGGCGGGTAAGTGGTTCACTACAGGTAATATCAGCAAAGAATCAGCCTTAAAAATTGCGGAAGCTTTTGGTGTGTCGTTAACTTGGTTACTTGGCGATGAACTATCCGAGAACTCGGAACCAATTGAGGATGATTTCAATCCCACAGAACTTAGTGACAGACAGAAAACTCTTTTGAAGCTTTTCGAGCGGCTACCAGAAAGTGCAAAGACCAATCACATTGCAGCTCTGCAAGAAATGGTTGAAAATTATGATAGTCTATTCAAGGAGTTATTAAAATCACGCAATATCGATGAGATAATGAAAACCAAAAAAGATAACTAATCTCCCATATCTCCCCTACTAAGCCGACTTGAGTCGGTTTTTTTTTGTCCAAAGTTCAAGTAATTACAACCATAGGTTTAAATTTTATGAGATTTGAGGTTGAAATGATTTTAAGCTGGTGGTTTAATCAAACCCATCAACGGCAAGCAGCCAACGCGATAAGGCAAGGAAAGCCCACGAAGTAGCTACCGGCGAGCGTATGAAACACCGGGTGAGTCGCGAGAAACACGGCACAGCAGGCTGATATGGGTAAAAGTTCTGACACCCCGGAAAGACGGGCGAGGTATGACCAATCACGTTATAAGCGAGGAATGACCAATGGCGACCAGATCAAATATCAATGTAAAAGTCGGTGACATTTATCACTGCGTCTACTGTCACTGGGATGGCTATCCTGAACATCACGGCCCGATTCTGACAGCGCATTACAATTCTCAGGAATTAGCGGAAAAGCTGGTTTCACATGGTGATATATCAATATTAGATAATAGCTGTGATAAACCAGAAGGACATTCGTTCGATAATCGAGTTGATGGCTATACCGTTTATTATGGCCGAGATCGTGGCGAAGAAAATGTATCTTTCAAAAAAAAAGCCAGCCCGCTAAATCAAGAAGAGTTTTCATATATATGGGATGGAGAAAAATGGTTGGTTATGAAAGGAAATGAAAGAACCAAATATCCAAAAGATGCAATAGAACTGTAATTTGAAAATATTTATCTGGTTGTGGTGACGGAGAACCGACCTCTTATAGCCATGTGCATAAAGTCCATGATTACCGCCCACAGTCAGCTAAATTCCAAATAAAGAAAGGAATGAAAAATGGATTACGCTAATACCCCAATTGACGCTCTGGTTTTTCTGTTTAATCGACGAGGCTATGAATACTACTGCGATGGTGACGAACAGAAATACCACGCAGTAGTAGACGAAAAAAGTTAAGCCGCCAAACACCAGGGGAATATATGCAACAACTATTATCCGCATTAGTTGTAACCGTATGTCCTGCGCATGAAACATGCAAAGACGTTGTTTATGAAATTTTTGAATCTAAGCGAGAGTGTAAAACCATTATTTATGAAAGGCGTGTTTTTAACGGCAATTGTTATGAAGTAGAAAGCATCATCAATCAGAAATAAATCTCTCTTACATTTTCATGGGCGTTAGTGTGTGAGGATTTATAAACACGAATACATACAGGAATAAAGATATGTTTGAACTTGATGAATTTCAATCAACCGTATTACGTCAATTTATCGATTCAAAATGGAGTGACTTTGTTAAACATTGTGATGAGGTAGGCAACGATGGGCTATCACTCGCTAACGAAATTAGCGTAGCGATTGGCGGCGAGGAAGATTAGCCGTAAAAAGGCCCGCACAAGGCGGGCCAGTCTACCGGCTTAACGTCCCGGTGACGGCGGAGTCAGCGACCAAACCGACTCCAGCGAGGTATGACCAATGGCTTCCACCATTGGACTCAGAGAGTATAACACTACGAGTGTAATCATGCAAACAGCCCTTCCATCATCAATCAACAAGGTATTATTCATTGCAGCACAGAAATATTCCTGGGAAGAGAGTTTCAGCATCAGGGTTTTAGATTATGAACCAATAAGCAATGACAATGTAGCAACCATTTTATTAACAACTCATGATTTATCAATTGACATACCATCTGTCGATTTAACACAAGGGCAAATTAATCACCTGGAGGAATCGAAAAGAAAAATACTTTCCGATGCACATGCAAAAGTACAGATGATTGAGGGAAAAATTCAATCCTTACGTTGCATTGAACATAAATAAGCGAGGAATGACCAATGGCATTATATATTTGTGGTTTTATACCAAAGAAATCAGCATTAGCCAACGGAACAGTGGCACTTGCTATTGCAGTTGAGGCTAAAAATGAAAAGCTGGCCGAAATGAAAGCCTCTGTCGCATTAGAAGAAAGTTTTCCAGACTCAGGGAATAACTACTTCAAACCTAAAATCAGTCTTCATCGTGAAGGCGTAGAGCATCCATCTGTTAATGAATTCGATGAAGAGTGGATGTCAAATCACACATGGAATGAAGAAAATAAATGTTTTGATTTAATAGTAGCAGAAGATCCAAAAAACAAAGAACCTGCCGTTATTTTCGATCTCCCTGCTGATGTGCGAATTGCCTATATCGTCATGTATAGTGCAGTGCCGGAAACTGTAAATCAGGAGTATCTCTCAAACGCCTACGACATGCTGAATGACGAAGAAGCACCGGAAGATATTCGCGCGGTGATAGATGGCCTTTGCCGCGTTACCGCCGTTAAAAATATGTTCCCTGCATCCGTTGATAATTTGCTTACCGCCCTCCGCGCCCGAACGCCACCGGATGACAACCCCGATGATGTACAGGCGTTTGCTGAAAAATGGGTAGCAACAAGACCCGGAGTACGAGAAACAACTGAGCGTCGTACCTACGACTTGCTTGATCTGGTAATAGCATTGGCACTTAACGGCGTTAAACGCGCCGATGCCAAAGCTTCTGACGTGAAGAATGCCCGTGCGCTTATCAATGGCCGGGATCAGACCTGGCGAATGTGGAGCGCGTCTCTGCGGGTTATCGTAGACATTCTGGACGTCGATGATGAAACAATTTTCGAATTGGTATCCGCTGGTATGAAGTTCGATACGTCCACTACCGATGCTGCTTTACGTAAGGAATACATTCGCAAATGCCTTACAGAACGCTGTGGTATGGTTTTTGAAGATACCATCCAACCCGTCAGTGGCAACGAGCAACAAGAAGTTGAGAGTACGCAGCAAACCACCTCAAATGAAGGGGAAAAAACGGAAGTACATAATTTGGGTGGTGAGAAATTCAGCATTGACGGCCTGATTGGTTCGAGCGCTGAACCAGCAAACGATACCAGCGCTCCAAATGAAACAGTAAAACCAGTAACAGAGCATTCTAATGATCCAGTAAAAATACCGGAAGCTACCCCTGTGGTGGTTACTGCGCCTTGTGACATTGCTGCTGACTATTCCAACAACGTGCGACACAGGTTGAAAAAGAAATTGCGGATCAACCGCAGGACATACAGGACAACCTCAGTCTTTGGCGCAAACTTCACAGAACCGACGAACGATTCACCAAAGCGTTCGCAACGAATGGTGGCGGCACATCGATCAACGGTACCTATATGGTAATGCAGGCTACCAAGGTACTCGGCCCCCAGGGTATCAACTGGAAAATTGAGATTTTGGAAGAGCGTTTTGATAATGGCGCACCCATTATGCGCTCAGTTAAAGGTGCTGATGGAAACTTCGTAAAAGAAGTGATCCCTAATGGGGCTGGTGGCTACCTGACCGAAGTAAACCATACAACAAAAGTACGCCTGTGGTACGTGCTGGATGGTAAACAAGGCGAAATTTTTGCGTATGGCTGTACTCCCTATATTTACAACACAAAAAACGGCCTTATCAGCGATGGCGAAGCGCCAAAAAAATCACTCACAGACGCAACCAAAAAGGCACTTTCTCAGCTTGGCTCCTCTGCTGATGTGTTCCTCGGCTTGTTTGACGATCAACAGTATCG
This sequence comes from Mixta mediterraneensis, assembly GCF_014946725.1. Lineage (GTDB taxonomy): Bacteria > Pseudomonadota > Gammaproteobacteria > Enterobacterales > Enterobacteriaceae > Pantoea > Pantoea mediterraneensis. The sequence continues at coordinate 10,340 of NZ_JACFXY010000009.1, forward strand.
CCAGGAAAACGCACCTCAATTCGCAATCGAGAATGCCGGGGAAAAAGCCGGGGATACCGTACGTCTTCGTAAAGAACTGGACGAGAAAATCACCAAAGTCGCTAATACCATCGAAAGTGCAGTTACACCGAACGAAGCCAAGAAAGTGTATGAAACAATGGCGAGAGAAGTTGATGTCCATCGTAAAAATGCCGAGAGCACTGGCGATAGCCAGCATTCCGATTACCTGAAAAAACGTCTTCTCAGTCTTCACAAACTGACCGAAAAACGCATTGCAGAACTGGAGCCGCAATCATGAGCACAGCAATTTCACTGGCAGCAGACATCCGTAAATTATTCGAACTGTCCCAGGAATCTGACGAACTGACGCCTGAAATGCTGGCTGATACCTTTGAGGGTCTTGAGGGTGCGCTGACCGATAAACTTGATGGCATGATGGGATTAATGCGTGGGTACGAAGGAAAAGCGGCAACGTGCAAGGCAGAGCGTGAGCGAATCGCTCAACGCGAGAAACACTTCAGTACCTATGCAGCCAGCCTTAAAAAATACGCTCTGCAATGTCTGATCGCCGCTGATAAGAAATCGTTAAAAACTGATTTCAATACCTTCTCCGTTAAACCGGGTTCAGTCAGTGTGATTATCGACAACCAAAACGCTATCCCTGATGAGTATGTCGATGTGGCAACCGTTGTTGCCCCGGATAAAGCCAAAATTAAAAAAGCAATCAAGGAGGGTATTGAAATTCCAGGTGCTCATCTTGAAACAGGATCACCTTCACTCGCAGTTCGCTAACTGATTTTTAAAAATCAAAATCACACCGGCCAGCGCGTTAACCTGTTGGTCGGTCGTATTGAGGTATGACCAATTATTAATAAATGGGTGCGTATTGAAAGAGCAGCCGAACTCACGGGATACAGCCGATCAGCGATATACGAAAAAATCAATAAAGGGGTATGGGCAGAAGGAAGGATCTGGCGACGTGCTCCAGATAACAGGAAGGTAATTAATCTTGAGGAGTTTGACCGATGGGCGGAAAGCAAACCGATTCAGTAATGCCACGGGGTGTAGCCATCCACGGAAAATCACTGCGGATCACATTTCACTATAAAGGACAGAGGTGCAGGGAGTCTCTTGGCCTCTCTCCGACAAAATCAAATATAAAATATGCTGCTGGTAAATTAGCCGCCATCAACCACGAAATAAAAAGCGGGGTGTTCTCATACCCCGCACACTTCCCTGAATCTGAAAGAGCCATACAATTTGATGGACGCTGCAAACGGTCAGGCATTCGTCTAAATGCACTATGCGACGAATACAAGGTGTTGAAATATACTGACATCGGCCACGCTGCACAGCGTAGGTATGATATTGCATTTGACCAATGCCTGCGCATACTTGGCCCTTCACGCTTGATCGATGCAATATATCCTGAGGACGTAATGCGGCTGCGTTCTGAGTTACTTAACACCCGTGCAGCAAGTACCACAAACCACTACATGGCAGCAATGCGGGGTTTCTTACGCTTCGCTGAACAAAATGGATACACCAGAAATAATTTAGCTGATGAGTTGCGTCCAGCCAAAAAATCAACCTCAGACCCTGATCCTTTTACTCTCGAAGAATTCAAGAGAACCCAGGCTGCATGTACACATGAATCACACCGAAACATGATAACTCTGATGGTCTATACAGGTATGCGCCCCGGTGAGGTTAGTGCCCTAGCCTGGGAAGATATCGATCTGACTAAAAAAACGCTAACTGTTTCAAGAGCATACTCCGATGGCCGGATGAAAAAGCCCAAAACTGATGAGATCCGAACTATCCAACTTTCTCCCCCGGCCGTAGCCGCACTGTCAGATCAGAGAAAATTTACTGCGATGCTCCCCGCATTGCAGATAAAAATGGAAGAACTGCATAAAAAACCAGAGGATATTAATATTCACCCTGTATTCTTACCGGCGACAACATGCAGAAATAATCAGTTTAATATTTTGTATCGAACAACTAGCATACGGGTGTTGTGGCAAAACATAGTACGGCGCTCAGGGATCCGCTACAGGACAGTCTACCAACTCCGACACACATTTGCGTGTTGGAACCTGACGGCCCACGGTAACATTGCATTCATCGCTAAACAGATGGGTCACGCTGACTACTCGATGTTGATCCGTGTATATGGCCGCTGGATGGAAAATGAAAGTGGCGCGGAAAATTTACGGATTTGGGAATCGCTGGAAGCGATGGGGCATGATGAAAAAGCCCCAATAGCGCCCCAAGAAATAAAGAGGAGAGCTTAATACGTTGAAAAATAAAGAAGAAAATGGCATTGAAGCCCACACGCCAATGATGCAGCAATATCTACGCCTCAAGGCTGAACATCCCGATATTTTGTTGTTTTATCGCATGGGCGATTTCTATGAACTGTTCTATGACGATGCGAAACGGGCTTCGCAATTACTGGAAATCTCATTAACCAAACGTGGCGCGTCAGCAGGTGAGCCCATTCCTATGGCTGGCGTGCCTTATCATGCAGTTGAAAGCTATTTAGCCAAACTGGTGCAGTTAGGCGAATCTGTCGCTATTTGCGAACAGACTGGCGATCCCGCGCTAAGTAAAGGTCCGGTTGAACGCAAAGTGGTGCGTATTGTGACGCCTGGCACCATTAGTGATGAAGCTTTGCTGCAAGAACGTCACGATAATTTACTGGCGGCGATTGTGCAAACTGCACGCGGTTATGGTTACGCCACGCTGGATATTAGCTCTGGACGCTTCCGTTTAAGCGAACCCGCCGATCTGGAAACCATGGCGGCTGAGCTACAGCGCACCAATCCCGCAGAGTTGCTTTACCCAGAAGATTTTCAGGCAATGTCGCTGATTGAACAACGCCGTGGTTTACGTCGTCGTCCTCTGTGGGAATTTGAAATTGATACTGCCCGCCAGCAGCTAAATTTGCAATTCGGCACCCGCGATCTCACTGGCTTTGGTGTTGAACAGGCTTATCTGGGCTTACGCGCTGCAGGCTGTTTATTGCAGTACGTGAAAGATACCCAACGCACTACCCTGCCCCATATTCGTTCGCTCAGCATGGAACGCCAACAAGATAGTATCATCATGGATGCGGCGACACGCCGTAACCTCGAGATTACGCAAAATTTAGCAGGCGGCACAGAAAACACCTTAGCGGCCGTATTAGATAAAACCGTCACGCCGATGGGTAGCCGCATGCTTAAGCGCTGGCTACATATGCCACTGCGCGATACGCGCATTATTAACCAGCGGCAGGAATCCATCACCGAATTGCAGACTCTTTCTGAATCACTGCAACCCGTATTGCGGCAGGTGGGTGATTTAGAACGAATTCTGGCCCGCCTGGCTTTACGCACCGCACGCCCGCGTGACATGGCGCGTATGCGTCATGCATTTCAGCAACTGCCTGAGATTAATGCTCTTTTAGCTGACGTCCAGGCTGTACAACTCAATCAATTGCGCAAACAGATGGGTGAATTCGCTGAGTTGCGTGCGCTGCTTGAGCAAGCCGTGATTGAATCACCGCCAGTACTGATTCGTGATGGCGGCGTTATTGCACCGGGTTATAACGCTGAACTGGACGAATGGCGCGCGCTGGCCGACGGTGCGACGGATTACCTTGATAAGCTAGAGATCCGTGAGCGTGAAAAATTGGGTCTGGATACGCTTAAAGTCGGTTTTAACGCCGTGCATGGCTACTATATCCAGGTCAGCCGTGGACAGAGCCACCAGGTGCCAATGCACTACGTGCGTCGCCAAACGTTAAAAAATGCTGAGCGCTATATTATTCCTGAATTGAAAGAGTATGAGGATAAGGTACTCACTTCAAAAGGCAAAGCGCTGGCGCTGGAAAAGAGTTTGTATGAGGCTTTGTTCGATCAGTTGTTACCGCATCTGGAAGCGCTACAGCTCAGCGCATCGGCGTTAGCCGAACTGGACGTACTAAGTAATTTAGCTGAACGCGCATGGACACTAAACTATTGTCGCCCAACGTTACAGGATAAGCCGGGGATCAAAATCACCGGTGGGCGCCATCCTGTGGTTGAGCAGGTATTAAAAGAGCCTTTTATCGCTAACCCGCTGTCCCTGGCGCCTCAGCGCCGCATGCTGATTATTACCGGACCCAATATGGGCGGTAAAAGTACTTATATGCGTCAGGCGGCACTTATTGCGCTTATGGCCTGGATCGGCAGTTTTGTACCGGCAGAAGAAACATTAATTGGCCCATTAGATCGTATCTTTACGCGCGTGGGTGCCGCAGACGATCTGGCATCAGGTCGATCGACGTTTATGGTTGAAATGACCGAAACGGCAAATATTCTACACAACGCCACTGAAAACAGTTTAGTGCTAATGGATGAGATTGGGCGCGGCACCTCAACGTATGATGGGCTGTCACTTGCCTGGGCCTGCGCGGAAAATTTGGCAAATCGCATCAAAGCCATGACGCTGTTTGCGACTCATTATTTTGAGCTAACCACGCTGCCAGAAAAAATGGAGGGTGTGGTAAATGTGCATCTGGATGCCGTAGAGCATGGCGATACCATCGCCTTTATGCACAGTGTGCAGGAAGGGGCTGCCAGTAAAAGTTATGGGCTTGCCGTCGCCGCGCTGGCGGGCGTGCCAAAAGAAGTGATTAAGCGTGCGCGCAATAAGCTGAAAGAGCTGGAAACGGTGTCAACTCAAGCCACTTCATCAAAGGTGGATGGTTCACAACTGCCCTTATTAGTGGAAGAAACATCACCGGCAGTGGAAGCACTGGAAGCGCTTGATCCTGATACGCTGACACCACGTCAGGCACTCGACTGGATCTATCGCCTGAAGTCGCTGGTATAAATTTTTCCGCGCATAGGCATGCTTATGTGCGGGATTATTTGTGTTAGCTTTTCCCTGGGCAGTTTTGCTCTATCCAGACGCATTCGGCGCATGGCTGATCACCGTGAGAGAAGGCTGTAGCCTCGCTATCAATCAGCGTTTATCTATATTGAAGGGGTTCGGCTGCACAACTGCTAACAGGTAAAAAAGAAATGGCTATTTTTTCAGCAAAAAGTCGGTGTGGTGGGACAGGTAATGCCATCTGCTTAACAGGTTCGCCGTATCGGCACCGCTTAATCTTCTGTTTCAGTCTGAATTGACCAAATAAAAAAACGGTGGTTTTCACCACCGCTTTTCGCATCACAACAGATTAATTATTCGCGGAACAGTGCTTCAATGTTGAGGCCCTGCGTTTGCAGGATTTCACGCAGACGACGTAAACCTTCAACCTGAATCTGACGCACACGCTCGCGGGTTAAACCGATTTCACGGCCAACATCTTCAAGCGTTGCCGCTTCATAGCCCAGCAGGCCAAAACGACGAGCTAATACTTCACGCTGCTTGGCGTTCAGTTCGAACAACCATTTAACGATACTTTGCTTCATATCGTCATCCTGAGTAGTATCTTCCGGGCCGTTGTCTTTTTCATCGGCCAGAATATCCAGCAGCGCTTTTTCAGAATCGCCGCCTAAAGGCGTATCAACTGATGTAATGCGTTCGTTGAGACGTAACATACGGCTTACGTCATCAACCGGTTTATCCAGTTGCTCCGCGATTTCTTCCGCACTTGGCTCATGATCAAGCTTGTGTGAAAGTTCACGCGCGGTGCGCAGGTAAACGTTCAGTTCTTTAACAATGTGAATCGGCAGACGAATAGTACGGGTTTGGTTCATGATTGCCCGTTCAATGGTCTGACGAATCCACCAGGTGGCGTAAGTTGAGAAACGGAACCCACGTTCTGGGTCAAACTTCTCTACAGCGCGAATCAAGCCAAGATTACCTTCTTCAATCAGGTCCAGCAAAGCCAGGCCACGATTGCTATAACGACGGGCAATCTTCACCACCAGGCGTAAGTTACTTTCAATCATGCGGCGACGAGAAGGAATGTCACCTCGTAATGCACGGCGTGCGAAGAAAACTTCTTCTTCCGCCGTTAATAAAGGAGAATAGCCAATCTCCCCAAGATAGAGCTGCGTCGCATCCAAAACGCGTTGCGTCGCACCTTGTGACAACAACTCTTCTTCCGCTACGTCGTTATCACCAGGTTCGTTTTCAACGAGAACCTTCTCATCAAAAATCTCAGCTCCGTTCTCCTCGAATTCCGCATTCTCATGTAACTCGTTTACTTTCAGCGTATTCTGGCTCATAAGCGGCTCCTACCCGTGATTCCAAGGCAGAACACCATCGGTTCTGCCGGATTATCGCTGCGGTAAATAACGCAACGGGTTTACGGATTTCCCCTTGTAACGAATTTCAAAATGTAATCTTACTGAACTGGTACCGGTGCTACCCATGGTAGCGATTTTTTGCCCCGCCTTAACTTCCTGTTGTTCCCGGACCAGCATTGTATCGTTGTGGGCGTAGGCACTCAGGTAATCATCATTATGTTTGATGATGATTAAATTACCGTAACCCCGGAGTGCGTTACCCGCGTAAACCACCCTTCCCGATGCGGTGGCTACGATAGATTGTCCGCGCGATCCGGCGATATCGATACCTTTATTGCCACCTTCTGCGGCAGAGAAGTTATCGATGATCTTCCCATCGGTCGGCCAACGCCAGCTTCCCACCGGCGTTGAACTATTGGTCGTACTGCTGACCGTGGGTGGTGCGGTAACGGCAGGAGCTGTTGTCGTTGCAACATTTGCTCCCTTCGATGGCAGAAGTTTGCTGCCGCTCGAATGACCCGAATCATCAGAATACGTAATAACAGGTTGCTGTGCAACAGGGGTAGATTTAATTTGTGGTGAGGTTGGGACGCCGCCCTGTGTTGCATCGGCAACGGTAATCGCATTACCACCAGTGATTGGTTGTCCTGATCCGTTACCTACCTGCAAAGTCTGCCCGACATTCAAGCTATACGGCGCTGCGACGTTGTTACGCTGCGCTAAATCGCGGAAATCGTTACCGGTGATCCAGGCAATATAAAAAAGTGTATCGCCGCGCTTAACGGTATAAGTCTCACCGGAATAACTACCTTTCGGAATATTCTGATAACTTCGGTTGTACACAATACGCCCATTTTGCGTTTGTACATCGTTATCTGCGCTAATCATTCCACCATTGCTTTGGGACGAAGATACATTACTGCTTACCATTCCGCCCTGAGACGGCATAGAGGGAACGCCACTGGAAGTTGCGTTTGCGTTACCCGAAGCCGCGCTCAAGCCACCGCCATCACCGATACGACTGATAGGCGCCTGAGAGTCCTCGCCTGAGCTACAGCCCGCCAGCCAAAAACTTACCAATGAAAGTGCCGCCAAACGGCGTAATTGAAAAATAGTGCTTCCCGTGCTCATTGATCCCCCGTGATGGCAACCCTGATGTACCTGTCTCACTGTACTCGCCAGCACAATACTCTGTACGGCGCGTTAAAATCTGCTTTTTCATTGATGAAAAAGGATAGTAACAATATCAAGTACGTGGTGCTATGAAACAGTTGTGAAGAAATACGAAGCCGACGTGTTAAGCCAAATCGCCCTGCACTAAAGGTACGAATCGGACCGGTTCAATAATCTCTTCTACAAACTCTTCTCCTTTACGACGCAGGCGTTTCAGTACCTGCTGATCTTCGCCGACCGGAAGTACCATAATGCCGTCATCTGCCAGTTGCGCCATCAGCGCAATCGGAATTTCTGGGGGAGCAGCGGTTACGATGATGGCATCAAAAGGACCGCGGGCGGGCCAACCCTGCCAGCCATCACCGTGGCGCGTTGAAACATTATGCAGATCGAGTTGCTTCAGGCGACGCTTGGCCTGCCATTGCAACCCTTTGATGCGCTCGACCGAATAAACATGATCGACAAGATGAGCAAGGATCGCAGTTTGATAACCGGAACCCGTGCCAATTTCCAGCACGCGCGAATGCGGCTGTAGCTCAAGTAGCGCCGTCATGCGCGCCACCATATAGGGTTGGGAAATGGTCTGGCCTGAGCCAATCGGCAAGGCCACGTTATCCCAGGCTTTATGTTCAAACGCCTCGTCAATGAAACGCTCACGCGGCACATCAGCGATGGCCTTTAACAGGATTTCATCGTCAATGCCCTGCTGACGCAGTTGTGCCAGCAACGTTTCGATGCGCCGGTTCACCATGCCAGATTTACCTCAGCGTTAACCAGCCAGTCGGAAAGAACGTTCTGCGCGCCGTGCGCGGTAAGATCGACATGCAACGCGGTAACAGAAACGTAGCCCTGATCGACAGCGGCAAAATCGGTATCCGGACCGGCATCCAGCTTCTGCCCTGGCGGCCCGATCCAGTACAACGTATTACCGCGTGGATCTTGTTGAGGGATAACCTGATCTGCCGGATGACGGCTGCCACAGCGCGTTACGCGAATGCCTTTTATCTGATCAAGAGGCAAATCAGGGACATTAATATTGAGGATCCGGCCAGTACGCAGCGGCTCTCGCGTTAATGCTTTCAGAAAGGCGCAGGTGACCGCCGCCGCAGTTTTATAGTGCAGATGCCCATCCAGCGAAACTGCCAGCGCTGGCAAACCCAGATGTCGCCCTTCCATTGCCGCCGCGACGGTGCCGGAATAGATCACGTCATCGCCAAGATTAGGACCCGCATTGATGCCCGAAACCACAATTTCAGGCCGTGGCTGCATCAGTGCATTCACGCCAAGAAACACACAGTCAGTCGGCGTGCCCATTTGCACGGCAATGTCGCCATTATCATGGGTAAAAGTGCGCAACGGCGTTTCCAGCGTGAGAGAGTTCGAGGCCCCACTGCGATTACGATCGGGGGCGACTACCTGAACGTCGGCAAATTCCCGTAACGCCCTGGCAAGTATTTGAATGCCTGGCGCATGAATTCCGTCATCGTTGCTGAGGAGTATCCGCATTTTACCCTGACCTTTTTCAATTCAATCAAGCCTCCGCAGGCAGACAAGCTAAAAAGATCTGTCAAGCCCATACGGGGGTCTTTGCATTCTAGCGGCGGGTGATGCGAAGTGGTAGGCGTAAATATTCCCATTAGAGACGTTTGCCGTAACATTAAACGATGAATGTGCAATGTTACGGCAAACTTAAAGCTGCCGGGCTTAAAGCTGTTTGAGATAAAACCGGGGCAGGCTGACCTCCGGGAAAGGTTCCCTCACCTGACCGGCCTATTCGTCTACGCTGGCGTTACCGTCTGCATTGTTAACCAGTTCACGCACCACACTGGTGGCAAAACTTCCTGCTGGTAGCCAGAACTGCATTTCCAGCGTCGCGTCATCCCGCCAGGTCCAACGCAGATCGCGCGGCACGGCCAGCATGGCACGGCGTGCAGCATCCACACGCTCACGGTCGAGCAAGGCGAGTAGCTCTGCTGAATCGGCCAGCGTATGTTGTTCAAATGCCAGCGCCTCCGCCTGCGGACCGGCTTCGCCGCGTCCCGGCAAAGGTGCAGTAATACGCAGCTCATGCTGATCAACGCGCTTTTGCGACGCTTCCCGTTCCTCAGCCTGAACCACAAACCAACTACCGCGCCCGGCCAATTGCAACGCATCGCCATTTAATACCTGCGTTAATCCGCCGTGCTGCTGCAGTCGCGCGCTGGTGACCTGATTAAACAGCGCACTGCGCGCCGCAGACAGGATCAGGCTGCGCTTATGCCGATCGCGCAGGCAAATGTCATCGCGCGCCCATTGTTGCGCCATCTTCAGGTTATTGCCGTTGTGACCAAAACGCTGCTCGCCAAAATAGTTTGGCACGCCAGCATCGCGAATGGCGGCTAAGCGCTGCTCAACCGCATCGCGCTGACTGATTTGTCGAATAACCAGGCGAAACGCATTGCCCGCCAGCGCACCGATACGCAGCTTACGCTTGTGGCGCATCGCTGCAAGAATTTCCACCCCTTCCAGCGCGAAGCCGCATAGATCGGGCATTGCGTTCCCTGGCAGACGGAAACACAGCGTTTGCTCGGTGACGGCGAGCCGATCTTTCATCCCCGCATAGCTCATATCGCGAACATGGACCCCGAGATATTTCGCCAGCGCCTCGGCAACAAAGCGGGTATTCGCCCCCGTTTTGCGGATGCGTACCAGCAAATGTTCGCCTTCGCCGTCTGCGTCATAGCCAAGATCTTCTACCACCACGAAATCTTCCGGGTTGGCCTTGATCACGCCTGTTGCAGTCGGCGCGCCATGCAGATAATGCAATATCATGCGGATTCCACTTTCAGCAGCAGCGCCACCGCTTCGCAGGCGATACCCTCACCGCGTCCGGTAAAGCCAAGTTTTTCCGTCGTGGTCGCTTTGACGTTCACCTCATTCATATGGCAACCGAGATCTTCAGCGATGTTTACGCGCATTTGCGGAACGTGCGGCAGCATTTTCGGTGCCTGAGCGATAATCGTCACATCAACGTTACCGATACGGTAACCTTTTGCGGCAATACGCCGCCAGGCTTCACGCAGCAAACCGCGGCTGTCTGCCCCTTTAAATGCCGGATCGGTATCAGGGAACAGTTTGCCGATGTCACCCATCGCCACCGCCCCCAACAGCGCGTCGGTTAGCGCATGCAGCGCTACGTCGCCATCGGAATGGGCAATAAAACCCTGCTCAAATGGGATTCGCACGCCACCAATCACCAGAGGACCAACGCCCCCGAAGGCGTGAACGTCAAAACCGTGACCGATACGCATTATGCGCTCTCCTTTAATTGAATCTGACTAAGGTAAAAAGCCGCCAGGGCCAAATCTTCTGGCCGGGTTACTTTGATATTATCACTGCGCCCGCTGACCAGGAGCGGATGATAGCCACAATGTTCCAGCGCCGAGGCTTCATCAGTAATGTTGATACCTTCATTTAACGCCCGCGTCAGGCAGGCGGTCAGCAGCGCGTGAGGAAAATATTGTGGCGTTAAGGCATGCCAGAGATCGTCACGTTCAACCGTGTGTGCAATTGCCGCTTTACCCGGTTCGCCACGTTTCATGGTATCGCGCACCGGCGCAGCCAGAATGCCACCAACGTGACTTTGTTCACGAACCTGCAACAAGCGCGATAAATCTTCCAGATGCAGACAGGGGCGTGCCGCGTCATGCACCAGCACCCAGCTTGCGCTTCGCGCCGCGTCTAATCCTGCCAGCACCGACTCAGCCCGTGTCTCACCACCGATCACGCGTAATACACGCCGATCGCTTGCCAGCGGCAAGGTGGAAAAATGTTGATCATCGGGGCTGAGCGCAATGATGACCTGCTTGATAGCAGGATGGGAAAACAGGCGTGCGACGCTGTGTTCCAGAAGGGTGTGCTGACCAATTTTCAGGTACTGTTTAGGACAGCTCGCCTGCATGCGGCTGCCGATACCGGCCGCCGGCACCACGGCAATCACATCCAGAGAGGACAGATTGTTCATGTTTTATCGTTGTTGGTTTTGCGCAGCTTGCGCGTTACGTTTGTTCTGGTCAGGTACCAGCCGATAGAAGGTTTCACCAGGCTTAATCATGCCCAGTTCACTACGTGCGCGTTCCTCGATCGCTTCTGAGCCGCCATTGAGATCGTCAATTTCGGCGAACAGCTGATCGTTACGCGATTTAAGTTTGGCGTTATTCGCCTGTTGAACCGCAACGTCATCATTCACGCGCGTATAATCATGGATGCCATTTTTCCCCAGCCACAATGAGTATTGCAGCCAGCCAAGCAGCACCAATAGCAGTAACGTCAGTTTTCCCATCCCGCCCCCTAAAAACGGCTCAATCATCCCACAACTTTGCACAGGACTCCACACCAGCAGCGAAAATGCCCTGTTTTGCTGTACGAGTGACCAAATCAGGAGGAACTTAGCAGGTAAAGTTTTGTAACCTGCCGATGCGTTTGCACATCAGCGGGCTCACCAGCCGGAGAGAAAAGAGAACAGCAGCCAGAACAGGCAAATGACGGAAATAAGGGTAATCAGCGTGGTCCACAACAGTTGCCCACGCAACAGCATGCTCAGCGCAATGCCCACGATCACCGACACCGGTAACAGTGCGAGGAAAAATGGCCAGGTATAAAGAAAGAAGAACAGCGTATTAGAGCCATACAGTAGGAAAGGGATCGCCAGTGCACACCAGTAAGAAAGAAAACCAATAATAGCGCCCGGCAGCGACGAGCGAGGCTCATCCTGGGGCCGTTCATCTTTGCGTGCCAGCATAGGGGTAATATTCTGCATAGAAATCCTGGTGACCGAAGACGGCAAACCCATATCGATTTGCCGCTGTCTATTCAGGATCTGATAATATCGCGGTGGCGCAGCAGGTCTAACAATTGGGCAGTCAGTTTTGTAACCAATTGTTCGCCATCCAGCTGGATTTCCGGCTGCTCTGGCGCTTCATACACGCTATCAATCCCTGTGAAATTGCGTAATTCACCGGCGCGGGCTTTTTTATACAATCCTTTCGGATCGCGCGCCTCGCAAACGGCCAAAGGCGTATCGACAAACACCTCAACGAACTGGCCTTCGTCCAGTAAATCACGCACCATTTGCCGTTCGGCACGATGCGGCGAAATAAAAGCGGTGAGCACCACTAACCCGGCATCGACCATCAGTTTCGCCACTTCGCCAACCCGACGAATGTATTCCTTGCGATCATCATCGCTGAAGCCAAGATCACGGCATAAGCCATGACGCACATTATCGCCATCCAGTAAATAGCTGCTGACGCCCAGGCGATGCAGCGCCTGCTCAAGCGCACCCGCTACGGTAGATTTACCCGAGCCGGACAGCCCGGTAAACCACAGCACCACGCCCTGGTGGCCGTGCTGCTGTTCGCGCGCTTCACGCGTTACTGGATGATCGTGCCACACCACGTTATCATCGTGTTGCGCCATTATTTGCCACCCAGCAGATCGCGAGCATTCCAGTGAGGAAAGTGACGACGCACCAGCGCATTCAGTTCCAGCTCAAACGCGCTGAATTCACCGGTAGATTGCGGCGTATCCAGTAGCGGTTCATTAATCATGCCCGCGCCCACGGTAACGTTGCTCAGGCGATCAATAAAGATCATGCCTCCCGTCACCGGGTTCTGCTGATACGGATCTAACACCATCGGCTCATCAAACGTGATCTCAACCCGACCTATGCCGTTCAGCGGTAAGTTATCGACGCTGCGCTTCTCCAGCGAGTTGATTTCAACCTGATGGAGAACCTTTTCAACCCGGCCACGCGCTTTTTTACCGGCAATTTTGATGTCGTAGCTTTGACCCGCCTGCAACGGCTGCTCGGCCATCCACACCACGTCCAGCGTGGCGGCTTGTACTGCGCTCAGGCTGGCGCTGGCATCCACCAGTAAATCGCCACGGCTAATATCGATTTCATTTTCCAGCACCAACGTGATGGCTTCTCCAGCGCCAGCCTCTGGCAAATCGCCATCAAACGTCACGATGCGCGCAATGGACGATTCCACGCCAGACGGCAATACCTTAACGCGCTGTCCGACTTTCACGCTGCCAGACGCCAGCGTTCCCGCGTAGCCGCGAAAATCGAGATTCGGACGGTTTACGTACTGCACCGGGAAACGCATGGGTTGATGATCAACGACGCGGTTCAGTTCAACGGTTTCCAGCACGTCCAGCAGCGTCGGACCGCTGTACCAGGGCATCGTCTGGCTTGCCGAAGCCACATTATCCCCTTCCAGCGCCGACATCGGTACAAAACGGATATCCAGGTCTTGCGGCAACTGCTCAGCAAAATCGAGATAATCCTGTTTGATCTGCTCGAAAACGTCCTGCTTGTATGCCACCAGGTCCATTTTATTGATCGCTACGATCAGATGTTTGATACCCAGCAGGGTAGAAATAAAGCTGTGACGGCGAGTTTGATCCAGCACACCTTTGCGCGCGTCGATCAGCAAAATCGCTAAATCACAGGTTGACGCGCCAGTCGCCATATTACGCGTGTACTGTTCATGTCCCGGCGTGTCGGCAATGATAAACTTACGCTTCTCGGTGGAGAAATAGCGATACGCGACGTCAATAGTAATGCCCTGTTCGCGCTCGGCTTGCAGACCATCCACCAGCAGCGCCAGGTCGAGTTTCTCACCCTGGGTGCCGTGACGTTTGCTGTCGTTGTGCAGCGAGGAGAGCTGGTCCTCATAAATCTGGCGTGTGTCATGCAGCAAACGCCCAATCAGCGTACTTTTGCCATCATCAACGCTACCGCAGGTCAGGAAACGCAGCAGGCTTTTATGTTGTTGTGCGGTCAGCCAGGCTTCAACGCCGCCCTGATCGGCAATTTGTTGTGCAATAACAGTATTCATCTGGCGTCTCCTTAGAAATAACCCTGACGTTTTTTCAGTTCCATCGAACCGGACTGGTCGCGGTCGATCACGCGGCCCTGACGCTCGCTGGTAGTAGAAACCAGCATCTCTTCGATGATTTCCGGCAGCGTTTGCGCATCTGACTCTACAGCGCCGGTCAGAGGCCAGCAGCCAAGGGTACGGAAACGCACCATACGCTGCTTGATCACTTCGCCGGGCTGCAGATCGATGCGATCATCATCCACCATCATCAACATGCCATCACGCTCCAGTACCGGACGCGGCGCAGCGAGATATAACGGAACGATCTCGATATTTTCCAGGAAGATATACTGCCAGATGTCCAGCTCAGTCCAGTTCGACAGCGGGAACACACGTATGCTTTCGCCTTTGTTAATTTGACCGTTGTAGTTATGCCACAGCTCAGGGCGCTGATTTTTTGGATCCCAGCGATGGAAACGATCGCGGAACGAGTAAATACGTTCTTTCGCGCGTGACTTTTCTTCGTCACGACGTGCGCCACCAAAAGCTGCATCAAAACCGTATTTATTCAGCGCCTGCTTCAGGCCCTCGGTTTTCATGATGTCGGTGTGCTTCGCGCTACCATGTACAAACGGGTTAATGCCCATCGCTACGCCTTCCGGGTTACGATGAACCAGCAACTCGGCGCCCATCGCTTTCACGGTGCGATCGCGGAACGCATACATTTCCTGGAATTTCCAGCCGGTATCCACATGCAGCAGCGGAAACGGCAGCGTACCCGGATAAAACGCTTTACGCGCCAGATGCAGCATCACCGATGAGTCTTTACCGATGAGTCTTTACCGATGGAATACATCATCACCGGATTGCTGAACTCCGCCGCGACTTCGCGAATGATATGGATACTCTCTGCCTCTAACTGACGCAGATGAGTGAGCCTTTTTTGGTCCATAGTTTTTCCCTCAAGCCAGATTGACAACGGCGGACTCGCGAGTCCCCTGCTGTGCTGAATGTTGAAACCAGGCGAGCTGCCCGTGCAAATTGACCACTTCTCCAATCACTAACAGTGCCGGAGTCGGCGCTGATGCCACCAGCGCCTCAAGCTGTTCTAAGGTGCCGGTCAACACCTGTTGATCTTGTCGCGTACCGCGGCTGATTACCGCAACTGGCGTAGACGCGGCGCGTCCGTGCTGAATCAGCCCTGCGCTAATTTCAGCCGCTTTCACCGTGCCCATGTAAATCGCCAGTGTCTGGCGCGCACGCGCCAGTGATGACCAGTCAATGCCGTCGCCATCAGTACGGCAATGGCCGGTAATGAACAGCACGCTCTGTGCATGATCGCGATGCGTTAATGGAATGCCCGCATAGGCCGTTGCGCCTGCTGCAGCGGTAACGCCGGGTACGACCTGAAAAGGAATACCCGCCTGCTGTGCAGCCTGTAGCTCTTCCCCGCCCCGACCAAAAATAAACGGGTCACCGCCTTTCAGGCGCACCACGCGTTTGCCTTGTCGTGCCAGTTTGACCAACAGGTGATTTGTCTCTTCCTGCGGCACCGAATGTGCGCCTGCGCGTTTGCCCACACAGATGCGATCGGCATCGCGGCGCACCAGATCCAGGACTTCGTCGCTGACCAGATGGTCGTAGAGCACTACGTCTGCCAGCTGCATGACCTGCAGGCCACGTAACGTCAGCAAGCCACTGTCGCCAGGGCCTGCACCCACCAGAATAATTTCGCCCTGGCGACGGGGTTCATCGCTCAGTTCACGTTCAAGCGTCAGCTTCGCTTCATTTACATTGCCCGCCGCCATCTGGCTGGCGAACAACCCATTAAATGCACGCTCCCAAAAGCGACGGCGATCGGCCATGCGGGTAAACCGCTGTTTTACTTTATCGCGCCAAAGACCTGCCACCTCTGCCATTTGGCCAAGATTGGCAGGCAGCAGCGCTTCAAGTTTTTCACGTAAGATGCGCGCCAGCACTGGCGCAGTGCCGCTGGATGAGATCGCCACCACCAGCGGTGAACGATCCACGATGGAAGGAAAAATAAAGCTGCATTTTGGCTGGTCATCAACCACATTCACCAGCTTCTGCCGTGCGTTAGCCGTCTCAAATACCTGCGCGTTCAGCGCATTGTCATCCGTTGCCGCAATCACCAGAAACACACCGTCGAGCTGAGCCGGATCAAAGGCGGTTGCCAGCCATTCCAGCTGTTGCGTCTCATGCAGCGACTGTAGCTCGGGACAGAGTTCGCGCGCAGCAATCTGCACACGCGCACCTGCACGACGTAGCAATTCTGTTTTCCGCGCCGCAATTTCTCCACCGCCGACAACCAAAACTGGCCGGCCTTTGAGACTGGCAAAAAGAGGCAAATAATCCACGTTAACCTTAGCGTTGTAACTTTGCGTTAACGCGACTATACGCCCCGGTGTTTATCCAGATGAAATTACGAATTGGAATGAGTAGTTCCCGAATGGAATAACGGGCGAAGAAAGCTCAGAACAAAATGTGCTTAGCGGATGATCTTACGAGCCTTTCGGAGCGAATCAAATTGTGTAATGAGGGTCACAGTTTCATACTAAGCGCGAAATTTTTTTCGACATTTTTGTTACGGAATGAGCCACAAGGAACGCCGCATGTTTGCCTCTCTCCGCCTGACCGCGCTGGCGGTGCTGCTCAGTTGCAGCTGTATTTTTCCTGCCCAGGCTGCGACTGACGCCCCAGGACAGTTTGCTGAACAGCAAATACGCCATATCGCTACCTATTTTCCCGGCCGTATGGGCGGTAGTCCGGCTGAACTTATGGCCGCCGATTACTTACAACAACAATTTATCTCATTGGGTTTTCAGACTAACACCCGTCAGTTTAATACCGGTTACGACTGGCATGAGAGTGATGGCAAAATACGCTGGCATAAACTTACGGCAACGTCAGTGATTGCCGCTCGTGCCGGTAGCGAGCCGCAGGAAATTCTCATCGTCGCGCATCTTGATACCTGGACGCCGCAAAGCAGTAGTCAGGCAAATCAAAATATAGGTGGCCTGCGTCTGCAAGGCGTTGATGACAACGCTTCCGGCTTAGGTGTCATGCTGGAGCTGGCGAAAAAGCTAAGTGAAAAACCGCTGCACTACGGCGTGCGCTTTGTCGCGCTGAGCGCAGGTGAAGCGAACCTGCACGGCATGGATGATTATGTGGCGCGCATGAGCGATAAAGAGAAGAAAAATACTTTACTGGTCATTGATCTCAATAGCTTGATTACCGGCGATCGTCTTTACTTTAATAGCGGCCTGAATACACCGCGCGCGGTACGTAAGCAAACCAGCGAGCGAGCATTGTATCTGGCGCGTGAACTGGGTATTCCGGCGGCAAGCCACCAACTGAACCGCAAAGATTATCCTGGCATTAATGCCTTTGATAAAGCAGGCTTCCCGCTGCTGGACGTTACCGCCAGTAACTGGGCGTCTGGAAATCAGGATGGCGCGCAGCAGCGTAGCCGCACACGCCACTTTCCTGACGGCACCACGCGCCATCAAACTGACCGTGATAATCTCGCTTATCTGGATCGCTGGCTGGCGGGCCGCATTACCCAGCGCACCCGCGAAAGCGTGAAAGTATTGCTGCCGCTGCTCAGCGAGCTCACTCACCCCAAAGTATGAGGATCTGACATGTACGTAGTTTATCTGAGCTACTCTCGTCCTGTAGAAGAAGTCGAAGCCTTGCTGGAACTGCATGTTCAGTGGCTGGATCGTTATTTTGATGCCGGTGTTTTTATTGCGGCTGGAAGAAAGGATCCACGTACTGGCGGCATGGTGCTGGTAAAGGATATTGATCGTGATCGTCTGGATACGATTCTGGCAGAAGATCCGTTTGTGGCGGTCGCAAATTACGAGGGAACAAAAGTGAACGTGACGCGTGCAGCCGAGGCGTTTGCTGCCTTAAGAGAGGTCTGATGATAAGGACGCCAGCTGGCGTCCTTATTATTCACTAGCCTTCGTGCAGACCGCATTCGCGCTTCAGGCCAAAGAAGCGCGTCTCTTCTTCCGCCATGCCGGGTTCCCACTTACGCGTAGTATGAGTGTCGCCGACCGAAAGATACCCTTCATCCCATAGCGGATGGTATTTCAGGTTATTTCCCTGTAAGTACTGATGGATCTGACGGTTGTCCCAGTCAATGATTGGCAGCACCTTAAACACGCCGCGCTGTACGCCTAGCACGGGCAAATTCGCCCGACTGCCAGACTGATCGCGACGCAAACCGGCAAACCAGGTTTGTGCGCCCAGTGCTTCCAGCCCGCGATTCATCGGCTCCACTTTATTGATTGCGTTGTACTTTTCGATACCTTCAACGCCCTGTTCCCAAAGCTTACCGTAACGCGCCTCCTGCCAGGCAGGTGACGTCTCCGCGTGGAACACTTTCAGGTTCAGATTGAGCTGGTCAGCCAGCTCATCGATAAAGCGGTAGGTTTCAGGAAACAGATAGCCGGTATCGGTCAGGATCACCGGAATATCTGGCTGCTGACGCGTCACTAAGTGCAGCGACACCGCCGCCTGAATACCGAAACTGGAGGAGAGCACGTAAACGCCCGGTAAATTCTCCAGCGCCCAACTCACGCGCTCTTCAGCAGAAGATTTCTCCAGCTGTGCGTTGGTTGCGGCCAGCGCCATGGCGCGCTGTACCGGGGACATTTCATTCAGTGCTGCGAGGTCTAACTGGCTCATTTTACCTCCTGATCCCAAAAATCACGCGCGGGGTCCACTACCGGTTTTACGATCCCAGCGCGGATAACAAAGTCGCCAAAACCTTCTTCACCCTGACGCTCTTGCGCCCAACGACCGACCAGGTCATCGATGCTTGCAAGGATCTCGCTTTCGGTAATGTTTTCGCGATACATGCGCGGAATACGCGTGCCTATGCGATTACCGCCGATGTGCAGGTTATAACGACCTGGTGCTTTGCCGACTAAACCGATTTCAGCCAGCATGGCACGACCACAACCGTTAGGACAACCGGTAACGCGTAACACGATGTGCTCTTCGCCAACGCCGTGTCCGTGCATGATCTCTTCAACTTTAGTTACAAAGGATGGCAGGAAACGCTCGGCTTCAGCCATGGCCAGCGGACACGTTGGGAACGCCACACAGGCCATGGAATTTTCACGCTGCGGCGTGATGTTTTCCATTAAGCCATGCTTACGCGCAATGGCCTCGATAGCGGCTTTTTCACTTTCCGGTACGCCTGCCACAATTAAATTCTGGTTAGCGGTCAGGCGGAAATCGCCCTGGTGAATTTTGGCAATTTCGGCGATGCCGCTTTTCAGCGGACGGCCCGGATAGTCCAGCAAGCGCCCATTTTCAATAAACAGCGTCAGGTGCCATTTATTGTCGATGCCTTTGATCCAGCCAATACGATCGCCACGCGTGGTGAATTCATAAGGGCGAACCGGCTCAAACGTTAAACCAGCACGCTTCTCAACTTCGGCTTTAAACGTCTCAACGCCAACACGTTCAAGCGTGTATTTGGTTTTGGCGTTTTTACGATCGGTGCGATTACCCCAGTCGCGCTGCGTCGTTACCACGGCTTCTGCCACATCAAGGATCTTTTCCACCGGCAGATAACCAAACTCACTTGCGGTACGCGCATAGGTCGCTTTGTTACCGTGTTCAATCGACAAACCGCCGCCAACCAGAAGATTAAAACCGATCAATTTGCCCTTCTCTGCGATGGCAATAAAGTTCAGATCGTTAGCATGGAGATCCACATCGTTATGCGGCGGGATCACCACAGTAGTTTTGAACTTACGCGGCAGATAAGTTTCACCAAGGATCGGCTCCTCATCAGTGGTGGCGACTTTCTCCTGATCCCACCAGATTTCCGCATAAGCGCGGGTGCGTGGCAGCAGGTGCTCAGAAAGTTTTTTCGCCCACTCGTAGGCTTCCTGATGTAATTCCGACTCTATCGGGTTTGAGGTACATAACACGTTACGGTTCACATCGTTAGCCGTTGCCAGCGCATCAAGGCCGACTTCGTGCAGCATCTGGTGTGACGGTTTTACGTTTTTCTTTAAGATGCCGTGAAACTGAAAAGTCTGGCGGTTAGTCAGGCGAATGCTGCCGTAAAGGGTTTTATCGGTCGCAAATTTATCAATCGCCAGCCACTGATGTGGCGTGATGATGCCGCCTGGTAAACGACAACGCAGCATCATCGCGTGACGCGCTTCCAGCTTCTGCCCGGCACGTTCGGCTCGAATGTCACGGTCATCCTGTTGGTACATGCCGTGAAAACGGATCAACAGGAAATTGTCGCCAGTAAAACCGCCCGTCAGGCCATCGTCGAGATCGTCAAGGATAGTGCCACGCAGGTAGTTACTCTGTTTTTTCAGACGCTCGGCGTCCGCTAATTTGCCTTCGACAACCCGCGGTCCAGGGTGTTTTTCGCTCATTAGTAAACGTCTCGCTGATAACGGCGCTCAATGCGCAGTTCACTTAAAAATTCGTCAGCCGTTTCACGATCCATTCCACCGTGTTCGACCACCACATCCAGCAATGCCTGCTCGACGTCTTTTGCCATGCGATTCGCGTCACCGCAAACGTAAAGGTGGGCACCTTCTTCAATCCAGCGCCACACGTCTGCCCCTTTGGCACGGATTTTATCTTGTACATAGATCTTCTCAGCCTGATCGCGTGACCACGCCAAATCGATATGGGTCAACAAGCCATCCTTCACGTATTTTTGCCACTCAACCTGATACAGGAAATCCTCAGTGAAATGTGGGTTGCCGAAGAACAGCCAGTTTTTACCGGCAGCGCCATCGTTATCGCGCTGCTGCATAAAAGCGCGGAACGGTGCGATGCCCGTACCCGGTCCGATCATGATGACCGGGGCGTCCGGGTTAGTCGGCAGACGAAAGTTATCGTTGTGCTCAATAAACACACGAATTTCGCCATCTTCCTCAATGCGATCCGCAAGCCAGGTGGATGCGCCACCGCCGCGTTGCCGATCTTCAATATCAAAACGCACCGCCCCCACAGTGATATGCACTTCAGTGTCGGTTTCGGCCTGCGAAGAAGCAATGGAGTAAAGACGCGGCGTTAATGGACGCAGCAAACCACACAGCTGTTCAGCAGTAAGTTCAGCCGGTGCCAGCCGGTGCCAGCCGCACCATATCGACAATGGGATAATACTGCGCATATTTCTGCAGCTTAGCTTTGTCATCGACCAGCGACAGCAACTCTTCGTTGCGCGACAGCGTTGCGTATTGCGCCACGATCTGTGCAGTATTCACCGTCAGTTCAAAGTGCTTTTGTAATGCTTCGGCCAATGACAGGGTTTGTCCATTAATATTGACCGGTTCATCACCTTTCAGCCATACCAGCTCAAGCAGTTCCTTAACCAGCTCCGCGTCGTTTTCATACCATACGCCAAGCGCATCGCCTGGCTGATAGCGCAGACCAGAATCACCTAAGTCGATTTCAATGTGGCGCACGTCTTTGTCAGAATCGCGACCGGTGATTTTCTGATTCACGGCAAAGCTGGCGCTGAGTGGCGCTTCTTTGGTATACGGACTGCTGAACACTTCATTTACGCTACCCGCTGCGGTTACCGCGGCTTGCGCTGCCGACTCAGTAGGTACGCGCTTTTTCAGTATCTCCGTCAGCGCGCTGCGCCAGGCTGCTGCCTGATCGGCATATTCAACGTCAGCGTCCACGCGATCCAGCAAGCGTTCGGCACCCAGTTCTGCCAGGCGACCATCAAAATCTTTACCCGCTTTACTGAAAAATTCATACGATGTATCGCCAAGACCAAACACCGCGAAAGCGGCTCCGTCCATTTTTGGCGCTTTTTTCGACATCAGGAATTTATGCAACGCCACCGCTTCTTCTGGCGGCTCACCTTCGCCCTGCGTAGACGTCACCACTACCAGCAGTTTTTTCTGGCCGATCTGTTTGAATTTATAATCGCCGGCATTCACCAGGTTGACGCTCAGTTTGGCTGCCAGTAAGTCATCACGCAGCTGCTCTGCCAGGCGGCGAGCATTGCCGGTCTGTGAGGCCGAGAGCAGCGTAACGGCCGGAATCTCAGCCTGTGCAGGCGCGCTTGCTGCCACGCTGCCGGGAGTTTGGTTGACCATGCCCCAGAAATAACCTGAGAGCCACGCCATTTGTGTAGTGGAAAAATCCGTCGTCGCCGCCTGTAAGCGAGCGAGTTGCTCCGGCGAGAGCGGGAGCATTGAACCTGGTGCCTGAGTCGTCATCGCGTTAAAAATTCCAGTATCAGAAGTCCGGACCGTAAAATGGCGGAAGAGTGAGTAGGTTACCGGGCCGTATATTAACGATTAAATAAAGCTTCGACATATTTAATAACCAAAATGACTAAGCGGTTTTCCAGGTCATCTAAATCGTCAAAAGTGGTAAATAAAGTGTTTATTAATCAGGAAATTAACCAGAACGAAAGCCAGAAGGCATGATAAAAAAAGCGCGCTGACGCTTATCGGGTGCGAAAAATTTGCATTTCGGGTAGAATTCAGCGGTTTTTTAAGTCTGAGAACCCTTATGTCTACCACGTTATTTAAAGAATTCCAGTTTGAAGCCGCTCATCATCTGCCGAATGTGCCTGAAGGACATAAATGTGGTCGTTTACACGGCCATTCATTCCTGGTTCGTCTGGAAATCACCGGTGAGGTGGACGCCTATACCGGCTGGGTGATGGATTTTGCCGACCTGAAGGCAGCGTTTAAACCTGTTTATAATCGTCTCGATCACTATTATCTCAACGAGATCCCAGGGCTGGAAAATCCCACCAGCGAAGTACTGGCAAAATGGATTTGGGACCAGATGAAACCCCGCTTGCCGCTGCTAAGTGCAGTCATGATCAAAGAGACCTGTACCGCCGGTTGCGTTTACCGCGGCTGATATATTTCGCCTTTCAGGTTGCGGGTGCGCTGGCCGGTTATTCGGCCCTTCGGTGAGTTTCGCCCCGTTGGGGCCGCCACTAAGCCGCGTTCAAACCTGTTGCCGACACATCTGCCACTTGCCGTAGCCACTCAACCCGGTCAGCGGCTGGCGTCGCGTTCGCAACTCTGTTATCTGCTGCCTGAAATTTCGCTATACGCAAAAGCTCTGGTTCATCCCACTGTCATCTTCTCCCCCTAGGTTGTTACCTCCTTCATTAAAGATCATGAGAATCAACAATGGGCCTGGTAAAACGCCTTTCAGTTATTGCTCTGCTTGTTTCATCCTCTGCCGCCGTACAGGCGGAAAATGTGCTTACTTTCCCACAACCCCAAAACGTGCCGGAAGAGTTTTATGCCGTCACGGAAATTCCGGCGGGCGGGATAATCAAATATGAAACTGACGCAAACACCGGTTTTATTGTTGCCGATCGATTTCAGTCAATGCCGGTCGCGTATCCGGCTAATTACGGTTCGCTGACGCAGTCGCTGGGTGGCGATAACGATCCGCTTGACGTGATCTTTTATACCCGCGCGCCAATGTCTCCTGGCACATTGATCAAGCTGCGTCCGATCGGTGTATTGAAAATGATCGATGGCGGTGAAGAGGATGGTTGCCAGACGGCCGTAAGAAAGTGGAGCTGAACGGTTTTCAGGATGCCGCAACGGCGAAAACTGAAATTAAAAAGGCGTATGACGCCTGGAAGGCAAAACAGTAAGATTCAAAGGCGGCGCACTGCCGCCCTTTTTACATCAGGCAATATTTAGATATTTATGTGTTTGCATCGATAAACGCCAGTTGCGGGCAATACAGGTGTCAATGCAAAGTCTGGTCGCCGTCTCTTTGCGGCTGATAGGTTGTAATGCAATGACGCGTGATTTGCTGTCCTGAAGGCCCGCCAGCAATTCATCTAATGCTTCTACATCGCGCTCACGCGCTACCGGATGTTTGATCTCATCGGCCCGGCTTAGCGCCTGCGCCAGCACATCATAACCGCCACGCATGTTTACCTTCGGTGATACCGTTACCCAGGTTTTTGCAGAACAATAGATCTCGTGCGTGCCACTGGTTTCAATCTGACAATTAAATCCGACTGCTTCCAGTGCTTCCGTGAGCGGACGCAAATCATAAATAGCGGGTTCGCCGCCGGTGATAACCACATGGCGCGCCGTCCAGCCCTGCTGCTCTATCGCTTTTATTAATGTTGCAGCATCGGCATCGCCCCAGGCATCGCTTTCTACGGTTTTTACCAGAATGTCGCCGAGCGATGTTTCCCGATCCGCCAGCTTTTCCCAGGTATGCCGGGTATCACACCAACTGCAACCCACCGGGCATCCCTGTAAACGGATGAAGATGGCTGGCACACCGGTATAAAAACCTTCGCCCTGCAGCGTCTGGAACATTTCGTTAATCGGGTAGAACATTTTTTACTCGCTCGGAAAAATCAGGGCGCTGATTATGGCAGGTTTATACCTTACAACAACAGCCGCCTGGTGCTAAAAAAGCAAAAGCCCCGCAGACTCGCGGGGCTTTATTATCAGGCGATGCAGCTTTTACGCTACATCCGCAACCGATTACTGGCCTTTAACTTCTTTCAGACCATTGAATGGCGCTTTTGAGCCCAGCGCTTCTTCAATACGGATCAGCTGGTTGTATTTAGCAACACGGTCAGAACGGCTCATTGAGCCAGTTTTGATCTGGCCCGCTGCTGTACCTACCGCCAGATCAGCGATGGTTGCATCTTCGGTTTCACCTGAACGGTGCGAAATCACCACAGTGTAGCCTGCATCTTTTGCCATTTTGATAGCAGCCAGCGTTTCGGTCAAAGAACCGATCTGGTTGAATTTGATCAGAATGGAGTTTGCGATGCCTTTATCGATGCCTTCTTTCAGAATTTTGGTGTTAGTCACGAACAGGTCATCACCTACCAGCTGGATTTTGTCACCCAGCACTTTGGTCTGATAAGCGAAACCGTTCCAGTCAGACTCGTCCAGGCCATCTTCGATAGAAACGATGGGGTACTGTTTGGTCAGATCTTCCAGGAAGTGGGTGAACTCTTCGGACGTGAACGCTTTACCACCTTCACCCGCCAGGACGTACTTGCCATCTTTATAGAATTCAGAGGCTGCACAGTCCATCGCCAGGGTAATGTCTTTACCCAGCTCGTAACCGGCGGCTTTTACCGCTTCGGCGATAACAGCCAGCGCTTCGGCGTTGGAACCCAGGTTTGGCGCGTAGCCTCCTTCGTCACCCACAGCGGTGCTCATGCCTTTGCTTTTCAGCACTTTCGCCAGGTTGTGGAACACTTCAGAACCCATACGGATAGCTTCTTTTACGTTTGGAGCGCCAACCGGTTGGATCATGAATTCCTGAATATCGACGTTGTTATCGGCGTGCTCACCACCATTGATGATATTCATCATTGGCAGCGGCATAGAATATTTGCCTGGCGTGCCGTTCAGTTCAGCGATGTGCTCATACAGCGGCAGGCCTTTAGACGCAGCAGCCGCTTTCGCCGCAGCCAGAGAAACCGCCAGAATGGCGTTTGCACCAAAGTTGGATTTATTATCCGTACCGTCCAGGTCGATCATAATTTTGTCGATGTTCGCCTGATCCTTCGCGTCTTTGCCTTTTACCGCGTCAGCAATCGGACCGTTTACCGCAGCAACAGCTTTGGTCACGCCTTTGCCCAGGAAACGAGATTTGTCACCGTCACGCAGTTCCAGTGCTTCGCGTGAACCGGTAGACGCACCTGATGGGGCTGCTGCCAGACCAACGAAACCGCCTTCCAGATGCACTTCTGCTTCAACAGTCGGGTTACCACGTGAGTCGATAATTTCGCGGCCGATGACTTTTACGATTTTGGACATTACGATTTTCCTCAGTACAAGTTAGTCAATCCTAAGACAAAGAGCGCGCGAAAAGTTCGCGCACTGCTCGTGAAACTTACTTCGCTAAACGCTTCTGGTACTCATGCGCGGCCTTAACAAAACCGGCAAACAGTGGATGACCGTCGCGCGGGGTCGACGTGAATTCCGGGTGGAACTGACAAGCCACAAACCACGGGTGATCGGGGATTTCAATGATCTCTACCAGTTGGTCATCGCCAGAACGTCCCGCAATGCGCAAACCTGCAGCCTCAATCGGCTTCAACAGCATGTTGTTAACTTCATAGCGATGGCGATGGCGCTCCACAATGGTATCAGTACCATACAGCTGGCGGACCTTACTGTCTGGCGTTAACTGACACTGCTGGCTGCCAAGGCGCATAGTGCCGCCGAGATCGCTCTGCTCAGTACGCACTTCAACATTGCCGTTTTCATCACGCCATTCGGTGATCAATGCAACCACCGGGTATTTACAGTCTGGCACAAATTCAGTGGAGTTGGCGCCTTCAAGGCCCGCCACGTTGCGCGCAAATTCCATCAATGCCACCTGCATACCAAGGCAGATACCCAGGTATGGCACGTTGTTTTCACGGGCATATTGCGCGGTCATCAGCTTGCCTTCAACGCCACGGTAACCGAAGCCACCGGGAATCAGGATAGCATCCAAATCTTTCAAAATTTCGACACCACGCGATTCAACGTCCTGCGAGTCAATCAGTTTAATATTCACGGTGACGCGATTTTTCAGGCCGCCATGTTTCAACGCTTCGATAACGGATTTATACGCATCCGGCAGTTCAACGTATTTGCCAACCATACCAATATTGACTTCGCCGCCTGGATTCGCTTCTTCGTAAATCACCTGTTCCCACTCGGCCAGATTGGCTTCTGGTGCGTTCAGGTTGAAGCGTTTGCAGATATAGTCATCCAGGCCCTGCGATTTCAGCATGCCTGGAATTTTATAAATGGAATCGACATCTTTCAGTGAGATAACCGCTTTTTCCGGCACGTTACAGAACAGCGCAATTTTGCCGCGTTCGTTGGCAGGCACCGCGCGATCGGAACGACAGATCAGCACGTCTGGCTGGATACCGATAGAAAGCAGCTCTTTAACGGAGTGTTGCGTTGGCTTGGTTTTCACTTCGCCAGCCGCAGCCATGTAAGGCACCAGCGTCAGGTGCATATACATGGTATGCTCGCGGCCCACATCTACCGCCATCTGGCGAATAGCCTCAAGGAAGGGCAGCGATTCGATGTCACCCACAGTACCGCCGATTTCAACCAGCACGACATCATGGCCTTCGCCACCTTCAATAATACGTTCTTTGATAGCGTTAGTGATGTGGGGAATGACCTGAATCGTCGCGCCCAGATAATCGCCACGGCGCTCTTTGCGCAGGACTTCTGAATAGATTCGACCAGTCGTGAAGTTATTGCGACGCGACATACGGGTACGAATGAAGCGTTCGTAGTGGCCCAAATCCAGATCGGTTTCGGCTCCGTCATCCGTAACAAATACTTCACCGTGCTGAGTTGGACTCATGGTGCCTGGATCGACGTTGATATACGGATCCAGCTTCATGATGGTCACGTTCAGACCACGGGCTTCGAGAATGGCTGCGAGGGAGGCTGCGGCAATGCCTTTACCCAGAGAGGAAACAACCCCGCCGGTCACAAAAATATAATTCGTTGTCATGCTGAACCTGAGAGTTTAGGTTTAAAGACGGTGGAATAACCAGGACGGGAAAACAGTATACTGGAAACCGCTATCAGCCACAATTGATGAATCACTGCCTTTCTCCAACGCAATGCTGCGGCTAACATAGCGGATAGAGGAAGATGAAAGGTTGATGTATGTCACAAAGTTGCCGCCACGCTGAATCGTGTAAGCTTAAACGGCGATTTTATGCACAGCGGTGGAATAATTAGCTTGTTTCCAAAATTTTGACCTGTTGCCAGGCCGCTTCCATTTGCTCCAGCGTAGCACCCGGCATGCTTAACCCTTGTGCAGCAATAATAGCCTCTACCTGACGGAAGCGTCGCTCAAATTTATCATTGGCTTTTTGCAATGCCATTTCGGCTTTGCTACCCAGATGGCGCGATAAATTGACCGTCGCAAACAGCAGATCGCCAATTTCTTCTTCTAATTTTTGCTCATCAATAACGGATTGCTGTACTTCGTGCATCACTTCATCAAGCTCTTCATGCACTTTATCGACCACCGGTCCCAGGGAGGTCCAGTCGAAACCGACATTGTGGCAACGCTTCTGAATTTTGTGCGCACGCATCAACGCAGGCAGGGCCTTGGGAATATCATCAAGCGCCGAGTGCTGAGCCTTCCCGGCGCGTTCTGAAGTTTTGATAACTTCCCAGTTCTTCAATACCTCCGCGCTGTTTTCGGCTTTGGCGTTGGCAAAAATGTGCGGATGGCGGCGCACCAGCTTATCGCTAATGGCGTTACAAATATCGTCGAAACTGAAGCGCTTTTGCTCGTTGGCCATCTGGGCATAGAACACGACCTGAAACAGCAGATCGCCTAATTCACCGCGCAGATCGTCAAAGTCCTGACGCTGGATAGCGTCCAGAACTTCGTAGGTTTCTTCAAGGGTATAAGGCGCAATGCTGGCAAAGGTCTGTTCGCGATCCCACGGACAGCCGCGTTGCGGATCGCGCAGGGTTTCCATAATGCCCAGCAGGCGATCAATTGAATTCATGAAGGATCCTTTTAAGTGATGATGACCTGAGCAGGTAAAGATGCCAGATGCAGGCTAGCCTCTGCAAGACAGAGGCAGCCAGTACGGTCATTTTTGATGGAGGGTAACTCAATGCAGGCGGTGCGCATCTATAATATCGGGCACCTGATTCAGACGTGCCAGCACGCGGCCCAGCACCTGCTGATTATAAATTTCAATGTCCATATCAATGGTAGCCAGTTGCTTTCTGGTATCGCTGCGGCTCGACATGCCCAGCACATTGACCTTCTCGTTGGCGAGAATCGTGGTGATATCACGCAGCAGTCCGCTGCGATCGTTAGCAGTTACACGCACCACCAGCGAATAACCGCTGGAATAGCTTTCGCCCCATACCGCATCAACAATGCGCTCTGGCGCGTGTGAAATCAGCTCAGCAAGCTGGTCGCAGTCAGCGCGATGGATAGAAATGCCGCGACCTTGCGTAATAAAGCCAACAATAGCGTCGCCCGGAATAGGCTGGCAGCAGCGCGCAATGTAATGCATCAGGTTGCCAACCCCTTCCACTACAACGCGTCCACTCTCTTTGCGCGACGATACAGAATGCGATTTTTGCGTCAACTGACGTAACGCTTCGCGGTCCTCCTCTTCAGCGCTTGGCTTATTAAGCTTAGCCTGCAGGAAGTTAACCATCTGATTAAGGCGAATATCGCCGCCGCCAATGGATGCCAGCAGCTCTTCAAGCGAAGTAACGTTATAGCGCGGCAGCAACAGCTTTTCCGCTTCTTTCAGGCTGATGCCTATCTGGCTCAGTTCGCTGTCCAGAATCTGTCGGCCAGCAAGAATCTTCTTGTCGCGATCCTGTTTACGGAACCAGTTATGAATCTTTGAACGTCCACGGCTGGTAGTAATGTAGCCAAGGTTCGGATTCAGCCAGTCGCGACTTGGATTCGGCTGTTTCTGAGTGATCACTTCAACCTGATCGCCCATCTGCAACTGGTAGGTAAACGGAACGATGCGGCCGCCGATTTTTGCGCCAATGCAGCGATGCCCGATGTCACTGTGAATATGGTAAGCGAAGTCGAGCGGCGTTGAACCGGCGGGGAGATCAACCACATCCCCTTTCGGGGTAAACACGTAAACGCGATCGTCGAATACCTGACTACGTACCTCTTCCAGCATTTCGCCGGAATCGGCCATCTCTTCCTGCCAGGTAATCAACTTACGCAGCCATGCTATGCGCTCTTCATGACCGGCTGCGCCACGCGCATTGCTGGAAGAAGGGCCTTCTTTGTACTTCCAGTGCGCAGCAACCCCCAGTTCAGCATCTTCATGCATCTGGCGGGTACGAATCTGGATTTCAACCGTTTTGCCTTTCGGCCCCAGCACCACGGTATGAATCGACTGATAGCCGTTGGGTTTTGGGTTAGCGACGTAATCATCAAACTCGCTAGGCAAATGACGGTATAGCGTATGCACCGTTCCCAGCGCGCCATAACAATCCTGCAACCGTTCTGCCACGATGCGCACCGCACGCACGTCAAACAACTCGTCGAATGCCAGCGATTTTTTCTGCATCTTACGCCAGATGCTGTAGATATGTTTGGGACGCCCATACACGTCGGCACGCACGCCCTCTTTCGCCATCTCTTTGCGCAAGTTATCGACGAAATTTTCGATGTACTGTTCACGGTCAATGCGGCGCTCATGAAGCAGCCTGGCGATACGTTTATATTCGTCAGGATGCAAATAGCGGAAGCAGTAATCTTCCAGCTCCCACTTCAGCTGACCAATGCCCAGGCGATTGGCCAGGGGAGCATAGATATTGGTGCTCTCTTTGGCGGCCAGTACACGCTCATCTTCCGACGCGTCTTTCATTTCGCGCAGATTCATGATGCGTTCCGCCAGCTTCAGCACGACGCAGCGGAAATCTTCCACCATGGCCAGCAACATCCGGCGGACGTTATCCACCTGCTCGGAGGCCATAGAGTCATTGTGGATCGCTTTGAGCTGGCGGATAGCGTCCATATCGCGCACACCACGCACCAGCGAAACGATACTTTTGCCAACGGCTTGTTCCAGCGCCTCTTCACTTACCACTTCATCATTCGCGAGCGGGAAAATTAGCGCGGCGCACAGGCTGTCAATATCCATACTGAGCATCGAGAGGATTTCGACCATCTCAATGCCACGCCACAGCAGCAGAGATTGTCGCGGGTGGTTGTGCGTTTGGGCTTCACAATAGCACCAGGTTTCGGCAATACGTTGACATGATTGCGGGTTGGTCATGCCAAGACTGGCGATCCACTGGTCGAGGGCAAACTCCCCCGCCGTATTTAAATGCGCACTTCTAACCGCAACCATATCCTCTCCTGGCATACCGATCTGAACGATCGCTTATGTTTTTATGAACAGCACCATGGATTCGAAATGATGGCTATGTCGGAACTATCCAGCATTCCGCCCCTTTCCAATTGGTAACCCGCCGATAGCCGTGTCTGGCTATCGCGGACGAGCGTTACAGGATTACTCGAAACATAGACCACATGTTGTGGTGCTAGTTTAATCACATGCGTTATCACGCCTGCGGCGGCAGCACGTACCGGATCGAGTAATACCTTGTTAAATCCCAGCTCCACCCACGGCTGGCGCGAAATAGCGTCTCCCAGCTAGTGCAGAAACAGGCTGACATTTTTAAGATTATTCAGATTCGCATTATACGCTGCCTGCTGACCTAATGCTGCTATGCTCGCCACACCTACCGCAATTTGTACGAATTTTCCTGCAGGAAGCGAGAAGTCTCCCATGCCGAAAAACCGATCCCTCAGCTGAACGTCCGGTTGCAGACCCCGCCAGACAATAGCTTTTGCCTTCTGCTGATTCGCCGCATCGGTTATCTGCATAAAAATGTGCAGGCTGAAGATTAGCTTAAGACTGTGCGGCTGACAGAACGGTTGGTTATGACTTAGCGCTATTCATTCCTTAGCTGCTCTCGCTCAGGAGTTAATGTTAGCGGGTATTTATGCGAAAAGTGTTCCAGTTTTTTACTGTCGCTGGCGTGTCATGCATCAGGATGGCGCAAAATTCGCAGTGGCGCGTTATCTGCCCGCACCCGTTTAGCCTGCCTCAACCGTTTTACCCTTTTTAGCGCGCAAACAGTGACGTAACGGTGCAATCCATGCCTTAAGAGTGGGCATCAAAATGGGGCAAGACGGGACACCTGGCACCCTAAATAGTCTGCTTTGCTTAGCCTGTGGCGTAACGGCTGTGCTTTACCCTGCTGTGATAGTTTGATCGCCATGCGCTGTTTTGCGACGTAAAATTGCGCCATAGTCTTGTGAATTCTCTCTTAAAAATCGCTGTGCATGGCGTTACCGACGGGATGCACAAGGATGTAAACGCCGGAGTCAGCCGTACTATGACCAAATACAGCCTGCGGGCGCGAATGATGGTTTTGATTTTGGCTCCAACCTTAATGGTGGGCCTGCTGCTCAGCTCTTTCTTCGTTGTACACCGCTATAACGAGCTGCAACGACAGGTAATGGATGCTGGCGTCAATATTATCGAGCCGCTGGCGATTTCCAGTGAATACAGCATGACGTGGCATAACCGCGACGCCATGAGTGAGTTGGTTAGTCTGCTGCATCGTCGCCATTCAGATATTGTCCGGGCGATTTCGGTTTTCGACAAAGACAACCGGCTTTATGTCAGCTCAAACAATAAACACAATCTTAGCCTGCTGCAGAAAGAGAAAATTAATGCCCTGCAGGATAACGTCTCAATAGAGCGGCACGGCAATATGTTAATCCTGCGCAAACCGATCACCACTGAGCGCTATGCCGTGGATGAGATCCCCGGTGAAGGCGCAAAGCTGTCCGGTAATCCGCTGGGCTATGTGGCGATTGAACTTGATCTGCAATCGGTACGCCTGCAGCAGTATAAAGAAGTGTTTGTCGCCACGCTGATGCTGCTGTTCTGCCTGTGCATTGCCATGCTGTTTGCCTATCGACTTATGCGCGACGTGACTGGCCCGATCCGCAATATGGTCAGCACCGTTGACCGCATTCGTCGCGGTCAACTTGATAGTCGCGTCGAGGGATACATGCTTGGCGAGCTAAATATCCTCAAGAATGGCATTAATGCAATGGCGATGTCACTCACCGCCTACCACGAAGAGATGCAGCACAATATCGATCAGGCTACGTATGATCTGCGTGAAACGCTGGAACAGCTGGAGATCCAGAACGTTGAACTGGATCTGGCGAAAAAGCGTGCTCAGGAAGCGGCGCGTATTAAGTCTGAGTTCCTTGCCAATATGTCGCACGAGCTGCGCACGCCGCTGAATGGCGTGCTTGGATTTACTCGTCAGATGTTGAAAACGCCGCTGCGCACTACTCAGCGCGATTATATGCAAGCCATTGAGCGTTCAGCGAATAACCTGTTGAGCATCATCAATGACGTGCTCGATTTTTCAAAGCTTGAAGCGGGTAAGCTGGTGCTGGAATCCATTCCATTCCCGCTGCGCGCCACCCTTGATGAAACGCTGGTGTTATTAGCGCCATCCGCACATGAAAAAGGCCTGGAATTGACCGTGGTGTGCGACAGTAGCGTGCCTGATAACGTGATTGGCGATGCCCTGCGCTTACAGCAAATTCTGATTAACCTGATCGGCAACGCCATCAAATTTACCCAAAAAGGCACTATCGATCTCAGAGTCGATCTACTTGCGATTAACGCTACCCGCGTCAAGCTGGAGATACAGGTACACGATACCGGCATCGGTATTTCCGGGCAGCAACAAACGCAGCTGTTTCAGGCATTCCGGCAGGCTGACGCCAGCATCTCACGTCGCCATGGCGGCACCGGTTTAGGACTGGTGATTACGCAAAAATTAGTGAAAGAGATGGGCGGTGAAATTACTTTCTACAGCCGGCCAGGAGAGGGATCAACTTTCTGGATCCGTGTCCAGCTTGATCTCAATCCTAATGCACCGGGGATGCCCCGCGTACTGGATGCATTATCGCATTCGCGTATTGCTTACGTAGAATCCCATCCCAGCGTGGCGAAATCGGTGCTGCAAATGTTAAGCGTGACGCCGCTGCAAATTGATTACAGCGAAACCCTGCAAGGGCTAAAAGAGGATCACTATCCGCTGCTGTTAATGGCAATGCCAGTGGATGTCGATCAGCACCAGTTACTGGCCGATGACCTGATTAATTCCCTGCTGGATCGCGCTGATAATGTGCTGCTGGCCTTGCCAAGCCCGATGATGCTGCTGGCAGATGAACTGAAAGTGCGCGGCATCGATGGCTGCATTGCTAAACCTGTTTCGCAGACGCGCTTATTGCCCATGCTGCTGGAGCTGCATAGCCGTCAACTCAGCGAATTACCGGCCTCGCCGCGTTTACCGCTGACGGTGATGGCGGTGGATGACAACCCTGCCAACCTGAAATTGATCGGCGCACTGCTGGAAGAGCAGGTACAAAAAATAGTGCTGTGTAACAGTGCCGGGCAGGCTATTCGCCAGGCGCGTCTTCAGCCGCTGGATGTGATCCTGATGGATATTCAGATGCCAGATATAGACGGCATCCGCGCCAGCGAAATTATTCGCAACCTGCCGCAGCACGCACATACGCCAATTGTTGCTGTTACCGCGCATGCGATTGATGGCGAGCGTGAACAACTGATTAAAGCAGGCATGAATGATTATCTCGCCAAGCCAATTGATGAGAACAAACTCAGCCAGTTGCTGGCACGTTATACACCAACACCTACGGTTCAGCCCCCAGAGTTACCGCAAATTCTGCCGACGCTGGACTGGACGCTGGCGCTGCGCCAGGCAGCAAATAAGCCAGATTTAGCACGCGATATGCTGAGCATGTTATTAGCCTTTTTACCGGAAGTGCACGAAAAGATGGAGATGTTCATCGCTGCCAATGATGTGGCAGGATTGCGTGAAATCATTCATAAGCTACACGGTAGCGCCAGCTACAGTGGCGTGCCGCGTATGAAACAGCTATGTCATCAGCTGGAAAAAGAGTTGCATCACGCTAACGACTTTGCAGCGCTTGAGCCGGAGCTTTTGGAGTTACAGGATGAAATGGAGAATGTGGCGCAGGAAGCTCGACGCATTTTGGCTGCGGAATAGAACCTACAGTCTGGCCCTTGATCGCTAATCAGCGCTGGGCCAGCCCGTAAGCTTTCTACTTAAGTCCACCCATTTTCAGCGTTGCGGCCACATTGCGTGCTGTCAGGTGAACGTTTTTATCCGCATTTGCCAGTGCATCGTCCAGAGAGCAGATGCTATACAGCACGCTAAATACCGCATCCAGACCGTGTTCATGCACCACACCAACATCTGACGTTAAACTGCCTGCGATCCCGATGACCGGTTTATTAAAACGCTTCGCCACGCTCGCCACGCCAATCGGAACTTTGCCGTTGATACTCTGGCTGTCAATGCGCCCTTCGCCGGTGATCACCAAATCAGCATCGGTAACGTGCTCTGCCAGGCCAAGCGCCTCAGTGACAATTTCAATACCACGGCGCAAATCCGCCTGGCAAAACGCATGCAGCGCGGCCCCCATTCCCCCCGCCGCGCCGCCACCAGGAATATGCAGCACGTCAATATCCAGATCGCGGTGAATAATCTGCGCGTAGTGCGTCAGCGCCTGATCAAGCTGCCTGACCAGTTCAGGCGTTGCCCCCTTCTGCGGGCCAAAGATCGCCGACGCGCCGTCATCGCCGGTCAAAGGATTAGTCACATCGCACGCCACTTCAAACCGGCACTGGTTTATTCGTGCGTCCAGCGCATCAATATCGATGCTGGCCAGCTCTGGCAGCGCGCCACCGCCATAACCAATCTCCCGGCCCTGTTTGTCCAGCAAGCGGGCACCCAGCGCCTGCATCATACCGGCACCGCCGTCATTAGTGGCGCTTCCCCCGATACCGATAATGATGTGCTCAACGCCCTTATTCAGCGCATTTTTGATCAGCTCGCCAGTGCCAAATGAGGTAGTGACCAGCGGATCACGCTGCGCCGCAGGCACTAATTCCAGCCCGCTGGCTGCCGCCATCTCGATATATGCGGTGCGCTCGTCACCCGAAAGACCATAAAAAGCGTCAACCTGCGCGCCAAGCGGGCCGGTCACCTTCAGCCTGATGATTTTTCCTTCCGTCGCCGCCACCATTGCCTCTACCGTGCCTTCGCCACCGTCAGCGACCGGTATTTTCACGTAATGCGCATCCGGGAAGATCTCACGGAATCCCGCTTCGATCGCCGACGCCACATCCAGGGCGGATAAACTCTCTTTATATGAATCCGGTGCGATAACGATTTTCATAGGCAATCCGAGCGCTGTTGATGGATTAAAAGGCTTAAGCAGGCCAGCCCGGTATCCGCAGATACCGGAACCGCGCTTTAGCGGGAAATCTCAACCTTCGCTAACTTTTCATAATAGCAGGCGAGCGCGCTATGGTCGGCGGTGCCCTGCCCCTCGTTACGCAGCGCCTGCATCATCTCCATCACGGCAGCGGTCAGCGGGAGTTGCGCGCCAATACCGTGCGACGTGTCGAGTGCATTGGCAAGATCCTTGATGTGTAGATCGATACGAAAACCCGGCTTGAAATTACGATCCATCACCATCGGCGCTTTAGCATCCAGCACGGTACTGCCCGCCAGACCACCGCGAATCGCCTGGTAAACCAGATCTGGATTTACTCCCGCTTTGGTTGCCAGTGACAGCGCTTCAGACATCGCAGCAATATTCAGAGCAACAATCACCTGGTTCGCCAGCTTGGTGACATTCCCTGCCCCAATATCGCCGGTATGCACCACCGATCCCGCCATGGTTTTCATGATGTCGTAGCACTGATCGAATACCGCCTGGTCACCTCCCACCATCACCGATAAGGTGCCTTCGATAGCTTTGGGTTCGCCGCCACTGACTGGCGCGTCCAGCATTTTAATCTGCTTTTCAGCAAGCGCATCGTGAATTTCACGGCTTGCCAGCGGCGCAATCGAGCTCATATCAATGACGATCAGGCCCGGCTTTGCCCCCTCAATAATGCCGTTTTCCCCCAGGCAAACGTCTTTTACCTGCGGCGAATTCGGCACCATGGTAATCACTACGTCAACCTGCTCAGCGACCTCTTTTGGCGTTTTTGCCACGGTCGCGCCAAGTTCAACCAGTTCCGCTTCGTTCTCAACGTTATGATCGCGCACCACCAGCGTATAGCCCGCTTTTACCAGGTTTTTACTCATCGGTTTGCCCATAATGCCCAGGCCGATAAATCCAATTTTCATTGCGTTACCCCTTCGTTGATTACTGCTTAAATTTGTCGCACAGCGCCTGCGTGGCGTTGCGGAACACCCCTAAGTCGCTGCCGACAGCAATAAAGCTCGCGCCCCATTCCAGATAGCGGCGTGCATCGGCTTCTACAGGGGCCAGAATACCGCCTGGTTTACCCGCAGCCCTGGCGCGTTCAAATATGTATTTAATGACCTTCAGCACTTCCGGGTGCGCCGGTTGGCCAAGGTAACCCAGCGCCGCAGAGAGATCGCCGGGACCGACAAAAATGCCGTCTACGCCCTCAACCGCAGCGATGGCATCAATGTTGTCCACCGCCTGCTGCGTTTCAATCTGTACCAGCACCGTAATGTTGTCATTGATGCTGGTGTTGTAATCCGCCAGCGTGCCGTACATATTGCTGCGGTGCGAAACCGATACGCCGCGAATACCTGCCGGTGGATAGCGCGTGGAGGCCACCGCCTGAATCGCCTCTTTTTCTGTCTCGACAAACGGCACGAGGAAATTGTAAAAACCAATATCCAGCAAGCGTTTAATAATAACCGGTTCATTGCATGGCGGACGCACCACCGGCGCGCTGTGACTGCCTTTCAGCGCCATCAGCTGCGGAATAAATGTCGTGATGTCGTTAGGTGCGTGTTCACCATCCAGCACCAGCCAGTCAAATCCGGCCAGCCCTAAGACTTCAGTGGTGAGCGGGTTTGCCAGCGCGCACCAGCTACCAATCAGGGTTTCCCCCGCCAGTAAACGACGACGAAAGCTATTCGGCCAGGCTGCATTGCTCATGGTTTTACTCCTGTTATATTG
Source organism: Mixta mediterraneensis (assembly GCF_014946725.1). Lineage (GTDB taxonomy): Bacteria > Pseudomonadota > Gammaproteobacteria > Enterobacterales > Enterobacteriaceae > Pantoea > Pantoea mediterraneensis. Next base: position 48,249 of record NZ_JACFXY010000009.1, read on the forward strand.
GCTCCCGCGCGGGAGCCAAAAAAGTTAGCGCACAAGGCATGGGCGTTTATTGTCAAAACTCCAGCCTGGCACCAGGAACTGCATCGCCTGCGCATCATCACGTGCACCCAGACCGTGTTTTTGATAGAGCGCATTGGCTTGCATCACTTGATCCATATCCAGCTCAACGCCCAGTCCCGGCTTTTGCGGCACCTGTACCATGCCGCCTTTGATCTGGAATGGCTCTTTGGTCAGGCGCTGATTGCCCTCCTGCCAAATCCAGTGCGTATCAATAGCGGTAATCGCGCCCGGCGCGGCGGCGGCAACGTGGGTAAACATTGCCAGGGAAATATCAAAGTGATTGTTGGAGTGCGAACCCCATGTCAGGCCAAAATCGTGACACATTTGCGCCACGCGCACCGACCCCTGCATCGTCCAGAAATGCGGATCGGCAAGCGGAATATCCACTGATTGCAGGGAAATGGTGTGGCCCATTTGTCGCCAGTCGGTAGCGATCATATTGGTCGCGGTCTGCATACCGGTGGCACGCCGGAACTCTGCCATCACCTCTCGGCCCGAATATCCCTGCTCCGCACCGCACGGATCTTCTGCATATGCCAGCACGTCTTTCAGCTGTTTACCCAGCAGAATCGCTTCGTTGAGCGACCATGCGCCGTTCGGATCAAGCGTGATGCGTGCTGTAGGGAAGCGTTTTGCCAGCGCAGTCACCGCTTCAGCTTCTTCGCCACCGCGCAGCACGCCACCTTTCAGTTTGAAATCGTTGAAGCCATATTTTTCATACGCGGCTTCAGCCAGACGCACCACGCTGTCTGGCGTCAAGGCTTCTTCATGGCGCAGGCGATACCAGTCGCATTTGTCATTTTCCTGGCTTTGATACGGCAACGACGTTTTCTGGCGATTACCGATATAAAACAGATACCCGAGCATTTCAACGCTGTCGCGCTGTTGTCCGTCCCCCAGTAAAGAGGCCACATTGACGCCTAAGTGCTGGCCGAGCAGATCAAGCAATGCGGCTTCAATACCGGTGACGACATGAATGGTGGTACGCAGGTCAAAGGTCTGGTTACCACGCCCGTTTGTATCCCGGTCATGCAAAGGTGCTGCGCACCAGATTAAGGATATTTTTGTACTCGCCGACGGTTTTGCCAGCCACCAGTGAAGCGGCATCTTCCAGCGTCTGGCGGATCTTCTCCCCACCGGGAATTTCTCCTACCCCCGTGTGTCCGGCGTTATCTTTGATGATGACAATGTTACGGGTGAAAAACGGTGAGTGCGCCCCGCTGAGGTTTAGCAACATGCTGTCGTATCCGGCAACCGGAATCACCTGCATGGATGTGACGGTAGGTGTAGAACTCATCTCCTGCTCCTTACGCTGTCGCACGGCCAAATGCCGGGCGTTTACGGTCGAATGTCCAACCTGGCATCAGATATTGCATTGCCGTGGCGTCGTTACGCGCCCCGGCAGGCAGTGATTTGTACAGCTCGTTGGCCTTACGCAACTGCTCCCAGTCCAGCTCAATACCAAGGCCTGGCGCGTCCGGCACGGCGATTTTGCCATTGCGGATCTGCAAGGGATTTTGAGTCAGGCGCTGGTCGCCCTCCTGCCAAATCCAGTGCGTATCTATCGCTGTTGGTTTACCTGGCGCCGCAGCGCCCACATGGGTAAACATCGCCAGCGAAATATCGAAGTGATTATTGGAGTGACAGCCCCACGTCAGACCCCACTCGTCACAGAGCTGTGCGACACGTACCGCGCCACTCAGCGTCCAGAAGTGGGGATCGGCCAGCGGAATGTCTACTGCATTCAACATCACCGCATGGTTTAATTCGCGCCAGTTGGTAGCGATCATGTTGGTCGCCATCGGCAAGCCGGTTGCGCGACGGAATTCAGCCATCACTTCACGACTGGAGTAGCCTTGCTCAGCGCCACAGGGATCTTCTGCATAAGTCAGTACGTCCTGCATGCCCTTGCATAACCCGATGGCTTCGTCCAGTAACCAGGCCCCATTGGGATCGACAGTGATACGAGCGCCTGGAAAGCGCTTTTTCAGCGCGACTGCTGTTTCAATTTCCTGCTCGCCCGGCAGTACGCCCCCTTTGAGTTTAAAATCTTTGAAGCCGTATTTATCCTGCGCGGCTTCGGCTAAACGAACCACCGAAGCGCTGTTGAGCGCTTCCTGATGACGCAGGTGATACCAGTCATGGCTGGCGTTCTCGCCGCTAAGATAAGGCAAATCCGTTTTACGACGATCGCCGAGGTAAAACAGGTAGCCCAGCACCGTGACGTCATCGCGCTGTTTGCCCGGCCCGAGCAGCTCCGCCACCGGCACGCCAAGGCACTGTCCAAGCAGATCGAGTAGCGCGGCTTCTAGTGCAGCAACCGCATTAACGCGCAGTTCAAAGGTCCATGCGCCGTTACCAAAGGTATCGAAATCGGCCGACTGGTTGCCTTTATGTACCTGCTGTACCAGACGATTCATGCGTGCAATCTGTTGACCTTTAATCTGCGGGATAGCCTCTGTCAGCGTCTGGTAAATGGTTTCACCGCCCGGCGCCTCACCCACGCCGGTGTGCCCAGCGCTATCAGTCAGCACCACGATATTACGGGTAAAGCAGGCATTGTGCGCGCCACCAATATTCAGCAACATGCTGTCGTAACCGGCTACCGGAATCACCTGCATGTCAGTGATAACCGGCGTACTTTGCGTATTCATAGTGCGTCCTTATGTTCGGTGTTTCAGTTCGATACGCTTGATGTCGCCCACCAGCACCAGGTAACTCATCACTGCGACAAAGGCATGGATACCGACATAAATCAGCGCGCCGTTGTAGGAGCCGTTAATCGCAATGATGTAACCAATCGCAATCGGCGTGATGATGCCGGAGGCGTTACCAAACATGTTGAACAGGCCGCCGCTCAGGCCGCTGATCTCTTTTGGCGCCGTATCCGCCATCACCGCCCAACCCAGAGCGCCAATGCCTTTACCGAAGAACGCCAGCGCCATAAAGAACACCACCACCCACTCTGTATCGACGTAATTACACACCACCATTGAGATGGAAAGCAGCATGCCGAGCACGATAGGCGTTTTACGCGCAATGTTCAGCGAGCCGGTTTTACGCATCAGCCAGTCTGAAATGACGCCGCCCAGCACGCCGCCGACAAAGCCGCACACTGCGGGAATCGAGGCGATAAAGCCCGCTTTCAAAATTGACATGCCGCGCGCCTGCACCAAATAAATCGGGAACCAGGTAATAAAAAAGTAGGTTAAGGCGTTAATGCAATACTGACCGAGATAGACGCCAATCATCATGCGCGAGCTAAGCAGCTGTTTAATCTGAAACCACTTCTCCTTCCAGCTGACTCGCTGCTGCTCTTTCTTTTGATCCATATTGATCAGCGCGCCGCCCTGCTCCATGTATTCCAGCTCCGCCTTGTTAACACGCGGATGATCGTTGGGATCGTGGATCACTTTCAGCCAGATCAGGCTCAACAGAATGCCGAGTCCCCCCATAAACCAGAACACGTGCGCCCAACCGACCTGTGACGTTAACCAACCCATGATGGGGGCAAAAATCACCGTGGCGAAGTACTGCGCCGAGTTGAAAATCGCCACTGCTGTTCCACGCTCCTGCGCCGGAAACCAGGCCGCGACGATACGACTGTTGCCAGGGAAAGAAGGCGCTTCCGCCAGGCCAACCATAAAACGCAGCATGAACAGCGCGACGACGATGGTATAGCCGCTGAAGAGACCAACGAAGCCTTGTAGCAGGGTAAACATCGACCAGAGAAATATGCTGCAGAAATAAACACGTTTTGAGCCGAAACGATCCAGTAACCAACCGCCCGGTATTTGACCGATCACGTAAGCCCAGGAAAAGGCAGAGAAGATGTAGCCTAATCCAACCGGTTCAAGACCAATATCTTTTGCCATTGCCGACCCTGCAATGGACAGCGTGGCCCGGTCTCCGTAGTTGAATGAGGTGACGATAAACAACATCACCACAATCCAGTAGCGCGCATTAGTACGTTTTTGTACCGATTCTGCGGCCTGGCTGTAACTATTCATGATGCACTCCTGAAATATAGCGGTAGCTACATTCGCTCTGACTGCATACACATCGCGTTGGGTATCAGAGAGAAGTTGGGTTAAACACGGCGATTTTGTTATTGGCAAACCGATAGTGCGTCGTGACACATAACCTAACGTTGGATAACGAAAATCAGTATAAGAACAGGATTTCGCACTGACACTGGAAGAACGCCTGAGAATAATGTGGAGTTGATGCCAATTATCTGGCATTTGCACATAACGCTGCGGCGCGGCTCACGGAACATGGAAATAGTTCGTTGAACAGATGCTAAAGGCCGCAGTGATAAAAAGCTTTGTGAGACTCTTCACTTGCTTTTAGCCGTTTTCACTAAAACAGAGCTGTAAATTGCCTTAAAGCCAGACAATTGCACAATGCATGGCGAGATACCTCTCCTTATACTGAAGCCAGCAATCCCGAGCGAGTGACAAGACAAGTAGCATCATTACACCGCGCCGCAAAAGTACGGCGCGAACGACTGGAAGGTGAGCGATGACCCCGAACCCGACTGAACAGCCGCTCTATATCAAGGTACATGAAGCGGATAACGTCGCCATTGTGGTGAACAATCAAGGTTTACCCGCAGGCACGACTTTTGCCGATGGCCTGACATTGACCGAACATGTGCCGCAAGGCCATAAAGTGGCGCTGCGCGCCATCGCTGAAGCAAGCGAGATTGTGCGCTACGGCGAAATTATTGGTTACGCGTTGCGTGATATTGCACAAGGCAGCTGGATTGATGAATCGTTGGTAGCACTCCCCGAAGCCCCCCCACTGGCCAGCCTGCCGCTGGCGAATAATATTCCCCCTGATCTGCCCGCGCTTGAAGGTTACACATTTGAAGGCTACCGCAACGCGGATGGCAGCGTTGGCACGCGTAATCTGCTGGGTATTACCACCAGCGTGCATTGCGTGGCGGGCGTGGTAGATTTTGTGGTTCAGCGAATTGAACGCGATCTGCTGCCTAAATATCCCAATGTCGATGGTGTGGTGGCGCTCAATCACCTTTACGGCTGCGGTGTGGCGATCAACGCGCCCGCTGCGGTCGTACCGATCCGCACCATTCACAATCTGGCGCTAAACGCTAACTTCGGTGGTGAGGTGATGATTGTGAGCCTGGGCTGTGAAAAGTTGCAGCCTGAGCGTCTGCTGACCGGCACGCCTGATGTACAGACCATCTCGCTGGATGACAATGATATTGTGCGCCTGCAGGATGAAAAGCTGGAGGGATTTGGCGCGATGATCGATGAGATTTTGCAGGTGGCAGAACGTCATTTAAAACGCCTTAATCAGCGTCAACGCGAAACCTGTCCGGCATCCGAGCTTATCGTTGGCATGCAGTGCGGTGGGAGCGATGCATTTTCCGGCGTGACTGCTAATCCCGCGGTCGGGTTTGCCTCCGATTTACTGGTACGCTGTGGCGCGACGGTGATGTTTTCTGAAGTCACTGAGGTGCGTGATGCTATCCACCTGTTAACGCCGCGCGTAATAAATGAAGACGTGGGTAAACGTCTGCTGGAAGAGATGGCGTGGTATGACGATTATCTCGATCAGGGGCAAACCGATCGCAGTGCGAATCCTTCGCCGGGCAATAAAAAAGGCGGTCTGGCAAATGTAGTAGAAAAGGCACTGGGATCGATTGCTAAATCGGGCCGTAGTCCAATTGTCGAAGTGCTGTCGCCTGGCCAGCGGCCAACACGTCGTGGATTGGTTTACGCCGCGACGCCCGCCAGTGATTTTATCTGCGGCACCCAACAGATGGCGTCTGGTATTACGTTGCAGGTGTTTACTACCGGGCGCGGAACGCCTTATGGCCTGGCGGCGATCCCGGTGATTAAAATGGCGACGCGTAATGCACTGGCGCAGCGCTGGCATGATCTGATGGACATCAATGCCGGGACGATTGCAACTGGCGAAGAGACGATTGAGCAGGTGGGCAGGCGTCTGTTTGAATTGATTCTGGACATTGCCAGCGGCCGAAAGCAAACCTGGTCAGATCGCTGGGGAATTCGTAATCAGCTGGCAGTGTTTAATCCAGCGCCAGTGACGTGATAAGAGTTGCGCGCTTATTTGCAAGCGCGCAACTCGCTATAGCAATTTACCCCAGGCTTCTACCCACGGCGAGGTGACTGTTTCTGGTTCAGGATCTTCTGCCGCATCCACCAGCAATACCTCACCCACCCGTTGCGCGCCTTGTTCCTGCAAAAGGGCGTCAAATGTTTTTCCGGCACCACAAAAGTGATCGTAGCTGCTGTCACCTAACGCAATCACGCCGTAGCGTAGCGTTGGCTGATAACCTAATTTATCTTTCACACCGTTAACCAGATCGGCAATGCTGTCTGGGAAATCGCCCTGGCCGGTGGTAGACGTTATCACTAGCGCCACATCAGTGCTGTAATCCTGCCACTGCGCCAGTGTCGGATCTTCAAACACGTTTACTTCATGCCCTTGCTCTTGCAAAATCGGCCCGGCTTCTTCTGCCACCAGCAGCGCGTTGCCGTACACCGTGCCCACAAAAATGCCTATCTTCGCCATGAGCGCTCTCCTTATTCTGAACGGTTATCCTGGCTTGGCTCTGGCACAAACTCAACCCTCGGAACGTCAGGGATTAAATCCTGCCAGCCAAACTGGTTCATCAGGTTTTGCCACACGGAATCCAGCCCGGCGCGAATCAACAAGGATTCACCCGTTACAGGATGCGTGAGTGACAGGCTGCTGGCGTGCAGCATTAATCGGTTCGCTCCAAAATGTTGGGCTGCACCACGATTTTGTTTGAGATCGCCGTGCGTGCTGTCGCCAATCATCGGATGACGCAGGTGCGACATATGGCGACGTAGCTGATGTTTACGTCCCGTCTTTGGCGACAATTCGATCAGGCTATAACGCGAAGTTGGGTAGCGGCCAACCGGCACGGGCATTTCTACCTTTGCCAGCGCCTGATAATCTGTCAATGCAGGCTGGGCGATACGCGTTTCGCTGGCAAATTTATCGGCAATTTTATCCCGCTCTTCCATCAGCGGGTAATCCAGCGTGCCGCTGCTTTCCAGCCAGCCGCGCAGTACCGCATGATAGGTTTTTTGCACCTGATGCTGTTCAAACTGTTGCGAAAGCAGACGTCCGACTTCGCTGGATAAGCCCATCAGCAGCACGCCAGAGGTGGGCCGATCAAGACGATGAACGGTAAATACGTGCTGACCAATCTGGTCGCGTACCGTCTGCATAACAAAGACTTTCTCATGACGATCCAGCCAACTGCGATGTACCAGCCAACCAGCCGGCTTATTCACCGCCACCAGCCACTCATCCTGATAGAGAATTTCTAACATCAGACGGTATCATCCATAAACAGCGCGTCGAGTTGACGCAGCGTAAGTAATAACAGCGGGCGGCCTGGCAGGGTTAGGGTTAACGCCATTTCAAAATACGGTGCGATAGCAAAATTCTGCGGCAGCGGATGTTGCGCGGCGATTAAAGCATGCATGCGGGGAATGAGCACCCATTGCAACCATTCCAGCGGCTCAAGCGTGTCGAGACAAAAGGGTTCGCAACTCTCAAAGGCGCTGGCATGGGGAGATGTGCTTTGCCAGAGATTGTGCTCACGCATCACCGCTTCAACCTGCTCCAGCCGTTGCGTAATCAGTGGTGCTGATGTCATGCACTACCTCCAGCGAGCAATAAAAGGGCGGCAAGCATATCATTTGTTAGCGTTGGGACAAAAAAAAGGAGCACTGTATAAACAGTGCTCCCGGTTCGTTTGCAGCTTTCCTGCTACGTTTATGCTCCCTGCTCTTCCATGACAACTGGTCCACATGCCGTTCCTGCCGCCCATCTTCCTAATGGATCCTTAAGCGTCCTGGCCCGCCACCTCTTCTGAGGGGCTCTCATTCTCCATCCTGGAGGTGTCCCTGACTCAATCCTGAGTGTCCTGCTTCATCCTGAAGCCTTCCTTGTGCCGTAAGCTCCGTTACGTTCCTGCCTCCTAGCTTAACGTCATCCTGACGATACTTTTTCCGTAGCATCCTGCTGGTGTGAAACATTCTGCCACAATGTCTGACACAAACAAGGTACTAAAAAAGTTACGCCAAATTCTTATTATCCTCATTTCAGACAACTGCCATTAAGTTGATGATTCACAATCTTTTACATTACAGTCATCCAGACGGCTCTGTTATTTTAAGATGATCTCTTACAGTACTTGTAAGAGAAATCGCACAGAATAAAAAGCCGATTTCTGCAAATCACCCACTAACTGGTTGTAAAGTCTTAAGAAAAATCTTAATGTTGTCAGCTAATATCTGTCGCTGCTTACGGCCTGGCTGTTCAAGGATAATCTCGCCGCTTAAATTACACAGCGAAACGATCTCTTCTTCCGAGGCGGTTGTGGCAATAAACAGCGTGGGAGAAAGTTTTAAACGCCGCTTCATGATTAAATGCCCGATCAAGTTTTCCTGTAAACGCAGAAAATCATCTTCACTCCAGGCCTGTAAGAGAGTCAGGGAGTGGTGCTCAAAGCGCGCCTGCATATCACCCGCAAACTGGCTGGTGTAGAATGTGGTGATTGCCGGTTGCAGTTGAATATCCACCGCTCTTTCCACAGCATCAAGCGAAGGCCGCAAGCTGAACGGCTGCGGTTGCCATAGCACGCTGTCGTCGCGCTCTCCCGTAATACAGGGCGATGGAATCCCTGCCAGCTCAGCGCTGGCGGGGGCATGACCATAATGCTGTTGCCAGAGCTGGCAGTAACGGGCGGTAAAGTCGCGTAGCGCTTCAGCAATTTGCTGCATCATTCATATTCTCACTTCCGATGGGTTACACTTATCCACTTTGATTAATTTTGATGGAAACCGCTATGTCTTTTCACGAACAAGATCAGGCGCTGAACAACCTGACGCTGGGCAAGCCCACAGCCTATCACGATCGCTACGACAATAGCCTGCTGCAGGCAGTGCCACGTAGCCTGAACCGTGAACCCTTAGGACTTTTCCCCGACAGCCTGCCGTTTTCCGGTGCAGACATTTGGACGCTGTACGAGCTTTCCTGGCTCAACAGCAAAGGCCTGCCACAGGTTGCCGTTGGCGAAGTGGTGCTCAATGCAAACAGTCAACATCTTATCGAGTCGAAAAGCTTCAAGCTTTATCTTAACAGTTTTAACCAGACCAGATTTGCTGACTGGGGCGAAGTGCGTCAGACACTGGAGCGCGATCTGAGCGCCTGTGCAAAAGGTGAAGTACGTGTTGCGCTATTTAGGCTCAATGAAGTTGAAGGCCAGCCAATTGGTCATTTCAATGGATATTGTATTGATGAGCAGGACATTGAAGTTGAAGATTATCGCTTCAATGCTGACTATTTAGCCGATGCTACCGGCAGTGAAATTATAGAGGAAACGCTGGTTAGCCATTTGCTGAAATCCAATTGCCTTATTACTAACCAGCCCGACTGGGGCTCGGTGATGATTCGCTATAAAGGCCCGCGTCTTGATCGTGAAAAGCTGCTGCGTTATTTGATTTCTTTCCGCCAGCATAATGAATTTCATGAACAATGTGTTGAGCGCATCTTCAATGATGTGTTGCGCTTTTGCCATCCGGAAGCGTTGACGGTATATGCGCGCTATACCCGACGCGGTGGTTTAGATATTAATCCGTGGCGCAGCAATGTTCCCTTTTCTCCGGCTTACTCACGTCTGGCTCGTCAATAGATTGCGAGATCTCTCGCAGGCTGTGCTTAACCTGCACAGTTCCACTTGAGCTATTCCAGCGGACAAGGCTACTCTGAACACGGCGGCAAACGGTAAGTTTGCCGACCAGGGATTTTCGTCACTGTCATTACAGTGTCAACAATCACCCAGGCGGGTGTAAAGGAGTTCATTTGATTACCCATATCAGCCCCCTTGGCTCGATGGATCTGCTCTCCCAGCTGGAAGTCGATATGCTGAAACGCACGGCCAGCAGCGATCTTTATCAACTATTTCGTAATTGTTCACTCGCCGTGCTCAATTCAGGTAGCCAGACCGACAGCAGTCATGAGCTGCTTTCCCGCTTTGAAAATTTCGACATTAATGTGTTGCGCCGTGAACGTGGGGTGAAGCTTGAACTGATCAACCCGCCGGAAGAGGCATTTGTTGACGGACGCATCATTCGCTCGTTACAAGCCAACCTGTTTGCGGTATTACGCGACATTCTGTTTGTCAGCGGTCAGTTTTCCGGGTCAGGAAGTTTTCAACATGCTGACGCCGATGATTCGGCCAACATCACTAATACGGTATTTTCAATCCTGCGTAATGCGCGTGCGCTGCACGTTGGCGAATATCCCAACACCGTGGTGTGCTGGGGCGGCCATTCAATTAACGCGGTTGAATATCAATATTGCCGCAACGTCGGCACCCAACTGGGCCTGCGTGAGCTGAATATTTGTACCGGCTGTGGACCCGGCGTGATGGAAGCGCCGATGAAAGGGGCGGCGGTAGGACACGCTCAGCAACGCTATCGTGACAGCCGTTTTATTGGCTTAACTGAGCCATCCATTATTGCGGCAGAGCCACCAAACCCGCTGGTGAACGAACTGATCATCATGCCGGATATTGAAAAACGCCTTGAAGCCTTTGTTCGTATCGCACACGGCATCATTATTTTTCCAGGCGGTGTGGGTACAGCAGAAGAGCTGCTCTATCTGCTGGGCATTATGATGAATCCACAGAACAGCGATCAGGTCTTACCGCTGATTTTGACCGGCCCCAGCGAGAGCGCTGACTACTTCCGCGTATTGGATGATTTCATTGTCAGCACCCTGGGCGAACCTGCTCGTAAGCACTATAAAATCATCATTGACGATGCTGCTGAAGTCGCGCGCCTGATGAAAAAAGCGATGCCGCAGGTGAAGGAGTATCGTCGTGAAACCGGCGACGCTTACAGTTTCAACTGGTCGATTCGCATTGCGCAAGATTTGCAGGTGCCGTTTATGCCTACCCATGAAAACATGGCAAACCTCAACTTATATACTCACCAGCCAGCGGAAAAACTGGCGGCCGATCTACGCCGTGCCTTCTCTGGTATCGTCGCCGGTAATGTAAAAGAGGTAGGCATTCGTGAAATCCGTGAAAAAGGTCCGTATCAGCTTCACGGGGATGCCGACATTATGCATCGCATGGACGAACTGTTGCAGGGCTTCGTTGCCCAGCACCGCATGAAGCTGCCGGGAACCGCTTATATTCCCTGCTATGAAATCATTAAATAAATCAGGAGGCAGTCTACAGGCTGCCTGAATTCACATGTCTTTTCATCTTCTCATCGTTGATGCGCTGAACCTTATTCGTCGTTTGCATGCCGTGCAAGGTTCACCTTGTGTTGAAGGTTGCGTGGCGGCGCTGCGTCAGTTGCTGGCACATACGCGACCTACCCATGTTGTCGCCGTATTCGATAGCGAAATCCGCCATCAGGGCTGGCGACATAATTTATTGCCGGATTATAAAAACGGACGCCCACCGATGCCGGAAGATTTACAGGCAGAAATGCCCGCGCTACAAAACGCATTTCGCGCCGCAGGCGTTAGCTGCTGGGTTGCCGGACAGGATGAAGCCGATGATTTAGCCGCTACCCTGGCGGTAAAAATGGCGCAGGCTGGTCATCAGGCCACGATTGTATCCACCGACAAAGGATATTGTCAGCTGCTGGCTCCGGCGATCCGCATCCGCGATTATTTTCAAAAACGTTGGCTGGATGTCCCTTTTATTGAAGCGGAATTTGGCGTTTCGCCACAGCTTTTGCCAGATTACTGGGGATTGTGTGGTATCAGTAGCAGCAAAATTCCAGGAATCACCGGTATCGGCCCCAAAAGTGCTAAAGAATTATTACAGCGGTTTGGTTCGCTGGAAGGTATTTATCAGCAGCTGGATCAGGTACCCACCAAATGGCGCAATAAACTCCAGGCGGAACAGCAGATGGCGCAAATCAGTCGTCAGGTCGCAACGGGCTTTGTTGAATAAATCAGCTTCAGGACGAGTGACTCTGTAGCTGACCGGGTTTTCAGGCAATACGCACGCTTTCTGGCATACCAGCCTTCGTTATTTTATTCAGCGCACGCACCATGCCCAAAGCCTCTGCTACCTGACCATCGTAATCACGCAGCGTCAGTGAACCTCCGAACAGTTGCTTTACCCTGTCCATGGCCGTCTCCGCTATCGAGCGACGGTTGTAATCTGTTGTCCATTTCCACCGGGCATTACTCCCGGTCAGCCGCTGATTCGCTACTGCACGGTTACGGTCTGCGTACTCTACGGGCCAGTAACCCGCTCCTTTTCGGGGCGGGATGAGGGCACTGATTTTCTTGCGCCGCAGTTCATCGTGACAGAGTCGGGTGTCGTAAGCGCCGTCTGCTGCGGCTGCCCTGATTTTTCTGTGTGTCTGCCGGATAAGACCCGGGAAAGCTTCTGAGTCCGTGACGTTGTTCAGAGACAGGTCCGCGCAGATGACTTCATGTGTTCTGCTGTCAACGGCCAGATGCAGCTTCCGCCAGGTACGACGGCGCTCTTTGCCGTGATTTTTGACTTTCCATTCGCCTTCACCAAAAACCTTCAGCCCGGTGGAATCAATCACCAGGTGTGCGATTTCACCCCGGGTGGGTGTTTTGAAACAGACATTAACCGACTTTGCCCGCTTGCTGACACTGCTGTAATCCGGGCAGCGCAACGGAACGTTCATCAGGGCAAAAATGGAATCAATAAAACCCTGCGCAGCCTGCAGGGTCAGCCGGAACAGGCGTTTAATCATCAGGACGGTGGTGATGGCAAGGTCAGAATAGCGCTGAGGTCTTCCCCGTGATGAAGGCGTTGCCGACTCATACCAGGCATGAGTCGCTTCATCGTCCAGCCAGAAAGTGAGGGAGCCACGGTTGATGAGGGCTTTGTTGTAGGTGGGCCAGTTGGTGATTTTGAACTTTTGCTTTGCCACGGAACGGTCTGTGTTGTCGGGAGGATGCGTGATCTGATCCTTCAACTCAGCAAAAGTTCGATTTATTCAACAAAGCCGTCGCAACGCTAAAACAAGATTTAGAGTTGCAGGGCAACTTAAAAACGCTGCGTTACGAAAGCTGAGTGCCGTAGCACTCAGCCCTGAAAATTAACGTTCGTCGCGACGCCCGCCCGCTGCCGCCCAGATACGACGAATATGTACCGTTACTTCTTCACGATCGTGATAAAGCTGGCGTGCACGGATCTGAGCATTAATGCCGTTCTCCTGCAGCTTTTCTTCCATCATCGCCAGGTTTTGCGTCACTTCTTCATAACGCTTTTTCATTGGCAGCTTCAGATTGAATATCGCTTCACGGCACCAGCCATTTACCACCCATTCTGTCATCAGGTTCGCCACGCGTACCGGTTTTTCCACCATGTCGCAGACCAGCCAGCTGATATTGCTGCGTGGTGGACGGAATTTAAAGCCGTCTGCGCGCTCATGCATAACCTGACCGGTGTCCATCAGAGCCGGTGCCATGGGGCCATTATCCACGGCATAAACCATCATGCTGCGCTTTACTAACTGATAGGTCCAGCCGCCAGGACATGCACCGAGATCGACGGCATACATGCCGCTCGCTAAGCGTTCATCCCACTCATCTGCCGGAATAAAGACATGAAAAGCTTCTTCCAGCTTCAGCGTTGAACGACTTGGCGCATCAGAAGGGAACCTGAGACGCGGGATCCCCATATAGAAAGGTGAGCTGTTTTCCGGATAGGAATACCCTACATAGCAGGTCCCCGGTGCGATGAAAAAGACATGCACCACCGGACGTTTTGGGCTTTCGTAATTCAACAGGATTTTGTGGTCACGTAGACTGGCACGCAGCGGCACGGTAAACTTGCGGCAGAATTTGGTTAGCTCTTTGGCTTCGTTAGTATCCGGCACTTCCACACGCAATTCGCCGCCCTTCTCAACCACGCCAGTGAGCATCCCGACAACCGGTGAGATACGATCTTCCTGCGGCAGGTCACACAACAGTTCGCCGACAACTAACATCTGGCGAGCAAAAATTAGCTGAGCAAAAGGCAAATCCCGGACCAGACGATCGGCATCCTCATGCTGATAACATTCAAACAGCACATAACCTGACTCGTCTTTAACCCGCGGGAAGCCGTAGACTTCGCGCTCTGCAGCCTTTGCCGCAATTTCAGCGGCACACTCTTTTTCAAAGCCGGGACGGCAATACAGCAAAACTTTATTCATGGCGATCTGCCTTTCGTTTCAGACGCAGCGCGCCAATCAACATCAAAAACCAACCAACGAGAAAGCACAGCCCGCCAGCTGGGGTGACAAAAACCCAAAACTTCAAATGCGACAGCGCCAGGCAATACAGACTGCCGCTAAACAGCACAGTGCCCAGTGCCAGAAATGCACTACTCCAGTAAAACCAGATATTGGCGCGACGTAGCATCGCAGCGCCCAGTCCAGTCACCGCTAACGTGTGATAAGCCTGATACTCAAGCCCGGTGTGGATCCACGCCATTTCGGCGGGTCCAAGCGAGCGACTCAAAACATGGGCACCAAAAGCACCAAAAGCCACCAGTAAAAATCCACTGATGGCGGCAAAAATAAACATGGCACGACTGGACATCAAACTACCCTCAAGGTGTATCTGCACGTCGCTGTGCAGAAATCAACATTTACTGATCGTAGCGAAAGCGGAATTTTTCTTGTTCGGTTGCGGCTTTTGCCAGAATCCACTGACGAAAAGCGGCTATTTTACCCAGTTCTGCCTGACTGTCATGACAAACCAGATAAAAAGCATTTTTACTGACTAATACGTCATTGAACGGGCAAATCAGTCGCCCGGCTTCAATTTCGCTTTGCGCCATCACATTGTTCGCTAGCGCAACCCCCTGACCATGAATAGCGGCCTGTAAAACCATCGCGCTGTGGCTAAAAATCGGTCCTTGCTGAACGTTAATATGCTGCACACCCAGTTGACGAATATAGGATTGCCAGTCGCGACGCGAAGCATCATGCAACAAGGTAAAGCGCGACAGATCCAGGGGTGTTTTGAGCGGATTATCGCCAGTCATTAACGCGGGTGAGCAAACCGGTAACAGATATTCGGCATACAGCTTCTCAACGCGTAAACCCGGCCAGTTGCCGCGCCCATAGAAAATAGCCACATCGACATCGTCGGCTAATTTTTCTTCATCGCGGTCAACAGCCTGGATACGCACATCGATTCCCGGATAAGCCATATTAAAGCTAGAGAGGCGCGGAACCAGCCACTGAATAGCGAAACTGGGCAACAGACTAACCGTCAATGCGCCTTTTGCGCTGCGGGCCTGTAATTTGCGCGTCGCTTCGTTAATCGCGGAAAAAATCTCCTTGATGTCTAAATAGTAGCTTTGCCCTTCTTCTGTTAGTAAAAGCGAACGATTCCTCCGGCGAAATAGCTTTAAGCCAAGGAAATCTTCCAGGGATTTTATCTGATGGCTTACAGCTGCCTGGGTGACAAATAGCTCTTCAGCCGCTTTTGTGAAACTTAAATGGCGCGCAGCTGCGTCAAAAACACGCAGTGCGTTAAGAGGAGGAAGACGTTTCGACATGGTTTTCCGTATCCGGACTGGCAGTAAATACCAAAGCTTATACAAAGCCTTTACGTATTAGAATTTTTAATCCGATACATTATAATTTGTCCATTGAGGAAGCTCCAGCAAATACCTATAGTTGCCGCACTTCCTGAGCCGGAACGAAAAGTTTTAGGATTTGTGAGTGAGTTCGCAGACTTTCCGAGAGCTTTTGGCTTGTGGTCGTGATGTTGTGTTTGCAATTTTGATCTGACTTTTACAGATCAACCTTTTGATTCCTGTAGATTTACCCTGTCTGTCCATAGTAAATTTTTAGTATAGCACCGCAAATTGCGGTGCTTTTTTTTACCTGCTTACTGATCTATTTCAACCATCTCTTTCACATCGGTGCGGTTAATCTGCTGTTTATTGCCATTGGCATCTTTATAGCGGATCATGCCGGTTTCATCATCGACCTGAGGTTTACCATCGGCTACGATGGTACGTCCGTCATTGGTATGCATTACGTAGTTGCTCGAACAAGCAGCCAGGGTAAAGGCCATCGTACACATGGCCAGCACTGCGGCGAGTTTTTTCATCTTCTATCTCCTTGCAGATTGATTGCATTAAACCACCCGCGTGACGCTGACCAGAAGCAGCAGATAAGTGAAATCGACTAAATAAGGTCTTATCGTTATGCGGGTTTGGTTCAAACCTTGCAATATTCAGCATAACGCGCTTTTTCAGCTTTGCCAGGCAGGGGCCCTTCTTTCGGCCTGGTCCTGTTTCTTATTACTACGAATTATTCTCAAGAGCCGAGCATGACCGCATTCAATCCCAGTGCTTTTCGCCAGCAATTTCCCGCGCTCGCTGATGCAGGTGTCTACCTCGACAGCGCCGCAACCACGTTAAAGCCGCAGGCTGTTATCGACAACGCGCAACAGTTCTACAGCCTCAGCGCAGGTACGGTACATCGCAGCCAGTTCGCCACAGCGCGTCAGCTTACCGAGCGTTACGAGCAGGCGCGCAGTCAGGTGGCTGACTGGTTAAATGCTGCTGATGCGCACCAAATTGTCTGGACGCGCGGTACTACCGAAGCTATCAATTTAGTCGCAAATAGCTGGTTGCTGCCCCGTTTACAGCCCGGTGATGAAATCGTAGTCAGTGAGGCGGAACATCATGCCAACCTGGTTCCGTGGCTAATGGCAGCGCAAACGCGTGGGGCCAAAGTGGTTAAATGGCCGATTGGCGCCGATCGCCTGCCCGATATTTCGCTGCTGCCGGCCTTAATGAACAGCCGTACGCGTTTGCTGGCGATTGGACAGATGTCAAATGTCACCGGCGGCTGTCCCGACCTGGTCCAGGCGATACAGCTTGCGCATGCGGTAGGCGCTAAAGTGATGGTTGATGGCGCGCAAGGCGTAGTGCACTGTCCGCCGGATATGCAGGCACTGAATATCGACTTCTACGCTTTTTCGGCACACAAACTTTATGGGCCGATGGGTATCGGTGTGCTGTATGGCAAAGCCGAACTGCTGGAAGAGATGGGGCCGTGGCAAGGCGGCGGCAAAATGCTGACTCATGTTGATTTCAACGGCTTCACATCACAACCCGTGCCCTGGCGCTTTGAAGCCGGCACGCCTAACGTTGCTGGCGTGGTTGGCTTGAGCGCCGCCTTATCCTGGCTTAAGCAACATGATCAAAGCAAAGCTGAAATGTGGAGTCAGCAACTTGCCAGTCTCGCTGAAGAACAGCTTACCGAACTGCCGGGCTTTCGCAGTTTCCGCTGCGGCAATGCCAGCCTGCTGGCTTTTGATTTTGTCGGCATTCATCACAGCGACATTGTTACGCTGCTGGCGGAACATGGTATTGCACTGCGCGCCGGCCAACATTGCGCACAACCGTTGATGGCAGCGCTGGGAGTCAGCGGCACGCTGCGTGTCTCCTTTGCACCCTATAATAATCTGCAAGATGTTGATGCATTGATTCGCGCCATGCGTAGCGCCATTGCGTTGTTATCGGAGCCTTAATATGAGTTCACCCCTGTTAGCGCCACATCCTTTTGGCGATCTCATCACCGTTGAAAGCCTGCAAGAAAAGTTTGCACATTTTCATCAGTGGGAAGATCGCTATCGTCACTTAATTCAACTCAGCCGCCAGCTGCCAGCGTTAGCGGAAGGGTTAAAAACGCCTGAAATTGAGCTAAGCGGCTGTGAAAATCGCGTCTGGCTGAGTAGCCAGTTACGCCACGATGGCACGCTGCACTTTTATGGCGACAGCGAAGGTCGCATTGTACGCGGCTTGCTGGCAGTTTTACTTACCGCCGTTGAAGGCAAATCGCCGCAAATGCTTCTTAATGCAGATCCTTTGCAGCTCTTTGATGAGTTAGGCTTACGCGCCCAACTCAGCGCATCACGCAGCAGCGGTTTACAGGCATTAGCTGATGCCGTTCAGGCTCAGGCGCGTAAAGCGTTGCCTTAAGCGTGGCGGGCTGCGCGCGCCAGAAACTTCTTCAGCGCATGTGACACAGCAACAAATCCAAACGTCGCGGTTACCATGGTGGCCGCACCAAAACCTGCTGCACAATCCATTCGTTTCGGGCCTTCCGCCGTACTGCGAGACGCACATACGCTGCCATCAGGTTGTGGATAAACCAGCGCTTCGGTAGAAAACACGCAGTCAATGCCCAACTTCCCTTTACTGTTTTTAACCACACCCAGTTGTTTCAGGCGCTCGCGCAGTTTGGCTGCCAGCGGATCCTGAATGGTTTTTGCCAGATCGGCGACCTGGATTTGGGTGGGATCGATCTGTCCGCCTGCGCCACCGGTAGTGACTAATGGAATCTTATTGCGACGGCACCAGGCGATCAGCGCGGCTTTGGGACGCACGCTGTCAATCGCATCAATGACGAAGTCATAACCTGCCGCCATCAGCTCGGCGGTATTGTCCGGAGTGATAAAATCATCAATACAAATTACTTCACAATCAGGATTGATTGCCCGCAAACGCACGGCCATCACTTCGGTTTTCGCCTGGCCGACATTGCCATTTAACGCATGGATTTGCCGGTTAGTGTTGGTAATACAGACATCATCCATATCAATCAGGGTGATTTTACCGATGCCTGTGCGTACCAACGCTTCTGCCGCCCAGGAGCCAACACCGCCGATACCAATCACACAAAAATGCGCGTCGGCAAAACGTTGCAGCGCATCCTGACCATAAAGACGCGCCGTGCCGCCAAAGCGCTGGCGCCAGGCTTCATTAACCACACTCATAATTGAACCTGTAAAGTCGTGCGGGCCAGCAGGCCCGCAGAAAAAAAATTAATTAGAACCTAACAGTAGTGAACCATTATTACCACTTTGCGGGTTACTGAAAAGCGGCTGACCCGTACCGGGAGCGGCTTTTAAGACCCAGACGCGACCATAGTGATTATAGAAACCGGCAAGGTGCGCCGCATCCGGACCAATGCCCTGATAGATGTCGAAATGCTGGCCCTTTATTGCCCCGCCAACATCCAGCGCCACCATCAGCCGCATTTCATATTTCCCGTTGAACTTGCCCTTCTCATTTAGCTGTGGCACTTCTGCCAGCAATACGGTTCCGGCAGGAATAATGGAGCGATCAGAGGCTACCGACGCTTTAGCGACCAGCGGCACCGCGCTTGCGCCGCGAACCGGTGTAAACTCTTCTGGCTTGAAGAACACAAATGAAGGATTCGTTTCCAGTAGCGCACGCACTTCCTGTGGCGAATGCTCCGCTGCCCATTGGCGAATCGCCTGCATCGACATATTTTCACGCTTCACTTCACCGCGATCGATCAACTCTTTCCCAATACTGTGGTATCCCCAGCCATTTTTTCCCGCGTAGCCAAAGAACTTCATTGGGCGACCATCGCCAAAATCAACGTAACCGCTACCCTGTACGTCCATCATAAAGTTATCAATCAAGGAGTTGCTGTAAGCGATGACGTAGCGATCGTCAATGCCACCGCTATATATAGACGCACGGCTTGGCAATTTTGCGCCACGCTTACGGGGCGGCATCCGGTAAATAGGATACTGGAACTCTCCCTGTCGGGTATAACGCGCTTCCACTACTGGCGTGTAGTAACCGGTAAATTGCACGTTGCCGTAGTTGTCGGTGCCTTCCATCTGAAACGCATTCAAACCAAACTGACGCAACTGACGCGTATCGGCTCCGGCTAATAACCAGCTTTCAATCGCACTGTAAGTGCTGGTCTGACGTCCATACAAACCCGACGATGCATACTGAATCTGTCGCACCTGTTCGCCAAAATCCCTGCCATTAACCGGACGGCCTTTGGCATTAGGCTGGTTTACTAACGCTAAAGGTTGTTCAAGTTTGCCATCTTTATATTGTTGTCCACGATCGGTCGGTTTGGAACTACAGCCAGCCAGCAGCGCTAAAAATGCGCCAGTAAGTGCATACTTCTTCCAACGTCCTTTCATCATCATCTCTTTTTATAAAATGTTCGCCAGGCGACGATAGCAAAGCGTCCGTCAGAATGAAATCCATCCGCTTTGACACGCTTCACATCAGTTTACTTTTTCGCCAGATGGACGAAACCTTCAGCAAATAACTGTAAATTTAATCTTTTAGGTCAAAAAGGGGTTGCAACAATCATCACTCGGCGTATAGTGCGCTTCCACGGACGCGGGGTGGAGCAGCCTGGTAGCTCGTCGGGCTCATAACCCGAAGGTCGTCGGTTCAAATCCGGCCCCCGCAACCAACTCTTCTGCGGAAGAGACAATATGAAAAGTCGCAATGCGCAGTACGGACGCGGGGTGGAGCAGCCTGGTAGCTCGTCGGGCTCATAACCCGAAGGTCGTCGGTTCAAATCCGGCCCCCGCAACCAACTCTTCTGCGGAAAAGACAATATGAAAAGTCGCAATGCGCAATACGGACGCGGGGTGGAGCAGCCTGGTAGCTCGTCGGGCTCATAACCCGAAGGTCGTCGGTTCAAATCCGGCCCCCGCAACCAATCATTTAAGCACCTGAAAGGGTGTTTTTTTGTTTCTGGAATTTGGCAATGTCTGGTTGCCATACGCATTGCCGAAAAAGGTTAGCCAGGGCTATCCTTTTTTCTCTATTCGCGATGCGCCAGCGCCGCTCCGCTATCAAAATACGCCTTAATGCCATGCAGGATGGCCTCAGCAACCTGATGCTGATAGCGCGTGGTGCGTAGCTTGCGCTCCTCTTCCACGTTACTGATAAACGCGGTTTCTACCAGAATTGACGGAATATCCGGCGCTTTCAATACAGCGAAACCCGCCTGATCTACGGTGTGTTTGTGCAAATGATTAATACGCCCCATGCGATGCAACACTTCCTTGCCAAACTTCAGGCTGTCATGAATGGTTTGCCGCTGTACCATATCGAACATAGTGTGATCGAGATAGCGATCGCCACTCATGCTGACGCCCCCAATCAAATCCGATTCGTTCTGGGTTCGTGCTAAAAAGCGCGCAGCAGCAGATGTGGCGCCGCGGGTAGAAAGCGCAAACACAGATGAGCCACGCGCGGCCCGGCTGGTAAACGCATCAGCATGGATCGACACAAACAGGTCGGCTCGCTGCTTACGTGCCTTTGCGACTCTCACCCGCAGCGGAATAAACACATCTTCATTACGCGTCATATAGGCTTTCATGTTCGGCTCTTTGTCGATTAATGCCTTCAGCCGGCGACCAATCTTCAGCACAATATCTTTTTCGCGCGTTTTATATTTGCCATGCGCGCCGGGATCTTCGCCGCCGTGTCCGGGATCGATCATAATGATAATTGGTCGATCGCGACCGGCTTTGCCTGGCAGCGGGGCCTGAGCAGGTTCATTTTTTTCCAGATCGCCCTGGTTGTAATCTTTCAGCAATGCCAGCAGCGGATCGTCTTCTGCCTGATCCTGACTGGGATAAAGATCAACCACCAGACGATGTTTGATTCCGGCAATGGGGGTAAGGCTGAATATTTTTGGCGACACGTTGCGCTTTAATTCCAGCACGATGCGCACGGTGTGGGCATCAAACTGACCCACACGGGCATTTTTGATAAAGGGATCGTCAACGCGAACCAGTTTATTAACGCCTTTCAGAACCGGATTAAGATGCAGGCCGTCAATATCAATAACCAGCCGGTCAGGATGGCTCAGCGCAAATTGCTTGTACTTAAGCGGAACATTAGATTCCAGCGTCATGCGGGAATACGTTGAGGAAGGCCAGATGCGCACTGCAACGATGTGGCTGTTTGCCGCCATGCCGACACGGCTGACACTCAACAACAGTAATGCTCCCGTACCTTGTAAAAATCGTCTGCGTGAAAATAAGGAATTAACTTCGGACATGCCGCTCCAGCTGCTGTGTAATGTCTAAAAAAACGCCAGTTAAATATTGTGTGGCGAAAACTTTATCCAATCCCTGATGCGATGTCATCCTGGAAACTCCAAATAATGCAGGCTGTTAGCGGCTTTGGCATGCAAAAATTCGTAAATTAACGTCAGGATTAGCGCTTGCAATAACCTTCACAAAAGAATAAAAATACAAAAAATTCGAATAACCATTCACTGAGGGTTAGCCGTGAAGGAACGTAGTACTGAACTGGTTCAGGGTTTTCGCCATACCGTTCCCTATATCAATGCTCATCGGGATAAAACCTTTGTCATCATGCTCGGCGGTGAAGCCATTGAGCATGAGAACTTCCCGACCATCATCAACGACATCAGCCTCTTGCATAGCCTCGGTATTCGTCTGGTGGTGGTCTATGGCGCCCGTCCGCAGATTGATGCCAGCCTGGCAGAACACCAGCTGGAGCCGGTTTATCACAAGTTTACCCGGGTTACCGATGCGCAATCGCTCGAATTAGTGAAACAAGCGGCGGGTCGTCTTCAGCTTGATATTACCGCTCGCCTTTCGATGAGTCTAAACAATACTCCGCTGCAGGGCGCGCATATTAATGTCGTCAGCGGCAATTTTATTATTGCTCAGCCGCTGGGTGTGGACGATGGCGTGGACTATTGCCACAGCGGACGCATTCGTCGTATCGATGAAGAAGCCATTCACCGCCAGCTTGATAATGATGCGATTGTCTTGCTGGGTCCGGTTGCAGTTTCTGTCACCGGTGAAAGTTTTAACCTGACGTCGGAAGAAGTCGCCACGCAGTTAGCCATTAAACTGAAAGCGGAAAAGATGATTGGCTTTTGCTCCGAGCAGGGCGTCATCAACAGCGAAGGCGATATTATCTCCGAGCTGTTTCCTAACGATGCCCAGGCGCGTATTGAAGCGTTTGAACGTGAAGGCGATTACCTTTCCGGCACCGTCCGCTTCCTGCGTGGCGCGGTAAAAGCCTGCCGCAGCGGCGTGCGTCGCAGCCATTTGATTAGCTATCGGGAAAGCGGAGCGCTGTTACAGGAATTATTCTCACGCGACGGAATCGGTACGCAAATCGTGATGGAATCCGCGGAACAGATCCGCCGCGCTACCATCAATGACATTGGCGGCATCCTTGAATTGATCCGTCCGCTGGAACAACAAGGCATTCTGGTACGTCGTTCACGTGAACAGCTGGAAATGGAAATCGATAAGTTCACGATTAATCAGCGCGACAATTTGACTATCGCCTGCGCCGCCCTTTATCCGTTTATGGATGAAAAAATTGGTGAAATGGCCTGCGTCGCAGTGCACCCGGATTATCGTAGTTCGTCACGAGGCGAAATGCTGCTGCAACGCGTGGCGCTGCAGGCGCGTCAGATGGGGCTGGAAAAGCTGTTTGTGCTCACTACGCGTAGTATCCACTGGTTCCAGGAACGCGGCTTTACGCCGGTGGATATTGAATCACTGCCGGAAAGTAAGAAAGAGATGTACAACTATCAGCGTCGTTCCAAGGTGCTGATGGCCGATTTAACTTAACACGATGCGGGCGGCAATGATGCCGCCCGATTTATTTCCTACGTTAAGCCCGCAAGGCGTTCCACCAGGCCACTGCGCCGCTGCGTTTGTAATGCAACCGCCCGCTGAAAAATCCCGAGATCGCTATAAAGCGTTAACCGCTTACGTGCGCGCGTGATAGCGGTATACACCAGTTCGCGGGTTAGCAGCGGCAAAAACTGAGCAGGCATAACTAATGCCGTATGTTCAAATTCCGACCCCTGCGATTTATGCACGGTCATGACCCACGCCGTTTCATGCGAAGGTAAACGACTGGGCTGAACCGCTTTGACAGAGCCGTCCGGCAGTGAAAAAAATACTTTTAGCTGATTTTCTGCGTCCCGCAGCGTAATGCCGATGTCGCCATTAAACAGCCCGAGCGCGCTGTCATTGCGAGTAATCATCACTGGACGCCCCGGATACCAGCGACTGCCTGTAACGGGACGGCGAATACGCTGTAGCTGTATTAATCGCTGCTCTACGCGCTGGTTTAATCCTTGTACGCCGAAAGGCCCATCGCGTAATGCGCATAGCAGTTGATAACGACCAAACACCGCAATGATCTCCTCTGGCGCTGCGTTTTGCTTAATCAGTTGCAGGAAAGGCTGATAGCCTTGTACTACCTCATTCAGCATCAGCTGGTAGGCTTCGCCACTATCCAACGTTTGATAATGAATATCGTCAAACGCCGCAGCAAACACCTTCTCAATCTGCTGTATATCGCCCAGATTCACCGCACTCGCCAACTGACCAATGCCTGATTTCGCGTCGAAACGATAACTTTTTCTCAGCAGGCAAATGCTGTCACGCACCCTAGGTGCCTGCTGGTGGTCTACTCCTTCCAGGGCGCAACCGGTCAGTAATGCCAACTGCTCAGCCCGTGCCAGGCTGTAGCCGTTTTCGCTACAGCGACAAATATCACCCAACACCGCCCCCGCTTCGACGGAAGCCAGCTGATCGCGATCGCCGAGAAAAATAACGCGCGCATGAAGCGGCAATGCGGCAATCAATTTTGCCATCATAGACAGGTCGACCATGGAGGCTTCATCAACCACCAGCACATCAAGATGCAGCCGGTTTCCGGCGTGGTAGCGCAAGCGTTGCGTGTCTGGTTGCGCGCCTAACAGGCGGTGTAAGGTCGTCGCTTCAGAGGGAAAACGTGCCCGCTCCTTGTCGCTGACAGATAATTCCTGTAAGGCTTTGCCAAGGGATTCGGTTAAGCGTGCCGCCGCTTTGCCAGTAGGCGCGGCGAGCTGGAAACGCAAGGAGCCGTCGTTCAGACGAATCATCGCTGCCAGTAATTTTGCCACCGTAGTGGTTTTACCTGTGCCTGGCCCACCGGAAATCACGGCAGTTTTTCGTGTTAACGCCACCGCTGCCGCAATTTTTTGCCAGTCGTCCGGCTGGTTGCCAAATAAGTCATTGAGCACTTCACTGGCTGTATGCGCGTCAAATACCGCGCTGGTATCCTGAAGCGAAAAGAAAGCTGCGACCTGCCCTTCACTCTGCCATAAGCGATGCAGGTAAAGTCGCTGATGGCTGAGCACTAATGGCGTGACCCGGCTGCCATCACTCACTGCGCTCCAGCCCGCCAGGCATTCAGACCAGCTTCCCGGCGCCCCCGCCGCTTGCCAGATCGCCTGAGCCAGGACGGGCTGGCGTCCGGCAAACAGACCGGTTTCGCTCAGATTCACCAGCGGCAGGCAGACATGCCCTTCGCCCGCTTCCGCGCTGACACAGGCCGCAGCCAGTAATAAAGCGGGTTGCGACTCGTCTGCCAGCAGCCGGGCAAATTGAATATCTAAAGGACGCAGCAGGCGTTTTTCTACTGCCTGCGTGAGTAATGACATCATCTCAGTCATGACATCTCCCCGGTACTGCCAAATAACGCATCAATTTCTTCAACAAAGGCTTCACCAGGGCGGGTGGCAAAGATACCGTTGTCAGGTGAATTGCCATCCATGCCGCGCAGAAACAGATAAAACACGCCACCAAAATCGCGCTGATAATCATAATCAGGCAGGCGATGCCGGAGATAACGATGCAGCGCCAGCGTATACAGCTGATACTGTAAGTCGTAGCGATGATCGATCATGGCCTGTTCCATTGCCAGTGGTGTGTAATCGGCATGGCTGTTACCCAGCCAGTTCGATTTATAATCCAGCAGATAATATTTCCCCTGCCAGCGGAACACCAGATCGATAAAGCCTTTCAGCATTCCCTGGACCTGACGGAAATCCAGCGCGGGTGCCCGTTGCGACAGCGCATCGTGGCGACGCAGCAATGCATCCAGTGCTGTTGCGGTCAGCAGATTACTGATCGGCAAATAAAACTCCAGTTCGATCAGCCGCTGCTCCATTTTTATTGCTGCCAGCGTCAGTTTTCCATCATTCAGCGGCGTGTGCAGGACGCGCTCGATCCACTGCTTCATCACCGGCAACCAGTCGAGAGAATAACCATTCTGCTGTAACTGATCCTCCAGCCAGATGTCGTCGGGCGGCTCCGCAAAATCAATGGATTCAAATAAGCCATGCAAAAACGTGCCGGGTGCAGCACCGCGCGGGAAATGATGCGGCGTCAGCGCTGGCGCTTCATCGCTGCCCTCTTCGCCTGCGGCATCAATATCAAAGCTCGGCATAAGCTCCAGTAATGGCGAGCTACTGTGCTGCTGTAAACCTGAATAACTGGTTACGCGCCAGCTGTCTGCCAGCCCACGCGTCACGCTGCGGCTAGTTAGCGCCTCGTCAGAAACCCAGCCATTTTGCCAGGCTTCACCCGGTTGCAACTCGCCCGTGACAAGTTCAATTCCTGCACCGTTTAAAGTATGCAAATGCTGGCTCAGCTGTATGGCATCTGCCGCTTTGCCGCGCTGTACCAGATAACCCAGTGCACTTTTATGCAGATCGCTTTCGCCTTCTTTTTTACGCGTCCCTTTAATTAACGGCGCAATCCCGACGCTGCAATGGTAAACCGAGCGCGTTAATGCTACATAAAGCAGACGTAAATCCTCCGCCAGCCGCTCTTCTTCTGCCAGTTCCATACTTTGCTCATCGCCCTGCACATCCAGCAGCGCGATAAAACTCTCGCGATCGTGATAAAGCGCGTTAGCCGCTTCACGGAAACCGGCGGCAAACGGTAGCCAGACCAGCGGATATTGCAGCCCTTTCGATTTATGGATGGTGACGATCTGCACCAGATGACGATCGCTCTCCAGACGAAGTTGTTGATTCGCGGCCTGACTGTTAGGCTGTGCAATCTGCTGAGCAAGAAAGCGCACCAACGCATGTGGGCTATCAAGTTGTATCGCCGCTTCCTGCAACAGTTCGCCCAGATGCATTAAATCCGTCAGCCTGCGCTCACCGTTTTCTGAGGCCAGCATGTTTTCCGCTAACTGACGCTTGATCATTACGTCGCGTAGCATGGGCAGAATGCCTCGCTGCTGCCAAAGCTGCTGCCATGCGGCAAACTGCTCAACCAGCGCATCCCATTCGCGCTCATTCTGGCTTAGCGCGTCCAGCGTGGCGGCATCAATGGCGAAAACAGAGGTGGCCAGTGCGCTACGCAACAGGCGCTCCTGCTCAGGAGCCTGAATAGCCTGCAACAGCCACAGCAGTTCACGTGCTTCCGGAGTGGTATAAACGCTATCGCGGCTGGAAAGATAGACGGAGGGAATCGACAATGCATTCAGCGCATCGCGAATCACATTAGCTTCATTGCGGCTGCGCACCAGCACCGTAATGTCAGATGCCTGCACATTACGCAGCGCATCGCCTTTGCCAAGCTGCGCATGCCCTTGTTGCCCTGCCAATAACCAACGGCTGATGTCAGACGCACACTGCTGCGCCATAAATTGTTGGTAATCACTTACACCCACTCCTTCGCCGGGTTGTAACCAAAAGCGCAGCGCGGGTTGTGGCTGATGGTCGAAAATCAGGTTTAAATTTTGATTCGGCGGCGCGGGGTTTACCGCTAAAAAAGGGATAGCAGAGAACAGAAACGGTGCATCAACCTGGGAAAATAACCGGTTGACGCTTTCTACCATTGCCGGTGAAGAGCGCCAGTTTGTGTCGAGCGTATAGTGAGCACTGACTTCATTACGTGCGCGTAGATAAGTAAAAATATCAGCGCCGCGAAAAGCGTAAATCGCCTGCTTAGGATCGCCAATCAGCAACAATGCCTGTTCCGGTTGATTGATATACAGCGAGCGGAAGATACGATATTGCTGCGGATCGGTGTCCTGGAATTCATCAATCAACGCTACCGGAAAACGCGTCCGAATCGTTTCGGCCAGTAGCGCGCCGCCGGGCTGCTGCAATGCCTCATCCAGCTTGCTCAGCAGATCGTCAAACCCAAGGAGCGCACGCAGGCGCTTCTCGCGCTGCACCACTTCACGTATTTCAGTCAGTGCCTGAGAAATAATCACATCGCGAAGCGACAGCGGTTCGGCAAGGAACACATCAATCGCTTCAAACAGTGCATGGCTCGGTGCCTCGCCTTTTTTAGTTTTCTCAACCAGAACCTGCTGACCAAAACGCTCCAGCTCTTTTGGCGGCTGATAATCCAGTGTTTCACTGGTCGCCCATTGAGAGACTTTACTGATCCAGTTAGGCAGATGCTTGCTACTGTAGCTGCGTTTATCGACACCTGAGTTAGCAATAATCCCTTCTATATCGCTACTCAACGCCTGCCATTGCTGCTTAATTTCCGCTATGCGGGCAAGATTACTGGCATGACGCGATGCCAGGGTTTCTTCAGCAGCCGGTGGACGTTTAAGCGTGGGCGTTTCCCCTTGCAACCACGGGCGCAGCGTGGTCAGCAAATGGTCGGGGCTGCTCCACTCTGCCGCAATGACCCGGGCGACATCCAGTGACAAAGGATAACAATGCCGACGCCAGAAATCGGCAGCCGACTGTTTTAACAGCGCCTGTTCATCCTCGATCAGCTCCTGTTCAAATAACATGCCCGACTCGAAAGCATTCAGGTTAAGCATCCGCTGGCAGAAACCATGAATGGTAAAAATGGCCGCCTCATCCATTTGCCGTTCAGCTGCCAGCAGCTGCGAGGCAGACTGCGCCAGATCAGGGATCTGCTCAAGCAATGTTTGCAGCATCGGATTGCTGCTTGTGCCACGCACGCAGGCCAGCCGCAGCTGGTGAATGTTATCGCGAATACGCCCACGCAGTTCGGCGGTGGCGGCTTCGGTAAAGGTCACGACGAGAATTTCTTCTACCGATAGCGGTCGGCTATAGGCATTCTCTTCGCCAAGTCCTAATAACAAACGCAAATAGAGCAAACCGATAGTAAAGGTTTTTCCGGTTCCCGCTGACGCCTCTATCAACCGCTCGCCGCGTAGCGGCAACGTCAGTGGATTTAATGGTTCGGGGCGTGGCTGCGTCATTGTGTTTCACTCTTCACCGGCAGCGACTGTTGCAGTTTCGCCACTTCATTCCAGGTTTTCCAGCCCGGTAAATAAGCGAATTCTGTTTTGGCTTCTCCGCTACCGGCAATTTGCGATGTCATGACCATGCCGTTTTTACGCATCACCGCCTGGTGGAAAAAGTCCGCCAGGCCAGAAGCGGTTAACTGCTGAATCTGCTCAATAATTTTTTGCCGGGTATCGAAGGCATAGTTTTGACGATCAAAATCACGACTATAGCGTGTCGCTTCCTCATCCAGCGTTTGTGGATGCTGTTGCAACTCATTGATCATTGCCTGCTGATATTGCGAAAAGTCTTGCTTGCTCATGTCACGCAAGCGCTTTTCCGCTTGCGGATAAAATGCCTGGTAGCGCTGCAATAGATAGGCGGGCTGCTTGCTGTTACTTTGCAGTAAGAAGCCGATCCCCCACTGCCTTCCCACCGGCATTTGAAAGGCAAATACCGCATAACCGAGCTGTTCTTCGGTACGCAGCTGGTTGTAGAACCACGGCTGGATAATTTGGCTCAGCATTGAGCTGTTTGCCATGCTCTGATATTCGCCGTACCCAAGCGGAATATAGAGCGCTGCCAGCGCTGAGTCAGTGCTACTGCCTGTTTGTTGCAGGTTGGCTTTGATCGGCTTGTCAAACGTCACGAACTTACTGTGCCAGTACCGCGAACCGTCGCTTTGCATCTGCTGCTTCAGATCGCGCCCCAGTTGCGTCACGCTGTCAGCACTTAGATTACCCAGCACCATCATTTCTGGCGTGGCATTGCGAATCAGGTTATCACGGTAAGTTACCACCTCTTTCAGCGTCATCGCACTCACCAGTTTGCGACGCGTTTCGCGCTGGGTATACGGCAGTTGCGACAGCATTTGCATGGGCTGAATCGCCTGTTCAAAAGCTTTACCTTTCTCTGCTGTCTCCAGACGTTCCAGATACCAGGATTTCGCCTGCTCAAGCTGCTGTTCGTTCGGCTGAAATGTTGAATATTTCTCTACCAGCTTTTTCAATAAGGTCGGTAGACGCTGAGTAAAGCCGCTGGCGCTAAATATCAGGCCATCATTTTCACCAGTGGAGAAACTAATGCCGCCCACAGAAGCCTGTGAGTTCAGCTCATCCAGCGCCAGGCTGGAGAGATAGTCATTCAGACCAAACAGAACCTGCTGGCGCGCATTGCTGATCGCCTGCTTGTTTCGCAATGCCAGCGTGATGGTGGCTTTCGGTTCACTGGCGTAGTACTGGCTCGGCATCCAGTAGATCCGCATCCCGTAATTATTTTCCAGCTTCACCGGATGGTTATATTTTTTCCCGTCCTCAGCGATTAAGGTGAAATCATCGGGTATGTAGGGGTTAAGAACCGGCATGGAAAGCTGAATCTTACTGGCACGCTGCTGCCAGTCGACAAAAGTCTGCTGCTTAACAGAATCGACCTGATAAGGCGCATTAACAAAGTAAGCCTGCTTATTGTGCGGCTCCTGTGGGCTGATGTACCAAATTCGCGCTTTTTCCGGCGTCATGCCGTCAAGGCGCGCTTTTATCGCAGCGGGATCGTAGTCATCCGCTAAATAAGGCGCATCTAATGTATGCTCAACAGGCACACGCAGCATGGTATCGGCTAGCCACTCGATGTAGTCCATGTCACGACTGATCGAGGGATAACGGAAATCCAGAGCCAATACATGCGACACTTCATCAAAATAGCGTTTATCAATGCCCTTCTCACGCAGCATATTGATGTAGCTAAATATGGCCGCAACCACGTCGTCACGCTGCGCCAGACCTTTGTCAGTCAACGATACCGTAATAGCAAATACGCCGCTGTTACGATCGGTCATGGGGTCTGCGCCCGCATTAACGTCGTCTGCTAAACCTTGTTTTTGCAGCCAGTCGGTTAAGGTATTTTTGCTGCGGTTGCTAAGCAGATAACTGATTAGCGTATCGGTTTTGCTGCGAAAGCGATCGCTGTTATTAGCAATGCGGAATTCAACTTTTAGCTGCTTACGCGGTTGCGCGGGTACGTAGTGAATAATGATACCCTGCTGTGCCTCCGTCACCACCGGCACGTTAATGGCTGGAACGCTGGCGTTATGATTCGAAACACGCCCGAAGGTTTTCGTCGCAATCGCAGCCATTTCCTTCAGCGGCTTATTACTGTAAATCACCGCTTTCATCAGGTTGGCTGAATAGTAAGTCTGATAGAAGTTTGTCAGCGCCTGATGCAGCTTGCTAGCAGGTTTATCTTTCAGAGTATCCAGATTACCGCCCGAAAAGCGCGAGCCCGGGTGGGCTGGGTTCAGCGTTTCCGCGCCGACCTGCGCCATACGTAAACCATCACGCGAGCGCGCCATTGTCAGCTCCGCATTCACCGCGTGCCGTTCGCGATCGGCATTTACCGGGTCAAGCAACGGTGCTGCCACCGCGTCCGCCAGACGATCTACGGCAGGTTCCAGCGAGTCGTTTTCAACCTCCAGATAAAATGCGGTGCGATACGACGCGGTGCTGGCATTGTGGCTGCCACCATGCTTCTTGAGAAACTCCGCAAGGTTATCGGGCTGGGGATAATGTTTCGAGCCCATCAATACCATATGCTCAAGATAGTGGGCTAAACCCAGCTGCTGATCAGGATCGTCCAGTGAACCAATAGGTAAGGTTAACGCCGCCAGTGATTTCGGGGCGCCGCTATCAGAGACCAGCAGAACAGTCATGCCATTGTCGAGCGTTATTGCCTGATACTGACGTGGATCGTGTTCACTTTTGTGAATGGTGTCATTGACTGGCTGCCAGCCCGATTTTACCTGCGCCAGTACGTGAAACGTCACCAGGCTAAACAAAACCGCCGCCAACCAGCGTGCGTGTGTACGCATGTAAACCCCTTATTACCCAGGAAGCCACGGTGCAAGCACACGTAGCTGAAGTACAGCAAGCTTTTTACTGTTTCTACTGTTTAGCCATCAAACGGATACGCTCTCTGGCCTGCTATTCATCATCCTGATGGGCCTGTAACACCGGCAGGTACCATTGCGTTGCGGCCTCAGTGATTTGTTGTAACTGCGTTTCATCTAATACCCGGCACAGACGCTGCAAATAGGGATCGCTACCTTCTCCCTCCTGCTGATAACCGCCCTGCCATGCCTGCAGCAATTTATTACGCGCCTTCAGTTGGGTAACATCATCGGTTAACAGCTGCTGCGTTTTTTTGTCGTAACTGGCTTCTAACCAGGCCCCCCCGCTTTTGTTGAGCAACATTAACGGCTGCCCCATACCCTGTCGAAAGCCTTCGACATATTTCTTCAGCGCTTCTAATGCCGCATCCTGATCTATAGACGGGAAATGCCAGCGGCTATGTTTTCGCCCATACATCCGGCTGGCTCCCGTTCCCCCTAAAGCGCAATACACCAGATGCTCCAGCCACAATAGCAAACCATCATTCATATTGAGCACGCCAGGACGCCAGCGCAGCAGGCCATCGCTCTGCACCTGTGACAGCCAGCCGGTTAAGGTGACGTTGCCGGGTTGCAGATTAATTTCCCAGCTTTCTCCGTCGCTACGCTCAGCAGAAACCTCAGCCGCGACTTCCTGCATCTCTTCATGCTGCGCTTGCCAGAACAGTTCGCCAAACGCGCCATATGGCAGGTTACCTGCCGCACGATGACGTGCATAAAGCCGCTGTGTATCATCGCCCTCAATCAACGCATTGAGTAACTCAGCGTTGATTTGATAGCGTTCCAGGCTGTCAAGCGCAAATGGCTCGGTGTCTGGTAGTTCGCTATCTTCCAGCCAAAAACTCACTCCCAGGCGCTGGTGAAACCAGGCACGTACCGGGTGACGCCAGAAGCGTAAAAACGCATCTAGCGTCAGCGATTCCAGCTCGGGAACGTCCAGCGGCTGAACAAAGTCGGGTTGGGGATGGCCTTTGCCTAACGCAGCAGGCAACCATTCACGGGCGAAACTTTGTGTACGTGAAGCTGGCTGGAAATTTTCGACGGCAAATGGCATGCGACTATGAAGCTGTTCAAGATGCATGCGCACGCGCCCGGCGCTTTCATCCAACTCACACTGTTCATCGCCTGGCAGATAAAAACTCTGCCCAATGTATTCCAGCAGTTCTGTGACCAGCACGGAGGGATAGCGTTCCGTATTATCCTGAATCGCACGGCCAATATAGCTGATGTAAAGCTGGTGCTGCGCCGATATTAATGCTTCCAGAAACAGATAGCGATCGTCATCGCGGCGGCTGCGATCACCCTTACGCATATGCTGTTGCATCAGGTCAAACCCGAGCGGTGCCAGCGTACGCGGATAAACGCCGTCATTCATTCCCAGCAGACAAACCACTTTGAAGGGGATAGACCGCATCGGCATTAACGTACAGAAGTTAATCGGCCCGGCCAGAAAGCGCTGGCTGATACGTTGCTGATCGAGCCGCCCTCGCAGAGCGTCGCGCAGCAGCGTCACCGGGATCGCTTCATCAAATTGCGCATCTATGCCATATGCGATCAACTGTTTCCACTGTTCTTCAACCAACAGCAATGCGGCTTCAGCTTCAGTATCGGCGCTGAAAAAGGCGTTAATAAGTTCGCGACACAGCGGCAACCACGCGTCTAAAGAACGAGTCTGCGCCAGTGCTTCACGCCAGTGATTCAATCGTGCCAGCAACTCAGCTAAATGCCCGGCCAGTTCACCCACCAGCCCGCTGGACTCGTCATAAGGTAAGATACCTTCCCAGTCACCGTTATGGCTCTCCATCGCATAGCCCAATAGCATACGTTGCAAGCCAAAGCGCCAGGTATGCTGGCCAGTAATCGGCAGTGAAAGCGCCTCGACGCTGGCATCATCCAGGCCCCAGCGTACGCCTGATTCACTGACCCAGCGCCGCAATAGCCGTAATCCGCTTTCATCAATAGAAAAATGCGTGGCCAGCGCCGGCACATCCAACAGCGCCAGGATATCTTCTGAAACAAAACGGCTGTCCGGCAGCGCCAGTAAATGAAGGAAGGCGACTATTGCCGGATGCGCCTGGCTGGCGCGACGGTCTGAAATGGCAAACGGCAAATGACGTTCGGGCGGTGCGTTAGCAAATACCGCCTGAATAAACGGTGCGTAACTGTCAATGTCTGCCACCATCACGATAATATCGCGGGCTTTAAGGTGTGGCTCGGCTTCCATTAGCGCCAGCAGATGATCCTGTAATACTTCGACTTCACGCTGGGCGCTGTGACAGATCTGAATCGAGATGGAGCGATCTTCAGGATCGAGTCTGCGTTTGTTGCCGCTGTAGGCCAGCTCTTCAGCATTCAGACCGATAATGGCCTTATCCTGTAGATTAAGCAGATCGTACTGAATGCAATGCAGCACATTGTCTTCCTCAACCTCAACGAAAGCGTCAATGTCGTCGTTTGCTTCCATTTGGCTGAGCAGGAAAAGATTATCGCGCCCAAGCTTCCCCCAGGATGCCAGCAGCGGATTTGTAAGTTGCTGCTCACCCGAGACATTAAAAAGTGCAGGCGCCTGTGCTGTATCGCGAAATAAGCCCCGCGCCTCGTCTGCATCATGTCGGCGACGCTGGCGACTCTGCAACTTCGCCAGAAAAGCATAATCCTGAATATCGCCCCAATAATCGCGGCAAGGATTAGTGAACAGCAGATGGATTTCTACATGGCGACTCAGCGCCTGTAATGCCTGCAAATACACCGGAGGCAAAGCAGAAATACCACAAATAAAAACGCGTTCAGGCAGGTTTTTCGGAGGGCTTTCTGCGGCTTCCAGCGTTTCGATAAAGCGTGCATACAGATTGGCACGGTGCCATTTCGGCTGGCCCAGCGCTTCCGTGTAGGTGACCAGATCGCGCCACAGCGCCGCCTGCCACTGCTGAGCATCACCTAAACCTTCGATCAGTTCGCCGTGCTCCCAGCGATTTAACCAGTCAGCACGATATACCAGATACTGATCGTACAGGTCCGCTATACGCGAACTCAGTTGAAACAGTTTGCGTTTGTCTGCGTCATCATTGAGATAGTGGCGTAGCGAGATAAATTCATCTTGTTCCAGTAAAACCGGCAAACGGTGCATCAGTTTCCAGCTCATGCTGGCTTTGCTAAAGGCGCTTTCAACCGGGATGTCCGGCAGTACGCTTACAAACATTTCCCAGATAAAGCTGGCGGGCAGCGGGAACGCAATATTTGCTGCAATGCCGAACGTTTGCGCCAGTTCCATTTGCAGCCATTGCGCCATACCTGGGCTTTGCACCAGGACCATTTCAGCAGCAAAGGGATCGGCAAGAGGGGAACGTTTAATTACTGTAGCCGCCAGAGTCTTCAATAATTCAAGTTGATTAGAGTGATAAACGTGAAACATTAAAACTCCTGATGGTGAAACAAGGTATTTCTGCTGCGGTAATGATTGAATAGCGTATCAAAAGCGGCCCGGTAACTTTACCGCGTATCATGGCTGATGCCCATATAAAGAGGGCAATTTGCCTGCGTATTGTCCACTTTAACAGCGCAATCGCGACAAGGTAGCGGATCGCTGATGCGGCCCGCTGACTTCCACACGCTCCAGCGTACAGCCGCCAGGCCCACTGCTACGCTGTAAGACGCTTTGCCAGCCTGTCACTTCCCGCCCTGTTAAGCGCTGCTCGGCGACGCGCCAGGCTTCACGCTGTTGCCATTGCTGACTAAAACCAAGACCTAACGCGCGATGATACTGCAACAGTGCACTACTGCTTAACGCCATTAACAGCAGAGCGAATAACGCTTCTGGCAGACTAAATCCCGCTGCCTTACGGACATAATTCAGGTTTCGACTGTGGGCAATAATCAATCCAGCCATGGGGCAGCGCCTGAATACGATTATCCCGGGTTGAAACCCAATGCCACAGTGCCATTCCACTGCCGCTGGCTTCGCCTTTGAGTAGCCCTTTTCCATTTTCACCCCGCTGTAAGCAACTGCGCCAACCGGCCTTGTTTTCCTGCTGGCAAGACAGCATTTCCGTGGGGGGCCAGTTCAGTTTCAACCCCCATTGCAGCGCAGACTGCGCACGCCAGAAATGCTGTATAAAGTGCTGTTCATCTGCCATCAGCGTCATTCCCTGTCCCAACATTTCCCGGCTGGTATGCAGTGTGAGACTACCCATTAGCAAAATCATCAACACCATACCCAGCGCGCTATTGCCATGCTGTTTCACAGATTTTCACCTTCAACCCAACTCTCCAGCGTTTCGCTCCAGGGTCCGGCACGCCCTTTCAGCAGCAGTTTTATCAGCGAGCCCGCCTGGGCCACGCTGAACGTTTCTATCGTAAGAAATGCAGGATCAGAAAGGCGCTCCCAGCCGTTACCGCTACAGGTATCTACTCCGCGCTGCATTTCCAGCTGGTTTTGCCGCAGACGATACCCATAATGATCGCTTTCGCTGTGATCAATCGCTTCCCATTTGCCATTGCTGTTCTCATCCCAGCGCACCAGTAAACAGTTACTGGATAGGATAAGCGCGTTGCTGCCACAATCACCGTTGCAATAACCTGCCCGTCGTACCGCCTTCTCCAGCGTTGACATCAACTGTGCTAGTTCTTGACGCAACTGCACTCGCTGCTGCAATTTGAGGTTCTCGCCCAGCAATAGCGGCAGAAAACGGCCAGCACTTATCATCAGCACGGCGCTTATCGCCATTGCGATAAGCATCTCCAGCAGACTGAATCCGGCTATTTTCATTCACAGCCCCTCTCGTCTGGCTGACATACGCGGATACGCGCTCGGGCCGAGATGATTAATCGTAACCGCCCCGCTTCATTACCTATTTCAATGCTGCCTGCCTTCGCCATATTTCGGCGCCCATAAAAGCCGGGTTCACCACGAATACCGAACAATTTTACCTGGCTGTTGGGTGTGACAAAGTGCAGCCGTTTGCCCTCAGTACACTTTTCGGTAGGCCTGGGTCCGCTGCCAATACACCAGGGGGTCTCCGTGCGAGACCATAAAATCAGATCGCGATTATGCCAGTTCGCCTGCGCCCGTAAGCGCTGCAGAAAACCCTGCAACTGCTGCGCGGTGTCTCGTAATTGCTGGCGTTGCTGCCAGCGCTGCCAGCCCTGCAACGCGCCGATGCTGAGAATGCCCGCTATCACCATAACAAACAGCAGTTCTGGTAGCGTAAAGCCATGTGAAGTTTGCGTTTTCATTGCGGCAGCTTGCGTGTTAACCGGTAACTGAACAACCGTGTTTGTGGCGTGTCGGGTAAAGCCTCGCAATCTTATTGACGGGATCACCGCTAACCACATAACGCTGCGAGCAGGCTCACAAAGGGAGATTAATTAAAAAAGCCCCGGCGTGTAAAACACAGCCGGGACTCTGGTTGCCGCTGTTAAGATTTAAATAGCGACAGGCGCTTTAATCGCGGGATGTGGATCGTAATCTTCAATGTCGAAGTCATCGAACTTATAATCGAAGAGGGAAGCCGGTTTACGCTTGATCACCAGCTTCGGCAACGGACGCGGTTCACGACTTAACTGTAAGCGCGCCTGTTCCAGATGATTACTGTACAGATGCGTATCGCCACCGGTCCAGACGAAATCACCCACTGCCAGATCACACTGCTGTGCGATCATATGCACCAGCAGCGCATAGCTGGCAATGTTAAATGGCAGGCCGAGAAAGACATCACACGAGCGCTGGTATAGCTGACACGATAATTTTCCGTCTGCCACATAAAACTGGAAAAAAGCATGGCAAGGCGCCAGCGCCATGTGATCCAGCTCGCCGACGTTCCACGCCGAAACGATAATACGCCGCGAGTCAGGATCGCTTTTTAGCTGCTCAATCACCCTGGTGATCTGATCGATCTCTTCACCGTGGGCGGTTCCCCAGCTGCGCCACTGTTTACCGTAAACCGGCCCGAGATCGCCCTTCTCATCAGCCCACTCATCCCAAATCGAAACTCTGTTCTCTTTGAGATAACCAATATTGGTGTCACCCTGCAGAAACCACAGCAGTTCATGAATGATGGAGCGAAGATGGCACTTTTTAGTGGTCACCAGCGGAAAGCCGTCTTGCAGATTGAAACGCATCTGGTGACCAAAAATTGAAAGCGTGCCAGTGCCGGTACGGTCAGCTTTTGGCGTGCCTTCATTCAGCACATGTTGCATCAGGTCCAGATACTGTTTCATTTTTCCTCACGAAGCTGCTGCTGAGGGCGACGGCGGTATGCCCAAATCATCATAATAATACCGGCGATAATCATCGGGATGGAGAGGATTTGTCCCATGCTGATCCCCCCGTCGAACAGGCCAAGCTGCGCATCCGGCTGGCGAAAAAACTCCACGATAATGCGGAAAGCACCATAGCCAATCAGGAACAAGCCTGACACGCTGCCCATCGGACGCGACTTACGAATAAAAAGGTTAAGGATGATGAACAGCACCACCCCTTCAAGTACCAGTTCATACAGCTGCGAAGGATGACGTGGCAGGACACCGTAGGGATTGTTCGCCGCGTTCATAATCGACTGATATAACGGATTATTCGCGGCCAGCGCCAGATCTTCGCTGCGGGAACCAGGGAAAAGCATGGCAAAAGGGAAGTCCGGGGCTACGCGTCCCCACAGCTCGCCATTAATGAAATTACCGAGGCGACCGGCCCCTAAGCCAAATGGGATCAGGGGAGCAATAAATTCAGAGACCTGGAAGAACGTTCGCTTAGTACGATGCGCAAACCACAACATCACCAGGATTACGCCAATCAGACCACCGTGGAACGACATGCCGCCATCCCAGACCTTAAACAGATAGAGCGGATTCTCAAGAAATAGCGGTAGGTTATAAAACAGCACGTAACCGATGCGACCTCCGAGGAATACCCCCAGGAAACCGGCATACAGCAGGTTTTCCACTTCCTCTTTTTTCCAGCCACTACCCGGCTTGTTAGCACGACGTATAGCCAGCCACATTGCGAAGATAAAGCCCACCAGATACATCAATCCGTACCAGTGAAGCGAAATCGGTCCGATGGAGAAGATCACCGGATCGAATTGAGGAAATGCGATATAGCCGTTATTCATCATTCACCGTTCATTTTTCAGCCCTGAAAAAGCGGGCGACAGGCACATAAAGTAAAAGCCGCGCATAATAGCACAGCCGGTTTTGCGAGTTGGCACGGAAATGTAAACCCTGTTTACGGTTAGCGTCCGCCACGTATCAGGCCACCTAAACCACGCCGTTCCATAAATGCCGAGACTAAATGACGCACTTCGGTTGCGGTATGCGCCTTTAACCCTTGTTCACTGAGTTTTTGCGCTTCTTCACGATCAAGATGGCGCAACAGATATTTCACCCGCGGGACGTTTTTACCGTTCATGCTGAGATGGTGGTAACCCATTCCAACCAGCAGCGCGACACACATTGGATCGCCAGCCATTTCACCACACAGGCATAACTCCAGCTTCGCCAAACGGGCTTCCTGTGCGATAGATTGCAGAGCGTGCAGCATCGCCGGATGCAGCGGATCATAAAGGTTTGCGACGCGCGTATTGTTACGATCAACCGCCAGCAAATATTGCGTTAAATCATTGGTGCCGACAGAGATAAAATCTACCCGCGATGCCAGATGAGGGATCATAAACAGCATTGACGGGACTTCAATCATCACACCAATACGCGTTTTGGGAATGGCGTATCCCAGCATCTCTTCAACTTCACGCCCGGCACGCTCAATAAGGCGTTTTGCATCGTCGATCTCATCAATATGGCTGATCATCGGCAATAAAATGCTGAGGTTACCGGACGCCGCGTTGGCACGCAGCATGGCGCGCACCTGTACCAGAAAAATCTCTGGCTGATCGAGCGTCAGGCGAATGCCACGCCAGCCCAGGCACGGATTCTCTTCACTGATCGGCATGTAGGGTAGTTGCTTGTCTGCGCCAACATCCAGCGTACGTAGCGTCACCGGCTTATTGTGAAACAGCTGCAACATCCCCTGATACTGCGCAACCTGCTCCTCTTCAGAAGGGAAGCCGTTTTGCAGCATAAAAGGAATTTCGGTGCGATACAGCCCAATACCGTCTACCCAGCTGCCCAGCGCTTGCTCATGCTCCGGGCTCAGACCCGCGTTCAGCATTACCTGTACGCGCTCGCCGCTCTTCAATTCACCGGGTTGATCAACCACGCCTTCAGCCATCTTGCTCAGCGCGTTTTCTTCGCTGATCAGCCGTTGATACTCCTGAACCAGCACCGGTTCGGGATCGATCAATAGCTCGCCCCGATAGCCATCGACGATCAATAAACGTTTGTTGAGCTGATGTGGTTGTATATCCGCGCCCATCACGGTCGGGACGCCCATTGCACGCGTCAAAATGGCAGCGTGTGAATTGGCTGCGCCGTCGCGCACCACCACACCAGCAAGGCGTTCTTGCGGCAATTCGGCTAAAGTGGTGGCGGTAAGTTCGTCGGCCACCAACACGAAACGTTCCGGCCAGGCATTGGTGCCAACCAGCGAGTCGTCGAGATGAAACAGCAGGCGCTGGCCTAACACGCGTAAATCACCCGCACGCTCACGTAAATAGCTGTCAGTCAGACTGGCGAACTGTTCAGCAAACTTTTCGATGACCGTTTTCACCGCCCATTCCGCGACCGATCCCCGTTCGATCTCTGCAAACAGATCATTTTTCAGGCGCGCATCGGTCAGCAGATGCGAATAGAGATCGAAAATCGCCGCGCTCTCTTTTTGCAC
This sequence comes from Mixta mediterraneensis, assembly GCF_014946725.1. Lineage (GTDB taxonomy): Bacteria > Pseudomonadota > Gammaproteobacteria > Enterobacterales > Enterobacteriaceae > Pantoea > Pantoea mediterraneensis. Next base: position 88,945 of record NZ_JACFXY010000009.1, read on the forward strand.
GCTGGCGGTAAATCGTTTACTGAAACGACGAAATTCGCTGGCAGCTTCACTCATTGCCAGCGATAAACGCTCGCGTTCACGTTGGGTATCTAATGTTGAAGCAGCAGAAACCTGATCAAGAAGCGGCTGGGTTTCATCGACCCAGCCCGTTGCGACAGCAACGCCGGGCGCAGCGGCAATGGCCTTCACCCGTGCCTGGCGAAACTGGCCAAACAGTTGACTGAGTTGCGATTGTGACAGCAGTGCCGCCATTTGAGTGGCCAGCGTGACGAGAAACGATTCTTCGCTTTCGTCGAACTGACGATGTTCACGCTGCTGCACCACCAGCACGCCAAGCAACTGGCGACGACTGATAATCGGCACACCCAGAAACGAGCGATAGCGCTCTTCTTTGACGGCGGGAATGTATTTGAAGCTGGGATGACTTTGCGCATCCGCGAGGTTGATGGGTTCGGCTAAACGCCCGACCAGCCCAACAATGCCTTCGTCGAAAGCCAGTTTTACCGTAAGGCCGCGCGGCTTTTTGAGCCCACGCGTCGCCATCAGGTAATAGCAGCGACGATCGTGATCGGCGAGGTAAACGGAACAGACTTCCGTTTCCATCGCCAGACAGATCTCATTAACCAGAATGTCGAGTGCTTCATTCAGGCGCGGTGCACTCGCCACTTTTTCTACTATTTCGCGCAACTGAATGAGCATAAAGGGCGTGGCCTATCCTCTTTTACGTCGATGAGCAGGATTATTTCGCTGCCCCGCACTCTCCTGCATAGACATCACCACGCCAGCGAATTCCTTCATTACACGGCGATAAACATCGCGTTTGAAGGAGACTACCTGACGCACCGGATACCAAAAGCTCACCCAGCGCCAGCCATCAAATTCCGGTGTGCTGCTGTGTTGAACATTAATATCCGCGTCATTACACATCAACTGCAGAAGAAACCACTTTTGTTTCTGGCCGATACATACCGGCTTTGTGTCCCAACGCACCAAACGTTTTGGCAACTTGTAGCGCAACCAGTTACGGGTAGATGCAAGTATTCGAACATCTTTACGGTGTAGCCCCACTTCTTCGAACAGCTCGCGATACATAGCCTGTTCGGGGTTTTCACCAGGATTGATGCCTCCCTGAGGAAATTGCCAGGAGTGCTGTCCAAAGCGCCTGGCCCATAACACTTGTCCCTGCCTGTTACAAATTACGATACCAACATTCGGGCGGTAGCCATCATCATCGATCACCGGACTACCTCAAAGCTAAATTTGAATAGCCTGATTGTTTCACACTCCTTACAGGCGGTAAACCACTGGATTAGGAGGGTATAAATGGATTAATAAGAGGATAACTTATCACGCAGCGCCAAGTTATGAACAATTAAGGATTAAAAGAAAGATCTTATTCACCTTTTCTGTGGATAGCTTTGTGCAGAACGCGGGAGTTAACTGAATAACATCGTAAGACGATTCTTAGCCACTTCAACCCATAAATTTCATTATCTTTTGATTTTATTGATATTAATTTAATAAGACGGAGCCATAGGAATACGTTTTCACTTTGCAAAACAGCGTTGCCTTTGTATATGGCGAAAGATCCACCACCAGGCTTTTTATCCACAGTGAAGTGTGCATCCTTAGGCCAGTGTGGTCGAAATCTGTTAATAAAAGCAAAAGTCAAGGCTGTAAATGGAACCAGTGTCTGCGTTAACGTGCGGTTATCCCACTTTTCTGTGGATAACCGGGCTTAAGATCCTGTTCATTGTTGATAGCAACCGGGGATAACCTTAAACGTAAGATTGCCTCTGTAAAAATAATGCAGAAAAAAAGCATGATCTATCATGCTATTATGCATTCTACGCACAGCTATTTTCTGTGGAAAAAATCTGACGCCAGAAACTGTTCATTTTTTTAATCAATACGAGTTATCACCATGAGCCACCTTCCAGGGCCGCCTGAAGATGAATCCATTCTGCTGGCACGTGCGCAGTCTTTAGCGGGTTTGACGCTCAAAGCGCTGGCGATAAAAGCGAGTTTACCCCTGCCTGCTAACCTTAAACGCGATAAAGGCTGGGTGGGTACGTTGCTGGAGCGTCACCTTGGCGCCAGCGCAGGAAGTAAAGCTGAGCAGGATTTCGCTCATCTCGGCATTGAACTCAAAACTATCCCAGTTGATGCCTCTGGCAAACCACTGGAAACCACGTTTGTTTGCGTGGCTCCGCTCACCGGTAACAGCGGCGTAACCTGGCAAACCAGCCACGTTCGTCACAAGCTGGCGCGCGTGTTGTGGATTCCGGTCGAAGGCGAGCGCGAGATTCCGTTAGGTGAGCGGCGTGTAGGCGCACCGCTGCTGTGGAGCCCTGACCCGGAAGAGGACAATATGCTACGCCAGGACTGGGAAGAGTTAATGGATATGATTGTGCTGGGCCAGGTCGAACGTATCACTGCACGTCATGGCGCCTGGCTGCAAATCCGCCCAAAAGCGGCCAACAATAAAGCGTTAACGGAAGGCATTGGAGAACAAGGTCAGCCAATTCTGACACTCCCACGCGGCTTCTATCTGAAAAAAAGCTTCACGGGACCGCTGCTGGCACGACACTTTTTATTGTGAATTTTTAGTGAATTAACGGAGATGACGTATTTTTTTGCGTGCGACGCAAACTGGATGCGTATAATCGCCGTTTAATTTTCGTTTAGGATTGAATGTAAGCATGTTTGACTGGATTGCCGATCCCAATGCCTGGCTGGCACTGGGAACCCTGACCATTCTTGAAGTGGTGTTGGGTATTGATAACATTATCTTCCTGTCATTGGTTGTCGCAAAACTGCCTAAAAATCAGCAAGCCAACGCGCGCCGCCTCGGTTTGATGGGCGCAATGTTAATGCGCCTCGGTTTGCTGGCATCTATCGCCTGGGTGGCAAAACTGACCGATCCTTTATTTACCTTAATGGGCCACGCTTTCTCAGCACGCGACCTTATTCTGCTGCTTGGTGGTTTGTTCCTGCTGTGGAAATCCAGCATGGAAATTCATGAAACCATTGAAGGCGGCGAAGAAGAGCATAAAACCAATGTGCACTCTTTTCTCGGCGCGATTGTACAGATTATGTTGCTCGACATTATTTTCAGTCTCGATTCGGTGATTACCGCGGTTGGCCTTTCCGATCATCTGTTTATCATGATGGCAGCGGTGGTAATTGCGGTGCTGATGATGATGTTTGCTGCCCGTGCCATTGGTGAGTTTGTAGAACGTCATCCTTCAGTGAAAATGCTGGCGCTCTCCTTCCTGATTTTGGTGGGTTTTACGCTGATTCTGGAAAGTTTCGCCGTCCATGTACCAAAAGGTTACATTTATTTCGCCATGTTCTTCTCAATGGCAGTGGAGTGCCTGAATCTGGTGCGCAGCAAAAAAAATACCGCCTGATATTGTCAAGGACGAGCTGGCTCGTCCGTTGATTTTCAGATTGATGCGATTAACACAGCCAACAAAACGTTTTATTACTACACTTTTGCACGTGATACAGCGTGAGGGTGAGGACGCAGAATGATGAAAGGGTTGGCTGGCGTAGTCGGTTTGGTAATAGCAGTGGCGACACTGAGTGCTTGCAGTTCAGATTATGTAATGGCAACAAAAGACGGTCGAATGATCATGACCGAAGGTAAACCAGCGATAGATAAAGAAACGGGCCTGGTGCAATACACCGATCAGTCAGGTCATGAGATGCAGATTAACGGTGACGAAGTTTCGACTATTATCGAACGTTAAGCGCAAATTGCCTTAGCCTGCCACATTTTCCCCACTGGCAGGCGATTTCCCCATCTTTTCCCCCTTCCTTCCCCGCTATTGCTCGCGCTATAGTCCCTGAGGACACAACATTCCATTCCATAAAGAAAAAGGAAGCCGGCAATGCATTATCACCGTATCCCCCACAGCACGCTGGAAGTGAGTCAATTGGGGCTGGGAACTATGACGTTTGGTGAGCAAAACAGCGAAGCCGACGCCCATGCTCAACTGGATTTGGCGGTTAGTTCCGGCATCAACCTTATTGATACCGCCGAAATGTACCCAGTGCCACCACGCCCGGAAACCCAGGGTTTAACTGAACAATATATTGGCAGCTGGCTCAAAAAGCGTGGCAGCCGCGACAAAATCATTCTGGCCAGTAAAGTCGCCGGTCCTTCGCGTGGTAATGATGCCTCGATTCGATCCAATATGGCGCTGGATCGCAAAAATATCCGCGAAGCGCTGGAAGCCAGCCTGAAACGCCTGAACACTGATTATCTCGATCTTTATCAACTGCACTGGCCGCAGCGCCAGACGAATTTTTTTGGCAAACTGGGTTATCAGTACAGTGAAAATACCTCGCCGGTAACCTTACTGGAAACGCTGGAAGCGCTGGCCGAGCAGGTACGTGCCGGTAAAATTCGTTATATCGGTGTGTCGAACGAAACCGCGTGGGGCGTAATGCGCTACCTGCAACTGGCGGAAAAACATGAGCTGCCGCGTATTGTCACCATTCAAAATCCTTACAGCCTGCTGAATCGCAGCTTTGAAGTCGGTCTGGCAGAAATCAGCCAACATGAAGGCGTTGAGTTGCTGGCCTATTCCAGCCTGGCGTTTGGCACCCTGAGTGGTAAATACCTGAACGGCGCTAAACCGGCGGGAGCGCGCAATACGCTGTTTAGTCGCTTTACCCGTTACAGCAACAAACAGTCGGAAAAAGCGGTGGCGGAATACGTTGAGCTGGCGAAGAAGCATCAGTTAGATCCTTCGCAGATGGCGCTGGCCTTTGTGCGTCAACAGCCTTTCGTCGCCAGTACTTTGCTCGGCGCGACCACGCTGGAACAGCTAAAAACCAATATCGACAGCTTCAATCTGACCCTGAGCGCAGAAGTATCCGAAGAATTAGAGATCATTCACCAGCGCTATACTTATCCCGCACCGTGAGAATTCTTTTGCCAGCTACAGTATCTCGGCTGGCAAAAGCCCGGCATCACTTTATTAACAGCACGCCAGACTCGTATTTTTTGTAGCACCGCGCTGAGCGGCAAACCTGTACGTTTCTCCTGCGCGTAGCGGCTCTGCGCCGCTCACGCTTCTTAACCCAGCTCCAGCGCCAGCAATTCCTGAATGGTTTGCGCCCGACGAATTTCACGTGGCTGGCCTTGCCCGAACAGCACTTCAGGGATCAAAGGACGGCTGTTGTAGTTGGAGGACATGGAAGCGCCATAAGCGCCAGTATCATGAAACACCAGATAATCGCCTACCTGCGCCGCAGGAATTGCGCGGGTTTCCACTTTGCCACCTTCCTGTTGGGTAAACACATCACCGGATTCGCACAACGGGCCGGCCACCACACTTTCCACCGTATTCTGCTCATCAATCTGACGATCATCGCCTGGCATCAGCGAGATATGGTGATAACTGCCATACATAGATGGACGCATTAAATCGCTAAAACCCGCATCCACCAGTACGAAATGACGGCGGCCCATCTCTTTGACTGCCCGGACCTGCGAAACCAGCACGCCGGCTTCAGCGACCAGGAAGCGACCGGGTTCGATTTCGAGTTTCACCGGATGTCCAAGGTGCGCCGCGATACGCTGGCGTGCTGCATCCCACAAACCGAAATAATGGGCCGTATCAATCGCCTCTTCACCGTGGTGATAAGGGATGGATAAGCCTCCACCTGCTGAGATAGCTTCCAGATCCTGACCGAACTCAATCACCTGATTGACCATTGCATCGCAGACCTGTTGCAAATGCCCGTAATCCACGCCAGAGCCAATATGCATATGAATGCCAACCAGGCGCAGGCCATATTGCTGAATGGCGGCCAGCGCCTGCGGCAAATCGTCATGCCAGATGCCGTGCTTGCTGTTTTCGCCGCCAGTATTGGTTTTTTGGCTGTGGCCGTGACCGAAGCCCGGATTCACACGTAACCACACCGCATGGCCCGGCGAAACATTGCCAAGCTGATGCAGCATATCCACTGAACCGGCGTTGACCGGTATGTTTAATTCGGCAATACGTGCCAGCGTTGGCGTATCGAATACGTCAGCGGTAAAAACAATTTCATCCCCGCCCGCCTGATACCCCGCCACCAGCGCACGTTCAATTTCGCCCAGTGACACTGAATCCACCTTCACTCCCGCTGAACGCATCAGGCGGAGAATATGAATATTTGAACTGGCTTTTTGGGCAAAACGCACCACATCAAATGCATGTAACTGGCCAATGCGCGCCAGAATAATTTGGGCATCGTAGGCCCAGAATGGACCGCTGTAATGACGCGCCAGCGGCAATAAGTTAGCGCGGGTTAATGCAGTTTCGGTGTTATTTAGCGAAATGGGCATAGCTATTCTCCTGTAGCAATCTGCTTATTAAGCCAGAATCGTGCCATGTCGAAAAATATCTGTTTAAATATCGTCTATGCAAAATTGATATGGGAAGATCTGTGGCGAACATTAACTGGCGGCACATCGAAATTTTTCATGCGGTGATGACCAGTGGTAACCTGACCCAGGCCGCCACGCTGTTGCGGACTTCACAGCCAACAGTGAGCCGTGAGCTGGCACGTCTGGAGCAGCAGCTTGGATTACAACTGTTTGAACGGATACGTGGACGTCTGCAACCGACCGTGCAGGGTTTACGGTTGTTCGAAGAAGTTCAGCGTTCATGGTATGGGCTGGATCGCATTATGGAGGCAGCCGAAGGGCTGCGCCAGTTTCGTCAGGGCGAGCTTTCTGTTGCCTGTTTACCGGTCTTTTCACAATCGCTGTTGCCACCGCTGTGTCAACCGTTTCTGCAACGCTATCCCGACGTCAGTATGAATATCATTCCGCAGGAATCACCGCTGCTGGAAGAGTGGCTATCGGCACAGCGCTACGATCTTGGACTGACTGAAACACAACATGCACCGGCGGGTACGGATCGAATTGCGCTGCTGACCTGCGATGAAGTGTGCGTATTGCCACAGCAGCATCCCCTGTGTGTGCGCAATGTGCTTACGCCCCAGGATTTTGCCGGGGAAAATTATGTCAGCCTGTCGCGTACCGACAGTTATCGTCAACTACTGGATAGTCTGTTTCAGGAACGGGGAGTGGAACGCAGGCTGGTGCTGGAAACGCACAGCGCCGCATCGGTGTGTGCAATGGTGAAAGCGGGTGTGGGAATTTCAATTGTGAACCCGCTGACGGCGCTGGATTACGCTGACAGCGGTGTGGTAATGCGCAAATTCAGCATCGCGGTGCCGTTTACCGTCAGCCTGGTAAAACCGCAACATCGCCCTGCGTCAGCGCTGCTGGACACTTTCATCGACCACCTGCAAAAACAGGTGGCCCACTTTTCAACGCGTATCGCCGCGCGGCTGGTTTAAGCCCGCACCGTTACTGCGGCACCTCCGGATTTGCGAAAGGTGATCAAACAAATTACCAACCCAATCGCCGCCAGCACAGCCGCAGCAACCGGCACTGCGGTTAAAGCATAACCGCGATCGATAACCGCACCGCCGACCCATGCGCCCAGCGCATTGCCCACGTTGAAAGCGGAAATATTCATCGTTGACACCAGGTTGGGCGCATCTTTACCGTGACGCACCACATTAATCTGCAAGCCTGGCACCGTGGCAAACGTCGCCATTGCCCACAGAAACAGCGTCACTTCTGCCAGCCACAGCGCATGGCTGGTCCAGCTAAACAGCAGCGAAAACACAGCGATCAGTGAAAAACTCAGGATCAGGCTAACCGATACTTTCCAGTCAGCCAGTTTACCGCCCAAAATATTGCCGACGGTTAAACCCGCGCCAATCAGAAATAGCGTCCAGCTCACACCGCGAGCGCTGATGCCGGTAACCTGCAACAGCAGCGGCGCAATATAGCTAAACAGCGCGAACATTGCTGCGGCGAAAAAGACCGTCATCAACAGCGAAAGCCACAGCTTACCGTTTGCCAGCGCATTAATTTCACTCGCCAGGTGTACCGGTTTTTCTTCTTTATTACCCGGCAGGCTAACGATCAGTGCAATAAACGCCAGGATGCCGATAATCGCCACGCCCCAGAAAGTCGCACGCCAACCGAACAACTGACCGAACCAGGTACCCAACGGCACGCCTAAGACGTTAGCCAGCGTCAAACCGGTAAACATCAATGCCACCGCCGATGCCTGGCGCCCCGGTGCTACCAGACTGGCCGCGACGACGGAACCAATGCCAAAAAATGCACCGTGACACAGCGCCGTGATAACACGCGCGATCATCAGCAGGTTATAGCTGTAAGCCAGCGCACACAGCACGTTACCGATGATAAATATCACCATCATCAAAATTAAAGTGCGCTTACGCGGTAGCTTCGCCGTCAGCAGCGCCATGATGGGTGCGCCAATGGCAACGCCCAGCGCGTAACCGCTGATCAGCCAGCCTGCCGACGGAATCGACACCTGTAAATCGCCAGCCACTTCCGGTAACAGGCCCATAATCACAAACTCGGTGGTGCCGATGGCAAACGCACTCAGCGCCAGCGCCAATAACGCAACAGGCATAACACTCTCCCAATAAAGAACACGCAGGCGACCCGCGCAAGATTTACGCGGTACGATGGACGCTTATTAAAATTTGATCTTCGTCACGGTGCGTATTAAATCATAGCCGCTTCCTGTCATACACCCCGACGCTCGCAAGAGTAATTTGCCTGCTATGCAATAATGGGCTTCTGACTCCACGTTAAGACAGATCTGAGTTTCCGCACTACGCCTGGTTATCCCGCCGACAGAAGCTATCCTTTTCTCGTTTTACCAATCAATAAAGCGTTAGCGTTGCCGATACTCCTATTGGATCGCCAGATGAAATGACATCAATCTGACATGGGAAAGAGAATGCGACGGCTTATTGTCTTAATGGTATTTGGCTTAACCGGCTGTTCGGTGGGTCATTATGAATACAGTAAAGAGGCCGCGAAGCGCGTCGATATGACCGTTACCGGTATTCCTACCGTGTTGGGCTTAGGCACACTTGGCACCACCATCCCGCTGACAGCGGACTACAGCCTGACCGCCGCCCATGTCGCCAAATTTTCTCTTTACCGGGTGAAGGCCTGGCATCCTGAATGTGATCTGGCCGTGGTTTATCATAAGAATCATGAAGCGAATTTGCCGCCGAATTTCCGCAACAGCCATATCGGCGAGCGCGTCAATCTCTACGGTTACAGTTTTATCTCAGCGATGCCGGTGAGCTCTGCCGGGCAAAATCTGATTAATACCACCTTAGCCAATAGCTGGAACAAGGCGGCTTGCGTTGTGGTGGCAGCCAATGCGGGGGTGGTGAAAGGCATGTCAGGGGGAGCGGTGTATAACGCCTCCGATGATACGCTGGCAGGCGTGATCGTTGGCTATAGCGACCGCATCAACGATAACAAGAGTGGCAAAACGCTCTATAAAAATGTAGCGCTGTATATACCGTATGCGCGCTTTAAAAACTGGCTTACGCAGGCGGTGAAATCCTGATGATATAACGACGGCTCCGGTCAGCAATCGTCGCTTGTTGTTTTTGTAAGGTCTCAAGCCGCACAGAGCAGGCTGGCTCAGAATCGTGGTGGAGAGTGCAACAAAAAGCCGGGATTATCCCGGCTTTTATGCTTTCACAACAAAAGATTATTTGCCGCCTGGGCGCAACGCCGGGAACAGGATAACGTCGCGGATGGTGTGGCTGTTCGTAAACAGCATGACCATCCGGTCGATACCAATACCCAAACCTGCGGTAGGCGGTAAGCCATGTTCCAGCGCAGTGACGTAATCTTCGTCATAGAACATCGCTTCATCGTCGCCCGCATCTTTGGCGTTCACCTGTTGCAGGAAGCGCTCTGCCTGATCTTCCGCATCGTTCAGTTCTGAGAAGCCGTTACCGATTTCACGTCCACCAATAAAGAACTCAAAACGGTCAGTGATTTCCGGGTTCTCATCATTACGACGCGCCAGTGGTGACACTTCGGCCGGGTATTCTGTAATAAAGGTTGGCTGAATCAGATGCGCTTCTGCAGTCTCTTCGAAAATTTCAGTAACCACACGGCCCAGGCCCCAGCTTTTCTCAACTTTGATGCCGATTAACTGCGCAACCGCCACCGCTTTATCGAAATCGTCCAGATCAGCCAGATCAGTTTCCGGGCGATATTTCTTGATCGCTTCACGCATGGTCAGCTTTTCAAACGGCTTCCCGAAGTCGAACGCTTGCTCACCATAAGGCACCACGGTCGTCCCCAGCACATTTTGTGCCAGCGTACGGAACAGGCTTTCGGTCAGCTCGATCAGATCGTTATAATCCGCATACGCCATATAGAGCTCCATCATGGTGAACTCTGGATTATGACGCGGCGAAATACCTTCATTACGGAAGTTACGGTTAATCTCAAACACGCGATCAAAGCCGCCCACCACCAGGCGCTTCAGATACAGCTCCGGCGCAATACGCAGGTACATATCAATGTCCAGCGCATTGTGATGCGTAATAAACGGACGCGCAGATGCACCGCCAGGAATCACTTGCATCATAGGGGTTTCGACTTCCATAAAGTCGCGGCTCACCATGAACTGACGAATGCCGGCCATGATTTGCGAACGGATTTTGAAAGTATTGCGTGATTCATCGTTGGCGATGAGATCAAGGTAACGCTGTCGATAGCGGGTTTCCTGATCGGCGAGGCCGTGGAACTTGTCTGGCAGCGGACGCAGCGCTTTGGTCAGCAGGCGCAGTTCTGAACAGTGAATCGACAGTTCGCCGGTTTTCGTCTTAAACAGCTTACCGCGTGCGCCGAGGATGTCGCCGAGATCCCACTTTTTGAACTGCTCGTTGTAAATACCTTCCGCCAGATCGTCACGCGCCACATACAGCTGAATACGACCGCCAACGTCCTGCAGCGTTACGAATGAAGCTTTACCCATGATACGGCGGGTCATCATACGACCCGCAACGCTGACCTCAATGCCGAGATCTTCCAGTTCTTCGTTGCTCTTCTCATCGTAGCTGGCGTGTAGCAAATTAGAAGTGGTGTCACGACGGAAATCGTTAGGAAACGCCACGCCGGTTTCACGCAGCGCGCCAAGCTTCTCGCGACGCGCTTTTAGTTCGTTATTTAACTCAAGTGCGACGTCAGCGCTCTGCGGTTGTTGTTCAGACATGTCGGTTCCTTATAACCCTGCTTTTAAACTTGCTTCAATGAATCGATCCAGATCGCCGTCCAGCACCGCCTGCGTGTTGCGGGTTTCAACGCCGGTGCGCAAATCTTTGATACGCGAATCGTCGAGAACGTAAGAACGGATCTGACTTCCCCAGCCAATGTCGGACTTATTGTCTTCCAGGGCCTGCTTCTCGGCATTTTTCTTTTGCATCTCAAGCTCATACAGCTTCGCCTTCATCTGCTTCATGGCCTGATCTTTATTTTTATGCTGAGAACGATCGTTCTGACATTGCGTTACGGTGCCGGTTGGCACGTGCGTAATACGCACCGCAGATTCGGTACGGTTAACGTGCTGACCGCCTGCACCAGAAGCACGATAGACATCGATACGCAGATCGGCTGGATTGATTTCAATATCAATATCGTCATCCACTTCCGGGTAGATAAACGCCGAACTGAATGAGGTATGACGACGACCGCCCGAGTCAAACGGGCTTTTACGTACCAGGCGGTGCACGCCGGTTTCGGTACGCAACCAGCCAAAAGCGTAATCACCTGACACACGAATCGTGACCGATTTAATCCCAGCCACGTCACCTTCAGACTCTTCAATGATTTCGGTTTTGAAGCCTTTGGCTTCGGCCCAACGCAGATACATACGCATCAGCATGCTGGCCCAGTCCTGCGCTTCGGTGCCGCCTGAACCGGCTTGCAAATCGATATAGCAGTCGGCGTTATCGTATTCACCTGAAAACATGCGGCGGAACTCTAATTCGCCCAGCCGGGTTTCCAGCACATCCAGCTCAGCAACGGCTTCGTTGAAGGTTTCTTCGTCGTCGGCTTCAACGGCCAGCTCCAGCAGGCCCTGCACATCGTCCAGGCCCTGTGTCATATGGTCGAGGGTTTCCACAATGGCTTCCAGCGAAGAGCGTTCTTTGCCCAGCGCCTGCGCACGTTCTGGTTCGTTCCATACGTCCGGTTGTTCCAGTTCAGCGTTTACTTCTTCGAGACGTTCTTTCTTGGCATCGTAGTCAAAGATACCCCCGAAGAACGTCGCTGCGCTCAGTGAGGTCCTGAATACGGTTTTTGACCGGGTTGATTTCAAACATGGCTTTAGCGTCTTTTTAGCGTTCGATGGGATGAGAAAATTAACGCGTAAGTTTACCCGAAACCAGCGCCAGTTTGTAGCGCTGAGACAATCCGGCTTCGGGTAACCGTTGATAAACAGAAACAATACAAAAGGAACGCAGGGTGAACCACGGGAAATACCGTTATCAATCTATTTAATACAGAGAATTACATGTCACATTTGCGCCGTGTTTTCTAGCCCAGCGGCCACAGGTGATCAATAATCAACTGCACCGAACGATTACCGCGGTATTCATTAATATCCAGCTTAAACGCCAGTTCGACATGGCGCACGCTGCTATCCGGCCATAAGGTGGTATCAACGTTAAACGCAATGCCATCAAGCAACGGACCGCCATCAAGCGGCTCAACCATCACTTTTAAATGACGTTCGCCGACTAAACGCTGTTGTAGCAGCTTAAATTTGCCGTCAAACGCAGGTTCCGGGAAGGCCTGACCCCAGGGGCCCGCTTCACGCAGCAGCTCTGCCGTTTGCAGTGAAAACTCAGCCGGTTGTAACGCGCCATCTGACCAGATAACACCCTGCAACGCTTCGCCCTTCAGCCACTCTCCTACCAGCGCGGAAAAACGCTGTCGAAACTCGTGGTAGCGCGCCTCTTCCAGCGATAAACCCGCCGCCATCGCGTGTCCGCCAAACTTCAGCATCATACCAGGATAGAGCGTATCTAGTCGTTCCAGCGCGTCGCGCAGATGCAAACCCGCAATGGAGCGTCCCGATCCTTTCAGCGTGCCGTCACCCGCCGGGGCAAAGGCGATCACAGGACGGTGAAAACGCTCTTTTAACCGTGAGGCCAAAATACCTACCACGCCCTGATGCCATTCAGGATGATAGAACGCCAGTCCCAGCGGTAAGTCGGTCTGTTCGCGCTCTAGCTTCTGGCACAGCGCCAGCGCCTCGCTTTGCATCCCCTGCTCAATCTCTTTGCGCGTTTGGTTTAGCGCGTCAAGTTCGCTGGCCAGCATACGTGCCTGGCTGAGATCTTCCGTGAGCAACATGGCTACCCCGACCGACATATCATCCAGCCGTCCTGCTGCATTAAGGCGCGGCCCCAGCGCGAAGCCCAGATCGCTGGCCACCAGCTGACGCGCATCACGATGCGCAATTTCCAGCAGCGCACGAATACCGGGGCGGCATTTTCCCGCCCGGATCCGGCTCAAACCTTGCCACACCAGAATGCGGTTATTCACGTCAAGCGGCACTACATCAGCAACCGTGCCGAGTGCCACCAAATCTAATAACCCCGCAAGATTTGGCTCGGCGCGCTCGTCGCCGAACCAGTTTTGCGTGCGCAGGTGCGCACGCAGCGCCATCATCAGATAAAACGCCACGCCAACCCCCGCAAGCGAACGCGACGGAAACCGGCAATCATTCAGGTTGGGATTGACGATAGCGTCGGCGTCAGGCAGCGTTTCGCCGGGCAGATGGTGATCGGTAATAAGTACCGGAATGCCGTGCTGATGCGCACACTCCACACCGGCATGTGACGAAATGCCATTATCCACGGTGAGGATCATTTCCGCGCCGCGCGCGCGCGCTTGTTCAACCACTTCCGGGCTGAGTCCATAACCATCTTCAAAACGGTTTGGCACTAAATACTGAACATTGCTCCCGCCCATGCTGCGTAGCGCTAATACGGTTAATGCGGTGCTGGTTGCGCCATCGGCATCAAAATCTCCCACCACCATAATGCGTCGCCCATCCTGCAATGCCTGATGCAGCAACGCGACCGCTCTGTCGATGCCGGTCAGGGTCCGAAATGGCAGGAGATTTTTTGCACCACGCTCCAGCTCAAGCGCGTCGCGCACGCCGCGTTGCAGGTAAAGACGCCTTAATAACGGCGGCAGATCCGCCGGTAAACTGTCATCAACCTGCACGCCACGGCGTCGTAATTCCACTTCTTTCTTCAACACCGGTTAACCGCCACGCTTCTGATTATCCAGCACCTGCTTCAGCTCTTGCGGAGTCTGATAACCCGGAATCATCATGCCGCTGTCGGTAAGAATCGCAGGCGTGCCCTGGATCCCGAACAGAATGCCGAGTTTATAGTGCTGGTCGAGATCGATCTTACAGGTGTCCGGCGCGGCCATTTTCGGCCTGTCGCCCTTCATCGCTTCATCAAAGGCTTTGTTACGATCGGCGCTACACCAGATTGCTTTCATCGCCGTTTCCACCTGGCCATGCAAACCTTCACGTGGGAACGCCAGATAGCGCACGGTAATGCCCAGCGCGTTGTAATCGGCCATTTGCTCATGTAGCTTGTGGCAATAACCGCAGGTAATGTCGGTAAAAACAGTGACAACGTGTTGCTCTTTCGCTGCCTTATAAACAATCATTTGCGGGGCCAGCGCCTCTACTTTTTTGTCCAGTAACGTATTGGTCACGTTTACCGGTTGCGCGCCGCTTACGTCATACAGCGGACCCTGGATCATATGTTTGCCGTCGTCCGTTACATACAATACGCCGCTTTCGGTTAGCACTGTTTTAAACCCTGGCAGCGGTGCCGGCACAATTTCAGCCTGCTGCAAGCCCAACTTTTTCAAAGATTGCTGGATCGCACTGTCATCAGCCTGAGCCAGAGCGGAAAAGGTGCCAGTCAACAGGGCCAGCATGGCAAAATATTTGTTCATCTTCTTCCTTATTTCCGCCGGTTATGCGCGCGGATGATGTTGTTTATGTAACAGACGCAAACGCTCAGTGGCGACGTGCGTATAAATTTGAGTAGTCGAAAGATCGCTGTGACCCAGCAACATTTGTACGACACGCAGATCGGCTCCGTGGTTCAGCAGATGAGTAGCAAAAGCATGGCGCAGCACGTGTGGCGACAGCTTTTCGCTATCAATACCCGCCAGCATGGCATAGTGCTTGATGCGATGCCAAAAGGTCTGCCGCGTCATTTGTTGTGCACGATTGCTGGGAAATACCACATCGAGCGTCTGACCATTCAGCAACCAGGGACGTCCGTGCTCCAGATAATGCTCGATCCAGTAAACGGCCTCTTCACCTAACGGCACCAGGCGCTCTTTATTGCCTTTGCCGATCACGCGCACCACGCCCTGACGCAGACTCATATCGCTCATCGTCAGGCCGACCAGTTCCGTCACGCGCAAGCCGGTAGCGTAAAGGAGTTCCAGCATCGCTTTGTCGCGCAGTTCCAGCGGGACATCACTATTGGGTGCCTGTAACAGCCGCTCAATCTGTGCCTCACTGAGATCTTTTGGCAGCCGCTGCGGCAATTTCGGCGCCGCAAGCATGGCGCTGGGATCGTCCAGGCGCAGCTTCTCACGGTAAAGGTATTGAAACATGCGCCGCATGCAGCTGAGCAGGCGCGCAGAACTGGTGGCTTTGTAGCAGCCTTCTACCCGCTCGGCGAGAAATTGCTGTAAATCGAGTGCGCTAAGGCTAAGCAGCGTAAGCTGATGATGCGCCAGCCAGCCGGTCAGCGTTTGCAGATCCTGACGATAAGAGGACAAAGTATTTTGCGCCAGATTGCGCTCAATCCAGAGCGCATCTAGAAACTGGTCTGTCAGTTCGCTATCTTGCACGTTATCCCCGCCGTTCGCTGTGAAATCGTGCTCATTATGCCTGATTTAAACCGACTTCTGGTACAATTGCGCCAAAGTCAGCCTCAACAGAGCATTAACTGCATGAAGATTGGTCTTTTTTACGGTTCCAGTACTTGTTATACCGAAATCGTAGCGGAGAAAATCCGTGATTTCATTGGGGAAGAGTTGGTTACGCTGCACAATGTGAAGGATGACGATCCCAGCCTGATGGAGCAATACGACCTGCTTATTCTGGGCATTCCCACCTGGGATTTCGGTGAATTGCAGGAGGACTGGGAAGCAATCTGGCAACAGCTGCCTACGCTGAACCTGCAAAACAAAATTGTCGCGCTGTACGGCATGGGCGATCAAATTGGCTACGGCGAATGGTTTCTTGATGCGTTAGGTATGCTGCATGATTTATTGCAGCCAATGGGCGTACGTTTCGTTGGTTACTGGCCGCTGGAAGGTTTTGAATTTACCAGCCCCAAACCCCTGACCGCTGATGGCAAACAGTTTGTTGGGTTGGCTCTTGATGATGTGAACCAGTTTGAGTTGACCGACGAACGTGTTGAGCAATGGTGCGAACAGATCTTAACCGAAACCGCGGACTTGCTCTGACGGGTTAGTTTAAAGCATTAACAGCAGCCGATCCGGAGGCAACAGGCGCGTAACGCGCGCCATTCAGCGGGCTGCATGTTGTCCTGTCTTACCCACATCCGCAACCTTTCGCCCTGCGCATTTTTTCCTACCAGCAGCACAGCAGCAGGTAACCACAGCAGCGGCTGCTGCGGTTGCCAGCTTACTCCCTGCCAACGCCAGCTTTGCGCGCTTTCACGCTGTAGCCAGCCGCGTCGCCGGGCTAAACGCCTATCATTACGCCAGCCTTCCCAGCCCATCAGCGCTAACAGCATTAATTTTAAAATCAATGCGTTTTCATGGGCAGGCATTAATACTACAAACGCCATCGCGCCGCTGAGCACCATGCCGTGAAACTGGCGTGCGCGGCGCGAAGGACGCAAATTACATCTCCACTGGGCCACGTTCATGATTACGCTGCTGAATAAGGTGTACCATCCGCTTCAGTTCTGGGTCAGCCGGTTCGCCGTGGTTCATCAGCCAGTTAAACAGATCGGGGTCATCACTTTTCAATAAAGCGATAAACACCTGTTTATCGTTGTCAGTCAGGCTGTCATATTCGTATTTGAAAAACGGCATAATCGCGACATCCAGCTCTAACATGCCACGACGGCAAGCCCAGTGAATACGCGATTTATCATGAATATCCATCGATCAGTTTCCACAGTTCAAACAATGGCGGCTAGTGTAACCTGGATTACATCAGACTGCAGGGGCTCTGCACAATGCTGTGCAACAGGCCGCAATTAAACCTAACCCTTTTCAATGCAGTAACGCGATTTGTGCGCCGTTTTTGGTAAACAGGTTGCAATGCTTCACGGCTCTTTTAACATTGATAACATTGTTTCGGATGAACCTTTCAACTCAGGATACCTCCATGCCTACTTTTACCTTACCACCGCGCCAACCTGCGGCATCGTCACGTCTGCCTTTAACGCTGATTTCCCTGGAAGCCTGGGCGCTGGTTTCGGTTTATGGCGCTGACAGCACCGGCTATTTGCAGGGTCAGCTAACGCTGGACGTGGCCGGACTGGATGCAGCGCATCACTCGCTGGCAGCACACTGTGATGCGAAAGGCAAAATGTGGAGTAACCTGCGCCTGTTTCATCGTGGAGAGGGTTACGCTTACCTGGTGCGTCGCGAACTACGTGACATTCAGTTAACGGCGCTAAAAAAATACGCCGTATTTTCAAAGGTGACGCTAACCGCTGACGATGATGCGGTGCTGCTGGGCGTAGCCGGATTTCAGGCGCGCGCAGCGCTGGCTAACCTGTTTGATACGCTACCAGACGACCAGACACCCGTGGTTCAGCAGGGTGAAACCACGCTGCTGTGGTTTAAGCATCCCGCTGAGCGTTTCTTACTGGTGACGACACTGGCGCAGGCGCAGGCGCTGCAACAAAAGCTGGCGAACGATGCGCAGCTGAATGACAGCACGCAATGGCTGGCGCTGGATATAGAAGCGGGCGTTCCGGTAATTGATGCGGCTACCAGCGAACAGTTGATTCCACAAGCCACTAATTTGCATGCACTGGATGCCATCAGCTTTAAGAAAGGCTGTTATACCGGCCAGGAAATGGTGGCGCGCGCTAAATATCGCGGTGCTAACAAGCGTGCGCTTTACTGGCTGGCAGGTCAGGCCAGCCATGTTCCGGTAGCAAATGACTCGCTGGAATTGCAGATGGGCGAGCGCTGGCGCCGCACCGGTACGGTGCTGTCAGCGGTGCAGCTGGACGATGGCGTTTGCTGGGTGCAGGTAGTGATGAATAACGATCTTGAGCCAGACAGCATTTTACGGGTAGAGGGTGATGAAGGCGGTCAACTGACCATTCAACCACTGCCGTATTCGCTAGACGAAGCCTGACAGATCAGTACATTATCCCCTTCCCCCGGTTTTATTTGCAGACGGGGGAAGCCAGGAAAAGAGAATGCGGCGCGCTGAAACTACTGCGTCATATTTAAAATGGTCCGAATATTCTGTGCGGTGGTAGCGATAATATCTATCGCGCCTGTCCGCAGCGCCCCCAGAATCGCCAGCGCTTTAGTATTCTCTGAAGCTAACGCAATCACGCAGGGGATCTTGCGTAACTCATCAATACTCAACCCAATCACCCGGTCATTCATCACCGTATCAACATGCTGGCCCTGAGAATTGAAAAAGTCGTAGCCTGCCACGTCGCCGGTTACGCCCTGATTCAGGCTGGCGTCGATAATTTCATGCGGCGTAAACCAGCCCAGCTTCACCATATAGCTGTTTTCATTCATGTCGCCGATACCCACCAACGCAATATCCGCTTTGCGTGCGCGGTCAAGGGTCTCTTTAATCGTGCCGTTTTGCATAAAGGCTTCTTTTAGCGCACGATTTTCAACATAGGCAGGGGCATATAGCGTTTCGCTGATGCCACCAAATTTTTTCGCCAGTCGCCGACTAATGTGGTCCGCATTGATCGCATCGCCAGGACGATGTGTACCGCCAATGCCGCTGATAAAATGGCAGTTACGCGTAGGCACCTGGCCGGGATGATCGGCAACCGCTGCGACATTACGTCCCTGCCCGACAGCCACGACCGAACTCTCTTTTAACGATTGCTCAAGATAGGTAGACACCAACGCCGCCACCTGACGACGTTGTTCATCGTCATCCTGTAGATCCAGGGCAATCAGCGCACGTTGTAACTGAGGAAAACGATCAAGAAGCTGTTGCTCAAGACGGGTACTGAATACCGGATGGTAGCGCACGTTAATCTCAACAATGCCTTCTTCTCTGGCGCGTTTTAACAGTCGTCCAACTTTGATACGTGAAATGCCAAATTTACGCGCTATCTCCTCCTGAGTAGTTTCATCCTGATAATAGGCAACGGCAATTTCTGTCAGCAGTTCGGAATCCTGAGAGAGCGTGTGTTTTTCCATGCGTTATCTGTCTCGCAACGAGTTACCTGACTAAGCACAGGCGTTTCCGGAGGGGATTTATATCACTGATGCGGCTCAAATCGCCAGGTATTGACTCTTTGAGCCGCGCTAATATTACAGATTAACGACGAATGGCATCAATTTTCAGCATACGGGCAATCACAATATCCAGCTCTTTCTGATCGAAGATCTGTTTCCAGTCAGGCTTAACAATCTTCTCGCGGCCATATTCCATGGCGATCATACAGGCATCAGAGAAGGGGTTGGTGGCGCGGAAAGCCACTGCCAGTGCGATCTGTATGTGGCCATACAACATCGCTTTGGCGGCCTCTTCTGGCACACCGCTGTGCTTAACTGTTTCATCCAGCGCTTCTTTCATAAACGCACCCACCATACAGGCCACGGTTTCGACCAGCGTCGGTTCAAGGTAAGCCAGCTGCGTTACCGTTACCCAGTGTACCGTTTCAACCGGGCCGTACATGACGCTGATGACTTTGCTCAGTTCTGCTTTCTGTTCGTCGCTGCCCGCTTCATAAGACGCCGCAACGTGCTGAATTGCCGCTACGCCACCAAAAGCATCGGCGTGCTCTTCTTTGGTGTAACGATCAAGGAATACCGAAGGATGGCAAGGATGCGCTACTGCGTAATCAATATCTTCACGATGCGCGATCAGATTAGCGTAGGCCGCAGCCGGATCAAGCGTTAACAGCACCGCCGCTTTTTTCATCTGTGGCACGACGCTTTCAGACACTTTGCCCAGCACAATATCCGGCACGGCCAGAATGACCACATCACTCAACGGCACGACAGAAGCCGCATCGGAGAGTTCACGGCCCTGGGCTGTGACCTGCTCCTGCGCACTGGCGGAATTCTCGCAGTAAAAAACCTGATAATCGCTTTTCTGGAAATTAGCAGAGATGCGCATGCCCATTTTGCCGCCTGCGCCAATCACGGTAATGGTTTTTAAGGGATTCATTGTTATTACTCCTGAGCTTGTTTACTACGTAAGAATTCCACGGTGCGAAGTGTCCACTCGGCTTCACGCTGGCAGGTGAGGTCTGCCTCTTCCTGCCACGGTAACCAGTGTTCGACGATTTGATTGATGCCCTTTTCCGCCGGTCGCACGCTGGCGATCATCCGGTCGTAATCGAGCAGGCCTTCTCCCATCAGGCAACCGGCGTAGGTGAAACCCACCCAACCGTCCCGACGGGAAAAAGCGAAATCTTTGATATGTAAATTGCCGACGCGCGCGGCGGTGTTGGCAATGACCTGTTCAGGCAATTCCAGCCCGGCGACGCAGTTAGCGGGATCAAGACATACCCCCAGCCAGGGCGACGGGAACTGGTTGATCACCGACATCATATCGGCGGTTTTAACCTGTTCGTAAGTCTCAAGACACAGCCTTACCTGCTGACGCGCATACTGGGGCAGGATAGCTTCAATCAGCTGTGCAGCCTCTTCCAGCGAAGGGCGATGGCTGGCGGTATAGAACATCGAACGCACAACGCGGGCATCCAGAATGCGCGCCATATGCAGATACCGTTGCAGATGCTCAGTACCCAAACCACGCGTACCCAGTTCAATGGTGATGCCTAGCGCGTCTGCCTGCTGACGTAACTCCTGAAGCTGCGCGTCTGTCCAGCTTTCAATGGCGGGATAATCACAAATCTGGAACACGGAAACGTCGAGCGCTGCCGTTTGCTCCAGCATCTGCGCCAGGCTTAATGGGTTTGGCACCTGCGATGACATACGCCAGAAAAAAGCGTAAGTGCTGAGTCCGATACGGCTCATGGGGTCTCCCTGAGCAGCGCACTGGCTTCATCAACAATTTGCGCCAACGCGTCAGGATCGTGAGCAAAACGGCCAAGGAACAGACCATCAACGTCTCCTGCCAGCCGTTGAATCAGGCCAGGACCGGCGCTGCCGCCATAAATCACCTGCAAATCGATCCCGGCGGGGGTCGGTAAATCACCTAAACCGGCGCATACCGTGCGGATGTAACTGTCGGGCGCGGGTTGTGGCGCGCCAATCGCCCATTGCGGTTCGTAGGCAAAAAATACGCTGCCGCGCAGCCCCTGCTGTTCCGCACTGGCTAACGCTTCGGCCAGCTGCTGCTGGCAAAGTGCAATCGCCTGGGCGGGTTCGCCTTCCTGTTCTTCACCAATGCACAATACCGGCGTCAAACCATGGCGTAACGACATTGCCACTTTGGCGGCGATCTGCGTTTTATCTTCATGAAAATGACGACGACGTTCGGCATGACCAATTTCTGCCAGCGAACAGCCCAGCTCCTGTAACATGCTGGCGCTGACTTCGCCGGTCCATGCGCCGTTTTCGGCCTGACAAACGTCCTGTCCGCCAAAGCGTACCGGGGTGTCGGCAAAAATCTCCGCAACAGCGGGGATCGCCGGGTAAGCAGGCAGAACAAACAGTCCGATTTCACCGCTCACGATCGCTGGATGACGACGCGCCAGCTCGGCGACATCGCGACACCATGTCAGCGTTTGCTGATAGCCGAAGTACATTTTCAGGCTGACGCCCAGCCAAATGGCAGGTTGAGACATGCTTATACTCCTTGATCTGCGGTCGCGTTATCGTTGAGTAGATTTCCCACTGTATCGACGATCATCGCCAGAGAAATGGCCCCCGCATCAGGCGTGCCGAGGCTTTTTTCTGCCAGCGGACGGGCGCGGCCCATTTTGGGCAGTAACTGCGCGGTGGCCTGGGCTGCTTCATTGGCTATTTTCGCTGCCTGTAACCATGCGGCTGTCAGTGATTCGCCTTTAGCTACGGCATCGTTCAGGCTGTCGGCAAATGGCACCAGCACATCGACCATGGTTTTGTCGCCCACTTTGGCTTTACCAAAGTGCATAATGCCTTCCTGTGCGTGACGCACGCCACTGGCGACGCGCTGTGCATCAGGTTGTTGTTGATCGCCAAGCGCCGTGCCAAGCGCGGTCAGCGCTACGCCCCATAACGCGCCGGACGTGCCTCCCGCTTTGTCTGCCCAGGCATCGGCGGCGCGGCACAGTAGCGTTCCCGCTCCGGCTCCCCGCCTGGCAACTTCACGCGCTTTTTCTACCGCGCCCAAAACGCCGCGTTCCATGCCAATGCCGTGATCGCCATCGCCCGCTACCGCATCAATATCTCCCAGTTTTTCAGCGTTGGCTTGCAGCATTTTCGCTACCGCTTCCAGCAGTTGCAGCACGCGTTGGGCGCTTGCCTGCGATTCAGCGCTCGCCTGCGGCAAGGTTTCCTGCGCCTGCTCCACGCATTCCGCTGGCGCCAGCTGTTCGGCGACAATCACGCTGCCTTTACGATAAGCCGGGGCATTTGTGGGCGCGCGCCAGAAGGTTTCTACCGCATCGTCGAGCCACATCAGTGTTAATGATGCGCCCGCCATGTTGAAGCTGGTGACGAATTCGCCGACATCGGGCTCAATAACCTGTAGTTTTGCTGCTTCAAGCAGTTGGGCAACACGACGATAGACAACAAATAACTCTTCGTATTTTACCGTTCCCAGACCATTGAGAATCACCGCCACGCGCTGACCTTCCGCCTGTGTAATATCCTGCGGCAGTTCGCTAAGCAGGCGATCCACAAAAATCTCGGCCAGCTCATTTGCAGTCGGTACGTCGGTTTCTTTAATCCCCGGCTCACCGTGAATGCCTAAGCCCAGCGCCATGCGGCCTTCTCCCACTTCAAACAGCGGATGGGACGCACCCGGCAAAGTGCAGCCGGAAAACGCGACGCCAAATGAGCGGGTGCGATCATTGGCATGGCTTGCCACTTTCAACACGCTGGCTAAATCGTGGCCCGCTTCTGCCGCCGCACAGGCCACTTTGAATACCGTGAGATCACCTGCCACACCACGACGCTTTTCAATTTCATCTGCGCTGGCGCTGGAAACGTCATCGGTAACCGCCAGCACTTCGCAAGGAATACCTTCGCTGCGCAAACGTTCACACGCCTGGCCGAAATGCAGCACATCGCCTGCATAGTTGCCGAACATCAGTAACACGCCGCCGCCGTTATCCGCGGCACGCGCCACATTGTAAATTTGCTGTGCGGAAGGCGAAGCAAACAGGTTCCCCATCGCCGCACCATGCGCCAGCCCCTGCCCGACTAATCCGGCAAATGCCGGATAGTGCCCTGAGCCACCACCGACAATAACCGCTACGCTGCCCGGTTGGCTGCGCGTACTGCGTACTACGCCGCCCGGCACCTGCCGCACTTTGTCTGCGTTTGCGGCGACAAATCCTTCGATCAGTTCGGAGGCAAAGGCTGAAGGTTGGTTAAACAGGCAGGTCATTGTTATTGCTCCTGTGCTAAAGAGGTCGGATGAATCTGGCGGCTACGGTTTAACAGGAGCATCAGCACAGCTGACAGCAGCATAAATCCGCCTACCACAAACATCGGTACGGTGTAACTTTGCGTCGCGTCGTGCAGCGCGCCCGTGATATAGCCCGCCGAGAACCCCGCTACGTTGCCCAGGGTGTTGATTAGGGCGATGGCAGCAGCGGCAGACGCCCCTGTCAGGAACTGCGTAGGCAAGGTCCAAAAGTTCGGCAAGGCGGAAAAAATTGAGCTGGCGGTAATCGCAATCACCAGAATGGTGGTAAATGGCGAATCCATATAAAGCGCCAGTGGCACGCTGATGGCGCCTGCCAGGGCGGGAACAGCGATATGCCAGGTTTTACAACCGCGACGTGACGCATCGCGTGACCAGAAGAACATCACGACCGCAGCAACCAGATAGGGCACACCGGTAATGATTCCTTTCTGCATCACGTTAAAGGTGATGCCAAACTGCTGCTGGAAGCCACCGATGATGGTTGGCAGGAAAAAAGCCAGCGCATACAGGCCATAAATAAAACCAAAGTAGATCAGGCACAGCATCCATACGCGGCCATTGCCCATGACGGAACGCAAACTTTGATGGCCTTTCTGCTGTTTTGCATTGCTCTCCGCTTCCAGTTCATTGGTCAGCCAGGTTTTCTCTTCGCTGGTCAGCCATTTCGCCTGGCGCGGCGAATCCACCAGCCAGAGCAAGGCCATAATGCCGATCAGGATCGCCGGGATAGAAACGCCCAGGAACATCACGCGCCAGCCCGCCAGTCCGAACAAACCATGCTGCTCAATAAAGGCCGCCGCTAGCGGCGCACCAAATACCACGGTCAGCGGTTGGGCGAGATAGAAAAGCGACAGGATTTTGCTGCGATGGCGAGCCGGAACCCACATGCTCAGATAAAGAATCGCCCCTGGAAAAAAACCGGCTTCGGCAATACCCAGCAGCAAGCGCAGACCATATAACCCTGGCACGCTGCTTACCCAGGTAAACAGCAGTGACACAATGCCCCAGCTGATCATAATCCGCGCCAGCCAGCGACGCGCACCGAAGCGATGTAGCGCCAGGTTGCTCGGCACTTCTAACAGGATGTAGCCAATAAAGAATACGCCGGATGCCAGACCAAACTGCACCGCCGTCAGCCCTAAATCCTGCGTCATGCCGTTGGGACCGGCGAAAGAAATCGCGGTTCGGTCAAGGAAGTTAATGAAGAACATCAGGGCGACAAACGGAACCAGTCGCCAGGAAATTTTACGAACAGCGGATTGTTCAACCGCTGCCATTGTTGCCTGGGTCATGACGCATCTCCGATACGGGCGCGATAAAAGAACGTTGGTGTTGGCAATACGCAGTACGCATTGTCGGTACAGGTACATGTAAGATTTTTGTAACGCATGTTCGAGTCCTCGGCGGGTCTTCTTGTGCATTGGTATTACTGCGCGAACAAATGAACACTACACGTATAATTGCTCATCCCTCAACTGCACTTGTTAAAACTGTGAAACCGTTCAAATGATCCAAAACAAATTTTTTTTCGGATTCATGTCACCCTTTCAGTGGCAAAGCAGGCCACACAAGGGGTTTCCAGCCGGAAGGTAAGCAAAAGAGCCGCAAAAAACAAATGAACAACTATTGAACATATGAGCGGAGGTGTGGCAGGCTAGGGGTGAACATCTTTTGACCTGCGCTATAGGCGGGTTGAACCGGGTAACCTACTGGAGTAAACGATGAAAACAATCGCAATTGGTGCCGATGATGCGGCCATTGAACTGAAAAATGTGATCAAACGTCATTTAGAAGAGAAACAATTCGACGTGCTGGATTACAGCAACGATGCGCAAAATGAGCGTCCTATGTATCCCGATGTCGCCTTTGCGCTGGCTAACGCCGTTAAAGATGGCAAACACGATCGCGGCATTCTGCTGTGTGGCACCGGGATCGGCGTGGCCATCGTGGCGAACAAAGTGCCGGGCGTACGCGCTGCACAATGCCATGACACCTTCTCAGCCGAACGTGCGCGTAAGAGTAATAATGCCCAGATCATGACAATGGGTGCGCGCGTCATTGGTCCGGAGCTGGCAAAAAATATCGTCAATGCCTGGATGGCGTCCGAATTTGAAGGTGGCGGCTCTACCGCTAAAGTGGAAAAAATCGATTATTACGAACAGGCGTGCCAGGCAAAATAAGCCCCCTCACATCTTCATGCGAAGCCGTCTGACGGCTTCGCCTGTTTCAGGCGTTGCGACGTTGCTTTCGCAGGAAAAAGTGCGCCTGTCGCTCTGTTGCCGCCTTATTTTCTCGTTATGGAGTGAAGAGATGAACCAGTTAGAGGCGTTAAAACAGCATACGACCGTAGTGGCTGACAGTGGCGATACTGGTGATATCCCCCTCCGCAGGCTCACGCAACTGGCTGGTTGCCAGCGTGATGGACATGCGCAACAGCGTCAATGACCTTGCTTCCAGGGTGCAAAACACGTTACTGGATGACCCGTTTAGCGGTCGTCTGTTTATCTTCCGCGGTCGTCGCGGCGACATCATAAAAGTGCTGTAGGCTGCCCGTGATGGTCTGTGCCTGTTCACTAAGCGCCTGGAGCGGGGACGCTTCATCTGGCCGGTGACACGCGACGGAATGCCAGCGCAACTGTCCATGCTGCTGGAAGGCATTAACTGGACCCATCCGCAGCGGACGGAACGCCCTGGAATACGCATATAACCTGCTGTAAAGTGAGGCTATGGACAGCTCGTACCCTGATGAAAACGCCCGGCTCAGGGCGCAGCAGATCACCCTCCGCAAAATGGCAGAATATAAACTTCTACTCTTGCAGCGGGTGGCGGTGTACACCAGCGAAATTAACCGCCTGAAGGCGCTGGTTGCTAAGCTGCAGCGTATGCAGTTCAGCAAAAACTCCGAAAAGTTGCGTGAGTAAACGCAGCGCCAGGTATGCGAGGCTGAGGAGCGCATCAGCACCCTGCAGGAGGAGATAGCAGAGCAGTTGGAACTTATCAGCAGCGCTTTTAAGGTTATCGAAACGCAGCGTCCAAAGCTGGCCTGCTGGCGCGCATCGTCACGGCGACGTGCGCGGAACACACGCCTCATTACCGTCAGTCGGAGATATACCGCCGCCAGGGCGTGGAGCTGAGCCGTGCCACGCTGGGACGCTGGCCCGGCGCGGTGAGCGAACTGCTGGAGCCGCTGTATGACCTGCTGCGGCAGTACGTGCTGATGCTGGGCAAGGAACATACCGACGATATCCCGGTACCGGTTCAGGAGCCGGGCAGCGGCAAAAACCGGACGGCCCGGCTGTGGTAGGTCTACGTGCGGAATGACCGCAACGCGGGGTCGCAGCTACTACCGGCGGTGTGGTTCGCGTACTTGCCGGGCCGGAAAAGCATTCCCGCACACCGACCGACATCACAACCGAAGTGCTGAAGCGCATCGGAAAACTGTATGCCATCGAGGCGGAAAAACGCGGCAGCCCGGCAGACGAGCGGCTGGCGGAACGAAAAGAGCAGACCGTTCCGCTGATGCAGTCGCTCTGCGACTAGATACAGGCGCAGATAAAGGTGCTGTCTCGGCACCCGGGTACAACGAAGGCGTTCGCGTACTTGCTGAAACAATGGGACGCGCTCAACCTGTACTGCAGCAACGGCTGGCAATAACCTCGCGGAGAACGCGCTGCGTGGTGTTGCCCTGGGTCGAAAAAACTGACTGTTCGCCGGTTCATATGCGGGTGGGGAAAGGGCAGCTGTACTGTACTCACTGATCGGCCCCTGTCGGCTGAACGGCGCGGAGCCATGGCTGCGCTATCTGGCCAGTGAACCGGCTGAGCGATCTGCTGCCGTGGAAGGTCGATATCACATCTAAATAAGCGTCAATGCGCTCTGTATATGACGCTTACATCTGCTCCTTTAATGCATCGCACGGATTGGGCGCCTCAATCGGATAGTGCTCCTGTTCGTATTTTTCGATAAGCAGGATCATACCTCCAGAAAATCCCCTGCTCCGGCTCATTGTCAAGCAAAAAGAATACGGCGGCAAAGGCTGCCACATAGCCTGCTATAGCTCAGAATGTAAGGGACACAGCCTAACTTAAAAGGTTTAATACTTAGTCTGATGCCTGCCTAAGAACCTATCCCAAAAGGAATTGTCAGATCGTAAATAATGGCAATTTTTGAGGGCGAAGTATGGCGGGCAACAAGTGGCAGATCAGCGATGAACTCTGGGAGAAAATGGCTCCACTTCTCCCGGAACATAAAACCCACCATCCGCTGGGCACGCATCGTAGACGTGTTGATAATCGTGCCGCAATGAACGCCATTTTCTTTGTGCTCAGAACCGGTTGCCAATGGAATGCCCTGAATGCCACGGATATTTGCTCATCCAGCTCAGCCCACCGCCGCTTTCAGGAATGGCGGGATGCTGGAGTATTTGAACGCTTCTGGCAAAACGGGCTGCTTGCCTGCGAGAAGCGGGATGCCATTGACTGGTCATGGTTGTCGATGGATGGCTGCATGACAAAATCGCCCCTTGCAGGCTCAAAAAAACAGGTCGCAACCCGACTGACAGGGGGAAGCAGGGAGTAAAGCGGAGCCTGATGACCGACGGGAACGGGCTTCCGCTCTCGCTGGCTGTCGCAGGGGCAAATACCCACGACATAAAACTGGTTGAAGATACGCTGGACGCGCTACAGACCGGCAGGCCGGGTCGCAGGCTGCATCTGTGTATGGACAAAGGCTATGAGGCTGAATGGGTGGAAATTTGTTTGAAAGCTCGTCGTTATGAACCTCATATCCAGTCGGGGAAAGAGGAGTCTGAGGCAATTAAAAACAGCGAGTTCAGGGCTCATCGTTGGGTTGTGGAAAGAACGCATAGCTGGATGAATCGCTTTCGCCGCATACTGACGCGATGGGAGAAGAAAGTCGAAAACTACGAGGCGATGCTGCATTTTGCTTGCAGCATCATTGTCTGGAATAAAATCCTTTTGGGATAGGTTCTTAGTTATATGGTTGGATAGGCTTTGTTGAATAAATCAGCTTCAGGACGAGTGACTCTGTAGCTGACCGGGTTTTCAGGCAATACGCACGCTTTCTGGCATACCAGCCTTCGTTATTTTATTCAGCGCACGCACCATGCCCAAAGCCTCTGCTACCTGACCATCGTAATCACGCAGCGTCAGTGAACCTCCGAACAGTTGCTTTACCCTGTACATGGCCGTCTCCGCTATCGAGCGACGGTTGTAATCTGTTGTCCATTTCCACCGGGCATTACTCCCGGTCAGCCGCTGATTCGCTACTGCACGGTTACGGTCTGCGTACTCTACGGGCCAGTAACCCGCTCCTTTTCGGGGCGGGGTGAGGGCACTGATTTTCTTGCGCCGCAGGTCATCGGGACAGAGTCGGGTGTCGTAAGCGCCGTCTGCTGCGGCTGCCCTGATTTTTCTGTGTGTCTGCCGGATAAGACCCGGGAAAGCTTCTGAGTCCGTGACGTTGTTCAGAGACAGGTCCGCGCAGATGACTTCATGTGTTCTGCTGTCAACGGCCAGATGCAGCTTCCGCCAGGTACGACGGCGCTCTTTGCCGTGATTTTTGACTTTCCATTCGCCTTCACCAAAAACCTTCAGCCCGGTGGAATCAATCACCAGGTGTGCGATTTCACCCCGGGTGGGTGTTTTGAAACAGACATTAACCGACTTTGCCCGCTTGCTGACACTGCTGTAATCCGGGCAGCGCAACGGAACGTTCATCAGGGCAAAAATGGAATCAATAAAACCCTGCGCAGCCCGCAGGGTCAGCCGGAACAGGCGTTTAATCATCAGGACGGTGGTGATGGCAAGGTCAGAATAGCGCTGAGGTCTTCCCCGTGATGAAGGCGTTGCCGACTCATACCAGGCATGAGTCGCTTCATCGTCCAGCCAGAAAGTGAGGGAGCCACGGTTGATGAGGGCTTTGTTGTAGGTGGGCCAGTTGGTGATTTTGAACTTTTGCTTTGCCACGGAACGGTCTGTGTTGTCGGGAGGATGCGTGATCTGATCCTTCAACTCAGCAAAAGTTCGATTTATTCAACAAAGCCTAAAACTGGTTGAAGATACGCTGGACGCGCTACAGACCGGCAGGCCGGGTCGCAGGCTGCATCTGTGTATGGACAAAGGCTATGAGGCTGAATGGGTGGAAATTTGTTTGAAAGCTCGTCGTTATGAACCTCATATCCAGTCGGGGAAAGAGGAGTCTGAGGCAATTAAAAACAGCGAGTTCAGGGCTCATCGTTGGGTTGTGGAAAGAACGCATAGCTGGATGAATCGCTTTCGCCGCATACTGACGCGATGGGAGAAGAAAGTCGAAAACTACGAGGCGATGCTGCATTTTGCTTGCAGCATCATTGTCTGGAATAAAATCCTTTTGGGATAGGTTCTTAATATTATACTTAGTTCGGCAGAAAGGCTCAAGATATAATAAAACTGTATCGTATTCCTTTTTATAGAAATATAGCTCTGCTAATCTGATAATAGGTCTTCCCAGATATGGAGTCAGTTGATAACATTGTTCATAATATTTCATCGAAGCTGTTTTAAATCCATTCTTATCTAAACATATAGCATAAAGATAATTTATATAACCCCAATTAGGTGATGCTTTAATCATTTTTTCTAGGAAGGGTATATAACTTTCACTGCTTTCTTTATTACTAATGTAATTTTCGTTTATTTCTTTTAATCTATCAATTTTCTCATTATCATATGTTTTTGATTTTGGTATATGTGATAGGCCTTTTGAGGAGCCTTTCGAAATCATTTCATAAAGTAATTGTTCAATGTTATGGTTTTTATTCAATTCGCCTAAAATATTATGTTTGTAATTATTAAGGATGTATACTTTTGATTCTCTTATATTGTTCTTGAGCTTATTAGCGGAATAATAATCTATCAGATCTCCGTTATTACTCACTACTATAATTTGAGTTTTTTTACTATATTCTAATAATGAAATATCTTCATCAAGAGCTTCACCTGTAGGGAAATCTACTAAACTCTTTGAGAATTTCATCCCTAAATGACTTTCGGGGCTGAATGCAATAATCCGATCAGCTTGTAAATCCGCCCCATATTTTAATGCAGCATATCCACCCATGCTTGCACCGAGTATCCAAAGCTTTCCTCCTTTACCAAGAAGATCTTTTATCTTTTCTTTAAGAAAATTTATTAAAGCTTCATAACTAGGATGCTCAGAAGTTCCATGTATAAACCATTTATTACTGAAGTCATTTATATATATTTTTGATGCAGGAACAGAATCTAATTTTTTTGAAAAAGTAAATTTCCCTTTTGGTGTATGACGTGAAGAAAAAACCACTAAAACATTTTTTTTACTGTACTTTCAATAATTTTAATCGAGTCCATTATTAATTGACAACCTTATCTAGTGACTTTGTTGATTTGGGGGAAGAGCTTAGTTCTAGAGGTGAAGGTATGTCATAAAATGATTGAAGAGCTTCTTTTAAATGCTTATCATAGTCTTCAAAACCTTTCCCATCATCTGAAGATCGGTCGTTTGGGCACATTGAATATGGAATTGATTCTTTGCCTTTTTTATTTTTTAACATACGATAATAATCAAGCGCAACTCTTTTTCTAATATTGAAATAGAAAAGCCTTGTTTTAGTAAAAATTGATTTTCCTGTTATATGAGCAACATGAGGGAATAAAAAACCAGTACATAATAAATCATTTATTGACCGAAATTTATTTTTTCGACATAAGTCAAACTCCTCGGGCCACATTTCTTCACACTTTATTGCGACAGACTTTAATTGAGGATAGAATGTATGAGCAAACATTTGGTCAACATAAATGCCATATTGAGAAAATATTAATCTACGAGCATTTTTCGCACCCCATTCTGTAGCTGAATCATAAACAGTATTAGTAGGGGTCCTGGATAGTTTTACTTTTGAAGTAAACATAAATGCCAGCCCAGATCCAGAATAAAAATATTCCGGATTGATTTTCCTTAATAACATCATATCATCATTGAAATATATATAATGCTCAGATAAACCCTCAATTTTATGGATTGCACTTTCAATTACATGAGAATTAAATGTTGGCAAGTATTTCTCATCTAAAATTTCTTTGTGGCTAACAATTCTCACTCTTGGATGCTCGATGTTTAACCATTTCGGAGATTGTCCGTTAGTCACAATATATATTTTATTGACCCTGTTGGCATATTCAAATATCGAGCGTAAAGCATATCTTAGCTCATCAAGAGATTTAAATCGTGCAGCATTAGATATTGCTGATTTCTGTGCATCAATTGGCGCGTATTTATTAAACTCTTCTATAAAGCTTGGATCTTCTGAATCGACCCATGTAAAAACCATATCAATTGGGAAGGCGACAGCCAGATCCCCAGAATCAAAAACTCTTTTATTCTCATCAATATCTTTTATTAATGTTTTTTCTTTTATTTTATTATTTAAAGTGATTTGGTTAAGGCCGTCAGGCACTGTTATAGGATACCTTTTAACAAGTGCATCCCTAAAAAAAACACCAGGTTTGAAAATCATTTTTTTTAGCTTACTCATAGTATCTCTCTCATTGCATTAAATATTATTCTTTTCTAGTTCTGAATTTGATTAAGGAAGATTTATCATGGATTAAGATATTCCATTCTGGTTGTTATATTTTTTTATCGCATGTGATATATTAGGAATAATATTTACGATCCCGTTGTCCTCAAGGAGAACAGCCACATCACAAAACTCCTTCAACGAATTCAAGCTATGTGAAACCATCAAAAAGCTCGATTCTGAATGCCTTGCCTTAAACAACTCAGCACATTTCTGCTTAAATCTCGCATCCCCAACCGCCGTAACTTCATCCACTAAATAATAATCAAACTTAAATGCCATACTCAGGCCGAAACCGAGTCGTGATTTCATGCCAGACGAATAGGTCTTAATCGGCATATCGAAATATTTGCCCAATTCAGCGAACTCTTCGACAAACGCGACTTTCTCTTTTAACTCTTCTTTTTTTGCATACAAACGTGCCACGAATTTCACGTTCTCACGTCCGGTCAGGCTGCCCTGAAAGCCACCTGATGTCGCTACCGATGTAAAACTGGCCCACCTGCCGATGTAAATCTGACCCACCTAGGGTAAAAATGGCAGTTTTAAGGCACTGCCAATGATGACATTGGAGACCAGAGTGGAGATTAGTGTTTTACACCGTCAGGGCATGTCGATACGCGCCATCGCGCGCCAGCTTTCATGCTCTCGTGAGACCGTTCGCAGATATATTCGTAGCCCGCTGCCCGTAGCGGATATGCGCTACAAGCCTCGCGCACCCAGACCCTGCAAGCTTGACCCGTCCAAGCCCTATACCCTTGAGCGGGTGGCCGCGGCCAGCCCCCTCTGGATCCCCGCCAGTGTGCTGCTGCGCGAGATCCGTCAGCGTGGTTACGAGGGTGGTTACAGCATGCTGACCGCTTTCCTGCACCCCATTAAGCAGCCCGTCACTGAAGAGGTAACACGCTTCGAGACCGAGCCTGGCTTTCAGATGCAAGTTGATTTCACCATCATCAGACTCGGTCATAACCCATTGCTGGCCTTTGTCGCCACGCTGGGCTGGAGCCGCGCGACTTTCGTCAAGTTTTACAGCAACCAGGACTCCGCTGCCTGGTGTGACGGCATTGAGTCTGCGCTCAGGTTCTTCGGCGGGACGCCGCATCAGCTGCTGTTCGACAACGCCAAGGCCATCATCATTGAGCGCGATGTCTACGGCCCCGGTAAGCATCGCTGGAACCCGCAGTTGATGCACGTCGCCGAGAAGTATGCCTTTACTCCCAAGGTCTGCCGACCCTATCGCGCCAAGACCAAGGGTAAGGTTGAGCGGTTTAACCATTACCTCAAGAACAGCTTTATCGTGCCTCTTACCGCGACCTTCCGGCAGGCCGGGCTGGTACTGGATGTACCTGCTGCCAACACACGCATCGGCGAGTGGCTGGTCACCGTCGCGAACACACGAGTGCATGGCACCACAGGCGTACCGCCTGAGCAGCGCATGCCGCGCGAGCGTGCTGCGCTATTGCCGTTACCGAAGGTCACGTTGGCATTGCCTGCACCTGTCCCAGCGCTCAGCCAGCGTCCGGTGCCGACCGAGAGCCTGCAACATCCTCTGGCAACGTACCAGGCCTTGCTCGAGGTGCCAGCATGAACCTTCAACATGATCGTATTGCCGCGCTCTGCGAGCAACTCAAGCTCGACCGCCTGCCGGCAGAGTGGCCGGGTGTGGCACAGGCGACCATCGACAACAGCGGCACGCATGCCGACTTCCTGGAAGCCGTTTTGCAGCTCCAGCATGATGGCCAGAACGAACGGCGTCGCCAGACCATTTTGCGGTTATCAGGCCTGCCGGTGATAAAAACACTGGAGCAGTTCGATTACGCCTATGCCAGTGGCGTTCCACGAAGTCAGATCCAGGAGTTGGCGGGTCTGACATTTATCGAACGTCAGGAGAACGTTGTCCTGCTCGGGCCTTCTGGCGTCGGCAAAACGCACCTGGCGACCGCCATTGGCTATAAGGCCGCGATGGCGGGTTTAAGCATTCGGTTCATTACCGCCGCCGACATGATGCTGCAACTGATGGCGTCACATCGTCAGGGTGACCTGAAGGGCTACCTGAACCGCGTCGTAGGTAAACCTAAGCTGTTGATCATCGACGAAGTGGGATATCTGCCGTTCGGTAAAATGGAGGCGAACCTGTTCTTCCAGGTAGTCGCTAAACGGTATGAGTCAGGCAGCGTGATCCTGACCAGCAACCTGCCGTTTACGCAGTGGTCCGGAACGTTTGGTGATGACGAGACACTGACGGCAGCGATGCTGGATCGGCTGCTTCACCATGCGCATATCGCCCAAATCAGCGGCCAAAGCTATCGACTGAAAGATAAGCTGAAAAGCGGTCAACTCCAGAAGAAAACGAAAGCAACAACGCTCGAATGATTCAAAGGGGGTGGGTCAGTTTTACTTTGGCAGGGTGGGTCAGAATTCGATCGGTATTGACAACCTGACAAGCCAACCGGCCAGGAGATGGTTTTATTCGTAATAATGCTGCCACTGTCTGGCCGGTCAATGCCGCCAATCATGCGTAATAGCGTAGATTTACCCGCGCCATTACGGCCAATCAACGCCACGCTTTTACCGGTCGGGAGTTCAATATTGAGATCTTTAAAAACATAATGGCGGCCCGCAGGTGTGCGGTATGACTTGGTAAGATTTTCAATCTTAATCATGAGGTCAACATCGCCTCTTCACGGTTGCGATACAGCGCCAGGCCAATAAACAGCGTTGCAATTGTACAAAACGCCAGGTATTGCAAACTCACGCCTTCACTAATATAGCCGGGCATCACGGCTTCACGGCTTAGTTCAACTGCGTGAACAATCGGGTTCCATAGCAGATACGGCCAATAGTCTTTCGGGATCGTATGTAGCGGATACATAATGCAGGAAATGAAATAGAGCGGCTTCAGCAGAATTGGTAAAAACTTCTGCATCTCAGGAAAGGTCTTGCCGACCACCATAAAGATCAAACCAATCCCACAAGAGAACAACACCAACAGTGACCAGGTGCATACCAACTGCAATAAGTTAGTAATAGAAAAGTATTCGCCTGTCATCCACACCACCAGCATCAGAACGATATAGACGGCGACATAGATCAGCGTTTCCAGTAGCGCACGCGCAATGATGGTATCAATGGGTTTTACCGGTCGGTAATTAAAAAGCCCCTGATTAGCTTCAATGGCACCCACAGAACGATTGCTTATATTACTGAAGATAAAATAGGGAATAATGCCGTTAAGCAGGAATACCGGAAATGAAATATCTGGCATCGTGCGATGCATAATAAAACCGAATATCCCTAATAAAATAAGTAAGTGCGCTGAAGGCTCCAGAATCGCCCAGAAATAACCCAGGCTAAACTTGCCGAATCGCGTTTTAATTTCACGTAAAAACAGTGCCTTAATGGCTGCTTGCTGTACTTCTATTCCACTTCTGGCCATTAGTTTAAAACTCTAGAAAGAACAGTTTTTTGCACGCTACCGCCCGTGGCTTAACAGCAACCAATACGCTGAATATCATGGGCGGAATATGGGTGAGGTTGTTATCTGCAGACAAAGGGAGAGCTGCTGAATAATTCAGCAAAGGTAACGCATGAAGCGATGAGTTAACTCGCAGTTTACGTCGAAAAATCTGCTTTATTTCTACCTTTACAGGCAGTTACACAGCAAAATAATTTATTTGGCGCAGGCCGAATACCCTTAAGGTCCGTAAGAAAATTCTCATTATTCGGCGGGTAAGTTACAGGGAGTGACAGAATATTCCTAAGTGTTTTACTCTATTAATCCTGCGTTAACAATCCGTTAATCCTATCATAATTCCAGCTTTTTTTGATGCTGAATAACCTATTGAAAAATAACTAAAAACATAATTTCATATAGTTTTTCTAACAGGCAATGTGAAACATTTTCATAAGGGTGCTTTACCTTTAATCGCACTTTTTTGTCTTAGATTTTACCTAATCATTCCCTCTGTCTTTCTCGCGATTTCGTCATTGCAGCAGGCAAGGTTCTTCGCGATAATCGCGCCAGATTATGAACATCATCAATCCCTTCCTCGTCGGGCTTAACGACGCGGAGGGGATTTTTTTCATCTATACCTTTTACTGACAGGCGGGCCTGGCCCGACTCATGGATATATAGAGGACGATTTATGTATAACACCCTGGGCAATCAGTACGACAACTCTCTGGTTTCAAACGCCTTCGGCTTCATGCGTTTTCCGGTCAACTTCCAGCCCTATGAAAGCGACGCTGAGTGGGTGATTACGGGAGTCCCTTTTGATGCGGCAACGTCAGGTCGTCCAGGCAGCCGTCTTGGGCCAGGTGCGATTCGTCAGGTTTCGACTAATCTGGCGTGGGAAGGATGTCGCTGGCCGTGGGATTTCGATTTGCGTCAGCGCCTGAATGTGGTGGATTGCGGCGACCTGGTTTATGCCTTTGGCGATTCACAGGATCTCTCTGACAAACTACAGGCGCACGCCGAGAAACTGCTGGCGAAAGGCAAACGTATGATGACCTTTGGTGGCGATCATTACGTTACGCTGCCATTGCTGCGCGCACACGCCAAACATTTTGGCAAAATGGCGCTGGTGCACTTTGATGCACACACCGACACCTATTCTAATGGTCCCACCTTTGATCACGGCACCATGTTCTTTACCGCGCCGAAAGAAGGTTTGATCGATCCTCAGCACTCGGTACAGATTGGCATTCGTACTGAATTTGATAAGAGCCTTGGCTTTAACGTACTGGATGCCGCGCAGGTTAACGATCGCAGCGTGGATGATATTCTGGCGGAAGTGAAGCGCACCGTGGGTGATCTGCCGGTTTATCTGACCTTTGATATTGACTGCCTGGACCCGGCCCATGCGCCTGGCACCGGCACGCCAGTGATTGGGGGTCTGACTACCGATAAAGCGACAAAGCTAATTCGTGGTCTACAGGGCATGAATATTGTTGGTATGGATCTGGTCGAAGTCGCGCCAGGCTACGATCACGCCGATCTGACTGCATTAGCGGCGGCAACGCTGGCGCTGGATATGTTGCACGTTCAGGCAGCGAATAAAGGCTAATCGCGCACATCAAAAGCTAAACTTACTGACGGTAAATTAACTTCCGGAGGCAAAGATGGGTTTTCTTGATGAACTGGTAGGGTCGTTAGGTCACGGCCAGGAACAAGGGCAGGGCAATCAGCCTGGACAGTTACTGGCTATCTGGCACTGGGTGCAGGAGCAGGGCGGAATCGAAGTGCTGCTGCATAAGTTTCAGCAAGGTGGCTTAGGCGAAGTGCTGGGTTCGTGGATTGGCACCGGTAATAATCAGCCAGTAGCGGGAAGCGATATTCAGTCTGCCTTTGGCGAAGGGGAATTGCAGTCGCTGGCCGATAAGCTGGGCACCGACGTGCAAAGTGCTTCCGGCATCTTAGCCGCGCTGCTGCCGCAGTTGATCGACAAAATGTCGCCGCAAGGGCAGATGGATGAGCAATCGCTGCATGACAAGCAAATGGATTTAGGTTCAATGGTCGATAAGCTCTTTAAACAATAAAATTACGCCTCACTTTGTCAAACCAACGAGAAAGTGAGGCGCCTGTTATTGCGTGTCTGCCGCGATGCGATCGCGAATATGCTGCGCACGTGCTTCTGAAGCGGGATGGGAATCAAACATTGAACTTTGACGTCCTTCTTCCAGCTTCGCCAGCTTCTCAAAGCTGGTCGCCAGCCCCATTGGATTAATGTTGCGCTTCTTCAACAGGTCATACGAATAATCATCGGCCTGCGATTCCTGCGTCTGTGAGAATTGCGCGTTAACCAGTTTTTCACCAAGCTCTCCCAGCTGCGATTGCGAAAGCGATCCAATAACACCGCCAACTGACGCAGCAGCGGTACGTGCCGCGGTAGTGGCATACGCAAGCTGCATGGCTTTACGTGTATGGCCCAACGCGACGTGGCCCATTTCATGACCCAGTACGCCTTCTACTTCATTGTCGGTCATCATATCCATTAAACCGCTGTAGACGCGGATACAGCCGTTCGCCATCGCCCAGGCATTAACATCTTTGGTTTGGTAGACCTTATAGTTGGCTGGCACGCCATTGATATTGTCGCCGAGCGCGGCGGCAATCTTATTTAAACGCTGCTGATAATCACTGGTCGCTGGCGCGATCTGATTTTCTTTATCCATTTGCTCACAGGATTGATTACTTAATTGCTTAACCTGATCGTCGCTCAGCGTATATGCCTGATACGCCTGCGCGCCCGATTGCAGCAGAGCGTTATTGTCAAAACCCGAGCAGCTACTTAGCAACACGGTTATCCCCAAAGCTAAAGCCGTTTTTTGGATATTCATTTCAGTATCCTTTTCGTAACAAGGTAAAAAAAACAGACACCTGGAATAGAGCCAGGCATCTAAATATTCTGGTTATAACGTGACGTCTCCTGCTTTGCTAGCAGACATCGCTGAGAATGCCAGGCGAAGCGGAGACATTTAGCCATTAGCAGCATGTACTTTTGCCCTTGGTTTCATGTACATTGATGTGCAACTTTTTCCTTGCTTTGCCTGATAACTGATTAATTACAATAAGTTAAGGCGCGAAGCATTAATCCGACCTGGAGTAGAAAATGCCCTCTCGTAAAGAGCTTGCCAACGCCATTCGCGCGTTAAGTATGGATGCAGTACAAAAAGCTAAATCGGGACATCCGGGTGCCCCGATGGGCATGGCGGACATCGCTGAAGTCCTGTGGCGCGGCTACCTGAATCACAACCCAACTAACCCGCAGTGGGCCGATCGTGACCGTTTTGTGCTGTCTAACGGTCACGGCTCAATGCTGATTTACAGCCTGTTGCATCTCACTGGCTACGATCTGCCAATGAGCGAGCTGGAGAACTTCCGTCAGCTGCATTCTAAAACTCCAGGTCACCCTGAATACGGCTATACCGTTGGCGTTGAAACCACTACCGGTCCGCTGGGTCAGGGCATCGCCAATGCCGTTGGCTTCGCCATTGCTGAGCGCACGCTGGCGGCACAGTTTAACCGTCCGGGCCATGACATCGTAGATCACAACACCTACGTACTCATGGGCGACGGCTGCATGATGGAAGGCATTTCACACGAAGTCTGCTCGCTGGCCGGTACGCTGAAGCTAGGCAAACTGATGGCGTTTTATGATGACAACGGTATTTCTATCGACGGTCACATTGACGGCTGGTTTACTGACGACACCGCTAAGCGTTTCGAAGCCTATGGCTGGCATGTCGTACGCGGCGTTGATGGCCATAATGCAGATGCGATTGCTAAAGCTATTGAAGAAGCCAAAGCGATCAGCGATAAACCTTCACTGCTGATGTGCAAAACCGTTATCGGTTTCGGTTCGCCGAACAAAGCCGGAACCCATGACTCACATGGCGCGCCACTGGGCGACGATGAAATCGCACTGACCCGCAAGCAGCTGGGCTGGAAATACGCGCCGTTCGTGATCCCGTCAGAAATCTATGCTGAGTGGGATGCGAAAGAAGTGGGCCAGGCGAAAGAAGCCACCTGGAACGAGAAATTTGCGGCATATGCAAAAGATCATCCAGAGCTGGCGGCAGAATTCAAACGTCGCGTGAGCAACGAGCTGCCAGCAAACTGGCAGGAAGAGTCGCAGAAATTTATTGAACAGCTTCAGGCGAATCCGGCGAAAATCGCCAGCCGTAAAGCGTCGCAGAATGCTATCGAAGCCTTCGGTAAAATTCTGCCAGAATACCTGGGCGGCTCCGCTGATCTGGCGCCCAGCAATCTGACCATCTGGTCGGGTTCTAAGCCAATCAATGAAGATGCAGCCGGTAACTATATCCATTACGGCGTGCGTGAATTCGGTATGACCGCTATCGCCAACGGTCTCGCGCTGCACGGTGGTTTCCTGCCATACACCGCAACCTTCCTGATGTTTGTTGAATATGCGCGTAACGCGGCGCGTATGGCGGCCCTGATGAAGATCCGTCAAATTATGGTTTACACCCATGATTCTATCGGTCTGGGTGAAGATGGCCCAACGCATCAGCCGGTTGAGCAAATGGCCAGCCTGCGTACTACGCCGAACATGAGCCTGTGGCGTCCGTGTGACCAGGTGGAATCTGCGGTAGCGTGGAAATATGCTATCGAGCGCAAAGAGGGTCCAAGCGCGCTGATCTTCTCACGTCAGAACCTGGCGCAGCAGGCGCGTACGGCTGAACAACTGGCAAACGTGGCACGTGGTGGTTACGTATTAAAAGATTGTGCAGGTACGCCTGAGTTGATTCTGATCGCTACCGGTTCAGAAGTTGAACTGGCGGTTGCGGCTTACGACAAGCTGACAACTGAAGGGCGTAAAGTGCGCGTGGTGTCCATGCCGTCTACCGACGCATTCGACAAGCAGAGCGACGACTATCGCGAGTCTGTGTTGCCAAAAGCCGTCAGCGCACGCGTGGCAATCGAAGCGGGCATTGCGGATTACTGGTTCAAATATACCGGCTTGCATGGCGCTATCATCGGTATGACCAGCTTCGGTGAATCTGCACCGGCTGATCAGCTGTTTACACTGTTTGGCTTTACCGTTGACAACGTAGTGGTGAAAGCCAAAGCGCTACTGGCGTAACGGCATTATCAGGGCGGTGGATAAACCGTTTTGAGCACAGAAAAGGGACGAAGCATTTCGTCCCTTTTTAAGCAAATTATTCCTACAGTAATGGCTGTTTTTATGCAAATTTGTGACGCAGATCCAAATATAAAGTGCGTAGTTGATCACAATCATTCCTGTTATTCCATCCTTCCTTTATTCTAGCTGAACCGTTTCAGTTGAAGCCGGTATCGATCCCTTTCAGGGCGACGACAGGCAAGAATATCCTGTACAAAACGCAGCGGAACGCTCAGGCTATCGGCACGTTTTTTCAGTCAGATTTGGCAGGAGCAAGATGACCGTCCGGGTAGCAATTAATGGCTTTGGCCGCATTGGACGCAATGTGTTACGCGCACTGTACGAAACAGGGCGACGCGCGGAAATCACGGTGGTGGCGATAAACGAACTGGCGGAGGCGGCCGGCATGGCGCACCTGCTTAAATACGACACCAGCCATGGCCGTTTCGCTTTTGATGTGCGTCAGGAACGCGATTTGCTGTGGGTCGGAGACGACACCATCCGTATCCTGCATCAGGCTGAGCTGGCGGATTTACCCTGGCGTGAGCTAAATGTGGACGTGGTGCTGGATTGCACAGGGGTTTATGGCAGCCGCGAAGATGGCGAAGCGCATCTGTTGGCTGGCGCGAAGAAAGTGTTGTTCTCCCATCCGGGCGGCAATGACCTTGACGCAACGGTGGTGTTTGGCGTCAACGAACAGGCGCTTAAGCAAACCGACCGCATTGTTTCCAACGCTTCCTGTACCACTAATTGCATTATTCCGGTGATTAAACTGCTGGACGATGCCTTTGGCATTGAGTCCGGTACGGTAACGACCATTCATTCGGCTATGCACGATCAACAGGTGATTGATGCTTATCACAGCGACCTGCGCCGCACGCGTGCGGCAAGTCAGTCAATCATTCCGGTTGATACACGATTAGCTGCGGGCATCAGCCGTATTTTTCCTAAATTTAACGATCGTTTTGAAGCCATTGCGGTACGGGTGCCAACCATCAACGTAACAGCCATTGATCTCAGTGTTTCTGTGCGTCAGGGCGTAAAGGCGTGCGAAGTTAATGCGTTGTTGCAAAGCGCGGCAGAGGGTGCATTTCGTGGTATAGTTGACTATACAGAATTACCGTTAGTCTCAGTGGATTTCAACCATGATCCGCACAGTGCCATTGTGGACGGCACGCAAACGCGGGTCAGCGGTCAGCACCTGATCAAAACGCTGGTTTGGTGTGACAACGAATGGGGCTTTGCTAACCGAATGCTCGACACAACGTTAGCTATGGCCGCAAGCGGTTTCAGGTAAGGCGCGGTCTGCGTCTGGCAAAACTTACGAGAATCAACGAGAGGATTCACCATGTCTGTAATTAAGATGACCGATCTGGATCTTGCTGGCAAACGCGTTTTGATCCGTGCCGATCTCAACGTCCCAGTGAAAGAAGGGAAAGTGACGTCTGATGCACGTATCCGTGCTTCTCTGCCTACCATCGAAGCGGCGTTGAAACAGGGCGCGAAAGTGATGGTTACCTCTCACCTGGGGCGTCCGACCGAAGGTGAATACAACGAAGAGTTCTCTCTGCTGCCGGTCGTTAATTATCTGAAAGATAAGCTGAGCGGCACCACCGTGACCCTGGCAAAAGATTACCTTGACGGCGTTGACGTCGGCACAGGTGAGCTGGTGGTTTTGGAAAACGTTCGCTTTAACAAAGGCGAAAAGAAAGACGACGAAGCGCTGGCTAAAAAATATGCCGCATTATGCGATGTGTTTGTCATGGACGCATTCGGCACCGCGCACCGCGCGCAGGCGTCAACGCACGGTGTGGGCAAGTTTGCCCCTATCGCCTGTGCTGGCCCGCTGCTGTCTGACGAACTGGAAGCGCTGGGTAAAGTGATGAACAACCCTGCACGCCCGCTGGTGGCGGTTGTTGGCGGTTCGAAAGTATCAACCAAGTTTGATGTGTTGCAGTCACTGGTGAAAATTGCGGATACCGTGATTGTAGGTGGCGGCATCGCTAACACCTTCGTCGCCATCGACAATAAAGTGGGTAAATCGCTGTATGAACCCGACTTCGTTGAAGCTGCAAAAGGTTTGCGCGATCAGTACGGTATCCCGGTTCCAACCGATTCTCGCGTTGGCACAGAATTCTCTGAAACTGCCCCGGCAACCGTGAAAAAGGTTTCCGAAGTAGCGGATAACGAAGAGATTATGGACTTTGGCGACGAAACCGCTCAGGCCATGGCTGCCCTGCTGAAAGAAGCAAAAACCATCCTGTGGAATGGCCCGGTTGGCGTATTTGAGTTCCCGAACTTCCGTAAAGGTACTGAAATTGTTGCTAACGCCATTGCAGACAGCGAGGCGTTCTCGGTAGCTGGCGGCGGCGATACGTTAGCGGCTATCGACCTGTTCGGTATCGAAAGCAAAATCTCCTACATCTCTACCGGTGGCGGCGCGTTCCTGGAGTTCGTTGAAGGCAAAAAACTGCCAGCAGTGGCCATGCTGGAAGAGCGTGCGAAGCAGTAATCTTTTGGGGGCGGGGCCAGATGGCGTCGCCTGAAGACTTGCCCGACTGGGCGTTTAAATCGTATCCCTTTATGGGGATGAACGATCACGAAACAGGACACAATCATGTCTAAAATTTTTGATTTCGTTAAACCCGGCGTTGTCACTGGTGACGACGTACAGAAGATCTTCAAAGTGGCGAAAGAGAATAAGTTCGCCCTGCCAGCGGTAAACTGCGTCGGCACCGATTCTATCAACGCTGTGCTGGAAGCCGCGGCAAAAGTAAAAGCGCCGGTTATCGTTCAGTTTTCTAACGGTGGTGCAGCATTTATCGCCGGTAAAGGCTTTAAAACCGACAAGCCACAGGGCGCAGCAATTTTCGGTGCTATTTCAGGCGCACATCACGTTCACCTGATGGCCGAGCAGTATGGCGTGCCCGTGATTCTGCATACCGACCACTGCGCGAAGAAACTGCTGCCGTGGATCGACGGTTTGCTGGACGCTGGCGAAGAGCACTTTAAGAAAACCGGTAAGCCGCTGTTCTCTTCACACATGATTGACCTGTCTGAAGAGTCACTGGAAGAAAACATTGAGATTTGCAGCAAATATCTGGCGCGCATGGCCAAACTGGACATGACGCTGGAGATCGAGCTGGGCTGCACCGGCGGTGAAGAAGATGGCGTAGACAACAGCCATATGGATGCGTCTGCGCTGTACACTCAGCCAGAGGACGTTAACTACGCGTACGAAAAACTGAATGCCATCAGCCCGCGTTTCACCATTGCGGCATCATTCGGTAACGTGCATGGCGTTTACAAGCCTGGCAATGTGAAACTGACGCCAACCATTCTGCGTGACTCGCAGAAATACGTTTGTGAAAAACACGGCCTGCCGCACAAT
This sequence comes from Mixta mediterraneensis, assembly GCF_014946725.1. GTDB lineage: Bacteria > Pseudomonadota > Gammaproteobacteria > Enterobacterales > Enterobacteriaceae > Pantoea > Pantoea mediterraneensis. The sequence continues at coordinate 133,351 of NZ_JACFXY010000009.1, forward strand.
GCGCTGGACTTCGTGTTCCACGGCGGTTCAGGTTCCTCTGCTGCCGAAATCGAAGAGTCGATCAGCTACGGCGTGATCAAAATGAATATCGATACCGATACCCAATGGGCAACCTGGGACGGCATCCTGCAGTACTACAAAAAGAACGAAGGCTATCTGCAGGCACAGCTGGGTAATCCAGAGGGTGCTGATAAGCCGAACAAGAAATATTATGATCCACGTGTATGGCTGCGTTCTGCTCAGGCATCCATGGTGGTACGTCTTGAGCAGGCATTTAAAGAGCTCAACGCGATTAACGTTCTGTAATTAATCTTTCATTACAGTGCAACAAAGGCCCGAAAGGGCCTTTTAAGTTTCTGATACCTCTGGTCTGCTGAAGCAGACAGAAGGCAAAGCATTTCGCATTATGGACGGTGCAGAGCGAGCCGCCAGGCGTGTCGCTTTTGCGGCTTTACGATCGTCCTGAACGAGCCCTGCGCTGGCAATGTTATTCACCTTCTTCCGCTTAAAAACCCGAAAGGATTTTTTTAACCAAATAAACCGAGAAATCTATCCGGATACGCTGAGAAATGTCGGTTAATTCATCTGGCTTTTGGCGCTTCGCTGGATAATTGATTACCCTTTATCATTGGGTGTCGGATTATATCTGGCAGTTTTGTCCATTCCCACGGGAACTTAATAACAGGGCTTACAAATGGAAGATTTAAACGTCGTTAATGGCATCAATAATGCGGGCGGCTGGCTGGTGCGTAACCAGGCACTGCTTTTAAGCTATGCGGTCAATATCGTAGCGGCAATTGCCATCATTATCGTCGGGATGATTATTGCCCGTTTTATTTCAAATGGCATTAACCGTCTGCTGGTGGCGCGTCATATCGATGCAACCGTGGCCGACTTCCTTTCTGCGCTGGTACGCTATGGTGTGATCGCCTTTACTATTATTGCTGCCCTGGGACGCGTCGGAGTGCAAACCGCTTCGGTGATTGCTGTTCTGGGTGCCGCCGGTCTGGCGGTCGGTTTGGCATTACAGGGTTCGCTGTCGAACCTGGCGGCTGGTGTTCTGCTGGTGACCTTCCGTCCGTTCCGTACTGGCGAGTTCGTCGATTTAGGCGGCGTGATGGGCACAGTAATGAGTGTACAGATCTTCTCCACCACCCTGAAAAGCGGTGATGGCAAAATCGTTGTAGTGCCAAACGGCAAAATTATCAGCGGCAATATCGTTAACTTCTCGCGTGAACCGGTACGCCGTAATGAGTTCATCATTGGCGTGGCTTATGATGCAGACGTGGATGAGGTTATCGCTCTGCTGCAACAGGTAGTTGAGGCCGACGAGCGTGTGCTGAAAGACATGGGTATCCAGATTGGCCTGAACGAGCTGGCTGCCTCGTCGCTGAACTTTGTGGTGCGTTGCTGGAGCAACAGCGGCGATCTCCAGAACGTTTACTGGGATCTGCTGAAAAACTTCAAACGTGCGCTGGATGCCAAAGGTATCGGCATTCCTTATCCACAGATGGATGTGCATTTTCATCAGGTTAAGCAGGCTGAGGCTGAAACGGCAGAACCAGACGAAGAAGCAAAACTGTCATAACGTGAAATGGGCGGCTCCGGTCGCCCATTAGCTATTCTAATCAGGCATTAACTTTTTCAATTTCCACTAATCATCTCCCCGTCACTATAATGCTTTGCATCTCCCCGATGTAAGGAAAATTCCGTTGTTATCTGTATTCTTTCAAGGGCTTGTGCTTGGCGCCGCGCTTATCCTGCCACTTGGGCCTCAAAACGCTTTTGTGATGAATCAAGGAGTTAAGCGGCAGTACCATTTAATGACCGCAACGCTGTGCACCTTAAGCGATGTTGTACTGATTTGTGCCGGGATATTCGGTGGCAGCGCGCTGCTGAATCAATCTCCGCTGCTGCTGATGGTGATCACCTGGGCAGGCGTGGCATTTTTACTGTGGTACGGTTGGGGCGCGTTGCGTACCGCCTTTAGGGGCAGCGTAGAGCTGGCCTCTGGCGGTGCAATAAAGCAGGGACGGGGACGTATTATTGCCACCGTACTGGCGGTGACCTGGCTTAATCCGCACGTTTATCTCGATACCTTTGTGGTTTTAGGCAGTTTAGGCAGCCAGCTACCTTCGCAGTCAGCACGCCACTGGTTTGCATTCGGCACGGTTAGCGCTTCGGCCCTGTGGTTTTTTGGTCTGGCGATGTTAGCGGCGTGGCTCTCTCCGCTACTGCACACCGCACGCGCCCAGCGCGTCATTAATCTGCTGGTGGGGGCAATCATGTGGTTTATCGCCTTCCAGCTGGCGCGTCAGGGCATCGCCAGTTTCTGACGCCTATGCAGGCCATAAAGTGTCAATGCTTGCCAGCCGCTTCCGCTTAATCCGCTAACATTGTGTCCTCTGCGCCAACACAGCGCGGGGGCAAAGAGGGTTATATGTGAGTGGGCGGTTGTTTGCACAAAGAATTGTGATCGATCTGCCGTTAAACCTGCGTTGTACAGAACTTTTGCCATACTCACCACTCAAAGCATGGCGCATTGCTATGCGTTTTGGGCTTCGTCACGTTAGAAGCTAATGAGTTGACATCTTCAAGGAGGACTTTCATGAAACTGAAAGCATTGGCTTTGGCCGCAATAATGAGCGCTGGGGCTGTCCCTTTAGGCGCACAAGCTGATGAACTACCGAATGCACCGCATGTCGTCACTTCTGGCAAGGCAACGATTGATGCCCGTCCCGACATCGCGACGTTATCGATTGTGGTAAATGTATCGTCAAAAAATGCGGCCGATGCTAAGAAACAGGCAGATGAACGCGTTCAGCAATACTTTGATTTCTTGCAGAAAAACAGTATTGAGAAAAAAGATATTGATGCCGCTAATCTGAGCACGCAGCCGGAATATGATTACACCAAAGAGGGTAAATCGGTTCTGAAAGGCTATCGTGCGGTACGTGAAGTGCAGGTAACGCTGCGCCATCTCGACAAATTAAATGAATTACTTGATGGCGCGCTGAAATCGGGGCTGAACGAGATTCGTAGCGTCGAGTTGGGCGTTGCTAACCCTGACAGCTACAAACAACAAGCGCGTCAGGCCGCGATTAAGAATGCGACGAAGCAAGCCTCAGAATTGGCGCAAGGCTTCAATGCGAAACTGGGGCCGATTTACAGCATCCGGTATCAGGTTTCTAATTATCAGCCTATGCCTATGGCACGTATGTATAAAGCGGCTGCATCTCCCGCCGATACGTCAGCACAAGAAACGTATGATCAGCAAAGTATCAATTTTGACGATCAGGTTGATGTAGTGTTTGAAATCCAGCCTAACGCGCAATAGCGTAAAATGGGGCATTTCGCCCCGTTTCTTTGTTTTATGCCGCAACATCATCCTGACGCAATACACGATGTCCATGCGCGATTAGCGCATCCGTTACCCGACGCATTAAACGACTCTCTGGCGCAAAGCGATGCCAGTACAACATGCGACGCTGATACAGCCCCGGCGTTAAGTCAATCAGCTCCCCGCTCGCCAGTTCGCGCTCAATCTGCAGATGCGGAATCATACAGCAGGTAGAACCCTGGCGCGCCATCTGCACAAAGGCTTCCGACGAGTTAACGATATGACAAGGCACGCTGCCGGGTGATAAGTCGAAATTCTGCTGTAAAAACGCCTGATGCATATCATCCAGATGATCAAACGCGACCGCAGGGGCTTTCAATAGTGCCGACCGCGTGACGCCATTTGGGAAGAAGCGATCGGCAAAATCACGCGAAGCCACAAACAGATAATCCAGCGCACCCAGCTGATCAACCAGGCAACTTGGCAGCGGCTGCGGCTGGATACTGACCGCACCAACCACTTCACCGCGGCGTAAACGTTCCTGAGTGCGAGTTTCATCTTCTACCTGCAAATTCAGGCGAACTGGCGAGTCAGCTAACACATCTTTCAGTGCCGGAAGCAGCCAGGTCGCCAGACTGTCGGCGTTGACCGCCAGCGACAACAGCAGCGGCGTGGTGCCGCTATTATCATCGCCGCCCAGCCACTCTTCTTCCAGCAGCTCAACCTGATGCAGCAAGGCCAGTAATTTTTGTCCCTGCTCGGTCGGGCGGGGGGGAACGGTACGCACCAGCAGCGGCTGCCCAAACAGGTTTTCCAGCTGTTTGATACGCTGCGAGACCGCTGACTGGGTAATACATAATTTTTGTGCGGCGCGCTCAAAGCCGCGTTCACGAATCACAGCATCCAGCGCCTGAAGCGTTCGATAATCGGGGCGTTTCACTTTTTTTCTCTCTCCTTCAGGGTGGACGTTACTATGCCATAAAAGTGTCACATGTGACGGATGTCTGATTTTTTTGTGGGCTGGCTTCCAAAGCGCTTAATCCACCACGATCAGCCAGGCACTTTTAACAAGCCTTGCTTTATACTACGCGCACTTCGTTGTCGCACAGGTTTTAAACATATCATGACCCAGGATGAACTGAAAAAAGCGGTAGGTTGGGCTGCACTTGACTATGTGCAACCGGGAACCGTTGTTGGCGTAGGCACCGGAACGACCGCTGCACACTTTATCGATGCACTTGCCACCATGAAGCATCAGATTGAAGGCGCGGTATCAAGCTCGGAAGCCTCAACCCAAAAACTGAAAAGCCTCGGTATTCACGTGTTTGACCTCAACGAAATCGATACGTTATCGGTTTACGTGGATGGGGCGGATGAAATCAATCCACACATGCAGATGATCAAAGGCGGTGGCGCAGCGCTAACGCGTGAGAAGATTGTCGCGGCAGTGGCTGAAAAATTTATCTGTATCGCCGATGCCTCTAAAGAAGTGGATGTGCTGGGCCGGTTTCCATTGCCGGTTGAAGTGATTCCGATGGCGCGCAGCTACGTGGCACGTGAATTAGTGAAAATGGGAGGATTGCCGGAATATCGCCAGAAAGTCGTCACCGACAACGGCAATATTATTCTCGATGTGCATAATCTGAAAATTCTCGATCCGATTGCGCTGGAAAAAAACATCAATGCACTGGCTGGTGTAGTGACGGTGGGCCTTTTCGCCACGCGTGGCGCGGATATAGCGCTGATTGGTGGCCCGGACGGCGTAAGAACTATCAAGAAATGATCTATCCGGCGCCTTCAGCGCGCCGGTAATTTTTGCTCGTGAAATATCTTTTCTCGCTCAGGTGAAATTTGGTGACTTATGTCACATAAGCGCCATCGACAGCGGATTCATTCTTTCTTATTTGCTCAGATCCCGATTTTGTACGGCAATGTGCTGCTACTGGACGTTGCCGTGCTGGTAGCAAGGCAATCGTTTGTATTGCCGGACGCGTAAATTTTGATATTTTGACAGAAGGCTGGCTTATGGCAGTCCTCATTGAATTCTGAATAGGGTCGGGAAATGGCAAAGGTATCACTGGAAAAAGACAAGATTAAGTTCCTGCTGGTGGAAGGTGTCCATCAGAGCGCGCTGGCTAACCTGCGTGCAGCAGGTTACACCAATATTGAATTCCACAAAGGTGCTCTGGATTCGGAGGCGTTAAAATCATCCATCCGTGACGCACACTTCATCGGTATCCGTTCCCGCTCCCAACTGACCGAAGAGATCTTTGCAGCGGCTGAAAAGCTGGTAGCCGTTGGCTGTTTCTGCATTGGTACTAATCAGGTCGATCTGGAGGCCGCTGCTAAGCGTGGTATTCCGGTGTTTAACGCCCCGTTCTCTAATACCCGCTCGGTTGCCGAACTGGTTATTGGTGAAATGCTGCTCATGCTGCGTGGTATTCCTGAAGCGAATGCCAAAGCGCATCGCGGAATCTGGAATAAAAATGCGAAAGGTTCGTTTGAAGCACGCGGCAAAAAACTCGGCATTATTGGTTATGGTCATATTGGGATGCAGTTAGGCGTGCTGGCTGAAAGCCTGGGCATGTATGTTTATTTCTATGACATCGAAAATAAGCTGCCGCTCGGCAATGCTAACCAGGTGAGTAGCCTGAATGAACTGCTGAACATGAGTGATGTGGTAAGCCTGCACGTGCCGGAAACCGCATCTACTCAGGACATGATCGGGGCTGAGCAGCTGGCGCAGATGAAGCCAGGCGCGCTGTTGATTAATGCCTCACGCGGAACGGTAGTGGATATTCCAGCTCTGTGTGAAGCGCTGGCAAGCAAGCAGGTAGGCGGCGCCGCAATTGATGTTTTCCCGGTAGAACCGGCAACCAATAACGATCCGTTTATTTCTCCGCTGAGCGAGTTTGATAACGTGATCCTGACGCCACATATCGGTGGTTCAACCGAAGAAGCGCAGGAAAACATCGGGATTGAAGTGGCTGGCAAGCTGGCTAAATACTCCGATAACGGTTCTACTCTTTCGGCGGTAAATTTCCCGGAAGTGTCATTGCCCATGCACGGTGCCAGCGCCAGTCGCTTGCTGCACATCCATGAAAATCGTCCGGGTGTGCTGACCGCTATCAACCAGATCTTTACTGAGCAGGGCGTGAATATCGCCGCACAGTATCTGCAAACGTCGCCGTTTATGGGCTATGTGGTAATTGATATTGATGCAGAGAAAGAGCGGGCAGATAAAGCATTGCAGCTGATGAAGGCCATTCCAGGCACCATCCGCGCACGCTTGCTTTACTGATCCTCAGAGAAAGAGGCGCTACTGGCGCCTCTTTTTTACTCCCATAACCACAGCTTTGACGGCGTTAAGATGGCCGGTAATGGCACATCCCATGCTGCGACCGGAAGGGCATCCACCAACTGGCAATCATGTGCCAGACCAACCGGCAAAAATCCATGCTGCTTCCAGTTCTGTAGCGTGCGGTCGTAAAACCCGCCCCCCATACCTAATCGTTGTCCCTGACAGTCAAATGCCACCAGCGGCACCATCATCACGTCGAGCTGATCGAGCATAATCATGTTACGAATATCCAGTGGCGGTTCAGGAATACGCAATTTATTGGGGGTGAGGACGGTGTCAGGCGAGTAGCGCAGAAATAACAGATTCCCTGGCGAGAAAGGATGTAAGACCGGCAGATAGATATGCTTTTTTTGCTGCCAGAGTTTGGCAATCAGCGGGCGTGTATTGAGCTCGCCATCCACTGACAGAAACAGAGCGATATTTTGCGCTTCAGTAACCGGAGCAAAATTGATGGCATGTTCTGCCAGCAGATCAGCGGCGGTTTCGTGCTGTTCAGCGGTTAAGGCGCGGCGCAGATGACGCACATGCTGACGAATATCATACCGTTGTAACAGAGAAGGGTGTGACATGCTTTCCCCGCAGGATAAGTCGCTGATGCCGCAACTATATCATGCAACACGGGGAAGGAAAGCAGGACTACTAAAGAGGAGATCTCCGAGATGCCGCCGTAGGCTGTAACCCTTGAACCCTTGGTTCAAGGTGAACATGCCGTCGCAACCATCAGGCTTCTCGGACGAACCGAGCATGCTCACAGGTTACGGAGCGTCACATTCTGTTTTTTTGAAATATCGGCTCAGGGGACTGGCCCACATGCAAACATCTCAGAGAATTTTTACTTCATCGTCGTTGTTATCGCGACCATGAAGTTTTATTCGAACTTCGCATCCTGACGATCAGTTATGCGACCTTGCTCAACTAATGCTTGTTCAATCGTCTGCTGTAACATTCTGATGCGTTGTTCCATGTTAGCAGCATAATCACGCGTCTTGTTTTTTTCTTGCGCCAGCTCGTGGCAAATGTTTAACGCGGCGATGAACACCAGTTGTTCTGTATTGGTGACTCTAGTGCGAACTTTTAGATCTTGCAACCGTTGATTGAGGTCTTCAGCCGCTGCATTCAGCGCATCTTGCTGTTCAGGCGGACAATTCACTCTCAACGAACGACCAAAAATTTGTAAATCTACCGGTTGTGCAGACATGCCACCTTCCTGACTGATTACTTAGCCCGCAACTCCCTTAGCGGTCAACGGCTTGGGAGGCGGGCAACTATATAGACCCGCTAAATAAGTTACAACCCCTTTTCTGGAAACCTTGAGGCAGCTAGTGGTAGCATAACACGAACTTATTCTGCCAACGACGATGAAAACTTATGTCCTTACAGAACGCAACCCCCAATTACAACGCGCTGGCGGCGGCGCTGTCGCAGCAAGGTGTTGGGATGACACCAGCGGAAATGCATGGGCTGATTAGCGGCATCCTTTGTGGCGGAAATCAGGACCCGAGCTGGAAAACGCTGGTGCATGACTTAACCAATGAAGGCATCGCTTTTTCGCAAAGCCTGTCATTACCCCTGCAATCCCTGCATGAAAGCATTGCAGAGGCGCTGGAAGACGAAGGGTTCCTCTTTCAGCTGATGTTGCCAGATGACGATGACATCACGGTTTTTGACCGTGCCGATGCGCTGGCTGGCTGGGTAAACCATTTTCTGCTTGGTCTCGGCGTCACACAGCCTAAACTGGACAAAGTGACCGGCGAAACCGGCGAAGCGATTGATGATTTGCGCACCATCGGGCAGCTCGGTTATGACGAGGATGAAGATCAGGAAGAGCTCGAACAGTCGCTTGAAGAGGTCATTGAATACGTGCGCGTAGCGGCATTGCTGTGCCATGACACCTTTAATCATCCGCAGCCTACCGCACCTGAAGTGCAGAAACCTACGCTACATTAAGTCGGACATCTCAGGATACTCACGCACTTATCTCAACGGGAAATGCAGACATGATTTCACTGGAAACTTTTCAGCAGCGTCGTCAGGCATTATTAGCAAAAATGGCGCCAGGCAGCGCGGCGTTAATTTTCGCAGCGCCGGAAGTCACCCGCAGCCATGACACCGAATATCCGTTTCGTCAGAACAGCGACTTTTGGTATTTCACCGGCTTTAATGAGCCACAGGCGTTATTAGTGCTAATCAAAAGCGATGAAACGCACAATCACAGCGTACTGTTTAATCGCGTGCGCGATCTTACCGCTGAAGTCTGGTTTGGTCGCCGTCTGGGACAAGACGCTGCACCCGCTAAGCTGGCCGTAGATCGCGCGCTTCCCTGGGATGATATTGGCGAGCAGCTACATTTGCTGCTGAACGGCCTGGATGTGGTTTATCACGCGCAAGGTGAGTATGCCGAAACCGATACCTTAGTATTCAGTGCGCTCGACAAGCTGCGTCGCGGTTTCCGCCAGAATTTAAGCGCGCCTGCAACAATTACCGACTGGCGCCCCTGGGTGCATGAGATGCGCCTGTTCAAAAGTCCGGAAGAGGTTGAGATTCTGCGTCGGGCCGGAAAAATCAGCGCGCTGGCGCATAGGCGCGCGATGGAGTGCTGTCGCCCAGGTATGTTTGAATATCAGCTGGAAGGCGAAATCCACCACGAATTTACCCGTCACGGCGCGCGTTTCCCTTCTTACAACACCATTGTCGGTTCTGGCGAGAATGGCTGCATCCTGCATTACACCGAAAACGAGTCTGAACTACGCGATGGCGACCTGGTGTTGATTGACGCGGGCTGTGAATTTCATGGCTATGCGGGCGACATTACCCGCACCTTCCCGGTGAACGGCAAGTTTAGCGAGCCGCAGCGCGCCATCTACGACATTGTACTGGCTTCGCTGTATAAATCGCTGTCGATGTTCCGCCCCGGCATCAGCATCCGCGAAGTGAATGATGAAGTGGTGCGCATTATGGTAACGGGTCTGGTTGAGCTGGGTGTGCTGCAGGGTGAAGTTGATGTCTTAATCGCTGAAGATGCGCATCGCCAGTTTTATATGCATGGTTTAGGTCACTGGCTGGGTCTCGATGTGCATGATGTGGGTCATTATGGTACGCCAGGCCGTGATCGTATTCTCGAACCCGGTATGGTGTTAACGGTTGAGCCGGGACTTTACATCGCGCCAGACGCCGATGTGCCAGCGGAATACCGTGGGATCGGTATCCGCATTGAAGATGACATTGTTATCACCGAAACCGGCAACGAAAACCTCACCGACAGCGTCGTCAAAGACGCTGAGGCGATCGAAGCCTTAATGGCGGCGGCGCAGCGCGCATGAGCATAATCATTGCCGGTGGCGGGATGACTGGTGCGACACTGGCGCTGGCGATTTCACATTTAACGCAAGGCCAGTTGCCGGTAACGCTGATTGAAAGCCGCGAACCCACCAGCCGCGCACATCCTGGCTACGATGGCCGTGCCATTGCCCTGGCGGCAGGCACCTGCCAGCAATTAGCAAATATTAATCTCTGGCACAGCCTCGAAAGTTGCGCCACGCCGATTACGCATATCCATGTCTCTGATCGCGGTCACCTGGGCTTCGTTTCCATGAACGCGGAAGAATACGGTATCCCTGCACTCGGACAGGTCGTTGAACTGTTTGATGTCGGCCAACGTCTGTTTTCCAGGTTAAAGCAAGCACGCGGCGTTACTTTACGTTGTCCGGCGCGCGTTACCCAGACGTCGCGCACCCAGGATAAGGTCCGGGTGACGCTGGACAGTGGCGAGCAGCTGGAAGGGGCATTATTAGTCGCTGCTGATGGTTCACGCTCTGCGCTTGCCGCGTCGTGTGGGATCCAGTGGCAAACCGAGGACTATCAGCAACTGGCGTTGATTGCTAACGTGACGACGCAACAGCCGCATCAGGGGCGCGCTTTTGAACGTTTTACCGAGCACGGCCCGTTGGCGTTGTTACCGATGTCGGACAATCGACTGTCACTGGTGTGGTGTCATCCTTTAGCCGCACGTAGCAAGATTGAAAGCTGGAGCGACAGCGAGTTTTTAATGCAGCTACAGCGTGCTTTTGGTTGGCGCTTAGGTAAATTTATCCAGACCGGCCAGCGAGAATGTTATCCCCTGGCTTTGCAGCAGGCGACGCAGCAAATTACGCACCGCGTCGCGGTAGTGGGGAATGCTGCGCAAACGTTGCATCCGATCGCCGGGCAAGGCTTCAACCTGGGGCTGCGTGATGTCATGTCTTTAGCGGAAACGCTGGCGGCGGCGCATCGTCATCAACAGGATGCTGGCAGCTACCCGGTTTTACATCATTATCAACAGCGTCGTGAGCGCGATCGTGCAACAACTATTGGCATCACCGACGGCCTGGTGCGCCTATTTGCCAATCGTCACGCCCCGCTAATTGCTGGCAGAAATCTGGGCTTACTGGCGATGGATCATCTGCCGTGGCTGCGAAAACAACTGGCCGAGCGCACGCTGGGTTGGGTTAAGCGTTAATTAAGGAACAGCGATGCAAACTTTTGATGTGGTGATCGCCGGTGGCGGCATGGTGGGTCTGGCGGTTGCCTGTGGCTTGCAGGGCAGCGGGCTGCGTGTTGCCGTGCTGGAAAAAGCGGCTGAACCACAATTTGATGCTAATGCATCGCCGTCTATTCGCGTATCAGCGATTAACGCCGCCAGCGAGCGTCTGCTGCAAAAGCTGGACGTCTGGTTGACTATTCTGTCGCTGCGTGCCAGCGCTTATCACGGTATGGAAGTGTGGGATCAGGACAGCTTCGGTTCCATCTCTTTTGATGATGAGCAACAGGGCTTGTCGCACCTGGGTCATATTATTGAGAATCCCGTCATCCACAGTGCGCTGTGGCAGCGCGCCGCCGTTTGCAGTGACGTGACTTTAATGGCGCCATCGCAGCTACAGCAGGTAGCATTTGGCGATAACGAAGCCTTTATCACCTTGCAGGACGGCAGCATGTTAAGTGCGCGCCTGCTTATTGCCGCCGACGGCGCGAATTCATGGCTGCGAAATAAAGCCGATATTCCCGTGACCTTCTGGGATTATGATCATCATGCGCTGGTTGCTAATATTCGCACCGATTTACCGCATGATGCCGTCGCCCGGCAGGTATTTCATGGTGATGGCATCCTGGCGTTTTTGCCCATGCAGGACCCACATCTTTGCTCAATTGTCTGGTCGCTATCACCGCAGGAATCAAGCCGCCTGGAAACCATGCCCGCAGCGCTGTTTAATCAACAGCTGGCGGTCGCGTTTGATATGCGCCTTGGTCAGTGCCATCTGGAAAGCGAGCGTAAATCGTTCCCGCTTACGGCGCGTTATGCCCGCAATTTCGCTGCCCACAGGCTGGCACTGGTTGGCGATGCCGCTCACACTATTCATCCGCTGGCAGGTCAGGGGGTTAATCTTGGCTTTATGGATGCAGCAGAATTAATTAGCGAAATTCGTCGCCTGCAACAGGACGGTAAAGATATAGGACAGCACTTGTATCTGCGTCGGTATGAACGCAGCCGTAAACACAGCGCGGCGCTGATGCTGGCGGGCATGCAAAGCTTTCGTGAAATATTTGCGGGTCATCATCCCGCGAAAAAACTGCTGAGAGATGTCGGGCTTAAGCTGGCAGACACGCTACCAGGCGTAAAGCCTGTGATGTTAAAGCAGGCGATGGGCTTGAATGATATGCCTGACTGGCTACGCTAATCACCGTGCTTCAGAAACCAGCATTTTTGCTGGTTTTTTTATGTCTGCTTTTCGGTTGCACAATAAAAAGGCGGAGGTGCCCTTTAATTGTGCCTCGTTTGATTTATTCTAATTTTGCGCCCACATTCGCATTACTTTTATTTATCTGAAATCGTTTTTGCCAAAGTGTTTTTTTTACATCCTGCGTAGCATTCCGCATAAATTTGCTGTGAATAAATAATATCGCTGTATTTATTGTGTGATAAATCACAAAAACATGGTTTTTTATCCTGCCTGCAATCGAAGTTGGCTACGCTATGCGTCGCGTTTCGACCCCGTTCTGCTTATGGTTAATCGCTACATTCGGTGGTAACGTCAGCGCAAAGAGAACGTTTGCGTCGGCTCGGAATGTGACGCTCGTTGTACCTCACTCGCTTCTGTACAGGATGATTATGACTCAGCAAACGCCTTTGTTTGAACAGCATCAGCTCTGTAGTGCCCGCATGGTGGATTTTCATGGCTGGATGATGCCGCTGCATTACGGTTCCCAGATAGATGAACATCATGCGGTGCGCAATGACGCCGGCATGTTTGATGTCTCTCATATGACTATCGTTGATCTGAAAGGCCCACGAACCCGTGAGTTTCTCCGTTACCTGCTGGCTAATGACGTCGCGAAACTCACCCAGCCTGGTAAAGCGCTTTATACCGGCATGCTGAACGCATCAGGTGGTGTCATTGACGATTTGATTGTTTACTTTATGAACGAAAATTTCTTCCGCTTGGTGGTGAACTCAGCCACGCGTGAGAAAGATCTCGCGTGGATCGGTGAACATGCACAAGCCTATGGTATTTCGCTGACCGAGCGCGACGATCTGGCACTGATTGCCGTTCAGGGGCCGCAGGCACAGCAGAAAGTGCAGACCCTGCTCAGCGCCGAACAGCGTCAGGCGGTGGAGGGAATGAAGCCATTTTTTGGTGTACAGGCGGATGATCTTTTTATCGCGACTACCGGTTATACCGGCGAAGCCGGATATGAAATCGCCTTACCTGCGGGCAAAGCGGCGGAGTTCTGGCAGCGCCTGGTGGCGGCAGGTGTGAAGCCTGCGGGCTTGGGCGCACGTGACACGCTGCGTCTGGAAGCGGGTATGAATTTATATGGCCAGGAGATGGATGAAGGTGTTTCGCCACTGGCGGCCAACATGGGCTGGACCATCAGCTGGGAACCCAGCGATCGCCAGTTTATTGGTCGCGCAGCGCTGGAAACACAGCGCGAGCAGGGCACTGAAAAACTGGTTGGCCTGGTAATGATCGAAAAAGGGGTATTGCGTAACGGGTTGACTGTGCGCTTTACCGATGAACACGGCCAGCCACAACAAGGCATTATTACCAGTGGCTCCTTCTCACCAACGTTGGGTTACAGCATTGCCTTAGCGCGTGTTCCGGCCAGCGTTGGCACCAGAGCGGTAGTGGAAATTCGTAACCGTGAAATACCGGTAAACGTCACCAAACCCATTTTTGTTCGCGCCGGTAAGCCGGTCCAGTAACTTTATTCAGGAGAGAATGGCGATGAGCAATGTGCCAAATGAGTTGAAGTATCGTGAAAGCCATGAGTGGGTGCGTAAGAACGCTGATGGCTCTTACACCGTAGGGATTACCGAACATGCGCAGGAATTGCTGGGCGATATGGTCTTTGTCGATCTGCCTGACGTTGGCGCAACTTTTGCGGCTGGTGAAGAGTGCGCAGTCGCGGAATCTGTAAAAGCGGCTTCGGACATCTACGCGCCAGTCAGTGGTGAGATTGTTGCTGTTAACGAAGCCCTGGACGATTCACCGGAAACGGTTAATAACGATCCCTATCAAGAGGGTTGGCTGTTTCAAATTAAAGCCAGTGATGAGTCAGAGTTCGACTCGTTGCTGGATGCGGATGCCTATAAAGCGTCTATTGACGAATAATCGTTACGCGGCCTCACAGAGAGGCCGCACCTGTTGTTGCTTCCTTAGTTTCCCAGCCCGATTCAGGATTTACTGCTAATGAACCAGACTCTCAGCCAGCTTGAACACAACGGCGCATTTATTGAGCGCCATATCGGTCCTTCGCCAGAGCAACAAGCGGCCATGCTTGATGCTGTCGGTGCCAGTTCGCTGGAGGCGTTGATCGGCTCTGTCGTCCCTGCGGATATTCAGCTACCTGGCCCGCCAGCCGTAGGAGAGGCCGTTACCGAGCAGCAGGCACTGGCAGAACTGAAAGCCATTGCCAGCCAGAATCTGCGTTATAAATCCTGGATCGGTATGGGTTACAGCGCGGTGATTACGCCACCCGTTATTCTGCGTAATATGCTGGAAAATCCGGGCTGGTACACGGCCTACACGCCTTATCAGCCAGAAGTTTCACAGGGCCGCCTTGAAGCGCTGTTAAATTTCCAGCAGGTCACTATTGATCTGACTGGCATGGATGTGGCGTCCGCATCATTACTGGACGAAGCTACCGCTGCTGCCGAAGCGATGGCGATGGCGAAGCGCATCAGCAAGCTAAAAACGGCCAATAAATTCTTCATCGCCCAGGATATTCATCCGCAAACGCTGGACGTAGTACGAACCCGCGCAGAGACCTTTGGTTTCGAGTTGATTATCGATCACGCTGACAACGTGCTGGATCACGCTGATCTGTTTGGCGTGCTGCTACAACAGGTTGGCACTACCGGCGAAGCGCATGATTACAGCAAGCTGATTACCGAGCTGAAAGCGCGCAAAGTGATCGTCAGCGTCGCGGCTGATTTTATGTCGTTAGTCATGCTGGAAGCACCGGGCAGGCAGGGCGCCGATATTGTCTTTGGATCAGCGCAGCGTTTCGGCGTGCCGATGGGCTACGGTGGGCCTCACGCCGCATTCTTTGCCAGCCGTGATGAGCATAAACGTTCCATGCCAGGTCGCATTATCGGCGTTTCTCGTGATGCGGCAGGTAATACCGCGCTGCGTATGGCGATGCAAACCCGTGAGCAACATATCCGTCGTGAGAAAGCTAACTCCAATATCTGTACTTCACAGGTATTGCTGGCCAACATCGCCGGTTTGTATGCTGTTTTTCACGGCCCGGGGGGCCTGAAGCGCATTGCGTCACGCATTCACCGCTTTACCAATATTCTGGCTGCGGGTCTGCAAAACGGCGGCCTGCAGCTGCGTCATAAGCACTGGTTTGACACGCTGACGGTGGAAGTTGCGGATAAAGCTGGCGTGCTGAGCCGTGCAATCAGCTTTGGTGTGAACCTGCGTAGCGACATCCATAACGCCGTGGGCATTACGCTGGACGAAACTACGTGTCGCGAAGATGTCAGCGCGCTGTTTGCGATTCTGCTGGGCGATGCACACGGTCAGGACATTGATAAACTTGACAGCGAAGTCGCCGCTGACAGCCAGTCGATTCCGGCAGGGCTGCAGCGTCAAAGCGATCTTCTGACTCATCCGGTGTTTAACCGTCATCACAGTGAAACTGAAATGATGCGTTACATGCACAGCCTGGAGAAAAAGGATCTGGCGCTAAACCAGGCAATGATTCCACTGGGCTCCTGTACCATGAAACTCAACGCCGCTGCAGAAATGATCCCCATCACCTGGCCTGAATTCGCTGAACTCCATCCTTTCTGCCCGGCAGAGCAGGCGGCAGGGTATCTGCAGATGATTGGGCAGCTGTCACAATGGCTGGTGCAATTAACCGGTTATGATGCGCTGTGCATGCAGCCAAACTCCGGCGCGCAGGGTGAGTATGCCGGCCTGCTGGCCATCCGCCGTTATCACGAAAGCCGTAGCGAAGGACATCGTCATTTATGCCTGATCCCCAGCTCCGCCCACGGTACTAACCCCGCTTCTGCGCAAATGGCGGGTATGGACGTGGTAGTCGTCGCCTGCGATAAACAGGGCAACATTGATTTAGGCGATCTGCGGGAAAAAGCCGCACAGGCGGGCGACAGGCTTTCCTGCATCATGGTGACATACCCATCGACTCACGGCGTGTATGAAGAAACTATCCGCGAAGTGTGTCAGATCGTGCATCAGTATGGCGGCCAGGTTTACCTTGATGGCGCAAACATGAACGCGCAGGTCGGTATTACTACGCCAGGTTATATTGGGGCGGATGTTTCGCACCTTAACCTGCACAAAACGTTCTGCATTCCACACGGCGGTGGCGGTCCGGGTATGGGACCGATCGGCGTAAAAGCGCACCTGGCGCCTTTTGTGCCGGGTCACAGCGTGGTGCAAATTGATGGTATCCTGACGCAGCAGGGCGCGGTATCCGCTGCGCCATTTGGTAGCGCGTCAATCCTGCCAATCAGCTGGATGTATATTCGTATGATGGGTGCGGAAGGTCTGAAACAGGCCAGTTCAGTAGCCATTCTGAATGCCAACTATATAGCCAGCCGTCTGCAATCTGCTTATCCAGTTCTGTATACCGGTCGTGATGGCCGCGTAGCGCATGAATGTATTCTTGATATTCGTCCGTTGAAAGAGCAAACCGGTATCAGTGAGCTTGATATTGCTAAACGCCTGATTGATTACGGTTTCCATGCGCCGACTATGTCCTTTCCGGTTGCCGGTACGCTGATGGTTGAGCCGACCGAATCAGAAAATAAAATTGAGCTGGATCGCTTTATTGATGCAATGTTGTCAATCCGTATGGAGATCGATCGCATAGCTGATGGAGAATGGCCAGCGGACGACAATCCGCTGGTTAACGCACCGCATACCCAGATGGAGGTGGTCGGCGAATGGACCCATCCTTACAGCCGTGAGCTGGCCGTGTTCCCGGCAGGTAGCCACAACAAATACTGGCCGACGGTGAAGCGTCTGGATGATGTGTTCGGCGACCGTAATTTGTTCTGCTCGTGCGTGCCGATGAGTGAGTACGCCTGATTTATCCGTCATACGTTGCCTCGTGCGTTGGTTATGCGTATTCACCCGGATCGCTTACTTCAGGAAGAACGCTGGGATGCATTCACTTATCGCCTTCCTGCAACGAGCATGATTGAGGATAAATACAGCAAACGCGTTTGACTTAAAGGGCCGGTTTCGGCTCTTTTCTGTTAAAGAAAATAAAGATCGGGAGACAATGATGGAACTTGCCTTAGTCACCGGTGCCAGCCGCGGCATTGGACGCGCCACCGCGCTATTGCTGGCGAAAAAGGGTTATCGCGTAGCGGTCAATTATCATCAGCGTGAAGCGGACGCGTTGTTAGTGGTGGCAGAAATTCAGCGCCAGGGGGGCGAAGCCTTTGCGGTACAGGCCAATATCGCCAATGAAGCGCAGCTAATGACCCTGTTTCAGCGGCTGGATGCAGAAGACGCGACGTTAACCGTACTGGTTAACAATGCCGGAATTTTATTTCAGCAATGTCGCGTCGAAGAGCTGACGGCGGCGCGCATTCAGCAGGTTTTCGCCACCAACGTCACAGGTACTTTTCTTTGCTGTCGTGAAGCGGTGAAACGCATGGGCACACATCACGGCGGTAAAGGTGGCGCTATCGTTAACGTCTCTTCGGCGGCAGCGCGGCTGGGTGCTGCGGGTGAATATGTGGATTACGCGGCGTCAAAAGGCGCAATGGATACGCTCACTAAAGGCTTATCGCTGGAAGTGGCGCAGCAGGGCATTCGCGTTAACGGGGTACGGCCTGGATTCATTTATACCGAAATGCATGCCGACGGCGGCGAACCGGGCAGAGTAGATCGTGTCGCCAGCGCTATTCCATTGGGGCGCGGCGGCCAGACAGAAGAGATTGCCGAAGCGATTGTCTGGTTAGCCAGCGATGCCGCATCTTATATCACCGGCAGCATTATTGATGCCGCAGGTGGACGTTAAACGCCACAGTGAGAGCGGCGGCGTTGACGGTTTGCAACTTTCGCCGTTGCTGGCAAACACCTGTTAATACCGGCTAACGCTTTTTTTGCCTGTTATTCGTCGCCTTCTGGAAAGGCATACGCTCAGGCAATTGGGGTGGGAAAGATTTAAAACTCATTGCGGCAAACAGTGCAATCGCCTGTTGGCAATGGGAACAGAGCGTTATTGCCTGTTGATTAAGATAAAAGTTGCGGACTGAGTTTTACCGATTCGCGACTGACACCGGGCTGTTCTGCCAACGCGTGAATGGTCATATAACTGGCGTTTTGGTGGTGTCTGTTGATGAGTGGTTAAACCTGCATTTTGACGGTAAGAAAGCTGGCAAGCCCGTAGCACGGGACCACCAAAAAAATACGTATTGTGCAGTGGAGCGACAGGCAGTTTGTCAGTTTCAGAACGGCTGTGAATTATTACGACGGCGGCAGATTAATTTTGGCGTACATGTGTACACTGAAATTATTCCTGTTACTCTGGTGCTCAGATATTCCGCAGTTGCTACTTTTTGAAGGACCCCTTTTATGACCGCTAACCGTTTATTGCTACCGGGGTATTCTCTGGCAGAGGAGATTGCTAACAGCATCAGTCACGGTCTGGGTTGCCTGTTTGGTGTCGTTGGGCTGATATTGTTGCTGACACAGGCGATGGAAATGGGCGCGGGGGCCACAGCCATTACCAGTTACAGCCTGTACGGCGGCAGCATGATTTTGCTGTTTCTTGCCTCGACGCTGTATCACGCTATTCCACATCCGCGCGCTAAACCCTGGCTGAAAAAGTTCGATCACTGCGCGATTTACTTGCTGATCGCCGGAACCTATACGCCATTTTTGCTGGTAGGATTGAAATCACCGCTGGCCACCGGACTGATGGCGGTGATCTGGAGCCTGGCGCTGGCAGGCATCATTTTTAAACTGACGATTGCTCACCGTTTCAAAGCGCTATCACTGGTAACCTATTTGAGTATGGGTTGGTTGTCGCTGGTGGTGATTTATCAGCTAGCGGTGAAGCTTTCAGCTGGTGGTGTGTGGCTGCTGGCCGCTGGGGGGATTATTTACTCGCTGGGTGTGATTTTTTATGTGTCGCGCCGAATCCCCTATAACCATGCTATCTGGCACGGGTTTGTATTGGGTGGCAGCATTTGTCACTTTTGCGCAATTTATTTCTACGTGCTGTAAAAAGGGCGGGTAGTTTTCCCGCCCCGTCACTGGCTTCACCTTTCAGGGTGCAGGCCACATTATCTGTAAACGAATCTCATAAGCACTGAAGAAACGTCAGAGTCTGGCAGACAACATATCTTTCAGATTCTGCTGGTCCATGGCGAACTGACGAATGCCTTCAGCCAGTTTCTCAACCGCCATCGCGTCCTGATTATTGGTAAGCGTCTCATTTAGGCTGTCTGTGCAGCAGACTCAGGTTCCGGGAAAATATTGTCCATCATTTTTAATAGACACTATCGCGTGAAAGACCGGACATGGCTCCCTGAAGTTCTCTGTCTCCATTTTAATGAAAAACTGCCGCGCATTGAGACAGCGCGCCGTTTAGACATCCAAAAATCTACGGCCTGCAAACTCTTTGTCCGCTTCCGACAGGCAGGTCTGGCATGGTCTTTGCCGCCACGAATCAACGCAAAAAATCGTAAGCGTACAGCCAGAACCGTATTGACAGGATGACCCGGAGATTATTCCCCGGGCAGAGTGACGCGCCATGGCAGTAATTCACCAGTGCGGTTGACCGGGTAAAAATCAGAGAAGTCGCCTGCAATCAGTCGTAGGTCAGCGTAAATTCAGTGTCGGCATCGGCCGTGCCGGGTCTGACATTATTACTGGTGGTGACATAGCTGGCCTGGAAGTTCAGAGTGACATTTCCGTTCTCATCGACCACTTGCCGGGTTGAGTTGTTGCTTATAGGGATGCGCTGACCACTGCTGTCCATAATCTGCACCGCAATTCCCGTGGCGTAGTCATCACCAACACTTCTGAGCGCGAGGAGTTCGGGATTGACCCTATCCTTTTGGCCCGTGAAGGCGGTAGTAACGCCGCTAGCAGTGCATCCCGTAAGATGAATGCTAAAAGGAACAGGCGATGTTTTCTCCCCCGCCTTTTTCAATTGTTTAGTTGTCCATTCGCCAAGTTGAACCGGCTTGTCGACGTCATTAGGATTAACGGTACAGCCCAGTGCGACTACCGTGCCTGAAAGCCTGATGTTAACTTCGCCGAGTACACCTTTTGCATGGGCGTGTGTTAAGGGCATCAGCAAGCTCAGAATCAGGCTGCGCAGAGCGGCAGCAAAAACAGACGCGGTGCGAGAGGTTAGTGTTGGTTCAGGAATACCGGACTCAGTCAAAATCGACACGCACATAGCCCTCCGATGTAAACCGGCCTGCCACCGGTTTATTCCCCGTGACGCTGACAGGCCAGGCGCTGACAGGAACGGAGGCAGAAGCGTTATCATCCAGCCTGAACGGGATCTTGCTGTTGATATTGTTCGGCGTCAGCACCTTATACTTACTATCTGCAATGACAAACCCCAGATCCGGGTTATCAGATACAAGAGCGTTGCCATTAATCTTATCCGCCTCAATGCGCAGGGAGAGCAGAGCTTCAGCATCAATGTTTTTGCACTTAATGCCAACGCTTCGGGTTTGGGGATTAACGCCTGCAGGCTTGTTGCCTGCGCCCGCTTGTGAAAAGACTGGTGCAGCGATGTTACCGAAGTCCATATTGATGACTTGGCCAGCGTTAATTTCACAACTTTGAGGGACGATCATTTTTCCCGAATAAGAAATAGTGTAAACAACTTTATTTAAAGGATCGGTATCGGTTGTTGTTACGTATACATAAAATGCTGGGTTTAACTCGTAATTAACGCTACCAACGAAAGATTTTATCAGTTTAAACCGAAATTTAAGATCTGAATCATTTACCGAAAAAGGTTTATTTTTCGATACTCTAGAATCATTTCCCATATGTATATATTGAGCAGGAGGATAAAAGGTTCCTGCATAGGAATCTTTTATGGAAATAGCTGCCTTAAGATAGTCGTTCAATTTTACATATTGATAGTTTCCATCTCTGTCAATCACAGAGTAAGGAGAGATGTAGCTTCTGTAGGTATAATTCACCCCAACTCCAGAGGGACAAATTGCGGCTACGTTAATGTTAACGCCAGCATTTTTAGTAATATCAAAGGTAGACCCAAGCTGATTATTTAAAATGGAGATATTATGAGTAATATCATAGTTAATGTTATCAATTATGTCTTTGCTGTTCGAACAAACCGCAGCTTCGGCAGGCTTCATTAAATTCAACATAAAAAAAACATAAAGAAAGACCCAGACGCAAATTTGTTGTAAAGAAAGTGGCTTTTTAAACTTATAAATCATTTGTTCCTCTCAACTTTCCTGCAGTCCAGTGACACCCGAACTACGGGTAACTTTTCACTCCCGTTCGGCATAATATAATGTACCCGACATTTTCCGCTGTCACCGTTCCCCCAGACCAACTCCAGTATCCCTTTAAGCGGCACCCCTGTCATGTAAACGTCACCGGTATCATCAGCAATGCCGGTGGTGCCAGAACTTTTTTCAGTCACCACTGTGCCGAACGGGACGGGATGCCCGTCATGCGTCAGGCTGAACATGGTCCGCAGCCCCACGTGGGTCCGGTATTCAGCCCGCACGATAGCGCCCTGCGTCGGCACCACATTTTGTACGCTATCTTCAAGGTCGGTATGCATGTCCAGACTTTTTACATCCAGCGCAACGCGGTTACGCCGGTAATTTGTGGCATAGGGCATCACCGCATAGCCCCGCCAGTCGGTGCTGACCCCAGTTTCGTTTTCCACATGTACGCCCTTCGCGCCCGGCGCTTTGATCAACACATTAGTGTCTCCCAGCGACTGGCTAAAGGTAAGGCCATTCGCATGTGCCACCATGCCGCCGGAAAGGTCCCAGTTCCAGGTATGCTCATTCTGACTGTAACTGTACCCGCCGCTGGCGCGGCCCACCGCACCCTGCCAGCTCGCATTCAGGCTGCCGCTGCCGCCGCTCCGGCTACTGCGACCCTGGGTCACGCTGTAAGTCACGTTGTTACCTTCAAGCAATGTGCCGGTCACGCCAGTCTGCACATGAGTGATGCCGTCCTGGTCGCGGCTCATCTGGGCCGTGGCATACATGCTGTTGAGTCGGTCATGCTCCGTCATGTTATGCCCCAGCCAGCGGCCAAACGGTATCGAGACATTCAGTGACGCCAGGCGGTCGGTGCCTGGCATGCCATGGCTCTGGCTCAGAGAGTAAGAGAGGGTGTAGTTAATGCCGTTCCAGCCGCTGGAAAATCCTGCCTGATACCACGTGTCGCTGCTACTGTTCCAGTAATCCTGTCGAGTAGCGGTGAGGTTCAGCGATCCGATGTCCGATATCTGCTGTGAGACGCTCACCTGTAATCGTCCCTTTTTGCTGTTGCGCAGATCGTGATAGCTGACAGGCTCCCGTTGCCGTCCACGACCATCGGTTTCGTCCTTCCACTCGTACTGATAGCCGTTCATAACATTCCACGCTGCCTCATCAAGTGTATAAAACCCTCGGGTGGAATAACGGTAGCCGAGCAGCTGAAAGGTGGTGCCATAGTTGTTCAGCGATTTAGCATACAGTAAGCGTACCGACTGACCATAGTGCGAGCTGCCGTCGGCCAGTTCGCTGCGGGCGGTGGTCACGTCCGTTGATACGGCACCCCAGGTACCGAGGTTCATGCCCACACCGGCCACGGCAGAGTTGTACTGTTTCGCTACCTGCGTTCCACCATACAGCGTCACGCCGCCGGTAAATCCTCTGGCGAGCGTGCCCTGAATGAAAAGCGGAGCGCCCTTATCCGACAGTTCGCTACGATAGCGACCGGCCACTACGTCATATTTCAGACGCCCCTCGCGCTGCAGCAGGGGAACCGTTGAGTAAGGCACCACGAATGTCTGTACTGTTCCCGATTCGCTTTTAACTGTAACCTGTAGGTCACCGCTTGATGACGTGGCGCTGAGATCGGTAATCTCAAAAGCGCCGGACTGCACCGTATTCTGGTAAATAACATAGCCGTTCTGCCGGATCGTAACCTGTGAACGACCTGCCGCAATGCCGCGAATAGTCGGCGCAAAGCCCTGCTGACTATCCGGATACATAGGGTCTGAAGAGGAGAGTCGGACACCGCGAAACCCCAGGCTGTCGTAGATTTCTCCGGCGCTGTTGCTGTCGCCCAGCACCAGTTCACTTTTAAGAGGAATCATTGTGCGTTCAGCATAGGTGGAAATGTTCTGCCACTTATGCTGACGGTATCCACCGGCATAATCGGAATAGGTCCAGGCACCGTTGTTACGCAGACGCCAGGCCCCTAGGTTCAGGCCACTGGTCAAATTAAGATAGTAGTTGCTGCTGTCGTTCCCCTTGCTGCCGGTGAGGGTGTAGTCAAGCAGACCGGCATTGATCCCCTCATCCCACTCCTCGGGGGAAATATATCCCCTGACGCTGTTCTGGATAACCGCCTGTGGAAAGGTGAGAGTCAGGCGCTGTGATGAAAAGTCATACCAGGAGGATGCGCCGGGAAAGAGTCGCATAAAATCCACGCACTCACTGTCGTCGTGCAGTTTTTTCAGCTTCTCAACCAATGTGGTGTTTACCCCCAGCCGCTTTAGCCACTTGACAGTCAGACAGGGCATCAGCCCCGTACCGTCATTCTTTGAGCTACCGGCGGCAGGCGCCGTCTTGACGGCGTCGAAACGCAGGGGACTGGTTGCCGCGAACGTATCGTTTACCCAGATATCTACCCGGTATACGCCCGGCAGCTGTCCGGCACCGTTTTCAAAACGGGAGAGGTCTGCCACCTCACCACCATCCTGGGATAAAAAGGCAGGGTTAAACCAGTCCTGAGCGCGGGCAGAACCTGTCAGTGCAACAAATACGGCAAGCACGAAGTAACGCAGGCGGGGAAGCCGGTACGAGATGCGCAATATTTTATAGTTTAACCGATACATAATCTTACTTTTAGAGCTGAGTGGCTGTCTTTTCGTGCAGTGTGCTTGTATTGAGGTTGAATGCGGCGTATCACGCTAAGATGCCTTGCCCGTTTTCTGCGCAGTAATGGCTCCATAGTCGTTTACCGTCTGATAATGCACTGGTCCTGAGGTACCCGAAGGCAGTTTTAGCGTGCGCTGACCAAACGGCTCAACCATTGTGTTTTCGAGCTTGCGGTTGCCGACGCTGAGGTTGACAAGCGACTGATAGTAGGGGGTCGGATTTTTAATGAGGACCTCACTAGCTGTCTGCTGAAATCGCAGCTGATCCGCAGACTCAGACTCACTAATATTCAGCCCATCTGGGCGCATAAACAGCTTCATTCTTGACAGGACAGCCAGTTGAAGTGTATTGGCACCTTTGGATGCTTCATGGTCCATCGCGGGGATAGCCTTAATATTCATCCAGTAGACCACCTCGCGGTCCCGTGGCAGCGGCTTGCCTGTGTAGACGATGCGAAGGGTATTTTCACTTTTGGGTGCTGCGGCAAACAGAGGCGGAGTGACAATAAAGTCATGATCATGCTGCCCCTGCTCATTTTCTACCCATGCCTGAATCAGATAACGTTCATGACCGTCGCTGTTGGTGACGGCAAGTGAAGCCTGGCTGTCGCTTTCTGGATAGATTACGCGCGTGGCGCCGGGCGCGATGCCTCCTGCCGTTGCGGGCTGGCATAGCAAAAGCGCCAGAGCGGCAAAGGGCAATAAAAAAGCTGTTTTCTGCATGTTATAACCTGTTTCTTAAGTCAATGAACGTTACGGATAAGCGATATCAAACCGGACTTCAGTGTGCAGACTCCCCGGGCAGACGCTCCGGGACGTTGACCGATAACGGGCAACGTAATGAAGCGACATATCGTTTCCGTCTGGATGGAAAAACAGAGCCGGAACGCTGCCGGGTACGACCTTGTGACCCGTCTGATCGGTAATTAGCAATCCCAGGCCGCTAAAGCTGTCGCGCCCGGAAACGCCTACCGGGTAAGCATCAGAAGCGCTGACCAGAAAGAGATCTGGCTCCTTAGGGGTGGTTACGCCGGTGAACGTAATACCAACACCGCCTTCAAGGCCGGAATGGCACTCTGTCAGCCTGATGGTGAACGGAATCCCCGGTTCAGAAAAATCGCCGACTCGTTCAAACCCATGTGTGGTGTACTGCCCCATATCAACATGTAAATCCTTGCTGTCGGCGCTGACGACACATGCGCCGTGCGTGAGCCGCCCGCGCATGTGTACTTCGCCCCCCGGAATAATGACGCGAACATTGCGCGCCATCACCCATCCGGAGTGGATGAATAGCGTCAACAGAAGTAATATCATGAGGCGTGGATAGTTCATGGCGATAATACCGGGTAAGCGTGCGGGGCGGTACCGCTCCGCAGCCGCAGATAATTTAGTTGTACTGCATGATGAAGTTAACGTCCGCGTTTGCATCACCAGCAGTGGCTGTACCGGTAGATTTATACTGGGCGGCGAATTTCAGAATATTTTCACCGTCGATCAGTTGGGTTTTATTAATAAACGTGGTGCCGTCAAACTTCACAGGGTTAGACTTGTTATCCA
Source organism: Mixta mediterraneensis (assembly GCF_014946725.1). GTDB lineage: Bacteria > Pseudomonadota > Gammaproteobacteria > Enterobacterales > Enterobacteriaceae > Pantoea > Pantoea mediterraneensis. The sequence continues at coordinate 159,243 of NZ_JACFXY010000009.1, forward strand.
GAATCTGGATGCCGATGTTGGTTGCCGTTCCGGCGTTGCCAGAAGATAAATCCTGATCGACGGCCAGCAGCGTACCGTCAGTTACAGAAGTGTCTGAGCGTCCTGAGAATGCAACGGATGCGGTTTTTGCAACGGAGGTATCGCAGTCTTCCAGTTTTATCTGGAACGGAACCACCGATCCCAAAATTCCGGTTGTTTTAAAATGGTGAGTGGTGTATTCACCCAGTTTAACTTCCTAGTCGCTGGAATCCGTACTGACGGAGCAGGGTGCAGCTACCACCTTTCCTTTAAAATGTACGGCCCCGCCGTTAACGGTCACGGTTTTTTCTGCATCTGATGGGGCTTTGTTGAATAAATCAGCTTCAGGACGAGTGACTCTGTAGCTGACCGGGTTTTCAGGCAATACGCACGCTTTCTGGCATACCAGCCTTCGTTATTTTATTCAGCGCACGCACCATGCCCAAAGCCTCTGCTACCTGACCATCGTAATCACGCAGCGTCAGTGAACCTCCGAACAGTTGCTTTACCCTGTACATGGCCGTCTCCGCTATCGAGCGACGGTTGTAATCTGTTGTCCATTTCCACCGGGCATTACTCCCGGTCAGCCGCTGATTCGCTACTGCACGGTTACGGTCTGCGTACTCTACGGGCCAGTAACCCGCTCCTTTTCGGGGCGGGATGAGGGCACTGATTTTCTTGCGCCGCAGTTCATCGTGACAGAGTCGGGTGTCGTAAGCGCCGTCTGCTGCGGCTGCCCTGATTTTTTTGGGTGTCTGCCGGGTAAGACCCGGGGAAACTTCTGAGTCCGTGCCGGTGTGCCGAGACAGGTCCGCGCAGATGACTTCATGTGTTCTGCTGTCAACGGCCAGATGCAGCTTCCGCCAGGTACGACGGCGCTCTTTGCCGTGATTTTTGACTTTCCATTCGCCTTCACCAAAAACCTTCAGCCCGGTGGAATCAATCACCAGGTGTGCGATTTCACCCCGGGTGGGTGTTTTGAAACAGACATTAACCGACTTTGCCCGCTTGCTGACACTGCTGTAATCCGGGCAGCGCAACGGAACGTTCATCAGGGCAAAAATGGAATCAATAAAACCCTGCGCAGCCCGCAGGGTCAGCCGGAACAGGCGTTTAATCATCAGGACGGTGGTGATGGCAAGGTCAGAATAGCGCTGAGGTCTTCCCCGTGATGAAGGCGTTGCCGACTCATACCAGGCATGAGTCGCTTCATCGTCCAGCCAGAAAGTGAGGGAGCCACGGTTGATGAGGGCTTTGTTGTAGGTGGGCCAGTTGGTGATTTTGAACTTTTGCTTTGCCACGGAACGGTCTGTGTTGTCGGGAGGATGCGTGATCTGATCCTTCAACTCAGCAAAAGTTCGATTTATTCAACAAAGCCAAAAAAGGCCTGAGAATCGTTGATTTCCACAACGTTAAGCCCGGTGCCCATAAATGCCCATTACGCTGTTGCTGATGGCGACGCTGTAGCTGCAACCAGCGCATCACGTCAAACAATGTTGCTGCTGCGCCTGTCAGCGGATCGATATAGCGGCTATAGCGTAAATAAGCTGCCGCAAACAGTTCATTTAGGGTTGCTGGTCCGCGACGCTTAGCAAGCTGCTCAGCTTTCGGAGGGCGATCATCAGTTAACCCCCCCCCCGCATACCAGGGCTGACAAAAGCGGGAAACCGGTTTGCCCGCCATTAACGCTTCGAAACCGTATTGCGATGTCATCACGTAGACGCGCGAAACATGACGCAGCAACGATTGCGGGCTGACGTCATCTGCCATCAAATGAACGCGATGCGTGGATTTTAGTTCGGCGTAATAACCCGCCTTTTTGCCTTGCAATACATCAGGACGCACTTTTACCCAGATGATGGCGTTCGGGTTTTCACTGATTGCCGCTTCAAGCATGGCCGCAAAATCATCCGGCCCGGCATTGCCATAGGTGACAGACATATCACCAAAGGTCTGATCGACTACCAATACTAAGTCAGAGGGCAAACTCATACCTGCTTTAAAGGCAGGGGCTTGGTTATATTTGGACAAATCTTCTGTAACGATAGACTGCATCGCCTCTTCTGCCTGAATAGCAAAAGGCAGATTCCCAGTAGTATCTTTAATCAGTCTTTCCAGCGTGCTGGGCTGATTAGCATCGTAATAGATGCCCTCTTCATCCAGCACCATGGAAAGCGGCGGCGCGCCATTCACACCTAAATCCAGCGAACGGATAAAACCATCTTCCAGACGAAGAATCGATTTTCCGGCTGCGCGAGCCATTTCTACCGGCTTACGGGCGCTGGGACGATGGCCCCAAACAGCGATGGCATCAATTTCTTCTGGCAGTGGTCGCAGCACAGAGATCTTCTGGCACGGCTGTGCCAGAAAGTTTTCCAGATGTGGAATGCGCCAGATACCTGAAGAAAAGATACCAATCATGTTCCTGAGTCCTTAAATCGACAGAATCACTTTCGCGCCAACGGCCAGCTGATACAGGATGGTGGAAATGCCGCGTGTCACTTCGATATTCTTCGACTCATATTTCGGCAGCACCATCAACTCGTCGCCCGGATTTAAGGAACCCACATCTTCAGCATTCTCAGCTGCACCATTTTGACGAATCACGATAATTTTGGCGTTGCTGGTTTTCTGCGTCAGGCCGCCACATTTCTCAAGGTAATCTTGCGGGCTAAGTCCCTTCTCCCAGCTCACTGCATTCGGGAACAGCACTTCGCCATGTACCATCACCAGCGAACTCTTCTCTGGAATATTGATCACGTCGCCATCTTCCAGTAACACGGAGTCCAGGTTTTTTTCGTTAAGAATCACTTCGCCTTTTGGCACCACGGTGCGGGCTTTTGCCACAAAGCAGCTGATAAGCTGGGCTTCCTACATACGCAGGCTGGCTTCTTCTTTGGTCGAAGATTGCGCCGACAGCGAGGCTTCTTCCAGTTTTTGCAACGACAGATCCAGCATCTCTTTCTGGCGTGTCGCCACGCTCTGGCGATAAAGCTGAATGGCTTTCAACTGCGACATGCTGTTAGAACGAATCTGCGCCAGTACGGAACGCATGGTTGAACCATAAGGCAGTACTAGTGCATGTTCGCCAGAATGCGCACCTTCAATGCGAACCTGGATAGTGCCAGCGTAACGGTCAGAGCTAATAATTAGCGTATCGCCATCCTGCAACATACGACCTGCGGCGGTGTTCAGCGGATAATATTCGCTGCGCTTCATCGTGCCTTGCTGACGCATAATGATCATGTGTGTCGCACCTGGTTTCGGACGCGCCCAGCTCAACGCCTCCGTCACAGGAATGGTGCTGTCACGGAATTCAAAGTCATAGCTATTGAACACATCGCCCTGCACGCTAAAGGTATGCTGGCGCGGACCAACCACAATGGTGTCGCCATCGGCGAACTGTGAAAGACCAAGTTTACCGTTGAGCAAGAAGTCATACAGATTGACAGAAGAGCGCACACGATTACCGCGTTTCACCACTATGTCCACGTAGCTACCGCGATCAGGATCGACGCCGCCGGCTTTGATCAGGTAATTGAGTAAAGAGTCCGAGGTCACGCCGCCATAAAGCCCTGGATTGCGCACAAAACCGGTGACATAAACTTTTACTGGCTGCGCCTGCAACAGCGAAGCGTAGACGTTCACATTACTTTGATATACCTGTTTAACACGCGTCGTCACCAGGTTATTTAGCTGGCTATTGCTGATACCGGCAACCTTCAGCGGGCCGACGTTCGGCAGGAAGATATTGCCTTTAGGATCGACCGCCAGCGCGCCATCAAAAGTGAATGCGCCCCACAAACGCACCTGGATGGTGTCGCCAAGTCTGATGACATAGTTCGGGTTAAAGCCGACGCTGGCGCCGTTATCGGCACTGTTGCCGTTGAACAACTGCGCACCAAACATGCGGCTCATCACCATCGGCGCGGTTGGCGGTGGCGTATTATCAAAGCCATCGCTGCATTGTACCGTGTTCTGCTGACCAGTAATAAAAGAAGGTAACGGTGCTGCGCCGGTCAGATTAGGATCGGCATTTATATCGATTGCGCTGGCGGGTAGAGCCTGGCACGCAGCAATGAATAACAGAGACTTCAATAATTTCATGGCGAACTCGTTCAATTTCCCTGGGGCGACGGCATTAATCTTTATGATCTTCAATAACAGCCAGCAGCAGTTTCAGCGTGCCGTACAGCAGGCAGCACACCAGTAACCAGCAGGCAATTAAATAAGGGACATTCGGGAAGGTGGATTCTTGTGGCTGCTGCGGCGAACTGATCACCGACAGCACTTTTAATTTACGTGCTGCTTCTACACGCGTCTTTTCAATAGAAGTAAGCGCTAACTTATAAATATCAGTATCGAAAGCCACTTTGGCTTTGATCTCTTCAAAATCTACAGCCATGCGGTTGAGCTTGTGCCCTTCTGGCGCGGTGATTTTGCTTTTCTCATCATCAATCTGTGATTGCAGCGACGCGACGGCGTTTTTTGCGCTAATAACCTGCGGCGCATCGTCACGCAAATAAGTCAGCAAATTACGCAGGTCCGCTTCCATCTGGATTTTCTGTCCTACCAGCGTATTAACCAGCGTACTGGCGGCTAGTGCTTGCGCTTCGGGATCTAAGACATTGTTGTGGTTCTGATAAGACAGCAACTCGCCTTTGCTCTGGTCCAGTCTGGCGCGAGCTTTTTGCATTTCGTTTTCTGCAAAAGTCAGCTGATCGCGGGCAATACGATGAGAAAGTTCATTGATAAAACGCTCAGACTCTTTCAGCACCGCCTGGTTAAACCGCTTAGCAAATTCAGGCGTAAAGCCTTGTGTCTGAATATCCAGCAAACCGGTTTTATCGTCATAGGCCACGCTGATGCGGCTGCGGTAATACGCAAGAAAACGTTCGGCGGTTTCTTCTTTTGCTAAATGATTAAGAAAATCCAGTCCGCTGTGGCTGAAGGCTTCATGAAAATTAAGCTGCTTATCCAGTACGGCCAGCATATCCGGTGAGTTGATGTACTCCTTTAAATAGAGCGCATCTTCTGCCGAGCTGGGGTTTGACGCACCCAGCAATAAACCAACGTTCAGGCTGCTGCCATTAATATCATCAGAGCGTTTAATCGCCACTTTAGATTCGCTCATAAAGCGCGGCTGGCTGAAAATTATCAGGTAAATCAGTAGCAGTGCCATTGGCAGTAAAATGATAATTTTGCCAAGGTGATTTTGCAGATTCGCCAGTGATAAGGCTGGAAAACGCCTGCGCATTATCAAAGTTGTGGACTTCGCTTTCTCAATTAACATGGTGCTTTCATCATTTATTTTATGTGCTCACGCAGATAGCCGCGCCTGAAGCTGCGTCGTTTATGTCTGCGGACTAGCGTTAAATTTCACCAATCGGTGACTTTATTCTGTTTATCTATCGACAATCGTTTGAAAACAGAACTATACATTCCTTATATCGTACTTTAGTACTGGCTATACCCTTAGAGGGATCTTTAAATAAACCTTTAAAATCAAAATATTAATAAGATCTAGTTGCTTTTTACCGGTTAAATAACAACATGGTCATTTGGCAAACGTGAGCGTTTACTTAAGAAATTTATCAGCCTGAGCCTGTCCTTCTTTTTTCTGCATTTGTGATGCTTACGAGCTATCACGATACTGTTTTAGTTTTTAATTAAATAATAAGCAGCCATGTACATTCACTTCCTGGATCGTTCTTTTTTCGCGCGACCTGCCACTCGTTTTATCATTAAAAAAGACAAAAAAAGGGCCTTCTGTTTATCACAGAAAATTTTTAGCAGTGTTTCCTGGCGCAGATCGCCAGTCAAAAAACAGCGTGACTGACGGGAGGAAGTTTTAGCGAATCCTATGTAACATAGCGTAAGAAATGGCACAAGATGTTTAAGAAATTTCTTAACACATAACGCTGTGTTTTTTTACACCAGGCTTACTAGCCAGATACAATAATTTTAAAAAAAGAATTTAATACAGTCAGTTAAACAATATAACTCTATTGCTTTTCCTCTTTATTAGTACTGGATATTGTAGTTACAGATAATAGCTAAAAAGCGTTATACAATTTTCAATTCGATATAACTAGCAGGCGATTAGTTTATACTTAAAACTAAAAAACGGGGTGAGAAGTGCTTTTAAATCACGCTCTCATTATGCAGAGGAGACTTTAGAAAAATTCATCATTTGAAGCCAGCTCGCTAGCACGTCATAGAATAATTTATTCTTATGTGTATGTGTAAGTATTACAGATCCTAAAACGGAAAACGCTGATAGAAAACCGAGAAAAATCCAAGAATTATATCAATAAGTTAATTCAGAGATTAACCGTTCAGAATGGTGTAAACAAAAACCAAAAATACAGAAGAGATTAAGAGGAAAACAGGAAAGAACAGGCATCATTGAAGGAATCAGTGTACTGACTTCTTTACTAATAATCGTTATCAATATCCTTTGCAGCCGACCTCACCACTACCACACCGATGATTAAAGCCAGAAAAAGTGTGATCCTCAGGCCATAAAGCACGTATTCCACATAACCACCTTTGCTGTTTTGCTCTTTACGCATTAGGACATGCTCTCAGTATGGCAGTTCAATACCTAACGTATAACCTGGCAATATTTCAATAGGATTACGATTCACATCTTAGTTGCATAAAAACATTGGCAGAATCCGCCATATCTTTTTGAAAAATATGTTTTTTTCACAGGCGAGGACAAGTGCAGAGTGAGCGTAGTGCGATTTTTCGGAAAAGCTGAAAAAGCATGAAACTGTAAAACGGAACTACTGGCTGCGTTAACAACCAGGCTTGTTAGTAAGCGTGCAGAATGCCTTTAATTACAGGCTGAGCACGCAAAGTGCCCAGCCCAATGCAGATTACTCGTCTTCTAAATAGGTATACCCATAAAGACCACTTTCAAACTCTTGCAGGAATTGCTCGCGCAGATCTTCATCAAGCTCCGTTTCTGTTACCTGATTACGGAACAGCGTCATCAACTCATTGGGATCGAGCTGAACGTAGCGCAACATATCCGCAACGGTATCGCCTTCATCAGAAAGCTGCACATCCACTTCGCCGTCTGGACGGGCATATACATCCACCGCTTCGGTATCACCAAACAGGTTGTGCATGTTGCCCAGAATCTCCTGATAAGCGCCCACCATAAAGAAGCCCAGCATAGGCGGATTTTCTACGTCATATTCCGGCATCGGCATGGTGGTGGCAAGGCCGTCGCCATCAACGTAGTGATCGATGGTGCCATCGGAATCACAGGTAATATCAAGCAGCACCGCACGGCGCTCCGGCTTTTTATTCAGCCCTTCCAGCGGCAGCACCGGGAATAGTTGATCAATTCCCCACGCATCCGGCATTGACTGGAACAGCGAGAAGTTGACGTAGATTTTATCTGCCATTCGCTCCTGCAGCTCGTCAATGATTGGACGATGCGCGCGATTGCTCGGATCAAGATGCTGCTGAATGTAATGGCAGATACTGAGATAAAGCTGCTCAGCCCAGGAACGCTGTTTGAGATCGTAAGTACCGGAAGAGTAACCGGTATGAATATCAAACAAATCCATCTGGCTGTCGTGTAACCATTCACGCAGTGAACGGCGCGTGTTTGGCTCGTGCATCTCTTGCCAGGTTTCCCACATGCTGAGAATCGGACGCGGTGCATCGGTATCTGGCGTTTCCGGCTCGCTGAACTCATTACGCTCAACGCCAATAATATTGGACACCAACACAGTGTGATGCGCGGTTACTGCACGCCCAGACTCAGTGATCACCGTCGGATGTTCAAGGCCGTGCTCATCACACGCATCGCCAATTGCCCAAATCACGTTGTTGGCGTACTCATTCAGGCCGTAGTTGACCGAGCAGTCAGACTGTGAACGGGTGCCTTCATAATCCACGCCCAACCCACCGCCGACGTCAAAGCACTTAATATTGACGCCCAGTTTGGCCAGTTCAACGTAGAAACGCGCCGATTCACGAACGCCCGTGGCGATGTCGCGAATATTCGCCATCTGTGAGCCAAGATGGAAATGCAGCAGTTGCAGGCTGTCGATACGGCCTGCATTGCGCATGATCTCAACCAGTTTCAGTACCTGCGTCGCCGACAAGCCAAATTTGGATTTTTCACCACCGCTCGACTGCCATTTACCGGACCCTTGCGACGCCAGACGGGCGCGAATACCCAGGCGCGGCACAACGTTCAGGCGTTCAGCCTCTTCAAGTACCAGCCGCACTTCGGTCATTTTTTCGAGCACCAGATAAACCTTGTGCCCCATTTTTTCGCCAATCAGCGCCAGACGTATGTATTCGCGGTCTTTGTAGCCATTACACACAATTACTGAGCGCGTTTGCCCGGCATGCGCCAGCACCGCCATCAGTTCCGCTTTCGAACCGGCCTCCAGCCCCAGCGGTTCGCCGGAATGGATAAGAGACTCAATCACGCGTTTGTGCTGGTTAACTTTGATCGGATAGACCAGGAAGTAATCACCGGTATAACCGTAGGATTCGCGTGCGCGTTTGAACGCGGCGTTAATAGAACGCAAACGATGCTGCAAAATCTGCGGAAAGCAGAACAGAGCAGGCAGGCGCTGGCCTTGCGCTTCGCGCTCTTTCACCAGCCTGGCTAAGTCAACGCGCACGTCCGGCTGATCCGGGTCCGGGCATACGCTAATATGGCCCAGTTCGTTTACGTCGTAATAGTTGTTGCCCCACCAGGCGATGTTATAGGTACGCAGCATTTTGCTGGCATCCTGATCGTTCATTGCTACCTCCTGCATTGAGCGGAGTGCACCCTGTTCGCCAGCTGACGAACCCTTGATATTCTTCACGTCGTCAGACATCACGAACCTCAATTTTCCGTTGAAAGATAAAACTATTAACCGGCTTTAATGCCGCTAATCTGGAAATTCGTTGCTCCATGTATCGCAAGGTCCTGTTCACCTGACATTGCCGTCAGTGCGATTCACGCATGAGAGTAAGTGTAAAACACCCCGGCCAGTTACGTATAAAAGGACCACGGATAATGTGCGTCATTCACCTGCATCAGCATAATGAAGGAACTAAAACGTAAGGATAGCGCGACAGATTAACCGGCGCTCGTGTCGGGATAATTACCGCAACGAACAAAATGTCGGCAAGACAGAGAAAAAGATAGGAAGCAGGAGAAAACCAGCGCGGCGCAACTGCGCAGAGAACCGAAAGGGAAGAGAATAGGGTTCATTACTTGTATCACCTCCACACATACCAGGGGTATATGGAAAACAACCTGGGTGAATGTCAGAAGCAAATCTGACAGGCGCGACGCGTGATGACGTCATCCTTTTTGCTGCTTAAAAGCAGCGGCGTTTTATACAGTTTGCAGCTAAAAAATGCAAAAAGATTATTTGGTTATTCGCTGTACAGCCGGAAAAATTTCTTCGTTTTGTCGATATGTAAAATGCTGAAACAGAAAAAGGGCTGGTAATTCGCGCATTCTGTAACCTAAAATAGACGTCCAGATGGTTTTCCATCTAAACAGGTTAATATCCAGGCGGTGTTAGCCTGATGTACTGGCACTTCCTAACTGCTCGCGGCTTTGCCTGAAGGGGCGTTGAGTCAGGTCCGGCCTCACTTACGCTATGCAGTCGAATTCAAACCATTTGTAAGGTAAAGAACAGAATGGCTAAACACCTTTTTACGTCCGAGTCCGTATCAGAAGGACATCCTGATAAAATCGCTGACCAAATCTCTGATGCCGTGCTTGATGCAATCCTGGAACAGGATCCAAAAGCACGCGTGGCCTGCGAAACTTACGTTAAAACCGGTATGGTTCTGGTTGGCGGTGAAATCACCACCAGCGCCTGGGTCGACATTGAAGAGATCACCCGTAACACCGTACGTGAAATCGGCTATGTTCATTCCGATATGGGCTTTGATGCCAACTCTTGCGCTGTGCTGAGCGCAATCGGTAAGCAATCCCCAGACATCAACCAGGGCGTTGACCGTACCGATCCGCTGGAACAAGGCGCAGGCGACCAGGGCCTGATGTTTGGTTATGCCACCAACGAAACCGACGTGCTGATGCCAGCGCCAGTGACTTACGCACACCGTTTAGTACAGCGTCAGGCGGAAGTACGTAAAAACGGTTCATTGCCGTGGTTGCGTCCTGATGCGAAAAGCCAGGTTACTTTCCAGTACAACGACGGCAAGATCGTCGGTATCGATGCTGTCGTGCTGTCAACGCAGCATGCGGAAGAGATCAGCCAGAAAGACCTGCAAGAAGCAGTGATGGAAGAGATTATTAAGCCTGTGCTGCCATCAGAATGGTTAAACGCTTCCACCAAATACCACATCAACCCAACCGGTCGTTTTGTTATCGGCGGCCCAATGGGCGACTGTGGTCTGACCGGCCGTAAAATTATTGTGGATACTTACGGCGGTATGGCTCGTCACGGTGGCGGCGCGTTCTCAGGCAAGGATCCATCAAAAGTTGACCGTTCAGCCGCTTACGCTGCACGCTATGTTGCGAAAAATATCGTGGCGGCCGGTCTGGCGGATCGTTGTGAAATTCAGGTTTCTTACGCTATCGGCGTTGCTGAACCAACGTCTATCATGGTTGAAACCTTCGGCACCGAGAAAATCTCTAGCGAGCAGCTGACTCTGCTGGTCCGTGAGTTCTTCGATCTGCGTCCTTACGGTTTGATTCAGATGCTGGATCTGCTGCATCCAATCTATAAAGAAACCGCTGCATATGGTCATTTTGGCCGTGAGCATTTCCCATGGGAAAAAACTGACAAAGCGGCACTCCTGCGCGACGCTGCCGGTCTGTAAGTATAAGTTCACGCTTTCCTCTAAGCATTACCTGAAAACCCTGCTGATAAAGCGGGGTTTTTTATTGCCGTTTTTCAGGCGCGATGAAAAATTGCCGCCAGCCAGCAGTTTTTTTTATCTCAGCTACACTTCTTTTCGCCTTTCCTGTAAGAGAAATGTTAACGATTACAGTTTTAAACGCTTTATTTATCTGTAATTTAAAAATTAAACGACGTAGTTATTCTGGTGAAAATGCGTTATTTTCAGCGTCGTCTGATTGCTGATAATTAGAGTAATGTCAGAGACTTAATGAGTGCTACACCTCACTGGTTATTTGACCTTTTTGGGCTGAAAATGCTGAATTTCAGGGCTTCAGCTTGTGTAAACGATTACACTGATGTGATCGCCCTCACTTTTTTCCCGGACAAGGTTTTTTAACATTGATAAAAACAACGATGGATAAATCTGGAGGCACTATGCCTGGCAACACACACAAAAGCAGAACATCAAATAAGGCGATGACCTTTTTTGTCTGCTTCCTGGCGGCTCTTGCTGGCCTGCTGTTCGGCTTGGATATTGGCGTTATCGCCGGTGCTTTGCCGTTCATCGCAAAAGACTTTAACGTTACGGCACACCAGCAAGAGTGGATCGTCAGCTCAATGATGTTCGGTGCAGCCGTTGGTGCTATCGGTAGTGGCTGGATGTCGTCTCGCCTGGGCCGTAAGAAAAGCCTGATGGCAGGTGCAATTCTGTTCGTAATCGGTTCTCTGTGGTCGGCAATGTCGCCAAACCCTGAGATGCTGATTTGCGCGCGCGTTTTACTGGGCCTGGCTGTGGGTATCGCTTCCTACACTGCACCGCTTTATCTCTCTGAAATCGCGCCAGAAAAAATACGCGGCAGTATGATTTCGCTGTATCAGCTGATGATCACTATCGGTATCCTTGGGGCTTATCTGACAGATACGGCATTCAGCTTCACTGGCAACTGGCGCTGGATGCTGGGCGTCATCACCATTCCTGCGGCGCTGCTGCTGGTTGGGGTGTTTTTCCTGCCTAACAGCCCTCGCTGGCTGGCGGCGAAAGGCAACTTCCGTGATGCACAGCGCGTGCTGGATCGCCTGCGCGATACCAGCGAGCAGGCAAAGCGTGAGCTGGATGAAATTCGTGACAGCCTGAAGATCAAGCAATCCGGTTGGGGCCTGTTCAAAGACAACAGCAATTTCCGTCGTGCAGTATTCCTCGGCATTCTGTTGCAGGTGATGCAGCAGTTCACCGGTATGAATGTCATCATGTACTATGCGCCGAAAATCTTTGAGATTGCGGGCTTTTCTAACACCACGGAACAGATGTGGGGCACGGTAATCGTTGGCCTCGTCAACGTACTGGCTACCTTTATCGCGATTGGTCTGGTGGACCGCTGGGGCCGTAAACCAACGCTGATCCTCGGCTTCCTGGTGATGGCTGCGGGCATGGGCATTCTGGGTACGATGCTGCATATAGGCATTAACTCGTCGGGTGCGCAATATTTTGCCATCGGCATGCTGCTGATGTTTATCATTGGCTTCGCTATGTCGGCGGGTCCGTTAATCTGGGTGCTGTGTTCTGAAATTCAGCCGCTGAAAGGCCGCGATTTTGGTATTACCGTATCCACGACCACCAACTGGATTGCGAATATGATCGTCGGTGCTACCTTCCTGACGATGCTGAATACGCTGGGCAACGCGCCGACCTTCTGGGTATACGCGCTGCTGAATGTGTTCTTTATCCTGTTGACGGTAATGCTGATTCCTGAGACCAAAAACATCTCGCTGGAGCACATCGAACGCAACCTGATGAAAGGCAGAAAACTGCGCGACATCGGTTCACACGACTGATAATCACCTTTGACGGCGGGACGTCTTCCCGCCGTTTTCTTTTCTGATATTGAGTTCACTCCCGCCTCCCCTTATTCTTAGCGCCATGAAAACTCCTCGCCTGCCCATCGCGCTCCAGCAAGCCGTGATGCGTTCTCTGCGCTATTCGCTTGATCTGGCTAATCAAACACTAGAGAGCGATTTCCCCGAACCTAAACTGGTTTATCAGCAGCGCGGTACGGCTGCCGGAACCGCCTGGCTGGAGAAGTGGGAAATCCGTCTCAATCCGGTTTTGTTGCTTGAAAACCAACAGGCGTTTATTGACGAAGTCGTGCCACATGAACTGGCGCATCTGCTGGTATGGAAAAAATTTGGTCGTGTTGCGCCACACGGCAAAGAGTGGAAATGGATGATGGAAAGCATACTTGGCGTGCCCGCTCAGCGTACCCATCGTTTTGAACTGGGATCGGTACGCAGCCGTGCCTTCTCCTATCGCTGTCAGTGCCAGCAACACCAGCTCACTGTGCGTCGTCATAACCGGGTAATACGTGGTGAAAGCGAATACCGCTGCGTTCACTGCGGCTGCCTGTTAAAACCAGGCGAGTATTCCCCTTCCTGAGCAGAATTCTCATTCCGCGTGATTCCCCATTCTGTTACCCTGCCGCCCTTTTTTAGGTCTGAGTAGAGGGGAATATGTCTCGCAAAATTTGTATTACTGTTTCGCTGTTATTTGCTCCCTTTGCCGCCAGTGCGCTGAGTCTGAATAACTATCATCAGAATAATTTTCAGCAGGCTAAAGTTTATGCCGCGCAGATTAATGCTGACGCGCCGGGAACATTTTACTGCGGCTGTAAAATCAGCTGGAAAGGTAAAAAAGGCATTCCCGATCTGAACAGCTGCGGTTATCAGGTACGGAAAAATGCCAATCGTGCTGAACGCATTGAATGGGAACATGTCGTGCCTGCCTGGGAATTTGGTCATCAGCGGCAATGCTGGCAAAACGGTGGTCGCAAAAATTGCCGAAAAGATGCCGGGTATCGCCGTATTGAAACTGATCTGCATAATCTGCAACCCGCTGTCGGCGAAGTGAATGGCGATCGCGGTAACCTGGCCTATAGCCAGTGGAACGGCGGCGATCAGCCTTATGGTCAGTGCAGTATGAAAGTAGATTTCAGGCAGAAGGTTGCCGAGCCACCTGTACGTGCGCGCGGGGCGATTGCACGCACGTATTTTTACATGCGCGACCAGTATCATCTTCGCCTGTCACGTCAGCAAACCCAGCTTTTCACGGCGTGGAACAAGCTTTATCCGGTAACTGCATGGGAATGCGAACGTGATAAACGCATCGCGCGCGTGCAGGGCAACCATAATCCTTATGTATTGCAAGCTTGCCAGCGCTAAAAACCCTGCCCTAAACTAGCTGTTTTCTCGATTCTGCCGCGGCATTCAGCGCGGCGTTCATCCTCAGGAACCTTATGCGCATACCTCGCATTTATCATGCTGAACCGCTCAGCGTTGGCAGTGAAATTACCCTAGATGAAGATGCATCTAATCACGTCGGCCGTATACTGCGTATGAGCAGCGGCCAGCGTCTGGAACTCTTCGATGGCAGTAATCTGACTTTTGCGGCAGAGATCACGCATGTTGATAAAAAGCGTGTAAAAGTAAGTGTCCTGGAAAGCCAGCTGAGCGATCGTGAATCACCTTTGTTCATGCATTTAGGCCAGGTGATGTCACGCGGTGAAAAAATGGAATTCACTATTCAGAAATCCATTGAGCTGGGTGTCAATGTGATTACGCCCCTGTTTTCTGAACGCTGTGGCGTAAAGCTGGATGCAGAAAGACTGGCAAAGAAGACCCAGCAATGGCAAAAGATCGCTATTGCTGCTTGCGAACAGTGTGGCCGCAATCGCGTACCGGAAATTCGCGAGGCGATGACGCTGGAAGCGTGGTGTGCCGAGGACGATAAGGGGCTAAAGCTCAATCTTCATCCTCGCGCCAGCCACAGTATTAATACGTTGCCGCAGCCGGTTGAGCGGGTGCGTTTGCTGATTGGCCCGGAAGGCGGCCTTACCGCTGACGAGATCGCCATGACAGCGCAACATGAATTTACTGACATTTTGCTTGGCCCTCGGGTTTTACGCACTGAAACCACCGCGTTGACCGCCATTACGGCACTTCAGGTGAGGTTTGGCGACCTGGGTTAAGCGATAATTTTTATGACGCACGCAGCACACACGGCGTCCTGACTGATCAGCCCAACGCTGACCGCAAGGAACGAGACGGTAATTCCGCCTCATTGAGGAGAGAATAATGATTAAGCTTGGCATCGTGATGGACCCCATCGCGTCCATCAATATTAAAAAAGACAGCAGCTTCGCCATGTTGCTGGAAGCACAGCGCCGTGGTTACGAAATCCACTACATGGAGATGGGTGATCTCTCGCTGCGTGGCGGTGTCTCTTATGCCCGCACCCGTCTGCTGAGCGTCGAGCAAAATTACGACGGCTGGTATCAGTTTGGCAGCGAGCAGGAGATTAAACTCGCCGATCTGAACGTGGTTCTGATGCGTAAAGATCCCCCCTTTGATACCGAATTTATCTATGCAACCTATATTCTGGAACGCGCAGAAGAGCAAGGCACGCTTATTGTTAACAAGCCGCAAAGCCTGCGTGACTGCAACGAAAAGCTCTATACTGCATGGTTTGCCGAGTTTACACCGGACACTTTAGTGACTCGCAATAAAGAGAAAATTCGCGCTTTCTGGCAAGAGCATGGCGATATCATCATGAAACCGCTGGATGGTATGGGAGGCGCGTCGATTTTCCGCGTGAAGCAAGAAGATCCTAACTTTTCAGTGATTACGGAAGCGTTGACCAACCATGGCAAATTCTTTTGCATGGCGCAGAATTATATTCCCGCCATCAAAGACGGCGACAAACGCGTTCTGGTCGTTGATGGCGAACCGGTGCCTTATTGCCTGGCGCGCATTCCGCAGGGTGGTGAAACGCGCGGTAATCTCGCCGCAGGCGGACGCGGTGAAGCTCGCCCGCTAACGGAAAGCGACTGGGAAATTGCCCGTCGCGTTGGTCCAACGTTGAAAGCAAAAGGGCTGATTTTTGTCGGTCTGGACATCATCGGTGATAAACTGACAGAAGTTAACGTGACCAGCCCGACATGCGTGCGCGAAATTGAGGCAGCATTCCCTATTTCAATCACCGGTATGTTGATGGATGCCATCGAAAAACATCTGGGCTGAGCATGACGCGGGAGTCATGCTCCGAAATCAACCCAACACCGGCGGGCAATTGCGCGCCGGTTATTTTTGGTACATCGAGTGAGAATGAATTTACAGCATCATTTTTTGATTGCCATGCCTTCGCTGCAAGACCCTTTCTTCAAACGTTCCGTGGTGTACGTTTGTGAACACAACGAAGAAGGAGCCATGGGACTGATCGTCAACAAGCCCATGGAGAATCTGACGGTGGAAAGCATTCTTAAAAAGCTCAGGATCGATTCAGACAATCGCGATCCGGCCATTAAGCTGGATAAACCGGTATTTTCCGGTGGTCCACTGGCAGAAGATCGCGGTTTTATCCTGCACTCTGCACAACGCATTTTTTCCGCCAGTGTGCGTATCTCCGACACCACGGTGATCACGACTTCGCGAGATGTGCTGGAAGCGATTGGGACAAAATCGCAACCGGAGAACGTGCTGGTAGCGCTGGGCTACTGTGCCTGGGAAAAAGATCAGCTGGAAAGTGAGCTAATGGAAAATGCGTGGCTGACCACATCCGCAAACAGCAATATCCTATTTAAAACACCCATTGCTGAGCGATGGCGTGAAGCGGCGCGCAGTATTGGCGTTGATATTCACAATATGGCCAGCGACGCCGGACACGCCTGATGTTAAATCATACCTTGCTAGGCTTCGACTTTGGCACCAAAAGCATCGGTGTGGCGGTAGGACAGCAACTTACCGGCAGTGCTCGCCCGTTAGCGGCATTAAAGGCCCAGAACGGCACGCCAGACTGGCAGCAGATAGAAAAGCTGCTCAAAGAGTGGCAGCCCGACTTTGTCGTCGTCGGCTTACCGCTGAATATGGACGGTACAGAGCAGGAATTAACTGCCCGCGCGCGTAAGTTTGCCAATCGCCTCCACGGTCGCTTTGGTGTGCGCATCGAATTACAGGATGAACGTCTCAGTACAATTGAAGCGCGTGCCGGGCTGTTTGAGCGCAGGGGATATCGCGCTCTGAACAAAGGCTCGGTTGATTCCCAGTCTGCGGCAATCATTTTGCAAGACTGGTTCGAAACGCATTACTGAATCAATCCTTCTGCCTGACGCGCTAACATGCTCTGTTCAAAAGTCTGCATACCGGCATGTGCGCCGGTTTGTAGCACGCCGGGAATCTGGTGCATCTTCCCTTCTCTGATCAGATTCGACACCGCCGATGTTGCCACCAGCACTTCAAACAGGCCAATGCGTTTGCCTTCAGACGAGGAGACCAGCCGCTGAGCGATCACCGCTTTCAGGCTGCCGGCTAATTGCGTACGCACCAGGTTTTTTTCTTCTGCCGGAAAAACATCAACCAAACGATCCACGGCCTGCGCTGCGCCACGTGTATGCAAGGTTGCCAGCACCAGATGCCCGGTTTCGGCTGCGGTCAGCGCCTGGCGAATGGTGTCGCTGTCACGCAACTCGCCCAGCAAGATCACATCCGGATCTTCACGTAGTGCAGCTTTCAGTCCGTGGCTAAACGAATGGCAATGAACGCCCACTTCACGCTGCTGGATCAGCGATTGCTGACTGTGATGAATAAACTCGATGGGATCTTCCAGCGTAATAATGTGTCGCGCCTGCTGACGGTTAATCGCATCCACGATGGCCGCCAGGGTGGTCGATTTACCGCTGCCGGTAGGACCGGTAATTAAAATCAGCCCGTCATCTTTTTCCAGCAGCGAGGACACTATCGCAGGCAAGCGTAAACTTTCCAGCGCCGGACACTGGCTGGCGATAGTACGTAATGCTAAAGACAGCCCCTGCCGCTGTCTGAACAGATTCGCGCGTAGCCGTTGACCACCGGATAAGTTCAGCGCGAAATCAAGCTGCCCTGCGGCTTTAAGCTGTTGCTGCTGCGCCTCATCCAGCCAGATATTGATAAACTGCGTCATCCATTGCGAAGTGACTTTCGGCCAGTCAGGCAAGGCTTCCAGACGGCCCTGCCGTCGCCAGTAGGGCAAATGTCCGCTGCAAAGGTGCAGATCGGCAGCGTTATGCTTTACACTAAGCGCCACAATTTCATCCAGATCCATAATTTCTCCTGACTATGACCTCAATTCAGCACAACCTACAGCAAGTCCGACAGCGAATCGCTGCTGCAGCCGCGCGTTGCGGCAGAGCTCCAGAAGAAATTACCCTGCTTGCAGTCAGCAAAACCAAACCTGCGAGCGCGGTCGAAGACGTCGTCGCCGCCGGGCAAATGGCCTTTGGAGAAAATTACGTGCAGGAAGGGGTTGAAAAAGTTCAAGCGTTGACCGCACATCCTCATCTGGAATGGCACTTTATCGGCCCGTTACAATCCAATAAAAGTCGCTTAGTGGCAGAAAATTTCGCATGGTGTCACACCGTGGACCGCCAGCGTATCGCGCAGCGTTTGAATGACCAGCGTCCGCTCTCACTGCCACCGCTTAATGTATTAATTCAGGTAAATATCAGTGACGAAAACAGCAAATCTGGCATCATGCTGGAGGCTGTGCCTGAGCTGGCGCAGCAAATAACACAATTGCCGCAACTTCAACTACGCGGATTAATGGCGATTCCCGCACCAGAACGTGATTACGAACGACAGCTGGCAGTGTGTCAGCAAATGGCCGACGCATTTCTACAGCTGAAACAGCACTATGCCAGTGTCGATACGCTCTCACTGGGGATGAGCGATGATATGGAAGCCGCTATTGCCGCAGGCAGCACTATGGTGCGCATCGGCACAGCATTATTTGGCGCGCGCAATTACGCGAGCAAACCACAACAATAATTGAGGAACTTCATGTTAACAATGACGTTTTTAGTAAAAACGCTGATCGATCTCTACGTCATGGTGCTGCTGCTGCGCATCTGGATGCAGTGGTCACGCTGTGATTTTTACAACCCGCTGTCGCAGTTTGTAGTGAAGATTACTCAGCCAGTCATTAAGCCGCTGCGCCGCATTATTCCTGCGCTGGGACCGATTGATACCGCCTCTCTGCTGCTGGCTTTTGTACTGACTACGCTTAAATATCCGATCCTGTTATTGATTCAGGTTGGCGTGTTCTCGATTGATCCCACCAATCTGCTGGTCGGCCTGCTGTCACTGGTGAAATCGGCCGGTTATCTGGTGTTCTGGGTCATCATTATTCGCTCACTGATGAGTTGGATCAGCCAGGGCCGCGGGCCAGTTGATTACGTCCTGATTCAGCTGACCGAACCGCTGATGGCTCCGATTCGCCGGATTTTGCCAGCAATGGGCGGCATCGATTTCTCAGCAATGATTGTGATTCTGGTGTTGTATGCACTGAATTTTCTCGGCATGGACCTGTTCCCAGGTCTCTGGTATCTGCTGTAACCGAATTGAACTGGAACTGATATGCAAAAAGTTGTGCTCGCCACTGGCAATCCCGGCAAAGTGCGTGAACTGGCGGATCTGTTATCCGCCTTTGGCCTGGATATTGTGGCGCAAACCGAACTTGGCGTGGAATCGGCTGAAGAAACCGGCCTGACCTTTATCGAAAACGCCATTCTTAAAGCGCGTCACGCGGCGCAAATTACCGGTTTGCCGGCGATTGCTGATGACTCCGGCTTAGCGGTCGATGCACTTGGCGGCGCACCGGGAATCTATTCCGCGCGCTACGCCGGAGAACAGGCCAGCGATCAGCAGAATCTGGAAAAGCTGCTTACCGCGCTGGAAAATGTGCCTGACGGCCATCGCCAGGCGCAATTCCACTGCGTGCTGGTGTATCTGCGCCACGCCGACGATCCTACCCCGCTCGTCTTTCACGGTAGCTGGGAGGGCGTAATTACCCGCACCTGTGCTGGTGAAGGTGGCTTTGGGTATGATCCTGTCTTTTATGTTCCTGAAGCAGGAAAAACCGCCGCCGAGCTGAGCAAAGCAGAAAAAGGCGCGGTTTCTCATCGTGGTAAAGCATTGACGCTGTTGCTGGAAGCGCTGCGTAATGCCTAACCTACCGCCGTTGAGTCTGTACATCCATATTCCGTGGTGCGTACAAAAATGTCCTTACTGTGATTTCAATTCCCACGCGCTGAAAGATGAGGTGCCGCACATTGAGTATGTGCAGCACCTGCTACACGATTTGGAAAATGATCTGCCGCTGATTCATCATCGCGAAGTGCATACCCTGTTTATTGGTGGCGGCACGCCAAGCCTGTTAAGCAGTCATGCCATGCAGCTGCTTCTGGATGGTGTGCGCGAGCGCTTAACGCTGGCGGAAGGCGCTGAGATCACCATGGAAGCTAATCCGGGCGCGGTGGAAGCCGACCGCTTTAGCGCTTACCAACGCGCCGGTATTAACCGTATCTCAATTGGCGTGCAAAGTTTCAGTCCACAAAAGCTGGAGCGCCTGGGTCGTATCCACGGGCCTGAAGAGGCCAGACGCGCCGCACAGTTGGCAGAAGGTTTACAGCTACGCAGCTTTAATCTCGATCTGATGCACGGTTTGCCCGATCAGTCGCTGGAAGACGCGCTGGATGATTTGCGTCAGGCGATTGCGCTCAACCCACCGCATTTATCGTGGTATCAGCTGACCATTGAGCCAAATACGCTGTTTGCTTCCCGTCCACCTAAGCTGCCGGATGATGATGCGCTATGGGATATTTTCGAGCAGGGCCACCAGTTGCTGTCTGCTGCGGGGTATCAGCAATATGAGACGTCGGCCTACGCCAGGCCAGGCTATCGCTGCGAACATAACCTCAACTACTGGCGCTTTGGTGATTATCTCGGTATTGGTTGTGGCGCGCACGGCAAACTGACGCAGCCTGATGGCCGTATTGTGCGCACGGTGAAAACGCGTCATCCACGCGGCTTTATGCAGGGAAAATACCTTGATAAGCAATATGATGTCGCCGACACCGATAAGCCATTCGAATATTTTATGAACCGCTTCCGTCTGCTGGAGGCGGCACCGCGTAACGAATTTACGCGTTATACCGGCTTGTCTGAACAGGCAATTCGCCCACAGATGGATGCGGCAATTGCGGCGGGCTATGTCATTGAAACAGATGAGTACTGGCAGATTAGTGAGAAAGGAAAGTTGTTTTTGAATTCGCTGCTGGAACTGTTTTTAGCCTGAGATAGCTGGCAAAGACGCATCAGCCAGAGCCGTTCTGGCTGATGCGGCAATTTACTTATTCAAATCTGCAACCAGGCTTTTACGCTGATCTTCCAGCGAAATAACGCGGTTACAAACTTCGTGTCCGAAGTTTTTGAAGTCCTGTTCCTGGTTGCTCCATTCCGCCTGAATCGACTGCTGAAGCCCACCAAGATTTCCCATAATAGCCTGTAGCGGGTTGCTGCCATTGCTGGCCTGTTTACTGCCCATTTCGTTCAGGCTGTCCTGCATAATACCGCCCAGCGTCGTCTGTACCAGCTGTTCGCCGTCAGCGCGCACCTGATCGATGGCCTGATGATGGAAAGTTAACCCGTCCGGACGATGCTCAATAATCCGGTTCATCTGCTGTTTTAACTGGCCATTCAGCGTACTGAGGCGATTACGCACGTTGCTGTCAGCGCCGAGCTTCTCAACAATGACTTTATCCAGCGCCACGCGGCTTTTTTCCAGTCGCGAAGTGGCTCCGCTGTCAATCCATGGCAGATCGCGACGCAACGCATTTTGGTAATCAATCGCTTTCTGGCGATCCGCATTGTTCATCGTCACTTTCTGAGCATTGAACTGCACGTCGCCCTGCGGCGTGATTTCCAGATTACCGTTAGCGCCGACTACCTGCACGCTTTGCGGCTTGATTATCACATCATCCTTCGGCTTCACGCTACATTCATACGCAGCCTGAGCCTGGGTCGCTGCTAACAGCAGCGCAGTAAGAAGCACTTTCCGAATCATTAACTCTCCTTATCCACCTGAAACCGTGCTGAAAGGTCGGGCATTCGCGCCGCAGTGATTTTTGTGCTGGTCAGCGCACAGCATCCAAAACCTACGGGTACGTGAAGAATGCGAGCACTGTCCGGTAGGCAAAGCACAAGTAAGCCAGCCCGATGCGATCTAACTTAGTCCCACCAGACGTCAAAGAGTTCGGTAACCTGGATGTCTTGCAGGTTGCGATCCTGTAACCATTTACGCACCAGCTCACGGTGTTCCTCGGTGCATTTGCCGGTTTGCTGCAAACAAATCAGCCCTTCCCATGCCAGATAACCGCTACCGTCATAGGCCAGGCCATTGGGATCGATGGCTTCATTAATAAATTGATTCAGCGTTTCGTCGATTTCAGTTTCAGACATCCCCTCCGGGAAACGCCAGGCAACGGAGAAACCCAGCTCCTGAAACTCATCAATGTGTAATTTTTTACGTAAACGGCGGCTGCGTTGCGTGGCCATTATTTCACCCTCTCAAACATTAAATCCCATACGCCATGGCCTAAACGCTGCCCGCGCTGCTCAAATTTAGTCAATGGACGTGTCTCAGGACGCGGCACATAGTTCTGGCTCTCGGACTGATTTTTGTAACCATCAATGCTATTCATTACTTCCAGCATATGTACGGCATAAGCTTCCCAGTCAGTCGCCATATGGAATACGCCGCCCAGCTTCAGCTTGCGCATCACCAATTCGGCAAACGGGACCTGTACGATACGACGCTTATTGTGACGCGCTTTGTGCCACGGGTCAGGGAAAAACAGCTGAACCATACGCAGCGAGTTATCTGGAATCATCTTCTCCAGCACTTCTACTGCGTCATGACACATTACGCGCAGGTTTTCGACGCCCGCTTCTTTCGCTGCACTTAAACACGCGCCGACGCCCGGCGCATGAACTTCGATACCAAGAAAGTTTTGCTGGGGATTGTTTTGCGCCATGGTCACCAAAGAAGCGCCCATACCAAAACCAATTTCCAGCGTTACCGGCGCTTCGTGGCCAAACAGCAGTGGCAGATCGATTGGCTCCGGCTGATATTCCACGCCCATTTCCGGCCAGTAACTATCGAGCGCCAGTTGCTGGCCTTTGGTTAACCGACCCTGGCGGCGCACAAAACTGCGAATACGGCGCAGTGGGCGCCCGTTCTCATCAAATTCCGGAGTTATGACGTCATTAATCATGTCAAAGCCTGCTGGTTAGCCTGTTCTGGGAAACGGGCATTATGCAAAGTTCATAAACAGAAGCAAGCCTTTGCAATCTTCCGGTTTACACCCAGTTGCGCATGTGCTGGAATTCCTGCCTGAGTGTAGAGTAATCACGGAAAATTTCCTTCTTATGATGCAAGCGCCGCAGTTCGCGCAACAGGTGCTGGACTGGTATCAGCGCTTTGGCCGCAAAACCCTGCCGTGGCAGTTAGAGAAAACACCTTATAAGGTGTGGCTGTCCGAAGTGATGTTACAGCAAACCCAGGTTGCTACCGTTATCCCCTATTTTGAACGCTTTATGGCGCGCTTTCCGACGGTTAATGAGTTAGCCGCTGCGCCGTTAGATGAAGTGCTACATCTCTGGACCGGTCTTGGCTACTACGCTCGTGCACGTAATCTGCACAAAGCGGCAAAGCAGATTGTTGATGTGCACAAAGGTGAATTCCCGCAAAATTTTGATGATGTGGCGGCGCTGCCTGGCGTCGGTCGTTCAACGGCAGGGGCAATTTTGTCGCTGTCGCTGGGTCAGCATTTTCCGATTCTGGATGGCAATGTAAAACGCGTGTTGGCACGTTGCTATGCGGGGGCGGGCTGGCCGGGTAAAAAGGACGTTGAAAAGCGCTTATGGCAAATCAGTGAAACCGTCACACCCGCCGAAGGCGTCAGCCAGTTCAACCAGGCAATGATGGATCTCGGTGCGATTGTCTGTACCCGCTCGAAACCCAAATGTGAAACTTGCCCGTTAAGCAGCGGCTGCGTGGCGTATGCTAACAACAGCTGGGCAAGTTATCCCGGTAAAAAGCCGAAACAAATTTTGCCCGAACGCAGCGGCTGGTTCCTGATGATTCAACATGGCGACGAAGTCTGGCTGGAACAACGTCCAGCGGTGGGATTATGGGGAGGTTTGTTCTGCTTTCCACAATTTATCCATGAAGAAGCCTTAATTGACTGGTTAGAGGCACGCGGCATCTACGCTAAGCCGCAGCAGTTAACCGCTTTTCGTCATACCTTCAGCCATTTCCATCTGGATATTGTTCCCATGTGGCTGGCATGGCCTTCTGCCGGGGCGGCGATGGATGAAGCAGGCGGTCTCTGGTATAACTTAGCGCTGCCACCGTCAGTGGGATTAGCTGCACCTGTCGAGCGACTTTTGCACGAGTTGCGCCATCCCCAACAACTGGCTTTGCACAGTTGTGAGATTAATGAGGAAGAATAATGAGCCGCACCATTTTTTGTACTTTTTTACAACGTGACGCTGAAGGTCAGGACTTTCAGCTCTATCCTGGCGATCTGGGCAAGCGTATTTACAACGAAATATCCAAAGAAGCCTGGCAGAAGTGGATGGCCAAGCAGACCATGTTGATCAATGAAAAGAAGCTCAACATGATGAACCCGGAAGACCGTAAAGTGCTGGAAAAGGAGATGGTGAATTTCCTGTTTGAAGGCAAAGATGTGCATATTGAAGGCTACACGCCGCCCGAAGCGTAAATACTTTTGGCCTCTACATTGAGGCCACTATCCTGGTCAGGCACACATTTCCAATGAATAAAAATTTGCTAGCCCTGCTGGTGATCGCACCACTTTTGGTTTCCTGTTCTGGACAAAAAAAACAGCTGTTTCACGAAGACTGGGTTAAGGATACCAACGGATTTGACATTTTAATGGGCCAGTTCGCCCATAACATTGAGAATATTTGGGGTATCAATGAGGTTCTGATCGCCGGACCGAAAGATTATGTCAAATATAGCGATAACTATTACACCCGCAGCCACATCAACTTCGAAAGCGGCAGTATTACCATCGAGACTATTGCCGGAACCGATCCGATGGCCAGTCTGCGTCAGGCGATTGTGACCACGCTGTTAATTGGTGACGATCCAGGCAATGTCGATCTTTACTCTGATGCCAACGATATTGTTATCAGCAAAGAGCCGCTGCTATACGGTCAGGTGCTGGATAATACCGGCCAGGCTATCCGCTGGCAGGGTCGCGCCGAAAACTTCGCTGATTATCTGATCAAAAATAAATTGAAGCGCCGCATGTCGGGCCTGCATGTGATTTATTCGATCACTATCCCGATGGTGCCGAACCACCTCGATAAACGCGCCCATAAATATCTGCCGATAGTGCGCAAAGCCGCCGAAGAGTATGGCGTGGATGCCTCGCTGATTCTGGCGATTATGCAAACCGAATCGAGCTTTAACCCCTATGCGGTCAGCCATGCCGACGCGCTGGGTTTGATGCAGGTGGTGCAGCATACGGCTGGTGTTGATGTGTTCCGCATGAAAGGCAAATGGGGCAAGCCAAGCCGCAGCTATTTGCTTGATCCAGAGAATAATATCGACGCAGGAACGGCGTACTTGTCTATTCTGCAAAAAAGTTATTTAGGCGGCATTCAGGATCCCCTGTCCCGGCGTTATGCAGTGATCACCGCTTACAACGGTGGTGCAGGCAGCGTACTCCGGGTGTTTTCGAGTGATAAGGATCGTGCGTTCAGTGTTATCAACGCCATGTCGCCGAGCGAGGTTTATCAGACGCTGGCGAAACAGCATCCGTCAGCAGAGTCACGTCGTTATTTATACAAGGTGAGTACGGCGCAGCGTAGTTACCATCGGTATTGACAGGAGCCGAACGGGGTTCGGGAAACGCCAGGCGTTTCATCCTTTGTATGGCGTGCAGGTTTTACCTGCCGGGTGGGGTTTCACTCCGTGAGGTTTCTGACCGCCAGGCGGGGGAGTCAGCATGGCCTGACGGGCCGGTCAGGCACGCAGGGTGGGATGGTTCACTCCGTGAGGGTTCCGCCCGCCAGGGGGGAAGTCAGCATGGCCTGACGAGCCGGTCAGGCACGCAGGGTGGGATGGTTCACTCCGTGAGGGTTCCGCCCGCCAGGCGGGGAAGTCAGCATGGCCTGACGAGCCGGTCAGGCACGCAGGGTGGGATGGTTCACTCCGTGAGGGTTCCGCCCGCCAGGCGGGGGGGAGTTTCAGCCCGGCCTGTGCAGGCGGACGTGTTAAGGGGCTTACGCCCGCCCCTTAACAATCCCGGCGTCCGGCAGCCTTCGCTGTCCCTTCGTCACTCACTGCGGCCTGACGGACCGTCCGGACTCGCCGTCCTGGCTCGTTCCGGCCTCTCGCCGACGTCCTGTCGGCTCGTCCTGGCCTCCGTTCTCTCCTCAGCGCGACGGATGCCTCCTCAAACCGCCTTCTGTGAGTGATAAGTTTTTTCTCGGCCAGGCATTGTCTGTTGGCTGGGATGCAAAAGTCACAAATTCATCGCGATGAAGGCATATTTTCCTCAGCCGGGTATTTTCTGTTGGTCGGGGATCAAAAGCCACAAAGCTACAAAATTATCGCGATAAATTCATAAAAGGAAAAAGCCGCTGTTGCAGCGGAGGTTTGCCAGAGGCCATCCTGCCCGCTGAGCGGATGAGGGATTTCAGGACGAGCGGCAGGGAGGCCGCGAAGAGGACGGCATGAGCCAGGACGGCGAATCCGTCCGGTCCGTAAAGAAATCCCGAAGAAGCGAAGGCACCGCGTAGCGGCGGGCGGGCTGGCCGGAAGCGCGGGTCAAGGATTGCCGCTTATACACAACTCCGAGCCCACGAGACTCCCGAGGATATCGTGTGGCGTCTTCTGCCTGAG